>OZ244118.1:0-2997607 GCA_965215765.1 uncultured candidatus Poriferisulfidus sp. | reverse complement strand
TGACGCACGACAAGACGGGCAGCAAGCGCAAGGCGGCTGAGTAAAAAAGCACGATGTCCTTCACTTGGCCACCGACCGGGGTGGGCGAAAGTCAGAGGTAGCGAGGGGTAGCCGTAGAGAGAAAGGCTGCGAGCCTAGCTGTTCAGCAAGTCTCCGAGAATAACGTTCAGTTGCTTGAAGTCTTCCGGGAAAAGCCCAAGCATTGAGAAGTGTCCCAAAAGGCTTTCTACAACGTGGAGCTCGCTGTTCGCAACCAGTTTCTGGTCGTCTGCGCAGTCGTTAACCGGGACAAACATATCCTCTTTGAACGCAACTACCGCCACTTTGGCTGTGATTCTTCCCATCGCTTCTTCGAGTCCGCCGCTGTAAGGCGCACTGACATCTCCGTGCTTCCATTTGTCAGCCATGCATAGCAGGGCGTTGGCATCCATGGGGAGAAACCACTTTTCCCAAAAGCCGGCATAAAAGTTCGCCACTGAATCAATGCCCACACGCTTCCACTGCTCTTGTCTGTAAAACTCCGGGCAAACTCCCATCAGAGCGAAAACCCTCGCCAGACGACGCAGGCCGGTTTCTACCCCGTGTGCATCGGTGTACTCCCCGTTTTGCCACGCCGGATCAGAGCGCAAGGCATCGCTGAAAACATCTACGTATAAAGCGTTATGCGGGGTGACTTTCGCGGTACCGGCAATTGGTGCCGCACGCCGCACCATGTCCGGGTAACGAACCGCCCATTCCCATGTCTGCTGTGATCCCATGGACCAACCCGTCACCAGCTGTAACTCGTTGATGCCAAAGTGTTGTGTCAACAAAGTGTGCTGGGCAATCACGTCATCGGCAATATCAAGTTTCGGAAAATGCGACATGCCATGCGGGGCAGGGGTGTTGTGTGGGGAACTGGAGATTCCGCCACCCAGTTGATTGGGGATGACTATGAAGTATTTTTCCGGATCCAATGCCAAGCCCTTGTCCACGTAATGTTTCAGACTGCCACTGGTGCCGGAAAACATCACGGGAAAAAGAATGGCGTTGTCTTTGGCTGGAGACAGTTCCCCGAAAGTCGCATAAGCCAACTGACAATCAGGTAGCGTACCACCTCGTGTCAAATTGAAATCACCGAGGTCGAAAGTCTCAAAAGAACCATGGTTCTCTTCCGTGTAAAAATCATTTTCAATCATGTTGTTGCCTCACAAGTTTTTTAGAAGTTTTTTCACTTCGGCGTTATAGATTTCCGGGCTGATCAAGCCTGAACTCCGTAAACGCTTCAGTCGTCTCAGACGCTCTTCCAGTCCGGAAAAGCCTGCTGATGTCGGTTTGCTGTCAGCTTGCAGGCTGACACGTGGATCAAAAATGATCCAGTCTTGGCGTCTCTTTCCATTTGATCTTTTGGCAAAACGTAAGCCCGAAACGGGCTGAATTCGGAATTGTAGCCGCCTTGCCTTTGATCGCTCTCCCGTCTGTACGGGAACGTCTTGATCCACTTTTTGCCCTAAGAGCCATTTCTCTTTGTAACCCTTTTTGATTTCGCCAAAAATAATATTCAAGTATCCGCGTGCGTTTACGAAGGCTCGGCCTCCGCTGACGACTTCATTCCCCAAGAATGCAGCAAATCCTTCTTCCGTGTCATTGATTTGAAAAAACACATCCTGATTCGGGCGTACCTTGCGCAGTGCCTTGGCAAGCAACTGAGCGAGTTCGTTGGCTTTGCCTTCTGAAAAGAGCGGGACACGATTTCCCTTCCTGACAGCTTTTTTGTTGTTTTCGGAGATCTCGAGGCTCACCAGGAACCTGCTAAGCGTTTGCGGCGAAATTTTGTACGGATGCCGGTTCTTCTGACGGGATCCGCTCGCATCCAGCCACACCTTTTGGTCATTAGAGCCTGTCCAAACCACCGTCTCGGCAGTTGCTGTTGCCGTGAAAGCAAACAACAGCATGAACAGACACGCGGGATAAAGGCAGTGTAAGGAAGGCTTAAATTTCATGGGGCTTTGTGTTTGCTGTTCAGAACCTTGCTGCAAGCCACTCACGACTCATGGTGTTAAGAGCGAGAGTTCAACTGTCTTGGGGGAACAAAAAAACATGACGGCGCGAAGTATAAGCCTTTCTCGGTTTTGCTGCTATTGTGTGTGACTGATTCAACTGTCGAACCCAAGGCTTTTCCCTGTGCTTGGCAAATGGCAACAGTTCGGCTTCTGTGATTTTCAAGACCTTGCTGCCACCGGCTTCGTGCGTCAAAGCTGGCACCAGATGAGATTCTGTCGCCAATGTTTACAATGCTTATCGCTTCGAACATTGCTTCTTAAAGGAGAGGTGTCAGTCATGCGCGGTGAGCTTTTCGATTAGTTCGGCGTTAACGGGAAGGCATCAAAAACAAAAAAGATCACATTTCTGTGACCTTTTGCTGTTGTTCGATAAGCTCTATCCCCGACGAGCGAATGTCCACCGGAGACAGGGGGTTCCGAAAGTGGGTCAGAAGAACATGATCGCGCCGAGCGCAAACACATTCTCCTCTGCTTTGTAGCCGGCTTGGGCTTGAGATTTCGTATTGGTGTGCTCAGCAACCAGGTGTAGTGCTGCACTAAGGGGTTGGTAGATGCCAACAATCCATGAGGCATTGCTTTTCAGCAAGTGGCCTGAGTCTAGTAAGGTTTCACCCGAAGTCATGTCAAGATTGCTTTCGCCATAACTGAGGCCGATTTTCGTCCAGGTGTTGGGAAGGGTTACCGTGCCTTGTACGTAAAAGCCATCTGAATCTCGCTCCTCAAGTTGTTGCCTGCTACTATCAGGTCCCAAGGCATCAAAGAGAAAAACGGTGGTGCCGATTCCCTCGCCCTCGTAGTAATAACCCACCAGGCTAAAAGAATTATTCGAGATTTTGGCACCGAGTTCCCAGCCAGTGGCGTCAAGGTTGTCCTGAGTGACTCCTTGCGGAACAACAAAATCTATACTTTGATGAACGAAGCTAGTCCATAGACTAAGGTCAACGTCGTTCACTTGGCCGCTATAGTTGATCTTGCCTTCAAAGCTGGGTGTATCTTGCGCTTGCGCCGGAATTTGTAAATGTCCAGTGCCTAGTGCAAACACTTCCCATGGCTCCAAGACTGCTACCGTGAAGGAAAAGCCATTGTAGTCTGGAGACTCGTATTGTATTTGAGATTTCCAGTTTGCATAGGGATAACCGATCCCAACGCGACCCACTGAAGCGTGTCCACTTCCAGCAGTACCATCACTGACCGTCCCCACACCAAGAATTGTCATGTCGTTGATAATGGCATCGGAAGTAAAAACCCCAAGAAAATCCCCGATCTTGATAGTCCCCATATCGTCATTGCCAAAGGTCAGAAAGGCTTGGCGGAAATTGGAAGTGTTAACCCCGGAAGCCCCACTAATCCCCCCAAAAGGAGCCTGACTTTCGATACCAACATTGGCTAGAAGGCTCAGGTGAATTGCAGTTTTGATCCCGCTTTCGGTTTCTGTGCGCGCGTGAATTTTCAACCATGCAGGCAATAGGCCGGTGCGCACGTCGCTGACCTGCCGGTCGCCGAGTACGGAACCGCAAGCAAGCCCAACGGCTACTGGCCCTGCATCAGCACCATCGCAATCAACGAATGTGTAGAAGGCGTTGACGTTTCCGCTAAAGTGCATTTCCCATTCGCCCACCCGCATCATGTACAAACCATCAAAAGCGGAAAAAGCCGCTGGGCTATAGGCGACTAACGACAAAGCCGCAGGGCTATAGGCGACTAACGACAAAGCCGTCACAGTTATTGATAGCAGTTTTTTCATACCAGATGGCCCTTATAAAAATGAAGTCTTCTCCCTGGAATCAGTTCTCTGTGAACACGGCTGTGCTGTTAGGGAGAAATGGTGATCACTTTGTAACATGCTTGGAAGTAGCTGACAAACATCTTTCCTGGTTTTACTGCTATTGCGCGGGATTTTTTTAGCAGCTGAATGCAGGGCTTTTTCCTGCGCTTTGCAAAAGGCAACAGTTCGGTGCCTGTGGTTTTAAAGGTCTTGTTGCCACCGGCTTCGTGCGCACAAAGCAGGCATCAGATGAAATTTTGTCGCCAGGTTCAAAGTCAGCGGCGGTTGCGCTGAGCTTCATCTACGGATATCGCTTCGAGTATTGCTTCTTGAAAGAGTGGTGTTAGTGGTGCGTTAAGCGGTGGGCTTTCTGCTCAGTTCGACTTATTGCGAAAGCTTCAAAAACAGAAAAGACCACATTTCTGTGACCTTTTGCTGTTGTTCAATAGGCCTGAGATCCGGTGAGCCAATGCCCATCGGAGACAGATTTTTGCCGAGAGTGGGTTAGAAGAACATGATCGCGCCGAGCGCAAACACATCCTCCTCTGCTTTGTGGCCGGCTTGAGCTTGAGCTTCCGTATTGGTGTACTCAGCAACTAGGTTCAACGCTTCACCAAGGGGGTGGTAAACCCCGGCCACCAATGATCTATTGCTTTTTACCAAATTTCCCAAGTTAGCCCCATAGGCCGTATAGACCGCGGCTTCCTCGTTTGTAAGTTCATAGTATTTGAAGGTGTCGGCCACACCATTTCTCCTTAAATTTTCCTCAGTACCTGTCAAGTCAAGATTACTTTTGCCGTAACTGAGGCCGAGTTTTGTTCCGGTGTCGGGAAGGACAAACGTGCCCTGTACATAAAAGCCGTTAGAATTTCGCTTCCCTGGTGCCGGGGTGACCCCATCAACGGAGAGCCCAATGCCATCCCGGAGAAAGGCGGTTGTGCCGATGCCGTTGCCACTGTAGGCATAACCTGTCAATGTAAAGGAATCCAGCGAAACTTTCCCACCCCAATCCACACCGATAACGGAACGAGCGACAAAAGAGCTTAAACCACCAGGACCGTCAGACTTTAAGCTTTGATAGACACCGCCCGCCCATAGATAAAAATCAAAATCGCCCCACTGAAAGTCATAGTTGATCTTGCTCTCAAAGCCACGCCTATCTCGTTCCTGACCTACTGCCATTCCTTGTGGTAACGCCCCGGGTGAAAAGCTCACTGCCCATGGGTCAACGATTGCTACCGTGAAGGAGGCATTGCCACTAAGAACCTTAAACTCGGGAGACTCGTATTGCACTTGCGCTTTCCAGTCTGCGTAGATATAACCAACCCCAATACGACCTAATGAAGTGTTTCCACCTCCAGTGGTACCACCGACTGTTCCCACGCCAAGAAGCGTCATGTCGTTATTGATGGCGTCAGAGCCGAAAACTCCAAGGTCGCGCCCAATTTTCAAAGTCCCGAATTTGTCACCACTTAAAGTCAGAAAGACCTGACGGAAGTTTGAAGTATTAAGACCTAAAGCCCCATCAATCCCCCCATTAGCAGCCTGATTACCGCCATCAACACCGGGTTGAAAGCTTAGGTGAACCGCAGTTTTCCACCCGTTATCGGTTTCTGTGACCGCATAGAAATTCAACC
Source organism: uncultured candidatus Poriferisulfidus sp. (assembly GCA_965215765.1). Classification (GTDB taxonomy): domain Bacteria; phylum Pseudomonadota; class Gammaproteobacteria; order Poriferisulfidales; family Oxydemutatoraceae. The sequence goes on along the minus strand of OZ244118.1, from coordinate 2,992,163 downwards.
AGGAAGGCAATAAGCCTGTCCGCACGTCGTTGACATCAAAGTCCCTGCCATCTGCAGAGCCGCAAGCAAGCCCCCCGTATATGGGATTTCCAACTCCAGCACCATCGCAATCAACGAAAGTGTAGAAAGCGTTGACGTTACCGCTAAAGTCTACTTCCCAATCGCCCATTCGCATCATGGACAAACCTTCAAAAGCAGAAAAAGCCGTAGGACTATAGGCGACTAACGCTAAAGTGGCCACAGTTATTGATAATAGTTTTCTCATACTACTTACTCCTTTTAAGAACCAAAATCTTCTCCCTTAAATTAGTTCTACATGAACACGGCTGTACGTTAAAGGAGAGTTCGTGGTGCTTATTAACATATTACGTGAGTAGCAGCAAGTGTCTTTCTTGGTTTTGTTGCCGAACCGCGTTGTTAGTCAGTAGACAGATTCGTTGATTTCACGTGTTCGCTGAACGCGAGCAGTCGGGGGGCTTATTGCTTTTAGGGTCTTGTTGCCACCGGCATACGTGCGGATAAAGTGGTAGCAGATGAAACTCTGGCGTGGGGTTTAAAGTCAGCGGCGATCGCGCTGAGCAATGCTTATCGCTTCGACTATTGCTTCTTAAAAGATGAGGTGCCAGTAGTGCAGTGCTTGGCTACTGTGGGCTTTCTGCTTAGTTCAGTGTCATTGAGAAGGCTTCAAAAACAGAAAAGGCCACATTTCTGTGACCTTTTGCTGTTGTTCAATAGACCTGAGACCCGGTGAGCGAATGCCCACCGGAGACAGGTTTTCCGAGAGTGGATTAGAAGAACATGATCGCACCGAGCGCAAACACATCCTCCTCTGCTTTGTGGCCGGCATGGGCTTGAGATTCCGTATTGGTGGTGCTTTAAGCGGTGGGCTTTCTGCTTAGTTCGGTGTTATTGAGAAGGCCTTAAAAACAGCAAAAGGCCACATCTCTGTGACCTTTTGCTGTTGTTCGATAGACCCGAGCCCCGATGAGCGAATGCCCACCGGAGACAGGTTTTTCCGAGAGTGGATTAGAATTGCATGATCGCGCCGAGCGCAAACACATCCTCCTCTGCTTTGTGTCCGGCCTGAGCTTGAGCTTCCGTATTGGTGACTCAGCAACCAGGTTCAACGCTTCACCAACGGGATGGTAAACCCCGGCGATCCATGAGCTATTGCTTTTTACCAAATTTCCCAAGGGGGCAGCGGCGGGTAAACCGTCTCTCCATGCTCTATCCTCGGCACCTGTCAAGTCAAGACTACTTTCACCATAACTCAGTCCGAGTTTCGTCCCGGTGTCGGGAAATGTTACCGTACCCTGCACATAAAAGCCGTCGGAGTCCCTCTCCACAAGCTCTACTGCACCCAATCCCAAGCCATCCCTCATAAAGCCTGTAGTCCCGATTCCTTCACCGTCGTAGTAATAACCAACGAGGCTAAAAGGACCAGATGAGATTTTGGCACCGAGATCCCAGCCAGTAGCGTCTAGGTCGCTCTGACTTATTCCTTGGGAAACAACAAAATCTATGCTTTGGTAAATGAAGCTAGCCCATAGACTAAGGTCAGTCTCGTCATCAATTTCAGCACTATAGTTGATCTTGCCTTCAAATCCAGGTGTGTCTTGTGCTTGAGTCACGCCCTGTCCACTGACTAACGTCACCGACCCTGCAGTCATCGGGGCATCCAATGCTGCCCATGGGTCTACGATGGCTACCGTGAAGGAAAAGCCTTCGTAGTCAGGAGACTTGTATTGCACTTGAGCCTTCCAGTCCGCATAGATATAACCGACCCCGATGCGACCCAATGAAGTGTTTCCCCCTCCAGTAGTCCCTCCGACTGTTCCGACTCCAAGAAGCGTCATGTCGTTGAGAATGGCGTCGGAGCCGAAAACCCCAAGGTCACGCCCAAATTTAACAGTCCCGACTTCGTCATTGCCGACGACCAGAAAAACTTGGCGGAAATTGGAAGTATTAAGACCTAAAGCCCCATCAATCCCCCCATTAGCAGCCTGATTACCGCCATCAACACCGGGTTGAAAGCTTAGGTGAACCGCAGTTTTCCACCCGTTATCGGTTTCTGTGCCCGCAACGAAATTAAACCAGGAAGGCAATAGGCCTGTCCGCACGTCGTTGACATCGAAGTCCCTGCCATCTGCAGAGCCGCAAGCAAGCCCGCCATCTACAGGGTTTCCAGCTCCAGCACCATCGCAATCGACGAATGTGTAGAAAGCATTGACGTTACCGCTAAAATCCACTTCCCAGTCGCCCATTCGCATCATGGACAAACCTTCAAAAGCAGAAAAAGCCGTAGGGCTATAGGTGACTAACACCAAAGTAGCCACAGTTATTGGTAGTAGTTTTTTCATACCAAATACTCCTCTTAAAAACCAAAGTCTTCTCCCTTAAATCAGTTCTCCATGAACACGGTTGTACGTTAAAGGAGAGTTCGCGATGCTCGTTAACGTATTACGGGAGTAGCGGGTAAGTGTCCTTCTTGATTTTGTTGGCATCTTGCGCTGTTGGGTCAGTAGGCAGATTCGTTGTTTTCATGCATTTGCCAAGCACGAGCAGTCGGGGGGCTTATTGTTTTTAGGGTCTTATTGCCACCGGCAACGTGCGGATAAAGTTGGTAGCAGATAAAACTCTGGAGTGAGGTTTAAAGTCAGCGTCGGTCGCGCTGAGTAATGCTTATCGCTTCGAGTGTTGTTTCTTGAAAGAGAGGTGTTAGTGGTGTGTGACTGCGGTGGGTTTTCTGCTTAGTTCGGTGTTATTGAGAAGGCTTTAAAAACAGAAAAGGCCACATTTCTGTGACCTTTTGCTGTTGTTGTTAAGACTGATCCCCGGTGAGTGAATACCAACCGGGAACAGGGTTTTCTGAGAGAGGATTAGAAGAACATGATCACGCCGAGCGTAAACACATCCTCTTCTACTTTGCGGCTACCTTGAGCTTCCGAAAAAGAGAGCAGCATCACTCATCACCAACCCCCCCAGTACTAGAGCCTCCGCCTTCATGAGCTCTAGATCGCAAGCTCAGACGAACCGCAGTTTGCCACCCGCTATCAGTTTCTGTGCACGCATAGAAAATCAACTGAGGCTTGGGGGTATGCACGTAGCTGACGTCAAAGCTCCTGCCATCTGTAGAGACGCAAGCAATACCGCTGATTGCAGGGTTTCCAACACTAGTTCCGTCGTAATTGACGCTAGCACTAATGCCCACTTTCCATTCGCTCGTCCACATCGTGGGCAAACTTTTTAAAGCAGAAAAAGCCGTAGGGATATAGGCGGGTAACACCAAAACTGTAATAACTACTAGTAGTAGTTTCTTCATCTAAATACCTCCATACTTGGTTCCCCTACACACATGAATTGAGCGCTAGGGATCTTAGACCAACGTTTTATAGCATAAATTCGTGGTAGAAGGCAAGGATTCTCGTTAAAAACAGAAAAGGCCACATCTCTGTGACCTTTTGCTGTTGTTCAATAGACCTGAGACCCGGTGAGCGAATGCCCACCGGAGACAGGTTTTCCGAGAGTGGATTAGAAGAACATGATCGCGCCGAGCGCAAACACATCCTCCTCTGCTTTGTGGCCGGCATGGGCTTGAGATTCCGTATTGGTGTACTCAGCAACCAGGTTCAACGCTTCACCAAGGGGATGGTAAACGCCGGCGATCCATGACTCGTTGGTATCCACAAGGTTGTTACCCATCGCTCTTTCAGCAGACGTCAAGTCAAGACTGCTCTCGCCATAACTGAGGCCTAGTTTCGTCCCGGTGTCGGGAAGGACTACCGTGCCTTGTACGTAAAAGCCGTCGGAGTCTCTTTCCTCTAGCCCGCCACCAGCAGCGTCTCCCACGCCATCCCACAGGAAGCCGGTTGTACCAATGCCTTCGCCGCTGTAGTAATAACCAACCAAGCTAAAAGGACCAGACGAGATTTTGGCACCTAGATCCCAGCCAGTGGCATCAAGATCGCCCTGAGCGTCACCGACAAAGTCAATGCTTTGATAGATGAAGCCAGCCCATAGACTAAGGTCAACGTCGTCCATTTGACCGCTGTAGTTGATCTTGCCTTCAAAGCCGGGTGTATCTTGCTCTTGTGTCTCGGGCAGAGTTTGTCCAGTTAATCCAGCAACTGCCCATGGGTCTACTACTGCTACCGCGAAGGAAAAGCCGTCGTAGTTTGGAGACGCGTATTGTACTTGAGCCTTCCAGTCCGCATAGAGATAACCGACCCCGATGCGACCCAATGAAGTGTTTCCACCTCCAGTCGTAAGGTCGCTGACCGTTCCCACTCCAAGAAGCGTCATGTCGTTGAGAATGGCATCGGAAGCATAAAGCCCAAGATCACGCCCGATTTTGAAAGTCCCCATCTCGTCATTGCCGAAGGTCAGAAAGACCTGGCGGAAGTTGGACTTATTAAGACCCAAAGCCCCGTCAATCCCACCATTAACATCTTGATTGGCACCATCAACACCAGGTTGAAAGCTCAGCTGAACTGCAGTCCGGATCCCGCTATCGGTTTCTGTGACCGCATAGAAATTCAACCAGGAAGGCAACAGACCGGTACGGACGTCGTTGACGTCACGGCTAGAGCCGTTGGAACCGCAAGCAAGCCCGCCGGCTACGACGTTCCCATCATCAGCAGCATCGCATTCGACGAATGTGTAGAAGGCATTGACGTTACCGCTAAAATCCACTTCCCAATCGCCCATCCGCATCATGGACAAACCTTCGAAAGCAGAAAAAGCCGCTGAACTATAGGCCATTAGAGCTAACGCACCTACAGTTGTGGATAATAGTTTTTTCATACTACTTACTCCTTTTCTAAATGGAGCCTTCCCACCAAGTCAGTCCCGTACAAGTAACCCTGTGTTACTTGAGGAAAATTTTGTGGTCGACTCAAAAAAACTTGACACACAAGCCACAACCTTCACGAAAGGCCGCAGGTGGCGTCTGATTCGTGGTGATTATCCTTAAAAACAAATGGAAGTCAACACCATATAAGGCCTTGCGTTGAAGCAGTGTCTGCTGTCCGTCTCACTGAAACCGCTTGACGGCAGGTCGCTAATCCGGGGATGAAGGGCAAGATGGTTCCGGCACAACACAATCTTCTCTTGTTGGCCACATTCGGGAATCGGAGTGGCACGAAACGCATTGGCTTATCCGCGCTGTGTTGTGTCTGGAAGCGCTCCGGGACTAACTCAGTCTGGACAAGCTCAAGCTGAGCGCGACCCGTCCGACCTTTCGTCTCTTAGCTAGTTACTGCGCCGAGAGAGGCTGAGCTGACTTGCCGGGCGTACTTGGCAAGCACTCCAGTCTTGTAGCGTGGCCGTGGTGCTTTCCATTTTGCCAGGCGTTCGTGCATTTCGGATTCCGGAATATCCAGATCAATTGTTCGCTTTTTGGCATCGATGCTGATCGTGTCACCATTTTTTACGATCGCCAACGGTCCGCCCGCCGCCGCCTCGGGAGCGATATGCCCGACTACGAAGCCATGGCTGCCCCCGGAAAAACGTCCATCCGTTATCAGCGCCACATCCTTGCCAAGCCCTTTGCCGACTACTGCAGAGGTCGGGGCAAGCATTTCACGCATGCCAGGTCCGCCTTTTGGTCCTTCGTGACGAATGACAATGACTTCTCCTTTTTTCACAGTGTCGTCCAGAATGCGTTTCAACGCCTCTTCCTCGGAAGCAAAAACCCGCGCCTTGCCGCTGAAGCGTTCTCCTTCTTTGCCGGTAATTTTTGCCACCGCTCCTTCCGGAGCCAGAGTCCCGTACAAAATCACCAAGTGCCCCGTTTTCTTGATCGGGTTGGCAAAACTGCGCACGATCTGTTGCGTGGGCGAATACGGTTTCACGGCGGCAAGATTTTCCGCCATGGTCTTTCCTGTCACCGTCAGGCAATCCCCGTGCAAGAGACCTTTGTCCAGCAGCATTTTCATCAGCGGCAAAATGCCGCCTGCTGCCACCAGTTCAGACATCATGTAGCGGCCACTTGGTCGCAAGTCTGCCAGCACCGGGACGCGCCTGCCAATTCTCGAGAAGTCCTTCAGGCTCAGGCGCACACCGGCTGCGGAGGCAATGGCGATCAAGTGGAGTACGGCGTTGGTTGAGCCGCCCAAAGCTGTCACGACTGTGATCGCGTTCGCCATCGCCTTTCGGGTCATGATGTCGCGCGGCAAAATCTCTTTTTTCGCCAATGCCATGACTGCCTTGCCTGACTGAAGGGCATCTTGGGCTTTGGTGCTGGAAATGGCGTTTTGCGCCGAGCTGCCTGGCAGGCTCATCCCCATGGCCTCTATGGCAGAAGCCATGGTGTTTGCCGTGTACATGCCGCCACACGAACCGGGTCCGGGGATGGCGCGTTGCTCAATTTCCAGGAATTCTTTTTTTCCTATTTCTTTTTTTGCGAGGGCGCCCACGGCTTCAAACACAGAAACAATGTCTATTTTTTTGCCGCGATGCTCTCCGGGCAATATGGTTCCACCGTAGACAAACACGGCTGGGCGGTTCAGGCGCGCCATCGCCATGAGGCAGCCAGGCATGTTTTTATCGCAGCCACCGACTGCCACGAGCCCGTCAAAGCCTTCACAGCAAGTCACTGTTTCAATGGAGTCGGCAATCACTTCGCGCGAAACCAGGGAATATTTCATGCCTTCCGAGCCCATTGATATGCCGTCAGAGACCGTGATTGTGTTGAAAGTCACTGCCTTGCCGCGCGCTTTGTTCACCCCTTGGGCGACGTGGCTTGCCAGCTCATTGATGTGGATATTGCAGGGTGTGACTTCGCTCCAGGTTGAAGCGATGCCAATTTGCGGCTTTTTGAAATCGCTCTCGCTAAAGCCTACGGCGCGCAGCATGGCGCGACTTGGCGCACGTGTGACGCCGTCGACCACGACGGACGAGTGCTGTCTTGTTTTCTTGTCTTTTTCCATTATTGTGGCGGTTGCCTCAAGTTGTGGTCGTTACCCCGAACGGCAACGAGCGAGGTGATTATAATGCCAGCCGGACGAGGTGAAAAAAGAGTTCAAATGAAAGTATCAGCAGTGCAAATGTGTACCGGAGATTCGCTCAGCGAAAATCTCCAGAACGCCGGGCACGCCATAAGGGAAGCCGGAAAACTCGGTGCCGGGCTGGTCGTGCTGCCCGAAAATTTTGCTTTCGTGGGGAGCGATCCCTTTCAACAACTGGAATATACGGAAGAGCTGGGGAAGGGGCCGATTCAAGATTTTCTGAGTGATTGCGCCCGCAGCAATCAAGTCTGGGTTGTCGGTGGCACGGTACTCATGGCGAGCGACACGCACAACAAAGTCTGGGCGGCTTGCCCGGTCTACGCCTCTGATGGAAGCTGTGCCGGCGTGTATCACAAGATCCATCTCTTCGATGTCTACATTGAAGGCAGCAGTGAAAGATACACTGAATCAGCTGTTTACAAGGCGGGGCATGAGCCTCTGGTGCTGGACACGCCTATGGGCAAACTGGGCGTGGCGGTTTGCTATGACCTCCGCTTCCCTGAACAGTTTCGCGCAATGGCCTCAGCGGGTGCGCATGTCGTGGTGCTGCCGTCTGCCTTCACTGCCGAGACCGGAAGAGCGCATTGGGAATGTCTGGTTCGTGCCCGTGCCATTGAAAACCAGGTCTTTTTTATTGCCGCCGCGCAAACTGGCGAGCTGCCTGGCGGCCGCAAAACGTGGGGGCATTCCATGATTGTTGACCCTTGGGGCAACATCCTGGCTCAGCGTGAGACCGAAACGGGCGTCGTCGTTGCCAACCTGGAGCGGCAGCTTCAGGAGCGGCTGCGCACGCAGTTTCCCTGCCTGAGCCACCGCGTACTTTAAAGGAGCATGAGGTCATGAGCGAAAAAACGTTGGAAAATGCCCGGGAGACCTTGCTGGCCTCCCAAGGGGTGGAGCAATCTCATGTTGACAGAGCCCTGTCACTGTTACTTGGGCCTGGCGTGGGAGGTGGAGATCTGTATTTTCAAAAGTCATACCAGGAAACGTGGGCATTGGAAGACGGCATCGTCAAGGAAGCGGGGTTTCATGTCGACCAAGGCTTGGGTATTCGCGCGATAAGCGGCGACCGCGCCGGCTTTGCGTACAGCAATGAAATCGTTCCCCCGGCTTTGTTTGACGCGAGTAAAACGGCACGTGCCATTGCCAAAGCGGGGGAAACCCAAGCCGTACAAATCGCGCCCCGGTATCAAAGCCCTTCACTTTATGACGTGAAGGATCCGGGTGCCGATCTGGCCGCGAAGGAGAAGCTCGACTTGCTTTACGAGGTAGACCGCGTGGCTCGTCAAGCTGATACGCGTGTGACCGAGGTCATGACTTCTTTGTCGGGTTTTCATGAAACGGTGTTGGTTGTGACGCAGGACGGTTCTATTTCTGCGGATATTCGCCCCTTGGTTCGCTTCAACGTCTCCGTGATCGTGACGCAGGGGGAGCGGCGGGAGCAAGGCGTGGCAGGTTCGGGTGGTCGCTATGGTTTTCGGGAGTTCATTGTCAAAAACGAAGCCAGCAGACTTGCCAAGGAGGCAGTACGTCAGGCGCTGGTCAACCTGGAAGCGGAAGCCGCTCCGGCTGGAGAAATGGTAGTGGTGCTTGGCCCTGGTTGGCCGGGTATTCTTTTGCATGAGGCGATCGGTCATGGTCTGGAGGGGGACTTCAATCGCAAAGGAACGTCGGCCTTTTCCGGACGCATCGGCGAAACCGTGGCGAGTCGAGGCGTAAGCGTTGTTGATGACGGGACGCTCAAGGGACGTCGAGGCTCTTTGAACATTGACGACGAGGGAACGCCTACCCAATGTACGACTCTTATTGAGGACGGCAAATTACAGTGTTATATGCAGGATCGCATGAACGCATCTTTGATGGGCGTTCCCCTTACCGGCAATGGCAGAAGAGAGTCTTATGCCCATTCGCCGATGCCCAGGATGACGAATACCTACATGTTGCCTGGAAACTGTGCTCCTGAGGAAGTCATCGCCTCAGTCAAAAAAGGCGTGTACGCAGCCAACTTCGGCGGTGGACAAGTAGACATTACGTCCGGAAAGTTTGTCTTTTCCGCTTCCGAAGCGTATCGCATCGAGAATGGAAAACTGGGCAATCCCATCAAGAACGCGACTCTGATCGGGAATGGGCCTGATGTGCTGACCCGGGTCACCATGGTCGCCAACGATCTGAAACTTGACGAAGGGGTTGGAACGTGCGGCAAAGAAGGGCAGTTGGTGCCGGTCGGAGTTGGCCAGCCAACGATCAAAATCAACGGGCTTACTGTTGGGGGAACCAATGCCTGAATCGCCAGGCAGCACTCTCTGGCTGCCAACCAGGCGCTGAAAGCCCCCCGCTTATCAGATGACCCCGCTTCGCGAATCTCTTAAACAGGAGCTGGAGGACGCTGCTGTCGGCGCGCTTGAGCAGGCCGGGAAACTGGGAGCCACCAGTGCTGAAACTGCCGCTTCGGTCGGCACGGGTCTTTCGGTCAATGTCCGCCTCGGAGAGGTCGATAAAATTGAACACGGCAGCGACCACAGTTTCACGGTAACGGTTTATTTCGGGAAACAGAAAGGGAGTGCGTCCACTGCGTCTCTCGCCATCGATGAATTGCAGGAAATCACCAGCCGAGCCTGCCAAATAGCGAAATACACTGCTTCGGACGCTTACGCCGGGCTGGCAGATGCCGACATGCTGGCTCGGGACTGTGTGGATCTTGACCTTGATCACCCTTGGGATCTTGACCCCCGGGATGCCATCAGCCTGGCGGTGACATGCGAAGACGCCGCACGTTCCAATCCGCGTATTGTCAATTCGGAAGGCGCGTCCGTAGACACTTCACGTTCCATGGTTTGCTATGCCAACACGCATGGCATAGCGCACACATACGCCGGGACCAGCCACACGAACAGTTGCGTGGTCATTGCCGGGGATGGCAACGGTTTGCAGCGTGATTACTGGTACACGGTCAATCGCCATCCGGGGCAACTGATGTTGCCGGAAGAGGTTGGCAAGCGCGCCTCGGAACGAGCGCTGAGAAGACTGGGAGCCAGAAAACTGAAGACCTGCAAAGCTTCGATTTTGTTCGCTCCCGAGACTGCACGAAGCCTGCTGTCACACTTCGCGTCTGCTGTAAGCGGAGGCTCCCTGTACCGCAAGGCTTCATTTTTGCTCGACACGCTTGGCAAAAAAATATTTTCCGATCTCGTGCATGTACGAGAAGAGCCATTACTTCCCGGAGCCATAGGCAGTGCCCCTTTTGACGCCGACGGTGTCGCGACCCAAACGCGCACCATTGTTGATTCCGGAAAACTGGAAGGATACTTTTTAGGCAGTTACTCAGCGCGCAAGCTGGGAATGTGTACGACCGGTAACGCTGGTGGCATACACAACCTGATTTTGCAGCCGGGATCCGGGGATTGCGAAGACATGATGAAGGCCATGGGCACGGGCTTGCTCGTGACCGAACTGATCGGTCAAGGAGCCAACATCCTGACCGGCGACTATTCACGCGGGGTTTCGGGCTTTTGGGTGGAGAAGGGAGAGATTGCGTACCCGGTGCAGGAGATCACGATTGCGGGCAATCTGAAAAACATGTTTGCCGGCATCAGCGCAGTGGGAGCCGACGTCGACGAGCGTGCGAATATCAGGAGCGGCTCTGTCCTGGTGAATGAAATGATGATCGCAGGAAATTAGGCGGCTGATCACTTTGCTGACGTTCATCCTCGCAAAACAGACTGGGTGTCGGCCAATGCCTCGAAAAATGCTTACCGTTCATTTTGTTGCCGCAAGCTGACACAGTGGACAGCAGCAGCCAACAGCAAAGAGCGGAACAGGAAAAGCTGCTGGTTTTGCGGTGGCTGTTATTTGTTTTGGTGCTCGCTTTCCTGCTTTGGCTCCCTGTGACAGAAGGGGTTGCCTCCGAGTTTTTTCGCCGCGACCCAACCAGAATTACGCTGATCATCGGTCTGCTCTTTTTGGGCGGCATGATTCATATCGGGTTCAGGGTATTCGCGCTGTCAAAAGAACAGGAACGCTTGGCAGGCCTGATTGAGAATGCCGGAAAACTGCGCGTGGCTGATGGGCACTTTTATTGCCAGGGAGCCCCGGTCAAAAGCTCGCCAGTCTCCGACTACTTTCGCGACCTTCTCACACAGTCTCAGTCACGGGAAAATTCAGGCAGCCGCCTGGATGAAATACTGGCGGACAAAATCAGGGGTCAGCATGAGGCAGGGTGGTTTTTGACTGGCATGCTGATCAAATTGGGATTGTTGGGCACGGTGGTGGGGTTCATCCTGATGTTGGCTTCGGTTTCCGACATTTCTTCTTTGCAACTGTCGCAAATGCAGCAGGTGTTGACGAAGATGGCGGTCGGGATTGGCGTGGCGTTAAATACCACGCTTCTGGGTTTGCTCGGCAGCATGGTGCTTGGCATGCAATATCTGATGCTTGACCGGACAGCGGATCAATTACTTGCCAGCGCAGCACACTTTGCGCAAATGCGTTTCAGCAGTCATACAGACTGAAAGAAGGAGGAGACTCAGGTGGCATTTGGCAGGAAAGCACGCAATATCGATATAGACCCGTTTACAGACCTGCTCTTCAACGCCTTGCTGGCATTCACTTTCCTGTTCCTCGTGGCGATCATGTTTCTCAACCCGCCAGCCAAAAGCGGAATTATTGACCCCAAGGCGGAATACATCATCACCGTAAAGTGGGCCGACTTCAGCGGGGACGATATTGACACTTGGGTTGAAGACCCACAGGGACGCGTCGTCTGGTTCCGTTCCATGTCGCAAGGGTTTATGCACCTCGACCGTGATGACCGGGGGATAGCTAACGACATCATCCTGGTGGACGGGCAAGAAATTACGAACCCTCTGAATCAGGAAGTTGTTACGATTCGAAAAGTGGTGCCGGGTGAATACGTGGTCAACTTGCACTATTACCAGTCAGAAAGCGGAGAACCGGTAACAGCGAAGGTTCGGGTTGTGAAAGTCAATCCAAAGCTGGAAATTATTTACTATGGCAACGTTGCCATGCCACAAGTGGGGGATGAGCGCACAGCGGTGCGCTTTCGAATCAGAGAAGATGGAACGATCGGTTCAGTGAACACCAGTTTGGCGAAAAAACTGGTACAGGTGGAGTCCAGATGACCACCGCGCTTATCGGCTTGGGAGTGGCGTACGCCTTTCTTGTCGCCCTTGTGCTGAATTTATGTTTCCGCTCGCCGTGGCCATTCTGGTTGAAACTGACATCTGTTGCTTTGGCGGGTGCCCTGTTTTTTGTTGCCTACACTTCCTTGCACGACCTGTTGGGCTGGCCGAACAAGTCCGAAAATCTTCCTGCTCGTTTTCAGATTATCAGCGCCTTGGTTCTGGAGCCTCCGAAACAGACGCTGGACGAGGAAGAGCGGGACAGCAAGGCCAATCCCTTGGGACAAGACGAGGCCGGAAAGATTTTTCTCTGGGTGCTGTCGCTGGAGGGGAGTGAGCCAGGGAGCATGCCCCGGGCGTATGAAGTGCCTTATTCTCTGAAAACGCACAAAATTATTTCCGCTGCCCTGGATCGGATCCAGCAGGGGCTTCCGCAGATTGGAGAGGCGCAAAAAGTAGCCGCCAGAGGCGAGGCACTTGAGCTTTTTACGAGCGATGAAATACAAATCAAAGTCTACGATGTTCCCTCACCGGAACTCCCCGGGAAGTAGTAGCCGTATGGGACGCATGTTCCAGAAGGTTTTTCCGCTTTTGATTGTTCTGCTGCTCGTCAACTGCAGCAACCCGCCAGAGCAGAAGGAAAGCTGGTTCCCGCTCCAGGAAGGCAAGGTGTGGCGCTATGAAGTCGTGCAACATCTGAACTCCGGCAAAACAGAGCGTTTCGTTCATGAGGTGGAAAACTTGCCGCCAAAAAAAATTGGCGAGAGATGGTTGCAGGTCAAGAGAACCAGTTCAGGCAATCGCTATTACTTCCAGGAAACTGCGGATGGCATTGCCCGCATAGCCAGTCAAAGCATTGTTGAAACCGCCCCCCGACCAGACGTCCTGAATCGCTTTATTCTTCGCTTCCCGATCGACGCCGACACCTTTTGGCAGTATGTATCGAGCCCCATCATCATCAAGCGTTCCTACCCGCTGGGGAGCATTATTTTGACGAACCGTCTGCAGTTAAGAACATTGTGGGTCTATGTTGGCATGGACGAGACCGTGCAAACCCCGATGCAGACTTTTACTCATTGCCTGCACGTGCGCGGCAGGGCGAATTCCATGGTTCCCCGAGATTTGGGCTTGACCCGGTCAGAAGGCACTTTCGTGACTGACGAGTGGTATGCAAAGGGGGTAGGGCTGGTGAAGCTGGTGCATACCGAGACCGTTGAATCAGAACCACGGCTGGGCGGGAAAATCGTGATTAGCCTGCTTGGCGTTGAGTCGTAATTTTTGTACCATCTTACGGCGACCCCTTAAGGATTAAGCCCCCCAGTGGGCAACAGCTGACTACTTAGACCCAAGACGGGAACCGGCCGCAGGGAAGTAAGGAACAGACAGGTTGTAAGGAACAGACGGGTATCTTGTGGCTTTGGGGTTGCACTTTTATTGCACGGGAGGTGGTTACGCAACGACTTTCTAAAGACAGGCGTAATTTTATCGGCACCTGTGCTGGGGCTGGAGTCATGGCGCAACTGAAGCTGGCCAAGGGCAATTTGACCCGCTTCTCACAAGGTTTTAGACGGTGCCTTGAGGCATTTGGATGGCATTGCCCGCATAGCCAGTCAAAGCATTGTTGAACCCCCCCGACCGGACGTCCTGAATCGCTTTATTCTTCGCTTCCCGATCGACGCTGACACCTATTGGCAGTATGTGTCGAGCCCCATCATCATCAAGCGTTCCTACCCGCTGGGGAGCATTCTTTTGACGAACCGTCTGCAGTTAAGAACGCTGTGGATCTATGTTGGCATGGACGAGACCGTTCAAACCCCGATGCAGACTTTTACTCATTGCCTGCACGTGCGTGGCAGGGCGAATTCCATGGTTCCTCGAGATTTGGGCCTGACCCGGTCAGAAGGTGCTTTTGTGACTGACGAGAGATATGCAAAGGGGGTAGAGCTGGTGAAGCTGGTGCGTACCGAGACCGTTGAATCAGAACCACGGCTGGGCGGGAAAATCGTGCTCAGCCTGCTTGGCATTGAGTCGTAATTTTTGTACCATCTTACGGCGACCCCTTAAGGATTAAGTCCCCAGTGGGCAAAAATTTTACCTTAGGCTCTTAGCAGACGGGCACCGGCCACAAGGGAAGTAAGGAACAGACAGGAAGTAAGGAACAGATGGGTTATGAAGGAACAGACAGGTTGTAAGGAACAGACGGGTATCTTGTGGCTTTGGGGTTGCACTTTTATTGCACGGGAGCTAACCATGCAACAGAGGACACCCGTGCCGAGGCTGGACATGGCGCAGTTGAAGCCGGCCAGGGCAATTTGACCCGCTTCTCACAAGGTTTTAGACGGTGCCTTGAGCCTTCGGGGTAGCAGGGGGTACTATGTGGAGTGTGAACAGGAGATAACTATGCAACGATTTTCTAAAGACAGACGTAATTTTATCGGCATCTGTGCCGGGGCTGGAATCATGGCGCAGATGAAGCCGGCTGGTGCAACTCTTGCCCCTTTCGGATCCGATCTTGACTCTTGGTTTGAATTGCGCCCCTTGCTTTTTGGTCAGCGGGAAATTGGCGGAGGCGAGGGAAAGATCCGGATTGAAACCATCAAGTACCCACCTGAACCCGGGGATGTGCCGGTCAGTGTTTATTCGACCCTGCCGCAGACCCGTGAGAGTTTCATCAAAAAACATACCTTGATCGTGGATGACAACCCTTCTCCGGTTGCTGCTGTTATTGAAATGACCCCGGAAAACGGCAAAGCAGATTTCTCGACACATATAAGGGTGGATGGTTTCTCTTTTGTGCGCGTTATCTCCGAGCTGAATGACGGGAGTCTCCTGATGGATTCGGCTCGCGTTTATGTTTCCGGGGGATGCTCAGGCTCTGCCCTGGCATCCTCTTTGGATACCGATACCTTGAGAGCCATTGAGGCGGCACTCGGGCGTATGGAGTTGCACCATGAAGACATTCGCGCCGGTGTGCCGACCAAGTTCACTTTCCGGGTTTCCCATCCGAATTTTTTTCAGCCTGCTTACTTCATAAAAGACATCAGGATTGTGGACTCCAAAAACAGAACTGTGCTTGCAGTCGCAGGAGACGTAACTTTTAGCCAAAATCCGGAAATGACTTTTTACTACACGGTGCGTTCTCCCAAGGAAACTTTCAAAGCCGTTGTCCATGACTCCAAAGATCTGGTCTTTGAAAATCAGTGGCAACTCAGCAGTACAGTCTGAACGAAGCGTTCCTGCGATCCCGCGATTCAGCGGTGGCTGCTTCTGAATCCCGAGGTCATCCTGAGTGACAATCGGAGCAACCAGAAAAGCCTGCTATGCGTTATTTCTCGCGTTTGCCTTGCTGCTTCGGGGTAGCAGGGATGCTATATAGGGTGTGAACAGGAGATAACTATGCAACGATTTTCTAAAGACAGACGTAATTTTATCGGCATCTGTGCCGGGGCTGGAATCATGGCGCAGATGAAGCCGGCTGGTGCAACCCTTGCCCCTCTCGGTTCCGATCTTGACTCTTGGCTTGAATTGCGCCCCTTGCTTTTCGGTCAGCGGGAAATTGCCGGAGGCGAGGGAAAGATCCGGATTGAAACCATCAAGTACCCACCTGAACCCGGGGATGTGCCGGTCAGTGTTTATTCGACCCTGCCGCAGACCCGTGAGAGTTTCATCAAAAAACATACCTTGATCGTGGATGACAACCCTTCTCCGGTTGCTGCTGTTATTGAAATGACCCCGGAAAATGGCAAAGCAGATTTCTCGACACATATAAGGGTGCATGGTTTCTCTTTTGTGCGCATTATTTCCGAGCTGAATGACGGGAGGCTCCTGATGGATTCGGCTCGCGTTTATGTTTCTGGGGGATGCTCAGGCACTGCCCTTGAATCCTCTTTTGATGCCGATTCCTTGAGAGCCATTGAGGCGGGGCTCGGGCGTATGGAGTTGCACCATGAAGACATTCGCACCGGTGTGCCGACCAAGTTCACTTTCCGGATTTCCCATCCGAATTTTTTTCAGCCTGCTTACTTCATAAAAGGCATCAGGATTGTGGACTCCAAAAACAGAACTGTGCTTGCAGCCGCAGGAGACGTAACTTTTAGCCAAAATCCGGAAATGACTTTTTACTACACGGTGCGTTCCCCCACGGAAACTTTCAAAGCCGTTGTCCATGACTCCAAAGATCTGGTCTTTGAAAATCAGTGGCAACTCAGCAGTACAGTCTGAACGAAGTGCTCCTGCGATCCCGCGGTGGTTGCTTCTGAATCCCGAGGTCATCCAGAGTGACAAGCGGAGCAACCAGAAAAGCCTGCTATGCGTTATTTCTTGCATTTGCCTTGCCGCTTTCCTTGTTGTTTCTGTTGCCTGTTTTTGACGATTCGGGAACAGGCGCAAGGTCACAGAACCCCATCCTCTCCGAGGTGCCTGTTGCGGCTCACGAAACCGCGTTGCCCGACGGTGGTGCCTTTGTGGAGGATGTAACGAATTTTTCCTCTGAAAGAAAGCCGCCGCCAAGTTTCGA
Source organism: uncultured candidatus Poriferisulfidus sp. (assembly GCA_965215765.1). Taxonomy (GTDB): domain Bacteria; phylum Pseudomonadota; class Gammaproteobacteria; order Poriferisulfidales; family Oxydemutatoraceae. The sequence continues at coordinate 2,975,502 of OZ244118.1, read as the reverse complement.
CACTTGGAAAACCATACGCTTCAGTTACGACGAAAGATTGAATGAGGTGCTGCACTCCTCACTTTATTATCTGCGCGCGGCCTTTCTGAAAAACCACGACACGCTCTACCCCTATCCGGCCTTGCCGAAAGTTGCCTTTGTTTTAGCGGAAGAGCTGTCAGAGAAAGTGTGTCATGGGGAATGCCTGGTCAGAGGATGGTTCCCCGCAGGAAATATTATTTATCTGGATAACTCACTGCGAGTCCTGAGCAACCTGGAGCACCGAAGCATTCTCCTGCATGAGCTTGTTCACTACTTCCAGCACACCTCCGGGATTGCGTCTGAAGTGCCCGGGGCATCAACCGGACCAACCGCCGCCGCTTGCGAAGCCTGGCTGAACCGGGAAGTTGAAGCTTATGACATCCAGCGGACGTGGCTGGCAGAAAACAACACCGGGAAATTTATGCCCTCTTCCCAGTACGAAATGACCGGTGACTGCTCCAGCTACGCCGAGAGAGGGGATTAAAGTACCAGGCAGGAAGCCTGTCTTACTCCGGGTTGGAGACTACGCCGGACAGGGTTTTGCCCAAAGCATAAAAGCGCCGTTCCAGAAAAGCCTGCTATGCGTTATTTCTCGCATTTGCCTTGCCGCTTTCCTTGTTGTTTCTGTTGCCTGTTTTTGACGGTTCGGGAACAGGCGCAAGGTCACAGAACCCCATCCTCTCCGAGGAGCCTGTCGCGGCTCACGAAACCGCGTTGCCCGACGGTGGTGCCTTTGTGGAGGATGTAACGAATCTTTCCTCTGAAAGAAAGCCGCCGCCAAGTTTCGACACTTGGAAAACCATACGCTTCAGTTACGACGAAAGATTGAATGAGGTGCTGCACTCCTCACTTTATTATCTGCGCGCGGCCTTTCTGAAAAACCACGACACGCTCTACTCCTATCCGGCCTTGCCGAAAGTTGCCTTTGTTTTAGCGGAAGAGCTGTCAGAGAAAGTGTGTCATGGGGAATGCTTGGTCAGAGGCTGGTTCCCCGCAGGAAATATTATTTATCTGGATAACTCACTGCGAGTCCTGAGCAACCTGGAGCATTGCAGCATTGCAGCATTCTCCTGCATGAGCTTGTTCACTACTTCCAGCACACCTCCGGGATTGTGTCTGGAGTGCCCGGGACGTCAACCGGATCAATCGCTACCGCTTGCGAAGCTTGGCTGAACCGGGAAGTTGAAGCTTATGACATCCAGCGTACGTGGCTGGCAGAAAACAACACCGGGAAATTTATGCCCTCTTCCCAGTACGAAATGACCGGTGACTGCTCCAGCTACGCCGAGAGAGGGGATTAAAGCACCAGGCAGGAAGCCTGTCTTACTCCGGGCTGGAGACTACGCCGGACAGGATTTTGCCCAAAGCGTAAAAGTGCCATTCCAGTAAAACCGGCTGCTCACACAAACCCTGTTCGGTCTTGCCGAAAGTTGCCTTTGTTTTAGCGGAAGAGCTGTCAGAGAAAGTGTGTCACGGGGAATGCCTGGTCAGAGGCTGGTTCCCCGCAGGAAATATTATTTATCTGGATAACTCACTGCGAGTCCTGAGCAACCTGGAGCATTGCAGCATTGCAGCATTCTCATGCATGAGCTTGTTCACTACTTCCAGCACACCTCCGGGATTGTGTCTGGAGTGCCCGGGACGTCAACCGGAACAACCGCCGCCTCTTGCGAAGCCTGGCTGAACCGGGAAGTTGAAGCTTATGACATCCAGCGTACGTGGCTGGCAGAAAACAACACCGGGAAATTTATGCCCTCTTCCCAGTACAAAATGACCGGTGATTGCTCCAGCTACGCCGAGGGAGGAGATTAAAGTACCAGGCAGGAAGCCTGTCTTACTCCGGGCTGGAGACTACGCCGGACGGGGTTTTGCCCAAAGCATAAAAGCGCCGTTCCAGAAAAGCCTGCTATGCGCTATTTCTCGCATTTGCCTTGCCGCTTTCCTTGTTGTTTCTGTTGCCTGTTTTTGACGATTTGGGAATAGGTACAAGGTCGCAGAAAACCCCTTTCTCTGAGGAGCCTGTCCGGCTCACGAAACCGCGTTGCCCGACGGTGGTGCCTTTGTGGAGGATGTAACGAATTTTTCCTCTGAAAGAAAGCCGCCGCCAAGTTTCGACACTTGGAAAACCATACGCTTCAGTTACGACGAAAGACTGAATGAGGTGCTGCACTCCTCACTTTATTATCTGCGCGCGGCCTTTCTGAGAAACCACGACACGCTCTACCCCTGTCCGGTCTTGCCGAAAGTTGCCTTTGTTTTAGCGGAAGAGCTGTCAGAGAAAGTGTGTCATGGGGAATGCCTGGTCAGAGGCTGGTTCCCCGCAGGAAATATTATTTATCTGGATAACTCACTGCGCGTCCTGAGCAACCTGGAGCATTGCAGCATTGCAGCATTCTCATGCATGAGCTTGTTCACTACTTCCAGCACACCTCCGGGATTGTGTCTGGAGTGCCCGGGGCATCAACCGGATCAATCGCCACCGCTTGCGAAGCCTGGCTGAACCGGGAAGTTGAAGCTTATGACATCCAGCGTACGCGGCTGGCAGAAAACAACACCGGGAAATTTATGCCCTCTACCCAGTACGAAATGACCGGTGACTGCTCCAGCTACGCCGAGAGAGGGGATTAAAGCACCAGGCAGGAAGCCTGTCTTACTCCGGGCTGGAGACTGCGCCTGACAGGGTTTTGCCCAAAGCATAAAAGCGCCGTTCCAGTAAAACCGGCTGCTCACACAAATAGGGGATGGATTCCTCACGCTGTTCAAAGATCCTCGTTGTCCACCTGTAGTCTGCTTGCATCCTCTCTAAAAGTTGGGAGCCGGTGACCCCTTGCTTTTCGTGCTCTGCTACGACCCGGGCTTTCCGATCCATCTCCTCGATCAACGAGTTTTGCGCTTTGCCGAAAAGCAGAATTTTTCGCAAGAGGGTTTTTCGCTCATAGTTCGCGGCCTCAAAAAGCGAGATCAGAAGAACTTCCAATTTTTCCTTGCGTGCTTTTGGCAGGTCGGGTTGCAAGAGGGAGGCAAGGCACATCCTTGCTTTTCCTGTCCAGTTTTCACTCGCCGCAGGCTTCAGCCAGCCCGCCAAGTCGTAACGCAAAGAACTCACCATGTTTCCACTGTATTCGGTCTCATCCAAAAATACGGCAAGCTCTTGTTGTGCATCAGGGAGCGGCAGGTCACGTTGCGCGAGGTGATTGGCCAAGCTGCTGATTTTTGGATTTTCGGCGAGAATTTTGTTCACGGCGTCTGTGGACAGTGTGGGCAAAACAGCCACTCCGGGAGAAAGCTCGGGAACATAACGTTGGACGCAAGGCCAGTTCGCCAAGTCCACTCCCTGCGCAGCCAGATACGTTGGCCCACAAAAGCCCGCCAATCCCACTAGAGAAAGAATGTAGAATCGCGCTGTTGTCATATAAGTTGAATCATTGAGTCAAGACGCGCATTCTACAACAAGCGAACACGTTTCTACCGTCATGAAAATACACTTTTCCAGAAATTTGCTGCTTTGCATTTTTCTTTCCTTCTACGTGTGCGCGTCTGGTCAGGCGAGCCCGGACTTCAGAATTGGCACCTTGAGTTTTGGAACGGTCAACTGGGAGTTGAATACCGTCAAGGAGCATCGCCTGGATCGGGAAAACACCATTCGTATCAGCGTTACCACTTTCGCGGGAAACCTGGCTGCAAAAATCGCGCTCAACGGTGGTGAAGTGGATGCCATTGTCAGCGACTGGATCTGGGTTTCAAGAATGCGCAACAGCGGCAGAGGTTACACATTTCTACCCTTCACGTCTGCGCTGGGTGCAGTTATGGTGCCGGCGAACTCGGCACTTGATGATGTGTCAGGGCTGCAAGGGGTCAGGCTGGGTGTGGCAGGTGGGGCACTAGACAAAAGCTGGCTGTTACTCCAGGCATTTACGCTTACCAAGCTCGGCTTTGACATCACCAAAAAGACAGAATTTGTCTACGCCGCACCGCCTCTTATTAACGGTCAGATGGCGCGCGGCAAATTTGACGCAGGGCTGAATTACTGGCATTACAGTGCCCGTCTGGAAGCACTTGGTTACCGACGCCTCATTGAAGTCCGCGATATGTTGCACGCCTTGCGCATTTCCCAGCCACCGCCTCTGGTGGGTTACGTTTTCAGAGAAGATTTTGCCCGTGCCAACCCCGGAATAATTTCCGGCTTCAGCAAAGCACTAAGCGCAGCCCGTTCACTCCTTCGTTCGGAGGAAAGCGAATGGGAGCGACTCAAGCCTTTGATGAAAATTTCCGGTCTCCAGGAGTTCCATACCTTGCGCAAGCGTTACCTTGAGGGAATCCCGAACCCCGTGGTGCCCCGGAACGTGCGCGACGCCAAAAAACTCATAAGAATTTTGCACAAATTTGGTGGCAGCAAGCTGGTTGGTGACAAAGCAATTTTGGCGCCGGGCACGTTTTGGGGCGTTTCTGAAGCACTGCCTTCCTAGAGAATGAGAGCACGGGGTGAAATCCCGCCTTGGTTTGCCACCGGGCTTTCCGTCGCAATGTTCATGGTTTTGTGGGGATTGGGAGCTCACTACCTGGGTTCTGATGAACTTCCTGGTCCCACGCTCGTTTGGGCGGAAGTCGTGGATAACTATGAAAGCGGGCTGCTGCTTAAAGACACCGGCATTACTTTGTGGCGAGTGTTCGCCAGCTTCGTCATCGCCATCAGCATCGGCATTGCCTTGGGTATTTTGCTCGGCAGCCATCGCCGGACTGACCAGCTTTTTGATCCGTGGCTCATCTTTTTTCTGAATGTTCCGGCACTGCTGGTTATTATTCTGGCTTATATCTGGATGGGGCTGACCGAGATGGCAGCCATCACGGCGGTAGCGGTTAACAAAATTCCCAATGTGGTTGTCACCATACGGGAAGGGGTGAGGGCACTACGCCGCGACTTGCAGGAAACCGCGGAAGTCTTTCGCTTCGGATATCTGAAAACCCTGTTCAATGTAACTTTGCCGGAGTTGGGTCCTTACATAGCGGCTTCCATGCGCTCCGGTATCGCTCTGATATGGAAAATCGTTCTGGTCGTGGAACTGCTCGGGCGTAGCGATGGCGTGGGCTTTCAACTCAGTGAAAATTTCCAGCTTTTTGACATTGCCGGCATCATGTCCTGGGGGCTGGTTTTTATCGTCATCATGCAAGTGGTCGAGTTTTTTGCCCTTCGACCCTTGGAAAACTACTTGAACCGCTGGCGCAAATGAAACGAGGCTTAAATGTTCGCATTGACCGCAAATACTTTTCTCGCGATGAAGAGCGTCTTTCGGTTCTGAAAGACGTTGCCTTTGAGGTTCTGTCAGGGAAAGTCGCCGCGCTTGTGGGTCCCTCGGGTTGCGGAAAGACCACTTTGCTGAACCTGATTGCAGGACTTGATACGGATTACGAAGGAGAAATCCATTTGCCGAATGCCAAGAACAGCGTGATCCCGGTTTCTTTTGTTTTTCAGGAGCCAAGGCTGCTTCCGTGGCGTTCGGTACAGGAAAATGTGTCTTTGGTTTTTCGTGGGAGAAGTCGTGAAAACAACCAAAAAGTCACGGACATGCTCGCAAAAGTGGGACTGACCCAGGTTGCGAATCATTTCCCGCAATCTCTTTCGCTGGGAATGGCTCGGCGAGTGTCCTTGGCGCGTGGCTTCATAGTCGAAGCCCCGGTACTGCTCATGGACGAGCCATTTGTGTCCCTGGATTCCCTGACTGCAAATCGCTTGCGCAAAATGTTGCTCCAGCGGCTTGAAGAAACCTGCCCGGCGGTGCTCTTTGTCACCCACGATTTACGCGAAGCGCTCTATCTGGCCGACGATTTGCTGCTGCTGTCACGAAGGCCTGCAACAGTGGAGACCAAAATTTCCTTGGTCGGAAGCCGCGGTCGGTCAGAGGAGAAAATTGCAGAAATGCGGCGGGAAATTATTGACCAGTACCCCGATCTGGAATGATGGAAAGCAAGGTCAAGTGGTACGGAGACATGAGCTTCGTTGGTGAGACCGGTAGCGGTCACTGCGTTGTCATGGATGGCGCGCCAGCAGCGGGAGGTCGCAATCTGGCAGCGAGACCTATGGAAATGGTGCTGATAGGGCTTGGCGGGTGCAATGCTTTTGACCTGGTCAGCACGCTCAAGCAAAGAAACCGGGACTTGCGAGGGCTGGAAATCCGCATTCAGGCACGGCGCGCCGATCAGCAGCCTGCGGTTTTCACGCACATAGACCTGTTGTATGTCGTCACCGGCCTTGGGATAGACAAAGAGGAAGTGGAAGCGATTGTCAGCCTGTCAATGAAAAAACTGTCATCTGTCGCTTCGATGCTCGCAAAAACCGCCAAAATTGAATACGAAATTGAGTTTAAGGAAAGCAGTTGAGTCCCCAGGGCGATCGCGCCCAAAGGGTTTTGAGACTTGCAGGGAATTGTCATTTTCGGGTGTTTACAAGCCGCAGACCCCGTGTTGTAACCGCGCGCGATCGGGTCTTGCTTGATTCTGGTCGTTGCAAGGGGGAACGATTTTCTGTTTCGGATTTGTAAAAGGGGCGTAATCCTTGCTTAAGTGCTTTATGTCCTCAAGTTGAACTTGCTTGGCCTTTAGGAGCCGCTCGATGTCTTGGAAGCCATGTTTTAGCGATGTGTTTTAGGGTGAGTGCCGTATCCAGGTTGTAGCACCCAAGTTCTTTATTTAGCCAATGTACGCATGAATGTTGTACGAAATGCGTGGGTATGCGAGATGCCACATCTGATGGTAATTTTTTGTTTTTTGTTTGCGGCTGTCGTTCACCTCGGCAGCGCAAAACTGAGGAGTTGAGAATGCGCACGAAACTTTCCTGGTCTTTTTTACATTGCGGGAAGGTGGTAAGCCTTGCTGTTTTGTACGCTGCTTTTTTTGCCGGATCGTCGAATGTTTTGGCTCAGGAAGGTTTCGCCATCATTTCTCCTGCCACCGTTCTTCCTGTCAGGGGTTCTCTTGCAGACAACGAAGCTGCTACTCGTAGGATCCAATTGAGCAGAGAAGAGCCGGCGGCTACGTGGCTTCTGGAGACTTCGGGGTCCACTCTGAGAACTGATCTTGAACAAACAGGCTGGAATTTTGCGTCAATGCCGAGCTCCGGAATTGCTGTCTTTGTGTTGGCTGACGGGAGAACTGCTGCGACCACCCGAGGCACAATGCTCACAGTTTCGTATACGTTTTCCCCTCCTGGTGAACCCATTGGCTTAGGTGCCAATGACATGTTTGTGGTGCAAGCCTTAGGCACCAACACAACAGGCGGCGAGCAGGTTGCCAGCACTTGGACTTTCGCGGTTAGTGTTGCCGCCGATATCCCACCGACGTTTGGTATGGATTCGCTTGTTGTTGATTCACACCAGAGGGTTCCTTCAACTGATTTTGTGGTACGGCTTTCCACAGTGTACCCGGCGACGGTCACACTGTCGTTTGATGCACCTCTTACTGCACCTCTCATTGGTGAAGCGGCGTTTGTCAAGAGTGATGAGAGTACAACAGACACTTTGTCAATAGTGACAACTGATGTTCCCTTACCTGTGAAGGTTCGTTTCACACGCCCGGATCCAGACAACGGGTTCGTTGCAACGGCTTTTGAAGTCGTAGCCACCGATGTTGACATTGGATTTTCCGGCAGGGTTGGTGTGACAGTCAGGAATGTACCCAACTCAACTCCGGTCATCACCGGATCCTCAGCAGAGCCGCTTTCCATCTCCGAGTAGCAGGCGGTAAGTACATTTACGTTTAATGCAGGCGACCTTGATCCGGGTGATAGACCGGAAGATCTGATCTGGAATCTGGTTGGCGGGGTTGGAGCCGAGAGCACTGCGGTGTTCGTGAATAGAGCAACGAGGTCAACTGGCACGGCATCAGTCCAGGTGCGCTTTAGTCAAGCAGTGAATGCCTTTGATGATGGTGCCACCACAAGAACATTCACTCTCACGTTCTCTGACGGTCTCGCGACTGCACGGTCAATGGTGACTGTGGTGATAGCAGAAAATCAGCATCCTGTGATTATGTCGGTAGACGGGCAGACTCCTGATAGTGAAGGCAATGTCAACTTCACCGTTTCGCCAAACTTGACGGTTGTGATGTTTCCTGTCACGGCGGATGATGATTTTGGAGCCAGAAAACTTGACATGGGTGATTAGCGATGGAGTTGCGGGTCAAAGCACCGCGAGGTTTGTCGTGAGTGATGAGCTGCGGACGACAGCTACGGGGACAAATGCCGTTGCCAGTTTAGAGAGAGCGGTGACTGCAACCGTGGTATCTTTTGATCTCATGGTGAGCGATAGCTTGGGTGAAACAGGCCGGGTTAACGTGACTGTTAATCCGAGGGAAAGCGCGCCAACGTTCATGCCGACAGATTCGCAACCAATCTCGGAAGGCAATTCGGTTACGTTTAGTGCTTCACACGGGCTTGGACAGAGCGCGAGTCTCACATGGACTGTGGGCAGCACTGATAACGTTGTTGTTACGCCTTCATCAACAAAGGGTGAGACTGCGGTATTCACCGCCACTTTGCAGGATGTCGTTTCCCGGCTTGATGGGAGCTACGTTCTGACAGTGGCAAACGCAGATGGAAACAGCACGAATAGTGTTGTCATGGTCAGTGTGGCAAATGTGACCCCCGTCATCACGGTTCAAGACGTTACCGACGGTATATTGCTCTTACCTGTTGGGGAAATAACCACCCTCATAAGTTTTACAGCCGAAGATAAAACGGGAGTTGTAACGCTGACTTGGACGATTGTTGATGTGAGTGCAGGTTCAACAGCGTCTTTTATGGTGGGCGAATCCACGACAGAAACAACGACAACTACGACAGGAAGTTCGGCAATCGTCAGCTTTGAGGGGCCACCCCATTCATCCTCAGAGGTGGATACTGTCGCTACTTTCACCGCCCAGGTCACAGATGGGTTTGGCGGGAGCAGCACCGCTCTGGCGACGGTTAGATACCTTCCAGATGGGGGTCCTTTCATCTTTTACCAAGGGTCGTCACTTGCTGAAACGCTAATGCTGACACTGGAGCCTGGCGACTCCGCGGTGGCCACGACCATCCCGCTCACGGCAAGTGGTGGAGGCGGCGGTGCTGATTTGACTTGGAGCCTTTCCCGTATCACGACAAGTTTGAGTGTGGTATTTGCTGATAGCAACAGCACTCAGATAAGCATGGCAAAGAACGTTGATGTTGAAGCTCAACCCGGAGCCCAACAGCTAACCGGAAGTTTTGTCGTAGAAGTCAGGCATGGAGGCTCGGATGTATCCGATTCGGTTACCGTTACTGTTACTCGTGAGCCTCTTCCAAGCGTCTCGCGCTTCAGAATCAGGGCGCTTCTGGGCGGGGCAGTTCGCTAGAAGCTACTAGCCCCGGCAACCCAAAGAAAGGGTTGCGAGTTATAGGCAGAGGGGTGCGGTCAGTGGTACGATTTGCTTCTTGACTTAGTTGCCGGGGATTCAAGTGAATGCCCGGTAGCCGTGTCTTGGGCGGAGGAGCTATAGAGTGCGCACAAAATTTTCTTGGTCTTTTTTGCATTGCAGAAAGGTAGCAAGCCTTGCTGTTTTGTGCGCTACATTTTTTGCCGGGTCACAGAATGTTTTGGCTCAAGGCTCCGCCACCCCACCGACTATTGTTGGAGCCATAGATCAGACCGTAATTTCCTACAGGACGGTTAGTACGTTTACCTACAGCACAGTCCTGGAACCGGGTGAAAGCTCGACCGGTCTGAGATGGACTGTGGCTACGGTTCCAATCCGAGGTCTTTCATCAACTGACACTACTGTGACATTTGTGAGCAACGGGTTAACGGAGTTAACCGGCTCGGCGTCAGTTCAGGTGCGCTTTATACAAAAGTTGGCTGTTTTTGCCAGTGTCGATTCCAGTAATGTTTACTGCGACAGAATGTTCGAGTTGAAGCTTTATGATGGTTCGCTTTCTTCTGAGAAGCCTTTTTATGTGTATGTCAGGATAAATCGGAACGAGGCACCGATGATTGTGTCAATAGACGGTCGGTCACCTGATACAAAGTTTACTGTTTCGCCAAATTTGGCAACGGCACCTTTCACTGTCATAGGTGGGGATGACTTTGAGGCAGACAAGTTGGTTTGGGGAACTGTGGCTATGGAGGGTCAAAGCACCCTAAGGTTTGTCGTGGATGGGGAGCTGGGGGAAACGGCTACGGGGTCAAGTGCCTTGGCCAGCTTTGAGAGACCGTCGCCTGCCAGCACGACGGGGTCTTTTACTCTCACTGTGACGGACGAGGGTGGGCTAAGCGATACGGTTATCGTGACTTTTGATGTGGAAGAGAGTACGCCGATGTTCACGTTGACAAGGCGAGAATCGGGAGTCACGTCAGCTGTACATACATTCGAGGCATCGGACACGGCTAGGCTTGGGCAAAAAGAAGAAGGCTTTGAGTGGGGCGTGACGAGCGCTGTTAACGTTGTTGTTACGCCTCCAACAGCAATGGGTACGACTGCGAGATTCACCGCCTATTTGCAGGATTTTCGCTCAACACTTATTGGGAGCTATGTTCTGTCACTAACGAACTCGGATCGCAACAGTACGAGCAGCGCGGTTTTTGTTAGCGTAAAAAACGTGCCTCCCGTCATCACGATTGATGACGGGTCACGACGGCAGCGCCGGGATTTCACTCAGCGACAACTGTCGGGTGCTGCCGGGCGTACGTTGCTCTTGCCTGTTGGAGAAACCACCACTCGCATAAGTCTTATGGTCAAAGATGAAGTGGGAGTTGGAACGCTGACTTGGACCATTGATGATGTGAGTTCGGATGATTCAACAGTGGGTTTTGTGATAGACGGATCCACGACAGAGACGACGACAACAACGACAGGAAGTTCGGCAACTGTCAGCTTTGAGGGACCCACTCCATCCTCTGAGGTGGATATCGTCAGGACTTTCACCGTCCAGGTTACAGATGGGTTTGACGGGAGCAGTACATATCTTGTGACGGTCAGATACCTTCCAGAGGGTCCTGTCATCTTTTACCGAAAGTCATCGCTAACCGAAACGCCACCGCTGAATTTGGAGCCTGGCGCACTTGCGACCATGGTCTCGCTCACGGCTAAAGGTGGTGGAGGTGGTGCTGACTTGAGTTGGCTCCTTTCCAACCCCACGACAGGTATGAATGTAGCATTCGATAACAACAGTACTCAGACAAGCATGGCGAAGAGCGTTGTGATTGAAGCTCGACTTGATGGTCAACAGCTAACCGGAAACTTTGTCGTTGAAGTCAGACATGAACGTTCGGGCATATCCGATACGATTCGTGTGATTGTTGCTCGTGAGACCGCAATGCCAACCGTCTCACGTTTCAGAATCAGGGTGCTTCTGGGCGGTGCAGTCCGCTAGAAGCTGCCAAGCAGCAGCCCGAGGAAAGGGCAGCGAGTTAATAGGTTTTTAGGCAGAAGGGTGCGGTTAGCGACGACGCTCTGAGTCAGGCATGAACGTTTGTGTGTATCCGATACGATTCGTGTGATTGTTGCTCGTGAGACCACAATGCCAAGCGTCTCACGTTTCAGAATCAGGGTGCTTCTGGGTGGTGCAGTCCGCTAGAAGCTGCCAAGCAGCAGCCCGAGAAAAGGGCAGCGAGTTAATAGGTTTATAGGCAGAAGGGTGCGGTTAGCGACGACGGCTCTGAGTCAGACAAGGACGACGGCGTGTTACTTAAGCGGCAACAGTTTTGCCAATGGTGCTGTGAGCGGCATTGGCTTGTGTAACACCTTGCCATCCACGAGTGCCTTTCCTGCTTCCATTCTCAGTCGCCCATCACAAAAAAGCTGTATTGTGGCCGGATAGATTTGGTGCTCAAGTGCGAGCACGCGTTCCGCAAGTACTTTGCTATTCAAGTTGTTGCGTTTCCTGTGTAGCGAGAAGCGTTCCTGCAACACGCATGGTCCGGCATCCAGCTCTTCTGAAACAAAATGCGTTGTACATCCGTGCTCACTGGCACCAGCCTCAATCACTCTTTGATGAGTATTCAGACCCTTGAAGTCAGGTAGCAAAGCGGGGTGAATGTTCAAAACGCGTCCAGAAAAGCGAGACAGGAATTCGGCGTTCAATATGCTCATAAAACCTGCCAAGGCAATCAAATCTGGTTCGTAGGAGGCAACAGCATCCCCCAGTGCTTCGTTGAAGGCACTTTTTTCCCTATAGCGGCTTTTGGCAACGACTCCTGTTGCCGGACTGTGAATGCGGGCATATTGGAGCCCCGGGGCATCGTCCCGGTCACTAATAACCGCGACAAGCTGAGCGGCGATTTTTCCGCGCTCCAGGTGGGAAGTAATAGCCCGCATATTACTGCCGCGTCCGGAGATCATGACCAAAAGGCGTGTTCGGCCTTTCTCCGTCTCTTTATTCAAAAAACACCTGTGCCGACCCGTCATGCCGTACGATTTCGCCAATGACCCAGGCGGGTGTCCGAGAAAGGCTTGACATCACAAGCTCCTGCGCATCGCGCGACACGATCGCGATCATGCCAACTCCGCAATTGAACACGCGCAGCATTTCATCTTCACTGATGTCACCGGTTTTTTGCAGCCAGTTGAAAATTTCCGGTCTTGGCCAGGCGTCAGTGGAAATGCGCGCCGCTTGTCCGGCTTGCAAAACTCTGGGGAGGTTCTCGGCTATTCCGCCGCCCGTGATATGAGAAAGTGCGTGCAGGCCGCCGTCTGGAACCAGAGGCAACAAGTCTTTGACGTAAATGCTTGTCGCTTTGAGCAGTTCCGATCCCAAAGTGTTTTCGCCAAACGGGTCGTTCAGGTTGGCACCGCTGACTTCAAGAACTTTTCTTACCAGAGAAAAGCCGTTGGCGTGTACACCGTTGGACGCGAGCCCGATGACCAAGTCTCCTGTTTCCACGCGATGTGCACCGAGCAAATGCTTTTCCTCGGCCACACCGACCATAAAACCGGCAAGATCACTGCTGTCTGCCTCGTACATGCCAGGCAATTCCGCCGTCTCGCCACCGGTCAAAGCGCAACCGGCACGCTCGCATCCTTCAGCCATCCCCGATATCATTATCTCCAAGGTGCGGGGAGACAGTTTCCCGCAGGCGATGTAGTCCAGAAAAAGCAGTGGCTCACCACCTCCCGCCAGCACGTCATTGGCGCACATGGCGACAAGGTCTATGCCGATTTGCGAGTAGTCAGCAAGTTGCCTGGCAAGTAAAAGTTTGGTTCCTACGCCATCGGTGGTGGTCAACAAAACCGGATTCTCGTAGTGCAGATCGTGCATTCTGAACAAGCCGGCAAAGCCGCCCAGCTTCGAGATAACACCTGGCCTGCGTGTTTTTTCCGCGTACACGCTTATTCGCTTCACCAAGGTCTGAGCGCGCTCGGTATCCACACCCGCGTCCCGGTAGGTGAGAGTCATGTGCTATTGGTTACTGAGAGAGTTCGCAAGACCGCAAAACAAAAGCAGCCAAGTCTCTCTGATGCTGTCTGAGTGACACAAATATCCTGCACTGCCAAGCTGATCTCTTCTTCTTTAGCGATGCTTCCGGGCACCGGCAAAATACGATCTCGGCGTACCAGCCAGCTCAAAAGCTACTGTAATATCATCCTTTGTGATGAGGGCGGGAGAAAGGAGCACGTTGTTCAAAAGAAATTTGATAACACCTCATTCTGGGAGAAATGTGACCTGAATGCAACTTTTGAGATCGAAGTTTAATCCTTGTAAATCCAGTCCTGCGAGTGCTTGATAGTCGCATGACAGGAACGACCAGACAATCTCAAGCGTTGTACGCTCAGGCGTGCGAGATCCTCCCGGGCGGCGTCAATTCTCCGGTACGCGCATTCCGTGCTGTTCATGGCACACCGCTTTTTATTGCACGTGGCAAAGGACCGTTGATTTTTGACGTTGACGGCAACGAATACGTGGACTTCGTTGGTTCCTGGGGTGCTGCAATTCTGGGACATGCCCACCCGGAAGTGGTTGCGGCGGTCTCACAATCAGCGTCTGAGGGTTTGAGTTTTGGGGCACCCACCAGAAAGGAAACGCAGTTGGCGGAAGCGATCCGCAGCTTTTTTCCGACTTTGGAAATGCTGCGTATGGTGAATTCCGGAACGGAGGCCACCATGAGTGCGATTCGCCTGGCGCGTGGCCACACCGACAGAAACCGAATCATAAAGTTTGACGGTTGCTATCACGGACACGCTGACGCCTTGCTCGCCGGTGCTGGTTCTGGCGTCGTGACTTTCGGCCTGCCCGGGTCGCCCGGTGTTCCGGCAGCGACCGTGAGCGACACTTTCGTGTTGCCATATAACGACACCGACACGCTTACGAAAACGTTTGCAAAATATGGCAAGGAAGTGGCGGCGGTGATCGTCGAGCCTATTGCCGGGAATATGGGATTGGTTCGTGGTCACCCGGAATTTCTCCAGACCATGCGGACACTTTGCAGCGAGGCCGGGAGCGTATTGATTTACGACGAGGTCATGAGCGGCTTTCGCGTGGCTGCGGGAGGTGCCCAATCTTTGCTTGGTGTCCTGCCTGACCTGAGCACCTTGGGAAAAGTGGCAGGTGGCGGGTTGCCCTTCGGCGTTTTCGGCGGGAGAAGCGATCTGATGCGGGAACTGGCACCTTCTGGATCGGTCTACCAGGCCGGGACTTTGTCCGGGAACCCGGTGGTCACCGCAGCAGCAATCAAAACGCTTTCGCTGATTGGCAAAACCGGTTTTTACGAAGAACTGACGAAGCGGACGCAGGATCTTTGTGAGGGGCTACGGGTGGCCGCCGCCAGCAACGACATTGCTTTTCAATGCGATTCGGAAGGTGGCATGTTTGGTTGCTTTTTTTCACCGCACCCGGTTTCAGATTTCGCCACCGCCAAAACAACTGACACCGAGCTGTTTGGCCGCTTCCATAGCGGCATGTTGAGACGCGGAATCCATTTGGCACCGTCAGCTTTTGAGTCGGGTTTCGTTTCAGCAGCTCACGAGGAGGCGCATATTCAAAAAACCATCGCTGCCGCGCACGCCACCTTTCAGGAAATCCAGAGCACCAAGACCCGGACGCCAGAAATTTAGCGCACGAAGCTTTGCAAAAACCGGCAAACCCACGCAAGTGGTGCTGAGTTGTCGTGAGGAACAAAGCGTCGCGGCTATTCACCTTCAGCCTTGAGTGTGCGTCGGTGTTGGTGCGGGAGTCAGAGCAGACCGCTTCGCCGACCTTGTCAAGCGACAGGCGACCAGAGAGATGGCGTTCGGTTGTTAATGTGGGACGGGATTGCTGAGATGGCTTGTAATTTGATCAGGATTCTTTTAGTCTTGCGTTGAATTTTTTAGCTTTTGGGGATACTTTTGCGTTTCCCCGAAGGCTTGTGAATTCATTTACTCCCACAGCCAAGAAGGTGTTAATGAGGGACGGGGTCGTAGAAATATTTGTTTTCCCAATTGTGGGAGTGACTGTTGTACGAAACCCATATCGATATATGAGATACCACATCCGATGGTAATTTTTTGTTTTTTGTTTTTTGTTTGCGGCTGTCGATCGCTTCGGCAACGCAGAACTGAGGAGTTGAGAATGCGCGCAAAATTTTCCTGGTCTTTTTTACATTGCGGGAAGGTGGTAAGCCTTGCTGTTTTGTACGCTACTTTTTTTGCCGGATCGACGAATGTTTTGGCTCAGGAAGGTTCCGCCACCATTTCTCCTGCCGCCATTCCTCTTGTGGCCGGCGAAACTACTGATATTGCGATTGAAGTGAGAGTAGAAGGCGGTGCGGCGATGTTCACGCGGGTTCTGGAGACTTCGAATTCCACTCCAGCAAACTGGGTTTTTGCGACAATGCCAAGTTCCGGAATTGTTGTCTTTGTGTTGGCTGACGGAAGTACTGCTTTGACCACCCAAGGCTCAAGATCCACGGTTGCGTATACGCTTACCCCACCCCCTGGCATCGTTGGCTTCGGTCGCACCGAAATGTTTACGGTGCAGTCTTCCACCGGTACGAACGTTGTCAGCACGGCAAATTTCACAGTCACAGTTCCCTCCGCCGGTACCCCACCACTACCGACGGGGACAACACCGACGTTTGATGTAGCTTCGCTTGTGATTGATTCACACCAGAGGGTTCCTTCAACTGATTTTGTGGTACGGCTTTCCACAGAGTCCCCGACGACGGTCACACTGTCGTTTAATACCCCTATCAGTGCACCACTCATGGGCGTAGCGGCGTTTGTCGAGAGCGGTGGGAGTACGGCAACAACTTTATCAGTAAATACGACTGCCGCTCCCACTCCTGTGACGGTTCGTTTCACACGCCCGGTTCCAGACGGCGGGTTCACCGTGGCAACGGCTTTTGAAGTCGTAGCCACCGATGACGACACTGGGTTGTCCGGCAGGGTTGATGTGGTGGTCAGGAATGTAGCCAACTCAACTCCGACCATCACTGGACCCTCAGCAGAGTCGCTTTCCATCCATCAGTTGCAGACGGTTAATACATTTACGTTTAATGC
The DNA here is from genome assembly GCA_965215765.1 of uncultured candidatus Poriferisulfidus sp. Taxonomy (GTDB): domain Bacteria; phylum Pseudomonadota; class Gammaproteobacteria; order Poriferisulfidales; family Oxydemutatoraceae. The sequence continues at coordinate 2,959,002 of OZ244118.1, read as the reverse complement.
AGGCGACTTTGATCGGGGTGAAAGACCGGAAGATCTGCGCTGGAATCTGGAAGACGGAATTGGAGACAGGAGCACTGCGGTGTTCGTGGATGGAACAACGGAGTCAATCGGCACGGAGACAGTCCAGGTGCGCTTTAGTCAAGCAGTGAACACGTTTACGGCTGGTGTCAGCACAAGAACATTTACTCTCACGTTATCTGACGGTCTTGCGACTGCACGGTCAACGGTGACTGTGGTGATAGAACAAAATCAGCCTCCTGTGATTGCGTTGGTAGACGGGCAAGACACAAGAGAGCAAGAAGCTGTTACTTTTACTATTTCGCCAAACTCGACGGTCGTGACCTTCCCTGTTGCGGCGACTAAAATTGATTTTCCGGCAGCTACTCTGAGTTGGCGTTTCGAAAACCTGGGCACTGGCACCACCCCGATGTTTGTCGTGGGTGATGGTCTGCGGACAACAGCTACGGGGACAAGTGCCATGGTCAGTTTGGAGAGAGCGACGACTCTCACGACGGGAACTTATGATCTCATTGTGAGCGATAGCTTGGGTGAAGACTCCGTTACCGTGAATGCTAATCCGGAAGAAAGCACGTCAACGTTCATGCTGACAGATTTGCAGCCAATCTCGGAAGGCAATTCAGTTGCGCGCAGATTTAGTGCATCACACGGGCTTGGACAGAGCGCGAGTCTCACATGGACTGTGACCAGCACTGATAACGTTGTTGTTACGCCTTCATCAGCAGAGGGTGAGACTGCGGTATTCACCGCCACTTTGCAGGATGTCGTTTCCCGGCTTGATGGAAGATACGTTCTGACAGTGACAAACGCAGATGACAACAGCACGAGTAGTACTGTCATGGTCAGTGTGGCAAATGAGCACCCCGTTATCACGGTTCCAGTCATTCCGCCCTTGGCTGTTGGGGAAACCACCGCCCGCATAGATTATGAGGCCACAGATGAAACGGGAGTTGTAACGCTGACTTGGACGATTGTTGATGTGAGTGCAGGTTCAACAGTGGGTTTTGTGGTGGGCGAATCCACGACAGAAACAACGACAGGAAGTGCGGCAACTGTCAGCTTTGAGGGGGCACCCCGTTCATCCTCAGAGGAGGATACTGTTGCTACTTTCACCGTGCAGGTCACAGATGGGTTTGGCGGGAGCAGCACCGCTCTGACGACGGTTAGATACCTTCCAGAGGGGGGGCCTTTCATCTTTTACCAAGGGTCGTCACTTGCTGAAACGCTGATGCTGACACTGGAGCCTGGCGACTCCACGGCGTCCACGACCATCTCGCTCATGGCCAGAGGTGGTGGAGCCGGTGCTGATTTGACTTGGAGCCTTTCCAGTATCACGGCAAGTTTTACGAGTGTGGCATTCGATAACAGCAGCACTCAGATAAGCACGAAGAGCGTTGTGATTGAAGCTCAACTCGGAGACCAGCAGCAAACCGGAAGCTTTGTCGTAGAAGTCAGGCATGGAGGCTCGGATGTATCCGATTCGGTTACCGTTACTGTTACTCGTGGGTCTCTTCCAAGCGGCTCGCGCTTCAGAATCAGGGTGCTTCTGGGCGGGGCAGTTCGCTAGAAGCTGCCAAGCAGCAGCCCGAGGAAAGGGTTGCGAGTTATAGGCAGAAGGGTGCGGTTAGCGACGACGGCTTGCGTACCAGCACCTTTGACAACGGTGAGTCACGACAGAGGCGATGGCATGTCACTCAGTGCCAATGGCTTGTGTAGCACCTTGCCGTCCACGAGTACCTTCACTGCTTCCATTCTCAGTCGCCCATCAAAATCAAGCTGTATTGTGGCCGGACAGAATTGGTGCTCAAGTGCGAGCACGCGTTCCGTAAGCACTTTGCTATTCAAGTTGTTGCGTTGCCTGTGTAGCGGGAAGCGTTCCTGTAATACGCATGATCCTGCATCCAGCTCTTCTGAAACAAAATGCCGTTGTACAGCCGTGCTCACTGGCACCAGCCTTTATCACTCTTTGATGGGTATTCAGACCCTTGAAATCAGGCAGCAAAGAGGGGGGAATATTCAAAACACGCCCAGAAAAGCGAGACAGGAATTCGGCGCTCAATATGCTCATAAAACCTGCCAGAGCAATCAAATCTGGCTCGTAGGAGGCAACAGCACCCCCTAGTGCTTCGTTGAAGGCACTTTCCCCCCATAGCGGCTTTTGAACAACTTCTGTTGCCGGACTGTGATCACGGGCATATTTGAGCCCCGGAGGATCGTCCCGTTCACTAATAACTGCGACAAGCTGTGCGGCGATTTTTCCGCGTAGCAGGTGGGCGGTGATAGCCCGCATGTTGCTGCCGTGGCCGGAGATCATGATCAAAAGGCGTGTTCGGCCTTTTTCCGTCTCTTTATTCAAAAAGTACCTGCCGCTTTGAGTAGTTCCGACCCCAAAGTGTTTTCGCCAAACGGGTTGTTCAGGCCGGGACTTTGTCTGGCAATCCGTTGGTCACCGCAGCAGCAACCAAAACGCTTTCGCTGATTGGCAACCGGTTTTTACGAAGGTCTGACGGAGCGGACGAAGGGGCTTTGTGAGGGGCTACGGGAGGCTGCCGCCAGCAACGATATTGCATTTCAATGCGATTATGGGAGGCGGCGTCTGGTTGCTTTTTTCACCGCACCCGGTTTCAGACTTCGCCGCCGCCAAAACAACTGACACCGAGCTGTTTGGCCGCTTCCATAGCGGCATGTTGAGACGCGGAATCTATTTGGCGCCGTCAGCTTTTGAATCGGGTTTCGTTTCAGCAACTCACGAGGAGGCACATATTCAAAAAACCATCGCTGCCGCGCACGCCACCTTCCAGGAAATCCAGAGCACCAAGACCAGGATGCCAGAAATTTAGCGCACGAGGCTTTGCAAAAACCTGCAAATCCATACAGGTGGCGCTGAGCTCTCGTGAGGAACAAAGCGTCGCGGTTATTTTCTTTCAGCATTGAGCGAACGTCGGCGTTGGTGCGGGAGTCAGGGCAGACCGCTTCGCCAGACTCTGTCAAGCGGCAGGCGACCAGAGAGATGGCGTTCGGTCGTTAATAAGGGACGGGATTGCTGAGATTGCTTGTAATTTTATCAGGATTCTTTTAGCCTTGGATTGAATTTTTTTAGATTTTGGGGGCTGCTTTTGCGTTGACCCGAAGGCGTATGAATTTATTTTTTCCCACAGCCAAGACGGTCGTTAATGTAGGACGGGATTGTAGAAATATTTGTCTTCCCGATGTGGGCGTGACTGTTGCACGAAACCCATAGATATATGAGATACCACATCCGATGGTAATTTTTTGTTTTTTGTTTGCGGCTGTCGATCACCTCGGCAGCGCAAAACTGAGGAGTTGAGAGTGCGCACAAAATTTTCCTGGTCTTTTTTGCATTACGGGAAGGTGGTAAGCCTTGCTGTTTTGTACGCTGCTTTTTTTGCCGGATCGTCGAATGTTTTGGCTCAGGAAGGCCCCGCCACCATTTCTCCTGCCGCCGTTCTTCCTATTGACTCCATTCCTCTTGCAGACAACGAAGGTATTACTCAAATTCGCAAAGTGAGCAGAGCAGCTCCGTCGGTCACGCGGGTTCTGGAGACTTTGGGGTCCACTCTAAGAACTAATCTTGAACAAACAGACTGGAGTTTTGCGTCAACGCCGAACTCCGGAACTGCTTTCTTTGTGTTGGCTGACGGGAGAACTGCTGCGACCACCCGAGGTTCAAGATCCACAGTTACTTATAGGTTTTTCTCTCCTCCTGGCATCATTGGCTTCGGTGCCAATGACGCGTTTGTGGTGCAATCCTCAGGCACCAACACCACAGGCGGCGAGCAGGTCGCTAGCACATGGACTTTCGTGGTTAATATTGCCGCCGATCTCCAACCGCCACCGACGTTTGATATAGACTCCCTTACGGTTGATTCACACCGGAGGGTTCCTTCAACTGATTTTGTGGTACGGCTTACCACAGAGTACCCGGGGACGGTCACACTGTTGTTTGATGCACCTCTCGCTGGTGAAGCAGCGTTTGTCAAGAGTGATAGGAGTACGGCAACAACTTTATCAGTAAGTACGACTGTCGCTTCCACTCCTGTGACGATTCGTTTCACACGCCCGGTTCCAGACGGTGGGTTCATGGGAACGGCTTTTGAAGTCGTAGCCACCGATGACGACACCAGGTTGTCCGACAGGGTGAATGTGACAGTTGAGAATGTAGCCAACTCAACTCCGGTCATCACTGGACCCTCAGCAGAGTCGCTTTCCATCCACGAGTCGCAGACGGTTAATACATTTACGTTTAATGCAGGTGATCTTGATCGGGGTGAAAGACCGGAAGATCTGCGCTGGAATCTGGTTGGCGGGATTGGAGACAAGAGCACTGCGGTGTTCGTGAATGGAACAGCGGAGTCAATCGGCACGGAGACAGTCCAGGTGCGCTTTAGTCAAGCAGTGGACACGTTTACGGCTGGTGTCAGCACAAGAACATTTACTCTCACGTTATCTGACGGTCTTGCGACTGCACGGTCAGTGGTGGCCGTGGTGATAGCAGAAAATCAGCCTCCTGTGATTGTGTCGGTAGATGGGTCGGTTCCTGATGAAGGTGAGGTCAACTTCACTATTTCGCCAAACTCGACGGTCGTGACCTTCCCTGTTGCGGCGGCGGATGATTTTGAGCCAGAAAACTTGACATGGGAGATTAGCAGTGTTGAGGCTAGCACCGTGAGGTTTGTCGTGGGGAATGAACTGCGGACGACAGCTGTGGGGACAACTGTTGTTGCCAGTTTGGAGAGATCGACGTCTGTAACCACGAGATCTTTTGATCTCGTCGTGAGAGATAGCTCGGGTACAACAGACCGGGTTAACGTGACTGTTAATCCGGGAGAAAGCACGCCAACGTTCATGCTGACAGATTTGCAGCCAATCTCGGAAGGCAATTCAGTTGCGCGCAGGTTTAGCGCAACACACGGGCTTGGACAGAGCGCGAGTCTCACATGGACTGTGACCAGCACTGATAACGTTGTTGTTACGCTTTCATCAACAAAGGGTGAGACTGCGGTAATCACCGCCACTTTGCAGGACGCCGTTTCCCGGCTTGATGGAAGATACGTTCTGACAGTGACAAACGCAGACGACAACAGCACGAGTAGTACTGTCATGGTCAGTGTGGCAAATGTGACCCCCGTCATCACGGTTCAAAACGTTACTGACGGTATATTGCTCTTGCCTGTTGGACAAACCACCGCCCTCATAAGTTTTACAGCCGAAGATAAAACGGGAGTTGTAACGCTGACTTGGACGATTGTTGATGTGAGTGCAGGTTCAACAGTGGGTTTTGTGGTGGGCGAATCCACGACAGAAACAACGACAGGAAGTACGGCAACCGTCAGCTTTGAGGGGCCTAGTCCATCCTCTGAGGTGGATATCGTCCGTTCCGTCACCGTCCAGGTTACAGATGGGTTTGGCGGGCTCAGTACCGCTCTTGTGAGGGTTATATACCTCCCAGAGGGTCCTTTCATCATTTACCGGGAAGAATCAACTGAAACGGTAACTCTGACACTGGAGCCTGGTGACTCCACGACCAATATCTCGCTCACGGTTAAAGGTGGTGGACTCGTTGATGGCTTGAGATGGGTCTTTTACGATCCCACGACAAATGTGAATGTGGCATTTGTTGGTGGCGCAAGCACTACTCAAAGAAACATGGTGAGGGAAGTTGTGATTGATGTTCAACTGGAAGATGGGCAGTCACGCGGAGAGTTTGTTGTCGTAGTTGCTAATATATATTCGAAGGCATTCGATACGGTTCGTGTGATTGTTTCTCGCGAGTTCCTTCCTCCAGATGTCTCGCGCTTCAGAATCAGGGCGCTTCTGGGTGGCGCAGTCCGCTAGAAGCTACTAGCCGGCAGCCCAGAGAAAGGGCGGCGAGTTATAGGCAGAGGGTGCGGTTAGCGACGACGGCTCTGTGTACCAGTACCTTGGCTTTTGACAACGGTGAGTCACAACAGAGGAGATGGCATGTCACTCAGTGCCAATGGCTTGTGTGACACCTTGCCGTCCACGAGTACCTTCACTGCCTCCATTCTCAGTCGCCCATCAAAATAGCGGCTTTTGAACAACTTCTGTTGCCGAACTGTGATCGCGGGCATATTCGAGCACCGGGGCATCGTCCCGTTCGCTAATAACCACGACAAGCTGTGCGGCGATTTTTCCGCATATCAGGTGGGTGGTGATAGCCCGCATGTTGCTGCCATGGCCGGAGATCATGATCAAAAGGCGTGTTCGGCCTTTTTCCGTCTCTTTATTCAAAAAGTACCTGCCGCTTTGAGTAGCTCTGACCTCAAAGTGTTTTCGCCAAACGGGTTGTTCAGGCCGGGACTTTGTCTGGCAATCCGGTGGTCACCGCAGCATCAATCAAAACGCTTTCGCTGATTGGCAGAACCGGTTTTTATGAAGAACTGACGAAGCGGGCGAAGGAGCTTTGCAAGGGGTTACGGGCGGTTGCTGCCAGCAACGATATTGCTTTTCAATGCGATTCGGAAGGCGGCATGTTTGGTTGCTTTTTTTTACCGCACCCGGTTTCAGATTTCGCCACCGCCAAACAACTGACACCGAGCTGTTTGGCCGCTTCCATAGCGGCATGTTGAGATGCGGAATCTATTTAGTGCCGTCAGCTTTTGAATCGGGCTTCGTTTCAGCAGTTCACGAGGAGGCGCATATTCAAAAAACCATCGCTGCCGCGCACGCCACCTTCCAGGAAATCCGGAGCACCAAGACCAGGACGCCAGAAATTTAGCGCACGAGGCTTTGCAAAAACCGGCAAATCCACGCAAGTGACGCTGGGCTCTCATGAGGAACAAAGCGTCGCGGCTATTCCCCTTCAGCCTTGAGCGTGCGTCTGCGTTGGAGCGGGAGTCAGATCAGACCGCTTCGCCAGACCTTGTCAATCGGCAGGCGACCAGAGAGATGGCGTTCGTTCTTGGCGCGCTCTTCGCCCAGTGCCTCGGGTTTGTCAATGGCTCCCAACGCAAAACCACACATCACTTCGTAGTCTGCCTGTGAAACGTTCAAAGCCCCGTAGGTCTTTTCCCGATGGATGCCGCCCATCCCGTGCGTGTACAAGCCCAGGCGTCTAGCCTGTAATGTCAGACCCAGCCAGGCTGCACCACAATCGAAGTGAGCGAGCACGTTCGGCTTGTCGTTGTGCGAGAAGCGACGTCTGGCAAAAATAAAACCCAGCAGTGAGGCCAGCTTTGCCCAGCCCTGATTGCCTTCGGTCAGGAGATCCAGAAACACTGAAAAAGTTTCGTCTGTTGAAGTTACGATCAACCAAGGCTGTTCGTTGAAACAGGATGGCGACCAACGTGCGGCATCAAAAATTTTGGCTTGCGTTTCTTGGTCAATCACCGCTTTGAGGAAAGAGCGCGGCGACCAACGTTGATAGAACTCAATATCGCTTAGGGCACTTTCTTCCCGAAGTGAAAAGTCGGGAGTGTATGGGGTTTGAAACGTCATGGTCAGATTCCTCCTGTCACCATCAATGACTTGTGCGCAAAGACCGGGTAGATCCTTGCTCGTTGGCAGTGCGTTTTCTGCCCGCTAAAAGTCTGAAAGTGCCGAGTGTAGCAGTACTTCCTCTGCTTTCCATCCGGGAGAGCGGCAAGAAGCCGGAAGCATTTGTTCGTTCCAGTGTCGGCTTCTTTCTTTCATGATGGTTCACGGAAGCTGTGTTCTATTTGCCGAGCCTGCTGTCCTTGCTATCCCTGTTGTCTCTGCTGCCCGGTGCCTTCATTGCTTCTTTGCGCTCCCGAAGCTGTGCGACCTGAGTGCCGGACAATCGCTCAAGTCTGAAGCATCAAAGGTTGTGGCTTGGCTATTCCTGCTGTTCGTTCCAGTATCGGCTTCTTTCTTTCATGATGGTTCACGGAAGCTGTGTTCTATTTGCCGAGCCTGCTGTCCTTGCTATCCCTGTTGTACCTGATGTCAGGCGTCCTTCATTTCTTTTTTGCGCTCCCGAAGCTGTGCGACCTGAGTGCCGGACAATCGCTCAAGTCTGAAGCATCAAAGGTTGTGGCTTGGCTGTTCCTGCTGTTCGTTCCAGTACCGGCTTCTTTTTTTCATGATGGTTCACGGAAGCCGAGCACTTGATTCGCCGAGCCTGCTGTCCTTGCTATCCCTGCTGTCTCTGCTGTCAGGCGTCCTTCATTTCTTCTTTGCGCTCCCGAAGCTGTGCGACCTGAGTGCCGGACAATCGCCCAAGCCTGAGGCATCAAAGGTTGTGGTTTGGCTGTTCCTGCTGTTCGTTCCAGTACCGGCTTCTTTCTTTCATGATGGTTCACGGAAGCTGTGTTCGATTTGCCGAGCCTGCTGTCCTTGCTATCCCTGTTGTCTCTGCTGTCAGGTGCCTTCATTTCTTCTTTGCGCTCCCGAAGCTGTGCGACCTGAGCACCGGACAATCGCCCAAGTCTGAAGCATCAAAGGTTGTGGCTTGGCTGTTCTTGCTGTTTGCTCCAGCACCGGCTTCTTTCTTTCATGATGGTTCACGGAAGCCGAGCACTTGATTCGCCGAGCCTGCTGTCCTTGCTATCCCTGCTGTCTCTGCTGTCAGGCGTCCTTCATTTCTTCTTTGCGCTCCCGAAGCTGTGCGACCTGAGTGCCGGACAATCGCCCAAGCCTGAGGCATCAAAGGTTGTGGTTTGGCTGTTCCTGCTGTTCGTTCCAGTACCGGCTTCTTTCTTTCATGATGGTTCACGGAAGCTGTGTTCGATTTGCCGAGCCTGCTGTCCTTGCTATCCCTGTTGTCTCTGCTGTCAGGTGCCTTCATTTCTTCTTTGCGCTCCCGAAGCTGTGCGACCTGAGCGCCGGACAATCGCCCAAGCCTGAAGCATCAAAGGTTGTGGTTTGGCTGTTCCTGCTGTTCGTTCCAGTACCGGCTTCTTTCTTTCATGATGGTTCACGGAAGCTGAGCACTTGATTCGCCGAGCCTGCTGTCCTTGCTATCCCTGTTGTTTCTGATGTCAGGCGCCCTTCATTTCTTCTTTGCGTTCCCGAAGCTGCGCGACCTGAGTGCCGGACAATCGCCCAAGTCTGAAGCATCAAAGACTGTGGCTTGGCTGTTCCTGTTGTTAGCTCCAGTACCGGCTTCTTTCTTTCATGATGGTTCACGGAAGCTGAGCACTTGATTCGCCGAGCCTGCTGTCCTTGCTATCCCTGTTGTCTCTGCTGTCAGGCGTCCTTCATTTCTTCTTTGCGCTTCCGAAGTTGTGCGACCTGAGTGCCGGACAATCGCCCAAGTCTGAAGCATCAAAGGTTGTGGCTTGGCTATTCCTGCTGTTCGTTCCAGTACCGGCTTCTTTCTTTCATGATGGTTCACGGAAGCTGAGCACTTAATTCGCCGAGCTTGCTGTCCTTGCTATTCCTGTTGTCTCTGCTGTCAGGCGTCCTTCATTTCTTCTTTGCGCTCCCGAAGCTGTGCGACCTGAGTGCCGGACAATCGCCCAAGTCTGAAGCATCAAAGGTTGTGGCTTGGCTGTTCCTGCTGTTCGTTCCAGTACCGGCTTCTTTCTTTCATGATGGTTCACGGAAGCTGTGTTCGATTCGCCGAGCCTGCTGTCCTTGCTATCCCTGTTGTCTCTGATGTCAGGCGTCCTTCATTTCTTCTTTGCGCTCTCAAAGCTGCGCGACCTGAGCACCGGACAATCGCCCAAGTCTGAAGCATCAAAGGTTGTGGCTTGGCTGTTCCTGCTGTTTTCTCCAGTACCGGCTTCTTTCTTTCATGATGGTTCACGGAAGCTGAGTGTTCGATTTGCCGAGCTTGCTGTCCTTGCTATTCCTGTTGTCTCTGCTGCCCGGCATCCTTCATTTCTTCTTTGCGCTCCCGAAGCTGAGCGACCTGAGTGCCGGACAATCGCCCAAGTCTGAGGCATCAAAGGTTGTGGCTTGGTTATTCCCGCGCTTTCACCTGCGCGGAAAAAAGACGGGAATAGATTCCTTTGCTGGAAAGCAAGGTCGAGTGCTTCCCCTGTTCAATGATTTGCCCGTCTTCAAAAACCAGCACCCGGTCTGCCTGCAAGACTGCGTTCAGTCGGTGGGCAACGAGCAACACAGTGCGACCCTGCAAATGCTGAAACAATGCTTCGTGCAGGTGGGTTTCGGTTTGTGAATCCAGTGCCGAGGTTGCCTCGTCCAGAATGACCAGCTTGGGATCCGTTACGAGCATGCGCGCCACTGCCAGTCGCTGTTGCTGACCGCCTGAAAGTCTCAGGCCTTGCAGACCAACCATGGTATCCAGCCCGTCGTGCCGTGATTGAACAAATTCGGCGAGTTGCACGATTTCCAGCGTTTCCCAAATACGCCTATCGGAAATCCGTATGCCGAGCGTGATGTTATCCCGTATCGACTCGTTAAAAAGCGCGGGCTGTTGCAAAACGCATCCGACGTTTTTACGTATGGTTTCATAACCGATGCGCTCGATCGGGATTCCGCCAAAGGCAATGCTTCCTGACTCCTTCTCGTGCAGGCCAAGCAATAGCTGCACAAAAGTTGTTTTACCACCGCCGCTTGCTCCAACCAGGGCAATTTTTTCGCCTGCCGCAATGTCCATGCTCAAGCGATTCAGCACGGGTTTTGAGTCGTAGGACAGGCACAAGTTGTGCACTTGAAGAGAAGCCGTTTTCTGACCCGAGAAAGGGTTTTCAATCAATGGGTATTTCGGTTCTTTGTCAAGGCAGAGCACTTCGTTCACGCGACCTAGCGCCCCTTTTGCGGCGTAAAAGGTGAATTGCATGCCGAGCAGTTCCTGCATGGGTTCCAGCATGAACCACAAGTAGCCAAAAGACGCGATCATTTCTCCAATCGTCAGGTCTGAAAACAGAACCATAAGGATGCAGCCAGCACGGAAGACGTCAAAGCCCAGGAGGAAAATCAGGAAGGAGAACTTCCTGTAGACCTCACTCTTCCAGTTATAGTTGGCAGAGCGTCTGCGTAACTTTCGCGCCAGTTGCACAAGTCCCAGGAAATAATGACGATCACGGTTTGCGGCTCTGATCTGATGCAAGCCGGAAAAGACTTCTGTGATGCTCTGCTGAAAAACTTCCACCGCCTTGTTTTCTGCCTTTTTGAGGTGTCTGACGCGCCTGCCGATCGTCATGGTGAAATAAATGACCAGGGGATTGAGCAGCAACATGTATATCGCCAGTTGCCAGTGAAGCAGCAGCAAAATGATAGCGGTGAACACAATCATCAACACGCACACCAGCAGACGACTGATCGCCACACTCATAAACTGATCCAGCGTTTCCAGGTCAGTGACCAGCCGCGCGCCGACCGTGCCGGCTCCGGTATTTTCAAACTCGGATGCGGCAACCCCGCCAAGGTGTAACAGCAGACTTCTGCGTATTTTGTAAATCACATTTTTGGAAATCTGGACAAACAGCAGGGAATACCAGGCGAAAAATCCCCACCCGGCTACGCGCAAAAAAATACTGACTCCCAGCACCGCGCCCACGTACAGTAGCGGGCCGTGCCAGTGAGCAGGAGTCAGGGAATCGATAGCGGAAACAATTTTGCCTGGTTGGTCCAGCAGAACTTCGTCAACCAGCAGCGGCATTAACAGGGGCAACAGCACGATTGAGAGCGTTGCCAGCGTGGCAATAATATTGGCGCTCAGCAGGAGGCGGCGATGGTGCAGCACGAGTCGCAGGAGCTTGCGAAAACCCAGTGTTGGGGTACTCGTCTGCCCGGTCACTGTGGCCGATGGCTTTGCAGAGACTGCGCTCGCGGCGGATCCGGCAGATTTGGGCGTGATCATGATGTCGCAGGCAGCAGCCCCGGTACTACAGGACTGAAGTGCTCAGGCATAAAAAGCCGCAAGGCGTGCTGGCAGGTTCGCGAAATGGCCGTTAGACATTACCAGCACGTGATCCTTTTCTCGCGCTTCGGCAGTCACTGCCTGAAGCAAAGACTCCGTATCCCTGAAGCAATGAAATTTGTTTCCTGATTTTGGAAATACGGTCTCCAACGACCAGCCGAGTGTTGGCGGACAATAGCAGTAAACCCTGGATGCTGCCGCAAAAGCCGAAGCGAGCGAGGAATTGTGCGTCCCAAGCTTCATCGTGTTGGAACGTGGTTCAAAAACTGCAAGCACACGACCCGCGGCACTGACTGAGCGAACCGCTTTGACGCTTGCTTCAATTGCCGTGGGATGGTGGGCAAAATCATCATAAACCGTTATCCCTTTACGCTTCGAAATCACTTCCAGCCGACGCGCAACGCCACGAAAATTTGCCAGTGCCGCCAGCGCTTCCGGGGCTGCTATTCCTGCCTCGCAGGCGGCCGCCACTGCCGCAGCTGCGTTCAACATATTGTGTTCTCCACACAGCTTTTGCGCCGGATAGCGGCAAGCCTCTTGCTTCCCCTTGCTGCCTTTGCCTGCAAGCCACCGCTCTTCCCCGCTACCTGCCACTGCCCAGTCAGGCTCTTGTTCGTCGGCATAACCAAAGCGAACGCACCTTGCCCAATTTCCTCGCGCGATCACGCGTTCTAATGCAGCGTCCTGTGCACGCGCAATCACCACGCCATCGCTTCGAACATTGCGCAGCAACCAGGCGAACTGCAATTCCAGGGCGGCGAGGTTTTCAAAAATATCCGCATGGTCGTATTCCAAATTGTTCAGAATCAGCAAGTCTGGATGAAAGTGCAGGAACTTCGGTCGCTTGTCAAAATATGCGCTGTCGTATTCATCCGCTTCAACGACAAAATATTTGCCTTTGCCCAAGCGCGCACAAACAGAAAAATTGCCCGGCACACCACCAATCAGGAATCCTGGCTCCAGCCCGCAGTCCTGCAATATCCAGGCAAGCATGCTGGCTGTGGTGGTCTTTCCGTGGGTTCCCGACACGGCGATGACCAAGCGGCTTGGGAGGACATATTGTGCCAGCCATTGTGGGCCGGACATGAGCGGTATGCGTTTTTTCAGAACTGCTTCGACAAAGGGCATGCCGCGGGACATGACGTTCCCCATAATCACGAGTTCGCAACGTGGATCCAGATCCCGGACATCAAAGCCGGAATGAACGGGGATCTTTGCTGTGTGCAGTTGCCGATCCATGGGCGGGTAGACCGCGCCGTCACTTCCTGAAACCTGAAAGCCCAGCTCTTTTGCCATGGTTGCCACGCCCGCCATAAACGTTCCGCAGATGCCGGCGATATGAATTCTGGCCGGAGGCAGAACAGGCTTGTTGACAGGAGGAGTCACCGGCTCCGCAGACGGTGGGGTCATAAAGAGTGTGCGAGAAGCCGCCGCTTCACGGTCTTGCGCTCCCTCAATTGTGCGGAGTTTTGGGAATGAGTTTCGGCGGGTGACCCCGGGCTGACCCACCAGATTAGGCGCGCACGAAAGACCAAAGCTTTTCTGTGGATAAGTCCGGGTGGTAGGCGTAGCCGCCTTCCGTGAAATTTTTCAGCAATTCGGGGTCATTGATGCGCTTTTTCACGATGTAGCGACTCATCAGCCCACGCGCACGCTTGGCATTAAAACTCACGACTTTGAGGCGATCCCCTCTCCACTCTTTGAATGCCGGGCTGATAATATTGGCATTCAGAAGCGCGGGCTTGACGGAGTTGAAATACTCCACGGAAGCCAGATTGATCAATGTCTGATTTTGCTCGCCACGCAGTTTGCGATTGAGATGGTGGGTGATGGTGTCGCCCCAGAATTCGTACAGATTCGCGCCCTCTCCGGTATCAAACTGCGTGCCCATCTCCAGGCGGTAAGGCAAAATCAGATCCAAAGGTCGCAATACGCCATGGAGTCCGGAAAGAATGAGGAGGTGTTCCTGCGCGAAAGACAGATCCTCATCATCCATATTCCCAGCATCCAGTCCCATATAAACATCGCCTTTGAAAGCGTAAATAGCGGGTCTGGCGCCTCGTTTTTTCGTCGGCCTTGCCCAAGTCTGGAAGCGCAAGTGGTTGAGCTCGGCCAGCTGGCCGCTGATCTTCATCATTTTCTGCAATGCACCCGGAGAAAACCGGCGCAAGTGATCCACCAATCGCTCAGACTGTAGCGGGAAGGCGGCACGACTTTGCCGACGGGTGGGCGCCTGCGAATCAAAATCCAGACGCTTGGCTGGCGAAATAACCGTGATCATTATTTTGGGGCTCCGACAATCCTGCCAAAAAGCACTGTGTAACCAGGTGCAGATGATACATTGTTTAGAACATTCGGCTGTCGGGGAGCCTGAAATGTGTCTCATGCCGGAATGCGTGACGCTGCGATATATCCGGCAATCGTGCAGTTGCACATTTTCCCGTTGTTTCCGGGGTCACCCACCAAGGGTGCGCGTCTGGCAGGAGGCAAACGCCATTGGGGAAAATTCCAATCTATAAGGTAGAATGCACCCGCAGTGAGTCGGGGCTTGCTGTCAAGGCCATGGGCTTCAGCTTCCAAGGCATTGTCGTCCGAGAGAGAGACCTGAACGTTAAAAGATGCGCCGCAAAAACAAAATAGTACTTTTCCTTAAACGGCGACTGGTTATGAATCAGACTGTTCCGGCAAAGAAAAGGCGGATCCGCGGGTTCACCCTGATCGAAATCATGATCGTCGTCGTCATCCTGGGAATACTCGCAACCTTGGTGGTTCCGGCAATCATGGATAGGCCTGATCACGCACGCCAGGTGAGAGCCAAGCAGGATATTCGAACGATTGTCAGTGCCTTGAGCCTGTATCGGCTAGACAATCTGAGTTATCCGACCACCTTGGACGATTTGAGTGTCGGGGAAAACAAATATCTGGAGCGGACTCCTAATGACCCTTGGGGGAACCCCTATCAATATATTCAGCCAGGAATTCGTGGCGGCAGGTTTGATGTCTACAGCTTTGGTTCAGACGGTTATGAAGGTGGCACCGGGCTGGATGCTGATATAGGGAATTGGAATCTGGAAGAGCGCTGAGCAAGTCCGCCCCTGGCTTTGCTTTTCGAGGCTTCCGCGCTAGCTGCTCCGGCTTTAGCCTCCTGGAGGTCATGGTGGTGGTTCTCATTATTGGCATCATGGCGTCCGCCATTTTTGTTTCTGTGGATCTGAGCGATGCGCAGGAAACGAGAAGCAAGTTGCGGCAGTTGCAAATCATGATGCGCACACTTTCGGACTCGGCGATTATTGAAGGAAAGGTTTACGGGATCCGGTGGCGAAAAGGCGTTGCCACAGCCATGGTCTACACGGGAGAGGAATGGCAGGAATTTGGTGAGCTGGAGGAGACCAGATGGGGTTCCCACTTGGACTTCAAGGTTGTTCTCAATGGCGTGCTGTTGACGCTGACAGAAGAGCCCAAGAAAAAAACGGACGAAGATGAATTGGACGATTTGTCTGATGATGAAAGCGAAATAGATCTCAATGCGCTCACTGAAGAAGAAGCGCTGCTCTTGGAATTGAAGAAACAGAAAGAACGCCGCCCCCAGGTTTTTTTTCTCCCAACCGGGCTATGGGAGCCGACCGGGAGCATTATAACGAGCTTGAACATTGAGGCGAACAGAGGGTTTACTTGGGGGGCGAGTGGTGCCATCAGAGCCGGCTATGGAAGTGATGAATAAAAAGCGGGGCGGTTTTACGCTCATAGAGGTCATGATCGCAACGGTGATGCTGGGTATTGCCATCGGCGCTTCACTGAATGCCTTGTCTGTCTACGCGGATCACATTGGTCTGATGCAGAAACGCTATCGTAGTCACTTGGTCGCCTGGAATGTTCTGGCTGCGGGCTTGATCAGGAATGAAAAAAACAAATTGGAGGAAATGGGGGAAGATGGTGATGAGGAAATTGCCGGAACATCCTGGTCTTGGTCAACCAACGAAATTGAACCGGGCGGAGAAGAGGTAAGCACGAAGCTGGTGCGCTACGAAGTCGAAGTCACTTCCGGAGACGACTTGAGTGATAGGCCTGTCAGTGTGCTAAGAGTCTATCGACCGGGCTCATGAACCCCGTACGCAGACCGGCTAGCATGGCACCATTGCTGAAAAAGCGATGCCGAGCCTTTACGCTTTTGGAAGTCCTGCTCTCTATGGTGATTTTCGCTTTGGTTTCGGCCATGTCTTTTCGAGGGCTGCAGGACACGATGAGCATTCAAGCGAGGCTGGAAAGCAAAACGGAAGAATTGTCTGCGGAGCAGGTGGTGTGGACAGTCATGTTTCAGGATCTGATCAACATGGCTCGCCGCCCGGTGCAGGTTGGTGTTGACAAAAGAGACATTGAGCGAGCCTTTGAGCCCAAGCTGGAAGGCTATGATTGCCAGTTCAGTTTTACGCGTTCCGGGATTACTCCGGGAATCAGCTCTTTTTCCGGGATGCAAAGAGTCATGTATTGTGCCAAGGACAATCGCTTGTACAGGCAGGTCTGGCCGGTACTGGATCGTCCGGACGATTCGTCTCTTGTGCCACACGAAGCTCTGTTGCTGGACAAGGTTTTGAGCTTTGAAATGGAGTGGGGAGGCGTTGAGGAGACGCTTCCTGACAGTGCCGTGCGCTTTGATTTGGAACAATTGCCCAGCTGGATAAAAATAGAAATGGAAACCGAAAACGGGTTATACACACGATTTTTCCCTGGTGCCGATCCCTATGACCCTTTCCAAAGAAAAAAATAAAGCGGGCGACAAACCGCCGCGCCCTTATGTAACATCATTTCCTTTGCGCGGGGTGGCGATTGTCAGTGCCATGGTGGTTATTGCGATGGTCGCATCGACTACGAGCTGGTTGCTCTATGGGCAAAACCTGGCGGTTAACAGACTGTCCCGAATCGTGACGAACGAGCAGGCTTTCTTATTGGCTTTGAGCGTAGAAGCGCGAGCCAAGGAACTGTTGGATCGCGATGCGACCGAGGGAGGCGAAGCTAAAGTAGACTACTACTCGGTTCCCAAAGACAAAACGCATGCTGAAGAATGGTCCTGGTATTTTGAAGACATTGCTCCAGGGTTTCCGGCAGAGCGCGCGGAAGTCAACTGGTGTCTCTACGATTTGCTGGCATATATGAATTTGAATAATCTGCACAGCGAATTCCGTGGCGTAAAAGGCGAAAAAAACTGGACGCGCAATCTTTTTTCACGAGCGGTCTACGCGCACTCCGAGGTTCTTGAAGACCCGGCCGGTTTGCTGAACAGCCTTCTTGACTGGTTCGATCGTGATGATCTTCCGCGCTCGGGCGGGGCGGAAAACAGTGACTACCAGAGTCTGATCCCGCCCTACGTTGTATCCGGCGTGCGCATGGCGTGGCCCGGCGAAGTCAGATTGGTCAAAGGCTTCACGCCCGAGATTGCCAGGCTGTTTCTTCCCCGTCTTGCGGCTTTGCCGGATCCTGGCAGAATCACACCAATCAATGTGAACACCGCGCCTGCGGAAGTTTTGCGGTATATCCCGGGTATTGATTCGGTAACTGTCAGTGAATTGATTCGCTGGCGCGAGGAATCCCCTTTCAAGTCCGTTGAGCAATTTTGGCAACTTGTGCTTGGCATACAACAGGGGATCAGGGACACCACGCCACCGAGATGGCTGAAAAGGCACCTTGACGTGAAAAGCTATTTCTTTCAGGCTTCCATCACCGTGAAGCTGGGGGACACGACTTTTGAAATGCAAAGTCTCATTGTGCGACCGTCGAAAAAGCCGTTCGGTTCCGCGGTCTTGCAGAGACGTGTTGGCGGCAGCCAGTACGCAGGCTGTGCAGGGCGCAAAAACGAGCGGCAGAGCAGAAAAGATGATTCGGATACAACCTGACAACACGACCTTATCGGATCTTGGCACTTCAAGTAGCCAGAAGGTCGCCTGGGTGCCGTCTGAGTCTCATTGTGCGGCCGTTGGCGAAAGCTACTCGGGTTCGCAGTCTTGCAGAGACGTGTTGGTGGCAACCAGTACGCAGGCTGCGCAGGGCACAAAAACGAGCGACTGAGCAGAAAAGATGATTCGGATACAACCTGACAACACGACCTTATCGGATCTTGGCACTTCAAGTAGCCAGAAGGTCGCCTGGGTGCCGTCTGAGGCCATTGCTTTCCATCTGCTGACCCCACCCAAAGGTTCACGAAAGCTGTGGAGGAAGTCCGTGCCTTATATGCTGGAAGAGAGCCTGGTGGTGCCTCTGGAAACCCAGCATTTTGTGTTTGGCGCGCTGACGCGAGACGGGCAATTGCCTGTTGCGGTCGTTGACCGCGAAAAAATGGATTACTGGTTGGGTTTGCTGAGGATGAAAAGCAATCCGGTACGATTTTTGTGTCCGGATCTGCTTGCGGTTCCCTATACAGAAAAAGGCATGAGTGTATGGCATGAAAACGGTCGCGTTTTACTGCGTACCGGTTGGCAACAAGGCATGGCCGGTTCTCTCGAGTGGGTTGAGCAGGTCTTGAGCCAGGCTGAGCGCGAAGAGCAGGAAATACGCGTTTTCAGCGATGCTGCTGAGAAACTCCCCGCATCCTGGCGTGAACGTGCCGAGGTTTTGCCCGGTCCTCTGAGCGACAAGATGGCTTTCCCGAACCCTGCGGCATCCGGCCTGAACTTTTTACAGGGCAGCTATCTTCCGGCATCCCCTGTGAAAGCCTGGATACGCCCTTGGCGTGCTGTTGCCGCTGTATTGCCGCTCGTTTTTTTCATTTATCTATTCGATCTGAAAGCGGAAACGAGTTGGGCACAAGAGCAGGAACCCATCATGAGGGCCGCCACACAAAGCCTGGTTGATTCCTATTTTCCGGGCACCAATTTGCGCGGCAACGTGCGTGGGGAATTGAGTAAAAGGCTGGAGAAGGTGAAGCAGGGAGTCAGCTTTCGTGACAACAGCCCTTGGTTGGCAATTCTGCAGGCAGAGACAATATTCTCAAATTGTCAGGAATGCCGCATTGAAAGCATCAAAATGGGCAAGGGCAAAGCCACCGTGGTTTTCAGTTCTTCGCGCTCACCGGAGTACGTGGCAAGATCTCTGTCAAAGCTGCCTGGCCTTGCAGTACAGTCTGCAGGCCTTTCAAAGCTTGGTAACCGCAACCGTATGCGAGTGGAAATTTCTATCAGCTCATGAATTCGTTCTCCCAATTTAAAACTTGGTGGAGCACACGCTCCGAGAGCGACCGGGTCTACTTGATCCTTCTGACGGTTCTTTTGTTTTTTGCAGGCACTTACAGCCTCCTCTATCTACCCTTGGTAGATGAACATGAACGCGCATTGCAGCGCTACGAGCGTGCCCACTCGGACTATTTCTGGGCGGCAGAAAGGCTGGCCGATCTCGGGAAAGCCAAGCTGCACCTGGGAGGAAGCTTGCCCGTAGATGCGGCGCCTGGCCAACTGAAAGAAATGCTCGAAGATGTTTTGAAGAAGGACGTGCTCGAAGCGCGCCTTGGTATCATTCAGACGGATTCCGGGAACCAGATCAAAATAGAGTTCAAGCAGGTCAACGGACAAAAAGTAATGCGTTTTATTGAACACATCGTGAAAAAAGGGTTTTCGGTGCTGAGTTTCAAGCTGGAAAACAGCGTTCGAGGATTGTCCGGGTACATTTCAGTCAAGGCCTGATTGATGAAAGTTGCTCTGAAAAGAATCGGCATTCTGCTTTTTCTCCTGCTGGTTTGGGGGATCATTTTTGTTTCGACCATGCCCCTGCAGTTTGCGGCTCAGAAACTGGACTTGTCGCAAGCATTGGTCATCAACCGCTTAAACGGAACGATCTGGAAGGGTTCCGGGAGTTTTGTGGTCAAAGATCAAAACTTCTCCGTGGCAAACCTGAGCTGGCGCTGGTGCCCGGTTTGGCCGGAAAGACTGCTTGCTGCCTGCCTGGACCTGTCTACCTCTGATTTTAATTTTGCAGGCACCTTGGGCTACACCCTCTTGAGGGGAGAAATTTTTGCCATCGACTCGGTCGGCGACTTTAATTTGCAGCTACAGACCATCGGAGACACCCAATTGCCCGGTGTTGTGAGTGGGACAGGAGTTGTCAATATCAAGCAGTTGGAACTGAATGCCGAAAGTCTGTTGCCAAATTATGTAGAGGGCAAAGGTGAGTTGAAAAATCTTATCGCAGCAGAAACCGCTTTGGGCGATTTTCAGTTCAACTCGCAACCCAGTGATGACGGTACCGTGACGGTGCTATGCAAGGGCGGCAACGAGACATTAAGCCTGGACGGCAGTGTGTTTTTTAACCCTGCAGAAAAAAGTTACCGGCTTGAGGCGGAAGTCAGCAGTGAGAATTCACAGCTATTGTCGTTGCTGAAACCGTTCGGCCGTTCCTCGGGAAAAAATCGTGTCAAGTTGTCGAAAAGAGGGAAACTTGATACTTGATTGCCTTTTTTCTGGTCTTCCACCTGTTTCTGACCAAAGCATTCCCCCTTGCCGACTTTTTGAAAGCGAAAGATTGCACCCCATTCTAAAGTAGTATTGCAAACGTGCGTTCGGCACAAGAATATCCCTACAGTTCGGTGAAAAGACGCTGAAGAACGACTTGTAAAATTCGTGGAGTATGGATGTATGACTACTAAAATCAGTTTGCTGAGTTTGCTTGAAGAAGCACACACTTGTGTTGATCAAATCAACTTTGAAAAGGCGCAGGAAAAACTCAATGACGAACACACCGTGTTTGTTGATGTAAGAGAAGGCCCAGAATTGCTTGAAAATGGAAAAATTCCGGGAGCAGAACACGCCGCACGTGGTACGCTGGAATTTCTGATTGACGGCGACAGTCCTTTTTACAAGGAAGTCTTTGACGCGAGCAAAATGTACATTGTCTATTGTGCGAGCGGCGGAAGATCCATTCTTGCCGCCTGGACGATGAAACAAATGGGTTATGAACAGGTTTATTGCCTGGCGGGTGGATTCAAAGACTGGCGATCCAAAAACGGTGATGTTGAGCCGGTCGGCTAATATATTTTCTGTTTTCGTCCTGCTGTCAGTCACTGCCATCGCGCTGTTGCTGTACAGCAAGGGTCATGATCTGACTTTTGCCTACAGTCGGGAAGCGATACATTCCGGAAAGTTCTGGTCGGCGTTCAGCGGTCATCTGTGGCACGCCACGTTCGCACATCTGCTTATGAATCTGGCGGCGTGGGGTCTTGTCTGGTTGTATGCCTACTCGATTTTGGATGCCAAGGCCTGGGTGCTGATATTGCTGGTATGCATGGTCGGCACAAGTTTCGGTCTGTACCAGTTTCAACCACATGTCATCTACTATTCAGGCTTCTCCGGGGTTCTGCACGGCTTACTGGTCGCAATCAGCTTATGCCGCCTGCGTATGGATCGCCGTGACATCAGCGCATACGTTGCTTTGCTGCTCGTGGTCGTCAAGATGGTTTATGAGCAAAACAGCGGCGCGCTTCCCTGGACCGAAGAAATGGCAGGGGTAAGAGTTTTGGTTCACTCGCATCTTTACGGCGCGCTCAGCGGCACCCTGGCAGGCGGCATTTTGTTTTTCATGCCCCGCAAAAAAACGCATTTACGTACTGAATTGTACTAATCGAGCTCCCGTTGGTTGTAGTACAAGTCTCGTAGATTTTCGTATTTGATGCGGAACTCGGCGCGCTCAGCGGCGCCTTGGCAGGCAGCATTTTGTTTTTCATGCCCCGCAAAAAAAACGCATTTACGTACTGAATTGTACTAATCGAGCTCCCGTTGGTTGTAGTACAAGTCTCGTAGATTTTCGTATTTGATGCGGAACACGGCGCGCTCAGCGGCACCTTGGCAGGCGGCATTTTGTTTTTCATGCCCCGCAAAAAAACGCACTTACGCACTGAATTGTACTAACCGAGCTCCCGTTGGTTGAGGTACAAGTCTCGTAGATTTTCGTATTTGATGCGGAACACGGCGCGCTCAGCGGCACCTTGGCAGGCGGCATTTTGTTTTTCATGCCCCGCAAAAAAACGCACTTACGCACTGAATTGTACTAACCGAGCTCCCGTTGGTTGTGGTACAAGTCTCGTAGATTTTCGTATTTGATGCGGAACACGGCGCGCTCAGCGGCACCCTGGCAGGCGGCATTTTGTTTTTCATGCCCCGCAAAAAAACGTATTTACGCATTGAATTGTACTAACCGAGCTCCCGTTGGTTGTAGTACAAGTCTCGTAGATTTTCGTATTTGATGCGGAACACGGTGCGCTCAGCGGCACCTTGGCAGGCGGCATTTTGTTTTTCATGCCCCGCAAAAAAACGCATTTACGTACTGAATTGTACTAACCGAACTCCTGTTGGTTGTGGTACAAGTCTCGTAAATTTTCGTATTTGATGCGGAACACGGCGCGCTCAGCGGTGCCCTGGCAGGCAGCATTTTGTTTTTCATGCCCCGCAAAAAAACGCATTTACGCACTGAATTGTACTAATCGAGCTCCCGTTGGTTGTGGTACAAGTCTCGTAAATTTTCGTATTTGATGCGGAACCTGGTTCCGTGATTGCGTAGACCCTTGCCGTCAGTGGTTCTCGCGTTAAACTCAACCGCCACGATGCCGCCCACGATGTCTTCAATGAACCGGGTGGTTTTGGGTTCCTGGAAAAGGTGCGCGGAGATGTATCTGACTTTCCAGATGTTTTCTTTCTTTCTCTTTTCTCCCTTGACTACGATCAGTCGCCGAAGCTTGGATACGAAGGCATTTATCAGGTGATCATGCGTCCAGTATGGTGGCTTGAAGTCGCTGGCTCTGTCGTTGCAGACAATGATGCGCCCGCTGTCATTGACTACATAGAACCCCTTATCCGTCTTGCCTTTGATGGTATGGCGGAAACTGGTGTACCCCTTGCTATCTACCTGTCCGAACTTGTGCACCATGTCATGCATATGACAGAGCGGTTCTGCTTCCAGATGGAACAAGGTTAACAGTGCCGAACCACCATGAAACTTGATCTCCCATTTCCCTGCGTTCGGCGTGTCAAGATTGCCGCCACGTATGCCCAGCTGTTCCTCAAGGATTATTCCCGGGGCACCAGTGCCTCGGGATCCCGGAGAGTCCGGTATGCTGATCCACTCTCGTTGAATAACCTTCCGCAGGCGAGCATACAGCTCGCTGTCGGTCACGGTGGTGGTCACAGTGTCCGGCCAGTAACTTTTTGAATGCGGTCAGTCGCCATGCTCACATATTCCGGCGATTTTTCTATTCCGATCCACGGAACCCCGGTTTGCTCGGCGGCGATTGCTGTGGAGCCACTGCCCAGGAAAGGGTCAAGCACCGGACCTTTCCCAACGGCGGTGATGCACCGCGCCGCCAACTCAATCGGGAACGGCGCGGGGTGGGAATTGCGCTGTTCCTGGTTTATCCGCCAGACGCAACCTTGGGCGTTGGCCTTCGGCGCCAACCGAAAGTCTGGCTTTGCGATTAGATAGATGACCTCGTAATTGGGCAGAAAATATCCCTTGTTGAAGTTGATGCCCCCCGCCCTTTCCCAGATGATGATTTGTCGCAACGGGAAGCCCTGTACGATGTCAGAGCGGTCTTGCAGGAGTCCCCTCTGCACTCGCCACTTGTGGTTATAGAAGATGGCACCGTCCGGTCTCAACAGCCGTACCATCTCGCTGAGGCAATCGCGCTGCCACGCCACATATTCCTCATGGGGCATGCAGTCATCGTGGTTGGCATAGCCTGCCTGTAGAGCGGCCTTCGGCCACTTGCCACCGTTTCCGTTTTTCAGCCCATTGCCGGAGCTGTTCTTTATGTTGTAGGGCGGAGAAGTAACGACCAGTTGGATGGATTGCTCCGGCATGTCCCGCATGACTGCCAGACAGTCGCCTTGGTGCAGTTGACCGTTTACTTTGTTTTTTCTTTGTTTTTTTCCGGGTGGGGTCTTTGTATCCGTTTGGACACCCAATAGCACCGTCTGCTTCAAGGTCACAGCGGGCTGGTCAATAGTCCGGTGTTGTTCGGTGGTTACTGTCATTACTGGAAGGACAGGTGTCTCCTTTGTCTGTGGCGCAACAAACCCCGGCAGGTTCACCGCTCAACACAATGGTGTTCTGTAACTATGTGTATTTGTTTACATATTTGTCAGGTGGTGCTTGATGCTCTACCAATGGTGCGTTCCGTAATACCCACGCTTGAGCAGATCCTGGAAAAATCCAATGCCGTTGGTGCTGGCTTGCACATCTTGATGTCAGTTTTCCAGCAGCAGGAGCCTTGAGTCTTTATTCAAATTTGCCACTGGAAACAGTTTTCATGCTCTCTTCTATTTTGTGGCCAATACGCTGCATTCGTTCCGTCAGCGCAGACTGTCTTCCGGCGTTGGCGTTACGGTTTTTAATGGCCTCGTGCGCCATGTTCAATCCCGAAACCACAGCCAAATCCTCCCAATTGCCAGCGTGGCTGTTTTTGCGCATTTTCTCCAGATTGGATCGCAACATGGTCGCTGCTTCGAGTAGACCTGCCTGTTCATTTTCCGGGCAATAAATTGAGTATTCCTTACCCATGATCTCAACGCTCACTTGAACCGGGTCAACACTCACAGCGAATTCTCAAGTTTTTTCAGTCGCCGAATCAGACTGTTTATTCTCCTGCCTACAGTCTTGTCCCTTTTCAGCAACTCGGCCATTTTCTCAACCTTTAGGGCTTGCTTCTGATGCAGGCGTTCGTTGTTTTCCACCAGGTCATTGTAGCCCCCGATCAACTCCGAGACCTTTTCTTCGAGTGAGTCAAGGCTTTTCGCGCCGGTGTCTTCTTCAGGAGGTATCGCCATGGTCATGGTGGTTGCTAGTATGCGAAAATTGACTGCATGGTCAATAATCATGTTGACATCTCTTGACGGAGCCTCAACCCCGTTTTCCATCAACAAATCTGAAATATGGCCACTGATATTCAGGAATACGCTGTACGCCGGCGTAAGCTGCTAAAGAAAATTGGCAAGACATCGGTGGCGATTATAAGGGCAGCCAAGCCCTGTATCCGTTCCAAGGATCTTGAATATCCATTTCGCCAGAACAGCGACTTCAAGTATTTGACGGGATTCAACGAACCGGATGCCTTGGCGGTGCTGGTTCCCGAAAGGGATGCCGGAGAATTTGTGCTTTTTTGTCGCGAAGCAGATGCTGAACGCGATGTTTGGGAAGGGGCTTGTGTGGGTACTTCTGGCGCAGTTCGTGATTATGGTGCTGACCAGGCTTTTCCGATTCGGCAGTTCCCGAAGCTTTTCCCGGAACTTCTGGAGGAACGCGACAAAATATTTTTCTCCTTCGAAAATGACGGCGCGTTTGCGACGGAGCTCATGGTTCTGGCCAAAAAACAGAGAAGCAGCATCCGCTCAGGGGGCAATGGTTTCGTTGAGCTGGCATCGCTGGATGATGCCGTACATGAAATGCGCTTGAGAAAGTCACGCCGCGAAGTGGCACTGATGCAACGCGCGGTTGACATTTCGGTAGCAGCCCACTACAGCGCGATGCGCATAAGTAGTCCAGGGGAAAATGAAAGTGCTCTGGCCGCAGAACTGGTGCGCGAATTTGTTCGCAATCAGGCCTGCGAAGCCTATCCTTGTATCGTTGGAGCCGGTGCCAACTCCTGCGTTTTGCACTATTTCAACAATTGTGCAGTCATGGAGAAAAACTCACTGGTGCTCATAGACGCTGGCGCGGAATACGCCGGATACGCCGCCGACATCACCCGTACTTTTCCGGTTGGCGGGCGTTTCAGTCCGCAACAGAAAGCGCTTTATGAAGTCGTTTTGGAGGCGCAGGAAGCGGCGATTAAAGCCGTTAAGCCTGGCAATGTCTGGAACGACCCACACGCTGCCGCAGTGCGGGAGTTGACCAAAGGGCTGATCGCCTTGCAGTTGATTAGCGGGCCGTTGAAGCGAGCCTTGCAAAAGCAGAGCTATCGGAAGTTTTATATGCACAAGACCGGGCACTGGCTGGGCATGGACGTGCATGATGTCGGAGATTACAAGGTCGCAGGGCAATGGCGGCCTTTTGTGCCGGGAATGGTTCTCACGGTAGAACCCGGGCTCTACATACCCAAGATTCGCAAGCGTGGCTGGCAGCGCATGGGGGTTCGCATTGAAGATGACGTTCTGGTCACCGAGACCGGAAACAAGGTGTTGAGCGAAAAACTGGTGAGAAAGCCTGAGGAAATCGAGGCTTATATGGCAGAGTTTCGCTGATCACCTCCATGGCAGTTTCCTGTTCATGAAATGAAAGAATGTGACCTGGCCATCATTGGTGGCGGTTTGGCAGGGCTGAGTCTGGCTGTTGCTTTGCGAAAATGCGGGAAAAGCGTCGTTCTGATCGACAAAGGTTCGCCGATGCCCAGGTCTGAGACGCTTCCGGAACGCGCCTTGACGCTCTCTGACAGCAGCCGCCGCATTCTGTCCTCACTGGGCATTTGGTCGCAACTCCTGCCTGCTGCACAGGCGATCCGTTCCATACATGTTTCGCAACAAGGGGGCTTCGGTAAAACCACAATCGACTGTAAAGACGAAAATCTTGAGGCGCTGGGCTGGGTCATTCCTTACTCGGCAGTGCTGAAAGTGCTGCATGACACGGTGGCGAAAGCGCAGCAGATTCAATGTATTCGTGATGCTGAGGTCGGCTCCCTTTCCCGGCAAGACGGCCGGGTTTTCATCCATACGCAGAAAGCGGGGTGTTCGCCTCTTTCTGCGCGCCTGGCAGTTTTGGCAAGTGGTGCTTCGAGACTCCGAGACATTGCCGGCTTTGGTGTTCGGCGTCGGGATTACCAACAATCTGCGATTCTCTGCGAAGTCCAAAGCAGCCATCCTCGCGAGCACATCGCTTTTGAGCGTTTCACGCCACAAGGTCCCTTGGCGTTGCTGCCTTTGTCATCCGGAAAAAACGCAGTGGTCTGGATGCAAAGAACTGAGCTTGCGGAAAAACTGATGGCGGCTTCAGATGACGAGTTCAAGGCTGCTTTGCACACTGCTTTTGGCTGGCGACTGGGAAAAATACAGACAGTCGGAATACGAGGTGCGTATCCTCTCGTGCTGGAACGTGCGGAGCAGCTGGTTCAAGGTCGTGTCGTGCTGATTGGGGACGCCGCACATAAAATTCACCCAATAGCGGGGCAGGGCTATAACCTGGCGTTGAGGGGTGTCGCCACTCTGGCAGAAAATATCTATCGGCTGAAAGATCCGGCAGACAGTTCTGCCTTGCAAATCTACGAGCAAACTCGCGGCACCGACATCAGGCGCGTGACCCGCCTGACAGACCTTCTCGCCCGATCGTTTCTCGGGCAGTGGAGTTTTTTTCAACCCCTTCGCGGGGCGTGTTTGCTGACGATGGATCTGTTGCCATTCATGAGGCGGAATATCGTACGTCGAGGGCTTGGTCTTTTGCCGCCTTATTCCCGTCTGGCTTGCGGTCTGGATTTGCCGGATATTGCGGGTAGCTGACTCGACTATGCTGCCCATTGTCATTATCGGGACTGGTTTGATCGGCCTGTCTGCCGCCGCGAGACTCGCGGCAACGAATCGCCCCATCGTGATACTGGGTGATCCGCCGTCCTCCTTCGGCTTGCACGCGCCAATCGAGCCTCCGGTTCTGGCACTTAGCGAGGCTTCCATCGCGACCTTGACGGCAATGGGAGCCTGGAGAGAAATTCAGGCGAGTGGTCGCGCTCTTCACTACGAGGCAATGCAGGTATGGGATGGTGAAGGTCAGGGGCATGTTCATTTCAGGATTTCGGATTTCGGCGTGACAAGGCTGGGGTGCATTGTGGAAAACAAACTGGTGTGTGCGGCTCTCGGGCAGGTACTGAAGTCCCATCAGGACATCCGCTTCCAGGCTTGCACGAGCCGCTTGCACTTTGTTCGGGATTCGCTTTGCGGGCCGCCTGTGCTGGTTTTCGAAAACGGCGAGGAACTGCCCGCGGCCTTGGTCATCGGTGCTGACGGCAAGAGTTCAGGGTTGCGTGCCTGCCTGAACATACCCCATCGCCTTGGGGACTACCGCCAGGCGGCAGTGGTTTTTCTTGCACGACTGCAAGGCGGTCACGAAAACACTTGCTGGCAAGTGTTCCATTCAGGACATATCATCGCGTTTTTGCCCACCGCAAAGCCGGATGTCGGGTGTGTAATATGGTCTTGTCCGCGCTCGGAAGAGGAGGTGCTGACCTCTGGGGACGACACGCAACTCAGCGCCGGGTTCAACCGTTTTTTTGCCGCGAAACTTGCTCTGTCAGAAATCCTGACGACACCGCTTTCCTTTCCTCTGCAAGGATTGATGGCACAGCGTTTTGTCAGTGGCCATTGCGTATTGGTCGGGGACGCAGCACACGTGATACATCCTTTGGCAGGTCAGGGCGGAAATCTGGGGCTGGCAGACGTCAATGACTTGTTTGTCAGCATTAAAAGCTGCCATAGAACCGTGGTTGGCAGCCATTGGCTCAGTCGCTACCAGCGTCTGGCAATGGGCAGGAGCAGAGCCATGAAATGCGCCCTCGACACGATCAAATACGTTTTTTCTCCGCACAGCCCTTTCCCGCCGCCGTTGCGCCGACTGGGCATGCGAGCCGCCAGTTGTCCCCCCGTGTTACGGGCTTGTTTCAAAGTTGCGGGCGGGGTTGCTCCAGGCCTCTGAATGCGGGCTTGGGAGCCAATGCGCTTCGGCATGGCGGCACAAACAGCCGCTATGTACGACTTCGGTGCTTACCTTCGCGGTGGCCTGACCCGGCGCAAAAAGAGCCGGGATTTTCATCCAGCCCGCCGGACTACGGACGCTTGTTTATTTTGTCGGAGCTGCGATGCTCATTGCCGCCTGATAATCTGGCTCATCGCCCAATTCACAAACCAGCTCGCTGTAGATGACTGAGTTGTCTTCAGCCAAAACCATGAGTGCCCTGGCGGTGAGTCCACTCAGTGGCCCTTCGATTATGCGCACACCATAGTGGTCGGAAAAATCCGGCGAACGCATGGTCGACAATGGTGTAACTTTGGAAGTTTTTTCAGCCGCACAGAAGCGTTTGATCGCAAACGGCAAATCGGAAGACACAATGATGATCTTTACGTTCTCATGTTGAGCCGCAAAGTCATTGAATTTTTTGGTGGATATGGCGCACACCGGCGTATCCAGACTGGGGACGATATAAACGACTTTCCGGTGCTGTCCAAATGCTTCCAGGCGAACATCTTCCAGACTTTGGTTCACGAGACAGAAGTCCGGAGCCATGGTTCCGACTTGGGGCAGGTCACCGCAAGTTTGCGATTCATCCCCGTGCAAAGTAATTTTTGCCATATTCTTTACCTCTTTTCAGTGGCAAAGCATCAGTGATAACGAGCTCAGCCAAAATTGTTGAAATTTCCGGGCAAGCACCAGAAAAAGTGCCGACCCGTAAAGCGTGCCGAATTATATGCCAGATTTGCACCACTCTTGCCAGTTTGGCAAGCAGGCAGGACGTGACGAGAAATTGTTTCCGAAACGGGTGCGTCATTTCCCGACACCGTTCCTGAACGGCTTGCGGCGACATGGAAAATTTTACTGAAGCCCTTCAACTGGCATTCTCATTGATGGTGTCATGGAACGAAGATCTGGCAGAAATCACTTTTCTTTCGCTGCGCGTAAGCCTCACGGCAGTCACGATTGCCGTCGTTGCGGGCTTGCCTTTAGGCGCTTTCCTGGCGGTGAAAAGCTTTTATGGGAGACGTTTTCTGATTGGCATCCTGACTGCCCTGATGGGACTGCCGCCGGTGGTGGCAGGTCTGTTTTTGTACTTGTTCCTGTCTCGTTCCGGTTCTTTGGGGGCACTGGAAATTCTCTACACGCCGCTTGCCATGATTCTGGTTCAAGTGATGCTCGTTTTTCCGATTATCACCGTGCTGACCCATCAGACCATCCATGACCTGGACGCGAGGCTGGGCGAACAATTGCGATCTTTTGGGTGTTCAAACCTCAAACTGGCAGGCGTGTTGTTGTGGGAAGGCCGCTACAGCTTGCTGACAGCCGTACTGGCAGGGTTCGGCAGAGCAATTGGTGAAGTGGGGGGAGTGCTAATTGTTGGAGGCAACATTAACCACCACACCCGGATCATGACCACGACCATCGCGCTTGAAACCAGCAAGGGCAATCTTTCACTGGCATTGGCACTGGGCATCATCCTGGTGACGATTGCCTTGCTCGCTTCATTTTTGGCGCAGGCACTGGGCGACTTCAGAAAACTGCGGACTTTTTCCTGAACCGTGATGGTCGCGAACAGTAGCAGCAGAGAGCCACGCCTGACCGTTGAGGCACTCAGCTTCAGACGCAAAAACAAAACTCTGCTCGAGAACATCAGTCTTTCCAGCTCGGCAGAAAACTGCACTGCGGTCATCGGCCCCAATGGTTCCGGAAAAAGCACGTTTCTCAAACTGTGTCATGGCCTGCTCAGGCCGAGCAGCGGCGAAATCCGTTGGGGAGACGTGCCCCTCAGTCAACATCGGCCGCACATCGCCATGGCTTTTCAGAAACCTGAGTTTCTGCGCCGCTCAGCGCTGGCGAACATCTCTTTTGTCTTGCGTAAGCGAGGCGTGGCATCGGCTACGAGTTGCTCTCTGGCGCGAAAAATGCTGGCGGCAGTTGGCATGGAAAATTGTGCCTCGCAACTCGCTGTCCAGCTTTCCGGCGGTGAACAACAAAGGTTGGGAATTGCACGCGCCTGCGCGGTCGATCCGGACATTCTGCTGCTTGACGAGCCCACCAGTGAGCAAGATGCCAGCTCGGCAAGAAAAGTGGAAGCGTTGATTCAAAGCCTGAAAGGCAAAGGCACCCGAATATTGGTTGCCACGCATAATCTTGCGCAGGTGCGCAGGCTGTGTGACGAAGTTCTGTACTTCAGCAGTGGCAAGCTACTCGTTCAGAGCAGTTGCTCTGATTTCTTTGAAAGACTTAAAGGAGAGGAATTTTGCGATTTCCTGTTTTTGCAGTCGCTTGCCTAGTGCTGGCGGTTGCCTCTGCCGAAACAGAGCGGAACCATATCATCCTGGCTTCTACGACTTCCATAGAAAATTCCGGCTTGCTGAATGCTTTGTTGCCCATCTTTGAGCGCGAATCCGGTATAGACGTCCGCGTAATCCCTGTTGGAACCGGCAGGGCACTAAACATCGCCCGTCGTGGTGATGCCGATCTTTTGATCATCCATCATGAGTCGTCCGAACTCGCTTTTGTGCAAGAAGGGTACGGCACATCAAGGACGACCTTTATGAGCAATGACTATGTCCTGATTGGTCCATCTGCTGACCCGGCAGGGGTTGCCGCCACGCACAATATTGTGGAAGCCTTTGATGCCATAGCCAATAGCGATGCCAATTTTGTTTCCCGTGCGGACAACAGCGGCACACACGAAAAGGAACTCTCTTTGTGGAGCATGAGCTCTGCAGGAGCCCCGCCCAAGACGCACTATCTGGAAATTGGCAGCGGCATGGGAGCCACGCTGAATTTTGCCAACGAGGTCGGTGCCTATACCCTTTGCGACCGTGCCACCTGGATCAGTTTTGAAAACCGTGCCCGACTGACCATAGTGGCCGCAAATTCGCCACACTTGGAAAACCGTTACAGCATCATCCTGGTGAATCCCGAAAAATATCCTGCCATCGCTTTCAAGGACGCGAAGCGGTTTCACGACTGGCTTGTTTCGAAGCCTGGTCTTGACCGCATTGCCGCTTTTCGTGAAAAAGGAGAGCAGTTGTTTTTCCCGATTCGGGGCAAGCCCTGAGTCTGCCCGGGGTTCTCCGGGTCTGCCCTGGGTCGTCCAAGTCTGCCCGGGGGTCGTCCGGGTGTGTCTGAGTCTGTCGTTGCTCTGGCGAGTGCCTGAGCGTGACGAAGAATGAAGAAGCGAAAGAGGAAGCGGGGGTCGGGCTTATTTTGCTACCTGAGTCTGCCCGGGGTCGTCCGGGTGTGTCTGAGTCTGTCGTTGCTCTGGCGAGTGTCTGAGCGTGGCGAAGAATGAAGAAGCGGTTGTCCAAGCCTGCCCGTGGTTATCCGGGTCTGCCTGAGTCTGTTGTTGCTCCGGCAAGTGCCTGAGCGCGGCGAAGAATGAAGAAGCGAAAGAAGAGGCGGGGGTCGGGCTTATTTTGCTGCCGGGGTCTGCCCGGGGTCATCCAAGCTTTGCCCGAGGTCTCCCGGGTCTGTCTGAGTCTGTCGTTGCTCCGGTGAGTGCCTGAGCGTGGCGAAGAATGAAGAAGCGAAAGAGGAAGCGGGCGGCGGGCTTATTTTGCTGCCGGAGCCGGACCGGTCAAGGTCAAACGCGCGCCATCCTGGCGAAAATCGAGTTCTCGCAAAAAAGACATGCCGAGCAAAATACCATTACCACCCATGTGCGGGTTGATGCTGGCCTCCACGTTTTCCAGGCGAATACCGCCGACCTCAACGCTGGCGAGACTGGTTTTGTAATTCGTCACCGTCCCGTTGGCGGTCATCGCGAGAAAAGCCTGGCCTCGTCTCAGTTGCAAACGCTGGGCGACAGGCTCCGGGATGTTGATGTCTGTGGCTCCGGTATCGAGAAGAAATTCCACCGTCTGGCTGTTAATTCTGCCGTTGGTCACGTAGTGTCCATAACGGTTACGAAGCAAAGTCACGTCCACCAGCCCCGCTTCCGTAGCCAGCGATTCGGGCGACTTGTTGGGGTTGTAAATTGACTCTACTTTGTCGTCAAAGAAAAGGTACAGCAAGCCGAATACGGCAACCCATGCCAAGTACATCATGCGCTGCCCATAACGGCGGGTGACGGGTGGCGGCGTCTCATCCATGTTCAAGCACTCCTGTCATAAGCATATTCAGTGTGACGCGCAACCATTTCCTGCGCCTGCCGCGCCGTTTGCTCACGACCTTCCTGTACAGGTACCGCCGCGAGAAGATCAACCATGACTTTTATCTGCTTCTCGCGCATGACTTTGAAGGCGTTGTGCAGAAAACTCTCGTCTTTGCCAAAACAAATCGCGGGATGCAGTTTACCTGCATAGGGATAGGCAATGGAGATAGGTTGTACCACCGCATTCGTGACCACAGCAGCTTCAAAAAGCCGAGGATAAAACTTTCTCACCTCGCTGTCGTGGCCGGTGGAGCCTTCAGGAAACAGCCCCACATTCCCGCCACGCTCAAAACAGCTCGCCATTTCCTGAAGAGCCTTTCTCCCCCCTGTGCCACGCTTGATATACAGCGTTCCGGTTTTGCTTGCGATGTAACCAATCAGAAACCACTTTTGCACTTCTGCCTTGGCAAGAAAGTGTAGCGGGTAAATGCTGCCCAAGACGAGTATGTCCACCCAGGAAACATGGTTCGCAACCACGCAGATTGGTCTGCCTTGGTCTTGGCCTTGGTCTTGGCCTTGGTGTTGTTCTTGCTCTGGTTTTTGCCATTCACCGCGAACCGTGACGCGTACTCCCAGGATGCGGACACAAACTCTTAGCCACCACTGCACGATCGCTTTCTGGCGGTGCTTCATTTTTCGACTGTCACGAGGAAAGACCGTGATGCACAGCACGGCTCCCACCAGCAGATGCAAGACAAAGCAAAACAAGCGAGTTAAAAGTCTGAGTTGTGCTTTCACAGGCGATTCGCAGGCGTCTTTTCCAAAGCCTCCAGAGCTGAAAACAGCTTGTCGAGATCATTGTCTATCGGCTCCAGGCATCTACTACCTTGGCAAATATAAGCGCGCACGCCTTTTTCAGGTGCCGTTTTTTCATCGATCCACGCTGTCCCTTCCGGAACCTCGTGTGGGGCTGCCACCACCATTCGTCTCGCGTTAAAGCGTGCCGGATCATCGGGAGCTGCCAACGCCCGTTGCCACTGCGCAACTTTGTCTGCCTCCCCACGCAAAATAACGGAAACCACGGGAAAGTGCATTTCTATTGCGGCAGACACCAACGTGATGCACTCGCTGTGCTGGTTCTCGATTACGGCGCCGGCACGCGCCAATGCCCTTTCCGCGCTGTGTACCCAGCGTGTTTCCCCGCACAGAGAACCCAGGCGAAGCAGTGCCAGCGTGGCGATTCCATAACCCGCAGGAGTTGCGCTGTCGTGAACAATGCGTGGCCGAGCGAGCAACGATTCTCCATCGTGTGGCGTGAACAGATAGCCGCCCTGTTCGTCTTCGTAATTCTCAAGCAATACCTGCGCTAGTTCGGCAGCAAACTCCATATCCGGTTTGTGCCAGCGGTATTGCAACATCGCCAAAATGCCATCGAGGAGAAAAGCGTAGTCATCCAGATAGGCAGAAAAACGTGTACGCCCCTTGGCCCAGACCGCAAAAAGCCGCTTGTTTTGCCACATTTTGTGATGAATAAAATCCAGACACTTGCGCGCCGCGTCGTAAAAATCCGGGCGCTCCAGCAGTAGTGCGGCTCTTGCCATGCCCTTGATGACCATGCCGTTCCAGGCGCACAGAATGTTGTCATCCAGCCCCGGAGGCACACGCAGCCTTCTTTGTCTCAGGAGTTTCGTGCGCGCCGATGAGATGAGATCTCTCGCCGTTTCCACATCCTCACCCGTCTGTTGGGCTGACTCTTCCAGACTATGCGCGGCGTAAAGGTGATATTTTCCTTCAAAATTTTCTCTGCCATCCAGACCGAAGCGACGCACAAAGCATTCCCGCTCCTGCTCATTCAGGAGCCCGTCAACTTCTTCCCGATCCCAGACGTAGAAACGTCCTTCCTCACCTTCCGAATCAGCATCCAGTGCCGCGAAAAAACCCCCTTCATCGGTCTGCATGTCCTGCACCATCCATGTTGCGGTTGACAACGCCACCTCACGATAATGCGGTTTCTGTCCCAACACCGCTGCATCGGCAAGCAATCCAAGTAACAGGGCGTTGTCATAGAGCATTTTTTCGAAGTGCGGGATCATCCAGCGCTCGTCTACCGAGTAGCGGAAAAATCCCCCGCCCAGGTGGTCGTGGAGGCCGCCATGAATGATTTTGTCCAGCGTGAACAAAGCGGCATGCAGGGGTTGTACGCCATCTTCCGGCACCTTTACTCCGGCAGTATGCGCTTGCAACAGGAACCCAAGCTGTGACGGTTGTGGAAATTTGGGTGCCCCACCCAGACCCCCGTGAACCGCATCAAAGTATCGCAACAGTTGTTCGCTGGAACGCTGCGCAAAATTGGCAGGCAAGGCATCGCCACTTCGGGAGCCGGCAAAAACCTGTTGCAGCGCATCCTGCATTGCCGCGCCTTGTTTCTGCATGTCGTCACCGTTTTCAGCAAAAAAACGGTGGATCTGCTGCACCAGGCTTTTAAAGGCAGGCAGGTTGTGACTTGCCTGATATGGAAAGTAGGTGCCTCCGAAAAAAGGTGAGTGGCTCACGGGATCCAGAAACATCGTGAGTGGCCAACCACCGGATCTGCGCGTCAGCAGGGTGTGTGCAGTCTGATAGATCTGATCCAGATCAGGGCGCTCCTCCCGATCCACCTTGATGTTGATAAACAGACGGTTCAGCAGTTCGGCAGTTTCTTCGTCTTCGAACGACTCGTGTGCCATGACGTGACACCAGTGACAAGCTGAGTACCCGATGGACAGGAGAATGGGTTTCTTCTGTTGTCGTGCCGTGGCAAGAGCCTCTTCACCCCACGGATACCAATCAACAGGATTATCCGCATGCTGGAGCAGGTATGGGCTGGTTTCTTTGGAAAGCCGGTTTTTTTCTCTCATGGCTGGATCGTTCATCCTGTAAATTTATGTGGTCAGAGGGAGAAGGGAGATGCGTGGATCACTCTCAGGCGAGTGATTTCCGGCGAGAAAAGGTTCTGAAACACCACGTGGCTGCTCTGCTCTCTCATTCTGTGTTTCTTTCGGTACAATTCAGCACATGTTAATGCATCCTGCATTTGACCCCGTTGCCTTTACTTTGGAAATCCGTTGGTACGGACTGATGTACCTTTTGGGCTTCCTGGCTTTCATGATATTGGGCAAGTTTCGTGCGAAAGTTACCAAAACCGGTGTTAGCGTTGCGCAAGTAGACGACTTGCTATTGTACGGACTCTTGGGCGTGATTTTCGGCGGTCGCATAGGCTACATCCTGTTTTACGACTCTGCATCTGTGATGTCTGATCCGACGCGCGTTTTTCGCATCTGGGAAGGAGGCATGAGTTTTCACGGTGGCCTCTTGGGAGTTTTGCTGGCTTTTCTGGTCTACGCGAATCGCCACAAGGTTTCCTTCCTGAGGCTGCTGGATTTTGCCGCCCCCCTGGTTCCTGTCGGGCTGGCCGCCGGAAGGCTCGGCAATTTCATTAACGGTGAACTTTGGGGGCGCGCAACCGATGTGCCTTGGGGGATGGTCTTTTTCCATCAGCTCGCTGGAGATACGCCTCGCCACCCGTCGCAGCTTTATCAGATGATGGCAGAAGGAGTTTTTCTGTTCATCGTTTTGTGGGTATTTTCTTCCAAGCCTCGACCCGCCGGAATGGTTGCCGGGCTTTTTGCCGTACTCTATTCTCTGGCTCGTTTCGTCTTGGAGTTTTACCGCGAGCCGGACGCACACCTTGGGTTCATCTTCTGGGGGTGGGTGACGCAAGGTCAATTACTGAGCGTTCCTCTATTCATTGTTGGTCTCGTTCTGATCTATCAGGCACAGCTTAAAACACGAACCAATGCACCTCTACCTTGATCTGTTGCACTCCGTGCTGGAGACTGGGGTTCGGAAAAAAGACCGCACCGGAACCGGAGTTTTGTCACTGTTCGGGGAGCAGAGGAAATACAATCTGGCGGCTGGCTTTCCGCTGCTGACGACCAAGAAAATTTATTTCCATTCTGTGCTCCATGAGCTACTCTGGTTTATCAGAGGGGATAGAAATATCCGCTATTTACAGAATCACGGGGTTCATCTTCTGGGGGTGGGTGACGCAAGGTCAATTACTGAGCGTTCCTCTATTCATTGTTGGCCTCGTTCTGATCTATCAGGCACAGCTTAAAACACGAACCAATGCACCTCTACCTTGATCTGTTGCACTCCGTGCTGGAGACTGGGGTTCGGAAAAAAGACCGCACCGGAACCGGAGTTTTGTCACTGTTCGGGGAGCAGAGGAAATACAATCTGGCGGCTGGCTTTCCACTGCTGACGACCAAGAAAATTTATTTCCATTCTGTGCTCCACGAGCTACTCTGGTTTATCAGAGGGGACAGAAATATCCGCTATTTACAGGATCACGGGGTTCATATCTGGGACGCATGGGCAGACGAAAACGGAGACCTCGG
Organism: uncultured candidatus Poriferisulfidus sp.; assembly: GCA_965215765.1. Lineage (GTDB taxonomy): Bacteria > Pseudomonadota > Gammaproteobacteria > Poriferisulfidales > Oxydemutatoraceae. Next base: position 2,921,933 of record OZ244118.1, on the reverse strand, counting down.
GCCGATCTACGGTCGCCAGTGGCGCTCTTGGCCGACACGAAACAATGGCTCCATAGACCAGCTGAGGAACGTGCTTGAGCAACTGAAAACCCAGCCCGAGTCCCGACGCCTGTTGGTCAGTTCCTGGAACGTGGCAGAGCTTGAGGAAATGCGTCTGCCGCCTTGCCATGTCTTGTTTCAGTTTTATGTCGTGGAAGACACTTTGTCGTGTCAGTTCTACCAGCGTAGTGCCGATCTTTTTCTGGGTGTGCCATTCAACATTGCGTCCTACGCTTTGCTGACGCTCATGGTTGCCCAGGTTTGCAATCTGAAACCCGGCATTCTGGTTCACAGCATTGGTGATTTGCACCTTTACACCAACCACATTGAGCAGGCCAGGACGCAGATTGCCAGAAAGCCGACGCAACTGCCAAGCATGCACCTCAATCCCGACATAAAAAGCCTTTTTGAGTTCAAAGCCGAGGATGTTTGTCTGAAAAACTACCATCCCCAGTCTGCTCTCAAAGCCGAGTTGGCAGTATGAGTTTCTCCCTCGTCGTTGCTTACGATAAAAACCGAGTGATCGGTTGCAACGGAACCATGCCTTGGGATTTACCGGCTGATATGAAAATATTTGTCAGGCGCACCATGCACCATCCCGTGGTCATGGGCCGCAAAACCTGGCAAAGCTTGCGTCGGCAACCTTTGCCAGGGCGGCGTAACATTGTGCTCAGTCGAGACTCCGCTTTTACAGCACCGCTGGCGGAGGTCGAGCGAACGCTGGAAAAGATTGCCGCCGAATTCACCAATCACGGAGAGTGCATGGTGGTTGGTGGCGGCGAAATTTACCGCATTTTTCTCCCTCAGGCGACCCGCATTTATCTGTCTGAAATTGAAGGCGAATTCCCCGGTAACGTCTGGTTTCCAAAGCTGAACCCGGAGCAGTGGTGCGAAGTCAGCCGTGTGACTGTTCCCAAAAGTGACCAGAATGCTTTTCCTTTCAGCTCCGTTATTCTTGAGCGGCGGCGGACAAATGGTTCCTGACATGCGTCAATCACGGAAATGAGCAGACATCTGCACCTGGTGCGCCATGGGCAGGCTGAAACACACGCTGCCAGCGACAAAGGCAGGCATCTCAGTGCCCAAGGCCGAGCGGAAGCCTTGAAAATCAGCGGCATGTTGGTGTTGAGGTCGACCTGGCCACCGGATATTTTTTGCGTCAGCGCGGCGGAGCGCACCTTGCAAACCGCTGACATCATTGCCAGGGAAACCGGAATCCCTGCGGAGAAAATCAGAATGTCCGAGGTGCTTTATGCCATTGGCCACCACGCCTTGCTCCAGGAAATTCAAAAATTGAACGATGCGTACCACACCGTCGCCGTGTGCGGGCACAACCCGTCCATGACCCTGCTTACGGAGCTTCTGTCGGGAAAGGGCATCAGCAAATTTCCCACCTGCGGCAGTGCCTATCTGAAAATTGCCACAGACGATTGGCACTCGGTCTCTCCCGGAACAGCAGAATTGTTGGCATTGGACGTGCCTTGAGCTGAAATGCCAGAGCAAGACAGAAAAAAAGCCCGGAGTCGAGCCGGTGCCAGCCAGTCACTGTTGCGTGGGCGGCTTTCGGGGGTGGCGAATGAAAGACTGCGAGCGTTCAGTTCCTCACTGCACTTTGACAGGCGGATGTATCGTCAAGACATTGATGCTTCCATTGCACACGCTACAGGGCTGGAAAAAGCTGGAATTCTGAACAGTAAAGAACGTCAGGACATTGTTAATGGTCTGAAAATCATTGCCGGTGAAATTGCCAGTGGGCAGTTTCCCTGGCGAGAGATCCACGAAGACATCCACATCAATATTGAAGCCCGGCTCATTGAGCTCATCGGCGATACCGGTGGGAAACTCCATACCGGGCGCTCGCGCAATGATCAGGTGGCAACGGATTTGCGCCTTTATTTGCGTGAGCAGATCGACACTCTGAGTCGGAAGACCCACGAACTGCAAAGCGCGATCGTGACCTTGGCGGAACGAGAGCGCGAAACGGTGATGCCCGGGTTCACGCATACGCAAATCGCCCAACCCGTTATTTTCGCCCACCATCTTTTGGCGTGGTTTGAAGCCTTAAGGCGCGACTGCGATCGCCTCAAGGATACCCGGAAGCGTCTTAACTACCTGCCGCTCGGTGCGGCAGCCCTGGCAGGAACCAGCTTCCCCCTGGATCGTGAACATACCGCGCAAATGCTGGGGTTTGACGGGATTTGCAGAAACTCCATGGACGCAGTCAGCGACCGCGACTTTGTCATTGAACTTGGAGCGGACTGTGCCTTGATCATGATGCACCTGTCGCGTTTCAGTGAGGAAATCATCTTATGGATGTCACCGCTGTTCAATTTTGTTTCATTACCGGATGAGCTATGCACTGGCTCGTCCATCATGCCGCAAAAGAAAAATCCGGACTTGGCGGAGCTCGTGCGCGGAAAGACCGGGAGGGTTTATGGCAGCCTCGTCTCTTTGCTGACTCTGATGAAAGGGCAACCTTTGGCGTACAACCGCGATAATCAAGAAGACAAAGAACCCATTTTTGATGCGCTGGATACGGCTGTGTCTTGCCTGGAAGTTATGACTCTGATGGTCAAGGCGATGAAACCGAACCGAAAAAGAATGCTGGAAACAGCAGGGAAAGGATTTTCTTGTGCCACAGAGATCGCTGACTGGCTGGTGCGGCAGGGGCTTCCTTTCCGGCGCGCTCACGAACTCACCGGTACAGTCGTGCAACTGGCGGCGAGCAAAGGTGTCGCCCTTCAGGAGTTGGCTGTCGCTGATCTCACCCGGCTAAGTGACGAGTTTGCCCAATTTTCGGCCGCCAGCCTGCACCCACAAGCCTGTGTTGCCAGCAAAAAGACACCAGGTGGGACTGCCCCGGAGCAAATCAAAGTGTGCCTCGCAGAAGCCCGAGATTACTTGAGCCAGACCTGATCCAGACCTGATCCAGCAAGCCGTTCGCCTGCACCCACAAGCCTGTGTTGCCAGCAAAGTGACACTGGGCGGGACTGCCCCGGAGCAAATCAGAGTGTGCCTCGCAGAAGCCCGAGATTAATGAGCCAGACCTGATCCAGACCTGATCCAGCAAGCCGTTCGCCTGCACCCACAAGCCTGTGTTGCCAGCAAAGTGACACTGGGCGGGACTGCCCCGGAGCAAATCAGAGTGTGCCTCGCAGAAGCCCGAGATTAATGAGCCAGACCTGATCCAGCAAGCCGTTCGCCCTGCCACCCATTGCCCTGCCATTACCCTGATTGTTGTCCGCTCAAAGCGGGCAGGGTGGATTAACTTTCTTCCTTGTTTAGCCGGCCTTGAAGTTCGGCAAGCTGGATATCGGCACCGAACGACTTCATGTAAATCTGTCTTTCCATGGTTTCTTTCGGGAAATTATTCAGCAGGGCTATGTTCTGTGCGCTAAATCCTTCAAGTGCTCTTTCTCCTTTTGCGCCAATGCCTGCCACCTTGGTTGCGCGGGGCAAGTGCATCCCCCCGGAAATAGAGCGCAACTCGATTTTATCGGTGCCATCGGGGATGCCCCAAGCACCAAAGTCTATTCCTTTATTGTTGTCTCTTTCCACGGTTTCCATCTGGTACAACCCCGTACCCTCGTATTGTGCATCTCCCTCGTTGGTCAGCGCGTAAGTCAAGAGTTTGTGGGTTGCGATGATTTCGGGATCATTCTGCTCATCTGAATCTATCGCGAATTTGGTGTTGGCATATTCCCAGTAGGCTGGGCCAAACTTTTCTGCATCCACGCCCTGATGTGAGTGTTCATCACCTTCAGGTGTGTGCAAATTCACAAGTGCGTTATCGTTTGTCGCGAACGTGCTGGAAAGCTGCTTTTTGGCGACTTTGGAGCTGTCGCCAAGTGTAGTACCTGTTTTCCCACGTGATGCAGAGACACCAAGGAAATCCATGATTTGTCTTTGAAACACGCTACCGTGCTTTATGTGTTCATGCAACTGCGTTACTTGTTGCTTCATTGGAGGAGCTAAGGAGGTGGATTGTTCCGTTCGGCTCATATTTTCCAGCACAGTCAGCACATCTTTACGTTGCTGAATAACAGAGTTCCGGTATGTTTTACTGGTATGCCATTTAACGACATGTATAAGCCACTTTCCAACCCCTCTGCGAACCTGAAAAGCAGAATCGCCACCTGTGTCTCCAGCAGTCTGGATGTGACCCAGCTTCCCGGCTGATGCAGCAGCAGCATTTATACCTTTTATCATTCCTGCCATAACGGTTCCCCCATATTGTTATCGTTACTTTCGGGCATTGTCATGCCCGAACTTCCATCATCTTTCTGAGCCATCGGCGCGCTCAGAATCATTGCAAATCTGGCGTACCAGACGGGACTTCTCAATCGCCTCGACCAAGGCCTGTAAAGAACGTCTGTTGTTCCTGTGTCGGTTGCTTTCATTAATTAAGACGGAACAGAGTTCTCTCCTATTCCGTCATCTCGCATAAACTGTTCGCACAGATCAGAAAGCTGATCACTCTTGCCGAATGTTTGCGTGAACAATTGCCGCATATCCGGACTTTGCGCACCCGCTATCATCACTTCACTTTTTTGGCGGTCGGCTGCCAGAGCATCCAGACCCCCAATACTGACCGTTTCCTTGGCATCATTCACGCTGCTGTCTCCACTAATAAGGCGCAGTTCAATCTTGTTAATGTCATCAGGGATGCCCCATTCTTCAAAGTCTATGCCTGAAAAGCTCTGTCTTTTTACGGACTGAAGCTTGTACAGCTCCGTGTCATGATATTTTTCACTTTCATTTTGGCTGAGCGCGTATTCCAAGAGTGCCACTCCGCCATTCACTTTCTGGCATCCCGAATCATCCGTAATTCCTTGCATAGCATTACCACTCGTTGTGTGCGTACTTCCAGTAAGCAGTGCCAAATTTTTCCTTGTCCACGCCCTCCTGTGGGTGGAGGTCATTTTCACGCCCTGGAATGATCAAGTTTTTCAGCGCAGCATCGGCTGTCCTGAAATCACCGGTAATAAGCCTATCAGCAACTGCGTAATTCTTGGCCGCCACCTGCGGTGTGTTGTTCAGAATAAGCAATGACAGTGCTTGAAACCGGTAGCCGTGTTCTAAATGCCTGTTCAGTTCCTGTATCCTTTGATCTGAAAAGGAGGATCCTGTTCTCGCAGGCGGGTTTTGCGGATCACAGAGCTGGTTCAAGTTGTCCAGAACGTTCGTCCGCTGTTGGATAATTTTGTTCTTATAGCTCTTATTGCAGTACCACTTCACAACATGCACGAGCCAATTTCCGAATCCCTTGCGAACCTGGTAAGAAACTTGACCGTCACTCTGCGTAGCCTCGACATGACCGAATCTCCCGGCCAGCGACATTGCGTCACGTAGATTGTTTACTGGCTCCATCACTCCCTCCGATATTCAATTAACACAGAAACCTGCCTCAAACAGCTTGCCCCATTATAACGCTTTTGGTGCTTTTCTTCCAATTAGTCCCATCTTTTGCGGGATTGTCGCCTTTCCCTTTGCAAATTTGGCCAGTCCGGCAGCAGAACCCTCGTGTAATCAGCACTGAACGCGCCTGCCAATCATGAACAACCCGCCACCAACTCTTGAATTGCGCCATATTGCGCTGAAAGTGTGCGACCTGGAAGCCTGCGAGCAGTTTTATGTCAGTTTGCTTCGCCACCAGGTGGAGTGGTGTCCGGATAAGGACAACCTGTACTTGTGTTCGGCAGCGACAATCTGGCACTTCATCGTGACCCGGGAACCGCAACCCGGGGAACCCGACCCGAACACTTGGGCATCGTGTCGCGAACTACCTAAGATGTCGATATCTGGTATCAGCACCTGAACGCGCACGGTGTGCCCATAAAAACCGAACCCCGCAGACACCGGGACAGAGCGCACAGTTTTTATTGTTCAGACCCGGAAGGAAACACGGCGCAAATGATTTGTCACCCGCCGCTTTCCGATCAGCACAAAAACTGAAATACTCTGGCGGCGATGACAAAAGTGCCTGAATTGGAGGCATTTGACAGCCGGCATCTTTGCCCCCCAGCGGGATACCCGGTGACCGCCCTGCCTGGCAGGTAGTGGGCGTGCAAGGCACACGCCTCTCTTTACGTCGCTGAATAACAGAACTCCGGTATGTTTTTCCGGTATGCCATTTGATGACATGTACAAGCCACTTTCCAACCCCACTGCGCACTTGGAAAGCAGAATCGCCGTGCCCCCCTCCAGCAAACCAGGTGTGACCCAGCTTCCCTGCGGCGGCATTCCTTCCGTAATGGTTAGCCTATATCGTTATTGTTACTTCCAGGTATCGCCAGACCCGAACTTTCATCATCTGTCCGAGCCATCGGCGCGCTCAGAATCATTGCAAACTTGACGTACCAGACGGGACTTCTCAATCGCCTCGACCAAGGCCTGTAAAGAGCGTCTGTTGTCTCTGCAGCAGCTGCTTTCATTGTTCAAACGAAACAGAGGCTCCTCCTATTTCTTCTTCGCGCATAAACTGTTCGCACAAACCAGTAAGCTGAGCATCCAAGCCAAATGATTTCATGTAAATTTCCCGCGAACCCGGGTCTGTCGTGCGCAGTATTTCTTCTTCATACTTGCGGCGATTTACCAAGGCTTCCTGACCTTTGGCCCCAGCATTGACCGCTTGGCGGGCATACTGCAAAGGTCTGGACCCATGAATAAGGCGCAGTTCAATGTCATTAACGCCATCAGGGATGCCCCAAGCTTCAAAATTTATGCCCAGATCGTTGTCTCTTTGTACGGACTCAAGCTGATACAGCCCTGTCCCCTGATAGTCTTTATTTTCATCTTTGCTGAGCGCGTATTCCAAGAGTGCCGCCCCGTCATTCAGGTCTTGCCCTTGGCTGATGGAACCAAATGAAGTGCTAAACTCTCTTGGGTCAACCACGGTTTTGGTTGCGTGCTGCCAGTAAGCGGTGCCAAACTTTTCCTTGTCCACGCCCTCGTGAGGTTGGGGGTTATTTTCACGTGCCGGAATGTACAAATTTTTCAGCGCAGCATCGGCTGTCTCGAACCGGCGGGCAATAAGCCTTTCAGCGACTGCGTTATTTTCCCTCGCCGCCGTCTGCTTCGGTATGTCAAGGGTGTTCAGAAGGCGCATTGACTGTGCTTGAAACCTGTAGCCGTGTTCTAAATGACTGTTCAGCTCATTTACTTTTTGATTTAAAGCGGGGGGGCCTTGTGTCTGGGGCGAATTTTGCGGATTACAGAGCTGGTTCAAGTTGTCCAGAACGTTCGTCCGCTGTTGGATAATCTTGTTCTTATAGCTCTTGTTGCAGTACCACTTCACAACGTGTGCGAGCCAATTCCCGAATCCCTTGCGCACTTGGTAAGAAATACCATCCTCTTGATCCCACACAGCATTGACATGGCCGAGTTTCCCGGCCTGTAACATTGCATCACGTATATTTTTTACCGGTTCCATCATTCCCACCAAAATTCAATTAACACAGAAATCCGCCTCAGACAGCTTGTCCCATTATAACGCTTTTGGCATTTTCCTTCCAATTAGTCCCATCTTTTGCGGGATTGTCGCCTTTCCCTTTGCAAATTTAGCCAGTTCGGCAACAGAGCCATCGTGCAATCAGCGCTGAACGCGCCTGCCAATCATGAACAACCCGCCACCAACTCTTGGATTGCGCCATATCGCGCCAGAAGAGTGTGACCTGGAAGCCTGCGGGCAGTTTTATGTCACTAGCTTCAGTTACCAAGTGGAGTGGCACCCGGATAAGGATAAACTGTACTTGTGTTCCGGCAGCGACAATCTGGCACCTCATCGTGACCCGGGAACCGCAATCCGGGAAACCCGACTTGATCACTTGGGTATCGTGTGGCGAATCACCGAAGATGTCGTTATCTGGTATCAGCACCTGAACGCACACCGTGTGTCCATAAAAACCGAGCCCCGCACGCACCGAGACGGCGCGCACAGTTTTTATTGTTCAGACCCGGAAGGAAACACGGTGCAAATGATTTGTCCCCCGCCGCTTTCTGAACAGCACAAAAATTGAAATACTCCGGCGGCGATGACAAAAGCCCCATTCCGCAGGTGTTTGACCGCCGACCCCTTTGGCACCCTTACAGCGGGATAACGGGTGATCACCTGTCTGGCAGGTAGTGGGCGCGCAAAGGTCATGCCCCTCTCTTTACGTTGCCGAATAACAGAGGTTTTTACCGGCATGCCAATTGGTGACGTGTACAAGCCACCTTCCGACCCCGCTGCGCACCTGGAAAGCAGAATCGCCAGTTGCGTTTCCAACAGACTGGATGTGGACAGCTTCCTTGCGGCGGCATTCCTTCCGTAATGGTTAGCCTATATCGTTATTGTCCCTTCCAGGCATTGCTATACCCGAACTCTCATCATCTGTCCGAGCTAACGGCGTGTGCAAACCTGACGTACCAGACAGAGCCATCGTGAGCTTCGACCAAAGTCTGTAAAGAGCATCTGTTGTTTCTGTACCAGTTGCTTTCATTAATTAAGACGGAACAGTGTCCTCTTCTATTCCTTCATCTTGCATAAACTGTTCGCACAACTCAGAAAGCTGATTACTCTTGCGGTGTACTTGCGTGCTTATTTGCCGCATTTCCGGGCCTAGCTTCTCCGCCTGCTCTAGCAGCTTTTCATCTTTTATGCGGTCGGCTGCCAGAGCCCCCAGACCTTTGTCCCCAATACTGACCTTTGTCTTGGCGGCATTCACGCCAACGTATCCACCATCAATAAGGCGCAGTCCAATATTGTCAATGCCCTCAGGGATGCCCCATTTTTCAAAATCTATGCCAAAACCGTTAATTCTTGTTACGGGCTGAAGCTTGTACAGTCCCGTGCCCTGATATTTTTCATTTTCATCTTTGCTGAGCGCGTATTCCAAGAGTGCCACTCCTCCATTCACTTTCAGGCATCCCGGAGCATCCGTAATTCCAGTCTTAGCATCACCAAGCGTGTTTTTTTGTGCGTACTTCCAGTAAGCTTCACCAAATTTTTTCTTGTCCACGCCCTCATGTGGGTGGGAGCCATTTTCACGTCCTGGAATGATCAAGTTTTTCAGCGCAGCATCGTCTGTCCTGAAGTGACTGCCAATAAGCTTTCCAGCTACTCCGTAATTTTCGGTCGCCACCCCCGGTGCGGGGCCCAGAATAAACAAGAATCTCGCTTGAAACCTGAGTCCGTGCCTCAAATGCCCGGACAGTTCCTGTACCTCTATATCTGAAAAGGACTGTGTGTCTTGTGTCCCGGGCGGGATATGCGAACCATAGTGCTTGTCCAAGCTGTTCAGAATGGTCTCCCGTTGTTCGATAATCCTTTCTTTATAGCTTCTGTTGCTGTACCACTTCACAACATGTACGAGCCAATTTCCGAATCCCTTGCGAACTTGGTAAGAAACTTGACCGCCACTCTGCACAGCCTCAACATGACCGAACTTCCCGGCCTGTAACATTGCGTTATGTAGATCATTTACTGGTTCCATCACTCCCTCCGATATTCAATTAACACAGATACCTGCCTCAAACAGCTTGTCCCATTATGACGCTTTTGGCGTTCTCCTTCTAATTAGTCCCATCTTTTGCGGGATTGTCGCTTTTCCCTTTACAAATTTGGCCAGTTCGACCAAAGCCTGTAAAGATCGCCTGTCGTTTCTGTGCCAGCTGCTTTAACTAATTAAGACGGAACAGAACCCTCTTCTATTCCTTCATCTTGCATAAACTGTTCGCACAACTCAGAAAGCTGATCACTCCTGCCGAATACTTGCGTGTACAGTTTCTGCATTTGCGGGTTTTGCGCCTGCGTCATCGTCTCTTTACTATTTTTGCGGTCGGCTTCCAGAGCCGCCAGACCTTTGTCCCCAATACTGACCGTTGTCTTGGCAACATTCACGCAACTGTCTCCACCACCAATAAGGCGCAGTTCAATATTGTCAATGTCATCAGGGATGCCCCATTCTTTAAAATCTATGCCAAAATAGTTACGTCTTGTTACGGACTGAAGCTTGTACAGTCCCGTGCCCTGATGTTTTTCATTTTCATCTTTGCTGAGCGCGTATTCCAAGAGAGCCACTCCACCATTCACTTTCAGGCGTCCCTGATCATCCGTAATTCCAAACATAGCCTCACCACGCGTTTTTGTGTGTGCGTACCTCCAGTAAGCTTCACCAAATTTTTTCTTGTCCACGCCCTCATGTGGGTGGGAGCCATTTTCACGTCCTGGAATGATCAAGTTTTTCAGCGCAGCATCGTCTGTCCTGAAGTGACTGCCAATAAGCTTTTCAGCTACTACGTGATTTTCGGTCACCACCTCCGGTGTGGTGTTCAGAATAAACAAGGATCCCGCTTGAAACCTGAGGCCGTGCCTCAAATGCCCGGACAGTTCCTGTACCCTTCTATCTGAAAAGGACTGTGGGTCTCGTGTCCCGGGCGGGTTATGCGAACCACAGTGCTTGTCCAAGCTGTTCAGAACGGTCTTCCGTTGTTCGATAATCCTTTTTTTATAGCCTTTGTTGCTGTACCACTTCACAACATGTACGAGCCAATTTCCGAATCCCTTGCGAACTTGGTAAGAAACTTGACCGCCAGCCTGCACAGCCTCAACATGACCGAACTTCCCGGCCTGTAACATTGCGTCACGTAGATTATTTACTGGTCCCATCACTCCCTCCGATATTCAATTAACACAGAAACCTGCCTCAAACAGCTTGTCCCATTATAACGCTTTTGGCGTTTTCTTTCCAATTATTCTCATGTTTTTCAGGGTTGCCGCCTTTCCCTTTACAAATTTGGCCAGTCCGGCAACAGAGTCATCATGGGCTTCGACCAAAGCCTGTAAAGAGCATCTGTTGTTTCTGCACCAACTCTCTCATTGTTCAAGCGGAACAGAGTCCTCTCCTATTCCTTCATCTCGCATAAACTGTTCGCACAACTCAGAAAGCTGAATGTGCAAGCCCAATGCTCGCTTTAAAGGATTCCGCCCATCCTCCTCTGACACTGCATCCAGATTCTTTTTCTGTATCTTGCGGTCTTTTGCCAGGGCCTCCGGACCGTCTAACCCAAGAAAGAGCACTTTATTGGCTGTATCCGATGAATAGATTTTATCAATACGGCGCAGAGTAATTTCGTTAATGTCATCAGGGATGCCCCAAGCTTCAAAATCTATGCCATTATTGCCGTCTCTTGTTAGGTGCTGAATCTGGTACAGTTCCGTGTCCTGATATTTTTCATTTTCATCTTTGCTGAGCGCGTATTCCAAGAGTGCCGCTCTGCCATTCACTCTCAGGCGTTTCGAATCATCCGTAACTCCCTCCAGATCAGAACCAAGCGTGTTTGCGTGTGCGTACTCCCAGTAAGCAGCACCAAATTTTTCCTTGTTCACGCCCTCATGGGATCGGGGGTCATCATTAGATCCTGGAATGATCAAGTTTTTCAGCGCAGCATCGGCTGTCCTGAACTTGCTGCCAATAAGCTTTTCAGATAATGCGTAATCTTTGGTCACCACCTTCGGTATGATAACGGTGCCCAGAATATTTATTGACTGCGCTTGAAACCTGAGGCCGTGCCTTAAATGCCCCCGCAGTTTCGTTACACTTTGGTTATTCGAGTCACAGAGCTTCGCCAAGCTATCCAGAACGACCGTCCGTTGTTCGATAATCCTTTCTTTATAGCCATTGTTGCTGTACCACTTCACAACATGTACGAGCCAATTTCCGAATCCCTTGCGAACTTGGTAAGAAACATGATCGTCACCCTGCACAGCCTCAACATGACCGAACCTCCCGGCCTGTGACATTGCGTTACGTAGATTGTTTACTGGTCCCATCACTCCCTCCGATATTCAATTAACACAGAAACCTGCCTAAAACAGCTTGTCACATTATAACGCTTTTGGCGTTTTCTTTCCAATTATTCTCATGTTTTTCAGGATTGCCGTCTTTTCCTTTGCAAATTTGGCCAATTCGGCAACAGAACCCTCGTGAGTTTCGACCAAAGCCTGTAAAGAGCATCTGTTGTTTCTGTACCAGTTGCTTAATTAAGACGGAACAGAGTCCTCTCCTATTCCTTCATCTCGCATAAACTGTTCGCACAACTCAGAAAGCTGAGCTACCTTGCCGAATATTCGCACTTGTATTTTCCACATGTCCGGGTCTGGCCCTTCCCTCATCATCGTTTCATTTGCCTTGCGGTCGTCTGCCAGTGCCTCCCGACCTTTGGTGCCAATACTGACCACTCTCTTGGCATCTTGCATGCAACTGGCTCCACTAATAACGCGCAGTTCAATCTCGCCAATGCCATCAGGGATGCCCCAAGCTTCAAAATCTATGCCCAGATCGTTTTCTCTTTGTACGAGCTTATGCTGGTACAGCCCTGTTCCCTGATGTTTTTCATTTTCATCTTTGCTGAGCGCGTATTCCAGGAGTGCCTCTCCGCCATTTACTTTCGGGCGTTCCGAATTTTCCGTAACTCCATACATGTCATTACCAAGCGTGTTTGTGTGTGCGTACTTCCAGTAAGCAGCGCCAAATTTTTCCTTGTCCACGCCCTCATGTGGGTGGAGGTTGTTTTTAGATCCTGGAATGATCAAGTTTTTCAGCGCCGCATCGTCTGTCCTGAAGTGACTGCCAATAAGCCTTTCAGCTACTGGGTAATTTTTGGTCACCACCTCCGGCATGTAAACGGTGTTCAGAATACGCATTGACTGCGCTTGAAACCGGTAGCCGTGCTCTAAATGCCTGCTCAGTTCCTTTGTCCTTTGATCTGAAAAGGGGGAGAGTTGTTCCTGTTTCTCGCGCGGATTACGTGGTTCACAGAGCAGGCCCAAGCTGCGCAGAACGACCGTCCGTTGTTCGATAATCCTTTCTTTATAGCCCTTGTTGCTGTACCACTTCACAACATGTACAAGCCAATTTCCGAATCCCTTGCGAACCTGGTAAGAAACATGATCGTCACCCTGCACAGCCTCAACATGACCGAGTTTCCCGGCTTGGAACATTGCGTCACGTAGATTATTTACTGCTTCCATCACTCCCTCCGATATTCAATTAACACAGATACCTGCCTCAAACAGCTTGTCCCATTATGACGCTTTTGGCGTTTTCCTTCCAATTAGTCCCATCTTTTGCGGGATTGTCGCCTTTCCCTTTGCAAATTTGGCCAGTTCGACCAAAGCCTGTAAAGATCGCCTGTCGTTTCTGTGCCAGCTGCTTTAACTAATTAAGACGGAACAGAACCCTCTTCTATTCCTTCATCTCGCATAAACTGTTCGCACAACTCAGAAAGCTGATTACTCTTGCTGATTACTTGCGTGATCAGTTTCTGCATGTGCGGGCTTTGCCCCTGCGCCAGCGTCATCGTCTCTTTACTATTTTTGCGGTCGGCTTCCAGAGCCGCCAGACCTTTGTCCCCAATACTGACCGTTGTCTTGGCAACATTCACGCAACTGTCTCCACCACCAATAAGGCGCAGTTCAATATTGTCAATGTCATCAGGGATGCCCCATTCTTCAAAATATATGCCAAAAGGGTTACGTCTTGTTACGGGCTGAAGCTTGTACAGTCCCGTGCCCTGATGTTTTTCATTTTCATCTTTGCTGAGCGCGTATTCCAAGAGAGCCACTCCACCATTCACTTTCAGGCGTCCCTGTTCATCCGTAAATCCAAACATAGCCTCACCACGCATTTGTGTGTGTGCGTACCTCCAGTAAGCTGCACCAAATTTTTCTTTGTCCACGCCATCATGTGGGTGGGAGTCATTTTCACGTCCTGGAATGATCAAGTTTTTCAGCGCAGCATCGTCTGTCCTGAAGTGACTGCCAATAAGCTTTCCAGCTACTACGTGATTTTCGGTCACCATCTCCGGTGTGGTGTTCAGAATAAACAAGGATCCCGCTTGAAACCTGAGGCCGTGCCTCAAATGCCCGGACAGTTCCTGTACCCTTCTATCTGAAAAGGACTGTGGGTCTCGTGTCCCGGGCGGGTTATGCGAACCACAGTGCTTGTCCAAGCTGTTCAGAACGGTCTTCCGTTGTTCGATAATCCTTTTTTTATAGCCTTTGTTGCTGTACCACTTCACAACATGTACGAGCCAATTTCCGAATCCCTTGCGAACTTGGTAAGAAACTTGACCGCCAGCCTGCACAGCCTCAACATGACCGAACTTCCCGGCCTGTAACATTGCGTCACGTAGATTATTTACTGGTCCCATCACTCCCTCCGATATTCAATTAACACAGAAATCCCCCTCAAACAGCTTATTCCATTATAACGCTTTTGGTGTTTTTCAGGATTGCCGCCTTTTCCTTTGCAAAATAAGGTCAGTCCGGCAGCAGAACCCTCGTGCGTCTCAACCAAGACCTGTAAAGAGCATCTGTTGCTTCTGCACCAGCTGCTTAATTAAGACGGAACAGAATCCTCTCGCATAAACTGTTCGCACAGATCATCAAGCTGAGCTACCTTGCCGAATGCTTGCACGTGCAATTTCTGCATTTCCTGGTTTGGCGCATTCTCTACCCTCATTTCATTTTTCTGGCGGTCGGCTGCCAGAGCCTCCGGACCTTTGGCCCCAATACTGACCGTTGTCATGGCAGTTTCCATGCAACCGGCCGCACCAGTAAGGCGCAGCAGAATCTTGTTAGTGCCATCAGGGATGCCCCAATCCTTAAAATCTATGCCTAGATCGTTGTTTCTATTTATGGACTGAAGCCGGTACAGCCTTGTTCCCTTATGTTTTTCATTTTCATCTTTGCTGAGCGCGTATTCCAAGAGTGCCACTCCGCCATTTACTTTCAGGCATTCCGAATTTTCCGTAACTCCATACATTTCATTACCAAGCGTGTTTGTGTGTGCGTACTCCCAGTAAGCAGCACCAAATTTTTCCTTGTCCACGCCCTCATGTGGGTGGGGGTTATTTTTAGAACCTGGAATGATCAAGTTTTTCAGCGCAGCATCGGCTGTCCTGAATTGACTGGCAATAAGCCTGTCAGATAATGCGTAATTTTCGGTCGCCACCTCCGGTGTGTAAATGGTGTTCAGAATAAACAAGGATCCCGCTTGAAACCTGATGCCGTGCCTTAAATGCCGGTTCAGTTCCTGTACCCTTTTACCTGAAAGGGACTGGGGGCTTTGCGTCTCGGGCTGGTTAAGCGAACCACAGAGATTCCCCAATTTGGCCAGAACGACCGTCCGTTGTTCGATAATCCTTTCTTTATAGCCCTTGTTGCTGTACCACTTCACAACATGTACGAGCCAATTTCCGAATCCCTTGCGCACTTGGTAAGAAACTTGACCGTTACCCTGCGTAGCCTCAACATGACCGAACCTCCCGGCCTGGAACATTGCGTCACGTAGATTATTTACTGGTTCCATCACTCACTCCGATATTCAATTAACACAGAAATCCGCCTCAAACAGCTTGTTCCATTATAACGCTTGTGGCGTTTTCCTTCCAATTATTCTCGTATTTTTCAGGATTGCCGCCTTTTCCTTTGCAAAATAAGGTCAGTCCGGCAGCAGAACCCTCGTGCGTCTCAACCAAAGCCTGTAAAGAGCATCTGTTGTTTCTGCACCAACTGCTTTCATTAATTAAGACGGAACAGAGTCCCCTCCTATTTCTTCATCTTGCATAAACTGTTCGCACAGCTCAGAAAGCTGAGCTCCCATGCCGTATACTCGCTCGAACATCTGCCGCGCCTTCTGGTTTCCCGGTTGTTCTAGAATCGATCTACTATCCCGGCTGTCGGCTGCCAGAGCCTCCCGACCTTTGGCCCCACCAATACTGACCGTTGTCTTGGCAGCATCCCTGCAATTGGTTCCACCAATAAGGCGCAGTTCAATATCGCCAATGTCATCAGGGATGCCCCAGTCATTAAAATCTATGCCCAGATTGTTGTTTTTTTGTATGGGCCGAAGCTGGTACAGATATGTCTCCTTATTGTTTTTATCTTCATCTTTGCTGAGCGCGTATTCCAAAAGTGCCACTCCGCCATTTACTTTCAGGCGCCCCGAATCATCCGTAACTCCATCCATACCATCACCAAGCGCGATTTCGTGTGCGTATTTCCAGTAAGCAGCGCCAAATTTTTCCTTGTTCACGCCCTCATGGGATTGGGGGTCATCATTAGATCCTGGAATGATCAAGTTTTTCAGCGCAGCATCGGCTGTCCTGAATTGACTGTCAATAAGTCCTTCAGCTACTGCGTATTTTTTGGCCGCCACCTTCGGTGCTTCAATGATCAAGTTTTTGGCTGCCACCTCCGGTATGTCAATGATCAAGTTTTTTGCAACCACCGGGGTGTTAACGGTGTTCAGAATACGCATTGACTGCGCTTGAAACCTGAGGCCGTGCCTTAAATGCCAGTTCAGTTCCTGTACCCTTTCACCTGAAAGGGACTGGGGGCTTTGCGTCTCGGGCTGGTTAAGCGAACCACAGAGCTTCCCCAATCTGGCCAGAACGACCGTCCGTTGTTCGATAATCCTTTCTTTATAGTCCTTGTTGCTGTACCACTTCACAACATGTACGAGCCAATTTCCGAATCCCTTGCGAACCTGGTAAGAAACTTGATCGTCACCCTGCACAGCCTCAACATGACCGAACCTCCCGGCCTGGAACATTGCGTCACGTAGATTATTTACTGGTTCCATCACTCACTCCGGCATTCAATTAACACAGAAATCCCCCTCAAACAGCTTATTCCATTATAACGCTTGTGGCGTTTTCCTTCCAATTATTCTCGTATTTTTCAGGATTGCCGCCTTTTCCTTTGCAAAATAAGGTCAGTCCGGCAGCAGAACCCTCGTGCGTCTCAACCAAGACCTGTAAAGAGCATCTGTTGTTTCTGCACCAACTGCTTTCATTAATTAAGACGGAACAGAGTCCCCTCCTATTTCTTCATCTTGCATAAACTGTTCGCACAGCTCATTAAGCTGAATTTCCCTGGCGATTGCTCGCAATCGAGGTTTTATCGCACCCGCCGTTGCCTCTTTAGCCAGACTTTCTTTCAGGTTCTTTGTGTCTTCTGCCAGAGCCTCTAGACCGTCGCCCCCCCAAAGGAGCGTTCTTTCGGCCTTCTGCGCTGAACGGGTTTTATCAATAAGGCGCAGTTCAATGTCATCAATGCCTTCAGGGATGCCCCAAGCTTCAAAATCTATGCCCAGATTGTTGTTTCTTTTTACGGACTTAAGATGGTACAGTTCCGTGTCCTCATGGTTTTTATCTTCATCTTTGCTGAGCGCGTATTCCAAAAGTGCCACTGTGCCATCCACTCTCAGGCGTTCCAAAGTACTCCCAGCGTTATCCAGATCAGAACCAATCATGTTTTTGTTTACGTACTTCCAGTAAGCAGCGCCAAATTTTTCCTTGTCCACGCCCTCATGTGGGTGGGGGTCATTTTTAGATCCTGGAATGATCAAGTTTTTCAGCGCAGCATCGTCTGTCCTGAACTGCCTGGCAATAAGCTTTTCAGATAATGCGTAATTTTTGGTCATCACCTCCGGTATGATAAGGGTGCCCAGAATATTCATTGACTGCGCTTGAAACCTAAGGCCGTGCCTTAAATGCCCCTGCAGTTTCGTTACACTTCGGTTCTGCGAGCCACAGAGCTTCTCCAAGCTATCCAGAACGACCGTCCGTTGTTCGATAATCCTTTTTTTATAGCCCTTGTTGCTGTACCACTTCACAACATGTACGAGCCAATTTCCGAATCCCTTGCGAACTTGGTAAGAAACATGATCGTCACCCTGCACAGCCTCAACATGACCGAACCTCCCGGCCTGTGACATTGCGTTACGTAGATTGTTTACTGGTCCCATCACTCCCTCCGATATTCAATTAACACAGAAACCTGCCTCAAACAGCTTGTTCCATTATAACGCTTTTGGCGTTTTCTTTCCAATTATTCTCGTGTTTTTCAGGATTGCCGCCTGTTCCTTTGCAAAATAAGGTCAGTCCGGCAGCAGAACCCTCGTGTAATCAGTGCTGAGCGCGCCTGCCAATCATGAAAAACACCCGCCACCAACTCTTGAATTGCGCCATGTCGCGCTAAAAGTGTGCGGACTGGAAGCCTGCGAGCAGTTTTATGTCACTAGTTTCGCTACCAGGTGGAGTGACGCCCGGATAAGGACAACCTGTACTTGTGTTCCGGCAGCGACAATCTGGCACCTCATCGTGACCCGGGAACCGCAACCCGGGGAACCCGACTCGATCACTTGGACATCGTGTTGCGAACTTCCGAAAATGTCGATAACTGATACCAGCACCTGAATGCGCACGGTGTGCCCATAAAAACCGAACCCCGCACGCACCGGGACGGCGCGCGCAGTTTTTATTGTTCAGACCTCAAAGGAAACACGGTACAAATGATTTATCACCCGCCGCTTTCCGATCAGCACAAAAACTGAAACATTCCGGCGGAGATGACAAAAGCACCATTCCGGGAACATTTGACAGTCGGCATTTTTGGCACCCTTACAGCGGGACACCCGGCGATCGCCCCGCCAAGCAGGCAGCGGGCGCGCAAGTCGCGCCCCTCTCTTTACGTCGCTGAATAACAGAACTCCGGTATGTTTTACCGGTATGTCATTTGATGACGTGTACAAGCCACCTTCCGACCCCACTGCGCACCTGGAAAGCAGAACCGCCGCCGTCCATCCGGCAGACCAGGTGTGACCCGGCTTCCCGGTGGCGGCGTTCCTGCCGTAATGGTTAGACTAAATCGTTACTGTTGCTTCCAGGTATCGCCAGACCCGAACTTTCATCGCCTATCCGAGCTAATGGCGTGTACAAATCTGGCGTACCAGACAGAATTTCTCAATCGCCTCAACCAAGACCCGCAAAGATCGCCTGTTGTTTCTGTACCAACGCTTTCATTGTCAAGACGGAACAGAGTCCTCTCCTATTTTTTCCTCTCGCATAAACTGTTCGCACAGCTCATTAAGCTGAATTTCCTTGGCGACTGCTCGCAATCGAGGTTTCATCGCATCCGCCTTTTTTTCTTCAGCCAGACATCTTTTCAGGTTCTTTCTGTCTTTTGCCAGGGCCTCTAGACCGTCGCCCCCCCAAAGGAGCGTTCTTTCGGCCTTCTGCGCTGAACGGGTTTTATCAATAAGGCGCAGTTCAATGTCATCAATGCCTTCAGGGATGCCCCAAGCTTCAAAATCTATGCCCAGATTGTTGTTTCTTTTTACGGACTTAAGATGGTACAGTTCCGTGTCCTCATGGTTTTTATCTTCATCTTTGCTGAGCGCGTATTCCAAAAGTGCCACTCTGCCATTCACAATCAGGTGACCCAAAGTACTCCCGGCGTTATCCAGATCAGAACCAATCATGTTTTTGTTTACGTACTCCCAGTAAGCAGCGCCAAATTTTTCCTTGTCCACGCCCTCATGTGGGTGGGAGTCATTTTTAGATCCTGGAATGATCAAGTTTTTCAGCGCAGCATCGTCTGTCCTGAACTGACTGGCAATAAGCTTTTCAGATAATGCGTGCTCTTTGGTCATCACCACCGGTGTGATAATGGCACTCAGAATATTCATTGACTGCGCTTGAAACCTGAGGCCGTGCCTTAAATTCCCCTGCAGTTTCGTTACACTTTTGTTCTGCGAGCAACAGATCTTCTCCAAGCTATCCAGAACGACCGTCCGTTGTTCGATAATCCTTTTTTTATAGCCCTTGTTGCTGTACCACTTCACAACATGTACGAGCCAATTTCCGAATCCCTTGCGAACTTGGTAAGAAACATGATCGTCACCCTGCACAGCCTCAACATGACCGAACCTCCCGGCCTGTGACATTGCGTTACGTAGATTGTTTACTGGATCCATCACTCACTCCGATATTCAATTAACACAGAAACCTGCCTCAAGCAGCTTGTTCCATTATAACGCTTTTGGCGTTTTCTTTCCAGTTATTCTCGTGTTTTTCAGGATTGCCGCCTTTTCCTTTGCAAAACAAGGTCAGTCCGTCAACAGAGCCCTCGTGTAATCAGTGCTGAGCGCGCCTGCCAATCATGAAAAACACCCGCCACCAACTCTTGAATTGCGCCATGTCGCGCTAGAAGTGTGCGGACTGGAAGCCTGCGAGCAGTTTTATGTTACTAGTTTCGCTACCAGGTGGAGTGACGCCCGGATAAGGACAACCTGTACTTGTGTTCCGGCAGCGACAATCTGGCACCTCATCGTGATCCGGGAACCGCAACCCGGGGAACCCGACTCGATCACTTGGACATCGTGTTGCGAACTTCCGAAAATGTCGATAACTGATACCAGCACCTGAATGCGCACGGTGTGCCCATAAAAACCGAACCCCGCACGCACCGGGGCGGCGCGCGCAGTTTTTATTGTTCAGACCTCAAAGGAAACACGGTACAAATGATTTATCACCCGCCGCTTTCCGTTCAGCACAAAAACTGAAACATTCCGGCGGAGATGACAAAAGCACCATTCCGGGAACATTTGACAGTCGGCATCTCTGGCATCCTTACAGCGGGATACCCGGCGATCGCACTGCCAAGCAGGCAGCGGGCGCGCAAGTCGCGCCCCTCTCTTTACGTCGCTGAATAACAGAACTCCGGCATGTATTACCGGTATGTCATTTGATGGCGTGTACAAGCCACCTTCCGACCCCACTGCGCACCTGGAAAGCAGAACCGCCGCTGTCCATCCGGCAGACCAGGTGTGACCCGGCTTCCCGGTGGCGGCGTTCCTGCCGTAATGGTTAGCCTAAATCGTTACTGTTGCTTCCAGGTATCGCCAGACCCGAACTTTCATCGCCTATCCGAGCTAATGGCGTGTACAAATCTGGCGTACCAGACAGAATTTCTCAATCGCCTCAACCAAGACCCGCAAAGATCGCCTGTTGTTTCTGTACCAACGCTTTCATTGTCAAGACGGAACAGGCTCCCAGCCCCCTCCCATATTTTCATCTTGCATAAACTCTCCACACAAACCAGCAAGCTGAGCTTCCATGCCGATTGTTCGCATGGACAATTCCCACATTTCCGTATTTGGTATGTTGTCCAGAGTCGTAATATTGTGCTCCAAGCGGTCTGCCAAGGCTTTCTGACCTCTGGATCCAAGATTGACCGCACTCTGGGCATATTTTAAAGGTCCCGAACCATGAATAAGGCGCAGTTCAATGTTGTTGACGCCATCAGGGATGCCCCAAGTTTCAAAATCTATGCCTAGATCGTTGTTTCTTGGTACGGACTTATGCTGGAACAGCCCTGTCCCCTCATAGTTTTCATCTTCATCTTTGCTGAGCGCGTATTCCAAGAGTGCCATTCCGGCATTCAGGCTTTCATCTTTGTCAAAGGGATCCTGCGAAACGCCAAACGTAGCTGGTTTGACCGCGGTTGCGTACGCATGCTGCCAGTAAGCAGCACCAAATTTTTCTTTGTCCACGCCATGATGGGGGTTGATGTCATTTTCAGTTCCTGGAATGTGCAAATTTTTCAGCGCAGCATCGTCTGTCTTGAACTGGCGGGCAACAAGATTTTCAGCTACCGTGGAGTAGTCGGCCAGAATACATATTGACTGTGCTTGAAACCTGAGGCCGTGCGCCAACTGCGTGTTCAGTTCCTCCATCCTGCGGTCTGAAAAGGAGGAGCTTTGTGTCTCGGGTGGGTTAAGCGTGCCACAGAGCTGATTCAAGTTGTTCAGAACTTCCACCCGCTGTTGGATAATCCTTTCTTTATAACCCCTGTTGCTGTACCACTTCACCACATGCACGAGCCAATTTCCAAATCCCTTACGCACTTGGTAAGAAACTTGACCCGCATCCTGAACAGCCTCGACATGACCAAACTTCCCGGCCTGGAACATTGCGTCACGTAGATTACTTATTGGTTTCATCATTCCCCCGACATTTAATTAACACAGAAACTTGCTTCAAACAGCTTGCCCCATTATAACGCTTGTGGCGTTTTTCTTCCAATTAGTCCCATGCTTTGCGGGATTGTCGCCTTTCCCTTTGCAAATTTGGGCAGTCCGGCAGTAGAAGCCTCGTTTAATCAGCTTGAACGCGCCCGCCAATCATGAACAACCCGCCACCAACTCTAGGATTGTGCCATGTCGCGCTAAAAGTGTGCGACCTGGAAGCCTGCGAGCAGTTTTATGTCACTAG
Source organism: uncultured candidatus Poriferisulfidus sp. (assembly GCA_965215765.1). GTDB lineage: Bacteria > Pseudomonadota > Gammaproteobacteria > Poriferisulfidales > Oxydemutatoraceae. Next base: position 2,899,790 of record OZ244118.1, on the reverse strand, counting down.
TTTCGCTACCAGGTGGAATGGTGCCCGGATAAGGACAACCTGTACCTGTGCTCCGGCAGCGACAACCTGGCACTTCATCGTGATCCGGAAGCCTCAACCCGCGAAACTCGACTTGATCACTTGGGCATCGTGTTGCGAACTCCCGAAGACGTCGATATCTGGCATCAGCACCTGAATGCACACGGCGTGTCCATAAAAACCGAACTCCGCACGCATCGGGACAGAGCGCACAGTTTTTATTGCCTGGATCCGGAAGGAAACTCGGTACAAATGATTTATCCCCCGACGCTTTCCGAACAGCACAAAAGCTGAAACACTCCGGCGGCGATGACAAAAGTGCTTAGCCCGGAGACATTCGGCAGCCAGCATCTCTGGCATCCTTACAGCGGGATACCCGGCGATCGCACTGCCAGGCAGGCAGTGGGTGCGCAAGGCACACGCCTCTCTTTACGTTGCCGAATAACAGAGCTCCGGTATATGTTTTACCGATATGCCATTTGATGACGTATACAAGCCACCTTCCGACCATACTGCGCACTTGGAAAGCAGAATCGCCACCTGCTTCTTCATCAGACCAAGTGTGACCCAGCTCCCGGCGGCATTCCTGTCGTAATGGCTAGCCTATATCGTTATTGTTACTTCCAAGTATCGCCAGACTCGAACTTTCATCATCTACCCGAGCTAACGGCGTGTGCAAATCTGGTGTGCCAGACAGAGCTTCTCAATCACCACGACCGAAGCCTGTAAAGATCACCTGTTGCTTCTGCGACAACAGACATCATTGTCAAGGCGGAGCAGTGCTCCCTCCCATCTCTTCATCTTGCATAAACTGTTCGTACAGACGAGCGAGCTGAGCTTGCTTGCCGAGTGTTAGCATGTGAAGTTCCCGCACATAAGGGTTTTGCGTGATCCGCAGCACCCTTTCTTTTCCCTCGCGGTCTTTTACCAAGGCTTCCCGACCTTCGGCTCCAAGATTGACCGTACTCTGGGCAAATTCCAAAGATGGGAAGCCATGAATAAGGCGCAGTTCAATGTTATCAATGCCCTCAGGGATGCCCCAATCTTCAAAATCTATGCCCAGATCGTTGTTTCTTTGTACGGGCTTAACCTGGAGTAGCTCTGTCTCCGCATAGTTTTCATTTTCTTCTTTGCTGAGCGCGTATTGCAGAAGTGCCATTCCGGCATTCAGGTTTTCATTTTTGTCAAGGGCATCCTGCGGAAGGTCACGCTTAGATATTTTGGACACGGTTGCGTTCACGTGCTGCCAGTAAGCAGCGCCAAATTTTTCTTTGTTCACGTCATGATGGGGGCCAATGTCATTTTCAGTTCCTGGAATGCGCAAATTCTTCAGCGCAGCATCATCTGTCTTGAACTGGCGGGCAATAAGCTTTTTAGCCACTGTGCAATTATTGCCCTCCACTACCGGATCCTGTATGACAAAGTCGGCCAGAATACGCATTGACTGCGCTTGAAACCGCTGACCGTGTGCTAAATGCGTACGCAGTTTCTCCACTCTTTGGTCTGAAAAGGGGGTGCCTTGTGTCCCGGGCGGGTTAAGCGTGCCACAGAGCTGGTTCAAGTTGTTCAGAACGTCGCTCCGCTGTTGGGTAATCCTTTCTTTATAGCCCTTATTGCTGTACCACTTCACTACATGCGTGAGCCAATTTCCAAATCCCTTGCGAACTTGGTAAGAAACTTGATCCTCATTCTTCACAGCCTCGACATGACCGAGCCTTCCGGCCTGGAACATTGCGTCACGTAGATTTCCTGCTGGCTCCATCATTCCCCCCGACATTCAATTAACACAGAAACTTACTTCAAACAGCTTGCCCCATTATAACGTTTGTGGCATTTTTCTTCCAATTAGTCCCATGTTTTACGGGATTGCCGCCTTTTCCCTTGCAAATTTGGGCAGCCCAGCAGTAGAAGCCTCGTATAATCAGCACCGGACGAGACTGCCAATCATGAACAACCCGCCACCAACTCTAGGATTGTGCCATGTCGCACTAAAAGTGTGCGACCTGGAAGCCTGCGAGCAGTTTTATGTCAATTTGCTTCGCTACCAGGTGGAGTGGCGTCCGGATAAGGACAACCTGTACCTGTGCTCCGGCAGCGACAACCTGGCACTTCATCGTGATCCGGAAGCCGCAACCCGCGAAACTCGACTCGATCACTTGGGCATCGTGTTGCGAACTCCCGAAGACGTCGATATCTGGCATCAGTACCTGAACGCACACGGAGTGCCCATAAAAATCGGACCCCGCACACACCGAGACGGCGCACGCAGCTTTTACTGCCTGGATCCGGAAGGAAACACGGTACAAATGATTTATCACCCGCCGCTTTCCGATCAGCACAAAAGCTGAACCCCCCGGCGGCGATGACAAAAGCGCTTAGCCCGGAGGCATTCGACAGCCAGCATCTCTGGCATCCTTACAGCGGGATACCCGGCGATCACCCTGCCTGGCAGGTGGTGGGCGCGCAAGGCACACGCCTCAAACTGGCGGATGGACGGCAGCTGATAGACGGCATGTCGTCTTGGTGGGCTGCCATACACGGCTATAACCACCCGGTGCTGAACGCTGCTGCCAATAGCCAGATCGATGATTTCTCCCACGTCATGTTTGGTGGCCTGACGCACGAAGCAGCGATTCACCTTGGACAACGCCTGCTGGAAATACTGCCGGCCAGATGCGAGAAAATTTTCTATTGCGATTCAGGCTCGGTCGCCGTCGAAGTCGCGATAAAAATGGCCACCCAGTACTGGCAAGTCAAAAAATTCCGGGATAAACGCAAGCTGCTGACCGTCCATGGTGGCTACCACGGCGACACCTTCGCCGCCATGTCCCTTTGCGATCCAGAAAGCGGGATGCACCGGTTTTTCAGCCACCTGCTACCGCAAAACATTTTTGTCTCCGCACCGAGTGAAGACCACGCAGTCATTGAGCTGGAGGCAGTCATGGATCGCCGCTGCCGTGAAATCGCCGCAGTCATCATCGAGCCCATCGTCCAAGGCGCTGGCGGCATGCGCATATATGAGGCCGCGTATCTGCGGCGCTTGCGCGAGCTGTGCGACCGCTACGACTGCCTGCTGATTTGTGACGAGATCGCCACCGGCTTCGGTCGCACCGGAAAAATGTTTGCCTGCGAGCACGCAGAAATCGCGCCCGACATCATTTGCACAGGCAAGGCACTGAGCGGCGGCTATCTGAGCCTGGCCGCAACCGTATGTACCGCCGAGATTGCCAGCACAATCAGCGACAACCCACCCCACGTCCTGTGCCACGGGCCAACCTACATGGCCAACCCGCTGGCATGCAGAGTCGCTTGCGCAAGCATGGATCTGCTAAAAACCGGAGCATGGCAGCAACAGGTCGCCAACATTGAAGCACAACTGCGCGAAGAACTTGCCCCATGCCGAGACGCAGAGCAAGTCGCAGATGTACGCTGCAAAGGCGCCATAGGAGTGGTTGAAACACACGAAGCCGTCGATGTACCAGCCCTGTGCGCCCACTTTGTGGACAAAGGAGTCTGGATCCGACCCTTTGGAAAGCTGGTGTACGTGATGCCGCCCTACATCATCAGCAATGAAGACCTAGGGCAAATCTGCGCCGCCATCCGCAGCTGCTTTGAGTGATGTTAGCTGAGATGCTTTACTAAGAAGGCTCTCGTCCCGTCAAGAAAAGCCTTTACATCCTTTTCGTCATACTCAGCGACTTTTCCTTGAGCCGCGCTATCACATAGCTTTTTCCATGTTTGAATTTGAGATTGTGTCAATCGGCTGTAAATCTCATTATCTGCCAATTTTTGATTTACGGCAGAAATATCGCTCCCCTTCATCATATAGATGCTATTTTCTTTAGCCAGCTTTCGTAGCCCATCTTCTAAAACTATCCCAACCAGAAAAGTAGCCAGATCTTTTCGATCATTTTCAAGTAAATGTTGTGCCATTTTTAAAAAATCACTAAGAACTTCAGCTAGAGCCAATGTTTTTACTTTTACCAAAATCCCCAATTTAATTTCTTCCTTTAGTGCATTTAGCATCCCAACCCCGGAAGATAAGCACCTCAAGTGTGCGCCATCTTTTGTCTTTTCAGTAAAGTCTTGGTAAAAATGATTTTCCTTATTAACGACACTTAATAAAAGGTTTTTGCAACGAGAGAGCCATTCTTGATACATGACATTATTTAATGTTTCAAAACCACCCACAAATAGTTCATCAACATGGGTGGATTGAACCTTTATAGCCAAGACTAATAGTCCCTCTATTCTTGCAAGATATTTTGCTTTCAAATCATCCATAATGTTTACATTCGTGTCTTACGCTATGACCTAACAGACGCTCAGACACTGTTAAAGCGACAAGTCAAAATTTACTACCGCTGACTGTACCACAAAATCTATAAAAATTTTCAGTGCACGACAGGTAATGTTAAAACGTGCATTAATAGCTTGGCAAGATGAGCGCAGTTCTGAGACAAATTGCTGTAGTTCCAAAATTAAGAGCCTTACACGCACGCTACATCCGCGAACCTGGAGCACTGCTAGCGAACACAGTGGGAGCAGAAACTCCATGGTTACCCGAAGCCGTTCCTCACTAACCTCTAGGTGAAAATAACATTCTCCACTAGCTTGTGGTTGTTGGCTCATGGCTTACAGGCATGAAACAGCGTTTATGATCCATAAACTTTATGGACAGTTATGCTTGAGAGTAGTTCAGTGAATTATCTAAGCATCAATTTATAGATAGCTATTTGTGCGGCATTGTTGCTGAAAGCAAGATTTAAGTAGAGGAAGGGGTTTATACCCAAGCTGTCAGTAACCCTGTAATTAAGCCATAAAATGCCTAATGAGCAATTTTGTGATAAATTTTATTACTCCCTTGTTTTTACGCATCAGCTGTATAAGCTTCTTAAGAACTGTCAGATTTTTATCTTTCATATTTGTATTTCCTCAAATTGTTTTGTAAATCAGTGCGCTGGTACTTTCGTAGGAACCCCAGCATGTATATAAGTAATACTAGAGCGCGATTGACTTATAGTTTTGAAGAATTTATGTAAAAATTATGAAGAGAAGCAGCCCTATTAACGTGTCGTCTTGGGAGCCGCTTGATGCGCATATATGAGGCCGCGTATTTGCGGTGCCTGCGGGAGCTGTGCGACTGCTACGACTGCTACGACTGCCTACTGATTTGTGACGAGATCGCCACCGGCTTCGGTTGCACCGGAAAAATGTTTGCCTGCGAGCATGCAGAAATCGCGCCCGACATCATTTGCGTAGGCAAGGCGCTGAGCGGCGGTTATCTGAGCCTGTCCGTACCCAACTGTATCGCCGAAATCACCGGCACAATCAGCGACAACCAACCCCCACCTCTTGTCGCGGGCAACCTACATGGCCAATCCGCTGTCATGCAGAGTCGCTTGCGCAAGCGTGGATCTGCTAAAAACCGGAGCATGGCAGCAACAGGTCGCCAACATTGAAGCGCAACTGCGCGAAGAACTCGCCTCATGCCGGACGCAGCGCAAGTCACGGATGTGCGCTGCAAAGATGCCATAGGAGTGGTTGAAACACACGAGGCCGTCGATGTACCAGCCCTGTGCGCCCATTTTGTGGACAAAGGAGTCTGGATCCGACCCTCTGGGAAGCTGGTGTACGTGATGCCGCCCTACATCATCAGCAGCGAAGAACTAGGACAAATTGCCGCCGCAATCCGAAGCTGCTTTAAGTGACGTTAGCTGAGATGCTTTTCTAAAAAGCCTTTCGTCCAAACAAGAAAATCCTTCACCTCTTTTTTATCATATTCATCAAATTTTCCATGAGCTGCGCTATTACGTATTTTTTTCCATGTCTCAATTTGAGATCGTGTCAATTCGTTATATGTTTTCTGGCCTGCCAATTTCGCATTTACGGCAGAAATGTCGTCCCCCTTCTTTATAGAGATGCTAAATTTATCAGCCAGTTTGCGTAGCCCATCTTCTAAAACTAACCCAACCAGAAGAGCAGCTGGATCTTTGTGTCCGCTATTGAGAAAATGTTCTGCCATTTCTAGAAAATCATTAAAAACTTCAGCAAGAGCTAATGTTTGTACATTTAGCAAAAACCCCAATTCAATTTCTGTCTTTAGCGCATTTAACATTCCAATGCCGGCTGCTAAACTAAACAAGAGTGATTTATTTTGTGAGATGTTAACAAAATCTTGGTAAAACTCACTACTCGACCCAGCAATATTTTTAAATACAATTTTACAACCAGTGGCCCATTCATAATATGCCGCATGCGTATGTTTATTTATTGTGTTATCACAGCCGCTTGTAATATCGTTCCCCATGCGTATTAATTCTTGCACTCTTTCAATATATTTTTCTTTCAAATCATCCATAATGTTTACATTTGTGTCTTATTATGCTATGACCTATCAGACGCTCAGACACTGTTGAAGCGACAAGTCAAAATTTACTACCGCTGACTGTACCACAAAATCTATAAAATATCAGTACATGCAAACTATGTGTAGCACACTCTGAGATGCTCTCGGAAGCCGGTCACTACTTGCTGTCATTATTAGTAAATATTGATAGCAAGATCAAAATATGAAATAACATGTCTGAGGCGTCGCGCAGGAAATAATCTTTTTTCTCTGAGCCATGCACAAGATCACCATGTAAATTGAAATCAAGCTTTTTACTAAGTATCCATCTAAAATAAAACAAGGTATTTACATCAAAGTATTTTTCAATTTCCGCATCATTTAACAATGCTTCGAGTGACAGTCGCTCGAGAACTTTCGACTTGTCTTGTTTCCAAACCGAGCACCCGCAAATCTTTACAAGTTCCCTGATCCCGGTTTCAATCAACGGGTTAAAGAAATGTAATGAAGCAAAGTCGTCCTTATCCCAATATGCAGAGATTGCTCGTTCAAAATAAATCTCATTTTCATTTTCAAATACTGTGGATTTTTTAAAATAATCTATAACTTCATCTTTAGTAAATCGCTTTCTTAATTCGCCCATCGTAAAAGGAAGGAGCAGACCGCTTTGCATGAGAGCCAAGTGTTGCGAAGCGTAAGACTTTAAGTTGTCATCGCAATCCTCCTTTACTGAGGAAAATTTGACAATTGGTATGCTTTCGTCTGAAAGCAACTTAAGGGGGGGTAAAAACCGGACAGGATACTTACTTGAATTGACATTTGGTAAATTCATGGAGATAACTTTCGATGGCAAATGAGCAATCGCAATTTTATACATAACTATTTCTAAATTATCATTTTCGTTTTCGCCAAAAATCGCTTTTAATTGGTCATCAATATCTTTTTTGTCAGCTTTTGTCACAAAAGTTGATTTCGCAGAAAGTCCATCGTCAAAATGAATTTGCTCAATATCCTGTAAAACTCGCTCGCTTGCTTTTTTGGCTTTTGGGTAGCGGCATGAATAATTTTCGTAAGTCATTTGCATGCTGACAAAATCAAATCTCTTCGAAGATGCATTTGAATTTGACAGCTTGTTTGTTTTTACTGAATTTTCAAAAGCATTCAAAACGCGCATAAGGTTTTCTTCGTCTTTTTTCCTTGAGTACCAATCTGCAAGAACTGGGACAGTATCACCAACAAGTGTTGGGTTTGACGCCACTCTTTTAAGCCTGTCCTCAGCTTCGCATATAAGTTCATTTATTTCATTATCTTCAAGGGTTACTTTTTTAGAAGAATCTAAAAGTAGCAACTCAAAAGCAAAACCATAAAGTCCTTGACTATCGCTTCTCGCAATATTTTTTTCTAATTTAATGATTGTGCTTTTTGCTTTTCGTATACGACCTTGGTCAGCTATTTTAATTGACAAGTCTAATGCTCTTTTAGCTCTCGCTATGCAAACTGAAGGAATTGCGAGGCTCTTTTCACAAATTTTAATATTTGATTCTATTACTGTGTGAAATAAATCAATTGCGGCATTCTTGCCCAAGATTATCAGCGAGAAATCAACTACTAAATCTGCGTATCGTGCCAATAAAATTGGGTTCTTGCTTTCTTTTGCTCTTATTGCCCAATATTCAATCATGTTCTGGTCTATTTCTTTAATGCTTGGGTACTCGTTATCTTGCCCGTTTGTGTCTGTGAAAATATGCATAGGCTCATAATAAGTTCCCCAGTCGGTGTATCTGGTTGGATTATCATCTTCTAAGTAAAAGGCAAATTCCTCCGCCTTATTCTCACTTACTTGTCTGGAACTTTTGCTTGCATCAATAAGATCAATTATTCTTAGAGAAATATGTTGCAAGTAATAACTGGACTCAATAAACTTTAATCCTTTCTCTAAACTGTCCAAGTACTCTTTAACTTTAATATTCAGCATAACCTTAAAAATTATTTTTCAATAACTGCATTTTGCAAACTATCCTTTACAGAGCGCATTTGGTGTTAATGGTGTGATGAAACCTTTTAGCTTCGGCATTCATCTTTTTGGCAAGCATTTCTACTTGGAGGTTAAAAGTGCGAAGGTTGACTTTAAGTTTCATCAGTTCTTCGTGAGAAATATTTGTACCAAAGTTTGATTGGGCTAATGTACCACAGCGTCTGTAAAAAATTCAGTGCGTGGCAATGGCAGTTCTGCACCTCGGCATGTGATAAATGTGTTGAAAAGCACTAAACGGTCGTTTAAGGATGACAGTAAGGCATGCACACCAGTTGTTAATCTTTCAGCCAGGTTCCACACGGAGCAAGTACTTCGCTCTTACCACTGCGTTGAGTGATTGCTCGCAGCACGATTTCTGATCAACCCTCTTGCTTTTACTCTTTTACCTTCCAACAAAAACTGAGATGCAACATAAGCAGGATACTACACACACTCCCTTTCCGTAACTAATGTCAAATAAATTAAAATATGAAATAAGCTATCTGAGGGGTAACGTAGGAAAAATTTCCTCTTTCCTATGCCATGTGCAAAATCATTTCGCAAATTAAATCCACGCTTTTCAGTAAGCATCAGTTTAAAATAAAACAAAATATCATTATCAATCTGAAGGAAGAAACTTATGACTTTCGTATCATTTAGCAACCGTCCGAGTGGCCAATAATCGCTTCTTTTCGACGTATTTGGTTTCCATATCTCACCCCCACAGACTAATGCAAGCTCTCTGATTCTTTCTTCGATTAACGGAATAAAAAGATGTGATGAAAGTAGATAATCTTCATCAAAATATGAAGAAATTGCTCGTTTAAGATAATTATTATTTTCGTTTTCAAATACTAAAGATTTCTCAAAATACTCTATAATCCTTTCCTTTGTAAATAGCCTTCTTAATTCATCCATTGTAAAAGCAAGGTATTGACTAACCTCTAAGAGTGGCAAGAGACGCGAAGAGTAAAATATTAAGAATTCGTCTTTGATTTCATCTTTTGAGGAAGATTTGGTTATGGGCATGGCGTTACCTGACGGTAATCCGTAGGGAGATAAAAAAGGTATAGGATATATACTTGAAATTTCATCTAGCATCTTTTTAAGGGCAGCCCTCTGTGGTAAGTGCCAACGCGCAATTTTACACATAACCATTTTTAAATTAGCGTTTCCAACTTCACCAAAAACCTCCTTCAGGTAGTTGCCAACATCGCTCTTGAGGGGTTTTTTTACAAACGGCAATTCCAGCAAAAACTCCTCATTCAAATCAAGCGTTTCATTCTCGCTTGTAACCCTATAATATGCCTTTGCAGCTTTTGGGAAACTGTATGCATATTTTTCGTATGATTCACGTATTTTCTCATAGGATGATACCTTAATAAATGCATGTGAATTTGTCAGCTTGTCAGCTTTTATTGAATTTTCTAAAACACCCAACACACGCATAAGATTAACTTCGTCATTTTTACTTTTGTAGTGCTCCGCAAGGAAATCGACTGAATCTTTAGTAAGTAATGGGTCAGCTGTCACTCTTTTAAGTAGCTCTTCAGCTTCACTTACGAGCTCGTGTCTCTCTTTACCTTCAAGGGCCACTTTTTTAGAGTAATCTAAAAGTAGCCACCTTAAAGCAAACCCCCAAAGTTCTGGCATATCGTCTCTTGCAATATTTTTTTCCAACTTTATGATTGTGTCTTTTACTTTGGCTATACGCTTCTTATCATTTATTCTAATTGCCAAAACTAATGCTCTGTGTATTTTTGTTTTGCAATCAAAAGCAACCACGAGAGACTGTTCACAAATTGTGATATTTGAATCTATGACAACGCGAAATAAATCAACATCAGCTTCCTCATCCAAAGTCATTGGTGAGAAATCAACTACCAAGTCCGCGTATCGTGACGATAAAATTGGGTTTTTGCTTTCTCTTGCCTTTTTTTCCCAGTACTCAAGCATGTTCTGGTCTATTGCTTTAATGCTTGGTGGGACATACTCCTTTTTGTCTTCGTATGTAAAACTGAACATTGGCTCGTAGTAAGTTTTCTGTTCATCTGCATTTTGGTGAATAACCGTGAGGTCAAATGCAATAAATTCAGCTTTATCCTCTTTTGTTGGTTTGTAACCCCCCTCTTGTTCTAAAATGTCAGTCACACGTCTCGCGATGAGGTGCTCTCCACTGGGGGACTTAAGAGCCTTCAGGTCTTTCTCTAAACTGTCCAGGTACTCTTTAACTTTACTATTTAGCATATTCTCAAAAATTATTTTCTAACAACTAAGTTTTGTAAATTATTCATCGCAATGCGTTAAAAGTCAATTTCGGCAGTCTTTTTTATTTTTGTGCCAGGCTTACTTTTTGGCTTCCAGGATTCGTAGTTCCGGTAGTCCTGCTATGATCCTGGAGCTTTCGATGCCGACGCGCACTGCCTTTGCTAAGAGATCTGGGAAGTATTCTGGATCTTTGCTGAAATCTGCTGCGTCACTGACAATTCCGGATTTTTTGTCGGTTGTTTTTTGGCAGTTCGCAATGACCCAGTCAGGGAGTGACTTGTAGCCTAATTTGTAGTCGTAAGCGGGGGGGGTATCCCGGACAACCGGATCTGTTGGTTGATGACCACCTCTTTCCGCTCTTTTTTGTCTGTGTAGCGAATATAAGGTTGTTTGTCTCTTGCATTTTTTTTCAGGGACTTGCAGCAAGGTCGGTTCCTCTGTTCTCAGCAGTGGATAGGGCTCGACTTTGTCATAAGCGATATGTAGTTTCATTAAGTTGCGACCTGCCTGAATGAACTTTTGCCAGCTAGCAACACAGGGCAATCTTGCTATTTTTCGGCATTTGTCGATTTTTTGGTGTGTACGTCACTGCCTTGTGTTTCTCCGTCATGCACGTCGCGATCCCGGCCATTTTTGTCCAGTATGTAATAGGCTGGCCAGAATCGGTTGCGCATTTTCTTCATTAGGCGGATCCTTTATCACTCGTGACCTGGTAGTTCAGTCTAATTCAAATCCCTTCTTTCTGTCACTCAACGCACGTTTCCTGTGCACTCGATTCTGAGTGTGAATCCCTGTGGCTTTCAGGCTTTAGTGGGGTGCTTGTGTTGCAGACTGTTCAGCTGGGGAAAGGGTCGGTAATAGCTCCAGCACGGGCAAGTCAATAAATCCCGGGGTAAACGCAATCTGCTGACCGTCCATGGTGGCTACCACGTAGACACGTTAACTGCCATGTCCCTTTGCGATCCAGAAAGCGGGATGCACCGGTTTTTCTGTCACCTGCTACCGCAAAACATTCTTGTCTCCGCACCGAGTGAAGATCACGCAGTCATTGGCTGGAGGTAGTCGTGGATCGCCGCTGCCGTGAAATCGCCGCGGTCATCATCGAGTCCATCGTCCAAGGCACTGGCGGCATGCGCTTAGACGCTTGCGCGATCTGTGCGACCGCTACGACTGCCTGCTGATTTGTGACGAGATCGCCACCGGCTTCGGTCGCACCGGAAAAATGTTTGCCTGCGAGCATGCAGAAATCGCGCTCGACATCATTTGCGTAGGCAAGGCACTGAGCGGCGGCTATCTGAGCCTGGCCGCAACCGTATGTACCGCCGAAATTGCCAGCACAATCAGCGACAACCCACCCTACGTCTTGTGCCACGGGCCAACCTACATGGCCAACCCGCTGGCATGCAGAGTCGCTTGCGCAAGATGGATCTGCTAAAAACCGGAGCATGCCAGCAACAGGTCACCAACATTGAAGCGCAGCTGCGCGAAGAACTTGCCCCATGCCGAGACGCAGAGCAAGTCGCAGATGTGCGCTGCAAAGGTGCCATAGGAGTGGTTGAAACACACGAAACCGTCGATGTACCAGCCCTGTGCGCCCATTTTGTGGACAAAGGAGTCTGGATCCGACCCTTTGGAAAGCTGGTGTACGTGATGCCGCCCTACATCATCAGCAACGAAGAACTAGGACAAATCTGCGCCGCCATCCGCAGCTGCTTTGAATGATGTTAGCTGAGATGCTTTACTAAGAAGGCTCTCGTCCCGTCAAGAAAAGCCTTTACATCCTTTTCATCATACTCAGCGAATTTTCCATGAGCCGCATTGTCACGTAGCTTTTTCCATGCTTGGATTTGAGATTGTGTCAATCTGGTATATATTTTTTTGTCTGCCAATTTCGTGTTTAAGGCTGAAATATCATCTCGTGGCTTTAGAGGGATATTATTTTTTTCAGCCAGCTTCTGTAGCCCATTTTCTAAAACCGCTCCAATTAGAGAAGCGGTTGGGTCTTTATATCCGCTTTCGAGTAAATGTTCTGCCATTTCTAAAAAGTCACTAAAAACTTCAGAAAGAGCCAGTGTTTGTACACTTACCAAAAGACCCGATTCAATTTCTTCTTTTAGTGCATTTAGAATCCCAATGCCGGCAGCTAAACGAAGCATGGGTGATCTATATTTTAAGATATTAACAAAATCTTGGTAAAAATCACTACTCTGCCCAGTCATACTATTCAATAAAGATTTACAACTAGTGGCCCATTTATAATATGTCTCGTTCGTAAATTTACCTTCCGTGTTATGACGGTCGCTTTTCATATCAACAGCCATGCGTATTAATTCCCGCACTCTTTCAATATATTTTTCTTTCAAATTTTGCATAATGTTTATACTCATGTATTATGCGGTGCCTTACAGATAACTAGACACAATTAAAACATAAAGTCAAAATTTGCCTCCAATTTTTGTACTTCACTATTTGTCCTCCTTTCCGCTTATTACCCTTAGCGGGCTGTATTTTTTCGGCGTGGTTAGAGGATGAAAGGTTGACAGCCGGTGCTCAATGACTTCAAAGACCGGTTTAACGGTTCATCCTATTCAAGCTTGCTCCCCTTTAGGCTTGCCATAGGTTGTGAGTCGTTCGTTAATCCTTGAAATCAAGTACTCCTGCCCACGATTGCCTTTGACCCGGTTACAATTACCACATAGCAGTTGCAGGTTATCAATATGATTCGTTCCACCAACAGATTCCGCAATAATATGGTCTACTTCCAAGTGTCTCTCCTCAAAATGTACCTTGCATCCGTTACAGTAGCCTTTTTGTTTGCCGTACAGCATTTCTTTATTTCCCGGTGAGTTATATGGTTTAAGGTCACCTAAGTCTGTTCGCTTGGGGTTATCTGTTCGATGAACCACCTCCTCAAAGAGACCCTGATCATCCTTAATACGGTCAACAACGAGTTCCACCGCTTTTGGCGAGATGTCAATGCCTATCCACGCGCGTTGTAGACGATCTGCTGCCACCAGTGTGGTGGCACATCCACAAAAGGGATCAAAGACCACATCACCTGCGTGGGACGATGCTTTGACAATTCGTTCCAGGAGCGATAACGGTTTTTGAGTAGCAAAACCCGTACGTTCTTTTTGACTTGTGAGCGCAGCTATGTCACGCCACCACGATTCAGGGATTTTCCCCTTCCCAAAGTTTTCAATAACTTCCTTCTCGTTTCTTACTTCATCAGGGGCTGATGGTGAAACGATTCCACTTGTCCCCTCGGAATAGTGCCTTCTTTTCATGGTTTTTCCACTGTATGGGATGCGGATATCGTCTGAATTAAACATCCATTCATCCCCAGATGAGTACCAGAAGATCACATCATGTTTTCGTGGCAGTTGCTTTGCCTTATTTGATGTTGGCCCTGTGTAGCACCAAATGATTTCATTTCGGTAGTTGTTTCGTCCAAACAAGGCATCAAGCATTATCTTCAGGTAATGGCTCATGGTTGGGTCGCAATGCAGATATAGTGATCCGGTCGGTTTAAGGAGCCGCTTCATTTCAAGCAATCGAACTGCCATGTAGATCAAGTAAGACTTGTCGCTATTGTTTATGGCTGCGCGGATGACACGATACAGAGCAGGGTGTTTCAGTTCCAACAAATCCAACCACGTAACGTCAATATCACACAAGGTCCAAGTGTCCTTGAATGCTGCGCCCGCCGCTATGCTGCCAATGGGGGCGGCATAATCGGCCTTTGAGTTAAACGGAGGGTCAAGGTAGATGAGATCAACGGAAGCAGAGTTCATGCCCCGCATGATGGGCAAGTTGTCTCCCGTCCAAACAGTCTTATTTACCCAATTCGGGCTGGCAGGCTTTTTCATTTCATCAATCCACTCCTTTCTTCCGGCTTACGCAACTTTCATTCTTGATACCGCAAACTGCTTTCGGTACAGCGCATCAGGAGGAGACACCATCGAATCCAGCGCATCTCGTTGCAAGTTCCCGTCTTTGAGTCTGAACGTGAATTCGTTCATATACCGTAGCGTAGTATAGATTTCAGATTATGTCAACAGTGCTTAACTGCCAAGCGTTGAAGGTTGGTGCCTGTTCCTGAATTCATCAGTCATAAATCATTCATTCTTTTTTTACTTATGTCGTAATACTCCTTATTGCTTTCGAATCCGATGAAGTTTCTGTTTAGTCTTTTGGGAGCTACAGCAGTAGTGCCGCTACCCATAAACGGATCCAGCACATTACTGCCCGTCGTTAGAAAATACAGTGAGTATCCGTTCCATAATCGATAGTGGCTTTTGTGTTGGATGTTTAACTCTTTCTTTTGACCATGGAACTATGGGTGATATGTCTGTCCATACATTCGACAAAGCTCTGTACTCATTTCCGTTTCTTTTGCCAATACTTCCTCCTGTTTTCTTTTTAATTGTAGAAGGCGTCTTGTTATATGTGTATTTATTTCCATCAACTAAATGCCATAAAATATCCTCTCTGGCAGATGCTAAATTGGTTTTAGCCCCTGTACCTTTGATTCTATCATATATAATCCAGTTCTTCAAAAAGAAGTATTTGTCCAATATGCTTTTAGTCTCACACACTTGAGACTACCCTTGAAAGATTAGCAGTGAACCGTCAGGTTTTAATATTCTTCTGAACTCTGTTACCAGATAATTCCAATTAAGGGAGTTTGGCTTATCCCAGCCGTTGTTTTCAAAATTTATCTCGTAAGGTGGGTCTGTTGCAATTAAATCAATTGAGCTAGTTTCTATCGTTTTTATCAGACTGTTGCAATCACCATGTAACAATGAAATATCACATTCCTGTACACGCCTAGTGCACATGCTCGTCGTATCCTATACAAAGTCTATTTCTGTTTGCTGTGCTACGTCTTGAGTCATTATCTCACCTGAATGGCATGTTTATCTTTTTTTTCTACCAGAAGAAGTACGCCTGCTGAAAGGTGCTGTCTGGAGTCTGGTTGGCTTTTTGCTATCCAAAGCTCGCAAGTTGATATCCTAGGTAGTGGCAAAAACGGGCTGAGAATGACAATTGACAAGATTAAGGCGTATGCCGGAGAGGGCGGGATTCGTTCCCGCGTGTCGGCTTCCGCCTACCACTTGGTTTCGAGTCAGTGCTGTTGTGACCACTTTGGCTCCTTTCCGGTACCAACCTGTTACTTCTTGCCATTGTATCTGTTGTAGACCCAGATACTCGCCAAGCTGAGCAGAATGCGTGTCAAGCTCATTACCGTTTGGCCAGTAGCTTACGCACCAATTTGTCGGTTTTTTTGAGCGCATGTCACCGGCGTGTGCTGTCCCGTGTACCCGGCGCATACCTGCCCTTTATTTGCCCAGTACGTAAACGGCAGGCCAGGAACCTGGTTGCACATTTTTTCCAGTTCGCGTAGCAACTCCTCCTCGCGTTGCAGTGAGTTCAGCCAGGGAAAGGATCGGTAACAGTTCCAGCACTCGAAAGTCCAAAAATCAATGAGTACCACGTTTCCGCGCAGATCAGCGATTTTCAGGGGTGGGGATTTCAGCCATGCTCCGGCATCCTGTTGTGTGAACTCGGGAGCCGGGAATGGGACAGAGATGGTTTCTGCGCGTACTTTCGGGCTCCCGATGTCTCCGAACCCTGAGATTAGCAAGAATACGGCCTGCAATGCACGGTTACCAAAAGGCGTAAATTAACAACTCTCATAGTATTTCCTCTTACAGGTTGTGGGTCAATAAATTCTGCTCTGGTTGTTGTTTCGTTCACAATTACTGCAATTTTTTATTCAAATTTAATAAATTACCAGAATTTACAACACTTTTGTCCAATTCCCTTTCCGTGTCTTTTCTGGCATTACCCGCTACTGTGCCACCTCGTTTAGCAACATTTTTGTTCTCTTCTAAAGTATTTGGTTTTCCCCTTTAGAAATTTCAGTGGTTACGCGTTCGCCTAACATCGTAAAAATCAATTCTAAGTCATCCATGTTATCACGCAGGCTTGTTTTAGATTTTTCAGGTATATTTTTCAAATTTTTATATTCACTGGGTGTCATCCCAAAAGTGGCTTTGGAAATTTCAGCCGTTAAAATAGCATAATTCTTTTGCCCACTAATGCCTCTTTCTTGCCATTCATCGGTTAAGTTTTGACGAATAGCAATACCACGCAAACGTTTATCAATCCAATCTTTTGGATAACCTTTTTGCTCATAAATCGCCTTCATTCGCTCTTGTGCCAGCACTGGGTTTTCTATTTCATCAAGCCGTTCTTTGCCGACTTGTGCCAGCCAAATTTTAAAAGGCTCGGCTTTTTTTGAGGGAATGGATTGGATTATGCGAAAAACTCCTTTAGTATTTGCACAATCAGTCATGTATTTTTTGCCATCTTTTGATAATAATTTCAGTTGTACCCAAATTGGGGACAACTGAGGTTTGGTAAATTCCCTGTCTTTTACTTTCCCCCAATATTGCCTTGGTGTAGGGCTATTAGTCAGCACAGCGATAATATCCACCACAGAATAAAACCACTCTTCTTGGTGCCAAGTTCTGCGAATGTTTTTGTCTTGAAAAACTGTTAGTTTATTTTGATTTTTCATAATCCCCATTAATACGCCTCTAAAGTTATCTTGACCCTATTTTTAATAAGAATTATTAAGCATTACAAATCAACCAATTGTTTTGATTTTCCCGCCAAAAAGATGAAACGCGTATGGCGGAGAGGGCGGGATTCGAACCCGCGTGCCGGCTCTCGCCGACCATCTGATTTCGAATCAGTGCCGTTGTGACCACTTCAGTATCTCTCCAGCGTCAACTCAGTTAGTTACTTTCTGGCATTGTCTCTACTGTAGAGCAGGGTACTTGCCAAGGCCGGTCGGCCGGCTGTGTGTCGGGCTCATTATCCTTCGGCCAGTAGCTTGCGCACCAGTTTGTCGATTTTCTTGGCGCGTCTGTCACCGGCGTGTGTTTCCCCGTAGTACACGCCGCGTACCCGCCCTTTTTTGCCCAGTATGTAAAAGGCTGGCCAGAAGCGGTTGCGCATCTTTCTCCAGTAGGCGGAGTCATTGTCAATCATGACCGGGTGATCTAGTTCAAATTCCTTCATTTTTTCTGCCACTCTGCGTACGTCTCGCTCGCGGTCGAATTCCGGTGTGTGTACCCCGATGACTTTCAGACCTTTTGCTTCGTACTCGTGTTGCAGTGAGTTCAGCCAGGGAAAGGATCGGTAACAGTTCCAGCACTCGAAAGTCCAAAAATCGATGAGTACCACGTTTCCGCGCAGGTCGGCGATTTTCAGGGGTGGGGAATTCAGCCACGCTCCGGCGTCCTGTTGTGTGAACTCGGGAGCCGGGAATGGGTCAGAGACGGTTCCTGCGCGTACTTTCGGGCTCCAGATGTCTCCGAATCCGGAGATCAGAAAGAATACGGCCAGCAAGGCCACGGCTACCAAAATGCGTAAATTAACAGCTCTCATAGTTTTTCCTCCTTGTCAGATGTTGGTGGGTATTATGACGACCCTTCCACCAAAGAGCGAGATATCCATTCGGCATCAAATGCTTTCAAGTCACCGGGCTTCTCGCCGACTCCAAGAAAGCGGATGGCTGACCAATCCCGTGCGTGATCGCAGTGGTCATTGCAGAGCTTGGCATCAGAGGCGCTTGGCGGCGGTGCGTTACGACGCTTGCGCGAGTTGTTCGTTGGCTACGATTGCCTGCAGCATTGTGGCGAAATCACCATCGGGATAGGTCGTACCAGAAAATGCTTGCCTAAGGACTACAGGGACTGTGCCTGACGTCATTCGCGTCGGGTGTGTGTGAGGAACCCATCTAAAGCTTGGTCGTAATCATCTGAGCCACCGTCGCGTCAGCACAGTCAGTGGAAACAACTTGCACCACCTCTGTGCCATGGATCAACCTACATGGCCAACCCGGCTGGCATGCAGAGTCGCTTGCGCAAGAATGGCTCTGCTAAAAACCGGAGAAAGGTAACAACAGGTCACCAACATTGAAGCGCAACTGCGAGAAGAACTCGTACCATGCCGAGACGCAGAACAAGTGCGGATGTGAGCTGCAAAGGCACCATAGGAGTGGTTGAAACACACGAAGCCGTCAATGTTGCAGACCCAAGCGTCGACTTTGTGGACAGGGGAGTATGGGTTCGACTATTTGGGAAGCTGTTGCATGTGATGCCTTCCTTACATCAGCAGCCAGGAACTAGGGAAAATGAATAGTGCCCCAGCAGCTACTTTCAGCGGTGCTTACTGAGTTGCTTTACTAAAAAGTCTCACGACCAAGTAAAAAACTTTCGCTTTTTTTGTTGTACTCACCTAATTTTTCGTGTGCCGCGCTGTCACGCAGTTTTCCCATCTTTGGACTTGAGATTATGCCAACAGTGTTAACTGCCTAGTGTTGAGGGTTAGAATCCTATCCCTGAATTAATCAGTCATAAATTATCCATTCTTTTTTTACTTATATCGTAATATTCCCGATTGCTTTCAAACCCGATGAAGTTTCTGTTTAGTCTTTTGGAAGCTACTGCTGTAGTGCCACTACCCATAAATGGATCCAGGACATTACTGTCTTCGTTAGAAAATACAGTGAGTATCCGTTCCATGATTGATAGTGGCTTTTGTGTTGGATGTTTAACTCTTTCTTTTGACCATGGAACTATGGGTGATATGTCTGTCCATACATTCGACAACGCTCTGTACGCATTTCCGTTTCTGTTGCCAATACTTCCTCCTGTTTTCTTTTTAATTGTAGAAGGCACCTTGTTATATGTGTATTTATTTTCATCAACTAAATACCATAAAATATCCTCTCTGGTGGATACCAAATTGGTTTTAGCACCTCTACCTTTGATTCTGTCATATATAATCCAGTTCTTCAGAAAGAAGTATTTGTCCAATATGCTTTTAGTCTCACACACTTGAGACCACCCTTGAAAGATTAGCAGTGAACCGTCAGGTTTTAATATTCTTCTGAACTCTGTTGCCAGAAAATTCCAGTTAAGGGAGTTTGGCTTGTCCCAGCCGTTGTTTTCAAAATTTATCTCGTATGGTGGGTCTGTTGCAATTAAATCAATTGAGCCAGTTTCTATTGTCTTTATCAGGTTGTTGCAATCACCGTGTAATAATGAAAAATCACATTCCTGTACACGCCTAGTGCACATGCTCGACGTATCCTGTACAAAGTCTATTTCTGTTTGCTGTGCTACGTCTTGAGTCATTATCTCACCTGAATGGCATGTTTATCTTTTTTTTCTACCAGAAGAAGCGCGCCTGCTGAAAGGTGCTGTTTGGAGTCTGGTTGGCTTTTTGCTATCCAAAGCTCGCACGTTGATATTCTAGGTAGTGGCAAAAACGGGCTGAGAATGACAATTGACAAGAATGAAGGCGTATGGAGGAGAGGGCGGGATTCGAACCCGTGTGCCGGCTTTCGCCGACCATCTGATTTCGAATCAGCACCGTTGTGACCACTTTTGAGGGAATGGATTGGATTAGGCGAAGAACTCCTTTAGTATTTGCACAATCAGTCGTGTATTTTTTGCCATCTTTTGATAATAATTTCAGTTGTCCCCAAATTGGGGACAACTGAAATTTGGTAAATTCCCTGTCTTTTATTTTCCCCCAATATTTCCTTGGCGTAGGACTATCAGTCAGCACAGCGATAATATCCACCACAGAATAAAACCATTCTTCTTGGTGCCAAGTTCTGCGAATGTTTTTGTTTTGAAAAACTGTTAGTTTATTTTGATTTTCCCCCCAAAAAGGTGAAACGTGCATGGCGGAGAGGGCGGGATTCGAACCCGCGTGCCGGCTCTCGCCGACCATCTGATTTCGAATCAGCGCCGTTGTGACCACTTCGGTACCTCTCCGGCGTCAACTCAGTTAGTTACTTTCTGGCATTGTCTCTACGCCGGATGCTCGCCTGGCCGGCCAGACTTGGCCGGCTGTGTGTCGGGCTCATTATCCTTCGGCCAGTAGCTTGCGCACCAGTTTATCGATTTTCTTGGCGCGTCTGTCACCGGCGTGTGTTTCCCCGTAGTACACGCCGCGTACCCGTCCTTTTTTGCCCAGTATGTAAAAGGCTGGCCAGAAGCGGTTGCGCATTTTTTTCCAGTAGGCGGAGTCATTGTCAATCATGACCGGGTGATCCAGTTCAAATTCCTTCATTTTTGCTGCCACTCTGCGTACGTCTCTCTCGCGGTCGAATTCCGGGGTGTGTACCCCTATGACTTTCAGACCTTTTGCTTCGTACTCGTGTTGCAGTGAGTTCAGCCAGGGAAAGGATCGGTAACAGTTCCAGCACTCAAAAGTCCAAAAATCGATGAGTACCACGTTTCCACGCAGGTCGGCGATTTTCAGGGGTGGGGAATTCAGCCACGCTCCGGCGTCCTGTTGTGTGAACTCGGGAGCCGGGAATGGGTCAGAGACGGTTCCTGCGCGTACTTTCGGGCTTCCGATGTCTCCGAATCCGGAGATCAGAAAGAATACGGCCAGCAATGTCACGGCTACCAAAATGCGTAAATTAACAGCTCTCATAGTTTTTCCTCCTTGTCAGATGTTGGTGGGTATTATGACGACCCTTCCACCAAAGAGCGAGAAATCCATTCGGCGTCAAATGCTTTCAGGTCACCGGGCTTCTCGCCGACTCCAAGAAAGCGGATGGCCAGGCCGAGCTCGCGTGCAATCGCCAGCATGATTCCGCCTTTGGCACTGCCGTCAAGCTTGGTGATCACGATGCCGGTCACTCCCATGATGCGGTGGAATTCTTTGGCTTGCTGTAAGGCGTTTTGGCCGTTATTGGCATCGATGACCAGCAAGATCTCGTGTGGAGCCTTGGCATCCAGTTTGCCCAGGACGCGTTTGATTTTTTCCAGTTCGCGCATCAGTCCTTCCCGGTTGTGCAGGCGGCCGGCAGTGTCGGCAATCAGAATGTCGCTGCCCGCTGCCTGCGCTTTGCACATCGCATCATGGATCACTGCGGCGCTATCTGCGTTGCCATCTTGATAAACCACTGGTACCTGACACCGTTCTCCCCAGTTGCGGAGCTGTTCGACTGCGGCTGCGCGGAAGGTGTCACCGGCGGCAAGCAATACGCTGCGTCCTTCAGAGACGAATTGCGCGGCCAGTTTTCCGGCTGTTGAAGTTTTGCCTGCGCCGTTGATGCCGACCATCAGAATGACGAAGGGCTTTGTTTCTGCTTTGACTTCCAGGGCTACCTGGCAAGGCTGCAGGAGGGTGTGAATTTCCTGCTGCAAAACCACAAGTGCTTGTTTCAGGTCAGTGATTTTTTCCTTTTGGTTGCGCTTGCGTAATGCTTCCACAATCTTTTCTGTGGCTGACATTCCGGCATCGGCAAGTAGCAGGCGATCCTCTATTTCTTGCAAGACTTCTTCATCAATGCCTTTTTTTTGTGAGAACAGGGTCGTGAGTCCACCGACCAGGTTGTGCCGCGTTTTTGCAAAACGCTTGCCCAAGTTTCCCCAGAAACCTTTTTTCTCTGCCATGTCGTGTGATTTTGAAGCTTGTGTGTCTTGTGTGTTGAAGGTCTGCTGAAAGCGGTCCTTAATGACCGAGATCGGTTTTTCGCCTTCGCCGCTGAATTATAATCGCGTCCATGAAAAAAACTTGGCTTTGGTCTTTTTGCCTTCCTTGCCTTCTTTGTTTCCTTTGTCTCCAGTGGCTCACTGCTTGCAGCACCTCTGGGCTTGAGGGGGAGCTGACGGGCGACGCTGTCGTGCCTGATGAGCCGATGGCGGTTGTGAAGCCGCAATTTGTCACGGATCAGGAGCATGGCGTTAGCGAATTCCTTTTGGAAAACGGCGCGAAAGTGATTGTCATGGAGGTGAACCGTGCGCCGGTGGTGCTGACGCAGTTCTGGTACCGGGTTGGCTCTGCGGATGAACACAGCGGTATTACCGGGGTTTCGCATTTGCTCGAACACATGATGTTCAAAGGAACTGAAAAATACTCGGAGCAGGAGCTGACGCAGCGTATCAAGCAGGAGGGGGGGCGTTACAACGCTTTCACGAGTTCTGATTACACGGCTTACTACGAAATGTTTGAAGCCAGTCGTTTGTCTCTGAGTTTTGAAATTGAAACAGATCGCATGACCGGTGTGCGTTTTCAGGAGGCTGATTTCCGGAAAGAGTTGGAAGTCGTGAAAGAGGAGAGGCGTTCACGGGTGGACGACAATCCTCATTCCAGGTTGCTCGAGCAGTTTTATGCCACCGCTTTTAATAATGGTCCGTATCACCACCCGGTCATTGGCTGGATGAATGACCTGGAGTCCATGACTTTGGCGGATGCCAGCAGTTGGTATCAATCTTGGTATGCACCGAACAATCTGACCGTTGTCGTCGTGGGAGACGTGCGTCCGATGGAGGTTTATGAGCAGGCGCAGCGTTATTTGGCGCCCATTGGGAAACGCCAATTGCCGACACGCAAAACCAGGCGTGAAGCCCCGCAAAGTGGCGAGCGCCGCGTTGAATTGCTGGCGCCGGCGGTTCAACCCTACATTCTGATCGGTTATCGCGCGCCTGGTTTGCATGACGCAGACTTGCAAGCTGACAGCGACAGTCTGGCCATGCTGGCTTCCATACTCGGCAGTGGGCGAACTTCCAGGCTGTACAACCGGCTGGTTCTGGAAGACGCAGTCGCGCTAAGCATTGGTGTTGCGTACGATGCGTATTCGCGCTTTGACGATTTGTTTGTGCTTTATGGTATCTCGGCAGAAAACACCAGCATCAGCACCTTGGAAAGCGTCATTTACGAGGAGCTTGAGAAGCTCAAAAGCGAGCCGGTGACGGAAGATGAGTTGCGGCTTGCCAGAATTCGGATTACTGCTGATTCCGTCTATAAGCAGGACTCTGTGACGGGTCAGGCGCGCGCTCTTGGCAGGTTGGAGGCATCCGGGTTCAGTTGGAGGGAAGCATTTGGTTTTCCCGAGCGTTTAAAAACAGTGACAGCGCAGCAAGTTCAGGAAGCTGCGCGGAAATATCTGGTGCCGCGTACTCGGACGGTTGCCGTCCTGGAGCCAGAAGAAATCACAGTACAGGACGTCCGGAAGTAGGCCGTGCATTTTCTCTGGAACGGGTTGTCGCGCTTGTGTGACAAAGGCTGCGTGTGTCTTTGTCAGCCGCTTTCATACGCTTTGGTGGGGTTGTGCTTGCTCGCCAGCAGCTTTTCTGTGCGTGCCCAGCCGGAAATACAGCATTGGGTGACGCCGTCCGGAAGTGGTGTCTATTTTGTGTATGTTCCCGGGCTTCCGATGGTGGACATTTCTTTGCTTTTTGGCGCGGGCAGTGTCCGGGATGGCTCGGATTACGGGCTTGCCGTTTTTGTCACGGAGATCCTGGAAGAGGGAGCGGGCGGGAACAAGGCGGCAGAAATATACCGCCGCTTTGCCGAGGTGGGAGCGAAGTACGGAGCATTTGCCAGCCTGGATCGTGCTGAATTCTCTTTGCGGAGCCTGACCGAGGAAGCCAGTCTGATGCCGGCTTTGCAAACTTTTACGATGGTGCTGACGCGCCCGGATTTTCCGCAAGGCAGTCTGGACAGGCTACGTCTGGAACGGCTGACCTTGATCAAAAAGCGTCGTGAAAACCCCGGGGTTCTTGCCGGAATTCGCTTGGCACAGGAATTGTACGGTGACCATCCTTACGCGCACCCGAGTGGTGGCTATGAGGACAGCGTCAAAAGGTTGACTCGGCGCGCGATCCGGAATTTTTACCAGCGTTACTACATAGCGGAGAATCTGAAACTGGTTTTTGTCGGTGACTTGCCTGTCACTCGCGTTGAGCGCATCGCAGAGCAGATTTCCGGCGCGTTCAAGCGTGGCAAGAAGCCGCTCCCGCCGCCAGCTGTCTCTGATTTGCAGGCAAGCAAAACGGTGCGTATTGATTATCCTGCCAAGCAGAGCCATGTTTTGATCGGGCAACTGGCGACACAAGCGGATGATTCGCTCAACGTTCCCCTCTATCTTGGGAATTTCATTCTCGGCGGGAGTGGCTTTGGCTCCAGGTTGCTTGAGGAGATTCGCGTTAAACGTGGCCTGGCATACAACGCCTACAGCTACTTTTCTTCAGGTCTTTCCAGAGGTTCCTTTATGGCTGCTTTTCAGACCCGAAACGATGCGGCCAGTACGGCTTTGCAGGTGGCCGAGCAAGTGCTCGCAGACTTTGTGAGCGAAGGTCCTTCCGAGTCGGATTTGAGTCTGGCAAAGCAAAGTCTGGCAGGTGGGTTCCCTTTGCGTTTTGCCAGCAACTCAAGTCTGATGCGGCAGGTTGCGAGAATCGCGTTTTATGATCTGCCACTGGATACGCTGAACACGTATATTCCTCGTGTCCAGGCGCAAAGCCGTGGTCAGGTCATTGAGGCGTTTCGCGAGCGGATGAACTTTGGCAAAACTGTTACGGTGATAGTCGGCGAAGCCCCGTGAAGCAGAAAATCGCCAAGCTGCGGATCATTGCTGGTCAGTGGCGCGGGCGGAAACTGCAATTCGCCAGCGACAGGCCGGACATGCGCCCTACGGCAAACCGCGTTCGTGAAACGCTTTTTAATTTTCTCACACCTTATATTGACGGGGCGGCGTGTCTGGATCTTTTTGCCGGGAGCGGTGCCTTGGGTTTGGAAGCAGTGTCTCGTGGTGCAAGGTGCGCCACCTTGGTGGAGAAAGACAGGCAAACCTATTTGCGCATGAAAGCCGAGGTGGAAAACCTTGGTGTCAGCAACATAAAAACCGTGAGATCCAGTGCCTCATCATTCATTCGCACCTGTAAAAAGCAATACGACATCGTTTTTCTTGACCCACCCTTTCATGGCGACTTGTTGGAAAAAACCTTACAGCTACTGGGCAGCCGACCAGAACTGATGAGTGTGCGTGCGTTGATTTACGCCGAACATGAAGCCAGGACTCACGTTGATCTGCCTGGTTCGGATTGGGTCGTACATCGGACAATCAAGACCTCATCCACTCGTTGTACGTTGATGATTCGCAAGGGTGCTTGAGGAGCGTATTCCCGGCATCAACTCGAATGGCAGCGGGAAGTGCCTGGCAGCAAGTGGCGAGCAGTTTCCTGGCCGGCAGAGGCGCTGAAGCCTTGGCCTCCTTCCGAGGATGTTCGAGTTATCTGTGAAATCCCCTTTGGAACTGCTTGGTGCGGATTGGGTCGTACATCGGACAATCAAGACCTCATTCACTCGTTGTACGTTGATGATTCGCAAAGGTGCTTGAGGAGCGTATTCCCGGCATCAACTCGAATGGCAGCGGGAAGTGCCTGGCAGCGAGCAGCGAGCAGTTTCCTGGCCGGCAGAGGCACTGAAGCACTGAAGTCTTGGCCTCCTTCCGGGGATGTTCGAGTTATCTGTGAAAATTCCCTTTGGAACTGCCTGCCCGGGTTTTCGCGGCAGTACCTAACCCTCCAAAGCGGCAAGATGCTCAAGGCGAGCAGGGCGAGTCGGGCGAGTGAAAGTGCCGAATGCCGCCTGCCCGGGTTTTCACGGCAGTACCTAACCCTCCAAAGCGGCAAGATGCTCAAGTTGGCAGGTAGGGCGAGCAGGGTGAGTGAAAAGGCCGAATGCGGGAAGTGCCTGGCAGCGAGAGGCGAGCAGTTTCCTGGCCGGCAGAGGCACTGAAGTACTGAAGTCTTAGCCTCCTCTCGAGGATGTTCGGGTTATCTGTGAAATCCCCTTTGGGGCTGCCTGGTTCGGATTGGGTCGTACATCGGACAATCAAGACCTCATCCACTCGTTGCACGTTGATGATTCGCAAGGGTGCTTGAGGAGTGTATTCCCGGCATCAACTCGAATGGTAGCGGGAAGTGCCTGGCAGCGAGTGGTGAGCAGTTTCCTGGCCGGCAGAAGTCTTAGCCTCCTCTCGAGGATGTTCGGGTTATCTGTGAAATCCCCTTTGGGGCTGCTTGGTTCGGATTGGGTCGTACATCGGACAATCAAGACCTCATCCACTCGTTGCACGTTGATGATTCGCAAGGGTGCTTGAGGAGCGTATTCCCGGCATCAACTCGAATGGCAGCGGGAAGTGCCTGGCAGCAAGCAGCGAGCAATTTCCTGGCCGGCAGAGGCACTGAAGCACTGAAGTCTTGGCCTCCTTCCGGGGATGTTCGGGTTATCTGTGAAAATTCCCTTTCGAGTTGCCGGCCCGGGTTTTCGCGGCAGTACCTAACCCTCCAAAGCGGCAAGATGATCAAGTTGGCAGGTAGGGCGAGCAGGGCGAGTGAAAAGACCGAATGCGGGAAATGCCTGGCGGCGTGGTGAGCAGTTTCCTGGCCGGCAGAGGCGCTGAAGCACTGAAGTCTTGGCCCCCTTCCGGGGATGTTCGAGTTATCTGTGAAATCCCCTTTGGAACTGCCCGGTTCGGATTGGGTCGTACATCGGACAATCAAGACCTCATTCACTCGTTGCACGTTGATGATTCGCAGGGGTGCTTGAGGAGCGTATTCCCGGCATCAACTCGAATGCAGCGGGAAATGCCTGGCAGCGAGTGGTGGGCAGTTTCCTGGCCGGCAGAAGTCTTGGCCTCCTTCCGGGGATGTTCGGGTTATCTGTGAAATCCCCTTTCGAATTACCCGGTTCGGATTGGGTCGTACATCGGACAATCAAAACCTCATCCACTCGTTGCACGTTGATGATTCGCAAGGGTGCTTGAGGAGCGTATTCCCGGCATCAACTCGAATGGCAGATGGAAGTGCTTGGCAGCGTGGTGGGCAGTCTCCTGGCCGGCAGAAGTCTTGGCCTCCTTCCGGGGATGTTCGGGTTATCTGTGAAATCCCCTTTGGAGCTGCCTCTCGGATTTTCGCGGCAGTACCTAACCCTCCAAAGCGGCAAGATGTTCAAGGTGGGTAGGGCGAACAGGGCAAGCGAAAGTGCCGAATGCGGGAAGTGCCTGGCAGCGAGCGGCGAGCAGTTTCCTGGCCGGCAGAGGCACTGAAGTCTTGGCCTCCTTCCGGGGATGTTCGAGTTATCTGTGAAAATTCCCTTTGGAACTGCCTCTCGGGTTTTCGCGGCAGTACCTAACCCTCAAAGCGGCAAGATGCTCAAGGTGGGTAGGGCGAGCAGGACGAGTGAAAAGGCCGAATGCGGGAAATGCCTGGCGGCGTGGTGAGCAGTTTCCTGGCCGGCAGAGGCACTGAAGCACTGAAGTCTTGGCCTCCTTCCGGGGATGCTCGAGTTATCTGTGAAATCCCCTTTGGAACTGCCCGGTTCGGATTGGGTCGTACATCGGACAATCAAGACCTCATTCACTCGTTGCACGTTGATGATTCGTAAGGGTGCTTGAGGAGCATATTCCCGGCATCAACTCGAATGGCAGCGGGAAATGCCTGGCAGCGAGCGGCGAGCAGTTTCCTGACCGGCAGAGCCGCTGAAGCCCTGAAGTCTTGGCTTCCTTCCGGGGATGTTCGAGTTATCTGTGAAATCCCCTTTCGAGCTGCCTGGTTCGGATTGGGTCGTACATCGGACAATCAAGACCTCATCCACTCGTTGCACGTTGATGATTCGCAAGGGTGCTTGAGGAGTGTATTCCCGGCATCAACTCGAATGCAGCGGGAAATGCCTGGCAGCAAGCGGCGATCAGTTTCCTGGCCGGCAGAGGCGCTGAAGCCCTGAAGTCTTGGCTTCCTTCCGGGGATGTTCGAGTTATCTGTGAAATCCCCTTTGGAACTGCCTCTCGGGTTTTCGCGGCAGTACTTAACCCTCCAAAGCGGCAAGATGCTCAAGTTGGCAGGTAGGGCGAGCAGGGCAGGTAGGGCGAGTGAAAATGCTGAATTATGTGGGGCTTAGGTTTAGGTAATCGTGGACGAAGGGCACGGTGATGGTTTTTTTTTGTTGCTGAGCCAAGTGGCACAGATGTTTTACCAGTTCACAAATCGTAAACGTGTCGCGGGGGGCGTGGTTCAAAATATAGCGCACGGTTGCTTCGGTGACCGTGCAGCCCCGGGAGGCAAAGAAAAAAAAACCGCGTCTTCCCGGTCGTGGTCTGTAATTTCCCGCAAGCGGTAAGTCGCCCCCCAAGTCAGGCGAGACATCAGGTCAGGCAATATTTTTTTTATATCTTGGGGCGCGTTTTGACTACCGATCAGTAAGCGGCCTCCAGTGTTTCGCACTGCTTCGATCAGTCGCAACAGTCGCAGTTGTAGCTGGTCTTTTCCGCCAGCCAGGTGTACGTCATCGATTGCCAGAAAAGCAGTCTTTTCCAGCCCGGCCAGAAATCGGGTTCCGCTCGACAAATGTCTGGCTATGGAAAAATACGCGCTGTCCCGGTTGCTTTCGGACATGGCACGGCATGCTGCCTGCAACAAATGCGTTTTGCCGCACTGTGCCGGACCGTAAACAAAAATCTGGCAGTCATTTTTACCGGCAAGAGGGGAGCAGAGTTTCTGTATATGTGCGACTGTACTTTCATTTCCGCGAGCATAAAAAGCCGAGATCCGCTTCTCTGCGGAACTTCCCAGTCTGAGCAATTGCTGCCCGTAATTCCCGTCATTGTTCATAAGAGGCAGGTTTTTGCATGAGGCATGAAGGAGCTTTTCAGAAGAGGATAATTGACGGTTTCCAACTTTTGCCTTTTCGGGTTTCGCGCTGACAAAAAGAAGCCTTTCCTCGCCTCAATGCGGCTTTTCTTATGGGCATTCTTCGTGCCAAGGGCTGTCTTTTCCTGATACATTTTTTATCGCCTTGTCTTGTCGGGATACTGTTTCTCAGAAGGGTAATCGCCGCTGCAGTGGAAGCTTTGGCAGGTGGCTGGCAAGCTGGATGTCGATGAGACATTGAAGAGGTGCGGAAACATTTTGAAAACCAGTGCTCTTTCTTCAAGGCCAGACTCTGTGAGCCCCATGTCCGCTATTCCTGTTCTGCCACGTGGCAGGTATTTTATCTGGCTTTGAGAGCCGCTCCAGGTTTCCTGACCGTGGCCTTTCGCAGGGAAGTGAAATTTGTAGACACGACTCCCGGCCAAATTCTTCCGCCAATTTTCATGGCTTGAACTTTTTGAGGAAGGAGGCTTTATCTTTATTTGTCTTATGCAGTTTCTCGGCGAGAAAATGCCTGTACTGATCCTTGAATTTGGTCTTGATTTCACCGATCACCTGTTCTTCTTGCTTAGGCTGATCCCAAGGTATGGTCACCTTGTCTTTCAGTTCTCTTGCCAGATCGCTGTCAGCATCTGCGTTGCAATAATCGTTATGTTCGGCAATCGCACAACGCATTGCTGCAGATGCATGATGATAGTACTCGTTCACATACTGATCTTCATTGGTAATTTCATAGAAAACCAGGTTGGCAACTGTTCCTTGTCGTGTGACATCTGATTGTCGACCTTCATCCATAATTTCTACTGCGACCTCCTTGGCGGCCTTGAGAAACTCGGATTCGAGTTTCACATTGAAAAAATCACGCTCCGGTGTCAGGTCGTAGGCAGGAGTTTTGTTACAGACCAGGAATTCATTCATGTGTGGCTTGTGTTTGCGGATGACAAAATCTTTTTTATCCGCACCATCAACCGGTAATGGCGGTGGTGTATCGGGTCTTGTCTGGGAACCTTGTATTTCGTCCGCAGTCGTGGCTTGTTGCCATTCAGGCAAGGGGTGTCGGGGGGGGGCAGAAGGATTCCCAATAGTTTCCCAGGAACCCAAATATTGGCTTTCTCGCGAGGATTGGGAGCCTTCTGACTTTGTCACTTTGCTTCTTGGGGCATTTGCTCTTGAGCTGATACTCTCGATTTCAGTAATGACGCTGCCAACAAAATCTGACTGTGGGGCTTTCTTTTGGATCCCCAGGACTCTTTTCAGCCATTGCACAACGCGGCTGAAAAAAGTTTTTCCAGTACTACTCTTTGGAGTTCCCACGCGACCGCTCTGGCTGGCGCGCCCAATATCTTCATTTGCAACTCTATTTCGGCTCCAGCCGACTCTGAGTCTTGAAAATACGCCTCGGGTGTTCATCTAGAGCCTGTGTGCATTGATGTTTTTCTTGCGGTTGCGGATGACAAAATCTTTTTTATCGGCGCCATTAACAGGTAATGGCGGTGGAGCATTGGGTCTTGCCTGGGAACCTTGTATTTCGTCTGTTACATCCTTGGCTTTTTGCCATTCAGGCAAGGGGTGGGGGGTGACAGGAAGATCCCCAAGAATTTCCCAGGAACCCGAGGATTGGGAGCTTTCTCCCGAGGATTGGGAGCTTTCTGACTTTGTCACTATGCCTCTTGGGGTACTTGCTCTTGAGCTGATACTCTTGATTTCGGTAATGACGCTGCCAACCAAATTTGACTGTGGGGCTTTCTTTTGGAAACCCAGGACTCTTTTCACCCATTGCGCAACGCGGCTGAAAAAAGTTTTTCCAGTGCCGCTCTTTGGAGTTCCCACGCGGCCGCTTTGGCTGGCGCGCCCAATACCTTCATTTGCAACTCTATTTCGGCTCCAGCCGGCTCTGAGTCTTGAAAATACGCCTCGGGTGTTCATCTAGAGCCTGTGTGCATTGATGTTTTTCTTGCGGTTGCGGATGACAAAATCTTTTTTATCGGCACCATCAACAGGTAATGGCGGTGGTGCATTGGGTCTTGCCTGGGAACCTTGTATTTCGTCTGTTACATCCTTGGCTTTTTGCCATTCAGGCAAGGGGTATTGGTGGGTGACAGTAGGATCCCCAAGAATTTTCCAGGAATCCAAATATTGGCTTTCTTGCGAGGATTGGGAGCCTTCTGACTTTGTCGCTATGCCT
Source organism: uncultured candidatus Poriferisulfidus sp. (assembly GCA_965215765.1). Lineage (GTDB taxonomy): Bacteria > Pseudomonadota > Gammaproteobacteria > Poriferisulfidales > Oxydemutatoraceae. The sequence goes on along the minus strand of OZ244118.1, from coordinate 2,868,417 downwards.
GGGGTACTTGCTCTTGAGTTGATACTCTCGATTTCGGTAATGACGCTGCCAACCAAATTTGACTGTGGGGCTTTCTTTTGGAAACCCAGGACTCTTTTCCCCCAATGCGCAACGCGGCTGAAAAAAGTTTTTCCAGTGCCGCTCTTTGGAGTTCCCACGTGACCGCTTTGGCTGGTGCGCCCAATATCTTCATTTGCAACTCTATTTCGGCTCCAGCCGGCTCTGAGTCTTGAAAATACGCCTCGGGTGTTCATCTAGAGCCTGTGTACATTGATGCTTATCTCCCAAATACCAATTGAAAATTTGTCGTGCGATGGTTCAACTGGGGCGTTTATTATAACCTGACTGGCCTGACTGTTGTTTTTTGCTTTGCAGAGATGTGGCAGGCAACATTCGCGGATGGTTCAGTGAGGCATAAAAATATAATAGAATCCTTGCCGTTTGGCGTTCGGTACTGTTACTGGCTCTGGTCTGCGGGCAGTTGCGGTACGGTCATGCGTTGCTTGCAGAGTCGCTATTAAACGGAAACCCATTATCAAGCCTGTTACGAAATTGAAGCGCGAGCATGTGGCCAGGAAGCTACGTTGGAGTGGTCTTCTGTTTTTCTCTTTGGTTGCTTTCGTGCTGTTTGCAAACACGAAAGATGCGGTAGAGCTACAGCAGACAGGGACAGGTGGCAGCAGCACTGCGACATCGCCTTCCCTGCACACCAAGGCGGAGCTTTTGCAATCGCCGAGCTCTGAAGCTGCGCCACAGGTGGAGCCCCGCGCCCGAGCAGTGACGGTCACAGCAGTGCAGTTGGCAGCAATGCCTTTGGCAGACCCGGAAGCTGCGCCACAGATGGAGCCCCGCGCCCAAGCAGCGACGGCCACAGCAGTGCAGCTGGCAGCAGTGCCTTTGGCAGACCCGGAAGCTGCGCCTGTCAAGCCGAAAATCAAAACGGATGTACGGCGTCTGAAAGTCAAGAAAAACGACACCCTTTCCGGCATTCTTCACCGTTCTGGTCACTGGGAGGCCATTCCCGATATGTTGGCACTAGGCAAACAACTGAACCCTTTCAATCAGCTGTTACCGAATCGCACTGTGCAGATGGAATCAACTTCTGGCCGCCTGACCGCGTTGGTGTATGAGAAACGACCGACTCTGCATCACGTTCTGGAAAGAAATGAGGCCGGTTTTCAAGCCAGCAAACGAGAGTTTGTGATAGAGAAAAAAACGGCATTTGCCAGCGGGGAAATAAGGAATTCTTTTTATCTGGATGCGCAACAGGCCGGCTTGTCAGACAAGGTGATCATTTCCATGGCGAACGTTCTGGCCTGGGACATTGATTTCGTGAACGACATTCGTGCGGGAGATCGTTTCGCCGTGCTCTATGAAGAGGAATATCTGGATGGCAAAAAGCTGGGAGACGGCAGAGTGTTGGCGGTCAGGTTCCACAACCGCAACAAGCTGTACGAGATAGCGTACTACCGGCAGTCGAACGGCAAAGGGGAGTATTTCACTTCTTCAGGGCTAAACGTCAGAAAAGCTTTTTTGAGAAATCCCGTGACATTCACCCGGGTCAGTTCACGATTCAATCCCAAGCGCATACATCCACTTTTCAAGGTTGTCAGACCCCACCGAGGAGTGGATTACGCAGCTCGTGCCGGAACCCCTGTACACGCTTCCGGGGATGGCAAGATTATTTTCCGAGGTGTCAAAAAAGGCTATGGCAATGTTGTGATCATGCGCCACGGGGGTGGCTACAGCACTTTATTCGCACATTTGCAAAAATTCAGAAGAGGCCAAAGCAAAGGAAGCCGGGTAAAGCAGGGAGAGGTGATCGGTTATGTGGGCTCTACGGGTTACGCAACAGGCTCGCACTTGCATTACGAGTTCCGCGTGAATGGGGTACACAAAAACCCCCTCACGGTCTATCTCCCGGCTGCGCGCCCTCTGCCAAAACAGGAACTCAAGTCTTTTACAGAAGCTACCGTCCCCATGTTCAGTCGCATCAAGGACTTGGCGGACTCGGCAATCGCGGGTGCCTCCCGATAGGTTCTGCAGTCAATTCCGGCAGGCGATTTACTTGGGAAAGCAAGGGAACAGTCCTGAGGAGAACCTGAGGAGACAGAACCCTCAAATGAAAGGGTGAAAGGGGGAAAGGCGTATTTTTTTCAGACCGAGAAAGAAGAACCGCAACCGCACGTGGTTGTCGCGTTGGGGTTGCGAATCACGAACTGTGAACCTTCAAGCCCTTCCGTGAAGTCAATCTCGGAGCCAGTCAGGTATTGAAAGCTCATCGGGTCAACGAGCAAAGTCACTCCGTTTCTTTTTACCTCGGTATCTCCATCCTGGATTTTCTCATCAAAAGTAAAGCCGTATTGGAAACCGGAGCAACCGCCACCACTGATGAAAACCCGCAACATGAGGTTGTCGTTTTTTTCTTCCTCTATCAGAGACCTGACCTTTGTCGCCGCTGCCTCGGTAAAAACCAGAGATGCGGCGGCATCTTCAAAAGAAGCAATTTCTGCATTCATTCCTTTGTCCTCCAGAACTTCAAGCACAAAACCCTGCAAACTGCGGGGTGACGCTCCGATAATACTTTTTTTGGAAGCAAAATCGGGGGCGAATTGTAGCACAGAGGTGTCTCTCCACGTTTGTTTTGAACGGAACTCGGGGCTACCCGGAGCGTGGCTATCCGCTTGTTGAAGCCATGTTGACGGACAGTTTCCGTTATACGAACATGCGGCCTCTTCCCATGTTTGGAGAAGCAGGAAGTCGCAAAAGGGCACTCGCATTGCCAGTGAGAATCCTTGTTGACAGGTCATGATCGGGAGGATGCGGTGACTGAAGAGAAGAATTTTGGAAATTTTGTCTACGCCGGATTCTGGATTAGATTGTGGGCGCACGTCATTGACTCGGTTTTAATTGCGCTAATAACAATCCCTGCTGTCATTTCTGTTTATGGAGATGACTATGACTATCTCATTCTTTCGGATGACCTCTTTCTTGGCCCAATGGATTTTTTTATTACAGTGGTGCTGCCAGGTACTGCGGTGGTTCTTTTTTGGGTGTACCGACAGGCTACTCCCGGGAAAATGGCAATTTCTGCAAAAATTGTTGACGCTGTTACTGGAGAAAAGCCATCTACAGGGCAATGTGTAGGCAGGTATTTTGCTTATATTCCATCAGCTCTTGTTTTTTTCCTTGGCTTTATCTGGATTGCCTTTGATGCAAGAAAGCAGGGCTGGCACGACAAGTTGGCTGGAACGGTCGTTGTCAGACATAAAAATTTTGGAGTCGAGGATGTGGCGTTTGGGAACCGGGCAAGCTTTTCTGCTGACGACAAAGCCAAATTGCCGGAATAAGCTGGTTTTATTCGGGCTTGCTCCAAAAGCCTCTGCCAGGCGACGCTGACATCGAGCGGTTATACGTTATGGCTGAGCCGGCCCGCCGCCCGGTTTTTTTGCACGAGCCCGGGTGTGAAAATTTCTCCGTTCATAGAATTCGGGGCTGCCCGGAGCGTGGCTATCCACTTCTTGAAGCCATGTTGACGGACAGTTTTCGGTATACGAGCATACGACTTCGTTGATTGTTCGGCGAAGGGGATTCGCAAAAGGGCACTCGCATGACCATGAGGATGAAATGACTGAAGAGAAGGATTTTGGAAATTTTGTCTACGCCGGATTCTGGATTAGATTGTGCGCGCACGTCATTGACACGGTTTTAGTTCTGCTAATAACAATCCCGGCTCTCATTTCTGTTTACGGAGTTGACTCTATTATTCAATCAGATCAAGTTTTTCTTGGCCCAATGGATTTTTTTATTACAGTGGTGTTGCCAGGTACTGCGGTGGTTCTTTTTTGGGTGTACCGGCAGGCTACTCCCGGGAAAATGGCAATTTCTGCAAAAATTGTTGACGCTGTTACTGGGGAAAAGCCATCTACAGGGCAATGTATAGGCAGGTATTTTGCTTATATTCCGTCAGCTCTTGTTTTTCTCCTTGGCTTTATCTGGATTGCCTTTGATGCAAGAAAGCAGGGCTGGCATGACAAGTTGGCTGGAACGGTCGTTGTCAGACGTAAAAATTTTGGAGTCAAGGATGTGGCGCCTAGGGATCTGGCAAGTTTTTCTGCTGGCGACAAAGCCAAATTGCCGGAATAAGCTGGTTTTATTCGGGCTTGCTCCAAAAGCCTCTGCCAGGTGACGTTGGCATTGAGCGGTTATACGTTATGGCTGAACCGCCCCGCCGCCCGGTTTTTTTGCACGAGCCCGGGTGTGAAAATTTCTCCGTTCATGGCGATATAAACCCCGGGTTCCAATAACAATGCAGCGGCTAATGCAAAGCCGGTGTTGAAGTGCGCATCGCTGTCCGTAAAGCGGGCAGGCTGCATGGCTCCGGTGAGCACGATCACTTTGTCGCGCAGGGGTGTCAGGACTTTGGCGGTTTCCACCATGGTGTCGGTGCCGTGGATGATCAGACAGTGTCTGGCTGTTTCTGCCCGAACCTTTTCCAGTATGCGCTGGCGGTCTTTGTCCGTCATGTCCAGGCTGTCTTTTTTCAGCACCGAATTGACGTCGTAATGCAGATTCAGCCGTGCCTGTCTGAGGATGCCTTTGACTTGGGGTGGCCCGATTTTGTAGTCGCTTAACGCATCGTAGTAGATTTTGTCAAAGGTTCCTCCGGCCGTGAAAACCGCAAACTTTCGAGGCTGCGATGGTTGTGTCACGTGGTTCCCTCTCCCCCGTGGATGATCAGACAGTGTCTGGCTGTTTCTGCCCGAACCTTTTCCAGTATGCGCTGGCGGTCTTTGTCCGTCATGTCCAGGCTGTCTTTTTTCAGCACCGAATTGACGTCGTAATGCAGGTTCAGACGTGCCTGTCTGAGGATGCCTTTGACTTGCGGTGGCCCGATTTTGTAGTTGCTTAACGCGTCGTAGTAGATTTTGTCAAAGGTTCCTCCGGTCGTGAAAACCGCAAACTTTTGAGGCTGCGATGGTTGTGTCACGTGGTTCCCTCTCCCCCGTAGATGATCAGACAGTGTCTGGCTGTTTCTGCCCGAACCTTTTCCAGTATGCGCTGGCGGTCTTTGTCCGTCATGTCCAGGCTGTCTTTTTTGAGCACCGAATTGATGTCGTAATGCAGGTTCAGACGTGCCTGTCTGAGGATGCCTTTGACTTGCGGTGGCCCGATTTTGTAGTCGCTTAACGCATCGTAGTAGATTTTGTCAAAGGTTCCTCCGGTCGTGAAAACCGCAAACTTTTGAGGCTGCGATGGTTGTGTCACGTGGTTCCCTCGCTCCCGCTACTCCAGGTTTTGCACTTGCTCACGTATCTGTTCCACCAGTGCCTTGATTTCTACCGCCTTGCGCACGGCTTCAATTCCCGGAGCCTTGGACAAAACCGTATTTGCTTCCCGGTTCAGTTCCTGCATGATGAAATCAAGCGTCCGACCGATGGCACCATCCCGCTTGAAGGTTTCACCAATCTCGTGCAAGTGGCTTTGGAGTCGATCCAGCTCCTCGTTTACGTCAGACTTGCGAGCGAGTAAAACGATTTCCTGCTCAAGACGCACCTCATCGACTTTGGACGACAGATCAGCAACCTGCTGGTGAAGCTTTTTTCGAACCACTTCTACGGTGTTTTTTGTCATCTCAAGCAACTCGCTGTGGAGTGTGCTGATTTGCTCGCAGCGCGTTTGAATAAAACCTTGCAGTTTGGCACCTTCAGTTTGTCTGGAGACCAAGAGTTCTGTCAGTGTTTCTTCGCACAGCTTGCATACGCTCTTTTCCCAGTTCTCAGGCAGGGAAATCGGAGCCGTAACCATTCCGGGCCAGCGCAGGATTTCCATCGCGGTACTGGGAGGCCGCGTCAATCCCGTCGGAAGTGCGGCCTTTTCGATTGCCGCAAGTGCCTCAAGAACTTGTTTAAGCAACGCTTCGTTTATTACCAGGCTTTCTTTGCTTCCGGAGCCGGTTTTGCCGAAAATCTTGCAATCGATCTTTCCGCGCTTCAGACGCTTGCGGATCAGCTTTGCGACAGTCGCTTCACAGAGTCTGAGCCGATGCGGCATATCCACCGAAATTTCCAGATAGCGATGGTTTACGGAGCGCATTTCGCAAAACAAGCTGCCTTCCGCATCCGTTTTTCTGGCAAAAGCAGTCATGCTGGCAGTCATGTGTTTATCTCCGGAGTGTGTCTGTGCTCGCCAAGAACGTTGTATAGGCGAGCGAAGCTGGTATCAGGAAGCGGGACTGCTTCCTCAATCAGGGGACTATAATCACCGAGCGATGGGAAGCAAGTTTATCGAGCAGGGGCACCGCGTGGATGGTCGGAAACACGACCAACTGCGAGAGCTGCGGTTTAGCAGGAATTACACCCATTGCAAAGGTGGTTCTGTCAAAGTGGCAATGGGCAACACGTGGGTGCTTTGTAGTGCCACGCTTGATCATCGTGTGCCTGCGTTCCTGCGTGGCAAAAACCAGGGCTGGATAACTGCCGAATACAGCATGTTGCCGGCAGCCACGCACACCCGTACGGCTCGTGAAGCGAAGCAGGGTGGGCAAAGCGGTCGTACTCACGAAATTCAACGCTTGATTGGTCGCTCCTTGCGTGCCGCGGTGGATTTGAGTGCGCTGGGTGAAAGAACCATTACTTTGGACTGCGACGTCATACAGGCTGATGGCGGAACACGCGTTGCCGCAGTCAATGGGGCGTACGTCGCGCTTTGCGACTTGGTCAAAAGTCTCCTGAAAAAGTCAGTGTTGAAGAAAAACCCGATTCATGGTGCGGTTGCTGCCGTGTCGGCAGGTATTTACAAAGGGGAAGCCATTCTCGACCTGAATTACTCCGAAGATAAAAACGCCGAGGTGGATATGAATATCGTTGCTAACGATGTCGGTAACTTTATTGAAGTGCAAAGTACCTCCGAAGGCAACGCCATGCGTAGAGAAGAGCTGGACGCGCTGCTGGATTTGGGGCTGAAAGGCGTGCGGGAAATTATCGCCATGCAGTACCAGGTTCTTTCCGAGTGACGCAGGCTCGGAAGACTCTGGTTCTGGCGTCTGGTAACTCCGGGAAGTTTGCCGAATTACAACGGATACTGGGCGATTCTTGCTACGAGTTGCGCATGCAGTCGGAATTTGGTCTGGATGCCATGCCCGAAACCGGCTCTGGTTTTGTTGAAAACGCTTTGTTCAAGGCTCGCCACGCCTCGGCAAAGACCGGGCATGCCGCCATTGCCGATGATTCTGGATTGGTGGTTCCTGCGCTGGGCGGTGACCCGGGTCTGCACTCGGCGCGCTACGCTGGAGTGACCGCCAGCGATACAGAGAACCTTGCAAAATTGCTTGCAGAGGTCGGCAAGTTGGGCGTAAAGCGACCCTCGGCTTTTTTCTACTGTGCCGCTGTTTATGTACAAAATGCGAGTGATGCCACCCCTCTTATCAGCTGTGCCGAGTGGCACGGCGAACTGCTACAGACCCCGAGTGGCAAAAACGGCTTCGGTTATGACCCGGTCTTTTTTCTCACGGAACACGGTTGCAGCGCGGCGGAGATGACACCCGAGACCAAGTCGCTTTGCAGTCACCGTGCCCAGGCTTTTCGGCTCCTCGCTCGTTCCTTGCCAGCCAGCTGAAAGTACAGATTGCCCACACCCGACTGGTGATTTGCGTGTTTTCGTGCAGATGACCGGTGCTCACTGCTACAGACCCCGAGTGGCAAAAACGGCTTCGGTTATGACCCGGTCTTTTTTCTCACGGAACACGGTTGCAGCGCGGCGGAGATGACACCCGAGACCAAGTCGCTTTGCAGTCACCGTGCCCAGGCTTTTCGGCTCCTCGCTCGTTCCTTGCCAGCCAGCTGAAAGTACAGATTGCCCACACCCGACTGGTGATTTGCGTGTTTTCGTGCAGATGACCGGTGCTCACTGCTACAGACCTCGAGTGGCAAAAACGGCTTCGGTTATGACCCGGTCTTTTTTCTCACGGAGCACGGTTGCAGCGCGGCGGAGATGACACCCGAGACCAAGTCGCTTTGCAGTCACCGTGCCCAGGCTTTTCGGCTCCTCGCTCGTTCCTTGCCAGCCAGCTGAAAGTACAGATTGCCCACACCCGACTGGTGATTTGCGTGTTTTCGTGCAGATGACCGGTGCTCACTGCTGCAGACCCCGAGTGGCAAAAACGGCTTCGGTTATGACCCGGTCTTTTTTCTCACGGAGCACGGTTGCAGCGCGGCGGAGATGACACCCGAGACCAAGTCTCTTTGCAGTCACCGTGCCCAAGCTTTTCGGCTCCTCGCTCGTTCCTTGCCAGCCAGCTGAAAGTACAGATTGCCCTCACCCGACTGGTGGTTTGCGTGTTTTCGTGCAGATGACCGGTGCTCACTGCTGCAGACCCCGAGTGGCAAAAACGGCTCTTGTTCCTTGCCTATAGCTCTTGCTTGGCGCATTATTTTTTAAAGGGTTCAAGGGTTCACTATCGGCCTGATCCTCCTCGGTTTCTTTGTCATGTGCGTCCAGAATTTCAACCGTGCTCGTGGCCTAGCCGGCCTGCTGTCGCATTGCTCGTGTCAGGCATCCACGCCGGGTCACGTCAATGCTGCGGGCGACTTCTGCGTACTTATGGGCTCGCTCGCCGTGCTGGTTCAGACGATCCGGACGGATGCCATTGAGCAGGTGTTTGTCTGATGACCCGGGTCGCGGTCAGACCAGAGCTGTTGCAGTGGGCGGTCGAAGGTTCGGACTGCGAGGCGAAATACCTGAGTGAGCGGTTTCCTGGTCTTGGTGACTGGAAAAGCGGCAAGATCCAGCCCACGTTCAAGCAGCTTGAGAAATTCGCCAAGGTGACGCAAGTTCCGGTCGCCTACCTTTTCCTGGATGATCCCCCGGAAGAGACTATGCCCCTGCCTGATATGCGCACCATGCGTGATCGGCGGATTGAGAAGCCTAGTCGGAACCTGCTTCACACGATCTACCTATGTCAGCAGCAGCAGGATTGGTACTACTACTTCGCTCGCGCCGAGGGCGAGCCAGAGTGTGCCTTCGTGGGTTCGGCGAGTCTGGAGGACGATATCAAAGAGACTGCGACCAAGATGCGCCGGGCACTGGGCTTCAACCTGGAAGAACGCGCCCATCTTCGAACCTGGACAGACGCATTCCGACGATTCATTGAGCAAGCGGACGAACTCGGTGTGCTGGTGATGGTGAGCGGTGTCGTCGGCACCAATAACCGCCGCAAGCTTAACCCGGAGGAATTCCGGGGCTTCGCCCTCTGCGACGACTTTGCACCCCTCGTCTTCATCAACGGTGCCGATACAAAGGCTGCCCAGATGTTCATCCTGGCTCATGAGCTGGCGCACCTCTGGCTGGGGGAGTCGGCACTTTCCGATGTCGCTCCGGTCACGGTTCATCCGTACAGCAAGGATAAAGTGGAAAGATGGTGCAACCAGGTGGCGGCGGAGTTGCTCGTGCCACTGTCCGAGTTGCGCAAGGAGTACCGGGAATCGGTTGGGATTGAGGGAGAGCTGAACCGCTTGGCAAGGCACTTCAAGGTCAGCACACTGGTGGTGTTGCGTCGGCTCTATGACGCTGGTGCGCTTGGCTTCAAAGAGCTGAGAAGAGCCTACGGTCAAGAGTTGGAGCGGCTGCGGAGCATGAAGAAGGGGAGCGGTGGTAACTTCTACCTGACCCAGATGGCGCGCACAGGCAAGCGCTTTGCCCGTGCGCTCGTGGTAAGTACTTTCGAGAGGCAGACATCTTTCACCGAGGCGTTCCGTCTTCTGGGTGTCAGGAATGTGGCGAGCTTGCGCAGGTTAGGCACCGAGTTGGGAGTCGGGATGGCCTACCTCCTGGATGCCAACGGGTTCATTGATGCCAAGAACTACTGTTACGGTATGGACTTCTGTCCCGCATTCTGGGACTGGATGATCCGCGAGCACAAGGCTGAGAACCTCTTCAGTATTGAGCATGTGGGTGCCGAATTGAAAGCTGGAAAGGATGAGCTGGTCAAGTGGGCTAAAGAAGGAGGCACTGGTTTCTTTCTTCCTCCGGACGACAAAGCACACCAGGCAATGGAGCAGGTCAGCGAGTGGGCTAAAAGCGGGAACTACAAGGAAGCTGCGCCGCAAGATTTTTTGGATGCTGCCGACGGTTATCTCGTGGCGCAAGCACTCGCCGATAGCCACATCGTGGTGACGCGCGAGCGGTCGACGGATTCGATCAAGAGGATCAAGATCCCTAACGCCTGCGCCGGGCTCAAGATCAAGTACATGACACCTTATGAAATGCTCCGGCTGAGCCAGGCGCGCTTCGTTCTCGAGCACTAGGCTGCCTTCGACCTTTGGCACCTGTCGACTCTGCCACGTTCCTTGCCTTCGTCAAGAAGACGCAGCCCTGTGAGTGGGAGTATCTGAAGAACCTGCAGAACGACAAGGCTCGGGAGACGCTCCTTGATGACTTCTGTCGGGTGCTCAATTCCGAGCACGAAGGATGCCTTTAGTCCTCCGCCACGGGTTCAAATGTTTCGGGAAACTCTTCCGGATCGCCTTTTTCGTTGTGCTGTACAAAGAATGCGTTCAATGTGCTGTACCGAGAATGCATCCGATGTGTTGTAAAAGAGCATCAGCACTTAATGTAACGGCTAGTCAGAGCCTCACTGCGACTTGCATTTTTGTGGTGGCTTACGGATAATGCGCCCTTGTTTTGAACCATGAAAACTTATAGTCCAAAAGCCGCTGAAATTGAACACGACTGGTGCGTGGTTGATGCAAAAGGGAAAGTGCTTGGCAGGTTGGCAAGCGAAATTGCGCGCCATCTACGCGGCAAGCACAAGCCTGTTTACACGCCGCATGCAGATATGGGAGATCACGTAATAGTCGTGAACTCAGCTGAGGTGCGTGTGACAGGTCGCAAAAGGACTGACAAGGTTTATTATCGGCATTCTGGATACGTAGGTAGTTTGAAAACCACCACTTTTGAGAAGATGCAGAGCGAGCACCCAAACCGGATTATTGAACTGGCGGTGCGTGGCATGTTGCCCAAAGGTCCGCTGGGGCGGGCAATGTTTCGTAAACTGCATGTTTATGCGGCTGGTGACCACCCGCACAGTGCACAGAAGCCTGTGGCTTTACAGCTTTAGTTTTATGGCAAAACCAAAGGTCTACTACGGAACCGGACGTCGCAAGTCCGCAGTTGCAAGGGTGTTCATGCGTCCGGGTCTTGGTGAATTCAGCATCAACGCTCGCTCGCTGACAGACTACTTTGTGCGTGAGACGGCAAGAATGTTGATTATGCAGCCCATGATTGAGACTGGCACGGTTGGCAAGTACGATTTTTATATCACTGTCAAAGGTGGTGGCTCTAGCGGGCAAGCTGGTGCGGTTCGGCTTGGAATATCTCGGGCATTGCTTGCTTCAGATGAGGGTTTGCGCCCGAAGTTACGTGAGCATTCTTTTCTGACACGTGATTCACGCGTTGTGGAAAGGAAAAAAGTCGGGTTGCATAAAGCCCGCAAAGCCACTCAGTATTCGAAGCGCTGACCTGCGCCTGGTTCTCAAAGCCTGGAGGGCTTCTCCGGGGCTGCGACTAATCCCTTATTTCTGCACAAAGCTCCCCCTTCTGGTCTTGTCTGTCTGTAATGATGCGTGCTTCGCTTGTCCGGAAAGGCAGGTGTCGTTTTACGGTCGCAGATAGAAGCAATCGCTCTTCAGCCTTATTCGCCTCAAAAAAACGCAACCAGCGACCCTGTGTAGCGGCACAAGCCGAGTCGCACACGACGGGACTCGGTTCGGGGTTGTTAATTTATGTGCTGGGGTTTTTGCTTGGGTTTCGGGAACAAGTTGTCGACCGATATGGACAGCCCGTTTTCGCGCACGATGTGGGCGTGGTGGCGACGCAGATCACGCGGATCGCTCACGCCGCAAGAGTGGGCAATCACTCGAACCTCGCGCGTCATGCGTTTGGCGTAGTTACAAACCCTGACTGATTTTTGAGTCGGATCCAGACCAAACTGCAACTTCTTGTCGTGGGTTGTGATTCCGGTCGGGCAGGTGTTCTTGTTGCATTGCATTGCCTGGATACAGCCGAGAGAAAAAAGAAAGCCACGCGCGGATGTGATGAAGTCGGTTCCCAGGCAAAGCGACCATGCAACATCGGCCGGGGTAATCAGTTTTCCTGAAGCAATCACTTTGATGCGTTCCCGTAAATTGTATTCGTATAGCTTGTCAACGATTAACGGCAGGCTTTCGCGAAGTGGCAAGCCCATTTCGTCAATCAACGCGAGTGGTGCTGCTCCGGATCCGCCTTCGGAGCTGTCAACGGTGATGAAGTCAGGAGCCGATTCTATGCCGCGTTCGTGAATCAGTTCGAGGAACTTATCCAGCCAGCCATAGGCGCCGAGTGCCATTTTGATGCCTACGGGCTTACCGGTAATGTCTCGAATTCTTTTGATCGCGTTGAGGAGCTCATCCGGGCTACTGACTTCTTCATGGCGATTAGGGCTTATCGAATTCTGGCCGGCATGTATCCCACGAATTTTCGCGATCTCCTCAGTCACCTTTCCGCCGGGGAGTATTCCTCCTTTGCCCGGTTTTGCCCCTTGGCTCATCTTTATTTCGAACATTTTCACGTTCGGTATGGCGGCAATGTCGGCAAGTTTCTTTTCGTCAAGCTTTCCAGCCGGTGTCCGTACTCCGTATTTGGCAGTCCCGATCTGGAAAACAATGTCACATCCGCCTTCAAGGTGGTAGGGAGACAAGCCTCCTTCGCCAGTGTTCATCCAGCACCCCGCCATGCGGGCACCGTTGGAAAGTGCCGTAACGGCCGGGCGTGAAATAGCCCCAAAACTCATCCCGGAAATATTGAAAAGAGAAGCAGTTTTGTAGGGTTCCTTGCAATGAGGGCCGATGGTGAGCTTTCTCAACTCCCCGTCTTCGCCTTCCAGTGATGGAAAGGCGCAGTGCACGAAAAATATAGTTCCGGTTTTTCGAACATCTTTGGTAGAGCCAAATGCGGCCGTGGTATCGACATTCTTTGCGGCGCGATACACCCAACTGCGTTGGGCACGATTGAAGGGCAACTCTTCACGATCCATGGCAAAAAAGTACTGGCGAAAAAACTCACCCACGTTCTCAAAGACGTAGCGTAGCCGGCCGATTACCGGGTAATTGCGCCTGATGGCGTGCTCCGTCTGTCTGATGTCGGAGATGTACATGTAAATCAGTGTTACAACAGCCCCGATGAAGAGAATGACCACCACCAACAGTACGTATGTAGACAGAATCCCTAAAATTCTTGTTAATTCTCCTTCAAACATCTTCCCTCCGCCTTGATTTCAAAAAACGTAACAACTCACCGGCTGTCTGCGGGTGTAGCGTACAACCTTTTCACTCCAAAATCTGTTCCGAGCAGCAAGACATCCGCCCTGCGTTGGGCAAATAGCCCAACTGTGACAACCCCGGGGATCAGGGTGATCCACCTTTCCAGTGCCAAGGGATCCGCAAAAGAGAGGTCGCTTACGTCCAGGATGATGTTGCCGTTATCTGTGAGGAAGTCTTTGCGTTCCTGCGCTTTTCCGGATCTTGAGGCAAGGGTTTCCGTGACCAGACGCTTGGCAACAGGGATAATTTCCACTGGCAGAGGAAATTTTCCGAGTGTTTCAACTTGCTTGCTTTGGTCAGCAATGCACACAAACATCGGGCACGCTTCAGCCAGTATTTTTTCCTGGGTCAAAGCTCCGCCGCCTCCTTTGATCAGGCGCAACTGAGGGTCAGCTTCGTCTGCTCCGTCAACGTAGATTTCTGGTTTTTCGTAGTTGTGCGTGCTACAAATAGCAAAGCCGTGAGAGCGTAGCCTGACGGTACTGGCTTTGGAGCTGGAAACCGTGCCTCGGATTTTGCGGCCGCTTGCGGCCAAGGCTTCTATGAAGCAGTTCACTGTGGAGCCGGTTCCAATGCCCACCAGTTGATTTTCGCGCACAAACTCCAGGGCGGCGTATGCTGCCTGCAGTTTGTTTGCATGTTTCTGTTTGGTATCTGTTCCCGTGGGGCGCACGTTCCGTAATATACAAGATGGAGGTTAGCTGGTGGAAAGCAAAAATTACTTTGAGCGAATCAAGAGCGCGGACATTTCCCCGGTGGTCAGGGAGCCGTCTCCTTTGTCCGATGCCCCCTGTTTGTCAAAGCGACTTGACAATCGCGTTTTTCTGAAACGTGAAGATGTCTTGAGCGTCTTTTCATTCAAGATCCGTGGTGCCTATTACAAGTTGTCACATTTAAGTGCAGCAGAAAAAGAGGCGGGAGTAGTGGCGGTTTCGGCTGGCAACCATGCGCAGGGCGTAGCTTTGGCGGCCAGGCAGCTCAATATTTCTGCTGTTATGGTGATGCCTCTGACGACGCCCTCGATAAAGGTAGACGCAGTTCGGCGCTATGGGGCGAAAGTGGTGCTTCATGGTGATACTTACGATGAGGCCTCTCAAAAAGCCACGAGGATGTCCGTTGACGAAAAAATGACTTTGGTTCACCCTTTCGATGATCCGGACATTATTGTTGGACAGGGAACGGTGGGGCGGGAAATCGGGGAGCAGTGCGATGGTGAGCCCCCTTACGCAGTATTCGTTCCGGTAGGTGGTGGTGGCTTGATCGCGGGTATTTCCGTGTATTTGAAGCAGCTTTTCCCGGAGGTCAAAATGATCGGGGTTGAACCGGAAGATTCGCCAACTTTGTATCAGACGCTCAAAAAGAAGAAGCGCATAAAGCTGGAGCAGGTGGGACTGTTCGCTGACGCTGTTGCTGTTAGTCAAATCGGGAATGCGGTGTTTCCTTTGGTGAGTCAGTTTGTGGGCGAGAAGGATGTCGTTTTGGTTAAAACCGATGAAATCTGTGCCGCGATTCGGGATGTCTTCGAAGACACGCGAGCACTTTTGGAACCGGCGGGAGCACTTGCAGTTGCCGGCATGAAGAAGTACGTGGCTGAAAAGAATATCCGGGGAAAAAAGCTGGTGGCGGTCGCTTCTGGTGCCAACATCAATTTTGATCGGCTCAAACATGTCGTGGAACGCGCGGAAATTGGCGATAACCGCGAGTGCTTACTGGCAGTGAAAATTCCGGAGCAGCCGGGCAGCTTCCTGAAGTTCTGCCGCATCATCGGTCGGCGCATGGTGACGGAATTTAATTATCGCTACGCAGGTGGCAGTCAGGCAGAAGTCTTTGCTGGCATTCGGTTTCAGGATGCCAAGAGAGAAAAGAAGGAAATCATGGGCAATTTGGAAAGTCAGGGCTTTGCCGTGCTGGATTTATCAGCCAACGAAATGGCCAAGTTGCATTTGCGGCACATGGTTGGTGGGCGCGCCTCCCCCATGCCCAAAGAATGGCTCTACAGATTGGTGTTTCCGGAACGTCCGGGAGCTTTGCTTGAATTTCTGGAAAAGATCGGTTGCCGCTGGAATATCAGCCTCTTTCATTACCGTAACCATGGTGCGGCCTACGGACGTGTGTTGCTGGGCATGCAGGTTCCGCGCGAGGAAGTGAAAGAACTGGAAGAATTGTTCAAGAAACTAAAGTTCAAGTACGTTCGAGAGTCCGAAAATCCGGCCTACCCGCTATTTTTGCTCAACGGTTCGAGGCAGTAAAAGCGGTTGCGACACCCTTGCAAGGCCTTGGTTGCCAGATGGCGGGCGTTTTGCCAAGGGTGGCAAAAGGTGCTGGCTACGATATTAGATGTGGAACAGCGAGTCGATGACGCTTGGCAATAATATTCCGACTCCGATCAGCAGGGAGTATTTCACGCGCTGGAAACGCAAGCTTTTTTCGTTGACCAGCGGTAGTAAATCAGACATGGCAAGGTACACCAGAACGCCACAGGCAAACGCAATGAGTTGTGCCTGAAGTGCCTGTAGTTGATCGAGCAGCGGCAAGAATGCCAAGGCTCCAAATACGCCGCTGAAAGCGGTCAGAACGGAAACGATCCAGTTGCGCTTGTTCATTAGAAAATTTGCCATATTTTGCGGGATTGCGTGGAGCAGAATTGCCACAGTCAGTCCCCAGCCGAGTTCTGTGCTAACGCTGAATGCGGCGAGCAGGAAAATTCCGTGAAAGAAGTTGTGCAGAAAAGTGCCAAAAAACATCATCCCGGCCTTGGTGTGCTCTTCGCTGTGATGCGTGTGGTCTTCGTGAATGTCGTGACAGTGGTGGAAGTGCAACACGAGCTCAAGCAAGTATGAGACGCCGATTCCGATGGCCATCAACGTTGTAAATTCATGAGATTCAAGGGCGGCGATTGCTGTCGGCATGATTTCAAGAAATACGACGGCAAGCATGGCGCCGATAGCAACCGCGGTAGAGGCAATCAGAAATCGGCTGGGGTCAACGGTTCGGCTCAGGCAGAAAAAGCCGAGAAGCAGCGAGATACCTATCAGGGTGTTCGCAAGCAGTGCATATTCGGCTCCGGTCATAAAACTTTCCTCAACGATTCATGGGAAGCGCCAGTGACAGTTGCCAGACGGGCTACACGCATTTGGGGGGCGGGCATTGTATCTGTTTTCAAGCGTTGCTTTCAAGCGTTCAGGGCTGTACACCGCTGGGTCGGGGGGCAAAAGCTGCGTCTCGCGGTGTCTTGCCAAGGTGCTCGTGTCAACCCGCTGCCTGAGCGTAATCACTTCTTCTGCCCGCTTCGTGCCAGGTGGCATGCGCTTATACTCGGCGGGGTGCGAGTCCTGTTTGGAGGATGGGTTCAAAGTTGCGGTTGGTTCAGGTTTTTGTGTCCGATTCAGACCTGAATGCCTGAAAGGGAGTTGACTTTGGCAATGTCTGTTTTTCGGGTGTGTACTTCTTTTGGAGAGTCGATACGGTAGCCCGGCTCTTTCGTTCCGATAGTGGATACCCGGGCCGGGAGAAACATGGAGAAAAAAGCAACAGATTTTGTAGGGAAACTGGCGAGCGACGCTGACTTATGCGTGCGTTGCGGGTTATGCCTTGCGCACTGTCCGACTTACTCCTTGCGGCAGAATGAAGGTGATTCACCTCGTGGGCGTATTGCGCTGATGGGGGCGTTTGCGGCGAACCAGATTCCGGTGGATACAGGCCTTGTCTCACATTTGGATGGATGCCTTGGATGTGGCAGGTGCGAAGCGGAATGTCCAGTCGAAGTGCCCTATATGAAAATGATAGACGCAACACGAACCGCATTGCGGGAACGCGGCGTCGAATTGACGAGCATCCCCAAATGGCTGGATCGTCTTGTCAGAGCGCCTCTCTTGTTGCGACTCGCAGGTGTTTTGTTGCGGCTATTCGTGCGCTTCGGCGGTGGTTTGGTGGTGCCACATTCCTGGCTTGCGAGAAAGTTCCCGCGCTGGTTTCGAATGGTGTCCATGCTGCCTCCGCAAACGGTGGCTTTGCCAAAAAAGACGGCGCACTGCAAAGGGAAGGTTGCTCTGTTTACCGGTTGCATGGCTGCGGAAGTTGACGCGCAAACCGTGGTGGATAGCCAGCATTTGTTGTCGGCAGTGGGCTATGAAGTCGTGATTCCCAAGCGTCAGGTGTGTTGTGGCGGCTTGCACCGTCACTATGGAGTGCCGCAGAGCACGAAAGCCTTCCAGGCTAAAAACAGCTCGGTTTTTTCTCAAGCCGAAGCCTTGGTGAGTTGCGCCAGTGGTTGTGGTCGTGAGTTATCAGAAAGCCAGGAGAGTCTTGGCGTGGCACATGAGGACGTAAATGTCATGCTGCTCAGACGTGTGAGTACCTTGCGTTTTAACCCTTGGGAAGGGAGGCCTGTGGTTCTGCATTTACCCTGCACTATGCGTAAGCTGCCAAAGGAAATACGCCAAGCTCCTGAAAAACTGTTGTTTCGGGTGCCAGGCCTTCGGGTCGCAGTACCGACCACGCATCACGGTTGTTGCGGTGCTGCGGGATTGCACACAATCGCCCAGCCAGAAACAGCCGACCAGATGGCATCTGCCTTGCTTGGTGCCCCGGCATTTCTCAATACAGATTTGTTGTTAACCACCAACTTTGGTTGTGCTGTACATTTGCGGCAACTGTTGCGGCGGTCTGGCAGGACAATGGAAGTTTTGCACCCGGTGACTTTGCTGGCAAGGCAGCTTACAAAAGAAGCACCGTGAGAAAATACAGCCGTACCGACCTATGGCTTGAAGCCGTGGGGAACCTGCTTTACGTGAATGCTGGCAAACACGACTCCGAACGCCCCATGCCTGGCAGTGGCTTGCCTGATACGCTGAGCGAAAAACAAAAGAAGTTTTCTGGGCAGCTGATGCGTATCAACCATGCTGGCGAGCTTGCCGCGCAAGGTCTGTATTACGGTCAAATGGTTTTCGCCCGTGGTGAAGAAACGCTGAATCAGCTTCGCGAGAGCGCAGAAGAGGAGAAAGAGCATCTGGCTTGGTGTGAGCAGCGACTTGCTGAATTGGTGACCCGCCCAAGTCGCTTGTCGTTTTTTTGGCATTCCGGTTCCTTGCTGATCGGCATGTTGGTCAGCTTTTCCAGCGACCGTACCAATTTTGGTTTTGTCCGGGAAACGGAAATTCAGGTTGCGGAGCATTTGGAGTCGCACTTGGGACAGATACCGAGAAACGATGTTGTGACAAGGGAAATCTTGCGGCAGATGTGTGATGACGAAAAAAAACATGCTGGAATGGCTGAGAGAGCTGGCGCACTTGAAGTCCCGCTGCTTATCAGGACGCTGATGAAAGCTGCTGCGAAAGTCATGACTGTTACTGCGCGTCACGTTTGAATCTCCAGGGTTTCCTGTCTCCCACGACTCTGTCGATTTTGCGAGGTTCCGTTACCGAAGTCATTGCCTTGTATCTGGGTTGCAGGCAAGCCACTTGGGTGAACCGGGTTGGGTGCAAAGTGCGGTTGGTGTAGCCACAAGGTCTGTATTTATGTTCTGTGTTGGGCGAAGAGAGGATTCGTTTTGCGTCTGCTGCTCTGCTTTTTTGCACCCCTGATTGTTATCGGTTAAAATGTAACAGGTGTTGTGATCGGCTGATGAAAGTGTGTTGTCAGCCGAAATTAGGGGGGAAGGAATATGGAAATTAGTAGGGAAGCAATAGGCAGAGCATCAAGCTCTCGCTTTGCTCGTTTAAGCGTGAGTTACGACTCGCAGGGTAATAAAATGGTGGTCTGCAAGAAGTCTTTTTTTGCCTGGGCTGTGCATTGTGTACGCTATCGCTTCAGTAGCAACTATCGGAAGGATGAGCTTGAGCTTCGAGAATCTATTCTGGAGGGCTTGTACAAGCGAAGCACAGACGAGCGGACCACAGGTTTCTCGAATGTTCCTAAAAATGTTCCTTATGGCAACAGGAGAGGGTTCAATGCTTACCTGATTGATCATCTCAATAGTGGTAATGATGATTCGGCAGAGAGTTTCACCGCTAGTACGCAGGGTGAAATCCGACCCGCTGAAGGTGATGCTACGCCCAAGATAGGGGTGCAGCCTACGCCAGAGGTGAAGGCCAAAAAAGTCGCTGACGGGAAACAGAGTTGGCCGGGAGGAGACGGTGTCAACGAATCTTTTCGGAGCAAGCAATGGCCAGACATAGTGGAGGATGGGTGGAAAAACGTATTTCAGTTTAAGGGAAAGGAACAACCTGTGGAGAAAGGACAACTGTTCTTAAAAGTTACTAGTGAAGTATCTGAAGCACTTGGCAACAGGGTACGCGGGGTTTCAAGTACCGAGAATTGTGCTCTTGCCCACATTCTTTTTACGACACCCAGAGATGAACAGAAGGGTCTTTTTAGAGAAGCTGAACCTATAGGGAGTGAGAACTATGATGCCTGGGGTTTTTCGCATAGCAATGAAAGAGTGATGAGCTCTGCTCGTTATCGCTTGCCTAACGGGAGACTTCATGGAGCCGTTAGTGCGTTACTTCAGGATAATTTCAAGGCAGGTAGCAGCAAAACACAAATACTGAAGAAATTGGATAAGGTTCGCGAACAAGCGAATGAACCTCTTTTCAGAGATAGGTTTCGGGGTCAGGGCATATCCTCTGCCCCGCTTTCAGAGGAGGAATTCATCTTTTGTGTGGACGCAATGAAGAATTTTGCCAATGCGTATTTTGACGCCAATCCCTAGAAGGAATTGTTCATAGTAAGCTCGTTCCATCGAGTCGGCATTTGTTCACGTGCTTCGGTGCTGAGACGGGGTTTCTAAAAATTCCTGTCTGAGAAGCCGTTCCTTTGTTTCGTGGTTACCGGGGATGCCAACTCGGAATACTCTGGAATTTAGTGCTCCCCTCGGTTCAGAAATTATGGCAACCTGCTGGCTTGTCGCCGAGACCTCATGGCGCGTACCGTGCCTCTATCTTCCTTCCTTGTTGGCCTTTGAGTCTCGTTTTCCGGATCGCGTGTTCTTGTTGTCCGGATTTGGTGCCAAATCGCAAAGCAATCTTTCCGATCCGTGCTGCAAGCCAGCCAGGGATGTCAGGATTCGCTGTGAGTCTGTATTGATGACCTGTGTTGGGCAAAGTGAGGATTCGTTTTGCGTCCGAATCTGCTCGTTTTTGTACCTCTGATTGTTATCGGTTAAAATATGACAGGTGTCGTGATCGGCTGATGAAAGTGTGTTGTCAGCCAAAATTGAGGAGAAAGGAACATGGAAGTTGCCAAGGAAACAATAAACAGCGCATCAAGCTCCCGCTTTGCTCGTTTAAGCGTGGATTCCAGGCAGGGGGGTGAGGATGTGGTGGTCTGCAAGAAGTCTTTTTTTGCTTGGGCTGTGCATGCTGTACGCTATCGCTTCAGTAAAAGGTATCGGAGTAGGGAACATAAGCTTCGAGGCAAAATACTGATGGGCTTACTGATCGAGCACAACTCATTCAATTTACGCGGCGGTGATTGTCTTCCTGTTGACGTTCCTTATGGCAACAGGAGAGGGTTCAATGCTTACCTGATTGACCATCTCAATAAGGGTAATGATGATTCTGCAGAGAGTTTCACCGACAGTTCGCAAAGTGAAACCTTGGGAGCTGAAGGTGTTACTACGCCCGAGAACTACGGGGTGCAGTCTGCGCCAGATGGGAAGGGTGTGAGTGGTGCAGTAGAGAATACCAGTGCTAGTTCGCAAAGTGAAATCCTGGCCGTTGAAGGTGCTACTACGCCCAAGAACTATGGGGTGCAGCCTACGCCAGATGGGAAGGGTGTGAGTGGTGCGGTAGAAGAGAATACCAGTGCTAGTTCGCAAAGTGAAATCCTGGCCGCTGAAGGTGCTACTACGCCCAAGAACTATGGGGTGCAGCCTACGCCAGATGGGAAGGGTGTGAGTGGTGCGGTAGAAGAGAATACCAGTGCTAGTTCGCAAAGTGAAATCTTGGCCGCTGAAGGAGCTACTACGCCCAAGAACTATGGGGTGCAGCCTACGCCAGAGGTGAAGACCAAAAAAGTTGCTGGCGGGAAACAGAGTTGGCCGGAAGAGGATGTCTACAAATCTTTTTGGGAAGAGCAAGGACCTGACATAGCGAGGGATGGGTGCGGAAACGTATTTCAGCTTGAAGCAACGGGACAACTTGTGAATAAAGAACAACTGCTCTTAAAAGTTTCTGTAGAAATATTCTTTACACTTGGAAAAGGCGGACGCAATGTTTCAAATATTGAGAATTGTGCTCTTGGCCACATTCTTTTTACGACACCCAGAGATGAACCGAAGGGTCTTTTTAGAGAATCTGCTCCTATAAAGAATGAGGACTATGCCGACTGGGGATTTTCGAATAATAGTGAAAAAAAGAGTCCCCCTGCTCGTTGTCGCCTACCTATCGGGAAACTTTATGGAGCCGTTAGATTGTTACTTGAGCGGAATTTCAAGGCAGGTAGCAGCAAAGAAGAAATACTGGAGGGGTTGGATCAGGATCGCGCAAGAGCGAAAGAATATGATTTCAGGGTTGAGTTTCAGGATTCGGTCACCGGCAGCACGCCTTCAGAGGCGCAATTCATCTTTTGTGTGGACGCAATGAAGAATTTTGCCAATGCGTATTTTGACGCCAATCCCTAGAAGGAATTGTTCATAGTAAGCTCGTTCCATCGAGTCGGCATTTGTTCACGTGCTTCGGTGCTGAGACGGGGTTTCTAAAAATCCCTGTCTGAGAAGCCGTTCCTTTGTTTCGTGGTTACCGGAATGCCAACTCGGAATACTCTGGAATTTAGTGCTCCCCTCGGTTCAGAAATTATGGCAACCTGCTGGCTTGTCGCCGAGACCTCATGGCGCGTACCGTGCCTCTATCTTCCTTCCTTGTTGGCTTTTGAGGCTTGTTTCCCTGATCGTGTTCTTGTTGTTTGTATTGGTGCCAAATCGCAAAGCAATCTTTCCGATCCGTGCTGCAAGCCAGCCAGGGACGTCAGGATCTGCTGTGGGTCTGTATTGATGATCTGTGTTGGGCGAAGTGAGGATTCGTTTTGCGTCCGAATCTGCTCGTTTTTGTACCTCTGATTGTTATCGGTTAAAATATGACGAGTGCAGTGAACAGCTAGTGAGCGTGTGTTGTCAGCCAAAATTGAGGAGAAAGGAACATGGAGATTAGTAGTGAAACAATAAACAAGGCATCAAGCTCCCGCTTTGCTCGTTTGAGCGTGGATTCCAGGCAGGGGGGTGAGGAAGTGGTGGTCTGCAAGAAGTCTTTTTTTGCTTGGGCTGTGCATGCTGTACGCTATCGCTTCAGTAGCAACTATCGGAAGAGTGAACGTGCGCTTCGAACAAGAATTTTGGAGGGCTTGCTCGACCAAAGCCCAGGAAATGCACCTTACCCGGATACGTTTTATGACGACAGGAGAGGGTTCAATGACCACCTGATTATCCGTCTTGGTGTGAGTAATAGTGGCTCGGGAGAGAATTCCACTGCTGTTCTGCAAGGTGAAATCCGAGCCGATGAAAGTGGGGCTACGCCCGGGAATAATCAGGTGCGGTCTGCGCCAGATGTGAAGACCAGGAAAGTCGCTGGCGGGAAACAGAAATGGCCGAAGGGAGAAGGTGCCTGCGGAGCTTTTTGGGAAAAGCAAGGGTCAGGCATAGCGAGGGATGGGTGCAAAAACATATTTAAGTTCAAATGTCGAGAACAACCTGCGGAGTTCCCCAATGTTCGAAGTGAAAAGCAACTGTGCGCAAAAGTTTCTGACGAAATATCCGGAAAATTTAACAAAGACGGGGAACGCTCAGTTCCAAGTCACGTGAATTCTGCTCTTGCCTATATTCTTTTTACGACACCTGAAGATGAACAGAAGAACCTTTTTACCAATTCTCTTATAGGTGGCAGCGACTATCCCGATTGGGGTCTTGAGGATAATGAAAGAGAAGGTAACTATGCTTATTGTCGCCTGCCCAACGATAGACTTTATGTGTGCGTCAATGGATTACTTGATCGGAACTTCAAGCCAGGTAAAAGCAAAGAACAAATATTGAAGGGGTTGGAGCGGGATCGTGGAAACGCGGAAAACATTGCTGACAAAGATATTTTCGCGCCCAATAGCGAGAAAGCTATCACGAAGCTTTCAGAGGAGGAATTCAACTTTTGCGTGGACGCAATGAAGAATTTTGCCAATGCGTACTTTAAAACCAGCTCCTAGAAGGAATTGTCCATAGTAAGCTCGTGCCGTTGAGTTGGCATTTGCTCACGTGCTTCAGCACTGAGGCGGGGGTTCCAGAAATTCCTGTCTGAGAAGCCGTTCCTTTGTTTCGTGGTTACCGGAGCTGCCAACCTGGAATGCTCTGGTGTTTCGTGCTTCCCTCGGCTCAGAGTTGTTTACCGGTTCCCTTGTTGCAAGTGTATCTGAACCTTCTTGCCTCAAGTTCGGGGGGGGACGGCCTATGCGCTCCGGGGATAGTGATCAGGGGATACTTCGCTTTTCTCAAATCATTTCCATTGGATCAACGTCTACGTGCCAATGGAGGTCTTTGTTTTTCTTCATCTTGCGCATTAGGGCTATTGCCTGCCTCAGGCAGCGGTTCAGTGCGCCCCGATGCCGACCGATAAGCAGGAGTTGAGCGCGGTGCCTGCCTGCCTTTTTTTCCATGAATGCGGGTACCGGGCCACGTACCTCCAAAACTTGGGTTTCTGCCAGTTCTTGCAGCAGGTTGCGCACCGTGCAAAGAAAGGCCAGCGGTAGTGCCGCTTGTTTGGAAGCAGCGTTGAGTGCAGCGAAAAAACGGTATGGTGGCAACTCTGCTGCTTCGCGCTCTTTCAGCAGCTTCAAAGCGAAATTACGATAGCCTTTCTTCAGAAGCTCCAAAATTTGTGGATGGTTGGGGTGATACGTTTGAAGCACCACTTTTCCTGGGCTCTTGCCGCGACCAGCCCGTCCTGAAACTTGGGTTACCAGCTGCCCCAGTTTTTCCATGGAACGGAAGTCGATTGAGTAAAGCCGCTGATCTACGTTCACGATCCCGGTCAGAATAACGCCGGGCAGGTGATGCCCTTTGGACAGGAGTTGCGTACCGACCATGATGCACGGGAGTCCTGCCCTTACCTCGTTAAGGCGGCGTTCAAATTCTCCCTTGCGGCGGGTGGAGTCGGCATCAATACGAATGATGTTTGTGGAAGGAAACCGTTCTTTCAAGACTTCCTCTATACGTTCCGTTCCTATGCCCACGACTTGGAAATGCTTTGCCATGCATTGCACACAACGACTCGGTCTCTGTACGGTGCGATGGCAATGGTGACAGCGCAGGATATTGTCGTGCCTGTGAAAACACAGGGGGCTGTCGCAGTCCTCGCAAAAAAGCACTTCGCCACATTGCGAGCAGAGCATCTGTGGGGCGTAACCACGGCGGTTGAGAAACAGCAATACCTGACCTTCCTGAGCCAGGCACTGCTCAATTTCAGAAAAAAGGCCTTCTGATACTCCCCCTTTAAGCCGGCATCCACGTAAATCCATAACCTTCACTTCTGGCAAATAGGCACCGTCGTGGCGTTTGCTGAGGGCGTAGTGCTGGTATCTCCCGATTTGCGTGTTATGAAGCGACTCAAGTGACGGAGTTGCGGAACAAAGCATGACTGGCACGTTTTGCATTTGCGCGCGCTTGATGGCGACATCGCGCGCGTGGTAGCGCAGCTTGTCCTGTTGCTTGTACGACAAATCATGTTCCTCATCCACCACCACCAAGCCGAGTTTTGGCATCGACAGGAAGACAACGGATCGCGTCCCGACCAAGACGCAGGCGGAGCTTCCTTGGGCTTGTTCCCAGGCCTTCATGCGTGCGCCAGCACTCAGTTGCGAGTGGTAGGGGATGACGGGACAGGTGTATCGCGCGCTGAAAGCCATGACGACTTGTGCGACCAAGCCTACTTCCGGCACCAATACCAACACCTGCTGCCCGGCGGACAGAATATTTTCCGCGAGGCGCAAGTACAGCTCTGTTTTGCCGCTACCGGTTATCCCTTCCAGCATATAGCAGACGAACTGGCTGACATTTTTGCGCATGGCGTTGAGAGCCTGGTTTTGTTCGTCGTTCAAAGTCAGCCTTGGCATTGTTTTGCGCAGAAGATGAGGGAGGGCAGGCTGAGCAGCCAGGCACACCAGCTTTTTGGTTTCCAAGGCCCGCAGAGTAGGGCGCCAATTATGAAATGCCAAGCCCAGTTGGCGTTCACCGACCGGACCACCTGCTTCCAATAGTTCGTATAACTCGCGCTGTCTGGTGGCGCGGTTCAGGAGCGCAGTGGAGTCCTCGCTTTTTGCCGCCTGCCAGTATTTTTCTCTGGAGGGGGGCACCTCCCCTCCCTTGCGAAGATTTTCCGGGAGTGCCTGTGCCAAAACGTGGCAAAAAGGATAGTGGTAGTAAGTGGAAATCCAGGACAAAAGGGAAAGCGTTTGCCCGGATAGCAAGGGTTCACGGTCCAGCACTTCACCGATATCTACCAGTTTTTCCGCTGAAACTGCCGACTTTATGTCATCAGCAAGAACCAGACCTACGCATTGGCGTCGACCGAGCGGGACACGTACCCGCATCCCTGCGCGGACCTTGGGTTCCCCGGCACGCACACGGTAATCAAACTCACAACCTGTGCGAAATACGGCTACGCGAACAGTCTGGTTTTCCACAGCCAAAGCCGGCAATTTCCGACAAAGCCGACAGTAATTGATACCAAAGGTAGACTTTGCACGATTTTTGTTGAAAACCCTGTGGAAAACTCCTTAGTAACTGCGCTAATGCTTGATGGAAAGTACACTTCTAAAAGTTGACCAATTTTTGACCAATAGCATAATCTCTTATATTACAAAGAGATAATCGAAAATAAAAACATTTTTGGAACAAAAGCAGCCAAAGACAGAGACGGCAATAAATGGTTGCTGCCATGTGCACAACTTAGTGGCAAAACAAGGTGTAAGTATCGCTTCTAGGATGATTTTTTTATCTTTCAGCAATCGTTTTGAGCTTTCCTCTCAACTCCAGGATCGTCCATTTTTCGGTCTCAATTTCGGGGTATCCGAACACCTGAGCCTGGCAAAAAATTAAGCCCGCCACCCGGAGAGTTTAAATCCGTGTGCCCGCTGCCCGGAGCGCACTTTATGCGAATCCGAACATTTCCATCTGTCAAAAAAGGTTCAGACCAACGCCGAAGGTGAACTCAAGGGGAAATATACAACAGGTGGGAGAGATGAATAAGTACGACCTGTCAAAGCACTTGCCAGAAGGATCGGTCACGTTGGATTTCAGCGATGATTTCGGGTGCATGAAAGTTTTGACAAACACTGTTTATTCGGGGTTTGCTTCCTTGCACCGCTGTCTGTAAAATTTTGCGTTGCATCCAGTTTCTTTTCTGTACTGGATATTTCAGTTTCGCTGTTCCTGGGGTGAGGATGTGCTTTGCCCGATGAGTGGCGGATGGAGTCGGGTAGTCCGTATGGAAGAAGCTCTTGTGCCTCGTATCTCCCTGACTGTGGCAGGAAGGTTCCCGCCCGGCATTGGCAGAGACGGATGAATGGGCATGAATTTGGAAGTACAAAACGTTTTACGTACTGATGTTTCAGGAATGCCTCTTGAATGGCTCTGCTTCAAGCGTGCCGCGACCCTGCTGTACAGTGGCCAGGTTGCTTATACCTGTGGAAGCTATTTGTACAGCTTGAGGGGTGGTATTAACGCACACAGCGGCAGGCGCAGCTTCGTCGTCATCCATTCAATACTGGCGACCCGTGGCATCAATCCCAGGCTTGCCTTTGGCTATTCGCCGCCACTGAACAACGAGGCGCTGTTTCGCAGAGACGCCTGTATATGCATGTACTGCGGCACAAAGCACTGTAAGCACCAACTGTCCCGGGATCACGTCGTACCCCTCAGCATGGGTGGCAAGGATGTTTGGAACAATGTGGTCGCCGCCTGTCGCAGATGCAACAACCTGAAGGCAGGGCATCCACCGGAGAAGGCTGGCATGGAGCTGCTTGCAGTCCCGTTCACGCCGACTCATGCCGAATACGTTTATCTGCAGGCTCGTAACATTCTTGCCGATCAAATGGAGTTTTTACGAGCGCACTTTCCCCGCAGCAGCAGGTTACGCCAAGTGCAGTGAAATACGTCTCTAACACGGAATTTACGCATGGCACACCCGCGAAAGTTGCGGTGTTGCTGATCAATCTGGGCACTCCGAAAGCTCCGGGAGTTCGGGAAGTCAGGGCTTTCCTCCGCGAGTTCCTTTCCGATCCCAGGGTTGTTGAAATCAACCGCTTTGTCTGGTGGTGCATTTTGCACTTGCTGATATTGAATTTTCGGCCACGCAAATCAGCCCGAGCCTACCGGAAGGTCTGGGATGACGGTGGCTCCCCGCTACTCGTGGGAACCATGGCTGTACAGAAGGCCTTGTCTGCATCGTTGAAAAGTCATGGCTTGGGGTGGCTACGAGTCGAAACCGCCATGTGTTACGGGGAACCGTCAATCGGAGATGTGTTGCGCAGGCTCCATGCCGAAAATGTCCAGAAAATCCTCGTGCTTCCGCTCTATCCGCAATACTCTGCGACCACTACCGGGGCGGCCTTTGACGCTGTTTCCCGTGTGCTCGGAACCTTCCGCTTTCTGCCCGAGCTTCATTTCGTCAACGGCTATCATGACAAGCCGGACTATATAAGGGCATGTGCCGAGGCGATCAGCGCAACGGGAACAGATTTCAGCGGATCAGATCTTTTGTTGTTTTCTTTTCATGGCCTGCCAAAGCGCAACTTGTTGCTCGGCGACCCTTATTACTGCCACTGCCATGCCAGTGCCCGTTTGATTGCCGAGCAGCTCGGCTTAAGTGATGAACAATGGCGCGTCAGCTTTCAGTCCCGTTTCGGCAAGGCTGAGTGGTTGCAGCCGTATACAGAAGAGCTACTGAAGACCCTGCCCGCCGAGGGGTACAAAAAAATAGCAGTCTTTTGCCCAGGGTTTGCTGTGGATTGCCTCGAAACGCTGGAAGAAATTGATCTCAGGGCGTACGAAACTTTTATAGCAAGTGGCGGGGACACCTTCCATTACATCCCCGCTTTGAATGACTCTACAGGTCAGGTGCGCATGCTCACGAACCTCATTATTTCGCTTACAGGTGAGTGGCAGAAGGGGCATCAACGCAACCAGGAGGCTGGTGAAAGACTGTTGGAAGATGTCAGGAAATGTGCGCTTTCCCTGGGTGCCTCACGTTGACTGTCTGTCTGCCGTACACTTAAAAGAAGTGAAACAGGGCAGTGACTCTGTTCCGCTTAAGGTTGCAGCGACCCAGCTTTCCGGGAAACGAAACCCGTCCGCTCAGGATTGTGTCGGGGAGGATCCCCCGTAACGCCTGTTGTATTTCTCCACTTGACCAACGGCACCAAGGATTTTTTGCTTGCCGGTGTAGAAAGGGTGGCATTTGGAACAGACTTCCACTTGCATCTCACTTTCCCGGAATGTTGAAGAAATCATGCTCTGACTCCCGCAACTGCAGGTCACTTTTACTTCATGATAATGGGGATGAATGTCTTTTTTCATGGTTTCACGATTTGGCTTTCGGAAAGTCGAGTGCCCTCCGGCTCGGCATTGTAACCAAGATGCTTCGTGGCGCAAGGTTTTTACATGGTTGACAGGCCACTTGGAAAGATCGTCTTGTGTTCTTTTCTGGCAAGAGTTGTCATGGGGATCTTTTAACAGGTGAACGATGGAAGGCCAATTGGTGGAATGCCCGGTATCGCCTGGAAAACGATGAACCCGTTTAGGCACAAGGCAGGGTTTTGTGCCTGCTTTTGCCATCCCGGCACATCCCGTACCTGGTTTGAAATGTCCCCATAATGACAGCGCTTTTGGCGCGCCTTTAGTAAACCAGGAAATAGCGAAATGGAGTGTTTTCTGGATATTTCGTGCCGGATACGATAGAATCACCAATGCGCAGGGATGGTTACTCTGCATTCAGATTTGTTGGTTAGAAAGAGAGGATAAAAGCGTATGAACATTCAAGGTTTTTCGGCTAAATACGGGGGAATTGGAGCAGGGGGGCATGGCGGAGAGATGGAAATCACCTCAGTAGGCGGAAATGTGGTGGTCGACATGGGTGCTAAAAGTTGGGGTGGAAGGATGTGCCGGTGGATCAAAGACAAGGTAAGTTTCCCTATTCGTGGGCGAGTGGGTACGGTTTCTTCCCAGCCTTTGACACGGGTAAAGGTTGATCTGTTGAAAGACAGGACTATTGATGAAAAGACCAAGGGTTTGATTCTCAAAAAGATCCACAGACTGGAAAAACAAAATATTCCTTTTCGGGTAAAACATCTCCGAGCCATGCATGGTCTGATTAAGCCCAACTCTCTTCCTGCGCTGGACAGGACGGGCGTACGACCCTGAAAACATCGGGGGCAGATCAGGCGGCTTATTTGCTCAGGGAAGCAGTCGGCGCGTTCTACGGGGAGTCGTACCGGATTTTTGCCTGGTAAAGGCGGGTTCCCTTGGGGCACTTGGCCTGCCCCGTAGCCCAGCACTCGCTGAGCATAAGGCACTGGCAACAAAAATGATTTGCTGGCGGATTTGCCAACCTGAATTTTAACTGTGAAGTGTTTTGCTTCCCCGAGGCAGGGGAAGGAAAAGTTTTTTCTCCGCGCACCTCATGCGCTTCATGATTTCCCTGGTTTGCTTTCGGGTTCTGGCAGAGTATCCAAGGCGCACTTCAGTTGCACTTTAGTCGCACTTCAGCCGGTGGGGCTTTCTGGTGTTCCTTCAACGCGCTCAGGCGTGGCTTTATGCACACTCGTTTCTGCAAATTCTGACACGATCCCGGCCACTTGAAGCAGATGGGTCAGTACTGACTTGTTTTTCGGGTGGCTGGCAGGATACCCAAGCGCACCTCAGCCGGTGGGGCTTTCTGGTGTTCCTTTAACGCGCTCAGGCGTGGCTTTATGCACACTTGTTTCTGCAAATTCTGACACGATCCCCGTCACTTGAAGCAGATGGGTCAGTACTGACTTGTTTTTCGGGTGGCTGGCAGGGTACCCAAGGCGCACCTCAGCCGGTGGGGCTTCCTGGTGTTCCTTCAACGCGCTCGGGCGTGGCTTTATGCATACTCGTTTCTGCAAATTCTGACACGATCCCCGTCACTTGAAGCAGATGGGTCAGTACTGACTTACTTTCGGGTTCTGGCAGGATACCCAAGCCGCACTTCAGCCGGTGGGGCTTTCTGGTGTTCCTTGGACGCGCTCAGGCGTGGCTTTATGCACACTCGTTTCTGCAAATTCTGACAGATCCCGGCCACTTGAAGCAGATGGGTTAGTACTGACTTACTTTCGGGTTCTGGCAGGATACCCAAGCGCACTTCAGTTGCACTTCAGCCGCACTTCAGCCGGTGGGGCTTTCTGGTGTTCCTTCAACGCGCTCAGGCGTGGCTTTGTGCGCGCTCGTTTCTGCAAATTCTGACACGATTCCGGCCACTTGAAGCAGATGGGTCAGTACTGACTTGTTTTTCGGGTGACTGGCAGGATACCCAAGCGCACTTCAGTTGCACTTCAGCCGCACTTCAGCCGGTGGGGCTTTCTGGTGTTCCTTTAACGCGCTCAGGCGTGGCTTTGTGTACACTCGTTTCTGCAAATTCTGACACGACCCCAGCCACTTGAAGCAGATGGGTCAGTACTGACTTGTTTTTCGGGTGGCTGGCAGGGTACGTCAGGCTGACGACTTTTTCGGAACACAGTCTTTTGAGCTCTCCAGCATTGTTCATTGGTGTTTCGCGCAATGGGCGCGTTTCGTTGACTGCCAGTGCCAGAACAGGCAAGCCTCGGCGCCTGGCACACTCTGCTGTCAGCAAAGCGTGGTTGAGGCACCCTAGCCGGTCAGCCACCACGATCAACACCGGAAATCCCAGACCTTGTGCCAAGTCAGCATTCGAACCGTCCAATGTCAGCGGTGAGTAAAACCCCCCCGCCCCTTCCAGCAGCAAGAAATTTCCCGCGCCACGCTGCTGGCAAAATTGAAACACGTCGTCCATCAATAGCCGAACCTTTGCTTTTTGCGCGGCGTATGCTGGTGATACCGGTGCTGTGAAAGAATATGCGCAGACTTGTTCCGGTCTTGGCGGAAGTTGACAGGCCATCGCAAGTTGTCGGGCATCTCCCGCGCCGTGGGCGCAGCCACTTTCCACCGGCTTGCACACCCGCACTGGAACGCCGGCTTCTTCCAGAATTCTGGTTAATAAAACTGCAACTGTCGTTTTTCCGGCACCCGTATCGGTGGCGGTGATAAACAGGCCTTTGGGTCGCTTCAAGCTTCGCAGCCCGTCTTGGGCAACAACATACGCTCAATCTTTTGATACGCCTCGGCGACCTGCGCAAGCAGAGATTCTGGCAAGGCCGGTGCTGGCGGTGTTTTGTTCCAGCCTACGCTTTCCAGATGATCTCTGATCAGTTGCTTGTCAAGGCTTGGAGGAGGCAATTTTTTGTGCCAGCTATCCTGCAGCCAGAACCGCGATGAATCCGGAGTCACAAGCTCATCAATCAAGACAAGCTTCCCTGAGTCATCGTAAGCAAATTCAAATTTTGTATCCGCAATGATGAGGCCGCGAGCTCGGGCGTAGTCGGAGCATCTGCGGTAAATTGCCAGGGACTTTTCCCGCACCTCTGTAGCGCGCTCCAAAGATATGGCCGCAGCCATGTCCTGGAAGCTGACAGGCGTATCGTGTGCGCCATGGGGTGCCTTGGTTGATGGCGTAAAGATCGGCTCCGGCAAGCGCGCACAGTGGGACAAGCCGGGGGGCAGGACAACGCCGCTGACTGTTCTGTTCAGTTGATAGTCCCGCCAGCCTGAGCCACACAGATAACCACGTACGATCGCTTCAAATGCCAGTGGCTGAAGGCGCCGAACCAGCAAGGAGCGTTGACACATATCTGCGGTTGCCTCCTCTTTTGTTAATACTTCCTCAGGACGCCTGTCGATCAGGTGATTGGGGACAATGTCTTTGCAAAGGGAAAACCAGAACTTGCTGATTGCAGTCAATATTTTGCCTTTGCCAGGGATCAGGTCAGGAAGCACCACGTCAAAAGCCGAGACGCGATCCGTAGCAACCATCAGCAATTCGTCGTGTTTCACGTCACCTGACTGACAGATCTCATAAATGTCGCGGCTTTTCCCGCGCCAGCCAAATTTGATGTGCGCCCCGGTGCCGTCCGGAACCGAAGTGGCCAGATCTCTTTCTGTTGGCGGAAGCTCGGGTGTTTGGAAGGAGGATTTTTCCTGGAGTTGATTATTCACAGTGCGCTACGTGCCACCAGAGCCATAAGGCTGGAAGCTTACTCTCTCAGGCTAGTCCTGACCATAGCAATTCTCGGGGCGTAGCGGCTCTTCTTCGAACAGGCCGTTCCCTGTGAAAACAGCGGGCTCGTACTCGGTACGCTGTGGTCTTGCACTGAATATTGGCATTTACCCTCCCGATATATGCCCCGGGTGATAAGCGCGGTGGATTTATGCCGGGGTACAGTGCTGTCTTCTTGGCTACAGACACAGCAGGAAGCGTTTTTCCTGAGCGGGTATTTCTTCTGCCGGGGCAACTGATGCTGCAGAAAGGCGGTTCCGTCAGGTTTGGCTTTTCCGACCAAGTGTATTTCGGTGTTCGCGTAAAGTATCCAGCAAATCGCGCATGTCTTGGGGAGGATGCACAGACCATTCCTTCAGGTCTCCAGACACAGGGTGTGTCAGAGAGAGAGTTTCAGCGTGCAATGCCTGACGTTTGAAATTCCGGATTTTGCCAATTACGGCATCGCTGCAATTTGGTGGCAAAGTCGCCCTGCCGCCGTACAGAGGGTCGGCGAACACGCGATAGCCTATGTGTGCCAAATGTACCCGTATCTGATGTGTGCGTCCGGTAATGAGCTGTACGCGTAGCAATGTGTGTGACGGAAAACGTTCGGCAATGCGGTAGATGGTTTTTGCTTCACGACCATCTTTGGCCACCGCCATTTTTTTGCGGTTTTTCGGGTGGCGGGCAATAGGCGCTGATATTTCTCCTCCGGCTATCGGACAGCCGGAAACCAGACACGAATAGATCCGCCCAATCCGCCTTTCCTGCATTTGCCAGACGAGTGACTCGTATGCCTGTTGGGTTTTTGCGACAGCAAGGAGCCCACTGGTGTCTTTATCCAGTCTGTGGATCAGCCCGGCTCTGGGTAAATGTTCAAGCTCAGGCGCCCAAGCCAACAGCGCATTCACTAATGTGCTGTGCTTATGACCGGCCGCTGGGTGAACCACCATGCCAGGCGGCTTGTTTACCACCAACAGCGCCTGGTCTTCATACACCAGGTTCAACGGGATGCGTTGTGCAGATGGGGCATCTGCCTTGGCAGGTGCCTCGAGAAACACCACGATTTCGTCTCCTGCCTTCAATGCCTGGCTGGCGCGGCACGTTTTGCCGGCAACCAAAACCTGCTGACGTTTGATACAGCTTTGAAGGTGGCTGCGTGAATAACCTGAAAGCAAAGTGGCAAGAGCAGCGTCAAGCCTCATCCCTTCCTGTTTAGCGCTGACAGGAAAGTGAAAAGTGTTTTCAGGCTTTAAATGTTTGTCGTTCAAGTCTCGGGCTACTGTCTTGTGATAGGATTTCGCCTGGAATTTTTGGCTTGGCTCAGTCATTCTCCCTGTGCCTCATCGCAACAGAGAGTGGCTCTATATTGCACTGTTTTCCGGATGCTCGTCGTTGCAAGGCAGGAAAGGCCAAACCCAAAAATTGAAAACAGGCGCTTTGAGTGAACCTGATATGCACCGCTACCAAGTGATGAAAAACACGAAAATTTGTGACGAATCTCGGATGGGCGTCCAGGAACGACACCCTCAATTGCCAAGTAGCTGTGTGGTGTTGGTTTTTATCATGTTGTCTGCTGTTTTTCTGCAACTCTCGGGTTGCTCGCTACCAGACTCCGGAAGTTTTACGGTTCAGTCGGAAGCCCAGTTACTCAAAAAAGGCAGGGAGGCGTTAAGGGATGAAAATTATCGAGTCGCCGTTGATCAATATGAAAAATTGCGTACCGCATACCCGTTTGGGAGCAACGTGCGCGATGCTTCTCTGGAGCTTGCTTATGCCTACTACAAAAATTTGGCACCACACAAGGCGGTCGCCCTGCTGGACAACTTCATCCTGTCGTATCCGAATAACCCGGATCTTGATTATGTCTACTACCTGAAAGGTCTGGCGGACTTTCATCACGCAGAAGGCTTTACGGCTAAGATTCTGCACCGCGACCGTGGTCGCCGAGATCCAAAACCGATGATTGATTCTTTTACGTCCTTCCAGCGCGTTGTCAAAGACTACCCGCGCAGTCCTTATGTAAAAAATTCACGGGAACACACAGTCGTGCTTCGCAACCTCCTGGCCATTCATGAGATCCGTATCGCAGATTACTATTTTCGTCGAGGTGCCTACGTAGCAACAGTCGGCCGCATCGAATATCTGCTGGAGCATTATGACGGTGCCCAACACACGCCTCAGGCACTGGTGTTGTTGGCAGCGGCCTACCAGAGCTTGCAAGAAGACAGGCTGGCACAAGATGCGTTGCGTGTGTTGAAGCTGAACTATCCCGAGTATTACCAGAAAAAATTTTTCAAAAACCCGGTAGAGGAAGAAGATGTGGCCCGTATTTATCGTAGCCTGAGAACGCTGACAAAAGAATTGTAAGCACTACACGGCTGTCTTGACTGTCACCAGCCGCAATCCTTGCCCATAAAACGCTCAGGTTCGGCATCAGGGTCGCTGCGTTGCTTGCCACCCGTTCCAGGCAGGCAAGCAAATACGGGCAACGCCGAACTGCTTGTCTTTCGAGAAGCTTGCAGTCGTGAGCAAACCCCAGGGATGGTGTCTTTCAACCATCCAACAGACCATTTCCAGGAACCGCAATCCTGATTCCTGATCCCAATACGGGATGGAATCCGGGTCAACCTCAGAAAGGTTGTTTGCGGTGTTTGTGTCCCGTCAGGGCGGGCTTGTGAGTTGCGAACCTTGTGTAAAGGTCAGTATTTGGCGTGGGACTTGTTCCAGACGGTGATCACGCACTTCTCGGCCGCCTCAATAGCGGCCTTCATGCTTGAAAACAGCGCAAACTCTTCCTGTCTGACCCCCTGATTCAAAGTCTGATTTCACCGTAAGACAGCTCTTGCCTGAGTTGGTGTAGCACCTTGTCACGGTAAGTGCCGTTGCTGTCAGAGTTCAGCCTGGCCTCCATGCTGCCCTCTACATGCACACTTTCCTCCAGGTAGAACAGGTAATGATCTTCCCCTAAGCGAAGGAATCCGGGTCAACCTCAGAAAGGTTGTTTGCGGTGTTTGTGTCCCGTCAGGTCGGGCTTGTGAGTTGCGAACCTTGTGTAAAGGTCAGTATTTGGCGTGGGACTTGTTCCAGACGGTGATCACGCACTTCTCGGCCGCCTCAATAGCGGCCTTCATGCTTGAAAACAGCGCAAACTCTTCCTGTCTGACCCCCTGATTCAAAGTCTGATTTCACAAGTAGGACAGCTCTTGCCTGAGTTGGTGTAGCACCTTGTCACGGTAAGTGCCGTTGCTGTCAGAGTTCAGCCTGGCCTCCATGCTGCCCTCTACAAATATGTCTTTACTGTCCCCATGCATACTTTCCTCCAGGTAGAACAGGTAATGATCTTCCCCTAAGCGAAGGAATCCGGGTCAACCTCAGAAAGGTTGTTTGCGGTGTTTGTGTCCCGTCAGGGCGGGCTTGTGAGTTGCGAACCTTGTGTAAAGGTCAGTATTTGGCGTGGGACTTGTTCCAGACGGTGATCACGCACTTCTCGGCCGCCTCAATAGCGGCCTTCATGCTTGAAAACAGCGCAAACTCTTCCTGTCTGACCCCCTGATTCAAAGTCTGATTTCACCGTAGGACAGCTCTTGCCTGAGTTGGTGTAGCACCTTGTCACGGTAAGTGCCGTTGCTGTCAGAGTTCAGCCTGGCCTCCATGCTGCCCTCTACAAATATGTCTTTACTGTCCATGCACACTTTCCTCCAAGTAGAACAGGTAATGATCTTCCCCTAAGCGAAGGAATCCGGGTCAACCTCAGAAAGGTTGTTTGCGGTGTTTGTGTCCCGTCAGGGCGGGCTTGTGAGTTGCGAACCTTGTGTAAAGGTCAGTATTTGGCGTGGGACTTGTTCCAGACGGTGATCACGCACTTCTCGGCCGCCTCAATAGCGGCCTTCATGCTTGAAAACAGCGCAAACTCTTCCTGTCTGACCCCCTGATTCAAAGTCTGATTCACGTAAGACAGCTCTTGCCTGAGTTGGTGTAGCACCTTGTCACGGTAAGTGCCGTTGCTGTCAGAGTTCAGCCTGGCCTCCATGCTGCCCTCTACAAATATGTCTTTACTGTCCATGCACACTTTCCTCCAGATAGAACAGGTAATGATCTTCCCCTAAGCGAAGGAATCCGGGTCAACCTCAGAAAGGTTGTTTGCGGTGTTTGTGTCCCGTCAGGGCGGGCTTGTGAGTTGCGAACCTTGTGTAAAGGTCAGTATTTGGCGTGGGACTTGTTCCAGACGGTGATCACGCACTTCTCGGCCGCCTCAATAGCGGCCTTCATGCTTGAAAACAGCGCAAACTCTTCCTGTCTGACCCCCTGATTCAAAGTCTGATTCACGTAAGACAGCTCTTGCCTGAGTTGGTGTAGCACCTTGTCACGGTAAGTGCCGTTGCTGTCAGAGTTCAGCCTGGCCTCCATGCTGCCCTCTACAAATATGTCTTTACTGTCCATGCACACTTTCCTCCAGATAGAACAGGTAATGATCTTCCCCTAAGCGAAGGCGAAGATGGGTGTCGGTAATTTCTTCGATCACGTAGCCGTTTTTCAGCCGAGAGCCAACAGGATACCTTTCGCTTTCGCCTTCTTCGCCTCCTGCAAAGATCACGAAGGGTATGTTACCCAAACTTACGCCTAATATGTCCAATTCTGTATCCAAGGCTGTTTCCGTAGGATTGAGCAGACCGACGTAGCGTATCCCCGGGTGGCCACCGTAACGCCTTTTGAATTCGTGTTCAACGGCTCTCCAGTCACTCTGGAGTTCGTCAGGCAAATTGCCTTTCAGGAGCAGCGTGCCGTTTTCGTAGCTGACCGCCAACGCTTCCTGGAGATGGTGTTTTTTTAACAGTTCTTGCAATGTGGCAACACGATTGTCCAGGGTTTCGACTTGCTCTTCAATTTTCAGTATCCCGGGAACGTCCGCCCTGATTTGCCCTATAGCTCTGACCAGTTTTTGACGATCTGGAACGTATCCTTTGATCACGATGGTTCCCGGTTGCTTTCCCTGGTGAACGGTGACGGGAGCGTCATCCCCCATGATACCTCTCAGTACCGAGCTGGCCAGGAATACAAGGTCTTCGCTACTGGACACTTTGTTGAGATTGGCTTGAATCTTCTTCTGCCTCAAAGCGGTGCCAAGTTCTGCTTTTTGTCTTTTGGTCGGAACAATTCCGGAAATTCTTAATTTGCCTGAAGCACTTTCTGTTACTTTCAGATTCAAATTCATGGATGTCAGCAAGTTTTTAACGATTTGCGCTTGTGAATCGGTGGCCATAGGCATTTTTTTGCCCGTCTTTGCAAAATGTGGCTCAAGCTGAATATAAAAAACCACGAGTATGGCGACCACGAGCAAGGTTGCAAAAACCTTCACCGAGGATCGTTTTTGTTTCACGTTTCCATGAACTGTTGGCGATGGCAGATGCGCGACCTTTGCGTCTTCTTTCTGCGGGTCTGTGATACTCGTTTTCTCGTCTTGCGTGTCGTGTTCTTCTGGCGTGTCGTGTTCTTCTGGCTGGTCGGGGTCTGCGCTTCGTTCAAAAAGAGAGGCAAGGTCAATTTGCGGCCACTGTGCTTCGCTGGGACCCACCGCGAAAAACAGCGAGCCGATGCCAACGGGGGAAAAAGATTCCAGCGTAAAACGGGGTTTCTCTACCGCTTTGCCGCTGACAGTCAGCTTGGAGCCTGGAACCAGATTCTCCACTTCAATTGTTTCCTGGGAAACATGGAAGCGTATGTGCTCCTCGGCAAGCATGCGGTCACTCAGCACAATGTCGCATTCCGAGCCGCTACCGAGCAGACTGGTGCCTTCAAAAAGCTCTATTTCCGCGCCTGCGTGGGTTCCGGACAGTACTTTGAATATCGCCATTTGGTCTAAGGTTCTTCGGTGGGATTAAAGCGTTCTTACACGCGGCGAACGCCAGCCGCACACTCAAGCTTAGCACGGAGATCCCGCCAGCAAGTATAGCCGTGCGGGCAGACCCGGTAACAGGAAAATGCGGTATTCACTTGCCTGTTCCCATGGCTGCAAGAGTAGAGAGGTCTTCGGGGCTGGGAGGCGAACTCCATGCGAACTGTTCCGCTATGGTGCCTTTCTAATGTTGTACCAGAAAAGCGTCTGGGACAATTTCCTCGCGAATGGTGCTGAGTAGCTTCAGTGCCTGGTCACGAGCCAGTTTGTTGCCAGCGTATACCCGGTAATGGCGGTTGCCATTCTTCGTGTTTACGACAGTCAGTTTTACGGGAAAGGATGCATCTGCCAGAAGCTGAAGCTGATTTTCGGCTCGAAAGCGCTCACGAAATGAACCTGCCTGCACTGCCCAGCCTGAGAGCGATTCAAATTGTGTATTTTCCGTCTCTGCTTTTCCAGCAGTCGCGCCCGCTTCTTTTTTTCGTGGTTTCCGATTTTCCTGCAATCTTGCGGAGGTGTCTCCCTCTTGTACAACAGGGTGCCCCTGGAACGAGGAAGACGTTCCTTGAACTGTTGCCAAAGCTTGCGGCGAGTTACCCGCCCGGGCAATCGTTGCGGCAGGAATTTTATCTTTGATAATTCTGGGTGTTATTGTGAACATTCGGGTCATTTTGGTTATGTTGACCGATTTTCGGCTAAACAGAAGCCCGATAATCGGCAAATCACCCAAAATCGGAATTTGGTGCCGCAGCTCAGAGCTATATTCATAATTATGCCCGCCCAGCAATAAGCTTTCTTCTTCCTTGACGATGGCCTGTGAAGAGATCTTGGTTTTGGAGGTGCCAGGAACGCCGTCAATCGCTGAACTGCTTTCCTGCTTGCCGTCTTCAATATTGATGCCAAGGTAGATATAGTCTTTGTTGTTCTTACTAACCACTCTGGGCGTGACTTTCAGCACGGATCCAACTGTTACCGGCACCAAATCAACTTCCCGTTCCCCTACCAGCCTTACATAAAATGTTTCGCTGCTGTCAATAATGGCTTCTTCATTGTCCAGAGTCAGCACAGCTGGTCTGGACACAATGTGGACGTTGCCTTTCTCCTCCAGGGCTCGTACGTTCAGCAAAAAATCGCCGATGCCTTGCGTCAGGATTGTGGAAAAGCCCCCCGCACTGGCACCGCCGCTTACGGTTTGTTGCCAGTCGAATCCTAATTCTTCAAGAAAGTTGGTAGAAATGTCCAGAACGGTGACTTCTATTTCCACCTGCTTGGTTGGTAAGTCCAGCATGCGGATCAGTTTTTCAAACATCGGCATGTCTTCTTTCAGTGCTCTGACGATGACGGCATTCAACCTGGGTTCTGCGTAGATAAAAGCGTTGTGAATGACGCCGTCACTTTCTCCGCTCCCGGAAGCCGCTTTACTCGTTGCCCCTCCTGCAGGTGTGCCCGATGCGCCTGGAGCAGATGCCCCCCCCAGGGAACCCGTTGCTGGTGTCAGTCCGGGCAGACCCGGCAGACCCGCTCCGCTTAGTGATGGCGCGGTTGTTTGTCTAATGCTCCCCTGAGCACCAGCACCAGCACCTGTCAATTTGATCCTTGTGTCTTGCAAGCGCGTCACCATTTTGCGCAAAACACTGGCGACGCCCGGGATGACGGCGTTTTTTTCATCTCGGTGAAGATTGCGATCAGCAGCCAAGGCATATCGCAGGGGAAAGACTCTCACAACAAAGTCCTTTTTGCTGTCCTGCATAAAGTTTTTACTCAGTAACTCCGACGCCTCTGCCACATACTGGACAAAGCGCGGCGGCCCTGACAGGTAGGCGACGTCACCAGAAGCAGAAAGCCGGAAACCGAAGCGGTCGTCCCACAAACCCAGGTCACGAAGATTCTTTTTCAGAGCTTGGCCGGTCAAGTGTGGCAGGTGTACGACTTTGGTTTGCAATTCATCTGTATGGCTCACAAAAATCACGCTGCCGTCATAAAACCAGACAAAGTTATAGATTTTTGAGAGTTCATCCAGGAACTTTTTTGCCCGCACTTGGGAAAAGCTGCCATTTACATTGGCGGTCACCTTCTCGCTGACCATAATGGGAACCCCGATGCTTGAAGAGAAGTCTTGCAAAAGCTGGGGTAGTGGTTCGCCGCGAGAGTAGTGCGCGTATTTTTCGTAATGCCAGGCGGGTTCCGCCGAAAACGCCACAACGCTGAAGCTGAAAGCCAGACAGAACAGGAGTATCTGCTGCAACGGCCATTTCCCCGACAAGAAAAGCCTGTGGTTCAAAACGAGGAGGTTCCTACAGACATTGCTTCAAATTTTTATATATCATTCATGCATCCACTCGGTGGAACGCGCTGTTCGCTCTTTCAAGCACTGGAGAGTGGTGATCCAGCACATCACATGCGCCTAATCGTAGCATATATCCATGAGCGCGCACCAAGAGGGCACACGCAAGCTGACCCCTGGTTTTATTTTGTTCCTGATGGCTGAGCTTTTTACTGACTGAAACAAGGGGTCTGGTCACCAGTTCGCCCGGCCAATACCGGTTGCCTGTGAACTTGGCCTGCAGGTTCTTCAAGAAGCCTGCTTAAGGAAAAATCTGTTGCGAGCCCCTCCAACACGGAACACCGCTTGGGTGGGGCAACGTTCAGCTCATTTTGTAGTTGTAAGTGTACTTCAGGCCGACAAGATGCGGTTGAGGAGACATGCCCCCGTCCCTGGAGTAACTGGCCTTGTCAAATTTGACTTTGACAGTGTAGCCATAGAAGCCGCCTTTGGCTGCGTCAATATTCAGAAATTTGGAACTGTCCATCATGTCACTTTTGTCGGATACAAACGACCCGCCGTAGAATTTGGTCTCACACTCAATAGTGACGTCTCCGGCGTCGTTTTTTTCGATTGAATAACTCGAATGTTTTTTACAATCATTGTCAGGGATAAGAGACGTACCGTGGTGCAGGGGCATCTTGCCGGTAATCAAAGCACCTATTGGGCCAGCATGAATCATGCCCTGATTGGCCACTTGGGATATTGCCATCAACATGTTCTCGTTGACCTCACCCGTGTCTGTATCCAGACAAAACTGTCTGAGTGCTTCTGTTATTTCTGCTTTGTCCTGTACCCTTTCTCCTGCTGCAGTGTGCGAGACCCGCTTGTCTCCCAGGAACAAATCGGCACGACCCAGGTCGGCATACATTACATCGGATATTCCGGTGTCACCATGCTGTTTCTGGTCTTTCATGGAAGCTAACTGACTTTTGGCTTCTTCCAGTATTTCATTCGGGAAAACCGAGACAGACCCTTTTTTGTTTGCCATCTCCAAGCCGTCGACCGCAATGCCGGAGTTTGCCAAGGACATCAGTTCTGCATCAGTCAATGCTTCCTGTGAACTGTTTTTTCTTCTGCTCACAGGGGCGTAAAAAGACTGGAGTTCGTGTGCTTCTTCGCTCAAGAGCTGTTTTTGATTCAGTGCTTTACACAGTGACGAGGTGGCTTGAAGAGACTGTTCCAGCCTCTTTCGGTTATAGATGCTGCCGGGGGGCAGGAAAACGAGCGACATCTTGGTCTTTTTTGAAGCTGTTGTGTCATAAGCTTTTTTGGCGGCACGAAGTTCACTTTGCCTGTCAACCAGAAAGCTTTGCATGGTGCCGTGAAAGCTCATATCGTTTTCAGGTGCCTTCTTTGCCATGGAGCACAGGGCTTTGGTATACACATCAAGAAAATCCTGGGCACCCATGCATTGGCCGCTGGGACTATCTGCAGATAATTCATTGTAGGTTGTGTTTGCAGCGGTGGAAAAATCTTGCATGGCAGAAAGAAACTCTCCACTGGTAGTGGACAGGCTTGCTTCTGATAACGGCTTGCCATCATTGGCAGCATTGTTGAGTATGGTCATCATTTCCACTTCGTTCAAACCGTTATCTTCTTTGAATTGGATTGCCCAGTTGAGATCCACGCCTTCCATCAATCCGTCAAGCTTCCCTCTGGAGAAAAATTCTTGCGCGCGTGCCTGAAAGTGAAAATTGTCTATTACTTTTGCTTCTTTTTGGGCTATTTCTGCAGTATTTTTGTTTAAGCTGAAGTGACCATCTCCCAGTTCGGGGAATACTGTATTGAGTGCCTGCTCCGTTGAATTCTTCCCGTATTGCTGTTCAAGGCTCGAGCGGAGCTTCCCCAGGCGGGTATTTTGCCGTGCACTCAGGCCAGACCAGTCCCTGAGCCATTTAGAAACGCGCTGACTAAAACTTTTAGACAAATTCTGACCTGCTCGTCTCTCGGGTAACAATGATCCGGACAGACTGCGGTTGCTTTCGTGGTCATAATGCAAGCTTTGGTGGTTCCTGGGCATAGAAGCCACTTTCTTGTTAAAAGCGGTTCCCGTTCCTTCTGCTTCAAAAGTGGCACTACCACTCGTTTCTTTGCCTTGCGAGGAAGCCAGGCTACTCTGTGTTCTTCCAATTCCCATGACACCTCACTTATTCATGTCTGTCTATATTATACCTCAAATCATGGAAATAATGGATTTTTGTACGGATAATCAGCCAATATTGGCTACCGGCACTCATGGCTTCTTCTACTGGAAGTTTTCACAATAAAGCCAGGTAACTGTGGAATGTAAATGCGGAACTTGATTTGCCAAGGGAGAAACGCGACCGGGCAAAACGGACGGAAAGCTGTCTGTGCCACCCCGTCAATTGACCAATCAGCTTTGGAGCGGCTCTGCCTCAGATCAGGCTTGGGCGGTCACTGAGGTGAGAGACTATTAAGGTAGGCTGACATGCGCGCTTTGGCAAGAATGGGAAGGCTGTCTATCTTTCTGTCTTGCCGGAGCCACCATGACTTGAGGGTCAGATCTGAACGTCAATCAATAGCAAGGCAAACAGCAGTGTCAAATAAACAATAGAGTATTGAAAAGTCGCGATGGCCTTGTGACGAGAACGCTTCACTTTCAGAGAAACAGTGTAATAAAGAAACCCGATTCCCAGAATAACCGCTCCCCACAAGTAGACCAATCCAGACATTCCGTACACATAAGGCAGCATGGACACACAGAACAGCAGGATGGAATACAGCAAAATATGCAGGCGCGTGAAGTCGTCGCTGTGTGTAATTGGCAACATGGGCACTCCGGCTTTTTTGTATTCATCTTTTTTGTAAAGTGCCAATGCCCAAAAGTGGGGTGGGGTCCACACATAAATGATTAAAAACAAAATGAGGGCTCCGGGCTCCACCTGTCCGGTAACCGCAGTCCAGCCCAGCAATGGTGGGGTGGCACCGGCCGCCCCGCCAATGACGATGTTTTGAGGGGTGGCAAATTTCAAATAGCGCGTATAAATCAAGGCGTATCCCACCAGGGAAAGCAAAGTCAGAGTGGCAGTCAAAACGTTTGTAAAGACCAGAAGAAAGATAGTGCCTACGCTACCGGTCAGCCCGGCGAACCACATGACCTGCTTTCTGCTGAGTCGTCCGCTTGGCAAAGGCCGTTGGCTGGTGCGAGACATCATGCTGTCAATCCATTGGTCTGACACATGGTTGATAGCAGCAGCTGATGCTGCCAGCAAGCTAATGCCAAAGATTGCGCATAAAGCTGTCGGCCAGTGGAGTACACCGCGAGTTGCCATGAACATCCCGACCAGAACCGTAAAAATCATCAAGGCCACAACGCGTGGTTTGGTGACTTCGTAATAATCTTTGAGCGTGGATATGGCCTTATGCTCAACAGCCCTGGTACTTGAAGGGCGCATCATGATCCCTCTGTTACCGCTCTCGGTTGCCTTAGTCGATAAGCCACAGTGAGCAGAGAGAGCAACAGCAAATCAGCCAAGGCGGCGTGGAGAACCGAAACAGGAAAGTGTGAGTGCTGTAAAACCACCAATGCGCCAGTCATGATTTGCAAAGCCAGCAGCGCGCCGGCAATGATCGCCGGCTTTTTAACCACGTGCGAAATGCGGGAGCGGTAGACAATCACCAGATAAATCGCCAAAACCACG
Source organism: uncultured candidatus Poriferisulfidus sp. (assembly GCA_965215765.1). Taxonomy (GTDB): domain Bacteria; phylum Pseudomonadota; class Gammaproteobacteria; order Poriferisulfidales; family Oxydemutatoraceae. The sequence goes on along the minus strand of OZ244118.1, from coordinate 2,823,853 downwards.
CCAAGTGTCACCGCGCCCAGACGGTGTAAAACCTGGATGGCAACACGGGTTGAGTCCCCCAGTATCCCAAACTCATAGTTAATGTTGGAGGAGAACGAAGCCGTGAACGCCTCCGTGAAATCCATTTCAGGCCACCAGTCACCGTTGCACAACGGAAAACCAGAGCAAGAAAGTGCCGCATAGTTTGAGCTGGTCCAACCCCCTGAAGCAATCTGCATAATGAGTAAAGCCACCATTAGCCAAGTAAAACGTCGCAAGGTTTTGTGTCCTGAAAAATGCCCATTCGCAGTTTGATTGCCGCTCGCAAGAATCAGCCACCAGAGCAACGCCAGAACCCCTACCCCCCCCAATAGATGCCCGGATACTATCAAGGGCTGTAACTGCGTGGTGACGGTAAGCATCCCTAAAAAACCCTGGAAAAGAATCAACAGTAACAATCCCGGTGCTCCAACGACAGGCAAGCCGGAAGTTTTCCGACCACGCCACGCCAGGATGCTGAACAGCACGACGACAACACCCAGGAATGCCGCAAGGTAGCGGTGCGTTAATTCACGAAGCGCGTCACTTTTGTCAAAGTGACGCGAGGGGAAATTTGCATTGGCTGAAGAAATTTCCGCCGATGTGTTTGGTAAGCCAAAAAGCTTTCCATAGCAGCCTGGCCAATCCGGGCATCCCATACCGGCGTCTGACCACCTGACCCATGACCCCAGTAAAACGACGACCAGTGCCAGGCACATGCCAAATTTCAACAAGCTGCGCGAATAGTCACCGGGAGAAGAAAAACCCCTAGCCAATCCGGGATGCCCTTAACAATCGTTTCAGATCCTGCAACACTCCTTTGGACACCACATCTGGAGAGTATTGCATCATGAGGTTTCCATGTGGATCAACAATATACAAGCGTTGCTTTTGCAGATTTTGCAAAAGCAACGCCGCATTTTCACTGGCAATGACGACAGCCAGATCCCGGTAGCGGGATCCCGGTTCACTGGCAAAGAATGCTTCAGGATTCGTCTCGGAAAGGTACACGGTTTTAAGGCGGTGCATATTCTTTCCCAAGGATATGCGCAGTTGTCGGGCTTTGAAGAGATTCGACTGGCAATGCAAATCACAGTTTTCTGTACCCAGATAAAACAGGGTCCACTGTCTGTTAAAAAAGTCCTCCGGAACAGGCTGTCCTTCCTGGTTAACACCGGAAAATGGCGTCAAGGGCAAAGGTGGATGGATGAGTTTTCCAACGCTCAGAGAATCCTCGTTGCCTGTGAACGGGAACCATAGATAGAGAGTGACGGCGATCAGTGCCGGGCCGAGGAAAACCGCCAGGAGACCCAGCATTTTTATTTTTGTAGCACTCACCTGCGCTTGAGAAGCCGCGCCCGAAACCGAAGCAATAATGCCAAATACAGAATCACAACCAGCAAGGCGAGGGAGAAAAACATGACAGCGTAACCCAAGTGTTTGGTTGGGGCTGCCGATACCACTTTCCATTCTCGCAAATAACCGCCTGGCTGTGTATCCGAGAGGCGGACTGAAAAAGGAAGAAAGCCATCTCCCAACAGTTCACCCAGCACTGAAAAATCCAGGTGCTGCAACACCAGAGGACTGGCATTTTCGTTTTCAATAATATTGCCGAGCACGAAAGGCTCACCCAAGGGAACGTACAAGGTTCCTTTAATCTCTTTAAGACCGGGCGCAATGTCAATGTCGAGTGCGTCTCCTCGCTGTGCCCCCCGTTCAATCCAGCCACGATCCACCAAAACAATTTTTTCCGGTGCTCCGTATGGAATGAAAGGAGTCAACACGTTATAGCCAGCACGGCCACCTTGTACCTGATTATCAAGCAGAAGTTGCTGGTCGCCCAGAGGTTCGCCAATAAAACGCACCTGTCGATAGCGCCACTTTTCATAAGGCGGGTCAACCGTAAGTAAATCAACTGCTGCCTGCCTGCCGCGACTCTGATGTTCTTCAATCACGGCTGCCTTTTCCTGTTTGCGGTCAATTTGCCATTTCCCGAGTGCCAGGAACATGCTGACCAGAAACAACGTGAGCAAGCTGAGTAAAAGTGGTGGGTATCTGGTTTCCAAATTACGTTCCAAAAAGGTGCAGTCCGAATTCAGGTTGCAAACGGAAAAGTGTTTAGAATAGCCACGGTAGCGTTATCACGAATTGCTTCAGTGCCAACCAAAATTTTAATCGTACTCCTGCTAGTGACCATCGTTGTCAGTTTGGGCACTGCTCTTTATTATCTGTTCAAGGATCGCGGCACTACCGACAGGACTCTCAAAGCCTTGATGTGGAGAATTGCCTTGTCTGTCACTGTTTTTGCCATACTGTTAATAGGCTTCGCATTTGGCTGGATCAAACCCCATGGAGTCGGTTGAGACCCAGCTTTTTCGCCCGCTCTCTTTGTCCTTGACAAGCAGTTGGGTTCAGGCGATTACAGCCACTGACAGCCAGTATTTCCGTATAGTGACCATGAGTGCCTCATAGCCAGTACACAAAAATAAAAAGCCCCAACCACACGACGTCAACAAAATGCCAGTACCAGGCTACGGCTTCGAACGCGAAGTGCCGGTCTGGCTTGAAGTGACCTGCCAGGCAGCGACACAAAATCACTGTCAACATGATCGCTCCGATCGTGACGTGGAGACCATGAAACCCGGTCAGCATGAAGAAAGTGGATCCGTAAATCCCGCTACCCAGGGTCAGGTTCAGCTCCTGATAGGCGTGTATGTATTCGTATGCTTGCAAAGAGACGAACAAGAAGCCGAGCACGACTGTGAAAGCTAATCCGGCAATCAGTTGTTTCCTTTTCTTGGCAAGAAGTCCGTAGTGCGCCCAAGTCACCGTCACGCCGCTGGACAACAGGATCAGGGTGTTCAAAGCGGGGATCCCCCACGCGCTCATGATTTCAAAGTGACCGCCTATCGCTCCTGGTCCGTTGGCTGTTTCTGGCCAGACCGCTCCGTAATCAGGCCAAAGAAAAAGATTGGTGACGGCTGCGGTTCCCTCTCCTCCCAACCAGGGCATGGACAGGATTCGGGCGTAAAACAGGGTGCCGAAAAAAGCTGCAAAAAACATAATCTCGGAAAAGATGAACCAGATCATGCCCCAGCGAAAAGATGTGTCTACTTGCTGGTTGAAACGACCGGATTCGCTTTCTCCGATCACAAGGCCAAACCAGCCCGCCAACATGACGATCAGAATGACCAATCCCACTGACAGCAAAACTGGCCCGACATCGACACCATTAAGCCAAAGCGCGGCTCCAATAAACGTGGTGGTAAGCGCAACCGTTCCGGTTAGCGGCCAGTGAGAGCCGTGCGGCAAGTAATAACTGGTTTGTGGTGAACTGCTCATGGCTTAACCCTCGTTTGGCTTTCCCTGTTCCCCGGTGGGAGCATCGAAAAAAGCATAAGAAAGCGAAATCGTGTTGATGCTTTTTGGAAGCAGTGGATTTATTTTGAAGATTAGTGGCATGTCTTGAGCCTCCAGCGCAGCAAAAGCTTGCTCTTCAAAGCAAAAGCATTCGATTTTCTCCAAATATCGTGAAGCAAGCCCCGGGGCTGTACTGGGTACCGCATGGCTGATTGCATCTCCGTCGGATAGATTTTTCGCTTTGTAATGCGTTGTGTACACCATCCCCGGATGTACCTCCATGCTCACTTTTTCAGGCGAGAATTGCCATTTATGCGGCTCCTGAATATGAGACAGAAACTGGATGCGAACGGTTCTCTCCATGTTTGCCACGTCTTGCGTTGGTGACTTCGCGACTGTCACGGTTCTGCCATTCAAGCCGGTAATTTCGCAAAAAGCCTCGTAAAGGGGAACCAGGAGGTAGGCAAACCCGAACATCAGAAATGCCGCCGCGCCCAGTTTTACGGCCAATTTATGGTTTTTTCGCACGACTCTTTACTTCGCTCTCAGCAGGGAGGCCACATTACAAAGCGTACGGTGCCACCACACCAAAAGCGACAGCATTTCGCCATTGACCTGACAAATACGTCGGGAGACCAGCCGAACACGGGAAGCGCGACTCCGGAGTGACTCGCTGCCAATATGTCGTTTGGGCATGACGCTTCATACAGACGCCTTAAGAAAATAGAAACCCACGTAAATGAGCAACGCCACAGCACCAAGAAACAAGGCTGTACGCCGCGCACGGATCAGAGGGTTCATGATGCGGTGCCCTTAGCAGTGCCCAACAGTGTTGTCTGAAACCATCATTTTACTGTCGGGGCTACGACAAAAGAGTGGTAGGGAGGAGGCGAGGGCAGAGTCCATTCCAGACCCTCTGCACCTTCCCAGACCTTGGCAGGCAATTTTTGTTTTTGCCTGCTTCGGATGGCGGAGACCACGATGTACACAAAGAGAAGCTGCGACAAACCGAAGCCAAAAGCCCCGATGCTCGCCAGCACATTGAAGTCCACAAATTGCAGGTTGTAGTCCGGTATTCGCCGCGGCATCCCGGCCAGTCCCAAAAAGTGCATGGGGAAGAAAGTCAGGTTCACAAAAATTGTTGTGAGCCAGAAATGCCATTTGCCAAGCGTTTCGTTATACATATTGCCGCACCATTTTGGCAACCAGTAATACACGGCGGCGATGATGGCAAAAATGGCACCTGGAACCAGTACGTAGTGGAAATGTGCCACGACGAAATACGTGTCATGGTATTGGTAGTCTGCCGGAACGATCGCCAGCATCAATCCGGAAAAGCCACCCAATGTGAACAGAGCCACGAACGCGATTGCAAACAACATGGGGGTTTCAAATGTCATGGAACCTCGCCACATAGTCGCGACCCAATTGAATATTTTCACTCCGGTGGGGACGGCTATCAACATTGTGGCAAGCATGAAGAACAGCTGCCCTGCCAGTGGCATTCCCACCGTAAACATATGGTGTGCCCACACTACAAATGACAGAAAAGCGATGGCTGATGTAGCGTACACCATTGACGCGTAGCCAAACAAGGGTTTTCTGGAAAAAGTCGGCAAAATACTGGAGATGACTCCAAATGACGGCAGGATCAGCACGTACACTTCGGGGTGACCAAAAAACCAGAACAGGTGTTGGAACATGACCGGATCTCCGCCGCCGGCGGCCAGGAAAAAGCTGGAGCCAAAAAATTTGTCGGTGAGCAACATCGTGACGGCACCGGCCAGCACAGGCATCACGGCGATCAACAAAAATGCTGTGATTAACCAAGTCCACACAAACATAGGCAATTTCATCAGGTCAAGACCGGGAGCGCGCATGTTCAAAATTGTGGCAACCACGTTGATGGCAGCCAGAATTGAAGACAATCCCAGAAAATGAATGGAAAAAATCACGAAAGGCAAGGCCGCTCCGGTCTGTAAAGTCAGCGGCGGATAAAGCGTCCATCCACCAGCTGGCCCGCCCCCTTCCATGAACAGGGTAGACAACAACATGGTGAAGGCAAAAGGCAGGATCCAGAAGCTCCAGTTATTCAGTCTGGGCAGTGCCATGTCCGGTGCGCCGATCATGATCGGGATGAGCCAGTTCGCCAAGCCGGTAAAGGCAGGCATCACGACCCCGAAAATCATGACGAGCGCGTGCATGGTCGTCATGGAGTTAAAAAACTGCGGGTCAACAAACTGCATGCCCGGTTCAAACAGCTCGGCTCTGATAACCAGTGCCATGGCACCGCCGATGAAAAACATCAGAAGCGAAAAGCACAAATACAGCGTTCCTATGTCTTTGTGATTTGTGGTGAAAAGCCAGCGGGCAATGCCGCTGGGTGGAGCATCGTGGTGCTCGTTTTCAAGAACGGTTGAACTCATTCTATTTGCTCCTTGTCATACCCCAATGCGAACGGAAACGAAGCACCTGCCGGGATTGTGCAGGGGTGAATAATTTTTTAGAAAGCGCTTCAATCTGTAGCCTGTGCGACACTTTTTCCATTTTTTCTTTCCGTGGCGAGCCATTCCTCAAACTCGGGTTCACTGACAGCTTTTACCACCACCGGCATGAACCCATGGTAACGGCCGCACAACTCGGCACATTGTCCACGGTAAGTCCCTTTCTCCTTAATGTTGACCCAAGACTCATTTATATAGCCCGGGACAGCGTCTTTTTTCACCGCCAAAGCCGGCACCCACCAAGCGTGAATGACGTCACCGGAAGTGATGAGAAAACGGATGTTTTTCCCGACTGGCAGTACCAGTTCACGATCCACTTCCAGGAGGTAATTCACACCCTTTTCAACCCCATCCTGGTTGATTTGATCAAACGGGGTGGATAGTTTGCTGAAAAACTTGAGGTCTTCTTCCAGGTATTCGTATTCCCATAACCACTGATAGCCGGTGACTTTGATGGTGTGGTCAGCCTCATGCGTTTTTTCCATATTGATCAAAGTTTGTGCGGCCGGAACTGCCATGGCCACCAGAATGAGCGTGGGCACCAGAGTCCATAGAATCTCAACCGTCATGCTATCGTGAAAGTTCGCCGCCTTGTGCCCGCGAGATTTGCGATGCATAAGAATGGAGTAAAACATGACCGCGAAAACCGCGACCCCTATGAATACGCACACCCAGAAAATCAGCATGTGCAAATTGAAGACTTCGTTGCTGATGTCCGTGACACCACGGGTCATATTAAAAGGCTGCTCAACATCAATCGCGCCGGCCAGAACTGGGAAGCCCCCGAGTGGCAAGCCTACGAATACCAAAAACAGCAAGCTGGAAAAAATTCGCACTACAGAAGTTTCAGACATACACACCTCGGGGAGAGAACCAATTAGCAGGGTTTCTTATTCCCCGACTCAATTCTGCATTCAGACAGTTTGCAAGAACACGCTTCTCGTCTTCACGTAAAAAATCACCCACTTCAATGCGCCGCCCATGCGAGCCCAGAAAAAGACGTATCGGATGATTGCGCAAAGCAGACGGACGCAACTCCAGCCGTAACCAGGCGCGCTTAAAAACGCAGGTGCCCGATTTGTTTTTCACGCTGACTTCCTGTTCGCCGATCTTTATGTGCTCTACGCGTTCCAGCTTATGTCGGCTGAAAGCGAGACCGAAACCCAGAATCAGTAATTCCATGCCAGCAAAGGGCAAAACCAGCCACGCGCCCTGCCAGGCAAAAAAAGCAGACACTGCGGTAAGCAATATCGTCAAAACCCAGAATACGATGCTATTGGTGCGCGCTGATGATGAACAGCTTGCTTTGACCTCAAAAGCGGTCACTGGCGTATTGACACCCGGTTCAGCGCAATCAAGGCTGTGATCATTCCTTATAACCATGGTGGTGGATTGTAGAGATTCCGCGCGGTCTGTTCAAGGTTCAGTGTTCCCCGTTGCGGATTTGCAAAAAAACGACCTTTGGAAGCAGGCCGTTTTGAGGGACAATTTCCGCGCCTCACCTCGTGTCCGGAATTTTCCACGCGGTAGCAACAGGCGGTGACCCATCAAAAAGGGCGGCGTTCCCCTGGATTTTTACGTTGCCGGGCATTGCACGATTTCCAACCCGCTGCTCTTGAAACGCTGGGCGGTTTGCTTTTGCAGGCTCGTGGTAATCCGCCAACCTGAGGCAGGCGAATACTGTTCATCAAAGACACGTCCTTTGGCGTAAACCCAGGCGCGCCACTGTCCCATGGCAGGGGGTATTTTGATGCGGTAGTACCCCATTTCCGCGCTCAGCAGTTCGACCAGTGCACACCGGAGAAGATCAAGCCCCGCACCTGTAGACGCAGAAACAGAAACGGAAACCGGCACACCTTTGCTGTTTCGGGTCAGTCCGGGTTTTGCGCCATCCAGCAGATCAATTTTATTGTTCACGCTGAAGCAGGGGACATGCGTGGCGCCGATTTCACGGAGCGTCTCTTCTACCTTTGCCTTGTTGGCGTCTCGGGCGGGAGCGGACGAGTCGAGAACATGGACCAGCAAGTCCGCCTCACGAACCTCAAGCAAGGTGGCGTTGAACGCTTCAATCAGCGCATGAGGCAAGTCTTGGATGAAGCCGACGGTATCGCTCAAAACCACCTTGTTGGTGTCCAAATCCATTCTTTGTACCACCGAATCAAGTGTCGTAAAAAGCTGGTCGGCAATCTCCACCTGCTGGTGCGTCAAGGCGTTAAACAACGTCGACTTGCCGGCATTGCTGTAACCGACCAGCGCAACAGACAGGAAGCCACGTTCTTTGCGCAGGCTTCGGCTTAATGCACGACGTCTCTTGATTTTGACCAAGTGCTTTTTAATTCTGCCAATGCGATCGCGAATCAGTCTGCGATCGATTTCCAACTGCTTCTCACCGGGTCCACGCAGCCCGATTCCGCCCTTCTGACGCTCCAGATGACTCCAGCCGCGTACAAGACGGCTGGATAAAAATTCGAGCTGGGCGAGTTCAACCTGCAACTTGCCTTCACTCGAACGTGCCCTTTGGGCAAAAATATCCAGTATCAAGCCGCTTCTGTCGAGCACTCTGACCTGGCACAAGCGTTCGAGATTTCTTTCCTGCGTGGAGCTGAGGCTGTGGTTAACCAGTAACAGTTGCAATTTGTTTTCCGCTAATGCGTCTCGAAGCTCGCAGGCTTTTCCTTTGCCAATAAAGTATTTAGGGCTTGACCGGGACTTATGCGCACGGATCAGTTGACACACTTCCACTCCGGCGGAGTGTGCCAGTTCCCGGAATTCCTGGAGCGCAAGTTCATCGCCACCCAAGCCGAAATCCAGGTGCAAAGCAAAAGCCTTGAGCTTTTTCTCCATCAAGTTGCCTGCCTGATCGACACTATGAGGGAAGAGGCCAGCGGTATCGGCAAAGCCTGGCATTCAAGAATACGCATCAAGACCACTTCTGACACCTACAAGCTTCTTTCAAGAAAGCAGCTGATTCCGGCGATTCCTTGTGCTCTGTGGTTGCGAGCGGTTTCATAGTCCGCAAGTCCCAGTCCTCCGATCGCGTACACGGGAAGCTCAGCGTGGCGCACGATGGCAGCGAAACTTTCAAAACCGATGCCCTCTTTCCCTGGGTGCGAATGCGTACGCTTGACCGGGCCGAGTACGCAAAAATCCACGTCACGCTGTTTTGCCTCTCGTATTTCGGCGAGGCTGTGGCAGGAAGCGGCAAACCAGCAAGCCCTTGCTACTGGCCTTTTTCCATACCGGTGCAGGGCGCCTTGACTCAAATGTGTCCCCCCTGCGCCCAGCTCCGGCACCAGTTCGGGATGGTCATGTAAAAGGAAACGTTTTTTATGCGCTTTGAATCGGGAAAAAATACGTTTCACGATGCTCGCGTAAGTCTTTCCCGAAAGTTGGGGTGCTCGCAAAGTCAGCAGAGAAACCCCACGCGCAAAAGCCTGCTCCAGCACTTGTTCGTGATCGTTATGCGCATCATCCAGGGATATGATCGCGTAATGCCCAGGTAGACGTAAGGCATTGAGCATCGGTCGATTGGCAGGGAGAAAATCTGCTTCCCGCAATTCTTTGATCTGTCGCCATTGCAGAGAGTCACCGCCGAAAAATCCGGCATCTTCTATGACTTCCACCATAAAAACTTCCAAAAAAAGCTTTTGTGTCGGGGCAGTGCAGGTGACGTTTATCAAGGGATACGTCGCTTTGGTTTGCAGCCCGGTTTCCTCGCGCAGCTCCCTTGCCAGGGCCTGTCTGGCAGATTCTCCCGGTTCTGTTTTTCCGCCCGGGAAAGACCAACATTGATCTTGGTTGCGCCAGAGCAATAAAACCTGCCTGTCCTTTTTGATGATCCCCAGCACGATGTGCTGAGGGTGGGGTGTCCGGTTTGGGTCAGGAACGGTAATCGGCGTTGATGGCGACGTATTCCGGGCTCAGGTCTGAAGTCCATGCCTGAAACTCTGCGTCACCCTGTCCAAGATCAATGCACACGGTTATTTCGCGACCTGCCATTTCCTGGGCTGCCTGTTTTTCATCATAGCCCGGGGCGATGGCTCCGTTCTGAAATACACAATGTTTTCCTATCCGGATACTCAGAAGTTCCGGGTTGACGGTGGAGGCACTTCTGCCTACGGCCGCGAGAATTCTGCCCCAATTTGGATCACCGGCGTACAGCGAGGTTTTGACCAGTGGCGAATTTGCAACCGTCATGGCCACGCAACGCGCCGTCTCCTCATCGGCGGCCTGCCGCACGAGGATGGTGGCGAAACGGGTCGCCCCCTCGGCGTCTTTGACAATGTCCTGCGCCAGTTCCACAAGTCCCTCGTGGAGAGCCTGCGCAAAAATCATCTCGGTTTCTGCGGTCAGCGCTACGCCACTTTGTCCGGTAGCCGCAATAAAGCAGGCGTCATTTGTTGATGTGTCTCCGTCTACGGTAATGGCGTGAAAAGAATGGCGGCAGGCATCAGTGAGCAAGGCGTGGAGCCTTGTGCTTTCTATCTTGGCGTCACAGCCGGCGAAACACAACATTGTGGCCATATTGGGCTGGATCATTCCTGCCCCTTTCACAATGGCGCACAAGTGAATGTGTTTCCCCGCAATTGCAATCCGGCGGCTCACGATCTTGGCGACGGTGTCAGTCGTCATGATGGCGCGGCTGGCTTCATGCCAGCGATCATCGGCAAGCGAGGCGTGTAGCGCGGGAAGCTGACGGAGTATTTTCTCAAGTGGCAGCCTTTCGCCGATCACGCCGGTTGAAAAAGGCAACACTTGATGTACCGGAACCTTGGCAAGATCGGCAAGCAGGGTGCAACATTTCTCGCTATCCCGTACACCGACTTGCCCCAGGCCGGCGTTGGCGTTTCCTGCGTTTGCCAGCAAATAGCGAGGGCTTGTGCTTTCAGCCAGGTGACGTGCCGCCACTTCAACCGAGGCCGCGCGTGCGCGGTTTTGTGTGAGCAGGCAAGCGGCCTGTGTTCCTTCGGCGAATTCCATCAAAAGCAGATCGTCGCGATTCTGGTAGCGAGTATGGGAGCTTGCGGTCGCCAGCCTTATGCCCGGCACAGAGAATGTGTCTTCGCTCAAAGTATCACTCGGAAATTTTATTATTTACGACCATGACAATGCTTGTACTTTCGTCCCGAGCCGCAATGGCACAAGGCATTCCTGCCCAATTTTGGTACCGCCCGATACGGAACCTGCGCCCGGGGGCGGGGCTTGCGGCGGACTCCGGGAGTTTGCTGGCGGGCTTTCCCGTCTATTTCCAAGTCCAGTATTTTAGGGCTTTTCTCCTGTCGGTTGTAGCTGACTTTTCTGAACAACTGTCCTTCTTTTTCCTCTTCGCCCATTGCTTGCTCCATATTTTCCCCCACCGGCGCCCGAAGCAGCAGGGAAATGGTGCTACGGCGCACCTCTTCGAGCATCTGCTCGAACATCTCGAAGGCTTCACGCTTGTATTCCTGTTTCGGGTTTTTTTGCGCATAACCACGCAAGCCGATTCCTTGGCGCAAATAGTCCATTGCCGACAAATGCTCTCGCCAGTGGTGATCCAGGGTCTGGAGAAGGATCACCCTTTCCAGTTCTCTCATGCTGTCTTTGCCGACCAGATTCTCCAGTCCGGTCAATTTTTCTTTGGCAATCGCTTGTACTTTGTCATACAAATCTTTCCTGCCGAGTTCCTGGTCTTCTGTGATCCAGTGACTCGCGGGGCAATCGATTTCAAAGTCTCTTTTTAACTGTTCTTCCAAGGCGGCGGCTTCCCATTGCTCCTCAATGGATCCTTCCGGAATATGCCTGTCAAACACGACATCGATAATCTGTGCAACCATGACGTGAATATCATCGTCTTCGCTGTTTCCGTCCAGCAATTCGTTGCGTTGCTGGTAGACCACTTTTCTTTGCTCGCTGGCAATATCGTCGTATTCAAGCAGGTTTTTGCGGATGTCGAAGTTGTGTGATTCCACTTTTCTTTGCGCGTTCTCAATGGCGCGTGACACCCATGGATGCTCAATCGCCTCGCCATCTTCGACTCCGATTTTCCCCATGATGGACTTGACTTTGTCGCCAGCGAAAATGCGCATCAGATTGTCTTCCAGGGACAGATAAAAGCGGCTTGAACCCGGATCTCCCTGACGTCCGGAACGACCGCGCAACTGGTTGTCTATGCGCCGGGATTCGTGTCGTTCTGTACCAATGACGTGCAGGCCGCCGGCGGTCACGACCGCATCGTGCGAGTCCTGCCAGGCTTTCTGCGTGTGCTCATCAAGCTGCCCGCTGTCTTCATCGCCTTCTGCTTTATCCGGAAGGCCGCCCAGCACAATATCCGTTCCCCGGCCTGCCATGTTCGTCGCAATCGTGACTTCTTTGGACATACCTGCATTCGCCACGACAGCAGATTCCGCTTCGTGATGCTTGGCGTTCAAAACGCTGTGTTTGATTTTGCGTTTTTTCAACATGCCTGACAGATGCTCGGAGCTTTCAATGGATGCCGTGCCAACCAGTACCGGTCGGCCAGCTTCAATCGAGGTAGCAATGTCTTCCGTGATGGCGTCGAATTTTTCATCCGCAGTCAGAAAGACCGCATCTATACTGTCTTCCCGGATCATGTTGCGATGCGTTGGCACCACAACGACTTCGAGCCCGTAAATCTGCGCGAACTCGTATGCTTCCGTGTCAGCCGTACCGGTCATGCCAGCCAGCCTGTCGTACAGCCGGAAATAATTTTGGAAAGTAATGGCGGCGAGAGTCCGGCTTTCACTTTGGATGGGAACACCTTCTTTGGCCTCAATTGCCTGGTGCAGGCCTTCCGACCAGCGCCTCCCGGGCATGGCACGTCCGGTAAACTCGTCGACGATGGTGACTTCCTGATTTCTTACCAGATAGTCTACGTCACGGCTATACAAGTTCTGCGCGCGCAAGGCGGCGTTGACATGGTGAAAAAGAACCAGATGTTTGCTGTCATACAGGCTCTCATCGGCACCCAGCAAACCGGTGCTGCTCATCAGCTCCTCGACGTTCAGGTGTCCGGCTTCAGTCAAATGCACCTGTTTGCTTTTTTCGTCGATAACAAAATCTCCGTCTCCTTCCTCACCTTCGATTTCGGATGCCTTAAGCTGCGGCTCCAGTTTGCACACGATGTCCTTGATGGCCGAATAAACTTCAGTTTGCTGCTCCACCTGGCCAGAAATAATCAGCGGTGTCCTGGCTTCATCGATGAGGATGGAATCTACTTCGTCAACGATCGCAAAGTGCTGCCCTCTTTGTACGCGGCCACCAAGAGACAGCACCATGTTGTCGCGCAGATAATCGAAGCCAAATTCATTGTTTGTGCCATAAGTGACGTCCGCTTGATATGCGAGTTTTCTCTCTTCTATGGGCAGACCGGAAACCACAGTGCCGACGGTGACTCCCAGCTTTGTGTACACTTTTTCCATCCACTCTTTGTCCCGTTTTGCGAGATAGTCGTTTACGGTGACCACGTGTGTGCTGAGACCGCCGATCGCATTCAAATACACTGGCAAAGTTGCGACCAGCGTTTTTCCTTCTCCGGTTTTCATTTCCGAGATTTTTCCTTCGTGCAGAACCATGCCGCCTATCAGTTGCACGTCAAAATGACGCAAGCCCAGTGCTCGGCGAGACGCCTCACGTACCACCGCAAAAGCTTCCGGCAACAGCTCTTCAAAGGATTCTCCAGCTGCGTAGCGGTCTTTGAATTCCGCGGTCTTCCCGGTCAGCGCCTCATCCTCCAGTGCGATGAGCTCGTCTTCGTAACTGTTTATTTTGCTAACGGTCTTGTTGTAGGCCTTGATCAAACGATCATTGCGGCTAGGGACTACCTTCCTGAAAAGTTTTTTAAACAACGGATCCCCCGCTTTTCTCCGTTGCTGTCAAAGTATATTTGCGTACAAGCTGGCTGAAAATTCGAAAGCGCGCCACCATCCGAGTCCCACAAAAAAAGGTGCTGCGCCTCATATCCGTTTTATGAAAAACGGTAGTACGAAACCACTGGGACAATGGTTTATCGTTTCGCAAACGGAACCGGGCGGGTACGTTTGAGGTAAGGAGCAGGGTTGAGGGTGTGGCCGTGTCTGCGAATTTCAAAATGCAGATGTGGCCCGGTTGAGCGGCCTGAGTTCCCCACCAGCGCGATGATGTCTCCTTTGCTCACGACTTCCCCTTCCTTCACCAGGTTGACACTGTTGTGAGCATAACGCGTTGTGAAGTGGTTGCCATGATCGATCTCGACCATTTTCCCATAATGCCCGTTCACAGCAGCTCTCTTGACAATGCCGCCGGAAAAGGCACGGATGCCGCTCCGGTATTTGGCAACGATGTCGACACCGGAATGAAATTCCTGGCGCCCGCTGAAGGGGCTGACACGCGTCCCGTATTGAGAAGAGATCCAGCCGTTTTCAGCAGGCCAGCCAGGTGCCAGCCGTACTGTGTCACGATTCAGATCATCCAGAATTCCTCTCAGGACTCCCAAGTGCAATTCGCGACTTTTCAGTTTGTGTTCAAGCTTGCCAAGCCGCACCAGTGTTTCGGACATCTGCAACCTGGAGCTGGTAGCAGCCGAATTCGGCATCCCTCCCATTCCGGGTGTTTCCAAAAGATCGAATTCCGCTTCATCCAGCTCATAACGCTGTATCAGATCCAGCCCCAGTGCTTCCAGCCGAATCACTCGCGCCTCAAGGGTCGCAAGAATCCGGGTCAGCAGAGACAGCTCTGTCTGCAACATGGTTTCGGCTGGTGCCCCCACCGCGCTTTCCTGTTGTCTGAAGTCTGACGATTCCTGCTGCCCAAACCATGTTCCGATCATAAAGCCGATTCCAAGCAACACCCCGCCGCAGACGAGTGCGGCGAAAAAGTGTTTGTAAGCGGTCATGAAACGGATCGCATGGATTTATACGGCTTCAGAACTACAGGCACGGTGATAGAATGCCGCGACATTCACCAAACCGCCGGAGCACAGCACTATATTCAAGCCACTAAACGTCTTTCTTGACACCCGCATCAAGCATCGATCCGATGTGTTGGAGAAGATGACGAATGCCGGCAAATCATGCCTGGCACCCAAGCTTGCGGAACATTTCTGGGTCAGCGATTTCGGAGGTGGTACAGTGACCGTAGTAACGAGTCATTCCAGTTACGCGAGCGGAATCCACTTCCAGCAAAGGGAGATCCTGAAACAACTGAATATGTGGTGTGCCGGAGACGGAGGCCGTTTCAGAAGACTGCGCGTCCTCGTCTGCGTACTAAGCCCTGCTCAAATAAGACAACACGACAGTGGTCAGGCAAAGTTCTGAGAAACACTTTGCTGGCACTCAGTATTGCAGCGCACCTCTCCCGAAAAAAGCACCCTCTCCTTTTTGCAGTCTGGCGTATTCTTCAGGAGCGACGTGTTCCCAGGCATCCACTCTTTCCAGCAGCTTGCACAGCAGTTCATTGTTCAGTGCATGCCCCGACTTGTGTCCCTCGAACATGCCAATAGGCGTGTTCGGTAGCAGGGAAACATCACCAATCAAATCAAGAACCTTGTGACGTACGAACTCGCCTTCGTGGCGCAGACCTCCCTCGTTCAGAATGTGATGTTCATCAAGGACTATGGCATTGGCGAGGCTGCCACCGCGCGCCAGACCGCAGCTGCGCAAGCGCTCGTAGTCTTTGGAAAATCCGAAAGTCCGTGAGCGGCTGATTTCCTTGATGAATACGGTTGTGGAAAGTTCAAGATCAATCTTGGAGGAATGCTGCCTGATGACCGGGTGATCAAAGTCAATTTCGAAAGCGAAGCGAAATCCATTGTGCGGGGAAACCCGTACCCATCTGTCACCGTCACTCACCTCAATTTCCTTCTTGATCCTGATGAATCTCTTGGCGGCGTTTTGGCGCACAATGCCTGCGGACTGGAGCAAAAATATAAAGGTATTGGCACTGCCGTCCATCACCGGAACCTCTTCGGAATCAACGTCAACGTACATGTTGTCGATCCCCAAGCCAAAAGTGGCTGACATCAGGTGTTCAACAGTTGCGACTTTCACACGGCCGCCGTTCCCAAGCGTGGTTGACATATTCGTGTCGACTACGCTTTTGGGGTGAGCCGGAGTCATGGCTCCAGGACCCAAATCTGTCCGCCGAAAAACAATTCCGGTGCCCACCGGGGCTGGTCTCAAAGTCAGTAAAATCTTCTTGCCTGTGTGCAGGCCAATGCCGGTTGCAGTGATAAAATTTCTTAGCGTATGCTGGTACATAAAATATCGAGCTGTTCAGAAAGTGGCGCGCCGCACAAAACAAAATTCGGCACACCGCAGCGGATTGTAGCACCGGCGCCGGTAGAATGTTAGCACCATGATTCGCCTTGTTTCTTCATCCCGATGACTTCAATCGGCTCTTTGCCAAAAGGGAGAAAACGCCACGAAAATCAGGCCGTACAGGGTGAGGTTACGAGCTAGAGCCTGCGTCTTTATGCGCCAGCGGATGGTACGCATGAGGCTTTTACTGCCAGCGGAATGCCCTGCGCTGACTTTGCCCTTGTTGATAAAAAACGAGTAGCGTCACAGACGCAATCTGCGAGATTTCGGCTCATATTTTTACTGCGTTTCAGGCTTGTGCAGCTTGCAGAGGTAATAAATGGTCTTTCAGTTTTGCCAAAGCCCTGACTTCGATTTGCCGTACGCGCTCAGTGGACACGCCCAGCTTTTTGGCGAGTTCTTTAAATGTCGTTTTTTTGCCGGACAACCAACGCTGTTTCACGATTTCGACACTGCGCTCGTCCAGGTTTTTAAGCGCCGTATTCAATGCCTTTACACGAATCGTGTGCTCGTCCTCCTGTTCCACTTGTACGACAGGGCCAAAACGTCCGTCTGACAAATAATCCATGGGTGCCAAGCCGGAATTTTCCTCGGTGTTTTCAGGCTTCTCAAAACTTTTGTCCAGACCGTGCAGGCGTTGATCCATTTCCCTGACGTCTTCTGAGGCAACGTTCAGCTTGCTGGCAATATCGTTTGCTTCATGGTCGCTTAAAAAGCCGAGTTTGTCGCGCATCCCGCGCAAGTTAAAAAACAGTTTGCGCTGCGCTTTGGTGGTCGCCATTTTTACGATGCGCCAGTTGCGCACGATGAAGTCGCAGATTTCAGACTTGATCCAGTGCACCGCAAAGGAAATCAGCCGCACACCATGTTTTGGGTCAAAGCGCTTGACAGCTTTCATGAGTCCGACGTTTCCTTCCTGAATCAGATCGGACAACTGCAACCCGTAACCTTTATAAGAGTGCGCCACTTTGACGACGAAACGCAAATTGTGAAGTACCAGCTTGCGCGCCGCTTCCACATCGGCGTGTTCGTGATGGCGCAACGCCAGGATTTTTTCCTGTTCTGCCTCAAGCACAGGGATTCTCGCCACGGCACTCATATAAGCTTCAAGGCTTCCAGTTTGTGGAACCAGTTCGTGTCTAGAGACTTCGGGTAACATTTTTCATCTTCCTCTGTTCAGTTGCAAATCGCATGACCTGGGCACACGGTCATTATCAGGGTTACGGTTAATTTGAAACACCTCCCATATCCAATATGGTGACGGGGATCAGAGATTTCAACCCTGAATCAACTTTTGCTTTGCGGCGACCACTACGAAGAACCCACGGATTCTCGCACAGATTAACCTTTTTTTGTCAAGACGCGAGCCATGTCCCGCGGCTTGTCCGGTTTCTATTTTTGGATCCGGGCAAAGTAGCTTTCAGCGATTGCCAGACGGTAGTCAGCACTCATGCCCATGGACAATGTGTCCAGGGAACAGTCATTTTGCAATTCCCGGTACAGCGCGCTCAATTCCGTAAATGCCGTCCGTTCTGGAGTTTTGCCCTGTTGCTTTTTGGCTATGGTCATCAATCCTCGCAACCTGAGTCTTGGTAATTGTGCGACTGCTTCCAGCAGGGTGGCGACCTCGTTTTTCCGGATGCCGGGCTTGGTTGTTTCGCCGCTGATGTTAACCTGTACGCAGACATTAAGGGGGGGCATCTGCTGGCCTGTTCTGATTCAGGCGTTCAGCGATTTTTATGTGCTCCACACTGTTGTACCCAGGAAAAGTGCCGGGCGATTTTCGCTGCTTTGTTGCTTTGTATGGGGCCAATAAAATGCCATTCCAGCCGTTCCAGTTCAGGTGCCAGTATTTTCGGCAAAGCTTCTTGCACGTAGCTTTCTCCAAAAGCGGTCTGTCCCGCTTTATGTGCCGCGTAAATTTCTTCGATGGTGCGCGTTTTGCTGATGGCAAGCAGGCGCGTGTCATGAGTTTTGCGGCCGCATTCCTTTTCTGCCCGGCACAGATCGTCAAGAAGCGTGGCAAGCCTGCTTTCAATGCTTCCGTTGTCCAAGTGTCCGGTCAAAATACACTGCCTGAGCAGGAAATACGGATCCTTCCACGCACACACGCAACATGGCGATTCGGCCATTTTCAAAAGTTGGAATCGCGCAGCCGGCACAACCTCAGACACAGCATGCCATGTGTTCTTCCACGCACAGCTCGCAGCGCAGGCCATAGCGACCGGCAAGCGCACAGACAGCTTTGAGCATGGATTCCGAGCCACACGCGTAAATGATGACTTGGGCTACGGTGACCGAGCTTGGCGTGCTCAGCCAGTGGTCGGCGGCGGCAGCCGTCCCTGTGTAGTAGCCGGGTATTTTATGTCCCACGCACAATCTTGCCGGAATCTTTTCTTTTTCCAGCAACTGTAGTGTTGCCTTACATTCTTGTGGCAAATCAGGAATTTCCAGGTTGCTGGAACACACAGGAAAGGACATGGGACGCTCAGACCCGAGCAGTGCCAAAGCGGGCGAGCTGCCAGCCAGCATCATGGTGCGAGCGAGGAACAATATGGGTGGCATGCTGACTCCACCACCAAGCAAAAGCGGCAGGTCGCCGTCGCCTGCTGTGCTGAAGCCATTGCCGATGGAGCCAAGGCATTGCATAGAGTCGCCGATCGCCTTTTGGGACAGGGCGAGGCCACCTTTGCCGACCCGCCTGAACAAATGCATGATTCTTTAAGTCGCTTGCGCTCTCTGCCGGATGGCACCGAAATTTATTGCGCCCACGAACACACTCCCATAGAGCATTACCTGACGCTCTATGGCTATTCACGTTTCAATATCTTTTACCCGGCTACCACCGAGCACTGGCAGTGCAACTGGAAACTGACCATGGAAAATGCCATGGAAAACTATCATTTGCTCAAGGTACACAAAAGAAACGATGGGAACGATGCCCCCCACAAAGCAGGCGTTTTACCTGGAGGGTGGACTCAACTAGACTTTCACGGGTGGTAAATAAACAGATCCCATCGGGAAGCTGACAAAGTGGCTGACAGGAGAAGGCAGCCCGTTTGACCAACACTATGTGCTGGTATCGTTGCCACCATCCTTTGTTGGCGTTCTCAGTAGTGATTCGTTCGCATGGATCGGTATATATCCCAGCGGTGCGACGAAATGCACGGTACGGCCAGGCGCGTTGTCCACCCAAGGCAGCATCAGCCAAAACGAGGCAAAATTCACCGCATCCTTTTTAGCTGAAGACAAAATGATTTGTGAACGCGCGCAGGAAAGGCATGGCATCAACCCATGGCCGTGGCGGCTCACTGCTCGGTACAGAGTGCGTGGTCGTGGACTTTCATCAATACCTGGCCAGTCCTCATATCAGGCAGCATCAGTAGTACCGTTAGTCCCAAGCATTGTGCATAAGGCGAAGGAGAATGTTTTCTTTGACTGATCTGTGGGCAGCTGCAGATTCCGGGGCGGACGATTCAGGTTTTTCCCAATTGATGCGGTGGTTACATTGATAACGCTACGTGACAGTGCCTGACGATCTTGCGGCACTGAGGCATTCCACTGATTTGGTCAGGGGCAAAGAATCTGGACAGACCCAAAACCTGCCAACCCCTCGGAACCACTGTTTCGGACTTGTGTTTAATCCGTCCAGCCAGAATAGGCAAAGTCTGGCAGGGAGACCTCTTCATGTTCTTGAGAAAACTCAAGGGGTAAATTTATCGATCCGGTTTGTTTCTTTCCTGTCTGCAAACACGGAATTTCAGTAATATGTGTGGCCAGACTCGCCTGCCTACTACTTCAGGGGTACTTCTCATTAGTAATTGACGGTTTAGGTGCTTTTGATGAAAAGTGATTCCCGAGGTTTGGCACGGCCAGGGATGGTTTCTGTGTTGTCACTCAAGATCGAAACTGATATACAGTAGGATTCAGTCGAAATTTTATAACGAACATTTTGGAGGATAAAGCGATGAGAATTTCAAGAAGAGATTTACTACGCGCAACAGCAGCAGGTGCTGTGGTAGCCGGTACCACCGGTTTTCCGACGAGTTTATTTGCTGCCAGTAACAAGACAGTAAAAATTGGTATGAACATCCCGATGACCGGTGATTACGCCCCGTGGGGATTACCCGGTCTGTACGGCTGTGAAATCGTGGCAAACGATATCAATGCGGCCGGCGGGGTCAAGATCGGTGGCGACAAGTACAACATCAAAATGGTTGCATACGATCACGCCTACGATACCGAGAAGGCCGTCCAAGGGTACAAGAAGCTGGTTCTGCAGGACGACGTCAAGATGGTCATGATGCTCGGCGGTTCGACCGTGGCTTCAGTGCTGCCATGGGCAGAGCGCAAGAAAATGCTGACCACAACCTTGTTACCCAGCGACATTACCCCCAAATCGGACTACCTGATCGCAACCTGCGAATCACATCCGCTATACAATGTTACCGGGGTTGAATGGCTGGCGAAAAACTTCCCCAATGCCAAAACCGCAGCGATCGTCACCAATAACGACGCCGAATACGGTTTGCAGTCGGCCGCGACCTACAAGGCGGCCTTCGAAGTCGCAGGAATCAAAGTCGTGGACGTCAATCTGCATGGATTCGACATCACCGACTTCGCGCCGATTGTCAGTTCGGTACTCGCCAAGAAGCCCGACATCTTTTGCATGGCGACCAGTTTCTACGTCACACCCTTGATGGAACAACTCTACCACCAGGGGTTCAAGGGCAAGATCATCTCCTGTACGCTGGACTACTACGCTGAAATCATTGCCAAGACCAGCGAGAAATTCGTTGACGGGACCATATTCCAGTTCCCCGATTTCGACGATCCCGCGCTAAACGAGTCGGGCGTTAATTTCCCGAACCCGGGTGGTTTCGATGCCAAGTTCAGAAAAGATCATCCCAACGACTGGTCGGCGGTTTCCTGGGAGTACCCGGCGATCCTGTTGAACTGGATCGAAGGTGCCAAGAAAGCCGGCAGCGTCGAACCAACCAAGGTATTGCAAGCCCTGAAATCGAATAAAAATCCTGAATTTGTGTTCGGTGAAGGACGTTGGTGGGGCAGCCAACTGTGGGGTCTGGATAATGCGGTCGTGGGCAGATGGCCGGTTGTCGTGGTCGAAAATGGCAAGGCGCGCATCAAGGAATTCAAGAGCGTGTCCAGTTGGCTGGCCAAAAATAAAGACGTACTCATCAAACATATGAAGGAGTTGGGACTGCGTACCGTTTGACATTGCCTGGATTATCCTCTCCTAGGGCATTATTGGGAGAGGGGGTAAAGACCCCTCTCCCTTCTTTATAAACAGCTACCAGGGTTAGTCGTGGCCTGTGGTATCGCACGATCGGGTGGCTGGACTATAAGAGGTGTTATGTGGAGCTCGTTCTCCAATCCATCGTAAACGGCCTGATCCAGGGTGGGTTTTTCGCCCTGTTTGCGGTTGGCCTGGTACTGATATTCGGTGTCATGGCAGTGGTCAATTTTGCCCATGGCGAACTGGTAATGATCGGTGCCTATACGATATGGCTACTCCATGCGCAGAACGGGCTGGGCTTTATTCCGGCTATCTTCGCCGCAGTCATCCTGGTTACCCTCATCGGTTTGTTGATGGAGCGATTCCTGTTCAGGCCGACTCGCGACGACCCGCTGGCCGGGCTGATCTGCTCGATTGGCGTATTGTTCATCTTGCAGGTTGTCGCGACACTGGTGGGCGGGGAAGGTCCGTCGAAACAGGTGCCACCGCCATTCCACGGCACCTTTATTCTATTCGACTATCTTCGAATTCCATACCAACGGATTTTCAGCCTGGCGGTATCGATAGCCGCGCTGACCACACTCTGGTATTTCCTGACCCGCACCAAGCTCGGATGGGCGCTTAGAGCCGTCGCCCTCGATCGCGAAGCCGCGGCACTGCAGGGAATCAATATCAACCGTATCTCGACGATTGCGATCGGTGTCGGTGCCGCGTTGGCCGGACTTGCCGGCGCGCTGATGGCGCCACTGACGAATATCAATCCGCACATGGGGCACAACGTCATTATCACCGCCTTTATCGTGACCATTGTGGGTGGTGTCGGCAGCCTCTCCGGAGCCGTGCTTGCCGCAGTGCTGTATGCCCTGTTCCATACCTTTATAACGGTTTACTTCGGCGGCACCGTGGCAACCATTTGCGGATTGATACTCATGGTCGTGGTGTTGGTCGTCAAGCCGACCGGAATCATGGGCGTCAGGGTGAGCGAATAAAATGAGTACGACTGTGAAAAAAAGCCTGATTGCCATTGGATTGTTGATCGCCCTGATTGCGATACCGCATTTTCTCAAGTTTCATCACCAGGATTTACTCATCTTTCTGACCATCAATGTGCTGGTAGTCACCAGTTATCGAATTGTAGCCCTGACCGGAGAATGGTCACTGATCCACGCGGTCATGATGGGGGTGGGCGGATACACCGCGGCACTGTTATTCAAGAACTATGAACTCGGAATGTGGTTTACGCTGCCGCTGGCAGGTGCCGCGGCGGCGATAGTTGCAGCGGTGCTGTGTTTTCCCCTGTTCAGGATGACCCAGTTTTACTTTTTGATCGGATCATTTGCTGCGGGTGAGGCCATACGTCTGATCTGGATCAAGTTCGTCAATCCGTTTGGCGGAACCGGCGGTTTGAGCGGCGTGGAACCGCCGATTATCGGTGGAATCGATTTCCTGGATGCGATCCCCTACTATTATCTCGCGCTGAGCGTGGTCGGTATTTGCCTGTTTATTCTGTATCGAATCGAGAATTCGAGAATCGGATTAACGCTGCACGCGGTGCACTGGAAAGCTGCCCTGGCGGAATCCGTCGGTGTCGATACTTGGCGTTACCGGTCGCTGGCATTCATCATCGGGTCTTTCTTCGTCGGTGTGGCCGGCGGTCTCAAGGTTCATTATCTCGGCACCATAACGCCCAACCAGTTTGGCGTCGGTTTCATGGTCTTTATCCTGATCTGGGTGATCGTGGGCGGGTATAACAAGTTTTACGGCCCCATTATCGGCGTCATCGTGTTAACCGTGTTCGACGAATCGATCCGTAGTTTCGAAGAGATTCGACCCGCGATATACGGTGCGGTGCTGATTGCATCGATCCTGTTTTTACCCTTGGGACTGGAAAGTATCCCGGCCAAATTCAAGGCCTGGTTTGGAATTGGATCCGCTCCGGATGAACCACGCCTGACCGACAAGTAACCCTGACGAGAAAACCGTGCCTGTACTGGAAGTCAAAAACGTAACGAAACAGTTTGGCGGCCTGACAGCACTTGGCAACGTCAGCTTCAGCGTGGATGAGGGAGAGATCAGGGGGCTGATAGGCCCCAATGGCGCGGGCAAGAGTACCATGTTCAAGAACATCGCCGGTTTCTATACCCCTACCTCCGGCGATATCGTTTATCGCGGCCAGAACATCAAAGGCAAACAACCGCACGCCATTGCCGAAATGGGCATCGTCCGTACCTTCCAGGAGACCACGCTGTTCCAGGAAATGACCGTTTTTGAAAATGCCCTGGTCGGTTGTCATATCAGGGCGAGAACCAACTTGTTTTCCGCGGTATTAGGGCTCGACAGGCAGCAGCAAAACGCAGCCGCCGAAAAAGTCATGGAGGTACTCGAATTCATGGGGCTGGCCGATCGGCGTGACCAGCTGGCCTCGGAATTACCGCTGGGGTCACAGCGTGCATTGGCCACATCCATCGCTTTGGTATCCGAGCCCAGGCTGATGCTGATGGACGAACCGTTTGCAGGCATGAACCCGGAGGAAGCCAGGCACATGATGGAACTGACGCGCAAGGTACAGGAATCCGGCATTACTATCGTCCTGGTTGAACATGACATGAAGGTTGTCATGGGGTTATGCCATTACCTCACGGTACTGAACTTCGGCGAACTCCTGGCCGAGGGTATCCCCGACGAAATCAGGAACAATGACAAGGTCATCGAGGCCTATCTGGGCGGAGCCAACTGACATGCAATTGAAAGTAATCGATGTCCATGTTCATTACGGCAACGTCGCGGCGCTAAAGGGCGTGTCTCTGGACGTGGAAGAGGCGGGTTTCGTTACCCTGATCGGCTCGAACGGTGCGGGCAAGAGCACCACGTTGCGCACCATATCCGGCCTCAACCACCCCAGCGCGGGGGTAATCATTTTCGAGGGCGAACGCATCGAAACCCTGTCTCCGGACAAGATCGTAAAAATGGGCATTGCCCACGTGCCGGAAGGGCGCCGCGTGTTCAAGGATTTGACGGTAACCGAGAACCTGCTGCTGGGCGCATTTACGCGCGATGACCAGAAAGGAATCGGAAAAGACCTCGAAATGGTTTTCGATCACTTTCCGAGACTGCGCGAACGCAGGAACCAGTCGGCCAGAACCATGAGCGGCGGCGAGCAACAAATGATGGCGGTCGGTCGGGCACTGATGTCGAGACCGAAACTGTTATTACTGGATGAACCTTCGCTGGGCTTGGCACCGGTCATCGTGCAGGAAATCGCGCGTATCCTGGTGCAGATAAATCAGCGGGGTGTATCGGTTGTCCTGGTGGAGCAAAACGCCGATCTGGCACTGGAGCTGGCGCACTACGGATACGTTCTGGAAACCGGTACCATAGCGTTAGAGGGAGAGACCAGGGATTTGATGGATAATGACCATGTACGCAAGGCCTACCTTGGTATTTAACGAGGCTGCACCGGGACGGTAATTTCTCAGACAGAGGCGACGTGTTTCTTGTGAATCTGCTCTTCGAATATTTCGAATCTGCCACCACCCAGCGCATGGGCGCAATGCATTGCGTGACTTGCATTACGCAATAATTCTTCGCCACTTTGATGCAACTCGGTGCAAAGGGCAGCGCCGATGCTGGTGGTAAAGTAGATTTCCGATTTGCCAATCGTGACCGGCAGCAGAAATAAATCCTGAATATCCTGTGCCAGGCTCGAGATAGACAGCTCGGCATCTTGATTTTCGATCAGGATTCCCCAGCGCTCGTTATTAAGACGAGTGATGCTGTCCAGGGGGCCAGTAATGGTCAGTAGGCGGTTACAAACTTCAAAAGACGTTTTATTGAATACCTCACTACCTACCTGCTCCAGAGCATTCAACACTCGATCCAGATGTACGACGATCAGGGCGGCCTTGTGATTTTTGCCGACAGAGCGCTGCATCGCGTTCTCCAATCGATCCAGGAAGAGCGGTAGCGAAGGTAATCCTGTCAGGTCATCGTAAAGCGCATGCTGTAATAGATTTTGTGCGTTTGCCCTTTGACGCGTGAAGTCAATGATAAATCCCTCAAGGCCCAGCCACTCGTTGCTACTGGAAAATATGCCTTTGCCACATTCCCACACGGTTTTTTCCACACCGCTTTTGGTGATAATCCGGTAAACCAGCTCGAAACGGCGATTTTCGCGAATCGCATTTTGTACCTCTTCCCATACTCCGAGCTTGTCCTGCGGATGAATCATCGAGGCATAGGACAGCCGTTTGTTGTTGATTATTTCCTGCGGATGATAGCCGGTGAGTTCAAAACTGCTGCCGCTGACATATTCCATGGTCCAGTCCGGATTATTCCTACAGCGGTATACCATTCCCGGCAGGTCGTTCAGCATTGCGGTCAAGGTTCTCTGGTTGGCCAGACGCAACTCTTCTTCACTGACGCGATCGCTAATGTTATTAATCGTGCCGACTATACCGAAAGGCTGATTTCCGGTGGTTTGAGCCGGGGCGGCATGGATCTCGGTCCACAGGTAGTTTGCGTCCGAGACCAAGAAACGAAACGCATCGGTGCAGTGCGTTACCTCGCCATGCTGCATCTTCTCGAACACTTCCTTGCAGCGGGGACGATCCTGCGGGTGGACGTAGTCGGCATACGGGGTGCCAATGCACTCATCTACGTCAAAACCCGAAAGCTGCGTCCAGCTATTGTTTAAAAAGTACCACCGGCCTTCCATGTCAATTTCGAATACCACCTGCGTTAAATTCTGGATCATTTCAACATGTCGATCGACAACATCTGTAGCCTGAATCGGTTCGGATGACTGAACTTTATCAATAGATATTGAAGATGAATTGCTATCAAGCTTGTTTTTCAATGACTTCATAAAATCCGTTGATTTCAAACTACGATATTGAGAGACAATTCAGGAATTTGCTATGCCCCGTCAGGGGTAATCCAATGTGCGTAACTCAGGTCTCGTGCCCGCTATTGGAATATCCATGCCCAAACGCCCAGACCGCGATTTCGAGCCGGGAATTCAGGTTTAGTTTACGCAGTATGTTTTTGACGTGTACCTTTACCGTACCGTCGCTGATCTCGAGTTCACGCGCGATTATCTTGTTACTCTTGCCCTTGGCCACTCTCGCCACGACCTGTTCTTCGCGAACCGTGAAATCTGTCTGGCTTAGCGGCGGAGAAAGATTTTCGTTTCGCAGCACGTTCGCCAAGCGCGAGGAGATCACTTCATCGAGGACGGTTTGGCCTGTAATAGCGCGATTCAATTTTATCAATATGTCCTCGGGCTCCATATCCTTGAGCAGGTATCCATCTGCGCCGCAACGCAACGCCGCAACGATATCATCCTCTGAATCCGAGACGGTCAGCATGACTATTATTGAATCATGCTCGATTTTTTCGAGCTGTTTAAGAACCGCGATGCCGTCCATGCCCTTCATGTTCAGATCCAGCAAAACCAGGTCGGGCTTGAGGTGACGGATCAATTCGATGCCTTCCATACCGCTGGCCGCATCTCCGATCAGATCGAAACTGTTATCGGGTTCGAAGAGCTGAACCGCGCCTTTGCGGAACAGTGGGTGGTCGTCGATAACGACAACCGAGTAGGGGGGCTGGCGGTCGTTCATTGGAGACAAAGATTATTCAAAACTCATAAATTTCCGGCATTGTTGAAATGGGACGGTGACTTTTGCGGCATAAAGGTAACCTCTATTTTAGTACCACCCCCGTCTAACTCCTTTACGCTAAATTGACCGCCCAGGTTGCGGCTGCGTTCCTGCATGATGATAAGACCCAAGTGTTGGGCTCGCCTTTGCGATTGGTCGATTCCCACTCCATCATCGTTTATCGTGATTCGGATATTGTTGCCATCGTGATGATGCAGGCAAACCCTGGAACGCTTTGCGTGCGAGTGCCTGACAATATTAGACAACGCCTCACGCACAATATGCAGAACCTGCATTTCCTCGTCAACGGTCAATTCATCATCACTGAGCCGGTTATCAAGATCGAAGACGATGCTGTTGCGTTTTTCAAATTCATTTACCGAATCTTCCATCGCCTGGTGGAGACTCTCACCGCCAACGGTTAGCCGGAATGTTGTCATCAACTCCCGCAGTTGGCGATAGGCGATATTCAGGTTGTCGCGCAAATCGTTAACCACCTGGCCGAATTCAGAGCCATAAGGCGTAAGCTTGTCACCATTATCTTTGAGCAATGATTGTATCCGGCTTGCCTGTATCTTGAGATAGGTCAGAGACTGGGCGAGGGAATCATGCAGTTCCCGGGCTATGGTGGCGCGTTCCTTTTGCACTACGTGGCGGCGACTGATCTGGGCTTGCCGGGTGGCACGAAAAATATCCGCAAAACCCTGCGCGATCACGTCTATGACATTCGCCTGCATTGTAGCCAGAGCTTGTGCATCCTCGCAGATCAGCACCAGCAACACATACTCGTCACCTTTTTCGCCCTCCAGAATGTTGGCTTTGATGACCAGTCCGGGATGACTGCTATCGCTATACCACAGACCCGGTTGCGGCGTGGTCGCTTCGAGTGAACTGGCAAATTCCTGGATAATTGTTGCGTATTTTGACATGTCTCCGGTACTGGCAACTTCCAAAGCCCTTTCCTCACTCGAATGAAGATGATAAATGGCACTGGCCTGTACGACTATGATGTTCTCAATGCCTTTAAGCATCACGGTATAGGGGTAGATGGAGTCGGGCGTTGCAAAAAATTCGAATAATGTGGAGTTGAGGAGCCTGTAGGCGATACAGCAGTCTCCCGTAATGGCTTCATCAGCCAATGTTGGTGCGTTCCGGACAATTTTGGGTGTTTGCATAATTTCTCAGTCACCAAAGAGATGCAGCCGCTCATTATGTATGGCAACCACCCACGATCATATTACCGGGATCAAGTAATTCGATAGTCAGTCGCATCCGCGGCGTTACAACATCAGGGAAGCAACTGTCTGAATCACGTTATTTTAAAGGATCCGTGGAGTGGCATTACTCCCAAGGTAGTAATACCGACAGGCAATTGACGATATATGACTTAACCCCAAAACTGATGTCAGTTCTGGAGGAGCCTTAAGAGCGATTAATCCGTGAATTCGTCGGTATCGGCAGAAGTTCGAAACAATCCCTGTCGGTAGGGACTTTAACTCGGATTAGCCCGAACTCCGACCGTTACGTAATCACGATAACTGGAGAGAATTTATGACATTTAAGAGAAACAGTGTGCTGGCAGAACGCCATGTTGCCCTGGGTGCCGAACTTGGGGAATGGAATGACATGGGGGTGGCCTGGGAATATGATCAGGGTGTTAACGACGAGCACCTCGCCGTGCGTAACGCGGCCGGATTGTTCGACGTGTCGGGACTCAAGAAAATACATATCCTGGGTTCGGATGCTCTCGCGGTTGCGGATCACTTGATTACCCGCGACATGACCAGGATCCCCTGCGGCCGTTCGGTTTACGCGATTATCCTGAATGAAAACGGGGGTTTTACCGATGACTGCATCATGTTCAATCTGGACCCGAATCACCTGTTGCTGGTTCACGGCGGTGGCACCGCAATGGAGCAGTTGGAGAAATCGGCCGCGGGCAAGAATGTTCAGATCCAGCTTGACGACGACTTGCACAATATATCTTTTCAGGGCCCCAGTGCGGTAGAAGTGCTGAGAGACCACACACCGATGGATCTGGAAAGCCTGAAGTATTTTCATCAACAGGCGACGGCGCTGTTTGGGCACAATTGCATAATTTCGCGTACCGGTTTCTCCGGTGAACGTGGATACGAAATTTTCGCCAAGGCAGACGTCGTGGGAGCAATTTGGGATGCAATTCTTGAGCATGGCCGACCCGTTGGCGTACTGCCCTGCAGCTTTAACTGTATTGATGCGATCAGGGTGGAGTCGGCACTGCTGTTTTATCCCTTCGATATGGATGAAAGCAACTCGCCCTGGGAAGTCGGTCTTGGTTTTGCGGTATCCAAAGACAAACAGGGTGACTACCGAGGCAAGCAGGCCTGCCTGGATGCCATCGGCAAGGAAAAAATAAAGGTCTGCGGCATCGTCGCGGATAGCGATAGCGCGGTGGACGCCGAGGCTGAACTGTTCATAGACGAGCGCAAGGTAGGCAAGGTCACGGCGCCGAATTTCTCGCCAGTGCTGAAGCGGTCGATTGCGCTGGTGCAAATCGAAGCCGGGCACGCCGAGCCGGGCACCCGGGTTGAAGTCAGGGGGCCTGATTCATCCTGCAGTGCCACGACTCAAAGCCTGCCATTCTACGACCCGACCAAGGGTAATCGCGGGAAGTAGCGGGGGATGACGAAAACGAACAGGGCTTGTATCGAAACAGGCGGATTCGTATTTTCTGAAACTGGCATTATCCGTGGACGCATCAACATTCATTAACATTCATTCAACAGTGAAAAACTGACAGACAAACACATCGGAGGAACGATCAATGGCACGAGACCCAAAACATGACATTCTGTTTGAACCCATCCAGATTGGCCCGAAAACACTAAGGAACCGTTTTTACCAGGTTCCCCATTGTATCGGTGCCGGCTCGGACAAGCCCGGCTTTCAGGCGGCGCACCGTTCGGTGAAAGCCGAGGGCGGCTGGGCCGGTATCAACACTGAGTATCTGTCCATTCATCCCGAAGCAGACGATACGCATCGGCTCTCGGCCCGGTTATGGGACGAGGGCGACGTGCGTAACCTGCGGGCGATGACCGAGTACATTCACAAGTACAACTCGCTGGCCGGCGTGGAAATGTGGTACGGCGGCTCGCACGCACCCTGTATGGAATCGCGTTGTACCCCGCGTGGCCCCAGCCAGTACGCTTCCGAATTCGAGACCATGACTTACTGCCGAGAAATGGATCTTGACGACATTGAAACGGTCCAGGGCTTTTATGTTGCTGCGGCGCGGCGCGCACGTGACGCCGGATTCGATATCGTCTATGTCTACGGTGCCCACTCTTATTTGCCGCTGCAGTTCCTGTCGCCCTATTACAACAAGCGTAAGGACAAGTACGGCGGCTCGCTCGAGAATCGCGCGCGCTTCTGGGTTGAGACCCTGGAGAAAGTCAAGCAGGCGGTGGGCGATGATTGCGCTATTGCCACGCGTTTTGCGGTGGATACGCTTTACGGCGAAGCAGGTGTTGAAGTCGAGCGAGATGGTATCAAGTTTGTCGAGATGGCCGATCCGTTTGTCGACGTATGGGATGTCAACATCGGTGATATCGCCGAGTGGGGTGAGGATGCCGGTCCCTCACGTTTTTACCGCCAGGGTCACCAGATTCCATGGCAGAAGTACATCAAGGAAGTGTCAAAGAAGCCGGTGCTGGGTGTAGGTCGCTTTACCGATCCGGAAAAAATGGCCGAGGTCATCCGTGCCGGCCACCTGGATATTATCGGTGCCGCGCGCCCATCCATCTCTGATCCATTTCTGCCGCAAAAAATCGACGAAGGTCGCGCCGACGATATTCGGGTCTGTATCGGTTGTAATGTCTGTATTTCGCGTTGGGAAATCGGCGGTCCGCCAATGATTTGTACGCAAAACGCCACTTCGGGTGAAGAATACCGCCGCGGCTGGCATCCAGAGAAATTTCCCAAGGCCGGTTCCGATGATTCCATCCTGGTGGTCGGAGCAGGGCCTTCCGGGTCCGAATGCGCACGCGTATTGATGGAGCGGGGCTATACCGTCCACCTGGCAGACCAAGGTGAAAAGATCGGAGGTTCCACCAATGATATCGCCACGCTGCCCGGCCTGGGTGAATGGGGTTACCACCGCGACTACCGCGAGGTGCAGCTCAACAAGCTGGTCAAAAAGAACAAGGATTCCCAGATCGCGCTCGGCGTCAAACCGCTGACCGTCGACAACTGCCTGGAATACGGTGCCGATAAAATCGTTATCGCCACCGGTTCGTCGTGGAACAGCGACGGCACCAACGCGCTGCTACACGACCCGGTGCAGGGTATCGATGCCAGCCTGCCGACCCACGTAACGCCTGAGCAGATCTTTGCCGGCAGCAAGGAGATTGGCAAAAAAGTCGTGATCCTGAACTGCGATCCCTACTACATGGCACCCAGCCTCGCCCAGCTACTGGCCGAGAAAGGGCACGAGGTCACCATTTTGACCGGTGTCGGACTGGGCAACTACATGGAATTTACCCTCGAGGCACCGAATATGCATCGCATGTTGCACGAGTTGAACGTCGAGGTAGTCGGCGATGTCTGGGCTTCGACCGCCGAGGCAAACCGCATCCAGACCTATCCGATCTTCGGCGATGGCTACCGCCGCGAGTACATGGGTCCGGGCAAGCTGCCACGCCGTGAGAACACTCACTTCGACTGGCACGAGTTCGACACGCTGGTGCTGGTGACCGGACGTCATTCGGATTGCGAGCTCTACGACGGCCTCAAGGCGCGCAAGGACGAGTGGGCGGACAACGACATCAAGGGCGTGTACCTGATCGGTGACGCCTGGGCGCCCAAACTGATGGCCGACGCGACCTTCGAAGGGCACCGACTTGCACGCGAGATCGAAAGCGACGATCCACAGCATCCCAAGCCCTACATCCGTGAAGTGGCCGTCTGGGGTGTGCCGCATATGCCTGGCGGCAAGTTCGAGATTAAGTACGAGGAATAGGCTGTGCAAAAATCCGCGGGGTCTCGCGATGGCGGGCTCCGCGGACTAAGCAGCTCTGGAAGGAAACGGGTCTGTAGCCCGGGGGGCAATAGACCGTTTCCCCACAAACCTCGATACTGGCCGGAAAGGTTTTAACGCTGAACCGAGTCTCAGCCCAATCCTGGATTGCGATGACATGATTGAACCTGGTCACGAGCCACAAGCGATAACCCGAATCCTGTTCCAGGATTTTCCCACCTGGATGATGGTGACGTTTTATATTGCCGCCATTGCCGCCATCGTCGCCTTCGGTTACGGCTGCTATGTGCAGGTACGCAAGTATCGTCGTGGCCAGGCACTATCGTTTTCCGGCATTGCCGACGGCTTGTGGAACATGGTTCAGGAATTGTCGAGCCATCGCAACATCAGACGCCGCGATCAAAGTGCAGGCAAGGCTCATGCGCTGATCTTCTTCGGCTTCGCGCTGCTGTTCATCGGCACCGCAACCATAACCCTTGAGTACGATATTCTGGAACCGATCACTGGCTGGACGTTCTGGTATGGCTCGTTTTACCTGTGGTTTTCCCTGATCCTCGATCTCGCGGGGCTGACCTTGGTCGGCGGACTGATTTACATGATGTACCGGCGAAAGTGGCTGGCCTTGCCCAAGCTTGACTACACGCGCCCGGATCGCGACCCGAGCGACCCGGATTTCGACCGTAGCTGGTATCGCCGCGAGGACTGGCTGTTCCTGTGGACCCTGATACTGATTGGCATCACCGGTTTTTTGCTTGAGGCCGATCGCCTGGTCTGGTTGCAGCTTGATGCCACCGTCTGGGACTACCGCTGGTGGTCGCCGGTGGGTGCGCTGCTTGCCGGATTGCTGGACGGGCTGGGACTGACCAGCAGTGGTGCCGCAAGCCTGCGCTATGTCCTGTGGTGGCTGCATGGTTTACTCGCCTTCTGTTTCATCGGGCTATTACCCTTCACCAAGGTCAAGCACATTTTTACCGCGATGGCCTCGCTGTCGCTGCGCGACCCGAAGCCGGCGGCACGCCTGCCGGCGACCGACATGGATGCCGCGACCATCGGCCACCGCCTGATCACCGACTTCACGTGGAAACAGTTGCTGCACCTGGATGCCTGCACCAAGTGTGGCCGCTGCCATGAGGCGTGTCCGGCCAATGCCACCGGTTTTCCGCTGTCCCCGCGCGATGTCGTGCTGAGCCTGCGCGAGTTGGCCAACAGTACGCTTGAGCAGGGCTCAATGCCAGAGGCGGCTGCGTTGCAGGCCGTGGGTGACGGGATCAATCAGGTACGCCCCGAAACGCTGTGGTCCTGCCGCACCTGTGCGGCCTGCGTCGATATTTGCCCGGTGGGTATTGAGCATGTGCCGATGATTGTCGAGATGCGCCGCGCGCTGGTGGAAGACGGTGCAATGGATCCCGTAGTTCAAACCGCCTTGCAAAACGTCCATAACAAGGGTAACTCGTTCGGCGAAAACAAGCGCAAGCGCGCCGCCTGGACCAAGAAGCTGGACTTCAAGATCAAGGATGCGCGCAAGCAATCCGTCGACCTGCTCTGGTTTGTCGGTGACTACGCGTCCTTCGATCCGGGATATCAGAAAGTCGTGCTGAATTTCGCCCGCATACTGCACGCCTGCGGGGTCGATTTCGGCATACTCTACGAGGGTGAAATGACCGCCGGAAACGATGTACGCAGAGTTGGCGAGGAAGGCTTGTTCGAGCATGTCGCCGAGATCAACATAAAAACCCTGGCGGGATGCGATTTCAAGCGCATCGTTACCACCGATCCACACAGCTTCAATACGCTAAAAAACGAATACCCCGAGTTCGGCGGCGAGTTCAAGGTCGAGCACGCCACGCAGATGTTGAACCGTATGCTAGCCGAGGGCAGCATTCCGCTGGCGCGCAAGCTCGAGCGCAGCGTCACTTACCATGATTCCTGTCATCTCGGTCGGCTCAACGGTGAATATGACGCGCCGCGTGACGCCTTGGCGAGTATCGGCGTTGAAATCGTCGAAATGCCGCGAAGTTTTTCCAACTCGTTTTGCTGCGGCGCCGGCGGCGGGCGCATCTGGACCCCGGATCCGCTGGAAATGGAAAAACCGGCTGAAAACCGCATGCGTGAGGCAGCACAAATCGATGGCATCGACGCCTTCGTGGTCAATTGCCCCAAGTGCATGAACATGTTCAACGACGCGGTCAAATCAACGGGTAACGAAGACCGGCTCGAAGTCATCGAAGTCATCGAACTGGTTGCCTCCTGTATGGATCTCGAATCGGCCGAACAGACGGACGAGATGCAGTCTGAGTCCGGGTCGGTGCAATGATATCGGCAGCGATGGCAGACTCCAGCGAAACTGCGCTCAAAGCCCTGCTCTATGTGGCGCACGATAACGCCGATCCCTACCAGTCGAGTGCATGAACATGTTCAGTGCCGCGGTCAAATCAACGGGTAACGACGACCGGCTTGAAGTCGTCGAAATCATCGAACTGGTTGCCTCCTGTATGGATCTCGAATCGGCCGAACAGACGGACGAGATGCAGGCAGAGTCCGGGTCGGTGCAGTGATATCGGCAGTGATATCGGCAGCGATGGCAGACTCCAGCGAAACTACGCTCAAAGCCCTGCTCTATGTGGCGCACGATAAAGCCGATCCCTACCAGTCGAGTGCATGAACATGTTCAGTGCCGCAGTCAAATCAACGGGTAACGACGACCGGCTTGAAGTCGTCGAAATCATCGAACTGGTTGCCTCCTGTATGGATCTCGAATCGGCCGAACAGACGGACGAGATGCAGGCAGAGTCCGGGTCGGTGCAGTGATATCGGCAGCGATGGCAGGCTCCAGCGAAACTACGCTCAAAGCCCTGCTCTATGTGGCGCACGATAACGCCGATCCCTACCAGTCGAGTGCATGAATATGTTCAGCACCGCGGTCAAATCAACGGGTAACGACGATCGGCTCGGAGTCGTCGAAATCATCGAACTGGTTGCCTCCTGTATGGATCTCGAATCGGCCGAACAGACGGACGAGATGCAGGCAGAGTCCGGGTCGGTGCAATGATATCGGCAGCGATGGCAGGCTCCAGCGAAACTACGCTCAAAGCCCTGTTCTATGTGGCGCACGATAACGCCGATCCCTACCAGTCGGCGGCCCTGCATCCGTGGCTGAGTGCATCGGGGAGCGCGATTTGCGAAAGTATCATTTTCGCGCGGCGGCGCTACCCGAGATTATTCGCGCAGGCACCCTATACCCCGGTTTCGCTGTTGCAGCGCCTGGCGCGGGAAAGCGACCCGGTCACGCTCGACAGGCTGGTTAAAAATCCGGCCACGCCGACTGCGTTGCTTTGGCAATTGGCGCAGGGCGAGGGCAGCGAGCAGCGACTGGATTCCATTGCTGCACACCCCAATGCCAGTGCCGCGCTGCTGGACTCGCTGGATGAGCAGGCATCGCCGACTCGGCGAGGCTCCATTTGCCACAATCCCAATACCGGTCTTTTGCAATTAAACCGTGTACTGGTGACCGCGACGCTGCAAGATCGCAAGGGGATGGCGCAAAATCCGCATGCCGATGGATCCCTGTTGCGCAAACTGTGGCTGGCCGACGACGATAAGTACCTGCGCTCCGAGATTGCCTGTCACCGCAACTGTCCGGAGGATTTGCTGAGCCATGCCGTGGACAGTGACATCACGCTGTTGCGACGCAAGGCTGCCGCCAATCCGGGTTTGTTGAAGCGGCAACTGACACTACTGCTGGCTGATAGCGAACCCCAGGTGCGGGCGGCGACGCTGCGCCAACTGGGTACGGAAAAAATCAGCCTAGTGGACGAACCCGTTCGCCGGGTGCGTAGAGAACTGGCCCGCAAAATCGGGCTTGACGATGCACTGATCGAGCGCCTCGGCGCGGACGATGATACCTGGGTACGACGCTGGGTTGCCCGCAATCCCGCTACCGGGGAAGCGGTGCTGCGGAAACTGGCCACGAATTCAGAGACCGAAGTCCGCCGCGGTGTGGCGCGTAATCCGTGTACGCCAGCCGACCTGTGCCGACAACTGGCGGGCGATGCCGAATTCTGGGTGCGCGCCGGTATCGCGATTCGTGCCGATCTGGATCAGCGCGTGATTGCGCAGCTGGCAACGGATGATTCGGTGGATGTGCTGGCCGGACTCGGCCGTAACCCGATGACTCCGTATAAACTGCTGGCGCGGATTGCGGCGCATCGGAACCGTGACGTGCGCCGCGCCGTGATTCTCAACCAGCAGGTACCGCCAGAGGTGTTGGCGGAATTGCGGCAGGATCCCTACGCGCTCAACCGGGCCTTGCTTTGCCGGCATCCGGCGCTGGGCGAATCGGAATTATGGGAATTGATCGGCGATCCGGAGGCGCAGGTTCGTTTCGGCGCGGTCCAGGTACTGGCTACGCGTTGCGTGGCCGATGACTAACATTAGCACCCGGGGGAACGCCCCGGTGCGATTGAGCAGCAATAGAGGTAATTGAAACATGAAAATTCTGGTGCCTGTCAAGCAGGTGGGTGTACTCGACGAAGATTTCGAGTTGCGTGAGGATGGTCGTGATGTCGATCCTGATTTTCTTGAGTACGAGCTTAACGAGTGGGATGACTATTCCTGGGAAGAAGCGCTACGACTGCATGAGGAGCATGGAGACGAGGTCGAGATCATCCCGCTGACCATCGGCCCGGATGAGGCCGAAGACGGTCTTCGCAAGTGTCTTGCCAAGGGTGGCGCGCGCGGCATCCGGGTTTGGGACGATGCGATGGAGGGTTCCGACCCGATGGCCATCGCGCGGGTGATTGCGCGCGTTGCCGAGCGCGAACAGGTGGATATGGTATTTGCCGGCACGCTGGCCTCCGACCACGGCTTTGCCCAGACCGGTGTCAGCGTCGCCGCCCAGCTTGGCTGGCCGCTGGTGGCGGTGGTGTCGAAGCTGGATTATCAGCCGGGTGCCAACTCCGCGCGGGTACAGCGCGAACTGGAAGGTGGCCTGGTGGAAGTCCTGACGGTGCAGTGCCCGGCGGTACTGACGATTCAGCTTGGCATCAACGAACCGCGTTACGCCTCGCTGCGCGGTATCAAGCAGGCCAGAACCAAACCGGTTGAAGAGCTCAGTCACGTCGATCTTGGACTGTCTGACGACGATGTTGGCGAGGCCGGCTCGGCATCGCGGGTACGGCGTATGTACATGCCTGAAAAAGGCCAGGCTGAGCTGATCGAGGGCACCCCGGCCGAGCAGGCCGCGCGCGTTGCCGAAATTATCAAAGAATTGCAGGGGGATGCGTAATGGCTGAAATACTCGTAATAGCAGAGCAACGCCGGGGCGAACTGATCGCGGCCAGCCTCGAATGCATAGCCGCCGCAGTCGCTTTGAAAGAAAGCGGTGGCCAGACGGTTGCCGTATGCATCATCGCACCATCACCGGAATCCTTCGTGGTGCCCTTGTCAGCTGCCGGTGTTGATGAAATTATCACCGTCACGTCGGCACAGGCCGAGTTTCAAAACGATGTATTCGTAACGACATTACTGGCGCTGATCGAACAGCGGCGGTCGGCACTAGTGCTGGTGCCGCACAGTATCGATGCCTGGGGTTATGCGCCGGTGCTTGCCCACAAGGGAGACTTCGGTTATTGCAGCGATGTTTTCGGTATTCGCTACGAGGATGGCGAGCTAGTCGCCACGCGTGCGGCCTATGCCGAGAAAGTCCATGTCGACGTCGATTTTCCCGGACGGGAAATTGTTGTGCTGACGGTGCGCGGCAATACCTTCAAACCAGTGGAAGCGAGCGGCAGTCCCCAACAGAGCAGTTTCGAAGCCCCTGCGGTGACGCCGCGCAGTTCCCACGAGGACTATATCGAACCGGAAAGTGGCGGCGAAGTCGATATCGCCCAGGCCGAGTTCATGTTGTCTATCGGCCGTGGCATTGCCGATGAAGACAATGTCGAGCAATTCGCCGAACTGGCCGACGCGATGGGTTTTACACTGGGTTGCTCGCGGCCGATCGCCGACAACGGCTGGCTGCCGAAATTTCGGCAGGTGGGCCAGTCGGGCAAAACCGTCAGCAATTGCCAGATTTACGTGGCGCTAGGCATTTCTGGATCGGTGCAGCATATGACGGGCATGAAACATGTGCCCAATATTATTGCGGTCAATACCGATCCCGAGGCATCGATATTCAGTATCGCGCGTTACGGCGTGGTGGCCGATATCTTCGATATTGCCGAGGAGTTGCCAAATCACTTCGAATGATTTCACCCGACGAGGCTGAGATTTATGCAAACACTTGAAACTGCAAGAGCGGAATACCGCACACACAGTGTACGCTGGGGATTTTACTGGGCACTGTGGTGCGCGGTTTTATGGGGTGCCTGGTATATCCCGGGTACCGCGGTGTGGTACGAGAAGCCGTACGTCGAAATCGGGGGCAGCCAAGGCGAGTTCCTGCTCGCCGCCGCGGTAATCACTGCCCTCAGTTCGCTGGCGGCACTGTTCTTCCTGTTCGTGTGGATCGGCGCGCTCGAAAAATGGGGTGAATTTGCGCGCACGATTCGACGCACACGCATATCGAAGTGGTACTACCTGGGCGCGATATTCGGTGGTCCCTGCGCATTGTTCGGCTCCTGCCTGGCGATCGGTTACGTGGGGCCGGTTTTCGCTGCCATCGCGACATTGATGTACCCGGTGGTGGGCGCAACACTGGCAAGATTCTGGTACTACGAAAAAATCAGCACTCGCGCCGTGGTCGGCATCGCGGTGATTCTGCTCGGCGGGGTCTCGATTTACGCGCCCGGGTTGCTGGGCGAGTTTGCAACCCCCGGAAGCGGCGTCTGGCTCGGTTATCTTGGCGGCATCATGGCGGCGGTTGGCTGGGGTGTCGAAGGTGCCATCGCCGGCCGTGCGCTGGATGTCAGCGATCCGGATATTGGAATTACACTCAGGTTCGCCGCGGAAGCCTTCTACTGGATATTTCTGATTTTGCCGGCGATCGCGCTGTTCAGCGGTGCCGACGTGACGGCCTTGATCGCGACCACTTTCAATTTCTCGGCAATGCTGTGGATTGTGCTGGCTGGTTCCAGTTTCAGCTTTTGCTATGTAGCCTGGTACAAGTCCTTTCCATTGATCGGGGTTGGCAGGGGGCAGGCCATCGCCGCCCTGTACGGAGTGTTCGCGGTGATCTTCCTGTCCATTTTCACGCTCGATCTTCCCGAATGGCATTTTCTGATTGGCTTGGCCTTGACCGTGTTTGGCGGATTTGTCATGTTCACCGAGAAAGCCGAGATGCTCGAAGTGATTCGCAGCAGTAATCCGGCCGTGGTTGGTGGGGCATGAGTAAGCTACATATGAAAGGCTACATCCTGCGCCTACTCGACGAACGACAGGATGGGTTATGGGATTATGAAATCGCAGAAAAAGTGCTGTCCGAGTACCGGCATTCGGGTGCCTACTGGCTCGGCGAAATCCGCGTCACGCTTACCGATCTGTTTTCCAGCGCGTTGCTGGAAGAAGTCGAGGATCGGCTCGATGACGGCGAACATTTTGGCGTTGGCAAGGTGTTAATCAAGTTCAGGTTATCGCAGTTCGGGCGAAACCGGATGGTCGAAACCGGGTTGCATAAGTAGCTGTTCGGCATAACAGTCAAGACAGGAGAAAACGATGTCGGAATTTTGGGGATTTGAAGGCGCGGACATTTTGGCCGTAGTGATGATTTGTGTTTTATGCGCGCTGTGTCTTTACCAGGCTAGAACCTGGGTTAAAAAGCTTTGATGTGATACCGCTGCTCCCGGGTGTTGCCTGATTATGTACAGGAAATATTAAAACCCTGTTTCACGGTAGTCAGTACTCATGGCTCCGCAGCTTGTCCGGTTTATTTTCTGAATCCGAACAAAGTAACTTTCAGCGATTGCCAGACGGTAGTCAGTGCTCATGCCCATGGACAATGTGTCCAGGGAAAAGTCATTTCGCAATTCCCGGTACAGCGCGTTCAATCCTGTAAATGCCGCTCGTTCCGGAGTTTCGCCCTGTTGCTTTTTGGCTATGGTCATCAATCCGCGCAACCTGAGTCTTGGTGATTGTGCGACTGCTTCCAGCAGGGTGGCGACCTTTTTTTGTCAAGACGCGAGCCATGTCCCGCGGCTTGTCCGGTTTCTATTTTTGGATCCGAACAAAGCACTTTCAGCGATTGCCAAACGGTAGTCAGCGCTCATGCCCATGGACAATGTGTCCAGGGAAAAGCCATTTCGCAATTCCTGGTACAGCGTGTTCAATTCCGTAAACGCCGTCCGTTCCGGAGTTTCACCCTGTTGCTTTTTGGCTATGGTCATCAATCCGCGCAATCTGAGTCTTGGTGATTGTGCGACTGCTTCCAGCAGGGTGGCGACCTTTTATTGTCAAGACGCGAGCCATGCCCTGCGGCTTGTCCGGTTTATTTTCTGGAGCCGAACAAAGTAACTTTCAGCGATTGCCAGACGGTAGTCAGCACTCATGCCCATGGACAATGTGTCCAGGGAAAAGTCATTTCGCAATTCCTGGTACAGCGCGTTCAATTCCGTAAATGCCGCCCGTTCCGGAGTTTCACCCTGTTGCTTTTTGGCTATGGCCATCAATCCGCGCAACCTGAGTCTTGGTGATTGTGCGACTGCTTCCAGCAGGGTGGCGACCTTTTATTGTCAAGACGCGAGCCATGTCCCGCGGTTTGTCCGGTTTATTTTCTGGAGCCTAACAAAGTAACTTTCAGCGATTGCCAGACGGTAGTCAGCACTTATGCCCATGGACAATGTGTCCAGGGAAAAGTCATTTTGCAATTCCTGGTACAGCGCGTTCAATTCCGTAAATGCCGCCCGTTCCGGAGTTTCACCCTGTTGCTTTTTGGCTATGGTCATCAATCCGCGCAACCTGAGTCTTGGTGATTGTGCGACTGCTTCCAGCAGGGTGGCGACCTTTTATTGTCAAGACGCGAGCTATGTCCCTCGGCTTGTCCGGTTTATTTTCTGGGGCCGAACAAAGTGCTGCCAATCCGAACGATGGTTGCCCCTTCAGCGATTGCCAAACGGTAGTCAGCACTCATGCCCATGGACAATGTGTCCAGGGAAAAGTCATTTCGCAATTCCTGGTACAGCGCGTTCAATTCCGTAAACGCCGTCCGTTCCGGAGTTTCACCCTGTTGCTTTTTGGCTATGGTCATCAATCCGCGCAACCTGAGCCTTGGTAATTGTGCGACTGCTTCCAGCAGGGCGCGGGTCTCGTTTTTCCGGATGCCGGACTTGGTTGTTTCGCCGCTGATGTTGATCTGCACGCAGACATTAAGAGAGGAAGCATCTGCTGGCCTGTTCTGATTCAGGCGTTCAGCGATTTTTATGCGCTCCACACTGTGCACCCAGGAAAAGTGCCGGGCGATTTTCGCTGCTTTGTTGCTTTGTATGGGGCCAACAAAATGCCATTCCAGCCGCTCCAGTTCAGGTGCCAGTATTTTCGGCAAAGCTTCTTGCACGTAGCTTTCTCCAAAAGCGGTCTGTCCCGCTTTATGTGCCGCGTAAATTTCTTCGATGGTGCGCGTTTTGCTGATGGCAAGCAGGCGCGTGCCATGAGTTTTACGACCGCACTCTTTTTCTGCCCGGCACAGATCGTCAAGAAGCGTGGCAAGCCTGCTTTCAATGCTTCCGTTGTCCAAGTGTCTGGTCAAAATATACTGCCTGAGCAGGAAATACGGGTCCTTCCACGCACACACGCAGCATGGCAATTCGTCCATTTTCAAAAATTGGAATCGCGCAGCCGGCACAACCTCCGACGCAGCATGCCATGTGTTCTTCCACGCACAGCTCGCAGCGTAGGCCATAGCGACCGGCAAGCACGGAGGCAGCTTTGAGCATGGGTTCCGGACCACACGCGTAAATGATGACTTTGGCTACGGCGACCGAGCTTAGCGTACTCAGCCAGTGGTTGGCGGCGGCGACAGCCGTCCCTGTGTAGTAGCCGGGTATTTTATGTCCCGCGCACAATCTTGCCGGAATTTTTTCTTTTTCCAGCAACTGTAGTGTTGCCTTACATTCTTGTGGCAAGTCAGGAATTTCCAGGTTACTGGAACACACAGGAAAGGGCATGGGTCGCTCAGACCCGAGCAGCACCAAAGCGGGCAAGCTGCCAGCCAGCATCATGGTGCGAGCGAGGAACAGTATGGGTGGCATGCCGACTCCACCACCAAGCAAAAGCGGCAGGTCGCCGTCGCCTGCCGTGCTGAAGCCATTGCCGATGGGGCCGAGGCATTGCACAGAGTCGCCGATCGCCTTTTGGGACAGGGCGAGGCTGCCTTTGCCGACCCGCCGAAAATAGATTTCAATCTGCTCGTTTTCGGGATCCACACGCATGACTGAATAAGGTCGTGGCAGCTGCAAGTGTTCCGCACACTTCAACGCGACAAATTGCCCGGGTTTTGCTTTTCTGGCACACCACGGAGACTCAAGGCGCAGCAGGTACTGCTCTTGGGCAAAGCCTTCTATGGAAACAACGCGTGCGCTTTCCCTGACAATGTCGCCTCTTGTGTCAGACACGTTCCAGGTTCCCGTTTTTGAAAAACCCGGCTTTGTACGCCAGCCTCCCGGCGACGAATGTGGCGGCGACTTTCCCTTTCAGTGTTTCTCCCCAGAAGGGGGTGTTTTCACCCCTGCTGAACCAGTTGCGGTTGTCCACTGTCCAGACATGATTCGGGTCAAACAGCGACAGATCCGCCGGTGCACCGACGCACAGTCTTCCGCACTCAAGGTTCAAAATCCGGGCAGGCCGATACGTGAGGGCTGACAATAGTGAGTGCATGGCCAACCCTTGTTCTTCCGCCAGCTTCAGGCACATTGGCAACAAAGTTTCCAATGCGGAGATGCCAGTGGCAGAGGTGGGAAAAGGCGACAGTTTTGCTCCCAGTTCATGGGGTTGGTGGTCAGAACAGATGGCCAGTGTCTTGTTGTTGGCAACCGCTTGCTGCAAAGCCTTCTGGTCGCTTTCCCCGCGCAACGGTGGCAACAAATGGAAATTCGGATCGAAGTGTTCCACTTTTTCTTCATTCCAGGTCAGTTGATAGGCGGCGACATCCGCTGAAACATTTAGTCCCAGCTCGTGAGCCTGGTTCAGCAAAGTCATGGATCGCGCCGAAGACAGTCGGCAAAAATGGATGCGTACTCCGGTTTCCCTGACCAGTTCGATGCACTGTGCCAGAGCCGCCGTTTCTGCGGAATAGGGCATTCCGTCCAAACCACAACGCGCGGCAAAGACTCCGTCATGGGCACAAGCTCCGTTTGCCAGTGACTGGTCAAAGGGATAAAAAAACACCGTTAGCTTCAAGCCGGCGGCGTATTCCAGAGCGCGCTTCAAAAAGGCCGTGCTACCGGGCGGAATCATCATATTGCTGACTCCGACGCAGCCGTTTTCCGCCAGAGCTGCCATATTGCTGAGCTTTTCCCCGCCAAGCCCTTTGCTGAGTGCGCCAATAACCTTTACATGGCAATTGCCAGCCAGCCTGGCTCGCTCCTGTATCAGGCGCACGGTTGCCGGAGAGTCTGTTGCCGGTTCGGTGTCCGGAGTGCAGCAGAAAGTTGTGACCCCGGATGCGAGTGCGGCGTATGTTTCAGAAGCGATGGTGGCTTTGAAAGCGTGCCCAAGATCCCGGGAATGAACCGCCAGATCCACGATGCCCGGAATGGCCAGCAGTCCTTTGGCAACGACCACTTCAGCATCGGGAACTGTCTCAATTTCTCCAATGTCCTGGATGCGCCCATCGTTGATGAGCAGATCAGCGACTTGGTCATATCCACTGCCCGGGTCTATTACCCGAGCCTGCCTGATCAAAACGCGAGAAGGAGACAAAGTATCAGGAACCGGGGTGTTCTGCCGCTGATGAGGGATGGCTGTGATCGTCTGTCATTTTTGCCAGGCGCGCTGCGGCGCCGAATGCCGAGGAGATGACTGCCATACGCACAGCAATGCCATAAGTAACTTGTTCGAGTATGAGAGAGCGTTCTCCGTCCGCGACTTCGGAGCTGACTTCCACGCCACGATTGATGGGGCCCGGGTGCATGACAATGCCATCCGGGGCTATGCACTTCAGTCGTTTGGTCGTAACACCGTAACGTCGGTAATACTCTTCTTCACTGGGGACGAAGGCTCCATTCATCCGCTCTTTTTGCAGTCTTAGCATGATGACGACATCTACCCCTGACAGACCCTCTTCCATATTCTCGAAAACTTCTGCCCCAAAGGTGTTGGGGGCGGAGGGAGCCAGCGTTCGCGGGGCGATCAACCGGATTTCCTTGGCTCCCAAAGTGTGCAAGGCCCGAATTTCCGAGCGCGCGACGCGAGAGTGCAGAATGTCTCCGACTATGGCGACGCGCAAGTCGGAAAAATCGCCTTTGTGCTTGCGGATGGTGTACATGTCCAAGAG
Source organism: uncultured candidatus Poriferisulfidus sp. (assembly GCA_965215765.1). Lineage (GTDB taxonomy): Bacteria > Pseudomonadota > Gammaproteobacteria > Poriferisulfidales > Oxydemutatoraceae. The sequence continues at coordinate 2,779,327 of OZ244118.1, read as the reverse complement.
TGCCTGTGTCGGATGCGCGTGACGGCCATCGCCGGCGTTGATGACGCAAACGTGTTTTGCCACATTGTTGGCAATAAAATTGGCCGCACCACTGTCTTGATGGCGAACAATAAACATTTCTGCCCCCATGGCCTGAAGGTTTTTCAGGGTATCAAGCAGAGTCTCGCCTTTGCGCACAGCGGCGGTTTCAACGTTGAAGTTGAGGACGTCAGCGGAGAGTTGCCGAGCTGCGATTTCGAAAGTCGTGCGCGTACGCGTACTAGACTCGAAAAAAAAGTTCACGACGGTCTTGCCACGCAACAGGGGCACTTTTTTTAATAATTTGCCGTTGCCGTGCATGAAGGTTCCCGCCAGGTCGAGAAGGTTCAGCAGTGTTTGCTTGCTTAAATCGCTGATAGCCAGAAGATGTCTTTTTGCATCTTTCACGACATGCGCCCAAGCAAGGAAGGTACAGACCAGAACGTCTGCGAGGAGGGGAATCGTTGAGTGGAAGTCGGCCAGAGAGGAGCCATTGCAAGATCGCCATTATGCCAAAAAAGGTAACAAAGGCAAGCGAAACTCGCGTTGCCGGGGTCTTTGGAGAAAGTCAGCTTTTTTTTGCCGATCTCGAAAAATTTTGCTAAAGAGGCGCAGTTTGGGTGGGAGGTGCCTCTTTTATGGACGGGAGTGTTGCAAAAATTTCGGCTGCCATCCGTCGTGCGCTTCCATTTTTATTGACCACCCGTTGTGATGTTCTTGCGTACCGCCGCCGATCGTCCTGCCAACCGCGTGAGGGTGGTTGGTATCAGGTGCCACGTCAGGAAACAATCGGTGGAGCAGCTTTTTTGTGTCCCCGTTGGCAGGGATTTGTGCGGATGAGACGCTTGCTGGTTTTGATCTGCCGTCAGAATCAATCAGGCCGCAGGCATGTTCTTGCGCCATGCTCTCTCACTCCAGGTCAAGACGTAGCCGCCGCCGCTGACAATCGTGGTGCCGGCGACGGCGAAAAACATGAACTCAAGCAAAGGCGTCCACAAAGGTGCCCACGAAGGCTGTATCTGGCTCAAAAGTACCGTGAAGACCATGACGAGTTGTGCACAGGTGTTGAATTTGCTGACGTTTGAAGGAGCCATCTCGAAGCGTCCCAAAAGTAAGCGCAAGCTGACCACGCCGCCCAGGATCATCAGATCGCGAACAATTATCGTGGCTACGAGCCAGTCCGGAACCAGACCCAGAAGCCCCAGGCTGTAGCAGGCGACAACCAGCATGCATTTGTCTGCCACGGGATCCAGCAATGCCCCTACCTGACTGTGCCAGGCGAAACGCTTGGCAAGGAAGCCGTCACAAGCATCCGAAAGCCCCATGAGCAGTGCCAGGAACAAGGCTTCAGGATAGTCCTCGCGAAGTATCCATATTGCCAGCAAGGGCACACACAAGATGCGGCAAACAGTAATAAGATTTGGTGTGTGCTTTAACACCTGGCTACACTCTCCTTGAAACAGGCGGTAATTTTAGCACGCTGTCTTATTGAAAAAATGTCCGAATTGCAAGCAATAAGGGCTCCGGCACCCAGCTACGCTCATGCCCCGTCAAGCATCCTGTTGCCATGGGTAAAGGGCGCGAACGCACACGTTGCTTCCAAAGCCCCACGCATGGGTTGGGGCAGAGTTTCGGAAGGGACAAGGAGTTGGAAGTTTCAGGATCCTGTATTACAATTCCAAGGAGTAGAAAAATCGCGCAGGGCAGTGTTCTGTTCAGCTGTTTCTGCAATTTGATAGCTACCGCATACAGAGTTCCAACGAAATAAGCCGTCGTGAAACGACACCTTTTCAGCATCTTGTTGCTCGGCACTGCTTGTGCTTTTGCCGATGTTCCAGGCGAAAAGCAGGATGTACCTGGCACACCTGTTCCCGTAGGTGACGAATTACAGCAAAAGGCGAGTGTTGCTGAGTCTGTCACTGCTATGGCGGGAAACCGTGATTGTCCGCAGTGCCCGGAAATGGTTGCAATCCCAAGCGGCAGTTTTGCAATGGGGGCGAAAAAAGGCTATCCCCCTCCGGATTTCCCAAGGTCTCGTGTTGAGCTTCCCGTACACACAGTCAATATCAGCACTCCGTTTCGCATCAGCAAAAACGAAATCTCTTTCCGCGAGTACACGCATTTTGCGAAGAAAGTCGGGAAAACCGCCTCGAAAGGTGCTTGTCCGTGGCTTCCCCCGGGTGCTACCCCCTCAACTGCGAAGTCCTATCCGGTGGTCTGCGTCAACAAAAAAGACGCTGAGGAATACACGAGCTGGTTGACGAAAGAAACAGGCTTCAACTACCGCTTGCCGAGCGAATCAGAGTGGGAGTACGCGGCGCGTGGTGGCAGTGAAACACTCTGGTATTGGGGGGACACAGTCGCTGAGGCATGCCGTTATGAAAACGTGGCAGATGCCGTTTATGCCTTGGCGGTGGCGAGTTTTAGCACGAAATTGCAAACTTTCAGCTGCGATGACAAGCATCTCCTGGTCTCCCCGGTCGGGACGTACGAAGCCAATCCTTTTGGCCTGCTTGACGTGTTGGGCAATGCTCGGGAATGGGTGGCAGATTGTTGGTCGAACACTTATAGGGGGCATTCGGTCGATGGCTCGGCTCGCAAAGCCCGGGGCAAAAAGCCATGCAAGACAGGGGTGCAACGCGGGGGCTCATTCGTCAGTGGGGCGCACCGCTCGCGTGCTGCCTATCGCCTGCGTGCCGCGATGGGAAGCCGTTCCGCTTTGGTGGGCTTTCGGGTTGTCAGAGAGGTTTCGAACGACAGTGGCCAAGAGGCAGAAGGCTCGGGATCAGTTGGTGGGGTGTTGTATGCCAGCTTTGGTGTTTCCCGGTAAGCACTTGCGTTTGACGTACGCCAGATGCAGGTGGTACAAAACCTTAATGCAGATGTTTCCCGTTCGTTCAGGCACTATGGCTTGGGTCGGGCGGGCGTTTTTCTGCCTGCTTGCCACTACCTCTGGTGCCTTTGGCTATGCAAAACAAATCCTTTAACCTGAAAAAAGGCCTGGACATCCCGCTTGTCGGGGCACCAGAGCTACGCATTGAAACGCCGCCGCCAGCGAGCAGGGTTGCACTGTACGCGCATGAATTTCACGGATTGAAGCCTGATATGCAGGTTAGGCCGGGAGATGAGGTGGCGCAGGGGCAGCCCCTTTTTTCCGATAGGCGCTACCCGGAAATTTTGTACACCTCTCCTGCTTCCGGCGTGGTTGAGGAAGTGCATCGCGGCAGAAAACGTGCCTTGCTTTCTGTGGAAGTGCGGGTAGAAGGTCAGCGTCAGGTGGCGTTTCCCGCTTTTGGCGGAAGTGAGTTGACGACTTTGTCTCCGGAAACGGTTCGAGAACAGTTGTTGCGCTCGGGCTTGTGGACTGCATTTCGCACCAGACCCTACAGCGAAGTTCCGCCCCCGACGCAAGAGCCGGATGCCATTTTCATTACCGCCATGGATACCCGGCCTTTGGCACTGGATCCGGCGATGGTGATTCAGGAGGAGGGCGAAAATTTTCGTGCCGGGCTGAGCGTATTGTCCCGGCTTTCAAAAGCTCCCCTTTACGTCTGTACATCTCCGGGCACGAAGTTGCCTTTGCCGAATCTGGAAAATTTATGCCAGGCAGAATTTGCTGGTCCTCATCCTGCAGGCCTTGCCGGAACCCACATTCATTTTTTGGCACCGGTCACTTCGGATAAAGTCGTGTGGGTCATTGACTACCACCACGTCATCGGCGTGGGAGCAGTGTTCACGACTGGTCACGTGCCGTCCACCCGGGTCGTCGCATTGGGTGGCCCCTTGGTCTCTCGCCCTCGCTTGTTGCGCGTGCTTGAAGGTGCCTGTGTCAGCGAGATTTGCGAAAACGAGCTTTTGTCTGCAAAACCTGCTGACCCCGATGTGCGGATGGTTTGCGGATCTGTGCTGGAAGGTTACGAAGCAGGGAATGGTCGCGACTTTCTTGGCTCCTTTACGTACCAAGTCACGGTCTTGAGCAATCATTGCCAACAACCGATCCTGGGCTGGTTACGCCCGGGACTGAATTTGTTTACGGTCAGCAGAACTTTGCTCTCTTCCCTGTCTGGTGCCAAAAGGAAATTTTCTCTGGCGTGTGGACAAAACGGGAGCCCAAGGTCACTGATCCCTCTGGAGCTTTATGACCGCGTTTTCCCGCTTGAGCTGTTGCCTGTGCAGATGCTGAAAGCTTTGCTGGTGCGGGATACCGACACCGCGCAGCAACTGGGGTGTCTGGAACTTGATGAAGAGGATCTGGCCTTGTGTTCTTTTGTTTGCCCGAGCAAGCACGAGTTTGGTCCAGTGTTACGGGAAAATCTGGAATTGATCCAGCGCGAAGGCTGATGGCAAACAGAGGGGAAAAACAAGGCTTTTGGTCCCGTTTAGGGGAGAAATTCGAGTCTGAAGGTCCCTTAAAAAAGTATCTGCCAATATTTGAAATGGTGGACAGCTTCGTTTTTTGGACCAACGCGGTCACGCAGCGGGCACCCCATGTTCGAGACGCTCTGGACATTAAGCGGGTCATGTCCTACGTCGTAGTGGCCACCTTGCCTTGCGTTTTAATGGCCTGGTACAACACGGGTTATCAGGCGCATCTGGCACTTGCCTTGGGTGGCGAGGAGTGGTCTGGCGGTTGGCGCAGCGGCGTACTCGCGACTTTCGGGCTGTCGGCCGACCCGCAAAGCCTGTTGTCTTGTTTCCTGTTTGGCTTCCTCTGCTTCTTGCCGATTTATGTGGTGACCCTGCTGGCTGGTGGCTTGTGGGAAGTGATTTTCGCCACAGTGCGAGGCCACGAAGTGAACGAGGGGTTTTTGGTGACCTCCATGCTTTATACCTTGACTTTGCCACCTGACGTTCCACTTTGGCTGGTTGCGCTTGGTATCAGCTTTGGTGTCGTGATCGGAAAGGAAGTTTTTGGCGGTTCGGGAATGAATTTTTTGAACCCCGCGCTGACCGGTAGAGCTTTTTTATATTTTGCGTATCCGGCCTCCATGTCGGGGGATGCGGTCTGGGTTGCGGTGGATGGATACAGTGGTGCCACGCCGCTGGGTCTGGCGGCGGAAGTGGGCATCCCGGGTGTGCTGACCGCTGGATATAGCTGGTGGCAGGCATTTATTGGCATCATTCCCGGTTCCTTGGGGGAAACCTCGGCACTTGGCTGCTTTTTGGGTGGCGCCTTCCTCGTGTGGATGAGAATTGCTTCTTGGCGCATTATTCTGGGCGTGTTTTTTGGCATGGTGGCTACCGCCACGCTGTTTGAGCTCATTGGCAGCAGTACGAACCCGATGTTCTCCATGCCTTGGCACTGGCATCTGGTGACGGGTGGGTTCGCTTTTGGCATGGTCTATATGGCGACGGATCCGGTTTCGGCTGCGGCGACAAAAGGAGGGCGTTGGATTTTTGGTTTTCTCATTGGGTTCATGGTGGTGATGATCCGGGTAGTCAACCCGGCCTTCCCTGAAGGGATGATGCTGGCGATCATATTTGCCAATATGTTTGCACCTTCCATCGATTATGTGGTCACGGAAATGAATACGCGCAAAAGAATGCGGCGCTACGCTGGTGGCTAAAGAAACAGTCAAACAGACCGTGGTGGTGACCTTGGCGGTTTGCCTCGTTTGTTCGGTCGTGGTTTCGGGTTTTGCGGTGACACTGAAAAGCCGTCAGGAACACAATCGCAAGCTGGATATACACAAAAACGTGTTGGAGGTGGTCGGCTTTTATGATCCAGGAGTCGACATAGAGGAGGCCTTCAAGAAAATAGAGACCGGGGTGCTGGATATACAAAGCGGCGAGTGGGTGTCAGAACAGCTTCTGGAGGATACTCCTGCCACGCAGCTGACCGATGCGCAGGATATTGCGGGCATCCACACGTTGCCACGTTACCGCCGGGTGTATCTGGTCTACCATGACGGGCGTCTGGACAAGGTGGCACTGCCGGTATATGGCTATGGTCTGTGGTCGACCATGTATGGTTTTCTCGCTTTGGAAGGCGATGGCATGACGGTGTATGGCTTGAAGTTTTATGATCAGAAGGAAACGCCCGGTTTGGGTGGTGAAGTAGACAACCCTGCCTGGCAGGGCTTGTGGGAGGGAAAGCACTTGTATGACAACAGCGGCAAGTTGTGTATTGAAGTCATAAAGGGGAAGCTACGCCCTGGAGCCCGGAATGCCGACTGTAAAGTGGACGGGATTTCCGGTGCCACTTTGACGAGCCGCGGGGTCAGCAATCTGATAAATTTCTGGAGTGGAGATCTGGGTTATGGACATTTTCTCACCAAGCTTCGTGAGGGAAGTGTGAAACGACCACCAGCGCACTCCAAGCCTGATAGCCAAGGAGCGAACTCATGACAAAAAACAGGGAAATACTGCTGGATCCGCTGATTGAAAATAACCCCATTACCCTGCAGGTGTTGGGGATTTGTTCCGCTTTGGCAGTGACTTCCAAGCTCAGTGCCGCACTGTTGATGTGCTTGGCATTGACCAGCGTGATTGCGCTGTCCAATGCCACGATCAGCATGATTCGCAACTATGTGCCGACCAATATCCGCATCATTGTGCAAATGACGATCATTTCTTCACTGGTTATCGTGGCTGACCAGTTGTTGCAGGCGTACACGTACGAACTGAGTAAAACTTTGTCAGTGTTTGTCGGGTTGATTGTGACCAACTGCATCGTCATGGGGCGCGCTGAAGCGTTTGCCATGCAAAATCCGCCTTGGGCAAGTTTTCTGGATGGGCTTGGCAACGGTCTGGGTTACAGTCTGGTGCTGGTGGTGGTTGCCGTGATACGGGAATTGTTTGGTTCCGGGACGCTGCTTGGTTACACAATATTGCCTTTGAGCACAGCGGGCGGCTGGTATTACCCGAACGGGCTGTTGTTGTTGCCGCCGAGTGCTTTTTTCATTATCGGTCTCATGATTTGGGTCATCCGCAGCAGGCGTCCGCTACAAGTGGAACAAGAGGATTTTACGATTGTCAGAGCGAAAAACTGAGGCTTGTATGACTCATGAAGATCATGTGGCATTTTCTGGCATAGCTGTTTGATGCTTTCTTTCCCATGAACCACAAAGACTGAAAATGGAAGCAGCATTGAGTCTTTTCCTGCGGGCGGTTTTTGTCGAGAACCTGGCACTGGCCTTCTTTCTCGGCATGTGTACTTTCCTGGCGATTTCCAAAAAGATGGTGAACGCCTTTGGTCTGGGGATCGCGGTTATCGTGGTGCAAACCCTGACAGTCCCGTTGAACAACCTGATCTACCAGTATCTTCTGAATGTTGGCGGCCTGTCCTGGTTGGGATTGCCTGATGTTGACCTGAGGTTTCTCGGACTGATCAGTTACATAGGGGTCATCGCTGCCGTTGTGCAGATTCTGGAAATGGTTCTGGATCGTTATTTTCCGGCCTTGTACAACGCTTTGGGGATATTTTTGCCGCTGATTACTGTGAACTGCGCGATTTTGGGAGGCTCATTGTTCATGGTGGAGCGTGACTACAATTTCAGTGAAAGCGTGATTTATGGACTCGGTTCCGGTTTTGGCTGGGCGCTCGCAATTGTGGCTTTGGCCGGCGTACGGGAAAAACTGAAATACAGCAATGTGCCGGAAGGACTGCGTGGTCTGGGCATTACTTTCATTACGGTGGGACTGATGTCCTTGGGCTTCATGGCTTTTTCCGGAGTGCAGCTTTGATGCGGGCGGGCAGGTAAATGCTGGAAGTTGGGCTTGGTGTGTTTTTTTTCACGTTCATCGTGTTGCTTTTGGTCGGTGTCATTCTTTTTGCACGCCAAAAGCTGGTGCCCTCTGGCGATGTGGTGCTCAACATTAACGAGGAGAAGGAAGTCAGCACACCGGTTGGCACCAAGTTGCTGCTGGCACTTGCTGAACAAAAACTGTTTGTCTCTTCGGCTTGCGGAGGTGGGGGAACCTGTGGTCAATGCCGCGTCAAAGTCCTGTCCGGGGGCGGCACGATCCTTTCTACCGAGACTTCGCATATCAATAAAGCCAGTGCTCGCGAGGGGTATCGCTTGTCCTGCCAACTCACCGTTAAACGAGACATGGAAATTGAGCTGAACCCGGAAGTCTTCGGTTGCGGTGAGTGGGACTGTACCGTCCGCTCCAACGAGAACGTGGCGACGATGATCAAAAACCTGATTCTGGAATTGCCGCCAGGCGAAAACGTGAGTTTTCGTGCGGGGGGATTTATCCAGATCAAATGCCCGCCACACCATATTCGCTTTGCTGACTTTGACGTCGAGGAAGAATACCGGGATGTGTGGAATCATTTCAAAATGTGGGATCTGGAATCGCGCGTTGAGGAAGAGTGCAGTCGTGCCTACTCTATGGCGAATTTTCCGGACGAGAAGGGAATGATCATGCTGAATGTGCGAATTGCGACCCCGCCACCAGGAACTGTGGATATTCCGCCAGGGATTATGAGTGCGTACATTTTTTCCTTGAAGCCCGGGGCGCAAGTGAAAATCTCTGGTCCCTTCGGGGATTTTTTCGCCAAAGACACGCAAAAAGAAATGATTTTCGTTGGTGGTGGAGCTGGAATGGCTCCGATGCGCTCGCATATTTTTGATCAACTAAGAAGACTGGGCAGCAAACGCAAAATCAGTTTTTGGTATGGCGCGAGGAGTCTGCGCGAATTGTTTTTCAAAGAAGATTTTGACGGTCTGGCTGAAGAGTATGAAAACTTCACTTGGCACGTGGCCATGTCTGAGCCACAGCCAGAAGACAATTGGAAGGGATATACCGGTTTCATCCATCAGGTGCTGTATGAAAATTATTTGCACGACCATCATGCCCCTGAAGACTGTGAGTACTACATTTGTGGCCCGCCCATGATGAACAGTGCCGTTATCGATCTGCTGGATGATCAGGGTGTTGATCCGGAAAACATCCTGTTTGACGATTTTGGCTGAAGCAGGAAGGGACACACCTGTTTCGCCCCGTATGTTCCGGCAATCGCGCCAGTTACTGACAAACAGCAAGGCAGTCAAACCGGACTAAATTAAGGGTCTTGGCTTTGTTGCCTTTTGTCTGCCGAGGTGAAGTTACGTTTTCGGTATTTTTTCTTTCAGGAACAAGCATTGTCGTCCTGCTACGGCACGCCACCTTTTCTTGTAAAACGAAGTGAAATACACTTGCCATCGTGTTGGTGCTCATTCTTTTTATTGCGTCTGTTGTTGCTATGGGGCAGGCCGGGGCAGGCGAATTCTGGTTTAGCCCTGATAAAATAAGCACCCCCAGGAATCAGGAAGCAAAGCCGGCAAAACCACCCGATGCGGAGCAGCCATCGGAGTCATCCGGGGAAACAAAGCCGGCAGAACCACCCGAGGCGGGTCAGCCATCGGAGTCATCCGGGGAAGCAAAGCCAGCAGGTTCACCCGAAGCGGGTCAGCCATCGGGGTCATCCGGGGAAGCAAAGCCGGCAGGATCGCCCGAAGCGGTTCAGCCGTCGGAGTCATCCGGGCAAGCAAAGCCGGCAGGTTCACCCGAAGCGGGTCAGTCACCGGAGTCATCCGGGGAAGCAAAGCCGACAGGTTCACCCGAAGCGGGTCAGTCACAGGAGTCATCCGGGGAAGCAAAGCCGGCAGAACCGCCCGAAGCGGGTCAATCATCGGAGTCATCCGGGCAGACAAAGCCGGCAAAACCGCCCGAAGCGGGTCAGCCATCGGAGTCATCTGAGGAAACAAGCCTGCCAGGGTTGCCCGGAATGGTTCAGCCATCGGGATCATCCGGGCAAGCAAAGCCGGCAAAACCGCCCGAAGCAGGTCAATCATCGGGGTCATCCGGGGAAGCAAAGCCGGCAGGTTCACCCGAAGCGGTTCAGTCACAGGAGTCATCCGGGCAAGCAAAGCCGGCAGGTTTACCCGAAGCGGTTCAGCCACCGGAATCATTTGAGGAGACAAACCTGCCAGGGTTGCCCGGAATGGCTCAGCCATCGGGATCGTCTGAGGAAACAGGCTTGCCAGGGTTGCCCGGAATGGTTCAGCCACCGGAACCATTTGAGCAAGAGCTGAACTTTCTTGACGAGGTCTTGTTAAAGGCGCGCATCGAAATACAACAAAAATCTGCCGCTTCAGGCGGAGGCGGCGGTGGAGGAGGTGCCGGTGGTGGTGCTGGTGGTGGAGGAGAAGCCTCGCCTAGTGCCGGATCCGTGTCGCCTGACGAAGGCCTGACTGATAGCAAAAAGCCCCCCGGCTCCCCGAAAGACTTGCCGCCACCGCCGAACGTAGGCAGCGGAGAGGATGATGATATAGTGGCGAGGCAGCTACGTGAATTGGCCACGAAAGAGACTGATCCAGAGGTACGAGAAAAGTTATGGGATGAGTATCGCAAATACAAAAAAGGGAAGTGAAGAAATGCATAGAAATCCATACATAGCGGTGTTCAGTGTGATTTTCTTGACAGGGTGTCTGGCCACCAGCAACACCAACTCCTTGTTGTCGACCTACGACTTTTCCGAAAAGCCTGCCGTGAAGGTTTCGGCAGACGGCTACCTGGATGTCGGCGTTCTGGAATTTGACCCGAACATTGATGAGAAGAAAGTCAAGAAAGGGGAAATTTTTCCTGAAGTACGCAAGGCAGAGGCGAGATATTTCCCCTTAAGGCTGAGAGACGCTTTGGAAAAAACTCACGCTTGGCGCAACGTCTGGGTGGTGCCGCGTCTTGCCGTCGTTGATGTGTTGCTAAAAGCGAAAATCCTTGAGTCAAACGGAGCCGCTCTAAAGCTGAAAGTGACCGCTTTCGATGGAACTGGACGCATCTGGCTGGAAAAAACCTATAAAGGAGAAGTGAGCGATGTCGCTTATTCTCTGGCAAAGACTGAAAAGCCATTTGCAGAGGTCTTCACACAAATTGCCCAAGACCTGCTGGCCGTTCGTAATAAAAAGGAAGCTGGTGAGCTTCGGGAAATCAGGAAAATTTCGGAGCTTCGTTTCGCGGAGGTATTTTCCAAAGAAGCCTTCAGCAGCTATCTGGAAAAAAAGCGTGGTCGTTATAAATTGCTTGGGCTTCCGGCAGACAACGACCCCATTTACCAGCGCGTCCTGTCGATAAAAGAGCGAGACGACTTCTTTCTGGATGTCTTGCAGGGCTATTACGGGCAATTTGCCGTTGATATATCTGCTTCGTATTTCGATTGGGCGAAAAACAGTCAGGCTGAGCTTGAAATGCGCTCCGAAGCTCGCTCGTCAGCGTTGCTCAAGGGTTTCTTGAGTACGCTGTTACTGGTTGCCGGCGCTGCTGTTGCCGCAAATAGAAACAACAGTCCGCATACAGCCACGGTCGGACTTGGTGCCGCCACCGTCGGGGCGGTCGGTCTTGCCAGTTCGGTGAAAGACTATGGTGCTTCAAAACTTCATGACGAGGCCTTAAAAGAGTTGGGTTTGGCTTTGGAAGTGGATCTGCAACCTCAGGTGATGGCAATTAAAGACCAAACAGTGACCCTGGAAGGAACTGTGGAGAACCAATATCGACAGCTCCACAACAAACTAAAAAAAATATATTTTTCCGACACGGGCTACTCTGAAGGAATCTGAAGGCAGGCCATGATGGTTTTCTTGCTTCCTTTCGACCGGCGGTTGTAGCAGCGAATTTGTTTTCCCGGTTCGGATAGCAATAAGCCGTACAAATTTTGCTCGGTCTTTTTCGAGAGGGCTGGTCTGAGTCGCATGTCAGCTTCCGTGGATTGTCAGTCAAAAAGCCAAATGACCAAGCGACGCTTTACAAATTTTGCTCGGTCTTTTTCAAGAGAGCTGGTCTGAGTCGCATGTCAGCTTCCGTGGATTGTCAGTCAAAAAGCCAAATGACCAAGCGACGCTTTACACTGTTGCCTCAATGCCTGGGGTGCTTATGGTTTGTGGTTGCGGTGCTGTTCGCGCCCTGTAGCCAAGCTACCGGGGAACCCTCGCAGAAAGTTCAGAAGCTGATGTCGCAAGCGATGACTGCTTATGCCGCCGGCAAATGGAACGATGCCCAGCTGGCTCTGCGACGGACAGCCAAGCTGCCGGCAATCGACCAGAAAACCCGGAAGTTTGTCAACGACTTCTTATCGCAGATTACTCGGCAAAAAAATACGTCAAAGATTGCAGGTTTGTTGCGCCAGGCACAAAGTGCCCGCGAGGCGCAGGACTGGATTCCGGCTTTGCAGCTTTACAAGCAGGCAGTGGTTCTGGATCGACACGTCAAAGCAGGGATTGAAGGTGTCGAATACGTTACACCCTACGTGGATGTACACAAAAACCTTCAGGCTTACCTGGGCGATCCCAAAGTGCTATTTGACCCAGAGGTTCGAAACCGTGCGAGAAAATTATTATCCGTGATCAAAGACTATGGCCTCCGCGATCAGGAAATCGACAAACAAAGCACCCTTCTGCTGAGGCGGATCCAGGAGGCAGAGGAGCCGCGAACCGTGTATCTGACGTCTGACGGAGAATCAGAGATCATGATTTACCGGGTGGGTGTGTTGGGTCAATTCAACACCAGAAACTTGCTTCTCAAGTCTGGCAAATACATTGCGGTTGCCAAACGTCTCGGGTATCAGGATGTTCGCCATGAATTTTGGGTCACTCCGGATCAGACGACCCGTTTTGACATCAGGTGCATCAAAAGCATTTTTACTGAGTGAAAGACTCCGAATACGAAATTATTGAGCCTGTTGGGTATCAGCCTCCTGCCCGCCCTTCCGGCAAGATGGGAAGTACTTCCTTCGCCCGCAGAGGCGGGGGGGGACGAAGCACTCCCGGGAAGAATTTCCCTTGGCGTATGATCTTTTTGGTAGTGGCTTTGATTGTGGTGGCCGCATTTGTGCTTGTTTTCAACCAGCTTCGCTCGGTGCAGTTTGAACTGAGTCCGGATGCGGCACACGTGGTGGTGCTGGATGAGCTGTATTTGCCTTTGGGTAACCGTTTCCTGATGTTTCCCGGGACTTACGAGGCCGAGTTATCGGCGCCAGGATACGAAGATCGTCTGGTGCGCTTTGAGGTTGGCGACACTCCCACGCAAACTTTAGGGTGGCAGCTGGTCAAGAAACCCGGAGTGCTTGATATTGTTCTTGTTCCCTCTGTGGCTGCTGAGGTGTTCCTGAATGAAAAGCCGGTCGGGCATCTCCCGGGACGCCTGGAACATCTGTTGGCAGGAGACTATGAACTGGGGGTCAGAGCCAAGGGATATCTGCCATTCAAACAAGGCATCACCATTGTTGGCAAAGGGATGATTCAAACCTTACGCGTGACTCTGGAGAAGCCTCAAGAGGAGTTTCGTCCCGCCCCGCCGCCAAAGAACCTGGAAGTCATCACCAGACCCGCTGGTGCCGCTGTCAGTGTCAATGGGCGATATCGAGGGCTGACACCTGTCACTTTGGCAGTTAAGGAAGGGGGCAGCTATCGGCTTGTGCTTCTCAAACCAGGCTACCGGATGGCCAAACGAACAGCCCGTGTCGTTGAAGCGAAGAAAACAACCATCCAGGTGGAACTGGAAGCTGTTTTGGGGACCGTGGTATTTGACCTTGTGCCCAATGGTGCGAAAGTTTGGGTCGGAGGCAAAAAACGGGCACTGGATCAAAACCATTCTTTGCGATTGCCTGTCTATCCGCAGGCACTTACTTTCAAAGCTCCCGGGTATATCGCGCAAACGCACACGGTTACGCCAGATGAAAAGCTCGACAAAACCATCAGGGCAAAGTTGGTTTCGCAGACTTTGCAGCAACTGGTGAGCCGCAAAGCCAAAGAAAAAAAACTGGGCTTTGACTTTGTGAAGTTGTATCCGAATGACAGTTTTTCCTACGAGACCGGTCGGAGAACACACCTGGTTCGTTTGAGCAAAGCCTTTGCCATCAGTAAAACCGAAGTGACGAACGCGCATTTCAGGCACTTCAGGAACCAGCATTCTTCCGGCACGTTCAAGTCGCATCGTCTGGATGGAGCAAAACAGCCGGTCGTGAATATATCCTGGGAAGACGCAGCACTTTTTGCGAACTGGTTGAGCCGTCAGGCGCAGATAGAGCCGTTTTATGTCGAAAGAGACGGGCACATCACGGGGTTTAAGGCGCAGTCTTCCGGCTACCGTTTGCCATCTGAAGCGGAGTGGGTGTGGGTGGTCAGAAGCAAAAAGGAACGTCAATATGTATGGGGGGACCAGTTTTATCCCATCCCGATCGGTGCCGGAAATTATGCAGATAAAAGTGCCAAAGATTTGTTCTCAGTGACTTTGTCTTCTTATAACGACAGGCAACCAGTCAGCGCTTCGGTGGGCAGTTTTTCTCCAAATGAAAAGGGCTTGTACGATCTGGAAGGTAACGTGGCGGAATGGATACACGACGTCTTTCAGACCAGAATTTTGTCGTCATCCGAGGCGAACAGTCTGGAGAAAATCAATCCGCTGGGGCAGAAACACGGGAATTACCACGTGATCAGAGGTGCCAGTTGGAGTTTCGGTTCAAAAAAGAAACTGGCTCTTGCGTACCGTGAATATAATAGTGCCGCTAGCTACTATGTCGGGTTTCGGTTGGCGCATTATCTGGACGGTTCATAAAATGGCGAAGGGCAATCACTATGGTTCTGGTGCTGTCTTGGCGATAGTGTTGTCCTTTCAAGCGCTGGCGGTTGGAGACAACGGCAGTCCTGAAGAGGGGCAGCAGCAGCTTCCTGCCGGAGAAAGTGTGAAAGATCCAGAGTTGAGGTTGCCAACGGCAGAAGAGGCCGGTGCATCGGTTGCGCCAAAAGTCAGCCCGTCTCGTGCCAAGTGGAAAAAGGTTGCCCCGGGCGAGGAAATTGAAGTCGGTGTCTCGGTTCCGTTTCCTGCGGATATTTGAATATGTTCGGACTGACAAAACAGCTGTACCTGAAATTGCAGGGTCACGAAATGCGCTATCAGATCGTTTCCCTGCTGGTGGTCTTTGTCTTTGTGCACGCCTTGTATGTTGTCTGGGTACGGCCAATTGCTGGTCATGCCCTGCAACTGACGGCAGAGAGCCAGGCAACAGAAAGTGCTGACGAGAATGCCACTTCCCAGGAAATCCCCCCCCCTTTACCTGGGCGTATTGCCGTGGTGCTGAAAGATTACGAGCAAGAGGCATGCGTGATTGCCATGTTTTGGGCCTTTTGCATCATGTTGTTCAAGTTTGGTGCTTTGCGACACGCACGTACGCTCTTTCAGATAAAGGGGAGCAAAGGTCACGGAAATTTTCTGGAAACGACTGTGTCCGATATCATTTTTCCGAAAACAGAAGATTGGGATCTATATCAGGAACGACTGGATACCGTTAAAGACCTTGGCTTCGGCACGACGGCCTTATACAAGGTCTGCGCGTCTTGCATTGAGCGGTTTTTCACGACCGGGCACGTACCGGAAGCGGCGATTGCCATGCAACAGGCTTCCGAGATAGAAGCGGAGCGCCAGGAATCCGGGCTGTCTATAGTCCGCTATCTGATATGGTTTATTCCTTCAATCGGCTTTATTGGCACCGTGCGAGGGATCGGTGCAGCTTTGGGGCAGGCTGAAGAAGCTGTGCGGGGGAATATCGCTCCGGTCACAGAAAGCCTTGGTGTCGCCTTCAATTCGACGCTCGTTGCTCTGGTGATCAGCGTCTTCGTCATGTTTTTCCTTCACCGGCTCCAGGAAGCCCAGGAATCGTTGGTTCTGGATGCTCAGGAATTTTGTAATCAGAACCTGCTCCGCTGCATGCGCGGCAGAGATTCGGCTTAGGGAGCGACTCTCGGCACCTTGGCCTCTGTATTGCAAGTCAGCAGTTGCGCTCTCAGCTTTCTTGAGCTGGAAGGGGCTAAAGCATGGTATGACAGTCGCGCCGCTGCTGCCTATAACAGTGACCGAGGGGCGTGGCAGACAGGAGTCAGGCAGGACTACCAGTGCTACAAAGAAGAGTCTTCTGACCGCTTTTGCAATATCTATCTGTCGGAATGCACAAACGAGCGGCTTTCTGTCCAGAGCCGTGATGATGAGACATTTCTGTATTTGATTTACGAGCACCTTGGTGATGTTTTCGCCACCTGCCGGGCGGAAGATCATTTGCTGCTTCTGATGCCGACCTTCCACACAGGCCGGCAATTGAAAAATTTTCTGGGTGTTTTACAGGCGCATGAAAAAGTTCAAACAACAGTTTTAAGGTCACCGCTGGCATACAGCTATAGCCTGCCTGGCGGGGAGCATTTGATCCTTGAAGTTGAATTGTGCCAATCAACGATAGCGCACATCTGCATCCAGGATGGCGTTGCCCATTGCAAAGACGTTCAACACTATCGTGAATTCAGTCTGCAAAGCATATACGGGCAGTGGTTTGAAACCATCAGTCACGAATTCCTGAAGTTGCGCTACAACGCCCGACATGATCCCTTGTACAGGCAACTGCTTTATGAGCAAGTGAACAGAGGGTGGCGAATCGGGAAAGAGGAAATGTATTTTGAACTCGATGGCCACAAAATGACTGTTGATACAGAACGCCTGCGGCTGCGACTTCCAGAAAGCATGCAGGCCTATATTGCCGGGCAGGATTGTTACTTGGTCGCTTCTCCTTTTGGGGTGCCGGAAGGGGCTTTGGCAGGAGTGGAAAGCGTACAGCGTTTAACTGCCAAGCAACTTAAGGCATTGTTTGAACACGTGCCGTTGGTCACTGGAGAAACCCCGACCACCACTGTCGCGAGTAGCCGGGTCAGGCACTATCACCAGATCAAGCATTTACGAGTCAGTGACAAGGTGTGGCTCTGAGAAGAAAACGCACCTACGCCACTTTCAGTTTGTCTTTTCTGGACGTCATGTCCTGCGGTTTCGGCGCGGCTGTCCTGATATTCATGATCATCAAACACAATGTCTCGGTGTTGAACATAGAAACCGGGTCTGGGGTTTCCCAGCATGAAACGCTGCAAAAAAAAATGGCCGAATACACGGAGCGATCAGCGCAACTGGCCTTGCGTTTGGCAGGAATCTCCGGGGCCATCAGCAAGACCAGGGCTGAGCGGCAGGCACTGCAAAAACTGGACAAGGCGCTGCAAGTATCGTCCCCCGGAAAAGGCGGTGGCAATTTTGAGGCGATTCAAGAGGAACTGAAGCGCAAGCAGGCGGCACTCCTCAAGCAGCGTGAGAAGGGGGAACAAGTCAGGAAAACAGGGGGAGACGGCAGGCGTCAATACTTGACGGGTCTGTCTGTCGAAGGCAAGCGCATCCTGATTTTGTTGGACAAATCAGCCAGCATGGTAGATGAGCACATAGTCAATATCGTGCGTGGCAAATTTCTGCCTCCGGAGGAAAAACGAAAGGCCGATAAATGGCAATGGGCATTGTCTGTTTTCAACTGGTTGACGGCGCATCTTCCCCCGGACAGTCGCTACCAGGTGATGGGGTTCAACGAAGAAGCAACTTTGGCTCTGGGGCATCAGGGAAAAACCTGGTTGCCGGTCAGTGACAAAAAAACACTGGAGAAACTTGTCAAAGCGGTGGAGCAGTGGACTCCAGAAAATGGAACCAATCTGGAGAAGGCGTTTCAAGCTATTGGCAAGCTATCGAGCTGGCCAGATGTCATTTATCTGATTACCGATAGTCTGCCGACGCAGGGCTCTGCTTTTTTCAAAAAGAACATTGTGAGTGGCAAAGACCGCCTTGATTATTTTGTGGATGCGGTTGCCAAACTACGGCGGCACGTTGTGGTGAATGTCATCTTGTTGCCTACGGAAGGCGACCCACTGGCTCCCGATGCGTTTTGGCGTTTGGCAAGGTCTACCGGCGGTCGATTTCTGGCACCGCCCAGGGATTGGCCGTGAAACGCAAAGCTCGTGAAACGGGAGGCAATAATCTGTCTTTCCTTGATGTCATCAGTTGCGGTTTCGGAGCCGTTATCTTGTTGCTGGTCATTATCAAGACCACCGCTCCTGAGATAGCCGAGGCAACACCATCCCCGGTCGTTGAAGTTTCTGAGCAGCTTGCCCGGTTGCAGTTGCAGCTAAAACAGCAGGAAATTGAAGTGAGTTTGCAAAAAAGTCGACTGGAAGCGGAGCGGCAGCAGTTGCTTTCAAGCAGGGAGCAGCTTGAAAAAAAGAAGAAAGCAGTCCGCCAGACGGAAGTTGCGAACATGACGCAGAATAAAATCCGTGGACAACTAGAGCTCGCCTTGCAGAGTATTGACGAGGAGATGCGCCGCCTGACCCTGACTCCGAGCCAAGCCGTTGGCGGTATCCCGGCAGATAGCAGGTACATCATTTTTATCGTGGATACGTCCGGCAGCATGCAAAGTATCTGGAGACGGGTTGAGCAAGAACTGGTGGCCGTGCTCAATGCCTATCCAAAAGTTGTCGGCATCCAGATTCTGGACGATATGGGCAGATACATGTTTCCCGGATACAAGGGACGCTGGATACCCGATACTCCGGGACGACGCAAAGCCATTGCCAAGCACTTCAGGAGATGGAGCACCTACAGCAATTCGAGTCCTGTGGAAGGAATCATAGAAGCCATCAGAACCTATGGTGGAAAGTTCGACCGAGTCAGCCTGTACGTTTTTGGCGATGACTTCAGTGGCTCGGTTCAAAACGTCGTCAAACAGGTGGATCGCTTAAACCGGGCTGGGTCAGACAAAGGACCGTTGCTTCGCATCCATGCGGTTGGATTTGGTTCTGGCGTACACGTGCCCGCCAGCTTTACCTTATTGATGAGGGAGCTGAGCTACCGCAACAACGGTACTTTTATTGGTCTGAAATAGATTCTTGACAAGGCCGCCAGGGCAGGTGCCTGTTTGTTTCAGCAAGCACACAAGCCTTGCGTTTGCTTTCCGCGCTTCGGTTCTGCCTCTATTGGACAGATTGCGACTTTCAAACCCCGGAGAAGTTGGTGACCAAGCTGCGTCATGTGGATCGCTTAAACCGGGCTGGGTCAGACAAAGGATCGTTGCTTCGCATCCATGCGGTTGGATTTGGTTCTGGCGTACACGTGCCCGCCAGCTTTACCTTATTGATGAGAGAGCTGAGCTATCGCAACAACGGTACTTTTATTGGTCTGAAATAGATTCTTGCCAAGGCTGCCAGGGCAGGTGCCTGTTTGTTTCAGCAAGTACGCAAGACTTGCGCCTGTTTTCTGCGCTTCGGTTTTGCCTCTATTGGACAGATTACGACGCTCGATCCCGGAGAAGTTGGTGACCAAGCTGTGTCATGTGGATCGCTTAAACCGGGCTGGGTCAGACAAAGAACCGTTGCTTCGCATCCATGCGGTTGGATGTGGTTCTGGCGTACACGTGCCCGCCAGCTTTACCTTATTGATGAGGGAGCTGAGCTATCGCAACAACGGTACTTTTATTGGTCTGCAATAGATTCTTGACAAGGCTGCCAGGGCAGGTGCCTGTTTGTTTCAGCAAGCACACAAGTCTTGCGTCTGCTTTCCGCGCTTCGGTTTTGCCACTGTTGGACAGATTACGACTTTCAAACCCAGGAGAAGTTGGTGACCAAGCTGCGTCATGTGGATCGCTTAAACCGGGCTGGGTCAGACAAAGGACCGTTGCTTCGCATCCATGCGGTTGGATTTGGTTCTGGCGTACACGTGCCCGCCAGCTTTACCTTATTGATGAGGGAACTGAGCTATCGCAACAACGGTACTTTTATTGGTCTGAAATAGATTCTTGCCAGGGCTGCCAGGGCAGGTGCCTGTTTGTTTCAGCAAGTACGCAAGACTTGCGTCTGCTTTCTGCGCTTCGGTTTTGCCTCTATTGGACAGATTACGACGCTCGATCCCGGAGAAGTTGGTGACCAAGCTGCGTCATGTGGATCGCTTAAACCGGGCTGGGTCAGACAAAGGACCGTTGCTTCGCATCCATGCGGTTGGATTTGGTTCTGGCGTACACGTGCCCGCCAGCTTTACCTTATTGATGAGGGAGCTGAGCTACCGCAACAACGGTACTTTTATTGGTCTGCAATAGATTCCTGCCAAGGCTGCCAGGGCAGGTGCCTGTTTGTTTCAGCAAGCACACAAGTCTTGCGTCTGCTTTTCGCGCTTCGGTTTTGCCACTGTTGGACAGATTACGACTTTCAAACCCCGGAGAAGTTGGTGACCAAGCTGCGTCATGTGGATCGCTTAAACCGGGCTGGGTCAGACAAAGGACCGTTGCTTCGCATCCATGCGGTTGGATTTGGTTCTGGCGTACACGTGCCCGCCAGCTTTACCTTATTGATGAGGGAACTGAGCTATCGCAACAACGGTACTTTTATTGGTCTGAAATAGATTCTTGCCAGGGCTGCCAGGGCAGGTGCCTGTTTGTTTCAGCAAGTACGCAAGACTTGCGTCTGCTTTCTGCGCTTCGGTTTTGCCTCTATTGCACAGATTACGACGCTCGATCCCGGAGAAGTTGGTGACCAAGCTGCGTCATGTGGATTGCTTAAACCGGGCTGGGTCAGACAAAGAACCGTTGCTTCGCATTCATGCGGTTGGATTTGGTTCTGGCGTACACGTGCCCGCCAGCTTTACCTTATTGATGAGAGATCTGAGCTATCGCAACAACGGTACTTTTATTGGTCTGAAATAGATTCTTGACAAGGCTGCCAGGGCAGGTGCCTGTTTGTTTCAGCGAGTACGCAAGCCTTGCGTCTGCTTTCCGCGCTTCGGTTTTGCCTCTATTGGGCAGATTACGACGCTCGATTCCGGAGAAATTGGTGACCTGGCTTCGTCATGTTGTACGTATCACGTATTTTTTGCTACCATCCAGTCTGTGATTAGAAGTTTCAAGGATCGAAAGACCCAACTATTTTTCGAAGGTCATAAAGTCCGGAAGTCTCGAAGCTTTGCAGGCCGAGCGTCTCGTAGGCTGGATGTTCTGGATAGCGCAGCAGTTTTGCAGGATTTATCGCTGCTACGTAGTAATCGCCTGGAATCTTTATCAGGTGACAGGGCAGGACAGAGCAGTATTCGAATCAACAAACAGTGTCGTGTTTGCTTCTGTTGGGGAGACGATGGCCCATACAACGTTGAGATAGTTGACTACCACTAGTGAGGGAACGATTAGCCACAACGTCGGCATTGGAGGAGGAGTGCGATGGGAATTCTGTCGTTTGCTTTGGAGTCAACTGGAAAACCGTAACGCCCGCCGCGCTTACCGGTGTTGGTGTTTATGCGCGCGATGGAGATGGCAAAACACGGCTGTTCAATCGGCGAATATAAAAAGCAATGAAGAGCGTACAATGATCGGCAGGAGGATGAAAAATGTCATCAGTTGTTTTAATTAACCCCTTTGAAGTGCCGCAAGACAAAAAAGAAGAGTTTTTGACGATGTGGGAGAACGTCGCCGAATACATGCGCCGGCAACCCGGCTTCATATCCACAAAACTACACCGTGCCGTGTCGCCCGAGGCTCACTTTCGTTTTATCAATATCGCCGAGTGGGAGTCGGCACAACATTTTCAGGCGGTAATCAGCAGCAAAGAATTTCAGCGGCTAAGTGCCGGCAGCTTAGAAGCATTCCCCCATTTTCCCGCGCTTTACGAGGTCATCAGAACCTGAGTGTTATCGCTAAATTTCATATTTTTCGACAAAATCTTCTTTGATGCGCGCGTATGAGTAAGAATGGTATGCGCCCGGTACATCCGGGCGAAATATTGCGAGAAGAACTCGAAGAAATCGGCATGTCTGCTAACGCTTTAGCTAAGGCATTAGGTGTTCCCGGAAATCGAATAACGTACATTCTGAAAGGGCAACGCGGTGTGACCGCTGATACCGCGCTACGTCTGTCGCGCTACCTTGGAACCACACCTGAGTTGTGGCTGAACTTGCAAAAAACATTCGAGCTGAGAGTTGCTGAAATAAAGACAGGTCACGATATCGTCAAACACGTAAAGCCCAGAGCCCTGATACTTGGCTGGCATACAACTGACAGTTTGGCAAGCCAGACTCCTCATTCGGTCGGAGTGCGGGGTACTGACACAAAATCATGATGCAGTGCTTTCTGCCTCAGAAACGCCTGGACACTGAACTACCACCTGGCACAACCGGCCATGGTGCTTCTGTGCGTTCGTTTCATGCAGTTGCGAGGGGAAAACCCGGACGGCACCCTCGCTTTGTGTGCCTTAAAACAATTGGTTCATTTCGATGATGGGCACCAAGATGGCGAGAACGATCAAAAGCACCACGCCGCCCATGAAAATGACCAGCATGGGTTCGAACAGTTTGGTGACTGTCGTGGTGATGTTCGTGACACGCTGGTCATAATAGTCGGAGACTTTGAGAAGCAGGGTGTCTAGCGCGCCACTGGATTCACCACTGCCCACCATGTGAATCAGAAAGGGTGGAAAGCGTGTCGCTTTCACCAAGGCACTATGCAGACTGTCGCCTTCTCTGACTCGTTCGGAAACGTTATCAAGCTCACTGCGCAGCGACCGGTTTTGGACGCGCTGTGCTGCGATTTTGAGAGACTCCATGACCGGCACGCCGCTGGCAAGCAAAGTCCCGAGACCGCGCGCCCATCCGGAAACGTTGGCAATAATGATCCAGTAGCCAATGTGGGGCAGGCTCAGTAAGAAGCGATCCCATTTCTTTCTGAACTCGGGTCGGCGTAAGGCAAGCAGGAAAGAGACGATTGCTCCCGTCAGCAGGATTGCCAAAATAAAGCCATAGTCGCGCAGCCAGTCGCTCAATGCGATCAGACCTCGGGTCAGGACGGGCAACTCCTGCTTCATACTGGCGAATACGCCGGTGATTTGCGGCACGATATACACGATCAAAAGTACAATGATGGCCAGGCAAACGACCAGCATCATCAGGGGATAAATCATCGCTGTCAGCAGACTTTGGCGCGCTTTGCCCTGTACTTCCACTTCGTCCGCCAAGCGCTCAAGGACTTCTGGCAAGTGTCCTGTTTCTTCGCCTGCAGCAATGGTCGCGATAAAAGACTCGGGGAATGCGTGAACGGCGTGCTCAAATGCGTAGGCAAGGCTGTGCCCTTCCAATAGCTGGCTGCGAACGCTTGACACCAGTCGTCTGATGGTCAGGTTTTCTGCCTGTTCCGCCATGAGACGCAGGCTTTCTTCCAGTGGCATACCAGAAGCGATCAGGGTCGCCAACTGGCGAGTAATCAGCATCAGGTCGTTTTTACGCACTTTGGTGCGAAAGCGAAATACGGACTTCCCCACGACAACGGGAGAGACTTCCACGGGAGACAGGTGGCGTTCCCGCAATTTTGCCCTAAGGCTGCGTGCGGTTTCTGCTTCCAGGACTCCCTTGCGAATTTTCCCTTTGCTGTCGAGTGCCTGGTAGTTAAAAGTAGGCAAAATTCACCTTTTGCGCGGTTCTTGTCAGGGCATATGATCGTGTGAGCATGCCTTTGGTCTGGCTCAGCTTATGGTGACGGCAAGCACTTCTTCGCACGAAGTATCTCCCTGCAAAACATGATTGAACCCGACTTCTCGCAAACCGGGCTGTAACTTCCGAAGGTGCTCTTCCATTGCTGTTTCGCCTTTGTGTATGAGTTTGCGCAAGTCTCCGTCAAACGCCACCAGATCAAACAGGCCGAAGCGGCCTTTGTAGCCGGTGTGAAAGCATTGCTCACAACCCTTGGCACGAAACAGTTCTGCATTTTCAGGCAACAATTCTGCGTT
Organism: uncultured candidatus Poriferisulfidus sp.; assembly: GCA_965215765.1. Classification (GTDB taxonomy): domain Bacteria; phylum Pseudomonadota; class Gammaproteobacteria; order Poriferisulfidales; family Oxydemutatoraceae. Next base: position 2,755,730 of record OZ244118.1, on the reverse strand, counting down.
GAACCCCAAACTTGCCAGTTCTGCCCGGTCGGGGGTATAGCCCTCACGACAATGGGAGCAAAGCTTCCGCACCAGGCGCTGTGCCAGAACACCTTGCAAAGTGGCGGTGAGCAAGAAGGGCTCAACGCCCATATCACAAAGCCGTGTTATTGCTCCGGTTGCAGTGTTGGTGTGCAGCGTGGAAAGCACCAAGTGACCGGTGAGACTGGCTTGAACAGCAATGTCAGCGGTCTCCCGGTCACGGATTTCCCCGATCAGCACCACGTCCGGGTCTTGTCTTAAAATTGCCCGGAGTCCGCGCGCAAAAGTCATGCCTGCCTTCAGGTTGACCTGAGTCTGACTGACACCGTGGATGTTGTATTCCACTGGATCTTCTATGGTCATGACGTTGCGTTGTTTGCGATCCAGTTCGGCAAGGCCGGCGTATAAAGTTGTGCTTTTTCCACTGCCTGTGGGGCCGGTAACGAGGATGATGCCGTGCGGGCGCTTCACCATCTGGATGAAGCGTTGTTGCGCCAGGCCACTCATGCCGAGCCGATTCAGGGTCAACTGTTCGGTGCTTTTGTCGAGAATGCGCAGCACGGCCCTTTCTCCATGACTTGATGGCAAAGTGGAAACCCTCAAATCCACAGCACGACCCCCGAGGCGCAGAGTGATCCGACCATCCTGAGGAGTCCGTTTTTCGGCGATGTCCAGGCGGGCAAGAACTTTGATTCTGGAAATCAGCAATGGGCACAGTTTGGGGGAAAGACTCAGTACGGTTTTTAGAATGCCATCTATCCTGAAGCGGACATACAATTCTTTTTCGTACGGTTCTACGTGGATATCAGACGCTTTGTCGCGGATGGCTTCAAAGAAAATCGCATTCAGCATCTTGATGACCGGGGCATCGTCTTCGTTTTTCAACAGATCTTCAGGCTCGCTCATTGCCGCGGCAATTTCATCAAGTCCCATGCTGCTTTCCACTTCGGCTACCCCGGAAAGGCTGTTGGTGGCGCGATCCGAGTAGCTGTCTTCAAGACGTTTCTCAAAGTCATCCGGTGGCAGGACGTGTAAGGCAGGTTCCTTCTCTAGCATGCGCCGTACTTCCTGCAGAATATCTGCTTTTGTATCCGCGCGATGGTAAAGCACGACCCCTTGCGAGCCGTTTTCAAGAAACACACCATGACCTTGGGCGAAGCCAAAAGGAATGTGGTGCTCAATCATGTTTGGAAACTCTCAACGATAAATTTCATTGGTACGCATGCTGAACAACTGTCCGCCAAAGGCAAAGATCACCCCGAATGGGGTAATTTCTTTCAGCAACAGTCCCTTGGCTGCGTATTCGTTTTGGCTGACCAACCTGTCGTTTACGATGATGGATCGCCCCGTCGGATTTAGTTCGCTGTACACGTGTCCGCTTAAAATAATTTCCGGCAGCTGCAGACGAATTTCTCTCGGCAAATTCGCAATTTCCAAGACAAAGTCTGGTTCCAATATATCGGTGACGACCGGGATTTTGCTTTCGTTCGCAGCTGGTGCCGGCGAGACGGGTTCCGGGACTGTCGCAGGTGGAGGGAGGTTTCCGGCACCTTGGGCAGGCTTGTTCTGTACTTGCCCGGTGTCTTGTTGTGAAGTGAAATAAATCCAGCCTATGGCCATGGACGACAGAAATGCGATCAAGATCAGTGCGAGGATCGCGGCTTTCCAGGCCAGAGGCAAAGAGTAGGTTGGCGGCTCGCTGAATTGTTGTTTCGTGAGAATGTCAGGAATGCTTCCCTGGCTCCTTTCGCGCTCTGCTCTTTTCAATGCGTTGAGAATATAGGACACGATGCTTATTGAAGAGAGGCCACCTTCTTGGCTTGGCAGGAAAGGTTGTTGCGTCTGGACAGATAGGGGACATCGCCCAAGAGGTTGTCAATGGCAAAAATCGTTTCTTTGCCTACCATGCCATCAACTGCCAGCCCGCAACGACGCTGGATACTACGTACCAGCTTGACGGCTGTGGCGTCAAGGCTGTGGCTGTCACGTGCGCTTTGAATGTCGGCAATCGTGGAGAGCCGTTTAAGGATCTGGTCTACTGTTCCCCCCCTGTCGCCAGGAATCAGCGTTTTGAAAAAACCGGGAGGTCGACGCCACAAAACAGTGAAATCTCCTGTCCAGAGTTTCTGGAATTCGTTGGCAGGCATTTTTACCTGTCCTGACGGTGATGCAAGCACCGCATCGCTGCTATCGAGTTGCAGCAGAGCCAGGGAAAACAGTTCATTTCGCTCGTCTCTGAGCTTGACGACTACGGGTCGGTTCAGCGTTCGCAGTAATTTTAAGTCTCCATCTGAACGGCTCCAACAGTCCAGTCCCTGGCGCTGGGCAAAATCACATGCTGGTGCCGCCGGGTCGGCTGCGATGGTGAGTTTCCACGCTTTGAACAGCAGCCCAAATGCTTCGCGCGAGGAGTGCCCTGCCTGACGCAAATCTTCCAGAGTCAAATAGCTTGGCGGTGGTGTGGTGTGTTCTGGCAGCGAACCGCCCGTGTTTTGCATCTCCTCTGGACGGGTCAGGCGATCGTTTGCCGTGGCCGGGGATGCTTCTGTCGTAGGCATGCTCTTCCAATTTTCTGCCAAAGTTCCGACGAAGGACTTGACCTCTTTCTGCCAAAAGCCAAGCGCCATCATCACGAGCAAGGCAGCCGTCGCGCCTCCTATGAGACGTTTACGCTTGCCCGAAGCGCTTCTGCCCGTTATGTACTCGACTCTCTGCTTGCGCGCCCCAAGCACTTCGTTAGCGGCTTGCTCCACTACTTTCATAGTGACGCGCTGCTCGTCCATGGCGAAGGCACCTAGCAAAGCACGATCGCAAATCAAGTTCACCAAGCGTGGGATGCCGTGGCTGAGTTGGGCGATCCGCAAGCGAGATTGCAAGGAGAAAATCTCATCATCCCCTTCGGCCAACTTCAATCGGTGTGAAATGTAGTTTTTTAAATCTCCGATTGACAAAGGGTTGAGGTGGTAGCGGGCAACCACTCGTTGCATTAACTGGCGCAGTTCAGGTTGGCGCAATTTGTCCAGCAACTCAGGCTGACCGACCAGTATGACTTGCAGGAGCTTTACCTCGTGGGTTTCCAGATTGGTTAGCAGGCGCAATTGTTCCAGTACGCGGTACTGTAGATTTTGCGCCTCGTCCATAAGAAGAAGCGCTTTCTGTCCCTTTGAATGCCATTCCAGGAGGCACTCATTCAACGCATCGGTCAGTGCTGTAAGGCTGCCGTCTTTATCGTAATCAATGAGAAATTCATCGCAAATTGCTTGTAATAATTCGCGTTCGTCCAATTTTGGGTTGAAAATAAATGCTACGTGGACATTAGCGGGGATTTTTTCCAGAAAACTTCGGCACAAAGTGGTTTTTCCAGTGCCGACTTCGCCGCTTAGCAAAATAAATCCACCACTGCAGCGCAACCCATAATGCAGGCACGCTAGCGCTTCCCGGTGTTGCTTGCCTAAAAAAAGATAGCGAGGGTTCGGTGTGATCGTAAATGGGTTCTCAGTGAGATTAAAAAACTCTTCGTACAACTTCAGTGGCCTCTTTACGGGTCAACACGGCCGGCTTTCACGCCTTCTTGTGGTGCTGACGAGAGCCTTTTGACGCGAATGACCCTGACTTTTTTTCGCTTTTTCTTTTTGGTTCCTTCTGGCGCGGCGGGAGCACTCTTTGGCAATTCAGGCAAAATGGCGGTTTCTGTCTGGTTCCGAAGAAGACTTTTGATCCCTGATGCGTGCAGCAATTGATTCAGTCTGAGTTCTGCGTAGCGGTCTTCGGACGTTGTTGTGGCAGCAGCAGCGGTTCTCAAAATCGTGGGTTTTATGAACACCATCAAGTTACGCCTGATGTGGTCACTGTCTTGCCCTGAAAAAAGCTTGCCAATGATCGGCAGATCACCCAGAAACGGGGTTTTGCGTCGTCTCTCCTGAACCGTATCGCTGGACAGTCCCCCAAGCACCAGAATGTTGCCGTCATTGACGACCACCCGGGTTTTCAGCTCGCGTTTCTTGGTGACCGGATAGCTGGATCCATCAATAGTGGTTTCGCCAGTAATGTCTTCATGTTTTTGATCAATATCAAGGCGCACGGTTGCCCCTTCAGTGATTTGTGGCGTGACGGTGAGTTTGGTACCGAATTCCTGACGACCTACTGACGCAGTCGTTCCGGCGCTGTTGCTGGTTTGACCGGTTTGCACGTAGCGAACGTCAGAGACATCTATGCTTGCTTCTTCGTTGTTCAAGGTAAGGATGGCTGGCGTTGACAACACCCGAGAATCGATGTCCCGATTGATCGCAGTCACGAGCAGGCTGAGCGGCAAAGTCTCTCCGCCAGAGATTGCAGTTCTTGCAATACCGCCGAACAAGGCAGTGCCGCTGCCAGGATCAAAAACACCCAATACGCCATTGTAATTGTCGGCGGTAATGGAACCGAAAGCCCCTCCCGACAGTGGGTCAAACACGCCGATTCTCGATTCAATCTGGCTGAACTTGCTTTCGTCAACATCGGCAATAATGGCTTCAATCATGACTTGTGACCGTGGGACATCCAGCTTTTCAACGACACGCTCAACCGCACGAATGATGGCCGGGGTTCCTCCGACTATCAATGAATTCGTGGCTATGTCGGCGTGTATGGAGTACTGTTTTTTATCGATTTTTCTGATGGATCCGGTTTCCTGCCCGACAACATCGGTATCCGTCTTGGTCTTGGGTTTTATGACGACAGTGGGTTCGTAGCGAGTATCGGTTTCTTCTGCCAGGTAGCCTTCTACCAGGAGTTTCAGAAACTGTTCCGAAGCGAGCAGGCCTTGCAGAATTTTTACCATGTTCTCCGCTTTGGCATGGTGCAAGGCAATGACCCTTAACTCCCCACGCCCTTGTCCTTCGGAAGGGGCATCCAGTTCGGCAACCAAAGTTCGCAGTGGCAGGCGCAATTCTGGTGGACCGGTAATGATCAGGCGGTTGGTTCTCTTGTCGGCGGCGATTTGAGTGAGGTGCCGAAGTCCCTTGTTGCCGGCTCTTTGCAGTAAAGCGACCATATCCTTGGCACTGGCATGCTTCAAGGGAATGACTTCGTAAGTTCCAACGGTTTGCAGGTCAAGGCGCGAAATAATGCCTTTAATGCGATCCAGGTTGGTTTTCAGTTCCGTGATAATCAGAATGTTGGTTTCCTTATGCGCGACGATTTGCGATTCCGGCGTCATGAGTGGCTTCACCATACCGATGACCGAAGCAGCGTTCAGGTGATTGATGTGCAGCAGTTCAGTGATGAGTTCAGCCGGCATCGCGTTGGGGGCAAAGCGGTTGGCGACATTTGCCGCGACGATACGCGTGACGCGGTCGCCTTCTACGGCTCGGAAACCATGCATTCTGAGTATGGCGAGCAACACGTCATAAACGGCTTCCTCAGGCACCGGCTCGTTGGCAAGGACGGTGACTTTGCCACGGACACGCGGATCCACGAGGAAATTTTTGCCAGTCAGCTGTCCAACGCTCTCAATAATCTGGCGAATTTCCACTTCGCGAAAATTCATGGTGATGTCTTCTGCCCGAATCCAGACGGGAGTCACGGCAAGCACAAACACGAGCATCAGGCGTGCAAGCAACAGTTGCGCCTTGGTCTGCCATTTTCGAAATTGCATGGTTGGCATCTACTTGACTGAAATGTCCTGTATGGTTCCCTGGCGCTCCAACTGAATGGACAGCTCATCTGATTCCAGAAGTTCCTGGATTTTTTTCGGGTTTTTCATAACCGTGGTCAGGTCAATGCCGTTTGCGCTTAGCAACACGTCTTTGGCTTTAATGCCAAATTCTGCCAGTATTTTTTTTCCTCTCCGGTTTTTAGGGTTGACTGAATAGCCAGTCTCTTGTCCTTCACGTTCGACTTTTTTGAACGCGATGTTTCTGACCAAGGCTCCCATATCCTCTTTTAGCAGACGTTGCAGTTTTCCCCCTACCGATTGCTGGTTTTTCTTGGCAGAGGCAGAGGCAGAGGTTGGGTTCTGTACGGTTCGCTTACCGAACAGTCCGACTTTTTTTAATTCCAGAATTTCTTCCTGGTCATCTCTTTGCAAGACAACGAAGCTCGCCCTGACACGCTTCAAGTAAGTGGCCGGTGCTACTTCGTCACCGACCCGGAAGATCTTTTGAGGTTTGCCTTTGAGGGCGATAATCGCAACTCCGGTCTCGTTATTTTCATTTCCTGGCGATAAGACCCCCACCAAGGTTGCGTCCAGCTTGCTGGGTCGGACTGGCTTTATGACAACGGGAGCAGCCGAGTCTTCAAACCATAACCAGCGATGCGCGTGCTTGTTCTTCACGCCTGCTTCTGACGAATCTCTGGCTTTTTGTTCCAAGTGCGGAGCATAGCCCTCAGGGTACACGGTCCTCCAGAACAAGTCGGAAGACAGATAAAAACAGGGCAACAGCAATGCAAAAAGAACAAGACGGGCAAGAAAGCGGTTAAGGCTTTGTGTGCCAACTTCCAAAGGAACCGTGCCGGACGCTGTGCTTGTAGTCATGTCGCAGAACCACCATGAACGGCAAACAGCTGAGTGTTTGTGATGAAAAAGCCTGCTTCGAAAAGCCGTGATTTCGCACTGGCAGTCGCTTCATGGGTGAAATGGGTGGGCATTGTTTTGGCCAGCGGCTTCACTTTTTGGCTCGGCGAATTTTTGCAAGTTGCAGACGGATGTTCCCTAGTTCGTTTTCTACCTGCATGTGTTTAGCGACTTTGTTGTGTGTCAGATAGCCTGCCGATGCCAATTCCAAAGACTCAATCATTTCTTTTACCCGTCCCTTGCTGGACAAGAGGCTGGCTTTGCGTTTGTGGAAATCCCCATTAGTCGGTTGCACCTTGACCATCTGGTCGTAGAGCGCGAGTGCTTTGTCTGTCTGTCCGCCTGAAACGTATGCCGAGATCAAGTTCACGCTGTTGCTGGATGAATATGGGTAATTGTCTACGAGTTTTTCGAAAATAGGGATCGCTTCTTTCGTTTTGCCGTTGTGTAAAAGGCTGGTGGCTTTGAACCATGTCATTTGTGAACGCAGAGGGTTCAGTCGTATGGCTTCATCAATTTCGTTGGCAACGGTACGTAGCTTTCTGGCGGACATGGCGATGGCGGCTTTGCGATAGTGCACCTCTGCCTGGTACCACTGATAGTGGGTAATGGTGAGATAACTGGTTACTCCTGCCAAGACAAGTGCTGCTGTGCCACTGGCCATTGAGGTTTTTAGCCTGATGCGGTACTCAGAGCGGGTGTCACTTTGTGGTGCGATGAGGAAATGTAGCACGGCGAAGGCACCAACGTAGACCAGGACGAAAAAAATCGGGACGGGTTGTTTGAATGGGAAGCTGAAGGCGGCATTCGTGGAAATGCCAGCGATAGCAACGATGGGGGCGATCAGCATCGGTGTGATATTTCGGAAAGGCGCGAGCAGTGAGGCTCTGACGGTTTTGAACAAAGCGAAAAGAAACCACAGAAAAAATGCGAAGCCTATGACCCCCAGTTCGCAAATAATTTCCACGAAATCATTATGTGCGTTCTGGTGAAACAGATTTCTCATCAACAACAGATCCTGTCGCCACGACGATTGGTACGTCGCATAAAACACGGTCCAGTTGCCCAGACCCACACCAGTCCAGAAATGATCTTTCAGCATGAGCCAAGAGTTTCCCCACATGGTGGTACGGGTGTTGGCACTGCCAGCGAAGGAACCGCTGGTGCGGTTGAGAACCTCAAGGCCGGTTTCGGAGGCAAGTGCCGGATCCTTGGAGCCCAAGGAGGATTGCATGACCGCGTCAGCACCGACGAACATGGAAGGTGTCAAGTACGCAAAGCCAAGGAACAAGGGCAATATGGCAATGGCTGCCCAGCGCTTGTAGGGCAGCCGCAGAGGGTGGTAATTGTGCTTGTATCGCAAATAGGCCATGAGAAGAAAGAAAACCCCGGTTTCCACGACAAATGCCACCCAGGTTCCGCGTGCCCGGGTGTAAAACATGTACGTCATGAATAAGGCAACCGCGACGGCCAATAGCGTTGTGGTGATTCTGGAGCGCGATTGCAGGAAGAAATACATCGCGAAAGGCAAGGTCAGCGAGCCGTATTGGCCGGCCATGTTTTTGTTGCTGAAAGTGGCTCCGGGAACGATATGCTGCTGCACCCAATCGACGGCAAACAGATACTGTGCAATACCCAGCAAGGCAATCAAAAGCCCGGTTATGAAAACGCCAATGTACAGCCAGCGCATCCCCCGCTCGCTACGTAGCGAAAGTATGACCAGGACGAAGGCAACAATGGCTGCTGTCCATTCCAGGGCGTCGTGTACTGCTTCGTATTTGCTGTGCGCCCATAGCACCGACAGCATCGCCCACAGGTAGAAGACAACGAGCGGTATCAGAACGGGAGTACGGATGATGCGCAGTTCACGCTTGCCCATGAGCGAAGCTGCGAACAGTGTCAGAACTGCCAGGATTCCTACTTCCAGGTAAGCGGCCATGTGCAGGTCCGGTGAGTAGCCATATTTTTGGCCGTAGGGGCCGACCAGAGCCGCCGTTGCCGTCACGAAAATGGTCAGAAAAGCAATGACCGGAGTTTTCAGCCCTTCCTTGTCATTTCTTTCAGCAACCCCCACACCTGACAACCCTGAAGATGGCGCGGCTTTGGCCTTTTCTGCTTTCCTGGTGGTTTGCCGCAAGGTGCGCGGCTCGCCGCGGTTTCCTTTTGCCATGTTCCCTTGTTTGGTTTTTTTTGCCACGATCAGCCCCAGTGGAGAGGTTTCAGCACGTGTCCCGTGTTCCAATGATAATTTGGGCATAATAAACTATAAGCTACGGCTGTTGATAGTGTGGTGGTATATGGTAAAGAGTGTTGTTTCTGGCGCATTGGGAGACCAATGGCTTGTTTTTTACAAGGAGGATGCAAGGTGCTTAAGTGTGTGGCTGCAGAAATTTGTCGGCTCCTGATGGTCAGGGAGCCTGCCATCCGCTTTAGACACAGTTCATAACGATGCGAGGGATGCCTTGGTTGCCAGTACTTGACGTGCTTTTCTGGGTTTTGCTTGGAGGTGCAGGGGGCTAGGGATTACATTACCTGTTGGGGGATATTTACGCGAACAGCAAAAATTCCGTTGCAGAAGTGAACACCCGGATCCTGCCTGGTACGGGAGACTTGGTGCTGGTCGGCAGCGGGGCTCCGGTATCCCAAGCTGACAGTGACTCAGACTTGGAGGCGCAGCATGCTGCTTTGTCTGGCGGCAGCTCTCTGGAGCAGATTCGTCACCAGGTTGAAGATCTCTTGGAGGAAGGGCGTACCAGCAAAGCAAAGCGACTGTTGCGGTTTTCCCGGGAGCTTGATGAGTATTCGCCTCTGGTCATTTTTTTGCGAGCCAAAGTGTTATCGCATAGTGGCCAGAAATTCATTGCCTTGAGAGATTTGCTGACTTTGAAAAACAGCGTTCAGGCGGAGGTGGACGAGGCAGAAATTAATGCCTTGATTCAAAGCATTGAGCGCGAATATCGCACGGCATTGGTGAGTGAGGACAGCCTGAATGAACTGCTGGCACTTTACGAAATGCTGACAAGGCAAGATCCCGGAAACGCGGAATACTATTACCGCTTGGCGGATACTCAGTTCAGGCTGAATCTGCTTGACGAAGCATTGGCCACTTATAGCCAGACGCTAAACGATCCGGTCTGGGGAAAGAAAACCTCTGTCCTTCTTGAAAAGACGAAACTTCATCTCGATTTGAAGGACAGAGTGAAAATTCCCTTGGAGCGAATTGGAGACCATTTTGTTGTCAATGCGCGAATTAACGGCGTTGACTCTGCCAGGCTAATGATCGACACAGGCGCGACCCTTTGCACTTTTTCATCTGAAGTTGCCGGGCTACTGGGGCTTCCGACGGAAAGTGGTACGACCGTAATCATGCACTTGGCAAGCGGTTCTGTGAACGCGCCATTAATCAGCGTGGAGCGAATGGAAGTTGGCGGGACAGAAGTTCGTAATCTGCGCGTAGGCATTCTGGATTTCTCCAGCGGTTTATCCGTAGATGGATTGCTGGGCATGAATTTTCTGAAAAACTTTCGCTTTTTTATTGATCAGAATGAAGCGGCTCTTTACCTGGACGAACGTTGAGTTGCAGTGGTCGGAGTGAGAGGATTTGAACCTCCGGCCCCTGCCTCCCGAAGGCAGTGCTCTACCAAGCTGAGCTACACTCCGCCAAAGGGAAGTTTGCCGAATGGCTCCCTGTTGTGATCATAGCATCAAAGTCGTTCAGACTTGACCCGATTGAATTTTTTTACACAGGCTGAATGCCGGGGACGAGCGACTCTTTTGCTCAAGAAAATCGCCATTCGGTTCGTTTTTGGCGAAGGGAATCGTCTGCTCAGGTAGCTACCCCATAAAAAGCAGCGTAAATCGATAAGTCTATTTACCTTCTGAAGCCTTCCTCTAACAGGTCAGGTCTGGTTACTTGCAATGAAAGGGGTGAAGAACATGAAAATCGTGTCCCCATCGTTCCTTTTGCGCGTTCCGGGGAAGAGGTGCTCCAGCCTTCCCTGTACGTTCACCATCTATCGTCATGCTTTCAGAGAGAATGGCTTTTATTCTGCGTGAAATGGCGTAGCTATCGCTAAAAATGTGCTCATTAACGTGCACTATTCCAATCATCTTCAGGGTTGCTGAAGAGCAGAGGGTTTTCAGAGCAATACTGTGTAACTGCACGCTCAAAGGCTCCCTCCGCGTTTCGGGCATAGAGCACACGCCCTTTGTCACTAATGGCAGTTTTTTCCATCTTTCCCAAAACATCTACCCGCATTTTATCTATGTCATCGACACTTGGTGTTCTTTTTGCCCTTATGCCGTACTGTTCTATAAGTCCAGAGGCTTTTTCGTAAAATGACTGTCCATTGACCCCCGTCCTTTTAATTTCTTCAGGCAGCAGTTTTCGGCTTCCCTCTATTTCCGCAGACAAAGCGTTGATGGCTTGACCAGAAATATGCTGAAGCTGTGAACGTCCAACACTTTGCAAGCCTTTTCTCTGCATTTTATCGTCAACTAGCGCAGCCCACGTTTTGTGGAGCTCCAGATTTCTTTCGGGTGAGGAAACAAAGTCAACCGGCATGGCAAAAGTGCGATCCATTTTACTCTGGATATGGTTTTTGTAAAAATTTTCCGGTTTTCCGGACATTTGACGCAACGCTTTCTCGCAATCATCCGTCCCGGGATTAAATCCATCAACGGTAACCGTCACAATATCCCCATTCCTGGCACCCATTTTTAGTCCATTTTCGCTAGTTTCCTGAGTGATTCTGACTGGCGTCGGGGGCAGGGGGGAGGAAGATACCCCCAAGTATTGATTTAAATCCCTAAGGTGTTTCACTCGGAGAGGAAGGCCAGATTTTTTCAGTTTGTTTAATTCTTGGGCAATTTTTTTATTGTCTTTTTCTGTCATTATCCCAATGCCTGCAACGTCCTTTTCGAACTTCTGTATGGCAAGAGAGACATGTTCAGCAGAACCAGTGGGTTTGCTCTCGCGTTTGAATATAAAGGGCAGATTGTCTTTGAGCCAACACACCAGCCGACCCTTCCAGCATTGGCCTCTCAGCTTGATTGTGAAACTTTTGTCTCCGATGCTGAGGATTTCTGCCTGACCATCAATCTTCGTGTTGTGGTTCAGGAGACTTGAGTATTTTTCAGAAAATGAGATCTGCATTATTTTGACCTCCCTGCTTTTCCAGAAACCCGCAGATTTTCCGGCAACTCTCTGGCAACACAAGAGAAGTGTGAAGCAGTTCTGGTGTGCCGAGTGGTGTGTCCATGGAATAACTCACCTTCGGCAGCCAGAAGAAACCTAAGGAGCCAAGACGAAGTCAACCCTGCTGAAACAGTGCCGGGCTCGCCTCCGCTAAACTCAGGATGATCTTGTCTAAGGCCTTTTCAGGTGTTTGTGGATAGAACCTCCCCTGTCCATCCTCATTGATTCTGTCTTTAGTCATGCGAGCCTGTACGTCATTCCTTAGCTGACTTTTCTTACTAGGTGAAGGCTTTTCTGCAAATTTCAGGCCGGTTCTTTGCATTGCTCCTTGAAGTGCCTCGTCGGCAATGTCTCCCTGTGAGGTCAGCTTGAGCTTGTCAAGGTCATTATTGTCCATTGTGCGCCCCCCCTTGATTTCATCGCACAATTCGTCAATGACTTGGTCTGATATGCTTTTCAGTTGTGCCTCTGGTATGGTTGGTGAACTCAGTCCACCCACTGCTTGTTGCACTGCCCCTTCCCATATTTCACGGAGCCCCACATCTAATTCAGCAGTTCCCGCAAACTGCGGGTTCTGTCCAAGCAGTGCCTCTGCGTCCAGACCTGTTTTCTCATAGAGGTGTTGGTTGTTGAAATCCCCCAGCCCTTGTCCTTGAGCCAATTCCTGAAGAGCGGTTACGTACTCTTCTCCTCCAACAGCCAGGTGCTCAATGCGGACTGTAAAGTCACTCCCATCGTTCAGGCGCGAGGATGCTGTTGAGCCTGTCCTCGCGTGAACTTCTCCCGGTTGATCGGGAAGTGATACTATGGCTTGCAGTACATCCGGCCGTACATTCACGCCTCCCAGCAGCTTTCTGAGATGTTTAATGCGAACCGGAATCCCTGAAGCATCCAGACTTGACACTCTGTCCAGAATGGTGGTTTTTGTGTCCTCTCCCATTGAATGATCAAGCCCGATGTCCTCACTTAACTTTTGTAGAACCGGACTGTTAAAGCCACTTTTGGGAGAGCGGCTTTGTTTTCTGAACATTGGAGACACGTTGTCCTTGACCCAGCAAACCAGTCTTCCGTGCCAACTGTTACCGCGTTGCGTAATTTGCAAAGATTGCGAACCGATACTGGTGATTTCCGCATTCTTGTTAATCCCCAGGTTGTCCTGAAGCAAGCTGCCGTATTTTTGAGTGACCGATAAACCTGTCATAATTCCTTTCTCCTTGTGATTCCTTTCAGATACATTAAACAGAGCACCCTTGATTCAGGCAGTAACATTTGAATTCCTTGGCTCTGCGACTAACCGACATTATAACACGCTGACGCCAAGCATGAATTCTACTTGTGCGCTTAGCTTTTTCAGGCCTGATGTTCTCGGCGTTCTATTGTGGGTATTCATGTTTTGGCTTCAGCCATACAGTGGCGCATTGACAGGCTCTCGTGTGTTTTGGTGGTGCCTCCGGTGGCAATACTGCGACGTTTGCCCAATTTATGCCCAATGCTTTAACCGCCGATGTAGGACATTTCCACTTTTTTGAGCACGTGGACTCTTCTGGATCGGGTTTCTGAGTAGCGGTCAACGCGCTCAGTCCAGATACCGCTCAAAAACTTTTTCAGAGTTTCGTCATCTTCGCCACGCCGCATCCGGGTTTTCAAGTCGTGCCCACGTGTTGCGAACAGACACGTGTACAGTTTCCCGTCAGCGGACAAACGCAGCCGGGAGCAACTGTGGCAAAATGGTGACGTAACAGACGTGATGATTCCGATTTCACCTCCTCCCTCCTGATAACGCCAGCACTGTGCGACTTCTCCGGGATAATTCTTTGCCACAGGTTCCAGTGCTGCTTCCCGGCTGATCATGTCGACAATATCACGACCAGAAAGGACATCTTTTGGTTGCCATGCGTTCACGTTTCCGACATCCATGTATTCAATGAAACGAAGGACGTGGCCATGCTGACGACAATACCTGGCCATGTCCAGGATCGAATGGTCGTTTAAGCCTCGTTTTACCAGCATATTGATCTTTACCGGCACCAGTCCAGCTTCAGCAGCGTTGTTTATTCCTGCAAGTACTTGCGATACCGGGGTGGCCACACCATTACAGGCGGCAAATATCTTGTCATCCAGAGAATCCAGGCTGACCGTTACGCGCTTCAATCCTGCAGCGTGCAATCGTTTCGCTTTTTCACTGTTTAGCAGTGAGCCATTGGTCGTCAAAGCGATATCCTCTATGCCAGGGACTGCGGCCAGCAACTCAACCAAGGATTCGAGATCGCGTCTAAGCAAAGGCTCGCCGCCGCTCAAGCGCAATTTTTTAACGCCCAGCTCGGCAAGCAAACAGGTCGCCCGTGCAATTTCCTCAAAATTCAGGAGGTGCTTCCGCCCCAGAAAGGCATACTTGGTGTTGAATACCTCAGTGGGCATGCAATAGGGGCAGCGAAAATTACAACGATCGGTGACCGATATGCGCAAGTCTCTCAGCGGCCTGCCGCGAGTGTCCATCAACGGCTGTTTCGTTGCAAAATACATCTGTTTTTTTGTCGCCCCAAGCTGTTTTCCTTGCACGATAGTGTTCTTATTATTGCACAAGGATGCGAAAATTATGCTGATTGCCAGAGAATATCGGAGGTCTTTGCGACCCCACGAGCGTAGTATGAATGACATTTTGCGACCCTCAGCCTGGCTGCTGGAAGAGGGAAAACCAACCGCATGAAGCAGGTTTTACTCATTTTGCTCGTCGTCCTGCTCCTGCTTGGCTTGAGGTGGATATTCAGGCAGCCGTTGCGTGTGCGCTGGAAGTGGCTGGTCGGTCTTGTTTCCGCAGGACTCTTGGGTTTGGTGGTGACCGGCAAGGCGCACTGGATTGTTGCCGTGATCGGCATGGCATTGCCCTTCGTGAGAAGACTCTGGCTGCTGTTGCGCTACGTGCCTTTTTTGGCCTCCATGGGGTCTTACGCCGGTCTTAAGAATCGGAGCATGCCGCGCTTTGAAAGCGAGTGGTTGCGACTCGAATTTCACATCGCCTACCGTCGGCTGGATGGTGTCGTGCTGAAAGGAGATTTTGAGGGGAAGCGACTGTCGCAAATGCGTGATGAAGATCTTGGGCTGTTGTTACAATGCTTGCGCCAGAACGATCGTAAGGGTGCTCTGCTTTTGCAGAGCTATCTTATGCAGACACGAATGCGTGGTGAGGCCAACCAGAGGACGGAAGGTGAGGAGCAGGCCTTTGCCAGAAGCCAAGGGATGACAACTGCGGAGGCTCTCCTGATTCTTGGCGTCACAGAAAACGCAAGCAAGGAAGAAATCACCAAAGCCTACAAAATACTCATGCAAAGACTGCATCCTGACCGAGGGGGGTCTAACTACCTCGCCGAAAAAATCAACCTGGCGAAAAAAACCTTGCTAGGTCACTGAGCGCGTCAGTGCCAACACACGCCGCATGTCGATTTTTTAGCAGGGAGAAAAATCAATGAGTGCCCCGCCCAAGCCGGTAAAAAGTCTTGCGTTCGGTAGCGCACGCATGCGCAAAGTGGATGAGGCGGTCATCCCGTTATTCAACCAGTTGAGCCGCGAGAATCCGGGAACCCTTTCGCTGGGGCAGGGAATTGTTTTTTATCCTCCCCCGCCAGAAGCCATAAGTTATGCAGCGCAACGCATGACTGAAAATTCCTGTCATGGTTACGGCTCGGTGATCGGTCTGACGGAACTGCGCGAAGCCATTGCAGAAAAGCTTCAGCGTAAAAATGGCATCTCGGTTTCCTCATCGCAATGCGTCGTAGTGACGGCGGGTTCCAACATGGCTTTTCATGCCTTGGTTCTTGCCATCTGTGATCCTGGTGATGAGGTGATTTTGTTGCGTCCTTACTACTTCAATCACGAGATGACGGTTGCCATGTGCGGTTGTCGACCGGTGAAAGTGAACACAGACGGCGATCTGCAACCAGACTTGGCAGCGATCGAAGCGGCGGTAGGTTCTAAAACCCGTGCCGTTGTCACGGTTTCGCCAAATAATCCAACGGGTCGGGTCTGCCCCCGCGATGTTTTGCAGGCAATCAGCAGCCTGTGCGCCAGGCATGGGCTTTATCACATCAGCGATGAAGCCTACGAGGATTTTTACTATGAGCCGGAGAAACAATTCTCCCCCGCCTCTGCAGCGCAGACCGAGCCTCACCTGTTGTCGTTGTTTTCTTTATCCAAAAGTTACGGTTTCGCTTCCTGGAGAATAGGCTATATGGTGATTCCGCTTGCGCTTCGCGAGGCAGTCGTCAAGGTGCAGGACAACGTGCTGATATGTCCGCCGGCTGTGTCACAGTTCGCCGCCAAGTGGTGTCTGATGCACGGCAATGAATACGTGGCCAGCAAAAAGAAAGCCATGGTGGAAAATCGCGCGCTTTTTTTGCGAAGACTGCGCGAGGAACTCGCGGGAATTATTTCCGATCCCGTCAGCGAAGGGGCTTTTTATATTTTCCTGCAACTGAAAAACCAGCCTGATGACTTTGCCGTCGCATTGCACTTGGTCAAAAATTGCGGCGTTACGGTGATTCCAGGAAGTGCCTTCGGCGCGGATCCGGGGTATTTGCGGCTGTCTTTTGGTGCCTTGCAAGCCGAGCATATTGACGAGGCGCTGAGTCGCCTCATTAAAGGCTTAAAAGATTTTTCCCGCTGAGTGCTGCGATCCACGGCACGCGCAGCAAAGCGTTGCTGTCGTTTGTTCTCGCACAGTATTTCTCACGCCTTGCCGAACTCTGCCGCCGGTTTGCTTTATCTGTGGCTGAAGTTGGGATGTTCAGGTCTTTTGTTGCGCAGTGGCCGGCTTCTGGCAATGATGCTTCCCCGAACCCGCCGTTGCCGGGAAAATTCTCTTTTCAGCAAGCGACGCAGGAGTGCCGGTTAGTATGTCCGGGTTCTTTTGCGTACAATCATCGGTTCCGGAAACACGTCAGAGTGGGTCGCGAGCGAGGTGCCCGGAGCCAAGTTTTTCTGCTGACACAAAGGGATTTGGGGCAGGCGAAGATGTGCTTCGTTTTGCTGGCTGTCGCAACTTTGGCCGTGGCACACCACGTGGCTTTTTCTTTGCGCAGGAAGCGAGGCAAAGCCGGAACTGAAATCATCGCAAGTCATTATGGATACATCGGAAGTTGAGAAAATAGCGCGCCTTAGCAAGCTGTCTGTCGCACCGCAACAGATGGAGCTCATGGTGAAACAATTGACAGATATATTGGCTTTGGTGAAGTCTCTTGACGAGGCCGCCGCCGAAGATCTGGAACCGCTTGCCAGCCCCTTGGGGCTGTGCCAAAGACTGCGCGCGGATTGTGTGACGGAAGCCAATAGCAGGGAATTGTTGCAGATGCAGGCACCAGAAACCCAAGATGGTTTTTACTTGATTCCAAAAGTCATTGAAAAGTAATGGCCTGGAGGTGGTGCTGTTTGTTCCTGGCAGGGGTTCACGATCAGGCAACCCGGAGGCGAGTGCCGTTCCGGATGCTTGCAGCACGGTGAACAGCCCTTATGGTTTCAGGTTTTGACTGACATTAGTTGCATGGGTGTTGCCGATCTTTCGGTGGTGCTGTTTGTTCCCGGCAGGGGTTCACGACCAGGCAGCCCGGAGGCGAGTGCCGTTCCGGATGCTCGCGGCACGGTGAACAGCCCTTATGGTTTCAGGTTTTGACTGACATTAGTTGCATGGGTGTTGCCGATCTTTCGGTGGTGCTGTTTGTTCCTGGCAGGGGTTCACGATCGGGCAACCCGGAGGCGAGTGCCGTTCCGGATGCTCGCAGCATGGTGAACAGCCCTTATGGTTTCAGGTTTTGACTGACATTAGTTGCATGGGTGTTGCCGATCTTTCGGCGGCGCTGTTTGTTTCCGGCAGGGGTTCACGATCAGGCAATCCGGAGGCGAGTGCCGTTCCGGATGCTCGCAGCACGGTGAACAGTCCTTATGGTTTCAGGTTTTGACTGACATTAGTCGCATGAGTGTTGCCGATCTTTCGGCGGCGCTGTTTGTTCCCGGCAGGGGGTCACGATCAGGCAACCCGGAGGCGAGTGCCGTTCCGGATGCTCGCGGCACGGTGAACAGCCCTTATGGTTTCAGGTTTTGACTGACTTTAGTTGCATGGGTGTTGCCGATCTTTCGGCAGCGCTGTTTGTTCCTGGCAGGGGGTCACGATCAGGCAACCCGGAGGCGAGTGCCGTTCCGGATGCTCGCAGCACGGTGAACAGCCCTTATGGTTTCAGGTTTTGACTGACATTAGTCGCATGGGTGTTGCCGATCTTTCGGCAGCGCTGTTTGTTCCCTGCAGGGGTTCACGATCAGGCAACCCGGAGGCGAGTGCCGTTCCGGATGCTCGCAGCACGGTGAACAGCCCTTATGGTTTCAGGTTTTGACTGACATTAGTAGCATGGGTGTTGCCGATCTTTCGGCGGCGCTGTTTGTTCCCGGCAGGGGTTCACGATCAGGCAACCCGGAGGCGAGTGCCGTTCCGGATGCCCGCAGCACGGCGAACAGCCCTTATGGCTTCAGGTTTTGACTGACATTAGTTGCATGGGTGTTGCCGATCTTTCGGCGGTGCTGTTTGTTCTTGGCAGGGGTTCACGACCAGGCAACCCGGAGGCGAGTGCCGTTCCGGATGCTCGCAGCACGGTGAACAGTCCTTATGGTTTCAGGTTTTGACTGACTTTAGTTGCATGGGTGTTGCCGATCTTTCGGCAGCGCTGTTTGTTCCCTGCAGGGGTTCACGATCAGGCAACCCGGAGGCGAGTGCCGTTCCGGATGCTCGCAGCACGGTGAACAGTCCTTATGGTTTCAGGTTTTGACTGACTTTAGTTGCATGGGTGTTGCCGATCTTTCGGCGGCGCTGTTTGTTCCTGGCAGGGGTTCACGATCAGGCAACCCGGAGGCGAGTGCCGTTCCGGATGCTCGCAGCACGGCGAACAGCCCTTATGGTTTCAGGTTTTGACTGACATTAGCTGCATGGGTGTTGCCGATCTTTCGGCGGCACTGGCAAAAAAACAATTGTCCAGCGAAGAGCTGGTGAAAGCCACTCTGGAGCGCGCCAAAGGTCACGACGAGGATTTGAATGCTTTCATCCATTTCACCGAAAAAAGTGCCTTATGCGCGGCTCGGGAAGCCGATCGCCTGCGCAATGCAGGGCAGGGGTCTGTTTTAGGGGGTATTCCGTACGCCCACAAGGATATTTTTTGCAGCGAAGGGGATACCACGACCTGCGCTTCCAAAATGCTCGCGGATTTTGTGGCGCCATACGACGCCACGGTAACCCGCAAGTTACGTGAGGCCGGCATGGTGATGCTGGGCAAAACGAATATGGATGAGTTTGCCATGGGCTCGTCCAGCGAAAGCAGTTATTTCGGTGCCGTGAAGAATCCATGGGATTTGACCAGGGTTCCGGGTGGCTCTTCTGGAGGCTCTGCCGCCGCTGTGGCTGCGCGGCTTGTTCCTTGCGCAACCGGCACGGATACCGGAGGTTCCATTCGCCAGCCGGCTGCGCTGTGTGGGGTAACCGGGATCAAACCAACTTACGGGAGAGTGTCTCGCTACGGCATGGTGGCCTTTGCTTCGAGTCTGGATCAGGCCGGGGTGTTTGCTGTCACGGTGCGTGACTGTGCTTTGTTGATGAATGTCATCGCCGGTTTTGATGAAAAAGACTCCACCAGCGTTAACCGCGCTGTTCCGGATTATTCCGCCGCGCTGGGGCGACCGGTCAAGGGCACAAAAATTGGGGTGCCGGAAGAGTTTTTTGCTACGGGTCTGGACGCGCAAGCCGCTGCCGTCATTGATGAGGCACTTGCTGTTTTTTCTCGCATGGGATGTGAGGTCAGAAAAATCAGCATGCCCAGTTTGCGTTTCTCTATTCCGGTTTTCTATATTTTGGCCACGGCTGAGTGCTCATCCAATCTGGCACGTTACGACGGTGTTCGCTATGGACACCGTGGCCGCAAGACCGGTACCTTCGACTCGCTTTATGTGTCTTCACGAGACGAAGGATTCGGTGAGGAAGTCAAGCGGCGCATTATGCTCGGTGCATACGTGTTGTCCGCAGGTTATTACGACGCCTACTACCTCAAAGCCCAAAAAGTCAGGAGAAAAATCAGCAATGAGTTTGCGGCACAGTTTGCAGACTTGGACGTGTTGCTCAGCCCGGTTACACCCGATGTGGCATTTTGCATCGGAGAGAAGACGCAGAATCCGGTACAAATGTACCTTTCGGACGTGTACACGACAGCTGTCAATCTGGCAGGCTTGCCAGCCTTGGCACTTCCAGCGGGTTTCAAACAACATTTGCCAGTCGGCATTCAGCTGATCGGCAACCATTTTTGCGAAGAAGCCTTGTGCACGTTGGGTAATGCCTTTCAACAGGCCACAAACCACCATTTGCAGGTTCCCCAAAGGTACACAACATGAATTGGCAGACAGTGATGGGTCTGGAAATTCACGTGCGCCTGAAAAGTAGCAGCAAGCTTTTTTCGGGTGCGAGCGCCGAGTTTTGTAACGAAGCCAATACTCATGCTTGCGGTATTGATGTGGCTTTGCCGGGTACATTGCCGGTTCTCAACCAGGATCCAGTGTGCAAGGCGGTACTGTTCGGTTTGGCGATCAACGCCGAAGTCAGCCGCTCTTGCGTGTTTGCGCGCAAAAATTATTTTTATCCGGATTTGCCGAAAGGTTATCAAATTAGCCAGTACGAGCAACCGATTGTGGGATACGGCAAGATGGAAGTGACTGGCAAAGACAAACGAGTTCATTTGATTGGTATTACCCGTGCGCACCTTGAAGAAGACGCAGGTCGCTCCATCCATGACCAGTTTCCAGGTAAAACCGCGATTGACCTGAATCGGGCAGGGACACCGTTGCTGGAAATTGTTTCCGAGCCAGAAATGTACGATGTGGATGTGGCACTGGCCTACGTGAGAAAAATCCACGCGCTCGTGCGCTGGTTGGGAATCAGCGATGGCAACATGGAAGAAGGCAGCTTTCGTTGTGACGCGAATATTTCCCTGCGACCTGCGGGCGCGGAAAAGCTCGGCACACGTACAGAGCTGAAAAACCTCAACTCCTTCCGGTTTTTGGAAAAAGCGCTGCACCATGAAATCAAGCGCCAGAAACGTCTGCTTGAAAGCGGAGGTGTCGTGACGCAGGAGACCCGCCTTTATGACCCTGCGACCGGAGAAACCCACTCGATGCGGAGCAAGGAAGAGGCGGAGGACTATCGTTATTTCCCTGATCCTGATTTGTTGCCACTGCAAATTGACGAGGCCTTTCTTGAGCAGCAGCGTCGCGCTTTGCCTGAGCTTCCTGAGCCACGACGCGCGCGCTTGGCGGCGGCTTACGCTTTAGGCGATGCGGAGTTGGATCGGCTGTTTGAAGATCGGGAAATGGTGGACTACTTTGAAAATTGTGCCAAGCGTACGGACGCCAGCCCTCGAGCAGTGTTTTCCTGGATAAGCGGAGTTTTGGCGGCGGCACTGAACCGTGACAGGCTGGGCATTGCTGCCTGCAAGATGTCGCCAGAATGTTTGGCGGAGTTGCTGGATTGTGTGGTTTCGGGTCAGCTGTCCACGCATACGGCGCGTGCCGTGTTTCGGGAAATGTGGGTGCAGGGTGCCAGTGCCAAAGATGTGATCCGGAAAATGGATGTGGGGCAAATCAGTGATGAGGCACGTCTGACTGAAATCATCTCGGGAGTCCTGTCAGAGAACGAGGCTCAGGTCGCGCAGTACCAGGCGGGGAAGACCAATATATTGGGCTACTTTGTCGGTCGTGTCATGCAGGCGAGCGCAGGAAAAGCCAATCCGCGCCGTGTCAGTGAATTATTGAGAATGCAACTGGCTGACAGCTCGGATCGTAGCAAGACGCCATCCGTTTAGACGCCGGAGCGCGGGTGGCTCCACGGTTTCTTGCCGCCAATTTTCCCCACGGTCATGCGGGACAGTCCGGCATAGTCTTTGTTGCAACGCAGGTTTCGGAAACCTGCGCGCATCGCCATCGCCGCTACGGGAAACCTTTGCCAAGAGGAGTGTTCCAGCGCGATCAAGCCGCCGTTCACCAAGTAGCGGGGAGCTTCCTCTAAAACCTGACGCAAGGACGCCAGCCCGTTTTCTCCAGCCAGCAACGCCAGCTTCGGCTCATGGCGGGTGGTGATATCGCCGCCACGCGCTTCTCCGGGGCGCAAATAGGGAACGTTGGCGACGATGCAGTGAAAAACGCGGCGTCTCCGTAGAGCGCCAAACCAATTGCTTTTCACCAGACGCACGCGAACGTTATGTTTGCGCACATTCCGACCGGCAACTCTCAATGCTTCAGTACTGATGTCGCAAGCAGTGATGTTCAAGTCGATGCGGTGACGGGCGATCGCGATGGCAACCGCACCGCACCCGCACCCGAGCTCAAGCAGTTTTGCGCCTTGCGGGGCGTGGTGTACGGCAAAGTCCACCAGCATTTCGGTTTCCGGGCGCGGCGTCAAGGTCGCGGTGGTGACTTCAAATTCCAGGGAATAAAATTCTTTTCGTCCACGCAGGTAGGCAAGCGGAACTCCAGAGGCTCTGCGCACTGCCATTTCCTGAAAACGTTGCAGGTACTCGGCAGGAACCACCCAGCGGCTTCTTGTGAAGAGCTGCGGATAGGAAATATGAAAAGCATGGCACAGGAGATAATCCAGTTCCTTGGGGGAAAGCCGCTTGCTCCAATTCCTGTGGTAACAGGAGCGGATTGCCGCAAGCGTGTTCTCTTTCACGTCCAGCCCATGCACTCCATTAGCGAAAGGGAGCTGTGGTGCGTTATTCAGTAGCGATAGTGCTCGGGTTTGTACGGCCCGTCCACGGGCATCCCCAGGTAATTCGCCTGTTTTTCTGTCATGGTGGTCAAGTTCACTCCCAACTGTTCCAGATGCAGGTGTGCGACCTTCTCGTCCAGGTGCTTCGGGAGCATATGGACTGCGACATCGTAATGGTTCTTGTTTTGCCATAGTTCCAACTGCGCAAGAACCTGGTTACAGAAAGAATTGGACATCACGAAACTCGGATGCCCGGTCGCGCAGCTCAGGTTCACCAGACGACCCTCGGCGAGCAGGATGATGCGTTTGCCATCTGGGAAAATCACGTGATCCACCTGCGGCTTGATGTTTTCCCAGGGCAATGCGCGTAGCGAGTCGACATCAATTTCGTTGTCGAAATGGCCGATATTGCAGACGATGGACTGGTTTTTCATGTTGGCAAGGTGCTCGTAATTGATGACATGCAGGTTGCCTGTGGCTGCGACAAAAATATTCGCTTCCTTCACGGCTTGCTCCATGGTGACAACACGATATCCTTCCATGGCGGCCTGTAGCGCGCAGATCGGGTCTATTTCCGTAACCCATACACGACAGCCTTGTCCCCGCAAAGATTGCACGCAGCCTTTGCCAACGTTTCCGTAGCCACATACGACGGCCAATTTTCCCGCAATCATCACGTCCGTAGCGCGTTTGATGCCATCAAGGAGTGACTCACGGCAACCGTAGGTGTTGTCAAATTTTGATTTTGTAACCGAATCATTGACGTTAAACGCCACGGATTTCAACGTGCCTTTTTGCTCCATTTCGTAAAGACGGTTCACGCCAGTCGTCGTTTCTTCCGTAATGCCTTTTATGTCTGCTAACAATTTACTGTGGTTCTCATAAACGTGTTTCGTTAAATCTCCCCCATCGTCGAGTAGCAGGTTTGGCGTCCAGCCACCTGGACCATTCAGGGTTTGTTCGATGCACCACCAGTATTCTTCCTCGCTTTCCTCTTTCCAGGCGAAAACCGGAATGTTTTCAGCGGCAATGGCCGCAGCGGCATGATCCTGCGTGGAAAAAATGTTGCACGATGACCAGCGGACTTCAGCGCCCAATGCGGTCAGTGTTTCGATGAGAACCGCAGTTTGTATGGTCATGTGCAGGCAACCGGCGATGCGTGCGCCTGCCAGCGGTCTGCTGTTCCCGTATTCGGAACGCAACGCCATCAGTCCCGGCATTTCGGTTTCTGCAATCCGGATCTCTTTTCGTCCCCAGTTGCAAAGCTTCAGATCCGCTACTTTGTAGTCTGGTGTCAGTTTATGTGCTGGTGTGGCCATATTGATTTCATCTCGTTGCGGTTTGGTGATGGTCAGGAGATCCCGGACAGGCTAGTAGCGGGCAGCAGCATCGCCAAGGGCTTGCAACCGTGCTTCGTCATATTGCTCCCAACTGAACCCGGGTCGTTCATCACGACCGAAATGTCCAAGAGCTGCTGTCTGGGTGTAAATCGGGCGGCGCAAATCCAGCATTTCAATGATGCCGGCTGGTCGCAACTTGAAATATTTCCGCACGATTTTTTCCAAATCCTGACTGCAAAGACTGGAAGTCTGGAAGTGATCCACAAAAACCGCCACTGGCTCCGCCACGCCGATCGCGTAGGAAAGTTGTACTTCGCAACGTTCCACCAGCTCTGCTTTGACCAGGTGCTTTGCGATGTATCGGGCGGCATAAGAAGCAGAACGATCTACTTTGCTAGGGTCTTTCCCCGACATGGCACCACCCCCGTGTCGCGCCACGCCGCCGTAGGTATCAACAATAATTTTCCGTCCGGTCAGTCCGCAGTCAGCCGTCGGCCCACCCTTTATGAACGGTCCTGCCGGATTGATTTGAAATGTGCAGTCTTTCAGCAAATTCTCCGGAATGACTTTCCGGATGATGTCGTTTTCGACATACTCACGCACATCATCAATGTGGAAATCTGCCCGGTGTTGCGTTGACAAAACCACTTTTTCAACAGCGACAGGGACGTCACGCTCGTATCTCATCGTGACTTGCGCCTTGGCGTCCGGTCCTAGCTTGTCACACGCCCCCGTTTTGCGTAACTCGGCATGGCGGCGCATCAGGCGGTGGGCAGATTCAATAGGTGCGGGCATGAAGCTTTCAGTCTCTCGTGTTGCGTAACCAAACATGGTTCCTTGATCTCCGGCACCTTCTTTCCCCACGCCCTCGTTAATGTCTTTGGATTGCTTGCTGAGCAACAGCAGAATGTTGTAATCCTCTGCACAACAGCCGTAAGCCTTGTTGGTGTAACCGCTATCCCGGATCACCTCTCTGGCCAGCTCTGCGTAATCTGGTTGGTATCTGGAAGTTATCTCTCCAGCGATGACCAGGACGTTACCCTTGATCATTGCTTCACAAGCCACTCGGGAGCAGGGATCTTTTTCCAGTAAAGCGTCCAGAATTCTGTCGGAAATCCGGTCGCACACCTTGTCAGGATGGCCTGCCGAAACCGACT
Source organism: uncultured candidatus Poriferisulfidus sp. (assembly GCA_965215765.1). Classification (GTDB taxonomy): domain Bacteria; phylum Pseudomonadota; class Gammaproteobacteria; order Poriferisulfidales; family Oxydemutatoraceae. The sequence goes on along the minus strand of OZ244118.1, from coordinate 2,730,682 downwards.
CTGAAGTGAATAGGCGGGATGAATCTGTCATTATGAATTCCCCTGTTGTGAACGAAAACAAGCGTCGTTTTTGGCTGAAATGAAAGCCGGGGGACGGTGCCCCTTAATGTCCAAGTGTACGTAATTCCCAAGCATTTTTCATTTCTCCCTTGGTTCTGGCCCAAGGTCACCCTCAGAGAATTTTTTCGAGAATTTTCTTGCCTGTTCAAGAACAATTTCAGGATTTGCTTTAATAACTTTCCCGTCCCTTGTTCTAACTTTGGAGATATAAGCTATTGAGGCGTAATGCTCTGTCATTTGCTTCCATGAAATGCCCCATGACACGTCATTAAATTTCTTTATCGTTTTCGCTTCTATATCAACTATATCCGTTGCTGAGAAAGCACCAGAATAGTCGCCCCATATATCAAAAGTTAAAAATATCACCTCAATCGCTGAAAGTGCCTCTTTGGCGATTACGCCATACTCAGCCCTGTAACTATTATCACGACCAAAATTGATGGTCTCGACACCGACTGTTCCGGATATGTCTGCTGGCATTGAACCATCATGAACAGTAACCCACTCCCTTGTGAGTGAAGATTCCTCGTTTGTGAAGTAGTCGGTGCCAAGTTTGGTATTTACAGTTCCACCATGTGCCTTGGTAACACTGTCTGCGGCCATCACATTCGATGAGAGCACCAAAAAAACAATTGCGGGAACCACCGACTTAAACAGCTTCATCTCTTTCTCTTTTTTTCCGTGTGATGCTTTCCCTGGAAGGAATTGGGCACCATGAAATATCTATCCAGTGTGGCACGTTGCTCAACAAGGCTTACTTTGTTCTTCAGTCCTTCTTACCATTTGCCAGGTCCCTGCGAAGTCCATTGACAGCTTTAAAACACCAGCTCCCGAAATGAGAACAGCTGCGATAAGGAACAGGATGAGTGCCTCTATTTCGTGAATGGCACCTTCTGCACCTATCAGGACGACCGTTCCTGACAAGATGGCCAGGATGGCCAAGATAGTGAATAGAGGGGATGAATCTTTCATTGTGAATTACCCTGTTGTGAACAAAAACAAGCGTCGTTTTTGGCTGAAATGCAGGCGGAGATCATAGCATCGTTGTGACCTCTTCAACTCATGACTGTTCGATTGAGGGTCTTTGGCGGCACAAAAATCAGCCAGCTTCGGGATGCCGCGCGTGAACGACCAAGAGCGCAGGTACCGTGAGCTTGCGGCTTGCCGTCGCAACTGATTCAAGAAGGCACTGTGAGCTTGCGGCTTGCCGTCGTAACCGGCTCGACAGGTCTTCACCGTGTCTTTGATTCCTGCTCCCTGGCTTCAGATTTTCTTTAGAATTACAGCTGTGCGTCGCCTCGGGGGCAGACGTGAACTTTAGGATGAAACACTATGGCTGAAACGGTAACGCCTGTTTGTGATTTTGGGGCAGAGGCTCCAGATTTTTCTTTGTTGTCTACCGATGGCAAGACTTACACGCTTTCTGACTGTCAGGGAAGCAAAGGAACCTTGGTGATGTTTATTTGCAACCACTGCCCCTTTGTAAAGGCGGTGCAACACAAAATTTGTCGGGATGCTGCTGAGCTTGCGCAACACGGGGTGTCATCAGTGGCGATCATGTCAAACGACTCGGATGAGTATCCTGAAGATTCGTTTGAAAACATGGGAAGGATTGCTGCGCAGTACCAGTTCACGTTTCCATACCTTTACGATGAAAGCCAGGAAGTCGCGAGGGCTTATGGTGCAGTGTGTACGCCGGATTTTTTCGGTTACAACGCGCAGCTCGAACTTCAGTATCGAGGGCGGCTGGACGATTGCGGAATGAGCAGAGTGCCTGGTGGCAGACGGGATCTGTTTGAAGGTATGAGCCTGGTTGCGAAGACCGGCGAGGGACCAGCCGAACAATATCGAAGCATTGGCTGTTCTTTGAAGTGGAGGATGAGATAGCTTGGTCGGCACCGACACTTTCCGGTGCGGCTTGCAGAAGTCCCAAACCCTTGGCGTATCCTGAATACACGCTTCCTCCTTTCTGGCGTGACAGACAGACGGTGCAAAACTCACGCTCACCGGGCGTGGTTTTGCTTGACACCTTGAACGTGCCAAGACTAGCATCAGGTCTGCTTCAGCGTGATGTCGTGGCTTGACCCGTTTTTGGGCGAGTGGCTCGTGCTTTTCCAGGAGCGTACCAAACATGAGGTTTGATTTAATGAAAGATTCCAGAAATTTGCTTGTTTCCACTTTGGCCGGTCTTGCTTTCGTTGGCTTGGGTGCCACGACTGCGTGTGCGGACTCTCACAAGGAGAAGGGTGCCATGATGGGCGATAATGTGAAATGCTTCGGTGTTGCCAAGGCTGGCAAAAACGATTGTGCGACTGGTAGCTCGTCCTGTGCGGGTCATGCCAAGATGGACAAACAGGCGGATGCCTTCATTGCAATTCCGAAAGGAATCTGTGAGAAATTGGCGGGTGCTGGCGTCGGCATGATGATGTCCGGCGACGAGATGAAATAAACCCGGAAAGTTCAGTATGAAAGTCAGGAAGTCTTGAAGGCTTATGGTGCAGTGTGTGCGCCGGATTTTTTGGTTATAGCGCGCAACTCAAACTTCAGTATTGGGGGCTGCTGGGCGATTGCGGAATGCGCAGAGTGTCTGGTGGCAGACGGGATCTGTTTGAAGGCATGAGCCTGGTTGCGGAGACCGGCGGATCCGCTGAACAATATCAAAGCATTGGCTGTTCCTTGAAGTGGAAGATGAGACAGCGTGGTCGGCACTGGTGCTTTCCGGTGCGACCTGCATAGACTCAAAATCCCAAGCGTGTCCTGAATACACGCTTCCTTACTTTCTGCCGTGACAGACAGACGGGGCAGAATTCGCGCTAACAGGGTGTGGTTTTGCTTGACACCATAAACGTGTCAGGACTACCATTGGCTCCGCTTCAGCGTGGTGTCGCGGCTTGACCCGTTTTTGGGCGAGTGACTCATGCTTTTCAAGGAGCGTACCAAAACATGAGGTTTGATTTAATGAAAGATTCCAGAAATTTGCTTGTTTCCACTTTGGCCGGTCTTGCTTTTGTCGGCTTGGGTGCCACGACTGCGTGTGCTGACTCCCACAAGGAGAAGGCTGGCATGATGGGCGAGAAAGTGAAATGCTTCGGTGTTGCCAAAGCTGGTAAAAACGATTGTGCAACTGGCAGTTCGTCCTGTGCGGGCAGTGCCAAGATGGACAGACAGGCGGACGCCTTCATCGCAATTCCGAAAGGAATCTGTGAGAAATTGGCAGGTGCAGGCGTCGGCATGATGATGTCCGGCGACGAGATGAAATAAACCCGGAAAGTTCAGTTTATGCAGGATGGTGCAACCCGACGACTCCCGTGCTGTGCGGGAGTCGGGTTGCGCCATCCCCATCTCGGTGAGGTTCTGAAAACCAGACCTGATGTTGCCTGGTTTGAAGTTCACAGCGAGAATTTTTTTCTGGCAGGTGGTCGCGCTGTTTCCTCACTTGAGGAAATTTGTGAAGCGTATCCCTGCGCCTTCCACGGGACTGCTTTGTCTCTGGGTTCTGCTGCTCCCCTGGATATGGGGTACTTGCGGAGGCTACGTGCAACACTCGCGCGGTTTAATCCGGTAGTTGTTTCCGAGCACCTGAGTTGGTCGGTTGCTTCCGGGCGGCACTTTAACGACTTGTTTCCAATCCCCTACACCAAAGAAAGTTTTGCAATTTTCACAGACAAAGTGAAACAGGTGCAGGATTTTCTCGGTCGCCAAATCCTCATTGAGAATCCGTCTTCCTATATTTCTTTTCAGGAGTCGGAGATTCCCGAATGGGAGTTTTACGCCGGTCTTCCCGAGGCCTGTGGCTGTGGTCTCCTGCTGGATGTCAACAACATCTATGTCAGTGCGCACAATCACGGTTTTGTGCCAGAGGTGTATTTCTCGGCGCTGAATGGCTCGGATATTCAGGAAATTCACTTGGCGGGGTTTGCGCAGAAGAGTTTTCAGGGAGACACGATTTATGTGGACGACCATGGGAGCACCGTCCATGACCCCGTTTGGGTTCTTTTTAGGCAGGCAAGCGAAAATTTTGGAGCCAAGCCGACCTTGGTGGAATGGGACACGGACGTCCCGGAATTGGATGTTTTGCTGGCGGAAGCAGCCAAGGCTGATGCGGTTTTATGCCCGGATCTGGAGCGTTGTGGTGTCTTTGCGTGAAACTCAGGATCGTTTTGTTGCCGACCTGTTGAGCAACTCGGCCTCGGGAGATTATCTTGAGAGAGCCAACATATCTGCAAACAATTTACTGAATATTTATCGCAACAATCTTTTTAGCAGCCATTGCACCGTCATTCAGGAAACTTTTCCGCACATTGAGCGTTTGGTTGGAGTGGACTATGTGCAGCATCTTGTCCAGGGATTTATTCGGGAAGTCCCGTATGCAAGTGGAGGAATGCAGGATTTTGGTCGAGACTTTGCCGAGTTCCTGCGGTGCGGGGAAGTGGCACGGCGTCTTCCCTACCTTGCTGATATTGCGGAACTTGAGTGGGCTATGTCCGAATCTGCAAATGCTGCCAATTTGCCATCGTTCAACTCGGCGAAACTGAGCCGCTACACGCCGGGTGAATATCCTGACCTGAAGGCGGTTATGCATCCTTCCTTCAGGCTTGTCAGCTCCGGATTCGCCATATATGACATCTGGTTGCTCAGGGAGGATGACAGCAGCCCGGACTTGGCACTCAGTGGACAGTCGGTGGCGGTGTGCAGGGTTGATTTTGAGGTGTATCTGCGCCTGCTTTCCGTCGGCCAGGTTATTTTGCTACAGTCCCTGTCTGAAGGTGAAAATTTGGCAGTTGCTTTGGATGCTGCGCTTGCCGCTGAACCGGAACTGGATTTTGCGTCTTTTTTTGACACCTGTGTACGGTCAGGTTTTTTTCTTGACCTGAAGAAATAAAGGAGAACCACGAAGTGCTAGCGAATTTATACATGTCCACTTTCACAACGCTCAAAAGCGTATTGTCCCCTGCTCTGCTGTTGGGGCTTCGCTTGTATATTGCCTGGATTTTTTTCAAATCGGGCTTGACGAAAATTGATTACTGGGATGGCACCCTGTGGCTGTTCAGCGGCACGAGTTTGCCAGACGCGGTGAGTCAGGGAAATTACTATGTTCCGATATTGGCACCTGAGCTTGCGGCGTATGCCGGAACTGCGGCCGAGCTTGTTTTCCCGGTGTTACTGGCCTTGGGTCTTCTGTGCAATTTTGCCGCACTGTCATTGCTTGCGGTAAATGTTGTCGCGGTGGTGTCGTTTCCCACTTTGTGGCACCAAGCGTGGGAGATGGCATCGGAATCGTTTACTACTTTCTGGCTGAATGGGGGTTTTACTCCCGGATTCCAAGACCACGTTATCTGGGCCATCGGTCTGCTCATCCTGGTGATCTATGGTGCCGGCGCGCTTTCCGTAGACAGGTATTTGTGCTCCCGTATGCGATCCGACAACGCCTGAAATACCAAAGCACCCCCTCGCCTTCAGAGGGCTTGGTCTAAAGGCTCTTGATGTCTGGTGCTTTCTCGTGGTTTTCTGATTTCTGTCGTCTGAGCCGGCTGGTTTTTATGTTTTTGCGTCATGAAGAGCGTACGGCTTCGTCCAGATCCGGACAGCATCTTCGCAGGCTGTACAGGCTGCCGTTTTATTCCACGATGGTGTTGCTTTCTGCGTGTAGCGCCCTCCCTCCTTTCGGAATCGACAGACAGCTTGATGAGACCGAGGTCACGTCCGAGTCCCAGGTGGATGCGCTTGTAGCCGAGGGACAACTCTTGCTAGCCGCAGAACTTCTGTGGAAGCAGGCAGAGAAAAAAGACTCGCCGGAGCGCCAGGAAATGCAGATTCGTGCGGTTGTCTACCTGAAAAGCGATGCATTGGATTTGAAAGCGTTGGCGTATCTGGGTGCTATTGAGGAAGAGGGCATGTCAATGAGCCGCCTTTATGAGAAACGGTTGCTGGAAGCGGATATCCGTGACCGCCTGGGGCAAAACGTGCAGGTGGTGGAGCTGTTGCCGCCAAGCCTTTTCCAAGAGGCCCCACCTGCTGTGCAGGTTGAAGCACTGCAGCTTCGTTTGAAAGGGCAAGAGAGAATCGGGGACGAAGTCGGCGTTTTACGAACCCGGGTGGATCTTGATTCTTTGCTTGATGACAGTGCCAAGTCGAGCAATCAAACAGTAATTCTAGGCATCCTTGGATCTCTTGACGCTCATCAATTCCCCGCCTTGATGAGCACGTCGCTCGACGGTGCCGCTGTTCAAGGCTGGTTGGAGTTATATGCCTTGAGTCGCGAGGCTTTTTCCGGTGGTGTTCAAGACTTGATCGCAGAAGTTTCCATTTGGGAGGATTTGCACCCGGGGCTGGAACTGACGAAGCCAGCGTATCTGCATCTGACAAAAACCTGGGAATACTTGAACTTCAGACCCGAACGGGTCGCGCTTTTATTGCCACTTTCCGGACCTTTCGCCAAAGATGGGCGGGTGGTGGAAGCCGGCTTTTTTTACGCAAGAGCCAGTCAATCTACTCCAGACTTTGAGGTCAGGGTCTACGACAGCAGCCGCGATGAGGGTGTGATCAAAATCTACCAGGAAGCGGTGTCTCAAAATCAGTCGGACTTTGTGGTCGGGCCGCTGTTGAAAGACAGTGTCGCTGAACTCGCGAGCCAGGGTGCGAATGTCCCGACGCTGGCACTGAATTATTTGTCTACCGGAACAGTTTCGTCTGACAATGAAATATACCAGTTTGGCTTGTTGCCGGAAGATGAAGTGAAGCAAATGGCCGCTGAAATCCTGGGAAAGGGCAATCGCTACGTGGCTGTGATTCAGCAAGATGACAGATATGGACGGCGTTTGAGTGACGCATTTGTAAAGTACTTTGTTTCTGCCGGGGGCATTGTGCGGGACAGGATTCTCCTCTCGGATGTGGCTGAGAATTATTCGTCTGTCGTCAAAGAACTGTACCGACTGAATGATAGCGAAGAAAGAAATCGACGCGTTGTGGGGACTATAGGAGAAGAAACCCGGTTCACACCTCGCATACGCTCAGACATTGATGCTACGGTTTTGCTGGTTACCGGTTTGCAGTTGGAGCTGCTATTGCCATTTGTCAAATACCACTACGTAGACAAGCTTCCCGTGTATACAGTCGTTTCAAACGCCTATACTTTTTCCAGAACGCTTGCCAAACCAGATCTGAATGGATTGATTTACCCGGAAATACCTTGGCTGCTTGCGGAAGGAGTGGGCGATTTTCCTGCCGGAATTTTTAGCGACAAGGATGCCCGTCTTTTTGCGCTTGGTCATGACGCTTATTTTCTGGTTTCTCGTGTTCGTCAGATGGGTATGGATGGAAGTGAGGCAGATGGGCTTACCGGGAAAATCAGCGTGCTGGAAGGTGGGCGACTCTACCGGCGCGTGAGCCTGGCTCAATTCAAAGGTGGTTATCCCAGGCCGTTGTTACAGTGAAATGGAATTTTTGGCAGCGCCGCCCCCAATCATTGGCAATAGGTGCGCGTGCGGAGCAGGTGGCACAGGATTTTTTGGAGACCCAAGGCCTGGTGTTGCAGAAAAAAAACTTCAGAACGAGAGCGGGTGAAATTGATTTGATTATGCTGGATGGAATGGATTTGGTTTTTGTTGAAATTCGGTACAGAAAAAACCGGGTCTTTGGAGGCGCGCTGGAAAGCATTGATCGCCGTAAGCAGCTAAAGATTATTAAAACAGCACAAGCCTTCGTTGCCGAGAAAAACCACAATTATGGAATGCGTTTTGACGTGGTGGCCTTTGAAGACGGGAATCTGAACAAACCTGGCTGGGTTCAAAATGCGTTTTCGGGTTCATGGTAAAAGCGGCAAGCGTCATTCTGATGCGTCGCAACAACTTTCACGAACTGGACTGAAAAATGGAAAATCTGGAACTTGTAAGAACTTTATTTGCCGAAAGCGTGGCGGTGAAAAAGCGTGCTGGCGAGGTGTTGCCAGAGAGCTTGGTTGCCGCAGGTGAGTTGATCTGTCTCGCCTTGTCTTCAGGGAGGAAAATTTTCAGTTGTGGTAATGGTGGCTCTGCGGCAGACGCACAACACTTCGCTGCAGAGTTGGTGAATCGCTTCGAAACGCAACGCAAGGCTTTGCCTGCGATCGCCTTAACGACTGACACATCGATTTTGACTTCTGTGGGCAATGATTGCGAGTACAGGCAGATCTTTTCACGCCAGTTGGAAGCTTTGGGTCAAGCAGGCGATGTGCTGTTGGCGATCAGCACCAGTGGGAATTCCGGGAATGTGAACGAAGCGGTCATTACGGCGCACAGTTTGGGTATGGTTGTGGTTGCTTTGAGTGCCAACGATGGTGGTGAGCTCGGAAGACTGCTGGGGAAGCGAGATTTCGAGTTGCGTGTGCCGACTGACAGTACGGCCAGGGCGCAGGAGGTTCATTTGGTGATTTTGCATTGCCTTTGCGCACTGCTTGACGCCGCATATCAGACACCAGATTGACCGAGCCGATGTCTTCGCGTGAGTTGGTCACGCGTATTCGTGAATGCTGCACTGCAGAGGTGCTTGGCGACACGGCGGATCGTTGGGCTTACGGGGGCGACAACAGCCGACTCCATAGAATTCCGGAGGCAGTTGTGTTGGTGGAAACCCACCAACAGGTGGTTGCAGTTCTTGCCTTGTGCAACGAATTGCGCATACCGGTCACGGCACGTGGCCGCGGCACTGGCACTACCGGAGCTGCTGTTCCGGTGTCGGGCGGGATTGTCATTTCCTTTGAACGCATGAGTCGAATTCTGGAAACTGACGCGGCCAATCGTTTCATGCGTGTGCAAGCTGGTGTTCTGAATGGTCAAGTACAAGATCTCGCCGCACCGCACGGATTTTTCTGGGCTCCAGACCCGGGCAGTGCTGATTACTGTACGGTGGGGGGCAACCTGGCCTGTTGCGCGGCAGGGCCACGGGCAGTGAAATACGGGACTACGCGAGAAAATGTTTTGGGCTTGCGGGTCGTGACTGGTGATGGCAAGAGTCTTGATACCGGTGTTGTGACCAGCAAGGGGGTCACAGGTTTTGATCTTACGCGCTTGCTTGTGGGTTCTGAGGGTATGTTGGGCTTGATTACTGAAGCGGTCATCAAGCTTACGCCGCTTCCCGAGAGCAGGAAGTCCATGCTGGCCGCCTACGATTGCGTCGCGCATGCTGCGGACGCTGTTACGGCAATTATGGCCTCCAGTATCACGCCGTCCAAACTGGAATTTCTGGATCCTGCGTGCGTGGCTCTGGTTTACCCGGAAATAGAAGGTTGCTCTTTGTTGCTCATTGAGGTAGACGGCGCAGTTGCTGAAACCGACAGTTCAATCTCCATTCTGGAAAAAGTGACAAGAAGTGCCGGCTTGCGCAAAACAGAAATAGCCAGGAACGCAGAAGAGGAAGGACGAATTTGGGGTCTGAGAAAACTATTGTCGCCAGGGTTGCGCACCTTGGCAGCCGGAAAGATCAACGAAGATGTCGTGGTTCCCGTAACCCGGATTGCTGCTTTGCTGGAACGCATACAGTCGCTGGAATCCGCGCACGGGCTGCGTATTGTTTGTTTCGGCCATGCCGGGAACGGGAATTTGCACGTCAATATTTTGTTTGATCCGCAAAATTCGCAAGAAAGTACCGCCGCAAAGCTATGTCTGTCAGCGTTGTTTGACCATGTCATCAGTCTGGGTGGTACGCTTTCCGGAGAACATGGCATCGGGCTTGCCAAGCGTGACTACCTGGATCGCGAAATCTCCGAGGATGCAATCAGAATTATGAGAGGGATCAAGAAGGTTTTCGATCCTCTGAGCATTTTGAATCGGGATAAAGTTTTCCCGACGAGCCGGGCACCTGTGCCTGAAACTTTCCAGGCAGTAAAGTGATATCAGGGAGTTGTGCCAGTTTTCGAGTGCCTGTGCACAGGTCTGTCAGCCGAACAGGGTTTCAAGTTTTTGTTTTTCGCCACCAGAGCTTGGCACCGTTAATAGCTGTGGTTCGGCGTACGGAGCTTGGCTATTGGTAGAACAACTCAGCTTCTTCCTCGCTGAGGCTTTTGCGAAAAGCCGGCATATCAAAAAGCCGGCTTTTGTAGTTCCGGATAGTTTTGGCAGTACTTCTGCTCAAAGTCATCTTGACATTTTGCAGGCGTAATAGAATCGGACCAAGCACACAATCCGCCAGGCTGATTTCGTTTTGCATCAGAAACTTGGTTTTTTGTAACAGTTTCGCAGTCACGACCACGTTCTCTGTGAGCAGTTCCCGTGCTTTTTTTGCGACGTTCTGCTTCGAAGAAGTGGCTTTTTTAAGCTGTGGGATCCATTCACTTTCCAAATGGTAAAGTGCCAAGCGCAACTTTGCCTTGGAGATCGGGTCAATTGGCATCAAAGGCGGGTAGGGAAATCGCTCGTCAAGATACTCGGTAATCACTTTCGAACAATAGAGCTCCAAGTTCCGGTCGACCAGCAAGGGTGCAGGGTGTTCGGAAAATATTTGTGCATCTGCCGGAAATTTTTTCGGATTATCCAGATTGACCAGGTTGTATTTGATCTCCTTGATGGCGAGCACCAGCCGAACACGATGACTGTGCAGGCAGAGCACCCCGCTGTAAAGCGTGATTGAGGAGTTTTCGGCTTCTGTTCTTCTGAGATGATTAGAGCGCACTATTTAACGTCTTTCCAATATTCTTTTTTCAAAAAGTAAGCCAGTATCCCAAGAAAAACCAAAAACAATATGACCCAAGGGCCATACGCCTTGCGCTTTGATGCAGACGGCTCAGCCACGTAATAGAGGAATGACACCAAGTCGCTTAGCACCCTGTCATATTCTTCAGGGCTTAATTTTCCCGGTTCGACCAGATCAAATCCTGTCACAGTCTTGTGGATGTTCCCGTCCTCATCTGTCGTGGTCTCAATTTTCGCCCTCTGCCATCCTTGTAAATCCCAAAGTACATGGGGCATGGAGACGTTCGGGAATAGGGCGTTATTGACTCCCAAAGGTCTGCTTTCATCAAGATAGAAGGACTTCAGATAAGTGTAAATCCAGTCGGATCCGCGTGCACGAGAAATCAGTGTCAAGTCAGGTGGGGCTGCCCCAAACCACGTTTGTCCTTCCTCATCGGTCATGGCCACCTTTAAGGGATCATTGATTTTCTCGCGCGTGAAAATCAGGTTCTCTTTCACCATGTCAGGCGTCAGCCCCAGATCTTGTCCGATACGGCTGTAGCGACTGAATCGGGCACTGTGACAACTCAGACAGTAATTGACAAAATATTTCGCGCCTCTTTGTAATGCAGGCTTGTTGTTGACTGCTACCACCGCTTTTTGCAGAGGGTATCCACCTTCAACAGCAAAGCCCTCGGCAAAAGACAGAATGCCCAACAACAGTACGGCCAGTTTGTACATGGCTATCCCGATTCCTTAATTCGGTCGGGCACTTTCTTGTCTATCTGCATTTTACTGACCAAGGTGGGAAGGAGCAGTCCCAACAGGAGAAAAGTCAGTGGAATCAAACTTCCTGACAAGACACTTTTTATATGCTCACTATCTACCCTCAGGAAATCCAGGTATCCGAACAAGGCAATGAAAAACAGGAAAAAAGTAATGCCCAGCAAGCGCGTGCGTACTTTGCTGAAGAACCACATAAGAAAGAAGAAAACCAGGTATAACTCGCTGAAGCGTACTGCCAACTCGCTCGTCGTTGTGGTGACGGGTTGGGTGCCCAAATAACCCAAGCCAAAGAAAATGATGGGCAGCGAGAACAGGTTGATTTTGTAGCCAATGCTTCGGTAGCGAAATGATTTAACCGGGTTGCGGTCTATCCAAGGCAGGAAAAACAACACCGCGACGGAAGTCCCCATGGCCAGTACGCCGTACCAAGGGTCAGGAACCGAGCGCAGGATGGTATAAAAAGGCGTGAAATACCACAAAGGTGTGATGTGTTCCGGGGTAACCAGCTGGTTTGCTGGAACAAAATTTGCCGGCTCAAGAAAGTATCCACCCATGGCAGGTGCAAAAAATACAACTCCGAGGAAAAGAATGAGAAAAACCACAGCCCCGAGAACGTCTTTGACCGTGTAGTAAGGGTGAAATGGTATGCCATCAAGTGGCCGATTCTGCTTGTCTTTACGCGCTTTGATTTCAACTCCTTCAGGATTATTGGAACCGACTGCGTGGAGGGCGATGATGTGCAAAAAGACCAATCCGAGAATCATCAGCGGCATCAAGATGACGTGAAACGAGAAAAAGCGGTTCAGCGTGGAGTCCGAAATCACAAAGTCTCCCCTGATCCAGGTTGCCAAGTCGGGACCAATGAAAGGGATGGCACCAAAAAGGTTGATGATGACCTGTGCTCCCCAGTAGGACATCTGACCCCACGGAAGGAGGTATCCCATGAATGCTTCACCCATCAGCGCCAAGTAAAGACAAACGCCGAGGAGCCATATCAATTCACGCGGATTTTTATAGGAGCCGTAAAGCAGGGCTCGGAACATATGGAAATAAACAACAACGAAAAAAGCCGAAGCACCGGTTGAATGCAGGTAGCGAATCAGCCAGCCCCATTCTACGTCTCGCATAATCAGTTCAACGGAAGCGAAGGCTTTTTCGGCATCCGGCTTGTAATGCATGGTCAGGAAAATACCCGTGAAAATCTGCATGAGCAGAACCATCAGCGAAAGCGAACCAAAAAAGTACCAAAAATTAAAATTTTTCGGCGCGTAGTACTCGGATAGATGATCCCGCCAGAACTGCTTGAGCGGCATGCGATCGTCCAGCCAGTTTAAGAGTGCTTTTTTCATGCTTTTGTTTCTGAGGAGCTTGCTTTTTTCGAATCCGGATCCTGACCGATCACGATTATATCTTTGGCCGCAAAACGGTAACGCGGAACCAGCAAATTGATGGGTGCAGGCACATGTTTGAATACCCTGCCCGACAAATCGAAGCGTGATCCGTGGCAAGCGCAGTAGAATCCTCCAGGCCAGTCGGCACCCAGGCCTTCGGCTCCTTTTGTTGGTCGAAAGGTGGGTGAACAACCCAGATGTGTGCAAATGCCCACCAGAACCAAGTATTCTGGCTTGATGGAGCGATAGCGGTTTTTGGCGTACTCAGGCTGTTGAGGGACTTTTGAATTTGGATCGCTCAGATCTTTAACATCTTTGCCGAGTGTGTCCAGCATTGCCTGAGTACGATAAACCACCCAAATCGGTTTGCCTCGCCATTTGTCACGTTGCAATTCTCCCGGGCGCAACCGTTTGATATTGACTTCAATGGGGCCACCACGTGCTCTGGCGCTTGCTGTCGGGCTCATGGACGCAATGAACGGCCAAGAAGCCGCAGCTGCCCCGGCTCCACCGATAATGCTTACGGATTTCAACAAGAAGCCACGACGCTTTTTGTCTTCGACTTTCAGTGACTGCATAAGCTACCCTCCGTCCGGTTATTGCTAAGGTACAGGGTACTTGTGCTGTGCCGGTTCCTGATCTGCAAGCTAAAAAACAAGTCAAAACAGATTGAATGTTGCCGAAAAATGAGATCCGTTCTTCAACAAGAAACGCATGCTCATCGTGGGACGGTGCAAGTCAGCCGCAGCCACTCAATTCGGTTATGCCAAGGATGTACTAAAATTCGAGTTTGGTCAACTTCCATGGCTCTCTTTATGGATGCTTTCAGGGAGTGCTGATGGTGTGCTGTTTTTGGGTCACCATGTATCCGGCCTTGCTGCCATGACAGCAAGAGACGGAAATGGTGGAATGCCGAGCTTTGACAATAGCGTGTTTTTAAGCTGTGACGATCGTGATTTTCCTGCTTTGCTCAATAAAGTGCCTCAGAATTTGCTCAGAGGCGGTGGTTTTCTTTTTTCTTTTGTTGAGAGATGAGGCGAGCGCGAGTGCAATTTGTTTTTTCCGCTACCCACTAAGCTGATTTTCCCTCAATGATTGCCTGGGCAGTTCGCAATGCACTGGTGACGAACATCATGCTGTTGCTGTTGGTGGTCGTTGGCGTCATTTCCTGGTACTCCATGCCACAGGAAATGTTTCCGGTAACAGACACGGATGTGGTGCAGATTTCGACGCGCTATGAAGGGGCACCGCCCGTAGAGGTGGAGCGGCAGATCACAGTTCCCATTGAAGAAGTCTTGCTGGACATGAGCGATATTCGCACCATTGAATCGGATAGTCGCGAAGGTTTTTCCAGCATCACTGTCAAATTGAAGTCGGGTACGAATTCTGATGAATTCACACGAGACTTAAGAACCGAAATTGATGCCTTGAAAAGCCTGCCGGAGGCGGCAGAAAGAACAAAGATCAGGCAACTGAAAACTCGCTTTCCCGTGATCAGCGCCAGCGTGTATGGCGATGTCGGCGAAAAGGTTCTGGCAGAGGCTGGAGATGACATGAAACGGCACTTGCAAGCGGTGGAGGGCATTGCCGGAGTCAGCATCGCCGGGGAAAGAGAGGTGGAATTACTGGTGACAGTCAATCCGCTTCTGGCCGCAGCGAAAGGAGTCGGGCTAGAAGAAATCATTCGAGCCTTGAAATCGAACTTGGGCGATCGGCCAGGTGGCACGCTGAATGCAAATGCCGGAGAGATACAGTTGCGCAGCATAGGCTTTCCTCTGGCTCTGGAGCGGCTGGCTGACTTGCCGGTTAAAACCAATTCGAAAGGAGCGCAACTGTTGTTAAGAGAAGTGGCCGAAGTGGATTTTCGCCTGGAGGAAGCCGAGACACTTGGGCGTTTTCGCGGCAAACCGGCGCTGAACCTCGTGGTGACAAAAAATGCAGGTGCTTCAACCATAGAGGTGGCTAAGCGGGTGCGCGAGCTGGTGGTTGAACTGGACGGGAAAATCAAACCTGGTGTGGCTTTGGGTTACCACACAGATTTGTCGGTGTATATCAAAAACCGCCTCGATACGGTATTCACTTCTGGTGCCATTGGTTTGATTTTGCTGCTTTTGGCACTGTATTGGTTGCTTGATGCACGCATAGCCCTGATTGCTGCTTTGGGGATTCCGGTATCGCTTTTGATCGGAGTGATCATCATGCAGATTTTTGGATTCACCGTGAACATGGTCTCCATGTTCGCTTTTCTGGTGGTCTTGGGCATGGTCGTCGATGACGCGATTATCGTCGGCGAAAACATCTATCGGCATTTGGAAGAGGGGGCTCCCTTGCAGCGAGCAGTAGTGGACGGTGCCCGCGAAATGATTGGACCGGTAGTGACCGCTGTGCTGACCACTGTTGTTGCTTTTTTGCCTTTGCTCTTTATCAGCGGACAGATTGGGGCTTTCGTGATGGTGATTCCGGTTGTGGTGTCCGGTGCTTTGTTTGGTTCCTTGCTAGAGGCTTTTCTGATCCTTCCCAGCCACGCTGAAATGGCTTTCCGTCACACCCGCTTGCAGGTGAGCAAAGCCCACCGGGTCTGGGAGAAATTGCTTGCTCGTTACGCCGATTGGGTGCGCCGCGCGATGCGTGTCCGTTACGTCATGCTCGTCGCCGTGGTGGGAATCTTGGTCGTGTCGGTGGTGACCGCCACAACGCGTATTCCGTTTCAGCTATTCGGCAAAGTGGAATCGGATTGGTTTTTTGTCAATGTTGAAGGGCCGAATACGTTCAGCCTGGAGCATTCGCGCGAACTGGCTGAGAAAATGGAAGCTGCTGTGGCACGCGTGTTTTCCGGTCGGGAGGAAGAGCTGGAGACCGTGCTGACGAATGTGGGTCTGCGTTTCAATGATTTCAATTCGGTTGATCTGTCGAGCAATTACGTGCAAATGACTTTGGTCATGACAAAGCGCAAGCCTGAAACGCTGATGGAGCGTTACCTGACTCCTCTGGTGAATTTTTCCTATCCGCCGGAAGGGGTGAGGGAACGGGGAACCGAAGAAATTGTCGAGCTGGTTCGCCAGGAGTTGGCTGGCATTCCGGACATCAAGCGTTTTTTCATTCGGCGTCCCGAAGCTGGCCCGCCAGGTTCGGATGTGGAGTTGGGAATCATTGAAGCTGATAACGGCAGGCTGTCAACATCGGTGCTGAAGATGGTTGCCTTTTTACAGAAAATTCCCGGGGTTCACGACGTCCGGCATAACCTGGAGCCGGGCAAACTTGAGTTTCGCTATCGACTCAATGAAAAAGGTCAGGAGCTTGGGCTGAGCTCAAAAGACATTGCGGACATTATTCGTATTGGCTACAACGGCAGCGAAGTGGCTTATGTCAATCTGGATAACAAGCAGTTTCCGGTGCGCGTGGTCTTTCCTCCCGACATGCGCAAGGACAGCGCCCTTCTGGACAATTTGCCCATTGTTTTGGCGGACGGCAGAACCATATATTTTTCCGAAGTGACCGACAGTGATCTCCGGAGAGGCCTCGGGACGGTACGTCACCTGGACGGATACCGTGTGGTGACCATCAGTGCCGACGTTGACAGCGAGACGGTGACTGCACTTGAAGTTTATGACTTGATAGAAGAGCGCTTTGCTCCCGCGTTTGCGGCCAACCCTGATAGCAAGCTGGTATATCTTGGGGAAAAACGAGATACCGTTGAGTCTTTCGAGGGTCTGTACCTCGCTACCGGGATCGCGTTTTTTCTCGTGTTTTTTATTCTCGTCATTTTATTCCGCACGCTTCTGGTGCCCATTGTCGTGATGGCTACCATCCCTTTTGGCTTTATTGGCGTTGTCTTCGGCCACTTGCTGTTTGGTCATAACCTGCAATTTGTTTCCATGGTCGGTCTGGTCGCGTTAATCGGGATCATTGTCAATGATTCGCTGATTTTAATGGACGAGACCGTTAAACAGTTAAAGCAGGGTCTGAGCCGGGAAGACGCGCTGGTTGCGGCGGGGATCAAACGTGTGCGCCCCATTTTGCTGACCACGATTACCACGTTTCTGGGTGTCACGCCTTTGATTTTCTTTGCCAGCGGGCAAACCGCCTTCCTGTCGCCTATGGCGGTCAGTTTGGGGTTTGGCCTGATTTTTTCGACAGTCTTGATCCTGGTGCTGCTGCCTTGTTTTTACCTCATTGCCGACGACTTTCGCAGGCAGCTTTACGCGTTCTTGCCGTCTGCGCAACGGAACTGAGCCTGATTACCCGGTTCTCTCCTCCTGCGCTTTCCGGCGAGACAGGAATGGAGCGGCGCATGAAGTTTGAACCCCCTCCCGGGTTGCCGTCTCCAAGTGTCTATTTGCAGGAAGAAATCCCCGCCTGACACTAGTCTGTTCTCATGGGCAAACCCAGCCATTTGACAGGAAGTTCGTCAAATTTATAGTGGCAATTTACGCTTGTGATATAGCGAAGCACGTCTTCGTAGCGTTTCTTCCTGAACCACTCGTTCAGCAGATAGACATATTCAACCTCTAATCCAAGTCCCGAAACCAGCTTTATGTACTGTTTACGCTTGAAATCGCAGGTTTGAAGTTTTTCATCAACCGAACCATTTACCCACTGACATTTTTTTTCAACGACAAACAGCGTTTGCCGAACAATGACCAACAATACAGTGTCTGGTATCAGTTTTCCGGATATTCTTGATTTCCAGTCAATTTTATTTTCTTTCAGAAATTTGTGGAAACCACTGCCATTAAAGCATCTGCAAACCAGCTCCCCTTCGAAAAGGACGTCTGTACCTGCTCTCTCTTCAGGACTCCTGATTGAATAACCCGGCTTAGTCTGTATCAGGGAAAGGAAATCAGTGCCGGCTTCAAACTTTCGGCCCGTTCCTGTTTTGTTGCCACCCCACCTTTTTTCATGCCTTTACTTCCTTTTATTTCTCGGTTTCTTTTAATTCAATAGCTGCGCGGATTCTTTTCTTGGAAAGCTGAATGAATTCATCAGAAATTTCACAACCTGCAAATTTTCTGTTCAGATGTATAGCAGCGACGCCGGTTGACGAACTGCCAGCAAAGGGATCGAAAATAAGATCATTTTCATGGGTACTTGCCATGATGATTTGCATAAGCAGGCTCACAGGCTTTTGGGTAGGATGCTTGCCGTATTTTTTCTCTTCCCGGCTCGCTGCAGGGAATGTCCACACCGACTTCGTTTGCTTGCCATCATTCACTTGTTTCATTTCCGCATAGTTGAATGTATGGCGTGAACTCGCTTCTCGAGCCGCCCAGATTATGGTTTCAGAGGCGTGTGTGAAGTACCGGCAGGACAAGTTCGGGGGTGGGGCAGCTTTCTGCCAAACAATATCGTTCAAAATTTTCATGCCGAGCTGCTGCATGGCAAACCCGATTGAATGAATAACATGATGTGTGCCCGAGACCCAGATGGTTCCATTGGGCTTCAGGAGCTTCTGGCAACGCTTAAGCCAATCCAGGTTGAATGCGTGATTAAGTTCCGGCCCCTTGGATTTGTCCCAATCTCCCTTGTTTACTTTGGCCATTTTTCCAGCGTGGCAGGTTATGCCGCCATTGGAAAGAAAATAAGGTGGGTCGGCAAAGATCATGTCAAAAAAGCCGTCGGGACGTTTCTTGATCATCGTGTCCATGAACTTGAGACAGTCCTCGTGAAAAAGCCAGATATCCAAGTCGTCATTACTTAATGCCGCCTTGGTGGGCAAGTGCCTGGGCTTTTCCGCCATCACTGGTGGGAGTAGGTTCAGGTTCATTTTGAGAGCGTTGCTTTTCATTTTTGTTTGTCGGTGCGAGGTGGTGGTTGTTTCAACCAATTGATTGTTGAGAGCTTTTCAAGTGTGCGAATTTTTGATTTCAGCCAATGGTTTCAGGCGGACCGGCGGTTTTTTTCAGGAAAGCAAAGGTACTGATGCCAGTTGCCAGTGTTTCATTTGAGTTGCAACTGCCTCGTGGCGTTGTGGCTTGGGGTCTGAAGGGGCAGGGGACAGGCAAGTGGCGGTACTTGCCTGGCTTATGCCTGACGTCTTTCCTGCTTGTGCCAACTGTTAAAAATGCGACAGAAAATCTCTGCGGTCATTTGTGTGTCATACAGTGCCGAGTGTGCTTCGGCTTCATCCCATTCCAGGCCAGCAGCAGTTGCAATTTTGGAAAGCACGGTCTGGCCGTGAGCCAGTACGCCAAGGCTTACGGTGTCTATGCTGGAAAAGGAATGGAAAGGAAAACTTGGCAGCTTGTTCCGCTGCCACGCGGCCTTGATAAAAGAAAGATCAAAGAAGGCGTTGTGACCGACCAGTATGGCTCGTGAGCATTCACTGGATTCCAGACATTCGTGGATCATTGAGTGCAGGGATTCCAGCGCATCCTGTTCAGACAATGCCATTCTCAGTGGGTGGAAAGGTTCAAAAATGTGGTTGATTTTTAGCGCCGCCTGATCCAGACGAGCTCCATCAAAAGGCTTGATATGCCCGTGCCATACCCGGTCTTGGGAAAGCTGCCCTTCTCCATCCAGCTTCATCGTGATGGCTGCCACTTCCAGTAAAGCGTCAGTAGCGGCTACCAGGCCGCCGGTTTCCACGTCTACAACGACGGGCAAAAATCCCCGAAAACGCTTTTTGATTAAATTCTTTGCCATTGCGAGGCTATGAATCCAGTGATTGTACGCGCCAGGAAAGAGTTTCTCCTGCCCTGAAAGGAACACACGCGTTTTCCCCTGCCTGTAAAACTTTGGGAACCTGCCAGGGCATGCGTCTTAAGGTGATGGTTTTGCGATTTT
Organism: uncultured candidatus Poriferisulfidus sp.; assembly: GCA_965215765.1. GTDB lineage: Bacteria > Pseudomonadota > Gammaproteobacteria > Poriferisulfidales > Oxydemutatoraceae. The sequence goes on along the minus strand of OZ244118.1, from coordinate 2,711,019 downwards.
GCTCGCGGCCGTAAAAATGGGCGCCGTTGAAGCTCATAAAAGCTTCCAGCTTGTCCAGGCTCTCTGCCTGTTCAAAAATCTCAGTGTAAGTTTCCAGCGCGGCCGGGGCATTGAAGATGCCGGCACAGCCGCAATCGCTTTCTTTGTCTCTGACATAGTGCGGGGCACTGTCTGTTCCGGCAAAGAAACATGCGTCACCACTGCAAGCCGCCGCCACCAGACCGAGTCGGTGTTCTTCCCTTTTGGCGAGTGGCAGGCAGTAACGGTGCGGGCGCAAACCCCCGTCAAACAAATCACTCCTGTTCAACAGCAGGTGATGGGGAGTGATGGTTGCCGCATTCAAAGGATGGTTGCGTACCCAGGTGACAGCGTCGTTGGTCGTAATGTGCTCCAGCACGATTTTCAGCTCCGGAAATGTGCGGCGTAATGGCTCAAGGACTTCGCCAATGTAGATTTTCTCACGATCATAAACGTCTGTTTTCGGGTTGGGATCCTCTCCGTGTACCAGCAAAGGAAGACCGCATTCCTGTAATGCGGACAGGGCAGATTGAATGTGGCGAATATCACTGACGCCGTGCTCGGAATTTGTGGTTGCCCCCCGTGGGTACAGTTTGGCGCCAGCGATAAAATTGGCTTCCGACCCGTCTTTTTGTTGGCGAAGGGCGTAGATGTCGCCGGCACTGGTATGATCACTCAAGTGAAAAGCAACGAGTGGATGAAAGTGCTTGCTCGTGTTGCTACACAGTACTTTGTGGTACTTTTCGCATGCAGCCATGCTGTCCAGGGGCGGATGCACGTTGGGCATGGCTACCGCACGGGCGAATACCCGGGTGGTATGCGGCAAAGCCCAGCGTAAAAGCTCTGCCTGCCTGAAATGCACGTGCCAGTCGTCTGGTTGTGTGATGCTAAGAGTGGTGGTTTGGGTGCTTGGCATGCCTCTGATGCTATCACGGGGCATCAGATGGCATTCCGGCTTTTTTGCTTGTTTTTGGGAGCCAAATGCTAAAAAATCCTTGCCTTTTGTGGTGGCGTTATTTTATGTCAGGCCGCCTTGTCAGCGGCTTTTTTCAGATCTAAGGGAACCTCCAATGGAGAAAATTGTACTCGCGTATTCCGGTGGCCTGGACTCATCAATCATTGTGCGTTGGCTGCAGGCGGAGCGCGGCTATCAAGTCGTGACTTTTACTGCAAATATCGGGCAGGGAGAGGAACTGGAATCAGCACGGTTGCGGGCGCAGAAGCTTGGTGCCGAATCAGTGCACGTCAGCGATTTGCGTGAGGAATTTGTGCGCGACTTTGTTTGGCCCATGCTTCGTGCCAACGCAGTTTATGAAGGGAATTATTTGCTGGGGTCGTCGATCTCGCGTCCACTGATCGCAAAGTACCTGTTAAAAATTGCCGCTTTGGAAGGGGCGAAAACCATAGCGCATGGTGCTACTGGCAAAGGAAATGATCAGCTTCGCTTTGAGCTTTCCGCCTACGCCTTGCAACCGGATGTACGCATCGTGGCTCCGTGGCGAGAGTGGCAGTTCGATTCCCGAAAATCTCTGCTGGATTATGCCGAGGCGCAAGGTCTGGAGATGGAAAAGCAGAAGGAAAAAAGCCCCTACTCAATGGATGCCAACTTGCTCCATATTTCCTACGAAGGGGGCTTGCTTGAAGATCCGTGGAAGGCTCCATCACAATCCATGTGGAGGCGAACGGCTTCCATCGCTGAGGCGCCCCAAGACCCTGTGACCCTGGAGCTTGCGTTTCGCGCTGGTAATCTGGTGGCGATCAACGGCAATGAACAGTCGCCGGCAGTGTTGCTTGAGCAACTGAATCAGCTTGCCGGCAAGCACGGAGTAGGACGTGTGGATATGGTGGAAAACCGTTGCGTTGGCATGAAATCGCGTGGTTGCTATGAAACTCCTGGCGGCACAGTCATTCTTGCCGCCCGTCAGGCTTTGGAAAGTCTGGTTCTGGATCGTGAGGTGATGCACCTCAAAGAGGAGCTGATGTTGCGTTACGCGCGACTGGTCTATAACGGGCTTTGGTGGAGCGATGAACGTTTGGCTTTGCAAAAATTTGTGGATGCCACGCAAACTTGCGTGAGCGGAGTGGTGAGGCTGGTGTTGCACAAAGGCAATGTACACGTCAACGGCCGCAAATCGGAGCATTCGCTTTTTGATGAACGGGTGGCGAGCTTTGACAGCGATGAGGGGGCTTATTGCCAGGGGGATGCCGGTGGCTTCATCGCCTTGAGTGCCCTTCGTCTCAAGCTTGCGGCACGTAGAGACACTCGGTAAAATCAAGCCGATGGATGTACGGAAAATATTTTGCTTGCTCGCGGCGCTTGCCTTCCTGGGTGGTTGTGCGGCAATGGATGAGCCGCAGGTGGAAACGTCGTCAACGCTCGCGAAAAACAGAGCCGTAGACGAGGATCGCTTGAAATTCTTTAATGAGGCTGTTTTTACGTTCAACAGGCATTTTGATGGTGCGGTGTTGAAACCTATTGCCAAAAGCTATAAAGCACTGGTGCCCAAAGGGGTGCGTGACGGGATCAGTAACTTTTTTCTTAATCTGCACGACCTTCCAAGTGCCGTGAACAGTTTGTTGCAGGGCAGGGCGGAGGACGCGGCTGTTGACCTCGGACGGCTGGGTGTGAACAGCACGATTGGAGTGGGTGGCTTGGTGGATCAGGCATCTGATTTGGGGCTGGAGAGTCACAAAAGTGATTTTGGTCAGACTTTGGCAGTCTGGGGGTTCCCATCGGGCCCTTACCTGGTTTTGCCGTTGTTCGGGCCGGGCTCGGTGAGAAGCCATCTGGGGACGTTTGTAGACTTTCTGATTTATCCGGTTGGCTTTTTGCACGATCCGCGGACCGAAACTGCGCTCTTGGCGACGGAAACAGTCAGTCGCAGGTCTGGTGCATTGTCAGCAACCAAACTGATAGAAAGTACAGGTGTGAGTGATAGTGGTTACGAGACGGTAAAAAGCGCGTATCTGCAATATCGCAGGGCAAAAATTCGGGGCGGGAATGGAGTGAATGATGGTGTTTTTGATGATCTGTATGATCAGTAACAGTACACTCCGCTTCTGCCACTAAGCGAATTCTCGCTTTTTTGCTCTCGTGCGCCCGATAACCATGCCTGAACGAACCCTGAAAAAAGTCTCTCCAGAGCATGAGCCCTTGATGAAAGAAGGTTTGATTGCGGACGCATTGGTTGAGATCCTGCTTCAAATTGGTGAGGATCCGCGGCGAGAAGGTCTGCTGAAAACACCGAAACGCTTTGCCAAGGCGTTTCGCTTTCTGACCAGCGGCTATGAAGTTGATCCGGAAGAAATTGTTGGTGCTGCGCTGTTTGATCTCGAATGCGAGGAGATGGTGGTGGTCAAGGATATTGAGTTCTATTCTTTGTGCGAGCACCATATTTTGCCGATTACCGGTAGAGTACACATCGGTTATCTGCCATCCGGCAAGGTCATCGGTTTGAGCAAGCTGGCAAGAATCGTGGATGTTTTTGCCAGGAGATTGCAGGTTCAGGAAAGAATGACCACGCAAATAGCCACTAGTCTGATGGAAGGACTCGGTGCCCACGGTGTCGGGGTCGTCGTAGAGGCAGTACACTTTTGTATGGTGATGCGTGGTGTGCAAAAACAAAACAGCATGACCGTTACCAGCTCCATGCTGGGTGCCTTTCGTTCAGACAACGCGACTCGCAACGAATTTTTTGATTTGATACGAGGGAGGCGATAGCACCCAAGCCGGGCAGGGAGTGTCCTGCTTGCAGTTTGAGAGTGCAATTTCCCGTGATTTTCCACAATCCGGGCAAAGGCGGCTGAAATGCGTTGTCTTTTCGTGGGTCTTTGCGCGCCCGTGGCTCAGTTGGATAGAGCACCTGGCTACGAACCAGGGGGTCGGGAGTTCGAGTCTCTCCGGGCGCGCCAACCTCTTGCCGGTTTCTGGCGGGCGGTGGAAGGTGCATCAGTCAAGTGAGTTGGTGCGTTTGTCCGGCTCGTATTGCTCCGAAATATCGTAAAGCCGCTTCAGTTCCTCGGGGCTTTTGGCTCGAGCGGGAGAGCCTTGGGACTGAAATTTCTCGGACGCCGCTTCAGTCCCAGGCATACTTCCTGCAGAAAGCACGTCCCGCAGAAGCAGCAGCCAGTCGTTTCCCCGACCATGCGCCGGATGCTGTCGTTCACTCGCTGAAATATTGTGGTGTTGTGGAATACTTGTTTGCGCCGCCGTGCTTCCATTCATGGCAGGTGAGAATATTGCAGCCAGTCGTTTCTTCCGACCATGCGCCGGATGCTGTCGTTCACTCGCTGAAATTGTGATGTTGCGGAATACTTGTTTGCGCCGCCGTGTTTCCACTCATGGCAGGTGAGAATATTGCAGCCAGTCGTTTCCCCGGCCATGCGGCTGAAGCTGTTGTTCACTCGCTGAAATATTGTGATGTTGCGGAATACTTGTTTGCGCCGCCGTGTTTCCACTCATGGCAGGTGAGAATATTGCAGCCAGTCGTTTCCCCGGCCATGCGGCTGAAGCTGTTGTTCACTCGCTGAAATATTGTGATGTTGCGGAATACTTGTTTGCGCCGCCGTGTTTCCACTCATGGCAGATGAGAAAATTGCAGCCAATCGTTTCCCCGGCCATGCGCCGGATGCTGACGTTCACTCGCTGAAATATTGTGGTGTTGCGGAATACTTGTTTGCGCCACCGTGCTTCCATTCATGGCAGGTGAGAATATTGCAGCCAGCCGTTTCCCCTGACCATGCGCCGGATGCTGGCGTTCACTTGCTGAAATATTGTGGTGTTGCGGAATACTTGTTTGCGCCGCCGTGCTTCCATTCATGGCAGGTGAGAATATTGCAGCCAGCCGTTTCCCCGACCATGCGCCGGAAGCTGTCGTTCACTTGCTGAAGCTATTGTGATGTTGCGGAATACTTGTTTGCGCCGCCGTGCTTCCACTCATGGCAGGTGAGAATATTGCAGCCAGTCGTTTCCCCGACCATGCGCCGGATGCTGACGTTCACTCGCTGGGATTGTGATGTTGCGGAATACTTGTTTGCGCCGCCGTGCTTCCACTCATTGCTGGTGAGAATATTGCAGCCAGCCGTTTCCTCCGGCCATGCGGCTGAAGCTATTGTGGTGTTGCGGAACACTTGTTTGCGCCGCCGTGCTTCCACTCATGGCAGGTGAGAATATTTTCGTGAGGAGCTAAGCAAATGACCTGGAACTTTGGCTCATACGCCCGCCTGTTCAGGCTTGATCGCCCCATTGGTAGTTACTTGCTGCTTTGGCCCGCCTTATGGGCGATGTGGATTTCCAGTTCCGGCCAGCCTCCTCGACTTGTTTTTCTGGTTTTCGTTTTGGGGGTGTTGCTATTACGTGCCGCCGGCTGCGCGCTCAACGACTTTTTTGACCGTGACATTGATGGTCACGTGGCACGTACGCGGAACCGTCCACTGGTCACAGGCGAGTTGCGTCCGGCAGAAGCACTGACAGCCGCCGCCTTGCTTTTACTGCTGGCTTTTTCTCTGGTTCTGTTACTCAATCTGGAAGCTCTGTTCATGGCTTGCGGGGCTTTGCTTCTGGCCGTTACGTATCCCTTGGCAAAGCGGTGGCATTCACTGCCGCAGCTTCATCTGGGCGTGGCGTTCGGGTGGTCTGTTCCCATGGTATGGCTGGCTATTCACGCGAGTGCGCCACCACTCAGTATTTGGGTGCTTTACCTGGCGTGCATTGTCTGGACTGTTGCATACGACACGATGTATGCCCTTGCCGACCGTGACGAAGATTTACTGCTTGGCGTGAAGTCTTCAGCGATTCTGTTTGCCGGGCGAGAACGTTTGCTTATTGCGATTTTACAGCTGCTCATGCTGCTGTTGCTGATTACTGTCGGATTTCTGGATCAGCGTGGAATGTGGTTCTTTTTGGGCATTCTTGTTGCTGCTTTTTTGTGTTTCTACCAGCAGTGGCTGATCAAAGATTTCGTCCCGGAACAGTGCATTGCCGCTTTCGCCAGCAACCACTGGCTGGGGCTCGCAGTGTTTTCGGGTCTGTTCGTTGATATTTTGCCGGATTGACCCGGCTTTCCCCCAGCCGGATGAAAGATATTTTGTATTCAACCAGTTTTTGCAACTACCCAGACCGATACCTGCACATTTGCGTGTTGACGCAGTGCGTGTGCCACCGAGTTGGCAGTGGAGCCGCTGGTCATGACGTCATCAATAATGGTGACGTGTCGGGCAGGAGGAAGTCGGCGTACCGCAAAAGTTCCTTGTGGGCTGGTCAATCGCTTGCGAAGTGGCAGGGCAGTCTGCGGCGGTCCTGCCTGCGTTTTGCGCAAGCACCCACGCAATACGGGTACGTCAAGCAGGCGTCCCAGCTTCAAGGCAATTTCCAAAGACTGATTGAAGCCCCGCACGATGAATCTTTTGCGATGCAGAGGGACGGCGAGAAAGTAATCAGGATGGGGCACGTTGGCAGCTTCCGCTGCGTGCGCGAGTAGTTTGGCGAGCGTGCCGATGTACTGAACCTGTGCCCGATACTTGACATCGCGTATCAGCCGGTCAATAGGTGGTGCGTAGTAAAAAGGCGCGAACACGTGCGAGAAAGATGGTTTGTGCAGACGGCATTGCCGACATGGCCCATTGTGGTTTGCCGGAACCAGGGAGGCACAAATCGGGCAACCCTTCGCCAAAGCAGGAAGCTCCCCAAGGCAGTAACTGCATAACACGTACCCGGAACTGGCAGGTTCCATGCACACCGGGCAATAAACAGGAAACAGCCTGTCGATCAGGCTTTTACCTTGGGTTGCGACCGCGTGTTTCAGCAATTTTCCGCCTCTGCTCGCGGTGCGCATTGCCTTGTTAAAGGTTGACATCAACCCGCCTCACTTTAGACTGAGCCTGCCATGCGTAGGGAGGGTTGGTCTCTCAGGCTTCTGCGTACGATGGCGTAGAAAACATCGGTTTTTGCCACTTTGATATGAATTTCTTGTTGCCAGCTAGCCGTCATGACTGGACACTGAAGGAAGTGTTGGTGTTGCTGGGCACCCCGTTCAACGACCTCTTGTTTCAGGCTCATGGTGCGCATCGCGCCTGTCATGACCCAAACCGCATGCAAATCAGCACATTGGTGTCCGTAAAAACCGGTTCCTGTCCTGAAGACTGTGCCTATTGCCCGCAAAGCGCGCATTACCACACCGAGGTCAATCGCGAGAAGCTGATGCCTCTCGCCAGATTGCTTGAAATGGCGAAAGCCGCGAAAGCAGCTGGAGCCGAACGTTTTTGTATGGGAGCCGCCTGGCGCTCGCCGTCGGAAGCGGACTTGGAGCGGGTCGCTGAAATGGTGGAAATGGTAAAGGGTCTGGGACTCGAAACCTGCGCGACACTCGGCATGCTGACTGTGCCTCAGGCGCAGCGACTGGCCGAATCGGGTCTGGATTATTACAACCACAATCTTGATACCTCTCCCGAGTTTTATGGCAGCATTATTTCCACGCGCACGTACGCCGATCGCCTGACCACGCTTCAGAATGTTCGAGACGCAGGCATTCATGTTTGTTGCGGTGGAATACTCGGGATGGGAGAAAGCCGCGATGACCGTGCCGGGTTGTTGATGCAACTCGCGAATTTGCCGGAGCACCCGGAGTCGGTTCCAATTAACTGCCTGGTGCGCATTACCGGGACACCGCTTGAGCATGTCCCTGACCTGGATCCGATTGAGCTGGTTCGCGTCATTGCTGCCGCAAGAATAATGATGCCCACGGCGTATGTGCGTTTGTCTGCCGGGCGGGAAGAAATGACCGATGAGTTGCAGGCATTGTGCTTTTTTGCGGGTGCCAATTCCGTTTTCTATGGCGAAAAATTATTGACTGCCGCCAATGCGCCGGTCTGGAAAGACCAGCAGCTTTTCAGTCGTCTCGGCATAGACAATTCCATATCCGCCACCATTCCGCCTGCTTCACATGAACGAGAAACGCTGGCGGAATGAGCTTTCTGGCTGGGCGGAAAATGGCTTGCTCCGCCGGCGCATTGCCAGGCAAGGATCATGCGCCACGAGACCCCGGGTCGGTCACCGCCGCTTACTTTCGTTCAGCAGCAACGATTATCTGGGACTTGCCCAGGATGCGCGGGTGCTCGAAGCCTTTTGCCAAGGTGCGCAAAAGTATGGGGTGGGGACGGGAGGATCCTGCCTGCTGAGCGGGTATCGAGAATCCCACGAGGAACTTGAAACAAAATTAGCCGCTTTTACAGGGCGTGAGCGAGCATTGTTGTTTTCAACCGGTTACATGGCAAACCTTGGGGTTCTGGGGGTACTGGGTGGGAGAAAACGAACGATTTTTCTGGATCGGCTGAACCACGCATCTCTGGTTGATGCGGCGCGTGTCAGCGGCAGCTCGTTGCAACGCTTTGCTCATTGTGATTTGTCTGCCCTTGAAAAGGCATTGCAGCGTTGTCGTCACCTCCCCACACCTGTCAATGAAGGCGGCAGATTTGTGGTGGCAGTGGAGTCGGTTTTCAGCATGGAAGGGAGTCTGGCACCGCTTGCCGAGATGGCTGAGATGTGCCAGAAATATGAAGCCTGTCTGGTCGTGGATGATGCGCATGGTTTTGGTGTTCTCGGTAAGCGGGGAGCCGGCGTGACCGAGCATTTGGCACTGGGTTCGGATCAGGTTCCGATAGTGATGGGTACTTTTGGCAAAGCATGCGGAACTTTTGGCGCTTTCGTTGCGGGCAGCCAGGGATTCATTGAGTTGCTAATCCAGAAAGCACGGACTTATGTCTACACCACAGCACCGCCTGCCGCTTTGGCTTGCGCAACGCTTGTGAGCCTGGATCTCATTGAGGAGGAACCATGGCGGCGGAAAGCACTGCAGACGCGGATCAGGCAGTTTCGCGAACTTGCACAAAAATCACTTTTGCCCTGCCTTGATTCTCAAACCGCAATTCAGGGGCTTGTGACCGGTTCTTCCTCCTTGGCCTGCGAGTTGGGAGACAAACTGTTGCAGGAAGGGATTGAAGTGTTGCCGATACGACCTCCGACTGTTCCACGAAACACGGCACGGTTACGAATCAGTTTGTCAGCCATGCATAGCGAGGAAGACATTGACAGCCTGGTGTCTGCCTTGTTGCGCGTCTTGCCTCGTAGCTTGCTCAAAGCCGAGCCGTTGTTTCCGGCTAATGGCAGCAGACGAGACGTCGCGTGAGATCTGAGCCTAAAAATGCTGACCTGCTGGCAGCAAATGGCATGAACGGTGTTCCAGGGAAGCAGCAGTTCTTTGACCACCGGAAAGTTCCTTTGCGGGGTCTTTTGCGGGATCGTCCAGGTTTGCGTATTGTCTGTTGAAGTTCAACTGCGAATTCTCGATCCGCGCATCGGAAAGGACTTTTCGTTCCCAAAGTTCGCAACGTCTGGCTCGGCAGGCTTGGACTTGGTTGCCTGCATCGATGAAGAAATTGTTTTACACCCCGGGAATGTGCAATTGATTAAAACCGGGTTGGCAATCCACATCGGCAACAGCAACCTGGCTGCCGTGATTTTGCCTCGTTCCGGGCTGGCTCACAAAAAAGGTCTGGTACTGGGAAACCTTGTAGGGCTGATAGATTCAGACTATCAAGGCGAGTTGTTGGTGTCCGGCTGGAATCGTGGTTCGGAAGTTTTGCGCATACAAGCGGGGATGAGGATTGCCCAACTGGTTTTTCTTCCCATCGTGAGGCCTGCTTTTGTTGTTGTGGAGGACTTTGAAAAAACAGAGCGTGGCAGCGGCGGCTTTGGGCACACCGGGGACGCTGAAATTCGCTCCTGATGGCTGGTGGTGAGTCTTGCCTCGACGACTGGAAGCTTAGGGTGATTCTGGCTGCCGTGTCACCCGGCAGCCAGAAATGATGGAAGAAGGTCGACCAAAAGCGTGGCTCGGTTTTTGCCGGCTCCCTGTGTGACTTTTGGGTCACGGTATCCAGGGAATGTTACCGGCTCTCTGCTTTCCTGAATTCTGAAGGTCGGTGCCCGGGCTCATGAGGCGCAGGACGAAGGCGGTTTTGTACCTCAGGTGTCAGGTCGGAGAAATCAAACAAGCTACAGACTTGCAGGCCGTAGAGCTCTTCCAGCTCGGTTTTTGCCGGCTCCCGGTGTGACTTTTGGGTCACGGTATCCAGGGAATGTTACCGGCCCTCTGCTTTCCTGAATCCTGAAGGTCGGTGCCCGGGCTCATGAGGTGCAGGACGAAGGTGGTTTTGTACCTCAGGTGTCAGGTCGGAGAAATCAAACAAGCTACAGACTTGCAGGCCGTAGAGCCTTTCCAGTTCGGCTTTTGCAGGCTCCCGGTGTGACTTTTAGGTCACGGTATCCAGGGAATGTTACCGGCTCTCGGCGTTCCTGAATCCTGAAGGTCGGTGCCCGGACTCATGAGGTGCAGGACGAAGGCGGTTTTGTACCTCAGGTGTCAGGTCGGAGAAATCAAACAAGCTACAGACTTGCAGGCCGTAGAGCTCTTCCAGCTCGGTTTTTGCCGAACCCTTTGTCTGTCCTTTTTCCTGGCGGTCAAAACACACGATCAGCGCCGCCGCTTCAGCACCGCAAGCCTTCAATCTATCGAGCGTTTCGCGTGCTGCCGTACCCGCCGTGAGAACATCGTCGACGATGATCACCTTTTGTCCCGGTAAGAGATGTCCCACCAAGCTGCCTTTTTCGCCGTGTGACTTCTGCTCCTTGCGATTGTATGCATAGCCCACGTTTCGCCCGAAGCTTCTGAACAGACTGGATGCAACCAGAGCCACCAGCGGAATGCCCTTGTACGCTGGCCCGAAAAGCAGGTCGTAAGGTAGCCCAAGTCTCTGAATGGATTTGGCGTACATTTCTCCCAGACGCGTAGCCGCCTCACCGTTGTTGAACAGGGAAATATCAAAAAAGAAACGGCTTTTTCGTTTCGATTTCAGCGTGTAGTCTCCAAATGCCAATGCCCCAGAGGCCACAGCATTTTTCGCGAATTCTCGGCGCTCCTCGGTATCCATGCGTTTACCAGTAATTTTCAACCGTAATGTGCCCTGGTGTGCGGCGCCGATTCTTGCGCAAGCCGAGTTCTTCCAAAGCAACGCTGGCATCTTTGACCATTTCCGGGTTGCCGCACAACATCACCTGAGACTCTTCGTTAAACGGAATGTTGGCTGCTTTCTCAAGGTTGCCATTACGAATGGCTGCCGGTATGCGCCCCGGCAATGCAAAATCCTTTTGCTCGCGACTGATGAAAGAGGTCATTTCAAAGCACCCGGCGTGCTTATGCAGGAGGCTTTTTATCAAGTCGGTGTAGACAATCTCATTACTGAGGCGAACACCATGAACCAGACGAACCTGCTCAAAACGCTCCCAAGGCGCGTCTGTTTTTAAAATAGACAGAAAAGGGCCGATGCCGGTTCCGGTTGCAATAAGCCAGAGAAATCGACCCGCCGGGACTTCATCCAGAACCAGGAAACCATTCGCCTTGGCGGATACGCCTATCTGGTCACCTTTTTTCAACTGTTGGATTTGTGGTGAAAAGTTACCTTCAGGTATCAAGACCGAATAAAACTCAAGCACCGCCTCGTGGGGCGCGTTGACCAGCGAGTAGGGACGGGAAACCTGTTTGCCATCAATTTCAAGCGACAGCTTGACAAACTGACCGGCGACAAATGTGTCAACAGGCGCTTTGACCCGTAGAGAGTGTAAAGTTGGCGTCCAGTGATGGTTCCCTACCACCTTCCCCGCAACGAAGCGCGGATTAAGCATATACAAAATTGCCCAAAATCAACCTCCTTGGGTGTCTGAATTCAAGATTTGTCCGGCAACCTTGCAAAAACATTCGGTGGAATTTTGCTTGTTGTCAGGTGAGCCGCTTGGCAGTCAGCAGCAGGCTCGGAATTTGCACTCCGGCGGCGTGCTTCAGACCCTCTTTGCTAAAATACCACATCTGTTGAGTTCAGATGATGGTTCGTTGCTTTGGCACGGAAACACCGAAGTGCAAGTTTGGGTAGCGGCCTCCGTTGATGTCGGATACCAAGGCGTCTTCGTCAGATGATGTCCGGTTGGTGCCTGGCGTATTTTTACGGGGTTACCGCTAAGGACGGAGGCGACAAAGCTTCAAGGTGAGTGGTGTCGTCTCGTTCTCAACGGCCACCGTACTTGTTGGTCGCTTGGGGGCAATGTTTTTAATAAGGCGTGTGGTATAATTGTGCATCAGGATTAGCACTTAAGGGGGCGTGACAAATGATGAGGGGAGTAAGCGACTACAGTTCGTTGTTGAGTTCAAGAGACTTGGCACGTGCTTCGAGTTTCGAAATCACAGATGTAAAGGCAGGAAAAATCCAGATTCAGGAGCGTGGCACCAAGTTTTTTGGAAAGACCATCTGTTGGGTGAAGGATCAGTTTCACTTACACCTGAAAAAACGTGCGTTAAGTGACAGCCAATCAGCAGTCTACAAAAGTGTCTTGGCTGACATTGAAGCCGACAAAAGCATCACAGGAAAGACTAAACAGCGAGAAGTTAGCAGGCTTGAGACTTTGGAGCGCTCAGGTGTTCCGTTGCGAGTGCGCTATTTGCGAGTTTTGGCCAGAAGGCTTGACAGTTCTAATACAGGGGTGATTCTTGGGAACGGACACTTGGATGTGGTGAGGGATACGACCAGTCAAGAGTCGCAATTTTCCATTTCGTTCCGTGAGGTAAGCATGCAGGATATTGGCGACAACATTAGTGAAAATTACGGGGATGGCGAGGGTTTTGCCTTCAGTGTCAATCAAGCGTTACATGAGAAAGGTGTTGCTTCTGTTGCCAAAAACCGCAGTGATGGTTTGTCAGAGGAGTTCAGGGACAGGGTGATAACAAAAGCAAACCACGTGAGAATGGAAACCCCTGGTGGAGGATGGGCGATAAGGCAACTTGACCTCGACAATATTTGCAAGGAAACTTTCGCCGAGCTTTGTAAAGACCGCGCTGAAATGAGTGCAGATGCGCCACAGGTTTACGATATTATTACCGGACAAGCCCTCAGAGGTATAGAGAATTTTGGTAGAAAGGTAGATGTCGCTTTGAGTCAACAGGGCAAGAAGTTCAAAAACCCGCCGAGTGGAGAGGATCTGATTGCCATACAAGATAACTGGAAAGCGAAAGTCAGGGAGGAAGCGGAAAACCAGGTAAATGGCACGCCTCTTTCTGCAACTATCGCAGATGATCAATTAAGCGAGGTCTGCAGAGACTTTATTCTGGCACACCCAGAGCAGGTGGAGCCACAAGATGTTCCAGAAGCCTAGGGGTTTGACGACTCTGTTAAGTCATAGTGGGGCGGCTGGAGCTGATTGAATTTTAGCTTTTCGCTGGAAAAGCTGTATTGCCGAGCAGTGCGCAAGCTGTTGATTGTCAGTTCTTGGCTTCCCGGTTTTTGCTGAAAGGTTTTTTGGATACCCTCCTGTTGGCGGGTATGACTCCTTCTGAAATACCGTTTTGTTTGTGTATGCTGTCAGGATGAAGGTGACCGCGATGACCAAGAGACGAAATCCCCACACCCGTTGCGCATTGCTCCAGGCTATGTGTGTTGTCCTTTTGGCTTTAGTGTTATCGCCGACAGTCGAGGCACAATGCTCACGTTCCGATGTGAACTATTACCTGGAAAAAGGCTTTAGCCACTCCCAGATCACGACTATATGTGGTGCGCGATTACGCGGCGAAAAATTGCCGATCAAAATTGTTCCGCCTCCGAAGAATGAGCCAACGGCGTATCAGGAATTGAGAGACCTGCTGCCAGCGAATGTTGTTGCAGTCAATCCAAAGTGGTTTGCATTCGTTGCCAAATTTTGCGTTCGCAAGCACACCTGCCCTGAAGTTTTTCACCAAGTCTATTTTCGTGGATTGAAGGTTGTCGGCAGCGACAGGCAGTTCGGTTTATTTGGTCCACATCGCGTGACAGTACGCGGCAAGATCAGTCGCAAGGTATTGGCGGATTTCAGTGATATGTCAGCACCTGCACGAGAGCGTCTGGACAAACGTCTTCGCAGCGTCATGCCAAGAAATGCCGCTCACATTGAAGTCAGAAGCGAAGAGGATGCCAAACGCACCATACGTATTCTTGAAGCTTTGGCGCGACGCGCGAAAGCCTGAAGTTTTCTTCTGTCGCCGGGAGGTTACCCGGCTGTTGCCCTGTCATGCCAAGAAATGCTGCTCACATCGAAGTCCGAAGCCGAAGAGGATGCCAAACGCACCATGCGTATTCTTGAAGCTTTGGCGCGACGCGCGAAAGCCTGAAGTTTTCTTCTGTCGCCGGGAGGTTACCCGGATGTCGCCCTTTTGTTCTGTACTGTATTGGCCGACGATCCAACGCGCTTTAGTCCAACCGAAGCAACGTTGCTTCTCTCAAAGATTCCGGAATTTGTCGTTGAAGTTTTCGGCGAAGCCTGCCAGCCTGAATGCAATCAATTCAGAAGCTGTTTCAGAGCAATAAAGCGGCTTCTTTTGTGATCCCCAACCCCCGTACTTATAAGTGGGGGCACTTGGCATACCCGTCTGCCTTTTCGTTTGGCCTGCCGAAGTAGCGTGAACTGCTTGCCCTCTACAGAAATCGCGGCGACGACAGACGTGCTTTGGGTTGGAGCTACCCGGCGACGCCGGAAGACGTACTTTGGGTTGAAGCCCCCAGTGACACTCAGCAGAAAAAGCAGGCGGCCGTCTATATTGGGTCAATGTCCCCCCTGTTTTTATTTTCTTTCAAGTTCCGAGACGCCTTCCCTGACTCCGCCGACTTGGCTGTCGTCTGTAGTCACAACGTACTTACGCCCCGAGGCTTTTTGTTCTGCTTCGCTGAGCCGTCTGCAAGTTCCTGTCACAACGTACCGTACGCCGCTCCAACGCGATTTAGTCCAACCGAAGTATGCTTCCTACGTGAATCGCGACAACAACAGTCATGCTTCGGGTTGAAGCACCCAGTGACACTCAGCAGAAAGAGCAGGCAACTGTCTATGTTGGGTCAGTGACTCCTGTTTCTATTCATCCCCAAGTCCCAAGGCACCTTCCCTGACTCCGCCGACTTGGCTGTCATCTGCAGTCAGCACGTACTTAGCTTCGCTGAGCCGTTCACAAGTTCCTGTCACAACGTACTGTGCGCCTTCTAATGCACGCGGACGGTAATCTGGAACCTCTTTATAGCGGAGCCGAACAGATGCATGAACCCTCGGATGCACCCCGGGTGAACCCTTCGCGATTCTGATTTTTCTGGAATGCAGCCTTTTTCCGCGAAGTATTATCGGTTTATGTTCGTGAAGTTTCCCATTGACCAAGGCCTTCCTGGTCATGCAGTCATTTGTAATTTGTGTATCGTCCTCGTCATTTAGCTGGACGTAATCAACTTCTTTGGGGTTGATAATCCGAACATACCCCACGCACTCCTCCCTTATTTTATTGACCATGTACTCAAGTGCCAAGTCAGACAGGCCATCGAACCAATAGCCTCCGCCCACGTCCGCATGAACGCCCGGGAGCCAAATTTCGGTAATCCTGTTCGAATCTGGTTCGTGGTCAAAAAGCGTCGGTTGGAAAGTAACTCTGTTTTCGTCAAGGGCTACCAAATGAACCGCTTTCAGAACATCTTGGCTCATTATGCCGTTTTCGAAAACCACATCACTCGCTGGCTTCGTTTCGGCACTAAAGTCAGTTCCAGAGATAGCAGCAACCGTGTCAAAAACACCAAGAAAGTCAATTTTCAAGTTTTTTATTCCCGTCTTCTTTTTCGCGACTGCTGCAAACCTTCTTGCCAAGGCAGCTCCTCTGCTGAAACCGAAAATCAGAACACGGCAGTCTTCATGGTGGTGATCTTTCAGATCATCAATCGCTGCATTCAGGATCCTCCGAACATCCGCATTCTCAGGAGCGAAAGCCATGTTGTAGAACTTTTGAAGTAGAAAACCGTAGGTTCCTACGCCAGAATAGTAAAAGCTTCGTTGCTGCGAGCCGTTATCGGTCGGGATTTTGGCTTCATTGCTTAAATCGCCTCCAAACAGAATGTGCAACTTCAGAATGTTTGTGATGCTCCCGTCCTTCGCACGATCCTCAGCATCCTCAGGGTCATTGCACGTGCCGTCAAAACAAAAAATCAGTGTTTCTTTCATAGTCCCTTCTCCGTTATAACCATTCACTACCTCCAAGGCAGTCACTACCCAACTGTACCATAACTTTAATCCACGTCAAAATATGCGGGTACAGCATAGCGGAACATGAAAATTGGTAAGTGCTGCTTGCGCGTTGTATGAGCCGGCCGAATCAGAGTTGCTTCTCTCAAAGATTCCGAAATTTGCCGTTGAAGTTTTCGGCCAAGCCTGCCAACCTGAATGCAATCAACACAGAAGCTACTTCAGGGCAATAAAGCGGCTTCTTTTGTGAGTTCTGATCCCCCGTAATTATTAAGCGGGGGAACCCTTGGCATACCCGCCCTTCGCCTGGCCTGCCGAAGCTTCGTGACTCGCTTGTCCCTTATGGGAATCGTGGTGATGGCAGACGCATTGTGGGTGAAGCCTCTAGCGATACTCAGCAGAAAAGGTAGTCAGCTGTTTATTTTGTGCCGGTGAACTTTGTTTTTTGTTCCATCCCAAGAGCCGAAACGCCTCTCCTAGGCTCGCCGATCTGTTTGTTATCTGTGTTCAGAAAATACTTTACGTCTCTTAGTGCATGTGGACGATACCCTCTAACCTCTTTGTAGCGGTCTTGAACAGACTTATGAACCATCGGATGCTCTTTTTTGGGGGGATTCCCGGCGATTCTGACTTGTCTGGGATCCAGTGTTTTGCAAATCATTTTACCAACCTTTTTGCCAACTACTACGCCAACTATTGTGCCGACTATTACGCCAACTATTGTGCCGACTATTACGTTGGCTATTACGCCAGCTATTGCGTAAGTTGCTATGCCAGCTACTATGCCAGTAATTATGGCAGTTGCCATGCTAGTTGCTCTTCGTTTATGTTTGTGGAGAGTCCCATTGACTAAAGCCTTTCTGTTTATATCGTCTCTTGTAATTTGCTTGTTGTATTCAACTTCTTTGGAGTCTTGAATCTTAGTGTATTCCTTGCACTCTTGCTTTACTTTTTTAACCATGTACTCAAGTGCCAAGTCTGACAGACCATCGTGGCAATAGCCTCCGCCCACGTCCGAATGGACACCCGGGAACCAAACTTCGGTAATTCTATCCGAACCGTCTTGGTTAAAGAGCGTCGGCTGGAAAGCAGTTCTGTTTTCGTCAAGGGCTACCAAATGAACCACCTTCTGAACATAATCCTTAATATTGGGTTCTTCGTTAACCACACTACTTGATGGCTTCGTTTCTGGGCTAAAGTCAATCCCTAATCCGCGACGAATAGAAGTAATAGCGGCAACTGTGTCAAAAACACCAAGAAAGTCAATTTTCAAGTCTTTATCTTTTGACCTCTCTCTTGCCCCTGCTGCAAACATTCTCGCCAATGCGGCTCCCCTGCTGAAACCGAAAACCAGAACATGTCTGTCTACCCGGCTGTCTTTCGGGTAGTGATCGTTCAGGTCTTTGAACGCTTTCTTCAGGATCTTCTTAACATCAGAAAAAACGTGCTTAGGAGCAAAAGCTGTGTTGCAGTGTTTCCTAAGCCACCAACCGTAGGTTCCTACGCCTGGATAGTAAAAGCTTTGCTGGTGTAAGCCATCCTTGGTCGTGATCGCGCCGCTGTAGGTCTGGTTTTTGGATTCACTACGTAAATTGCCTCCAAACAGAACGTGCAACTTCAGAATATTTGTGATGCTCAGGTCTTCCACATAATTCTCTACATCCTCAGGGTCATTACACGTGCCATCAAAACAAAAAATTAGCGTTTCTTTTATTTTTTCCATAGCCTTTCCTCCTTAGCAATTATTCACTGCCTCCAAGACAGTCATCGCACGACTGTACCATTACTGTAATCCACGTCCAAATATGGGGGTGCGACATAGTGAAACATGAAAATTGGTAAGTGCTGCTTGTGTGCCGTGTGAGCAGGCCGAAGCAACGTTGCTTCTCTCAAAGATTCAGGAATTTGTTGTTGAAATTTTCGGCGAAGGCCTGCCAAGCTGAATGCAATCAATACAGAAGCTGTTTCAGGGCAATAAAACAGCATCTTTTATGAATTCTGACCCTCCACCTATTATGGAGAGTTCTTGGCATACCCGGCCTTTTCGCTTAGTCTCCCGATGCCACGCGGCTCGCTTAGCCCCTACGGGAATCGTGGCAGTGGCAGACGCATTGTGGGTGAAGCCCCTTGCGATACCCGATAGAAAAAGCTGGTAGCTGTTTATATTGTGTCGGAGACCTCTGTTTTTATTCCTCCCAAAGCCCCGAGGCACCTTGCCTGACATCGCCAACCTGTTTGTCATCTGCAGTCACTTTGTACTTAAGCCCCGTGGTCTTTTGCTCTTCTCCGCTGAGCTGGCGGCAATGGCCTGTCACAGCGTACTTTACGTCTCTTAGTGCATGTGGACGGTATCCTTCAACCTCTTTATAGCGGAGTTGAACAGACTCATGAACCATAGGATGCTTACATTCGGGATGATCCCCTGCGATTCTGACCTCTCTGGGATGCAGCCTTTTTTTGCGAATCTTTTTGTAAACCTTTTTGCCAACTATCACGCCAACTATTACACTAACTATCATGCCAACTATTACGCCAGCTGTTGCGCCAGCTGTTGCGCCAGCTATTATGCCAGCTGTTAAGCCAGCCATTACGTCAGCTATTCCGACAGCTATTGAACCGGATATTAAGCCAGCCATTGCGCCAGCCATTGCGCCAGCTAATAAGCCAGTTATTACGCCAGCTACAAAGCCAACTATTAAGCCACCTGTTAAGCCAGCTGTTATAACAGCTGTTATGACAGCTGTTATGCCGGTTTTTCCCCGCTTATGTTCGTGAAGAATCTTATCAACCGAAGGGTTACTTTTCATATGGACTTGTGTAATTCGCTCACATTTTTTGTCATTTAGTCGCTTGCAAGGAATATCTCCGGACTCGGGAATACGAACATGTTCCTTGCACTCCTGCTTTACTTTTTCGATCATGTACTCAAGTGCCAAGTCTGACAGGCTAGCGTCCTGGTAGCCTCCGCCAACGTCCGCGTGCAAGCCCGGGAACCAAACTTCGGTAATTCTTTTTTTCGGGTCGTAGTCAAAAAGTGCCGGCTGGAAAGTGATTCTATTTTCGTCAAGAGCCACTAAATGAACCGCCTTTAGGACATCCCGGCTCATCTCTCCGTCTTTGAAAACCACATCACACGTAGGCTTCGTTCCTGCATCAGAGTCAGTTCCAGAGATAGCAGCAACCGTGTCAAAAACACCAAGAAAGTTAATTTTAAAGCCTTCTACTTCCGACCTCTTTTTTGCAACTGATGCGAACCTTCTCGCCAAGGCAGCTCCTCTGCTGAAACCGAAAACCAACAAATAGTTGTCTTTTTGGGGGTGCTTTTGCAGGTCTGTAATCGCGGTATTCAGGATTCTCTCATCATCCCCATTCTCAGGAGAACAAAACATGTTGAGGAACTTCCTGAACCAGCCAGCACGGGTTCTTGCGCAAAGATAGTAAAAGCTTTGTTGGCACAAGTTTTTATTGTTCTGGCTTGTGGATTCATCACAGGAGCAGTCTTTAAACCGCTCGTACAACTTCTTAATATTTGTGATTTCTTCGTTTTCCGCGCGTTTTCTAGCATCCTCGGGATCTTTGCACATGCCGTCAAAACAAAAAATTAGTGTTTTGTTCTTAGCCATTCCTTGTTTACAACTATTCACTTTCTTTAGGTCAACCACCGCCAATTATACCGTGACCGCAACCTACGTCCAGACATGCGGGTGTGGCATAGTGAAACCTGAAAGTTGGCAAGTGTTGCTTGTGCGTTGTGAGCCGGCTAAAGCGGCGTTGCTTCTCTCAAAGATTCCGGAATTTGGCGTCGAAATTTTCGGCGAAGCTTCCCTACTTGAATGTGGCCGATTCAGAATTGTTTCAGGGCAATAAAGCAGCTTCCTTTGTGGGTTCTGACCCTCCGTGCTTACAAGTAGGAGCCCTTGGCATAGCCGGCCTTTTCGCCTGGCTCGCTGAAGGCCCGTGGCTCGCTTGTTACCTACGGGAATCGTGGTGAGGGCAGACGTGCTTCGGGTGAAGCCTCTAGTGACACTCAGCAGAACGAGCAGGTAGCTGTTTATGTTGGGTCGATGACTCCTGTTTTTTATCCACCCAAAGTTCCGAGATGCCTTGCCTGACTTCGCTGACTGTGTCGTCATCTGCGACCACAACGTACTTTACGTTTCTTAGTGCGTATGGACGGTATCCCCTAACCTCTTTATAGCGGTGTTGAACGGATGCATGAACCATCGGATGCACCCTGAGAGGGCTATCTGCGATTCTGACATCTCTGGGATGCAGCGTTTTTGTGCTAATCATTCGATGAACTATTACCCCAACTAGCATGCCAACTAGCACACCAGTTATTAAGCCGACTATTATGCCGGCTATTACGCCAGCTATTAAGCCAGTCATTAAGCTAGATATTAGTCCAACAGCTATGCCAACTGCTATACCAGCTACTACGCCAGTTGCTATGCCAGCAGTTACGGCAGTCTGTATGCTGGTTGTTTTCCGTCCATGTTCGTGAAGAATCCCATCGACCAAAGCTTTTCTTTTTATATCGTCTTTTGTAATTTGCGTGTAGTCTTTGTCATTGTTGCGTTTCTTGCCGGTTAGTTGGTTGTCATTAACATCTTCGGACTTGTAAATCCGGACATATTTACCGCACTCCTGCTCAATTTTTTTGATCATGTACTCAAGTGCCGAGTCTGACAGGCCATCGTACCAATAGCCTCCGCCCACGTCCGAATGGACACCTGGGAACCAAACTTCGGTAATTCTTCTGTTCGGATCGTAGTCAAAAAGCGTTGGCTGGAAAGCAATTCTGTTTTCGTCAAGGGCTACCAAATGAACCGCCTTTTTGACATCCTGACTCATTATGCCGTTTTCGAAAACCACATCACTCGCTGGCTTCGTTTCGACACTAAGGTCAGTTCCTATTCCGCGGGAAGGAGAAGAGATAGATGCAACCGTATCAAAAACACCAAGAAAGTTAATTTCCAAGCTTTTTATGTTCGACCTCTTTTTTGCAACTGATGCGAACCTTCTCGCCAAGGCGGCTCCTCTGCTGAAACCGAAAACCAGAACGCGGCTACCATTCTCGTGGTGTTTTTTCAGGTCTTCAACCGCATCATTCAGGATGAACTTAACATCCTCATGCTCAAAAGCAAAAACCATGTTGCGGAGTCTCCTAAACCGGTCACCGCGGGTTCCTACGCCAGAGTAGTAAAAGCTTCGTTGCTCCAAGCCATCTTTGACCTGGAGCGTGCGACCACTGGTCGGGATCGTGCCTCCAAACAGAATGTGCAACTTCAGAATATTTGTGATGCTCTGGTCTTCCGCATAATTCTTTACATCCCCAGGGTCATTGCACGTGCCGTCAAAACAAAAAATTAGCGTCTTATTCACAGCCCTTTTCTCTGAGTTAGTCATTGCCCGATTGTATCCTGACTGTAATCCATGTCCAGATATGCGGGTGCGGCATAGTGAAACTTGAGAATTGGCAAGTGTTGTTTGTACGCTGTATGAGCCGGCCAAAGCAGGTGTCCGGCCAAGGCCGGAAGATTTTTGGCGGCTGACTGTCGCTTGCTTTGGTGGCGTTGCGGGGTGGGAACCAAGTCGATGTTTTTTGCTTTGTCGGGCGACTGTTACGGGGTCAGCAGGATTTTTCCGGTATGCCCATTTGCCTCAAATAGCGCATGGGCTGCGTTTACTTCGTCAAAAGTGAAGCGTTGTTTGTGGATGAGCGGTCTGAGTCTTCCTTCGTCAACGAGCTTGGCCACTTCGCGCAGAATTTCTCCCTGTTTCTCGCGACCGACTTCGGTGAGCAGGGGGATCAGCATGCTTTCCAGATGAATGCTGAGTCCACGGCCAAACGGGAGGCTAAGGTCGTGGGTCGTGCGTGCCTGAATGCTGACGACTTGTCCTTTGTTTCGTGTGGCCGCAAATGAGCGGTCGAGATTCTCTCCGCCGACTGTGTCAAAGACGATGTCAAACCCTTGTCCGTCGGTCAGTTCTTGCACGTATTCTTCCACGCTTTGTTCCTGGTGGAGGATGGTTTCATCGGCTCCCAGGCTGCTGGCGATTTTCGCATTCTCCCTGCTTGACACGGTCGTCGCGACACGGCTCCCCTTGATTTTTGCCAACTGGATGGCGATGTGTCCGACTCCGCCGACTCCGGCGTGAATGAGCACGTGCTGACCGGGGCTGAGCTTGGCTCGATCCAGGAGGCCTTCCCAGGCGGTAATGGAAACCAGTGGTAGTGCGGCAGCGGCAGCAAAGTCGAGGGTGCGGGGCTTGTGTGCGACGAAACGTGCGTCTGCGACCATGTATTCAGCCAAGGCACCGCCGCTCAGACCTTTGAATCCACCGGCGCAGGCGTACACCTCGTCACCGCGCTGGAACCCTGTTACTTTTGCGCCGACTTGGTGCACAAGGCCTGCGACATCGCTGTGCAGAACAGCTGGCAACTCGGGGGCTATGTCCAATCCCATTCGGAGTAATTTGTTGTCAACGGGATTCAGGCTCGTCGCTTTTACTGCGATACGGATCTGTCCTTCGGCGGGTTCGGGGATGGGGAGGTCGGTGACCTCGAAGCGGGCATCGGCTCCGTAGCTTCTGGTGATATATGCTTTCATGGTCTGTGGTTTTGTCATCGTGTACCTCCCGGTGTTTGTCAATCTCCTTGCTGCTTGGATCGCCAAGCGCGGGGTACAGGATTCTATATTCGAAACCCACTCTTTGTCAGATCAGGAAGAATGCTGCGGTGTTCTATCTTTCTCAGCCCCATGAAGGTTGGTGGCGGTATATGTTCTGGCTAGTGATTCCCGGGTTTTGCGGCGACTGTGGTGCTAGGACTGACCTTTTTCTTTTGGCGGGCAATTTTGCGGGGGTTCACACATTGGCGGTGACACTCCCTGTATGCGCAAGGTATTCTTTGCAGATGCTTGGTCAGGTACCGTTATACGCCAGCGTCGGGGCATGAGAAGGTTTGGTGTGGTGAATGTACGCCACATACCGACCTTCCTTTGGGCAATTCTTTGCAGCGTACTGCAGGCAGGCTTCCGGATTCGGCTGGTGCAAGGTGCCGTGCGTCATCTGCGTTGAACGGCTTGGAGCGAGCATGAAGCAGTGCGAACTCACAAAGGAAAGGAGCGCAAAGAGCCTGAGAGTTTTTGTCTACGGCACGTTGATGAGAGGTCGTCGAAACCACGGTCGCTATTGTCGTGGAGCACTGCAAATCCAGGAAGCCAGGGTGCGTGGCCGTCTTTATCAATTCACATCCGACATCCCGGCCTTGGTGGTGCCAGACGAGGATATTCTTGCCTACGGGACTGCCGACCCCTTGGCAGATGTGGGGACTCAGGAGTGCTTTCACGAGCAACTCATTTCACTAAGCCACTCGATTCCAAGGCTTGCACAACCGGAGCTTTGGCGCCTCGTGCCTGGTGAGCTTCTTTGTTTCGACGCCCCCGCCTCTCGCCTTCCTGACATTGACCGTCTGGAAGGCTTTCATCCCTGTGGACGAAGTCTCTACAAGCGAGTTTTGGTACTGGTGCGCAAGGATGACAAAACCATGTTGGCGGCTTGGACGTACGTGGCTGGCGATCATTTGAGAAAGCAACTGTGCAATGACTGAAAACGGCCATGTTGCGTCGCGAAAGCGAGGTGGTGTCATGCGCCCCCGCCCCACACCCCGTTTCGAGACCATGCGTGTCCAGACACCCAGATACAGTCAGTGCACTGGCATGAGGTCGAAGAGCGGTTCAAAGTGAAGCACACCGAGCACAATGGCTTTGCAAACATCCGCGAACCAGATTGGCGCGCAATGTCGCGTTGTGAAAGCGGGTTGGCGAAGCAGTGGCCTAACCTCCTGATGAAGCGCATATTTGCAACAGCGTATGCCGGATGCTTGAAGGGATAGTGGAATGCAGCCCGCTTTTTCCCTGGCAACAAGAATAGCCGTTGCTCTCGCCCGAGCCCGTTCGCCGTGGATTGTCCCTGCGTATGTGCGGGATATAATCAGGCAAGTTTTGAGTGGGTCTGAATGTTTCCGGAGAACCGATGCTTCATGAAGAGTGCAACGATCTTGAATTTGTACGGCCGGACTGGCCGGCTCCCAATAATGTCTTTGCCTGTACGACTACTCGCAAAGGTGGCACCAACGGCGATTTCAGTTTGGGTTCAAGGTCTCTGGATCAGTGGCAGACCGTGCTTCACAATCGGCACTTATTAGCTCAGAGCCTGAATTTGTCCGGCGAGCCTCGGTGGCTGCAGCAGGAACACGGTAACCGGGTTGTTATCGTCAGCCAGGATTCCTCCTTGGCGCCATCGGGAGATGCAAGTGTCAGTTTCAATCCGGGTCAAGCCTGTGCAGTTCTTACGGCAGACTGTTCCCCGGTTGTTTTGTGCGCCCGGACTGGCACCGCCGTTGCCGTTGCGCATGCCGGGTGGCGTGGCCTCTTTGCCGGCATACTGGAAGCGACGGTGCAGGCACTTGCTGTGCCCCCGGGTGAGTTGCTGGCGTGGATAGGCCCGACCATCGGCCCCGATGCTTATAAGGTTGGGGACGATATGCGTGCTGTTTTCGTAGATGCAAACGAAGACGATGCGTTGGCGTTCCTGCCAGACAACACTGGAGCCTGGCTTGCAAATCTCCCTTTGCTTGTCTGGAATCGGCTGAGGCGTGCTGGTGTCAACAGCATTTATGGAGGAGACCTGTGTACCTACACGGATGCGGAGCGTTTCTTTTCTTACCGGCGGGATAGACAGTGCGGGCGTATGGCAACTTTGGCGTGGTTTGTCTGAGCCTTGTCATGTTTGGTTGAAAAGACTTCGTTTTCAGGCACAGTTACTCAGACAGCATGAATCCTGACCGCATCACCGCAAAGCTTTCACAGGCACTGGGCAGGGCGCAATCAATCGCGCTCGCTCGTGACCATCTGTTCATCGAGGTGCTGCATGTTTTACAGGCATTCCTGGAAGATGACCAGTCTTTTGTGTCGCAACTCGTGAAACAGTCCGGGGGTGATCCGGGAAGCTTGTCATGTCTGGTTGAAAAGACTTCGTTTTCAGGCACAGTTACTCAGACAACACTGGAGCCTGGCTTGCAAATCTCCCTTTGCTTGTCTGGAATCGGCTGAGGCGTGCTGGTGTCAACAGCATTTATGGAGGAGATCTGTGCACCCACACGGATGCGGAGCGTTTCTTTTCTTACCGGCGGGATGGACAGTGCGGGCGTATGGCAACTTTGGCGTGGTTTGTCTGAGCCTTGTCATGTCTGGTTGAAAAAACTTCGTTTTCAGGCACAGTTACGCAGACAACATGAATCCTGACCGCATCACCGCAAAGCTTTCACAGGCACTGGGCAGGGCGCAATCAATCGCGCTCGCTCGTGACCATCAGTTCATCGAGGCACTGCATGTTTTACAGGCATTTATGGAAGATGACCAGTCTTTTGTGTCGCAACTCGTGAAACAGTCCGGGGGTGATCTGGGAAGCTTGCAAATGATAGTTGCTCAGGCACTTGACGGTGTCCCCAAGGTTCAAGGGGGGCAGCTGGGGGAGGTTCATATATCGTCTCAGCTGGCAAGGGTTCTGAATCACTCCGAGAAGCTCACGCAGAAACGCGGGGATCAATTTGTTTCCAGCGAAATGTTTCTTTTGGCGATGTTGCAAGTTGGGGGCCGGGAAGCGGCACTGTTGTCTTCCACAGGTTTGAAAGAAGCCGCTTTGACAGAAGCGATCGACAAGCTTCGTAAAGGTGCCAAGGTCGACACCGCCGGGGCGGAAGATCAGCGTCAGGCGCTCAAGAAGTACACAGTTGATCTGACCGAACTGGCCGCTGAAGGAAAACTGGATCCGGTTATCGGTCGAGACGAGGAGGTGCGGCGAGTTGTGCAGGTTTTGCAAAGGCGCACCAAAAACAATCCGGTTTTGATCGGGGATCCTGGTGTGGGGAAGACTGCGATTGTTGAAGGATTGGCCCAACGCATCGTGAACCGTGAGGTTCCGGAAGGTCTGGTCGGGAAGCGGTTGTTGTCTCTGGATATGGGAGCGTTGATTGCCGGTGCCAAGTATCGCGGGGAATTTGAGGAGCGGCTGAAAGAGGTGTTGAAGGAACTGGATCAGGAAGCCGGTAACGTGGTGCTGTTCATAGACGAAATCCACACCATGGTGGGTGCCGGAAAAACCGAAGGTGCCATGGATGCCGGGAATATGCTCAAGCCGGCGCTGGCTCGCGGTGATTTGCATTGTCTGGGGGCTACGACAAGAGACGAATATCGTCGGCACATTGAAAAAGATGCGGCACTGGAGCGGCGCTTTCAAAAAGTCTTGGTGGTTGAGCCTTCGGAAGAGGACACCATTTCGATTTTGCGTGGGCTCAAGGAGCGCTTCGAAGTACACCACGGGGTAGATATTACGGATCCGGCGATTATTGCGGCAGTGCGTTTGGCAAAACGCTACATCAGCGATCGCCGCTTGCCCGACAGTGCGATTGACCTTATTGATGAAGCGGCCTCAAGCATTCGTGTTGAAATGGATTCCAAGCCGGATCGTCTTGACAGGCTTGAGCGGCGGCTGGTTCAGATGAAAATTGAACGGGAAGCGTTGCGTAAAGAGGAAGATGAGGCTTCGCGTCAGCGGCTGGCGGATCTGGAAAAAGAAATAGATCAGTTGGAAAAGAATTATGCAGACCTGGAAGAGGTGTGGCTCGCAGAAAAGGCCGTGATGCAGGGGTCAGCACAGTTGAAAGAGCAGCTGGAGCAGGCGCACCTTGAGTTTGAGAGAGCCCGGCGCGAGGGCGATTTGGCGAAAATGTCCGAACTGCAATATGGGCGAATACCCGAACTTGGAAAGCAACTGGCTGGTTCTTCAGCACCGGATGACAACCCGGACACCATGATCAGGAGTCGCGTTGGTGAGGCTGAAATCGCCAGTATCGCCTCACATTGGACCGGCATACCTGTGCATAAGATGCTGCAGGGAGAAAAAAAGAAGTTGCTGGTAATGGAAAGTGCGTTGCAGGAACGTGTCATCGGTCAGGCTGAACCGGTCAAGGCGGTTTCAAATGCGATCCGGCGTACCCGTGCCGGACTGTCTGATCCCAACAAGCCGAATGGTTCTTTTCTTTTCCTGGGACCGACCGGTGTTGGGAAAACAGAGTTGTGCAAGACGCTTGCGACTTACCTGTTCGACACCGAAAGTGCGATGGTGCGTATTGACATGTCCGAGTTTTCGGAGAGGCATTCGGTGGCGCGCATGATTGGAGCACCACCCGGTTACGTGGGCTACGAGCAGGGGGGTTACCTTACGGAAGCCGTGCGATCTCGGCCATATTCTGTTGTTCTTCTGGATGAAATAGAGAAAGCGCACGCTGACGTTTTCAATGTTTTGTTGCAGGTTCTGGATGATGGCAGGTTAACGGACGGCTTGGGGAAAACAGTAGATTTCCGGAATACCGTTATTGTGATGACCTCAAATTTGGGCAGTGAGCTGGTCGGTGAGTTTGCTTCCGGGCATGAGTATCAGGCCATGAAAGAAGCGGTTATGGAGGTGGCCCGCGCTTTTTTTCGCCCTGAGTTTGTGAATCGGATTGACGAAATACTGGTGTTTCATGCCCTGAGCCGGGACGATATTCGCAAAATCTGTGCTTTGCAAATCGCCCGGCTAAACGAGCGTTTGCAGGAACAGGATCTGTCGCTTGAGGTCGGTGCCAAAGTGCTTGAGTTGCTCGCCGACAGGGGTTATGACGCACGATACGGAGCCAGACCCTTGAGGAGGGTTATCCATAATGACCTGGAAAATCCTCTTTCGGAAAAGCTGCTTGGCGGGGCGTTCATGCCAGGACAGGTCATAGAAGCAGGATGTGACGAATCGGGCAACTTCACGTTTTTCGGGCGTGACAGTTGAAGTACGCGCAAGGGGGCATCCCAGGGCTTTCAAAGTTTTTACAGTGCTCGGTTGTTTGCGTTTTTTTTCAATTCATGGTGCAATACGGGTTGAGGTGCAAGCTCAGGCTTACGCCCGATATATTTTGAGGGTTTAGCCCATTTGTTGCGGAGTTTAGACATGCCGGGAATTTACAGACTGCTTTTGGTTTTTGCTTTGTCGCTTAGCTTATCGGCGTGTTCCAGCCTGCTTGATTGGGATCTGTTCGGCGGTGACGATGAGCAGGAGGAAGACTATATTTCTGAAGAGATGATGGATGCGCCGGACGAGGATGTGATTTACACAGATGAGGATGTAATTTACGTGGATGAAGACGGCAATATAGTGGAGATAGAAGAGGAAACGCTGGAGATTGATGACTATGGAGATGGCCCCCAAAGTGGCTCTGACGCGATGCAAGATGTGGCTCCTCCCGATACTACGGTCTATTTTGAATACAAGAGCTTGACCGTGCCGGCTTCTTACATCGGTGAGTTGCAAAAGCATGCTGATTACCTGCGTGCGAATCCGTCTGAGATTTTAAATATTGCAGGTCATACAGACGGAGTGGCTTCCGGGCAGTACAACTATGAGCTTGCTTTGCGCAGGGCACATGAGGTTGAAAGCCTGATGGTTGGTCTGGGTGCGCCACGCAGCCAACTCACGGTAGCCAGCTACGGTAAAGAACGCCCGGCCGCTTCCGGTACTGACGAAGTTGCCAACACTTTGAACAGGCGCGCTGTACTGACGTATAACTAACGAATTTATTGAACACTCTCATTTTCAAATGGCAGTGTTCGTGTTTTGCCGGTGCCGTGATGGACGTGCTTCGGTCTTTGGTGAAGAGTCCCTTTTTTGGAGGGAGAGGTGGGTGTGAGGTTGCATCAGGCGAGTCATAAGGCAGGGGTGCTTTGCTATGGAATATAGGGAATCTTTTGTTTTCGCACGCCGAATTCTTGTTTTGGCGTTATGCGTTTTGGCGGGCACAGCTGTCGGTGCCCCATCCTCTTATGAAAATCTAAGCTTCGGAAAGCAATTTCCTGCCAACGACTATTGTGTCTGGCAAGATTCGAAGGTTTTTTGTGCCGGTGAAAACAGTGCCAGGCAAGTTTCAAACCTACCCTCCGGCTTTATTCCGGCTTTGGTAGAAACCGCCGATTTCTCACACAGTACCGTTATAAAAGTCGTAGGCGGGGAGCGCAATTTTTGCGCGCTTCTGATGAACGGGAGTATTTGGTGTTGGGGGGATGGCTATTACGGGCAACTGGGAAACGGGGAAGCTGACTCAGGTTCTGTGCCGCTCGTGTTGCGTACGCCTGATGCGGAATTGTTTACAGACTTAGACGCAGGACGGGATCACGCGTGCGCCATTGCCAATTCTGGCAGTGAAATTCAGTGTTGGGGTTACGGGACTTTTGGACAGGTTGGCATGCAAGAGAGGGAAATCAACACGGTTCCGCAAGCTGTTTCTTTTCCTGACGGGGCGGTGATTGTCACTGGTCTCGGTCTGGGTGGGCATCATGCTTGTGCGGTCTTTGCAAACCAAAGCGTTGCCTGTTGGGGGAATGGTCATGAGGGTCAGCTTGGTTCCAATCAGGAGCGCAGCACTCGGCCGCTGACAGTGTCTGGCCTGAGCGGTGTGAGTCAGGTCGCCGCCGGTTACAACTTCAGTTGCGCCCGTCAGGCTGATGGCAGCAGTGTGCATTGCTGGGGAAACGGAGACTATGGGCAGCTGGGTTACGGCAGACGCATAAGCAGTACAAACCCGGTAGTGGTTCAACTGGATTTGCCCGAAAGCACGACGGTTGTTGATATTGCGCTGGGTGGTTTGCATGCGTGTGCGCTCTTGTCTGATGGGGAGATGCGTTGCTGGGGTTATGGGGTTGAAGGCCAATTGGGTCTGGAT
This sequence comes from uncultured candidatus Poriferisulfidus sp., assembly GCA_965215765.1. Taxonomy (GTDB): domain Bacteria; phylum Pseudomonadota; class Gammaproteobacteria; order Poriferisulfidales; family Oxydemutatoraceae. The sequence goes on along the minus strand of OZ244118.1, from coordinate 2,681,068 downwards.
CCTGCGGACACTTCACGCGATTCGACGCCCTCGCAGGCTCCAGTCACTCCGGATGAAGGGGGGGGTGGGCAGTATGTGTGTACCAGACCAGACGAAGGTGAAAAAGTAGTTGTCTGTACGCGTGGCACTACGGAAACGGTGACATTGGAACTTCCGACGGGAACCACGGTTGTTGAATTTCCCACTGATGATTTTCCCTCGTGCGCATTGGTGAGATCCTCAACTAGTACTGAATACTATTGCCAGAGGCCTTCAGAGAGTGAAGAGCTGATTCCGGACAGCGGCATTAACGCTGCCGCATCGGCCGAACCTTTGCGAGTGCTGAAATCTGATGGTTCACCGTACAGATTTTCAAAAATCGCTGCGGGCGCTTTCAGTTCTGCCGGGCTTTCCGCAGAAAGTGGGCAATGGCTCAGATGGGGAGACGGAAGTTTCCGGCCTCAACGCTTACAGCACCTGTCGGGGAGTCCTCTGCAGATAGAGAGGGAAGGGCACAGTGTGTTTTCGCTGTTCTCGGAGAGCGAGCCGAAACCGGATCCGGTGTTTCTTTATGCAGTCAGCACCAATGGCAAAGTGATTTTTGAACAAACCCTTCGCTTTGCCGACGGCGAAAACGTGTTAACCGCTATTTTGCCTGAAACCGGTGTGGGCTATACGCTTTTTGCAGCTGTCTACGATGAGAACATGAGAGTCCGGTTCGCTACGGATCTTCCCCATATGGAGGATGTCGGGACTTTGAGCAGGCTGACAGCCTTGCGTGGGAACAAATATTTTCACCTGCAGACCGGTCGCGGGCCGATTGTGATCCGGGAAATAACGGTTGCAGAGTATGAGCTGGGCGGAAGCAATAACCAGCCGCTTGCGACCACCGCTGCAAGCTTGCAAATCCATTTGATCAGCAAGGCAAGCCTTCAATCCACGTTGAAGTACGGTGCAAAGAGCTTGTCGGTAAAGAGTAACCAGGTCATGCGTCTGGATCACGAGAGCGGTGAATACTACTTTGCAGTTCGCTCTGATGAGAATGAAGCTTATGCTTTTTCAGCTCGTCTTTTGCCGGTGGCCGTAGCAGGCAAACAGGCGCCTTACACCCATTGGTGTACTTTGGGATCGGAGCAGGTGGACTGTGCCGGTAGCAACGTCAACCGCCAAATCAGTTCGAAGCGAATTTCGTATTTTTCCGGTCTGATTCGGGTTATGGACTCCGAGAAGGTTGCTGGCATGGCTCTTGGCGAGGATTACGCATGCTTTCTTGGTGGTGACGGGGGTATTCAATGCCGGGGAGACAATCGTTCCGGGCAGCTCGCCCAGCCTTCTCAGACCACGATGCTTGCGAAATTTGCTCCGGTGTCGCTGGGGGATGATCTGCAGGCGATAGAAGTGGTGGCGGGTACGGCGCACAGTTGCGCTTTGACCAGTGACGGCAGTACTTGGTGCTGGGGACGGGGAAATCATGGTGAGCTTGGTGGCGAGACGACCGCTGCCAGCACGGTTCCTGCCCAGGTGGAGTTGGTTGATAGCCAGGCTGTTGTGGGGCTGACTGCCGGGGCATTCCACAGTTGCGCAGCTTTGTTTGACGGCAAGCTCTATTGCTGGGGTAGCAATGTGTATCAGCAGCTAGGGAACGCTGTGGTCAGTGCAGAAAATACCCATCCGTCTTTTCGCTTCAGCGTGGCTCCTGTGCGAGTCGGGTTTGGTGAATTGCGAGTTGAGCAGGTTGCCGCCGGGACGAGGCATACGTGTGCCTTGGCAAATGACCATGGGGTTTGGTGTTGGGGCGATGGCAGTTCCGGGCAGCTTGGCACCGGGGTGTTAAACGAGAGTCCTTTTCCCGGTCGGGTTTCCTTGCCGGGAAATGCGGTTTCAATCAGTTCCGGTGAGTTGCATAGTTGCGCCTTATTGGAAAGCGGAGATGTCTGGTGCTGGGGTGGCAACGTTTTCGGGGAGCCGGTGAGTGGAGAGACAGTAATTTCTCTTTTCCCGAAACTGGTCAGCCTTGTGTCAGGGGAGGCTGTGGAGGCTGTGGAAATTGCGGCAGGTGGGAGATTGAGTCTGGCGACCCTCAGCGATGGAAGTTATTCCCTGTGGGGAGAAGCCAGGCCGGTGAGAAAAGCGGCTTATGAGTTGGCAACACTCCCCGTGGATGGTCGGGCGCGTGGCCTGGCGTTCACAATCCGCGTAAGTGCCGCAGAGGCAGTACAGAAGGAGCGCTTGCTTATGCTTGAAGCAGTCGCAGGTGCAGGTGTGGTGGTATCAAGTACGCCTGTGGCGTGGCCAGCAGGGAGCACTTTCGTAGAAGTAAAGCTGGCTTTGCCTGGTCTGATCGCTTCCGGAGACGTGGATACAGTGTTTTACGACTCGGAACGTTTGCAGCTGAGCCTTGTCGGCGAGCAATATTTTGCCGGCGCGAAGCTGGAGATTGTGGGCGACATCCAGATTCGCATACCCCACGAACCTGTGGCAATTATCGTCAACAGCGTTAACGCCAGCAATCGTGACCAAGTGGTCATAGCAGGGCCGGAAATAGACGCTACGGTCGGGGTGTACTTTTCGACGAGCCGTTCAATGATTGATTCATCTTCTGCAGAAGAACTGTCTTCCATCCGAGTAACATTAACGACTGCTACAGTGACCGTGGTGACGGTCGAATACCGCATCGAACCCTCAAAGGCAGGGGGGAGTGTCTGGTATTGCGTCATGGAAGAAGGGAAGCAGCCGAGTTGTGTTCAGGCGCTCTTGGTCTATACATTGGATACTCCTCCAGTCGTCAACGAAACGCGGACGGGGTTGCAGGGCGACAGGTATTTCGTTTTGCGCACCAACACGGCAACGGTTACGCTTGAGGAAGTTATGGATGAGGAGTACGACGCAGGATACTCCAGAGACGAAAACGGATTTCCGGGGGCAGCCACCCGCACCCTGTTGCTGCATTTAATTTCAAGCACAGATACAACACTCACGGTTTCTTTGAACGGGGGAAGCGACCTTCTTGTCCCCAGCACCCGCAGCTACTGGGTTCACAGCATGAAGGTGAGATCAGGAAGTAGCCATTTGCTACGTGTGCAGCCGACAAATATAGACGACGAATATGCGTTGGCCGCCAGGCTTTTGCCGGCGGTCACGGTTGGTCGGGACGTGACCGCCAGACAAACGCTGGCAGAGGCGCGCGCCCACTTTTGCGCCCAGTACAGTACAACTCGGGTTTATTGTTCCGGCGCAAATGAATTCAGACAGATTGCCGATCATGCCGCCCAGTTTTTGCCGGCACTGGTGCCATCAGAATTTGCTAAAAATCGGTCTACGGCCATCGCCATCGTGTCGGTTGTAGCCGGAGGGGGTCAAAATTGTCTGCTCCTTGCTAACGGAGAAATACATTGCCACGCGAGGCATATAGGAGACGTTGCCTCGCCAGAGCGCTTGGTGGAATTGCCTGAGCGTGCGGTGGAGATTGCTCTGGGGCGGAACCATGGCTGTGCGCTGGCGGTAAGCGGGCGTGTCCACTGCTGGGGAAGTAATGAGCTGGGGCAGTTGGGCGACCGGCTTTCGAACCCGGATACCCGGAATTTCTCTCCGGCATTTCCGGAGGTGACGACGTTTACGTCCGTGTCTGCAGGTGATTCGCATAGCTGCGCCTTGTCATTGGTAGGGGATGTGTACTGTTGGGGGACTTTTTCCTCAACGCAGACCGGACTGCTTCCTTCTACTTTCACAACGCTCGCGGGTATTTCCTCGCTTATCGCGACGATTGGGTCGGAAGTAAGAGCCATCACTTCCGGTGGCGAGCATGCCTGTGCCTTGACTGCATCAAATCAGATTTTTTGCTGGGGAAGCGATGTGCATGGAGCTCTACGTAGTAGCTCTGAGGTTCCCAGCTTCCTGAGCCCTGCTGAAGTGGTGTTCCCGACAGCCACGGGGGAGGTGTACGCCACACAGGTGGCTGCCGGTGCTTCGCACAGCTGTGCTTTGACAGCGTCGGGAGACACGTGGTGCTGGGGTGCGAATGAGCAGCACCAATTGGGTGATGGACGTCAACTCGTGAGTTCCGATCCGGTAAAAGTTGTACGCCCGTCCAGCGCAGTCTTTACGACGATCGCGGCAGGGGGGGAGCGTAGTGTCGGCATTTTGTCAGATGGCCAGATTTTGGTCTGGGGAGAAGGCACTCCCTATCCCGTACTGTCAAGTTATCAGCTGTCAACCACGACTGTGAGCCGGAGTGAGACAGGCGCGTTGACGTTCAATGCCGTCTCTTCTGCAAGGGGACTGCGCGCGCAGCTTGTGGGTGCCAATGGGAAAGTTTTGAGCGATCGTTTGGTTGCCAGCGGAAGACGCCCCTTATTTGTTTTTCCTGACGGTGCCCAAGGTCCATTCCATTTGGTGCTAAGCACCAGCCAGCCACCAAGTGAGGGCGACTCAGACGAAAATTATGAGTTAACAGGTCGCAAAAATGCGGCCGGTGTTTCTTTGCGCGCCATCTTGCAAGGGGCTTACCTCAAATAAGGCAGTTTCATGACTTCCCTGTTGCGACGAAGGCAACAGGAAAGTCATGAACGCGCGGTTCGGGGGCCTTCCTTTTCCCGGGCTACAGAGGCGACTTGGGAGAAATCAGCTATTTCGAGGAACAATAATTCCAGGCTACCCAGCAATCCCAGGCGATTGTCACGCAGTTCCCGGTCTTCGCACAACACCATTACGTCGACAAAGAATCTGTCAAGCGGCTCACTCAGGCGCGCAAGCTCCCGCATGGCGTCAAAATACTTACGCTCGGCGCATAGTGCCTTAACTTTTAAGCCACATTCTTTGGAATGCTCGTAAAGCGCTCTTTCAGCTTCCTGCTGAAAACGGTTCGGGTTGACGCACGTTTGTGGTGCTTTGCGCAAAATGTTCCGGATGCGCTTGCTGACTTCTGCTAATTTGACGGCTTGGGAAGATTGCATGAACTGTTCGAGCGCAGACAAGCGTAGGCTGGCATCGTAAAAGTCATACGCTGAGCTGAGCCACACCGCGCTGACGTGGGCGCGAGACGAACCACGCTCCGTGCACCAAGTCTTGAATCGTTCGTAAAGGAAAATTCCTGTTGTGCCGCTTAGCTTCGGCGAATCCGGTCGACAAGAGATTTGTCGTGCGCGTTCAAGCCAGTCATGGATTGAAAGGTGGATGCCTTTCTCTACCAAAATACGCAGAATCCCCAGTGCCACCCGCCGTGCTCCCAAAGGATCACTGGAACCGACAGCCTTGTAGCCCGTGGAGAAAATACCGACCAGACTGTCCAGGCGGTCAGCGAGCGCGAGGCAAATTCCGGCCGGAGTTTCAGCCAACGTATCTCCGGACTGGCGTGGCAACAGGTGTTCCTCTATGGCGATGGCCACTGTCGCAGGCAAGCCGTCACGCAGCGCATAATATTTGCCGATGGTTCCTTGCAGGGTGGGGTATTCCCTCACCATATCGGTCAGCAGGTCGGTCTTACACAGGAGTGCGGCGTCTTTAGTCACGCCGGGATCCGCACCGCATAGCGGAGCGAGCTGAAGAGCCAGCTCGGAAACACGTTGCGTTTTTTCGGCCAAGGAACCCTGTCCGCTTAAAAACGAGATGCCATTCAGCCCCTCTTGGCGGTCTGTCAGAGATTTCTTCCCGTCCTGTTCATAAAAAAACAACGCATCTTCCAGACGTGGATGGGCGACTTTTTCATAGCCAATGCGAATGCGACTTGGGTCTTTACTTGCTACGTTTGCCGCGATGATGAAGCCCGGCATCAATTCTCCCTTGCTACTGCTGACGCCAAAGGCTTTCAGCGTTTTTTCCAGGGTTTCCAAAATGACTTCGTGGGGAAGAGACAGGAAGCGCTTGTCGAAACTCCCTGCCACCACGAGCGGCCATTCGACCATTGCGACCACTTCATCCAGCAGCCTTTCGGACTCGCGCAGGTGTCCCCCCGCCTTGTTGGCGGCATTTCGCGCGTCATCAAGAATTTTTTCACGCCGGACAGACGGGTCAACCTCAACTTTACCCTGCTCTCTCAAAACGCGCTGATAATCGTCCGCTTCCCGGAGCGAAAGTGCGTCAGGCATATGGTGAATATGACCGCATGTGCAGCGACTTGATTGAATCCCGAATAACTCCATTTTGATTTCTCTGGCACCGTGCAGCACACAAAGCCAGCGTACCGGGCGCACAAATTCGAAGGGATGTGCTCCCCATCGCATTTTTGTGTGTAGATGCAGGTGCTGCACTGCCTTTTTGAGCACTTCAGGGAAAAGCACGTCAACTGTCAACCCCGGAACGTGAACATCGCAAGCCAGTCTCCCGGTCTTTTCATCGCGTATCAGCACATCAGGGTGAACATTAAACTTTTTGGCAAACCCAATCGCCGCCGCTTTCGCATTACCAGACTCATCAAAAGCGTTTTCCAGAGGCGGTCCCGTAACTCGTTTGTTTGTTTCTTTTTGGGATGCTTCGAGTTTGTAAAACAGCACCGCCAGACGCCGTGGAGTCGAAAAGAACTTTTTGCCGGCAAACGCAAGTCCCGCGTCTCCTAAGGCCTCTCCAAGTTTTTCAGCCAGTGATTCTGCCAGTTCATGCTGAAAAGCGGGCGGCAACTCTTCGGTTCCAATTTCAACAAGCAGGGTGTCGGTTCTGGGCATCAGGACAATGTTTCGCGATTGATGCGGTCATACAGTTTGGCAACACTGCTTGCCATGGAGCGCGTTCGCAACACGTACTGTTGGCGTTCAGTGACTGAAATCGCGTGGCGGGAGTCCAGCAAATTGAAAGCATGAGAAGCCAGCATCGTTTGCTCGTACGCTGGCAAAACCAGCTCTTTTTCAATGAGCAGGGAACAGGTTTTTTCGTATTGATCAAAACTGTCTCGCAAGTCTTTGGTGTTGGCATACTCGAAGTTATACGCGGACTGTTCTCGCTCATTGCGCTGAAACACTTCTCCGTAAGTCAGCATCTTGCCGTTCAACCCGGCTCCCCAGTCTAGTTCGTAGATATTTTTTTTGTCTTGTATCAGCATTGACAAACGCTCGATCCCGTAACTGATTTCCCCGCTGACTGGTCGGCATTCAATCCCTCCCACTTTTTGGAAATACGTGTACTGACTCACTTCCATGCCGTTGATCCAGACTTCCCATCCGTAACCTGTGGCTCCCAGCGTGGGAGATTCCCAATCATCTTTGACGAAACGGATGTCTTCACAAAGACGGTCAAATCCTGCTGTTTCCAGTGAAGCCAGGTACAGCTCTTGCATGTTCGCGGGAGAAGGTTTCAGCATGACTTGGAGCTGGTAGTAATGCTGCAGTCGATTCGGGTTCGTACCATAGCGGCCATCGCCTGGGCGTCTGCATCCTTGTGTATAGACGCACCGCCAGGGATCCGGACCGAGTGAGCGCAAAAAAGTGGCTGGGTGAAAAGTGGCCGCACCTACGGGCAAGTCATAAGCTTGCATCACAACGCAGCCCTGTTTTTCCCAGTAGCCGACCAGTGCCTGGATAAGCCCTTGAAATGTTTTAGCGTTTGGCACGCGCCTTTGTCCTTGTTAGATCCAAATCAGATTAAAGCCAAACAGCTTGGGAATATCCTTCCAGGCTATGAATGAAATGGACACTCTGTAACGTGGGGTGAAATCAGCCCACAAATTACTGAATCCGGATTTTACACCAGGAAGCATTGGTGGCTTGGTTTCCTTAGTTGTCTGAGGTGCGGCAAGGCACACAGGTTTCTTTCATGGTTCAGCTTGTTTGCAGCGACCGCTCTTTGAAGAGTCTCGGTCGGTCAGGGCTTGCGTCAGCTTCTTGTGGTTCAGGCGCGAGGCAGATCAGTGATGGTCTTTTCGCAGACCTCTGCGGCGAGACCAACTGCTTCTGACAAAGTCGGGTGCGGGTGAATGGTCAGAGCAAGGTCTTGCGTGTCGGCACCCATTTCCAGCGCGTGGGTCAGTTCGGCAATGAGTTCCCCTGCATGGAGCCAACGATGCCAGCACCAGCTGCCTGAGGTGCGGCGAGGCACACAGGTTTCTTGATGGTTCAGCTTGCTTGCAGCGACCGCTCTTTGAAGAGACTCAGTCGGTCAGGGCTTGCGTCAGCTTCTTGTGGTTCAGGCGCGAGGCAGATCAGTGATGGTCTTTTCGCAGACCTCTGCGGCGAGACCAACCGTTTCTGACAAAGTCGGGTGCGGGTGAATGGTCAGAGCAAGGTCTTGCGTGTCGGCACCCATTTCCAGCGCGTGGGTCAGTTCGGCAATGAGTTCCCCGGCGTGGACACCAACGATGCCAGCACCAACTGTCTGAGGTGCGGCAAGGCACGCAGGTTTCTTTCATGGTTCAGCTTGCTTGCAGCGACCGCTCTTTGAAGAGCCTCGGTCGGTCAGGGCTTGCGTCAGCTTCTTGTGGTTCAGGCGCGAGGCAGATCAGTGATGGTCTTTTCGCAGACCTCTGCGGCGAGGCCAACTGTTTCTGACAAAGTCGGGTGCGGGTGAATGGTCAGAGCAAGGTCTTGCGTGTCGGCACCCATTTCCAGCGCATGGGTCAGTTCGGCAATGAGTTCCCCGGCGTGGACGCCAACGATGCCGGCACCGAGCAAACGACCGCTGTCAGGCTCGCGAATGATTTTTGTCAGACCTTCGCTGCGAGCCATGCCGAGCGCACGACCGCTCGCCGCCCAGGGAAATGTCCCGACTTCAATGGGGATATTTTGTGTTCTCGCCGCACTTTCGCTCAATCCCACCCAGGCGACTTCCGGATCCGTGTAAGCGACTCCGGGGATGGCGTACGGTCTGAAGGAGCGGTTTTCCCCTGCCACGACCTCGGCAGCAACTTTGCCTTGGTGCATGGCGCGGTGCGCGAGCATGGGGCCTGGCGTCACATCGCCGACGGCATGGATATTCGGAATATTGGTTCGCAATTGTTCATCGCAGGGGATAAACCCGTTTGTGGTGGTCTCTACCCCTGCCTGTTCCAGGCCAAGCAAGTCGCTGTTTGGAAGGCGACCCACGGCAACGAGCAATGCACCAAAGCTCTCTTTGTGTTGTTCTCCATCCTTTTCCCAGGAAACAAAGAGCGCCTCCTGTTCCGCATCCACAGCGGTGACTGTTACGTTTGTCAACACCCTCTCGTATCTTCTTTCTATGCGTTTTGCCAAGGGGGCGACCAAGTCCGGATCGCAACCCGGCAGCAATTGTCCAGAGGCTTCCAGCACGGTGACTTTGCTGCCGAGTGCGTCATAGATGCACGCCATTTCCAGACCGATCACGCCGCCGCCAATAATCAGCAGGCGCTCGGGTATGCGGCGGATATCAAGCGCGCTCGTGGAATCGAGGATACGCGGGTCATCTGGCATAAAACCCAAGGTGGAGGGACGAGAACCGCAAGCGATGATGGCGGTTTTGAACTTCACGCCTTGCGTTTCGCCTGACGGGGACACGCAGGAAAGCTCGGTGGGCGAAATAAAAGAAGCCTCGCTTTGCAAGACAGTGACTTTCCGTTGTCTGGCAAGCCTTGACAGCCCGCCACCCAGCCGGTTCAGTACTACGTTGTTCCGCTCGTGCAATTTTTCCAGATCCAGGCGGGGTTCCTGAAAGTCCACACCAAAAGCACCGAGTTCTTTACATTCCGTGATAACGCGGGCGACATGCAAAAGCGTCTTGGACGGAATGCACCCCATGTTCAGACACACCCCACCGAGTTGCCGGTAACGCTCCACGATGATGGTGTCCACACCCAGGTCAGCAGCGCGAAACGCCGCGCTATAACCGCCAGGCCCGCCACCAAGAACCACGAGTTGTGTTTCGCGCGCGGTCACAAAGACAACTTCGTCGGGTCGCCCAGCAATCGGCAAAAATGAACGAGGAATCGCGCAGCATCGGCACCATTGATGACACGGTGGTCATAGCTGAGATCCAATGGCAAGCTTCTGCGCGGGACGAAGCGTTCCCCGTCCCAGACTGGTTTTACAAAAATCCGCGAAATGCCGAGAACCGCGACTTCTGATGGCACCACGATTGGAGTAAAGGAAGTACCGCCGATGTTTCCGAGGCTGGTGATCGAGATACATCCCCCCTCGATATCCGTAAGCCTGAGTGAGCTGTTGCGAGCCCGTTCACTCAGTTCAGACAGCTCTCCGGCAATTTCAAAAATGCTTTTCTGGTCTGCGTTTTTCAACACCGGCCGCACCAGACCCTGCGGGGTGTCAACAGCAATCCCGATGTGGCAATACTGTTTCATCGTGAGGGTCATGGTTGCCTCATTCAGGGATGAGAGAAATTTGGGGAACACCGTTGCGGTCATGGCCAGTGCCTTGATCAGGAAAGGCAGAACGGTCAGTTTCAAACGTTCCTGCTCCGCTTTGGCCTGCATGGATTTCCGCAGTGTTTCCAGTGCCTCCACGTCTGCTTCGTCGTGTTGCGTCACGTGCGGGATGGTCAGCCACGCTTGCTTCATTTTTGTCGCCGTGACGCGCTGTATGCGTTTCAGCTTCAGCGTTTTGATTTCCCCAAAGCGGGAAAAATCAATTTGTTTTTCGCTCGCCGGGTAAGGTGCAGGCTTCTGATGACTGAGCATCGCCTTCACGAAGGACTTGACGTCTTCTTTGAGAATACGCTTTTTGGAGCCACTGCCGCTGACCTGCGCAAGATCCACGTTCAGTTCACGGGCGAACCGGCGTACGGACGGGCTGGCGTGTGGTTTTCGCGTTTCGGACGGCGGTGTCATCTTCGGCAGAGCAGGGCGGGGCGGAGTACCGGGCTTGGGTTCGGGTTTTTGTAATGGTGCCTCGGGGGAAGCCGACTGAGCCGGGGTTTCACTGCTGGCGACCGGCGTTTTTTCAAGCTGTATATCCTCGTCTTTAACGCTTTCAACCACGGCGAGCAAATGTCCTTCCGTAACCTGCTCTCCAATCCGAACCAGAATCTCCGCGATTTTCCCGCTGACCGGAGACGGAATTTCCATGGCTGCCTTGTCGCTTTCTATGGTCAAAATGGAATCATCCACAGCCACAGAGTCGCCCGGCTTCATCAAGAGCTCAATGACTTCCACGGCATCGAAATCTTCCAGGTCAGGTACGCGTATCTCGTGTCTCATCTCGGGAACCTCTCAAGGTGGCGTGTGCCTTGGAGCGAGCGGAACTTGCTCACCAGCTTTTCATCGGCTTTGCGAGTGGATGGTGTCAGGATCCAGTTCGTACTTGGCAATAGCCTCGCTGACCAGCTTGCGTTCGACTTGGTTGTTCTCGGCCAGTCCATGCAGGGCAGCTACGGCAATATGGTGACAGTTGACCTCAAAAAAGGCACGCAAGGCTTCACGGGTGTCGGAACGTCCGAAGCCGTCGGTTCCGAGTGCCTGGAAAGGTGCTTCAGTGAAAGGGCAGATCTGGTCTGCGTACAAGCTCATGTAATCGGATATGGCAACGATTGGAGCGTCGCAACCGCCAAGGCACTGAGTGAGATATGAGAGACGCACTTTCTGATCCGGGAGCAGTCTGTTATGGCGGGCGGTTGCCATGGCCTCACGCCGCAACTCTGTAAAACTGGTGACGCTCCAGACCTCAGCACCGACACCCCAGTCTTCGGCGAGAATCCCAGCTGCTTTGATCGCTTCCCGCAAAATAGCGCCGCTCGCCAACAGGCGCACTGCAGGACGGGCTTTCAGCGTGTTTTTTTGCAAAAGATACATGCCCTTGCGAATTCCTTCCTTCGCGTTTTCCGGCAGCGGCGGATGCTCGTAATTCTCGTTGGTGGTTGTCAAATAGAAGAAGACTTCATCCCGATTCTGAAACATTCTTTCCAGACCGTAATGAATAATGACTGCCAGTTCGTAAGCGTAGCAAGGGTCGTAAGAGATACAGCTGGGGTAGGCGGCAGAAAAAACGTGGCTATGTCCGTCCTGGTGTTGGAGCCCCTCTCCTGCCAGAGTCGTGCGCCCGGCGGTACCACCGATGAGGAATCCACGCGCTCCCATGTCGCCGCCCGCCCACGCCAGGTCGCCAATGCGCTGAAACCCGAACATGGAATAGAAAATGTAAAGGGGGACGGTTTCGATGCCGTGCGTTCCGGCGGAAGTCGCGCTGGCAAGCCATGATGAGAAAGCCCCGGCTTCGCAAATCGCTTCTTCGAGGATTTGTCCCGACTTGTCTTCTTTGTAAAACATGATCTGGTCAATGTCCTGCGGCTGATACAGCTGCCCCACTGAGGAATAGATCCCCAGCGTTCTGAACAGGCCTTCCATGCCGAAGGTGCGCGCTTCATCGGGAACGATGGGAACGATATGTTTGCCGATTTGGGCGTCACGGCACAGCAAGGTCAGGATGCGGATGAACGCCATGGTGGTAGAAAAAGCACGTTTGTTTTCCGGAGCCAGCAAGGGAGCAAAAATATCCAGCGTGGGCAACTTCAGTGGTGGGGCGATGTGGTTTGGCTGCCTTCTGGGTGCCCAACCACCCAGCTGATCACGTCTTTCCTTGAGGTAGCGGAATTCTTTGCTGTCCTTGGACAGCTTCAGGTATTCCAGGTTGTTAATTTGCTTGTCTGTGAGCGGCAAGCCAAAGCGATCGCGCATAGCAAGCAGCGCGTCATGTCCCATTTTTTTCTGCTGATGCGACTTGTTTGCGCCCTCGCCGGACTCTCCCATGCCATAGCCCTTGACGGTTTTCGCCAGTATGACGGTTGGCTGCCCACGGTGATTGTAGGCTTCGAGATACGCGGCATAGACTTTGTGCGGATCGTGGCCACCGCGATTTAATCGCCAGATGTCCTGGTCAGTCATCGTTGCCACCATGGCTTTCAACTCGGGATATTTTCCGAAAAAGTGCTCGCGCGTATACGCTCCGTCACGAGCCTTGTAGTTTTGAAAATCGCCATCTACCGCCTCTTCCATGCGCTTGAGTAAAAGACCTTGGGAGTCTTTGGCAAGCAAGGGATCCCAATACGAGCCCCAAATGATTTTTATGACATTCCATCTGGCACCAAGGAAGACAGATTCCAGTTCCTGGATAATTTTGCTGTTGCCGCGCACCGGTCCGTCCAGGCGTTGGAGATTGCAGTTCACGACAAAAATGAGATTGTCAAGTTTTTCCCTGCCGGCAAGCGATATGCAACCAAGTGATTCAGGCTCATCCATTTCTCCGTCGCCCATGAACGCCCATATTTTTCGCCCCTTGCTGCCTAACAACTTTCTGTCATCCAGGTATTTCATAAACCGCGCCTGATATATGGACATGATGGGCCCGAGCCCCATTGAAACGGTCGGGAACTGCCAAAACTCAGGCATCAAGCGAGGATGGGGGTAGGACGACAGCCCCTGTCCGTTTGTTTCACAACGAAAGCGATCCAGCGTTGCTTCGTCAAACCGGCCTTCAAGAAATGCACGGGCATAAATGCCGGGAGCAGAATGCCCTTGAATAAAGACCAGATCGCCAGCGTGCTTTGCATTGGGAGCTTTGAAAAAGTGGTTGAAGCCGACGTCGTAGAGTGTCGCGGCAGACGCGAAAGTGGCGATATGCCCACCGATTCCGGGATTTTTTTTGTTTGCCCGTACCACCATCATGGCTGCGTTCCACCTGGTGATGGCGCGGATCCTCTGTTCAATGGCAGGGTCACCCGGCATGGGTGGCTGACGACCGGGCGGTATTGTGTTCAGATAAGCGGTATTCGCCTGCCAAGGCAGATTTGTGCCGAGGCGCCGGGAATGCTCAAGCATCTTTTGCAACAGGTAGTGGGCACGTCCGGTACCCGCCCTGTCAACCAGAGATTCCAGAGAATCCAGCCACTCCTGCGTTTCAAGCGGATCCTGATCTTCCTGCTTCACGATGATTCTGCGGTGCTTGCCTGGCTTGTGACTTCAAAACCCCGGGAACTGTGGGAGGCATCCCACGCTATTCCTGACGGCTTCTGATTGTGAAACAACCTGCCTGTGTCTCCGTCCTGCTCACGACGGTACGGGGATGGTTTGTGGTGCTGTTTGACAATTTGTTACTCCGGTATTTTCACGCCAAGTTTGTGCTTAAAGTTAACGTGTTGCAACACGCTACGCAAGTGGAGAACTTGAGGCGAGTGTTTCTGTGGGTGCAATGCTGTGCGGCGAGAGAAGCCCGTGTTTTTTTTGCATTCCCCGTGTTTCCATGTATATTCTTGACCTGAGATCTGGAAATAGCCTACATGATGAATCAAAGTGACACGCCATCAATAGCAGATCCCGAGGTATCAACGGGTGTACATAGCGGCAAAATCTGGCGGCGAACGGACTTGTGGCGAGGTTGGTTGTTGTATGCAGTGATGCTGGTGCTTTTGTTGCTGTTAGCTGCCTCGCTGGTTTTCTGGCCGCAAGTGCCAGTTGGGGGAAGCGAAAATTTCTTTCTTTCTTTCCCGCTGCAATCTTTTCTTGTGGTGGCACTTTTCGCCACCTTGTCAGCATTTGGCTATTTGTTGGCGCGAGACCTGTTTGAGCCTGCTCACCGTGTGCGCGACTGGCTGATGAAAATACACGCTGGAGAACTTTCTGCACGCCTGCCTGTGCAGAAAGGCAACGAAGTAATCCCCAGGCTGGAAGACGATCTCAACACCATGGGAGAAATGCTGGAATCGCAAACCAAAGATGATTCTGAGCGGATTGGTACTTACATGGAACATGTGGCGGAAAAGACCCGCTTTCTTGCCATGATGTATGACTTGGTGACCAGCATCAGCACGAGACGTGGGTTGAATGAATTACTGTCAAGCATGCTGAGGACTCTCGATGATGTGCTGGGGCTTGATCGCCTCATCATTCGCAAAAATGTGGGTGATGGTCACATGATGAGGCTGGCTTCCAGAGGTGAGTTCACGGAAAGCGAAAGTTGCCTGTTTCTGCCTTGGGACAGCCCCTACCTCCAGAGTAACGAGCAGCATTCCAGGCTGGTGTTGCCAATGCGCTCGCAAGGCGTGTTGATTGGTGTGTGTAGCCTGTATCTGCATGAAGCACTTTTTACCAGAAGGAAAGAACTGTCCGGGCTTTTTAACAGCGTGGTTCGGCACTTCGGGATGGCGATTGAGGCCTGCCGTACGGACGAGGAAGGCAACAGACTCCTGGTGCTTGAGGAGCGCGCCCGTATTGGGCGGGAGGTACACGATTCACTGGCGCAAACCATCAGCAGCCTTCGCTTTCAGGTGTGTGCCTTGTTTCATCACGTGGAAAAAGGTGAGTACACCTCGCTTCCTGAAGAGCTGGGCAGTCTCGACACCATGGTCAAGTCTGCCAATCTGGAAGTGCGAGAGCTGATCGGTCATTTTCGAGCCCCACCAGTTGTAGCCAGAACCACAGGCTTGGTACGCTCTCTTGGCGATATGGTTCAGCGTTTCCGCCATGAGCATCCAAATATCCGGTTTTTTTTCCACAGCTCCGGGTGCGAAACAGACTTGCCTGAAGAACACGCTACTGAGGTGCAAATGATTGGTCAGGAAGCATTGCAAAACGTTGTGAAGCATTCTGAGGCGAAAAATGTGCGCGTTTTTATACGACGACTTGCCAGTGGGCAGCGTGCCCTGTTGATTGAAGATGACGGTGTGGGGCTGAAGCAGGTTTCGACTTCATTTGGTGGCGATGTCAGGAGGCACTACGGGATGAGCATGATGCACGAGCGGGCACAAGCCATAGGGGCCAAACTGGATATTTCCGGTGAGCCTGGTGAAGGGGTTTGTGTTCGGCTGGAATATAGGTTGCCTACAGTTAACAAGTCAGGAACGAGACAGCAATGGTCAGAAAAATCGAAGCGAACCGCATTGACAGAAAATGAAAGACATTAAAGACATCCGTGTTGCCATCATTGATGATCATTCCCTTTTTCGGGACGGTTTGTGCCGAGTGCTGAAGCAGTACGGTATCCGTATTGTGGTTTCAACCGGTGAAGTGGAGGAAGGAATACAGGACATTCTCGAAGAAGTCCCGGATGTGGTTCTGCTTGATATCAGGATGCCGAAGCTGGACGGCACAGAAGTATTGAAAATCCTGCGCAAACGAGATTGTCAGTCGATCTTGGCAATGCTGACCACGAGTTGTGATTCAGAAGATATGGCGGAAGCTATGAAAAATGGTGCACAGGGGTATTTGACGAAAAACATGGAGCCCGATCAGTTTATCAAGGCAATACACGGTCTCGTAAATGGCGAGGAAGCGATTCCCGACGAGATGCGCGACAGTTATGAGTTGATCAGAACGGGTGTGATAAAAGGAAGGAAGCCGCTGTCCGAAAAATTGACGCCACGCGAAAATGAAGTGCTGAATTTAGTGGCAGAAGGGCGTAGCAATAAAAGTATTGCGCGCCTGTTGGAAATAGCTGTCAGTACGGTGAAATTGCACGTCAAAGCTGCGCTTAAGAAACTTAATGTGCACTCGCGTGTTGAAGCAGCAGTCCTGGTGGTGGAGCATAATTTGCGCTCTTCGGGTGGGAGACGAAAAGACTGAAGTTCGGTGGATGCAGGCGGGCGGGGAATCGTCTCAATCTTTCCTGGCTAACGACAGGAGCCTGTAAAGAGGCTGGAACAACAGGTGTTTGGCACCACCCGGTTGCGGGTTTCTGCAGAAGGCCGTTTCAGGAGCAGATCTTTGTCCACGTCGCGGCGCTTTCTGTCATTTACGCTCAGCTTGTCGCGTTTTTGTCATCCACTGCTTTCTCGGGTTTCGGCTTTTTGGTGCTGTCATGAGCCTTGGTGCCCTGTGCAACGCCGGGCGGGAGAATGCTCGCCAAATCAGGAGAGGCGGGTCGCAATTTTTTAGGCGGCATACGTTCACACCAGCCGTGCCGCTTTGAGACACATCCGTATTTTGGGGCAAGCACTCCCCCCTCGTACTTGATCAACAAAGCCGCAAGCTGCCGGCACAGTTGCCAAAAGAAGAGTGCCCGAATTCAGACTTATAGCAGCGGCAAAATCATAATCCCCACTTAAAAAATGCGGCTGCTCTTGCCTGTCTCTTCGGGTGGGAGACGAAAAGACTGAAGTTCGGCGGATGCAGGCGGGCGGGGAATCGTCTCAATCTTTCCTGGCTAACGACAGGAGACTGTAAAGAGGCTGGAACAACAGGTGTTTGGCACCACCCGGTTGCAGGTTTCTGCAGAAGGCCATTTCAGGAGCAGAGCTTTGTCCACGTCGCGGCGTTTTCTGTCATTTACGCTCAGCTTGTCGCGTTTTTGTCATCCACTGCTTTCTCGGGTTTCGGCTTTTTGGTGCTGTCATGAGCCTTGGTGCCCTGTGCAACGCCGGGCGGGAGAATACTCGCCAAATCAGGAGAGGCGGGCCGCAGTTTTTTAGGCGGCATACGTTCACACCAGCCGTGCCGCAATGAGACGCATCCGTATTTTGGGGCAAGTGCTCTCCCTCTCGTACTTGATCAACAAAGCCGCAAGCTGCCGGCACAGTTGCTAAAAGAAGAGTGCCCGAATTCAGGCTTGTAGCAGAGGCAAAATCATAATCCCCACTTAAAAAGTGCGGCTGCTCTTGTCTGTTTCTTCGGGTGGGAGACGAAAAGACTGAAGTTCGGCGGATGCAGGCGGGCGGGGAATCGTCTCAATCTTTCCTGGCTAACGACAGGAGCCAGTAAAGAGACTGGAACAACAGGTGTTTGCCACCCACCCGGTTGCAGGTTTCTGCAGAAGGCCGTTTCAGGAGCAGATCTTTGTCCACGTCGCGGCGTTTTCTGTCATTTACGCTCAGCTTGTCGCGTTTTTGTCATCCACTGCTTTCTCGGGCTTCGGCTTTTTGGTGCTGTCATGGGTCTTGGTGCCCTGTGCAACGCCGGGCGGGAGAATACTCGCCAAATCAGGAGAGGCGGGCGGCTGCTTTTTCAGTTCGCGTTTTTCGCTTCCATGTTTCGTTTCGCTTCGTTTCCCAGCGAGTGGCAAGGCCGAAGCTTCTGGTGCTTTTTTCTTGGGTCGAACGTGATCAGAACCCTCAGATGCGGGTCGGCTATCAGATGTCCCGGGTGTTTTTTCACGTGGTTCCCACTCAGGCTTGTTGGCAAAAGGTCGCGAGTCTCTTCTGGTATTTCCCGATTCGTCGCGGAGATGTGGCCTGTCGGAGCTTCTGTCTCCTCTTCTGTCCGGTCGGCCACGGTTATCCGGGCGATCACGGTTATCCGGTCGGCCACGGGCAGGCGGGCGACCACGGTCGGAATATCCGGAAGCAAATCGCTCATTGCCAGTTCGGGGGGGTCTATCACGTGGTTCCCAGCCAGGTTTGTTGCCAAAAGATCGCGGACTTCTTCTGGTATTTCCTGATTCGTTGTGGCGGGGTGACCAGTCTTGTCTTCTGTTCCCTCTGCTATCCGGATGCCCACGGTCAGAGTATCCAGAAGAAAATCGTTCATTGCCAGATACGGGTGTTCCCTCGTGAGGCTCCCACCCGGGTCTGTTGCCAAAGCGCGGGTTTCCCCTGGTGTTTCCTGATTCGTTGTGACGGGGTGACCAGTCTTGTCTTCTGTTTCCTCTTCTATCCGATTGGTCACGGTTACCTTGGTAACCACGGTCAGAATGTCCGGAAGCAAATCGTTCATTGCCTGATCCGGGAGCCCTGTCGCGCGGTTCCCATCCAGGTCTGTTGCCATAAGGTCGCGGGCTTCCTCTGGTATTTCCTGATTCGTTTTGCCGGGGTGACCAGTCTTGTCTTCTGTTCCCCCTTCTATCCGATTGGTCGCGGTTACCTTGGTAACCACGGTCAGAATATCCAGAAGCAAATCGTTCATTCCCAGACCCGGGTGCCCCCTCTCGCGGTTCCCAGTTGGATCTTTTGTTAAAAGGCCTCGGACTTCTCCGGGTGTTTCCTGACTCTTGTTGCCGGTGCGGGTAGCCCGAGCCTCTGTCCGATCTTCTGCCGTATTGTTTTTGGTCGTGCCCTGAGGCCGGATATCTGTTTGCATCCCCCTCTTCCTGATCACGACGGTTGAAATGTTCATCAGCGGACGGCGTACGAGCGGATTCTGGTGCTTCTCCAGTTGCCGCACGGGATTTCAAATCTTCTTTGGCAGCTTCTGCTTTGTGAAGTGCGACCACCTCTTCCCGCAAAGACATTGAGGTAGCAAGCATGTTTCCGCTTTCCAGGTAGCCGCTCTTTCCGGCAAGGTCTGAAACCACGCCCCCGGCTTCAGCAACCAGTAATGCGCCTGCTGCCATATCCGATGTCTTTAGCTCGCAGGACCACCATCCGTCCATCCTGCCAGCAGCCACATAAGCCAAATCCAAATCCGCGCAGCCACTTTTGCGAGTCTCGGCGAGAGTGGACACCAACTTGTTGCTTTGATGTTTACAACGCTCTTCCGGTGATTCCTCCCAGCTAAGCCCAACACCAAAAACAGCTTCAGAAAGATTGACGTGCTCAGTGGTTCGGATACGCTGTTTGTTAACCCAGGCTCCTTCACCTCTTGCGGCGGCGAACAACTCGTTACGCACGGGGTCGTAAATGAGTCCGACCAGCGTTTCTCCGTCTTGTTGCAAGGCTACGGATAGCGCGAAAAATGGTAGCGCACGGGAGAAATTTGTTGTGCCGTCCAGTGGTTTTACCAACCACTGGAAATCACTTTCGGAATCCTTCGACTCAACAACTTCTTCGCCTTGAATCACGTGTTCCGGGTACGCCTCAAGCAGTATGCCCGAGATATGCTGCTCGCATTCCAGCTTGGCCTCATCAATCAGAGTAAATTGATATTTTTTCTTGGCTCCCAATGGATCCAGGCGACCCATGCAGCGAATCAGGATTTTTCCGGCGCTGGAAATCGCGCGCGTGGCTATGTTTAAGTATGGTGAAAGTGGCATTTTTATATTCGGGTAGAAGTGGAAGCAGAACAGACGCGAGGGCATAGCACTCGGGGTCGGGCATTATAGCCTTGAACTTTGATGAAATGTGAGCGTATCTGCGTTTTTTCCTACAGTCGGTGCCATTCAGGTGTTAAGCGGTTGTCAGGCAAGGAAGTCTCCACGGTTATTCACTGTTGCCCGGTGAGGGCGGGGAATCCCGGTTCTCCCGGAGGAGTTGCCTAAGCAGGGTGTCCGAGCCTGGCTAGCCTCTGAATGCCTCTCTGCAGCTACGCGAGCACGCAAAGACTGAAACCGGAGAGGAAAAAGTTTTTTTGGCGTATTGCCCAAGAGCTGAAACAAAGTCAGGATTGTCAAAGCGCAGAAAGGGGTTCGTTTCTTTTTCTGTTTTCAAGGTAGAAGGCACAGTCGGAATGTTTCGTTCTCGCAAATCACGCGCCGCCAAATATCGCTCTTGCAGAGACCGGTTCTCCGGTTCAACGGCTTTGGCAAAAGCAATATTCGCCATAGTGTATTCGTGGGCACAATAAACTTCGGTGTCATCCGGCAGAGAGCGCAAGCGACTTAAAGAATCATGCATTTGCTGTGGCGTCCCCTCAAAGAGGCGACCGCACCCGCAACCAAACATAGTGTCACCACAGAAAAGCTTGGAATCTCCGTACCACGCAATATGGGAGCTTGTGTGCCCTGGAACAAAAAAGATGTCGAATGTGCAGCCAAGGCACTCAACAAAAACCCTGTCTCCTGCTTTTACGGTTTGCGTCACGCCGGGAATACGCGGGTCGTTCGACCCGTAAACAACGGCTTTTGGAAAACGAGCGACCAAGCTCTCGATTCCCCCCACGTGGTCGGCGTGATGGTGAGTGACAAGAATCGCCGCCAACTCTCCGCCATGCTCGGCCAAGGCTCTCAGAACCGGCTCTGCCTGCCCCGGATCTACAACTGCGTACTGCGGGCTCGAATCCGCGCTCAGCAACCAGAAGTAATTATCCGTGAAAGCCGGAATGGGTTTGGCATTCAGCACGGGTAGAGGAACCCTTGTTCGATCTGCCTAGGGGCCAGGGAAATTCTTTTCTACCTGCTGATCTATGGCGACAGTGGATATCGCGTGCTTGTAGACCAACTGTGTTGTCGCCGACTTCAGGCACAGAACCGAATCGTCAAAAGACACAACCTTGCCCCGCAATCTGATGCCGTTCATAAGGTAGATACTAACGTGAACCTGCCTGTCAAGCAGACCACCCAAAAATTTGTTTTCGCTTTTTTCTTCCAACTTGCCCTCTCTTTATTGTGTGCTATTAGCCGAGCTAACGTCTTGGGCACATTATAGCCCATACTGTCGTGTCTTGGAAGTGCGCCAGCCAGATTGTGTTGTCATGGTCGTTTCCTGGCCAGAACGGTGCTCACCAAAGTCTCCTGCCATCAACACAGATACAGACTGGCACCTCCATGAAAGGAAAATCTGGTCTCGGCAAAGCTCTCCAACCAGGCAATTCGGTTTGGTGATTCAAGTCGCTTTGCAGCTTTTTGAGGTGCCCTGCACGTGGGAGCAAGTCAGGTTGCGCAGGTATAATGAAAGGGCGGTGCCTTGGTTTTGTTCCAGGGGCACGACAGAGAAATCTTTCCTTGGTAGAAGGGCCTGTAGCTCAGTTGGTTAGAGCAGTGGACTCATAATCCATTGGTCGCTGGTTCGAATCCAGCCGGGCCCACCAATTTGCAACCACCAGCCATGCGGGTCACCGTGTGGTTGCTTTCTCCAAAATCTTTACCCTTGTGTGGAATTCCTGAGCCAATTTGCTGCTCAAAAAATTATCCCGAGTGAGCGGAGATGTCGCCCAACCAGGATGACTGGGCACGGCATTGACCCTCATTTATCGATTCCACTATTTAGCAGTTTCGGGTGTACCACAGAAAAACAGTCAAATTCCCGAAATCCCGACCATCCGTCTTGGCGAGTCAAACATCTCTGTGTGGTTATTATCGTGTTCTACGATGTGGAGCGTTGGTAAGCACTGCCGGAACACGAACTGAAAAAAGACTTGGGTGATCAACAGCCCCTGATATTTCAGGTGCACGTTAAGCAGTCACCAAGTCATGGATTCTGACGACACAAGTATCGTCTGTATCCCGCCGAGTGCAACCAAGCGAGTCATTGAATTTATGACATGGTAAAAGAGATCAATTGTAGCCGGAGAGTAGAACACCGTATTGAGTGTTACCAATTTGTAAATGAGACAAATTAAATCTGTTGACACAAAGGTTTCTCCGGAAGCATTGGAGGTGAATCAACTCACCTATATTAATCAGCGCCTCTCATTGTTGAACTCTTTGCAAATAGTACCTTTCTCTTGTAAAATTATAGGTTTTACGTAGGGAAAATCTCTACACTTAAGGTTGGCTCACCTGATGACAACAACGCAAAAACACTCAGCAGACTCCTCATACGGAGATTAAGAAGTGTTTATTGCCGATGACACCATTGACCAGATTGCACTTCACATCAATGACCGTATTAACTCACCTTCACTTATTGATGTCTCTTCAGATTCGGGAAATAGCCTCACACCACAATATTTTGAGATTACCCCATTCAAACGAATCGATTCTGGTAACTCTCGTTTCTATGCGATAGATGGTAGCTACAACCGCCAAGATTTCTATAATAGTATCTCATTGGCACTTTATGGTGCAGGTTACACTTGCTTCCACAAAGGTGGAGAAATTAATTTCTCGCAAGACATTATCAGTAAATCAAAAAAATACTTTAACAAGAATGTGCTGGTTACTAGTGATGCGAGCAAAGGAACTATTTTCGAGGAGTTACTTTCCTCAACTCCAGTTAAAAATCTGCTCAACTTTTTTAATAGTTCAATTGATGAAATTTTCGGGTGGGGTACAAATATTGATTCTGCAAGAGAAGCAGTCACATCATCAACTAACAAACTATTAGAGTTCTGTCAAGAGGTTCTTGAATGGGCACTGATTTATGAAATTGTGTCAAATCCAGAGACCAGCAAGGGTGACTTCATACTAAGAGATGGAACACTGCGATCAAATAATATAAAACAAAAGCACATATTAGAATTAGCGCGCTATATTTTTGAAAGAGGGATTTTTTTGGTCGCGGTCACCAAAGAGTCTCCATTAAAGTTGGAGCTAGCATCAAGCTTCAGGAAAATAGATTGTTTTCTGGAAAAAAACCTTAAGATGGCTTATCCATTTTTAGAAAAAGACCTAAAAAGGCAAAAGCTATGTTGTTGGTTTGAAGTTCCGGAAATGGCCCTAATCCAAGCGTATCCATCAACAGATCAAAAGAAGAAACGAGCAAAAGGTCAAATTGAAAAGATAAGCCAGAGCAGCATGTACGCCAAACAAGGACTTGAGGTAAAAGGGAGAGGATGTGGCGTTTTCCATGCTGCCCGGCTAGATTATGTGGAAAAACTGCAAAACTACGACTGGCTGATCGTGGATCTTAACGTATTTGATGTAATAAAAGCAGTGCAAAATACTGGCCAGTCTTTTACAACCGTACCCAGAAACCTGGAACTTATCACGGAAATATTCAAAAAACTGACTTGCCTTACACAGGAACATTATATTCTTGGATACCCTTACCCGCTAGTAGAAATACACAACCAAATATCATTAAGAAAAGGATCCGAAGAGCAATTAATTTCTAGAATAAAAGCTTCTTTATACAAGAATCAGAGGATGGATAACATTGAAATTGAAAATCTATTCCTTAATATACACGACAGGTTTTAATTTTATGGAAATCAAAAATGACTTTGGCGTTTTATACGGACAAAAGACAACAGAAGACTCCTTACTCATTTACTCGTCATACGAGGACTCCAAAGCGAGTGCTCAAACTGGTGATTTTATCGTCTTAGCACCGAGAGATGAGGGTGGAAACAAATATCTAGCCAGAGTAGAAGCGGAAATATATGATGAAGCCCCCTTGTTCCGTTCACGTGATAAAACTTTAGTTGCTGTTCACTATGCCAGAATTGCTGAAAGGGAACTTTCAGATAGAGACAAGCAAAAAATGTTCAGTTATACATATAAAGTAAAAATACTTGGTGTCTTTACAAATGATGGGAATGTTTTTTCAACAGCTGTAAGGAGGCTCCCGCTTGTCTCATACCACGCCAGGCATCTTACGCCATGTGAATTCGAAAATATAATTAACGGAACGAATATGGGCGGAAAGCCAATAGGTCAGTTGTGTATTGGTGATAACATACAACTTGGTGATAAAAACGTTTTATTTGACGTAAACAAACTAAAAGCCAAAAGAACAATGGTGTTCGCTCAATCAGGATTTGGTAAAACCAACTTGGTTAAAGTACTCTTAGGTAGCGCAATAAATGACATAAATGTTGGTAAGCTTGTTTTCGACTTAGAAGGAGAATATATATTTAAAAGCACAGATAACTATGGATTAGCTGACATAGATTTCAAAGCATATAGAGAAAATATTATTGCGTTTACAGATAAAGTCATTAGCAATGCATATTCCGGTAAAGTTTGTATACAAGGTACAGTAAAAATCGACCTTGCTAAAGATTTTGAAATTGGAGATTTGGTCCAGACAGCTATAGATATAACTGGTGCTGGAAGAACATTCCTTGAATATCTCGATTCGTTACACACAAAAACTGATGTTAGGACATTCCTGGGTATGATTGTTAATAATGAGGACTCAACAAAAATACGGAGATTCGCCTATACTAAATTCAATCCGTACTTTAAATCATCAAAGAGCAAAAGAAACGTAAGTGACGATCTGGAGGCAAATGTTGATTATGCCACTAAAACCATGCTTGGAGGTGTTATAAGACAAATCAGATCGTATGCTGGGGCACACGAGAGCGGGTCTAAATTAGTTGACAAATGCATTACAGCACTTTCAAAGGGGAAGACTGTAATATTAGATATGTCACTGAAGGATAGCATTGAAGCTAATATAATCTCAACCATACTTGTTAAAAGGTTATTTGAAAACAATAAATCAGCACACACAAATCAGCACGATCCAGTTAAATGCATTATTTTTGTAGAGGAAGCTCAAAATGTATTGTCTAAAGAATTTGTAAAGTCAAGCGCAAACCCTTTTGTAAAAGTTGCAAAGCAGGGAAGAAAATTTGATATAGGTTTAGTTGCAATTACACAAAGACCATCAGCAATATCAGAGGAAATTCGCTCACAAGCAGAGAACTACTTTGTTATGCACATGAGCAATTCAAAAGACATTAAAGCATTAGTTGACTCAAACATGAACTACTCCGGTGTCATATCAAGGTTTATACAATCTGAAACAATATCTGGCAACATGTATATGGTATCAACAAACCAAACTTTTGCCGTCCCCGTCAGGGTTCGATGGTTTGAAAAAGTCGTACATAAACATGTTTACGAAGGACATCGCTTCACCAAAGACGAGAAGCCAGAATTATACCGGGATTGACTAAAATGACTAACTTAACCAATTCAAATTTATCATAAGTAAGATGGATTACGAATCATGTAAAAAACTTGAACTTGAAACAGAACTAAGGTCAAAAATAAAAAGGGATCTGGCTCAAGTTGCAAAGAATGCAAAAACTTGTAATACAGTTACTTCAACAAAAGTGACATCACACCCAAACTGTCGCAAAGACGTTATCAGGGCTGCTATGGCTCATAAACGAAATGAATATTTGCAAGTGAATTCTAAGTTTATAATCAAAAACCTTGATGTAGCCAAGAACAATTTAGCACTAGGGCAAGATGTATTATGCTCAAAGATTAAACCAGTGGTAGAAGTATGCCAGACACAAGAACAAAATCAACTATTTTGGATTTTGAGATGTTACTGGTCATCACCTTACAGTGATTATGTCGGAAGAAGAATAAAGCTAATTGTCAGAGACTATGGCTTGAAATCAAAACCAGTAATTGGTATTGCGGCGTTGGGCAGCCCAATAATACATATTGCAGAAAGGGATGAATTCGTTGGGTGGGATAAAATAACTAGAACGGATCGTCTCAACTTTATGATGGATGCTTACATTGTTGGAGCGTTACCACCCTACAACCACCTGTTAGGTGGGAAGTTAGTCTCTTATATCCTTGTATCAAGAGAGGTAAGGTGTATATATGAAGAAAAGTACAAGGATCGAGTAACTCATATTTCATGTAAAAAGAGAAATAAGTTGGCAGGCATATTTACGACAGGCTTATTTGGTAATAGTTCCCAATATAACCGGCTTAAATACAAAGAAAAATTAATCTATATCCCAGTCGGCTATACCAAAGGAGTTGGAACTCATCATCTGACAGCAGAAACAATTGGTTTGATGCGAGACTTTTTAAAAAGTAAAAACGTTTACATGAGCCATAAGTTTGGTGCAGGGCCGAACTATGTAATGAGAGCCATCAGAAAAACTGGGGAGATTTTAGGACTTGATGGTGATGTTTTATTGTCGCATTCATTTAAGAGAAGAATATATTTTTCAGCTTTCGCAGAGAATACACTCGAATTTTTACGGGGAGAGACTGAAAAACTTATTTATCACAACTGGGCGCAGAAAGAGTTGGTTGACTACTGGAAAAAGCGCTGGCTTTCCATGCGGCTAGAAAATAGTAAGGTTGTCGATGATGTAAGGAGGTTTCACCCAAAAGACTTTGATTTAAGTTACTTGTAGAAATAGATAACTATCGTTTCACGGGTCTCTCTCCCAACTCGATAAAAAATGCTTTAACTTTTGGTTCTTCGGGGGCGGGTGCCCTGCATAACTCACTACTGCACGTGTTTAGCAGAGCTTTCCCAGATTCAGTTGGGTGGCGTTCTCAGTCATTTGCGTCGGCTTGTCGTGCCCGGTACATTGTTTTCGATTTTCAGGTAATGGCTGTGACCACCACCTCTTTTTCGGTTTCGCTTAGGTCGGTTGCCCGGATTTTTTTGTCAAGCTCCTTGGGCAGGGAGCCTCTTTCCAGGTTACCAGAGTTCTTTTTCACGCTTCTCGCTAGCAGTTGGGCGATCATTATGGGTAGAGAGTTGTAAAGAGCGACGCTGAGCAACATCATTGAATGGATTAAACACAAACTTGGAAGCGGAGGCTCTAAAGGAGTTAGCGGATCCAGGATGTGATCCAAATCCTTTGCCTTTAACCAAATCTTGATATGACCTCGTGTCGTAAGACCGGTAGGCACCGCACGTAGCGGTTATCAATCTGGTTGCCGCATAAATTGGGGAGAACCTGTATCGCCCACCCAAAAATCTGCAACATCTCACAGGGGCAAAAAATGCTGCGGTGAATTCTGCCTCGCTTTGGCTGACACTGCCCTGGGTGGACAACGCGCCTGACCGTACTGTGCATTCCGTTGCACCACTGGGGTAAACATTGATCCACGCGAACGAATCACTACTGAGGATGCCGACAAGGGACGGGGGCAACGATACCAGCCATAGTCCGGTCAACCGTGCTGCCTTCACCTACCAGCCATTTTGTCAGCATGCCACTGGTGTCTGTGTACCTACCGCCCGTGAGAGACCAGTTCAACCCACCCTCCAAATAAAACGCCTGCTTTGTGGGAGTCACCGTTTCCAGCATTTCTCTGTGAACCTTAAACAGATGATAACTTTCCATGGCCAGCTTCCAAGTTGCACTGCCAATGTTCGGTGGTGCCTGGATAATGGATGTTGAAACGTGAATAGCCATAGATCGACAGGTAACGCTCTATGGGCTCAAACCTTTCTGCCAGGGGTTTAGATAATCATAGGCAGCAAAGTGCCCTGAGCCGTCATTTGCGAATCAACGTTACTGCGCCAGTTCGGGCTGTCTTTTGCGAATAACCTGCTTTCTTGACCTTGATGCATGGAGATGACACGATAAACGACACCTGATACCTGCCTTTTGATTAACGGACGGCTGGCGAAGAGAAAACGCAACTGGAAACAATTATTGCCCAAAGGCATTAACTTGTCAGTACCCTTTTATCAGATCGTACGCTGCTGTGGGGCTTGTAACGCCTGTCTGTTTCCTCGGAATGCCTGGTAGACAAAGGTGGCAAATGAAAATACACCGACACCAAATACGATGTCGCCGGGCACCCGCATCCAAACCAGGCCTTCCATAATCGGGGAATGAATAAACTCGGCAGATCTTGCGTAAACGTAACTGTCACTCACACTCGCATAGGTTTGCAGGATGCCCTGGGGAAGCATCGACAAGAAAGTCATCATTGCCAAACCCAGGTTGAGCGACCAGAAGCTCACTTTGATCAGTGACTGATTCCAATGTTGCAACTCGGTCAGGCCCCGCATGCAGTACAATGTCAACCCGAGACCGAGCATTCCATACACACCAAACAGTGCCGCATGGCCATGATTGGCCGTCAGATTCATCCCCTGCATATAGTACAGTGCGATCGGCGGATTAATCAGAAAACCGAACAGGCCTGCGCCGACCAGATTCCAGAACAGCACCGCCGCGAAGAACATGAACGGCCAGTGATAGCTAACCGCCCAGTCCGCTTGCCGATTGATCTTGGAATGATTGTAGGCCTCAAAACCGACCACCATTAACGGTACAACTTCCAGCGCGGAGAATGTGGCTCCTACGGCCATCACCGATATTGGCGTCCCACTGAAGTACAGGTGATGAAACGTACCCAGCACGCCGCCCATAAGAAATATGATCGTAGCAAACAACACCATGACAATTGCCGTTCTGATCCGCAGCAATCCCATATGCACGAAAAGTATCGAGATAATCGTTGCCGCAAACACTTCAAACACACCCTCAACCCAGAGGTGAACCACCCACCAACGCCAGTAATTCATGACCGCGATATTGGTGTGTTGTCCCCACATCAGGCCGGCGGAGTACAACACCCCTATTACGGTTGTGGAAATTGCGAGTAAGAACAACAACGACTTGTGGTTAGTCGAGGTCAGTGTCTTGTATCGAACTGACATCGGCGTCAGGACCGGATAGAGAGCTCTCAGCACAAGCGCGGCCCACAGCAGCAGACCCACCCCCAGATAAATCTGCCAAAAGCGACCTAGGTCTATGAACTCGTAGCCTTGATGGCCAAACCAGAAGTTAAGCGTCAGATTGCTGAAGAATCGATGCACCGCGGCCCATTCACCCAGGAATGAGCCTCCGACGATCAGCAGCAGACTGACGAAGATAAAGTTGACACCCAGCACCTGATACTTCGGGTCTTTGCCCGCGAGGAGCGGGGCCACGTACAGACCCGTTGCCAACCATGCAGTGGCAATCCAGTAAATGGCGAGCTGTGTGTGCCAGGTTCGAGTTACGGCATACGGCAGATATTCGACAAGCGGCAGCCCGTAGAGCCCCTGACCTTCGACGGCGTAATGTGCCGTGATCATTCCCAATAGCACCTGAATTATAAAAAGAGCCGTTACCAGCCAGAAGTACTTGGCCGTCGCCCGCATGGAAGGCGTAATGGTTGCGTTGTTGATAAAATCTGTCTTAGCGACGCCGCCGTCGGGTTCGAGAGAATCGCGCCACAGGTCAAACTGTTTCGCGTAGTACCAAACGATGGCGCCAATCCCGGCAAGCAACAAGACGATCGACACCATGGACCACATGAACAGTGATGCTGGCGGGGTGTTGCCTACGAGCGGTTCGTGGGGCCAGTTGCTGGTGTAGGTTATGTCGTCGTCGGGGCGATTCGTCGTCGCACTCCATGCTGTCCAGAAGAAAAAGGCTGCCAGAGCATGTGTCTCTTCTTCGATCAGAACCGCTTTTAATGGCATGGCGTAGTCATTGCGCAGTGCCAGATAATCTGTGCCATCACCCATGAAGAGTTTGGAATAGTGTTCGGAGACTGTTGCAATGGCGGCGGCACGGTTGTCGCTGACGGTGATAATACCCGTTTCTGCGTTGAACGTGTTCCTCCGCATCTCCTTCCGCAAAGAGGCAAGGTGCGTCTCGTGAGCGATGTCTTTACTCAACGAAGGCAATGGCGACTCGATCTCGATACGTGCAAGTAGCGCTTCAGCCTCGCGTCGCAACCAGTCGGCCGACCAATCCGGTGCCACGTAGCTGCCGTGACCCCAGATCGAACCCTGTTCCATACCTCCAGTCGATTGCCAGACATTTTGACCCCGCTGGATGTCTTCTTTCGTAAACAACACTTGTCCGGATTCAGTCTCGACACTGTCGGGAATCGGAGGAGCCACCTGATAAATCTTACCGCCCAGAAACAACAAAACACCGAACATAAGCACCATGCTTGTGGCAAGAATGATCCACAGACGCTTGATCGTGAATGTAGATTGATGGGATTCCATATTTGTTCCTTCTGGCAAAGTATAGAGAGCGTACAAGGCCTATCTGGCGATATCAATCTGCGAAATCCAATCCAGTTTCCCGCCTTTTTCCGGTTATTTACGTAATGCCTGAAAAATTCGGCCTCCGTTCGCACAAGCTTTTGATCACTTTCAACTAAAAGTAACCAAAAGCTCATAGCACTGCCTGCGCAACCTATTAGTGGTGACACCGCAAATCATGAAACATTCCAAAGTTGTCGGTAAAACAAGTTGACTGGTGGGGTGCCCTATCAACCCTGCGGAAATTGGGATTGCCAACCCATGAAGGTCAGCAGTGTGCCGTTTGGAGCCTACCGAGAAGGTACTAATCCGGATCTGTCGAATGGCCGCTATGGGTGAAAGCGGCCGATCCCGAGTCCGGATATATTTTCCAGGTTCAATCCGGTCGCTTCCACCACCTCGCCACCAGACAAAAGGGTTCCACGTTCATCAATAATCGTATCCACGATACTGTTGAGTTGGTCGTCTGTGAGTAATGACATGGCGGTGATTCCGGCTGATGCAGGGGAACCGTCAAACCAAACTGGGTGAAGGACAACGGTAAATGGGTAGCTTTTTACTCCGATCAAATCGTCGGATGATGACAAAAAAGTGGCCAGAGTTTGGAATGAAAAACGGCTTGACCATGACCTTACATCCAAAATCCATCGGAATTTATGGTTCCGGTACGACCCAGACTTCACCAGGTGCGGAAACTGATAACGGTGCGACCGTTGAAGGGGTTATCCCGGGGAATTCGTGGTTCTCCCGACTCATCGATGTGATCGCATAATCCACTGGTCGCTGCCTCAAGTCCAGCCTAGTCCACCATCCCCACTTACTACGGAGCTTTCGATCATTTCCAACTGACCCGGTTTCATAGTCTGTCACGTTCAGGAGCCAATATCCACCTCTTGGCATTTCGCTTGCATAAGCGT
The DNA here is from genome assembly GCA_965215765.1 of uncultured candidatus Poriferisulfidus sp. Taxonomy (GTDB): domain Bacteria; phylum Pseudomonadota; class Gammaproteobacteria; order Poriferisulfidales; family Oxydemutatoraceae. Next base: position 2,650,040 of record OZ244118.1, on the reverse strand, counting down.
AGCCTCTACACGTAAAACTTTTCAGAACACTCTGTGTGTCACCAAGGAACGTGTATGAAGGAATTAGACCTCCGAATTCGGGCGGATTCACCGCTTCGAAGAGATTTTATTGATACCTGCCATGCACTTGGCCAGACACAGCTGCACAAGTTCTTTGTGTCCACATGAGTGAGTACGTGGAATCAAGCAGAGAGGTTCTGCAGAACGGCATATTTTATGGGGTTCCACATACGAGCAGTACATTTAACACAACCAAAGGTACGATTGAATGAACTGGCGATGGGATCAAGGGCGGCTTGACTACCTAAGGTACGACAACTTAAAAAAGGCTGCGTCTGTGCTTGTTGACTTCGATGGCACTGAGATAAATGTTGTCTCTGACTCGTTGCGCGAACAGTTGGTAGCTACGCTTGGATTGCCTTTTGCGCCTGACAGCTACCGTGTGTGGAGGAATTACGGACGTGTTTTCAAGTGCGCAATGCTGGCAACTACTGTTGATAATCGATTAGTTTGCACTGATTTATGTCGCCAAGTTGCAAACCCTGTTCAAGCCGTAACAATTGATGATTACTTATCGTACATTGTCCCAAGGTTTTATTATCCGTCTCCAGCTTTTCAGGGCTACTCTCCTACTGGTGAACAACATTTCCCCTTCTGTAGCATCTTAAAGCTACTCCTCGCGCGAAATTCAACTGGTTCGCAAACAACAATTACGCTTGACGAGATTTTCGACCTTTTGGTTGGGAACGGTGTGAAAGGTAGCGAGGCTACTCTAGGCTTTTCGGATCTCACGACAAGTGGATACCACGCCACTGGCGATGAGCCAAGGCAGATGCGAGAATTGATTGTTTTCCTCAGCCAACTCGATTTTCTCAAGTGGAGGAATCCACAATTAATTCTTGACATTGATGCCGACGACGTGGGTGCGTTCGAACAAATTGAGGCCTTGGCAACTCCTGTCTACTCAAACCGTCATGCAGACTCGAACAAAGAGATTTTATCGCTGGGAGGCTCGAAGCCGGAGAACTTCAAAATAGTCGAGATTCCCAGCCGTGTGTTCAATGCGGACACAGTGTTTACTGAGGGAAAGAAAGTTCGAGTAACCCACCTCCGAACCGAAAGGAGCCGCAAGCTGCGAGAGTTCTACTTCAATAGTATCGAGAAGCCATATCACTGCAACATGTGTGAATTGGATGTTACAAACAGGTACCCGTGGGTCGACAAACTGCTTGAAGTTCACCACCTGTTGCCGTTATCGTCTCCTGTCAGAGTTGAAAGTTTGGGTACCAGCGTCTCCGACTTGGTGGGTCTGTGCCCCACTTGTCACCGAGCAGTCCACTCGTATTACAGGGTATGGCTCAAAGAAAATGAGATTGAAGACTTCGCGTCGTATGAACAGGCTCATGATGTCTACGTGGAAACGAAGGCTGCATTAAATTCGTGATTGTGAAAGTAAAATGGTCTTACGGGAAAGAAGCGTGGTGACTCATGTTCAGAATGTTCTGGATGAGCTCCTCAAGCCCACGCAGCCAAGAGCTTTCTCTAAGCTGGTCAAGCGACAAATACAGATCTTGAAGCAGTGTGAGTCCACGGGCTCAAACTTATCGCAAGTCCTTGAGTCCGAGGGGCTAACGTACGATGATCTCCGTTACAACTTTACTGCGCCCATTTCAAGCAATACGGATAGATACTACACTCTTGATGACTTTTCCAAGAAAGCGCATGACATACCAATGGTCAGCTTTTTCTCAGGCTGTGGGGGTATGGATCTTGGGTTTAAGGCAGCAGGCTTTCGCCATGAAGCCCTAATTGATAATAACGAGGTTTTTTGTAATACGCTGCGAATTAATTATCCTTCTTTCAACGTAAGCGGCTTGCCGATTTGTACGAGTGACGTTTCAGATTTCGAGACGCTTAGTTCCTTGCTTCGAAAAAAACTAGGCCGGTGCAAGTTTTTTGATGGTGTTTTTGTGGGTGGCCCCCCGTGCCAGCCCTTTTCAATTGCCGCGAACCAGCGGTTCAAAAAATCAGAAAAGAATTTTAAGCGTACAGGCTTTGATCACAAAACTAACGGCAATTTGTTATTTGACTTCATTAGGTTCATTGTTGAGTTCAAGCCTTACGCCTTTCTAATTGAGAACGTTACCGGCTTATTGGATATTGATGGCGGAAAGCAGGTCTCCAACGCTACCAAACTTCTTTCTGGTAGCGGATATCAAGTCGCAGCACCCTTGATTGTTGACGCACAATTCTATCGAGTACCGCAGCAGAGACGGCGGCTATTCTTAATTGGTTCGCGGTCTTGCAAGTCACTTACGGTGCCACAGCCCTCAACAAAGCTCGTTAGTTGTTGGAAGGCACTCGAGAAAACTCTTGAAGGTGTGGAGAATCACGTAACAAGAAAACACAAAGCTGATTCAGTTTTCAGGTATATGTCTCTAGTTGTCGGCGAGCGGGATCAACTAGGACGTGTGGATAGATTAGACCCCAACAGGCCATCAAAGACAGTTATAGCAGGTGGAACACGTGGTGGTGGACGCTCTCACCTCCATCCAAATATTCCTCGAACACTGTCGGTACGAGAGTGTGCTCGCCTGCAAACGTTTCCAGACGATTTTATTTTTTCCGGTGCTCACGCCAGGCAATTCACCCAAGTTGGAAATGCGGTGCCGCCAGTTCTTGCGGCGCAATTAGCAGGGAGCATTCTCGACTCATTCTTTTTTTAGGTTTTACGTTCTTTGGTGAGTGCAGATACGTGTAAAAAAATGGTGCAGAACCACTTCGCGCACATGATGATTATTGTGGCTCCGGATGTCGCGGTTGTGTATCCGGACTCCGGCAAATCTTAAGTTGTTGTTAAACTTGAGAATCTATGGTGCTCCTGACTCATCGCGCGATCTTGCAATCCATTAGGTGCTAGTTCGAGTTCAGCTGGATTCACCAATTTATTCACCAACAACCATGTGGATCACCGTGTGGTTACTTTCTCCAAAACCTTCAAATTAGCTCGGGAATTCCGCCTTGGCCGAAAGGCAAAATTCGGCATTCTCACCGGAGGTCATCTAGATTAACTACAGGGCTGGGTTTCATCAAGATTCAGGTAAGTTAGTACATTTACTGTATGAAGTGCCTGATGTTCGCAGGGAGTATTTTCTTGGTTCCTTGAATTCATCTAGTGCATATCGTACAAGTGGGATGAACATCCATTAACAGCACTTTAGAGGGTCTGTGTTTTTGTTCATGTAGCTTCCCATTGCGGGGGGAATACGATGGAAACCGAGCGGCCACCACTTGGTACACTCTAGCCTGCTTAGTGCTGTTAAGGGCAATCGCCCGCTTATTCAAGCCACTTAGCCCATGACCTTTGGGCAATTTTCCACATCAGTACCACAACCGTTGTCATCGCCCTGGATTTGTATCCACCCATTAGCCATTCGTGTGCTGATACACAAAACGTCCGACTTCCCATGCTCAGCGGTCTTGTTCACTAGCCACTAAACCACTCGGCATACAGTGATACCTTGTTGTCCAGCAGCTGTTTGAATATCTCCAATTTTTCATTGACTTTCCTCCTTAAATTACAATCTATCCACTGTTCGTGCTAAAAGTTGTGTAATTCTTTTGATTAGCTTATATTGCTCTTTTTGTTCTGATACAACAATTAGTAGTCCCTTATCCAGAGTTTTTAATCTATCCTCTATGTCTTTTAATCTATCCCCTATGTCTTTTAATTTATCATTAGTTATTTTGCTGTAATCAGATTCTTCAATATTATGATTGAAAAATATAGCCCATATTTTTTTAATAAATAATCTCATATTTTTGTATCTCCAATCAAAATTAAACATGACTTTTGTTCCATCTTAGTTTATCCTTTATAATTTGTACCTACTTACTATAATTACACAAATTAGCGTGTAAACAAATTTGGAATTTTTGGAGTGAACATATCTCTTGACTCACCCGGCAAAAATTCTTTGGGTGTGTAATTAGGGGGTCTTGACGAAGCAACTGCACCAAAGAAAATTACCAACAAATTTATTTTTTCTAATTTTTTATCTGTTCGTCTGGTTCCTTTTATAACTTTTAGGGAAATAACGCTTAATTCATATTCAAGATCTGAGCACATTTTGTTTTTATATTTTATAGGGTTTATATACTCTGGATCAACTAAGATTTTTTTCATTATTTGTTCCATAATTTATAGAATAACGCAAAATTGCGTAAGAAACTACTAATAATTTAGTCGACCCATCTAATTAAATGTACCATATATTTTCGCAACTGTCAACAAGCGATTACTCTTTTGCAACCTGCCGGTAAAATATGACGCACTCATCTCGCGTGTTATCGATAGCCTTGCCGGTGTTCATCTGGCACTGAATACCGCACTTGTTAAGCTTTAACAGCTCAATGAAGTTCTGGATGAATGCCGTCAGATCAGTGGAGCCCTATGCTTCGAGATGCAACCGCCCAATTAACGATTGCATGAAGGTATGCAGCTGACCAACCACGGTTTGAGGTTCACCGGCAACTCTTCGGTATTTAGGTCCTCACCAATCCAGGTTGACTATCAGCTTGGTGTTAATGCCAATGGCTGTAACTGGTTGGATAAACTTGTCATGTAACTTTCGAGCGATACTGAGATAGCCGTATTCATGCAAGATCACCAACTTACCGGTCAACTGCGGATTCCCCGGGTCTGTCAATTCCTATAGATTCAGGCACGACATCACTGATCAGTTGGTTCCGTATTCATACACGGACAGATCGACGATGCTTTGTAGGCAGCTCTCTGCGGTAATGTTGGGTACAACTATCGGATGGTGTAGGGGAACAGTTAAACCAAACAGGATGATGACAGAATGAGTCAGACCTTGGATTCAATGGACAATGCAAAATTAACTGCCCCTTCCATTCCGGGTGTACTGGTGTAACATGCGTTCCTTAGTTGCAGTTTGGAACTGGTGGAAGTTGTCGGAAGACAAGAAGCAGTGACGTTGTTACAGAATCCGAGTTGAAAAATTGTATGAATATTGCAATAGGCTTTGTCGCGTTGTCGCTTGAGTCGCAACTTCGTATGTCTGTAGCCAATCCAAAAATGCATTCACACCGTTCAAGTTACTTAGTAAAGAGGATTTCAAAAAATGAGTATATATAATCGTATATGGGAATCGGACAGCAACGGCTGTACTGTGTCAACCCTTAATGCAAATGGTAATCCATTCAATCCATCAGCAGATGTCATTTTAAATGAATCAGTAAAAGCAGATGGTAATCCAAGTATTGACTTAGCAACTACCCCTCTTTTCCACTATGTGAAAGAAGCTGTATTAGAGCGAGATACATATAAAAAACTTATTGCTCTATTAGACAATTATGTGCTAAACACAAAAGGTCGTGAGAAAGTAACAGACATAGAAGAGAAGGAAATTGATGGCTTCCTGATGGCATGCTTTAAAAGTGAGCCATTTAATTTAGCGAGGGAATACATTGATAACAAACTGAACTATAATCTAAGCGATGATGGGTTTTTTAGTGAAGTAAAAAAGATGTGGTTTGAATTCTACACCAACTACTATACCAGGAATCCAACAAATTTCTGCTCTGGGTTTGAGCATGTGTTTGTAGGTGAAGGAAAATTCAATCGAAGTAGAGATTCTGCTGACGTTATCGGTAAAATCTCAGGATACCATTCATGGATTAAGTTCTATCTTGATGAAAAATATGGACGCGTGAACTATCTAGGTTATAAATACGATTTAGGAGGTCAAGGCCCCGATCAGCCGATTGTTGCAACACTGCGAATGATCTTGAGTATTAAAAACATGCACGGTGAACAAGTAGAGCTGTTAAAGAAAAAAGGTGGTTTTTTTGTTGGCCGTTCCCCAGAGTGCGAAATTGCGTTAGGCACTGTTGCCATGTTTGAAGCAAGAAAGGGCATTGTGCATAAAAATGATGAAATCCGACTGGTTCTCAACAAAGGTTGCTTCGATCTGATTCTTTACCGAAGTGTTAAAAAAAGTGGAAAGAAAGGTAAATATATCCGCTCATTCTTTCCAAAATACAGAGGTTTAGTTGACAGGTGCGTACCAGAAGACAATAATTCGAACTCTCCAGTCAGCCACACAACGGACAAAGCGATTAATAATGGAAAAATAAGCATTGTCTCTGCTATGGTTAATCCCAAAGGAACAGATAAAACTGGTGAATGGGTTGAGCTTGTCAGCAATGTAGAGAATGAGATAGATATATCAAACTATGAGCTCAAAGATAAAATGTCCCGCTCAATGAAATTGAAAGGAGCTTTGATCGCAGGTGAAAGAAGACGGTTCAAGCTCAACAGAATCCTTCCTGGAGGTATGCAACTTGGCAATAATGGAGGAACCATTTCACTTTACAATGAAAAGCACTTGATTGCTACGGTTTCTTATTCCAGTTCATCGCAAGGAAAACCTGTAATCTTTAAACAATAAAACGAACTGGCTTGGATGTTGTCCACTTAACATTGTTAAAAATGTACACGTAGCAAGAGCTCAAAATGAAAAATCTGGTGAATCACTGCCTTATACCCAAGTTGCATGATAAACGTGGATTCCGGTACGAACCAAGTCTACTACTTTTACTGAACTGGTAACGGTACGACCACGCAAGTGATTGTTAATCGGGCAATTTATTGGGTTAGCATCATGGCAATGTAATCTCATAACCAGTTGGTCACATGTTTGAGTCCAGCCGGGTTCACCAATTTTCCAACGACTAGTTATGAAGTTTCCATGAGGTAACTTTCTCTAAAATCTTTAGCCTTGGTAAATTTGCCTTCTGGTAGTGGTGGAATTCCTGAGCCAACTTGCTGCTCGAAAAAGTCACAAAAATTGAGCCTTTATTCACAATTTGATCGCCAGATTTATAATTTTATTCAAAGGTCTCGTTGCGATTTCTATTCCGCTTTTCTTCTTTTTCACGGTCACTTGCTATCCTTTGCTTTAAATGCGTGTAATACCTCTTTGCATACGAAGCAATTGTCGCATCCCCATGCTCACAAAGGTCTGCCAAGAGAACAGATCTCTCTTCTAGAATATCGGTAAGTGAACCACACCAAGATGATGGGCTGAGCACTCTCCTCAATTGTGCAACTATTTTTTCCGGCTCTGGCGCCTTGCTGAGAATAGCATTGACGATCGGCCGCCATTTGTATTTTCCGGTTTCGCTAAATTTCTCGAACGCATAGACAGCTGCAATCGCAATTACATATCGGGATGGTGGGTCCTCCTCGCACCAAGCGATGATCGTATCGTCCGATATTTTGGTCATAGGATTCTCACCTCTATCGAAATCACGAAAGGATAAACCTTCAAGTTGAGCTTGCTCCGTACCTTCTTTACCTAGAAATTTATCAAGAAAGATCTTGGGTTGTTTTTCTGCGAGTGTATTGAGCAACTTAATGTGGCGTAAAGTATTTGTTTGATGAGTGAAGAGTGCGTCTGCAAGTTTTTTCGCCAATGCATTGGCAACAACAGCGCCACCATAAGACTCACCAAGACTTCTTGCGGCGATATTGGCCAAGGCATAGTCTTCGCTATCATGTTGATGCCCCCTCTGATCAAAAGGATGCATCATGAGTGTTTTCCTCGCCGCATCAATCAAGACCTCGCTGTACTCGCGTGATTCCGCATTGTTGCCACCAAACCGCATGCGAAGAATTTCAACCGCTACTCTAGTGCCACCATCCTTGGTCAAGATCTTTTCCAGGATACTGGCTAGGTCTTCATCATTGATCGACTCATGGTTTCGTCCCCACGCGAGATACTGATATGTGTGAGTCGGTGCTCTCCCTAGATCAAGTGCTTTATGGAGCCGTTCGACTCCACGTTGGTCAATCGTTGTGGTCGTTTGGAGCTTCAGAAACCACTCGGCCATTACCTTGTCATCAGTTAATTCATCCAACGTCGTATTGTAAAATGCTGGATCTGTTCTTGCCGAATGCGATAGAAAACCCAAAATAACGTTGATCTGGCGTTGATCGGGAGGTGTCTTCTCGAAAGTGTTACGCAAAGTTCCAAATAGTTCCACTTTATCAGCGCACCCTTCCGCGAGCCCTTGGCCGAAATTGTACAATCTTGAATTATTCGTCGACACAAGTGCCGGAAGAAGTTTCTGGAATACGTTTGGATCTCTGGCAACCTCTGTTCCAATCTTTCGGGTTGCTTCATTCACTTTTTCATAGCTAGGAGGAGAAGGTTCGTCGTCATTGAAGTCGGCTTCAAGATCAAAGGTTCCATGCTGGTCTGAAAGAGCAAACGTTCGCGCTTTCTCTAGAAGGTCTTGCGGTTTGAGTCGTTTTTCTAAAGAAAGAAGTCTTTCTCTTGTGTTTTCGTCAAAGTCTTTGCTGTCATATCGGATAATGTCCTGCACAGCGATCCATCCTTCGTTCCACGCACCTTGCTCCAGTAGCTTTTCAACTGCCCCCTCTATTGCAGCAAGCATCCCTTTCGCCCAGAGACCTCGTAGCTTATTGGCAAGAAGTTCCCGTGCTTGTTCCGTAAGGGGATGATTCAACAGAGCAAGATCCGTACAGATCTTTATGAATGAGTCAAACCAATGGTCAATATCTTTTCTGGTTTTTGGTTCATAACCATAATCTCTTGGCCAAGAGCCAAACTCGAATTTATGTGAAGAGCTGAAATGTAAAGCCTCGAGTGTCGCATCAAGCAACAGAAGCCCTAGTTCATGTCTTGCAGCTTCCTCCGAGTCCAGCAGGTTCTGAATAACTGTGGCACGTGCTTCGACAGAAGCATGCGTTCCGGATAAATAGAGATAAAAGAGAGGCTGGAGGACGTTAAGGGTGGGGTCATGCAATATATTTTGATTTTCGATGGGCGCGAACCGGACGATCAAATTGACACTACGTTCGAACAGCTTTGGATCGTAGGCCAAGTGACGAAGTAATTGAACAACCACCTCATAATGCGCATTTTCTTTGAACGCAAAGGTCGCCCCTTCGCTTCCATTTGCGGTGCGCTCGATCGCCAATAGTGTCGCTTCTGGCGACACCGGTGCAATATTCTTCAAGACATCAGCGTTAAAGCTGTTTAGGTTGTGAATCGACTCACCGATCCACCCTTCAGGCTCCAGCCATGTCTCGACTATGGCAACGGCAGTCTCACTATCATGCAGATAGCTCAGACGGCGAGTGAAGGACTTGATCAGGCGCTCGGAAGATTTTTTAAGGAAGCCGTTGACTAATGTTTCTTTGGGTATAGTCTCAAGAGCTTGCTTCGCCAATCTGTTAGCGATCGCGTGTGGTAGAACCGCTCGCCATACACCTCTGGATTGAACAAGGTCACGTTTCTTGAGTTCGGCGACATCTCGAAAAAGATCCCTCCCTGTTTTTTTGACAAGCAATCCCAGAAATCGGAGTTCCGAAGCGTCAGTGGTTGCATCCTCTCCTCGAAAGGAGTAGACAAGCGCACATGCTTGTGCAGAAACAAGAAGGCTCTTGTCCGAACTATGGCGCTGACAAAACAAACGCTCGAAAAGTTTCTCACTGCGAAACCCGGACAGTGTTTCACCGTAGCGAACCGTATTGGCCAGAACTATTGCGACTTGGGCGTTACCACCTGATAACTTTGCGACTGTTTGTGCATTCACCTGCCCTATATTCGGGAATCGTTTGGCGACTAGCTTTTCGACCAACTCGTTACTGGCTGGCTCTAGCCGAAAGATGCTTGTTCGCTCTTCCGGTATATCGTCTCGGACGTCATACTCGACTGTTATCACGCTGATCGTGCTGTTGTTTGGTTTTGAGCACTCTTTTGTTAAGCGACCATGTAAATCTGGTGGGCAGTTATCGACAATGAGGACTGTTCGAGACTTATCGTTGATGAACTGACTGGCAAGCGTTACCGGACTTGGTTCAGGTTCGTCAGACATATCGGTATAGATAGCTTGAGACGAATTCAGGGCGTGCTCCCCAATCCGTGAGTCAAACAGAGCCTGAACGAAACGCGTCTTCCCCACACCGGACAATCCGATTAACCGTACTGAGGCACCAGGATCAGCAAGGATCGACCGAATTTTCCCCAGACCATCTGCGGCAGATTGGTCTTTGTCGCGTGGGGTTTCCAAATCGTGCAACCTTAAACTATCATCACGAAGATACTTCTCCTCCAGTCCTCCTGGCGCATTCGCCCAGTTATCGTATGGTTGCCATCCCTTTATCGGGCTGCCAATCTTGTTGCAAACCCAAACGGCCAGTGATGGATGAGAACGAACCCATGTTGCGACACGTCCGCGATCCAGAAAATTCAAATGCAGGTCTTCGTGATTGTCTTCGCCTTTGACAGCTTCTCTCATCGCGTCCTTACGTTCAGATAACATGCTATCCGTAACAGAGTCACCGGAACTGACGATGATATATGCCCCCTTGTCCTCTATGAGGGCCTTAATTGATGGCCTAAGCACTTTTTTCGGTCGCATTTCCTCCTGGATTCTTCCCCACGGCATATCTGACTTCTTCACCTGAAAACCGGTGTTGCTTCTTGGAACATTTCTACTTGCAGGCGGCGAGACGACGTCACGTACAACAACATCTAGTCCACCATCTTTGGCATCCTGATGGCCTCCCCAAGTGATGCCTTTTGTGGGCAAACCATCCGATCGATAATCGGCTTCGCACAGGCGTCCGATCAACGTGCGAAGGTCATCGTCCTTTAGAGCGGCGATATCGTCTCCAGTAATTTCCAGAAGTGTTGACATCTGTAAACCTATTGCCTCCTAGATAGCTGTTTCACTCTACTTGCGGCAACGTGCACTTGTTAAGAGGCGCGCAAAAACTGCATCTGTTTTCGTTGTGACTTTCTCGGGCGCAAAGCCGTGGAAGGCTTGTCTTCTCATCCCAGAGATAGTACTTGATCTTGACTTGATTTAGTCGCGCGTGGTTTGTTTGGACACAAGGTTCTGAAATACGCGCGGTCTCGGCTTTCAGCGTCGTGAACATGCCTTCGGCCACCTTCTTGGTCCGTGCAGTTTCTTTCCGGAAAAGCTCAGGTTTCAGTAAAGGCCAAACAGGGCAGGAGGCTTTTCATCCAGGCTCTTGCGCAAGGTGCGTGCTTTTTCCCTCTTTCAATGACTCCGCAAGCTTGAACAGTTCGTCAAAGATTTGCTCAACTGTCGCACGGTCTTTTCCGAAGTTGTATTCGGCAACAATCCACTCAGTGGCTTCAGAAAGTCAGCGGGTTTTGGATTTTGGGCAAGTATTGTCTGTAGGCACTTTTCGATCATTTCCTTAAGTGTGAGCGTTCCCGCGCTCTTCGCAGGGATGCTTTCAAATTCTTTGCGTAGACGGTTGAAGTCAATGCGACCGATGTCATATTTCCGATTTTCCTTGTCTTCCTGACTTCTGCGGCTTCCACGAACTCGACAATGATTTCATGAAGTGCATGCATAATGTCGGAAACATCGGCTTTTTCAACGTCCTCCTGCAAGCCTTTGTAAATTATGTTGCTCGCATCAAGAGCATGACGGCAGGTGTTCGCGCCTTTGATGGTCAGACAGGCTTTAAACTTCTTGAAGGCTTTCCGGCAGATGATCTCTAAGTGCTGGCGTGTCTCTTCGTTCTCGTTGGCAACTTCCTTGGCATCCCGGGTAGCCTTGTTGTGGGCAAACCCAGTTAACTTGATGGCATCATCAAGCCAGATCCGACAGATTCTTCTAACTCGGTGAGCAGTTCCTCCTCGGGACTGAACGGATTGACCTCATGCTGGATTTCAGTCCCATCGACTCAGCGGGTTCATAGTGGTCAGCAAACGTTGCAAGGGCTTTGCACAAGTTTATCTGCATGCCGCAGTAATCAACAATCAATTGATGGCTCCAGGCGCATAATCACAGGCCGACCGAAGCCCTCAAACCGTCACAGTCAGGCCAGCAAGGTCTTGTGAGCCGAGTTTCTGTGAGCAGTTGCAGGGCAACTAACAAGCCAAAAGAGGGACAGAACAGCAGGGGGCAGTCCTAATCAGGAAAGCATAGCTGGTTCATGTGCCTCTTGCATTTTGCGTCTTACAGGAGTAAAAGGGGCAGGTAGTTAGGTATGAAGCTGATTGTGGTTGCCGTAGATCAGCGATAGGCGGCATCCCACAGAGGCGAGGAGGTGTTAATTATGGTTGATAGTTTGTGCCCAGTTTTGGATACAAAGGTCACACGTGTCTTCCGTCCCATGGAAAACACGAATCAGCACACAGAATTTAGGCTCAAAGTACTTTCCTTCCTTAACCTTGGCGCATTAGGTTCCGTCCGGGTTCGCGCGAAGGCACCCCCCCCTCTTTTTGTACTCCGCTCAACGAATTTTGGCCGGCTTTGGCCACTCATAGTCACTTTCCCTCTTCGTTGCCCGATGCCTAAATGCCAGGCAGAGGAATAGAGTAACTTTTGGGAAATGGACAACAACAAAACATCAACACAGGAGAAATGTTATGGAACGTAATGATTTTTTTACTCAGCTTCATTCGATTAATAAGAAAAGCAAAGGTAAGGGTAAGATTTGTGAATTTCTTGAGATCGACTCTGCTGAGTCAAAACCATTTTCATTAGCTATAAAACCTAAAGAAGAATACAAAGATATTGTGCCGGGGCTTCTTCATGTGCCAAGGGAAGAATTAAGTACGTCATTTTTTACAAACTTTGCAAATGAGTGGTGCAGAACAGTAAGACGTGGTCAATATAAAAGTAAAAAAAGAGGTTACACTGGGATTAAAATTGTTTCAGAAGGTGATTCATGGTTTCAGTACCCATTCTTTCTGGAAGATATCATTGATTACATTGATGATGTCTACGCTGTACGAAGTTTAGGCGCGGCAGGTGATACTGTGTCCAAAATGCTTGAGTCAGGGGAGTACATGCACCACCTGGAAAAAGAAAATGCACATGTACTTTTGTTTAGCGGAGGAGGAAACGATGTGCTTGGAGATGGGCACCTAGAATACATGCTCCACCAATATAAATCTAGTAACCCTGACAGGGAACCTGAGGATTATCTGAATGACCATTTCTCTAAAGCCCTTGGAGATATAAGTACAGGTTACGAATCTCTTATCAATAGGGTTTCAGCCAAATTTCCTGACGTACATATTTTCATTCACGGTTATGACTATCTCATACCAAACGACGGCAAGTATCTTGGTCAACCAATGAGGAGAATGGGCATTGTGATTCCTGAACTTCAAAAAGCAATAATGGAAGCTTTGATAAATGAGTTTAATTCAGTTTTGGAAAGTTTGTCAGCCGGAAAGGTGAAAGTACATTATATAAATTGTAGAGGGAGTGTTGATCCTTCTGAATGGGACGATGAAATACATCCTACTTCCGAAGGATTCAAGGGTGTCGCGGAGAGATTTAAAGATGAATTGCGTAATATACCGCCACCTTCAGACAATTCATGAGCCTCATCTCATTGCACCGCAGGTTTTGAAATTTCAGAGAACTTGATTCGCTATTACATGGGATGACGTCAGTGCCCGGTGAGGGAGCCTACAGCTAGCAACTTTAGCTTCGTGCCTGAGATTTGGTAAACACCATCCGCATGGTTCTCAGATCCAGTTGAGAGTGCTGTTAGCGGGTTTGAGGTTTTGTTACGTTCTTGACGCAACCGCATGGAGGTTTGCTGCGGGTTAGACCGGCAGGTGAGCACTCGCCGGCGTGGCACTTGCTACTTCTCGCTCTTCGGGGGTGGGGGGGTGCTACCGCGTAACTCACCACTGCACGGGCTTGGCAGACCCTTCCAGGGCGTGTGGCGTTCTCAGTCGCTTGTGTCGGCTTGTCGTGCCCGGTGTATTGTTTCCAATTTCCGGGTGATGGCTGTGACCACACCTCTTTCTCGGTTTTGCTGAGGTCGGCTGCCCGGATTTTTTTGTCAAGCTCCTTGGTCAGGGAGCTTCTTTCCATTTCCTCAGAGCTCTTTTTTACGCTTCTTGCCAGCAGTTGGGCGGATCATTGTGGTTACAAGAGCCGTAAAGAGCGATGCCGAACAGCATCAAAGTGGCGGCTACTCCCTGACCCAATGGACTGACGGGGTAAATGTCTCCGTAGCCCACGGTGGTGAGAGTGGTGATTGTCCACCAGAGTGAGTCAGCGAAACTGTGGATCAGAGAGCCTTCTATTCCGATTTCGGCCTCGTAGAACAATTCGGCTCCCAGGACAATGACGAGTATGCCCAGCATCAAAGTCGTGTACATCGCGCCGGCGAGGGGGTTGTGGAAGAGGTGCTTGATGATGCGTCCGAAAGAACCAATTCGCCTGATGATGGTAATTAAGCGGAAAATACGAATCCATCTGATCCACTCCACGTATGGAAGCAAGAAAGAGGGAATGCAGCTCAGGAGGTCAATCCACCCCCAGCGCATGAATGCCAGCTTGCTTGGGCTGGTACGAGGCGGATGCAAAAGGGTGTCCCGTGAGCGGGAGCAAGTCAGGTTTACAGGTACAATGAAAGGACGGTAGCAGGTGCTTTGGCTTTGTTCTAGGGACGTGGAGAGAAATATTTTTTGGTTGAAGGGACTGTAACTCAGTTGGTTAGACCAGTGAGTTCATAATTCATTGGTCGCTAGTTCAAGTCCAGCCGGGCTCACCAATTTGCCAACCAACAGTCGCCGGTCTGTGTGTGGCTACTTTCTCCAAACCCCCTGCCTTAACGGCATAGTCAAAGTGTCTTGGTCATTCAAACTTGGATCACGTGGTTATTGGAAAGCATATCCAAACAAAGCTACACCGGAACCAGCCTCGTCGCGAAATTCGTGCAAATACGGTCGAAAAAGGAAGACAGCATTAGGTTCGACAGCACAGATGGAGGGAAAATTACCTTGAGGCCATCAAAACATAATCAATCGACCAAGCAGCTTGGCATTTTTCTGATCCCTTCAGAGTTATTACATGTCATTACGCAGAAAGGCGAGCATGGCGAGAATATTAGTGAGAGATTCACAGGAGAGCTTCGCCATATCAAGCAAAGCAAAATGGTCAGTGATGCCGAAGGTGGATTAAATGCTTTATTTGGCAACTTGGGGCTGACCACAATCAAAAATGTCGACTAACCAAAGTGTCACAAACATACAATGAGAATAGTAGCTATCACGAAATCATGATTAAGCTGGAAGTAAGGCATGGGGTATTATCGGCAACAACAAGCACATACGCTGTTGAAGCAGACAACCTTGAATCATTAAAGTGCATTCAGGAAATCAACGGTTGTTAGAATGATGCTGTTGACAGCGAAAACACTTTTCGGCTAAGGTGACGGGAAATTCACTAGTTAAGGAGGCTAGTGTAACTAAATGGAAAACAGCAAAAAAGCAGATAAACCATTGCGGAAAAAGAGTTTTTTGCAATGAACTTCAATCATAGGAGGTAAAATGGGCAACGGTCACAGTTATAAATTTTCTCAACCCAACAAACAAGCTTTAGATGGGATGCTGAGGAATCAATTAAAAAAGCTGGTAAGAAAATGATTAGAAATGTCTTTATAAGCTTTTCATTCGAAGATCAAAACGAGGTAAACCTTCTTCGAGGTCAAGCCAAGAATCCTGCCACAGGCCTTGAATTTACAGACAACTCCGTTAAAATGCCGTTTAACAGTAAGGATGCAGAATACATCAAGAGAAAAATTAGAGAAAAAATTAATAGAGCATCAGTAACTATGGTCTATCTTTCTGAAAAGAGCTTGAACAGCGACTGGGTAAAATGGGAAATAGAACAAAGCGTCAAAATGGGAAAAGGCGTAATAGCTGTTTACAAGGGAGATATCCCACCTGCCAATATTCCGAAGTACATTTCTGACAATATTACTGATAAGGATAAAGGGATTGTAAAATGGTCCCACGATGCCATATCCACAGCAGTGGACCGTGCAGCGAATAAACGATAAACCGTAAGGTAATTTATAATTCATGAAACCTTATTGCTTTGTTCTAATGCCTTATGGTAAGAAGCCTGGCGCAAACGGGAATACAGTTCACTTTGATACAATTTACCTTAAAATAATTAAACCCGCCATAGAGGATGCGAATTTAGAACCCATTAAGGAAGATGAGGAAAAATTTGGCGGCATCATGCATAAATCCGTTTTTGAACGTTTGATGATGTGTGAATATGCTATCGCTGATATAACAAACGCAAACGCCAATGTCTTCTATGAGCTAGGCAGAAGAGATGGAATGCGCCCCCACAGTACTACCTTAATATTCAGCAAGGATTCTAGACTACAGTTTGATGGCTCACCATTTCAAGTGATGCCTTACACTCTTGACAAATATGGTCACCTTGTCTCAATAGAGTCTGATAAAAAGAATCTGACTCAACTTCTTATTCGCAGTCAAATAGAAACTAATGATAGCCCTGTATATCAACTAATCCACGACATGAATGGGACAGATATTCAACGACTGAAGACTGATACATTCCGATATACAGTTGAATATGAGGAAGAAACAAAAAATCTAATTACCAGTGCGAGGGCTGACGGAATTAATGCGCTGAAAGCAATACAAGCCAGTTTTGAAATTACCGATACAAGCCCATCAATATTGATTGATCTCCTCCTCTCATACAGAGCTATCAAGTCTTGGCAGTCGATGGTAGATTTAGTATCAGATTTTTCTGCACCACTTTCAAATACGATAATGGCCAACGAACAACTCGGATTTGCCCTGAACAGACTTGAACGCCACCATGAGGCAGAAAAGATCCTTAAAGCCCTCATTTCTGATTACGGTCCCAGCAGCGAAACTAACGGCATACTTGGACGGGTGTATAAGGATCAATGGGAGAAAGCTGTTCTCGATTCAAATCCAGCAGCACCAGGCTACCTAACAAAAGCTATCAACACCTATCTTGAGGGATTCGAGGTAGATTGGAGAGATGCCTATCCTGGAATTAATGCTGTAACTCTAATGGAGATGCAGGATACCGTTGACCATCGACAACATGAGATACTTCCCGTAGTAAGATATTCGGTGGAAAGACGCCTTAATAGTAACAAAGCTGATTACTGGGATTACGTAACGCTGCTTCAACTCGCAATTCTAAGCAACAATCAAGTAGATGCTGAATCTTTAGTTGAAAAATGTCTTGCTGAGATACGTGAGTCATGGGAGCCAGAGACGACTGCCAGGAACATCAACCTTATTTGCAAAAAAAGAAAAGCGCAAAATAAAGAAAATGAGTGGATTCACTCTATCGAAAAAAAATTACTACAGCATTCCTGAAATGATCGTTATTAAAACCACCATTAAATATGAGAATCGTAATGACAAGTCAAAACACAACTAGCCATCAAAACAAAAGGATGGAACGCGTAAATTCCTATCGAAATCTACACGATGATCAATTTAAGTTCTATGAAGATAAATCTGCTTGTAACAAGCTACTTTTCAGTGGAATTAGTATAGCAATTATCATTCTTGGCGCTTTAATAACTTTTATCCCAGTTCTTGAACTTGGGGATCAATCAGTTAAAGAAATATTGGCTGGTTTTGGCGCACTAATAGTCATTCTTAAGGGGATCGAAAGAGTATGGCTCCCTGAAGAGAAATGGACAAATTACAGAAAGGCCGCCGAAGCCATGAGGAGGGAGAGCCAACTATATGTCGAGAACATAGCCCCATACGCAGACCAAGATGAAGAAGATGCTTATTCCCTCTTCGTCACTCGATGCGTAAAAATACAGGCTGAGGAACAGAGTAACTTTTGGGGAATGGACAGCCAAAAGAGATTAAAATAACTAAAATGGTGAACCACTGTAAATTAATTTTAGTGCGATCACTTTCCCCAAACGATTGTACTGCTGCTATGGAGAAATGTTATGCAAGGTAATGATTTTCTTACTCATGTTAATTTGAATAGAAGCAAAGGTATAGTCAAGCCTGATAAGTATATAGTGACAGACCACGCTAACTCAGAACCATTTTCACCAGTTGTGAAACTTAAGGGAAAATACAGCAATAATGTACCGGAGGGACTTGGCTTGCCTGTGGATGACTTAAGCTCGTCATCTCTTACAAAGTGGGCAAACGATTGGTGCAGAGAAATAAGACGTGGTCAATATAGAGGGAAAATAAGTAAAGGATACAAAAAAATTAAAATTGTTTCAGAAGGTGATTCATGGTTTCAGTACCCGTGTACGCTGCGAGATATAATTGACAAAATTAAAGGTAACTACGCAGTGTTAAGTTTGGGTGCGGCAGGTGATACTATGTCCAAGATGCTTGAGAAAAGCGAGTATATGGATCACCTGGAAAAAGAAAATGCTCATGTACTTTTGTTCAGCGGAGGAGGAAACGATGTACTTGGAAATGGGAACCTAGAAAGCATGCTCGAGCGACATAGATCTAGTAACCCTGACAGGAAACCTAAGGATTATCTGAATGACGAATCTGATAAAGTTTTTGAAAATTTAGAGAATAATTATCGTTTGCTTATTGAGCGGGTTTCAGGCATATCTCATCGCGTAGATATTTTCATTCACGGATACGACTACCTCATACCAAACAATGGCAAATATCTTGGAAAACCAATGGCGAGTATTGGTATTGTGGATCCTGAACTTCAAAAAGCAATAGTGCGAGTTTTGATTGATAAATTTAATTTAATTTTGAAAAATTTGTCAGTCGAAAAAGAAATAGTACATCATATAGATTGCAGGGGTGCTGTTCCCGAAAATAAATGGTATGACGAAATACACCCAAACTCCCATGGGTTCAGGCCTGTCGCGAAAAGATTTAAAGATGAGTTGCGTAAAATACCGCCACCTTCAAGTAACTCATGAACCTCGTTCCATTGCACCGCAGGTTTTGTAATTTCTGAAAACTTGCAGTGCTATTACTTGGGATGACGGTCAGTGTCCGGGAAGGGAACCTCCAGCGAGCCACTTCATATCCATGACTTGAGATTGGGTGTAACACACCCCTGCATGGCTCTCAGATCCAGTTGAGAGTGCTGTTAACTAGGTTGTGGTTTTGTTCGTGACTGCATCCGCATGGTGGTTTACTGCGGGTTAGAACCAGCAAGGGGAGTGCCCACTCGCGTAACGCTCATTGCTTCTCGCTCTTCGGGGGTGGGGCCGGGTGCCGCCGCATAATTCACTACTGCACTGGTTCAGCAGTGGTGTTCTCAGTCGTTTGTGTTGGCTTGTCGTGCCTGGTGTATTGTTTCCAATTTCTGGGAGATGGCTGTGACCACCTCTTCTTTCTCGGTTTCGCTGAGGTCGGCTGTCCGAATTTTTTTGTCAAGCTCCTTGGTCAGGGAGCTTCTTTCCATTTCCTCAGAGCTCTTTTTTATGCTTCTTGCCAGCAGTTGGGCGTATCATTGTGGTTACAAGAGCCGTAAAGAGCGATGCCGAACAGCATCAAAGTGGCGGCTACTCCCCGACCCAATGGACTGACGGGGTAAATGTCTCCGTAGCCCACGGTGGTGAGAGTGGTGATTGTCCACCAGAGTGCGTCGGCGAAGCTGTGGATCAGCGAGCCTTCTATTCCGATTTCGGCCTCGTAGAACAATTCGGCTCCCAGACAATGACGAGTATGCCCGGCATCAAAGTCGTGTACATCGTGCCGGCAAGGGGGGTGTGGAAGAGGTGCTTGATGATGCGTCCGAAAGAACCAATTCGTCTGATGATGGTAATTAAGCGGAAAATACGAATCCATCTGCTCCACTCCACGTATGGAAGCATGAAAAAGGGAATGCAGCTCAGGAAGTCAATCTATCCCCAGCGCATGAATGCCAGCTTGTTTGGGCTGCGTACGAGGCGGATGCAAAAGGGTGTCCCGTGAGCGGGAGCAAGTCAGGTTTACAGGTACAATGAAAGGACGGTAGCAGTGCTTTGGCTTTGTTCTAGGGACGTGGAGAGAAATCTTTCTTTGGCTGAAGGGGCTGTAGCTCAGTTGGTTAGACCAGTGAGTTCATAATTCATTGGTCGCTAGTTCAAGTCCAGCCGGGTTCACCAATTTGCCAACCAACAGTCGCCGGTCTGTGTGTGGCTACTTTCTCCAAAACCCCTGCCTTAACGGCATAGTCAAAGTGTCTTGGTCACTCAAACTTGGATCACGTGGTTATTGGAAAGGCATCACCCAAACAAAGCTCCACCGAAACCACCCTCGTCGCGAAATTCGTGCAAATACGGTCGAAAAAGGAAGACAGCATAGGTTCGACAGCACAGATGGAGGGAAAATTACCTTGAGGCCATCAAAACAGAATCCATCAACTAAGCAGCTTGGCTTTTTTCTGACCCCTTCTGAGTTATTCCATGTCATTACGCAGAAAGGCACGCATGACGAGGATATTATCGGGAGATTCACAGGAGAGCTTCGCCATATCAAGCAAAGCAAAATGGCCAGTGATGCCGAAGATGGTTTCAATGCTTTGTTTGACAACTTGGGTTTGACCTCAATCAAAAATGTCGACTAACCGAAAGTGTCACAAACAAACAATGAGAATAGCAGCTATCACGAAATCATGATTGAGTTAGAAGTAAGGCATGGAGTGTTGTCGGAAACATCAAGCACAAACGTTGTTGAAACAGACAGCATTGAACCATTAAAGTGCATTCAGGAAATCAATGGTTGATAGAATGATGCTGTTGACAGCAAAACATTATTCGGTTAAGGTGATGACAAGTTAACTAGTTCGGGAGGCTAGTCGTGACCAAATGGAAAACAGTAGATGAACCATTGCGGAAAAAGCATTTTTTGCGATGAATTTCAATCAGTTGAATCTTCAGTTGAAACCTGTCTGGCTGAGATACGTGGGTTATGGGAGCCAGGGACAACGCTAGGGACATCAACCTTATTTGCAATAAAAGAGAAAGCGAAAAATAATGAAAATAAATGGATTCGTTCTATCGAAAAAAGTTACTACAGCATTCCTGAAGTGATCGTTATCAAAATTACCCATTACATAGGAGAATCGTAATGCCAAATGAAAATGCAACTAGCAAGAAAGGCGAGAGGATGGAACGCGCAGATTCCTATCGATGTCGACACGATGATCAATATAAGTTTTATGAAAGATGGTCTACCATTTACAAATGGCTTTTCAATGGAATCACCTTCGCAATTATCATTATAGGTGCTTTAATAGCTTTAATCCCAGCTCTTCATGTATCTGTTGATGAGTTTCCAGCAACTGATAAAATATTGGCGAGTCTTGGCGCAATAATAGTCATTCTTAAGGGAATAGAAAGGATATGGCTCCCTGAAGAGAAATGGATAAGTTACAGAAAGGCCGCCGAAGCCATGAGGAGGGAGAAGAAACTATATGTAGAGAGCATAGCCCCATACGCAGATAAAAATGAAGAAAAAGCATATTCTCTATTTGTCTCTCGGGACATGAAGATACGTGCGGAGGAACGGAGCGACTTTTGGGGGCTGGACGAAGAAAGTAAATCAGAAAAACCAGATGAAACGAACGATCAGATGGAACGGAAGGATCAGATGAAACCGGAACGATCAGATAAACCGGAACGATCAGATGAAACCGGAACAACTAGATGAACCAGAACAACCAAAATAATGGCCATGTAAATTAATTTTAGTGCTATGATTTTCTCTAAATGGTAGTGCTGGTGCTACGGAGAAGTGTTATGGTAAATAATGGTGTGATTTTCTTAATCAGGTAACTTTAATTAATCTGCCAAGCAAGGATATGGACAAGCCTGATGAGTATTTAGAGATAGAACACACTAACTCGGAACCATTTTCACCAGCTGTGAAACTTAAGAGCAAATACAGGAATAATGTACAGGAGGGACTTGGCTTGCCTGCGGAAGACTTAAGCTCGTCATCTCTTATAAAGTGGGCAAACGATTGGTGCAGAGAAATAAGGTATGGTCAATAATAGAAGGAAAACAAGAAGAAGATACAAAATGATTACAATTGTCTCAGTGGGTGATTCATGGTTTCAGCACCCATGCTGGTTGCGAGATATCATTGATAAAATTAGAGATGACTACGCTGTGCTAAGTTTGGGTGCGGCAGGTGATACTATGTCTGAAATGCTTGAGTCAGTGGAGTACATGCACCACCTGGAAAAAGAAAATGCACATGTACTTTTGTTTAGCGGAGGAGGAAACGATGTGCTTGGGAATGGGCACCTAGAAAGCATGCTCCACCAATATGACCCTAGTAACCCTGGAAGGAAACCTGAGGATTATCTGAATGACGAATCTGATAAAGTCTTTAAAGATATAGATAAGAATTACCGTTTACTTATTAACCAGGTTTCAGGCATATCTCATCGAGTAGATATTTTCATTCACGGTTATGACTACCTCATACCAAACGACGGCAAGTATCTAGGAAAACCAATGGTGGGTATTGGTATTATGGATCTTGAACTTCAAAAAGCAATAGTGCGAGTTTTGATTGATAAATTTAATTTAATTTTGAAGAGTTTGTCAGCCGGAAAGGAGAAAGTACATTATATAAATTGTAGAGGGAGCGTTGATCCTTCTGAATGGGACGATGAAATACATCCTACTTCCAGAGGATTCGAGGGTGTCGCGAAAAGATTTAAAGATGAGTTGCGTAAAATACCGCCGCCTTCAGATAGCTCATGAGTCTCATTTCATTGAGCCACAGGTTTTGAAATTACTGAAAACTTGGTGCGCTATTACATGGGATGACGGTCAGTGTCCGGGAAGGGAGCATCCAGCTAGCTACTTTAGATCTGTGACCTGAGATTGGGTGTAAGCATCTCTGCATGGCTCTCAGATCCAGTTGAGAGTGCTGTTAGCCGGGTTGTAGTTTTGTTCCTGACTGCAACCGCATGGAGGTTCACCACGGGCTAGACCGGCAGGGGAGTGGCCTCCGGCGACACTTGTTGCTTCTCGCTCTTCGGGGGTGGGGGCGGGGGCGGGTGCCCCGCGTAACTCACCACGCACGGGCTTGGCAGACCCTTCCCGGGCGCGTGGCGTTCTCAGTCGTTTGTGTCGGCTTGTCGTGCCTGGTGTATTGTTTCCAATTTCTGGGTGATGGCTGTGACCACCTCCTCTTTCTCGGTTTTGCTGAGGTCGGCTGCCCGGATTTTTTTGTCAAGCTCCTTGGTCAGGGAGCTTCTTTCCATTTCCTCAGAGCTCTTTTTTATGCTTCTTGCCAGCAGTTGGGCGATCATTGTGGTTACTGAGCCGTAAAGAGCGATGCCGAACAGCATCAAAGTGGCGGCTACTCCCCGACCCAATGGACTGACGGGGTAAATGTCTCCGTAGCCCACGGTGGTGAGAGTGGTGATTGTCCACCAGAGTGCGTCGGCGAAGCTGTGGATCAGCGAGCCTTCTATTCCGATTTCTGCCTCGTAGAACAATTCGGCTCCCAGGACAATGACGAGTATGCCCAGCATCAAAGTCGTGTACATCGTGCCGGCAAGTGGGTTGTGGAAGAGGTGCTCGATGATGCGTCCGAAAGAACCAATTCGCCTGATGATGGTAATTAAGCGGAAAATACGAATCCATCTGCTCCACTCCACGTATGGAAGCAAGAAAAAGGGAATGCAGCTCAGGAGGTCAATCCACCCCCAGCGCATGAATGCCAGCTTGCTTGGGCTGCGTACGAAGCGGATACAAAAGTCAGTGAAAAGCAAGGAACATATTATGGTGTCTACTGCCAGCAGGATTGTTTGGGTAGACTCGGAAAAAGTGTAGAAGGAAAGCAAAAACAGGGGCAGCAGGGAAAACGTCAGGATGTACAGGATAAAAATGTTCCATCCCGTAGGCCTGTCATGTGTTTGTAGCTTATTCATCGTTTGCCTCGTAAGCACCAGTTGCCATCGTTCAGGATGTGTGCGCGTTAGTGTGTGTTGCCGAACTCATGGCCTGGATATCCTGTTTCTTGACGGGGTTCCGGTTAAATGAGTGGCTTGTCGGTAGCGACTTCTTGCTGCGCTCCAGCGGTAATCTGAAGCGTTGAGCTTCCGCAGTTCCTGCTTGTCCGGTTCCCCCGTTTTTACGTAGCGCCTGACTTCCGGCACCGTTTGACCTCGCTTACAAAGACAGGCCTGATCGCCTGTGAACACAGGCACTTTTCGTGCGCGAAATCTTCTTGCACCCCCCCCCGCGTAATCCCTCGGTGTTGTGCTCAAGGCAGTCGACGCAGCCAAGCTGTGTTAGAATATAGCAGATTTGTCGGCATTTTTTCGGGGCACAGCATGATTAAATTCAATGATTTTTACAATTTGGCCACCTCTTCCCATGCGGGAACTTATGTGGTGGATGGAGCAGACAACTTGAGGCTCGGCAGCAACGGAGCAGTGCCTACTGTACGTGTGCATGACACTCTGTTGCGGTCTTTGGCAGAGGTAAAGGATACAAGTCTGGCAGTTCGGCAAGTGATGACCGAAATTAACGCGCTGAAAACCCAGAATATTCCGATTAGTACTCGGGATGTCAGGAAATGGCAAAGAGAAATGCAGTCGTATATTTCTTTTGGTGCCGAGTGTGTGTCTGGTATTCAGGTTAAAGAAAACACAGGGGAAACAATCAGCAGCAATCATGCTCTGTCTACTGCGGTGGGTGCGCTGGATTGGGGGTGTGACCAGGATGGTGCCACGGAGCAGCAGTACATTGATCGTTTGGACCTGGCGTATAGCCGGTTTGACTTTGCTGCCGGACACCCTCCTGAAGAACAGAACCCGAAAGATTACAACGATCGGGTTCTGGCTCTGTCCGGAAAATTAATTGCAGGTTCCCGCCTGGGCAAGGATCCTGGTGATTTAAGCAAAGATTACGAGGAACTTGTGAAGGTTCTTGGGAGTTGCAAGGCTGGTTCCGGGTTGAGCCGTGAGGTTTTGGGTTTGGTGTCCGAGGCTATTGATGTTTACACGGTGAAAACGGCAACTGATCACTCGTTTTTTGAAAGGGATCTTCTGGTGGTGAAGACTCGGGCGCACTTGGGTTTGGAGAGTTCGCGAAACCCAAAAAACAATCCTGCGATACAGCTTCTGCAACTCAAGTACGCCATAAAAAATAAGTACGGTGCTATGAATGTGCCGGATGACGTTTACAAGTTGGAAGCAGAGAGAACTCATGCAGAAGGAGCGCCTCGCGTAAATTTACACGTCAGGTGTAGCGAGGATGCTCTCCTTAAGCATCACGCGAAGAATATCCTTGGGGAACGTCATCGAGGAAAGTGGAAAAAGATAAGGGATTTTTTCTACCCCCGTGGTGCCGTTAAAGAGGAACAGAGAGCCGCAAATGAGTTACGAAGACTGTATGAGAAAGGTGAGATAACTGACCCAGAGTTCCTAAAGGAGTATGAGGAGGCTCTCCCTGAGCAAGATCCTCGTGGAAAGTGGAGAAAGATAAGGGATTTCGTCTATCCTCATGGTGCCATTAAAGAGAAACAGAGGGTCACAAATGAGTTGCGAAGACTGTGTATGGAAAGTGGGATCTATGATCCAGAGTTCATAAAGGAGTATTGGGATGATGCTTATAAATGGAGTGCTGTGTATGGAAAAAAAACTTCGCTCGCAGACCATGATCCGTTCCTGAGAATGAGGAATCAAACAGGGTCGTTGACGAAACAAGAAAAACCGATTGCTTCCAAGGCGGACATTAAGAAAGGGAAAGACACGAATATCTATGGGTATAGACAGATGGACGACTTTAGTGATCGGAGTAGACTTAGACGCGGTCTACAAAAGCTTTTCCCGCGTCTGAAGTTTATTAAAACCCCCAGAACCGGTTCTTTCGAGGGGCAAAGAGTTAGGCGTGACGAGCGATATAAGTGGTTTGACGTGCGTTCAGGCGCTAAACCGTGGAAGCTTAGCGAGGTGGATACGATGCTGAATAACCTTGATGCTTGTGCCATAAAGGATAGAAAACAAACAAAATCTTATCGCGAATTTGTGAGGGTTGGAGCAGAGGACCCATTTCCCGTAAAAAAGAGCCAGCACAGCCAAGGTTTCTCCGTGCCCGAATTACTGACTCGTGGCCAGGTCGGGATACCTGATCTTGATTCAGGAGCTTGTCTGTATACGTTGGGTGGCGATACTTTTCTGCTTTCACCTGCAGATGTGAAAGAGATAGCCAGGCAAATTTCTACGGTTGTTGCTAAAAAAGATGCTGAGTTTAAAGCTGATAAGAAGGAAGGGTTTTATCTGAAGGAGCGTGAACAGGAATTTTTTTCAGGTCAAAGATCTCACAGAATAAGAGAGCAATGCAGTGAAGAGGCGTTGAAGATTAGCCACTCGTACGCCTTGAAAAAAATGTATAACCATTGGCTTGATTTTGGTTCGCAGGAGTCTCCTGACTATGCTTTGGACAGAGCCAATGAGCTCCGAAGTGGCAAAGGAATTGATTATACGAAACTAAAAGTGCTTGATGGAGTTGAAATATCTGTTTACGATGAACCGTATTATGGGGAATTCAAGAAGGCTCTGCGTGAGCAATTGGAAGAGATTCCCGGAGAAGGGCTTGCAGGTGCCAGCAAGGCACTGGAGATTTTACGAAATGAGCCTCCACCGTACAGTGCCGAGAAGGTATTTGGCAAGATATATGATGAAAAAGTCAAAATGGCTGTCTACAAAGCTCTGGAGCGGGTGAAAAGAACGGCTTATGTTGAGAAAGCCGGTAAGTTTCCGAGTCAGGTTAGAGCAGAGGCAAAAGTAGGTAGCACGGAGTACGCCACTGATCGAGAAGCTCGTATGAAACTCTATCTTGCTAAACTGCCGGCAGAAGTAATGAACTCAAGCACGTTCAAAAAATGCATCTCTGGTACACTGCATGTTGAGATGCTTGCCAATGCGGCTCAATATGACGAAGATTGTCCTCTGACTCAGAGACTGGAGTCCATGGTGTTTACGCACAATGAGGCGGTTCAAATTGCTGCAGAATGCGAGGAACAATGTGTTTCCCAGAGACGTGATGCAGGTTCTGATAAATTTTTGACAAGACCGGTAACAGTTAATGAGGTGTTGTCAATCCTAAGTGACGTGAGGAGGTTGAGTGCGGGCTATACAGCGGAAGATAGAGCGGAAGAGATGAGAACCAGAAGCTTGGCTCCGCACTCGGTCATTTTGGATAAAATGAAACCGGAGGTACAAAACATCGAAGAGGATAAGGATACAGTCGGAAACTCCATTGCAGGTCTTTTTGACCAGGTTTGGGAGACGCAGTCAGAAATTCGCCCAGCCGTCCCTGCACGGCCAGCCGTCCCGCTACCGACGCCCGAAGACGAAGGTGTGGAGTCCAGGGTGCAAACTCCAGTTCTCCCAGCCTTACCGCCACGGAGGGTGGAACCTCGCCCGGTCTTTTCGCCATTGACGTCCGAAGCTGACTTGAACGGGTCACAGCCGTCTTTGGAACGGAGTCGGGGGGTATCTCCGGAGATGGAGGAACCCTTGGTGGAGCCCAGGGCGATATCTCCGGAAATTCGTCCCGTCACGCCACAGTGGTCTGAAAATGACCAACTTTCGATGGTCGCGTCAGAAGGTTCTCAGGAACTGGATGCGCATTCGATGGGCGAGCCAGGACGGCCATTAACTCCTCTGGGCGAGCGTAGGCTTTCGGGAGCCGCATTAGTTGAGCCAGAAGACCCTTTAGCCGAGGATGGAAACTATGTGAATTCTCTGAAAAATGATTTGTTGGCCTTAAAATTCTTTTTGGGGCTTCCGAAGAGTGTTTCAGGCGATCTTCCCGAGGGCAAGCGTGAAGCCATACAGTATTTGGTTGATGTTGGAGACGTCATGTTTCCTGGAGAGCTTTCTGAAGCTGAACAATGGTCTGGTGGAGCTTCTCAGGGAGTGAATGCCCCAAGGGTTAAAGTGGCTCTGGACGTGGCAAAATTTTATGCCTCCAATTTTTTTCAATCCACCACCAGCGAGCAAACTACAGTCTCCAAAGTTGAGGGTGGGGAAAAGTTTGACAAAGCCATGAGGAGAAGACCTGCTTCAATGGATATAAAAAAAGTGGAGCCTGAAGGTGGTGCCAGGATGCGGCTGTTTGGCAGCAGCAAGGTCGGTGAGGCTGCATGGGGAGCCGTAACTGACTTGGTCTCTGCAGAGGCAGAAATCTATGTAAGGCAGTTTTTCGAGGGGTCTCCAGGCGGGTTAAGAACGGGGATTGATGATAGCGAGCTTGCGCGACACGTAGAGCAGTTGAAGGTGTTCATGGACGCGCGGTCTCTGAATAACAACCCCCCTACGCATCGCGATATTCAAAGGCAACTGCAAAAACAGGTGGGAGTGCTCCCTGGAGCCCATTCTTTGGATGTCGGGCTGTCACAAATGTTGCCAATGACTTCTCCCAAAGTGAATTTTGCGGAGTTTCAGAAGAAGTACTATTTGCCGGAACTCGGCCGGTTACAGGAACATGCCTCCCAGGATCCTGCGCTGAAAGCCGCGAAGGCGTTAAGGTTGAATCCTTCAGATGAGGAATTGAAGCTGTGTTTTTCGCGTGTTTTGCCATTGGCTATTGCTGCAGCTGAACGTGAGGCTCAATATGCTCAAGCAAAGGAGATTGATCCTGTCAATCGGGATCAAACGATTTGCAATTTTGTTGGAAGAGTGATTTGGAGCCGCTATGTCCGCGAAAATGAGTTGGCTCGTGTGTAGCTGTTCAATTTTCCTGACGTTCATAAAAAAGGCCTGATTGTACAGATCGATTGCTGGTGGACGCTGAAATGGTGTCCGTTGGGCACCATCAATAGCCGCTTTTGTCAGCGAGGCACTGGTGACAACCGCTCATTGTTCATTCGCCAAATGCTTTCAGGTATCAGTGAGCCGTTTCTTCAGGATACTCCAAAGCCCCTGTCAACTCTGACAGGCAGCTTATTTCTTCCTGTTTCAGGTATTCAAGAATTCCCCGGTTTATTTTCCGGGCTGACAGCTCATCTGCAGACAGAGCGGTTCCTGAACCCACAGCTGTAGCACCGACCAGTAAAAATTCAATGGCATCTTCCGCGCTGGAAATACCTCCCTGGCCAATAATTGGAACGCCATGCAACTTACATTCCTCATAAGCTGTTTTCACTGCGAGCAACGCTATTGGCTTGATGGCTGCCCCCGATAGCCCACCTTGAACACTCGCCAAAACTGGTTTCTTTTTCCGAATGTCCACCGCCATGCCCGGTATTGTGTTCGTAACGGCGAAAGCGTCGCTTCCAGCCTCAATACAACGCCTCACTCCTTCTTTAAGCCTGTTGCTGCTGCTGGACAGTTTGGTGATCAATGGTTTTTTTGTGACCTTTCGGCATGCTGCGACCAGGCGTGCCGAAAAGCCCCAGTCATGACAAAAGTCCAGGCCGGAACCTTGTTATGCATATAAGCAATTCAAAAGACATAAAGCATTAGTTGACTCAAACATGAATTAATCGGGTGTCATATCGAGGTTTATTCAACCGGAAACAGAACCCAGGTCAAAAATGAAAAGAAATCTGGCTCAAGTTTCAAAGAAGGCAGAAACTTGCAATACAGTTACTGCAACAAAAGTGATTTGACAGCCAAGCCATCACAAAGACGCTATTATGGCACTATGGTTCGTAAACGAAATGGTTATTTGCAAGTGGATTCAAAGTTTATAATCAAAAATCTTGATGTCGCCAAGAACAATTCAGCACCAGGATCAGATGTATTAAGCTCAAAGATTAAGCCAGTGGTGTAAGTATGCCTGACACAGGCTAGCCGTCAGAGACTATGGCTTGAAATCAAAACCAGTAATTGGTATTGCTGTTTTGGGCACCCAGTAATACATATTGCATAAAGGCATGAATTCGTTCGGTGGGATAAAATAACTTGAACAGACCGTCTCAACATTTATGATGGATGTTTACATTGCTGGAGCATTACTACCCTACAACCATTTGTCAGGTGGAAAGCCAATCTCTTATATCCTTGCATCCAGTGAGGTCAGATGTATATATAAAGAAAAGTACAAGGATCGAGTAACTCTTATTTCAGGCAAAAAAAGAAATAAGTCGGCAGGCGTATTTGCGACAAGCCTGTCTGGTAACAGTTCCCAATACAACCGGCCTAAACACAAAGATAAATTAATCTATATTCCTGTTGGCTATACCAAAGGAATTGGAACTCATCGTTTGACAGCAGATCAAAAAGTAAAACCGTTCACATGAGCCATAAGTTTGGTGCAGGGCCTAACTGCGTAATAAGAGCCATCAGAAAAACTGGAGGGATTTCAGGGTTTGTTGGTGATGTTTTATTGTCGTATTTATTTTTCGCAGAGAATACACTCGAATTTTACGGGGCTGAGACTGAAAAACTGATTTATCACAATTGGGCACAGAAAGAGCTGGTTGACTACTGAAAAAAGCACTGGCTTTCCATGCGGCTATAAAATGATAAGGTTGTCAATGATGCAAGACGGTTTCACCCAAAAGACTTTGATTTAAGTTACTTGTAGAAACAGATAACTATCGGTTTGGCAGGGTCTCTTCTGACTCGAAAAAAATGCCTTAACTTTTGGTTCCTCGGATGCCCAGCGCAACTCACCACGCACGGGATGGCAGACCCTTCCCGGGCGCGTGGCGTTCTCAGTCGCTTGTGTCGGCTTGTCGTGCCTGGTGTATTGTTTCCAATTTTTGGGTGATGGCTGTGACCACCTCCTCTTTCTCGGTTTTGCTGAGGTCGGCTGCCCGGATTTTTTTGTCAAGCTCCTTGGTCAGGGAGCTTCTTTCCATTTCCTCAGAGCTCTTTTTTATGCTTCTTGCCAGCAGTTGGGCGTATCATTGTGGTTACAAGAGCCGTAAAGAGCGATGCCGAACAGCATCAAAGTGGCGGCTACTCCCCGACCCAATGGACTGACGGGGTAAATGTCTCCGTAGCCCACGGTGGTGAGAGTGGTGATTGTCCACCAGAGTGCGTCGGCGAAGCTGTGGATCAGCGAGCCTTCTATTCCGATTTCGGCCTCGTAGAACAATTCGGTTCCCAGGACAATGACGAGTATGCCCAGCATCAAAGTCGTGTACATCGTGCCGGCAAGTGGGTTGTGGAAGAGGTGCTCGATGATGCGTCCGAAAGAACCAATTCGCCTGATGATGGTAATTAAGCGGAAAATACGAATCCATCTGCTCCACTCCACGTATGGAAGCATGAAAAAGGGAATGCAGCTCAGGAGGTCAATCCACCCCCAGCGCATGAATGCCAGCTTGCTTGGGCTGCGTACGAGGCGGATGCAAAAGTCAGTGAAAAGCAGGGAACATATTATGGTGTCTACTGCCAGCAGGATTGTTTGGGTAGACTCGGAAAAAGTGTAGAAGGAAAGCAAAAACAGGGGCAGCAGGGAAAACGTCAGGATGTACAGGATAAAAATGTTCCATCCCGTTGGCCTGTCTTGTGTTTGTAGCTTATTCATCGTTTGCCTCGTAAGCACCAGTTGCCATCGTTCAGGATGTGCGCGCCAGTGTGCGCGCCAGTGTGTGCTGCCAAGTTCATGGCCTGGGTATCCTGTATCTTGACGGGGTTCCGGTTAAATGAGTGGCTTGTCGGTAGCGACTTCTTGCTGCGCTCCAGCGGTAACCTGAAGCGTTGAGCTTCCGCAATTCCTGCTTGCCCGGTTTCCACGTTTTTACGTAGTGCCTGACTTCCGGCACCGTTTGACCTCGCTTACAAAGACAGGCCTGATCGCCTGTGAACACAGGCACTTTTCGTGCGCGAAATCTTCTTGCTCCACCCCCTCGTAATCCCTCGGTGTTGTGCTCGTCGGCGCAGCCAAACCGTGTTAGAATATAGCAGGTTTGTCGGCATTTTTTCGGGGCACCGCATGATTAAATTCAATGATTTTTACAATTTGGCCACCTCTTCCCATGCGGGAACTTATGTGGTGGATGGAGCAGACAACTTGAGGCTCGGCAGCAACGGAGCGGTGCCTACTGTACGTGTGCATGACACTCTGTTGCGGTCTTTGGCAGAGGTAAAGGATACAAGTCTGGCAGTTCGGCAAGTGATGACCGAAATTAACGCGCTGAAAACCCAGGATATTCCGATCAGTACTCGGGACGTCAGGAAATGGCAAAGAGAAATGCAGTCGTATATTTCTTTTGGTGCCGAGTGTGTGTCTGGTATTCAGGTTAAAGAAAACACAGGGGAAACAATCAGCAGCAATGATGCTCTGTCTACTGCGGTGACTGAGCTGGATTGGGGGTGTGACCAGGATGGTGCCACGGTGCAGGAGTACAAAGATCATTTGGACCTGGCGTATGGCAGGTTTGACTTTGCTGCCAGAAACCCTCCTGAAGAACAGAACCCGAAAGATTACAACGATCGGGTTCTGGCTCTGTCCGGAAAATTAATTGCAGGTTCCCGCCTGGGCAAGGATCCTGGTGATTTAAGCAAAGATTACGAGGAACTTGTGAAGGTTCTTGGGAGTTGCAAGGCTGGTTCCGGGTTGAGCCGTGAGGTTTTGGGTTTGGCGTCCGAGGCTATTGATGTTTACACGGTGAAGTTGGCAACTGATCACTCGTTTTTTGAAAGGGATCTTCTGGTGGTGAAGACTCGAGCGCACTTGGGTTTGGAGAGTTCGCGAAACCCAAAAAACAATCCTGCGATACAGCTTCTGCAACTCAAGTACGCCATAAAAAACAAGCGCAGCGATCTGAATGCGCCGGATGACGATGACGATGATTACAGGCTGGAAGCAGAGAGAACTCATGCAGAAGGAGCGTCTCGCGTAAACTTGCACATTAGACATCGCGCGAAGGCTCTCCCTGAACCTCATCGAGGAAAGTGGAAAAAGATAAGGAATTTCTTCTATCCCCATGATTCTATTAAAGAGAAACAGTGGGCCACAAATGAGTTGCGTCGCAGGAAGGCTCTCCTTGAGCAAGATCCTCGAGGAAAGTGGGAAAAGGCAAGAGATTTCTTCTATCCCTATGGTGCCATTAAAGAGAAACAGAGGGTCACAAATGAGTTGCGAAGACTGTGTGAGGAAAGCGGGATGTATGATCCAGAGTTCCTAAAGGAGTATTGGGATGATGCTTATAGATGGAGTGCTGTGCGTGGGAAAGCTTTTGTACCAAGCTCGCCCGCAGACCGTGACCCGTTCCTGAGAATGAGGTATGACACAATGATAATGAGGACAGGAAAAAAACAGGAGT
The DNA here is from genome assembly GCA_965215765.1 of uncultured candidatus Poriferisulfidus sp. Taxonomy (GTDB): domain Bacteria; phylum Pseudomonadota; class Gammaproteobacteria; order Poriferisulfidales; family Oxydemutatoraceae. The sequence continues at coordinate 2,616,960 of OZ244118.1, read as the reverse complement.
CCTCCAGGGTGGGCAGAAAGATTGCTAATGACAGGGAACTCCATGGGTTTGAAGGGATGGACGACCATGGTGAACTGGGAAGATTTAGACGTGGGCTACGAAAGCTTGTACTGCGTATGGAGTTTACTAAACCCGCCAGACCCAGTTTTCGGGATGGGCAAGAAATTAGGCGTAGCGGGTGGTTTGGGTGGGATGACGTGCGTTCAAGCGCTAAACCGTGGAAGCTCAGCGAGGTGGACGCAGTGCTTAATAACCTTGATGCTCTTGCCAAAAAAACTGGAAAAAAAACAAAAGCTTATCTCGAATTAGCCAAGAGGGAAAAAATGTCACCCTTTCCCTCAGAAAAGAGCCAGCATAGCCAAGGTTTCTCCGTGTCCGAATTACTGACTCGTGGTCAGGTCGGGATACCTGAGCTTGATTCAGGAGCTTGTCTGTATACGTTGGGTGGCGATACTTTTTTGCTTTCGCCTGATGATGTGGAAGAGATAGCCGAGCAAATTCATACGGTTGTGGTTAAAAAAGATGCTGAATTTAATGCTGATAAGGAGGGGGGATTTTATCTGAAGGAGCGTGAACAGGAATTTTTTTCAGGTCAAAGATCTCACAGAATAAGAGAGCAATGCGGTGAAGAGGCGTTGAAGATTAGCCACTCGTACGCCTTGAAAAAAATGTACAACCATTGGCTTGCTTTTGGTTCGCACAAGTCCCCTGAGTATGCTTTGAACAGAGCCAATGAGCTCCGAAGAGGCGAAAAAATGGATTATAGGAAACTAAGAGTGCTTGATGGAGTTGAAATATCTGTTTACGATGAACCGTATTATGGGGAATTCAAGAAGGCTTTGCGTGAGCAGTTGGAAGAGATTCCCGGAGAAGGGCTTGCAGGTGCCAGCAAGGCGCTGGAGGTTTTACGAAATGAGCCTCCACCGTACAGTGCCGAGAAGGTATTTGGCAAGGTATATGATGACAAAGTCAACATGGCTGTTTACAATGCTCTGAAGCGGGTGAAAAGGATGGCTTATGCTGGGAAAGCCGGTGAATTTTCGGAGCAGGTTAGAGCAGAGGCAAAAGCAGGTAGCACGGAGTACGCCACTGATCGAGAAGCTCGTATGAAACTCTATCTTGCTGAACTGCCGCCAGAAGTGGTGAATTCAAGCGTGTTCAAAGAATGCATCTCTGCTCAACTGCCTGTCGAGGTGAGTGTCAATGCAGATCAATATGACGAAGGCCGTCCTCTGTCTGACAGACTGCGGTCTATGATGTTTACGTATCGTGAGGCGGCCAAAATTGTTGCAGAATGCGAGGAACAACGTATTTCCCAGAGACGTGAAGCAGGTTCTGATAAATTTCTGACAAAATCGATAACAGTTGATGAGGTACTGTCAATCCTAAGGGATGTGAGGAAATTAAGCGTTGGCTATACAGAGGCAGATAGGCAGGAAGAGATTAGAACCAGACGCTTGGCTCCGCACTCGGTCATTTTGGATAAAATGAAACCGGAGGTGCAAAACATCAACGAGGATATGAATACAGTCAGAAACTCCATTGCAGGTCTTTTTGACCATGTTTGGGAGCCGACGTCGGAAATTCGCCCAGCCTTCCCGCTACCGACGCCCGAAGACGGAGGCGTGGAGTTAAGGGTGCCATCCCCGGAGACTCCCCCGGTGGCACCCCGGGATCAGAGGGCGTGGGGGTCAGCGCCGGAACTTCGCCCGGTTTTTTCGCCATTGACGTCTGAAGCTGACTTGAACGAGTCACAGCCGTCTTTGGAACGGAGTCTGGGGGTATCTTCGGAGATGGAGGAACCCTTGGTGGGGTCCAGGGAGACATCTCCAGAAATTCGTCCCGTCTCGCCACAGTGGTCTGAAAATGACCAACTTTCGATGGTCGCGTCAGAAGGTTCTCAGGAACTGGATGCGCATTCGATGGGCGAGCCAGGACGGCCATTAACTCCTCTGGGCGAGCGTAGGCTTTCGGGAGCCGCATTAGTTGAGCCAGAAGACCCTTTAGCCGAGGATGGAAACTATGTGAATTCTCTGAAAAATGATTTGTTGGCCTTAAAATTCTTTTTGGGGCTTCCGAAGAGTGTTTCAGGCGATCTTCCCGAGGGCAAGCGTGAAGCCATACAGTATTTGGTTGATGTTGGAGACGTCATGTTTCCTGGAGAGCTTTCTGAAGCTGAACAATGGTCTGGTGAAGCTTCTCAGAGAGTGGATGCCCCAAGGGTTAAAGTGGCTCTGGACGTGGCAAAATTTTATGCCTCCAATCTTCGTCAAGCCAGCTACGTCTCCGGGGAAGTGACAGTCGTCCCAATTGAGGGTATGAAAACGTTTGACAAAGCCATGAGGAGAAGACCGGCTTCAATGGATATAGAAAATGTAAAGCCCGAAGATGTCGCCAGGACGCGGCTGTCTGGCAGCAAGGTCGGTGAGGCTGCATGGGGAGCCGTAACTGACTTGGTCTCTGCAGAGGCAAAAATATATGTAAGGCAGTTTTTCGAGGGGTCTCCAGGCGGGTTAAGAACGGGGATTGATGATAGCGAGCTTGCGCGACACGTAGAGCAGTTGAAGGTGTTCATGGACGCGCGGTCTCTGAATAACACCCCCCCTACGCATCGCGATATTCAAAGGCAACTGCAAAAACAGGTGGGAGTGCTCCCTGGAGCCCATTCTTTGGATGTCGGGCTGTCACAAATGTTGCCAATGGCTTCTCCCAAAGTGAATTTTGCGGAGTTTCAGAAGAAGTACTATTTGCCGGAACTCGGCCGGTTACAGGAACATGCCTCCCAGGATCCTGCGCTGAAAGCCGCGAAGGCGTTAAGGTTGAATCCTTCAGATGAGGAATTGAAGCTGTGTTTTTCGCGTGTTTTGCCCTTGGCTATTGCTGCAGCTGAACGTGAGGCTCAATATGCTCAAGCAAAGGAGATTGATCCTGTCAATCGGGATCAAACGATTTGCAATTTTGTTGGAAGAGTGATTTGGAGCCGCTATGTCCGCGAAAATGAGTTGGCTCGTGTGTAGCTGTTCAATTTTCCTGACGTTCATAAAAAAGGCCTGATTGTACAGATCGATTGCTGGTGGACGCTGAAATGGTGTCCGTTGGGTATCATCAATAGCCGCTTTTGTCAGCGAGGCACTGGTGACGACCGCTCATTGTTCATTCGCCAAATGCTTTCAGGTATCAGTGAGCCGTTTCTTCAGGATACTCCAAAGCCCCTGTCAACTCTGGCAGGCAGCTTATTTCTTCCTGTTTCAGGTATTCAAGAATTCCCCGGTTTATTTTCCGGGCTAACAGCTCATCTACAGACAGAGCGGTTCCTAAACCCACAGCTGTAGCACCGACCAGTAAAAATTCAATGGCATCTTCCACGCTGGAAATACCTCCCTGGCCAATAATTGGAACGCCATGCAACTTACATTCCTCATAAGCTGTTTTCACTGCGAGCAACGCTATTGGCTTGATGGCTGCCCCCGATAGCCCACCTTGAACACTCGCTAAAACTGGTTTCTTTTTCCGAATGTCCACCGCCATGCCCGGTATTGTGTTCGTAACGGCGAAAGCGTCGCTTCCAGCCTCAATACAACGCCTCACTCCTTCTTTAAGCCTGTTGCTGCTGCTGGGCAGTTTGGTGATCAATGGTTTTTTTGTGACCTTTCGGCATGCTGCGACCAGGCATGCCGAAAAGCCCCAGTCATGACAAAAGTCCAGGCCGGAACCTTGTTATGCATATAAGCAATTCAAAAGACATAAAGCATTAGTTGACTCAAACATGAATTACTCGGGTGTCATATCGAGGTTTATTCAACCGGGAACAGAACTCAGGTCAAAAATGAAAAGATATCTGGCTCGAGTTTCAAATAAGGCAGAAACTTGCAATACAGTTACTGCAACAAAAGTGATTTGACAGCCAAGCCATCACAAAGACGCTATTATGGCACTATGGTACGTAAACGAAATGGTTATTTGCAAGTGAATTCAAAGTTTATAATCAAAAATCTTGATGTAGCCAAGAACAATTCAGCACCAGGATCAGATGTATTAAGCTCAAAGATTAAGCCAGTGGTGTAAGTATGCCAGACACAAGAACAAAACCAACAATTTTGGATTTTAAGATATTGCCGGTCATCGTTTTACAGCGATTATGTCGGAAGAAGAACCAAGCTAGCCGTCAGAGACTATGGCTTGAAATCAAAACCAGTAATTGGTATTGCTGTTTTGGGCACCCCGTAATACATATTGCATAAAGGCATGAATTCGTTCGGGGGGATAAAATAACTTGAACAGACCGTCTCAACTTTATGATGGATGTTTACATTGCTGGAGCATTACTACCCTACAACCATCTGTCAGGTGGAAAGCCAATCTCTTATATCCTTGCATCCAGAGAGGTCAGATGTATATATAAAGAAAAGTACAAGGATCGAGTAACTCTTATTTCAGGCAAAAAAAGAAATAAGTCGGCAGGCGTATTTGCGACAAGCCTGTCTGGTAACAGTTCCCAATACAACCGGCCTAAACACAAAGATAAATTAATCTATATTCCTGTTGGCTATACCAAAGGAATTGGAACTCATCGTTTGACAGCAGATCAAAAAGTAAAACCGTTCACATGAGCCATAAGTTTGGTGCAGGGCCTAACTGCGTAATAAGAGCCATCAGAAAAACTGGAGGGATTTCAGGATTTGTTGGTGATGTTTTATTGTCGTATTTATTTTTCGCAGAGGATACACTCGAATTTTACGGGGCTGAGACTGAAAAACTGATTTATCACAACTGGGCACAGAAAGAGCTGGTTGACTACTGGAAAAAGTGCTGGCTTTCCATGCGGCTATAAAATGATAAGGTTGTCAATGATGCAAGACGGTTTCACCCAAAAGACTTTGATTTAAGTTGCTTGTAGAAACAGATAACTATCGGTTTCGCAGTGTCTGTTCTGACTCGAAAAAAATGCCTTAACTTTTGGTTCCTCGGGTGCCCAGCGCAACTCACCACTGCACGGGCTTGGCAGACCCTTCCCGGGCGGGTGGCGTTCTCAGTCGTTTGTGTCGGCTTGTCGTGCCTGGCGTATTGTTTCCAATTTCTGGGTGATGGCTGTGACCACCTCCTCTTTCTCGGTTCTGCTGAGGTCGGCTGCCCGGATCTTTTTGTCAAGCTCCTTGGTCAGGGAGCTTCTTTCCAGTTCCTCAGAGCTCTTTTTTATGCTTCTTGCCAGCAGTTGGGCGATCATTGTGGTTACTGAGCCGTAAAGAGCGATGCCAAACAGCATCAAAGTGGCGGCTACTCCCCGACCCAATGGACTGACGGGGTAAATGTCTCCGTAGCCCACGGTGGTGAGAGTGGTGATTGTCCACCAGAGCGCGTCGGCGAAGCTGTGGATCAGCGAGCCTTCTATTCCGATTTCGGCCTCGTAGAACAATTCGGCTCCCAGGACAATGACGAATATGCCCAGCATCAAAGTCGTGTACATCGTGCCGGCAAGTGGGTTGTGGAAGAGGTGCTCGATGATGCGTCCGAAAGAACCAATTCGCCTGATGATGGTAATTAAGCGGAAAATACGAATCCATCTGCTCCACTCCACGTATGGAAGCAAGAAAAAGGGAATGCAGCTCAGGAGGTCAATCCACCCCCAGCGCATGAATGCCAGCTTGCTTGGGCTGCGTACGAAGCGGATACAAAAGTCAGTGAAAAGCAGGGAACATATTATGGTGTCTACTGCCAGCAGGATTGTTTGGGTAGACTCGGAAAAAGTGTAGAAGGAAAGCAAAAACAGGGGCAGCAGGGAAAACGTCAGGATGTACAGGATAAAAATGTTCCATCCCGTAGGCCTGTCTTGTGTTTGTAGCTTATTCATCGTTTGCCTCGTAAGCACCAGTTGCCATCGTTCAGGAGGTGCGCGCCAGTGTGCGCGCGTTAGTGTGTGTTGCCGAACTCATGGCCTGGGTATCCTGTATTTTAACGGGGTTCCGGTTAAATGAGTGGCTTGTCGGTAGCGACTTCTTGCTGCGCTCCAGCGGTAATCTGAAGCGTTGAGCTTCCGCAATTCCTGCTTGTCCGGTTCCCCCGTTTTTACGTAGCACCTGACTTCCGACACCGTTTGACCTCGCTTACAAAGACAGACCTGATCACCTGTGAACACAGGCACTTTTCATGCACGAAATCTTCTTGCACCCCCCCTCGTAATTCCTAGGTGTTGTGCTCAAGGCAGTCGGCGCAGCCAAGCCGTGTTAGAATATAGCAGGTTTGTCGGCATTTTTTCGGGGCACCGCATGATTAAATTCAATGATTTTTACAATTTGGCCACCTCTTCCCATGCGGGAACTTATGTGGTGGATGAAGCAGACAACTTGAGGCTCGGCAGCAACGGAGCAGTGCCTACTGTACGTGTGCATGACACTCTGTTGCGGTCTTTGGCAGAGGTAAAGGATACAAGTCTGGCAGTTCGGCAAGTGATGACCGAAATTAACGCGCTGAAAACCCAGGATATTCCGATCAGTACTCGGGACGTCAGGAAATGGCAAAGAGAAATGCAGTCGTATATTTCTTTTGGTGCCGAGTGTGTGTCTGGTATTCAGGTTAAAGAAAACACAGGGGAAACAATCAGCAGCAATCATGCTCTGTCTACTGCGGTGACTGCGCTGGATTGGGGGTGTGACCAGGATGGTGCCACGGTGCAGGAGTACAAAGATCATTTGAACCTGGCGTATGGCAGGTTTGACTTTGCTGTCGGACACCCTCCTGAAGAACAAAACCCGAAAGATTACAACGATCGGGTTCTGGCTCTGTCCGGAAAATTAATTGCAGGTTCCCGCCTGGGCAAGGATCCTGGTGATTTAAGCAAGGATTACGAGGAACTTGTGAAGGTTCTTGGGAGTTGCAAGGCTGGTTCCGGGCTGAGCCGTGAGGTTTTGGGTTTGGCGTCCGAGGCTATTGATGTTTACACGGTGAAGCTGGCAACTGATCACTCGTTTTTTGAAAGAGATCTTCTGGTGGTGAAGACTCGGGCGCACTTGGGTTTGCAGAGATCGCGAAACCCAAAAAACAATCCTGCGATACAGCTTCTGCAACTCAAGTACGCCATAAAAAACAAGTACGGCGATCTGAATGTGCCGGATGGCGATGACGATGATTACAGGCTGGAAGCAGAGAGAACTCATGCAGAAGGAGCGCCTCGCGTAAACTTGCACATTAGACATCGCGCAAAGGCTCTCCCTGAACCTCATCGAGGAAAGTGGAAAAAGATAAGGAATTTCTTCTATCCTCATGATTCTATTAAAGAGAAACAGTGGGCCACAAATGAGTTGCGTCGCAGGAAGGCTCTCCTTGAGCAAGATCCTCGAGGAAAGTGGGAAAAGGCAAGAGATTTCTTCTATCCCCATGGTGCCATTAAAGAGAAACAGAGGGTCACAAATGAGTTGCGAAGATTGTGTGAGGAAAGCGGGATGTATGATCCAGAGTTCCTAAAGGAGTATTGGGATGATGCTTATAGATGGAGTGCTGTGCGTGGGAAAGGTTTTATAACAAGCTCGCCCGCAGACCGTGACCCGTTCCTGAGAATGAGGTGTGACACAATAATGATAAGGACAGGAAAAAAACAGGACTCCTCCAGGCTGGGCAATAAGATTGCTAATGACATGAAAATCTATGGGCTTGACTGGGTGGACGACCACGGTGAACTGGGAAGATTTAGACGTGGGCTACGAAAGCTTAGAATGCGTATTGAGTTTACTAAACCCGCCAGACCCAGTTTTCGGGATGGGGGAGAAATTAGGCGTATCGGGTGGTATAGGTGGGATGACGTGCGTTTATGCGCTAAGCCGTGGAAGCTCAGCGAGGTGGACACAGTGCTTAATAACCTTGATGCTCTTGCCGAAAAAACTGGAAAAAAAACAAAAGCTTATCTCGAATTAGCCGAGAGGGAAAAAATGTCACCCTTTCCCTCAGAAAAGAGCCAGCATAGCCAAGGTTTCTCCGTGCCCGAATTACTGACTCGTGGTCAGGTCGGGATACCTGATCTTGATTCAGGAGCTTGTCTGTATACGTTGGGTGGCGATACTTTTTTGCTTTCGCCTGATGATGTGGAAGAGATAGCCGGGCAAATTCATACGGTTGTGGTTAAAAAAGATGCTGAATTTAAAACTGATAAGGAGGGGGGATTTTATCTGAAGGAGCGTGAACAGGAATTTTTTTCAGGTCAAAGATCTCACAGAATAAGAGAGCAATGCGGTGAAGAGGCGTTGAAGATTAGCCACTCGTACGCCTTGAAAAAAATGTACAACCATTGGCTTGCTTTTGGTTCGCACAAGTCCCCTGAGTATGCTTTGAACAGAGCCAATGAGCTCCGAAGAGGCGAAAAAATGGATTATAGAAAACTAAGAGTGCTTGATGGAGTTGAAATATCTGTTTACGATGAACCGTATTATGGGGAATTCAAGAAGGCTTTGCGTGAGCAGTTGGAAGAGATTCCCGGAGAAGGGCTTGCAGGTGCCAGCAAGGCGCTGGAGGCTTTACGAAATGAGCCTCCACCGTACAGTGCCGAGAAGGTATTTGGCAAGATATATGATGACAAAGTCAACATGGCTGTTTACAATGCTCTGAAGCGGGTGAAAAGGATGGCTTATGCTGGGAAAGCCGGTGAATTTTCGGAACAGGTTAGAGCAGAGGCAAAAGCAGGTAGCACGGAGTACGCCACTGATCGAGAGGCTCGTATGAAACTCTATCTTGCTGAACTGCCGCCAGAAGTAGTGAATTCAAGCGCGTTCAAAGAATGCATCTCTGATGGACTGTCTGTCGAGGTGCGTGTCGATGCAGATCAATATGACGAAGGCCGTCCTCTGTCTGACAGACTGCGGTCTATGATGTTTACGTATCGTGAGGCGGTTGTAATTGCTGCAGAATGCGAGGAACAACGTATTTCCCAGAGACGTGAAGCAGATTCTGATAAATTTCTGACAAAATCGATAACAGTTGATGAGGTACTGTCAATCCTAAGGGATGTGAGGAAATTAAGCGTTGGCTATACAGAGGCAGATAGGCAGGAAGAGATTAGAACCAGACGCTTGGCTCCGCACTCGGTCATTTTGGATAAAATGAAACCGGAGGTGCAAAACATCAACGAGGATATGGATACAGTCAGAAACTCCATTGCAGGTCTTTTTGACCATGTTTGGGAGCCGACGTCGGAAATTCGCCCAGCCTTCCCGCTACCGACGCCCGAAGACGGAGGCGTGGAGTTTAGGGTGCCATCTCCGGAGATTCCCCCGGTGGCACCCCGGGATCAGAGGGCGTGGGGGTCAGCGCCGGAACTTCGCCCGGTCTTTTCGCCATTGACGTCCGAAGCTGACTTGAACGAGTCACCGCCGTCTTTGGAACGGAGTCTGGGGGTATCTTCGGAGATGGAGGAACCCTTGGTGGAGTCCAGGGCGACATCTCCGGAAATTCGTCCCGTCACGCCACAGTGGCCTGAAAATGACCACCTTTCGATGGTCGCGTCAGAAGGTTCTCAGGAACTGGATGCGCATTCGATGGGCGAACCAGGACGGCCATTAACTCCTCTGGGCGAGCGTAGGCTTTCGGGAGCCGCATTAGTTGAGCCAGAAGACCCTTTAGCCGAGGATGGAAACTATGTGAATTCTCTGAAAAATGATTTGTTGGCCTTAAAATTCTTTTTGGGGCTTCCGAAGAGTGTTTCAGGCGATCTTCCCGAGGGCAAGCGTAAAGCCATACAGTATTTGGTTGATGTTGGAGACGTCATGTTTCCTGGAGATCTTTCTGAAGCTGAACAATGGTCTGGTGAAGCTTCTCAGGGAGTGGATGCCCCAAGGGTTAAAGTGGCTCTGGACGTGGCAAAATTTTATGCCTCCAATCTTCGTCAAGCCAAATACGTCTCCGGGGAAGTGACAGTCGTCCCAATTGGGGATATGAAAAAGTTTGACAAAGCCATGAGGAGAAGACCGGCTTCAATGGATATAGAAAATGTAAAGCCCGAAGATGTCGCAGGGATGCGGCTGTCTGGCAGCAGCAAGGTCGGTGAGGCTGCGTGGGGAGCCGTAACTGACTTGGTCTCTGCAGAGGCAAAAATCTATGTAAGGCAGTTTTTCGAGGGGTCTCCAGGCGGGTTACGAACGGGGATGGATGATAGCGAGCTTGCGCGACACGTAGAGCAGTTGAAGGTGTTCATGGACGCGCGGTCTCTGAATAACACCCCCCCTACGCATCGCGATATTCAAAGGCAACTGCAAAAACAGGTGGGAGTGCTCCCCGGATCCCATTCTTTGGATGTCGGGCTGTCACAAATGTTGCCAATGGCTTCTCCCAAAGTGAATTTTGCGGAGTTTCAGAAGAAGTACTATTTGCCGGAACTCGGCCGGTTACAGGAACATGCCTCCCAGGATCCTGCGCTGAAAGCCGCGAAGGCGTTAAGGTTGAATCCTTCAGATGAGGAATTGAAGCTGTGTTTTTCGCGTGTTTTGCCTTTGGCTATTGCTGCAGCTGAACGTGAGGCTCAATATGCTCAAGCAAAGGAGATTGATCCTGTCAATCGGGATCAAACGATTCGCAATTTTGTTGGAAGAGTGATTTGGAGCCGCTATGTCCGCGAAAATGAGGTGGCTCGTGTGTAGTTGTTCAATTTTCCTGACGTTCATAAAAAAGGCCTGATTGTACAGTTCGATTGCTGGTGGACGCTGAAATGGTGTCCGTTGGGCACCATCAATAGCCGCTTTTGTCAGCGAGGCACTGGTGACGACCGCTCATTGTTCATTCGCCAAATGCTTTCAGGCATCAGTGAGCCGTTTCTTCAGGATACTCCAAAGCCCCTGTCAACTCTGACAGGCAGCTTATTTCTTCCTGTTTCAGGTATTCAAGAATTCCCCGGTTTATTTTCCGGGCTAGCAACTCATCTGCAGACAGAGCGGTTCCTAAACCCACAGCTGTAGCACCGACCAGTAAAAACTCAATGGCATCTTCCACGCTGGAAATACCTCCCTGGCCAATAATTGGAACGCCATGCAACTTACATACCTCATAAGCTGTTTTCACTGCGAGCAACGCTATTGGCTTGATGGCTGTCCCCGATAGCCCACCTTGAACACTCGCCAAAACTGGTTTCTTTTTCCGAATGTCCACCGCCATGCCCGGTATTGTGTTCGTAACGGCGAAAGCGTCGCTTCCAGCCTCAATACAACGCCTCACTCCTTCTTTAAGCCTGTTGCTGCTGCTGGACAGTTTGGTGATCAATGGTTTTTTTGTGACCTTTCGGCATGCTGCGACCAGGCGTGCCGAAAAGCCCCAGTCATGACAAAAATCCAGGCCGGAACCTTTTGCGTTGGGGCAGGACAGATTAATTTCAATTCCATCAACGGGGGTGTCTTCGAGCTTCTCCGCCAACTTGACGTACTCTGCTATGGAAAAGCCGGCAATGTTCGCAATGTAGCGCGTTTCCTCAAACTTCAGGCCGCCCAGAATTTTGTGTAAAAAGTAATCCACGCCGGGATTTTGCAAGCCGATTGCGTTGAGCATCCCGGCAGGGGTTTCACACAAACGATGCGGGAGGTTTCCCTTCCTGGGTTCGATGGTCAAAGATTTCAGGCAAACCGCTCCGATATCACGATTGGTGTAGCCTGAGATACGCGAGTATTCGTTGCCAAAGCCGACGCATCCTGACAGCAACACTACCGGGCTGGCAAACGGGATGCCGCAAAAGTCCAATTCCAGCGACTGTTTCTTGTCTTCGGTCAAGCTTCTTTCCCTGAAGATGGCACATTTTTGCGTGCCAGCAGCGTTGCCACCGCCTCAAGTGGGGACTTGATTCCTTCCACAACGTCCGCTACTGCCGAACAGATTGGCAAATCCACCCGATGTTGCTTTGCCAGGTGCCGAACTGCCAATGCTACGGACATTCCCTCAACCACTTGCCCAATTTCTGCAATCGCTTTTTTTATTTCTTTGCCTTGAGCGAGCAAAAGCCCAAAACGACGGTTGCGTGACAGCCCCCCACAACAGGTGAGGACGATGTCGCCTACGCCGGACAATCCGTAAAGGGTTTCTTTTTTGGCTCCCATCGCGACAGCCAGTTTGGAAATCTCATAAAGACCACGCGTAATCAGTGCCGCACGTGCGTTCGCTCCCAAGCCCAGACCGTCTGAAATACCGGTGGCAATCGCCAGCGTGTTTTTCAGTGCTGAAGCGATCTCCACGCCGATGACGTCATCGCTGAAATAAACTCTGAAATTGGGGTTGCCGAAATATTTTCCGGTTTCGTGTGCCAGATTCAGGTCGCTGGCAACAATCGTGACCGCGGTTGGTTTGTCAGCTGCTACTTCTGCTGCGAAAGAGGGGCCGCACAAGCTGCTGCGGCGTCCTTCAGAACCCAGAATGGCACGGAGTACCTGATGGGGAGTCTGTCCGGACTCTTTATCCAGTCCTTTGGCGGTTCCGACCAGAATTTTTTCACTTTCCCTCCCGAACCATGGAGAGATTTTTTCCAGCAATTCCGGCAAAGCGGCAACCGGTACAGCCAAGACCGCCACTTTGCTGTTTTCAAGCACAGCTCCCAGGGAGTCATCAAAAAATATATTGCGGGGAAGCGTTTGTCCGGGCAGATAGCGCTTGTTTTCGCGCGATCTTGCCAACTCGTCCAGTTTTCGCCTGTCTCTCCCCCATAAAAGGACTTCATGTCCATTTCGGGCAAGCAACACAGAAAGGGCGGTTCCCCAGGAACCTGCCCCCAAAACTGAAACGAGGGTCAACGGGTTAGTGGCACATACGAGGAGATTGCATCTCCTTTAGAGCCTCCATCCGTTGTTCGTAGAAGGATCTGAAGTTAACCATGCCCAGAAGGAATTGTGGGAAGCCCGCCTTCGTCACCATGTCGGCAACCGTTTGCCTTAGAAAAGGAAAAAGTATGCTGGGACATTCCATCCCCATAAAAGCATCCACACTCTCTGGATCTGAAGTCTCTTTCAGGATAAACATGCCTGCCTGGCAAAGCTTGAGTTCAAAAGCGAGCTTTTTCTGACATTTGGCAACGATTTTGAAACTAAGCGTCACTTCGTAGGAGTCCTTGTCTTCGTCTATCTGGTTGTAATCTGCTCCGAATTCGATTTCCAGATCCGGCTGCCATTTATCGTAGTCAAAATTCCGATCATCAGCGGTAGATAAGACCATGTCTTTAACGTATACACTGTGCAAATCAACGCAGACATCTTTCATGCTCATTCCTGGCTCCTATTTGGTGGATGTTGAAGCCAGACCATCAAGACGACCGTCCCGCCCCCATTTCGCAAGCTCTTCGTAGCCGCCAATATGAATAGTGCCGGCAAAAATTTGTGGCACCGACCGGTGTCCGTTGCTCCGATTCAGCATCTCCTGCAAGCGATCATGCCCGGCACCGTCAACCGGAATATCCGTGAACGAAATCCCTCGTTTTTCGAGCAAGCGTTTTGCCTGCCTGCAAAAGGAGCAGTTGCGTGACGAATAAATTTCAAACTTAACCATTCTTTTTATTTCTGACCACAGGCAGGTTGGCCTGCTGCCAGGCAGCGAACCCTCCTTTCAAATTGTAGACTTTGCTAAACCCGGACTTGTGCAAGAGTTGACACGATTTGTCAGATGTTGTTCCAGTGGAACAATAGACTATCACCGGAACATCGTGCCCCACTGCAAGTTTGTCAATCTGCGTTGCCAAAGTTGCCGCAGGTACGTGCCTGGAGGATTTGACGTGTCCGCTTGCGTGCTCACCCGCCCCGCGTACGTCCAGCAGCACGGCCCCTTCATGGTTCAATAACTTGACCATCTCGTCTGGGGTGATCATTACGTGTTTTCTTGAAATACGACCGAATTCGATGGTGCCGATGAAAAAGATAAGAGCCAAAGCAACCCCGAACAGCATCAGGTTTTGTTGAAAAAAGGTTCCAAAATCAACCACGTCTACAGTCTCCAAAAGTAAAGATTTTGTTCAGCAATGATCCTGTATCACCGGTCTAAAAGTGGACACAGACCGTACGGATTTGAGGCACTAAAAGCTGGTCAGCAGAATAGCACAATTTTTTATGTGGAAGGCAAGCAGCCATGCGTTGAGCAGGTCGGAACAAGAAAGATTTTCGCTCCCCGGGATTTCCCCGCTGCCTTGCTGGATAGTCGGCAATTGAGGGACACCATGCCGAGCGTGAGTCACAACATTCCTCAGTTTTGGCAGGTGGGTGGACGCGCCGGAGAGTGGGCACGGGGCATCTCAGGATGTTGGGGCTCCCCGAGACTTCAGTGTCTTGAAGACTGGTTTTTCAGAAAACAACCGTGACTTCCGCTGGCTTGCCGCTGTTTCGTGTCGCCGAGAAAGAGCGGGAGCCTCTTCATTTTTCTCGCCTGTTTGCGCTCGCTGGCCGCGATTTTTACTTGATTTGGCTAATGCGAATGATTTTCATGGTGTTGGTTCCGCCATGAACGCCACGCTTGTCCCCTTTGGTCACAATCGTAAAGGAGAGCGGGGACGGGGCATCTCAGGATGTTGAGGCTCCCCGAGACTTCAGTGTCTTGAAGACTGGTGTTTCAGAAAACAACCGCGATTTCCGCTGGCTTGCCGTTGTTTCGTGTCGCCGAGAAAGAGCGGGAGCCGCTTCATTTTTCTCGCCTGTTTGCGCTGCTGACCGCGACTTTTACTTGATTTGGCTAATGCGAATGATTTTCATGGTGTTGGTTCCGCCATGAACGCCACGCTTGTCCCCTTTGGTCACAATCGTAAAGGAGAGCAGACACGGGGCATCTCAGGATGTCGGGGCTCCCCGAGACTTCAGGGTCTTGAAGACTGGTGTTTCAGAAAACAACCGCGATTTCCGCTGGCTTGCCGCTGTTTCGTGTTGCCGAGAAAGAGCGGGTGCCGCTTCATTTTTCTCGCCTGTTTGCGCTCGCTGGCCGCGATTTTTACTTGATTTGGCTAATGCGAATGATTTTCATGGTGTTGGTTCCGCCATGAACGCCACGCTTGTCCCCTTTGGTCACAATCGTAAAGGAGAGCGGGCACGGGGCATCTCAGGATGTCGGGGCTCCCCGAGACTTCAGTGTCTTGAAGGCTGGTGTTTCAGAAAACAACCGCGATTTCCGCTGGCTTGCCGCTGTTTCGTGTCGCCGAGAAAGAGCGGGTGCCGCTTCATTTTTCTCGCCTGTTTGCGCTCGCTGGCTGCGATTTTTACTTGATTTGGCTAATGCGAATGATTTTCATGGTGTTGGTTCCGCCATGAACGCCACGCTTGTCCCCTTTGGTCACAATCGTAAAGGAGAGCGGGCACGGGGCATCTCAGGATGTTGAGGCTCCCCGAGACTTCAGGGTCTTGAAGGCTGGTGTTTCAGAAAACAACCGCGATTTCCGCTGGCTTGCCGCTGTTTCGTGTTGCCGAGAAAGAGCGGGAGCCGCTTCATTTTTCTCGCCTGTTTGCGCACGCTGGCCGAGATTTTTACTTGATTTGGCTAATGCGAATGATTTTCATGGTGTTGGTTCCGCCATGAACGCCACGCTTGTCCCCTTTGGTCACAATCGTAAAGGAGAGTGGGCACGGGGCATCTCAGGATGTTGGGGCTCCCCGAGACTTCAGTGTCTCGAAGACTGGTTTTTCAGAAAACAACCGCGATTACCGTTGGTTTGCCGCTGTTTCGTGTCGCCGCGAGAAAGAGCGGGAGCCGCTTCATTTTTCTCGCCTGTTTGCGCTCGCTGGCTGCGATTTTTACTTGATTTGGCTAATGCGAATGATTTTCATGGTGTTGGTTCCGCCATGAACGCCACGCTTGTCCCCTTTGGTCACAATCGTAAAGGAGAGCAGACACGGGGCATCTCAGGATGTTGAGGCTCCCCGAGACTTCAGTGTCTCGAAGACTGGTTTTTCAGAAAACAACCGCGACTTCCGCTGGCTTGCCGCTGTTTCGTGTCGCCGAGAAAGAGCGGGAGCCGCTTCGTTTTTCTCGTCTGTTTGCGCTGCTGACCGCGATTTTTACTTGATTTGGCTAATGCGAATGATTTTCATGGTGTTGGTTCCGCCATGAACGCCACGCTTGTCCCCTTTGGTCACAATCGTAAAATCGCCAACCATGGCGGCGCAGCGTCCGAGCAGGGCGGCGCTGACTTCCTCGTCAAGCTCGGTGAGTTGTTTGTCTTCGCCTTCCTCCAGAAGGTTGGGATAAACGCCACGATACAGTGCCACTTTTCTACAGGTCTCAATGTGTCGGGTCAGCGCGTATATTGGTATTGAGGAGCACGTCCGCGACATCCAGAGTACTGTGGAACCTGACTCGGTCAAAGCGGCAATGGTTTTGACTTGTAAAGCCATGGCGGTATGTATAGACGCGGTGGCGACTGCCATATCAATCCTTTTGGTTTTTTCCGGTCTCTGATAATCGGATTTCTGCCCGTCGTCGCCTTGTTCTGCTCCGGCACATATACGGCTCATGGCTTTCACCGCTTCAATCGGGTGATCACCGATGGCACTTTCGGCCGACAGCATGACCGCATCGGTCCCGTCCAGCACTGCGTTGGCAACGTCTGATATTTCTGCGCGTGTTGGCACCGTGCTGGTAATCATGGACTGCATCATTTCGGTGGCAGTGATGGCAATGCGGTTTTTTTCGCGGGCTCTGCGAATCAATTTTTTCTGAACACCGGTCAGCACAGCATCACCTATTTCTATGCTCAGGTCGCCACGAGCGACCATGATGCCCTCACTTTCCTGGATGATTTCATCGATGTGATCCAGTGCCTGGGCTCTTTCTATTTTTGCGATAAGGGCCGCCTGACATCCTGCTTCGCGCATCAGGGCTTTTGCTTGCCGAATGTCATCTGCGTCTTTGGGAAAGGAAATCGCAAGAAAGTCGACTCCAAGCTGCGCTGCCAGGATCACATCTTGGCGGTCTTTTTCGGTAATCGAAGGGGCGGACAAGCCACCACCGCGCAAATTGACTCCCTTATTGTTTGCCAGGATGCCCGCCTGGATGACCCGCGTTACGATAGCCATACGTTCCACTTTGAGCACTTCCAGAAGGACGCGCCCATCATCAAGCACCAGTATGTTTCCGGGGTGCATGTCTTCAGCCAGATGGGGGTAGGTAATGCCTACCCGGGATATATCTCCATCGTTTTTTCCGATGGTCGGGTCGAGCGTAAATTCCTGACCATCTACCAGATGCACTTGTCCATCCCGGAAGCGTTCGATGCGAATTTTTGGCCCCTGCAAGTCTCCGATGACAGCTATGTGGTAGTTCATTTTTTTCGATATTTCCCGCACCAGGCGGACTCGTTGCGCGTGTTCGTCCGCTTCACCGTGAGAAAAATTCAGTCGAACTGCGTCCACGCCGCTTTCGATCAGCGCCTGAATGGTTTCTGCGGAATCGGTGGCAGGCCCCAGTGTGGCGATGATTTTGGTTTGCCGAAGCATTTTTCCAGAGGAAATTTCAGTCATTTTCGAATCTTAGTGTGAACATTCAAGCTCCTTTAGTGCCGCCAACTGACCACTTTTCATGAACTCCAGAAAAGCACCACCGCCAGTTGAAATATACGAGATGCCGGCACTGTCAGAAGCCGTCAGCGCGGCCAGGGTATCTCCCCCTCCTGCCACTGAAAAAGCGGGGCTGGAAGCAATGGCGTGAGCTACGGAGCGCGTTCCGGCAGCAAAGCGGGGGTCTTCGAAAACACCGAGGGGGCCATTCCATAAAATGGTTTTGGCCTGGGCAATCAGGGTCGTGTATTGCTTTGTGGTTTCTGGCCCGATGTCCAATACCATGGTGTCTTCTTCGATTTGGTCGCGCCCTCTGATCTCCGGGGTCGCGCTCGGTTCCAGACTCTTCGCGCAAACCACGTCTTCGGGCATAAGGAGTGGCTTTTTCCGGCGTCTCATTTTCCGCATGATTTTTTGTGCCTCGCCAATCCATTCCGCTTCGTGCAGCGAAGTTCCAATTTCGCACCCGGATGCGGCCAGAAAGGTGTTGGCAATGCCTCCTCCGGGAATCAGAAAATCGGCCAGATCAGACAGCGCATCAAGAACGCCAAATTTGGTGGAAATTTTGCTTCCGCCGACGATGACCAGAACCGGTCGCTCCGGGTTATGTCTGGCTTTTCCGAGGGCTTTCACTTCGTGACACAGCAGAGGGCCGGCACAGGACACAGGAGCAAAGCGTGCCACTCCACAAGTAGAGGCGTGGGTGCGATGTGCCACGGCAAAAGCGTCCATGACAAACACATCACCGAGCCGCGCCAGGCTTTGTGCAAGAAGTGGGTCATTTTTCTTCTCCCCGGCGTTGAACCGGACGTTTTCGCATAAGAGGACATCGCCGGGTGAGGCGTTTACTCCACCCAGGTAATCGTTCACAAAGTCCACTTTTCTGGCAAGCAGTTTTTCCAGTTGTCTCGCCACGGGCGCGAGGCTGAATCCCGGGCTCGGTTCTTCTTTCGGCGGGCGCCCCAGATGCGACAGCAGAACGACCGCCGCGTTTTGCCGTAAGAGCTCGTGAATTGTGGGGAGGCAAGCCTTGATTCGCTGGTCATCACGAACGTCACCATTCATGGGAACGTTCATGTCAACCCGTAGCAGGACTGTCTTTTGGTGAAGCCTGACATCCTTTATTTCACGCACCAAGACTTCGTCTCCCCGAATCGCTTATGAACTGACTTTTGCTATATGGCTTGCCAAATCCAGCATACGGTTGGAGTAACCCCATTCGTTGTCGTACCAGGAACACACTTTGACGAGCGACCCCTCCATGACTTTTGTCAAGGTCGCATCGAAAATTGCGGAGGCGGGGTTGTGGTTAAAGTCGCAGGAAACCAGGGGTTCTTCAGAATATTCCAATATGCCTTCAAGACTGCCTTGCGCACCATTTCGGATGCAGGTGTTTACTTCATCTGTGTTTGTAGGTCTCAGGGAGCGGAAGGTCAGGTCTACCATGGAAACATTCAAGGTCGGAACTCTGATCGCGTGTCCGTGCAGTTTCCCCTGTAACTCGGGAAGTACCAGGCCGACGGCGCGCGCCGCGCCGGTTTTGGTCGGGATCATGGACGTCGTGGCTGATCGGGCACGGCGCAAGTCCGGGTGATTGGCATCAATGAGAACCTGGTCGTTGGTATAGGAATGTACAGTCGTTATCAGCCCGCAATCAATACCGATTGAGCGGTGTAGCACTTGGGCGACCGGGGCGATGCAATTGGTCGTGCAGGAAGCAGCCGAAATGACCAGATGCCCAGCTTCGAGTTGGTGGTGATTGACTCCCCAAACGACAGTCTGGTCGGCATTGGTGCAGGGGGCAGAGACCAGTACTTTTTTGGCTCCAGCCTGCAGATGTTGCGCGGCTGTGTCTCGCTTTGTGAACTTGCCACTGCAATCCAGGACAATATCTATGTCCAGTTGATCCCACGGCAGTTCCAGGGGATCGCGATGCCTCAGGAATTCGATCCGGTCTCCATTGACGCATAAGGCACCGTCCATAAGGCTGATGTCTGCGTTAAAGCGTCCGTGCGTCGTGTCAAAGCGTGTCAGATGAAGCCCGGTCTCCAGGGTCATCGTGTTGTTAACCGCAACCAGCGAAAATTCGTCGTTGCGCTTGTTTTCATAAATCGCTCTCAGGATATTTCTCCCAATGCGTCCGTAACCATTAATTGCCAGTCGTGTGGTCATCCGTATTTTGTGCTCCCGTAAAGTAACAATTCAAAAGCCCGAGAGGAACATGTCTGGTTCCGCTCGCTGCTTGATGTCTGCATTAAAACGTCCGTGCGTCGTGTCAAAGCGTGTCAGATGAAGCCCGGTCTCCAGGGTCATCGTGTTGTTAACCGCAACCAGCGAAAATTCGTCGTTGCGCTTGTTTTCATAAATCGCTCTCAGGATATTTCTCCCAATGCGTCCGTAACCATTAATTGCCAGTCGTGTGGTCATCCGTATTTTGTGCTCCCGTGAAGTAACAATTCAAAAGCCCGAGAGGAACATGTCTGGTTCCGCTCGCTGCTTGATGTCTGCGTTAAAACGTCCGTGCGTCGTGTCAAAGCGTGTCAGATGAAGCCCGGTCTCCAGGGTCATCGTGTTGTTAACCGCAACCAGCGAAAATTCGTCGTTGCGCTTGTTTTCATAAATCGCTCTCAGGATATTTCTCCCAATGCGTCCGTAACCATTAATTGCCAGTCGTGTGGTCATCCGTATTTTGTGCTCCCGTGAAGTAACAATTCAAAAGCCCGAGAGGAACATGTCTGGTTCCGTTCGCTGCTTTCTGACAAACTTTTTTGGCATCGCGTCATTCTGTCGCTTTCGAAACAACATAAGGCACTAGTCTGTGCGTTCAGTGACCATCTCCATGGCCAGTTTGCAAACCCGTTCAGGATAGAGCCCAAAATGCCTGAACAGTTCCTCAGCCGGAGCCGACATGCCAAAATCGTCTACTCCGACGATGATATCGCCTTTCCGTGTATAGCCCTGCCACAAAGCCGTGACACCTGCTTCCAGGATCAGTCGCTTTACTCCATCGGGAAGTAGCCTGGCTTGCCAGCTCGCTTCCTGTCTTCCGTAAACTTCCAGACAGGGCATGGACACCACTTGAGCCGGGTAGCCATGAGTTTTGAGGTGTTCCCAGGCTGCCAAGGCGAGCGACACTTCAGAACCCGTTGCGATAATGTTCAGTTTTGGCTTGGCGGTACAGGATCGGAGGATATATCCGCCACGGCTGATGCTTGCCAGTTGTGTTTCGGAAAGTGCGTTGGCAGGCAGTGATTGGCGCGACAAAGCCAATACGCTCGGGCCTGTCCGGCGTTCCAGCGCTCCACGCCAGGCGCAAAAGGTTTCAGCGGCGTCACTCGGGCGCCAGACGTCAAGGTTGGGGATCAGCCGCAGCGAGGCAAGGTGTTCTACAGGTTGGTGGGTCGGTCCGTCTTCTCCCAGGCCGACAGAGTCATGCGTGTAAAGAAAAATCACTGGCAGCCTCATCAAGGCAGCCATCCGTACGGCGTTTCTCGCATAGTCGGAAAAAGTCAGAAAGGTCGCGGTGTACGGTATCAGCCCACCGTGTAGCGCCATGCCGGAAGCGATGGCTGACATGGCAAATTCCCGCACCCCGAAATAAATGTAGTTACCTGCCGCTTCTTCTTTTGTGATCGGACGGGTTCCGGCAAATGTCGTGTTGTTGGATTCAGCCAAGTCTGCTGAACCGCCGATGAGTTCGGGCAGCAAGTTGCTGAAAGCCTCCAATGCACGCCCGGATGATTTACGCGTCGCCTCGTTTACCACCTCGGAGTTGGAGGTGTGAACCAGCTTTTGCGCCTGTTTTTCCCAGTCATCCGGCATGCGTCTTTCGACACGTCGGGTGAACTCTGCTGCCAGCTCGGGGAAGGCTTTCTCGTATGTCGCAAATAATTCGCGCCAGAGTGCTTCTGCTTTCGCTCCGGCTTCGTGTGCGTTCCAGCCATCATAAATTTCCTGGGGGACTACGAACGGCGGGTGTTCCCACCCTAGTCTTTCACGTGCGGCCGCGATTTCCTTTTCTCCCAGTGGCGCACCGTGGCACGCGGCGGTTCCCTGTTTTTCTGGTGAGCCGAAGCCAATGATGGTTTTGCAACAAATCAGCGAAGGTTGCGTTTTTTGTGCGCGGGCACTGACAATGGCCTGTTGCACGTCTGCCTCGTCGTGCCCGTCGACACCCGGCACCACATGCCAGCCGTAAGCGGAGAAGCGTTCCGGCACGTTCTCGGTGAACCAGCCGTCCACCTTGCCATCAATGGAAATCCCGTTGCTGTCGTAGAAAACGATCAGCTTGCCCAGTCCGAGTGTTGCCGCCAGTGAGCAGGCTTCATGCGATATGCCTTCCATCAGACAGCCGTCCCCGGCGAAAACGTAAGTGTGGTGATCCACGATCGGGAGCCCTTCCCGGTTAAAAGTGGCTGCCAGGTTTTTTTCCGCCAAAGCCATTCCCACCGCATTCGCGAGTCCCTGACCCAGCGGGCCTGTGGTGGTTTCGACTCCCGGCGTGTCGTGGTGTTCTGGATGTCCCGGGGTACGGGAGCGCAAGCGCCGAAAATTTTTCAGTTCTTCCAGTGACAGGTCGTAACCGCTGAGGTGCAACAGCGCGTACAGAAGCATTGACGCATGACCGTTGGAGAGCACAAAACGGTCTCTGTCAGGCCACTGTGGGTTAGCCGGGTTATGGTGCAGAAAGCGGTTCCACAGCACCTCGGCAATGTCTGCCATGCCCATTGGGGCTCCCGGATGGCCTGAACGTGCTGCCTGTACAGCATCCATGCTGAGCGCACGTAAAGCGTTGGCGGAACGCCTGGAAGATAAAGCTGTTTTCACCTTGTCTGGATGTACTTTTGGTAGCCAACCATAGGGCTCGGCTGGAGTGGAACCGATTGTACCAAGCAAAAATTGTGAGTCAATTGCAGGTGCCGGTTTCTGGTGGGCAATGCGTTTTTGTCAGGATGAAAGGTTGCGCTTCCGTCCGAGGCTTTCGTACGGCTATCGGCAAAGAAGTGGCTGCTTGTAAAAAGCGGGAAAAAGGGGTGAGCAGGGTGGTTTTTTTCGCTAAAGCGACTTGAACGAGGCGGGGGAAGGTGAGGCTCAGGCAAGTAGCTTCAACAGCTGTGTTTTATTTTGCGACAAGTCGGCAATGGTGTAAGTTGCGAGCACCTCCATAAATGCTTCAGAAGCCCTGTGTAAAGCTTTTTTCAGACGGCAAGCTGGTATCAAAGGGCATTGGTTGGCCAGGCAGTTTATGACTTCCAGTGTCGGTTCAAAGTCTCGCACGACCTCGTCTACACGAATTTCCGCTGCGGGTTTCGCCAGAGTGACCCCTCCTCCTCGCCCCCGGCAGGTGGTGACATAACCCAGCCCGCCAAGTCGGTGTACGACTTTAACCAAGTGGTTACGTGACACGCGAATTTTTTTGGCTATAGCACTTATGGTTGCTGACGTTTCTGGCTGCAGGGACAGATAGATCAGCGCGCGCAGCGAAAGGTCAGTGTGTTTTGTCAGTTGCATCTGTCAGCAGATTGTTTGCAGAGTCGTAAAATCCCGCAGTATCCCCCTCGCCAAAGAACATTGCCCGTGTTTCAGGCCAAGTCCTTTGCCCGGTTATCGGCAAAGGAGTGGCTGTTCATAAAAAGTGGGAGAGCCCAAAACAGAGCGAGCAAGGCGGCAAGAAGAATGAAGCCGCATCCAAGTGTCTGTTGGTCTTCGAGAAGAAAATTGTTGCACAGGCGAGCCGGAAAAATAAGATACAGCGAACCGATGCGCAACAGCATTGCCAGGGACTCGATTCTTACAAACGCTTTCCCGACTGTACCCAGCAACGGCCAACTCCACGCCAGTGGCACACCTACCAGCACCACCAGTGAGAAATATCTCAAGACGCCAATCCAGGGATCTTCAATCGCCGAGTCAATCCAGAGAGGAATCATCCAGAACCCAAGCGTAAAACTTGCCAGGACAATGCCGGGCATCCCTGCAGAATTCCACAAGTTCAGCTGTTGCTTTACGAGCGGGGCGGACAGCCTGCCTATGAGAAAGCCCAGCAAAATAAAAAGGGGGCTTTGTACAAAAGTCAATGCGGTCATGCTGCTTTCAAGAAAGTGGCGGACTGCAGGAAGCAGCAAAAACAGGAAGCCGGCTGCAAGCCACGGCCAATGATTCAGCTGTTGGTTTTGCGTTGCCCCAAAGAAGGTCTCCGTCAATCCCTGCCGATTGCAAGCCATGACACAATGATTCAACTGTTGGTCTTGCATTGCCACAAAGCCTCCGTCAATCTCTGCCGACTGCAGGCCATGACCCAATGATTCAACTGTTGGTCTTGCATTGCCAAAAGAAGGCCTCCGTCAATCCCTGCCGATTGCAAGCCACGGCCCAATGATTCAACTGCCGGTTTTGCGTTGCCACAAAGCCTCCGTCAATCTCTGCCGATTGCAAGACACGGCCAATGATTCAACTGTCGGTTTTGCGTTGCCACAAAGCCTCCGTCAATTCCTGCCGACTGCAAGCCATGACCCAATGATTCAGCTGCTGGTTTTGCGTTGCCACAAAGAAGGTCTCCGTCAATCTCTGCTGATTGCAAGCCACGGCCAATGATTCAACTGCCGGTTTTGCGTTGCCACAAGGCCTCCGTCAATCTCTGCCGATTGCAGGCCATGACCCAATGATTCAGCTGTTGGTCTTGCATTGCCCCAAAGAAGGCCTCCGTCAATCCCTGCCGACTGCAAGCCATGACCCCATGATTCAGCTGCTGGTTTTGCGTTGCCAAAAGAAGGTCTCCGTCAATCCCTGCCGATTGCAAGCCACGGCTCCATGATTCAGCTGCTGGTTTTGCGTTGCCACAAAGCCTCCGTCAATCTCTGCCGACTGCAAGCCACGGTTCCATGATTCAGCTGCCGGTTTTGCGTTGCCACAAAGAAGACCTCCGTCAATTCCTGCCGACTGCAGGCCATGACACAATGATTCAACTGTTGGTCTTGCATTGCCACAAAGAAGGCCTCCGTCAATCTCTGCCGATTGCAAGCCATGACCCAATGATTCAACTGCTGGTTTTGCGTTGCCACAAAGCCTCCGTCAATCTCTGCCGACTGCAAGCCACGGCTCCATGATTCAACTGTCGGTTTTGCGTTGCCACAAAGAAGGCCTCCGTCAATTCCTGCCGATTGCAAGCCATGACCCAATGATTCAGCTGTTGGTTTTGTGTTGCCACAAAGCCTCCGTCAATCCCTGCCGACT
This sequence comes from uncultured candidatus Poriferisulfidus sp., assembly GCA_965215765.1. Lineage (GTDB taxonomy): Bacteria > Pseudomonadota > Gammaproteobacteria > Poriferisulfidales > Oxydemutatoraceae. The sequence continues at coordinate 2,592,256 of OZ244118.1, read as the reverse complement.
GTAGGTCATGACCCAATGATTCAACTGTTGGTCTTGCATTGCCAAAAGAAGGCCTCCGTTAATCCCTGCCGACTGCAGGCCATGACACAATGATTCAGCTGTTGGTTTTGCGTTGCCACAAAGCCTCCGTCAATCCCTGCCGGTTGCAGGCCATGACCCAATGATTCAGCTGTTGGTCTTGCATTGCCCCAAAGAAGGCCTCCGTCAATCCCTGCCGACTGCAAGCCATGACCCAATGATTCAACTGCTGGTTTTGCGTTGCCACAAAGCCTCCGTCAATCCCTGCTGGTCTTGCCAATCGAAAATACCCACCAGGCTACCCCTGTCTATCAAGTAAATCGCCGTATTGTGTACATAACCTCCATCGGCGGCAGGCAGCACCACTACCCCTGACTTCTTCAGAAGCTTTTGCAGCTTTGGCAAGGAGTCCAGACGAAGAGCGGACCAGTTCACTGTATCGGCCGCATAGCGTTGCAAATACCCGCGCAGTGCTTCAGAAGTGTCGTGCGTATAGTCAAAGCCGACGCTCAGAAACTGCACATCTTTTTGCAAGCCCGCAACGCGAAAATCTTCTTGCAGGGTTTTGATGGTTCTGCCCAGATCCAGACAGATAGTGGCGCAACGGGTGTATATGAAATCCAGAACCAGAAAACGTTTGTCGAAATCCAGAAGGAAATGCGGCTCCCCGTCTTGGTCAAAGGTGGCTGGGTTGGGCATGGTTACGGGAGATTCCAGTACGGCCAAACGTCTTGCCCCTTCAGAAGTCCAAGCGCGAAAGTGATCAGTGGCGAGTGCCAAAACGCCACTTCCCGCGACCACTAAGGCCACGCTGAGTATCGCGCTGCGAATATTGATCAGGAAACCCTTGCTTCCTTCAGGCTGAAAAGAAAGCGCAACGCCAGCACAACGGTGCCTAGCACCAGCAGAGCCGCAAACAAAGAAGCCGCTTTGTCCAATTCCAGCCATTCGGGGAAATGCACAGCCCACCGACGCGGCACACCTTCATATCCGCCAGCGAGAAACATCATGACAAAGCCCAGCCCGCCACCGGCGAAAGCCCAGAAAGCCGCTGTATCCAGTTGCGAGGAATTCGTGCCGTCTCGCTGAGTGAAGTAGTACATGAAGCCGAAAAGCATCGCGACCAGACCCAGGATCAAATAAAAATGAAAATGGCCGGGCACCCACATCGTGTTGTGCATGACCTGGTTCACAGAAATGGTGGCATCAATAATCGACGGGATCACGCCAGCAGCCCACCCGAACATGGAAAGAAACAGCAATCCGCAGGTCACATCCCAACGAATGCCGGACCGGCTCACCAGCGTGAGAGCTCCGTAGGCAGTCACCACCAGGATGGGGAAGCCACTCATATACGAAATCACCTGTCCGGCGACCAGTGCCCAGGCAGGCATGGCGAAGTCCATAAGCAAGTGATGGGGATACACCGTAACCACCATCAGCGTCGACGCCGTCCAGGCGGCCAGAAAAACTCGATTCACTTTCCACGGGCGGTTGGTGTACTTCGGAAGAATTTCGTACACGGCAATGACTGCCTGGTAAATTGTGGCGTTTATGAACACGTGGCCAAAAAAATAAATCAGGTTTTTTGCCAACAAAGCGTCAAGCGGGAAAGCCGGAAAGAAAAGATTCGTCAACATCAGCACCAAAATAACCGCGCCGCCCAAAATGCCGAGCGTGTTCACGATCACGACCATGGTGCCAGCTACTACGGATGCCGGCGGTGGTGTCTGCAGGTCTCGGCCGGAGAATAATTGCGGCCAGCCCAGGGAGCGGGAAAAAGAACCGTATCTGCTGATGATCGCGCGTCCGGCGTCAAGATAGAAAAGCAGAAAGCCTACCCCGATACTCAACAAACCAAGCATGTAGGAGGCAGCTCCGGCTACCCCCCACAGCCCCATGCCGTGTGAGGGAAGCGGGTAAAGGAAAGTCCAGCCGCCGGCGAATCCACCCAAAAAGATACCGCCAAGAATCAGGACAACCCCAAGCAAAAAAAGTGCCAGATTTATCCAGAGAATTCCGACGTGCAACTTCACTTGTTTGTTCAGGAAGTACCATAAGACGGCACTGCCTGCGAGACCTGAAATGCCAACCATTCCCGCGCCGTGCGCAGTCATGAGTTGGTAAAACAGGTCAGGGGGAACCTGAAGCCACTGCGCTTGTCCGACGCGCATGAGCAAGCCGAATAACATCAGCAACAGAAGGACAACGGCACTGATGCCGAGGTAAGCCATGATGCCCCCGCGGGCAGACGGAGACAATGTGGGGGCGATTGCGTTTGATTCTGTCATGACTTACTCCTGCGGCGTTTTTTTGACGGTGAGTTCGGAAATCATGAAATGATGTCCAAACCCACAATATTCCAGACACATCAGCTTATAGATGCCCGGGGTGTCAAAGCTCATTTTGAGCTTGTTTACGTAGCCAGGCATTGCCTGGGTTTGCCCGAGGATGCGCAAGTTTTCATCGTAAATGGCGAGCCCGTGATTGACGTCACCGCTTGAGACATTAAATATGACGGGCGTATCCACAGGCACTTCCGTGCGACTTAGTTCCCATGCCCACTGGTAGCCCTTTACGTCTACCACTACCGGTGGCGGTGCTTCGTTACTATGAGCCGCAGAGTAAGGCAAATCGGTAGTGCTGAATGCGGTTATGAGCACCCCGAAGACAAGCAGTGTCCAAAAGAGTTGTCGTCGCAGGGAAAAGGCTTTGCTTTGCACTCGTTCGTAGCTCACGGGTTTTCGTGAGCGCAAAAAAACGGTCAGAAAAACAAAAAAAATCCCAAACACCAAAACAAGGCTCAGATACCAGGCAATTTCTTGCATGTTCCGTCCCTCCCGCCATTAAAGGCAAATTACGAGTTTCTTAAAGATGTATCAAAAATACATGTCTATATTTTCATGTTGAAAACCGGTTTGTCAAGGTATGTAATTGCGACTGAAGTCGGCGGAAGTTGCCGCACAGATGCTTAAGTTTTTCTGGTCGTGGGCAGTATGGAGGCCGGGACTTTCCAAAACAGCAACAGGCCACCAGCAATAAACAGCAGAGAGATTGAAAAAATGCCCCAACGTGGACTGCCGCTGACAAGCCCGATGTAGGCCATTAAAAACGGGCCAATCGTCGTTGCGAATTTCCCGACCAGGTTGTACACACCAAATAGTTGCGCCTTGCGCTCGGGAGGTATGAGCCAGGAAAACAGGCTGCGGCTTTGTGCCTGTATCACCCCCTGAAAAACTCCGATCCCGGCCGCCAGCAGGTAGAAATGCAAAGTGCTTTCCATAACTGAGGCACCTGCACAAATGAAGACGTAGCCGATTATGGAAGTCAATATCGCCTGCTTCCCACCAAAGCGTGCGGCGAAGTAACCATAAGCGAGGGTTGCCGGGAAGCCGACAAATTGCACGATCAGCAGAGCCAACATCAGGTCATTAACCGAAAACCCCAGTACTTGTCCGTAGTTTGTCGCCATACGAATAATGGTTCCAACTCCATCAATATACAGCCAGTAAGCCACCAGAAACCAAGCCAGCTCCGGCCTTCCTCTTATGAGGGACAAGGTGTTTCTGAACCGTTGCCAGCCAGTTTCGGAATGGGGCTTTGAGCGGTGTTCCAGTTGCGTGAAAAGCAACGGGAGGCTGAAAACGAGCCACCAGATGCCGGTCAGGACAAAGCCGGAAAGCATGGCATCAAAGCGATTGTCAAACCCGATTTCCTGGTAATAGACGACAGCCAAAACCACGAGCAACAAAAGAATGCCGCCGCCCAGGTAACCCAGCGCGTATCCGAATGCTGAAGTCTTTTCGCGAGAGCTCACGTCACTCACTTCCATCAGCAGCGCGTCATAAAAAATGTTTCCAATCAAAAATGCGGAAGTCGAGATCACAAAAAGTGCCAATACCCACGCTTCGCCAGGCAAATACACGCAACCGAGCAACAGGGTGAGCAGTGAGCCAATACCCACGCTCACCCCCAGCATTTTTTTCGTGTGATTGCCGTAATCCGCAAACGTTCCCAGCAAGGGTCCCAAGAGCAACAGGATCACCCCGGTCAGCGAGTTTGCGAGCCCCAGTTCAAAAGTGATCTGTTCTTCTGCCTGTCCTGCTGCCCAATAGTCCCGGTACAGAATCGGGAACAGGCCGGCAAGAACGACTGTCGCAAATGCGGAGTTCGCCCAGTCATAAAGTGCCCACGAAAACATTTTGCCACGTGTCATTGCAGGCGCTGCCGAAGTGCTGAGGTGGTTTTTGTGATGCTGTTGCTTCAAGGGATTTGGCTGATCTTCAAATTAGCAATGCGTTTCCGGAAACAGCCGTACAAAGCTTATGCCCCAAGCGTAGATTTGTAGTCGCAGGGTCAAAGTCTGCCTCCATGGGCGGGGGACAGGAGTTCCCGGCAAAGCGGGCAATGCGTTTTCCGGGCTGACCGTTTCAATTCTCCGCAGTATTCCCGGACTTGAACGATTCAGACTCACGGCCAGGTACGATTGCCGAGGGTGCGAGAAATCGCGCCTTTCGCTGTCAGGTACAGGTCTCTGAACCCGCACCGCGACATCACTGTATGCCTCATAGAAAGCTCTTCCTAAAACATGGCGAGACAAGCCGGAAAGCCCGGACAAAGGTTCGCGTACCTTGTCCAGGTGGGCATTCAAGTTCCCCCAATCCAGTCCCGATGCAGCACTGTAACAGGCTTCACCTGAACGACGAGGGGCAGTCCGTTCCGAGAATGGATGTCAGATACGCCAGCTTGCCCGGCGGCCGCCGTGATTTCGTTTTGCACGGCGTTCATCGCGCGTGATTTTCTGTTTCCGTGGTTTTCTGTCAGAACGGGGCAGTCTGTTCCGAGAATGGATGCCAGATACGCCAGCTTGTCGGCGGGTGCCGCGGCTTCGTTTTGTACGGCGTTCATCGCGGGTGATTTTCTGTTCCCGTGGTTTTCTGTCAGAACGGGGCAGTCCGTTCCGAAAATGGATCTCAGGTTCGTGTGCCTTGCCCAGCGGGTGCCGTGGCTTCGTTTTGCACGGCGTCCATCGGGGGTGATTTTCTGTTTCCGTGGTTTTCTGTCAGAACGGGGCAGTCCGTTCCGAAAATGGATCTCAGGTATGCCAGCTTGCCCGGTGGGTGCCGTGGCTTCGTTTTGCACGGTGTCCATCGCGGGTGATTTTCTGTCAGAACGGGGCAGTCCGTTCCGAGAATGGATGTCAGGTACGCCAGCTTGCCGGCGGGTGCCGTGGCTTCGTTTTGCACGGTGTCCATCGCGGGTGATTTTCTGTTCCCGTGGTTTTCTGTCAGAACGGGGCAGTTCGTTCCGAAAATGGATCTCAGGTACGCCAGCTTGCCGGCGGGTGCCGTGGCTTCGTTTTGCACGGCGTTCATCACGGGTGATTTTCTGTTCCCGTGGTTTTCTGTCAGAACGGGGCGATCCGTTCCGAGAATGGATCTCAGGTACGCCAGCTTGCCGGCGGGTGCCGTGGCTTCGTTTTGCACGGTGTCCATCGCGCGTGATTTTCTGTTCCCGTGGTTTTCTGTCAGAACGGGGCGGTCCGTTCCGAAAATGGATCTCAGGTACGCCAGCTTGCCCGGCGGGTGCTGTGGCTTCGTTTTGCACGACGTTCATCGCGGGTGATTTCCTGTTTCCGTGGTTTTCTGTCAGAACGGGGCAGTCTGTTCTGAAAATGGATGTCAGGTATGCCAGTGTGCCCGGTGGGTGCCGTGATTTCGTTTTGCACGGTGTCCATCGCGCGTGATTTTCTGTTCCCGTGATTTTCTGTCAGAACGGGGCAGTCCGGTTCGAAAATGGATGCCAGGTACGCCAGCTTGCCCGGCGGGTGCTGTGGCTTCGTTTTGCACGGCGTTCATCGCGGGTGATTTTCTGTTTCCGTGGTTTTCTGTCAGAACGGGGCAGTCCGTTCCGAGAATGGATCTCAGATACGCCAGCTTGCCCGGCGGGTGCCGTGGCTTCGTTTTGCACGGCGTCCATCGCGGGTGATTTTCTGTTTCCGTGGTTTTCTGTCAGAACGGGGCAGTCTGTTCCGAAAATGGATCTCAGGTATGCCTGCTTGCCCGGCGGGTGCCGTGGCTTCGTTTTGCACGGCGTTCATCGCGGGTGATTTTCTGTTCCCGTGGTTTTCTGTCAGAACGGGGCAGTCCGTTCCGAAAATGGATGTCAGGTATGCCAGCTTGCTCGGCGGGTGCCGTGGCTTCGTTTTGCACGGCGTTCATCACGGGTGATTTTCTGTTTCCGTGGTTTTCTGTCAGAATATGGACTTACAATGTCGGTGCGCCGAGGTGGCGAAATCGGTAGACGCGCCGGACTCAAAATCCGGTGGGGTTAAACCCGTGTGGGTTCAAGTCCCACCCTCGGTATGGTTTTCATTTCTCACGGTTCTTGGTCGGTGCCTGGCTCATAAAGGTGCTGGCGGCGGGGAACGTTCTGTTCAATGCCTGGAGCGCGAGAAAACCCCCTGCTGTTTCCAGAAAGGCCGGGTTTCCGGGCGGGTGGTGTATGCGTGAACTGGCTGACCGTCTTGCTATACTTCCAGCCGCTTGCCCCTGTAACTCAGCCGGATAGAGTGCAGACCTCCTAAGTCTGAAGTCGCAGGTTCAAATCCTGCCGGGGGCGCGTCGCGTCGCCCTCAAGGTGCAGGAAAAGCACGCGCCAGCATGAATGCGGGCGACGGCGGGGGGCAGTGCGGGCGAGAGAACGTTCCGTCCTCTGTCTCCAGCTTGTTTATTCTTCAAGTGTCGCCTGAGTGTGGGGACGCCTCCTCCGTTTTGATCCTTAGCTGCAGAAAACGCCGCTTCCCCACTTGGAAAAGGTTGCTGCTCCCGGCTTTGATGCACAGGTGCTGGTCGCTGACGCGCTCACCGTCAATGCGTACCCCGCCTTGTTGCAAAGCGCGGACGGCTTCAGAAGTTGAGCGAGTCAAGCCGGTCATTTTCAGCAAAAATACCAGCGGAATTTTTGAATCCGGGATTGTGACCTCACGACACTCGACATCCTTCGGTAGTTTGCCTTCAGCGAAACGTGCATTGAACTCATGTCGTGCGGCGAGTGCCATTGATGCACTGTGAAAGCGTGCGGTGATTTCCTCTGCCAGATCATATTTAATGACCATCGGATTCAGTCCGTCACTGACCTGTTTTTTGATTGCTCCGATGCTGCTTTCCTCCCGGAAGCTCAAAAGCTCCAGGTAGCTCCACATCAGCGTGTCGGGGATAGACATGAGCTTGCCAAACATTTCTTGGGGAGTGCTTTCCAGGGGAATGGAATTCCCGAAAGACTTGGACATTTTCTTTTCCCCGTCCAGCCCGACCAATAATGGCAAGGTCATAACCACTTGCGGGCGCAAATTCCATTCTCTTTGCAGGCTTCGTCCCAGCAACATATTAAAAAGCTGGTCACTACCGCCAACTTCAACATTTGCTTTCAGCACGACTGAATCGTAAGCCTGAAACAGCGGGTACAGAAATTCGTGTAAGGCAATCGGGGTTTCGCTTGCGTATCGTTTGCTGAAATCGTTGCGTTCCAGCATTCTCGCCACGGTGCTATGCCTCGCAAGTTGCACCACCTCTTTTGCCCCTAGCTTGCCCAACCAGGACGAGTTGAAGGAAAATCGGGTTTTCTCCGGATCCAGGATTTTGCACGCCTGCTCCTGGTATGTGAGCGCGTTTTCCCGTATCTCTCCCGGAACAAGCGATGGACGGCAGGTTTTCTGTCCGCTTGGGTCGCCAATGCTCGCCGTGAAATCTCCTACTACAAAATGCACGACGTGCCCTTGAAGCTGGAATTGGCGAAGCTTGTTTATCAGCACGGTATGTCCCAAATGCAGGTCTGGAGCCGTGGGATCAAAACCTGCCTTTATGAGCAGGGGAACAGATGTTTCCAGCAAACCAGGTAGTGCGTTTTCCGGGCTGACTGCCTCAACTCCCCGCAGTATTTCCGGAGTTGAATGATCCTGGCTCACGGTCAGCTACGATTGCCGAGGATGTAGCGGATCGTTTCGCTCGTTGCCGGGTACAGATTCCCGACCTTGCCCTGTGGCATCACTGCATGCTCCATAGAAAATTCTTCCTGAATACAAGGCGTAGCAAACCTGAAAGCCCAGTCAAAAGTTCGCGCTCCTTTCCCGGGCGGGCATTCCGATTTCCCCAGACCGATCCTGATATCGGCACTGTAACAGACTTCGCCATCGAATCAGTGCCCCTGAACGGGACACTCAGTGGGATTGCGGAGTCGACTATTGTCACTGATTCACTCCCCTGGAGACCAAAAAGCCAACAAATAAGACTGCACACCACGATGCTGGTTTCGGGGTTTCCCGATCGGATGAGGTCGGCATCCTCTCATAATAATTTGCCGGATTGGGCACTATTTTGTATAATTGACCCACTAATGATTTTTCGGCGCGTACAGCCGTGCTGAGACATCAGAGAGTGAGTGAAGGTCAGGGGATCGCTCAGTGCGTCAGCCATGGAGAACAGGTAGCGAATGTGGTGGCAGGAATTTTATGTCGCAGGCGGGTTATGCTCTCTTCTCTTTGCCCGCATGGCTCGTAGGCATTCACAATGAAAAAAGCAGGTTTCAGACTTCCGGATACGCAGATTTCCGGCGGCCATGGTTGGCTGAAGTGGTTGCTTGTGGGTGTATCCATCATCACGTCAAGCTCACTCGTTTTCGGCCAGGATCAGGAATCTCTGGCAGATCAAGGCTATGCGTCCTATCCCTTTTCGGAGGTGAGGAATGCCCGGGAAGCCACTCGAACCCTGTATCCTGACCGCGCACAGCAACTGGACTTGGGGTCTTTCAGCACCCGGGAACAAGAGCAAATTCGTGAACTGCTCCGTGCGACAACGGTCAACTACACCAGTATTGCCCGGGACGTCCGGTTAAGGCGTTCCAACTGGGCGCTGGTCAAACAGGAAGATGGCCTTGATGTCTGGCAGGCGCAGATTCGCTCACCGTCTGCCCTGCGGCTGTGGTTACATTTCTCTGGTTTTCCCCTTGACCCGGGTATGTCGGTGAATGTCTATGCCCTCGCCGGAGACAGCAATCAAGAGGTCGTAGAGTACACGGGACGCGGCTTGTCACGTGATGATGACGGTTTTGTGGCGTTCCCGGTGTCTGGTGATACCGTTGTCATAGAGTTTTGGGTTCCGGACAGTTACCACCTGGAGCCAGGCGATTTTCCTTTTTCGGTCGAAAAAGTGAGCCACACATTCAAGGATAACAACGGGGTTTTATACGGAGAGGGAATCAGGAACCTGGCACCTCGGAGGCAAGCCGGCAGTTGCGAGCGCGCAGACCTCCTCACTGACGTGTTTAGTAATAACAACGTCTATGTAAACAGCGACAGCCCGGCTTACGTGCGGGATGCGTCCAAAGGTGTCGTAAGTGTTTGCCTGTACCGTTATCTTGGCGCATTTGGTATTTGCGGGACTGGGACTTTTATAAAAAATAAATCGGGAGATGATGCTCCCTACATTCTGACAGTATTTCATATTTTCGGTGATTTAGGTGCTAATTTAGGCTTTGAGCATGATGCTGAACACAAACCGTTTTTGCGAGTCTTCGTCAGGATTCCTGGCAATTCCGTTGCCTTTGGCGCGACATACGTGGCAGGAGGAGCCATACAGCCGGGAGATGAGGGTGGGGATTGGGCGATTATGCGCCTTGACGGGACGTTTCTCGGGCACGGAAATTATAAATTGCTGGGGTGGGAGACCCGCACCAACGACACTTTCAGTGGTTACTCCGTACACCATTCCGGTAACAAGCCTCAGCAGTGGGGTGAATATGTAAGTTCGGATCCCTTCGAATGGATGTACACGCTCTACGGAGGCAAAACAGCCAGACCGCCTTTCTGTGAAGGGGTGATTTGCGGGTATATGAGTTTAACGTATACGGGCATCTCTCTTACGCATGGATCGTCCGGCGCAGCCGCATTTTATAAAAAAACAGGTTTGATAGCGGGGGTTCAAACTTCCGTGCCCGCCGCGGAGGGTTCTGAGTGCACTGTATACGCTTATGGAATGGGCGCGATTTACGAGAACGAAAGAGCCTTCAACACTCTCAATTACGGAGACACCTATTACAACAACAGCCAATTTCCCTATATGGATCCTGAACTCGCGTGTTCTGCAAGTTTGCAAACCATGGCAGGTTCCGGAACTGAAAATGATCCCTATCAGGTAGAAAACCTGTGCCATTTGCGCGGTGTGGAAGCATCGTCCCGGTCGCACTACGTCCAGATCAAGGATATAGACGCAACGACGATGACGCATGGCTGGAAAAACGGTTTTACACCGATCAAGGATTTTTCTGGCACTTACGATGGCAACGGTTACCAAATTTCCAATTTGAAGGTCAACACGGCAGACGAAGCATTCGAGAATATAGGGCTGTTTGGCACGCTGCAGGGTGGCTTGCTGAAGCGTGTGAAGCTGGTGAATTTTTTGACGAAAGGCGGAGCGAATGTCGGTTCTCTGGTTGGGCTGAACGATCAGGGGACGATTGAGGACAGCGAGGTTGATGGCAAGGTTGACGGGGGCAAAACCATCGGTGGGCTGGTTGGCCTGAATCGGGGCGGTGTCATTCGCAACAGCATAGCGACGGTAAGGGTTGGGGAGAATTCTCGCAACACATGGGTTTCCGGCGGTCTGGTGGGTCAGAATGACGGTGGCACGATTGTGGGCAGTCATGCGTCGGGGGGAGTAACAGGAGGCAATCAAGTCGGAGGTCTGGTGGGCAAAAACATGGGTTCGGTCACTTCCAGCCATGCGACTGGAAATGTGACCGGGACTCATACCGTAGGGAGGGGCTACGTGGGTGGTCTGGTGGGTTGGCACCTTGGCGGCACCATCAGTGGCAGCCACACGAATAACAAGGTTGTCGGAGCAGCCCCCGGGGTTGGGGGCTTGGTGGGTGTGAACGAAGCCAGCATCGTGGGTAGCTACAGCGAGGGACTAGTACGTGGAAAGAACAAGGTCGGGGGCCTGGTCGGCGAAAACTGGGGAAGCATCAGCAACAGCGTCGGCTCCGCACTAAGCACAGTGTTCGGAGACAGTCAGGTAGGCGGTCTGGTGGGTGTGAACCAGAAAAACGCCAGAATCATGGATAGCTTTGCGTATCGGAAAGTACGTGGAAAGAACCAGGTCGGGGGTCTGGTCGGCAGTAACGCAGGAAGCATCAGTGACAGCTTCATACTAGGCACAGTGACCGGAGACAGTCAGGTGGGTGGCCTGGTCGGCGAAAACAAGGGAAGCATCAGTGGCAGCTACGCACAAGGCACAGTGACCGGAGACAGTCAGGTAGGTGGTCTGGTGGGAGTGAGCGAGGGCTACTACGCCAGTATCGTGAACAGCCATACAAACGTGCATGCACGTGTGCGCGGAAAGGATAAGGTCGGCGGCCTGGTCGGCAAAAACAAAGGAAGCATCAGCAACAGCTACGCACAATGCACAGTGACCGGAGGCAGTCAGACAGGCGGACTGGTGGGCGTGAACGAAAGCAGGATCAGTATCGTGAACAGCTACGCACAAGGCACTGTGACCGGAGGCAGTCAGACAGGTGGACTGGCGGGAGTAAACAAGGGAACCATCAGTAACAGTTATGCACAAGGCACTGTGACCGGAGGCAGTCAGACAGGCGGACTGGCGGGAGTAAACAAGGGAACCATCAGTAACAGTTATGCACGAGGCGTAGTGACCGGAGGCAGTCAGACAGGCGGTCTGGTCGGCGAAAACAGCGGTACGGTCAGAAGTGCCTACAGCACCAGTGCTGTAGGCGGAACTGATTTGCCGGGCAGGCTGGTCGGAGTCAACGGTGGCACGATAGACCGCAGTTATGCCAGTAAGCTGGGCGACGGGGACAGCCTCGTGGGCGGGAATGACGGCACAGTACAGGGCAGTGCTTTGCGCACTTTGGAACAAATGAAGTGTTCGATATTGCCCGTCAATCTTTGCCGGGCAGCTGGTGTATATCTGGATTGGGATACGCGAATTTGGCATTTCGGGCACTCCCGCGTGTTGCCTGTGCTCCGGGCGCTTACGGGTGTCCCCTCTGCACCGCTTGCAGTCCAGGCAAGCCGGGATTCGACGGGTAGATTGACGCTGCAGTGGGGGTGGCATCAAGGAGTTGCCGTGAGTTCCTTTGAGGTGGAGGTGGGCGGAATCATTCGAGACACCAAGGAACCTCGTTTCGCGCTTGACGATACATTGATGGCTGAATTGCGTGAGCGTCACGCCAGCGGCAGTGAAATCCATTATTCCATACGCGGCGTAAAAGGAGGCGTTGCGGGAGATGCAGCGTCGGGAAGTTTTTATTTGATGAAAGTTCCGGGGGAGGTGGGGACTCAGACAGCTTCGGGGCTGTCAACAGTACGGGTCACCATTACCGAGGCAGATGATGACGGCTACGGACGCGCTCCGGGTAGCAGCGCGTACGGGAAGCCGGCAGGCAGAATTGCTCTGGATCTCGCATACCACGTGCAACTGTTTTCAAAAAGCCTGTTGAAAGAAGAGCGGCGCATGACACAGCAGGAATGGTCAAGCACGACCGTAGTGGAATTTTCAGGCCTGGAAGGTGGTTCCAGGTACGAAGTCCGAGTATTTGCCAGAAACAAGGCGGGCGCAGGCCCAACAACGGTGATAGCACCGATTTTCACCTACGTTGGCGTGTGCCCACAGGCAGCGGTGATAACGGCAGCGGGCTCTGGCAGCGAGGATGACCCCTGGCAGGTTGGCTCACTTTGCCAGTTGCATGAAATACGTTACGACACGGCAGCTGATTATCGGCTGGCAAACGATATAGACGCGAAGCAAAGCCACGAGTGGCGGGACGGAAAGGGCTTCTCACCGATTGAATCATTTTCCGGTTCTCTTGACGGGAGTGGTCACAGCATTCTGAGTCTTTTGATCAATCCTGGGCAAGCAGACCATGTCGGGCTGTTCGGGAGGCTCAGCGGGGGTGCCCTGCAAAGGCTGGCACTCGTGAATGTTACGGTGCAGGGCAGAGATGAGGTAGGTGCCCTGGCAGGACGCGTTGCGGCAAATGGAAGCATCAAGGGCAGCACGGTGACGGGGCTGATAGGCGGTCGGAGACGTGTGGGAGGAGTAGCGGGTGAGAACCATGGGCTGATCGAGCTCAGCCATTCGGAGTCCACCGTTGTCGGAACGACCGCTGTCCGGTGGCACGGCAACACAATAGGCGGACTGGTGGGCTGGAATGCGCGGGGCGCGAGGATACGCAGTTCGCACGCGAAAGGAAGTGTGAGCGGAACAGATCTTGTTGGTGGGTTGGTGGGGCTCAACGAAGCTTCGATCTATCACAGCCACGCGCAGTCAACGGTGAGCGGGCGTTATTCTGTGGGCGGGCTGGCAAGTTCCAGCTACGGCCCTATAAGCGGCTCTTATTCGGCAGGAGCGGTCAGCGGAACAGGAATTGTGGGCGGACTGGTTGGCGTACACCACAATGCCAATTCCATAGTTGACAGCCACTCGGACAGCTCGGTTATCGGTGAAGGGAGTTATGTGGGAGGTCTGGCGGGCATCAGTTCAGGGCCAATCCTCAGAAGCCATGCGACCGGGGCGGTCAGCGGAAATGGGTGGGTAGGTGGCCTGGTGGGAGAAAGCAGATCCGGCTCGATTGAGGACAGTTATGCGACTGGTTCGGTAAGCGGAAATGAGCAGGTGGGCGGGCTGGTGGGAGACAGTGAGCGCTACTACGGCAGAAACAGCAGGATTGACGACAGTTATGCGGCAGGTCTGGTCAGCGGGAACAATCAGGCAGGCACACTGGTGGGGCATTCCAACGGCACCGATATGGCTGCGAATTACGCCTTGGAGCAGGGTGTCGGCAGCAGTGCGCTGGAACTCGTGGGCAGCGGGGAAGAGGATGCCACAGAAAACAACTTTTCCCGCACGCTGGCGCAATTACAGTGCCCTCTTTTGCCGGGAGATACATGCCAGGGAGCGGTCAGTTACTCCGGCTGGAGCACCCAGGTCTGGTATTTCGGGGACGGGCAGACGCTTCCGGTTCATCGCGCCCTGCGAGCAGTGCCACCTGCTCCCCCTTCGCGCCTGCAGGTGAAATGGAACCTGGAAGGTGATCTGGAACTGAGCTGGACAGCCGCGAAAACAGGAAGCCTGAACGCCGGCTATTGGGTGGAGGTGGCAGGGTATTCCCTGGAAACGGGATCCGAGTCTTTTACGTTCAGCAGGCGCCTGGTGCAAAGCCTCCGTTCCGAATATAGGGGCAGTACCTTGCAAGCCAGCGTACGTGGATATAACCGCCATGGCATGAGCGAAGCGACGACGGTTGCGATCAGGCTGCTGAGAGCCCCAGGCAAATTGACGGTTGTTCGGGCATCGGCGCAGGCATTTTCGCTACAGGTGTTGCTTATGGCTCCGGCTGACGACGGCTACGGCCAATCACCGGGAGACCCGGCTTACGGATATACGGGTGTCGGGATTTCCGCAGGTCTGGGCTACCGGGTACAGTTGTACGCCGGGGGAGAACTGGTGCAGGAACGGGAGCTTGTACACGCAGCCGGCGAAACATCTGCGGCTGTGGAATTTTCGGGTCTGGCAAGCGATAGCCGTTATGAAGTAGAGGCGACGCCCTATAACAGGACTGGAGAAGGATCGTCATTTTTCCTGTCGGCATTTACCCGTCCCTGGCAGTGCGACGGGGAAGCCGTGGCATCGGCAGGTGGTTTGGGCAGCTCGGGCAGCGAGGACGATCCCTGGCAGATTGCCACGCTGTGTCAATTGCAGGACATTCGCTCTGCCCCCGCAGCCCACTACCGGCTGGCAGGCGATATTGAGGCAGGTCCATCCCGGGACTGGCGAGCCGGAGAAGGCTTTGCGTCGATTGCTGATTTTTCCGGTTCCCTTGATGGTGCCGGTTTTCGGATTTTTCATTTAAAGGTGCGCTCTGAGGCACTGGAAGATGTCGGCATGTTTGCACAGCTTCAGGGCGGGTTATTGCAGCAAGTGGTGCTGGTTAACGCGCAGCTTTGGGGAAGCGTCAACGTGGGAGCCTTGGTGGGCAGGAACGAGGGAGGAAGGATCGTGAACAGCGGCGCAACGGGCTCACTTTTTGGCGGGCAAGTGGCGGGAGGACTCGTCGGCATCAACGCAGGCACGATCAGCGGCAGCGCGGCTCAGTTGACGACAGAGTCGGGAGGCCAGGTCGCGGGTGGTCTGGTCGGAAGAAATCTGGCAGGCGGGAGTATTGACACAAGCTACGCCGGAGGCTCGGTGTCAGGAGCAGTTCAGTCGGGTGGTCTGGTCGCAGACAACCAGGGTTCGGTGACTGACAGTTACACAACAGCTTTTGTGACCGGGGAAGGTCTGGTCGCGGGTCTTGTGGCAAACAATCAGGGCACCGTCAGCCGCAGCTATGCGGCAGGGTCGGTGTCCGGAGCCGGGCAGCCTGGAAGCTTTGCCGGCAGCAGTCCGGGAGGCATTGTCAACAGCTACGCAGCAGAGTTGCCTCGCGGCAATGGTGGCGGCATGCCTTTTGTGGCAGATGACGTCGGGCAGGGATCAGTCTCCTTGCGGACGCTGCAGCAGCTGAGTTGCCCCACCGCCCCCGGCCTGGCGTGTGCGGGAAGGTCAACGTACTTTGGCTGGAGTGCCGAGATCTGGTCCTTTGGCGATTACAGGACGCTGCCGGTTCTGCGGGGCTTTGAGACTTCTGGCAAACCCTTGCGCCTGCAGGCACAATGGAAATCCCCGTCTTCCTTGTTGCTGCGTTGGGAGCCTCCGCTTCACGCCAGAGAACTGATCGCTTACCGGATTGAGGCTCTATCGATCGCTGCTGAGGAAACCGCATCGTTGTATTACGTCGGAGGATCGGACTGGTTGCAGAAGCTTCGCTCCCGTCATGAAGGCGGGAATACGCTTTTTTTAACGGTTCGTGGCTACAACCTTTATGGTATTGGCGAAGCTGCCCGTGTTTCCGTGCGCCTGCTGGATGTTCCCGGTTCTCTGACTGGTGTGCGCGTGGTGCCAGGGGTTTCCACGCTGAGACTCAGCTTTACAGCCCCGGCCAATGACGGCTATGGCCGCAGGCCGGTTGACGCTGATTACGCAGCGTCAGCGGAAGCCATGGCTTTGCACCTGGCTTACCGAATACGCCTGTATGCGTCCGGGGAGCTGGTTGAAGAACGCGACATTCCGCCGGGGAATCCTCTGAACCCGGTCACGATGGAATTTGCGGAGCTTAAGAGTGCCTTTGAATATCGGCTGGAAGCCTTCGCCCATAACTCGGTGGGCACCGGATCGCCGTCAACGTTCCGGACGGTGACCCGCTTTCCGGAATGCGCCGGCAAGGGTCTGAAGAGTGCATCGGGTGACGGCAGCAGCACCAACCCGTGGCAAATTGCCACGCTGTGCCAACTGCAGGATGTGCGCTCTGATCTGTACGCTCACTATGTGCAGG
This sequence comes from uncultured candidatus Poriferisulfidus sp., assembly GCA_965215765.1. GTDB lineage: Bacteria > Pseudomonadota > Gammaproteobacteria > Poriferisulfidales > Oxydemutatoraceae. The sequence continues at coordinate 2,575,792 of OZ244118.1, read as the reverse complement.
TGGCAGACATTGACGCCAGCCCGAGTCGGGGGTGGTCAGGCGGTGCCGGCTTTCATCCGATAGAGCCTTTTTCAGGCACTTTCGACGGGGCAGGGCGACAAATCTCTGCTCTGTACATTAACCGCCCGGAAACAAACACGATTGGCCTGTTCTCCAGACTCGCTGAAGGCGGGGTCGTCAAAGGGATGGTGCTCGTTGATGCGTGGGTAAAAGGAAAAAACAGCGTCGGAGCCCTGGTCGGCTTTAACGACGGAACCGTCATGAACAGCGTCGTGAAGTCCGCACAGGTTTCCGGCAACAGAGCCGGAGCCAACGCTGGCGGGCTGGCGGGTGGCAACGGAGGATTACTGATTGACAGTGGTGCCAGTGCCGAGGTTGACGGGGGCAGATACGTCGGCGGTCTGGTCGGTTATGTGAAAGCAAAAGGTCGGGTCGTGGGTAGCACGGTGAGGGCTTCGCAAGTACGCGCGATTGAGTCTGCCGGTGGTCTGGCTGGTCTGGCTCTGGGAGCCGCTATTTTGTACAGCAGTGCCGATGCGGCGGTGCGTGTCTCGGGTGAAGGGCGGGACAATGCTGGCGGTCTGGTTGGCTACAGTCTGGGAAGCACGATTTTGCACTGTTACGCGACAGGTTCGGCCATCGCTGTGGACGGCTCGCGCGCCGGCGGTCTGGTCGGCTACAGCGGAAGCACCATTGCCTACAGCTATGCCGACGTGTCGGTCAGCGGAGATAGCCGTGTTGGCGGACTGGCGGGCATCAACTCCGGTTCTGTCCATGCGAGCTATGCACTCGGTGAGGTGCGGGGTCGCTCCATCTCCGGGGGGTTGGTCGGAAGCAATATCCGCCGCATTCAGGACAGCTATGCGGTGAACAGGGTTGTTGGGGAGTCGGGCAGCACCGGGAGTCTGGCGGGTTATTCTGCTCCGGACGCGGTGATTGACCGCAGTTACGCACCCGTGTCTGCACAGGCATCTTTGGTGGGCAATGGCTCAACGGATGGCTCTTCACCTCGCACTCTGACCCAGTTGCGTTGCCCGACTGCGGCGGGGCAGAGATGCGCAGGTGCCACGACTTATGCCGGCTGGGAACCGGGAGCCTGGCATTTTGGCAATACCCGCACGTTGCCCTTGCTGCGCGCGCTTGCCGACATTCCTGCCGCACCGGTTGATTTGGCGGTGAGCTGGGAATCTCCGGATCATCTGCGCTTCACGTGGGCGGCGGGAAGTTCAGCGGTTGATTCCTACGAACTTGAGCTGGCAGGAACAATACGGGAAGTCACAGCACCGACTTTTGACTTCGACGGAGATTTTCTGGCCGGGTTTCGGAAAAACAGCCAGGGGGCTTGCCCCCACCCGTACCGTCTTCGCGCTGTGCACGGAGGTGTCGCGGGCTATCAGGCAGCCGCTTACTTCTATTTGCCCGGTCTTCCGGGCGCGACAACGATAACGGAGCTGGTGCCCGGCCAAACCACTGCGCGCCTGGTGTTGGCAATCATGGGACATGACGATTGCGCTCACTTGGCGGGTGATGCGCTTGCGACTTCTTTTGATCGCGTTGCAGGCTCCGGTTTTGGCTACGTGGTGGTTGTGAGTGCCGCAGGACGCAGCACCGAGACTTTTTCCCCGACAGGTGCTTTTGACACCGAGATTGAGATCACCGACTTGCTGCCGAAGAGAAGCTATTCGTTACAGGTCTATGCACGCAACCGGGCGGGCGTCGGGGAACCCGCCCAGGCATCTGAAAACAGGAGCGCGTTCAGCACCATAGCGGTGCCTGGCAGACCTTCAGGCTTGCAAGCCAGATGGGAGTCTGCAGATCGGGTGAACCTGAGTTGGGGAGCGGCGAGCAGCAACGGGGCGACGATAGACAGCTACCAGCTTTTTGTGGACGGAAAAAGCCACCCGGGTACAGGAACCGCCACTTCTTATGTGTTGTCAGGCCATGCCTTGGCGCAGCTGCGCAAGAAGCACACAGGAGGAGAGCAGATACGCTATTCGCTCCGGGCAGTCAACCGTGCCGGGGAGGGAGTGATGAGCACAGCAACATTTACTTTGTTCGACGTTCTTGAGGGGACATTGGCCATGCAACTCATGCACAAGGCGAATGGTCGTGTGCAGGTACACTTGCAGTATTCGGGAAATGATGGCTACGGGCGCACTGTGGATCATGCTGATTTCGGAGCCCCGGTTGACGGAATATTGCTCGGCTTGGGGTATCGGGTACAGCTGCTTTCATACGGGGAACTGATAGAGGAACAGTCTGTTGCGATGCCGACGCCCGGGGGAGCCGTCAGGACGGAATTTACGGGGTTGCAGGGTGGTGTTGCGTACGAAGTCCGGGCATTCCCCCGGGACAGCGTGGCTGAGTTGCCAGGAGTGAGTCAGTTTATCAACTGGGATCCCGAGATCCCGACAACGCCGAGACCCGGCCCGCATCACGTCAAGAAATTGCGCCTGAGAGCGTTCTTGGGTGGCATGGTTCGCTGAGTGATACACGAATTTTACAACCACGAAAAACACGAAAAGATTTTGTTTTCTGATGAATGTGTGGCTTGCTTGAGGCAGTGCATCAGGAGTGTTTGGAGAAGGAGTTTTCCATAAGGGGCATTCCCTTGGTGAAGAGTTCAGGCAACTGGCGAGAGAACTATAAATCACGAGTTTAATAACCGCGAAACACGCGAAAAGTTTTATTTCCTGATGAATGCCATGCGATTCACGGAAATGAGGTGTGGCTTACTTGAGGCAGCGTGCCAAGAGTGTCTGGAGAAGGAGCATTCTTTTCAAGGCACAGAGAGTGAACCTTCAAAGCAAGTTCATAAGCCTGACTTTATCTGTTCTGACAAACATTGCTGGTGAGCATGAAGCACAGCTGTTGAATTGCCTTAAAACAACAGGCCTTGAATTGGGGCTTTTGGTGAACTTTGGAAGCTGTCACAAAGCTGAAATCATACGAATTGCAAATACCAACTTTCACGTTTTTCGTGGTTAAAAACAGGAAGTCGCAGTGCCGACTATTGCCACTGATTCAACCCCTTGTAGACCAAAAAGCCCACAAATAAGACAGTACGCCTTGGCACTGTTTTCGGGGTTTTCCGGTCGGATGAGGTCGGTATCTTCTTATAATAATTTGCCGGATTGGGCGTTATTTTGTACAATTAACCAACTAAGTGATTTCCCGGCGCGTACAGCCGTGCTGAGATATCGGGGCGAAGTGGGTGAAGGTCAGGAATTCAGGAGATCCATATAGTGTGTCAGACGGGAGAACAGATGTTGAGTGTTGTGGCAAGAATTTTATGTCTCAGGATGGCCAGGCTCTCTTTTCTCTGCCCGCATGGCTCGTAAGCACTCACAATGAAAGAAGCAGGTTTCAGATTTTCGGATACGCAGATTTCCGGCAGCCATGGTTGGCTGAAGTGGCTGTTCGTGGGTGTATCTATCATCACGTCGAGCTCACTTGTTTTCGGCCAGGATCAGGAATCTCTGGCAGATCAAGGCTATGCGTCCTATCCCTTTTCGGAGGGGAGGAATGCCCGGGAAGCCACTCGAACTCTGTATCCTGCCAGCGCACAGCAACTGAACTTGGGATCTTTCAGCGCCCGGGAACAGGAGCAAATTCGTGTACTGCTCCGTGCGACAACGGTCAACTACACCAGCATTGCCCGGGACGTCCGGTTAAGGCGTTCCAACTGGGCGCTGGTCAAACAGGAAGACGGCCTTGATGTCTGGCAGGCGCAGATTCGCTCTCCGTCTGCCCTGCGGCTGTGGTTATATTTTTCTGGTTTTCCCCTTGACCCGGGTATGTCGGTGAATGTCTATGCCCCCGCCGGAGACAGCAATGAAGAGCTCGTAGAGTACACGGGACGCGGCTTGTCACGTAATGATGGCAGCTTTGTGGCGTTCCCGGTGTCTGGTGATACCGTTGTCATAGAGTTTTGGGTTCCTGACAGTTACCACCTGGAGCCAGGCGATTTTCCTTTTTCGGTCGAAAAAGTGAGCCATACATTCAAGGATAACAACGGGGTTTTATACGGAGAGGGAATCAGAGATCTGGTGCCTCCGAGGCAAGCCGGCAGTTGCGCGCGCGCAGGCACCTGGCGTCGACCCGGTAAGAATAACTATGTAAACAGCGAGAGCCCGGCTTACGTGCGGGATGTAACCAAAGGTGTCGTAAAATTGTGCCGCCATTCTGGCAATGGTGGTGTCTGCGGGACTGGGAGTTTTATAAAGAACAAGTCGGGTGATGGAGCTCCCTACATTCTGACAGCGTTTCACCTTTTCCCTGAAGTGGACGCTAACGCTGTGGACAAACCATTTTTGTCATTTTCCGTCACTACTTTTTATGGTTCACACGCCTTTGGTATGAAATACGTGGCAGGGAAGAAATCACGGAAGCGTGGTGGTGATGGTGGGGATTGGGCGATTGTGCGTCTTTCAGGGTCGTTTATCGGCTCTGGAGATTATAAATTGCTGGAGTGGACGCCCCGTACTACCCGTACTTTCAGTGGTTACTCCGTACACCATTCCGGTAGCAGGCCTCAGCAGTGGGGTGAGTTTGAAAGTTTGTGGGGCGGCGGCAAGACAGGCATCTTCTGCAAAGGAGCGACTTGCGGGCTTATGAATTTAATGTATAAGGGCATCTCTCCTACGTTTGGATCGTCCGGCTCATCCGCATTTTATAAAAAGACCGGCTTGGTGATAGGGGTTCAAACATCCCAACCGGACAGTAGGGATTCGCAGCTGTGTACTAATTACGCTTATGGAATGGGCGGGATTTACGCGGACGAAAGAGCCTTCAACATTCTCAATTACGGAGACACCTACTACAACAACAGCCAATTTCCCTACATGGATCCTGATCTCGCGTGTACTGCAAGTTCGCAGGCCATGGCAGGTTCCGGAACTGAAAGTGATCCCTACCAGGTAGAAAACCTGTGCCATTTGCGCGACATGGAAACATCGCCCCAGTCGCACTACATTCAGATCAAAGATATAGACGCAACGACGATGACGCATGGCTGGAAAAACGGTTTTGCACCGATCAAGGGTTTTTCTGGCACTTACGATGGCAACGGTTACCAAATTTCCAATTTGAAGGTCAACACAGCAGACGAAGCATTCGAGAATATAGGGCTGTTTGGCACGCTGCAGGGTGGCTTGCTGAAGCGCGTGAAGCTGGCGGGTTTTTTGACGAACGGCGGAGTGAATGTCGGTTCTCTGGTTGGGCTGAACAATCAAGGAACGATTGAGGACAGCGAGGTTGATGGCAAGGTTGACGGGGGCAGAATCATCGGTGGGCTGGTTGGCCTGAATCAGGACGGTGTCATCCGCAACAGCACGGCGACGGTAAGGGTTGGGAAGAACTCTCGCGGCAGATGGGTTGCCGGCGGTCTGGTGGGTCAGAATGACGGTGGCACGATTACAGGCAGTCATGCGTCTGGGGCAGTAACAGGAGGCAATCAAGTCGGAGGTCTGGTGGGCAAAAACATGGGTTCGGTCACTTCCAGCCATGCAACTGGAGATGTGACCGGAACCGACACCTCAGGGAGGGGCTACGTGGGTGGTCTGGTGGGTTGGCACTTTGGCGGCACCATCAGTAACAGTTATGCACAAGGCACAGTGACCGGAGGCAGTCAGACAGGCGGTCTGGTGGGAGTGAGCGAGGGAACCATCGGTAACAGTTATGCACAAGGCACAGTGACCGGAGACAGTCAGACAGGCGGACTGGCGGGAGTAAACAAGGGAACCATCGCTAACAGTTACGCACGAGGCACAGTGACCGGAGACAGTCAGACAGGTGGTCTGGTGGGCGTGAACCTGGAAAACGCCAGCATCGTGAACAGCCATACAAACGTGCATGCACGTGTGACTGGAAAGAACCAGGTTGGAGGTCTGGTCGGCGAAAACAAAGGAAACATCAGTAACAGTTATGCACAAGGCACAGTGACCGGAGGCAGTCAGACAGGTGGACTGGCGGGAGTAAACAAGGGAACCATCGGTAACAGTTACGCACGAGGCACAGTGACCGGAGACAGTCAGACAGGCGGTCTGGTCGGCGAAAACAAAGGAAACATCAGTGACAGCTACGCACAAGGCACAGTGTCCGGAGACAGTCAGGTGGGCGGATTGGCGGGCGAAAACAAGGGAACCATCAGTAACAGTTATGCACGAGGCGCAGTGACCGGAGGCAGTCAGACAGGTGGACTGGCGGGAGTAAACAGCGGTTTGGTCAGAAGTGCCTATAGCACTGGTGCTGTAGGCGGAACTGATTTGTCGGGCAGGCTGGTCGGAGTCAACGGTGGCACGATAGACCGCAGTTATGCCAGCAAGCTGGGCGACGGGGACAGCCTGGTGGGCGAGGATAACGGTGCAGTACAGGGCAGTGATTTGCGCACCGTGGAGCAGATGAAGTGCTCGATATTGCCCGTCAATCTTTGTCGGGCAGCTGGTGTGTATCTGGGTTGGGATACGCGGATTTGGTATTTCGGGTACTCCCGCATGCTGCCTGTGCTCCGGGCGCTTACGGATGTTCCCGTTGCACCGATTGCAGTCCGGGAAAGCTGGAATTCGAGAGGTGGATTGACGCTGCACTGGGGGTGGCATCAAGGAGTTGCCGTGAGTTCCTTTGAGGTGGATGTGGGCGGAATCATTCGAGACACCAAGGTATCCCGTTTCTCGCTTGACGATACATTGATGGCTGAATTACGTGAGCGTTACGCCAGCGGCAGTGAAATTCACTATTCCATACGCGGCGTAAAAGGAGGCGTTACGGGAGATGCAGCGTCGGGAAGTTTCCATTTGATGAAAGTTCCGGGGTCGGTGGTGGCCCAGGCAGCTTCAGGGTTGTCGACAATACGGGTCACCATTACCGAGGCAGATGATGACGGCTACGGACGCGCACCGGGCAGCAACGTGTACGGGGAGCCGGCAGGCGGAATTGCTCTGGATCTCGCATACCACGTGCAACTGTTTTCAAAAAGTCTGTTGAAAGAAGAGCGGCGCATGACACAGCATGAATGGTCAAGTTCGACCGTAGTGGAATTTTCAGGTCTGGAAGGTGGTTCCTGGTATGAAGTCAGGGCATTTGCCAGAAACAAGGCGGGCGCAGGCTCAACAACGGTGATAATGCCGGTTTTCACCTACGTTGGCGTGTGTCCATGGGCAGCGGTGATAACGGCAGCAGGCTCTGGCAGCGAGGATGACCCTTGGCAGATCGGCACACTTTGCCAGTTGCAGGAAATACGTTACGACACGGCAGCGCATTATCGGCTGGCAAACGACATAGACGCGAAGCAAAGCCACGAGTGGCGAGACGGAAAGGGTTTTCCTCCGATTGAATTTTTTTCCGGCTCTCTGGACGGGAGTGGTCACAGTGTTCTGAGTCTTTTGATCAATCCTGGGCAGACAGACCATGTCGGGCTGTTCGGGAAACTCAGCGGGGGTGCCCTGCAAAGGCTGGCGCTGGTGAATGTTACGGTGCAGGGCAGAGATGCGGTAGGAGCCCTGGCAGGAAGCGTTGCGGCAAATGGAAGCATCAATGGCAGCACGGTGACGGGGCTGATAGTCGGTCGGGATCGTGTGGGAGGAGTGGCAGGTGAGAACCATGGGCTGATCAAGCTCAGCCATTCGGGGTCCACCGTTGTTGGAACGACTGATTCCCAAGGGCACGGCCACGCAATAGGCGGACTGGTGGGCAACAATGCTTGGGGCGCGAGGATACGCAGTTCCCACGCGAGAGGAAGTGTGCGCGGCGCAGCCGGAGTTGGTGGGCTGGTGGGGGTCAACGACGCTTCGATCTATCACAGCCACGCGCAGTCAACGGTGAGCGGGCGTTATTCCGTGGGCGGGCTGGTGGGTTTCAACCAGGGTTTTATAAGCGGCGCTTATTCGGCGGGAGCGGTCAGCGGAATAGGATCTGTGGGCGGTCTGGTGGGAATCAGCGATTACAATTCCATAGGTAACAGCCACTCGGACAGTACGGTTATTGGCGCGGGGAATCGTGTGGGAGGTCTGGTGGGTCTCAGCTTAGGGTTAATCTTCAGAAGCCATGCGACCGGATCGGTCAGCGGAAATGAGCTGGTAGGTGGTCTGGCGGGAGAAAGCAGGTACGGCTCGATTGAGGACAGTTATGCGACTGGTTCGGTCAGCGGGAATGTTCAGGTAGGCGGTCTGGTGGGAAACAGTGAGCGCTACTACAGTAGAAACATCGGGATCGAAAACAGTTATGCGACAGGCTTGGTCAGCGGGAAGAATCAGGCAGGCACACTGGTGGGGCATTCCGAAGGCACTGATATGGCTGAGAATTATGCCTTGGAGCAGGGTGTCGGCAGCAGTGCGCTGGAACTCGTGGGCAGCGGGGAAGAGGACGCCACAGAAAACAATTTTTCCCGTACGCTGGCGCAATTGCAGTGTCCCCTTTTACCGGGAGATACATGCCAGGGAGCGGCCAGTTTCTCCGGCTGGAGCACCCAAGTCTGGTATTTCGGGGACGTGCAGACGCTTCCGGTTCATCGCGCCCTGCAACCGGAACCACCTGCCCCCCCTTCGCGCCTGCAGGCGAAATGGAATCTGGAAGGTGATCTGGAACTGAGCTGGGCAGCCGCGAAAACAGGAAGCCTGAACGCCGGCTATTGGGTGGAGGTGGCAGGGCTTTCCCTGGAAACGGAGTCCGCATCTTTTACGTTCGGCAGGCACCTGGTGCAAAACCTCCGTTCCGAATATAGGGGCAGTACCTTTCAAATCAGCGTACGTGGATATAATCGCCATGGCATGAGCGAAGCGACGACGGTTGCCTTTGATCTGCTGGCTCCCCCGAGCAAATTGACTGACCTTCGGGCATCGGCGCAGGCGTTTTCACTGCGTGTGTTGCTTATGGCTCCGGCTGACGACGGCTACGGCCAATCACCGGAAGACCCGGCTTACGGATACACGGGTGTCGGGGTTCCCGCAGGTATGGGTTACCGGGTACGGTTGTACGCCGGGGGAGAACTGGTGCAGGAGCGGGAGCGTGCGCACACAGCCGGCGAAACATCTGCAGTTGTGGAATTTTCGGGTCTGGCAAGCAATAGTCGCTATGAAGTGGAGGCGACGCCCTATAACAGGACTGGAGAAGGGCCACCATTTTCCCTGTCGGTATTTACCCGTCCCTGGCAGTGCGACGGGGAAGCCCTGGCATTGGCAGGCGGGTCGGGTGGTTCGGGCAGCGAGGGTGATCCTTGGCAGATTGCCACGCTGTGTCAATTGCAGGACATTCGCTCTGCCCCTGAAGCCCACTACCGGTTGGCAGGTGATATTGAGGCAGGCCCATCCCGGAACTGGCGAGCCGGAGAAGGCTTTGCGCCGATTGCTGATTTTTCTGGTTCCCTTGATGGTGCCGGTTTTCAGATTTTCCATTTAAAGGTGCGCACTGAGGCGCTGGAAGATGCCGGCTTGTTTGCGCAGCTTCGGGGCGGGTTGTTGCAGCAGGTCGTGCTGGTGAACGCGCAGCTTTGGGGAAGCGTCAACGTGGGAGCCCTGGTGGGCAGGAACGAGGGAGGAAGGATCGTGAACAGCGGCGCAACGGGCTCACTTTTTGGCGGGCAAGTGACGGGAGGGCTCGTTGGCATCAACGCAGGCACGATCAGCGGCAGCGCGGCTCAGCTGACGACAGAGCCGGGAGGCCAGGTCGCGGGTGGTCTGGTCGGAAGAAATCTGACAGGCGGGAGTATCGACACAAGCTATGCCGGAGGCTCGGTGTCAGGAGCAGTTCGGGCGGGCGGTCTGGTTGCAGACAACCAAGGCTCGGTGACTGACAGTTACACAACAGCTTTTGTGACCGGGGAAGGTCTGGTCGCGGGTCTTGTGGCGGACAATCAGGGCACCGTCAGCCGCAGCTATGCGGCAGGGTCGGTATCCGGAGCCGGACGGCATGGAAGCTTTGCCGGCAGCAGTTCGGGAGGCATTGTCGACAGCTACGCAGCAGGGTTTGTGTCCGGAACCGGACAGCCTGGAGGTTTTGCCGGCAGCAGTTCGGGAGGCATTGCCGACAGCTATGCGGCAGCGTTGTCTCGCGGCAATGGCGCCAATGGTGGCGGCATGCCTTTTGTGGCAGATGACACCGGGCAGGGATCAGGCTCCTTGCGGACACTGCAGCAACTGCGTTGCCCCACCGCCCCTGGCCTGGCGTGTGCGGGGAGGTCAACATACTCAGGCTGGAGTACCGAAACCTGGTCCTTCGGCGATCACAGGACGCTGCCGGTTCTGCGGGGCTTTGAGACTCCTGGAAAACCCTTGCGCCTGCTGGCACAGTGGAAATCCCCGTCTTCCTTGTTGCTGCGTTGGGAGCCTCCGCTTCACACCAGAGAACTGATCGCTTACCGGATTGAGGCTCCATCGATCGCTGCTGAGGAAACCGCATTCTTGTACTACGTGGGAGGATCGGACTGGTTGCAGAAGCTGCGCGTCCGTCATGAAGGCGGAAATACGCTCTTTTTAACGGTTCGTGGCTACAACCTTTATGGTGTTGGCGAAGCTGCCCGTGTTTCCGTGCGCCTGCTGGATGTTCCTGATTCTCCGGCTGATATGCGCGTGGAGTCTGGGGTCTCCACGCTGAGACTCAGCTTTACAGCCCCGGCCAATGATGGCTACGGCCGCAACCCGGTTGACACTGATTACGCAGAGTCAGCGCAAGACTTGGCTTTGCACCTGGCTTACCGGATACATCTGTATGCGTCCGGGGAGCTGGTTGAGGAACGCGACATTACGCCGGGGAACCCCCTGAGTCCGGTCATGGTGGAGTTTGCGGAGCTTAAGAGTGCCTCTGAATATCGGCTGGAAGCCTTCGCCCATAACACGGTGGGCACCGGATCGCCGTCAACGATCCGGACGGTGACCCGCTTTCCGGAATGCGTCGGCAAAGGTCTGAAGGGTGCATCGGGTGACGGCAGCAACGACAACCCGTGGCAAATTGGCACGCTGTGCCAACTGCAGGATGTGCGCTCTGATCTGTACGCTCACTATGTGCAGGTGGCAGACATTGATGCCAGATCGAGTCGGGGGTGGTCAGGTGGTGCCGGCTTTCATCCGATAGAGAATTTTTCAGGCACCTTTGACGGGGCAGGACGGGAAATCTCTGCTCTGTACATTAACCGCCCGGAAACGGACACAGTTGGCGTGTTCTCCAGACTCGCAGAAGACGGGATCGTCAAGGGGGTGGTGCTCGTTGATGCGTGGGTAAAAGGAAAAAACAGTGTCGGAGCCCTGGTCGGCTTTAACGACGGAACCGTCATGAACAGCGTCGTGAGATCCGCACAGATTTCCGGCAAAGCCAACACTGGCGGGCTGGTGGGCTTCAGCGAAAGCACCGTTGCCTACAGCCATGTCGACGCGTCAGTTAGCGGAGATGACCGTGTTGGTGGACTGGTTGGCTTCAACGCCGGTTCTGTCCATGCGAGCTATGCGCTCGGTGAAGTGCGGGGTCATTCCTTCACCGGCGGGCTGGTGGGCTTCAGCGAAAGCACCGTTGCCTACAGCTATGCCGACGTGTCAGTCAGCGGAGATGACCGTGTTGGTGGACTGGTTGGCTTCAACGCCGGTTCTGTCCATGCGAGCTATGCACTCGGTGAAGTGCGGAGTCATTCCTTCACCGGGGGGTTGGTCGGAAGCAATATCCGCCGCATACAGGACAGCTATGCGGCAAGCACCGTTGTTGGAGAATCGACCAGCATTGGGAGTCTGGCAGGCTATTCTGCGCCGGACGCGGTGATTGACCGCAGTTACGCACCCGTGTCTGCACAGGCAGCTTTGGTGGGCAATGGCTCGACGGGCAGCAGTTCACCTCGAACTTTGACCCAGTTGCGTTGCCCGACTGCGGCGGGGCAGAGATGCGCAGGTGCCACGACTTATGCCGGCTGGGAACCGGGAGCCTGGCATTTTGGCAATACCCGTACGTTGCCCTTGTTGCGCGCACTTGCCGACATTCCCGCCACACCGGTTGATTTGGCGGTGAGCTGGGAATCTCCGGATCATCTGCGCTTCACGTGGGCGGCGGGAAGTTCAGGGGTTGATTCCTACGAACTTGAGCTGGCAGGAACAATACGGGAAGTCACAGCACCGACTTTTGACTTTGACGGAGATTTTCTGGCCGGGTTTCGGAAAAACAAGCAAGTGGCTTGCCCCCACCCGTACCGTCTTCGCGCTGTACACGGAGGTGTCGCGGGCTATCAGGTAGCCGCTTACTTCTATTTGCCCGGTCTTCCGGGCGCGACGACGATAACGAAGCTGGTGCCCGGGCAAACCACTGCGCGCCTGGTGTTGGCAATCATGGGACATGACGATTGCGCTCACCTGGCGGGTGATGCGCTTGCGGCTTCCCCTGATCGCGTTGCAGGCTCCGGTTTTGGCTACGTGGTGGTGGTGAGTGCTGGAGGACGCAGCACCGAGACTTTTTTCTCGGCAGGTGCTTTTGCCGCCGAGATTGAGATCACCGACTTGCTGCCGAAGAGAAGCTATTCGTTACAGGTCTATGCGCGCAACCGGGCGGGCGTCGGGGAGCCCGCCCAGGCATCCGAAAACAGGAGCGCGTTCAGCACCATAGCGGTGCCTGGCAGACCTTCGGGCTTGCGAGCCAGGTGGGAGTCCACAAACCGGGTGAACCTGAGTTGGGGAGCGGCGAGCAGCAACGGGGCGACGATAGACAGCTACCAGCTTTCCGTGGACGGGAAAAGCTACCCCGTCGCAGGAACCGCCGCTTCTTATGTGTTGTCTGGCCATGCCTTGGAGCAACTGCGCAAGGCGCACACAGGAGGAGAGCAGATACGCTATTCGCTCCGGGCAGTCAACCGTGCCGGGGCGGGCGTGATGAGCACTGCAGCATTTACCTTGCTCGACGTTCTTGAGGGGACATTGGCCATGCAACTCATGCACAAGGCGAATGGTCGTGTGCAGGTACACTTGCAGTATTCGGGAAATGATGGCTATGGACGCACTGCGGATCATGCTGATTTCGGAGCCCCGGTTGACGGAATATTGCTCGGCTTGGGGTATCGGGTACAACTGATTTCATACGGGGAACTGATAGAGGAACAGTCTGTTGCGATGCCGACGCCCGGGGGAGCCGTCAGGACGGAATTTACGGGGTTGCAGGGTGGTGTTGCGTACGAAGTCCGGGCATTCCCCCGGGACGGTGTGGCTGAGTTGCCAGGAGTGAGTCAATTTATCAACTGGGATCCCGAGATTCCGACAACGCCGAGACCAGGTCCGCATCACGTCAAGAAATTGCGCCTGAGAGCGTTCCTGGGTGGCATGGTTCGCTGAGGGCATACACGAATTTAACAACCACGAAAAACACGAAAGGGTTTTGTTTTCTGACGAATGTGTGGTTTTTTTGAGGGAGTGTGCCAAGAGTGTTTGGAGAAGAAATTCTCCATAAGGGGTATTCCCTTGGTGAAGAGCCCGGGCAACTGGCGAGAGAACTATAAATCACGAGTTTAATAACCGCGAAACACGCGAAAAGTTTTATTTCCTGATGAATGTGTGGTTTTTTTGAGGCAGTGTGCCAAGAATGTTTGGAGAAGGAGTTTTCCAAAAGGAGCATTCCCTTGGTGAAGAGCCCGGGCAGCTGGCGAGAGAATTACGAACCATGAGTTTAATAACCGCGAAAAAGACGAAAAGGTTTTGTTTTCTGATGAATGCCATGCGATTCAGGGAAATGAGGTGTGGTTTTCTTGAGGCAGCGTGCCAGGAGTGTTTGGAGAAGAAATTCTCCACAAGAAGCATTTCTTTCAAGGCACAGAGGGTGAACCTTTAAAGCAAGTCCATAAGCCTGACCTTATCTGCCATGACAAACATTGTTGATGAACATGAAGCACAACTGTTGAATTGTCTTAAAACAACAGGCCTTGAATTGGGGCTTTTGGTGAACTTTGGAAGCTGTCACAAAACTGAAATCATACGAATTGCAAATACCAACTTTCACGTTTTTCGCGGTTAAAAACAGGAAGTCGCAGTGCCGACTATTGCCACTGATTCACCCCCTTGTAGACCAAAAAGCCCACAAATAAGAGAGTACGCCTTGGCACTGTTTTCGGGGTTTTCCGGTCGGATGGGGTCGGTATCTTCTTAATAATAATTTGCCGGATTGGGCGTTATTTTGTATAATTGACACACTAAATGATTTTTCGGCGCGTACAGCCGTGCTGGGACATCAGAGAGTGAGTGAAGGTCAGAGCCAGAGGTTCGCTCAGTGCGTCAGCCATGGAGAACAGATAGCGAATGTGGTGGCAGGAACTTTATGTCGCAGGCGGGTTATGCTCTCTTTTCTCTGCCCGCATGGCTCGTAAGCATTCACAATGAAAAAAGCAGGTTTCAGATTTCCGGATACACAGATTTCCGGCAGCCATGGTTGGCTGAAGTGGCTGCTCGTGGGTGTATCCATCATCACGTCAAGCTCACTCGTTTTCGGCCAGGATCAGGAATCTCTGGCAGATCAAGGCTATGCGTCCTATCCCTTTTCGGAGGTGAGGAATGCCCGGGAAGCCACTCGAACTCTGTATCCTGCCCGCGCACAGCAACTGGACTTGGGGTCTTTCAGTACCCGGGAACAAGAGCAAATTCGTGAACTGCTCCGTGAGACAACGATCAACTACACCAGCTTTGCCCGGGACGTCCATTTAAGGCGTTCCAACTGGGCGCTGGTCAAACAGGAAGACGGCATTGATGTCTGGCAGGCGCAGATTCGCTCACCGTCTGCCCTGCAGCTGTGGTTGCATTTTTCTGGGTTTCCCCTCGACCCGGGCATGTCGGTGAATGTCTATGCCTTCGCCGGAGACAGCAATGAAGAGGTCGTAGAGTACACGGGACGTGGCTTGTCACGTAATGATGGCAGCTTTGTGGCGTTCCCGGTGTCTGGTGACACCGTTGTCATAGAGTTTTGGGTTCCGGACAGTTACCACCTGGAGCCAGGCGATTTTCCTTTTTCGGTCGAAAAAGTGAGCCACACATTCAAGGATAACAACGGGGTTTTACACGGGGAGGGAATCAGGGATCTGGCACCTCCGAGGCAAGCCGGCAGCTGCGAGCGCTCAAACACCTACTATGACTTGCTTAGCCACAACAACGTCTATGTAAACAGCAACAGCCCGGCTTACGTACGGGATGTGACCAATGGTGTCGTACAACTCTGCAACTATATTAGTGTAAATGCTGCCTGCGGGACTGGGACTTTTATAAAAAACAAGTCGGGTGATGGTGCTCCCTACATTCTGACAGCATTTCACCTTTTCGAGGATTTTGGCTTTGACGCTGATGTTACGCACAAACCGTGGATGCGAATGTTCATCTCGCTTCCTGGCAATTCCATTGCCTTTGGCGCGAAATATGTAGGAGGAGGGGCCCTTGAGCCGGGAGATGAGGGTGGAGATTGGGCGATCATCCGTCTTGTCGGGTCGTTTATCGGGCACGGAAATTATAAATTGCTGGGGTGGGAGACCCACACCGGCAACACTTTCAGCGGTTACTCCGTACACCACGCAGGTAGCAGACCCCAGCAGTGGAATGAATATGTAAGTGCGTCTCCCCGCTACGGGATGTACCTATCCTTCGGAGGCAAAACAGCCAGCCCGCCTTTCTGTGAAGGGGTGATTTGCGGGTATATGAATTTAATATATAGGGGCGTCTCTCCTACGTATGGAGCGTCCGGTTCAACCTCGTTTTATAAAAAAACCGGTTTGATAACGGGGGTTCAAAATGCCGGGCCGATCGAGAATCAGGGCAGAGAGTGCGAAGTATACACTTATGGAATGGGCGCGATTTACGCGGACGAAAGAGCCTTCAACCTTCTCAATTACGGAGACACCTATTACAACGGCAGCCAATTTCCCTACATGGATCCAAATCAGGCGTGCGCTATAAGTTCGCAGGCCATGGCAGGTTCCGGAACTGAAACTGATCCCTACCAGGTAGAAAACTTTTGCCATTTGCGCGATGTGAAAACATCGCCTCAGTCGCACTACGTCCAGATCAAGGATATAGACGCAACGACGATGACGCATGGCTGGAAAGACGATTTTGCACCGATCAAGGGTTTTTCTGGCACTTATGATGGCAATGGTTACAAAATTTCCAATTTGAAGGTCAGTGTCCCAGCCGGAGAATTCGAGAATACAGGGCTGTTTGGCGAGTTGCAGGGTGGCCTGCTAAAGCGCATGAGGCTGGTGAATTTTGTAACGACAGGCGGAGCGAATGTCGGTTCTCTGGTTGGGCTGAACGATCAGGGGACGATTGAGGACAGCGAGGTTGATGGCAAGGTTGACGGGGGCAAAACCATCGGTGGGCTGGTTGGCCTGAATCGGGGCGGTGTCATTCGCAACAGCATAGCGACGGTAAGGGTTGGGGAGAATTCTCGCAACACATGGGTTTCCGGCGGTCTGGTGGGTCAGAATGACGGTGGCACGATTGTGGGCAGTCATGCGAGGGGGGCAGTAACAGGAGGCAATCAAGTCGGAGGTCTGGTGGGCAAAAACAGGGGTTCGGTTACTTCCAGCGATGCGACAGGAAATGTGACCGGGACTCACGCCTTAGGGAGAGGCTACGTGGGTGGTCTGGTGGGGTGGCACCTTGGCGGCACCATCAGTGACAGCCATACGGAGAGCAAGGTTGTCGGAGCAGCCCCCGGGATTGGGGGCTTGGTGGGTGTGAACGAAGCCAGGATCGTGAATGGCCACAGTGAGGGGCTAGTGCGTGGAAAGAACAAGGTCGGGGGTCTGGTCGGCGAAAACAGGGGAAGCATCAGTGACAGCTCCGCACAAGGTCCAGTGTCCGGAGACAGTCAGGTGGGCGGTCTGGCAGGTATGAACCTGGGAAACGCCAGCATCGTGAATGGTCGTGCATCCGGGGAAGCACGTGGAAAGAACCGGGTCGGGGGTCTGGTCGGCGAAAACTGGGGAAGCATCAGCAACAGCCACGCGCAAAGCGTAGTGTCCGGAGACAGTCAGGTGGGTGGTCTGGTGGGTGTGAGCGAGGGCAACGCCAGGATCGTGAATAGCTATACAAACGGGCGAGTACGTGTGACTGGAAAGAACCAGGTTGGGGGTCTGGTGGGCGATAACAAGGGAAGCATCAGTGACAGCTACGCACAAGGCCTGGTGTCCGGAGGCAGTCAGGCAGGTGGTCTGGTCGGCGATAACAAGGGAAGCATCAGTGACAGCTACGCACAAGGCCCGGTGTCCGGAGGCAGTCAGGCAGGTGGTCTGGTGGGTGTGAACGGGGGCAACGCCAGCATCGTGAACAGCCATACAAACGTGAACGCACGTGTGACTGGAAAGAACCAGGTTGGGGGTCTGGCCGGCGAAAACTGGGGAAGCATTGGTAATAGTTACGCACGAGGCGCAGTGACCGGAGACAGTCAGACAGGCGGACTGGTCGGCGAAAACAAGGGAAGCATCAGTGACAGCTACGCACAAGGCCCGGTGTCCGGAGGCAGTCAGACAGGCGGGCTGGTAGGCGTGAACGAAAGCAGGGTCAGTATCGTGAACAGCCATGCACGAGGCACAGTGACCGGAGACAGTCAAACAGGCGGACTGGTCGGCGAAAACAAGGGAGGCATCGGTAACAGTTATGCACGAGGCGCAGTGACCGGAGGCAGTCAGGCAGGCGGACTGGTCGGCGAAAACAAGGGGAGCATCGGTGACAGTTATGCACGAGGCGCAGTGACCGGAGGCAGTCAGACAGGCGGACTGGCGGGAGTAAACAGCGGTTCGATCATAAGTGCCTATAGCACTGGTGCTGTAGGCGGAACTGATTTGCCGGGCAGGCTGGTCGGAGTCAACAGTGGCACGATATACCGCAGTTATGCCAGCAAGCTGGGCGACGGGGACAGCCTCCTGGGCAGGAATGACGGCACAGTACAGGGCAGTGATTTGCGCACCGTGGAGCAGATGAAGTGTTCGATATTGCCCGTCAATCTTTGTCTGGCAGCTGGCGTGTATCTGGATTGGGATACGCGAATTTGGTATTTCGGGAACTCCCGCTTGCTGCCCGTGCTCCGGGTGCTTACGGATGTTCCTGCTGCACCGCTTGCAGTCCGGGAAAGCCGGAATTCGAGAGGTAGATTGACTCTGCAGTGGGAGCATCGGGGAGTTGCCGTGAGTTCCTTTGAGGTGGAGGTGGGCGGAATCATTCGAGGCACCGAGGAACCCCGTTTCGCGCTTGACAATACATTGATGGCTGAATTGCGTGAGCGTTACGCCAGCGGCAGTGAAATCCACTATTCCATACGCGGCGTAAAAGGAGGCGTTGCGGGAGATGCAGCGTCGGGAAGTTTTTATTTGATGAAAGTTCCGGGGGCGGTGGGGACTCAGACAGCGTCGGGGCTGTCGACAATACAGGTCACCATTGTCGGGGCTGATGATGACGGCTACGGACGTGCTCCGGGCAGCAGCGCGTACGGGGAGCCGGCAGGTGGAGTTGCCCCGAATCTCGCATATCACGTGCACCTGTTTTCAAAAGGTCTGTTGAAGGAAGAGCGGCGCATGAGACAGCAGGGATGGTCAAGTTCGACCGTAGTGGAATTTTCAGGTCTGGAAGGTGGTTCCAGGTACGAAGTCAGGGTATTTGCCACAAACAAGGCGGGCGCAGGCCCAACAACGGTGATAGTGCCGGTGTTCACCTACGTTGCGGCGTGTCCATGGGCAGCGGTGATAACGGCAGCAGGCTCTGGCAGCGAGGATGACCCCTGGCAGGTTGGCACACTTTGCCAGTTGCAGGAAATGCGTTACGACACGGCAGCGCATTATCGGGTGGCAAACGACATAGACGCGAAGCAAAGCCACGAGTGGCGAGACGGAAAGGGCTTTCCTCCGATTGAATTTTTTTCCGGCTCTCTGGACGGGAGTGGTCACAGCATTCTGAGTCTTTTAATCAATCCTGGGCAGACAGACCATGTCGGGCTGTTCGGGAGGCTCAACGGTGGTGCCCTGCAAAGGCTGGTGCTGGTGAATGTCACGGTGCAGGGCAGAGATGCAACAGGAGCCCTGGCAGGAAGCGTTGCGGCAAATGGAAGCATCAAGGGCAGCACGGTGACGGGGTTGATAGACGGTCGGGATCGTGTGGGAGGAGTGGCAGGTGAGAACCTTGGGCTAATCGAGCTCAGCACGGTGTCGGGGTTGATAGGCGGACGGGCAAATGTGGGCGGAGTGGCAGGTGAAAACCATGGCTTGATCAAGCTCAGCCATTCGGAGTCCACTGTTGTCGGAACGATTGATTCCCAGGGGCACGGCAACACAATAGGCGGACTGGTGGGCAGAAACTTCCTGGGCGCGAGGATTCGTAGTTCGCACGCGAGAGGAAGCGTGAGCGGAGCAGACAATGTTGGTGGACTGGTGGGGCTCAATCAAGCTCCTATCTATCACAGCCATGTGCAGTCAACGGTTAGCGGGCATCATTCTGTGGGCGGGCTGGCGGGTTATAACGTTGGCTATATATTCGGCTCTTATTCAGCGGGAGTGGTCAGCGGAACGGGAAATGTGGGCGGGCTGACGGGTTGGCACAGTTCCAATTCCATAGTTAACAGCCACTCGGACAGCACGGTTATTGGCGCGGGGAATGGTGTGGGCGGGCTGGCTGGCTACAGCTTAGGGTCAATCTACGGAAGCCATGCGACCGGAGTGGTCAGCGGAAATGAGCGGGTTGGCGGCCTGGTGGGAAACAATGAATCCTGGCTCTGGGGAAGCTACGCAACCGGATCGGTCAGCGGGAATGTGCAGGTAGGCGGGCTGGCGGGGAACAGTGAAAGCAACACGAGCTATAGCATCAGGATTGCGAACAGTTATGCGACTGGTCTGGTCAGCGGGAACAATCAGGCGGGTACGCTGGTTGGGCATTCCGAAGGTATCGATATGGTTGCGAATTACGCGCTGGAGCCGGGTGCCGGCAGCAGTGCGCTGGAACTCGTGGGCAGCGGGGAAGGGGATGCCACAGAAAACAATTTTTCCCGCACGCTGGCGCAATTACAGTGCCCTCTTTTGCCGGGAGATACATGCCAGGGAGCGGACAGTTACTCCGGCTGGGGTATACAGGTCTGGTATTTCGGGGACGAGCAGACGCTTCCGCTTCATCGCGCCCTGCGAGCAGTGCCACCTGCTCCCCCTTCCCGCCTGCAGGCGCGATGGAACCTGGAAGGTGAACTGGAACTGAGCTGGAAAGCCGCGAAAACAGGAAGCCTGAACGCCGGCTATTGGGTGGAGATGGCAGGGCGTTCCCTGGAAACGGAGTCCGCATCTTTTACGTTCGGCAGGCGCTTGGTGCAAAACCTCCGTTCCGAATATAGGGGCAGTACCTTGCAAGTCAGCGTGCGTGGATATAACCGCCATGGCATGAGCGAAGCGACGACGGTTGCGTTCAGGCTGCTGAGGGCCCCAGGCAAATTGACGGTTGTTCGGGCATCGGCGCAGGCATTTTCGCTACAGGTGTTGCTTATGGCTCCGGCTGACGACGGCTACGGCCAATCACCGGAAGACCCGGCTTACGGATATACGAGTGTCGGGGTTTCTTCAGGTCTGGGCTACCGGGTACGGTTGTACGCCGGGGGAGAACTGGTGCAGGAGCGGGAGCGTGCGCACACAGCTGGCGAAACATCCGCAGTTGTGGAATTTTCGGGTCTGGCAAGCAATAGCCGCTATGAAGTGGAGGCGACGCCCTATAACAATGTTGGAGAAGGGTCGTCATTTTTCCTGTCGGCATTTACCCGTCCCTGGCAGTGCGACGGGGAAGCCCTGGCATCGGCAGGCGGTTCGGGCGGCTCGGGCAGCTCGGGCAGCTCGGGCAGCGAGGACGATCCCCTGCAGATTGCCACGCTGTGCCAATTGCAGGACATTCGCTCTGTTCCTGTAGCCCACTACCGGCTGGCAAGCGATATTGAGGCAGGTCCATCCCGGGACTGGCGAGCCGGAGAAGGCTTTGCGCCGATTGCTGATTTTTCCGGTTCCCTTGATGGTGCCGGTTATCAGATTTTCCATTTAAGGGTGCGCTCTGAGACACTGGAAGATGTCGGCATGTTTGCGCAGCTTCAGGGCGGGTTGTTGCAGCAGGTCGTACTGGTGAATGCGCAGCTTTGGGGAAGCGTCAACGTGGGTGCTCTGGCGGGCAGGAACGAGGGAGGAAGGATCGTGAACAGCGGGGTGACGGGCTCACTTTTTGGCGGGCAAGTGGCAGGAGGACTCGTCGGTATCAACGCAGGCATGATAAGCGGCAGCGCGGCACAGCTGACGACAGAGCCGGGAGCTCAGGTCGCGGGTGGTCTGGTCGGGAGAAATCTGGTAACCGGGAGTATTGATACAAGCTATGCCGGAGGCTCGGTGTCAGGAGCAGTTCGGGCGGGCGGTCTGGTTGCAGACAACCAGGGCTCGGTGACTGACAGTTACACAACAGCTTTTGTGACCGGGGAAGGTCTGGTCGCGGGTCTTGTGGCGGATAATCAGGGCACCGTCAGTCGCAGCTACGCGGCAGGGTCGGTATCCGGAGCCGGACAGCCTGGAAGTTTTGCCGGCAGCAGTTCGGGAGGCATCACCGACAGCTATGCGGCAGCGTTGCCTCGCGGCAATGGCACCAATGGTGGCGGTATGCCTTTTGTGGCAAATGACACCGGGCAGGGATCAGGCTCCTTGCGGACGCTGCAGCAACTGCGTTGCCCCACTGCCCCCGGCCTGACGTGTGCGGGAAGGTCAACATACTCAGGCTGGAGTGCCGAGATCTGGTCCTTTGGCGATTACAGGACGCTGCCGGTTCTGCGGGGCTTTGAGACTCCTGGAAAACCCTTGCGCCTGCTCGCGCAGTGGAAATCCCCGTCTTCCTTGTTGCTGCGTTGGGAGCCTCCGCTTCACACCAAAGAACTGATCGCTTACCGGGTTGAGGCTCCATCGATCGCTGCTGAGGAAACCGCATCGTTGTACTACGTGGGAGGATCGGACTGGTTGCAGAAGCTGCGCGCCCGTCATGAAGGCGGGAATACGCTCTTTTTAACGGTTCGCGGCTACAACCTTTATGGTGTTGGCGAAGCTGCCCGTGTTTCCGTGCGCCTGCTGGACGTTCCCGATTCTCCGGCTGATATGCGCGTGGAGCCGGGGGTCTCCACGCTGAGGCTCAGCTTTACAGCCCCTGCCAATGATGGCTATGGCCGCAGGCCGGTTGACGCTGATTACGCAACGTCAGCGGAAGCCATGGCTTTGCACCTGGCTTACCGGATACGTCTGTATGCGTCCGGGGAGCTGGTTGAAGAACGCGATATTCCGCTGGGGAGTCCTCTGAGCCCAGTCACGATGGAATTTACGGAGCTTAAAAGTGTCTTTGCATATCGGCTGGAAGCCTTCGCCCATAACACGGTGGGCACCGGATCGCCGTCAACGATCCGGGCGGTGACCAGCTTTCCGGGATGCGTCGGCAAGGGTCTGAAGAGTGCATCGGGTGACGGCAGCAACAACAACCCGTGGCAAATTGGCACGTTGTGCCAACTGCAGGATGTGCGCTCTGATCTGCACGCTCACTATGTGCAGGTGGCAGACATTGACGCCCAACCGAGTCGGGAGTGGTCAGGCGGCGCCGGTTTTCATCCGATAGAGCCTTTTTCAGGCACTTTCGACGGGGCAGGGCGGCAAATCTCTGCTCTGCACATTAACCGCCCGGAGACGGATACGGTTGGCCTGTTTTCCAGACTCGCAGAAGACGGGATCGCCAAGGGGGTGGTGCTCGTTGATGCGTGGGTAAGAGGAAAAAACAGCGTCGGAGCTTTGGTCGGCTTTAACGACGGAACCGTCATGAACAGCGTCGTGAGGTCTGCACAGGTTTCCGGCAACAGAGCCGGGCTCAACATTGGCGGGCTGGCGGGTGGCAACGGAGGATTGCTGGTTGACAGTGGTGCCAGTGCCAAGGTTGACGGGGGCAGATACGTCGGCGGTCTGGTCGGTTATGTGGAAGCAAAAGGTCGTGTCGTGGGCAGCACGGTGAGGGCTTCGCAAGTACGCGCGCTTGAGTCTGCCGGTGGTCTGGCAGGTCTGGCTCTGGGAGCCACTATTTTGTACAGCAGCGCCGATGCGGCGGTGCGCGTCTCGGGTGAAGGGCGAGGCAACGCCGGCGGCCTGGTTGGCTATAGCCAGGAAAGCACGATTTTGCACTGTTACGCGACAGGTTCGGCCATCGCTGTGGACGGCTCGCGCGCCGGCGGTCTGGTCGGCTACAGCGGAAGCACCATTGCCTACAGCTATGCCGACGTGTCGGTCAGCGGAGATAGCCGTGTGGGCGGACTGGTGGGAATCAACTCCGGTTCTGTCCATGCGAGCTATGCACTCGGTGAGGTGCGGGGTCATTTCTCCATCGGGGGGTTGGTCGGAAACAATATCCGCCGCATACAGGACAGCTATGCGGTGAACAGGGTTGTTGGGGAATCGGGCAGCACCGGGAGTCTGGCGGGTTATTCTGCTCCGGACGCGGTGATTGACCGCAGTTACGCACCCGTGTCTGCACAGGCAGCTTTGGTGGGCAATGGCTCAACGGGCAACAGTTCACCTCGAACTTTGACCCAGTTGCGTTGCCCGACTGCGGCGGGGCAAAGATGCGCAGGTGCCACGACTTATGCCGGCTGGGAACCGGGAGCCTGGCATTTTGGCAATACCCGCACGTTGCCCTTGTTGCGCGCGCTTGCCGACATTCCTGCCACACCGGTTGATTTGGCGGTGAGCTGGGAATCTTCGGATCATCTGCGCTTTACTTGGGCGGCGGGAAGTCCAGCGGTTGATTCCTACGAACTTGAGCTGGCAGGAACAATACGGGAAGTCACAGCACCGACTTTTGACTTCAACGGAGATTTTCTGGCTGAGTTTCGGAAAAACAGACAGGGGGCTTGCCCCCACCCGTACCGTCTTCGCGCTGTGCGCGGAGATATCGCTGGTTATCCGGCAGCCGGTCACTTCTATTTGCCCGGTCTTCCGGGCGCGACGACGATAACGGATCTGGTGCCCGGCCAAACCACTGCGCGCCTGGTGTTGATGGTCATGGGACATGATGATTGTGCTCCCCTGGCAGGTGATGCGCTTGCGTCTTCTTCTGATCGCGTTGCAGGCTCCGGTTTTGGCTACGTGGTGGTTGTGAGTGCCGCAGGACGCAGCACCGAGACCTTTTTCTCGGCAGGTGCTTTTGGCACCGAGATTGAGATCACCGACTTGCTGCCGAAGAGAAGCTATTCGTTACAGGTCTATGCGCGCAACCGTGCGGGCGCCGGGGAGCCCGCCCAGGCATCCGAAAACAGGAGCGCGTTCAGCACCATAGCGGTGCCTGGCAGACCTTCGGGCTTGCGAGCCAGGTGGAGGTCCGCAGATCGGGTGAACCTGAGTTGGGAAGCGGCGAGCAGCAACGGGGCGACGATAGACAGCTACCAGCTTTTTGTGGACGGGAAAAGCCACCCCGTCTCGGGAACCGCCACTTCTTATGTGTTGTCAGGCCATGCCTTGGTGCAGCTGCGCAAGAAGCACACAGGAGGAGAGCAGATACGCTATTCGCTCCGGGCAGTCAACCGTGCCGGAACGGGCGCGATGAGCTCTGCAGCATTTACCTTGCTCGACGTTCTTGAAGGGACATTGGCCATGCAGCTGATGCACAAGGCGAATGGTCGTGTGCAGGTACACTTGCAATATTCGGGAAATGATGGCTATGGACGCACTGCGGATCATGCTGATTTCGGAGCCCCGGTTGACGGAATATTGCTCGGCTTGGGGTATCGGGTACAACTGATTTCATACGGGGAACTGATAGAGGAACAGTCTGTTGCGATGCCGACGCCCGGGGGAGCCGTCAGGACGGAATTTACGGGGTTGCAGGGTGGTGTCGCGTACGAAGTCCGGGCATTCCCCCGGGACAGCGTGGCTGAGTTGCCAGGAGTGAGTCAATTTATCAACTGGGATCCCGAGATCCCGACAACGCCGAGGCCTGGTCCGCATCACGTCAAGAAATTGCGCTTGAAAGTCTTTTTGGGCGGTATGGTTCGCTGAATGCATACGCGAATTTAACAACAGCAGCCGCGAAACGCGAAAAACACGAAAGGGTTTTGTTTTCTGACGAATGCTGCGCGATTCAGGAAAGTGAGGTGTATTTTCCTTGAGGCAGTGTGCCAGGAGTGTCCGGAGAAGGAGTTTTCCATAAGGAGCATTTCTTTTAAGGCACAGAGGGTGAACCTTTAAAGCAAGTCCATAAGCTTGGCTATATCTGCCATGACAGACGTTACTGAGTTCAAGTCTGTCAAAGGGATAGCGTTTGAACATGAGGCACAGCTATTGAATTGTCTTAAAGCAACAGGTCTTGAATTGGAGCTTTCGGTGAACTTTGGAAGCCGCCTAAAAACTGAAATCATACGAATTGCAAATACCAACTTTCACGTTTTTCGCGGTTAAAAACGGGAAGTCGCAGTGCCGACTATTGCCACTGATTCAACCCCCTGGAGACCAAAAAGCCAACAAATATGACTGTACGCCACGGTGCTGGTTTCGGGGTTTCCCGATCGGATGAGGCCGGTATCTTCTTATAATAATTTGCCGGATTGGGCGTTATTTTGTACAATTGACCCACTAGTGATTTCCCTGTGCGTACAGTCATGCTGGGACATCAGAGAGTGAGTGAAGGTCAGAGCCAGAGGATCGCTCAGTGCGTCAGCCATGGAGAACAGATAGCGAATGTGGTGCAGGGAATTTTATGTCTCAGGGTGGTCAGGCTCTCTTTTCTCCGCCCGCATGGCCCCTAAGCATTCACAATGAAAAAAGCAGATTTCAGATTTCCGGATACGCAGATTTCCGGCAGCCATGGTTGGCTGAAGTGGCTGCTCGTGGGTGTGTCCATCATCACGTCAAGCTCACTCGTTTTCGGCCAGGATCAGGAATCTCTGGCAGAACAAGGCTTCGCGTCCCATCCCTTTTCGGAGGGGAGAAATGCCCGGGAAGCCACTCGAACTCTGTATCCTGCCCGCGTACAGCCGTACTGGGTCATCAGAGAGTGAGTGAAGGTCAGAGTCAGGAGTTCGCTCAGTGCGTCAGCCATGGAGAACAGATAGCGAATGTGGTGCAGGGAATTTTATGTCTCAGGGTGGTCAGGCTCTCTTTTCTCCGCCCGCATGGCTCCTAAGCATTCACAATGAAAGAAGCAGGTTTCAGATTTTCGGGTACGCAGATTTCCGGCAGCCATGGTTGGCTGAAGTGGCTGCTTGTGGGTGTGCCCATCGTCATGTCGAGTTCATTTGTTTTCGGCCAGGATCAGGAATCTCTGGCAGAACAAGGCTTCGCGTCCCATCCCTTTTCGGAGGGGAGGAATGCCCGGGAAGCCACTCGAACTCTGTATCCTGCCCGCGCACAGCAACTGGACTTGGGGTCTTTCAGTACCCGGGAACAAGAGCAAATTCGTGAACTGCTTCGTGCGACAACGGTCAACTACACCAGCATTGCCCGGGATGTTCGGTTAAGGCGTTCCAACTGGGCGCTGGTCAAACAGGAAGACGGCCTTGATGTCTGGCAGGCGCAGATTCGCTCTCCGTCTGCCCTGCGGCTGTGGTTAGGTTTCTCTGGCTTTCCCCTCGACCCGGGGATGTCGGTGAATGTCTATGCCCTCGCCGGAGACAGCAATCAAGAGGTCGTAGAGTACACGGGACGCGGCTTGTCACGTGATGATGACGGTTTTGTGGCGTTCCCGACGTCTGGTGATACCGTTGTCATAGAGTTTTGGGTTCCGGACAGTTACCACCTGGAGCCAGGCGATTTTCCTTTTTCGGTCGAAAAAGTGAGCCACACATTCAAGGACAACAACGGAGTTTTATACGGAGAGGGAGTCAGGAACTTGGTGCCTCGGAGACAAGCCGGCAGTTGCGAGCGCGCAAGCACCAGTCTTTTTAACAATAACAATGCCTATGTAAGCAGCGACAGCCCGGCTTACGTGCGGGATGTGACCAAAGGTGTCGTAAACATGTGCCGCATTGGTGTTTGCGGGACTGGGAGTTTTATAAAGAACAAGACAGGTAATGGAGCCTACATTCTGACAGCGCTTCACCTTTTCGATGAAGTGGACGCTGACGCTGTGGACAAACCGTTTTTGTCATTCTACATCAGCATTCCTGGTGATTCATACGCCCATGGTGTGAAATACGTGGCGGGACATAGGGGTGGAGATTGGGCGATTGTGCGTCTTGAAGGGTCGTTTGCCGGATCTGGAGATTATAAATTGCTGGAGTGGATGACTCACACTACCGATACCTTCAGTGGTTACACCGTACACCACGCCGGCTCCAAGCCTCAGCAGTTGGCTGAGTTTGTAAGTGTGGCGATCGAGAGCGGTGGAATCTGCTGGCTCTTCGGAGGCAAGAAAGGCACCTCACCTTTCTGTGAAGGGGTGATTTGCGGGTGTATGCATTTAACGTATAAGGGCATCTCTCCTACGTTTGGATCGTCCGGCTCATCCGCATTTTATAAAAAAACCGGCTTGATTATAGGGGTTGATAGTGCCATGTCGCCGAGTGATGCGTGCACTTCAACCTATTATGGAATGGGTGGGATTTATGCAGACGAAAGAGCCTTCAACATTCTCAATTACGGAGACACCTATTACAACAACAGCCAATTCCCCTATATGGATCCCGAGCTCGCGTGTACTGCAGGTTCGCAAGCCATGGCAGGTTCCGGAACTGAAAGTGATCCCTACCAGGTAGAAAACCTGTGCCACTTGCGCGACATGGAAACATCGCCCGAGTCGCACTACATCCAGATCAAAGATATAGACGCAACGACGATGACGCATGGCTGGAAAAACGGTTTTGCACCGATCAAGGGTTTTTCTGGCACTTATGATGGCAACGGTTACAAGATTTCCAATTTGAAGGTCAACGTAGCAGACGAAGCACTCGAGAATATAGGGCTGTTTGGCGAGCTGCAGGGTGGCTTGCTGAAGCGCGTGAAGCTGGTGGGTTTTTTGACGGAAAACGGAGTGAATGTCGGTTCTCTGGTTGGGCTGAACAATCGGGGAACGATTGAGGACAGCGAGGTTGATGGCAAGGTTGACGGGTACAGAACCATCGGTGGGCTGGTTGGCCTGAATCAGGGCGGTGTCATCCGCAACAGCACGTCAACGGTAAGGGTTGGGGAGAACTCTAGCGTCACATGGGTTGCCGGCGGTCTGGTGGGTCAGAATGACGGTGGCACGATTGCAGGCAGTCATGCGTCTGGGGCAGTAACAGGAGGCAATCAAGTCGGAGGTCTGGTGGGCAAAAACAGGGGTTCAGTCACTTCCAGCCATGCGACTGGAGATGTGACCGGAACCGGCACCTCAGGGAGGGGCTACGTGGGTGGTCTGGTGGGTTGGCACCTTGGCGGCACCATCAGTGGCAGCCACACGGAGAACAAGGTTGTCGGAGCAGCCCTCGGGATTGGGGGCTTGGTGGGTGTGAGCGAGAGCAACGCCAGGATCGTGAATAGCTATACAGATTTGGGATCACGTGCGAGTGGAAAGAACAAGGTCGGCGGTCTGGTCGGCGAAAACAGGGGAAGCATCAGCGACAGCTACGCAAAAGGCGCAGTGACCGGAAACAGTCAGGTGGGTGGTCTGGTGGGTGTGAGCGAGGGCAACGCCAGGATCGTGAGTAGCCATACACTTGGGCAAGTACGTGGAAAGAATCAGGTCGGCGGTCTTGTCGGCGAAAACAGGGGAAGCATAAGTGACAGCTACGCACAAGGTCCAGTGACCGGAGACAGTCAGGTGGGTGGTCTGGTGGGTGTGAGCTGGGGCTACGCCAGGATTGTGAACAGCCATACACGTCAGGAAGTACATGTGCGTGGGAAGGATCAAGTCGGCGGTCTGGTCGGCGAAAACAAAGGAAGCATCAGTGACAGCTACGCACAAGGCGCAGTGACCGGAGACGGTCAGGTGGGCGGTCTGGTGGGTTTGCACCTTGGCGGCACCATCAGTGACAGTTACGCGCTTAACCAGGTTGTCGGAACAGCCCCCGGGGTTGGAGGCTTGGTGGGTGTGAACGAGGGCAACGCCAGGATCGTGAATAGCCATACACGTCAGGAAGTACGTGTGAGTGGGAAGGATCAAGTCGGCGGTCTGGTCGGCGAAAACAAAGGAAGCATCAGCAACAGCTACGCACAAGGTGCAGTGACCGGAGACAGTCAGGTGGGTGGTCTGGTGGGTTTACACCTTGGCGGCACCATCAGTGGCAGTTACGCGCGTAATCAGGTTGTCGGAACCGCCCCTGGGGTTGGGGGCTTGGTGGGTGTGAACGAAAGCAACGCCAGGATCGTGAGTAGCCATACACGCCAGGAAGTACGTGTGAGAGGGAAGGATCAAGTCGGCGGTCTGGTCGGCAAAAACATGGGAAGCATCAGTGACAGCTACGCACAAGGCGCAGTGACCGGAGACAGTCAGACAGGCGGTCTGGTGGGTGTGAGCGAGAGTAACGCCAAGATCGTGAGTAGCCATACACGTCAAGAAGTACGTGTGAGAGGGAAGGATCAAGTTGGGGGTCTGGTCGGCGAAAACAAAGGAACCATCAGTAACAGCTACGCACGAGGTTCAGTGACCGGAGACAGTCAGACAGGCGGTCTGGTCGGCGAAAACAGCGGTACGGTCAGAAGTGCCTATAGCACTGGTGCTGTAAGCGGAACTGATTTGCCGGGCAGACTGGTCGGGGTCAACAGTGGCACGATAGCTCGCAGCTATGCCAGCAAGCTGGGTGACGTGGACAGCCTCGTGGGCGGGAATGACGGCACTGTACAGGGCAGCGCTTTGCGCACTGTGGAACAAATGAAGTGTTCGATGGATCCCGTCAATCTTTGCCGGGCAGCCAGAGTGTATCTGGATTGGGATACGCGAATTTGGCATTTCGGGCACTCCCGCATGCTGCCCGTGCTCCGGGTGCTTACGAATGTTCCCGCTGCACCGCTTGCAGTCCGGGCAAACTGGAATTCGAGAGGTGGGTTGACGCTGCAGTGGGAGCATCAAGGAGTTGCCGTGAATTTCTATGAGCTTGAGATGGACGGAATCATTCGAGACACCGAGGAACCCCGTTTCGCGCTTGGCGGCTCATTAATGGCTGAATTACGTGAGCATCACGCCAGCGGCAGTGAAATTCATTATTCCATACGCGGCGTAAAAGGGGGCGTTGCGGGAGATGCAGCGTCGGGAAGTTTCCATTTGATGAAAGTTCCGGGGGCGGTGGTGGCCCAGGTAGCTTCAGGGCTGTCGACAATACGGGTCACCATTGTCGGGGCAGCTGATGACGGCTACGGACGCGTTTCGGGCAGCAACGCGTACGGGGAGTCGGCAGGCGGAATTGCTCTGGATCTCGTATATCACGTGCAACTGTTTTCAAAAGGCCTGTTGAAAGAAGATCGGCATAAGACACAACAGGAATGGTCAAGTTCGGCCGTAGTGGAATTTTCAGGTCTGAAAGATAGTTCCAGGTACGAAGTCAGAGTGTTTGCCAGAAACAAAGTGGGCGCAAGCCCAACGGAGGCAGTGCCGGTTTTTACCTACGTTGGTGCGTGTCCATGGGCAGCGGTGATAACGGCAGCGGGCTCTGGCAGCGAGGATGACCCCTGGCAGGTCGGCACACTTTGCCAGTTGCAGGAAATACGTTACGACACGGCAGCGCATTATCGGTTGGCAAACGACATAGACGCGAAGCAAAGCCACGAGTGGCGAGACGGAAAGGGCTTTCCACCGATTGAATCTTTTTCCGGCTCTCTGGACGGGAGTGGTCACAGTGTTCTGAATCTTTTGATCAACCCTGGGCAAACAGACCATGTCGGGCTGTTCGGGAGGCTCAGCGGTGGTGCCCTGCAAAGGCTGGCGCTGGTGAATGTCACGGTGCGGGGCAGAGATGCGACAGGAGCCCTGGCAGGAAGCATTGCGACAAATGGAAGCATCAAGCTCAGCACTGTGACGGGGTTGATAGGCGGACGGACAAATGTGGGCGGAGTGGCAGGTGAGAACCATGGCTTGATCAAGCTCAGCCATTCGGAGTCTACCGTTGCCGGAACGGTTGATTTCCAGGGGCACGGCAACACAATAGGCGGACTTGTGGGCAAAAACTTCTGGGGCGCGAGGATACGCAGTTCGCACGCGAGAGGAAGTGTGAGCGGAGCAGACAATGTTGGTGGACTGGTAGGGCTCAATCAAGCTCCTATCTACCACAGCCAAGCGCAGTCAACGGTGAGCGGGCATCATTCTGTGGGCGGGCTGGCGGGTTATAACGTTGGCTTTATATTCGGCTCTTATTCAGCGGGAGTGGTCAGCGGAACGGGAAATGTGGGTGGACTGGTGGGTCAGCACGGTGATTACAATTCCATAATTTACAGCTACTCGGACAGCACGGTTATCGGCGCGGGGAATGGTGTGGGCGGGCTGGTGGGCCTCAGCTTTGGGTCAATCTACGGAAGCCATGCGACCGGAGTGGTCAGCGGAAATGAGCGGGTGGGCGGCCTGGTGGGACACAATAGATCCTGGCTCGGGGGAAGCTACGCAACCGGATCGGTCAGCGGAAATGAGCGGGTGGGCGGCCTGGCGGGGAACAGTGAAAGCAACACGAGCTATAGCATCAGGATTAAGGACAGTTATGCGACTGGTCTGGTTAGCGGAAACAATCAGGCGGGCATGCTGGTGGGGCATTCCGAAGATACCGATATGGTTGCGAATTACGCCCTGGAGCCGAGTGCCGGCAGCAGCGCGCTGGAACTCGTGGGCAGCAGGGGAGATGACACCACAGAAAACAATTTTTCCCGCACGCTGGCGCAATTACAGTGCCCTCTTTTGCCGGGAGATACATGCCAGGGAGCAGTCAGCTACTCCGACTGGAGCACACAGGACTGGTATTTCGGGGACAGGCAGACGCTTCCGCTTCATCGCGCCCTGCGAGCAGTGCCACCTGCTCCCCCTTCACGCCTGCAGGCAAGATGGAACCAGGAAGGTGAACTGGAACTGAACTGGACAGCCGCGAGAACAGAAAGCCTGAACGCCGGCTATTGGCTGGAGGTGGCAGGGCGTTCCCTGGAAACGGAGTCCGCATCTTTTACCTTCGGCAGGCGCCTGGTGCAAAGCCTCCGTTCTGAATATAGGGGCAGTACCTTGCAAGTCAGCGTACGTGGATATAACCGTCACGGCATGAGCGAAGCGACAACGGTTGCGATCAAGCTGCTGAGAGCCCCTGGCAAATTGGCAGTCGTTTGGGCATCGGCGCAAGCGTTTTCACTGCGTGTGTCGCTTATGGCTCCTGCTGACGACGGCTACGGCCAATCACCGGAAGACCCGGCTTACGGTTATACGAGTGTCGGGGTTTCCGCAGGTCTGGGTTACCGGGTACGGCTGTACACCGGGGGAGAACTGATGCAGGAACAGGAGCTTGCGCACACAGACGGCGAAACATCCGTGGCTGTGGAGTTTTCGGGTCTGGCAAGCGATAGCCGCTATGAAGTGGTGGCGACGCCCTATAACAGGGCTGGAGAAGGACCGCCATTTTTCCTGCCGGCATTTACCCTTCCTTGGCAGTGCGACGGGGAAACCCTGGCGTCGGCAGGCGGCTCGGGCAGCGAGGACGATCCCTGGCAGATTGCCACGCTGTGCCAATTGCAGGACATTCGCTCTGCACCTGTAGCCCACTACCGGCTGGCAAGCGATATTGAGGCAGGTCCATCCCGGGACTGGCGAGCCGGAGAAGGTTTTGCGCCGATCGCTGATTTTTCCGGTTCCCTTGACGGTGCCGGTCATCAGATTTTCCATTTAAGGGTGCGCTCTGAGGCGCTGGAAGATGTCGGCATGTTTGCGCAGCTTCGGGGCGGGTTATTGCAGCAGGTCGTGCTGGTGAACGCGCAGCTTTGGGGAAGTGCCAACGTGGGTGCTCTGGTGGGCAGGAATGAGGGAGGAAGGATCGTGAACAGCGGGGTGACGGGCTCACTTTTTGGCGGGCAAGTGGCGGGAGGACTTGTTGGCGTCAACGCAGGCATGATCAGCGGCAGCGCGGCACAGCTGACGACAGAGCCGGGAGGTCAGGTTGCAGGAGGCCTGGTCGGAAGAAATCTGGTAACCGGGAGTATTGATACAAGCTACGCCGGAGGCTCGGTGTCAGGAGCAGTTCGGGCGGGTGGTCTGGTCGCAGACAACCAGGGCTCGGTGACTGACAGTTACACAACAGCTTTTGTGACCGGGGAAGGTCTGGTCGCGGGTCTTGTGGCGGACAATCAGGGCACCGTCAGTCGCAGCTATGCGGCAGGGTCGGTGTCCGGAGCAGGACGGTCTGGAAGTTTTGCCGGCAGCAGTCCGGGAGGCATCACCGACAGCTACGCGGCAGCGTTGCCTCGCGGCAATGGCGCCAATGGTGGCGGTATGCCTTTTGTGGCAAATGACACCGGGCAGGGATCAGGCTCCTTGCGGACGCTGCAGCAACTGCGTTGCCCCACCGCCCCTGGCCTGGCATGTGCGGGAAGGTCAACATACTCAGGCTGGAGTGCCGAGATCTGGTCCTTTGGCGATTACAGGACGCTGCCGGTTCTGCGAGGCTTTGAGACTCCTGGCAAACCCTTGCGCCTGCTGGCACAGTGGAAATCTCCGTCTTCCTTGTTGCTGCGTTGGGAGCCCCCGCTTCACACCAGAGAACTGATCGCTTACCGGATTGAGGCTCCATCGATCGCTGCTGAGGAAACCGCATCGTTGTACTACGTCGGAGGATCAGACTGGTTGCAGAAGCTGCGCGCCAGTCATGAAGGCGGAAGTACGCTCTTTTTAATGGTTCGTGGCTACAACCTTTATGGTGTTGGCGAAGCTGCCCGTGTTTCCGTGCGCCTGCTGGACGTTCCTGATTCTCTGACTGATGTGCGCGTGGTGCCGGGGGTCTCCACGCTGAGACTCAGCTTTACAGCCCCTGCCAATGATGGCTATGGACGCAAACCGGTTGACGCTGATTACGCAGCGTCAGCGGAAGCCATGGCTTTGCGCCTGGCTTACCGGATACGCCTGTATGCGTCCGGGGAGCTGGTTGAAGAACGCGGCATTCCGCTGGGGAATCCTCTGAGCCCAGTCACGATGGAATTTACGGAGCTTAAAAGTGTCTTTGCATATCGCCTGGAAGCCTTCGCCCATAACACGGTGGGCACCGGATCACCGTCAACGATCCGGGCGGTGACCAGCTTTCCGGGATGCGCCGGCAAAGGTCTGAAAAGTGCATCGGGTGACGGCAGCGGCGACAACCCGTGGCAAATTGCCACGCTGTGCCAACTGCAGGATATGCGCTCTGATCTGCACGCTCACTATGTGCAGGTGGCAAACATAGACGCCAGCCCTAGTCGGGGGTGGTCAGACGGCACCGGCTTTCATCCGATAGAGCCTTTTTCAGGCACTTTCGACGGGGCAGGGCGGCAAATCTCTGCTCTGCACATTAACCGCCCGGAAACGGACACGATTGGCCTGTTTTCCAAGCTTGCAGAAGACGGGGTCGTCAAAGGGGTGGTGCTCGTTGATGCGTGGGTAAAAGGGGGGAACAGCGTCGGAGCCTTGGTTGGCTTTAACTACGGAACCGTCATGAACAGCGTCGTGAGGTCCGCACAGATTTCCGGCGGCAGAGCCGGAGCCAACATTGGCGGGCTGGCGGGTGGCAACGGAGGATTACTGGTTGACAGTGGTGCCAGTGCCGAGGTTGACGGGGGCAGATACGTCGGTGGTCTGGTCGGTTATGTGAAAGCAAAAGGTCGGGTCGTGGGCAGCACGGTGAGGGCTTCGCAAGTACGCGCGCTTGAGTCTGCCGGTGGTCTGGCCGGTCTGGCTCTGGGAGCCGCTATTTTGCACAGCAGTGCCGATGCGGCGGTGCGCGTCTCGGGTGAAGCGCGGGACAATGCTGGTGGTCTGGTTGGCTACAGTCTGGGAAGCACGATTTTGCACTGTTACGCGACAGGTTCGGCCATCGCTGTGGACGGCTCGCGCGTCGGCGGGCTGGTCGGCTACAGCGGAAGCACCATTGCCTACAGCTATGCTGACGTGTCGGTCAACGGAGCTGATCGTGTGGGCGGACTGGTGGGCTTCAACGCCGGTTCTGTCCATGCGAGCTATGCACTCGGTGAGGTACGGGGTCATTTCTCCATCGGGGGACTGGTCGGAAGCAATATCCGCCGCATACAGGACAGCTATGCGGTGAACTCGGTTGACGGAGAATCGGGCAGCACCGGGAGTCTGGCGGGTTATTCTGCTCCGGATGCGGTGATTGATCGCAGTTACGCACCCGTGTCTGCACAGGCAGCTTTGGTGGGCAATGGCTCAACGGATGGCTCTTTACCTCGAACTTTGGCCCAGTTGCGTTGCCCGACTGCGGCGGGGCAGAGATGCGCAGGTGCCACGACTTATGCCGGCTGGGAACCGGGAGCCTGGCATTTTGGCAATACCCGCACGTTGCCCTTGTTGCGCGCGCTTGCCGACATTCCCGCCGCACCGGTTGATTTGGCGGTGAGCTGGGAATCTCCGGATCATCTGCGCTTTACTTGGGCGGCGGGAAGTCCAGCGGTTGATTCGTACGAACTTGAGCTGGCAGGAACAATACGGGAAGTCACAGCACCGACTTTTGACTTCAACGGAGATTTTCTGGCTGAGTTTCGGAAAAACAGACAGGGGGCTTGCCCCCACCCGTACCGTCTTCGCGCTGTGCGCGGAGATATCGCTGGTTATCCGGCAGCCGGTCACTTCTATTTGCCCGGTCTTCCGGGCGCGACGACGATAACGGATCTGGTGCCCGGCCAAACCACTGCGCGCCTGGTATTGGCAATCATGGGACGTGACGATTGTGCTCCCCTGGCGGGTGATGCGCTTGCGTCTTCCTCTGATCGCGTTGCAGCCTCCGGTTTTGGCTACGTGGTGGTTGTGAGTGCTGCAGGACGCAGCACCGAGACCTTTTTCTCGGCAGGTGCTTTTGACACCGAGATTGAGATCACCGACTTGCTGCCGAAGAGAAGCTATTCGCTACAGGTCTATGCGCGCAACCGGGCGGGCGCAGGGGAGCCCGCCCAGGCATCCGAAAACAGGAGCGCGTTCAGCACCATAGCGGTGCCTGGCAGGCCTTCAGGCTTGCGAGCCAGGTGGAAGTCCGCAGATCGGGTGAACCTGAGTTGGGAAGCGGCGAGCAGCAACGGGGCGACGATAGACAGCTACCAGCTTTCCGTAGACGGGAAAAGCCACCCCGTCGTGGGAACCGGCACTTCTTATGTGTTGTCAGGCCATGTCTTGGTGCAGCTGCGCAAGAAGCACACAGGAGGAGAGCAGATACGCTATTCGCTCCGGGCAGTCAACCGCGCCGGAACGGGCGCGATGAGCACTGCAGCATTTACCTTGCTCGACGTTCTTGAGGGGACATTGGCCATGCAGCTGATGCACAAGGCGAATGGTCGTGTGCAGGTACACTTGCAATATTCGGGAAATGATGGCTACGGACGCACTGCGGATCATGCTGATTTCGGAGCCCCGGTTGACGGAATATTGCTCGGCTTGGGGTATCGGGTACAACTGATTTCATACGGGGAACTGATAGAGGAACAGTCTGTTGCGATGCCGACGCCCGGGGGAGCCGTCAGGACGGAATTTACGGGGCTACAGGGTGGTGTCGCGTACGAAGTCCGGGCATTCCCCCGGGACAGCGTGGCTGAGCTGCCAGGAGTGAGTCAATTTATCAACTGGGATCCCGAAATCCCGACAACGCCGAGGCCAGGTCCGCATCACGTCAAGAAATTGCGACTGAGGGTGTTCTTGGGCGGTATGATTCGCTGAGGGCATACACGAATTTAACAACCGTGAAAAGCACGAGAAGTTTTATTTCCTGATGAATGCCATGCGATTCAGGGAAATGAGGTGTGGCTTACTTGAGGCAGTGCATCAGAAGTGTCTGGAGAAGGAGTTTTCCGTAAGGGGCTTCCTTTCAAGGCACAGAGGGTGAACCTTTAAAGCAAGTCCATAAGCCTGACCTTATCTGCCATGACAAACATTGTTGATGAGCATGAAGCACAACTGTTGAATTGGGGCTTTTGGTGAACTTTGGAAGCTGCCCCAAAACTGAAATCATACGAATTGCAAATACCAACTTTCATGTTTTTCCCAGTTAAAAATAAATGAAACCGCCTTTCGCGGTTAAAAACAAGAAGTCTCAGTGCCGACTATTGTCACTGATTCACCCCCCTGGAGACCAAAAAGCCAACAAATAAGACTGCACGCCACTGTGCTGGTTTCGGGGTTTCGCGGTCGGATGAAGTCGGTATCTTCTCATAATAATTTGCCGGATTGGGTGCTATTTTATATAATTGACCCCACTAAGTGATTTCCAGGCACGTACAGCCGTGCTGGGACATCAGAGAGTGAGTGAAGGTCAGAGTCAGGGGATTGCTCAGCGCGTCAGCCATGGAGAACAGATAGCGAATGTGGTGCAGGGAATTTTATGTCTCAGGGTGGTCAGGCTCTCTTTTCTCCGCCCGCATGGCTCCTAAGCATTCACAATGAAAAAAGCAGATTTCAGATTTCCGGATGCGCAGATTTCCGGCAGCCGTGTCTGGCTGAAGTACTTGCTCGTGGTGGGTGTATCCATCATCACGTCGAGTTCATTCGTTTTCGGCCAGGATCAGGAATCTCTGGCAGAACAAGGCTTCGCGTCCCATCCCTTTTCGGAGGGGAGGAATGCACGGGAAGCCACTCGAACTCAGTATCTTGCCCGCGCACAGCCGTGCTGGGACATCAGAGAGTGAGTGAAGGTCAGAGCCAGAGGATCGCTCAGTGCGTCAGCCATGGAGAACAGATAGCGAATGTGGCGCAGGGAATTTTATGTTTCAGGGTGGTCAGGCTCTCTTTTCTCCGTCCGCATGGCTCCTAAGCATTCACAATGAAAAAAGCAAATTTCAGATTTCCGGATGCGCAGATTTCCGGCAGCCATGCCTGGCTAAAGTGGCTGCTCGTGGGTGTATCCATCATTACGTCAAGCTCACCCTTGTTCGGCCAGGATCAGGAATCTCTGGCGGAACAAGGCTTTGCGTCCCATCCTTTTTCGGAGGGGAGGAATGCCCGGGAAGCCACTCGAACTCTGTATCCTGCCCGCGCGCAGCCGTACTGGGACATCAGAGAGTGAGTGAAGGTCAGAGCCAGAGGATCGCTCAGTGCGTCAGCCATGGAGAACAGATAGCGAATGTGGTGCAGGGAATTTTATGTCTCAGGGTGGTCAGGCTCTCTTTTCTCCGCCCGCATGGCTCCTAAGCATTCACAATGAAAAAAGCAGATTTCAGATTTCCGGATGCGCAGATTTCCGGCAGTCATGGTTGGCGGAAGTGGCTGCTCGTGGGTGTATCCATCATCACGTCAAGCTCACTCGTTTTCGGTCAGGATCAGGAATCTCTGGCAGAACAAGGCTATGCGTCCCATCCCTTTTCGGAGGGGAGGAATGCCCGGGAAGCCACTCGAACTCTGTATCCTGCCCGCGCACAGCCGTGCTGGGACATCAGAGAGTGAGTGAAGGTCAGAGCCAGAAGATCGCTCAGTGCGTCAGCCAGGAGAACAGAAGGTGAATATTGTGCCAAGAGTTTTATGCCGCAGGCGGGCTATGCTCTCTTTTCTCCGCCCGCATGGCTCCTAAGCATTCACAATGAAAGAAGCAGATTTCAGATTTTCGGATACGCAGATTTCCGGCAGTCATGGTTGGCGGAAGTGGCTGCTCGTGGGTGTATCCATCATCACGTCAAGCTCACTCGTTTTCGGCCAGGATCAGGAATCTCTGGCAGAACAAGGCTTCGCGTCCCATCCCTTTTCGGAGGGGAGGAATGCCCGGGAAGCCACTCGAACTCTGTATCCTGCCCGCGCACAGCAACTGAACTTGGGATCTTTCAGTACGCAGGAACAGGAGCGTGTTCGTGAACTGCTTCGTGCGACAACGATCAACTACACCAGCTTTGCCCGGGACGTCCGGTTAAGGCGTTCCAACTGGGCACTGGTCAAACAGGAAGACGGCCTTGATGTCTGGCAGGCGCAGATTCGCTCTCCGTCTGCCGTACGGTTGTGGTTGGGTTTCTCTGGTTTTCCCCTTGACCCAGGCATGTCGGTGAATGTCTATGCCCTCGCCGGAGACAGCAATCAAGAGGTCGTAGAGTACACGGGACGCGGCTTGTCACGTGATGATGACGGTTTTGTGGCGTTCCCGACGTCTGGTGACACCGTTGTCATAGAGTTTTGGGTTCCGGACAGTTACCACCTGGAGCCAGAAAATTTTCCTTTTTCGGTCGAAAAAGTGAGCCACACATTCAAGGATAACAACGGAGTTTTATACGGAGAGGAAATCAGGAACCTGGTGCCTCGGAGACAAGCCGGCAGTTGCGAGCGCGCAAGCACCTCCTGGTTTAGTTTTAACAACGTCTATGTAGGCAGCGACAGCCCGGCTTACGTGCGGGATGTGTCCAAAGGTGTCGTAGAAATGTGCCGGCACACGGGGTGGGGTATATTTACCTGCGGGACTGGAAGTTTTATAAAGAACAAGTCGGGTGATGGAGCCTACATTCTGACAGTATTTCACCTTTTCGATGAAGTGGACGTTGACGCTGTGGACAAACCATTTTTATTTTTTTACGTCAGTATTCCTGGTAATTCAATCGCCCATGGTGTGAGATATGTGGCAGGAAATGAGGCTGAAGATTGGGCGATTGTGCGTCTTGAAGGGACGTTTACCGGGCACGGAGATTATAAATTGCTGGAGTGGACGACCCGCACTCCCGATAGTTTCTATGGTTATTCCGTACACCACACCGGCTCCAGGCCCCAGCAGTGGAATGAGTATGAAAGAGCGTGGTCCCAAGTCGGACTCAGCTCACCTTTCTGTGAAGGGGCGGTTTGCGGGAATATGGCTTTAATTTATAAGGACATTTCTCCTACGCATGGAGCGTCCGGCTCACCCGCATTTTATAGAGAAACCGGGTTGATAGTGGGGGTTCATTATCAACACCTTGTAGGGGCCATAGGCTGGAACTCAAACTTCAGTTGTAGTAACTACGCTTATGGAATGGGCGCGATTTACACGGACAAAAGAGCCTTCAACATTCTCAATTACGGAGACACCTATTACAACAACAGCCAATTCCCCTATATGGATCCCGAGCTCGCGTGTACTACAGGTTCGCAAGCCATGGCAGGTTCCGGAACTGAAAGTGATCCCTACCAGGTAGAAAACCTGTGCCATTTGCGCGACATGGAAACATCGCCCCAGTCGCACTACATCCAGATCAAAGATATAGACGCATCGACGATGACGCATGGCTGGAAAAACGGTTTTACACCGATCAAGGATTTTTCTGGCACTTATGATGGCAACGGTTATCAGATTTCCAATTTGAAGGTCAACGCAGCAGACGAAGTGCTCGAGAATATAGGGCTGTTTGGCAAGCTGCAGGGTGGCTTGCTGAAGCGCGTGAAGCTGGTGGATTTTTTGACGGAAGGCGGAGTGAATGTCGGTTCTCTGGTTGGGCTGAACAATCGGGGAACGATTGAGGACAGCGAGGTTGATGGCAAGGTTGACGGGGGCAGAACCATCGGTGGGCTGGTTGGCCTGAATCAGAGCGGTGTCATCCGCAACAGCACGTCAACGGTAAGGGTTGGGAAGAACTCTCGCGACAGATGGGTTGCCGGCGGTCTGGTGGGTCAGAATGACGGTGGCACGATTGCGGGCAGTCATGCGTCTGGGGCAGTAACAGGAGGCAATCAAGTCGGCGGTCTGGTGGGCAAAAACATGGGTTCGGTCACTTCCAGCCATGCGAATGGAGATGTGACCGGGACCGGCTCTATATGGGGCTACGCGTACGTGGGTGGTCTGGTGGGTTGGCACCTTGGCGGCACCATCAGTGGCAGCCACACGGAGAACAAGGTTGTCGGAGCAGCCCCCGGGATTGGG
Organism: uncultured candidatus Poriferisulfidus sp.; assembly: GCA_965215765.1. Taxonomy (GTDB): domain Bacteria; phylum Pseudomonadota; class Gammaproteobacteria; order Poriferisulfidales; family Oxydemutatoraceae. The sequence goes on along the minus strand of OZ244118.1, from coordinate 2,534,866 downwards.
GGCTTGGTGGGTGTGAGCGAGAGCAACGCCAAGATCGTGAATAGCTATACAGAATTGGGATCAAATGCGATTGGAAAGAACAAGGTCGGCGGTCTGGTCGGCGAAAACAAGGGAAGCATCAGCGACAGCTACACAAAAGGCACAGTGTCCGGAGACAGTCAGATAGGCGGTCTGGTCGGCGAAAACAAGGGAAGCATCAGCGACAGCTACGCACAAGGTTCAGTGTCCGGAGACAGTCAGATAGGCGGTCTGGTGGGTGTGGGCGAGGGCAACGCCAGGATCGTGACCAGCCGAGCATTCGGGAAAGTACGTGGAAAGAATCAAGTCGGGGGTCTGGTCGGCGAAAACAAGGGAAGCATCAGTGACAGCTACGCACAAGGCACAGTGTCCGGGATCAATCAGGCAGGCGGTCTGGTGGGCCGCCACCTTGGCGGCACCATCAGTGACAGCTACACACAAGGCGCAGTGACCGGGGACAGTCAGACAGGCGGTCTGGTGGGTGTGAACGAAAGCAACGCCAGGATTGTGAACAGCCATACACGTCAGGAAGTACATGTGCGTGGGAAGGATCAAGTCGGCGGTCTGGTCGGCGAAAACAAAGGAAGCATCAGTGACAGCTACACACAAGGCACAGTGACCGGGGACAGTCAGACAGGCGGTCTGGTGGGTGTGAACGAAAGCAACGCCAGGATTGTGAATAGCCATACACGCCAGGAAGTACGCGTGAGTGGGAAGGATCAAGTCGGCGGTCTGGTCGGCGAAAACAAGGGAAGCATCAGTAACAGCTACGCACGAGGTCCAGTGACCGGAGACAGTCAGACAGGCGGTCTGGTGGGTTTGCACCTAGGCGGCACCATCAGTGACAGTTACGCGCTTAACCAGGTTGTCGGAACAGCCCCCGGGGTTGGGGGCTTGGTGGGTGTGAGCGAGAGCAACGCCAAGATCGTGAGTAGCCATGTATCCCGGGGATCACGTGTGAGTGGAAAGAACCAGGTTGGGGGTCTGGTCGGCGATAACAAAGGAAGCATCGGTAACTGCTACGCACAAGGCACAGTGACCGGAGGCAGCCAGACAGGCGGTCTGGTCGGCGAAAACAGCGGTACGGTCAGAAGTGCCTATAGCACTGGTGCTGTAGAAGGAACTGATTTGCCGGGCAGACTGGTCGGGGTCAACAGTGGCACGATAGCTCGCAGCTATGCCAGCAAGCTGGGCGACGTGGACAGCCTCGTGGGCGGGAATGATGGCACTGTACAGGGCAGTGCTTTGCGCACTGTGGAACAAATGAAGTGTCCGATGGATCCCGTCAATCTTTGCCGGGCAGCCAGAGTGTATCTGGGTTGGGATCCGCGAATTTGGCATTTCGGGCACTCCCGCATGCTGCCCGTGCTCCGGGTGCTCACGAATGTTCCCGCTGCACCACTTGCAGTCCGGGCAAACTGGAATTCGAGAGGTGGATTGACGCTGCAGTGGGAGCATCGGGGAGCCGCCGTGAGTTCCTTTGAGGTGGAGGTGGGCGGAATCATTCGAGACACCGAGGGAACCCGTTTCGCGCTTGACGATACATTGATGGCTAAATTGCGTGAGCGTTACGCCAACGGCAGTGAAATCCATTATTCCATACGCGGCGTAAAAGGAGGCATTGCGGGAGATGCAACGTCGGGAAGTTTCCATTTAATGAAAATTCCGGGGGCGGTGGTGACCCAGGTAGCTTCAGGGCTGTCGACAATACGGGTCACCATTGTCGGGGCAACTGATGACGGCTACGGACGCACTCCAGGCAGCAACGCGTACGGGAAGCCGGCAGGCGGAGTTGCGCTGGATCTTGTATATCACGTGCAACTGTTTTCAAAAGGACTGTTGAAAGAAGATCGGCATAAGACACAACAGGAATGGTCAAGCTCGGCCGTAGTGGAATTTTCAGGCCTGGAAGGTGGTTCCAGGTATGAAGTCAGGGTGTTTGCCAGAAACAAAGTGGGCGCAAGCCCAACGGAGGCAGCACCGGTTTTCACCTACGTTGGCGCGTGTCCATGGGAAGCGGTGATAACGGCAGCAGGCTCTGGCAGCGAGGATGACCCCTGGCAAGTTGGCACACTTTGCCAGTTGCAGGAAATACGTTACGACACGGCAGCGCATTATCGGCTGGCAAACGATATAGACGCGAAGCAAAGCCACGAGTGGCGAGACGGAAAGGGCTTTGCACCGATTGAACCTTTTTCCGGCTCTCTGGACGGGAGTGGTCACAGCATTCTGAGTCTTTTGATCAATCCTGGGCAAACAGACTATGTCGGGCTGTTCGGGAGGCTCAACGGTGGTGCCCTGCAAAGTCTGGTGCTGGTGAATGTCACGGTGCAGGGCAGAGATGCAACAGGAGCCCTGGCAGGAAGCGTTGCGGCAAATGGAAGCATCAAGGGCAGCACGGTGACGGGGTTGATAGACGGTCGGGATCGTGTGGGAGGAGTGGCAGGTGAGAACCATGGCTTGATCAAGCTCAGCACGGTGTCGGGGTTGATAGGCGGACGGGCAAATGTGGGAGGAGTGGCAGGTGAGAACCATGGGCTAATCGAGCTCAGCACGGTGTCGGGGTTGATAGACGGACGGGCAAATGTGGGCGGAGTGGCAGGTGAGAACCATGGCTTGATCAAGCTCAGCCATTCGGAGTCCACTGTTGTCGGAACGATTGATTCCCAGGGGCACGGCAACACAATAGGCGGGCTGGTGGGCAGAAACTTCCTGGGCGCGAGGATTCGTAGTTCGCACGCGAGAGGAAGCGTGAGCGGAGCAGACAATGTTGGTGGACTGGTGGGAGACAGTGATGCTTCGATCTATCACAGCCATGCGCAGTCAACGGTGAGCGGGCATCAATATGTAGGCGGACTGGTGGGTAATAACTATGGTTTTATAAGCGGCTCTTACTCGGCAGGAGCGGTCAGCGGAACGGAAAATGTGGGCGGGCTGGTGGGCCAGCACAATTCCAATTCCATAGTTGACAGCCACTCGGACAGCACGGTTATCGGCGCGGGGAACCGTGTGGGAGGTCTGGCGGGCATGAGTTCAGGGTCAATCCTCAGAAGCCACGCGACCGGAGCTGTCAGCGGAAATGAGCGAGTGGGCGGTCTGGTGGGACACAATGAATCCTGGCTCAGGGAAAGCTACGCAACCGGATCGGTGAGCGGGAAAGCGCAGATAGGCGGGCTGGCGGGAAACAGTGAGAGCAGCACAAGCTATAACGTCAGGATTGAGGACAGTTATGCGACTGGTCTGGTCAGCGGGAACAATCAGGAGGGTACGCTGGTGGGGCATTCCGAAGGAACCGATATGGTTGCGAATTACGCCTTGGAGCCGGGTGCCGACAGCAGTACGCTGGAACTCGTGGGCAGCAGGGGAGATGACACCACAGAAAACAATTTTTCCCGCACGCTGGCGCAATTGCAGTGCCCCCTTTTGCCGGGAGACACGTGCCAGGGAGCAGTCAGTTACTCCGGCTGGGACACACAGGTCTGGTATTTCGGGGACGGGCAGACGCTTCCGGTTCATCGCGCCCTGCGACCGCTACCACCTTCTTCCCCTTCGCGCCTACAGGTGAAATGGAACCTGGAAGGTGAACTGGAACTGAACTGGACAGCCGCGAGAACAGGAAGCCTGAACGCCGGCTATTGGGTGGAGGTGGCAGGACACTCCATGGAAACGGGATCCGCGTCTTTTACGCTCGGCAGGCACCTGTTGCAAAGCCTCCGTTCTGAATATAGGGGCAGCACCCTGCAAGTCAGCGTGCGTGGATATAACCGTCATGGCATGAGTGAAGCGACAACGGTTGCGATCGAGCTGCTGAGAACCCCTGGCAAATTGGCAGTCGTTCGGGCATCGGCGCAAGCGTTTTCACTGCGTGTGTCGCTTATGGCTCCGGCTGACGACGGCTACGGCCAATCACCGGAAGACCCGGCTTACGGGTATGCGGGTGTCGGGGTTCCTGCAGGTCTGGGCTACCGGGTACGGCTGTACACCGGGGAAGAACTGATGCAGGAACAGGAGCTTGCACACACAGACGGCGAAACATCCGTGGCTGTGGAGTTTTCGGGTCTGGCAAGCGATAGCCGCTATGAAGTGGTGGCGACGCCCTATAACAGGGCTGGAGAAGGGCCGTCATTTTTCCTGTCGGCATTTACCCGTCCCTGGCAGTGCGACGGGGAAGCCGTGGCATTGGCAGGTGGTTCGGGCAGCGAGGGTGATCCCTGGCAGATTGCCACGCTGTGCCAATTGCAGGATATTCGTTCTGCACCTGCAGCTCACTACCGGCTGGCAGGCGATATTGAGGCAGGTCCATCCCGGAACTGGCGAGCCGGAGAAGGTTTTGCACCGATCGCCGATTTTTCCGGTTCCCTTGACGGTGCCGGTTATCAGATTTTCCACTTATGGGTGCGCTCTGATGCGCTGGAAGATGTCGGCATGTTTGCGCAGCTTCGGGGTGGTCTGTTGCAGCAGGTCGTGCTGGTGAACGCGCAGCTTTGGGGAAGCGTCAACGTGGGTGCCCTGGCGGGCAGGAACGAGGGAGGAAGGATCATGAACAGCGGGGTGACGGCCTCACTTTTTGGCGGGCAAGTGGCGGGAGGACTCGTTGGCATCAACGCAGGCACGATCAGCGGCAGCGCGGCTCAACTGACGACAGAGCCGGGAGCTCAGGTTGCGGGTGGTCTGGTCGGGAAAAATCTGGTAACCGGGAGTATTGATACAAGCTATGCCGGAGGCTCGGTGTCAGGAGCAGTTCGGGCGGGTGGTCTGGTCGCAGACAACCGGGGTTCGGTGACTGACAGTTACACAACAGCCTTTGTGACAGGGAAAGGTCTGGTTGCGGGTCTTGTGGCAAACAATCAAGGCACAGTCAGCCGCAGCTATGCGGCAGGATCGGTGTCCGGAGCCGGACGGTCTGGAAGTTTTGCCGGCAGCAGTCCGGGAGGCATCACCGACAGCTACGCAGCAGCGTTGCCTCGCGCCAACGGTGGCAATGGTGGCAGCGTGCCTTTTGTGGCAGATGGCACCGGGCAGGGATCAGACTTTCTGCGGACACTGCAGCAACTGCGTTGCCCCACCACCCCCGGCTTGGCGTGTGCGGGAAGGTCAACATACTCAGGCTGGAGTGCCGAGATCTGGTCCTTTGGCGATTACAGGACGCTGCCGGTTCTGCGGGGCTTTGAGACTCCTGGCAAACCCTTGCGCCTGCTGGCACAGTGGAAATCCCCGTCTTCCTTGTTGCTGCGTTGGGAGCCTCCGCTTCACACCAGAGAACTGATCGCTTACCGGATTGAGGCTCCATCGATCGCTGCTGAGGAAACCGCATCGTTGTACTACGTGGGAGGATCGGACTGGTTGCAGAAGCTGCGCGCTCGTCATGAAGGCGGGAATACGCTCTTTTTAACGGTTCGCGGCTACAACCTTTATGGTGTTGGCGAAGCTGCCCGTGTTTCCGTGCGCCTGCTGGATGTTCCCGGTTCTCTGACTGGTGTGCGCGTGGTGCCGGGGGTTTCCACGCTGAGACTCAGCTTTACAGCCCCGGCCAATGACGGCTATGGCCGCAGGCCGGTTGACGCTGATTACGCAGCGTCAGCGGAAGCCATGGCTTTGCACCTGGCTTACCGGATACGTCTGTATGCGACCGGGGAGCTGGTTGAAGAACGCGACATTCCGCTGGGGAATCCTCTGAGCCCGGTCACGATGGAATTTACGGAGCTTAAAAGTGTCTTTGCATATCGGCTGGAAGCCTTCGCCCATAACACGGTGGGCACCGGATCGCCGTCAACGATCCGGGTCGTGACCAGCTTTCCGGGATGCGCCCGCAAGGGTCTGAAAAGTGCATCGGGTGACGGCAGCGGCGACAACCCGTGGCAAATTGCCACGCTGTGCCAACTGCAGGATGTGCGCTCTGATCTGTACGCTCACTATGTGCAGGTCGCAGACATTGACGCCAGCCCGAGTCGGGGGTGGTCAGGCGGTGCCGGCTTTCATCCGATAGAGCCTTTTTCAGGCACCTTTGACGGGGCAGGGCGGGAAATCTCTGATCTGTACATTAACCGCCCGGAAACGAACACGATTGGCCTGTTCTCCAGACTTGCAGAAGACGGGATCGCCAAGGGGGTGGTGCTCGTTGATGCGTGGGTAAGAGGAAAAAACAGCGTCGGAGCTTTGGTCGGCTTTAACGACGGAACCGTCATGAACAGCGTCGTGAGGTCTGCACAGGTTTCCGGCAACAGAGCCGGAGTCAACATTGGCGGGCTGGCGGGTGGCAACGGAGGATTACTGGTTGACAGTGGTGCCAGTGCCGAGGTCGACGGGGGCAGATACGTCGGCGGTCTGGTCGGTTATGTGAAAGCAAAAGGTCGGGTCGTGGGCAGTACGGTGAGGGCTTCGCAAGTACGCGCGATTGAGTCTGCCGGTGGTCTGGCCGGTCTGGCTCTGGGAGCCGCTATTTTGTACAGCAGTGCCGATGCGGCGGTGCGCGTCTTGGGTGAAGGGCGGGGCAATGCCGGCGGTCTGGTTGGCTACAGTCTGGGAAGCACGATTTTGCACTGTTACGCGACAGGTTCGGCCATCGCTGTGGACGGCTCGCGCGTCGGCGGCTTGGTCGGCTACAGCGGAAGCACCATTGCCTACAGCTATGCCGACGTGTCGGTCAGCGGAGCTGATCGTGTTGGCGGACTGGCGGGCATCAACGCCGGTTCTGTCCATGCGAGCTATGCACTCGGTGAGGTACGGGGTCGCTCCATCACCGGGGGGTTGGTCGGAAGCAATATCCGCCGCATTCAGGACAGCTATGCGGTGAACAGGGTTGTTGGGGAGTCGGGCAGCACCGGGAGTCTGGCAGGTTATTCTGCTCCGGATGCGATGATTGATCGCAGTTACGCACCCGTGTCTGCACAGGCATCTTTGGTGGGCAATGGCTTAACGGGCAGCAGTTCACCTCGCACTCTGACCCAACTGCGTTGCCCGACTGCGGTGGGGCAGAGATGTGCAGATGCCACGACTTATGCCGGCTGGGAACCGGGAGCCTGGCATTTTGGTAATACCCGCACGTTGCCCTTGCTGCGCGCGCTTGCCGACATTCCTGCCACACCGGTTGATTTGGCGGTGAGCTGGGAATCTCCGGATCATCTGCGCTTCACTTGGGCGGCGGGAAGTTCAGCGGTTGATTCCTACGAACTTGAACTGGCAGGAACAATACGGGAGGTCACAGCTCCGACTTTTGACTTTGACGGAGATTTTCTGGCCGGGTTTCGGAAAAACAAGCAAGAGGCTTGCCCCCACCCGTACCGTCTTCGCGCTGTACACGGAGATGTCGCTGGCTATACGGCAGCCGGTCATTTCTATTTGCCCGGTCTTCCGGGCGCGACAACGATAACGGAGCTGGTGCCCGGTCAAACCACTGCGCGTCTGGTGTTGACAACCATGGGATATGGCGATTGCGCTTCCTTGGCGGACAATGCGCTTGCGACTTCCCCTGATCGTGCCATGCTCTCCGGTTTTGGCTACGTGGTGATTGTGAGTGCTGCAGGACGCAGTACCGAGACCTTTTTCTCGGCAGGTGCTTTTGACGCCGAGATTGAGATCACCGACTTGCTGCCGAAGAGAAGCTATTCGTTACAGGTCTATGCACGCAACCGGGCGGGCGCCGGAGTGCCTGCCCAAGCGTCCGAAAACAGGGATGCGTTCAGCACCATAGCGGTGCCTGGCAGACCTTCAGGCTTGCGAGCCAGGTGGGAGTCCACAAACCGGGTGAACCTGAGTTGGGAAGCGGCGAGCAGCAACGGGGCGACGATAGACAGCTACCAGCTTTTTGTGGACGGAAAAAGCTACCCCGTTGCGGGAACCGCCACTTCTTATGTGTTGTCAGGACATGCCTTGGTGCAGTTGCGCAAGAAGCACGCAGGAGGAGAGCAGATACGCTATTTGCTCCGGGCAATCAACCGCGCCGGAACGGGCGCGACAAGCACGGCAACATTTACTTTGCTCAACGTTCTTGAGGGAACATTGGCCATGCAGTTGATGCACAAGGCGAATGGTCGTGTGCAGGTACACTTGCAGTATTCGGGAAATGATGGCTATGGACGCACTGCGGATCATGCTGATTTCGGAGCCCCGGTTGACGGAATATTGCTCGGCTTGGGGTATCGGGTACAACTGCTTTCGTACGGAGAACTGATAGAGGAACAGTCTGTTGCGATGCCGACGCCCGGGGGAGCTGTCAGGACGGAATTTACGGGGCTGCAGGGTGGTGTTGCGTACGAAGTCCGGGTATTTCCCCGGGACGGTGTGGCTGAGCTGCCAGGAGTGAGTCAATTTATCAACTGGGATCCCGAGATCCCGACAACGCCGAGACCCGGCCCGCATCACGTCAAGAAATTGCGCCTGAGAGCGTTCTTGGGCGGTATGGTTCGCTGAGGGCATACACGAATTTAACAACCGCGAAAAGCACGAGAAGTTTTGTTTCCTGATGAATGCCATGCGATTCAGGGAAATGAGGTGTGGCTTACTTGAGGCAGTGTGCCAGGAGTGTCCGGAGAATGAGTTTTCCATAAGGGGCATTCCTTTCAAGGCACAGAGGGTGAACCTTTAAAGCAAGTCCATAAGCCTGACCTTATCTGCCATGACAAACATTACTGATGAACATGAGGCACAGCTATTGAATTGTCTTAAAACAACAGGTCTTGAATTGGGGCTTTTGGTGAACTTTGGAAGCTGCCCCAAAACTGAAATCATACGAATTGCAAATACCAACTTTCATGTTTTTCGCGGTTAAAAACAAGAAGTCGCAGTGCCGACTATTGCCACTGATTCACCCCCTTGCAGACCTAAAAGCTCACAAATATGACAGTACGCCTTGGCACTGTTTTCGGGGTTTTCCGGTCGGATGGGGTCGGTATCTTCTTAATAATAATTTGCCGGATTGGGCGTTATTTTGTACAATTAACCCACTAAGTGATTTTTCGGCGCGTACAGCCGTACTGGGACATCAGAGAGTGAGTGAAGGTCAGAGCCAGAGGAGTGCTCAGTGCGTCAGCCATGGAGAACAGATAGCGAATGTGGTGCAGGGAATTTTATGTCTCAGGGTGGTCAGGCTCTCTTTTCTCCGCCCGCATGGCTCCTAAGCATTCACAATGAAAAAAGCAGATTTCAGATTTCCGGATGCGCAGATTTCCGGCAGCCGTGTCTGGCTGAAGTACTTGCTCGTGGTGGGTGTATCCATCATCACGTCGAGTTCATTCGTTTTCGGACAGGATCAGGAATCTCTGGATCAGAACAAGGCTTCGCACTTGCTCGTGGTGGGTGTATCCATCATCACGTCGAGTTCATTCGTTTTCGGACAGGATCAGGAATCTCTGGCAGAACAAGGCTTCGCGTCCCATCCCTTTTCGGAGGGGAGGAATGCCCGGGAAGCCACTCGAACTCTGTATCCTGCCTGCGTACAGCCGTGCTGGGACATCAGAGAGTAAGTGAAGGTCAGAGCCAGAGGAACGCTCAGTGCGTCAGCCATGGAGAACAGATAGCGAATGTGGTGCAGGGAATTTTATGTCTCAGGGTGGTCAGGCTCTCTTTTCTCCGTCCGCATGGCTCCTAAGCATTCACAATGAAAAAAGCAAATTTCAGATTTCCGGATGCGCAGATTTCCGGCAGCCATGGTTGGCTGAAGTGGCTGCTCGTGGGTGTATCCATCATCACATCAAGCTCACTCGTTTTTGGCCAAGATCAGGAATCTCTGGCAGAACAAGGCTTCGCGTCCCATCCCTTTTCGGAGGTGAGGAATGCCCGGGAAGCCACTCGAACTCTGTATCCTGCCCGCGTACAGCTGTACTGGGACATCAGAGAGTGAGTGAAGGTCAGAGCCAGAGGATCGCTCAGCGCGTCAGCCATGGAGAACAGATAGCGAATGTGGTGCAGGGAATTTTATGTCTCAGGGTGGTCAGGCTCTCTTTTCTCCGCCCGCATGGCTCCTAAGCATTCACAATGAAAGAAGCAGGTTTCAGATTTCCGGATGCGCAGATTTCCGGCAGCCATGGTTGGCTGAAGTACTTGCTCGTAGGTGTATCCATCGTCACGTCTAGTTCATTCGTTTTCGGACAGGATCAGGAATCTCTGGCGGAACAAGGCTTCGCGTCCCATCCCTTTTCGGAGGGGAGGAATGCCCGGGAAGCCACTCGAACTCTGTATCCTGCCTGCGTACAGCCGTGCTGGGACATCAGAGAGTAAGTGAAGGTCAGAGCCAGAGGAACGCTCAGTGCGTCAGCCATGGAGAACAGATAGCGAATGTGGTGCAGGGAATTTTATGTCTCAGGGTGGTCAGGCTCTCTTTTCTCCGTCCGCATGGCTCCTAAGCATTCACAATGAAAAAAGCAAATTTCAGATTTCCGGATGCGCAGATTGCCGGCAGCCGTGTCTGGCTGAAGTACTTGCTCGTGGTGGGTGTATCCATCATCACGTCGAGTTCATTCGTTTTCGGACAGGATCAGGAATCTCTGGCAGAACAAGGCTTCGCGTCCCATCCCTTTTCGGAGGTGAGGAATGCCCGGGAAGCCACTCGAACTCTGTATCCTGCCCGCGTACAGCTGTACTGGGACATCAGAGAGTGAGTGAAGGTCAGAGCCAGAGGATCGCTCAGCGCGTCAGCCATGGAGAACAGATAGCGAATGTGGTGCAGGGAATTTTATGTCTCAGGGTGGTCAGGCTCTCTTTTCTCCGCCCGCATGGCTCGTAGGCATTCACAATGAAAGAAGCAGGTTTCAGATTTCCGGATGCGCAGATTTCCGGCAGCCGTGTCTGGCTGAAGTACTTGCTCGTGGTGGGTGTATCCATCATCACGTCGAGTTCATTCGTTTTCGGTCAGGATCAGGAATCTCTGGCAGAACAAGGCTTCGCGTCCCATCCCTTTTCGGAGGGGAGGAATGCCCGGGAAGCCACTCGAACTCTGTATCCTGCCTGCGTACAGCCGTGCTGGTACATCAGAGAGTAAGTGAAGGTCAGAGCCAGAGGAACGCTCAGTGCGTCAGCCATGGAGAACAGATAGCGAATGTGGTGCAGGGAATTTTATGTCTCAGGGCGGTCAGGCTCTCTTTTCTCCGTCCGCATGGCTCCTAAGCATTCACAATGAAAAAAGCAGATTTCAGATTTCCGGATGCGCAGATTTCCGGCAGCCATGGTTGGCTGAAGTTGCTGCTCGTGGGTGTATCCATCATCACGTCAAGCTCACTCGTTTTCGGCCAGGATCAGGAATCTCTGGCAGAACAAGGCTTCACGTCCTATCCCTTTTCGGAGGGGAGGAATGCCCGGGAAGCCACTCTAACTCTGTATCCTGCCCGCGCGCAGCAACTGGACTTGGGGTCTTTCAGTACCCGGGAACAAGAGCAAATTCGTGAACTGCTTCGTGCGACAACGATCAACTACACCAGCTTTGCCCGGGACGTCCGGTTAAGGCGTTCCAACTGGGCACTGGTCAAACAGGAAGATGGCCTTGATGTCTGGCAGGCGCAGATTCGCTCTCCGTCTGCCCTGCAGCTGTGGTTGCATTTTTCTGGGTTTCCCCTCGACCCGGGGATGTCGGTGAATGTCTATGCCCCCGCCGGAGACAGCAATCAAGAGGTCGTAGAGTACACGGGACGCGGCTTGTCACGTGATGATGGCAGCTTTGTGGCGTTCCCGACGTCTGGTGACACTGTTGTCATAGAGTTTTGGGTTCCTGACAGTTACCACCTGGAGCCGAGCGATTTTCCTTTTTCGGTCGAAAAAGTGAGCCACACATTCAAGGATAACAACGGAGTTTTATACGGAGAGGAAATCAGGAACCTGGTGCCTCGGAGACAAGCCGGCAGTTGCGAGCGCGCAGGCACCAGAACTTACCCCGGTGAGAATAACTATGTAGACAACGAGAGCCCGGCTTACGTGCATGATGTGACCAATGGTGTCGTGAGCTTCTGCCGCAATGGTCTCTGCGGGACTGGGACTTTTATAAAGAACAAGTCGGGTGGTGGAGCCTACATTCTGACAGCATTTCACTCTTTCCCTGAAGTGGACGCTGACACTGTGGACAAACCGTTTTTAGCATTCTACGTCGGTCTTCCTGGTGATTCACACGCCCATGGTGTGAGATATGTGGCAGGAAAGGCAATGGTGCCAAGATCTGATGAGGGTGGAGATTGGGCGATTGTGCGTCTTGATGGGGCATTTTCCGGGCACGGAAATTATAAATTGCTGGAGTGGATGACCCGCACTACCGGTACCTTCAGTGGTTACTCCGTACACCACTCCGGCTCCAGGCCTCAGCAGTTGGCCGAGTTTGAAAGTGCAGTGGCACCGCTAAACCGGGCAGCCTACAAGACCGTCGGCGGCAAGAAAGGTGCCCCACCTTTCTGTGAAGGAGCGATTTGCTGGTTTTTAGAATTAACGTATAAGGGCATCTCTCCTACGTTTGGAGCGTCCGGCTCAACCGCGTTTTATAAAAAGACCGGCATGGCGATAGGGGTTTACAATACCTTCCCTACCAATCCGGGTTGGGAATGCACCACGTGGTATTACGGGATGGGAGGGATTTACGCGGACGAAAGAGCCTTCAACATTCTCAATTACGGAGACACCTATTACAACAACAGCCAATTTCCCTATATGGATCCAGTTCAGGCGTGCGCTATAAGTTCGCAGGCCATGGCGGGTTCCGGAACTGAAAGTGATCCCTACCAGGTAGAAAACCTGTGCCATTTGCGCGACATGGAAACATCGCCCGAGTCGCACTACATCCAGATCAACGATATAGACGCAACGACGATGACGCATGGCTGGAAAAACGGTTTTGCACCGATCAAGGGTTTTTCTGGCGCTTATGATGGCAACGGTTATCAGATTTCCAATTTGAAGGTCAACGCAGCAGACGAAGCATTCAAGAATATAGGGCTGTTTGGCGAACTGCAGGGTGGCTTGCTGAAGCGCGTGAAGCTGGTGAATTTTTCGACGAAAGGCGGAGTGAGTGTTGGTTCTCTGGTTGGGCTGAACAATCAAGGAACGATTGAGGACAGCGAGGTTGATGGCAAGGTTGACGGGGACGGAACCATCGGTGGGCTGGTTGGTCTGAATCAGGGCGGTATCATCCGCAACAGCACGTCAATGGTAAGGGTTGGGGAGAACTCTCGCGACAGATGGGTTGTCGGCGGTCTGGTGGGTCAGAATGACGGTGGCACGATTGCGGGCAGTCATGCGTCGGGGGCAGTAACAGGAGGCAATCAAGTCGGAGGTCTGGTGGGCAAAAACAGGGGTTCGGTCACTTCCAGCCATGCGAATGGAGATGTGACCGGGACCGGCTCTATATGGGGCTACGCGTACGTGGGTGGTCTGGTGGGTTGGCACCTTGGCGGCACCATCAGTGGCAGCCACACGAAGAACAAGGTTGTCGGAGCAGCCCTCGGGATTGGGGGATTGGTGGGTGTGAACGAGAGCAACGCCAAGATCGTGAATAGCTATACAGAATTGGGATCAAATGCGAGTGGAAAGAACAAGGTCGGCGGTCTGGTCGGCGAAAACAAGGGAAGCATCAGCGACAGCTACACAAAAGGCACAGTGTCCGGAGACAGTCAGATAGGCGGTCTGGTGGGTGTGGGCGAGGGCAACGCCAGGATCGTGACCAGCCGAGCATTCGGGAAAGTACGTGGAAAGAATCAAGTCGGGGGTCTGGTCGGCGAAAACAAGGGAAGCATCAGTGACAGCTACGCACAAGGCGCAGTGACCGGAGACAGTCAGACAGGCGGTCTGGTGGGCCGTCACCTTGGCGGCACCATCAGTGACAGCTACGCACAAGGCACAGTGTCCGGGATCAATCAGACAGGCGGTCTGGTGGGTCGCCACCTTGGCGGCACCATCAGTGGCAGCTACGCACAAGGCACAGTGTCCGGGATGAATCAGACAGGCGGTCTGGTGGGTGTGAATGAAGGCAACGCCAGGATTGTGAACAGCCATACACATCAGGAAGTACATGTGCGTGGGTATGAACAAGTCGGCGGTCTGGTCGGCGAAAACAAAGGAAGCATCAGTGACAGCTACGCACAAGGCACGGTGACCGGGGACAGTCAGACAGGCGGGCTGGTAGGTCAGAACGAAGGTGGCACAATTGAAGGCAGTCATGCGCTAGGGGCAGTAACAGGAACCAAACAAATCGGAGGTCTGGTGGGCGAAAACAAGGGAAGCATCAGCAACAGCTACGCAAAAGGCACAGTGACCGGAAACAGACAGACAGGCGGTCTGGTGGGTTTGCACCTAGGCGGCACCATCAGTGACAGTTACGCGCTTAACCAGGTTGTCGGAACAGCCCCCGGGGTTGGGGGCTTGGTGGGTGTGAGCGAGAGCAACGCCAGGATCGTGAGTAGCCATGTATCCCGGGGATCACGTGTGAGTGGAAAGAACCAGGTTGGGGGTCTGGTCGGCGATAACAAAGGAAGCATCGGTAACTGCTACGCACAAGGCACAGTGACCGGAGGCAGTCAGACAGGCGGTCTGGTCGGCGAAAACAGCGGTACGGTCAGAAGTGCCTATAGCACTGGTGCTGTAGGAGGAACTGATTTGCCGGGCAGACTGGTCGGGGTCAACAGTGGCACGATAGCTCGCAGCTATGCCAGCAAGCTGGGCGACGTGGACAGCCTCGTGGGCGGGAATGATGGCACTGTACAGGGCAGTGCTTTGCGCACTGTGGAACAAATGAAGTGTTCGATGGATCCCGTCAATCTTTGCCGGGCAGCCAGAGTGTATCTGGGTTGGGATCCGCGAATTTGGCATTTCGGGCACTCCCGCATGCTGCCCGTGCTCCGGGTGCTCACGAATGTTCCCGCTGCACCACTTGCAGTCCGGGCAAACTGGAATTCGAGAGGTGGATTGACGCTGCAGTGGGAGCATCAAGGAGTTGTCGTGAATTCCTATGAGCTTGAGGTGGGCGGAATCATTCGAGACACCGAGGGAACCCGCTTTGCGCTTGGCGGCTCATTAATGGCTGAATTGCGTAAGCGTTACACCAGCGGCAGTGAAATCCACTATTCCATACGCGGCGTAAAAGGAGACGTTGCGGGAGAGGTAACGTCGGGAAGTTTCCATTTAATGAAAGCTCCGGGGGCGGTGGTGACCCAGGTAGCTTCAGGGCTGTCGACAATACGGGTCACCATTGTCGGGGCAACTGATGACGGCTACGGACGCACTCCGGGCAGCAGCGCGTACGGGAAGCCGGCAGGCGGAGTTGCGCTGGATCTCGTATATCACGTGCAACTGTTTTCAAAAGGCCTGTTGAAAGAAGATCGGCATAAGACACAACAGGAATGGTCAAGCTCGGCCGTAGTGGAATTTTCAGGCCTGGAAGGTGGTTCCAGGTATGAAGTCAGGGTGTTTGCCAGAAACAAGGCGGGCGCAGGCCCAACGGAGGCAGTGCCGGTTTTCACCTACGTTGGCGCGTGCCCATGGGCAGCGGTGATAACAGCAGCGGGCTCTGGCAGCGAGGATGACCCCTGGCAGGTTGGCTCACTTTGCCAGTTGCAGGAAATACGTTACGACACGGCAGCGCATTATCGGGTGGCAAACGACATAGACGCGAAGCAAAGCCACGAGTGGCGTGACGGAAAGGGTTTTCCTCCGATTGAATCTTTTTCCGGCTCTCTGGACGGGAGTGGTCACAGCGTTCTGAGTCTTTTGATCAATCCTGGGCAGACAGACCATGTCGGGCTGTTCGGGAAACTCAGCGGTGGTGCTCTGCAAAGGCTGGCGCTAGTGAATGTCACAGTATGGGGCAGAGATGCAACAGGAGCCCTGGCAGGAAGCGTTGCGGCAAATGGAAGCATCAAGGGCAGCACGGTAACGGGGTTGATAGGCGGTCGGGATCGTGTGGGAGGAGTGGCAGGTGAGAACCATGGGCTAATCGAGCTCAGCACGGTGTCGGGGTTGATAGGCGGACGGGCAAATGTGGGCGGAGTGGCAGGTGAAAACCATGGCTTGATCAAGCTCAGCCATTCGGAGTCCACTGTTGTCGGAACGATTGATTCCCAGGGGCACGGCAACACAATAGGCGGGCTGGTGGGCAGAAACTTCCTGGGCGCGAGGATTCGTAGTTCGCACGCGAGAGGAAGTGTGAGCGGAGCAGACAATGTTGGTGGACTGGTAGGGCTCAATCAAGCTCCGATCTACCACAGCCAAGCGCAGTCAACGGTGAGCGGGCGTTCTTCTGTGGGCGGGCTGGCGGGTTATAACGTTGGCTTTATATTCGGCTCTTATTCGGCAGGAGTGGTCAGCGGAACGAGAAATGTGGGCGGGCTGGTGGGCTGGAACGATTACTATTCCATAGTTAACAGCCACTCGGACAGCACGGTTATTGGCGCGGGGAATGGTGTGGGCGGGCTGGCTGGCTACAGCTTAGGGTCAATCTTCGGAAGCCATGCGACCGGACCGGTCAGCGGAAATGAGCGGGTGGGCGGTCTGGTGGGACACAATGAATCCTGGCTCAGGGAAAGCTACGCAACCGGATCGGTCAGCGGAAATGTGCAGGTAGGCGGGCTGGCGGGAAACAGTGAGAGCAGCACAAGCTATAACGTCAGGATTGAGGACAGTTATGCTACAGGACTGGTTAACGGGAACAACCAGGCGGGCACGCTGGTGGGGCATTCCGAAGGCACCGATATGGCTGCGAATTACGCCTTGGAGCCGGGTGTCGGCAGCAGCGCGCTGGAACTCGTGGGTAGCGGGGAAGAGGATGCCACAGAAAATAATTTTTCCCGCACGCTGGCGCAATTGCAGTGCCCTCTTTTGCCGGGAGACACGTGCCAGGGAGCGGCCAGTTACTCCGGCTGGAGCACCCAGGTCTGGTATTTCGGAGACAGGCAGACGCTTCCGGTTCATCGCGCCCTGCAAGCAGTGCCACCTGCTCCCCCTTCCCGCCTGCAGGCGCGATGGAACCTGGAAGGTGATCTGGAACTGAGCTGGACAGCCGCAAAAACAGGAAGCCTGAACGCCGGCTATTGGGTGGAGATGGCAGGGCGTTCCCTGGAAACGGAGTCCGCATCTTTTACGTTCGGCAGGCGCCTGGTGCAAAGCCTCCGTTCCGAATATAGGGGCAGTACCTTGCAAGTCAGCGTGCGTGGATATAACCGCCATGGCATGAGTGAAGCGACAACGGTTGCGATCAAGCTGCTGAGAGCCCCTGGCAAATTGGCAGTCGTTCGGGCATCGGCGCAAGCGTTTTCACTGCGTGTGTCGCTTATGGCTCCGGCTGACGACGGCTACGGCCAATCACCGGAAGACCCGGCTTACGGGTATGCGGGTGTCGGGGTTCCTGCAGGTCTGGGCTACCGGGTACGGCTGTACACCGGGGGAGAACTGATGCAGGAGCGGGAGCGTACGCACACAGTTGGCAAAACATTCGCAGTTGTGGAATTTTCGGGTCTGGCAAGCGACAGCTTCTATGAAGTGGTAGCAACACCCTATAACAATGTTGGAGAAGGGTCGTCATTTTTCCTGTCGGCATTTACCCGTCCCTGGCAGTGCGACGGGGAAGCCCTGGCATCGGCAGGCGGTTCGGGCGGCCCGGGCAGCGAGGACGATCCCTGGCAGATTGCCACGCTGTGCCAATTGCAGGACATTCGCTCTGCACCTGTAGCCCACTACCGGCTGGCAGGCGATATTGAGGCAGGTCCATCCCAGGACTGGCGAGCCGGAGAAGGTTTTGCACCGATCGCCGATTTTTCCGGTTCCCTTGACGGTGCCGGTTATCAGATTTTCCACTTATGGGTGCGCTCTGATGCGCTGGAAGATGTCGGCATGTTTGCGCAGCTTCGGGGTGGTCTGTTGCAGCAGGTCGTGCTGGTTAACGCGCAGCTTTGGGGAAGCGTCAACGTGGGTGCCCTGGCGGGCAGGAACGAGGGAGGAAGGATCGTGAACAGCGGGGTGACGGCCTCACTTTTTGGTGGGCAAGTGGCGGGAGGACTCGTTGGCATCAACGCAGGCACGATCAGCGGCAGCGCGGCTCAACTGACGACAGAGCCGGGAGCTCAGGTTGCAGGTGGTCTGGTCGGAAGAAATCTGACAGGCGGGAGTATCAACACAAGCTATGCCGGAGGCTCGGTGTCAGGAGCAGTTCGGGCGGGTGGTCTGGTCGCAGACAACCAGGGCTCGGTGACTGACAGTTACACAACAGCCTTTGTGACCGGGAAAGGTCTGGTTGCGGGTCTTGTGGCAAACAATCAAGGCACAGCCAGTCGCAGCTACGCGGCAGGGTCGGTGTCCGGAGCCGGTCAGACTGGAAGTTTTGCCGGCAGCAGTCGGGGAGGCATTGCCGACAGCTACGCAGCAGAGTTGCCTCGCGTCAATGGTGGCAGCGTGCCTTTTGTGGCAGATGACACCGGGCGGGGATCAGGCTCCCTGCGGACGCTGCAGCAACTGCGTTGCCCCACCGCCCCCGGCCTGGAGTGTGCGGGTAGGTCAACATACTCAGGCTGGAGTGCCGAGACCTGGTCCTTCGGCGATCACAAGGCGCTGCCGGTTCTGCGGGGCTTTGAGACTCCTGGCAAACCCTTGCGCCTGCACGCGCAATGGAAATCCCCGTCTGCCTTGCTGCTGCGTTGGGAACGCCCATTGGGCGGGCCTGAGCGAATCGGTTATCGTGTAGAAAGTGGAGTGCTTTTTGAGGAAACGCTCTCGGATTACTTCATAGCGGGAGTTGACTGGTTGCAGAAGCTGCGCGCCCGTCATGAAGGCGGGAGCACGCTCTTTTTAACGGTTCGCAGCTACAACCTTTATGGTGCTGGCGAAGCTGCCCGTGTTTCCGTGCGCCTGCTGGACGTTCCTGGTTCTCTGACTGATGTGCGCGTGATACCGGGGATCACCACGCTGAGACTCAGCTTTACAGCCCCTGCCAATGACGGCTACGGCCGCAAACCGGTTGACGCTGATTACGCAACGTCAGCGGAAGCCATGGCTTTGCGCCTGGCTTACCGGATACGCCTGTATGCGTCCGGGGAACTGACAGAGGAACGCGACATTACGCTGGGGAACCCTTTGAGCCCGGTCACGGTGGAGTTTGCGGAGCTTAAAAGTGCCTTTGCATATCGGCTGGAAGCCTTCGCCCATAACACGGTGGGCACCGGATCGCCGTCAACGATCCGGGCGGTGACCAGCTTTCCGGGATGTGCCGGCAAAGGCCTGAAAAGTGCGCAGGGTGACGGCAGCGGCGACAACCCGTGGCAAATTGGCACGCTGTGCCAACTGCAGGATGTGCGTTCTGATCTGTACGCTCACTATGTGCAGGTGGCAGACATTGACGCCAGCCCGAGTCGGGGGTGGTCAGGCGGTGACGGCTTTCATCCGATAGAGTCTTTTTCAGGCACTTTCAGTGGGGCAGGACGGGAAATCTCTGATCTGTACATTAACCGCCCAGAAACGAATACGATTGGCCTGTTCTCCAGACTTGCAGAAGACGGGATCGCCAAGGGGGTGGTGCTCGTTGATGCGTGGGTAAAAGGAAAAAACAGCGTCGGAGCCCTGGTCGGCTTTAACGACGGAACCGTCATGAACAGCGTTGTGAAGTCCGCACAGATTTCCGGCAACAGAGCCGGGCTCAACGTTGGCGGGCTGGCGGGTGGCAGCGGAGGATTACTGGTTGACAGTGGTGCCAGTGCCGAGGTTGACGGGGGCAGATACGTCGGCGGTCTGGTCGGTTATGTGAAAACAAAAGGTCGGGTCGTGGGCAGCACGGTGAGGGCTTCGCAAGTACGCGCGCTTGAGTCTGCCGGTGGTCTGGCCGGTCTGGCTCTGGGAGCCACTATTTTGTACAGCAGTGCCGATGCGGCGGTGCGTGTCTCGGGTGAAGGGCGGGACAATGCTGGCGGTCTGGTTGGCTATAGCCAGGGAAGCACGATTTTGCACTGTTACGCGACAGGTTTGGCCATCGCTGTGGACGGCTCGCGCGCCGGCGGTCTGGTCGGCTACAGCGGAAGCACCATTGCCTACAGCTATGCCGACGTGTCGGTCAGCGGAGATAGCCGTGTTGGCGGACTGGCGGGCATCAACTCCGGTTCTGTCCATGCGAGCTATGCACTCGGTGAGGTACGGGGTCGCTCCATCTCCGGGGGGTTGGTCGGAAACAATATCCGCCGCATACAGGACAGCTATGCGGTGAACTCGGTTGACGGAGAATCGGGCAGCACCGGGAGTCTGGTGGGTTATTCTGCTCCGGACGCGGTGATTGACCGCAGTTACGCACCCGTGTCTGCACAGGCAGCTTTGGTGGGCAATGGCTTGACGGGCAGCAGTTCACCTCGCACTCTGACCCAGTTGCGTTGCCCGACTGCGGCGGGGCAGAGATGCGCAGGTGCCACGACTTATGCCGGCTGGGAACCGGGAGCCTGGCATTTTGGCAATACCCGCACGTTGCCCTTGCTGCGCGAGCTTGCCGACATTCCTGCCACACCGGTTGATTTGGCGGTGCGCTGGGAATCTCCGGATCATCTGCGCTTCACTTGGGCGGCGGGAAGTTCAGCGGTTGATTCCTACGAACTTGAACTGGCAGGAACAATACGGGAGGTCACAGCTCCGACTTTTGACTTTGACGGAGATTTTCTGGCCGGGTTTCGGAAAAACAAGCAAGAGGCTTGCCCCCACCCGTACCGTCTTCGCGCTGTACACGGAGATGTCGCTGGCTATCCGGCAGCCGGTCATTTCTATTTGCCCGGTCTTCCGGGCGCGACAACGATAACGGAGCTGGTGCCCGGTCAAACCACTGCGCGCCTGGTGTTGACAACCATGGGATATGGCGATTGCGCTTCCCTGGCGGACAATGCGCTTGCGACTTCTCCTGATCGCGTTGCAGGCTCCGGTCTTGGCTACGTGGTGGTTGTGAGTGCCGCAGGACGCAGCACCGAGACCTTTTTCTCGGCAGGTGCTTTTGACACCGAGATTGAGATCACCGACTTGCTGCCGAAGAGAAGCTATTCGTTACAGGTCTATGCGCGCAACCGGGCGGGCGTCGGGGAGCCCGCCCAGGCATCCGAAAACAGGAGCGCGTTCAGCACCATAGCGGTGCCTGGCAGACCTTCGGGCTTGCGAGCCAGGTGGGAGTCCACAAACCGGGTGAACCTGAGTTGGGAAGCGGCGAGCAGCAACGGGGCGACGATAGACAGCTACCAGCTTTTTGTGGACGGGAAAAGCCACCCCGTCGTGGGAACCGGCACTTCTTATGTGTTGTCAGGCCATGTCTTGGTGCAACTGCGCAAGAAGCACACAGGAGGAGAGCAGATACGCTATTCGCTCCGGGCAATCAACCGTGCCGGAACGGGCGCGACAAGCACGGCAACATTTACTTTGCTCAACGTTCTTGAGGGGACATTGGCCATGCAGCTGGTGCATAAGGCGAATGGTCGTGTGCAGGTACACTTGCAGTATTCGGGGAATGATGGCTATGGACGCACTGCGGATCATGCTGATTTCGGAGCCTTGGTTGACGGAATATTGCTCGGCTTGGGGTATCGGGTGCAACTGATTTCATACGGGGAACTGATGGAGGAACAGTCTGTTGCGATGCCGACGCCCGGGGGAGCCGTCAGGACGGAATTTACGGGGCTGCAGGGTGGTGTCGCGTACGAAGTCCGGGCATTCCCTCGGGACAGCGTGGCTGAGTTGCCAGGGATGAGTCAATTTATCAACTGGGATCCCGAGATCCCGACGACGCCGAGACCCGGTCCGCATCACGTCAAGAAATTGCGCCTGAAAGTTTTTTTGGGCGGGATGGTTCGCTGAGGGCATACGCGAGTTTAATAACCACGAAAAGCACGAGAAGTTTTGTTTCCTGATGAATGCTATGCGATTCAGGGAAATGAGGTGTGGCTTACTTGAGGCAGTGTGCCAAGAGTGTCCGGAGAATGAGTTTTCCGTAAGGGGCTTCCTTTCAAGGCACAGAGGGTGAACCTTTAAAGCAAGTCCATAAGCCTGACCTTATCTGCCATGACAAACATTGTTGATGAGCATGAAGCACAACTGTTGAATTGGGGCTTTTGGTGAACTTTGGAAGCTGCCCCAAAACTGAAATCATACGAATTGCAAATACCAACTTTCATGTTTTTCCCAGTTAAAAATAAATGAAACCGCCTTTCGCGGTTAAAAACAAGAAGTCTCAGTGCCGACTATTGTCACTGATTTACCCCCCTGGAGACCAAAAAGCCAACAAATAAGACTGCACGCCACTGTGCTGGTTTCGGGGTTTCGCGGTCGGATGAAGTCGGTATCTTCTCATAATAATTTGCCGAATTGGGTGCTATTTTATATAATTGACCCCACTAAGTGATTTCCAGGCACGTACAGCCGTGCTGGGACATCAGAGAGTGAGTGAAGGTCAAAGCCAGAGGATCGCTCAGTGCGTCAGCCATGGAGAACAGATAGCGAATGTGGCGCAGGGAATTTTATGTCTCAGGGTGGTCAGGCTCTCTTTTCTCCGCCCGCATGGCTCCTAAGCATTCACAATGAAAAAAGCAGATTTCAGATTTCCGGATGCGCAGAGATCCGGCAGCCGTGTCTGGCTGAAGTACTTGCTCGTGGTGGGTGTATCCATCGTCACGCCAAGCTCACTCGTTTTCGGCCAGGATCAGGAATCACTGGCAGAACAAGGCTTCGCGTCCCATCCCTTTTCGGAGGGGAGGAATGCCCGGGAAGCCACTCGAACTCTGTATCCTGCCCGCGTACAGCCGTACTGGGACATCAGAGAGTGAGAGAAGGTCAGAGCCAGAGGAGTGCTCAGTGCGTCAGCCATGGAGAACAGATAGCGAATATGGTGCAGGGAATTTTATGTCTCAGGGTGGTCAGGCTCTCTTTTCTCCGCCCGCATGGCTCCTAAGCATTCACAATGAAAGAAGCAGGTTTCAGATTTCCGGATGCGCAGAGATCCGGCAGCCATGGTTGGCTGAAGTACTTGCTCGTAGGTGTATCCATCATCACGTCAAGCTCACTCGTTTTCGGACAGGATCAGGAATCTCTGGCAGAACAAGGCTTCGCGTCCCATCCCTTTTCGGAGGGGAGGAATGCCCGGGAAGCCACTCGAACTCCATATCCTGCCCGCGTACAGCCGTGCTGGGACATCAGATCCATATAGTGCGTCAGCCATGGAGAACAGATAGCGAATATGGTGCAGGGAATTTTATGTCTCAGGGTGGTCAGGCTCTCTTTTCTCCGCCCGCATGGCTCCTAAGCATTCACAATGAAAAAAGCAGATTTCAGATTTCCGGATGCGCAGATTTCCGGCAGCCATGGTTGGCTGAAGTACTTGCTCGTGGTGGGTGTATCCATCATCACATCAAGCTCACTCGTTTTCGGCCAGGATCAGGAATCTCTGGCAGAACAAGGCTTCGCGTCCCATCCCTTTTCGGAGGGGAGGAATGCCCGGGAAGCCACTCGAACTCTGTATCCTGCCCGCGTACAGCCGTGCCGGGACATCAGAGAGTGAGTGAAGGTCAGAGCCAGAGGATCGCTCAGTGCGTCAGCCATGGAGAACAGATAGCGAATGTGGTGCAGGGAATTTTATGTCTCAGTGTGGTCAGGCTCTCTTTTCTCCGCCCGCATGGCTCCTAAGCATTCACAATGAAAGAAGCAGGTTTCAGATTTTCGGGTACGCAGATTTCCGGTAGCCATGGTTGGCTGAAGTGGCTGCTTGTGGGTGTGCCCATCGTCATGTCGAGTTCATTTGTTTTCGGCCAGGATCAGGAATCTCTGGCAGAACAAGGCTTCGCGTCCCATCCCTTTTCGGAGGGGAGGAATGCCCGGGAAGCCACTCGAACTCTGTATCCTGCCCGCGCACAGCAACTGGACTTGGGGTCTTTCAGCACACAGGAAGAAGAGCAAATTCGTGAACTGCTTCGTGCGACAACGATCAACTACACCAGCATTGCCCGGGACGTCCGGTTAAGGCGTTCCAACTGGGCACTGGTCAAACAGGAAGACGGCCTTGACGTCTGGCAGGCGCAGATTCGCTCTCCGTCTGCCGTGCGGCTGTGGTTACATTTCTCTGGTTTTCCCCTTGACCCGGGGATGTCGGCGAATGTCTATGCCCTCGCCGGAGGCAGCAATGAAGAGATCGTGGAGTACACGGGACGCGGCTTGTCACGTGATGATGACGGTTTTGTGGCGTTCCCGACATCTGGTGACACCGTTGTCATAGAGTTTTGGGTTCCGGACAGTTACCACCTGGAGCCAGGCGATTTTCCTTTTTCGGTCGAAAAAGTGAGCCACACATTTAAGGATAACAACGGAGTTTTATACGGAGAGGGAGTCAGGAACCTGGCACCTCGGAGACAGGCCGACAGTTGCGAGCGCGCAAGCCCCCTCTTTGTCGTGTTTAATAGTAACAACATCTATGTAGACAGCAACAGCCCTGCTTACGTGCGGGATGTAACCAAAGGTGTCGTAAGCATGTGCCGCTATTTTGACGGAAATACTGGCTGCGGGACTGGAACTTTTATAAAGAGCAAGTCGGGTGGTGGAGCCTACATTCTGACAGTATTTCACGCTTTCCCTGAAGTGGACGCTGACACTGTGGACAAACCGTTTTTGCCATTCTTCATCGGCATTCCTGGTGGTTCATACGCCCATGGTTTGAAATACGTGGCAGGAAAGGCAAGAGTGTCGGGAGATGAGGGTGGAGATTGGGCGATTGTGCGTCTTGAAGGGTCGTTTGCCGGATCTGGAGATTATAAATCGCTGGAGTGGATGACCCGTACTACCGGTACTTTTAGTGGCTACTCCGTACACCATTCCGGCTCCAAGCCTCAGCAGTGGAATGAGTTTGAAAGTGCAGTGGCAGTGCCAGCGAATGACTGGACACTCGACGGCGTCGGCGGCAAGAGAGGCACCTCACCTTTCTGTGAAGGAGCGATTTGCGGGTCTTTGGATTTAACGTATAAGAGCATCTCTCCTACGTATGGAGCGTCCGGTTCATCCGCGTTTTATAAAGAAACCGGCTTGATAATAGGGGTTTATAATGCCCTGCCGCCCGTTGAGAGCCAGACGTGCACTTCATACTATTACGGGATGGGAGGGATTTATGCGGACGAAAGAGCCTTCAACATTCTCAATTACGGAGACACCTATTACAACAACAGCCAATTTCCCTATATGGATCCCGAGCTCGCGTGTACTGCAAGTTCGCAGGCCATGGCAGGTTCCGGAACTGAAAGTGATCCCTACCAAGTAGAAAACCTGTGCCATTTGCGCGACATGGAAACATCGCCCGAGTCGCACTACATCCAGATCAAAGATATAGACGCAACGACGATGACGCATGGCTGGAAAGACGATTTTGCACCGATCAAGGACTTTTCTGGCACTTATGATGGCAACGGTTACAAAATTTCCAATTTGAAGGTCAGTGCAACAGCCGGAGAATTCGAGAACACAGGGTTGTTTGGCGAGTTGCAGGGTGGCTTGCTGAAGCGCGTGAAGCTGGTGAATTTTTCGACGAACGGCGGAGCGAATGTCGGTTCTCTGGTTGGGCTGAACGATCGGGGGACGATTGAGGACAGCGAGGTTGATGGCAAGGTTGACGGGGACAAAACCATCGGTGGGCTGGTTGGCCTGAATCAGGGCGGTGTCATCCGCAACAGCGCGTCGGCGGTAAGGGTTGGGAAGAATTCTAGAGGCACATGGGTTGCCGGCGGTCTGGTGGGTCAGAATGACGGTGGCACGATTGCAAGCAGTCATGCGTCTGGGGCAGTAACAGGAGGCAATCAAGTCGGTGGTCTGGTGGGCAAAAACATAGGTTCAGTCACTTCCAGCCATGCGAATGGAGATGTGACCGGGATCAGCTCTATATGGGGCTACGCGTACGTGGGTGGTCTGGTGGGTTGGCACCTTGGCGGCACCATCAGTGGCAGCCACACGAAGAACAAGGTTGTCGGAGCAGCCCCCGGGATTGGGGGCTTGGTGGGTGTGAGCGAGAGCAACGCCAAGATCGTGAATAGCTATACAGAGTTTGGATCAAATGCGATTGGAAAGAACAAGGTCGGCGGTCTGGTCGGCGAAAACAAGGGAAGCATCAGCGACAGCTACGCACAAGGTTCAGTGTCCGGAGACAGTCAAATAGGTGGTCTGGTGGGTGTGGGCGAGGGCAACGCCAGGATCGTGACCAGCCGAGCATTCGGGAAAGTACGTGGAAAGAATCAAGTCGGGGGTCTGGTCGGCGAAAACTGGGGAAGCATCAGTGACAGTTATGCACAAGTTCCAGTGTCCGGAAATAGTCAGGTGGGTGGTCTGGTGGGTGTGAGCGGGGGCTACGCCAGGATCGTGACCAGCCGAGCATTCGGGATAGTACGTGGAAAGAATCAGGTCGGCGGTCTGGTCGGCGAAAACAAGGGAAGCATCAGTGACAGCTACACACAAGGCGCAGTGACCGGGGACAGTCAGACAGGCGGTCTGGTGGGTGTGAACGAAAGCAACGCCAGGATTGTGAACAGCCATACACGCCCGGCAGTACGTGTGAGCGGGAAGGATCAAGTCGGCGGTCTGGTCGGCGAAAACAAAGGAAACATCAGTAATAGCTACGCACGAGGTTCAGTGACCGGGGACAGTCAGACAGGCGGTCTGGTGGGTGTGAACGAAAGCAACGCCAGGATTGTGAATAGCCATGCACGCCCGGAAGTACGTGTGAGCGGGAAGGATCAAGTCGGCGGTCTGGTCGGCGAAAACAGAGGAAACATCAGTAATAGCTACGCACGAGGCACAGTGACCGGAGGCAGTCAGACAGGCGGTCTGGTCGGCGAAAACAGCGGTACGGTCAGAAGTGCCTATAGCACTGGTGCTGTAGGAGGAACTGATTTGCCGGGCAGACTGGTCGGGGTCAACAGTGGCACGATAGCTCGCAGCTATGCCAGCAAGCTGGGCGACGTGGACAGCCTCGTGGGCGGGAATGATGGCACTGTACAGGGTAGTGCTTTGCGCACTGTGGAACAAATGAAGTGTCCGATGGATCCCGTCAATCTTTGCCGGGCATCCAGAGTGTATCTGGGTTGGGATCCGCGAATTTGGCATTTCGGGCACTCCCGCATGCTGCCCGTGCTCCGGGTGCTCACGAATGTTCCCGCTGCACCACTTGCAGTCCGGGCAAACTGGAATTTGAGAGGTGGATTGACGCTGCAGTGGGAGCATCAAGGAGTTGTCGTGAATTCCTATGAGCTTGAGGTGGGCGGAATCATTCGAGACACCGAGGGAACCCGCTTCGCGCTTGGCGGCTCATTAATGGCTGAATTACGTGAGCGTCACGCCAGCGGCAGTGAAATCTATTATTCCATACGCGGCGTAAAAGGAGGCGTTGCGGGAGATGCAGCGTCGGGAAGTTTTTATTTGATGAAAATTCCGGGGGCGGTGAGAGCTCAGACAGCTTCAGGGCTGTCGACTATACGGGTCACCATTACCGAGGCTGATGATGACGGCTACGGACGCGCTCCGGGCAGCAGCACGTACGGGGAGCCGGCAGGCGGAGTTGCGCTGGATCTCGTATATCACGTGCAACTGTTTTCAAAAGGCCTGTTGAAAGAAGATCGGCATAAGACACAACAGGAATGGTCAAGTTCGGCCGTATTGGAATTTTCAGGCCTGGAAGGTGGTTCCAGGTATGAAGTCAGGGTATTTGCCAGAAACAAGGCGGGCGCAGGCCCAACGGAGGCAGTGCCGGTTTTCACCTACGTTGGCGCGTGTCCATGGGCAGCGGTGATAACAGCAGCGGGCTCTGGCAGCGAGGATGACCCCTGGCAGGTTGGCTCACTTTGCCAGTTGCAGGAAATACGTTACGACACGGTAGCGCATTATCGGGTGGCAAACGACATAGACGCGAAGCAAAGCCACGAGTGGCGTGACGGAAAGGGTTTTCCTCCGATTGAATCTTTTTCCGGCTCTCTGGACGGGAGTGGTCACAGCGTTCTGAGTCTTTTGATCAATCCTGGGCAGACAGACCATGTCGGGCTGTTCGGGAAACTCAGCGGTGGTGCTCTGCAAAGGCTGGCGCTAGTGAATGTCACAGTATGGGGCAGAGATGCAACAGGAGCCCTGGCAGGAAGCGTTGCGGCAAATGGAAGCATCAAGGGCAGCACGGTAACGGGGTTGATAGGCGGTCGGGATCGTGTGGGAGGAGTGGCAGGTGAGAACCATGGCTTGATCAAGCTCAGCCATTCGGAGTCTACCGTTGCCGGAACGGTTGATTCCCAGGGGCACGGCAACACAATAGGCGGACTGGTGGGTGCCAACTTCTCGGGCGCGAGGATACGCAGTTCGCACGCGAGAGGAAGTGTGAGCGGAGCAGACAATATTGGTGGACTGGTAGGGCTCAATCAAGCTCCGATCTACCACAGCCAAGCGCAGTCAACGGTGAGCGGGCGTTCTTCTGTGGGCGGGCTGGCGGGTTATAACGTTGGCTTTATATTCGGCTCTTATTCGGCAGGAGTGGTCAGCGGAACGAGAAATGTGGGCGGGCTGGTGGGCTGGAACGATTACTATTCCATAGCTGACAGCCACTCGGACAGCAAGGTTATCAGCGCGGGGAACCATGTGGGAGGTCTGGTGGGCATGAGTTCAGGGTCAATCCTCAGAAGCCATGCGACCGGAGCGGTCAGTGGAACTGATCAGGTAGGTGGACTGGTGGGAAAAACCAAGTACGGCTCGATTGACGACAGCTATGCGACTGGTTTGGTCAGCGGGAATGTGCAGATAGGCGGCCTGGTGGGAAACAGTGAACTCTACTACAGCAGAAACATCAGTATTGAAGACAGTTATGCGACTGGTCTGGTTAACGGGAACAATCAGGCGGGCATGCTGGTGGGGCAATCCGTGGGCACCGATATGGCTGCAAATTACGCCTTGGAGCCGGGTGCCGGCAGCAGCGCGCTGGAACTCGTGGGCAGCGGGGAAGACGACACCACAGAAAACAATTTTTCCCGCACGCTGGCGCAATTGCAGTGTCCCCTTTTGCCGGGAGACAC
The DNA here is from genome assembly GCA_965215765.1 of uncultured candidatus Poriferisulfidus sp. Taxonomy (GTDB): domain Bacteria; phylum Pseudomonadota; class Gammaproteobacteria; order Poriferisulfidales; family Oxydemutatoraceae. The sequence goes on along the minus strand of OZ244118.1, from coordinate 2,505,872 downwards.
GTGCCAGGGAGCAGTCAGCTACTCCGGCTGGAGCACCAAAATCTGGTATTTCGGGGACGAGCAGACGCTCCCGACCCATCGCGCCCTGCAAGCAGTGCCACCTGCTCCCCCTTCCCGCCTGCAGGCGCGATGGAACCTGGAAGGTGATCTGGAACTGAGCTGGACAGCCGCGAAAACAGGAAGCCTGAACGCCGGCTATTGGGTGGAGATGGCAGGGCGTTCCCTGGAAACGGAGTCCGCATCTTTTACCTTCGGCAGGCACCTGTTGCAAAGCCTCCGTTCCGAATATAGGGGCAGTACCTTGCAAGTCAGCGTGCGTGGATATAACCGCCATGGCATGAGCGAAGCGACGACGGTTGTGATCAGACTGCTGAGAGCCCCAGGCAAATTGACGGTCGTTCGGGCATCGGCGCAAGCGTTTTCACTGCGTGTGTCGCTTATGGCTCCGGCTGACGACGGCTACGGCCAATCACCGGAAGACCCGGCTTACGGATACACGGGTGTCGGGGTTCCCGCAGGTCTGGGCTACCGGGTACGGTTGTACGCCGGGGGAGAACTGGTGCAGGAGCGGGAGCGTACGCACACAGTTGGCAAAACATCTGCAGTTGTTGAATTTTCGGGTCTGGCAAGCGACAGCTTCTATGAAGTGGTGGCAACACCCTATAACAATGTTGGAGAAGGGTCGTCATTTTTCCTGTCGGCATTTACCCGTCCCTGGCAGTGCGACGGAGAAGCCCTGGCATCGGCAGGCGGTTCGGGCGGCTCGGGCAGCGAGGACGATCCCTGGCAGATTGCCACGCTGTGCCAATTGCAGGACATTCGCTCTGTTCCTGCAGCTCACTACCGGCTGGCAGGCGATATTGAGGCAGGCCCATCCCGGAACTGGCGAGCCGGAGAAGGTTTTGCACCGATCGCCGATTTTTCCGGTTCCCTTGACGGTGCCGGTTATCAGATTTTCCACTTATGGGTGCGCTCTGATGCGCTGGAAGATGTCGGCATGTTTGCGCAGCTTCGGGGTGGTCTGTTGCAGCAGGTCGTGCTGGTGAACGCGCAGCTTTGGGGAAGCGTCAATGTGGGTGCCCTGGCGGGCAGGAACGAGGGAGGAAGGATCGTGAACAGCGGGGTGACGGGCTCACTTTTTGGCGGGCAAGTGGCGGGAGGACTCGTTGGCATCAACGCAGGCACGATCAGCGGCAGCGCGGCTCAACTGACGACAGAGCCGGGAGCTCAGGTTGCAGGTGGTCTGGTCGGGAAAAACCTGACAGTCGGGAGTATTGATACAAGCTATGCCGGAGGCTCGGTGTCAGGAGCAGTTCGGGCGGGTGGTCTGGTCGCAGACAACCTGGGCTCGGTGACTGACAGCTACACAACAGCTTTTGTGACCGGGGAAGGTCTGGTTGCAGGTCTTGTGGCAAACAATCAAGGCACAGTCAGCCGCAGCTATGCGGCAGGGTCGGTGTCCGGAGCCGGACAGCCTGGAGGTTTTGCCGGCAGCAGTTCGGGAGGCATCACCGACAGCTACGCAGCAGCGTTGCCTCGCGTCAATGGCGGCAATGGTGGCAGCGTGCCTTTTGTGGCAGATGACACCGGGCAGGGATCAGGCTCCTTGCGGACGCTGCAGCAACTGCGTTGCCCCACCGCCCCCGGCCTGGCGTGTGCGGGAAGGTCAACATACTCAGGCTGGAGTGCCGAGATCTGGTCTTTCGGAGATTACAGGACACTGCCGGTTTTGCGGGGCTTTGAGACTCCTGGCAAACCCTTGCGCCTGCTCGCGCAGTGGAAATCCCCGTCTTCCTTGTTGCTGCGTTGGGAGCCTCCGCTTCACACCAAAGAACTGATCGCTTACCGGATTGAGGCTCCATCGATCGCTGCTGAGGAAACCGCATCGTTGTACTACGTGGGAGGATCAGACTGGTTGCAGAAGCTGCGCGCCCGTCATGAAGGCGGGAATACGCTCTTTTTAACGGTTCGCGGCTACAACCTTTATGGTGTTGGCGAAGCTGCCCGTGTTTCCGTGCGCCTGCTGGATGTTCCTGATTCTCCGGTTGATATGCGCGTGGTGCCGGGGGTCTCCACGCTGAGACTCAGCTTTACAGCCCCGGCCAATGACGGCTACGGTCGCAAACCGGGTGACGCTGATTACGCAACGTCAGCGGAAGCCATGGCTTTGCACCTGGCTTACCGAATACGTCTGTATGCGACCGGGGAGCTGGTTGAAGAACGCGACATTCCGCTGGGGAGTCCTCTGAACCCGGTCACGATAGAATTTACGGGGCTTGAGAGTGCCTTTGCATATCGGCTGGAAGCCTTCGCCCATAACACGGTGGGCACCGGATCGCCGTCAACGATCCGGGCGGTGACCAGCTTTCCGGGATGCGCAGGCAAGGGTCTGAAGAGTGCATCGGGTGACGGCAGCAACAACAACCCGTGGCAAATTGGCACGTTGTGCCAACTGCAGGATGTGCGCTCTGATCTGCACGCTCACTATGTGCAGGTGGCAGATATTGACGCCAGCCCGAGTCGGGAGTGGTCAGGCGGCGCCGGTTTTCATCCGATAGAGTCCTTTTCAGGCACTTTCGACGGGGCAGGGCGGCAAATCTCTGCTCTGCACATTAACCGCCCGGAGACGGATACGGTTGGCCTGTTTTCCAGACTCGCAGAAGACGGGATCGCCAAGGGAGTGGTGCTCGTTGATGCGTGGGTAAAAGGAAAAAACAGCGTCGGAGCTTTGGTCGGCTTTAACGACGGAACCGTCATGAACAGCGTCGTGAGGTCTGCACAGGTTTCCGGCAACAGAGCCGGAGTCAACATTGGCGGGCTGGCGGGTGGCAACGGAGGATTACTGGTTGACAGTGGTGCCAGTGCCGAGGTTGACGGGGGCAGATACGTCGGCGGTCTGGTCGGTTATGTGAAAGCAAAAGGTCGGGTCGTGGGCAGCACGGTGAGGGATTCACAAGTACGCGCGCTTGAGTCTGCCGGCGGTCTGGCTGGCCTGGCTCTGGGAGCCGCTATTTTGCACAGCAGTGCCGACGCGGCGGTGCGCGTCTCGGGTGAAGGGCGGGGCAATGCTGGCGGTCTGGTTGGCTATAGCCAGGGAAGCACGATTTTGCACTGTTACGCGACAGGTTCGGCCATCGTTGTAGACGGCTCGCGCGCCGGCGGTCTGGTCGGCTACAGCGGAAGCACCATTGCCTACAGCTATGCCGACGTGTCAGTCAGCGGAGCTGATCGTGTTGGCGGACTGGCGGGCATCAACGCCGGTTCTGTCCATGCGAGCTATGCACTCGGTGAGGTACGGGGTCGCTCCATCACCGGGGGGTTGGTCGGAAGCAATATCCGCCGCATTCAGGACAGCTATGCGGTGAACAGGGTTGTTGGGGAGTCGGGCAGCACCGGGAGTCTGGCAGGTTATTCTGCTCCGGATGCGGTGATTGATCGCAGTTACGCACCCGTGTCTGCACAGGCATCTTTGGTGGGCAATGGCTCAACGGATGGCTCTTCACCTCGCACTCTGACCCAGCTGCGTTGCCCGACTGCGGCGGGGCAGAGATGCGCAGGTGCCACGACTTATGCCGGCTGGGAACCGGGAGCCTGGCATTTTGGCAATACCCGCACGTTGCCCTTGCTGCGCGCGCTTGCCGATATTCCTGCCACACCGGTTGATTTGGCGGTGAGCTGGGAATCTCCGGATCATCTGCGCTTCACTTGGGCGGCGGGAAGTCCAGCGGTTGATTCGTACGAACTTGAACTGGCAGGAACAATACGGGAGGTCACAGCTCCGACTTTTGACTTTGACGGAGATTTTCTGGCCGGGTTTCGGAAAAACAAGCAAGAGGCTTGCCCCCACCCGTACCGTCTTCGCGCTATACACGGAGATGTCGCTGGTTATCAGGCAGCCGCTTACTTCTATTTGCCCGGTCTTCCGGGCGCGACGACGATAACGGAGCTGGTGCCCGGTCAAACCACTGCGCGCCTGGTGTTGACGACCATGGGATATGGCGATTGCGCTTCCCTGGCGACTTCACCTGACTACGCCATGCTCACAGGCTTTGGCTACGTGGTGGTTGTGAGTGCCGCAGGACGCAGCACCGAGACCTTTTTCTCGGCAGGTGCTTTTGACACCGAGATTGAGATCACCGACTTGCTGCCGAAGAGAAGCTATTCGTTACAGGTCTATGCGCGCAACCGGGCGGGCACCGGGGAGCCCGCCCAGGCATCCGAAAACAGGAGCGCGTTCAGCACCATAGCGGCACCTGGCAAACCTTCAGACTTGCGAGCCAGGTGGGAGTCCACAAACCGGGTGAACCTGAGTTGGGAAGCGGCGAGCAGCAACGGGGCGACGATAGACAGCTACCAGCTTTCCGTGGACGGGAAAAGCCACCCGAGCACAAGAACCGCCACTTCTTATGTGTTGTCAGGCCATGTCTTGGCGCAACTGCGTAATATGTATGCAGGAGGAGAGCAGATACGCTATTCGCTCTGGGCAGTCAATCGTGCCGGAGCGGGCGTGATGGGTACGGCGGTATTTACTTTGCTCGACGTTCTTGAGGGAACATTGGCCATGCAGCTGATACACAAGGCGAATGGTCGTGTGCAGGTACACTTGCAATATTCGGGAAATGATGGCTATGGACGCACTGCGGATCATGCTGATTTCGGTGCCCCGGTTGACGGAATATTGCTCGGCTTGGGGTATCGGGTACAACTGCCTTCGTACGGAGAACTGATAGAGGAGCAGTCTGTTGCGATGCCGACACCCGGGGGAGCCGTCAAGACAGAATTTACGGGGCTACAGGGTGGTGTTGCGTACGAAGTCCGGGCATTTCCCCGGGACAGCGCGGCTGAGCTGCCAGGAGTGAGGCAGTTTATCAACTGGGATCCCGAGATTCCGACGACGCCGAGACCAGGTTCGCATCACGTCAAGAAATTGCGCCTGAGAGCGTTCCTGGGCGGTATGGTTCGCTAAGGTCATACACGAGTTTAATAACCGCGAAAAACACGAAAAACACGAAAAGGTTTTGTTTTCTGATGAATGCTATGTGATTCAGAGAAGTGGGGTTGTGGTTTTCTTGAGGCGGTGTGCCAGGAGTGTCCGGAGAAGGAATTTTTCATAAGGAGCATTCCTTTGGTGAAGAGCCCGGGCAACTGGCGAGAGAACTATGAACCACGAGTTTAATAACCGCGAAAAACACGAAAAGATTTTGTTTTCTGATGAATGCCATGCGATTCAGGGAAATGAGGTGTGGCTTACTTGGGGCAGTGTGCCAGGAGTGTCTGGAGAAGGAGTTTTCTGAAAGGAGCATTCCTTTCAAGGCACAGAGGGTGAACCTTTAAAGCAAGTCCATAAGCCTGACTATATCTGCCATGACAAACATTACTGATGAACATGAAGCACAACTGTTGAATTGTCTTAAAACAACAGGCCTTGAATTGGGGCTTTCGGTGAACTTTGGAAGCTGCCCCAAAACTGAAATCATACGAATTGCAAATACCAACTTTCACGTTTTTCGCGGTTAAAAACAGGAAGTCGCAGTGCCGACTATTGCCACTGATTCACCCCCTTATAGACCAAAAAGCTCACAAATAAGACAGTACACCTTGGTGCTGTTTTCGGGGTTTTCCGGTCGGATGGGGTCGGTATCTTCTTAATAATAATTTGCCGGATTGGGCGTTATTTTGTACAATTAACCCACTAGTGATTTCCCTGTGCGTACAGCCGTGCTGGGACATCAGAGAGTGAGTGAAGGTCAGAGCCAGAGGATCGCTCAGTGCGTCAGCCATGGAGAACAGATAGCGAATGTGGTGCAGGGAATTTTATGTCTCAGTGTGGTCAGGCTCTCTTTTCTCCGCCCGCATGGCTCCTAAGCATTCACAATGAAAGAAGCAGGTTTCAGATTTTCGGGTACGCAGATTTCCGGTAGCCATGGTTGGCTGAAGTGGCTGCTTGTGGGTGTGCCCATCGTCATGTCGAGTTCATTTGTTTTCGGCCAGGATCAGGAATCTCTGGCAGAACAAGGCTTCGCGTCCCATCCCTTTTCGGAGGGGAGGAATGCCCGGGAAGCCACTCGAACTCTGTATCCTGCCCGCGCACAGCAACTGAACTTGGGATCTTTCAGCACGCAGGAACAGGAGCGCATTCGTGAACTGCTTCGTGCGACAACGGTCAACTACACCAGCATTGCCCGGGACGTCCGGTTAAGGCGTTCCAACTGGGCACTGGTCAAACAGGAAGATGGTCTTGATGTCTGGCAGGCGCAGATTCGCTCTCCGTCTGCCCTGCGGCTGTGGTTATATTTTTCTGGTTTTCCCCTTGACCCGGGTATGTCGGTGAATGTCTATGCACCCGCCGGAGACAGCAATCAAGAGCTCGTAGAGTACACGGGTCGCGGCTTGTCACGTAATGATGGCAGCTTTGTGGCGTTCCCGGTGTCTGGTGACACCGTTGTCATAGAGTTTTGGGTTCCGGACAGTTACCACCTGGAACCAGGCGATTTTCCTTTTTCGGTCGAAAAAGTGGGGCACACATTCAAGGATAACAACGGGGTTTTATACGGAGAGGGAATCAGGAACCTGGCGCCTCCGAGGCAAGCCGACAGTTGCGTGCGCGCAGGCACTTGGCGTCGACCCGGTAAGAACAACTATGTAAACAGCGAGAGCCCGGCTTACGTGCGGGATGTAACCAAAGGTGTCGTAAAATTGTGCAGCCATTCTGACAATGGTGGTGGCTGCGGGACTGGGACTTTTATAAAGAACAAGTCGGGTGATGGAGCTCCCTACATTCTGACAGCGTTTCACCTTTTCCCTGAAGTGGACACTAACGCTGCGGACAAGCCGTTTTTGCGATTCTTCGTCACTACTCTTGGTGGTTCATACGCCTTCGGTATGAGGTACGTGGCAGGAAAGAAACCACGGAAGCATGGTGGTGATGGTGGGGATTGGGGGATTGTGCGTCTTGTTGGACGGCTTGTCGGGTTCAAGAGCGGAGATTATAAATTGTTGGGGTGGGAGACCCGCACTACCGTTAAATTCAGTGGTTACTCCGTACACCACGCTGGCTCCAGGCCTCAGCAGTGGGGTGAGTTTGAAAGACTATGGGGCGACGGAGGCATCCTGCCTTTCTGCGAAGGAGTGTGCGGGAGCATAAGTTTAAAGTATAAGGGCATCTCTCCTACGCATGGAGCGTCCGGTTCATCCGCATTTTATAAAAAGACCGGCTTGGTGATAGGGATTCAAACATCCCAGCCGATCCCTGGATACGGAACATGCATTATGTACGGTGATGGAATGGGCGGGATTTATGCGGACGAAAGAGCCTTCAACCTTCTCAATTACGGAGACACCTATTACAACGGCAGCCAATTTCCCTATATGGATCCTGAGCTCGCGTGTGCTGCAAGTTCGCAGGCCATGGCAGGTTCCGGAACTGAAAGTGATCCCTACCAGGTAGAAAACGCATGCCATTTGCGCGATGTGGAAGCATCGCCCCAGTCGCACTACGTCCAGATCAAGGATATAGACGCAACGACGATGACGCATGGCTGGAAAAACGGTTTTACACCGATCAAGGATTTTTCTGGCACTTATGATGGCAACGGTTACAAGATTTCCAATTTGAAGGTCAACACAACAGACGAAGCATTCGAGAATATAGGGCTGTTTGGCATGCTGCAGGGTGGATTGCTGAAGCGCGTGAAGCTGGTGAATTTTGTGACGAAAGGCGGAGCGAATGTCGGTTCTCTGGTTGGGCTGAACGATCGGGGGACGATTGAGGACAGCGAGGTTGATGGCAAGGTTGACGGGGACAGAACCATCGGTGGGCTGGTTGGTCTGAATCAGGGCGGTGTCATCCGCAACAGCGTGGCATTGGTAAGGGTTGGGGAGAACTCTAGCGACACGTATGTTGCCGGAGGTCTGGTGGGTCAGAACGACGGTGGCACGATTGTAGGCAGTCAAGCGGTGGGGGCAGTAACAGGAGGCAATCAAGTCGGAGGTCTGGTGGGCAAAAACAGGGGTTCGGTCACTTCCAGCCATGCGAATGGAGATGTGACCGGAACCGACTCTATATGGGGCTACGCGTACGTGGGTGGTCTGGTGGGTTGGCACCTTGGCGGCACCATCAGTGACAGCTACATGAAGGGCCATGACAGCAACCGCTACGCGAATATCCATGTTGTCGGAGCAGCCCGCGGGGTTGGGGGCTTGGTGGGTGTGAACGAAGCCAGGATCGTGAATGGCCATACAGCCAGATATGCACGTGTGAGTGGGAAGGATCAAGTTGGGGGTCTGGTCGGCGTAAACAAGGGAAACATCGGTAACAGTTATGCACAAGGCACAGTGGCCGGAGACAGTCAGGTGGGCGGTCTGGTGGGTGTGAGCGAAAGCAACGCCAGCATCGTGAGTAGCCATGCAGTCCTGGAATTACGTGTGAGTGGAAAGAACAAGGTTGGGGGTCTGGTCGGCGGAAACAAGGGAAGCATCGGTAACAGTTATGCACGAGGCGCAGTGACCGGAGACAGTCAGACAGGCGGGCTGGCGGGAGTAAACAAGGGAACCATCGTGAACAGCCATGCACAAGGCGCAGTGACCGGAGGCAGTCAGACAGGTGGGCTGGTAGGAGTGAACCTGGAAAATGCCAGCGTCGTGAATGGCAGCACAGCAGGACAAGCACGTGTGAGTGGAAAGAACAAGGTCGGGGGTCTGGTCGGCGAAAACAAAGGAAACATCAGTGACAGTTATGCACGAGGCACAGTGACCGGAGACAGTCAGACAGGCGGACTGGTCGGCGAAAACAAAGGAAGCCTCAGCAACAGCTACGCACAAGGTGCAGTGACCGGAGGCAGTCAGACAGGTGGACTGGCGGGAGTAAACAGCGGCTTGGTCAGAAGTGCCTATAGCACTGGTGCTGTAGGAGGAACTGATTTGTCGGGCAGGCTGGTCGGAGTCAACGGTGGCACGATAGCCCGCAGTTATGCCAGCAAGCTGGGCGACGGGGACAGCCTGGTGGGCAAGGATAACGGTGCAGTACAGGGCAGTGATTTGCGCACCGTGGAGCAAATGAAGTGCTCGATGTTGCCCGTCAATCTTTGTCGGGCAGCTGGCGTGTATCTGGGTTGGGATACGCGGATTTGGCACTTCGGGCACTTCCGCATGCTGCCTGTGCTCCGGGTGCTTGCGGATGTTCCCGTTGCACCGATTGCAGTCCGGGAAAGCTGGAATTTGACGGATGGATTGACGCTGCACTGGGGGTGGCATCAAGGAGTTGCCGTGAGTTCCTTTGAGGTGGAGGTGGGCGGAATCATTCGAGACACCAAGGTATCCCGTTTCTCGCTTGACGATACATTGATGGCTGAATTGCGTGAGCGTTACGCCAGCGGCAGTGAAATTCACTATTCCATACGCGGCGTAAAAGGAGGCGTTGCGGGAGATGCAGCGTCGGGAAGTTTCCATTTGATGAAAGTTCCGGGGGTGGTGGGGACCCAGACAGCTTCGGGGCTGTCGACAATACGGGTCACCATTACCGAGGCTGCTACTGACGGCTACGGACACGCTCTGGGCAGCAGCGCGTACGGGGAGCCGGCAGGCGGAGTTGCTCTGGATCTCGCATACCACGTGCAACTGTTTTCAAAAAGCCGGTTGAAAGAAGATCGGCGCATGACGCAGCAGGAATGGTCAAGTTCGACCGTAGTGGAATTTTCAGGCCTGGAAGGTGGTTCCAGGTACGAAGTCAGGGTGTTTGCCAGAAACAAGGCGGGCACAGGCTCAACAACGGTGATAGCACCGATTTTCACCTACGTTGAGGCGTGTCCACGGGCAGCGGTGATAACAGCAGCAGGCTCTGGCAGCGAGGATGACTCCTGGCAGGTCGGTACACTTTGCCAGTTGCATGAAATGCGTTACGACACGGCAGCGCATTATCGGCTGGCAAACGATATAGACGCGAAGCAAAGCCACGAGTGGCGAGACGGAAAGGGTTTTCCTCCGATTGAATTTTTTTCCGGCTCTCTGGACGGGAGTGGTCACAGCGTTCTGAATCTTTTGATCAATCCTGGGCAAACAGACCATGTCGGGCTGTTCGGGAAGCTCAGCGGGGGTGCCCTGCAAAGGCTGGCACTCGTGAATGTCACAGTACGGGGCAGAGATGCAACAGGAGCCCTGGCAGGAAGCGTTGAGGCAAATGGAAGCATCAATGGCAGCACGGTGACGGGGTTGATAGGCGGTCGGAGACGTGTGGGAGGAGTAGCGGGTGAGAACCATGGGCTGATCGAGCTCAGCCATTCGGAGTCTGCCGTTGTCGGAACGACCACTGTCCGGTGGCACGGCAACACAATAGGCGGACTGGTGGGCTGGAATGCGTGGGGCGCGAGGATACGCAGTTCGTACGCGAGAGGAGGTGTGAGCGGCGCAAGCAGTGTTGGTGGACTGGTGGGAGCCAACGAAGCTTCGATCTATCACAGCCACGCGCAGTCAACGGTGAGCGGGCATCAATATGTAGGCGGACTGGTGGGTAATAACTATGGCTTTATAAGCGGCTCTTATTCGGCAGGAGCGGTCAGCGGGGTAGAAGATGTGGGCGGGCTGGCGGGTAACCACAATTCCAATTCCATAGTTGACAGCCACTCGGACAGCACGGTTGTCAGCGAAGGAAATAGTGTGGGTGGTCTGGCGGGCCTCAGCTCAGGGTCAATCCTCAGAAGCCATGCGACCGGAGCGGTCAGCGGAAATGAGCAGGTGGGCGGCTTGGTGGGAGAAAGCAGGTACGGCTCGATTGACGACAGCTATGCGACTGGTTCGGTAAGCGGAAATGAGCAGGTGGGCGGCTTGGCGGGGAACAGTGAGCGCAGCACCGACAACAACATCAGGATTGACGACAGTTATGCGGCTGGTCTGGTTAGCGGGAACAATCAGGCGGGCATGCTGGTGGGGTATTCCGAAGGCACCGATATGGCTGCAAATTACGCGCTGGAGCCGGGTGTCGGCAGCAGCGCGCTGCAACTCGTGGGCAGCGGGGAAGAGGATGCCACAGAAAACAATTTTTCCCGCACGCTGGCGCAATTACAGTGCCCTCTTTTGCCGGGAGACACGTGTCAGGGAGCGGTCAGTTATTCCGGCTGGAGCACACAGGTCTGGTATTTCGGGGACGAGCAGACGCTTCCGGCTCATCGCGCCCTGCGAACAGTGCCACCTGCCCCCCCTTCGCGCCTGCAGGCGAAATGGAACCTGGAAGGTGAACTGGAACTGAACTGGACAGCTGCGAAAACAGGAAGTCTGAACGCCGGCTATTGGGTGGAGGTGGCAGGGCGTTCCCTGGAAACGAGATCCGCATCTTTTACGCTCGGCAGGCACCTGTTGCAAAGCCTCCGTTCCGAATATAGGGGCAGTACCGTGCAAGTCAGCGTACGTGGATATAACCGTCATGGCATGAGCGAAGCGACGACGGTTGTGATCAGGCTGCTGAGAGCCCCAGGCAAATTGACGGTTGTTCGGGCATCGGCGCAGGCATTTTCGCTGCAGGTGTTGCTTATGGCTCCGGCTGACGACGGCTACGGCCAATCACCGGAAGACCCGGCTTACGGATACACGGGTGTCGGGGTTCCCGCAGGTCTGGGTTACCGGGTACGGTTGTACGCCGGGGGAGAACTCGTGCAGGAACGGGAGCTTGCGCACACAGCCGGCGAAACATCCGCAGTTGTGGAATTTTCGGGTCTGGCAAGCGACAGCTTCTATGAAGTGGTGGCAACACCCTATAACAATGTTGGAGAAGGGTCGTCATTTTTCCTGTCGGCATTTACCCGTCCCTGGCAGTGCGACGGGGAAGCCCTGATGTCGGCAGGCGGTTCGGGCGGCTCGGGCAGCGAGGACGATCCCTGGCAGATTGCCACGCTGTGCCAATTGCAAGGTATTCGTTCTGCCCCTGTAGCCCACTACCGGCTGGCAAGCGATATTGAGGCAGGTCCATCCCGGGACTGGCGAGCCGGAGAAGGCTTTGCGCCGATTGCTGATTTTTCCGGTTCCCTTGATGGTGCCGGTCATCAGATTTTCCATTTAAAGGTGCGCTCTGAGGCGATGGAAGATGTCGGCATGTTTGCGCAGCTTCAGGGCGGTCTGTTGCAGCAGGTCGTGCTGGTGAACGCGCAGCTTTGGGGAAGCGTCAACGTGGGAGCCCTGGCGGGCAGGAATGAGGGAGGAAGGATCGTGAACAGCGGGGTGACGGGCTCACTTTTTGGCGGGCAAGTGGCGGGAGGACTCGTCGGTATCAACGCAGGCACGATTAGCGGCAGCGCGGCACAGCTGGCGGCAGAGCCGGGAGGCCAAGTAGCGGGTGGCCTGGTCGGGAGAAATCTGGTAACCGGGAGTATTGATACAAGCTATGCCGGAGGCTCGGTGTCAGGAGCAGTTCGGGCGGGTGGTCTGGTCGCAGACAACCTGGGCTCGGTGACTGACAGTTACACAACAGCTTTTGTGACCGGGGAAGGTCTGGTCGCGGGTCTTGTGGCGGACAATCAGGGCGCCGTCAGTCGCAGCTACGCGGCAGGGTCGGTATCCGGAGCCGGACAGCCTGGAAGTTTTGCCGGCAGCAGTCCGGGAGGCATCACCGACAGCTATGCGGCAGCGTTGCCTCGCGGCAATGGCGGCGGCATGCCTTTTGTGGCAGATGACGCAGGGCAGGGATCAGGCTTCTTGCGGACGCTGCAGCAACTGCGTTGCCCCACTGCCCCCGGCCTGGCGTGTGCGGGAAGGTCAACATACTCAGGCTGGAGTGCCGAGATCTGGTCTTTCGGAGATTACAGGACACTGCCGGTTCTGCGGGGCTTTGAGACTCCTGGCAAACCCTTGCGCCTGCTCGCGCAGTGGAAATCCCCGTCTTCCTTGTTGCTGCGTTGGGAGCCTCCGCTTCACACCAAAGAACTGATCGCTTACCGGATTGAGGCTCCATCGATCGCTGCTGAGGAAACCGCATCGTTGTACTACGTGGGAGGATCGGACTGGTTGCAGAAGCTGCGCGCCCGTTATGAAGGCGGGAATACGCTCTTTTTAACGGTTCGTGGCTACAACCTTTATGGTGTTGGCGAGGCTGCCCGTGTTTCCGTGCGCCTGCTGGATGTTCCTGATTCTCCGGCTGATATGCGCGTGGAGCAGGGGGTCTCCACGCTGAGACTCAGCTTTACAGCCCCTGCCAATGATGGCTATGGCCGCAGGCCGGTTGACGCTGATTACGCAACGTCAGCGGAAGCCATGGCTTTGCACCTGGCTTACCGGATACGTCTGTATGCGTCCGGGGAGCTGGTTGAAGAACGCGACATTCCGCTGGGGAATCCTCTGAGCCCGGTCACGATGGAATTTACGGGGCTTGAGAGTGCCTTTGCATATCGGCTGGAAGCCTTCGCCCATAACACGGTGGGCACCGGATCGCCGTCAACGATCCGTGCGGTGACCAGCTTTCCGGGATGCGTCGGCAAAGGCCTGAAGAGTGCATCGGGTGACGGCAGCAACAACAACCCGTGGCAAATTGCCACGCTGTGCCAACTGCAGGATGTGCGCTCTGATCTGTACGCTCACTATGTGCAGGTGGCAAACATTGACGCCAGCCCGAGTCGGGGGTGGTCAGGCGGTGCCGGCTTTCATCCGATAGAGCCTTTTTCAGGCGCTTTCGACGGGGCAGGGCGGCAAATCTCTGCTCTGCACATTAACCGCCCGGAGACGGATACGGTTGGCCTGTTTTCCAGACTCGCAGAAGACGGGATCGCCAAGGGAGTGGTGCTCCTTGATGCGTGGGTAAAAGGAAAAAACAGCGTCGGAGCCTTGGTCGGCTTTAACGACGGAACCGTCATGAACAGTGTCGTGAGGTCTGCACAGGTTTCCGGCAGCAGAGCTGGAGCCAACATTGGCGGGCTGGCGGGTGGCAACGGGGGTTTGCTGATTGACAGTGGTGCCAGTGCCGAGGTTGACGGGGGCAGGTACGTCGGCGGTCTGGTCGGTTATGTGAAGGCAAAAGGTCGGGTCGTGGGCAGCACGGTGAGGGCTTCGCAAGTACGCGCGCTTGAGTCTGCCGGTGGTCTGGCCGGACTGGCTCTGGGAGCCACTATTTTGTACAGCAGTGCCGATGCGGCGGTGCGCGTCTCGGGTGAAGGGCGGGACAATGCTGGCGGTCTGGTTGGCTATAGCCAGGGAAGCACGATTTTGCACTGTTACGCGACAGGTTCGGCCATCGCTGTGGACGGCTCGCGCGCCGGCGGTCTGGTCGGCTACAGCGGAAGCACCATTGCCTACAGCTATGCCGACGTGTCGGTCAGCGGAGATAGCCGTATTGGCGGACTGGTGGGCATCAACTCCGGTTCTGTCCATGCGAGCTATGCACTCGGTGAGGTGCGGGGTCATTTCTCCATCGGGGGACTGGTCGGAAACAATATCCGCCGCATACAGGACAGCTATGCAGCGAACAGGGTTGTTGGGGAATCGGGCAGCACCGGGAGTCTGGCGGGTTATTCTGCTCCGGATGCGGTGATTGATCGCAGTTACGCACCCGTGTCTGCACAGGCAGCTTTGGTGGGCAATGGCTCGTCGGGCGGCAGTTCACCTCGCACTCTGACCCAGTTGCGTTGCCCGACTGCTGTGGGGCAGAGATGCGCAGATGCCACGACCTATGCCGGCTGGGAACCGGAAGTCTGGCATTTTGGCAATACCCGTACGTTACCCTTGCTGCGCGCGATTGCTGACATTCCTGCCACACCGGTTGATTTGGCGGTGAGCTGGGAATCTCCGGATCATTTGCGCTTCACGTGGGCGGCGGGAAGTTCAGCGGTTGATTCCTACGAACTTGAGCTGGCAGGAACAATACGGGAAGTCACAGCACCGACTTTTGACTTCAACGGAGATTTTCTGGCTGAGTTTCGGAAAAACAGACAGGGGGCTTGCCCCCACCCGTACCGTCTTCGCGCTGTGCGCGGAGATATCGCTGGTTATCCGGCAGCCGGTCACTTCTATTTGCCCGGTCTTCCGGGCGCGACGACGATAACGGATCTGGTGCCCGGCCAAACCACTGCGCGCCTGGTGTTGATGGTCATGGGACATGACGATTGCGCTCCCCTGGCGGGTGATGCGCTTGCGTCTTCTTCTGATCGCGTTGCAGGCTCCGGTTTTGGCTACGTGGTGGTTGTGAGTGCTGGAGGACGCAGCACCGAGACCTTTTTCTCGGCAGGTGCTTTTGACGCCGAGATTGAGATCACCGACTTGCTGCCGAAGAGAAGCTATTCGTTACAGGTCTATGCGCGCAACCGGGCGGGCACCGGGGAGCCTGCCCAGGCATCCGAAAACAGGAGCGCGTTCAGCACCATAGCGGTGCCTGGCAGACCTTCGGGCTTGCGAGCCAGGTGGAAGTCCGTAGATCAGGTGAACCTGAGTTGGGAAGCGGCGAGCAGCAACGGGGCGATGATAGACAGCTACCAGCTTTTTGTGGACGGAAAAAGCCACCCCGTCTCGGGAACCGCCACTTCTTATGTGTTGTCAGGCCATGTCCTGGCGCAGCTGCGCAAGAAGCACGCAGGAGGAGAGCAGATACGCTATTCGCTCCGGGCAGTCAACCGTGCCGGAACGGGCGCGATGAGCACTGCAGCATTTACCTTGCTCGACGTTCTTGAGGGAACATTGGCCATGCAGCTGATGCACAAGGCGAATGGTCGTGTGCAGGTACACTTGCAATATTCGGGAAATGATGGCTACGGACGCACTGCGGATCATGCTGATTTCGGAGCCCCGGTTGATGGAATATTGCTCGGCTTGGGGTATCGGGTACAACTGCTTTCATACGGGGAACTGATAGAGGAACAGTCTGTTGCGATGCCGACACCCGGGGGAGCCGTCAGGACGGAATTTACGGGGCTGCAGGGTGGTGTCGCGTACGAAGTCCGGGCATTCCCCCTGGACAGCGTGGCTGAGCTGCCAGGAGTGAGTCAATTTATCAACTGGGATCCCGAGATCCCGACAACGCCGAGGCCGGGCCCGCATCACGTCAAGAAATTGCGCCTGAGGGTATTCCTGGGCGGCATGATTCGCTGAGGGCATACACGAGTTTAATAACCGCGAAAAACACGAAAAGATTTTGTTTTCTGATGAATGCCATGCGGTTCAGAGAAGTGGGGTTGTGGTTTTCTTGAGGCAGTGCGCCAGGAGTGTCCGGAGAAGGAGTTTTCCATAAGGGGCATTCCTTTGGTGAAGAGCCCGGGCAACTGGCGAGAGAGCTATGAACCACGAGTTTAATAACCGCGAAAAACACGAAAAGATTTTGTTTTCTGATGAATGCCATGCGGTTCAGGGAAGTGAGGTGTATCTTCCTTGAGGCAGTGCATCAGGAGTGTCCGGAGAAGGAGTTTTCCATAAGGGGCATTCCTTTGGTGAAGAGCCCGGGCAACTGGCGAGAGAGCTATGAACCATGAGTTTAATAACCGCGAAATATACGAAAATTTTTATTTCCTGATGAATGCCATGCGGTTCAGGGAAGTGAGGTGTATTTTCCTTGAGGCAGTGCATCAGGAGCGTCCGGAGAAGGAGTTTTCCATAAGGGGCATTCCTTTGGTGAAGAGCCCGGGCAACTGGCGAGAGAACTATAAATCACGAGTTTAATAACCGCGAAAAACACGAAAAGATTTTGTTTTCTGATGAATGCCATGCGGTTCAGGGAAGTGAGGTGTATTTTCCTTGAGGCAGTGCATCAGGAGTGTCTGGAGAAGAAATTCTCCACAAGGAGCATTTCTTTTAAGGCACAGAGGGTGAACCTTTAAAGCAAGACCATAAGCCTGACTATATCTGCCATGACAAACATTACTGATGAACATGAGGCACAGCTATTGAATTGTCTTAAAACAACAGGCCTTGAATTGGGGCTTTCGGTGAACTTTGGAAGCCACCTCAAAACTGAAATCATACGAATTACAAATACCAACTTTTACGTTTTTCGCGGTTAAAAACAAGAAGTCGCAGTACCGACATATTGTCACTGATTCATTCCCCTGGAGACCAAAAAGCCAATAAATAAAACTGCACACCACGATGCTGGTTTCGGGGTTTCTCGATCGGATGAGGCCGGTATCTTCTTATAATAATTTGCCGGATTGGGCGTTATTTTGTACAATTAACCAACTAAGTGATTTTTCGGCGCGTACAGCCGTACTGGGACATCAGAGAGTGAGTGAAGGTCAGAGCCAGAGGATCGCTCAGTGCGTCAGCCATGGAGAACAGATAGCGAATGTGGTGCAGGGAATTTTATGTCTCAGGGTGGTCAGGCTCTCTTTTCTCCGCCCGCATGGCTCCTAAGCATTCACAATGAAAGAAGCAGATTTCAGATTTCCGGATACGCAGATTTCCGGCAGCCATGGTTGGCTGAAGTGGCTGCTCGTGGGTGTGCCCATCATCATGTCGAGTTCATTCGTTTTCGGCCAGGATCAGGAATCTCTGGCAGAACAAGGCTTCGCGTCCCATCCCTTTTCGGAGGGGAGGAATGCCCGGGAAGCCACTCGAACTCTGTATCCTGCCCGCGTACAGCCGTACTGGGACATCAGAGAGTGAGTGAAGGTCAGAGCCAGAGGATCGCTCAGTGCGCAGCCATGGAGAACAGATAGCGAATGCGGTGCAGGGAATTTTATGTCTCAGGGTGGTCAGGCTCTCTTTTCTCCGCCCGCATGGCTCCTAAGCATTCACAATGAAAGAAGCAGATTTCAGATTTCCGGATACGCAGATTTCCGGCAGCCATGGTTGGCTGAAGTGGCTGTTCGTGGGTGTATCTATCATCACGTCGAGCTCACTCGTTTTCGGCCAGGATCAGGAATCTCTGGCAGAACAAGGCTTCGCGTCCCATCCCTTTTCGGAGGGGAGGAATGCCCGGGAAGCCACTCGAACTCTGTATCCTGACCGCGCACAGCAACTGAACTTGGGATCTTTCAGCACCCGGGAACAGGAGCAAATTCGTGTACTGCTCCGTGCGACAACGGTCAACTACACCAGCATTGCCCGGGACGTCCGGTTAAGGCGTTCCAACTGGGCGCTGGTCAAACAGGAAGACGGCCTTGATGTCTGGCAGGCGCAGATTCGCTCTCCGTCTGCCCTGCGGCTGTGGTTATATTTTTCTGGTTTTCCCCTTGACCCGGGTATGTCGGTGAATGTCTATGCCCCCGCCGGAGACAGCAATGAAGGGCTCGTAGAGTACACGGGCCGCGGCTTGTCACGTAATGATGGCAGCTTTGTGGCGTTCCCGGTGTCTGGTGATACCGTTGTCATAGAGTTTTGGGTTCCGGACAGTTACCACCTGGAGCCAGGCGATTTTCCTTTTTCGGTCGAAAAAGTGAGCCACACATTCAAGGATAACAACGGGGTTTTACACGGGGAGGGAATCAGGAATCTGGCGCCTCTGGGGCAAGCCGGCAGTTGTGTGCGCGCAGGCACCTGGCGTCTACCCGGTAAGAATAACTATGTAAACAGCGAGAGCCCGGCTTACGTGCGGGATGTAACCAAAGGTGTCGTAGTATTGTGCCGCCATTCTGACGATGATGGTGGCTGCGGGACTGGGAGTTTTATAAAGAACAAGTCGGGTGACGGAGCTCCCTACATTCTGACAACGCTTCACCTTTTACCTGAAGTGGACACTAACGCTGTGGACAAACCGTTTTTGCGATTCTTCGTCACTACTCTTGGTGGTTCATACGCCTTTGGTGTGAGGTTCGTGGCAGGAAAGAAACCAGATGCATACTTTGTGGCTGGTGGTGATAGTGCGGATTGGGGGATTGTGCGTCTTGTTGGACGACTTGTCGGGTTCAAGAGCGGAGATTATAAATTGTTGGGGTGGGAGACCCGCACTGCCGATAATTTCAGTGGTTACTCCGTACACCACGCTGGCACCAGGCCTCAGCAGTGGGGTGAGTTTGAAAGAGTACGGCGCGGCGTCAAGAAAGACATCCTGTCTTTCTGCGAAGGAGTGTGCGGGCGCCTGAGTTTAACGTATAAGGGCATCTCTCCTACGCATGGAGCGTCCGGCTCATCCGCGTTTTATAAAAAGACCGGCTTGGTGATAGGGGTTCAAACTTCCCAGCCGGCCCCTGGACTCGGAACATGCGAGGTATACGGTTGGGGAATGGGCGGGATTTATGCGAACGAAAGAGCCTTCAACCTTCTCAATTACGGAGACACCTATTACAACAACAGCCAATTTCCCTATATGGATCCTGAGCTCGCGTGTGCTGCAAGTTCGCAGGCCATGGCAGGTTCCGGAACTGAAAGTGATCCCTACCAGGTAGAAAACCTGTGCCATTTGCGCGACATGGATGCATCGCCCCAGTCGCACTACATCCAAATCAAAGATATAGACGCGACGACGATGACGCATGGCTGGAAAAACGGTTTTGCACCGATCAAGGATTTTTCTGGCACTTATGATGGCAACGGTTACAAGATTTCCAATTTGAAGGTCAACGTAGCAGACGAAGCACTCGAGAATATAGGGCTGTTTGGTACGCTGCAGGGTGGCTTGCTGAAGCGTGTGAAGCTGGTGGGTTTTTTGACGGAAGGCGGAGTGAATGTTGGTTCTCTGGTTGGGCTGAACAATCAAGGGACGATTGAGGACAGCGAGGTTGATGGCAAGGTTGACGGGCACAGAACCATCGGTGGGCTGGTTGGCCTGAATCAGGGCGGTGTCATCCGCAACAGCGCGTCGGCGGTAAGGGTTGGGGAGAACTCTAGCGGCACATGGGTTGCCGTTGCCGGTGGGCTGGTAGGTCAGAATGACGGCGGCACGATTGTGGGCAGTCATGCGTCGGGGGGAGTAACAGGAAGCAATCAAGTCGGAGGTCTGGTGGGCAAAAACAGGGGTTCGGTCACTTCCAGCCATGCGAATGGAGATGTGGCCGGGACCGGCTCTATATGGGGCTACGCGTACGTGGGTGGTCTGGTGGGTTGGCACCTTGGCGGCACCATCAGTGACAGCTACATGGAGAACCATGACAGAAAATACCACGCGCAGATCCATGTTGTCGGAGCAGCCCGCGGGGTTGGGGGCTTGGTGGGTGTGAACGAAGCCAGGATCGTGAATGTCCATACAGCCAGATATGCACGTGTGAGTGGGAAGGATCAAGTTGGGGGTCTGGTCGGCGTAAACAAGGGAACCATCGGTAACAGTTATGCAAAAAGCATAGTGTCCGGAGACAGTCAGGTAGGCGGTCTGGTGGGTGTGAACGAAAGCAACGCCAGCATCGTGAGTAGCCATAGCATCGTGAGTGGCCATGTAGTCCTGGAATCACGTGTGAGCGGGAAGGATCAAGTTGGGGGTCTGGTCGGCGTAAACAAGGGAACCATCGGTAACAGTTATGCAAAAAGCATAGTGTCCGGAGACAGTCAGGTAGGCGGTCTGGTGGGTGTGAACGAAAGCAACGCCAGCATCGTGAGTAGCCATGTAGTCTTGGACTCACGTGTGAGTGGAAAGAACCAGGTCGGGGGTCTGGTCGGCGAAAACAAGGGAACCATCGGTAACAGTTATGCACAAGGCACAGTGACCGGAGACAGTCAGGTGGGCGGTCTGGTGGGCGTGAACGAAAGCAACGCCAGCATCGTGAGTGGCCGTAGTCCTGGAATCACGGTGAGTGGGAAGGATCAAGTTGGGGGTCTGGTCGGCGAAAACAAGGGAACCATCGGTAACAGTTATGCACAAGGCACAGTGACCGGAGACAGTCAGGCAGGCGGGCTGGCGGGAGTAAACAAGGGAACCATCGGTAACAGTTATGCACAAGGCGCAGTGACCGGAGGCAGTCAGGCAGGTGGGCTGGCGGGAGTAAACAAGGGAACCATCGCTAACAGTTATGCACAAGGCGCAGTGACCGGAGGCAGTCAGACAGGTGGACTGGCGGGAATAAACAGCGGCTTGGTCAGAAGTGCCTATAGCACTGGTGCTGTAGGAGGAACTGATTTGTCGGGCAGGCTGGTCGGAGTCAACGGTGGCACGATAGCCCGCAGCTATGCCAGCAAGCTGGGCGACGGGGACAGCCTCGTAGGCGGGAATGACGGCACTGTACAGGGCAGTGGTTTGCGCACTGTAGAGCAAATGAAGTGTTTGATATTGCCTGTCAATCTTTGCAGGGTAGCTGGCGTGTATCTGGATTGGGATACGCAAATTTGGCATTTCGGGCACTCCCGCATGCTGCCCGTGCTCCGGGCGCTTACGGATGTTCCCGTTGCCCCGCATGCAGTCCGTGCAAACTGGAATTCGAGAGGTGGATTGACGCTGCACTGGGGGTGGCATCAAGGAGTTGCCGTGAGATCCTTTGAGGTGGAGGTGGACGGAATCATTAGAGACAGCCGATACAGCCGATACAGCCGTACATTCGGAATCATTCGATACAGCCGATACAGCCGTACATTCTATTTCGCGATTGACGATACATTAATGGCTGAATTGCGTGAGCGTTACGCCAGCGGCAGTGAAATCCACTATTCCATACGCGGCGTAAAAGGAGGCGTTGCGGGAGATGCAGCGTCGGGAAGTTTCCATTTGATGAAAGTTCCGGGGGAGGTGGGGACTCAGACAGCTTCGGAGCTGTCAACAATACAGGTCACCATTA
The DNA here is from genome assembly GCA_965215765.1 of uncultured candidatus Poriferisulfidus sp. GTDB lineage: Bacteria > Pseudomonadota > Gammaproteobacteria > Poriferisulfidales > Oxydemutatoraceae. The sequence goes on along the minus strand of OZ244118.1, from coordinate 2,484,279 downwards.
CCGAGGCTGCTGCTGATGGCTACGGACGCGCACCGGGCAGCAACGTGTACGGGGAGCCGGCAGGCGGAGTTGCGCTGGATCTCGCATACCACGTGCAACTGTTTTCAAAAGGACTGTTAAAAGAAGAGCGGCGCATGACACAACAGGAATGGCCAAGCTCGGCCGTAGTGGAATTTTCAGGTCTGGAAGGTGGTTCCAGGTACGAAGTCAGGGTGTTTGCCAGAAACAAGGCGGGCACAGGCTCAACAACGGTGATAGCACCGATTTTCACCTACGTTGAGGCGTGTCCACGGGCAGCGGTGATAACAGCAGCAGGCTCTGGCAGCAAGGATGACCCCTGGCAGGTCGGTACACTTTGCCAGTTGCATGAAATGCGTTACGACACGGCAGCGCATTATCGGCTGGCAAACGATATAGACGCGAAGCAAAGCCACGAGTGGCGAGACGGAAAGGGTTTTCCTCCGATTGAATTTTTTTCCGGCTCTCTGGACGGGAGTGGTCACAGCGTTCTGAATCTTTTGATCAATCCTGGGCAAACAGACCATGTCGGGCTGTTCGGGAAGCTCAGCGGGGGTGCCCTGCAAAGGCTGGCACTCGTGAATGTCACAGTACGGGGCAGAAATGCAACAGGAGCCCTGGCAGGAAGCGTTGAGGCAAATGGAAGCATCAATGGCAGCACGGTGACGGGGCTGATAGGCGGTCGTTTTTATGTGGGTGGAGTGGCAGGTGAGAACCATGGCTTGATCAAGCTCAGCCATTCGGAGTCCACCGTTATCGGAACAACTGATTCCCAAAGGCGCAGCAAATCAATAGGCGGACTTGTGGGCAAAAACTTCCCGGGCGCGAGGATACGCAGTTCGTATGCGAGAGGAAGCGTGAGCGGTGCAGGCAGTGTTGGTGGACTGGTAGGGCACAATCAAGCTTCGATCTATCACAGCCACGCGCAGTCAACGGTGAGCGGGCATCATTCTGTGGGCGGGCTGGCAGGTTCCAACTATGGCTTTATAAGCGGCTCTTATTCGGCAGGAGCGGTCAGCGGGGTAGAAGATGTGGGCGGGCTGACGGGTTGGCACAGTTCCAATTCCATAGTTGACAGCCACTCGGACAGCACGGTTGTCAGCGACGGAAATAGTGTGGGAGGTCTGGCGGGTACCAGCTTTGGGTCAATCCTCAGAAGCCATGCGACCGGAGCGGTCAGCGGAAATAAGCTGGTAGGCGGCCTGGTGGGAAGAACCAGGCACGGCTCGATTGACGACAGCTATGCGACTGGTTCGGTGAGCGGGAAAGCGCAGGTAGGCGGGCTGGTGGGAAGCGGTGAGCGCTACCACGACAGTAACAGCAGGATTGAGGACAGTTATGCGGCAGGTCTGGTTAACGGGAATGATCAGACGGGCACACTGGTGGGGCATTCTGAAAGCACCGATATGGCTGCAAATTACGCGCTGGATCAGGGTGTCGGCAGCAGCGCGCTGGAACTCGTGGGCAGCGGGGAAGAGGACACCACAGAAAACAATTTTTCCCGTACGCTGGCACAATTGCAGTGTCCTCTTTTGCCAGGAGACACGTGTCAGGGAGCGGTAAGCTACTCCGGCTGGAGCACCCTGGTCTGGTATTTCGGAGACGGGCAGACGCTTCCGGTTCATCGCGCCCTGCAACCGGTGCCACCTGCCCCCCCTTCGCGCCTGCAGGCGAAATGGAACCTGGAAGGTGATCCGGAACTGAGCTGGACAGCTGCAAAAACAGGAAGTCTGAATGCCGGCTATTGGGTGGAGGTGGCAGGGCGTTCCCTGGAAACGGAGTCCGCATCTTTTACGCTCGGCAGGCACCTGGTGCAAAACCTCCGTTCCGAATATAGGGGCAGTACCGTGCAAGTCAGCGTACGTGGATATAACCGCCATGGCATGAGCGAAGCGACGACGGTTGTGATCAGGCTGCTGAGAGTCCCAGGCAAATTGACGGTTGTTCGGGCATCGGCGCAGGCATTTTCGCTGCAGGTGTTGCTTCTGGCTCCGGCTGACGACGGCTACGGTCAATCACCGGAAGACCCGGCTTACGGATACACGGGTGTCGGGGTTCCCGCAGGTCTGGGTTACCGGGTACGGTTGTACGCCGGGGGAGAACTCGTGCAGGAACGGGAGCTTGCGCACACAGCCGGCGAAACATCCGCAGTTGTGGAATTTTCGGGTCTGGCAAGCGACAGCTTCTATGAAGTGGTGGCAACACCCTATAACAATGTTGGAGAAGGGTCGTCATTTTTCCTGTCGGCATTTACCCGTCCCTGGCAGTGCGACGGGGAAGCCCTGGCGTCGGCAGGCGGTTCGGGCAACTCGGGCAGCGAGGACGATCCCTGGCAGATTGCCACGCTGTGCCAATTGCAGGATATTCGTTCTGCCCCTGCAGCCCACTACCGGCTGGCAAGCGATATTGAGGCAGGTCCATCCCGGGACTGGCGAGCCGGAGAAGGCTTTGCGCCGATTGCTGGTTTTTCCGGTTCCTTTGATGGTGCCGGTTATCAGATTTTCCATTTAGGGGTGCGCTCTGAGGTGCTGGAAGATGTCGGCATGTTTGCACAGCTTCAGGGCGGGTTGTTGCAGCAGGTCGTACTGGTGAATGCGCAGCTTTGGGGAAGCGTCAACGTGGGTGCTCTGGTGGGCAGGAACGAGGGAGGAAGGATCGTGAACAGCGGGGTGACGGGCTCACTTTTTGGCGGGCAAGTGGCGGGAGGACTCGTCGGTATCAACGCAGGCATGATCAGCGGCAGCGCGGCACAGCTGACGACAGAGCCGGGAGCTCAGGTCGCGGGTGGTCTGGTCGGAAGAAATCTGACAGGCGGGAGTATTGATACAAGCTATGCCGGAGGCTCGGTGTCAGGAGCAGTTCGGGCGGGTGGTCTGGTCGCAGACAACCTGGGCTCGGTGACTGACAGTTACACAACAGCTTTTGTGACCGGGGAAGGTCTGGTCGCGGGTCTTGTGGCGGACAATCAGGGCACCGTCAGTCGCAGCTACGTGGCAGGGTCGGTGTCCGGAGCCGGACAGCATGGAAGCTTTGCCGGCAGCAGTTCGGGAGGCATTGCCGACAGCTATGCGGCAGCATTGCCTCGCGGCAATGGTGCCAATGGTGGCGGCATGCCTTTTGTGGCAGATGACGCCGGGCAGGGATCAGGCTCCTTGCGGACGCTGCAGCAACTGCGTTGCCCCACTGCCCCCGGCCTGGCGTGTGCGGGAAGGTCAACATACTCAGGCTGGAGTGCCGAGATCTGGTCTTTCGGAGATTACAGGACGCTGCCGGTTCTGCGGGGCTTTGAGACTCCTGGCAAACCCTTGCGCCTGCTGGCACAGTGGAAATCCCCGTCTTCCTTGTTGCTGCGTTGGGAGCCTCCGCTTCACACCAGAGAACTGATCGCTTACCGGATTGAGGCTCCATCGATCGCTGCTGAGGAAACCGCATCGTTGTACTACGTGGGAGGATCGGACTGGTTGCAGAAGCTGCGCGCCCGTCATGAAGGCGGGAATACGCTCTTTTTAACGGTTCGTGGCTACAACCTTTATGGTGTTGGCGAAGCTGCCCGTGTTTCCGTGCGCCTGCTGGACGTTCCCGATTCTCCGGCTGATATGCGCGTGGAGCCGGGGGTCTCCACGCTGAGGCTCAGCTTTACAGCCCCTGCCAATGATGGCTATGGCCGCAGGCCGGTTGACGCTGATTACGCAGCGTCAGCGGAAGGCATGGCTTTGCACCTGGCTTACCGGATACGTCTGTATGCGTCCGGGGAGCTGGTTGAAGAACGCGACATACCGCCGGGGAATCCTCTGAGCCCAGTCACGATGGAATTTACGGAGCTTAAAAGTGTCTTTGCATATCGGCTGGAAGCCTTCGCCCATAACACGGTGGGCACCGGGTCGCCGTCAACGATCCGTGCGGTGACCAGCTTTCCGGGATGCGTCGGCAAAGGCCTGAAGAGTGCATCGGGTGACGGCAGCAACAATAACCCGTGGCAAATTGGCACGTTGTGCCAACTGCAGGATGTGCGCTCTGATCTGCACGCTCACTATGTGCAGGTGGCAGATATTGACGCCCGGTCGAGTCGGGAGTGGTCAGGCGGCACCGGCTTTCATCCGATAGAGCCTTTTTCAGGCACTTTCGACGGGGCAGGGCGGCAAATCTCTGCTCTGCACATTAATCGCCCGGAGACGGATACGGTTGGCCTGTTTTCCAGACTCGCAGAAGACGGGATCGCCAAGGGAGTGGTGCTCGTTGATGCGTGGGTAAAAGGAAAAAACAGCGTCGGAGCCCTGGTCGGCTTTAACGACGGAACGGTCATGAACAGCGTCGTGAGATCTGCACAGGTTTCCGGCAACAGAGCCGGGCTCAACATTGGCGGGCTGGCGGGTGGCAACGGAGGATTGCTGATCAACAGTGGTGCCAGTGCCGAGGTTGACGGGGGCAGGTACGTCGGCGGTCTGGTCGGTTATGTGAAAGCAAAAGGTCGGGTCGTGGGCAGCACGGTGAGGGCTTCGCAAGTACGCGCGCTTGAGTCTGCCGGTGGTCTGGCCGGTCTGGCTCTGGGAGCCGCTATTTTGTACAGCAGTGCCGAAGCGGCGGTGCGCGTCGCGGGTGAAGGGCGGGACAATGCTGGCGGTCTGGTTGGCTATAGCCAGGGAAGCACGATTTTGCACTGTTACGCGACAGGTTCGGCCATCGCTGTGGACGGCTCGCGCGCCGGCGGTCTGGTCGGCTACAGCGGAAGCACCATTGCCTACAGCTATGCCGACGTGTCGGTCAGCGGAGATAGCCGTGTTGGCGGACTGGTGGGCATCAACTCCGGTTCTGTCCATGCGAGCTATGCACTCGGTGAGGTACGGGGTCATTTCTCTATCGGGGGACTGGTCGGAAACAATATCCGCCGCATACAGGACAGCTATGCGGTGAACTCGGTTGACGGGGAATCGGGCAGCACCGGGAGTCTGGCGGGTTATTCTGCTCCGGATGCGGTGATTGATCGCAGTTACGCACCCGTGTCTGCACAGGCAGCTTTGGTGGGCAATGGCTCGACGGGCAGCAGTTCACCTCGAACTTTGACCCAGTTGCGTTGCCCGACTGCGGCGGGGCAAAGATGCGCAGGTGCCACGACTTATGCCGGCTGGGAACCGGGAGCCTGGCATTTTGGCAATACCCGCACGTTGCCCTTGTTGCGCGCACTTGCCGACATTCCTGCCACACCGGTTGATTTGGCGGTGAGCTGGGAGTCTCCGAATCATCTGCGCTTCACGTGGGCGGCGGGAAGTCCAGCGGTTGATTCCTACGAACTTGAGCTGGCAGGAACAATACGGGAGGTCACAGCACCGACTTTTGACTTTGACGGAGATTTTCTGGCTGAGTTTCGGAAAAACAGCCAGGGGGCTTGCCCCCACCCGTACCGTCTTCGCGCTTTGCGCGGAGATGTCGCTGGCTATCCGGCAGCCGGTCACTTCTATTTGCCTGGTCTTCCGGGCGCGACAACGATAACGGAGCTGGTGCCCGGCCAAACCACTGCGCGCCTGGTGTTGATGATCATGGGACATGATGATTGCGCTCCCCTGGCGGGTGATGCGCTTGCGTCTTCCTCTGATCGCGTTGCAGACTCCGGTTTTGGCTACGTGGTGGTTGTGAGTGCTGGAGGACGCAGCACCGAGACCTTTTTCTCGGCAGGTGCTTTTGACACCGAGATTGAGATCACCGACTTGCTGCCGAAGAGAAGCTATTCGTTACAGGTCTATGCGCGCAACCGGGCGGGCACCGGGGAGCCCGCCCAGGCATCCGAAAACAGGAGCGCGTTCAGCACCATAGCGGTGCCTGGCAGACCTTCGGGCTTGCGAGCCAGGTGGAAGTCCGCAGATCGGGTGAACCTGAGTTGGGGAGCGGCGAGCAGCAACGGGGCGACGATAGACAGCTACCAGCTTTTTGTGGACGGAAAAAGCCACCCCGTCTCGGGAACCGCCACTTCTTATGTGTTGTCAGGCCATGTCCTGGCGCAGCTGCGCAAGAAGCACGCAGGAGGAGAGCAGATACGCTATTCGCTCCGGGCAGTCAACCGTGCCGGAACGGGCGCGATGAGCACTGCAGCATTTACCTTGCTCGACGTTCTTGAGGGGACATTGGCCATGCAGCTGATGCACAAGGCGAATGGTCGTGTGCAGGTACACTTGCAGTATTCGGGAAATGATGGCTATGGACGCACTGCGGATCATGCTGATTTCGGAGCCCCGGTTGACGGAATATTGCTCGGCTTGGGGTATCGGGTACAACTGCTTTCATACGGGGAACTGATAGAGGAACAGTCTGTTGCGATGCCGACGCCCGGGGGAGCCGTCAGGACGGAATTTACGGGGTTGCAGGGTGGTGTTGCGTACGAAGTCCGGGCATTCCCCCGGGACAGCGTGGCTGAGTTGCCAGGAGTGAGTCAATTTATCAACTGGGATCCCGAGATCCCGACAACGCCGAGGCCTGGTCCGCATCACGTCAAGAAATTGCGCCTGAGGGTGTTCTTGGGCGGTATGATTCGCTGAGGGCATACACGAATTTAACAACCGCAGCCGACGAAAAGTACGAAAGGGTTTTGTTTTCTGATGAATGTGTGGTTTCCTTGAGGCAGTGTGCCAGGAGTGTTTGGAGAAGGAGTTTTCCATAAGGGGCATTCCTTTGGTGAAGAGCCCGGGCAACTGGCGAGAGAACTATGAACCACGAGTTTAATAACTGCGAAGAACACGAAAGGGTTTTGTTTTCTGATGAATGTGTGGTTTTCTTGAGGCAGTGCATCAGGAGTGTTTGGAGAAGGAGTTTTCCAAAAGGAGCATTCCCTTGGTGAAGAGTTCAGGCAACTGGCGAGAGAGCTATGAACCATGAGTTTAATAACCGCTAAAATGCGAAAAGGTTTTGTTTCCTTATGAATGCCATGCGATTCAGGGAAATGAGGTGTGGTTTCCTTGAGGCAGTGCATCAGGAGTGTCCGGAGAAGGAGTTTTCCATAAGGAGCATTTCTTTGGTGAAGAGCCCGGGCAGCTGGCGAGAGAGCTATGAACCACGAGTTTAATAACCGCTAAAATGCGAAAAGGTTTTGTTTCCTTATGAATGCTATGTGATTCAAAGAAGTGGGGTTGTGGTTTTCTTGAGGCAGTGTGCCAGGAGTGTCCGGAGAAGGAGTTTTCCATAACGAGCATTTCTTTGGTGAAGAGCCCGGGCAACTGGCGAGAGAACTATAAATCACGAGTTTAATAACCGCTAAAATGCGAAAAGGTTTTGTTTTCTGATGAATGTGTGGTTTTCTTGAGGCAGTGTGCCAGGAGTGTTTGGAGAAGGAGTTTTCCACAAGGAGCATTCCTTTCAAGGCACAGAGGATGAACCTTTAAAGCAAGTCCATAAGCTTGGCTATATCTGCCATGACAAACATTACTGATGAACATGAAGCACAACTGTTGAATTGTCTTAAAACAACAGGTCTTGAATTGGGGCTTTTGGTGAACTTTGGAAGCTGTCACAAAACTGAAATCATACGAATTGCAAATACCAACTTTCACGTTTTTCGCGGTTAAAAACAGGAAGTCGCAGTGCCGACTATTGCCACTGATTCAACCCCTTGTAGACCAAAAAGCCCACAAATAAGACAGTACGCCTTGGCACTGTTTTCGGGGTTTTCCGGTCGGATGGGGTCGGTATCTTCTTAATAATAATTTGCCGGATTGGGCGTTATTTTGTACAATTAACCCACTAAGTGATTTTTCGGCGCGTACAGCCGTGCTGGGACATCAGAGAGTGAGTGAAGGTCAGAGACAGAGGTTCGCTCAGTGCGTCAGCCATGGAGAACAGATAGCGAATGTGGTGCAGGGAATTTTATGTCTCAGGGTGGTCAGGCTCTCTTTTCTCCGCCTGCATGGCTCGTAGGCATTCACAATGAAAAAAGCAGATTTCAGATTTCCGGATACGCAGATTTCCGGCAGCCATGGTTGGCGGAAGTGGCTACTCGTGGGTGTATCCATCATCACGTCAAGCTCACTCGTTTTCGGCCAGGATCAGGAATCTCTGGCAGAACAAGGCTTCGCGTCCCATCCCTTTTCGGAGGGGAGGAATGCCCGGGAAGCCACTCGAACTCTGTATCCTGCCTGCGTACAGCCGTGCTGGGACATCAGAGAGTGAGTGAAGGTCAGAGCCAGAGGATCGCTCAGTGCGTCAGCCATGGAGAACAGATAGCGAATGTGGTGCAGGGAATTTTATGTCTCAGGGTGGTCAGGCTCTCTTTTCTCCGCCCGCATGGCTCGTAGGCATTCACAATGAAAAAAGCAGATTTCAGATTTCCGGATACACAGATTTCCGGCAGCCATGGTTGGCGGAAGTGGCTACTCGTGGGTGTATCCATCGTCACGTCAAGCTCACTCGTTTTCGGCCAGGATCAGGAATCTCTGGCAGAACAAGGCTTCGCGTCCCATCCCTTTTTTGAGGGGGGGAATGTTCCGGAAGCCACTCGAACTCTGTATCCTGCCTGCGTACAGCCGTGCTGGGACATCAGAGAGTGAGTGAAGGTCAGAGCCAGAGGATCGCTCAGTGCGTCAGCCATGGAGAACAGATAGCGAATGTGGTGCAGGGAATTTTATGTCTCAGGGTGGTCAGGCTCTCTTTTCTCCGCCTGCATGGCTCGTAGGCATTCACAATGAAAAAAGCAGATTTCAGATTTCCGGATACGCAGATTTCCGGCAGCCATGGTTGGCTGAAGTGGCTGCTCGTGGGTGTAACCATCATCACGTCAAGCTCACTCGTTTTCGGCCAGGATCAGGAATCTCCGACAGATCAAGGCTTCACGTCCCATCCCTTTTCGGAGGGGAGGAATGCCCGGGAAGCCACCGAACTCTGTATCCTGCTCGCGTACAGCCGTACTGGGACATCAGAGAGTGAGTGAAGGTCAGAGCCAGAGGATCGCTCAGTGCGTAGCCATGGAGAACAGATAGCGAATGTGGTGCAGGGAATTTTATGTCTCAGGGCGGTTAGGCTCTCTTTTCTCCGCCTGCATGGCTCGTAAGCATTCACAATGAAAGAAGCAGGTTTCAGATTTCTGGATGCGCAGATTTCCGGCAGCCATGGTTGGCTGAAGTGGCTGCTCGTGGGTGTGCCCATCATCATGTCGAGTTCATTCGTTTTCGGCCAGGATCAGGAATCTCTGGCAGAACAAGGCTCCGCGTCCCATCCCTTTTTTGAGGGGAGGAATGCCCGGGAAGCCACTCGAACTCTGTATCCTGCCCGCGCACAGCCGTACTGGGACATCAGAGAGTGATCGAAGGTCAGAGCCAGAGGATCGCTCAGAGCGTCAGCCATGGAGAACAGATAGCGAATGTGGTGCAGGGAATTTTATGTCGCTGGTGGGTCAGGCTCTCTTTTCTCCGCCCGCGTGATGCGTAAGCACCCACAATGAAAGAAGCAGGTTTCAGATTTCCGGATGCGCAGATTTCCGGCAGCCATGGTTGGCGGAAGTGGCTACTCGTGGGTGTGTCCATCATCACGTCAAGCTCATTCGTTTTTGGTCAGGATCAGGAATCTCTGACAGATCAAGGCTTCACGTCCCATCCCTTTTCGGAGGGGAGGAATGCCCGGGAAGCCACTCGAACTCTGTATCCTGCCCGCGCACAGCCGTACTGGGACATCAGAGAGTGAGCGAAGGTCAGAGCCAGAGGATCGTTCAGTGCGTCAGCCATGGAGAACAGATAGCGAATGCGGTGCAGGGAATTTTATGTCTCAGGGTGGTCAGGCTCTCTTTTCTCCGCCCGCGTGATGCGTAAGCACCCACAATGAAAGAAGCAGGTTTCAGATTTCCGGATGCGCAGATTTCCGGTAACCATGGTTGGCTGAAATGGTTGCTCGTGGGTGTGTCCATCATCACGTCAAGCTCACTCGTTTTCGGTCAGGATCAGGAATCTCCGACAGATCAAGGCTTCACGTCCCATCCCTTTTCGGAGGGGAGGAATGCCCGGGAAGCCACTCGAACTCTGTATCCTGCCAGCGCACAGCAACTGAACTTGGGATCTTTCAGCACCCGGGAACAGGAGCAAATTCGTGTACTGCTTCGTGCGACAACGGTCAACTACACCAGCATTGCCCGGGACGTCCGGTTAAGGCGTTCCAACTGGGCGTTGGTCAAACAGGAAGACGGCCTTGATGTCTGGCAGGCGCAGATTCGCTCTCCGTCTGCCCTGCGGCTGTGGTTATATTTTTCTGGTTTTCCCCTTGACCCGGGCATGTCGGTGAATGTCTATGCCCCCGCCGGAGACAGCAATGAAGAGCTCGTAGAGTACACGGGCCGCGGCTTGTCACGTAATGATGGCAGCTTTGTGGCGTTCCCGGTGTCTGGTGACACCGTTGTCATAGAGTTTTGGGTTCCGGACAGTTACCACCTGGAGCCAGGCGATTTTCCTTTTTCGGTCGAAAAAGTGAGCCACACATTCAAGGATAACAACGGAGTTTTATACGGAGAGGGAGTCAGGAACCTGGTGCCTCGGAGACAAGCCGGCAGTTGCGAGCGCGCAAGCATCGATCCTTTTTACGATAACAATACCTATGTAGACGGCGACAGCCCGGCTTACGTGCAGAATGGATCCAAAGGTGTCGTAAGCATCTGCCGCCCACTTGCCTGCGCGACTGGGAGTTTTATAAAGAACAAGTCAGGTGATGGAGCCCCCTACATTCTGACAGCGTTTCACCTTTTCACTGAAGTGGACGCTGACGCTGTGGACAAACCGTTTTTGCCGCGCTTCATCGGTCTTCTTGGCAATTCCCTTGCCTTTGGCGCGAGATACGTGGCAGGAAAGGCAAGAGAGCCGGGAGACGAGGGTGGTGATTGGGCGATTATACGTCTTACCGGGTCGTTTATCGGACACGGAAATTATAAATTGCTGGGGTGGATGACCCGCACCAGCAACACTTTCAGTGGTTACTCCGTACACCACTCCGGCTCCAAGCCTCAGCAGTGGAATGAGTTTGAAAGTGCAGTGGCAACGAATGACGGCTCACTCTACCACGTCGGCGGCAAGAGAGGCGACCCGCCTTTCTGCGAAGGAGCGATTTGCGGGTTTTTGGATTTAACGTATAAGGGCATCTCTCCTACGTATGGAGCGTCCGGTTCATCCGCGTTTTATAAAGAAACCGACATGATGATAGGGGTTCTGAATGCCAATCCGGGAAAGGGTCGGGAATGCACCTCATGGTATTACGGGATGGGAGGGATTTACGCGAACGAAAGAGCCTTCAACATTCTCAATTACGGAGACACCTATTACAATGGCAGCCAATTTCCCTACATGGATCCAGATCAGGCGTGCGCTATAAATTCGCAGGCCATGGCGGGTTCCGGAACTGAAACTGATCCCTACCAAGTAGAAAACGCATGCCATTTGCGCGACATGGAAACATCGCCCCAGTCGCACTACATCCAGATCAAAGATATAGACGCATCGACGATGACGCATGGCTGGAAAAACGGTTTTACACCGATCAAGGATTTTTCTGGCACTTACGATGGCAACGGTTACCAAATTTCCACTTTGAAGATCAACGTAGCAGACGAAGCATTCAAGAATATAGGGCTGTTTGGCGAGCTGCAGGGTGGCTTGCTGAAGCGTGTGAAGCTGGTGGGTTTTTTGACGGAAGGCGGAGTGAATGTCGGTTCTCTGGTTGGGCTGAACAATCAAGGGACGATTGAGGACAGCGAGGTTGATGGCAAGGTTGACGGGTACAGAACCATCGGTGGGCTGGTTGGCCTGAATCAGGGCGGTGTCATTCGCAACAGCACGGCGACGGTAAGGGTTGGGGAGAACTCTAGCGTCACATGGGTTGCCGGCGGGCTGGTGGGTCAGAATGACGGTGGCACGATTGTGGGCAGTCATGCGAGGGGGGCAGTAACAGGAGGCAATCAAGTCGGAGGTCTGGTGGGCAAAAACAGGGGTTCGGTTACTTCCAGCGATGCGACTGGAGATGTGACCGGGGCTAGCACCGAAGTGGGCTACGTGGGTGGTCTGGTGGGTTGGCACCTTGGCGGCACCATCAGTTACAGCCACACGAATAGCAAGGTTGTCGGAGCAGCCCCCGGGATTGGGGGCTTGGTGGGTGTGAACGAAGCCGGCATCGTGTATGGCCGTGCATACAAGGAAGTACGTGGAAAGAACAAGGTCGGGGGTCTGGTCGGCGAAAACAGAGGAAGCATCAGCAACAGCATCGGGTTTTCTACGGTGTCCGGAGACAGCCAGGTGGGCGGTCTGGTGGGTGTGAGTGAGGGCAACGCCAGGATCGTGAATAGCCATACAGGCGGGAATGCACGTGTGACTGGAAAGAACCAGGTTGGGGGTCTGGTCGGCAGAAACGCAGGAAGCATCAGCAACAACTACGCACGAAGAGGCTCAGTGTCCGGAGACAGTCAGGTGGGTGGTCTGGTGGGTGTGAACGAAAGCAACGCCAATATCGTGAATAGCCATACACGCCAGGAAGTACGTGTGAGCGGGAAGGATCAAGTCGGCGGTCTGGTCGGCGAAAACAAAGGAAGCATCAGTGACAGCTACGCACAAGGCGCAGTGATCGGAGACAGTCAGACAGGTGGTCTGGTCGGCGATAACAAAGGAAGCGTCAGTGACAGCTACGCACAAGGCGCAGTGATCGGAGACAGTCAGACAGGTGGTCTGGTGGGTGTGAACGGGGACAACGCCAGGATTGTGAATAGCCATACACGCCAGGAAGTACGTGTGAGCGGGAAGGATCAAGTCGGCGGTCTGGTCGGCGATAACAAAGGAAGCATTGGTAACAGTTATGCACGAGGCGCAGTGACCGGAGACAGTCAGACAGGTGGGCTGGTCGGCGAAAACAGCGGTACGGTCAGAAGTGCCTATAGCACTGGTGCTGTAGGCGGAACTGATTTGCCGGGCAGGCTGGTCGGAGTCAACAGTGGCACGATAGCCCGCAGCTATGCCAGCAAGGGGGGGGACGGGGACAGCCTTGTGGGCGAGGATAACGGTGCAGTACAGGGCAGTGATTTGCGCACCGTGGAGCAGATGAAGTGTTCAATATTGCCCGTCAATCTTTGCCGGGCAGCTGGCGTGTATCTGGGTTGGGATACGCGAATTTGGCATTTCGGGAACTCTCGTGTACTGCCCGTGCTCCGGACAGTTACGGATGTTCCCGTTGCCCCGCATGCAGTCCGGGAAAGCCGGGATTCGACGGGTGGATTGACGCTGCAGTGGGAGCATCAAGGAGTTGCCGTGAATTTCTACGAGCTTGAGGTGGGCGGAATCATTCGAGACACCAAGGTATTCCATTTCGCGCTTGGCGGCTCATTGATGGCTGAATTGCGTGAGCGTTACGCCAGCGGCAGTGAAATCCACTATTCCATACGCGGCGTAGCACGAGGCGTTGCGGGAGATGCAGCGTCGGGAAGTTTCCATTTGATGAAAGTTCCGGGGGAGGTGGGGACTCAGACAGCTTCGGGGCTGTCAACAATACAGGTCACCATTACCGAGGCTGCTGCTGATGGCTACGGACGTGCACCGGGCAGCAGCGCATACGGGGAACCGGCAGGTGGAGTTGCCCCGGATCTCGCATACCACGTGCAACTGTTCTCAAAAGGCCTGTTGAAAGAAGAGCGGCGCATGACACAGCAGGAATGGTCAAGTTCGACCGTAGTGGAATTTTCAGGTCTGGAAGGTGGTTCCAGGTACGAAGTCAGGGTGTTTGCCGAAAACAAGGCGGGCGCAGGCCCAACGGAGGTAGCACCGGTTTTCACCTACGTTGAGGCGTGTCCATGGGCAGCGATGATAACAGCAGCAGGTTCTGGCAGTGAGGATGACCCCTGGCAGATTGGCTCACTTTGCCAGTTGCAGGAAATACGTTACGACACGGCAGCGCATTATCGGCTGGCAAACGACATAGACGCGAAGCAAAGCCACGAGTGGCGGGACGGAAAGGGCTTCTCACCGATTGAATTTTTTTCCGGTTCTCTGGACGGGAGTGGTCACAGCATTCTGAGTCTTTTGATCAATCCTGGGCAAACGGATCATGTCGGGCTGTTCGGGAAGCTCAGCGGTGGTGCCCTGCAAAGGCTGGCTCTGGTAAATGTCACGGTGCGGGGCAGAGATGCAACAGGAGCCCTGGCAGGAAGTGTTGCGGCAAATGGAAGCATCAAGGGCAGCACGGTGACGGGGCTGATAGGCGGTCGGAGACGTGTGGGAGGAGTGGCAGGTGAGAATCATGGCTTGATCAAGCTCAGCCATTCGGAGTCCACCGTTGCCGGAACAACTGATTCCCAGGGGCACGGCCACGCAATAGGCGGACTTGTGGGCAAAAACTTCCCGGGTGCGAGGATACGCAGTTCGCACGCGAGAGGAGGTGTGAGCGGCACAAACAATGTTGGTGGACTGGTAGGGCTCAATCAGGCTCCGATCTATCACAGCCATGTGCAGTCAACGGTGAGCGGGCATCATTCTGTGGGCGGGCTGGCAGGTTCCAACTATGGCTTTATAAGCGGCTCTTATTCGACGGGAGCGGTCAGCGGGGTAGAAGATGTGGGCGGGCTGGCGGGTAACCACAATTCCAGTTCCATAGTTGACAGCCACTCGGACAGCACGGTTACCAGCGCGGGGAATCGTGTGGGAGGTCTGGTGGGCCTCAGCTCAGGGTCAATCATCAGGAGCCATGCGACCGGAGCGGTCAGCGGAAATGAGCAGGTGGGCGGCTTGGCGGGAGAAAGCAGGAACAGCTCGATTGTCGACAGTTATGCGACCGGTTCGGTGAGCGGGAAAGCGCAGATAGGCGGGCTGGCGGGAAACAGTGAGCGCAGCACCGACAACAACATCAGGATTGTGAACAGTTATGCGGCTGGTCTGGTTAACGGGAATAATCAGGCGGGCATGCTGGTGGGACATTCCGAAAACACCGATATGGCTGAGAATTACGCCTTGGAGCAGGGTGTCGGCAGCAGTGCGCTGGAACTCGTGGGCAGCGGGGAAGAGGATGCCACAGAAAACAACTTTTCCCGTACGCTGGCGCAACTGCAGTGTCCCCTTTTGCCGGGAGACACGTGCCAGGGAGCAGTCAGCTACTCCGGGTGGAGCACCAAAATCTGGTATTTCGGGGACGAGCAGACGCTTCCGGTTCATCGCGCCCTGCGAGCAGTGCCACCTGCTCCCCCTTCGCGCCTGCAGGCGAAATGGAACCTGGAAGGTGATCTGGAACTGAGCTGGACAGTTGCAAAAACAGGAAGCCTGAATGCCGGCTATTGGGTGGAGGTGGCAGGGCGTTCCCTGGAAACGGAGTCCGCATCTTTTACGTTCGGCAGGCGCCTGGTGCAAAACCTCCGTTCCGAATATAGGGGCAGTACCTTGCAAGTCAGCGTACGTGGATATAACCGTCATGGCATGAGTGAAGCGACAACGGTTGCGATCAGGCTGCTGAGAGCCCCAGGCGAATTGACAGACCTTCGGGCATCGGCGCAGGCATTTTCGCTGCAGGTGTTGCTTCTGGCTCCGGCTGACGACGGCTACGGCCAATCACCGGAAGACCCGGCTTACGGATATACGAGTGTCGGGGTTTCCGCAGGTCTGGGCTACCGGGTACGGTTGTACGCCGGGGGAGAACTGGTGCAGGAGCGGGAGCGTGCGCACACAGCCGGCGAAACATCTGCAGTTGTGGAATTTTCGGGTCTGGCAAGCAATAGTCGCTATGAAGTGGAGGCAACACCCTATAACAATGTTGGAGAAGGGTCGTCATTTTCCCTGTCGGCATTTACCCGTCCCTGGCAGTGCGACGGGGAAGCCCTGATGTCGGCAGGCGGTTCGGGCGGCTCGGGCAGCGAGGACGATCCCTGGCAGATTGCCACGCTGTGCCAATTGCAGGACATTCGCTCTGTTCCTGTAGCCCACTACCGGCTGGCAAGCGATATTGAGGCAGGTCCATCCCGGGACTGGCGAGCCGGAGAAGGCTTTGCGCCGATTGCTGATTTTTCCGGTTCCTTTGATGGTGCCGGTTATCAGATTTTCCATTTAAGGGTGCGCTCTGAGACGACTGGAAGATGTCGGCATGTTTGCGCAGCTTCAGGGCGGTCTGTTGCAGCAGGTCGTGCTGGTGAACGCGCAGCTTTGGGGAAGCGTCAACGTGGGAGCCCTGGCGGGCAGGAACGAGGGAGGAAGGATCGTGAACAGCGGCGCAACGGGCTCACTTTTTGGCGGGCAAGTGGCGGGAGGACTCGTCGGTATCAACGCAGGCATGATCAGCGGCAGCGCGGCACAGCTGACGGCAGAGCCGGGAGGCCAAGTAGCGGGTGGCCTGGTCGGAAGAAATCTGGTAACCGGGAGTATTGATACAAGCTATGCCGGAGGCTCGGTGTCAGGAGCAGTTCGGGCGGGTGGTCTGGTCGCAGACAACCGGGGCTCGGTGACTGACAGTTACACAACAGCTTTTGTGACCGGGGAAGGTCTGGTCGCGGGTCTTGTGGCGGACAATCAGGGCACCGTCAGTCGCAGCTACGCGGCAGGGTCGGTATCCGGAGCCGGACAGCCTGGAAGTTTTGCCGGCAGCAGTTCGGGAGGCATTGCCGACAGCTATGCGGCAGCGTTGCCTCGCGGCAATGGCGCCAATGGTGGCGGCATGCCTTTTGTGGCAGATGACGCAGGGCAGGGATCAGGCTTCTTGCGGACGCTGCAGCAACTGCGTTGCCCCACTGCCCCCGGCCTGGCGTGTGCGGGAAGGTCAACATACTCAGGCTGGAGTGCCGAGACCTGGTCCTTTGGCGATTACAGGACGCTGCCGGTTCTGCGGGGCTTTGAGACTCCTGGCAAACCCTTGCGCCTGCTGGCACAGTGGAAATCCCCGTCTTCCTTGTTGCTGCGTTGGGAGCCTCCGCTTCACACCAGAGAACTGATCGCTTACCGGATTGAGGCTCTGTCGCTCGCTGCTGAGGAAACCGCATCGTTGTACTACGCGGGAGGATCGGACTGGTTGCAGAAGCTGCGCGCCCGTCATGAAGGCGGGAATACGCTCTTTTTAACGGTTCGCGGCTACAACCTTTATGGTGTTGGCGAAGCTGCCCGTGTTTCCGTGCGCCTGCTGGATGTTCCTGATTCTCCGGCTGATATGCGCGTGGTGCCGGGGGTCTCCACGCTGAGACTCAGCTTTACAGCCCCTGCCAATGATGGCTATGGCCGCAGGCCGGTTGACGCTGATTACGCAGCGTCAGCGGAAGCCATGGATTTGCACCTGGCTTACCGGATACGTCTGTATGCGACCGGGGAGCTGGTTGAAGAACGCGACATTCCGCCGGGGAGTCCTCTGAACCCGGTCACGGTGGAATTTGCGGGGCTCAAAAGTGCCTTTGCATATCGGCTGGAAGCCTTCGCCCATAACACAGTGGGTACCGGATCGCCTTCAACGTTCCGGACGGTGACCCGTTTTCCGGAATGCGCCGGCAAAGGCCTGAAGGGTACATCGGGTGACGGCAGCGGCGACAACCCGTGGCAAATTGGTACGCTGTGCCAACTGCAGGATGTGCGCTCTGATCTGTACGCTCACTATGTGCAGGTGGCAGACATTGACGCCAGCCCGAGTCAGGAGTGGTCAGGCGGTGCCGGCTTTCATCCGATAGAGCCTTTTTCAGGCACTTTCGACGGGGCAAGGCGGCAAATCTCTGCTCTGTACATTAACCGCCCGGAAACGGATACGGTTGGCCTGTTTTCCAGGCTTGCAGAAGACGGAATCGCCAAAGGGGTGGTGCTCGTTGATGCGTGGGTAAAAGGAAAAAACAGTGTCGGTGCCCTGGTCGGCTTTAACGACGGAACGGTCATGAACAGCGTCGTGAGATCTGCACAGGTTTCCGGCAACAGAGCTGGAGCCAACATTGGCGGGCTGGCGGGTGGCAACGGAGGGTTGCTGATCAGCAGTGGTGCCAGTGCCGAGGTTGACGGGGGCAGGTACGTCGGCGGTCTGGTCGGTTATGTGAAAGCAAAAGGTCGGGTTGTGGGCAGCACGGTGAGGGCTTCGCAAGTAAGCGCGCTTGAGTCTGCCGGTGGTCTGGCAGGTCTGGCTCTGGGAGCCGCTATTTTGTACAGCAGTGCCGAAGCGGCGGTGCGCGTCTCGGGTGAAGGGCGGGACAATGCTGGCGGTCTGGTTGGCTATAGCCAGGAAAGCACGATTTTGCACTGTTACGCGACAGGTTCGGCCATTGCTGTGGACGGCTCGCGCGCCGGCGGTCTGGTCGGCTACAGCGGAAGCACCATTGCCTATAGCTATGCCGACGTGTCGGTCAGCGGAGATAGCCGTGTTGGCGGACTGGCGGGCATCAACTCCGGTTCTGTCCATGCGAGCTATGCACTCGGTGAGGTATGGGGTCGCTCCATCACCGGGGGGTTGGTCGGAAGCAATATCCGCCGCATTCAGGACAGCTATGCGGTGAACAGGGTTGTTGGGGAGTCGGGCAGCACCGGGAGTCTGGCAGGTTATTCTGCTCCGGATGCGGTGATTGATCGCAGTTACGCACCCGTGTCTGCACAGGCAGCTTTGGTGGGCAATGGCTCGACGGGCAGCAGTTCACCTCGAACTTTAACCCAGCTGCGTTGCCCGACTGCGGCGGGGCAGAGATGCGCAGGTGCCACGACTTATGCCGGCTGGGAACCGGGAGCCTGGCATTTTGGCAATACCCGCACGTTGCCCTTGCTGCGCGCGCTTGCCGACATTCCTGCCACACCGGTTGATTTGGCGGTGAGCTGGGAATCTTCGGATCATCTGCGCTTTACTTGGGCGGCGGGAAGTCCAGCGGTTGATTCCTACGAACTTGAGCTGGCAGGAACAATACGGGAAGTCACAGCACCGACTTTTGATTTCAACGGTGATTTTCTGGCCGGGTTTCGGAAAAACAGACAGGGGGCTTGCCCCCACCCGTACCGTCTTCGCGCTGTGCGCGGAGATGTCGCTGGCTATCCGGCAGTCGGTCATTTCTATTTGCCCGGTCTTCCGGGCGCGACGACGATAACGGAGCTGGTGCCCGGCCAAACCACTGCGCGCCTGGTGTTGATGATCATGGGACATGACGATTGCGCTCCCCTGGCGGGTGATGCGCTTGCGACTTCCCCTGACCGCGTTGCAGGCTCCGGTTTTGGCTATGTGGTGGTTGTGAGTGCTGCAGGACGCAGCACCGAGACCTTTTTCTCGGCAGGTGCTTTTGACACCGAGATTGAGATCACCGACTTGCTGCCGAAGAGAAGCTATTCGTTACAGGTCTATGCGCGCAACCGGGCGGGTGCCGGGGAGCCCGCCCAGGCATCCGAAAACAGGAGCGCGTTCAGCACCATAGCGGTGCCTGGCAGACCTTCGGGCTTGCGAGCCAGGTGGAAGTCCGCAGATCGGGTGAACCTGAGTTGGGAAGCGGCGAGCAGCAACGGGGCGACGATAGACAGCTACCAACTTTTTGTGGACGGAAAAAGCCACCCCGTCGCAGGAACCGCCGCTTCTTATGTGTTGTCAAGCCATGCCTTGGCGCAGCTGCGCAAGAAGCACGCAGGAGGAGAGCAGATACGCTATTCGCTCCGGGCAGTCAACCGTGCCGGAACGGGCGCGATGAGCACTGCAGCATTTACCTTGCTCGACGTTCTTGAGGGAACATTGGCCATGCAGCTGATGCACAAGGCGAATGGTCGTGTGCAGGTACACTTGCAATATTCGGGAAATGATGGCTACGGACGCACTGCGGATCATGCTGATTTCGGAGCCCCGGTTGACGGAATATTGCTCGGCTTGGGGTATCGGGTACAACTGATTTCATACGGGGAACTGATAGAGGAACAGTCTGTTGCGATGCCGACGCCCGGGGGAGCCGTCAGGACGGAGTTTACGGGGTTGCAGGGCGGTGTCGCGTACGAAGTCCGGGCATTCCCCCGGGACAGCGTGGCTGAGCTGCCAGGAGTGAGTCAATTTATCAACTGGGATCCCGAGATTCCGACAACGCCGAGACCAGGTCCGCATCACGTCAAGAAATTGCGCCTGAGGGTATTCCTGGGCGGCATGATTCGCTGAGGGCATACACGAATTTAACAACCGCGAAAAACGCGAAAAGGTTTTGTTTTCTGATGAATGTGTGGCTTACTTGAGGCAGTGTGCCAGGAGTGTTTGGAGAAGGAGTTTCTAAGAGGCAGTGCATCAGGAGTGTCCGGAGAAGGAGTTTTCCATAAGGATCATTCCTTTGGTGAAGAGCCCGGGTAACTGGCGAGAGAGCTATGAACCATGAGTTTAATAACCGCGAAATATACGAAAAATTTTATTTCCTGATGAATGCCATGCGATTCAGGGAAATGAGGTGTGGTTTCCTTGAGGCAGTGCATCAGGAGTGTCCGGAGAAGGAGTTTTCCATAACGAGCATTCCTTTGGTGAAGAGCCCGGGCAGCTGGCGAGAGAGCTATGAACCACGAGTTTAATAACCGCTAAAATGCGAAAAGGTTTTGTTTTCTGATGAATGCCATGCGGTTCAGGGAAGTGAGGTGTATTTTCCTTGAGGCAGTGCATCAGGAGTGTCTGGAGAAGGAGTTTTCCATAAGGAGCATTCCTTTGATGAAGAGCCCGGGCAACTGGAGAGAAACCATGAACCACGAGTTTAATAGCCCGAAAAAACGAAAGGGTTTTGTTTTCTGATGAAGGTGTGGTTTTCTTGAGGCAGTGGATCAGGAGTGTCCGGAGAAGGAGTTTCCCATAAGGAGCACTTCTTTTAAGGCACAGAGGGTGAACCTTTAAAGCAAGTCCATAAGCCTGACTATATCTGCCATGACAAACATTGTTGATGAGC
Organism: uncultured candidatus Poriferisulfidus sp.; assembly: GCA_965215765.1. Lineage (GTDB taxonomy): Bacteria > Pseudomonadota > Gammaproteobacteria > Poriferisulfidales > Oxydemutatoraceae. The sequence goes on along the minus strand of OZ244118.1, from coordinate 2,463,458 downwards.
ATGAAGCACAACTGTTGAATTGTCTTAAAACAACAGGCCTTGAATTGGGGCTTTTGGTGAACTTTGGAAGCTGTCACAAAACTGAAATCATACGAATTGCAAATACCAACTTTCACGTTTTTCGTGGTTAAAAACAGGAAGTTGCAGTGCCGACTATTGCCACTGATTCACCCCCTTGGAGACCAAAAAGCTCACAAATAAGACTGCACACCTTGGTACTGTTTTCGGGGTTTTCCGGTCGGATGAGGCCGGTATCTTCTTATAATAATTTGCTGAAATGGGCGTTATTTTGTACAATTGACCCACTAGTGATTTTTCGGCGCGTACAGCCGTGCTGGGACATCAGAGAGTGAGTGAAGGTCAGAGCCAGAGGATCGCTCAGTGCGTCAGCCATGGAGAACAGATAGCGAATGTGGTGCAAGGAATTTTATGTCTCAGGGTGGTCAGGCTCTCTTTTCTCCGCCTGCATGGCTCGTAGGCATTCACAATGAAAAAAGCAGATTTCAGATTTCCGGATACACAGATTTCCGGCAGCCATGGTTGGCGGAAGTGGCTACTCGTGGGTGTATCCATCATCACGTCAAGCTCACTCATTTTCGGCCAGGATCAGGAATCTCTGGCAGAACAAGGCTTCGCGTCCCATCCCTTTTTTGAGGGGAGGAATGCCCGGGAAGTCACTCGAACTCTGTATCCTGCCTGCGTACAGCCGTGCTGGGACATCAGAGAGTGAGTGAAGGTCAGAGCCAGAGGATCGCTCAGTGCGTCAGCCATGGAGAACAGATAGCGAATGTGGTGCAGGGAATTTTATGTCTCAGGGTGGTCAGGCTCTCTTTTCTCCGCCTGCATGGCTCGTAGGCATTCACAATGAAAAAAGCAGATTTCAGATTTCCGGATACACAGATTTCCGGCAGCCATGGTTGGCGGAAGTGGCTACTCGTGGGTGTATCCATCGTCACGTCAAGCTCACTCGTTTTCGGCCAGGATCAGGAATCTCTGGCAGAACAAGGCTTCGCGTCCCATCCCTTTTTTGAGGGGGGGAATGTTCCGGAAGCCACTCGAACTCTGTATCCTGCCTGCGTACAGCCGTGCTGGGACATCAGAGAGTGAGTGAAGGTCAGAGCCAGAGGATCGCTCAGTGCGTCAGCCATGGAGAACAGATAGCGAATGTGGTGCAGGGAATTTTATGTCTCAGGGTGGTCAGGCTCTCTTTTCTCCGCCCGCATGGCTCGTAGGCATTCACAATGAAGGAAGCAGGTTTCAGATTTCCGGACGCGCAGATTTCCGGCAGCCATGGTTGGCTGAAGTGGCTGCTCGTGGGTGTAACCATCATCACGTCAAGCGCGTTTGCTGTCGGCCAAGATCAGGAATCTCTGGCAGAACAAGGCTTCGCGTCCCATCCCTTTTTTGAGGGGAGGAATGCCCGGGAAGTCACTCGAACTCTGTATCCTGCCTGCGTACAGCCGTGCTGGGACATCAGAGAGTGAGTGAAGGTCAGAGCCAGAGGATCGCTCAGTGCGTCAGCCATGGAGAACAGATAGCGAATGTGGTGCAGGGAATTTTATGTCTCAGGGTGGTCAGGCTCTCTTTTCTCCGCCTGCATGGCTCGTAGGCATTCACAATGAAAAAAGCAGATTTCAGATTTCCGGATACACAGATTTCCGGCAGCCATGGTTGGCGGAAGTGGCTACTCGTGGGTGTAACCATCATCACGTCAAGCTCACTCGTTTTCGGCCAGGATCAGGAGTCTCTGGCAGAACAAGGCTATGCGTCCTATCCCTTTTCGGAGGGGAGGAATGCCCGGGAAGCCACTCGAACTCTGTATCCTGACCGCGTACAGCCGTACTGGGACATCAGAGAGTGAGTGAAGGTCAGAGCCAGAGGATCGCTCAGTGCGTAGCCATGAAGAACAGATAGCGAATGTGGTGCAGGGAATTTTATGTCTCAGGATGGCCAGGCTCTCTTTTCTCTGCCCGCATGGCTCGTAAGCACTCACAATGAAAGAAGCAGGTTTCAGATTTTCGGATACGCAGATTTCCGGCAGCCATGGTTGGCTGAAGTGGCTGTTCGTGGGTGTATCTATCATCACGTCGAGCTCTCTTGTTTTCGGCCAGGATCAGGAATCTCTGGCAGATCAAGGCTATGCGTCCTATCCCTTTTCGGAGGGGAGGAATGCCCGGGAAGCCACTCGAACTCTGTATCCTGCCCGCGCACAGCAACTGGACTTGGGGCCTTTCAGTACCCGGGAACAAGAGCAAATTCGTGAACTGCTCCGTGAGACAACGATCAACTACACCAGCTTTGCCCGGGACGTCCATTTAAGGCGTTCCAACTGGGCACTGGTCAAACAGGAAGACGGTCTTGATGTCTGGCAGGCGCAGATTCGCTCTCCGTCTGCCCTGCAGCTGTGGTTGCATTTTTCTGGGTTTCCCCTCGACCCGGGCATGTCGGTGAATGTCTATGCCTTCGCCGGAGACAGCAATGAAGAGGTCGTAGAGTACACGGGACGTGGCTTGTCACGTAATGATGGCAGCTTTGTGGCGTTCCCGGTGTCTGGTGATACCGTTGTCATAGAGTTTTGGGTTCCGGACAGTTACCACCTGGAGCCAGGCGATTTTCCTTTTTCGGTCGAAAAAGTGAGCCACACATTTAAGGATAACAACGGAGTTTTATACGGAGAGGGAGTCAGGAACCTGGCACCTCGGAGACAAGCCGACAGTTGCGAGCGCGCAAACATCAACGAATTTGTTTCCGGTAACAATAACTATGTAAACAGCGACAGCCCGGCTTACGTGCGGGATGTGACCAAAGGTGTCGTAAGCATGTGCCGCTATTTTGGCGGAGATGCTGGCTGCGGGACTGGGAGTTTTATAAAGAACAAGTCAGGTGATGGAGCCCCCTACATTCTGACAGCGTTTCACCTTTTCCCTGAAGCGTACGCTAACACTGTGGACAAACCGTTTTTGCCATTCTTCATCGGTCTTCCTGGTGATTCATACGCCTTTGGTGTGAGATACGTGGCAGGAAAGGCAAGAGTGCCGGGAGATGAGGGTGGAGATTGGGCGATTGTGCGTCTTACTGGACGGTTTATCGGGCACGGAGATTATAAATTGCTGGAGTGGATGACCCGCACTACCGATACTTTCAGTGGTTTCTCCGTACACCACTCTGGCTCCAAGCCTCAGCAGCTGGGTGAGTTTGAAAGTGCAGTGGCAGCGACCGATTCACTCGGGAGCGTCGGCGGTAAGAGAGGCGGCCCGCCTTTCTGCGAAGGAGCGATTTGCTGGTTTTTGGATTTAACGTATAAGGGCATCTCTCCTACGTTTGGAGCGTCCGGCTCATCCGCATTTTATAAAAAGACCGGCATGATGATAGGGGTTCTAAATGCCCATCCGGGCGAGGAGGGTCGGGATTGCACCTCATTTTATTATGGGATGGGAGGGATTTACACGGACGAAAGAGCCTTCAACATTCTCAATTACGGAGACACCTATTACAACGGCAGCCAATTTCCCTACATGGATCCAGATCAGGCGTGCGCTATAAGTTCGCAGGCCATGGCAGGTTCCGGAACTGAAACTGATCCCTACCAGGTAGAAAACCTGTGCCATTTGCGCGACATGGAAGCATCGCCTCAGTCGCACTACGTCCAGATCAAGGATATAGACGCAACGACGATGACGCATGGCTGGAAAGACGGTTTTGCACCGATCAAGGGTTTTTCTGGCACCTATGATGGCAACGGTTACAAAATTTCCAATTTGAAGGTCAGTGCAACAGCCGGAGAATTCGAGAACACAGGGTTGTTTGGCGAGTTGCAGGGTGGCTTGCTGAAGCGCGTGAAGCTGGTGAATTTTTCGACGAACGGCGGAGTGAATGTCGGTTCTCTGGTTGGGCTGAACGATCGGGGGACGATTGAGGGCAGCATGGTTGATGGCAAGGTTGACGGGGGCAAAACCATCGGTGGGCTGGTTGGCCTGAATCGGGGCGGTGTCATTCGTAACAGCACGTCGACGGTAAGGGTTGGGAAGAATTCTCGCAACACATGGGTTTCCGGCGGTCTGGTGGGTCAGAATGACGGTGGCACGATTGTGGGCAGTCATGCGAGGGGTGCAGTAACAGGAGGCAATCAAGTCGGAGGTCTGGTGGGCAAAAACAGGGGTTCGGTCACTTCCAGCGATGCGACTGGAGATGTGACCGGGACTCATGCCTCAGGGAGGGGCTACGTGGGTGGTCTGGTGGGTTGGCACCTTGGCGGCACCATCAGTGGCAGCTACACGGAGAGCTATGTTGTCGGAGCAGCCCCCGGGATTGGGGGCTTGGTGGGTGTGAACGAAGCCAGGATCGTGAGTAGCCATGCACTTAGGCAAGTACGTGGAAAGAACAAGGTCGGGGGTCTGGTCGGCGAAAACTGGGGAAGCATCAGTGACAGCTACACGTGGAGCACGGTGTCCGGAGACAGTCAGGTAGGCGGTCTGGTAGGTATGAACCTGAAAAACGCCAGCATCGTGAGTAGCCACAGCAAGGGGCAAGTACGTGGAAAGAACCAGGTCGGGGGTCTGGTCGGCGAAAACTGGGGAAGCATCAGCAACAGCCACGCGCAAAGCGTAGTGTCCGGAGACAGTCAGGTGGGTGGTCTGGTGGGTGTGAGCGAGGGCAACGCCAGGATCGTGAATAGCTATACAAACGGGCGAGTACGTGTGACTGGAAAGAACCAGGTTGGGGGTCTGGTGGGCGATAACAAGGGAAGCATCAGTGACAGCTACGCACAAGGCCTGGTGTCCGGAGGCAGTCAGGCAGGTGGTCTGGTCGGCGATAACAAGGGAAGCATCAGTGACAGCTACGCACAAGGCCCGGTGTCCGGAGGCAGTCAGGCAGGTGGTCTGGTGGGTGTGAACGGGGGCAACGCCAGCATCGTGAACAGCCATACAAACGTGAACGCACGTGTGACTGGAAAGAACCAGGTTGGGGGTCTGGTCGGCGAAAACTGGGGAAGCATTGGTAACAGTTACGCACGAGGCGTAGTGACCGGAGACAGTCAGACAGGTGGACTGGTCGGCGAAAACAGCGGCTTGGTCAGAAGTGCCTATAGCACGGGTGCTGTAGGCGGAACTGATTTGCCGGGCAGGCTGGTCGGAGTCAATGGTGGCACGATAGACCGCAGTTATGCCAGCAAGCTGGGCGACGGGGACAGCCTCCTGGGCGAGGATAACGGTGCAGTACAGGGCAGTGATTTGCGCACCGTGGAGCAGATGAAGTGCTCGATGTTGCCCGTCAATCTTTGTCGGGCAGCTGGTGTGTATCTGGGTTGGGATACGAGGATTTGGTATTTCGGGAACTCTCGCATGCTGCCCGTGCTCCGGACAGTTACGGATGTTCCCGTTGCCCCGCATGCAGTCCGTGCAAACTGGAATTCGAGAGGTGGATTGACGCTGCAGTGGGGGTGGCATCAAGGAGTTGCCGTGAATTCTTTTGAGGTGGAGGTGGGCGGAATCATTCGAGACACCGAGGGAACCCGTTTCGCGCTTGGCGGCTCATTAATGGCTGAATTGCGTGAGCATTACGTCAGCGGCAGTGAAATCCACTATTCCATACGCGGCGTAAAAGGAGGCGTTGCGGGAGATGCAGCGTCGGGAAGTTTCCATTTGATGAAAGTTCCGGGGGAGGTGGGGACTCAGACAGCTTCGGGGCTGTCAACAATACAGGTCACCATTACCGGAGCCGCTGATGATGGCTACGGACGCGCACCGGGCAGCAACGTGTACGGGGAGCCGGCAGGCGGAGTTGCGCTGGATCTCGCATACCACGTGCAACTGTTTTCAAAAGGCCTGTTGAAAGAAGTGCGGCGTGTGACACAGCAGGAATGGTCAAGCACGACCGTAGTGGAGTTTTCAGGCCTGGAAGGTGGTTCCAGGTACGAAGTCAGGATGTTTGCCAGAAACAAGACGGGCGCAGGCTCAACAACGGTGATAGCACCGGTTTTCACCTACGTTGGCGCGTGTCCATGGGCAGCGGTGATAACGGCAGCGGGCTCTGGCAGCGAGGATGACCCCTGGCAGATCGGCACACTTTGCCAGTTGCATGAAATACGTTACGACACGGCAGCTGATTATCGGGTGGCAAACGATATAGACGCGAAGCAAAGCCACGAGTGGCGAGACGGAAAGGGTTTTCCACCGATTGAATCTTTTTCCGGCTCTCTGGACGGGAGTGGTCACAGTATTCTGAGTCTTTTGATCAATCCTGGGCAAGCAGACCATGTCGGGCTGTTCGGGAAGCTCAACGGTGGTGCTCTGCAAAGGCTGGCACTCGTGAATGTTACGGTGCGGGGCAGAAATGCAACAGGAGCCCTGGCAGGACGCGTTGCGGCAAATGGAAGCATCAAGGGCAGCACGGTGACTGGGTTGATAGGCGGGCGGAATCGTGTGGGAGGAGTGGCAGGTGAGAATCATGGCTTAATCAAGCTCAGCCATTCGGAGTCTACCGTTGTCGGAACGGTTGATTTCCAGAGGCACGGCAACATGATAGGCGGACTGGTGGGCAGGAATGCCTGGGGCGCGAGGATACGCAGTTCGCACGCGAGAGGAAGTGTGAGCGGCGCAAACAGTGTTGGTGGGCTGGTGGGGTTCAATGTGGCTCCGATCTACCACTGCCACGCGCAGTCAACGGTAAGCGGGCATCAATATGTAGGCGGGCTGGCGGGTTATAACCATGGCTTTATAAGCGGCTCTTATTCGGCAGGAGCGGTCAATGGGGTAGAGGATGTGGGCGGGTTGGTGGGTCAGCACGATCATCCCTATTCCATAGTTGACAGCTACTCGGACAGCATGGTTATCGGCGCGGGGGACCGTGTGGGAGGTCTGGTGGGTCTCAACTCAGGGTCAATCCTCAGAAGCCATGCGACCGGAGCGGTCAGCGGGAATGTGCAGGCAGGCGGGCTGGTGGGAAGAACCAGTCGAGGCTCGATTGACGACAGTTATGCGACTGGTTCGGTCAGCGGGAATGTGCAGGTAGGCGGCCTGGCGGGAAACAGTGGTCACTTCCGCAACAGAAACATCAGTATTGAGGACAGTTATGCGACAGGTCTGGTTAACGGGAACAATCAGGCGGGCATGCTGGTGGGGCAATCCGTGGGCACCGATATGGTTGCGAATTACGCCTTGGAGCCGGGTGTCGGCAGCAGCGCGCTGGAACTCGTGGGCAGCGGGGAAGAGGACGCCACAGAAAACAATTTTTCCCGCACGCTGGCGCAATTGCAGTGTCCTCTTTTGCCGGGAGACACGTGCCAGGGAGCAATCAGTTACTCCGGCTGGAGCACCAAAATCTGGTATTTCGGGGACGAGCAGACGCTCCCGACCCATCGCGCCCTGCAAGCAGTGCCACCTGCTCCCCCTTCACGCCTGCAGGCGCGATGGAACCTGGAAGGTGATCTGGAACTGAACTGGACAGCCGCGAAAACAGGAAGTCTGAACGCCGGCTATTGGGTGGAGGTGGCAGGGCGTTCCCTGGAAACGGGATCCGCATCTTTTACGCTCGGCAGGCACCTGGTGAAAAACCTCCGTTCCGAATATAGGGACAGTACCTTGCAAGTCAGCGTGCGTGGATATAACCGCCATGGCATGAGCGAAGCGACGACGGTTGTGATCAGACTGCTGAGAGCCCCAGGCAAATTGACGGTCGTTCGGGCATCGGCGCAGGCATTTTCGCTGCAGGTGTTTCTTATGGCTCCGGCTGACGACGGCTACGGCCAATCACCGGAAGACCCGGCTTACGGATATACGAGTGTCGGGGTTTCTTCAGGTTTGGGTTACCGGGTACGGTTGTACGCCGGGGGAGAACTGGTGCAGGAGCGGGAGCGTGCGCACACAGCTGGCGAAACATCCGCAGTTGTGGAATTTTCGGGTCTGGCAAGCAATAGCCGCTATGAAGTGGAGGCGACGCCCTATAACAATGTTGGAGAAGGGTCGTCATTTTTCCTGTCGGCATTTACCCGTCCCTGGCAGTGCGACGGGGAAGCCCTGGCATCGGCAGGCGGTTCGGGCAGCGAGGACAATCCCTGGCAGATTGCCACGCTGTGCCAATTGCAGGACATTCGCTCTGTTCCTGCAGCCCACTACCGGCTGGCAAGCGATATTGAGGCAGGTCCATCCCGGGACTGGCGAGCCGGAAAAGGCTTTGCGCCGATTGCTGATTTTTCCGGTTCCCTTGATGGCGCCGGTCATCAGATTTTCCATTTAAGGGTGCGCTCTGAGGCGCTGGAAGATGTCGGCATGTTTGCGCAGCTTCGGGGCGGGTTATTGCAGCAGGTCGTGCTGGTGAACGCACAGCTTTGGGGAAGCGTCAACGTGGGTGCTCTGGCGGGCAGGAACGAGGGAGGAAGGATCGTGAACAGCGGGGTGACGGGCTCACTTTTTGGCGGGCAAGTGGCGGGAGGACTCGTCGGTATCAACGCAGGCATGATCAGCGGCAGCGCGGCACAGCTGACGGCAGAGCCGGGAGGCCAAGTAGCGGGTGGCCTGGTCGGAAGAAATCTGGTAACCGGGAGTATTGATACAAGCTATGCCGGAGGCTCGGTGTCAGGAGCAGTTCGGGCGGGTGGTCTGGTCGCAGACAACCGGGGCTCGGTGACTGACAGTTACACAACAGCTTTTGTGACCGGGGAAGGTCTGGTCGCGGGTCTTGTGGCAAACAATCAGGGCACCGTCAGCCGCAGCTATGCGGCAGGCTCGGTGTCCGGAGCCGGACAGTCCGGAAGTTTTGCCGGCAGCAGTTCGGAAGGCATTACCGACAGCTACGCAGCAGCGTTGCCTCGCGTCAATGGCCCCAATGGTGGCGGCATGCCTTTTGTGGCAGATGACGCCGGGCAGGGATCAGGCTCCTTGCGGACGCTACAGCAACTGCGTTGTCCCACCGCCCCCGGCCTGGCGTGTGCGGGAAGGTCAACATACTCAGGCTGGAGTGCCGAGATCTGGTCCTTCGGAGATTACAGGACGCTGCCGGTTCTGCAGGGCTTTGAGACTCCTGGCAAACCCTTGCGCCTGCTCGCGCAGTGGAAATCCCCGTCTGCCTTGTTGCTGCGTTGGGAGCCTCCGCTTCACACCAAAGAACTGATCGCTTACCGGATTGAGGCTCCATCGATCGCTGCTGAGGAAACCGCATCGTTGTACTACGTGGGAGGATCGGACTGGTTGCAGAAGCTGCGCGCCCGTCATGAAGGCGGGAATACGCTCTTTTTAACGGTTCGTGGCTACAACCTTTATGGTGTTGGCGAAGCTGCCCGTGTTTCCGTGCGCCTGCTGGATGTTCCTGGTTCTCCGGCTGATATGCACGTGGTGCCGGGGGTCTCCACGCTGAGACTCAGTTTTACAGCCCCGGCCAATGACGGCTACGGTCGCAAACCGGGTGACGCTGATTACGCAACGTCAGCGGAAGCCATGGCTTTGCACCTGGCTTACCGGATACATCTGTATGCGTCCGGGGAGCTGGTTGAAGAACGCGACATTCCGCTGGGGAGTCCTCTGAGCCCGGTCACAATGGAATTTACGGAGCTTAAAAGTGCCTTTGCATATCGGCTGGAAGCCTTCGCCCATAACACGGTGGGCACCGGATCGCCGTCAACGATCCGGGTCGGTGACCCGCTTTCCGGGATGCGCCGGCAAGGGTCTGAAAAGTGCGCAGGGTGACGGCAGCGGCGACAACCCGTGGCAAATTGGCACGTTGTGCCAACTGCAGGATGTGCGCTCTGATCTGCACGCTCACTATGTGCAGGTGGCAGATATTGACGCCCGGTCGAGTCGGGAGTGGTCAGGCGGCGCCGGTTTTCATCCGATAGAGCCTTTTTCAGGCACTTTCGACGGGGCAGGGCGGCAAATCTCTGCTCTGCACATTAACCGCCCGGAGACGGATACGGTTGGCCTGTTTTCCAGAGTTGCAATAGACGGGATCGTCAAAGATGTGGTGCTCGTTGATGCGTGGGTAAAAGGAAAAAACAGCGTCGGAGCCTTGGTCGGCTTTAACGACGGAACCGTCATGAACAGCGTTGTGAAGTCCGCACAGATTTCCGGCAACAGAGCCGGGCTCAACATTGGCGGGCTGGCGGGTGGCAACGGAGGATTGTTGATCAACAGTGGTGCCAGTGCCGAGGTTGGCGGGGGCAGATACGTCGGCGGTCTGGTCGGTTATGTGAAAGCAAAAGGTCGGGTCGTGGGCAGCACGGTGAGGGCTTCGCAAGTAAGCGCGCTTGAGTCTGCCGGTGGTCTGGCCGGTCTGGCTCTGGGAGCCGCTATTTTGCACAGCAGTGCCGATGCGGCGGTGCGCGTCACGGGTGAAGGGCGGGACAATGCTGGCGGTCTGGTTGGCTATAGCCAGGGAAGCACGATTTTGCACTGTTACGCGACAGGTTCGGCCATCGCTGTGGACGGCTCGCGCGCCGGCGGTCTGGTCGGCTACAGCGGAAGCACCATTGCCTACAGCTATGCCGACGTGTCGGTCAGCGGAGATAGCCGTGTTGGCGGACTGGTGGGCATCAACTCGGGTTCTGTCCATGCGAGCTATGCACTCGGTGAGGTGCGGGGTCATTTCTCTATCGGGGGACTGGTCGGAAACAATATCCGCCGCATACAGGACAGCTATGCAGCGAACAGGGTTGTTGGGGAATCGGGCAGCACCGGGAGTCTGGCGGGTTATTCTGCTCCGGATGCGGTGATTGATCGCAGTTACGCACCCGTGTCTGCACAGGCATCTTTGGTGGGCAGTGGCTTGACGGAAGGTGCTTTACCTCGCACTCTGACCCAGCTGCGTTGCCCGACTGCGGCGGGGCAAAGATGCGCAGGTGCCACGACTTATGCCGGCTGGGAACCGGGAGCCTGGCATTTTGGCAATACCCGCACGTTGCCCTTGCTGCGCGCGCTTGTCGACATTCCTGCCGCACCGGTTGATTTGGCGGTGAGCTGGGAATCTCCGGATCATCTGCGCTTTACTTGGGCGGCGGGAAGTCCAGCGGTTGATTCGTACGAACTTGAACTGGCAGGAACAATACGGGAAGTCACAGCACCGACTTTTGACTTCAACGGAGATTTTCTGGCTGAGTTTCGGAAAAACAGCCAGGGGGCTTGCCCCCACCCGTACCGTCTTCGCGCTGTGCGCGGAGATGTCGCTGGCTATCCGGCGGTCGGTCATTTCTATTTGCCCGGTCTTCCGGGCGCGACGACGATAACGGAGCTGGTGCCCGGGCAAACCACTGCGCGCCTGGTGTTGATGATCATGGGACATGACGATTGCGCTCCCCTGGCGGGTGATGCGCTTGCGTCTTCCTCTGATCGCGTTGCAGGCTCCGGTTTTGGCTACGTGGTGGTGGTGAGTGCTGGAGGACGCAGCACCGAGACCTTTTTCTCGGCAGGTGCTTTTGACACCGAGATTGAGATCACCGACTTGCTGCCGAAGAGAAGCTATTCGTTACAGGTCTATGCACGCAACCGGGCTGGCACCGGGGAGCCCGCCCAGGCATCCGAAAACAGAAGCGCGTTCAGCACCATAGCGGTGCCTGGCAGACCTTCGGGCTTGCGAGCCAGGTGGAAGTCCGCAGATCGGGTGAACCTGAGTTGGGAAGCGGCGAGCAGCAACGGGGCGACGATAGACAGCTACCAGCTTTTTGTGGACGGAAAAAGCCACCCCGTCTCGGGAACCGCCACTTCTTATGTGTTGTCAGGCCATGTCGTGGTGCAGCTGCGCAAGAAGCACGCAGGAGGAGAGCAGATACGCTATTCGCTCCGGGCAGTCAACCGCGCCGGAACGGGCGCGATGGGCACAGCAGCATTTACCTTGCTCGACGTTCTTGAGGGAACATTGGCCATGCAGCTGATGCACAAGGCGAATGGTCGTGTGCAGGTACACTTGCAATATTCGGGGAATGATGGCTATGGACGCACTGCGGATCATGCTGATTTCGGAGCCCCGGTTGACGGAATATTGCTCGGCTTGGGGTATCGGGTACAACTGCTTTCATACGGGGAACTGATAGAGGAACAGTCTGTTGCGATGCCGACGCCCGGGGGAGCCGTCAGGATGGAATTTACGGGGTTGCAGGGCGGTGTCGCGTACGAAGTCCGGGCATTCCCTCGGGACAGCGTGGCTGAGCTGCCAGGAGTGAGTCAATTTATCAACTGGGATCCCGAGATCCCGACAACGCCGAGACCAGGTCCGCATCACGTCAAGAAATTGCGCCTGAGGGTATTCCTGGGCGGTATGATTCGCTGAGGGCATACACGAGTTTAATAACCGCGAAAAACACGAAAAGGTTTTGTTTTCTGATGAATGTGTGGTTTTCTTGAGGCAGTGTGCCAGGAGTGTTTGGAGAAGGAATTTTCCATAACGAGCATTTCTTTAATGAAGAGCCCGGGCAACTGGCGAGAGAGCTATGAACCACGAGTTTAATAACCCGAAAAACACGCAAATCAGTTTGAATAAGACTGCACACCTTGGTACTGTTTTCGGGGTTTTCCGGTCGGATGAGGCCGGTATCTTCTTATAATAATTTGCTGAAATGGGCGTTATTTTGTACAATTGACCCACTAGTGATTTCCCTGTGTGTACAGTCATGCTGGGACATCAGAGAGTGAGTGAATGTCAGAGCCAGAGGATCGCTCAGTGCGTCAGCCATGGAGAACAGATAGCGAATGTGGTGCAGGGAATTTTATGTCTCAGGGTGGTCAGGCTCTCTTTTCTCCGCCCGCATGGCTCGTAGGCATTCACAATGAAAGAAGCAGGTTTCAGATTTCCGGATACGCAGATTTCCGGTAGCCATGGTTGGCGGAAGTGGCTACTTGTGGGTGTGTCCATCATCACGTCAAGCTCATTCGTTTTCGGCCAGGATCAGGAATCTCTGGCAGAACAAGGCTTCGCGTCCCATCCCTTTTCGGAGGGGAGGAATGCCCGGGAAGCCACTCGAACTCTGTATCCTGCCCGCGCGCAGCAACTGAACTTGGGATCTTTCAGCACCCAGGAACAGGAGCGCATTCGTGAACTGCTTCGTGCGACAACGGTCAACTACACCAGCATTGCCCGGGACGTCCGGTTAAGGCGCTCCAACTGGGCGCTGGTCAAACAGGAAGACGGTCTTGATGTCTGGCAGGCGCAGATTCGCTCTCCGTCCGCCCTGCAGCTGTGGTTGCATTTTTCTGGGTTTCCCCTCGACCCGGGCATGTCGGTGAATGTCTATGCCCTCGCCGGAGACAACAATGAAGAGGTCGTAGAGTACACGGAACATGGCTTGTCACGTAATGATGGCAGCTTTGTGGCGTTCCCGATATCTGGTGATACCGTTGTCATAGAGTTTTGGGTTCCGGACAGTTACCACCTGGAGCCAGAAAAATTTCCTTTTTCGGTCGAAAAAGTGAGCCACACATTCAAGGATAACAACGGAGTTTTATACGGGGAGGGAATCAGGAACCTGGCACCTCGGAGGCAAGCCGGCAGTTGCGAGCGCGCAGACACCCACGATAACTTGTTTAGTAGCAACAACACCTACGTAAACAGCGACAGCCCGGCTTACGTGCGTGATGTGACCAAAGGTGTCGTAGAAATGTGCCGCATTTTTAGCGAAAATTCTAGTTGCGGGACTGGGACTTTTATAAAGAACAAGTCAGGTGATGGAGCCCCCTACATTCTGACAGCGTTTCACCTTTTCTCTGAAGTGGACGCTGACGCTGTGGACAAACCGTTTTTGCCGTTCTTCATCGGTATTCCTGGTAATTCATACGCCTATGGTGTGATATACGTGGCAGGAAAGGGAACATTGAGGGTTGGTGGTGAGGGTGGAGATTGGGCGATTGTGCGCCTTGCCGGGTCGTTTTCTGGGCACGGAGATTATAAATTGCTGGAGTGGATGACCCGCACTATCGATACTTTCAGTGGTTTCTCCGTACACCACACTGGCTCCAAGCCTCAGCAGCTGGGTGAGTTTGAAAGCGCAGTGGCAGTATCCCGGGAACTCTACCGGACAATCGGCGGCAAGACAGGCACCCCGCCTTTCTGCGAAGGAGCGATTTGCTGGTTTTTAGAATTAACGTATAAGGGCATCTCTCCTACATTTGGAGCGTCCGGCTCAACCGCATTTTATAAAAAGACCGACATGGCGATAGGGGTTTACAATACCGCCCCTGTCCATCCGGGTTCGGAATGCATCACGTGGTATTACGGGATGGGAGGGATTTACGCGAACGAAAGAGCCTTCAACCTTCTCAATTACGGAGACACCTATTACAACAACAGTCAATTTCCCTATATGGATCCTGAGCTCGCGTGTGCTGCAAGTTCGCAGGCCATGGCAGGTTCCGGAACTGAAAGTGATCCCTACCAGGTAGAAAACCTGTGCCATTTGCGCGACATGGATGCATCGCCCCAGTCGCACTACATCCAAATCAAAGATATAGACGCGACGACGATGACGCATGGCTGGAAAAACGGTTTTGCACCGATCAAGGATTTTTCTGGCACTTACGATGGCAACGGTTACCAAATTTCCAATTTGAAGGTCAACACAGCAGACGAAGCATTCAAGAATATAGGGCTGTTTGGCGAGCTACAGGGTGGCTTGCTGAAGCGCGTGAAGCTGGTGAATTTTTTGACGGAAAACGGAGTGAATGTCGGTTCTCTGGTTGGGCTGAACAATCGGGGAACGATTGAGGACAGTAAGGTTGATGGCAAGGTTGACGGGTACAGAACCATCGGTGGGCTGGTTGGCCTGAATCAGGGCGGTGTCATTCGCAACAGCACAGCGACGGTAAGGGTTGGGGAGAATTCTAGTGGCACATGGGTTGTCGGCGGTCTGGTGGGTCAGAATGACGGTGGCACGATTGCAGGCAGTCATGCGTCGGGGGGAGTAACAGGAGGCAATCAAGTCGGCGGTCTGGTGGGCAAAAACATGGGTTCGGTCACTTCCAGCCATGTGACTGGAAATGTGACCGGGACTCATACCGTAGGGTGGGGCTACGTGGGTGGTCTGGTGGGTTGGCACCTTGGCGGCACCATCAGTGACAGTTACATGGGGAACAAGGTTGTCGGAGCAGCCCGCGGGACTGGGGGCTTGGTGGGTGTGAATGACGCCAGGATCGTGCGTAGCCATACAGGCTGGGGATCACGTGTGAGTGGAAAGAACCAGATTGGGGGTCTGGTCGGCGAAAACAGAGGAAGCATCAGCGACAGCTACGCACAAGGCGCAGTGACCGGAGACAGTCAGGTAGGTGGTCTGGTGGGCGTGAACCTGAAAAACGCCAGCATCGTGAATGGCCATGCATACAGGAAAGTACTTGGAAAGAACCGGGTCGGGGGTCTGGTTGGTACAAACGCAGGAAGCATCAGCAACAGCCTCACACGAAGCGAAGCAGTGACCGGAGACAGTCAGGTGGGCGGTCTGGTGGGTGTGAGCGAGGGCAACGCCAAGATCGTGAGTAGCCATACAGACTGGGGAACACGTGTGACAGGAAAGAACAAAGTCGGGGGTCTGGTCGGCACAAACGCAGGAAGCATCAGTGACAGCTACTCACGAGGCACAGTGTTCGGAGGCAGTCAGGTAGGTGGTCTGGTGGGTGTGAGCGAGGGCAACGCCAGTATCGTGAATAGCTATGCATACTGGGGATTACGTGTGAGAGGAAAGAACAAGGTTGGGGGTCTGGTCGGCGAAAACAAGGGAAGCATCAGTGACAGTTATGCACAAGGCATAATATCCGGAGACAGTCAGGTAGGTGGTCTGGTGGGTGTGAGCGAGGGCAACGCCAGCATAGTGAACAGCCATACAAACGTGAATGCACGTGTGACTGGAAAGAACCAGGTTGGGGGTCTGGTCGGCGAAAACAAAGGAAACATCAGTAACAGTTATGCTCGATGCACTGTGACCGGAGACAGTCAGACAGGCGGACTGGTCGGCGAAAACAAGGGAAGCATCGGTAACAGTTATGCACGATGCACTGTGACCGGAGGCAGTCAGACAGGCGGACTGGTCGGCGAAAACAAGGGAAGCATCGGTAACAGTTATGCACGAGGCGCAGTGACCGGAGGCAGTCAGACAGGCGGACTGGCGGGAGTAAACAGCGGCTTGGTCAGAAGTGCCTATAGCACTGGTGCTGTAGGAGGAACTGATTTGCCGGGCAGGCTGGTCGGAGTCAACGGTGGCACGATAGACCGCAGCTATGCCAGCGAGTTGGGAGACGGGGACAGCCTCGTGGGCGGGAATGAGGGTGCAGTACAGGGCGGTGGTTTGCGCACTGTGGAGCAAATGAAGTGCTCGATGGATCCCGTCAATCTTTGCCGGGCAGATGGTGTGTATCAGGGTTGGGATACGCGAATTTGGCATTTCGGGCACTCCCGTATGCTGCCCGTGCTCCGGACAGTTACGGATGTTCCCGCTGCCCCGCATGCAGTCCGGACAAGCTGGGGTTCGAAGGGTGGCCTGGTGCTGCAGTGGGAGCATCGGGGTGCTGTCGTGAATTTCTATGAGCTGGAAGTGGACGGAGTCATTCGAGACACCAAGGTATCCCGTTTCGCGCTTGACGATACATTGATGGCTGAATTGCGTGAGCGTTACGCCAGCGGCAGTGAAATCCACTATTCCATACGCGGCGTAAAAGGGGACGTTGAGGGAGATGCAGCGTCGGGAAGTTTCCATTTGATGAAAGCTCCGGGGAAGGTGGGGACTCAGACAGCTTCGGGGCTGTCGACAATACGGGTCACCATTACCGAGGCCGCTGCTGACGGTTACGGACGTGTACCGGGCAGCAGCGCGTACGGGGAGCCAGCAGGCGGAGTTGCGCTGGATCTCGTATATCACGTGCAACTGTTTTCAAAAGGCCTGTTGAAAGAAGTGCGGCGTGTGACACAGCAGGAATGGTCAAGTTCAACCGTAGTGGAATTTTCAGGTCTGGAAGGTGGTTCCAGGTATGAAGTCAGGGTATTTGCCGAAAACAAGGTGGGCGCAGGCTCAACGGTGATAGTGCCGGTTTTCACCTACGTTGCGGCGTGTCCACGGGCAGCGGTGATAACGGCAGCGGGCTCTGGCAGCGAGGATGACCCCTGGCAGATCAGCACACTTTGCCAGTTGCATGAAATACGTTACGACACGGCAGCTGATTATCGGCTGGCAAACGATATAGACGCGAAGCAAAGCCACGAGTGGCGGGACGGAAAGGGCTTCTCACCGATTGAATCATTTTCCGGCTCTCTGGACGGGAGTGGTCACAGCATTCTGAGTCTTTTGATCAATCCTGGGCAAGCAGACCATGTCGGGCTGTTCGGGAGGCTCAGCGGTGGTGCCCTGCAAAGGCTGGCGCTGGTGAATGTTACGGTGCAGGGCAGAGATGAGGTAGGTGCCCTGGCAGGACGCGTTGCGGCAAATGGAAGCATCAAGGGCAGCACGGTGACGGGGCTGATAGGCGGTCGGAGACGTGTGGGAGGAGTGGCAGGTGAGAATCATGGCTTGATCAAGCTCAGCCATTCGGAGTCTACCGTTGTCGGAGCGGTTGATTTCCAGAGGCACGGCAACATGATAGGCGGACTGGTGGGCAGGAATGCCTGGGGCGCGAGGATACGCAGTTCGCATGCGAGAGGAAGTGTGAGCGGCGCAGGCAGTGTTGGTGGGCTGGTGGGGATCAATGTGGCTCAGATCTACCACAGCCACGCGCAGTCAACGGTGAACGGGCATCAATATGTAGGCGGGCTGGCGGGTTATAACCATGGCTTTATAAGCGGCTCTTATTCGGCAGGAGCGGTCAATGGGGTAGAGGATGTGGGCGGGCTGGTGGGTCAGCACGATCATCCCTATTCCATAGTTGACAGCTATTCGGACAGCATGGTTATCGGTGAGGGGAATCGTGTGGGAGGTCTGGCGGGTATCAGCTCAGGGTCAATCCTCAGAAGCTATGTGACCGGAGCGGTCAGCGGAAATGAGCAGGTAGGCGGTCTGGCGGGAAATAGTGAGTACTACAGCAGGATTGAGGACAGTTATGCGACTGGTTCGGTGAGCGGAAATGTGCAGGTAGGTGGTCTGGTGGGGAACAGTGTGGACTACAGCGGGATTGAGAACAGTTATGCAGCTGTTCTGGTTAGCGGGAATGATCAGGTGGGTACGCTGGTGGGGCATTCCGAAGGCACCGATATGGCTGCGAATTATGCCTTGGAGCCGGGTGCCGGCAGCAGTGCGCTGGAACTCGTGGGCAACGGGGAAGAAGATGCCGCAGAAAACAATTTTTTCCGCACACTGGTGCAATTACAGTGTCCACTTTTGCAGGGAGACACGTGTCAGGGAGCAGTCAGCTACTCCGGCTGGAGCACCAAAATCTGGTATTTCGGGGACAGGCAGACGCTCCCGGTTCATCGCGCCCTGCGAGCAGTGCCACCTGCTCCCCCTTCGCGCCTGCAGGTGAAATGGAACCTGAAGGGTGAACTGGAACTGAACTGGACAGCTGCAAAAACAGGAAGCCTGAACGCCGGCTATTGGGTGGAGGTGGCAGGGCGTTCCCTGGAAACGGGATCCGAGTCTTTTACGTTCAGCAGGCGCCTGGTGCAAAGCCTCCGTTCCGAATATAGGGGCAGTACCTTGCAAGTCAGTGTGCGTGGATATAACCGCCATGGCATGAGCGAAGCGACGACGGTTGCGTTCAGGCTGCTGAGAGTCCCAGGCAAATTGACGGTCGTTCGGGCATCGGCGCAGGCATTTTCGCTGCAGGTGTTGCTTATGGCTCCGGCTGACGACGGCTATGGTCAATCACCGGAAGACCCGGCTTACGGATATACGGGTGTCGGGGTTTCCGCAGGTCTGGGCTACCGGGTACGGTTGTACGCCGGGGGAGAACTGGTACAGGAGCGTGAGCATGCGCACACAGCTGGCGAAACATCTGCGGCTGTTGAATTTTCGGGTCTGGCAAGCGATAGCCGCCATGAAGTGGAGGCGACGCCCTATAACAAGGCTGGAGAAGGGCCGTCATTTTTCCTGTCGGCATTTACCCGTCCCTGGCAGTGCGACGGGGAAGCCGTGGCATTGGCAGGTGGTTCGGGCAGCGAGGGTGATCCCTGGCAGATTGCCACGCTGTGCCAATTGCAGGATATTCGTTCTGCACCTGCAGCCCACTACCGGCTGGCAGGCGATATTGAGGCAGGTCCATCCCGGGACTGGCGAGCCGGAGAAGGCTTTGCGCCGATTGTTGATTTTTCCGGTTCCCTTGATGGTGCCGGTTTTCAGGTTTTCCATTTAAAGGTGCGCACTGAGGTGCTGGAAGATGTCGGCATGTTTGCACAGCTTCAGGGCGGTCTGTTGCAGCAGGTCGTGCTGGTGAACGCGCAGCTTTGGGGAAGCGTCAACGTGGGAGCCTTGGTAGGCAGGAACGAGGGAGGAAGGATCGTGAACAGCGGCGCAACGGGCTCACTTTTTGGCGGGCAAGTGGCGGGAGGACTCGTCGGTATCAACGCAGGCACGATCAGCGGCAGCGCGGCACAACTGACGGCAGAGCCGGGAGGCCAGGTCGTGGGTGGTCTGGTCGGAAAAAATCTGACAGGCGGGAGTATCAACACAAGCTATGCCGGAGGCTCGGTGTCAGGAGCAGTTCGGGCGGGTGGTCTGGTCGCAGACAACTTGGGCTCGGTGACTGACAGTTACACAACAGCTTTTGTGACCGGGGAAGGTCTGGTTGCGGGTCTTGTGGCGGACAATCAGGGCACCGTCAGCCGCAGCTATGCGGCAGGCTCGGTGTCCGGAGCCGGACAGTCCGGAAGTTTTGCCGGCAGCAGTCCGGGAGGCATTGTCGACAGCTACGCGGCAGCGTTGTCTCGCGCCAATGGTGGCGGCATGCCTTTTGTGGCAGATGGCGCCGAGCAGGGATCAGGCTCCTTGCGGACGCTGCAGCAACTGCGTTGCCCCACCGCCCCCGGCCTGGCGTGTGCGGGAAGGTCAACGTACTTTGGCTGGAGTACCGAGACCTGGTTCTTCGGCGATTACAGGACGCTGCCGGTTCTGCGGGGCTTTGAGACTCCTGGCAAACCCTTGCACTTGCGGGCACAGTGGAAATCCCCGTCTTCCTTGTTGCTGCGTTGGGAGCCTCCGCTTCACGCCAGAGAACTGATCGCTTACCGGATTGAGGCTCCATCGATCGCTGCTGAGGAAACCGCATCGTTGTACTACGTGGGAGGATCGGACTGGTTGCAGAAGCTTCGCGCCCGTCATGAAGGCGGGAATACGCTCTTTTTAACGGTTCGTGGCTACAACCTTTATGGTGCTGGCGAAGCTGCCCGTGTTTCCGTGCGCCTGCTGGGTGTTCCTGATTCTCTGACCGATGTACGCGTGGTGCCAGGGATCACCACGCTGAGACTCAGCTTTACAGCCCCTGCCAATGACGGCTACGGTCGCAAGCCGGTTGACGCTGATTACGCGGCGTCAGTGGAAGCCATGGCTTTGCGCCTGGCTTACCGAATACGCCTGTATGCGTCCGGGGAGCTGGTTGAAGAACGCGACATTCCGCTGGGGAATCCTCTGAACCCGGTCACGATGGAATTTGCGGAGCTTAAGAGTGCCTTTGAATATCGGCTGGAAGCCTTCGCCCATAACTCGGTGGGCACCGGATCGCCGTCAACGATCCGGACGGTGACCCGCTTTCCGGAATGCGCCGGCAAGGGTCTGAAGAGTGCATCGGGTGACGGCAGCAGCACCAACCCGTGGCAAATTGCCACGCTGTGCCAACTGCAGGATGCGCGCTCTGATCTGTACGCTCACTATGTGCAGGTGGCAGACATTGACGGCAGCCCGAGTCGGGGGTGGTCAGGCGGTGCCGGTTTTCATCCGATAGAGCCTTTTTCAGGCACTTTCGACGGGGCAGGGCGACAAATCTCTGCTCTGTACATTAACCGTCCGGAAACGAACACGATTGGCCTGTTCTCCAGGCTTGCAGAAGACGGGATCGCCAAGGGGGTGGTGCTCGTTGAAGCGTGGGTAAAAGGGAAAAACAGCGTCGGGGCTTTGGTCGGCTTTAACGACGGAACCGTCATGAACAGCGTCGTGAAGTCCGCACAGATTTCCGGCAACAGAGCCGGGGTCAACATTGGCGGGCTGGCGGGTGGCAACGGAGGATTGCTGATCAACAGTGGTGCCAGTGCCGAGGTTGACGGGGGCAGGTACGTCGGCGGTCTGGTTGGTTATGTGAAAGCAAAAGGTCGGGTCGTGGGCAACACGGTGAGGGCTTCGCAAGTAAGCGCGCTTGAGTCTGCCGGCGGACTGGCCGGACTGGCTCTGGGAGCCGCTATTTTGCACAGCAGCGCCGACGCGGCGGTGCGCGTCTTGGGTGAAGGGCGGGGCAATGCTGGCGGTCTGGTTGGCTACAGTCTGGGAAGCACGATTTTGCACTGTTACGCGACAGGTTCGGCCATCGCTGTGAACGGCTCGCGCGCCGGCGGTCTGGTCGGCTACAGCGGAAGCACCATTGCCTACAGCTATGCCGACGTGTCGGTCAGCGGAGATAGCCGTGTTGGCGGACTGGTGGGCAACAACGCCGGTTCTGTCCATGCGAGCTATGCACTCGGTGAGGTGCGGGGTCATTTCTCCATCGGGGGGTTGGTCGGAAACAATATCCGCCGCATACAGGACAGCTATGCGGTGAACTCGGTTGATGGGGAATCGGGCAGCACCGGGAGTCTGGCGGGTTATTCTGCTCCGGATGCGGTGATTGATCGCAGTTACGCACCCGTGTCTGCACAGGCATCTTTGGTGGGTAATGGCTCAGCGGATGGCTCTTCACCTCGCACTCTGACCCAGTTGCGTTGCCCGACTGCGGCGGGGCAGAGATGCGCAGGTGCTACGACTTATGCCGGTTGGGAACCGGGAGCCTGGCATTTTGGCAATACCCGCACGTTGCCCTTGCTGCGTGCGCTTGCCGACATTCCTGCCGCACCGGTTGATTTGGCGGTGAGCTGGGAATCTCCGGATCATCTGCGCTTCACGTGGGCGGCGGGAAGTTCAGCGGTTGATTCCTACGAACTTGAGCTGGCAGGAACAATACGGGAGGTCACAGCTCCGACTTTTGACTTTGACGGAGATTTTCTGGCCGGGTTTCGGAAAAACAAGCAAGAGGCTTGCCCCCACCCGTACCGTCTTCGCGCCGTGCATGGAGATGTCGCTGGCTATCAGGCAGCCGGTCACTTCTATTTGCCCAGTCTCCCTGGCGCGACGACGGTAACGGAGCTTGTGCCCGGTCAAACCACTGCGCGCCTGGTATTGGCAATCATGGGACATGACGATTGCGCTCCCCTGGCGGGTGATGCGCTTGCGACTTCTCCTGATCGCGTTGCAGGTTCCGGTTTTGGCTACGTGGTGGTGGTGAGTGCCGCAGGACGCAGCACCGAGACCTTTTTCTCGGCAGGTGCTTTTGACACCGAGATTGAGATCACCGACTTGCTGCCGAAGAGAAGCTATTCGTTACAGGTCTATGCACGCAACCGGGCGGGCGTCGGAGTGCCTGCCCAAGCGTCCGAAAACAGGGATGCGTTCAGCACCATAGCGGTGCCTGGCAGACCTTCAGGCTTGCATGCCAGATGGGAATCCGCAGATCGAGTGAACCTGAGTTGGGAAGCGGCGAGCAGCAACAGGGCGACGATAGACATCTACCAGCTTTCCGTGGACGGAAAAAGCTACCCCGTTGAGGGAACCGCCACTTCTTATGTGTTGTCAGTCCATGCCTTGGTGCAGCTGCGCAAGAAGCACACAGGAGGAGATCAGATACGCTATTCGCTCCGGGCAGTCAACCGTGCCGGAACGGGCGCGATGAGCACGGCAACATTTACTTTGCTCAACGTTCTTGAGGGGACATTGGCCATGCAGCTGATGCATAAGGCGAATGGTCGTGTGCAGGTACACTTGCAGTATTCGGGAAATGATGGCTACGGACGCACTGCGGATCATGCTGATTTTGGAGCCCCGGTCGACGGAATATTGCTCGGCTTGGGGTATCGGGTACAACTGCTTTCGTACGGAGAACTGATAGAGGAACAGTCTGTTGCGATGCCGACGCCCGGGGGAGCTGTCAGGACGGAATTTACGGGGCTGCAGGGTGGTGTTGCGTACGAAGTCCGGGCATTCCCTCGGGACAGCGTGGCTGAGTTGCCAGGGATGAGTCAATTTATCAACTGGGATCCCGAGATCCCGACAACGCCGAGACCCGGCCCGCATCACGTCAAGAAATTGCGCCTGAGAGCGTTCCTGGGCGGTATGGTTCGCTGAGGTTACACACGAATTTAATAACCACGAAACACACGAAAGGGTTTTGTTTTCTGATGAATGCTACGCAATCTGGCGGCTGTAACTCGTGCAACTGGCGTGAGAACTGTGAACCACGAATTCAGTAACCGCGAAACACGTGAAAAAGTTTTATTTCCTGATGAATGCCATACGATTCAGGGAAATGAGGTGTGGCTTACTTGAGGCAGTGCATCAGGAGTGTCTGGAAAAGGAGTTTTCCATAAGGGGCATTCCTTTCAAGACACAGAGGGTGAACCTTTAAAGCAAGTCCATAAGCCTGACTATGTTTGCCATGACAAACATTACTGATGGACATGAAGCACAACTGTTGAATTGTCTTAAAACAACAGGCCTTGAATTGGGGCTTCCTCAAAACTGAAACCTTGGCAATTGCAAATACCAACTTTCACGTTTTTCGCGGAAAGCACGACTAATGTATCTCAAAGCAATTATTAGCTTTCGCGTTTTTCGCGGTTAAAAATAAAGAACTACGCAGAACCTGGCTTTCTGGAACAGCAGGCGTTTTTCTTGCGTCACGACCACCAGGCATGACGCTGGTACGCCAGAATAGGCAACTTGTCGTGATCAGTGCCTCGCAAGCTCGGCATTGCCCAAAATGAGCGGCGTGAAAACTATACCGAGTGGGTCAATTGCACCGGGCTTTGAGCCCGGTGAGCCTGCTGGCGTCAGTCAATCGCTACGCTGAAAGAAAATCGCGTAATGAGGAACCACCAGCCATGAACGCCCTGCAAAATGAAATCACGGCACTCGCCGGAAAAGCTGGCGTATCTGACATTCATTTTCATGTCGGATTGCCCCTCGCTTTCAGGCAAGACGGCAAGTTGGAAGTTGGCACACAACAACCGTGCAGCCTCGAAACGCTGGAACAATTTCTTTCCCTTCACCTGTCTCCAGCCATCAAAAAACGCTGGCAGGAGGAACGCTCTCTGGACACCAGCTGCGAGCTTGGGGCGTTTCGTTTTCGAGCCAACTACTATTTTGAAAGCGGAAACCCGGCTTTTGTTTTGCGAAAAATAAACGCAGTGGTTCCAGACGTGAAACAGCTAGGTCTGCCCTCGGTGGCTTTGCGCTCCATGCTGTTTTCTGCCGGTCTGATAGTTGTGACCGGCCCTACAGCTTGCGGTAAATCCACCACACTGGTTTCGCTACTCGAGTATTTGCTCACGCAACGCGCAATACACTTACTGACCATAGAAGATCCCATTGAACATCAGTTTCGGTCAAGGCGCTCCATCATTTCCCAGCGCGAAGTAGGAACAGACGCTCGTGATTTTGCTTCGGCCCTGCGTGTCGCCTTGCGTGAAGATCCGGATGCCATCCTGGTTGGCGAAATCAGGGATCCTGAAACAGCGAGACTGGCCTTGACTGCGGCCGAAACCGGTCATCTGGTGTTGACGACCCTGCACGCTGGAACCTGCGCCGCCGCGCTCAGCAGGTACGCTGGTCTTTTTCCAGATACTGTGCGACCCGAAGTCCTTGGCCGGATCGCTGACAGCCTGGTTCTGTTGCTGAACCAGAAACTGTTGCCTCGGAAAAATGGAAAAGGACGAGTTGCCGCGTTTGAATTCCTGTACGCCAATCAGGCGGTTCGGACGCTTATTCGGGAAGACCGCTTGTATCAGTTGCCGAACTTGATGCAGACCTCTGGCACAGAAGAAATGACCAGCATGGAGAAAGCAGTTGGCAAGCTGTTGAAATGCGGGGAAATCGCCGCTGAGGGGGCCGTGCGGTGCTAAGGATATTTGCGAATCGCCTGAAACAGAAAGCAGTTGCTATTGGTCTGTCCGCTCAAGGTGTCTTTTTTGCCCAGCGTCTGCGCGGTGGCGTATTGAAAACGGGTGGGTGCGCCTTGACGACTCAGGACGATGCCTGGTCAGATTCCTGCGCCAGGCACAGTGCCCAAACTTTGGATCGCCTGTTGCGGGATCACTCGGTACAGGCGGGCGATTGCATGTTTTCGCTGGCAGCTGACCAATGCCGCTTTGCCACTGTTTCCCTGCCGTTTATGGGAGCTCGGGAAATACGCAGACTTTTGTCGCAGCAAAGCTTCTGGCGTGAGCGCCTCAGCATTGAACCGCGTGATTTCGTTTTGAAATGGGCGCAACTTGGAAACAACGGCGGACGCCCGGGTCTTTTTCTCTGCGCGGCAGAGAGACGTTGTCTGCGTTTCTACGGACAAGTTGCGAAACACCTGGGCATAAAAATTTCCAGAATCCCGGTGGCTTTTCTGGAGTTTCTGACAGGGCTATTCGAAAAATCCGCATGCCATTGGATCCTCCCTGATCCGGCCGGGGTGTGTCTGGTCAGCTTTCAAGCTTCTGAAATTCGGGTGCGTTGTGTTCCGCAAACCCCTCCGAATTTTTTTTGCCAGATGCCAGATGCGTATTTTCTGAAAAAAATGGCGGAAGAAATTGAAAACTTCTTTCTTCACGAGGCACCAAATCAAAGCGTGGAAGTCAGGATATTTCTTTTGAATGCACCTTCTGATGAATGGCCTTCCATTCTGAGCAAAAGCCTGCCAAAGCTGGTGCTGCGAACGGTTCACCCTGATAGGCACACGCAAGCGGCTTTCGCTGAAAGAAGCCAGGATATTTCCCGCTCAGTGCTGGCAGCCCTTTCGGCCACATATCGGGAAAGTCGCAAATGGATATTTCCCCGCCCACCGTTGCCACGCCTCAATTTTTCTCCGAATGAAAATAGTGGTGATTTCCGAGACAGGCATTTTGTACCTCTGGCGTCTGCCGCAATCCTCATGCTTGGAAGTTGCGTGGGAGCCCACAAACTGCTTCTGGATGAAAGCACAAAATTGGAGACGCAACATGAGCAACTTCGCCACACGCAGACTCTCTTTGCCACCCTGGAAGCCACGCTGGCAAAGCGAGAACTGGAACTCGGTTCAGGTCAGGAAAAACTGCAAAGTATCAGGCAGTTGGAAGCAACGCACACCGTAGGGAATGCACGCCTCGGCTTGTTAAGCGAAGCCGCTCCACGGGGCTTGTGGTTCAAGTCTCTGCTGCTGCGCGAAGGTGATTTTGAAATTACCGGCATTGCCGAAAGCCATGCAGTCCTGAACTCCTTTTTTGAAAGTCTGGAAAAAGAAAAAGCGATCAAACGGCTGGTGTTGGAAAATATGGCAAACAAAAACGCAAGCTCCGCTCAAGGCTCAAAAAATATGTCATTCCTGCTTCGTGGGAAATTTCACGACATTCCGGGATCGCCCTTGTGAAAAGGATATCCCTTGTAAAGCTGCGTTTTTTGCTTGTGCTGTTTCTGTTTACGCTCAACGCGCTCTACCTGTCAGCCGTCATCATTCCTTTGTTTTTTAACAATGCGAAACACCGCAACGCGCTTTCCGAAGCAAGCGGACTATCAGTGGCACACGCAAATCTTCGCATCCGTCTGACGCAAACAAAAAACGCACTTTCGGAAACTGCGGCAATGATCGAAGCGGGCATACGACGTTTGGCTGCGGGGGTTCCGCTTCATCAAACCCAGAAAAAACTTTTTGAGCTGGCCACATCATCTGGCTTGCGCCTGCAAAAGCTGAAGTACGAAAAGCCCCTTCCGCTGATCCATTCGGATACCGAAGAAGAGGCAGATGCGTTGATGCATTTGGGGGTGCAATTGTCCTTGGCAGGCAAATGGCGCGACTACCTGCTTTTTAGGGAACGGATTGCCACAAGCTTTCACAAAATCCAAATTCTTGAGGAGCGCGTAGAGACTCAAGCGAGCCGACCGGAGCCGAGGATGAACCTGAAATTCAGGATGTTCCGACAAAAACATGTGTTGCAATAAATTTTCCCGATATTTTCCGGGCATGGTGCTGCTTATGGCTGTCATGTCGGCGGTGGCAGCTGATGACCCTTTCGCCAGTGAGCCCGAGAGCCAGTCCGCCCAAGACTCGGGGGGTGGCCACCAGGCGCAAGCCCTGGGGCTCACAGTGGCCGGAATAATGGGAACCCCGGGACGCCTGCTTGCCGTGCTGGAGACCGTGCAAGGTCATTTCTATATCGTGGGCAACGGTGACGCGCTGGAAAAAGAAGGCGTTGAAGTCGTCAAGCTTGACTGGGAAAAAGTGGTTGTCAGGCGTAATGGGGAAATATACCAATTGCCCGTTCCCCGCACTTCTTTCTGAGGAAGACCGGTTCCAATGCCGTGAATTGCTTGAACCCATTCATGGTCAAGCCTTTCGGTTTTCATTTTCCTTTCCGCCTCGCTTTGGCAATTGCCGCAGTGGGCTTTTGCCTGTTTGGATGTTTGACCATCCCCATAGAAGTGCGGCCGGAAAAACTGATCGTGGTCGGCAGTGATCAGGCAAAGCGCGTACGTACGGAACAAGGAAAATCTGGTGATTCCGGAGCCCCCAGGGAAAGGAAAATACGCAAAGTGAAGAAGACGCTGGCTCAGCGGTCAAAAGATGGAAAAAAACGGAAACTTCTGACTGGAATTCCTGAAAAGACAGCTCCTCCGGACAGTTCCGGTACCCCGGAAAGAATCAAGTTGTCCGAATCGTTGGAGGCGAGGCTGTCCCGGGACAGAGGTTTGCCAATATCTCTGTTTCTGCAGAATGTTCCTGCTGACGTGGCGTTGCGTGCGCTCGCGATTCTGGTGGATGCCAACATGGCACTGAGCGAGAAGGTGTCAGAAAAAAGTCTGTCATTGCGTCTGCGCCGTATCCCGTGGCGCGATGCCTTTTCCTCTGTTGTGGATATGCTGGGCTTGCATAGCTGGGAAAGTCGAAACGTGCTTCATGTCTCGACTCAAGCCGAAAAAAAATCTCTGTCTGCGGGGAGCCGTATTGAGTTGCCGGGCAGCGACGAACTTCACGCCGAGTTGTTTCGACTCAGGCACAGTGACCCCAAACTCATGCGCGAGACCTTGCTTTCCCTTTTTGGTGGCAAAAACAAGAAAAGCACTTTACAGCTGGCTGTGGACGTTCCGACTCGTTCTCTGATCGTTCAGGGAAAAGCAAAGGAACTGGAGGTCGTGGCCGCTGTGATCGCGAAAACCGATGTGCCTGCCAAGCAGATTTTGATTGAGGCGTACATTGTGGAAGCGGGGGAAGACTTTGAGTACAAGCTGGGCGCGCGTCTGGGCTACAAAACACGAGAAGGGTCGGAAAATTTTCATCTTGGCGGGACGGCCGGCGGCGTAGACAGTGGTGGCACTTTGACTCTTGGCGACAGGCGCAACCTGATTGTCAATGCGGCTGTTGAAGCTCCTGTGTGGGGGCTGGGGCTATTGCTGGATCGACGCCGTCTGAAAGTGGAATTGAGTGCCTTGGAGAGGGAAGGCAAAACCAAAATCATTTCCAGCCCGAAGATTTACACTTTGAATAACCGTGAAGCGATGATTTTTCAGGGTGACGAAGTGCCTTATGCCACAGTTTCTGACCAAGGTACGCGCACAGAGTTCAAGCAGGCGGGGATACGTTTGGCAGTCACCCCGAGCATCATTGATTCCGGGAGAATGATATTGGACGTTGCTGTAAGCAAGGACACCGTCGACAAAAGACTCACCAACCCACCAATCAGCCGTCGTGAAATACGCACCAGACTGCTGGCAAAAAACAATTCCGTGGTCATTATCGGTGGCATATTTTTCAAAACCGAGAACAACTCCCATAGCTTCGTGCCCGTACTTGGCAAGATCCCTTTGATTGGCAATCTGTTCGGCAGAAAACTGCACGCAAAAGACACCAGAGAGCTACTGGTTTTTATTGCGCCACGCATCGTCTCCTGAGCCCTCATGCAAGCGTTGGCAAACCGCGAAGCATTCCAATTGAATACCGAGGGATCCGTTGTCGCTTTTGTTGAAAATATTTTGCAAATGGCGCTGCAGCACGAAGCAAGCGATATCCATCTGGAGCCGTACGAAAAATGTTCCTGTCTGCGCTACCGGATTGATGGGGTGCTTCTGGAAGTGCCAACCGGGAATTTCCTGCGTGACATGCTGCCGGCAGTCATCGCCAGGATAAAGATTCTGTCCGCTCTTGATATTGCTGAACGGCGCCTGCCGCAGGATGGAGGCTTTCGCTTTGAATGCCGCCATGGCACGACTGATGTACGCGTCTCCACGGTACCAACCCTGTTCGGAGAGCGTGTTGCGATGCGAATGCTGAAAGAGCAGAAGCAAACTTTTGATTACGCGGCTCTGGGGCTTCCTCCTGCAGACAGCCATTTCCTGCAAACAGCGATCAGCAAAAGACAGGGGATGATCGTGGTCTGCGGCCCGACCGGAAGCGGTAAGACGACTACGCTTTACACCGTTCTGGAGCAACTCAACGACGGCACGCTCAGCATACTTACGGTTGAGGATCCGGTGGAACGGCGTATGAGTGGGCTTTCACAGGTCCAGGTTCACGAGGCAATCGGATTGGGTTTTGCCCAAGTGCTGCGTGCCTTTCTGCGCCAGGATCCGGAAGTGATTCTGGTGGGTGAAATCAGGGATTACGAAACTGCGGACGTTGCAGTAAAAGCAGCGTTGACGGGGCATCTCGTTCTTAGCAGCCTGCATACTCAAGATGCTGCAACCGCCATTACGCGCTTGGTGAACATTGGTATTCCGTTGTATCTGGTGTCTGCAGCAATCAGCCTGGTTTTGGCGCAGCGTTTGTTGCGTACCATTTGCCCACACTGTAAAACCCCGCAGGAGGCTTCAGAACAGTGGTCGCAAGCACCGGGACTGAAAGACCACCAACTGTTTGTCGGGACGGGTTGCAAACACTGTTCGTATACCGGTTGTCGCGGCCGCACCGGAGTATTTGAGGTTCTGGATCCGGGGAAGGCGCGCAGCGTGAACCGAAGCGGGAACGCAGATCAAATTCAGTTGATCGATGCGTCGTCAGATCCAGGCTATGAACCACTGCAACACCACGCCAAGAAGCTGGTCGCCGCTGGCACAGTCAGCCTTGCAGAGTACTGGCGGGTTTTCGGCAAAGAAAGCTGAGCCAGATGTTGCGACAGGCAGCGCGCTTCACCGGAACGACTCCGAGATGGCTCCGAGCCGTGGCGCAGCAGGCAAAAAGCTCAAGCAGGGTTGCTTCTGAGGATTAGCCGCGCAAACGCCGCAGCAACCCAGTCTGCTGAGCCAGATGCTGCGACAGGCAGCGCGTTTCACCGGAACGACTCCGAGCTGGCTCCGAGCTGGCTCCGAGATGGCTCCGAGCTGGTTCCGAGCCGTGGCGCAGCAGGCAAAAAGCTCAAGCCGGGTTGCTTCTGGGGATTAGCCGTGCAAGTGCCGCAGCAATCCAGTCTGCTGAGCCGGATGTTGCGACAGGCAGCGCGTTTCACCGGAACGGCTCCAAGATGGCTCCGAGCCGTGGCGCAGCAGGCAAAAAGCTCAAGCCGGGTTGCTTCTGAGGATTAGCCGTGCAAACGCCGCAGCAATCCAGTCTGCTGAGCCGGATGTTGCGACAGGCAGCGCGTTTCACCGGAACGGCTCCAAGATGGCTCCGAAGCCGGTATACAGCAGGCAAAAAGCTCAAGCCGGGTTGCTTCTGAGGATTAGCCTCGTGCAAACGCCGCAGCAATCCAGTCTGCTGAGCCGGATGTTGCGACAGGCAGCGCGCTTCACCGGAACGACTCCGGGATGGCTCCGAGCTGGCTCCGAGCCGTGGCGTAGCAGGCAAAAAGTTCAAGCCGGGTTGTTTCTGAGGATTAGCCGTGCAAACGCCGCAGCAATCCAGTCTGCTGAGCCGGATGCCAGCACGATTCCATTGCGGTGGTGTCCGGTATTGAGAAAAAGGCCTTTAATATCGGGATGTGCCCCCACGAAGGGCGTGGCGAGTCCGGGGCGCAACCCTGCCCACTGATCAGATATTTTGTATATGGAAAGTCCTGGAAGAACGCTCCTGGCAAAGCTGTCCAGTTCGACGCGAGCGGCGGATGTCGGTGTGGTGTCAAAGCCGGAATTTTCCAAAGTGCTGCCGGCAAGAATCCGTCCGTCCGGTTTGGGAATTAAATACTTTCCACGGTGCAACACGATATGTGGCAATAGTCCCGGTTTTGTACGGTACTCGATGATTTGTCCTTTTACGGGGCGTACCGGGCACCATTTTTGTGCTGTGGGAATCAGCTCTTTAGACCATGCGCCAGCGCAAATCACGACGGCATCACCGCGAATTTCTTCTCGCTCGCAAATCACGCCGCCAACCATACGGTTGCGCAGCAGCAATTTTCGGACTGACATATTTTCACGAATACGAACCCCATGATGAGTCGCCAGTTGCGTCAGCCTGGCAATTAAATTGACCGGATCTACTTGGCAAACATCCGGCAGAAAAAAGCCACTGCCAGCGCGCAAGCGCGGAAAGACGGCACGCAGTCGCCGGCGAGGCCATGTTTCCAGGGAAAGGTGTCGGGATGCGACCCACTTGCGCGCCATGGGGTGCTCTTCAACATCCAGGCAAAACAAGCCCGGTTGGGAATAAGCCACTCTCATCCCCAATGCCGCTGTTTCCCGAAAGAATCTCTGGTATGCGTACAGAGACTGGCTGAACAGGCAATTTATTTTCCGGCTTTGCCGCCAAGGGTACAGCGGGCTCAGGATCCCGCCTGCAGCCGAGCTCGCCCCGGCTCCCAGGCTTTGTTTCTCCAGCAAAGTCACTTGCCAGCCCAGCTTGCGAAGCTTGAGAGCCGTAAACAGACCCAGTACGCCGCCGCCTACAACCAGACAACGGTGGGGCATTTCAAAGCTCACGGAAAATCACCGTGGCAGAAAGCAAGATGAAAGGTCGCTGACAGCCTTGGCCATAAGAAGTTTTTGTTCGAGCTTGTAAAAGTCATCGGGTCGAATCATGCGGAGCGAACAGGTTCTTTTTTCGGCACAGAAGTAGTTTTTCTCAGGCAGGAGCCACGACTGCACAAAGGCCTGACAAAGACTTCGGGTAGTATAGCGAGGAAGGTCATAAACGCTGACTTTGGCCAGGCAGAAAGGATCATGAATCTCAAGTTAAACGGGCATCAGAACGAATATCCCCAAGGGCTGACCCTCGGGGGATTACTTGGCAAGCTGGATCTTGACGGGCAATTATTTGCCGCCGAAGTGAACCGCGAGATTGTGCCGTGCGATGAATACGATCAATGCATTCTCGAAGATGGCGATTCGGTTGAAATTGTTCGGGCTATTGGTGGCGGTTAGCGGGGATGAGACATGGAAAACAGCGGGAATTGCCGATGGCTGAAAAACTGCTTATTGCCGACAAATCGTTTGCTTCACGCCTTTTGGCTGGAACCGGAAAATACCGGGATCTGGAAGAGTGAACCGCGAGATTGTGCCGTGCGATGAATACGATCAATGCATTCTCGAAGATGGCGATGCGGTTGAAATTGTTCGGGCTATTGGTGGCGGTTAGCGGGGATGAGACATGGAAAACAGCGGGAATTGCCGATGACTGAAAAACTGCTTATTGCCGATAAATCGTTCACTTCGCGTCTTTTGGCTGGAACCGGAAAATACCGGGATCTGGAAGAGTGAACCGCGAGATTGTACCGTGCGATGAATACGATCAATGCATTCTCAAAGATGGCGATGCGGTTGAAATTGTTCGGGCTATTGGCGGCGGTTAGCGGGGATGAGACATGGAAAACAGCGGGAATTGCCGATGACTGAAAAACTGCTTATTGCCGACAAATCGTTCACTTCGCGCCTTTTGGCTGGAACCGGAAAATACCGGGATCTGGAAGAGTGAACCGCAAGATTGTACCGTGCGATGAATACGATCAATGTATTCTCGAAGATGGCGATGCGGTTGAAATTGTTCGGGCTATTGGTGGCGGTTAACGGGGATGAGACATGGAAAACAGCGGGAATTGCCGATGACTGAAAAACTGCTTATTGCCGATAAATCGTTCACTTCGCGTCTTTTGGTTGGAACCGGAAAATACCGGGATCTGGAAGAAAGCAAAGCGGCAGTGCTGGCTTCCGGAGCCGAGATTGTGACCGTCGCCTTGCGCCGAATGAATTTGGAACATGCCACAAAAGAACCGGATCTGTTGTCAACACTGGGCCCGGATCGCTGGTTCATTCTTCCGAACACGGCTGGCTGCTACACGGCAGAAAGCGCAGTTCGTGTGTGCTTGCTCGCGCGTGAATTGCTCGGACATTCTTTTGTCAAGCTGGAGGTGCTCGCTGATCAAAAAACCTTGTTTCCGGATGTCATACAGACGCTGGAAGCAGCAGAACTGCTGATCCGGAAAGACTTCAAGGTGATGGTGTACACCAACGACGATCCCGTTATGGCGACACGATTTGAAGAAATCGGCTGCGCGGCTGTGATGCCCTTGGCCGCACCGATAGGCTCAGGGCAGGGTATCCGCAATCCGGGCAATATTCGCAGCATTGTAGAGAACGCGCGGGTGCCGGTAATTGTGGATGCCGGAGTTGGAACTGCTTCGGACGCTGCCATTGCGATGGAACTTGGCTGCGACGGCGTGTTGATGAACACCGCAATCGCGATGGCCAGGAAACCTGTAACTATGGCACATGCCATGAATCTGGCAGTACAGGCAGGACGTGCTGCCTACCTGGCCGGACGCATGACAAAGCGTCGCTTTGCCAGCAGTTCTTCGCCTGAAACAGGACTGCTCGACTGAGCGCTTCGTCTGCCAAAAACCACAGCATTGCCGACCGCGAAAATGTCAGCCGCGATTCTGCGGCGCAAACAGGTCAATCAAACCCCTGACAGATATCGCTACTTGCCCAGCTTCGTGCTCCGTGGCAGACACTTCAAAAATGCCCAGAAAAAAGCCTGGGACAAACACTGGAAGAACTACCAGCTACCGGAAACCTCCTCTTTGCTCGCGAATAGCTGGCTCGCCGCAGATACCCCTCTCACGGTCGAAGCAGGTTTTGGCAACGGCGAAACCTTGGTATCTCTGGCGCAAAATAATCCGGATGAAAATTTTTTGGGGGTTGAAGTCTTTCGCTCCGGCATCGCCCGGCTCATGATGAGGGCTGAAGAGCTGGGCTTAAAGAACCTGAAAATATTCCACGGAGACACGAGGAGAGTGTTCGCGGAATTACTTCCGGCGGGAAGTTGCGCGAGGATGCTGATCCTGTTTCCCGATCCTTGGCCTAAACGCCGCCACCACAAACGCCGTCTGGTCAGTCCGGATTTACTGCCTCTGCTGGAACAGGTGCTTGGAAAGGGTGCCCTGCTGTACCTGGTGACTGATGAACGAGACTACGCCGACTACATGCTTGGCGTCTTGCACAGCAGTGCGCATTTGCGAAACCTGTCTCAAAGCAAGGATGGTTTTTGCCGCCCGCCGCACTGGTGGGTCAGTACCCGTTTTGAAGCGAAAGCTCTCAAGAAGGGAAGGGCGACCTGTCACTTGCAGTTCCAGCGCGTGTGAGGCTACTGAGCTGCAAGGCTTTTCTTTTCTTTCCGGTGATTCCCCTGGTCGTCTGGTTCTTGTTCAGGAGACGGCTTCGGCGGCACTTTCTTTTGCAAAATACAAGCACTGAAGTCTTGCGCCTTGCAACTCTTCAGAGGGCATTTTTTGTCATCCGTTTTCAGGAATTGCCAGGCATGCTTCAGCGCGGCCTCGCGGGTTCGGAAAAGAGGATGCCTGAGCCCATGATCTGTCAACCCCGAACGTTGCAGAATCTTTTGCAAGCGCGGTTGTGGCCTGACGACCAAAAATTCAATTCCTGACACGTGCAAGGTGTCAACCAGCCTGCGCAACATTTCCGCTCCTGTGGAGTCCACGTCATTCATTGCGACCGCATCAATGATCATGACCCGTAATTCGGGTGCCGCCGCCACCCGTTCCAGCACTTTTCTTTCGAAGTATTCCGTGTTGGCAAAATGCAGGGGAGCGTTAAAACGTAGCAGCGAAATTTTTGGACAAAGTTGCAACAGACTTTGGCTGGCGTCAGCCAGAAAGCCATCCGGGTTGCGTGAGACCACCACCGTTTTTGGCTGCATGGCGCGGTAAATTTGCAAGCATAGCGACAAGAGAACTCCTGTGACGATCCCGTACTGTATGTGTGGTGCCGAAAAGATCGTAGTGGCGAAAGTGATCAAAGCGATGACTCCCTCAAGTTTTTGCACACGCCAGACAGCAAGGAACGGGCGGATATTAACGAGGCTGCCGACAGAGATCATAATCACGACTGCCAAAGTGGCTTGCGGCAAGTGGTACAGACTCGAAGTCAGGAAAGCCAGTACCAAGCCAACTACCGACGCAGTTACGATTGAGGAGAAGCCAGTACGCGCTCCGGTAGTCAGGTTTAAGGCGGTACGGGAAAAAGAACCGGAAACAGGATATCCCTGGAACAGACCCGAGACCACGTTGGCCGATCCCTGTCCGATCAAGAGTTGGTCTACGTTCATTTTTTGTCGGGTACGCGCCACCGCTATTTTGGAAATGGAAATGGCTTCAGTGAAGCCGGTCAGCACGATTACAAAAGACATGGTCAGCATGGCGGACAGGGCAGAGAGGTTAATGTCCGGAACCTGTAAAGATGGCAACCCCATTGGCACGTGGCCAACGACTGCGCCACCACTGCCCTTTTCGTATTCAAAGAGCCAGGAAGCCAGCCCGGTCAGCAAGACCGCCACCAGCACAGCAGGTACTTTTGGCAGGTACTTTTGCAAAAACAGAATAACCAGCAAAGCGGCGGAGGCCATGAGCAAAGTGGGAGTGCTGAAACCCTCGGTAATCGCCATCAAGGTGTTCCCCAGCACTTGATAACTCGCATCCGCAGTCGTCTTCTCAACGCCGAAAATATTGCCAATCTGGGAAGAGACGATCGTAATCGCAGCAGCATTGGTGAACCCCAGCAAAACCGGGTGTGAAAGAAATACCACCAGCCGCCCCATGCTCAACATGCCTAATGTGATCTGAATGGTTCCGACCATGATGGCGAGGATGGTTGCCAAAGTCAGAAAAAGTATGGGATCGCCTCCGGACAGAGGGCCAATGACAGACAAAGTCAGCAAGGAGCCAATTGCTGTCGGACCAGTTGCCAGCTGTCGCAGTGACCCCATCAGCCCACTCGCCATGACCGGAAAAAAAGCGGCATACAGACCCACGTAAACAGGCAGGCCAGCCAATTGCGCGTACGCCATCGCTTGCGGAATCAGCAGCATGGCAACCGTGATGCCGGCCACCACGTCTGCCCGCATTACACCAGGCTCACCGAGTTCCCGGTACCAGGAACGAAAAGGCAAGAACCGGGAAGCAAGAAAAGTAAGAGTACCAGCCAAGAATTTCACGTCCCTGAAGATTTTTGCGATGTCAATCGCACCCCACATAAAAGCCGGGAAAGCCGCGGTTCGAAGCCGACCCGCCTCGTTGCACCTTGTGCGTTCATCTTGGTATTTTGTTGCGAATCACACGAGTGCTTCGCCAGTTTTGTTCGTTTGGCAGTCTCAAATTGAGATACCATGGACAGATGGTATAGCATATAGCTTGTTTGGATTAACTGACAGGGAGGAGCTAAATTGGAATACAGAAAATTAGGCGATACGGACTTGCAACTTAGTCTGATTTGCCTTGGCACAATGACTTGGGGTGAACAAAATTCCGAAAGCGAGGCTTTCGAACAAATGGATTATGCCCTGACTCAGGGAGTGAATTTCTTTGATACTGCAGAAATATACCCTGTTCCGATGTCGGCAGGCACATACGGAGACACCGAAAGGATTATCGGCAGATGGCTGAAGAAGCGCGGCACAAGGAACGAGGTTTGCCTGGCAACCAAAGTCTCAGGACCATCCACCTGGACGACTTTTGTACGCGGAGGTCCGCGTCTGACAAAAGAGCAAGTGAGCCTGGCTCTTGAAAAAAGCCTCGAACGTCTGGGGACGGAATATGTTGATCTGTATCAGGTGCACTGGCCGGCACGCACATCCAATTTTTTTGGCACCCTGTGCTATCCATACAGTGAAGACGAGCAAGCTGACCCATTGGAAGAAACGCTGGAAGCCTTGGCAGACGCAGTATCTCAAGGGAAGGTTCGACATATCGGAATAGCCAATGAAACCGCCTGGGGGGTTGCAAGCTACCTGAGACTTTCTGAACAACGGGGGTGGCCTCGTGTTGTGAGCGTGCAAAATCCATACAACCTCCTGAACCGCTCCTTTGAGGTGGGCTTGGCGGAATTTGCGCATCGTGAGAAAACCGGTTTGCTGGCTTACTCACCTCTGGGCTTTGGCGTGCTGACCGGCAAGTACTTACAAGACCAGAAACCAAAGGATGCGAGGCTGACTCTTCACCCTCATTTTCAGCGTTATTTGGGTGCCAACTCCATAGCGGCCACCGAGCAATATGTGCGCATTGCCAAAGACGCAGGCTTGAGCCCCGCCCAACTGGCGCTTGCGTGGGTCAATGGAAGGAAGTTTTTGACTTCAACCATTGTTGGGGCGACGACAATGGAACAGCTGCGAGACAATATCGGAACCGCAGACATAAAGCTGGATCAGGAACTGATTGAAAAAATAGAGGCCGTACACACGAGTTTCCCCTTCCCGGCTCCGTAAACAGGCGAGTCAGTGGTACAATAGAACCCTATTGTTTTGCTCAATCAGCAACCTGACAATTAAGCGAGATTGAGCGGTGATGCAACCACGGACGAAAGGAGAAGCACAATGCCACACCCGGTAATAGGAGCCAGACACGCGACACCAAGCGTGAACACCGCCAGATATGATTATTCACAGAAGAGAGGGCTTGCCGGCTTTCGGGAAGCAATCGGAAAACTCGAAAGGTCAGGAAGCGGGTTTGCGCCCGAGTTGTTCATCGATAAAAACGGAAACCCACGCATTGACAGAGGGCCGCAAGGGCCGGTTGATTGGATAATCTCCTTTGTCAAAGATCTGATTTTTCCCGATGCGCAAACTGCGGAAAGAGAAAAAACATTGCACGGTCTGGAAGAAGCGATTAAAAGCGAGATGCCTGTCGGTGAGAATTCCGCCGTGCAAAAGGGACTGAACCACGCTTGGGGAATGGTGAAAGACGTTACCAAGGCTGGCGGTAAAAGCATTGATACTTATAACGCAGCCCTGAGAGCCATCGAATCGGAGCTCGCCAGAGCCGCCGCAGGAGACGTTTAGCCCGTCAACAGGTAGTCAACCGGGTGCCGTCAGGCACGAGACTCGGCAGAAAGTCTGATGCCTGCCCGACGTCATCTTCCACAAAAGGCACACTGCCACCATTGACGCGAGGCAACCTACGCGTAGCTGTCGGCAATGCCTCCCGGACTCGGACTGCTGCCGGCAAAACTTCCGGGCTGTCCGGCTCCGGACACTGACCCTACCGCGCCCCTACAGCTGACGGCACCCTGATTGTTTGCCACAAGACCCGCGACCAGACCTTTCCCGGTCACAGAAGTTGTTGTGTAACTGTCAGTCACCTAGCCTTGGTTGTCTGCGACCAGACCACCCGCCCGAACTGCTCCTGACACCGAGCTCCGGCATAACTTGCGCCGATACTCCCGCCTGTCAGATTTCTTCCGACCAGGGTACCCGCAAAAACGCATAGCTTGATATGCGTTTCCGGGTACAGCATGCGATACGCAATTGCTGAGCCAGGCTACGTTTTTTGGATCCTGGAAACGGGTCTAGTGAGCGGATAACAGTTGGACTGCGGCTTCTGCCAAATCCTGGTAAACAGGGACATCACTTGGGAAGCCGGGGTTCTTTACATTCTCCTTTCCCTGTCCTGTCAAAACCAGCATGGGGCGCGCCCCTGCAGCTTTGGCAGCAAGTATGTCGCTTAGCTTGTCACCAATGAATGGGACTTCTGCCAGGTCAATATCCAGCCTTTTGGCAATGTTCAGAAGCATCCCGGGGGCTGGTTTGCGGCACTCGCAACCGGCGTCTGGAAGGTGAGGGCAAAAGGACAGTCCGGCTATGGCTGCTCCCGTTGCGGCTGACTCTGCTTGCAGTTTTCCCTGGATTTCTGCCAGATTTCGTCCGGCCAGGGTACCCGCAAAAAACACATAGCTTGATACGCGTCTTCGGGTACAGCGCGCAGCACGCAATTGCTGAGCCAGGCTACGTTTTTTGGATCCTGGAAACGGGTCTAGTGAGCGGATAACAGTTGGTCCGCGGCTTCTGCCAAATCCTGGTAAACAGGGACATCACTTGGGAAGCCGGGGTTCTTTACATCCTCCTTTCCCTGTCCTGTCAAAACCAGCATAGGGCGCGCCCCTGCAGCTTTGGCAGCAAGTATGTCGCTTAGCTTGTCACCAATGAATGGGACTTCTGCCAGGTCGATATCCAGCCTTTTGGCAATGTTCAGAAGCATCCCGGGGGCTGGTTTGCGGCACTCGCAACCGGCGTCTGGCAGGTGGGGACAAAAGGACAGTCCGGCTATGGCTGCTCCCGTTGCGGCTGACTCTGCTTGCAATTTTCCCTGGATTTCTGCCAGATTTCGTCCGGCCAGGGTACCCGCAAAAAACACATAGCTTGATACGCGTCTTCGGGTACAGCGCGCAGCACGCAATTGCTGAGCCAGGCTACGTTTTTGGATCCTGGAAACGGGTCTAGTGAGCGGATAACAGTTGGTCCGTGGCTTCTGCCAAATCCTGGTAAACAGGGACATCACTTGGGAAGCCGGGGTTCTTTACATCCTCCTTTCCCTGCCCTGTCAAAACCAGCATAGGGCGCGCCCCTGCAGCTTTGGCAGCAAGTATGTCGCTTAGCTTGTCACCAATGAATGGGACTTCTGCCAGGTTGACATCCAGCCTTTTGGCAATGTTCAGAAGCATCCCGGGGGCTGGTTTGCGGCACTCGCAACCGGCGTCTGGCAGGTGGGGACAAAAGGACAGTCCGGCTATGGCTGCTCCCGTTGCAGCTGACTCTGCTTGCAATTTTCCCTGGATTTCTGCCAGATTGTCCAAAGAAAGGATTTTCCTGCCCAAGGCAGATTGGTTGGATACCAATGTTACAAACCAGCCGTTCTGGCTAAGGCGTGCTATCGCTTCAAGACTGCCAGGTAGTGCATGCCATTCAGATGCCGATTTCACATATCCAACGTCTTCGTTGATGACCCCGTCACGGTCAAGGAGAAGGAGTTTCATAGAGACTGGCTTTTAGTCGGGAGTATCGGTCAGTTCAGTCAGTCAGCTGCAATTGTTTGATCTGCGCAATCAAGTCATTGGCAACTTTCTTTCCGTCGCCATAGAGCATGCGCGTGTTCTCCAGGCTGAACAGGCGGTTCTGAATCCCCGAAAATCCAGTTCCCTGGCCACGCTTGATGACAATACAGGTGCCTGCTTTATCGGTGTCCAGAATTGGCATGCCGTAAATAGGGCTGGACTTTTTGCTTCTGGCGTCCGGATTTACGACGTCGTTGGCACCGATAACCAAAGCCACGTCTGTTTGCGGAAATTCGGCGTTGATCTCTTCCAGTTCAAAGATCTTGTCGTATGGCACACCGGCTTCGGCCAAGAGTACATTCATGTGTCCCGGCATTCGCCCTGCCACTGGATGGACGGCGAACTTGACCGCCACGCCTGCCTCTTCAAGCAGTTGGGAAAATTCCCAAATTTTATGCTGCGCCTGCGCTACTGCCATCCCGTAGCCGGGCACGATAATGACCTGGTTTGCATAGGCCATCGCGGCAGCAGCGTCGTTCGGCTCCAAGGCTCTCATGACGCCATCAACTTCATCGCCGTCGTCTTGAACCGTAGTGCCGAAGCCGGAAAACAAGACATTTGCCAGTGAGCGGTTCATTGCTTTCGCCATCAATTGGGTCAACAAGGTTCCTGCTGAACCGACAACAGTTCCGGCCACGATCATCGCTGCGTTGTCTATCACGAAGCCTTCAAAAGCGACTGCCAACCCGGTCAAGGCATTGTAAAGAGAGATCACCACGGGCATGTCAGCACCGCCGATCGGCATGGTCATGGTGACACCAAGCACGAGTGCGCCCATGAAGAACAGGAAAATAAAGAACCCGTGTGGTGCATCCGCGAAGCCCAGGTAGGAACCAACGATAAACAAGCCGGCCAGCAACGCGAAATTGAGGTAGTGCTGACCCGTAAAAGAAAAGCTTTTATTGATCAGACCCTGTAATTTCCCAAAGGCAATCAGGGAGCCGGAAAAAGAAACTGTTCCAATGAGCCCGCCCAGCAGAGCCAAGGTCAGAACTCCCGAGCCATGGCCAGCACCAGCCGATGACATCAGCGATCCATCCTTCATCAACTCAAGGGCTGCGATACAGGCTGCGGCACCGCCACCCATGCCGTTGTACAATGCCACCATTTGCGGCATATCAGTCATTTGCACGCGTTTGCCAGACATCCATGCAAGTACGCCACCAAGCAGTATGGCGCTTATTATCAGAATGAAATTACCCAGCCCTGACCAAAAGAAAGTGATCAGCACCGCACCAACCATGCCCGCTCCTGCCCAAATGATGCCGCGCCTGGCGGTCACCGGCGAACTCATCTGGCGCAGGCCGTAAATAAAAAGAATGGCTGTTACAAAATAAACAGCTTGAACGACTATATCCACGAAATTATTTCCTTAAATTTGATGTTTGCGTTATCGCTTTTTTGCTTTGGTTCGACTGAACATTTGCAACATCCTTTCGGTGACAACGTATCCGCCGACTGCGTTTCCTGCCGCCAGAACCACACCCAGAAATCCAATCACAAGCTGACCTGTGCTATCTGAATCAGCCTGCCCCAAAGCAACCATGGCTCCCACCAGAACGATGCCGTGGACAAAATTCGAACCGGACATCAACGGCGTATGCAGAATCGCCGGAACCCGGTTTATGACTTCGTAACCAGTAAAGGCCGCCAAAAGAAAAATATACAATGCGGCAAGACCCTGTATGGCAGCCCAGTCTTCAATCATTTGCTTTCTCCCTCCATGAAC
The DNA here is from genome assembly GCA_965215765.1 of uncultured candidatus Poriferisulfidus sp. Taxonomy (GTDB): domain Bacteria; phylum Pseudomonadota; class Gammaproteobacteria; order Poriferisulfidales; family Oxydemutatoraceae. The sequence goes on along the minus strand of OZ244118.1, from coordinate 2,421,333 downwards.
TCGCGAACCTGCGGATTCAAGACTTTGCCGTCACGCGTTATGCAGGAACCGGCCAGAATGTCGTCTTCCCAGTCAAAAGATATTTCACCTTCAGCGATAAACAATTGCGCCAGGTTATAAAAATTCCTTGCCAGCATGTCACTCGCGTGCGTGGCGGTTCGGGATGGCAGATTCAATGGTGCGTGAATGGTCACGTCGTTGTGGCTGATGGTTTTTCCAGGCTGGCTGAGTTCACAGTTGCCGCCGCCTTCAGCCGCCCCGTCGACGATTACCGAGCCTGCACGCATCATTTCCACTACGGAAGCCCGCACGATGACTGGCGATACGCGATTGGGAATCGCCGCGGTCGTAATCACGATATCTGCTTTGGCAATATGCTTGGCAAGGAGCTCTCCCTGCTTTGCTTTTTCTTCAGCTGTGAGTTCCCGCGCGTATCCGCCGCTGCCACCCGCTTCCAATCCAGGGGAAATAAATTTTGCGCCCAGGGATTCAACCTGTTCCCGGGACTCGGGGCGTACGTCCTGAGCCTCTACTATGGCTCCGAGGCGTCTGGCCGTTGCGATGGCTTGCAAGCCGGCAACACCCACACCGATGATCAAAACCAGAGCCGGTCTTACAGTCCCGGCTGGCGTGGTCAGCATTGGCAAAAACTTGCTGAGTAAGTTCGCTCCCTCCAGAACCGCCCGGTAACCAGCTATTGAGCGCTGGGATGACAAGGCATCCATGGACTGTGCTCTCGTGGAGCGCGGCATCAATTCAAAAGAGAAGCTGTTAATGTCTCGTTCGCACAGTGCCTCTATGACTTCCCGATCCCCCATGGGGTTCAAAAAGCCAATCAGGGTGCTGCCCTTTTTCAGTTCTGAAACTTCTGTTGCCGCAAGCGGGCAAATGCGAAACAAAACATCCAGTTCTTCTGTCTTTTCGACAACGGTCGCACCGGCCTTCAGGTATGCGTCGTCACGGTAGTGTGCTGCTTCTCCTGCACCAGCGGGGACAAAAACTTCCGCTTTTGCCTTCTTTAATTTTTCTACGATACTCGGTACAAGCGCAACACGTCGCTCATCACCATGCGCTTCATTGGAGATGCCTATTCTCATCACTGATCTCAATTAAATTTAAATTCCCAAAGCCCCGGAGTTGAATCGGGAAACTGTGCTTAATCGCGCCGCCGGTATTCTCCCTCGAGAAATTCTTTGCGCCTGCTTTTTTTGCGAGAAACCCCAAAGCCAAAACCGTTTACAGAAACGGAAGCACGCTTCACAGCGAGCCGGATGATAAACTCCCTGCTCAGTCGGAGCAAGCATAAAAGGCCGGCAGCGTCGGTCATGAACCCCGGAACCAGCAAAAGCACACCGCCCACATGAATCAGCATGCTGCTTAAAATATCGTATGTGGGGCTACTTCCTTCAGCAATAGAGGCACGATAGCGAGCGACAGATTGCCGCCCGTGATGACGCAAGGCGTAAAAACCTGCGAAAGCACTGAATACGCACCACAGTACCGTGGTCAGTGCACCGATTGCGCCGCCGACTATGATGAAGAGATAAATCTCAACAAGCGGCAGAACCACCATCATTAACAGAAAAGTCACAATCCATTCCCTCTAACTTTGGGCATTGTAGCAAAGGCAAGGGCTTATGTGGCAAGTCGGTCTTATTGGGAAGAGTGTGGCGCGCGCTTGGCTTGTTTTGACAAAATCACCGGCGGCTCTCTGTCAAAACTGGACAGAAATCGTCACTTGAGACAGAGAAAAGCGAGGGTATTATTCAGGATTTGCTTCCATTTCACAGGGTCGAAGAGTTGGGCAGCGGGGCAGAGCCTCATTTTCACGCGGAGCAGTCAATGGTTTCTGGCTTCTTTTGTGCCACAAGCTTTCTTCAGGATCAGGGGAGGGGGTTCGGGGTCAGGAGATGCGAGCGCGAAAAGTGGCTGTCAGGCGGCTCGCATGAGAGGTCGCAAGGGTTTGGGTGGCAATTGTTGTGTACAATCCAATTCAGACCAAGAGATGGTAATGAGTAAGGGACTGGTCGTCATTAAATCCACTTTCGCAAAACGCGAGGATGCGGAGTCGGTTGCGGCTTTCCTGGTGGAGAAACACGCTGCAGCATGCGCGCAGATTTCCGGGCGGGTGCTGTCTTTTTACCAATGGAAAAATGAATTGAAGCAGGAGCATGAGTATGTTCTCAGTGTCAAAACCACCTCTGAGAGTTGTCAGCGAACTGTGGAGTTGCTCAAGAAGCGACATCCATACGATCTACCGGAAATTATATTTTCAGAAGTACAGGCTGAAAGGGCGTACCAGGAATGGGTAGAGGACGAGACACAGTGAAAAAAGTTGCGGCAGCTTTGGCTTTTTTGTTCTGCTTTGCCGGCTTCAGCAGTGCCGAGACTTCTCTGTTAGAGAAACTGAAAGGTCTGGATGACGGGCAAAGTGAATTTCTGCCACCTGATGAAGCCTTCGTTTTGCGTATCGTGGAAAGCTCGCAGGGGACTGTTGCAGACTGGCTGATCGCTGAGGGCTACTACCTGTATCGCCATAAAACCAGCATTGTTTCCGAGCAGGGCGAGGTCACCATGGGCTTGCCGCCCGGGAAGACACTGACCGATGAGTATTTCGGCCAAGTGAACGTTTTCAGAGGTGAACTCCTCGTGCCTTTTGAGGTGCAAAACCCCAGTGCCAAAACTGCCGAGATCACCGTTAGTTACCAGGGATGTGCTGACGCGGGAATTTGCTATCCCCCCATTAACAAGCTTTTTACTTTGGCCGCTGGAACCGACAAAACACCTGCGGTACCGTCATCCACGCAGTCGGAACAAAGTCGGGTTGCCGACTTGCTTGTCAGCCAAAGCATCCTGTTGACTGTTCTGGCGTTCATCGGTTTTGGAGTATTGCTGGCTTTTACGCCATGTGTCTTACCCATGGTGCCCATTCTGAGTGGCATCATCACGAGCGGCGAACGCAAAACCACAAAAAGGGCTTTCAGTCTTTCGCTGAGCTACGTTTTGGCAATGGCCGTGGTGTACAGCATTTTTGGAATGATCGTCGGGCTGGGGGGCGAGAATTTTCAAATCTGGTCCCAGAAGCCTGCGGTGATCTTCAGTTTCGCTGCGGTATTCGTCATTCTGGCACTGTCGATGTTTGGTCTGTTTGAACTTCAGATGCCTGCCCGCCTGCAAACCCGCTTTGCTTTGCTGGCGGGTCAAAACAAGAATGGCAGTCTGCCTGGAGCGGCGGTAATGGGGGGGCTCTCGGCACTGATCGTTGGGCCTTGCATCACCGCACCCTTGGTTGGCGCACTCCTGTTTATTGCCCGAACCGGTGACGCGCTGACTGGAGCCATCGCGCTTTTCAGCCTTGGGATGGGAATGGGCATACCCCTGTTGGTGTTCGGTACCTCTCTGGGCTCTTTCCTGCCAAAGCCCGGCCCACTCATGGACATGGCTCGCGCCAGCTTCGGTTTCTTGATGCTGGGAGTGGCCTTGTGGTTACTTGACAGAGTTCTGCCCGCATTCCTGATATTGTTTTTCACCGGCTGCCTGTTGATCTTTGCAGGAACCTACGTCCATGGGGTTTTAAAGGCTACGTCCCCTTCGCAAGGCTGGCTGAGCTTCGGTCGCGGCATCTCGCTGCTCCTGTTGCTTTATGGAACTTTGCTGGTTGCCGGAGCCGCGACGGGCGGACATAGTCTGCTCAGACCGCTGGTGGTTTCACAGTCCTTTCAGCAACAAGACAAGCTGGATTTCCAGACTGTAGAATCCACGACTGCTCTGGCAGCGCGCGTTCAGGAGGCCGGGCAGTCCAATCAAGTGCTGATGCTGGATTTTTATGCAGACTGGTGTGTGAGCTGCAAAGAAATGGAGGCGTTTACTTTCTCCGATCCACAGGTTCAGGAAGCATTGTCAAGCCTGGTTTTGTACAAAGCGGATGTCACTGAAAACAATCAGGAAGACCAGGATTTATTGAAGAAATTCAACCTTTTTGGTCCACCTGCGATCTTGTTCTTTGACACCGAAGGCCGGGAGTTGAAAAACTATCGCTTGGTGGGTTTTCTCGGTGCCACAAAATTTATTTCACATATCAAGGCTGTGTTAGATGCCCAACGAAAAGATGTTTAGCGAAAAGGAACCTGGAAAAATGAGATTCATTCCTCATTTGCTTCTGTTGGCCATCGTGGCGACCATTGCCGGGGTAACGCTGTACGATTTGCCGGAGGGGAAGCACAAAGAACCGAACACGCAGGTTGTAGATGTGGATTTTGGCAAAACAGTTCCTGAATTTGCCATGAAAAACCTCAGCGGTGAGACTGTGTCCAGCAAAAGTTGGGAGGGGAAAGTGGTTTTATTGAACTTTTGGGCTTCCTGGTGCCCCCCGTGTTTGCGTGAGATTCCGGTGTTCAGTGATTTCCGTGACCAGTATCACGAGCAGGGCTTTGAAGTAGTGGGAATTGCTATAGATGAACTTGAACCAGCCCAAGCCTTCCTTGACAGCCTGCCGCAGGTGAAATATCTCCAGCTCATCGGGTTCAGTGACGCCATTGCACTAGGCAAAGAACTCGGCAACGACTCAGGCGGGCTGCCATTCAGTGCCTTGATTGATCGTGACAAGGTTGTGCGCTTCATTAAAAAGGGAACCCTTCACAAAGAAGAACTGCAAGAACAATTGCAGAAGTTGCTATAGCTGTTGCTGCCGTACGCGCACGCGAAGCGTGTGCCAAGTCAGAATTCCTGTTCCGGTCGCTACTTCCTGACCCGGAGAGTGGGACAATCAGGGTTAGGGAACCCTTCACAAAGAAGAACTGCAAGAACAATTGCAGAAGTTGCTATAGCTGTTGCTGCCGTACACGCGCGCGAAGCGTGTGCCCAAGTCAGGATTCCCGCTCAGACCGCCGTTTCCTGACCCGGAGAGTGGGACAATCAGGGTTAGGGAACCCTTCACAAAGAAGAACTGCAAGAACAATTGCAGAAGTTGCTATAGCTGTTGCTGCCGTACACGCGCGCGAAGCGTGTGCCCAAGTCAGGATTCCCGCTCAGACCGCCGTTTCCTGACCCGGAGAGTGGGACAATCAGGGTTAGGGAACCCTTCACAAAGAAGAACTGCAAGAACAATTGCAGAAATTGCTATAGCTGTTGCTGCCGTACACGCGCGCGAAGCGTGTGCCCAAGTCAGAATTCCTGCTCAGACCGCCGTTTCCTGACCCGGGGAGTGGGACAATCAGGGTTTAAGCTGGCCGCCGATCACGGTGTTTCCCGGGCAGTTGAAGTCGGCTTCAATGGCGGCATTTTTCAGTTTCCCGACTATTTCCGCTCTGACCGCAGTTTCCTGACTCGGAGAGTGGGACAATCAGGGTTAGGGAACCCTTCACAAAGAAGAACTGCAAGAACAATTGCAGAAATTGCTATAGCTGTTGCTGCCGTACACGCGCGCGAAGCGTGTGCCCAAGTCAGGATTCCCGCTCAGACCGCCGTTTCCTGACCCGGAGAGTAGGACAATCAGGGTTTAAGCTGGCCGCCGACCACGGTGTTGCCCGGGCAGTTGAAGTCGGCTTCAATGGCGGCATTTTTCAGTTTCCCGACTATTTCCTTGACGACAGCCGAGTTCCTGAATCCGGTATAACGCTCTCCTGGTAGCTGGCGCATCAAGGAAGCGGTTTTGGCCTGCAAGTAGTCTTTGTACTTCATGTGCTTTGCAATGACATCGATTTTGCACGCGCAGGCATAAAGCGTCAGCAACGACTGTTGCGAGCTTCCCATGCAGGCGAAAACGTATTCAGCGCGTTCCGCAGTTGGAAAATCATTGCCTTTCTTGCTTGTGGGTGCTTCCATGCTTGCAGTCGGGCTCTCGTTGCTTTCCTGGAAAGACTGCTTTTTTACCGACCACTGGCCAGCCCAGAATAACAAGCCTCCCGCAAAAATTAATAGCAGCAGATAGGTGAGTTTTTTCATGTCTTTGTCAACCCCGTTGAGATTTAAAAGTGAGCTCCACCTTCTCGGAGGCGAAGTCTTTTTCCTTATCGGCTGGTGTCATGATTTTTATACTGAGCAACATGCCCGGAACATCGTCAGCCAAAACCAGCTGATATTCCCTGGATGCCAATCTGCTTGCCAGGCGTGCGCCTTCTGAATCGGCAAAAGGCTTCAGTACGACGACTTTGGCTTTGGTTTTCTTGCCATTGAAAACCACATTTGTATCTTTCACCTCGGCGTCAAAGAAGGCGTTGCGTAACTGCGTTCGAATGTAAAAGCGGCTGATTCCAGTCTCATAAAAAGTTCTTTGCGTGTTCCATTCCAGAAAATACAAGATGATCGGATTGCAGCAAAATTGGCTCCTGACGTAGCTTTTAGGTCCTTCTTCTGTCGGGAAAACCGCTTCCGTTCCACGCGAACCATTGGGCCAAAATTTGAACACTTCAAGTGTTGCCGAATTGTCAAAGTTCACTCCGTTCAAGCTGTGGCCATTGATGTGGTACGTCAGAGTTGTCGGGGAGCTTATGTTCTGCAAATGCCGGGTTCCAAAAACCAGTTTTTGAGCCGGAGACAGCTTCGGGCTCTCTTGCGGAGGCGTGCTTTCTTCTGCTGTAGCCGAGGCAAGGCCAAAAACCCCGCAAAACATCATTCCAACGAAGAAGGAACGTACCAAGGGACATGTTGTCATTTGTAATCTCCAAAAAGAGGCATGGCAAGAGGTTTTTTCTTTTCCAGAGGATAGGAAAAGACTTCCCATTCCGGGCTTCCTCCCGGAAACCACGCCACGTTGACGTAGCCAAATTCGAGTGCGCGCTTGGCGGCATTCCAGGATTGCCAACAATTCGGCAGGCAGTAGAACACGAGATGTTGCTTCTTGTCACGTTGTGTCAGTGCTTCCAGCTCGTCTCTGAAGAAATCCTCAAAATCCGGTGAAAGCCAGCCATAGCCTACATTCGGTAGCCAGACACCTCCGGCAATCGAGTTCCGTGGTGCTATCCGCCACAAACGATCTTTTGGCAAGCTCTTTGGCCTGCGTGCCGCAGGAGTCACGTCAATCAGTACCGGAAAAACGCTTTCAAGCAACTGTTTCAGTTCGTCGGCACCGACCACCGTTGCACCGGTCAAGGTTTCCGGTGTCTGCGTGAAATAGTTGCTGACCCGATATGTTGTGGGTTCGCTTATTTCAGCCAGCGCGGGGAGTGACAGAAAAATAATACAGACAAGGAAAAAGACAGAAGGCAAAATGCGGGCTGAAAGTCTTATTTCATTGGCCCGCCTGTCCTCTTCAACAGACATTATCCTGCTTCATCGCTAATGGGGACTCGATATTCTTTTAACAGCGAATCGATTTCCTGTTTTTTGGAACGAATAAAGCGGTTCAGTACTCGCTTCCACTGTAGCTCGTGCGCCCGTACTCCCATCGTCGCTTCATAGACCAGCTTGCCGTATTTTTTGTTGTCGCTGAACAAAGGAACGACTTGCAGGGAATCATGCTTGCCGCCAAAGTAGCCAGCGTAAGGGCCCCATATCAAAGCGACATCAATTGAGCCATTGATAACGTCACTGATCATGTTCTTTGGCCCCTCGTTCAAACTGTATTTCAGGACTACCGGATAGGGAATAATTTCACCGTAAAGCCCGCTTTGTTCAAGTGACATGGCCGGAGGCTCAGCAGCAACCACGCCTACTTTCAGAGTCGCCATGCGAGTCGACGACAGTGACTGTGGCGGGTTTTCCATGTCCTTTCTGTGCACCATGGAAAAAACAGAGTAATAGACGGGGTTGGTGTTCAGGACTGCCTCATGCTTGGGAGGCATCCCAATCACCACGTCACACAGTCGCCTGCGCAGGGTGCTTCTGATGAACCGGACTATGTAAGTCTGGCGGTACCATGTGTATTCAAGGTCTATCCCCAGATACTCGGCAAGCATTTCGGCAATCCGGTTTTCAAATCCTTCGCCAAGGTCGTTGGAGTAAGGCATGTTTTCCGGGTCAGCGCATACCCGCAAGACTTTACGTTCCTGGAGTTCGGTTGCCTGATCTGCGCCTTGAGCTATGGTGAACGACAACAGGGCAATCAGAGCCACACACCAACGCGTGATTCTTTGACGTGTCAGTCGTTCAATCAGCCAGATTTTCTCGCTGATTTTATGCACTCTTTGTAAGCTTTATACCGTTCATTTCCATCAATTTTCGGTCTTTTAGTCTTTAGCAACTCACCTGCACCAACCGCATTGTCGCTGCGTGCTTTCAAGTAAGCGTAAAGATGGCTCAATGAACATTCCACTCCATAGTGACCTTTAAATGCGGGCATTCTGCCTGAACGCCCATTCGTTACGGTGTCAGTGAATTTGTTGAAGTCAATGATTTTTACAGACTCGGTCAAATTCGGTGCAAATGTGCTTCCAAGGGCACCCGGACCATGGCAGGTGTAGCAATTGACACCATACATGATGAACCCGTGATACGTGAACCAGTCAGCTGATCCATCAGGATTTATCGTGTATGCCTTTTTACTTTCCTGCGCTTCATTTTCGGAGGCGAATGGTGAATTCAGCGCGGTCGCGAACAAAAGAAATAGCCCCGCTATGAGAGAAATATTTTCTAAACGCATCTGTGACCCTCAAATTTTTACAAAAAAATGACGGCACCCAAACAACTTGGATGCCGCCACCAAACTAAATCAATCAGCTAATCTGCGCAATACGAGACCAGCCAATCAAACTGATTTTAGAGTGAGAAAACGAACAATGAGCCACCCAATCTGACGAGACTTGTAAGCCCGGCATAACCGCCAACGGCGCCTAACCCGGCTTCAGGGTCTGTAAGATTCGCGGCGAGTCCGATTCCGGCCCAACCACCAATGCCTGAGAACACTGCAACGTGTTGTTTGCCACGGTAGTTATAGGTCATCACGTTACCGATAATGCCGGATGGCATTTTGAAACGGTAAAGTTCAACTCCGGTTTCAGCGTCAACTGCTTTCAGGTAGCCGCCAAGCGTACCGTAGAAAACGAGTCCACCGCCAGTAGCCAGCGCACCACTCCATACGGACCAAGGTTCGTCAATTGCCCAGACTTCTTTGCCTTTACCGGCATCCCAGGCGATAAACCGTCCCATGTGAGTGGAACCATCACCCAGCACCTGACCAGCAGGAAACATGGTCAATCGGGCATGCACGTAGGCGTTGCCCGGGTAATATGGCTGAACTTCCTCACCCAAGGGTTCATACGTCATGCACACGTGATTGGTGGGGACGTAGAACAACTGGGTTTGTGGAGAGTAGGCAGCAGGTTGCTCGTCTTTAGAACCAAGCGCAGCAGGACAAACGTTTAGCGCGTTCACTTCCGTACCTTTGCCCTTCTTTCCGGTGCTGTACTTAGGATCAAGAACAGGTTTGCCGCTCTTCAGGTCAATTTTCTTGGCCCAGTTTACGGCTGGATCAAATTTCTCGGCAACGAGTAATTCGCCAGATTTACGATCAAGCGTGTATCCAAAACCGTTGCGGTCAAAGTGAACCACTACGTTGCGGGCTTTTCCATTGACCATGATGCCATCGGCAAGAATCATCTCGTTTACACCGTCATAATCCCACTCATCGTGTGGAGTCATTTGGTACACCCATTTGGCATGGCCGGTATCAATATCTCTGGCAAAAATGGTCATGGACCACTTGTTGTCGCCAGGGCGCAGCGTCGGATTCCAAGAACCGGGATTCCCTGATCCGTAATACATCAGGTTCAACTCGGGATCAAAAGAAAACCAACCCCAGGTTGTTCCGCCGCCGTGTTGCCAAAGCCATTCGGCACTTTGGGCAGCACCGTCTTTCCAAGTTTTAAGACTGGAATTTTTACCAACGGATCTCCCGAGTGCGGTCGTTTTGGAGTCCACAAGCGTGTCGCTGTCCGGACCCATTGAATAAGCGCGCCATACGCGTTGGCCACTGTTTGCATTGTAGGCAGTCATGTGACCACGAATGGCAAACTCACCGCCGCTGATACCAACCATGACATTGTCGCCAAAGACATGAGGGGCAGCTGTGCCTGTTTCACCTATGGAGGGGTCGCCATTTTGGACTTCCCACTCGACTTTGCCAGTTTTGGCGTTAAGTGCTACCAGCTTGGTGTCAGCACGATAGAGGAAAATTTTGCCGGAAGCGTAGGACAATCCGCGGTTGACGTTGTCACAGCACATGGTTTCCACCGTTGTGCGTATCACGCCGCCACGACTCTTGTAGAAGATTTCGTCGCTGCGTTTGTATTCCCAAACGATTTCACCTCCTCTGTCCAGATCAAGCGCATAGACAATATTGCTTGTATTGTCTGCAAAGCCAGGGTTGCCATTACTTGGCGTAGGCGTATGGACATACATCATGTTTCCAATGACAAGAGGATTCCCCTCATGGCCACGCAGAACTCCGGTTGAAAAAGTCCACGCAACCTTCAGGTCAGCCACATTGCCTTTATTAACCTGGTTGAGCTGAGAGTAACGCTGATTGGCGTAGTTGCCAGCCGGCATAACCCAGTTGGCTGAATCTTTCTGCATGCGCACAAGTTCACTGTTGGCTTGTGCAGTGACTGGCAGATACACTAAAAGTGCCGCAGCCAACCCCCACATAAATGGTTTTGTTTTCATATAAAAACTCCGAATTAAAAATACTTTACCCCTGCTCAGACATCCGCGCAGACCAAGTTCCGCGCTTTCTAACATGGCACCTGAAGCCATGTCAAGAATTTGCAGGGAAAACGCATGTCGTAACGTGTGCTTGCTCGCTCTGCCTAACTCGGAAACGACCATCGCCAACTGTTTTCTTCGGGAGGCAACTCTTTAAAATTGGCGCTGCCCCCCAATTTTTACAAAAAAGTGGCGGCATCCAAACAATCTGGATGCCGCCACCAAACCAAATCAATCAGCTAATCTGCGCAATACAAGTTCAGCCAATCAAACTTTCTCTGGAAGTGAGAAAACGAACAGTGTGCCACCCAATCTGACGAGCCTTGACAGCTCAGGTTGCAGCACCATAAAAACACAGTGTTGTTTTTGCCAAATGACCTTATGGTACACGGTCATCTGAAAATGCGCGCCCGTTCCAGTAAAATCGCCGCGCTGACGCGCATTTGTGCTTTGGTGTGTCGGGGCTCCTTCGGTTTTGCGAAAGAAGCCTGTCCAGACAATTTCTGGTACCGGCGAAAGGTAATCAGTTTTTTAGGAGTGATGCGATGAACGAATATAAATTACATGAAATAGCGCAGAAGATGGTTGCCAAAGGCAAGGGTATTCTGGCAATGGACGAAAGCCATCCGACGATTGAGAAGCGTTTCAAGAGCATTGGTGTTCAAAGCTCGGAAGCGAGTCGGTGTTCGTACAGAAGCCTGTTGCTGACGAGCCCGGGGCTGGGAAAATTTATTTCAGGCGTTATCCTTTTTGACGAAACATTGAGAATGGAGACGAACACCGGAAAACGTTTCGTGGATTGCTTGAAAGATGAGGGCATCGTTCCGGGGATCAAGGTCGATCGGGGAGCAAAAACTTTTTCCGGTCATCCCTGCGAAAAAATTACAGAAGGTCTGGATGGTTTGGGAGGACGGCTTCAGGAGTACCACGGACTAGGCGCCCGTTTCGCAAAATGGCGGGCGGTCATTGCGGTTGGTGAGGGTTTTCCTTCCCGAGCCTGCATGGCCGCCAATGCCCACGCCTTGGCGCGTTACGCGGCAGTGTGCCAGGAAAATGACATGGTGCCGATTGTGGAACCTGAAGTGCTTATGGATGGTGCGCACAGTATTGAGCGGTGTTACGAGATTAGCAGCGTAGTGCAGCAGTGGGTTTTTTCTGAATTGAAGCAACAGAACGTTTTTCTGGGGGGGATGGTTTTAAAACCGAATATGGTGGTTTCCGGTTCGGAATGCGCGGAACAGGCGGATACCAGCCAAGTCGCGTCCCTGACATTGCGCTGCCTTCAGGATTGTGTGCCGGCTTCTGTGCCAGGCGTTGCTTTTTTATCGGGCGGGCTGAGTGATTTGACTGCCACTGAAAACCTGGCCGCCATTAACCAGCTCGCTGCCGGGCGGGGTGGGGCACCCTGGAACATCACTTTTTCTTACGGGCGTGCTTTGCAACAGCCTGCCCTGCGTGCCTGGGGCGGTGACGATCATCATGCGCAGGCCGTTCAAAATGCGTTGCTGGTGCGGGCAGAAGCAAATGGAAATGCGACCTTTGGTGCTTGAAGACTGACTGGTGGAGTGTGGGGACGTTGGAGAGTGGCGAGCAGCAGCGAAGGGGTATTTTCCGGCAGAGGAGAGAGGCGCGGGGGTAATCAGGAAAGCTCTGGCTGGTGGCGCAGCGTGCAGGGAACGGAAAAAACGGGTTTGCGCGTGTTCGGTTTGCGCACAGTTCAGTGTTTAATCTGGGCAGGCGGCACAAGATCACTTGATGGATTTGGCTGTTGCCGCTATTCAGTACGCTTTTCTTGAAGTAGCCGCATACTGAGTTCAGGTGCGCATAGATGCTTGGTCAGCGCGTCGATGGACAGGTAGTCCACGTTGCAGGCGGTATTCAGGAAAGCTCTGGCTGGTGGCGCAGCGTACCGGGAACAGAAAAAACGGGTTTGCGCGTGTTCGGTCTGCGCACAGTTCAGTGTTTAATCTGGGCAGGCAGCACAAGATCACCTGGTGGATTTGGCTGTTGCCGCTATTCAGCACGCTTTTCCTAAAGTAGCCGCATACTGAGATCAGGTGCGCATACATGCTTGGTCAGCGCGCCGATGGACAGGTAGTCCACGTTGCAGGCGGTAATCAGGAAAGCTCTGGCTGGTGACGCAGCGTGCCGGGAACGGAAAAACGGGTTTGCGCGTGTTCGGTCTGCGCACAGTTCAGTGTTTAATCTGGGCAGGCAGCACAAGATCACTTGATGGATTTGGCTGTTGCCGCTATTCAGTATGCTTTTCCTGAAGTAGCCGCATATTGAGTTCGGGTACGCATACATGCTTGGTCAGCGCGCCGATGGACAGGTAGTCCACGTTGCGCGGCATTCAGGAAAGTTCTGGCTGGTGGCGCAGCGTGCAGGGAACGGAAAAACGGGTTTGCGCGTGTTCGGTCTGCGCACAGTTCAGTGTTTAATCTGGGCAGGCGGCACAAGATCACTTGATGGATTTGGCTGTTGCCGCTATTCAGTACGCTTTTCTTAAAGTAGCCGCATACTGAGATCAGGTGCGCATACATGCTTGGTCAGAGCGCCGATGGACAGGTAGTCCACGTTGCATGCGGTATTCAGGAAAGCTCTGGCTGGTGGCGCAGCGTACCGGGAACGGAAAAAACAGGTTTGCGCGTGTTCGGTCTGCGCGCAGTTCAGTGTTTAATCTGGGCAGGCAAGATCACCTGGTGGATTTGGCTGTTGCCGTTATTCAGTACGCTTTTCCTAAAGTAGCCGCATACCGAGATCAGGTGCGCATACATGCTTGGTCAGCGCGCCGATGGACAGGTAGTCCACGTTGCAGGCGGCATTCAGGAAAGCTCTGGCTGGTGGCGCAGCGTACCGGGAACGGAAAAACAGGTTTGCGCGTGTTCGGCCTGCGCGCAGTTCAGTGTTTAATCTGGGCAGGCAGCACAAGATCACCTGGTGGATTTGGCTGTTGCCGCTATTCAGTACGCTTTTCCTAAAGTAGCCGCATACTGAGATCAGGTGCGCATACATGCTTGGTCAGCGCGCCGATGGACAGGTAGTCCACGTTGCAGGCGGTAATCAGGAAAGCTCTGGCTGGTGGCGCAGCGTGCCGGGAACGGAAAAACGGGTTTGCGCGTGTTCGGTCTGCGCACAGTTCAGTGTTTAATCTGGGCAGGCAGCACAAGATCACTTGATGGATTTGGCTGTTGCCGCTATTCAGTATGCTTTTCCTGAAGTAGCCGCATACTGAGTTCGGGTACGCATACATGCTTGGTCAGCGCGCCGATGGACAGGTAGTCCACGTTGCGCGGCATTCAGGAAAGCTCTGGCTGGTGGCGCAGCGTGCAGGGAACGGAAAAAACGGGTTTGCGCGTGTTCGGTTTGCGCACAGTTCAGTGTTTAATCTGGGCAGGCCACAAGATCACTTGATGGATTTGGCTGTTGCCGCTATTCAGTACGCTTTTCTTGAAGTAGCCGCATACTGAGTTCAGGTGCGCATACATGCTTGGTCAGCGCGCCGATGGACAGGTAGTCCACGTTGCGCGGCATTCAAGAAAGCTCTGGCTGGTGGTGCAGCGTACCGGGAACGGAAAAACGGGTTTGCGCGTGTTCGGTCTGCGCAGGTCGTTCAAAATGCGTTGCTGGTGCGGGCAGAAGCAAATGGGAATGCGACCTTTGGTGCTTGAAGGCTGACTGGTGGAGTGGGGACGTTTTAAGAAGGCTTGATGTCTTCTTCAATAAATAAAATTTATCTAAAAACTACACATCAAACGAAAAGAAAAAACATATCTTTATGATTTATTCTGGTGGTAGTGGTCTGCCCTTTCTTGAGCTTCTGGTACAAGAAAAATATTGAGCAGAGGCTTTATTTCCTCCAGCCTTTTCGAGACACTCTTTTTCAGTATAAGGTCTGGTACCTTCCTCAAGCCCAAGTAGTTGCGCTAATTTGTGTCCTTCTCTGTGCCATGCGCGTTGCCTCTTATAATTTATATACGCAATCCGCCCTTCTCGTGTATTAAGATCATGCCCAAGATGCCTTGCCTCCCTCACGACCTTATCTATTTCTCCTTTTAGAGCAGGATTGGCGTTTTTATAGTATTTTTGTCTTGCTTCCCCGCTCATGTCGTAATTAATTTCATCGGCGAAAGTCGTGTTCACAAAAAACAGACTAACCATAAATATAAAAAAAATGGACTTCATTTGATATTCCTTCCTTTAAATTATTCTTCTTAAGCTACCAGACTTATGAAGAAGAGGCGAGGATCGGGTACGAGAACCTGACCCACATTCGGTTCCACAGTATAAAAGGGGTAGTCTTCAACGGGAGCGTTTAAAGAAGTGAGACAATTAAATAAAGTGCTCTTTCCCACACTAAGAAGTCCAACGATACCACATTTCGTTGGCTTGTTGTTTCTTTGGAATTATAAAGGTTGGCGGTTTTTTCTAAACCTTCTTTAAGAAGATATTGAGGAGAGTGGCGAGCAGCAGCGAAGGGGTATTTTCCGGCAGAGGAGAGAGGTGTGGAGGTATTCAGGAAAGCTTTGGCTGGTGGTGCAGCGTGCCGGGAACGGAAAAGGGTTTGCGCATGTTCGGTCTGCGCACAGTTCAGTGTTTAACCTGGGCAGGCAGGACAAGATCACTTGGTGGATTTGGCTGTTGCTGCTATTCAGTACGCTTTTCCTGAAGTAGCCGCATACTGAGATCAGGTGCGCATACATGCTTGGTCAGCGCGCCGATGGACAGGTAGTCTACGTTGCAGGCGGCAATTTCAGCGGCGTTCTCCAAGCGAATGTTCCCTGAGACTTCCACCACTGCTCGCTCGGCAATGACCGCGACTGCTTCTTTGATTTTCGAAAGTGAGAAGTTGTCCAGCATGATGATTTCGACTCCACAGGATAATGCTTCCTCCACTTGATCAAGCGACTCGGCTTCCGCTTCTATACTTCTTCCGGGGTGGGCTTTGCGCATGGTTGCAACCGCCTGACTTAAAGTTCCCGCGATCTGAATATGGTTGTCCTTGATCAGGATGCCGTCGTAGAGCCCATGCCGTTGGTTAACCCCGCCGCCACACACCACTGCGTATTTTTGAGCCATGCGCAGACCCGGGAGTGTTTTGCGGGTGTCAGCAATGCGCGCTTTGGTGTTGGCGACCTGTTTTACATATTTCGCGGTAGTGGTGGCGGCAGCAGCCAGCGTGTGCAGGAAGTTCAACGCACATCGCTCGCCAGCGAGCAGTGCGTCGGCAGCACCTTGGACGGTACACAGGCAGGTGCCAGAACGAAAAGCTTCCCCGTCTTTTACGAACCACTGTATTTTTGTCTTCGGGTCAAGTTTGTGAAAAACGGTTTCGCCCCAGAACATTCCTGACAGGATGCCATCATCAAGTGCGACCACAGTGGCCTTGGCGGTGTGGTGGTGATCGGCTATGGCAGCGCATAAATCCTCTCCGCACAAGTCTTCCGCCAGTGCGTCACTGACGTTTTTGGCAACCGCCGCGTCCAACGCGGGTTCATGGTGCCCGGCCTTGAGTATCAAACTGCCAAAGACATTGGCGTTGGGTGGATCAGGGAGGGGGCCAGTCATCGAAAGCCAGACGCAGCCCTGCGAATATGTGTCTTTGCTCCGGCGTGAAAAAATTCCTGAAACTGGGGCGTTGGATTTCCTGCGCAGTGTGCGGGCTTGCGCCTTTGAGCACGTAGTGGTGTCCGTCAAACCAGGTGCTTGAATATTCGTCGTAGGGGAAGGCCTTGTAACCTTGGTACGGGGAAAAAGTATTGGCACACCATTCCCACGCTCCTCCGATTCGAAGGGCACCCGCCCTACTCGCTGTTTCCCATTCACTTTCCACAGGCAAGCGGGCACCCGCATATTTTGCGAACGCTGACGCTTCGAAAAAGCTGATGCCGGTCACCGCCGCCTCAGCTTCCAGAGCCTGCCATCCCGAAGGATCAATTGTCCCCCAGGAATTCTTTGCAGTCTGCCTCCAGGCATGAGGAGATGTGACCTGCGTTTTTGCGAGCCATTGCCAGCCTTGGGGACTCCAGAACGATTTTTTCTGGTAGCCGCCTGCTTGCATAAACCCTGAAAATTCGCTGTTGCTCACTGTGTTGGTGTTGATTCCGAACGCTGGCAGGAAGACCGTTTGTTGCGGGAGTTCGTTGTCAAAGCTCCAAGAGTTGTCGCCTCCTGTTACGTAATGACCTTCAGGAAAGTATTCTGCTTTTTTTTGTGCCGGCGCCGGTTCCAAGGCGGAAATTTTGGCACTGTCATCGTGTTTTGCCAAGACAAGCTCCCGCTGGTTTTGGATCATGGCCATGGTTTCTGCATGCATTGCATGGTGTTGGATTAAAAATTTCAGGAGGTAGTCGTTCTGCAATAACGGATGTTCGCCCAGTTCGCTGGTCACTCGGTGCAACAATGCCACATTGTCTTTTTGCCGGGAGGCAACTTCTGACACCAGGTTTGGAAATGGCGGCAGCCGACTTCCACGCAGGGGCTTTGGGCTTTTCCACGGGAGATAGTCATTATGGCAATTCTCTGTGTAGCGGCTGTCGGCAAGTAGTTTTTCATGCAGCCAGAAGTCTTCAATAAACAGGGTATGCCGCAAATGCCAACCAACCGGGCTGAGTTCCGGGCTGAATTGTTCGCGATAAAGCCGCTCACCGAAATCCAGCACAATCCTGACCAGAGATTCCTGGAGTTCTTCCAGGCGACTGATTAGTTGACAGCTGTTCACAGGGCGGCCAGTCGGGCTTCGGGTGCCGAGAGATTGCTGATGGTGAGGAAGTGTCCAGAGGGGACGGTGTGCCAGGTATTGGACTCGGAGAAAGGTTCTGAAGCCACCAATATGGAACCAGGGGCAAACCCTTCTGCTGCATCGCTCCAGTACAAGGTTGGGGCTTGATCTTTTTGAGCATGGCGAAGCGCAACCACCTGTTTGCCGTCAGTGCATATCAGATTCAGTAAAATCCTGTGCTCAGCAAGATGTAGGTGGCACCATTTGGCGACATCTCTCAGTGCTGGTTCAAGGGCATCCGGGTAGATTTTGGAAAACTGGCAGAAAAGCGCAAACAGGTATTCGGAGTCGGTCAGCCCCTTGGTGTTTGCTGTTATTTCCGGGCTGAGTTCAGCCAGTATTTTGGTTCGAGGTCCGTCATTGAATCCCTCAATGAGCCCGTTGTGAACGAAAAGATAGCGGCCGTAGCGAAAAGGCTGGGTGTTTGCCGGAGAATGCCACCCCCGAGTGGTGGCACTACGAACCGCTGCCAGCCACAGGCGAGCCGTTAAAACCGTGCTGATTTCCGGCAAATTATAATCGTTCCAGATTGGAGTGATGGCACGATAAATTGTGGGTTTTCCCGATCCGGGATACCAGCCAAAGCCAAAACCATCGGCGTTTAATTTTGCACAATTCATCTCCCGCGGTTGCCAAGCTTGAACGTACAGGCTATGCTCCGGGGCGATCAAAAATTTTTTCAGGCTGGTTTTGTTTCCAAAATAGGCTGCTAGGCGGCACATATCCTTTGTGTGGTGGCCAAATGGGGGCGTCTCAATTCCGGCAATGATACATTGATTTCACCGAACGATGCAGTACGCTAAAAGTTTCTCCGTAGAGTATTTTGGTTCGGAAGGGAAAATCCGTCCCCTCGTGGTAGAGCCGGCGCGCTTGCTGAACACCATAGCCGACGATGTGCGCGACAATCTGTTTTCCAAACCTCGCTCACTGCCTTCCAAATACTTTTATGACAATCTGGGATCCCGCTTGTTTGAGCGTATTTGCAGCACGAAAGAGTATTACCTGACTCGAACAGAAAAAGAGTTGCTGGAATCCAGCGTGGATGAGGTGCTGGGCTTTGTGAGACCCCGGCACATTATTGAGTTCGGCAGTGGTGCTTCCAGGAAAACCCGGATATTTTTGAAGGCCTGCGAGCAGGAAAACATAAAGTGTGAGTACTGGCCCATGGATATCTGCTCCGGGATGCTGGAATCCGCAAGTAACAGTCTGGTGCAGGAGTTCCCTTGGCTTGAAATAAACAGTCTGGTTGGTGATTACCATGCCGGGCTGGAAAATATATCCTTGCCTGGAGGTCGCAAGCTGGGCATTTTTCTCGGCAGCACCATCGGCAATTTTTCGGACGAAGAGGCAGATGAATTTCTTGTTGACATCCGCCAGCTGTTTTCATCGGGAGACGGCTTGCTGATTGGTGCCGACCGTCTCAAAGCCCCTGAAATTCTCAACTCTGCTTACGATGACAAAGAGGGTTTGACATCACGCTTTAATTTGAATCTCCTGACGGTGCTCAATCGGGAGCTTTGCGCAGACTTTTCCGTGGAAAACTTTCGTCACCAGGCATTTTTTAATGGCAAAAAGCTCCAGGTGGAAATGCATCTCGCCGCGATTCGGGATCACCGCGTCAATTTCCGCTCCCTGGGGAGTTCGATTGAGCTTAAAAAGCAGGAAACGATCCGGACCGAAATCAGCAGAAAATATACGGAAGACTGCCTGTATGACATGATCGACCGATCCGGCTTCAAGCTGAAAAAACTTTTTTCTTCAGAAAACGAATTTTTTTCCCTGATCCTGGCAACGGTTCCCTGACCGCTACCGCCCTGTCTGGACAGCTTTGCTTAGCCGAAGCGTCCCGTGATGTATTGCTCGGTCAGTTTGTGACGGGGGTTTCTGAACAGAGCCTTCGCCTCCCCGACTTCGATCAGGTGACCGAGGTGGAAATAAGCCACCCTTTGAGACACCCTCGCCGCCTGCTGCATGGAATGGGTCACTATCACAATGGTGTACTTCCTTCGCAACTCGTTGATCAATTCTTCCACTTTTGCTGTGGCGATGGGATCCAGAGAAGAGCAGGGTTCGTCCATGAGAATGACTTCAGGATTGACGGCGATGGCGCGGGCGATGCAAAGTCTTTGCTGCTGTCCCCCTGACAGAGAGGTGCCCGGCTTATCAAGCTCCCCGCTGACCTCATTGAACAGGCCGGCTCTGCGCAAGCTGGTATTTACGATGTGGTCAAGTTCTTTCGGCCCATCTGCAAGAGCGTGCAGACGGGCACCGTAGGCCACATTGTCATAAATGGATCTGGGGAAAGGGTTGGGTTTTTGAAAAACCATCCCTACTTTTTTACGTAGTTCAACCACGTTCACTTCCGGGTGGTAAATGTCTGCTCCGTCAAGCAAGACCTGCCCACTCACATGACAATCCGTGATGGTGTCATTCATGCGGTTGATACATCGGAGGGCAGTAGATTTTCCGCACCCTGAAGGGCCGATGAAAGCGGTCACCCGATTGGGAGCAATGTCAATGCTGAGGTCGTGAATTGCGGGTATTTTTCCGTAGCTTACGCGAACATTTCGCAAAGAAATTCGCGGGTTCGGAACCGTCGGTTCACCAACCACACCTGTCGTTACAGGTTCCGCCAGCTTGTCTATTTGCATGATGGCGTTACCAATGTTTTTCAAACTTTTTGCGCAAGATGACTGCCAGGCTATTCAAGACGCCCAAAAGCAACAACAAAACGATGATGGCCCCTGCAGCGCGTTCGGCAAACCCACGCTCCGGGCTGTCTGACCAAAGAAAAATCTGTACGGGCAGGCTACTGGCCGGGCTACTGAAATCGGATGGAGGATCCACGATGAAAGCCACCATGCCGATTAGCAGTAAAGGTGCGGTTTCGCCAATTGCCTGAGCAATGCCGATGATTGATCCGGTCAACATGCCCGGCATGGCGAGGGGGACAGTGTGGTGAAAAACCACTTGCATTGGCGAGGCTCCGAGTGCTCGTGCAGCATCACGGATTGACGAAGGAACCGATTTCAAAGAAGCGCGGCTGGCGATGATGATGGTCGGGAGCGTCATTTGCGCGAGCACCATGCCGCCGACCAGCGCAGACGAACGTGGCAGTCCGAAAAAATTGATAAACACAGCCAGACCCAGTATTCCAAAAATAATGGAAGGGACTGCCGCCAGATTGTTGATGCTGACTTCAATCAGGTCGGTCAATCGATTTGTCGGGGCAAACTCCTCCAGATAAACAGCAGTCGCTACGCCAATAGGGAATGACAGAATAATAGTGATGAAGATGGTCATCAACGAACCCTTCAGTGCTCCGAGTATTCCCGCGCTCTCCGGGTCTCGCGAATCCCCGTTTGTCAGAAAGCGGGTACCTAGATGTGTGTCTATCCTGTTCGTTTCTGCCAGGCTGTCGATCCAGGAAACGAAGTCACCACCTCGACAGCCGGCAATGGTGGTACTTTCCCGGGGCTCGGAACTTTTTTCAAGGCAATCCACCCGGGCACTGGCAGCAAACCACATCGGGAAATTTCTGCCGCCAAGCTCAGGGTTTTCCCGAACCTTGCTGCGCAGTTCGAACGGGGCATCGTTGCTCAGCATTTTATACAATGTTTGTTTCTCTCTGCGGGTTTTGACATCGGGGAACATTTCCAGTAACGCTTCATGCACGGCTTTGCGATAAACCTTGATTCCCGTTCCTGTCGTGTTTTCCAGGCGGATATCCAGCAAGATGCTGGTCTGTATAAAAGCACTATATCCTTTGGAGAAAATAACGGAAAAAAGAACAAACAGAAAAGTGAGTGACAAAATGATGGAAAAGACTCCGTAAAGCCTGAAGCGTTTTTCCGCATTGCAGCGCCTGGCAAGCAGCACAGAGCGTGACACCTGCCTAGTCATAGACCGTCCGGTGTTTCCTGACAATGTACAAGGCTAAGGCGTTCAGAATGAATGTCATGACAAACAATGTCATGCCCAGCGCGAAAGCGGCAAGTGTTTTCGGGCCGTCAAATTCTTGGTCACCCACGAGCAAAGCCACAATTTGCACAGTGACGGTGGAAACAGACTCCAGTGGATTGGCGGTTAAATGCGCCGCAAGTCCCGCCGCCATCACGACGATCATGGTTTCTCCTATAGCGCGTGACACTGCCAGTAAAATGCTGCCGATGATTCCGGGCAAAGCCGCCGGCAGTACAACTTTGGTGATGGTTTCGTGCTTCGTCGCCCCAAGTCCGTAAGAGCCGTCTCGCAAGTTCTGGGGAACGGCTTTGATCACGTCGTCGGAAAGTGAAGATATGAAAGGCATGATCATGAACCCCATGACGATGCCTGCGGAGAGTGCATTCTCCGAAGAAGTGGCAAAGCCAAAAAAGGTTCCTGCGCTCCTGACGAGCGGGGCAATCGTCAGTGCCGCAAAAAATCCGTACACGACAGTGGGAATGCCTGCGAGGATTTCAAGTATGGGTTTGATGACCTGTCTTAATCGTTGATCGGCGTATTCAGACAGATAAATGGCAGACAACAAGCCTGTCGGTATGGCAATGAGCATTGCGATGAAGGAAATCAGCAAGGTTCCCGTGAACAATGGCACTGCCCCAAAGGAGCCGGATGCCCCCACCTGGTCTTCGTGTATCGCGGTTAGCGGGCTCCAGTGTGTGCCAAAAAAGAATTCGAGAGGCGATATTGTGGAAAAAAACCGCAGGGTTTCAAACAGCATCGAAAGCATGATGCCAAGGGTGGTTAATACCGCCACAGTGGAACAAGTGAAAAGAAAAGCTTTCAGGAATTTTTCAACACTTCTTTGGGCTTGCAGGCCTGGACCAACACGAGACAGTGCCCAGACAAGAGACAAGAGAAACGCTACCGCCAAAACAATTCCCAGAAGCATCGTGCTGCCAGACGCGAACCGCAGGTACGATGCCCTGACTTGTTCAAGTTCGATGGACAATGGCAGGTTGCTGTTCATCAATTGCTGAACGACGAATTCTCGCTGGACATCTGGCATATCCTCCGGCAGGCTGTCCGTCACGAACTGGTTCAGCAGATAGGGTTCCAAAACCGCCAGCCACACCAGAACCATGAGCAGAGAGGGCAGGGAGCACCACAAGGCGACATACCATCCGTAAAAGACTTTTTTGCATTTGAGCCGGGTCATTGTTTGTCGATTCAGTTTCCTGAGCGCACCGCGATAGGCCAGGGCGGACAGGAGGAGAACAATGAGAGTCAAGGATGCGACCGTCATTCCTGAGTACCGGGAATACGCATGTTGGGGATTGGCAAAATTATTTCAGGACAGTTTGTTCTAAAGCAACATTGGCGTTGACCGGCGATTTTACGGTCATTGTTTTGCCGGGGCAAAACACACCACCTTGGCGGCGCGCGTGTTTCAGTCCCACCTTGGGTTGGCACAGACGAACCGTTTTATTAGCGACCACGCTCTTTGGATGGTCGTAGACAGTAATGACCGGGAAGCGATTTGCCAGCACTTGCGGCAGGATGACGAAGGTCTCGTCATTGTGTGGCAGCTGTACCGTAGAGCCATTGCGCGCGGCACGGTGTACAGGGTGTGTCCACGGGTGCGCCGCCGACTCTTTCAATTCCGCGGTTTCGAAGGCATTCGCCGTTCGAAATCAGAACGGTTCTGTTTATGCCACCATGAAATGTTTCGAATGTCATGTTGCAAGTCTCCAAGGTTGGAACGATTTACGGAGTTTGCCACGACCCGCATCTGTTCGCAGGTATGTTGGAAACACGCCAGCCTTGATGATTTGCCACTGAAATTTTGACAGGAAGGGGTTCTGGCTGGCCAGAACGTCGTGCAAGCTGGCAACAGCATGTCCCACATGCAGGCTCTGCCAAGCTGTTCCCGGACATGCCCGGGGGATGTCGTGAAGGCGCGTTCATTTGTGTGTTCTCGGGCATAATGTGACAGTGTCTTTGGTGTGGCGCGGCTTGGGAAGTGAGCAGGTAGCGGGAAGTGTTTCTGATCCTCCGCCAAGGGCGCGCACCATTTCTGACAGAACGATGAATCAAACCAGAAAAGTACGGCGTCGCCTGGGGGTAGTAATGGATCCCGTTGCCGGCATCAAAGTGGTGAAAGATACGACGCTGGGTTTGCTGGATGCGGCACAAAGGCGCAATTGGGATATCTTCTGTATTGAGAGTGCCGATCTTTATTTGCGCGACGGGGAGGGCTTTGCTGCGGGTCACGATTTTACCGTCTTGTTGACTCAGAGCGAGTGGTATCGAAAAGCAGAAAGGCGTGAGGCGGCATTGACCTCGTTTGATGCGATTTTGATGCGCAAGGATCCACCGATGGACACAGAATATTTCAACGTCTGTCGCATACTTTCCTTTGCTGAAGATGCTGGTGTTTTGGTGGTCAATGCTCCCGCAAGTTTGCAGACTGAAAATGAAAAGCTGCTGATGCAGCGCTTTAGCGATTTGGGGCCGCCGACTTTGGTGAGTGCCAATACAAAACAATTGCGGTCTTTTCTCAATGAACAGTCAGGAATTGCCATAAAACCGCTTGACAGCATGGGGGGGGACTCTGTTTTTGTGTTGCGCCAAGGGGACGAAAACACCGCCGCGCTCATTGAAAAAATGACCTTGAGGGGCAAGCGAATGATTATGGCGCAGCAGCTGATACCGGAATACCGAAGCGGTGACAAGCGCGTTCTGTTGGTGGATGGCGATCCTGTCCCTGGTGCTTTGCTCAGAGTTCCGGCGACGGGAGAATTTCGCGCCGCCCTGGTTGTAGGCGGGATCGCCAAGAGTGCCATGCTGGATGACGGAGATCGGGAAATTTGCGCACGGCTTGCGCCGGTTCTGGAAAACATGGGAGTTTTGTTTGCCGGTTTGGATATCATCGGAGGCAAGCTGACAGAGGTCAACATTACGAGTCCTGGTGGTATGCGTGAAATCAATTCGGCTTTCGGAATGGACATTGGCAGTACGCTTTTTGCGGCGATTGAGAAGCGGTTGCCGGAGGGGTGCTAATGTCTGAAAACGACATCCTCCCGGAGGGCAAGGCGATGGCGTTTGATTTTGGGTTGGCTCGCGTAGGGGTTGCGATAGGCGACAGCGAGACACAGCATGCCCAGCCTCTGGTCACTTTGCGCGTCAAGTATGGTTGTCCGGACTGGCGCAGTTTGTCTTCACTGGTTGCGGTTTGGCAACCAGTGATCCTGGTGGTCGGTCGGCCTGAGCGGTGTTCGCAGAATGCTCTGCTGTGTGGAATAAAATCCTTCGCCCGTGGGTTGCGCAGACGGTTCCCGCACATCCCGCTCACTTTTTCCTCTGAAGATTACACTTCAACCTTTGCGTATTCGCTGTTGCTTGAAAAACGCGCACGTTGCCACAGGCGCACGATCCGCAAGGGCGACATTGATAAAACAGCAGCAGCTCTGATATTGGAAGGCTGGTTTTTTACCGGAGGTGAGAGTGGTCGGTCGGCCTGAGCGGTGTTCGCAGAATGCTCTGCTGTGTGGAATAAAATCCTTCGCTCGTGGGTTGCGCCGACGGTTTCCGCACATCCCGCTCACTTTTTCCTCTGAAGATTACACTTTAACCTTTGCGTATTCGCTGTTGCTTGAAAAACGCGCACGTTGCCACAGGCGCACGATCCGCAAGGGCGACATTGATAAAACAGCAGCGGCTCTGATATTGGAAGGCTGGTTTTTTACCGGAGGTGAGAGTGGTCGGTCGGCCTGAGCGGCGATCGCAGAATGCTCTGCTGTGTGGAATAAAATCCTTTGCCCGTGGGTTGCGCCGACGGTTTCCGCACATCCCGCTTACTTTTTCCTCCGAAGATTACACTTCAATCTTTGCGTATTCGCTGTTGCTTGAAAAACGCGCACGCTGCCACAGGCGCACGATCCGCAAGGGCGACATTGATAAAACAGCAGCAGCTCTGATATTGGAAGGCTGGTCTTTTACCGGAGGTGAGAGTGGTCGGCGGCCTGAGCGGCGATCGCAGAATGTTCTGCTGTGTGGAATAAAATCCTTTGCCCGTGGGTTGCGCCGACGGTTTCCGCACATCCCGCTCACTTTTTCCTCTGAAGATTACACTTCAACCTTTGCGTATTCGCTGTTGCTTGAAAAACGCGCACGTTGCCACAGGCGCACGATCCGCAAGGGCGACATTGATAAAACAGCAGCGGCTCTGATATTGGAAGGCTGGTTTTTTACCGGAGGTGAGAGGTGATGTTGGAGAATGCCGAGCTTCTGGTGAAGCACTTGGGTGATCAGCTTGCGCCGACAATGGCAAAGCACGATCCCGACTCTCTGGTTATGCTGGGTATCCATACCGGCGGCGTGTGGCTCGCTGAGCGCTTGCACGCCAGGTGTGCGCTGCGTGTGCCCTTGGGAATGCTCAATATTAATTTTTACCGGGATGACTTCAGTCGCATTGGTTTGCATCCGCGTATTGCACCTTCCGAAATTGCGGTTTCTGTTGATGATCGGCATGTCGTGTTGGTGGACGATGTGCTGTATACAGGCAGAACGATACGCGCGGCGATGAACGAAATTTTTGATTACGGGCGCCCGTCTTCCGTCTCGCTCGCGATCTTGGTAGATCGCAAGGGACGTGAGTTACCGATTTGCCCCGATTTTTGTGCGACGACGATTGATTTGCCAGCCGAGCGTAATGTGGAGTTACGTGGTCCGGATCCTTTGTCTCTGATCGTGATATGAACAGCAGGGGTTGTCTGGTTTTTGGCGTCGCGCGCCGAAGTGGTCAAGACTGGCCTCGTTCCGGGTCAACTTAAGCCCTGTGGACGCCGGGAAGAGTACCAAGGGGGTGATCGTGGAGTGGTACGGGGCTGCCGCGACAGAATTGCTGTGTCCCTACAGTGCAGATGGTGTTGCGGCCGGCTTTCCTTCACCCGCAGACGATCACATCGAGTTGGAGCTTGATTTGAATCGTTACCTGGTCAAGAACTCTGCCGCGACGTTTTTTGCCCGGGTCAGGGGGAGTTCCATGGTGGGCGTTGGCATCCACGATGGGGATTTGCTGGTCGTAGACCGTTCCCTTGAGTGGCGCGACGGCCAGGTTGCAGTGTGCTTTGTCAGTGGCGAGTTCACGGTCAAGCGCCTGGTGAAGAAACAAGATGGCTTGTATTTGATTTCTGCGAATCCGGA
Organism: uncultured candidatus Poriferisulfidus sp.; assembly: GCA_965215765.1. Taxonomy (GTDB): domain Bacteria; phylum Pseudomonadota; class Gammaproteobacteria; order Poriferisulfidales; family Oxydemutatoraceae. Next base: position 2,394,767 of record OZ244118.1, on the reverse strand, counting down.
GTTTGATCCTGTCAAGATTGGTGAGCATGAAGATTTTCGCATTTGGGGCGTGGTCAGCTACGTTATTCACAAGCCTGGTGGAAGTCGCTAAAGCCACAAGGCAAGAACTTACTGGCTAAGGCATGTTTGCTTTGGTTGATGCGAACAATTTCTACGTTTCCTGCGAGCGCATTTTTAATCCCGCGCTACAGGGGCGTGCTGTCGTGGTTTTTTCCAACAATGACGGTTGCGTCATTGCCCGTTCTGCCGAAGCCAAAATGCTGGGCATACCGATGGGCGCGCCGGAATACAAGTACCGAAATTTGTTTCGACATCACGGGGTGGTGCAATTTTCGGCGAACTTTACTCTGTATGGTGACATCAGCCAGCGCATGATGAATGTGTTGGCAGGTCTGGCTCCGGTGCTTGAAGTGTATTCAATAGATGAGGCTTTCCTGCAGTTGGAAGAGGAGTCTCCAAAGACCAGCATGGATTTTGCCAGGAAAGTCGTTTGGACACTGGAGCGTTGGCTTGGCTTGCCGGTCAGCGTGGGTGTTGGAGCCACCAAGACTTTGGCCAAAGTCGCCGTCAATCTTGCCAAGCAAAACGCCGCTCCCATGGTGCTGAGTGGAGACCTTGCCATACGAAAGGCTTTGCAGAAATTGTCGGTGCGAGAAGTGTGGGGTATCGGTTCAGGTGTTGCGCGCAGGCTGAAAAAAAACGGCATTCATACCGCCTTGGACTACGTAAGTGCGCCGCGAGACTGGGTCAGTCGCCATTTTTCTGTTACGCAAGTGCGTGTGCATCAGGAGTTGCAGGGAGTGCCTTGCCTGCCGCTGGCAGTGGCTCGGGTGCGCAAGTCAGTATGTTGCACTCGCAGCTTTGCCGATGCTGGTAAATTGCGGGATTGGCAACCACTGTCGGAGGGGGTTTCCGTTTTTTGTGCGCACTGTGCGGATAAGTTGCGGAAATCGAAAATGCTGGCTTCTGTGCTTCAGGTGTTTGTCGAAGAAGGAGAGTATGCCCGCGATCCGGCGAGAGAGACCCGAACTTGTGTATTGAGGTTGCCGACACCATGTGATGACGTTTTGACGTTGACACGTGTTGCTCGGCAGGCGCTTCGCAGTATTCACCGCCAGGGCAAGCCATGCAAAAGGGCGGGTGTCATCATGGCAGGCCTGATGCCACGCTCCCAAGCTACAGGCGAAATACTTTCTGTGTCAGGAGGGGCTTCGCGTGCTCGCCTCATGGAGGTGCTGGACAGCATTAATGCGATATGGGGTCGAGGGACGATCAGGAGTGCGGCACAAGGTTTTGGGGTGCGCGTCTGGGGAATGCGGCAGGCGCATCTTTCGCCGAATTACACGACGCGCTGGGAACATTTGCTTGAGGTTCGTGGTCAGACAAGTGGCGAAAAATGAACAGGGGCGTCACCCCCGTTCATTTTGCTCGCCAGGCAAAAACGACCTTGGCACTCGGCGTCTGCATCGTAAATTGTATGCAAGGAGTGGCTTTCTGAGCGGGGGATTGAAAAAGGCCTGTTTGGCCGTATGCAGGTAGTAGCCAGCAAAGAGGTGTGCGGATTCTTGCAGACAGTCTTTGTATGTGTGTTCAAACTGTTCTAATATGTGCGCGCGACCGCGCAGTTTCTGTTTCTGCCGTTCGGCAACATTTCATTTTTTAACGACAGATTTATTATGCTAGTGATACGTTTGGCCAGAAAGGGAGCCAAAGGAAAGCCCTCCTACAGCCTGGTTGCCACCGATTCGCGCAAGCGAAGAGACAGCGGGTTTATTGAGCGTGTTGGACACTTTGACCCCATGGCAAAGTACCTGGGAAAGGACAGGATGGAAATCAAGCTTGACAGAGTGGATTACTGGTTGAAGCATGGTGCGCAATTGTCTGACCGGGTCAAGGCGCTGCTTCGTGAATACAAGAAAATCCAGGCTGCCGAGGTGGTTCACGAAACACCGGGCGATGCGACACCCGGATAACCGGTTCACGTCAGTCAGATGGTGACTGTTGGCAAAATAGTGGGTCTGTTTGGTCGTGAAGGCAAGGTGAAGGTGTTTTCTTATATGGAGCCTCGTGAAGGTATTTGCGCTCTGTCCGGTTGCGTTCTGGGACAGGAGCAGCGAAGTTTTCAGTTTGCCAGCATGCGCGCACACGGTGCCGGATTTGTGGCGCAACTGTCAGGCGTTGAAAGCCGTGATGCGGCTTCATGTCTGTTGGGGGAAGAAATCGGCATTGACGCGAATAGCCTGGAGCCGATCGGAGAGGGTGAATATTATTGGTACAAGCTTTCGGGCATGCGTGTTGTGACTCGGGACGGGGTTGAGTTAGGTGAAGTCAGGGGGCTGTTCAGAACCGGAGCCAGCGACATTATGGAAGTTCGGCGGGACGACGTGCGGACATTGGTTCCTTTTGTTTGGTCACGTTACGTGCTGGATGTCAGTGAAGCGCAAAATTGCATCACGGTGGATTGGCAGCAGGATTGGTGATGCGGATTGATGTCATTACGATTTTCCCTGAGATGGTTCACCATTTCATGCGCTACGGGGTATTGGGACGGGCGTTGGAGAGAGGCCTTCTGATGGTGGAAACATGGAACCCGAGGGAATATGCATCGGATGCACGCCAAACCGTTGACGACAGACCATACGGAGGTGGCCCCGGGATGGTCATGATGGCTCCACCGTTGCACAAAGCATTGTTGGCGGCAAAAGCACGGCAGCGCGGTAATTTCCGGACCATTTATTTGAGCCCTCAGGGGCGGAACCTGAACCAGAAGCTTGTCAACGAAATGGCGACCTGTGATGGGTTGGTATTGCTTTCGGGACGCTACCGCGGGGTGGACGAAAGATTGCTCAGTTATGTCGATGAAGAACTTTCTTTGGGTGATTATGTGATCAGCGGTGGTGAAGCTGCCGCCATGGTTGTGATCGATGCTGTAGCGCGTCAGGTAAAAGGAGTTTTGGGAGATGAGGATTCAGCTCGACAGGATTCGCTGGCAAACGGGTATCTGGATTGCGCGCACTACACGAGGCCTGTTGAGTATGAAGGACAGAGTGTTCCCGAGGTTCTGCTGTGCGGTGACCATGAGAGAATCAGGCGTTGGCGTTTGCAGAACTCATTGGGAAGAACCCTGGAGAAACGTCCGGACTTGCTTTTGAACTGTGAACTGGATGCAGAGGAAAGTGCTTTGCTTGATGAATATGCTTCTCAGCATGCTTTGCAGGAAGTTTTGGTCAGTCAGTCTCGGAAAAGACATCGGGAGGTGGTTTGAAGTGAGTAATCTCATTGAAATGATTGAAAAGGAAAGTTTGCGGGATGACCTCCCGGAATTTTCCCCGGGTGACACACTCGCGGTGCAAGTGTGCGTTCGGGAAGGCGAACGGGAAAGAATTCAGCTTTTTGTCGGCAATGTGATTGCCATAAAGAACCGAGGCTTGAATTCGTCTTTTACTCTCAGAAAATTGTCACTGGGTGTGGGGGTGGAACGTGTCTTCCAAACGCACAGCCCGGAAATCAAGAGTATTGAAGTGAAACGCCGTGCCAAAGTACGCCGCGCCAAGCTTTACTATCTCAGAGGAAGAACTGGCAAAAAGGCTCGCATCAAGGAAGACTTGGGTAAGAAACGGCGAAAAGATGGTCTGGCGGGCGTCGTATAACGGTTATTACCCCAGCTTCCCAAGCTGGTAACGGGAGTTCGATTCTCCTCGCCCGCTCTGTTTCGCTGTGCCGGGTCAAGTCATCAATACGCCTTTTTCGCACTGGAAGCTGTGCCTGTCCAGCGAACATGGGCTTCTTAAAAGCGTCAGATGGAGTTCCGGCGAGGACGTCAATAACGGGAGTGGGAGGCCGGATCAGGTTTTGAAAGAGACCAGGAACTGGCTGGAATGCTACTTTTCCGCCCCGGAAAATTGTTTGAACGGATACGTGGCTTTGCACGATTTTTTTCCGCAAAAATTGGTATCTGGCAGCTATTTCAACCTGGTTTTGCACACAATTGGCACTCTGCCTTTGGGGGTGGTACGTACATACGGTGCGGTGTTAAAGTTGACATCAACGCTGTATTCCCTGAGTGATCGGGGTAGCTCCAGGAGTGTCGGGATGGCGTGTGCTGCAAACCCTTTTGCCTTGCTGATACCCTGTCACCGGGTGACGGGAAGTGGCTGGCTGGGGGGATATTGCAAAAACGTGGCAGGTGATTTCATCGCTCTGAAGCGCGAGTTGCTGAGACATGAGGGGTTCGTGTTTTCGGAACAGGGTAAACAAATTTCCAGCCGGGAAAAGGCTGAGGTTTTGGCTCTTGATGCAATGGGGTGAACTTCGGGTCTGGCGTGTTTGTTTTTGTTATTCAATATTTTTGTTACTAAAAGTGAGGGAGTCAATATGTTCTCTAAAAAATTTCGTTTGATTGGAATGTGGCAGTTAATGTGCGCATTGTTTCTGTCTGCGTTCGTGATGTCGTCTGCTGTGGCGGACGAAACCTGCATGTCGCCGTACATGAAAAAAATCACGGGGCAGGAAGACTACGTTTATGTGTGGACTTTGGGCAAAGAAGGCTTGGGAGACGGGCAGGACAAGCTGGTGACGATTGCCGTAAACCCGAACTCTCAAGACTACGGAAAAATTGTGAACAGCTTGTCCGTGGAAGGTCGCAACGAGGCGCACCATTCCGGACTGACTGATGACCGTCGGTTTTTATGGGCTGGTGCTCTTGACACGAACAAGGTTTTTGTTTTCGACATTTCATCAGATCCGCGCAAGCCAAGTCTGAAAAAGATCATCACCGATTTCGTGGAGAAGTCCGGTGGCATGGTTGGGCCGCACACCTTCTACGCACTGCCCGGAAGAATGATGATCAGTGCTTTGTCCAACAATAAAGATCGCCATGGGCGGACTGGACTGGCGGAGTATTCCAATGAGGGTGAATTTATCGCCGCACATTGGTTGCCGACTACGAAGTATCTGCGCGGTGCGACGCAGTCTGGAAAGTTTGCAGATGGCTACGGATATGACCTTCGAGTCTTGCCTCGCAGAGGAATCATGCTGACCTCGTCTTTTACGGGTTACGACAACTATATGACGGCACTGCCAGAGCTGTTGAAAAGCCCTGAAGCCATGGGACGTTTCGGCAACACCGTCGTGTTGTGGGATTTGCATACTCGCAAACCAAAGAAAGTCCTGGATGTACCCGGGGCGCCGCTTGAGATTCGCTGCGCATGGAGTGCCCTGAACAATTACTGCTTCACCACCTCCGCTTTGACATCGAAAATGTGGGTGGTGTACGAGGACAAGAAAACCGGGGAATGGAAAGCGCAGACCAACGCCACGATTGGTGATGTCGGGAATAAAGAAATGTTTCCTCTGGGAACCGCTTTACCGGTCGATATCTCCATTACTGCCAATGACAAAGGGCTTTGGGTGCAAACCTTCCTGGATGGAAAAACCCGTTATTTCGATATCTCGGATCCCTTCAATGCCCGCCAGGTGTATGAGCACGTGATTGGTGCCCAAGTCAATATGGTCTCGCAAAGCTGGGACGGAAAACGCTTGTATTTCACTTCTTCCCTGCTTGCCAATTGGGATAAGACGGGTGCAGCTGATGAGCAATTCATAAAGAGCTATGTCTGGAACGGTGTGGAATTGAAAGAAAAATTTGCCATCGATTTTTACAAAGAAAAACTGGGACGTCCCCACCAGATGCGTTTTGGTGCATACTCACTGTATGAACTTACCAAAAAGCAGAAAGGAGACGAGAAGCTTAAAGTCAGCGTGGTACGCTGAGTCATCCGGGATTGTTCGGGTGAGTGGTGTTTTTCCGAACATCCGTGTGATGTTTGGAGTTATTCAGTGAGGAAGATATGAGTGCAGCAGAAAATATTGTTGGTCTTGGTGACGCGACAAGAAGTTTTCTTGGTTCAAGCAGAAAGATGCTAATTGGTGGTCAGTGGGTTGGATCCGCTTCCGGCAAGTGTTTTGACGTCAAGAACCCGGCGACCGAGGAGGTCATTGCCAGAGTTCCCGAAGGCGAAGCCGAAGACATTGATCGCGCCGTGAAAGCGGCCAGAAAGGCTTTTGAGAGCGGGCCATGGGCAACCATGACGCCTGCAGAAAGAAGCAAGGTCATTTGGAAAGTCGGGGACTTGATTCTCGAAAACCTTGAGGAGTTGGCGCAGCTTGAGTCGCTCGACAACGGGAAGCCGGTCGCAGTCGCACGAGCCGCTGATGTCCCTTTGGCAGCCGACATTTTTCATTATATGGCCGGCTGGTGTACGAAAATCAAAGGCAGGACTATCCCGCTTTCGGTTCTCTACACGCCCGGAGCCCAATACCATTCCTATACGAGAATGGAACCCGTTGGTGTGGTGGGGCAGATTATTCCCTGGAATTTTCCTTTGTTGATGGCAGCCTGGAAGCTGGGTCCTGCATTGGCATGTGGTTGCACAGTGGTTCTCAAAATTGCCGAGGAAACACCATTGACGGGTTTGCGTCTGGGTGAACTGATTGAAGAGGCTGGTGTTCCAGCTGGTGTTGTCAACATCGTATCCGGATTTGGTGAAACAGCGGGGGCGGCATTGGCTGCGCACCCCGGTGTTAACAAAGTCGCTTTCACGGGTTCCACGGAAGTCGGAAAGCTGATTGTGAAAGCCGCTTCTCATGACTTGAAAAAAGTGAGTCTTGAGCTTGGCGGCAAGTCGCCAAACCTGGTGCTGGAGGATGCTGACATGGACGTGGCAATTTCCGGTGCGGCCAATGCGATATTTTTCAATCACGGACAATGTTGCTGTGCTGGCTCCCTTCTTTACGTTCACAAAAACCACTTTGATGAAGTGGTCTCCGGTGTGTCAGACATTGCCTCGAAAATAAAGGTGGGTCATGGCCTTGCTGCAGACACAGAGATGGGGCCGATGGTTTCTGAAATCCAGCATCAGCGTGTCAGTGGGTATCTTGAATCCGGATTGGAAGACGGAGCTAATGCTGTCGTTGGCGGCCATAAGGGTTCTGGAAAGGGATACTTTATTGAGCCGACAGTTTTGACTGACACCACTGATGACATGAAAGTGGTCAAGGAAGAAATTTTTGGGCCAGTGGTCGTGGCTGCGCCGTTCAGTGGTAATGAGGCAGAGATGATTGCCCAGGCGAATGATACAAGCTACGGTTTGGCCGCAGGCATTTGGACGAGCGACATCTCTAAAGGACACCGAATTGCAGCAGGCTTGGAATCCGGGACGGTTTGGGTCAATTGCTACAACATCTTCGACTCTGCCCTGCCCTTTGGCGGATATAAGCAATCCGGCTGGGGGAGAGAAATGGGTGAGGAAGTTTTGGGGAACTACCTGGAGACCAAAGCGGTTACAGTTCATTTGACCTGAGTTCGTATTTTCGAACCAGGATCTTGAACAGAAGGGATGGTTCATCTTCAGTTCCGGTTTATGCCTGGAACAGTGTTGATGAGCCGTTTCCCCGTGGCTGGCGGATTCTTTTTTCAGATGATTCTCCCGGTCTGTCATTTTAAATCCAGGCTTCTGGCAGGGTGTTCAGGGAAAGCGTAATCCTGAACTTGCCTGACGACCGTTGTTGAAAAACCGGAAAAAACTCATTTGGATCCTGTGAAGTCTGTCATTGATGCAGTTCAGCCCGGGCTTTGTTTTTGTCCAGGGCGATAAGTGGAATGGGGTTTATGGCGGCGCAGGGCTTCGTTGCGCGCCAAGATGGTTTTTTTGTGCCAAAAGCTGATTCGCATGGTGTCTTCTGACGGTTGGGTGTCAAAACCGGGGGGTGTGTCTTGAGAACTGATTCAGAGCGGCGACTTGTGACAGAAACAAATGAAAAATTTGATCTGGACAGTTACGAGCGCATGTACCGTGCATCCGTCGAGAACCCGGAAGTTTTCTGGGGAATACAGGCAGACCGCTTTTTAAACTGGCAGAAAAAATGGAACAAAGTTCTGGATTGGAACGATGAGCTGAAGTCTGCCAAGTGGTTTGAGGGCGGAAAGCTGAACGTGAGCTGGAACTGCCTGGATCGGCACCTGGAAAAACGGGGGGACAGGCCGGCGATTGTCTGGGCCGGAAATTCACCAGGCCAAACCAAGACTTTGACGTACCGCGAGCTCCATGAACTGGTGTCGCGTCTGGCAAATGTTTTACTCAGCCATGGCGTCAAGAAAGGAAGTCGGGTGTGTATTTATATGCCAATGGCTCCTGAATCGGTTGCCTGCATGCTGGCGTGTGCCCGAATCGGTGCTGTTCATTCGGTGGTGTTTGGCGGGTTCTCACCGTTGGCACTACGCGCAAGAATACTGGATTCAGACTGTCGGATCGTTTTGACAGCAGACGAAGCGCGCCGTGGCACTCAAACCGTGCCGCTGAAAGGCAACGTCGACGAGGCATTGGCAGAATGCCCGAATGTCAAACAAGTGATTGTGCTTGAAAATACTGGCGGAAAAATATCCTGGCAGGAAGGGCGCGATCTGTGGCTTCACGAGTTGGTGGAAAAGGCCTCACCTCACTGCCCGGCTGTCGCCATGGAAGCGGAAGATCCTCTTTTCATTCTCTACACTTCCGGTTCAACGGGAACACCGAAAGGCTTGTTGCACACAACAGCGGGTTATCTTTTATATGCGGCCATGACCCACTACTACACTTTTGATTACCGTGATGGCGAAGTGTTTTGGTGTACGGCAGACATTGGCTGGGTTACCGGCCACTCCTATTCGGTATACGGCCCGCTTGCCAATGGGGCTACGAGCCTTATTTTTGAAGGGATTCCTACTTGGCCGGATGCTTCACGGTTTTGGCAGGTGGTGGAGCAACACCGGGTCAATATTTTTTACACTGCGCCTACTGCCATTCGTGCGTTGATGCGATTTGGGGACGAGCCGGTTAAAAAGTGTGATCTTTCCAGCTTGCGGGTTCTTGGTACGGTAGGAGAGCCGCTCAATCCGGAGCCGTGGCGTTGGTATCACGACGTGATTGGTGGGGGGAGATGCGATATTTCGGATACTTGGTGGCAGACTGAGACCGGCGGTCATATGATCACGCCCCTGGCAGGTGTTTCAACCATGAAGCCGGGGTCTGTAGGCAAGCCTTTTTTCGGGATAAAGCCCGCAGTTGTTGACAGGCAGGGCACTGAGTTGTCGGGAGCTTGTGCGGGAGATCTGGTAATTCTGAACCCGTGGCCGGGCCAGGCGCGTACGATCTATGGCGACCACGAACGTTATCGTGAAACGTATTTCAGCCGTTATTTGGGGAAGTACTTTTCTGGAGATGGTTGTCGCCGAGACGAAGCGGGCGATTACTGGATCACCGGGCGTGTGGATGACGTCATCAATGTTTCAGGTCACAGAATTGGTACAGCCGAAGTGGAAAATGCGTTGGTTGCGCACGAAAACGTTGCCGAGGCTGCGGTGGTTGCTATTCCTCATGCAGTCAAGGGGCAGGCGATTTACGCATTTGTGACTTTGATGTCGGGAATTGAAGGAAGCGCGGATCTCAAGGATTCCTTGAATGCAATCGTCTCCAGGCAGATTGGAAGATTTTCTGTACCCGAGAAAATTCAATGGGCACCGGGGTTGCCCAAAACCCGGTCCGGAAAAATCATGCGCCGCATCCTGCGCAAAATCGCCGTAAATGAACTGGAAGACCTGGGAGACGTATCAACACTTGCCGATCCTTCTGTTGTCGAGGAACTGGCGGCAGTTCGCAAGCAAGGTGATTAAACCCGTGGACAGGCGGTTGTTCTTTCGTCCCCTTCATTCTGAAGGACGTTCCTCCTGCCGTTGAATAAAAAGCATTTTACCGGATACCGCTTGACCCGGTTATGGAAATGCTATGGTTCGGAACGTGTCTGTGTCGTGACTGGCGGGGTGAGGTGCTCACAAAACAGCTTGTCTGGTGGCGAATATGGCCTAGGGTACGGCGTACCAGACTGACACGAAGAGTCCCAAGGTGGTGTCATGAAATGAGTTCGGATATCCAGAGCCTATTCCTCAGGTATGAAAGTGCTTACGTCAGCCAAGAAAACGTTGGTGTCGGTCATGGGGCACGAAACAGGCAAGCTGTGAAGCAGGCGAGAGAAACAGAGTTGCGTGTTGTCAAATCTGAAATTACCTCGTCGTCTGTTGTCAGATCTGTTCGTCACAAAGGGTGGTTTTCTCGCAAAGTTTCGCACCTGCTCGGGCTCGTGGTTCCTTCCACGAAAAGGGGGCGGGAAGGTGTCTTGCGTACCACTTACGATAATTTCGAAAAAGACATCGCGACTGCATTGGAAAGCGGCGCAGAGCCACTGGCCTATCCGAAAATATCAAAATTCAATCAAATGATCATCGCAGATATTCGAAACCACAAGGAGCAAATGAAACCCTTGTCATCCTTCTATGTTGGGGAAGTGCTTCAGAAAGTGGCGACCAGCGTGAATGCCGCGGGCCAGGGTGACAATCTGCCCCGGCAAGCGCAGCAGGCTTTTATCCGAAGCGCACAAGCTGCACCCACATACGGCGGCACAGGTTTATTTGCAGACACTGATATGCCAAGCCCGCAGGGGATGCTCGCCAAATTTGAGCAAGACCATCCTTTCGAAAGCAGTTTGCAACCCTTGTTAAAGGAATCCTTGCGTGTAATGGAAAAACACACGCAGTATTCATTCGAAGACAGACATGAAGTACTCATGGAGAATTTTGGGGGACAATCACTTGCCGTTGTGGATAACCTGGCGGAGCGTTTTATGGCGGAGCATGGAACGCACTTGAAGCGTTTGATTGCGCAGTCGGTATTGCAGGAGAGTTCCCGCGAGCTTTTGGGAAATCCTGATCGTGAGCAGTTTTCGAAATTTTACCAGACTCTTCCTGATCGTGCGCACGAACTTGCCAAAACGGTGTTTCAGAAATACCAGTTGAGCCACATGATAGAAGCCAATCTTGACACGGCAGTGTCGCTTGCTCTTGAACAGGAGCAAAGAGAAAACGACGCGGTCATCAGCGCCAGCTATCCTCATCTTGATTTCAATTTTCTTGCCTAGGGGCTAAGGGTTCCGGCTGCACGGGGACATCCCGGGCAGGTTCCACTTGCGCTACGCCTTGGTCACAGGGGCTGTGGAAAATCAGCGGCTTGGCTTATGACTTGGTTCTTTCGGGAATGGCACACCGGTTCCACCGGCTCCACAGTAGCCATGAGGGTTGTTGGCAAGGTATTGCTGGTGGTATTCCTCTGCCGGGAAAAACCTTTCCAGGGGCACAAGTTCAGTGGTGATGACTCCCCACCCACTTCTGTAAAGCGCGACTTGATAATCATCTCTTGTCCGCTCCGCCGTGTTTTTCTGCTCATCGTCAAGACAGAAAACAGCTGAGCGGTATTGAGTGCCTATATCGTTGCCTTGGCGCATGCCTTCTGTCGGGTTGTGTCCCGTCCAAAAGTGCTCCAGCAATTTTTCATAAGAGATGGTTCCCGGATCGTAGGCGATTGCCACCACTTCACAATGTCCGGTGCGTCCCGTGCAAACGCTTTTGTAGTCAGCATGAAAACCATTGCCGCCGGCATAACCTGTCATGGTTCCATGCACACCACTCAAGTTGCGGAACGCTTTTTCCGGTCCCCAGAAACAGCCCATGGCGAAAACGGCTGCTGCAGTGTTTTTTGGAAAATTCGCCACGAGTTCCAGAAATTTCTGCCCCAGCTCAGGATGCCCTGAAGCCTGGTTGGGTACGGCATGGTTGTAAAAACCTTCTGTCTGACTCATGGTGGCGATGTAAAAAGCTGCCGGGACAGCGCGCCTGCGTGACAAGCAAAACACCAGAAAGCGCGAAGTGTACTCAGATTCGATGTTGGCAATAAGGTTATTGGCATAGGTCTGTGCCCGTCTGAATCAATTCCGGGATTGTGTGCTCCAAGCCTCCGAATATCACTGACAGCCGATAGCACTCCACTATAATAACCTCCGTTTGGGATATGAGCCTGCTTGCTGCTCTGTTGCGTTCTGGTTCCCCGTGATTTTGTTTCCTAAGGGAGTTTCTGTCTGTGCATAAAAAAATACTGGTTCCGCTTGCTGCTGTCTTGTTTTCCGCAACCCTGGCTGCACTTGCTTACGTGCTTTTTTTCCAGGTTTTCCCGGCAGCAGTTTTGGGCTTGTTTCTCGCGGCTCTGCCATTACTCATGCACAAAGCCATGCCCAAAATCAACGTTCTCGCCTTCCTGGAAATCATCGGTTTTATGCTGTTGTTGGTCGTGGCAATTGCTACCTCGTATCTGGCTTATGCCCAGACGCTGATCGGAGAAAACATTCCCTTTCAGTCGTCATTGCCTTTGTTGCTTGGCAGTGTGGGGCTGTATGCTTTTTACTTGCTGCTCAATCGGATTCGGGCTGAGGATCGCGACCTCTCGGTGCCAGAAAAACTGTCCATGCTTTTTTCCGGCCCGCCGCTCGTCTTGACCTTGGCGATGGCCTTCACGGTTAGTGCCTACGTCTTGCTGTCTTTCAATTATTTGGGTTTTTCTGTGCCGGATTGGAAGTTTTTAGGCGACAAATTTCTTGAGCGTGGCGTGATTCCCCCGATAACCTTGCTCCTGTTCAGCTGGGGTCTCTTGCTGCTGATTAACAAGAGTTATTTTATTCGCCGGGAGAGGCGTGCTTTGGCCAAAGCCGAGCGCGACCACCAATCTACTTTGCTGGAGAGCTTTTATCAGAGTGTGCAGGAAAACGGGTTTGGCAAGCTGGATTCCTATTTTGAACTGGTGTGGAGAAAATCAGCGGATTTTTACGTCATCCCTCGTTATCTGAACTGGGCGATTCCGATTCTGGGCTTTATTGGCACCGTTTTGGGTATTTCTCTGGCTGCTGACGGCATTCAAAGAATTTTTAACAGCGGGCAAGGTCTTGCACCTCTTTCCAGCCAACTCGGTAACGCCATTTCGCCATTGGGCATTGCTTTTGATACCACTTTGATCGCGCTGTCCCTGAGCGTGGTATTGATGCTTTTTCAAACAGTTTTACAGCGCCAGGAAGACAATCTGATCATGCATTTTGAAAATCGGATTCGAAACCTTCCGATGAGCGATATGTAACTACATGCTTGCGGACAGAAGAGGCACCACACAGTCCTCACTACAAGATCAGGAGCGTAACAACGCACCAATGGTTGCCGTTTTCGGCGGCGTCTTCGCGTTGTTTCTGGTACTTTTTTTGTTGATCAACATTTTCTCCCAGGCCAATCTGGAAGAAAGACTGGGGACAGCGAGCAGCGACGAGGGGCTGTACCGTATTGGCTGGGGGAGCAGCGGGGAAGGCTATGTCGTGATTGCGTTTCCCGGTGAGCTGAGGATCGTCGAGACGGCAGAAGTCATAGCGGAAAAAGCAATTTGTTCACCGGGGGGAGCTTTCAGTCGTTACGTGACAAAGCTGTACGCACAAAAAAAGAAACAACTGATTTTTGCGCTGACCGAAGGGAGCGTGCGTACCATGGCGACGGCGCGCAATTGCATGTTGCAGGTCATGCCCGGGAAACTTCTCACGGTTGGCTGGATCGTGGCGAACGATGAGCTGCTCAAATCCGTTTCCCTTGACGACATTCCTCCCTACATCAAGAAGGTCATTGAGTGAAAAGTCGCAGTCTCTTTCCTGACTTTGGTGGCGTATTCCTGGCTGACATACTCGCAAACGGGATTGCCATCATCATCATTTTGATTTTGATCGTGGTGTCGTCTGGTCATGACAAGGAGGTGCAGCGCCTGGAACAGGCAGAAGACATGGCGGTGTTGCTGAGCCGGGATATTTCCACTTCCGTGGTGATGAATGCCTTGCCAACGAGTCCGCCTGTACGACTGCATCACTATGACAGCGACGCGCTGGATCGTAAGCCGGATGAAAGAATCATGCCAATTCTGGAGTTGCACACGGACTACGTGCGAAATTATTACGATGGTAAAACCATCTCGAGCCGGGACTTGCTGGAAGCTGACAACGCCTTGGATCGCTACCTGCGACTTCTGGGGCGCCAGCGCCTTGAAAACCTGCGCATTGATGTCTACAGCATAAAGCTGTTTTACATCGTCATGTCCATTTTTAAAGCCCACGGGCACTGGCCACGGCACTGGCATTTTTTAGGTTATGGGAAGGAAGGTTTGCAATTGCACGATGAAGGGCAGTGGGTGGCAGAGCTGTCCAAGGAAGCAGAGAAGTCAGTACCCGAGAAAGAGCAGGAAGAAAATTTTCCGGGTGACATTTCCCCGGGAGGGGGTGAGGTCATCGGGGTTGATGATGGCGAGCAGGAGCAGGAGCAGGAGGGCGGTGACCAGGAATGGTCGCTTGCCATTCCGGATGAGCTGGAGACAGATTTGCCGCCGAGCGAATTCGGAGCCGCGTATCCCTTTGATGGCCAGCAACCCTTTGGAGAATTCGAAAGTGGCGGCATAGGCGAGGAAACGGATATCAGCAATTTGCCGGCCGGTTCTATGGCTGAAAGCGAAGTGGAAAGAGAGAGGCTCGGCGACAGCATGTTTTCGGCCTTCAGTGAAACGATGCGTGGAAGTCTTGGAAAGAGAAATCGTTCAAAGCAGGATGCGACAAACCGGATACAGCTGCGGGCAGCCAGTCCGGCGCGAGATGCCCCGGAGGAACAGCCCACCTTGGCACTCAACGTCAATTTTGATTTCTATTCTTTGCTGGTCGCCATATTTGGCTATATGCAGACGGTTCAGGACGAAGCGGACAGTGCCGGTCATACGCGCCTTCCGGAATACGACATCGGACGCGATTTGCTGCCTCTGGTCACCAGTCCGCCAGCTTTGAGCAGCACCGAAGTGACTTTCTTTGCAAATTTGTTTCAGGTGCTGAGTGGCGAGCTTCCGGAAAGCCAGGAGACGATCACCCTGGAGTCGGAAGTGCGGGAGGGCTTCGGACAGAACTTGCTGGCTTTACAGCCCAACCAACTCTTGCATCAAGCGGTTATTTTGCACAGCTCTTCGCAGAATGTATCCGCTTTATTGCCGAAAGAAGTCGAACTGCGTGTCCGGGTCGGGCTGTATCCGGAAATCTATTCGGGGCTGGAGCTTCCGATTAAAGAAAACACCTTGCTGTTGATGCCGACACGACAGAAAACCCCCCGTGAACTGCGCTGGCGTGTCCTGACCGTGGTGAACCCGCAAAGAAATGACTTTGTGACCGCTTTTGTTTACGCAGCGATTGCGCCGAGCGGCCAACTGTTGCTTCCTACCGAGGAAAATTTTGTTTATTCCCCGGACGCGGAATTGGATACCAAACACCAAATTTCTTCTTTGCGTAATGAGCAATGGACGACCTTTGCTTACGGGGGGGCTTCCTTGCTTTTACTGTTGGGCAGCGTTTTCGGTTTCTGGAGAAGTTTCGCGTGAGATCCGGCTTTTCTGTATGGAAAAAAGCTTCGCTCGCGTGCCTGATTCTGTTGGTCGCGGCGGTGGTTCTGTACAAGCTGTACCCGGTTTTCTTTCTGCCCAGTCTGGTGTCGGTCACGACCAACGTGATGCCGGATGAGGAGACGCCGGCAACTCGCTTTGATCGTGCGCTGATCGCCCATCTCCCTGAATTGGCGAAAAGAAAGTCTTTCCACCACGTATTTTCTGGCGGGGTTTGGCAATCAGAGATTTCTGCTTTGTGGGTGGATAGCTGCGAAGTGAGCCAAGGCAATTTCCAGAGCTTTGTGCAATGGGAAAAACTGTCTCCGCAGGAAGGCAAAATACAGGCTCTCGGCCAGCCGCTCGACTGGGGCTACAAAAGCAATACGTATGATCACGCTATCAGCGGCAAGCTCACCGCGCCGGCAAACGGTGTGACTTTCTACGATGCCCACGCCTACTGTGAAGCGGTGGGAGGCAGGCTTCCTTACAAAAACGAGTGGATTGCTATTGCCTCCGGGATTGAGGAGCGTCTTTACCCATGGGGAGACGCGTTCGTTGATGCGTCATGGCCTTACCAGAGGCAGCGACTGAATGCCGCACAGCGATGCGGGTCGCATCCGCAGACAGACACTCCGGAAGGGGTGCACGACATGGGAGGGAATGTGGCCGAATGGGGGCAAAATCGTGACGCCCCGCTCAAACCCGTCATCCTGGGCGGCAATGCCTACGACCGGCCTTATGAACTTTATGGCTTGAACCGCTTGTATCGCCATGCCCCGATTCGGTATCGCTCCCCATACGTGGGCTTTCGCTGTGTTTACGATAAAAAGCCAGTGCGTGCCACGCCTTGGCACAAGGAATTGACAACCGTGGCATTTCCAGCCGGAAAGTACAGCACCGGCATCCCGGAAGGAACAAGAGTTGCCGGTTACATTTTGAGAATTCCGGCGGAGCGGCTGGATGAGATCAGTCGCGTTTTCGGTTCGGAAGGCAACGATGGGAACGGGGTCGTCTTATTCATGACCCATGAAGTCAGCCGTGGCCAGTATCAGGATTTCTTGCTGGACTCCTTTGTACAGTTGGGCGTGTATGCGGATAAAAACGAGCCAGACACCCACGCTTATCTGCCCGACAACTGGGCACAACAAATGGTTCACCCTGAGCTGCCGGTCGTGGGGGTGGATTGGTGGTCTGCCAGAGCTTACGCAGCCTGGAGAGGCGGGCGTTTGCCAACGAGCGAGGAATGGGCGATTGCGGCATCCAACCGGGGTGAGACGCTGTATCCATGGGGGAATGAATTTCAGCCCTCGTCTGCATTGACCGGGGACGCCCGACTGAATCAGCCTGCGGTGCCTGGAAGTTGGGTCGGGGATAAAACCAGGGAAGGGATATACGATATGGGTGGCAATATTTCCGAATGGACCAAGAGTGCCTGGCTGGGAACAGCCGTTCCCACGGTCATTGTCAGAGGCGGAAATTTTCTCTTGCCTGGTTCCATGACTGCGGGTGTCGATTTTGTGAACCATTTGCCGCCTGCTTACCGTTCGCCGGTGGTCGGGCTGCGCGTGGTCTTTGACAGCAGAAATTTTCTGGATTTTTAACGGAAAGACGGTGTTGTCAGGACTCGTGGCTTCTGTGTCGGGAAGTGTTGCGCGTTGTCCTTTTTGCTCAGCCACACACCACCTGCAGGATCTTCGGTGGTTCTGTTCTGCTCTGCCAAATAGGCAAGCCATTGCCTTGCTGCATGGGTGCTGCCGGCTATGGTTCCTGCTTTTTCAAAGGCTTTTTTCGCCCCTGCCAGATTGCTTTGTTTCAGCAGAGCGACACCTGGCAAAAGACGTGCATGCCCGGTGTCTGTCAGGACTCGTGGCTTCTGTGTCGGGAAGTGTTGCGCGTCGTCCTTTTTGCTCAGCTACCCACCGCTTGCAGGATCTTCGGTGGCTCTGTTCTGCTCTGCCAAATAGGCAAGCCATTGCCTTGCTGCATGGGTGCTGCCGACTATGGTTCCGGCTTTTTCAAAGGCTTTTTTCGCCACTGCCAGATTGCTTTGTTTCAGCAGAGCGACACCTGGCAAAAGACGTGCATGCCCGGTGTCTGTGAGCTTGCCCTTTCGCAGAGCCTCGCGTATTGCCTGCTCGCCTTTCTGCCACTGCCCCCGATCGATAAAAAGCTGTGCGAGGCGCAAATACAATCGCCCGTTCGAGGCGAGCTGCGCTGCACCTTCGAGTGCCAATGCGGCTCGGTGATCATCGCGCGCTGTGTGCCATGCCAGAAAAAGCAATTCCAGGTTGTTGCCATCTTTTTTCAGCGCGCCACTTCGCATTTCGGACTGCAGTAGCCTGGCCGCCTGGTAAGCACTTTGGTTTTGCAAACGTAATTTGGCAAGCTGAAGTAATTCGGCAGTCTCGCTCAGCATTCCCAAAGCATAAAGTCCTTCCATCAGAGCCAGCTGGCGGTCGGGTTTGGCAAGTGCCCCGTACAGCGCAGCCAAAGCCAGGATGTAATGTTTTTTTGGATAGCTGGCAACCGGTTCGCTGAGCGCAGCTTTGCTTCCTTCGCGGTCGGACAGTTCGCCGTAGACCGTATTCAGTATCAGCCACAGCTTTTCCGGAATTTTTTCACCGCGGCTGCGGATTTCGGTGATTGCCGATTGCGTGTAAAGCAAAGCTTTTTTTGGTTGCTTCTGCTTGAGATATGCCTAGGCAAAGAGTGCTGCGCGTCGTCCTTTTTGCTCAGCCACCATCTGCATGATCTTCGGTGGTTCTGTTCAGCTCTGCAAATAGGCAAGCCATTGCCTTGCTGCATGGGTGCTGTCGGCTATGGTTCCGGCTTTTTCAAAGGCTTTTTTCGCTCCTGCCCGAATTTACTGGATTTTTAACGGAAAGACGGTGTTGTCAGGACTCGTGGTTTCTGTGTCGGGAAGTGTTGCGCGTCGTCCTTTTTGCTCAGCCACACACCACCTGCATGATCTTCGGTGGTTCTGTTCTGCTCTGCCAAATAGGCAAGCCATTGCCTTGCTGCATGGGTGCTGTTGGCTATGGTTCCGGCTTTTTCAAAGGCTTTTTTCGCCCCTGCCAGAGTTTTCTGGATTTTTAACGGAAAGACGGTGCCGTCAGGACTCGTGGTTTCTGTGTCGGGAAGTGTTGCGCGTCGTCCTTTTTGCTCAGCCACCATCTGCATGATCTTCGGTGGTTCTGTTCTGCTCTGCCAAATAGGCAAGCCATTGCCTTGCTGCATGGGTGCTGCCGACTATGGTTCCGGCTTTTTCAAAGGCTTTTATCGCCCCTGCCAGATTGCTTTGTTTCAGCAGAGCGACACCCAGCAAAAGACGTGCATGCCCGGTGTCTGTCAGGACTCGTGGCTTCTGTGTCGGGAAGTGTTGCGCGTCGTCCTTTTTGCTCAGCCACCATCTGCATGATCTTCGGTGGTTCTGTTCTGCTCTGCCAAATAAGCAAGCCATTGCCTTGCTGCATGGGTGTTGCCGGCTATGGTTTCGGCTTTTTCAAAGGCTTTTTTCGCCCCTGCCAGATTGCTTTGTTTCAGCAGAGCGACACCCAGCAAAAGACGTGCATGCCCGGTGTCTGTCAGGACTCGTAGTTTCTGTGTCGGGAAGTGTTGCACGTCGTCCTTTTAGCTCAGCCGCCATCTGCAGGATCTTCGGTGGTTCTGTTCTGCTCTGCCAAATAGGCAAGCCATTGCCTTGCTGCATGGGTGCTGTCGGCTATGGTTTCGGCTTTTTCAAAGGCTTTTTTCGCCCCCGCCAGAATTTTCTGGATTTTTAACGGAAAGACGGTGTCGTCAGGACTCGTGGTTTCTGTGTCGGGAAGTGTTGCGCGTCGTCCTTTTTGCTCAGCCACCATCTGCAGGATCTTCGGTGGTTCTGTTCTGCTCTGCCAAATAGGCAAGCCATTGCCTTGCTGCATGGGTGCTGCCGACTATGGTTTCGGCTTTTTCAAAGGCTTTTTTCGCCCCTGCCAGATTGCTTTGTTTCAGCAGAGCGACACCCAGCAAAAGACGTGCATGCCCGGTGTCTGTCAGGACTCGTGGCTTCTGTGTCGGGAAGTGTTGCGCGTCTTCCTTTTTGCTCAGCCACCATCTGCATGATCTTCGGTGGTTCTGTTCTGCTCTGCCAAATAGGCAAGCCATTGCCTTGCTGCATGGGTGCTGCCGACTATGGTTCCGGCTTTTTCAAAGGCTTTTTTCGCCCCTGCCAGATTGCTTTGTTTCAGCAGAGCGACACCCAGCAAAAGACGTGCGTGCCCGGCGTCTGTGAGCTTGCCCTTTCGCAGAGCCTCGCGTATTGCCTGCTCGCCTTTCTGCCACTGCCCCCGATCGATAAAAAGCTGTGCGAGGCGCAAATACAATCGCCCGTTCGATGCGAGCTGCGCTGCACCTTCGAGTGCCAATGCGGCTCGGTGAGCATCGCGCGCTGTGTGCCATGCCAGAAAAAGCAATTCCAGGTTGTTGCCATCTTTTTTCAGCGCGCCACTTCGCATTTCGGACTGCAGTAGCCTGGCCGCCTGGTAAGCACTTTGGTTTTGCAAACGTAATTTGGCAAGCTGAAGTAATTCGGCAGACTCGCTCAGCATTCCCAAAGCATAAAGTCCTTCCATCAGAGCCAGCTGGCGGTCGGGTTTGGCAAGTGCCCCGTACAGCGCAGCCAAAGCCAGGACGTAATGTTTTTTTGGATAGCTGGCAACCAGTTCGCTGAGCGCAGCTTTGCTTCCTTCGCGGTCGGCCAGTTCGCCGTAGACCGTATTCAGTATCAGCCACAGCTTTTCCGGAATTTTTTCACCGCGGCTGCGGATTTCGGTGATTGCCGATTGCGTGTAAAGCAAAGCTTTTTTTGGTTGCTTCTGCTTGAGATATGCCTGGGCAAAGAGTGTTGCGTCTGCAATATCCAGCTCCGGGACGACCGCTTCCAGTTCCAGTGCCCACTTTATCGCCATCGCGTAATTTTCCGTATTGAAGTGCAGGCGGCTCAAGCCGCGCAAGGTGTCAATGCGCAAAGCAGACGGGAGGCCAGGCAAGGTTATGAGTCTTTCGTAGCTGTGTACCGCGTCCAGGTAGTGTTCTTGCAAAATGTGGCCGTAAGCGCCCAGGCTCCATGCTTGGGCTTTTTCGTAAGCATTGAGATTTTTGCCCAGCAAAGCAGCCAGTTGTTCGTGGCCAACCCGGTGTTTTCCTGCGTTGAACAGTTCCTGTACCTTTGTCAAAGTCTCAAAGGCATGTTGTCCTATTGCAGGCATGCGTTCCGGGGTGGCCAGAAGTGTCGCGGGGAAGAACAGAAAAAGTAAAGACAAGGCAAAACATATCGTGCGCCCGGCTTCCCGGCTTGGTCTTTTTTTGCAAGCGTACTTTGATTCAGTCGCCAGTAATCTGGAAAACAAAATTATTCCTCACTCCAGAGACCGGCACCGGGTGGCCATTCCGCATTCGCGGCCGGTAGCGAAATTTTTTTGCGGCGAGCCGCGCCGCATCGTGAAACAATTCGCTGTCACAGCGGCTTTTGAGTACGCGCACATTCTCAACGGTTCCCGAGCTGTTTACGGTGTACTCAACCATGCAGCTGCCTTCGACGCCGCGTGAAAGTGCTTGAGGCGGATATTCCGGAGCCGCTTTCAGGATTGGGAAATAGTCGCCGTTGTCGTTCAGATTGAAGGTGGCGTCATATTGCAGCGGCGCGTGCTGGAAACTCGGCATCACGATTTCCATTTCTCCAATCGTGGGTGAGAGGAGGCTCACCAACGGTGGCAGTTCCGGCGCGTTTTGTGGTGCTCCTTGCTTTTCCGGAGTTTGGTGTTTTCTCGGTGTCGGCAATGGCCGGGATGGAGAATGAGCGAAATTCACCGACAAGTATTTCTGAACTTCAACGGCGGGAGCTTCTGCGCTGATCAGGAAACTCATGACCCAGAAAAGCGTTGCCACCATGCAGGAAGCAGGGATCAACGCGAGCAAAAGGCGAGCACTCACAGCTCAACTGCCAGTATGAGCTTCACTTCAGCTCGCTGGAAATTGCCATGTTTCTCACTCCCGCCAAGCGGGCAGCGTCCATGACTTTCACCAAGGTGTTGGCGTGGGCTTTTTGGTCTGCCTGAATGAGTACCGAGGCCAAGGGGTTTTCTGCGCGCAGGCGCTCAATGCTGGCGCGCAAGTGGTCGAAGTTGACCGCCCGCCCGTTAATCCAGATCGCGTTGGCAGCGCTTATGGCGACCAGAATATTTTTCTGTTCCAGCGTTTTGGTGCTTGTCGCCTGAGGCTGCTGAATTTCAATTCCTGCTTCCTGGACGAAGGAGGCCGTGACGACAAAGAAAATCAGCATGATGAAAATCACATCGAGCATCGGGGTCACGTTGATGTCAAGCTCGTCTTCTTTTCTCTCCCGCAGCAGCAGCTTCCTCATGACCCCGTTTCCTTGACCTCTTCGTGTCCAGGGGGCAGCTTGTGGCTGATGGTTGCCGTCAAAAGCTTTCTGAACCGGTTTTTTTCGCGTTCGGCACGGGCGGAAAGCCAAGCGCTGAAGCCCAGGCCGGAAAGCGAAACCACCATACCTGCCATGGTCGGAATCGTCGCATGGGAAAAGCCGATTGCGATGCGCCCGGAGTTGCTGCCAGCACCCATGGCAAGTGCTTCAAAGACTTGGGTCATTCCACTCACCGTGCCCAATAAGCCCAGCAACAAAGCCAATTTCACGCAGACTCTGATCAATGGCAGGTTGCGTTCCAGAGACTGTGAGACTTCGGAAAACAGTTGTGCTTTCAAGTGTCTGGTGTGCCAGGCAGAATCGGCGTTGCGAAGTGGCCATGTTGCCAGCTTGCTTCGCACCACGCGGGTGTGACCGACATGAAAATAGATGAATCGCTCAAAAATCAGAGTCCAGAGCAACAGTGCGACCCCGGCGATAAAAACCAGGACTGTGCCGCCGGTTTCAAAAAAACGTGAGAGCATTTCAAGCAAGGGCAGGTGCAGATACGGCCAATTCATCAAAGAGCCTGTCGCTTGTGGGAAAAATCATTTGCGCGCGGCGTATGTTGCGAGCATACCCATCGCCTGTTCCTCCAGGATCTGCGTCAGATTTTGGGAACGACTGAGGATCAGGGTGTGGAGCAGAATGACTGGAATCGCTACGCACAGCCCCAAAACTGTGGTGACCAATGCCTGTGAAATGCCGCTCGCCATATATTCCGGCTTTCCGGTTCCAAACAGGCTGATTGCCTGGAAGGTCACGATGAGGCCAGTCACTGTTCCGAGTAGCCCCAACAGGGGAGCGATAATGGCAACGATTTTCAGAAACAGCAGACCACTGCTGAAACGTGGTGTTTCTGCGAGAATGGCTTCACTCAGTTTGAGTTCCAAAGCTTCTGCGCCAAGATTCTGATACTGGTGGTAAATGCGGGCAATTCTGCCCAGCGCATTGTCGCCTGCTTCGTGGAGATTCTGCATTTGCTGACGCAGGCGAAGCGTGCTGATCGACAGTAGCAGCAGGCGTGCCAGGGCCACCACCAGCGCAAGGCAACCGAGCGCGATGATCACGTACGCGATGATGCCGCCTTGATGTACGCGCTCAAGCAACTCTGGCTCCCGCACCAAGGCCGACATGAGCTGACCGCGCGAAGGATCAATGGCAAAAGGGAGCAGTCCGGAATCGGCATTTTGCAATGCCTGCGCCAGCACCAGCCTGGCATCGTCAGGTTGGCGGTCTGCTTCGATATAGCGACTGTTCTCGGGGTCATAGCGCAAATATTCTCCATTGGAGATCAGGTTAAACACCCCAATTCTCAGCACGGTGCCCGGCAAAGAAGTGCCGTCAGCCAGCACCACCTTTGCTGCCAAACGTTCCACTTTTCCGGACTCGACCATTTCCCGATTGATTTCACCCCACAATGCTTCCAGATCTGCGAGCGATGCCAGCTGACCGGGGTGCCCCATTTTTTCAATCAGGCTATCCAGGAAGAACGTCCGTTCCGGATATTGCCCATTGAGCAGAGAGACCTGGAAACGGCCACGCATTTCGCCAGCCGTTTGCCGCACCATTCCGAAAACTTCCCCCGTGGCTCCCAGGTGCCTGTCCAGCAAGACTTCCAGTTCGCTTATTTTTTTTTCATTTTGGGCAAAGGTATGTTCGAGCGTGGCAGACTCTTTTTCTGCGGCTCGTAGCTGCTGTGTCACTTCGGCGAGCATTTTGTCCTGCTCCTTCGCGGTATTGCGGAATGCTTCCAGTCGCCTGGCGTTGTTTTTTTCGTCTCTCTGGTACGCACTTTCTGTCTCGCTGAGCATTTCAGGCAAGGAGAATGCCTGTGCGGTCGGGGCGCAGATCAAAGCCCAAGAGCCTAAAGCGATGACGGCGATGCCTGCGAATCGCATCAGCCAGGCTTTTTCATTGCGGCAGGAATTGGCACGATCAACAGTTCCGGTGCCGCTTGGTGGCGAGCAATCCTCAAGCCCTGTCTGATTGAGTGTAGATAAAGTTCATTCTCCAGCGCACGCCACTGTCCGACCTGCGAGTCCCAGGCACCGCACTGCTTTCCGTCTTTTGTCAGATATAACAAGGCAATTCTGCCGATGCGCAAAATATCTACCACGTGTTCCTGTCCGGACAGCACAAAATCCTGCTGATAGCTCTCAAGGGTTCTGCCGTACTCTTCTTCTCTTTGGTAACTGGCGAGAACTTCGCGGAATTTGTCAGCTATGGTTTTGTCTGGACGTTCCAGCAGTGCGTAAAGAGATTGAATATGGGCTTCCCGCTCGGCTTTCCGGAAAGGCATGTCCGAACTGACAAAGTGTTCCAGAGTGTCGACCCTGCGCAGCAACAGCGGCAAGAGGTGTTTTTCAAGCGTTGCTGCATTCTTCAGCGAGGCGTTGAAATTATGGATGTCCATTGACTGGGCATCCACTTGCGCTTGCATAAGACGGTTGTATGAATTGACTTGCTCAAGCTCACGCAATTTTTGCTCATAGTTCGAGAGTGCCTGGCGTGCTGCGTCTGCCAAGTGGTGTACCTGTTGTTGCGCCGTGGCGTTTTCTTGCGTCCGCGTCTCGCCAATTTGCAAAATGCGTTGCAAGTCGTTCGCGTAGGGGATATCGTTCGCCGCGACCAGCAACAAGCAGGCGAGCAGGACGCGCATTCGGGGGAAGAGGCGGCGCGAATTCACGCTTGATGTCTGATGTGCGGCGAGATCAGGTTTTGCTCCAGCGACTATCGGGAAAACCAGCAGGAAAAATTCGCTGTCTGCTTTTTATTGTTCCAAGGCATTGACAACCACACGCCGCAAGGCACTCGCGGTTGCTTGCGTGTTTTTGAGGGTTTTGTCCAGGTTACGGGTTACGATTTCAGGATCCTTCAACCCGTGTCCGGTCAATGTGCAAACGATCAGCGCCCCTTTTTTGATCCGCCCGTCGCGGTCGTCTTTCAGCAGCCCCGCCAATGAAATCGCTGAGGCGGGTTCACAGAAAATGCCTTCCTCGGTAGCCAACAGGCGTTGCGCGGCAAGAATTTCATGGTCTTCGCAAGCTCTGAACCACCCTCCGGATTCCTCTTCCGCTGCCAATGCCTGATCCCAACTCTGTGGATTGCCAATGCGGATAGCCGTTGCTACGGTTTCCGGGTGCAAAACCACCTGACCGGAAACGATGGGCGCGGAACCGCTGGCCTGATAGCCCAGCATTATTGGTCGGGACGTGGCGGTGACCGGTGCTTTGCGATAAAGCGAACCAAAAAAGGCTTGCGATTTTCTGGTGCCTGCTCCTTCCAGGCCGGCTGCTTCGGTGTAGCCCATCCAATAGGCACTAATGTTGCCCGCATTTCCTACTGGCAGACAGTGGTAGTCCGGAACCCTGCCCAGAACTTCCAGAATTTCCAATGCAGCTGTTTTCTGGCCTTGCAAACGATAGGGGTTGACAGAATTTACCAGCACCAGACCGACATCGCTCGCTACTTCACGCGCCAGTTCAAGACCGTGATCAAAATTTGCGTTTATTTGCACGACAACGGCTCCTGCTGCGACCGCCTGCGCCAGTTTCCCGAAAGCGATTTTTCCCTCCGGGATGACCACAAAGGCTTTCATGCCAGCTCGTGCGGCGTAAGCGGCTGCCGAAGCCGAAGTATTTCCTGTTGAAGCACAGACAATCGCCTGTTTTCCTTCATGTTTTGCGAGTGTGACGGCGACGGTCATCCCGCGATCTTTGAAAGAGCCAGTCGGGTTGGCTCCTTCCACTTTGACATGAATTTCGACAGGATTGCTGAAATGTCTGGGAATATTTTTCAGCCGCAGCAAAGGAGTATCGCCTTCATTCAGACTGACTTCCTGAGCTCCTTCAGGGAGCGGCAGGCAATTCGCGTAGCGTCTGATCAATCCTTTTTGTGTCATTTTTGATCCAGAGCTCGTATTAACACGCTTGATGTGTGGATGGGGGAGGCTGAAGGCAGAAGAGGGGCGCGATAGTGCGGGATCCTGTTTGTGCCTCGTGGCTCAAGGCGATTGGCAACTAGCCGGGAGCGTGACATCGTTGGCATCCTCATCACGAGGCTGATTCTACACGGATGCTTACGGTCGGAGCCAGCACATTTTCCAGCCCGTCAATGGCTTGCAAAGCTGTCCTCAGGGAAGCCTCCTTTATTCGGTGGGTGAATATGACCAGCTCGACTCCGTCATGAGAGTGGATGCAGGCATCTTTTTGCAAAACTTTCTCTACGTTGACCTGTGATTGGCCTAAAATTTCTGTAATCGAAGCCAGGGTTCCTGCCTTGTCACGCACGAGCATACGTAAATAAAAAACAGATTCCAATTCAGCAATGTCGACTATGTCTATGTTTCTCCTCGCGTTATGTTGGAACCCCAGATAGGGAACACGGTTGTTCTCGGGTGAGTGCATATTTCTTGCCAAGTCAAGAATGTCTGCTACTACTGCCGAGGCTGTGGCTTCAGAACCAGCTCCGGCTCCGCAAAAAAGCAAGGTGCCCGCTGCGTTGCCATGGACGAGTACCGCATTCATGACGCCTTCAATGTTGGCCAACTGGTGTTCGGGCGGAACAAGCGCCGGGTGTACGCGTAACTCAAGACCCGCCGCGCTGCGTTTGGCGATTGCCAGGTGTTTGATGCGATAACCAAATTCCTGGGCGCACCTGATGTCGGCGGTGTCAAGTTCCGAAATGCCGGAAACAAATATGTTTTCCGGACGCAGAGGGATACCAAAGGCAATGGCTGCCATGATGGTGAGCTTGTGTGCTGCGTCAACGCCGTCCACGTCAAATTCCGGGTCTTTCTCGGCGTAGCCACGGCACTGTGCGTCTGACAATGCGTCGGCAAACCCTACTTTTTTCTGATACATCTCGCTGAGAATGTAGTTGCTGGTTCCGTTGACGATTCCGCAGAGCCGGCTGATTTGGTTGGCCGCGAAACTTTCACGCAAAATTTTGATAACAGGGATGCTTCCGGCGACTGCGGCTTCAAAGGCGATTGCCACTTTGCGCCGGTGGCCGGCCGCGAAAATCTCTTCTCCGTGCATGGCAATCAGTTCCTTGTTGGCGGTCACAATGTGCTTGCCAGCATCGATGGCTTTAAGAACGAGTTCGCGAGCCGGGTGGCATCCCCCCATGAGTTCGACAACGATATCCACTTTCGGGTCGGTCACCACCGCTTCCGGGTCACTGACAAGTTGCAAATTCTCAAGCGGAATGGGGCGCGAGGCATGCATACGGCGCACAGCGATGGGCCCCACTTCAATATGAGTTGCCGAACGGCGCAAGATCTCTGCGTGGTTGCGTCGCAAAACCGAAATGGTGCCGCTGCCAACAGTGCCCAGACCCAGTAGTCCCAGATTGATTTTCTTCATGGCTTTAGCCACTGCTCACGAGATTGCGTTTTGACAATATCTTGAGAGGATCCAGAGGCTTTCCCTTAAAACGTATTTCAAAATAAAAGGATGGGCGGTTCCTGGCATCCGTTCCCATGATTGCTATTGACTCGCCGGCCTTGACGAAGGTGCCTTCTTTTACAAAAAGCTGTTTGTTCAGGGCATAAGCGCTGAAATAATCGGCATTGTGTTTGACGATCAGCAAGGCTCCGTAGTGCCGCAGTCCCCGCCCGCTGTATACCACGCGACCATTGGCGGCAGCGTGAACCTTGTCGTCCGGGTAGCCGGAAATTGTAATTCCGTTTTCATAATCAGAATGCTTGAATCCGGAAATCAGTTTGCCAGTGGCCGGCCAGCTCCAGGCCACACCATCTCGCCAGGCGACGCTTCCTTTCAGGCGGGAATTGTCTGCGCGTCTGGATTTTGCGGGAGTTTTTTTTGCTCCATCCTGCCCGGGTGTGGTTTTTTTGCCGCCATCGCCATTCTCCGGGCGGGTTCCTGTGTTTTTCTTTGACACCTTTTCTGTCAGCGAAAGTGGCTTGGTTTTTTGGTTTTTGGAAGGTCGTTTCGGGACAGATGTGGAAGGTGCCGGGGAGGGCTTGGGAGCGAGCTGTTTGTTTTTTTCAGTTGCTTTTTCCGGGAATGGAACCGCTGTTGGAGCCGTGGCCAGCTGATCGGGAAAAGCGTGTTCCTGTTCGAAAAAAACCCCCAGACCCAGACGTTGTCCAGGGTAAATTCGATAGGGGGGCACGATTCCGTTCAAAGTTGCCAGATGCCGGTAGTCCATATCGTGTATCCAGGCGATGGAGTACAAAGTGTCTCCTTTCTGCACAAGGTGCGTTCTTTCCTTTTGCACAGGGGCTTCTGTCAATTCGGCCACGTAGTATTGGTACGAGTCGCATGCCACGAGCAGGAAAAGTGACAGGGCGACAGTTGGAACGGAATAATTCCGGTGCAAGAAAACGGTCAAAACGAAACGCAAGATGCCCATTTACGGAGAGACAAAGCCCGGTTGCAAGAGGATAAAAACTACCAGAATGCCCACCACCAGCCAACCCGACCAGCGTGGAGCGCGTTGCAGGTACGGCAACAGTTTCGGGCCGAGATATCGACCGAAGATCGCCAAGGCGAAAAAGCGCATTCCTCGTCCAAGGCATGATGCCACAATAAAAATCGGGATGCTTTGGCTCATGACCCCGGCGGTGATGGCAAAAACCTTATAAGGCACCGGGGTGAAAGCGGCGAGGAAAATTGCCCAGCCGCCCCAGTCTTCAAACCAGTTTCTCGCTTCCTGGTAGTAGTTCCACCAACCGCTGCTGTGCGCAGCAGCTTCAAAGTAGTGGAAGGCAAACGACCCTGCGAAATAACCGACCACGCCACCCAGGACAGAGAGCACTGTTGCCATAAAGGCGAGGTACATGGCTCGGTCGGGGCGAAATACGCACATTGGCGCCAGAACCACGTCCGTGGGGACTGGAAAAAATATCGACTCCGTAAAGGCCAGCGCGCACAGATACTTCTCAGCGTGCCGATGTCCTGCCCAGGCTTCTACGGTTTGAAACAGTTTGTTCACAAAAGCGAGCGATTTGGATGCAGGGCTGTTGTCCCTGCTTAATCATCCACGAAAGGCACGAATTTGACTTTCTCGTATCGCTTCTCGCGCCAGCCCGAATGGCGTCTTCGTATGATGGTCAAGTGTTGGTGCTCACCGCCGATGGGGGCAACCAGCAGGGAAGGGATCGCCATTTGCTCAAGGATCAGTCGCGGAACTTCACGCTCAACGGCGGCTGTAATCATGATTGCCTGATAGGGGGCGTACTGATTCCAGCCGCGCGCACCATTTGCCTTGAGAAAATGCACATTGGAAAAAGCCTGTTCGCGGAGCACCCGTCGCGCGTTTCGAAACAGAGAATCCATTCTCTCTACGGTAAAAACTCCGGTGAACATTTTGGCAAGCACTGCAGTCTGGTACCCTGACCCGGTTCCTATTTCCAGCACCTTGTCATCGTAGCCATCCTCAATGAGCATTTCCGTCATGCGGGCGACGACATAAGGTTGCGAAATCGTTTGTTCCGAACCAATTGGCAAAGACTGGTTTTTGTACGCCAAATGACTGAGCTGAGCTTCGACAAAAACATGCCGAGGCACACTCGCCATTACATCCAGCACTTTCTGATTTCGAATGCCCATGCTCTTCAGCTTGCCCACAAGCTTGTGGCGGCTATGCGCAAAGTGACCCGCTTCGCTCAGGTGTTGATGTGCCAATGCTTCAACCATTGCCTGATGACGGGAACCGTCGAGTGATTCGTTAAATCCATGCCCAGGGGTGTTATCGAAATACATCCATTGCTGATGGCTTCAAAGTCTGTGCCCGGGCCAAAGTCAAGCAGACCTCCCACGTTTCCTACCCAGTAGATTTCCTGACCACGTGGATCCCGGTCTCGTCTGACCGGTTCAGCGGAATGGCGGCTGCCAAGGCGCGATGCCCGGACGCCAGCGATCGCTTCCACCGCCAGATCAGGAACGTTGACGTTCAGGACGACCTTGGTTTGCGATTGAAAATCTGGCAGTTCCCGCACCAGGTTCGCAACAAAGTGTCCAGCTGTCGCAAAGCAACGCGACGTAGCGGCTATGGCAGAGACGGCTATGGCGGGCAATCCCAGGAAGCGTCCTTCCATTGCGGCGGCCACGGTTCCCGAATACAGCACATCGTCTCCCAGATTTTCACCATGGTTAATGCCGGAAATCACCATGTCAGGACGCTTTCCGTTCAACAGTCCTGTCAAAGCCAGGTGGACACAGTCGGTTGGGGTGCCATTGACGACATAAAAGTCCGTTTCCAGTTTTCTGACTCTTAAAGGTTGGTCGACTGTCAAAGAATTGCTGGAGGCACTGCGATCCTGGTTGGGAGCGACAACCGTCACTTGTGATACGGTACTGACGAGGCATTCACGCAACACGCGCAGCCCCTCGCTGTGGTAACCGTCATCGTTGCTGACTAAAATGTGCATTTGCTTTGCGAAAATTCCTGAAAGCTGGCAGACCGGGATAGCTGTCCTGTACGTTTGCCCTGGTGCCGGACTCGTTTCTTTTGGCTTTGTACCCCTTGTTCCCTCAGCTTGTAATTATCGCTGAATCTTCCAGTCATTTTACAGTGGCTTCAGGTCTTCTGCCTCGCTGAGAAAGAGGCGGAAAGGGTGATTTTTACAGATGCGAGTCGCCGTCCCTTCTTGTGATTGTAGTCAACAGGGAAAATCCGGCAACCGCTCCTTGTGTGTAATGTGCAGTGAACCCGGGATTCTCCGCTGCGAAAGCTGTTGACACCAGGAGCCTGACTTGAGACATTCGCCTGTTTGCGTGGCAAAAGAAGTGCCCGGTGGCGGTAGATGCGCGCGTTTCTGTTACCATGCGGCAACTTTTTGCGGTTATCTGAAGTTGACCAAGGCAAAACAGACGGGGTGGACAGAATGAATGATACTGGGACTTCAGAGCCGGCTTGGGTTTTGCCCGGGGCAAGTTTCGGTTGCAATGCGGGTCATCGCGGTCGGACATGGCACCTCGGGTTTCGGCTTTCACTTGGCAAAGGTATGCACAACCCATGAACAGGCAATTGGCAAGATCGGGATATTTCACCATGGCTGACAGGAAAAACTTTGCATGGGTCAAGCCGGGAATTCTGGCTGTGTTCCAGGTTTTTGCAGTCTTGTTCGTGTTTTCCGGTTCATTCCCGGAAGTCCGGGCGCAAGGTGCTGTAGCCAATACAACAACGCCGATCATTGTGGGCGGATCAATGCAGGTGCGTGTCATTGCTGCAGAAGAGACGACCCTGTCGATGTCTTTTGAAACCGATGACCCGGAGGACGCGTCGAGTTTGCGATGGACACTGGAGAGCACGGCAGATTTAAGTGGCGGGACGGTGGAATTTTCTGGTTCTACACGAGGAACCAGCGTTGCAGTTTTGTTCAGACGCACAGTCGGTGCAACCGTTTTGGGTTACTTTGTATTGAAGGTCATGGACGATTTGACCGCTACCACGGCTGTTGTGAATCTGATGAATGGGTTTTCGCCGCAAATAGGGGATGGTGAGGCCTCTGTAGAACGCCTGTTGAGCAGAGAAGAGGCTGCTGTGTCTTTGAGCGCGTCCGATCCGGATACTGATCCGGAGAGTTTAATCTGGTCAATTGCCGGAACACTGCGTGAGCTGACGGTGGGGACGACAGTGAGCTTTGTGACAGATACTGGTTCATCGCCGACTGCGCGCGGGGGCACAGTGGTCTTGTTATTTGAGCGTCCAGAGAGTTCAACGGCTGGTGCGAGCGTCGTCGTTCTGGTCAGGGATCAGGAAAACAACACCGCTCGCGTGGTGGTGGATTTTCGGCACGGGCAGCTCCTTATTGTGGGCGGGTCAATGCAGGTGCGTGTCATTGCTGCAGAAGAGACGACCCTGTCGATGTCTTTTGAAGCCAATGACCCGGAAGACGCGTCGAGTTTGCGATGGGCACTGGAGAGCACGGCAGATTTAAGTGGCGGGACGGTGGAATTTTCTGGCTCTACACGAGGAACCAGCGTTGCAGTTGTGTTCAGACGCACAGTCGGTGCAACCGTTTTGGGTTACTTTGTATTGAAGGTCATGGACGATTTGACCGCTACCACGGCTGTTGTGAATCTGATGAATGTGTTTTCGCCGCAAATAGTGGGTGGTGTGGCCTCTGTAGATCGCCTGTTTAGCGGTGAAGAGGCTACTGTGTCTTTGAGCGCGGTCGATCTGGATACTGAGCCGGAGAATTTAATCTGGTCAATTGCCGGAACACCGCGTGAGCTGACGGTGGGGACGACAGTGAGTTTTGTGACAAATACTGGTTTATCGTCGACTGCGAGCGGGGGCACAGTGGTCTTGTTATTTGAGCGTCCGGAGAGTTCAACGGCTGGCGCGAGCGTCGTCGTTCTGGTCAGGGATTCGGAAAACAACACCGCTCGCGTGGTGGTGGAATTTCAGCACGTGCAGCCCCCTGCCATTGCTCCCGTCGTCCCCCGGCTGGTGTTTCCTGGCAGCGGGGAACCCCAAGGAACCTGGCGCCTGGAGTTTCCTGTTATTTCCGACGAGCCCATTGATGCTGTGACCTTGACGGTCAGCGTGGGGGGTGAGTGGCTGAGAGAAGATCAGAGTTCCGTCACGGTGACCATGCTCGAGGAAACGGAAAAGACATCTTCCTATCTGATTACATTTTCCCCGCTTTCCGAGACTGCAAGCGGAGCGGTGAGCTACTGGCTTGATTACGCAGACCGTTCTGGTGACCGCGGGGTTCCGGTGGCGTCTGCCAAAGTATTGACGCTGGAACACAGGAATGGATGCGGCGTTGAGACAGATGGAGAAATCTTCTGCTGGGGAACCCCGTTTCCAGAACTCGATACGGAGGGTGCCAGTGGTCTGCCACCTCCGGAAGGTGGGGGTTTTGTCGCGATCACCAGTAATGTGGTGTTTCCCCGATCCAGCAATTACTGTGCGATTACGGATACCGGGCAGGCAGACTGTTGGGGTACCGAGTATAGCGCGAACCCGTACCTTCCCGCCGCTCGATACAGATCAGTGGCATCGGTGTTTGCCGCAGGACCCAGGGGAACCTGTGCCGTGAGAAATGTGGAGATTGCTTCCCCAGGGTCAATTGTTTGCAAGCGTGGCAGTCCTGGAGATTCCTTGCCGGTGCCACCGCCTGGCGATTTTCTTTCGGTGACGGGGGGGGCTTCCTTCAATGCGTGTGCATTGGATCGGGAAGGAAAAGCAGTTTGCTGGGGTTCCGGGCAGGCTGTCAGCAACAACACCCCGGCTGACAAGCGCTTCAGCTCCCTGGCTATACGAGGAGGTGGTGCCTGTGGGATTCAGATAGAAGAGGACGCCAAACCAGGTGGTGCGCTTGCGTGTTGGGGAGGGGGGTATGGAACGATTCCCGATGAGCGCTTTTTGAACATTACCGCTAAAAGTGATTTGTATTGCGGGATAACCGTTGAGTACAGAATGCGTTGCTGGGGTGGTGCGGATGTGTCTGGGAGTGGGGATTTTCCGGCACCTTCTGCTGGTACCACGTTGGTGGCGGTTGCTATGTCTGGAGCCGGCAGTGGCAGTGCCGGAGAGTGGGCATGTGCTGTCGGCGGTTCGGGCACCGCGGAATGTTGGGGGGATGACAACACTGACGGGAGACTGACGGGAGCATCGGGAAGATATTTTGGAACTGTGATTAGTCTGGATCCCCCGCTCATAACGAGCCTTCGGCACTCCGGCTCATCCGGGCGCATCAGCTTTTTTGATGTGCATTTGGATTTTCAGGGAAGTCTGTACATCAATTTTGTACAGGAAGGTGGAAGCACACCAACAACTGACGAAGTCGTGCGCAGGGCGAAAGCGGGATCTTTGTTGGCGCTGCGCCTAAGCTTTGAGTCAGGCGGGGCAAAAACCCTGAGGCTGCCCTATCTGGGAGAAGGCAATTTTCGCGCTTATTTCGTTACGGAGAATATGGTGAGTTCGCGAGTGTCGTCCACCCCTTATTGGATCGCGGCACAGTTTTCAGGTGAGGAGCCACCCTTGTTATTTGCTGACAAGGGCGCGTTGCCGGGGTCACGAAATATCGACTTATACGCCAGGCTCGGCGAGAAATTCACTATGGAGTTTGAAACTGCCAGCAGTGAAACCCGCGTCACACCGACTGTCTGGATAGGCGGCATACGGATACCTGCCACCTTGGTCACAGTTACAGGTCAGTTCCCCACGCAAGACGACGGGCACAATGATGGCTCTTATGTTGTGGCCGTGGAGACCACGGTTGCAGAAGGTGTCCAGGGGGCTGTCACTTACCGGATCGAATATGCGAACCAGCAAGGGGTGGCGGGTGTTCCGGTGTTTACACCGCAATATATTTCCGGTGGTAGTGGCTTTTACTGTGTGCTTTTGTTTGACGGGAAAGTGAAATGCTGGGGTGTGGTTCCGCCTGTTGGGCGTTTCAGGTCTATAGACGCTGCGCCCGAGCGGATATGTGGCATCAGATTTGACGGCACGGCTCATTGCTGGGGATACAGCACTCCGCTTCCTGTTCCGGCGGGCAACTCATTTCGCAGTATTGCAGTGTCGGCAGACGCGGGGTGTGGTTTGGACATCCATGGTTTTGCAGAAGGGTTTTGCACAAGAGTCGCCCCGTCAGTTACCGTAGATGACTTCGAACAGTCTGACATTTTTCGCGATTTGGACATTTCACGTGATTCTGGCACTGGTACGCAGTCTTGCGGTCTGAAACCGGATGGACGTGTAGAGTGCTCCAAATTTGGGACGCGGAGCGGCATGTTCGAGCTTGGGGCTGGGGCAGAGTTGAGTGCGACTCTGAATTATATGGTGGTTCCACAAAATGGGAATTCTGTATGTGGGATAAAAAGGGAAGACAAATCAGTTGTTTGTTCGGTTGGGCGGGTTGCTTTGCCAGTCTCTCAGTCTGGAAGTCAGATCGAATATTTGACATTTGCGGCAAACGCAACCGGGTCTTGTGGCATAGCTCTTGATGGCGAGAACGCGAACAGGCTGCTATGCCAAGGCGAGGGTTCCAATCCGACTCCAGGTCTGGTGGGTGGAGATGGTGAATATGTTTCGGTTGGTCTTTACCGAGCTACCCTCATCTCACCGTCTGCCAAAGCCTGCGGTGTTACCAAACTGGGTGATCTGCGCTGTCAGGGCGGTTCTCCTTTGACATTTGAGGGTCTGCAAAAAGTTGGCTTTTACGTGGATGGAGTACTTCCGAAGTTGGTGGACAAGGATTTCCCCTCCGTCTTCAGGGGCAATGTGACGGTATCTTTCGCTCCTTCCGAGCTTTCCACCGTATACGCTGTGTTCACTGACAGAAGTGATTTGACTGATGCAGAGCTAAAGGGAATGAGTACGCCGGTGTCACTTTCCACGAGCGATCGTTTTGAAAAAACATACTCCAGCGCAGGCGACGCGGTTGCCCGTGATTACTATTTTTATGTTGTGCAGGAAGACGCGGTGCTTAACCGCTCGTCTTTCAGAAGCACAATGCGCGACATCGGCAGCTCTCCGAAGATCGTTGACGGCACCACCTTGACGCAGATATACGCCAAAGAGACGACGGCAGAGCTGACTTTCAGAGCCAGTGATCCAAATCCGAATGAAGCCACGTCCCTGACTTGGTCGCTGGGTGTGGCTGATATACCAGCAGGAACGACCGTGGTTTTTGTGACAGATACTGGTTCATCGTCAACGGCGCGCGGGGACACGGTGGTCGTGTTGTTTGAGCGTCCTGAAAACCCCGAGGATGATCTTGAATTTGATGTTGTGGTCACAGCCACTGACCCGGAAGGCCACGCAGATTCACTGACGGTGAAATTTCAATACGTTGCCAACCGGGAACCGGTGATTGATGGTTCGGTTAATGGGCAACTCGAACGTGAAGCTAATCGAGATTCTGCAGGTACGCTGATATTTGAAGCGCGAGATTATGACCCGGGTGATGACCCGAATCTGCGGTGGACTTTATCGAGCACTGAAACGCTGTTCGGGAACGTGGAAATTTTGGGTTCAAGGCAGGGAACAAGGATTGAAGTGCAGTTTGTGCCCAAAACCGGTTCGTCCATGCATGGCTCGTTCGAATTAAACGTTTCGGATCAGTTGTCCACAACGAGTGCGACAGTGAAGCTGGTTTATGGTTTTAGTCCGGTAATAGAGGACGGGGCAAGCACTCTGAAGAGTTTGATATACGTCAAACGGCAGGAAGCCCGCTTGAGTTTGACTGCAGTTGACACTGATACCTCTCCGGAAAATTTAATCTGGTCAATTGTCGGAACACCAAGCGAGCTGACGATGGGGACGACTGTGAGTTTTGTGTTGGAGAATGATTCTCTGGGTTCGACGGCGCACGGGGGCACGGTGGTTATGTTGTTTGAGCGTCCAGTGGGGTCAACGGCCGGCGCGAGCGTCGAGGTTGAGGTCAGGGATGAACCGGAAAACAATACAGCGCGTACGACGGTGCAATTTGAGCACGTGCCCAACCGTAAGCCGGTGATTGTCGGCGCAATTAATGGGGAATTGGCTGAAAATATACCGATAAGGGGAGGAAGACCCCCCGCCACTTTTCGGGCGTATGACGTTGATCCGGGCGACACAGAGATCCTGGTTTGGTTCCTGGACACGTCCGGTTTGTCAACCGGAGTCACTGCCGGGTTCCTGGGTAGCCCTGTTGATGCCCCTGTTGGAGAAAGTGTTGAGGTATCAATCATGCGCGACCCGGTGGCGGCAACAGAGCTTGGGTTCTTTGTGCTGAAAGTCAGTGATCTTTTGAGTACGACCACAGCGACTGTCGCAGTTATCCGCGGTTCAGAACCTGTGATAGAGGGTGGCGCGAGTTCCGTAAAGAGCCTGATATATGCCAAACAAACGACAGCCGAAAGATCTCTTACGGCGACACTTGCTGATGTTCAAGTGGATGCTTTGTTATGGTCAATCGCCAGTACTGACACCGGAACCAGTCTGCCGACAGGGACGACTGTGCGTTTTGTGTCGGAGAATGATTCTCGGGGATCGACGGCGCGCGGGGGCACGGTGGTCGTGTTGTACGAGCGTCCGGAGCGTGAGCTTTCCGGGGGCAGCGTTGTGGTAGTGGCCAGCGTGGAGGATGAGCCACGTTTAAGGGATTCCATCATTGTGGTTTTCGAGGCGGTTGCCAACCGTACGCCGATAATTAAAGACGGATCACCACAGTCTCGTCGTATTTCTGCCAGCGACACCACCACGGTGTTGATGTTTGAGGCATCGGATGAGGATCCGGGACATGGAGAGGATCTGCAGTGGACTTTGGACACAGAGATGTCAGGCAGCGCGACGGCGCAGTTCTCTGGTTCCACGCGAGGGGAAAGCGTTGCAATCGTGGTCACACCAGCTACCGGTACAACAACACTTGGCTCGTTTCAACTGGCAGTTACGGATGACTTGTCCACAGACATGACAACTGTATCCCTGATTTATGGCTTTCCTCCCGTGATAGAGAATGGTGAAAGCAGCACGGTGCGGGTCTATGCCAAAGAGACAAGATCCACTGTGTTATTGAGCGCGTCTGATCCGGATACCGCGCCAGAGCGTCTGGTCTGGTCAATTGCCGGAACGCCGCGTGATGAGCTGGCGATGGGGACGACTGTGAGCTTTGCTCTGGCAGGTGCTTCAACGTCTTCGACTGTACGCGGGAGCACGGTGGTCGTGTTGTTTGAGCGTCCAATGGGGTCAACGGTTGGTGCGAGCGTTGAGGTTGAGGTCAGGGATCCGCAAAACAATACAACGCGTTCGATGGTGGTATTTGAAGCTGTTCCCAACCGAGCTCCGGTTATTGTCGGGTCAACGTCGAGACGGCTGGTATTTTCTGAGGCCGCCACGACCGTGCTCGTGTTTGAAGCGCGAGACGAAGACCCTGGACACGCAATGGATCTGAGGTGGTTTTTGAGCACAGAGACGCTAAGCGGCGGGTCTGCAGATTTTTATGGTTCTGAGGATGCGAGGCGGGGAAGCACCATTCAAATACTGTTTACACGACCAATGGATTCAGGGGAGTTTGGCTCCTTCGTTTTGGAAGTCACAGACGGGTTGTCCACAGACAGCGTAACGGTGGAACTCATGTATGGGCTTCCTCCGGTGATAGAGGAAGGTGAAAGCAGCACCACAGTGCGGATGTACGCCAGTCAGACGCAAGCCACAAAACGTCTTGTCGCGCGCGACCCTCCGGATGATGATGCACAGTTATTGTTATGGACAGTGCTCGGTGGCAATCCGAAGGAAACGACTGCGGTTTTTGTGTTGGCGAATGATTTTCGGGGATCGACTGTGAAAGGGAGCATCGTGGTTCTGTTGCTTGAGCGTCCTTCAGGTTCAAGTGCCGGCGTTGTCGTGGAAGTTGAGGTGAAAGACACAGATGGCTCCACGAGCCGTATCACAGTGATGTTCGAAGTGGTTCCCAACCGAGCTCCGGTAATTGACGGCGGGTCAACGAGAGCCTGGGTGATTCCTGTTGGCGAGTTATCTGTCACCATGGGCTTCAGTGCCATGGATGAAGATCCTCCAGACAGAGATCGCTTGGAGTGGTTTATTGAGGATTGCTCCAAGGTGCTCGGAGGCTCCGTGAGATTCATAGGCTCCGCGGCATGTGGTGACAGCCAAACCGGCGCGAATGTCGGGGTAGAGTTTAGTCGTGACGCACCACCAAGACCGGGCGGCTCGTTTAGTCTGAAGGTTACAGACGATCTGGCGGACGCGCGAATAATGGTGAGCCTTGAGTCGGAGCTGGAGCCGGAGCCGGAGCCGGAGTCGAAGCAGTTGCGCGCCAGAGTGTATTTGGGTGGTGCGGTTCGCTAGACCTGTTGCGCGGTGCTCGTCCCTGAAGTACCGGAGTCGAGACTGGCAGCCAGGGAGAGCAGAACCTTAGGGTTGTTTCAGTTTAAGAGAGGCTGAATTGATACAGTAACGCAAGCCGGTTGGAGTTGGACCGTCAGGGGAAAGGTGCCCTGAATGGCAGCCGCAGTTTGAACACACGACCTCAGTGCGTTGCATTCCCATACTGTTATCTGGCTTCGTGGCAACCGTGTTGACTGTCAAAGAATTGCTGGAAGCACTGCGATCCTGGTTGGGAGCGACAACTGTCACTTGGGGCACGGTGCTGACGAGGCATTTACGCAATACGCGCAGTTCTTCGCTGTGATAGCAGCCACGCGAGCAAGCCAAGCCGTGATGTAGGGGCGGAACGTCAGGAATGACTGGGTTTAAGAGAGGCTGGGTTGATACAGTAACGCAAGCCGGTTGGAGTTGGACCGTCAGGGGAAAGGTGCCCTGAATGGCAGCCGCAGTTTGAACACACGACCTCAGTGCGTTGCATTCCCATACTGCTATCTGGCTTCGTGGCAACCGTGTTGACTGTCAAAGAATTGCTGGAGGCACTGCGAACCTGGTTGGGAGCGACAACTGTCACTTGTGGCGCGGTGCTGACGAGGCATTTACGCAATACGCGCAGTTCTTCGCTGTGATAACCGTCACCGTTGCTGACCAAGATGGGCATTTTCTTTGCGAAGATTTCTGAAAGTTGGCAGATTGGGATAGCTGCCCTGCATGTTTGCCATAGTGCCGGACACGTTTCTTTTGGCTTTTGTACCCCTTGTTCTCTCAGCCTGCAATTATCGCTGAATGTTCCAGCCACTTTATAGTGGCTTCAGGTCTTCTGCCTCGTTGAGAAAGAGGCGGAAAGGGTGATTTTTACAGATGGAAATCGCCGTTTCTTCCTTGATTGCAGTTGACAGGGAAAATCCGGCAATCGCTCCTTGCATGTAATGTGCAGTGAATCCGGGAATCCCTACTGCGAAAGCTGTTGACGCCAGGAACTTGACTTGAGACATTTGCCTGTTTGCGTGGTAAAAGAAGTGCCCGGTGGCGGTAGATATGTGCGTTTCTGTTACGATGTGGTTTCGGTTCCGCTCAGGGCAAGTTTCGGTTGCAACGCGGGTCATCGCGGTCGGGCATGGCACCTCGGGTTTTGATTTTCACTTGGCAAAGGTACGCACATCCCATGAACCGGCAATTGGCAAGGTCGGGATATTTCACCATGGCTGACAGGAAAAACTTTGCATGGGTCAAGCCGGGAATTCTGGCTGTGTTCCAGGTTTTTGCAGTCTTGTTCGTGTTTTCCGGGTCATTCCCGGAAGTCCGGGCGCAAGGTGCTGTAGCCAATGCAACAACGCCGATTATTGTAGGCGGATCAAGGCAGGTGCGTGTTATTGCTGCAGAAGAGACGACCCTGTCGATGTCTTTTGAAGCCGATGATCCGGCGGACGCGTCGAGTTTGCGATGGGCACTGGAGAGCACGGCAGATTTAAGTGGCGGGACGGTGGAATTTTCTGGTTCTACACGAGGAACCAGCGTTGCAATTGTGTTCAGACGTACAGTCGGTGCAACCGTATTGGGTACTTTTGTATTGAAGGTCATGGACGGTTTGACCACTGCCACGGCTGTTGTGAATCTGATAAATGGATTTTCACCGCAAATAGACGGCGAGACCCCTCTAGAACGCCTGGTGAACGGCGAGGAGGCTGCTGTGTCTTTGAGCGCGACCGATCTGGATACTGGGTCGGAGAATTTAATCTGGTCAATTGTCGGAACACCGCGTGAGCTGACGGTGGGGACGACAGTGAGTTTTGTGACAGATACTGGTTCATCGCTGACTGCGCGCGGGGGCACAGTGGTCTTGTTATTTGAGCGTCCAGAGAGGTCAACGGCTGGCGCGAGCGTCGTCGTTCTGGTCAGGGATCAGCAAAACAACACCGCTCGCGTGGTGGTGGAATTTCGGCACGGGCCTTCTCCTGCCATTGCTCCCGTCGTTCCCCGACTGGTGTTTCCTGGCAGCGGGGAACCTCAAGGAATCTGGCGCCTGGAGTTTCCTGTTATTTCCGACGAGCCCATTGATGCTGTGACCTTGACGGTCAGCGTGGGGGGTGAGTGGCTGAGAGAAGATCAGAGTTCCGTCACGGTGACCACGCTCGGGGAAACGGAAAAGACATCTTCCTATCTGATTACATTTTCCCCGCTTTCCGAGACTGTGGGTGGAGCGGTGAGCTACTGGCTTGATTACGCAGACCGTTCTGGTGACCGCGGGGTTCCGGTGGCGTCTGCCAAAGTATTGACGCTGGAACACAAGAATGGATGCGGCGTTGAGACAGATGGAGAAATCTTCTGCTGGGGAGAGACGGCTACAAAATTCCAGATAGAAGATGGCAGAGCTCTGCCACCTCCGGAAGGTGGGGATTTTGTCGCGATCACCAGTGACGTGGTGTTTTCCCGATATAGCAACTACTGTGCGATTACGGATACCGGACAGGCAGACTGTTGGGGTACCGACTATAGCGCGAACCCGTACCTTCCCACCGCTCGATACAGATCAGTGGCATCGGTGTTTGCCGGGTACAGGGGAACCTGTGCCGTGAGAGGCGGGGAGATTGCCTCCCCGGGGTCAATTGTTTGCAAGCGTGGCAGATTTGGAAATTCCTCGCCAGTGCTACCACCTGGCGATTTTCTTTCGGTGACAGGGGGGGCTTTCTACAATGCGTGTGCATTGGATCGGGAAGGAAAAGCAGTTTGCTGGGGTTCCGGGCAGGCTGTCAGCAACAACACCCCGGCTGACAAACGCTTCAGCACCCTGGCTATAGGAGGAGATGGTGCCTGTGGTATTCAGATAGAAGAGGACGCCAAACCAGGTGGCGCGCTTGCGTGTTGGGGAGGGGGGTATGGAACGATTCCCGCTGAGCGCTTTTTGAACATTACCGCTAACAACAATTTGTATTGCGGGATAACCGTTGAGTACAGAATGCGTTGCTGGGGAGGTGCGGGTGTGCCAGGGAGTGGGGGTTTTCCGGCACCTTCTGCTGGTACCACGTTGGTGGCGGTTGCTATGTCTGGAGCCGGCAGTGGCCGTGACGGAGAGTGGGCATGTGCTGTCGGCGGTTCGGGCACCGCGGAATGTTGGGGGGATGACAACACTGACGGGAGACTGACGGGAGCATCGGGAAGATATTTTGGAACTGTGATTAGTCTGGATCCCCCGCTCATAACGAGCCTTCGGCACACCGGCTCATCCGGGCGCATCAGCTTTTTTGATGTGCATTTGGATTTTTCGGGAAGTCTGTACATCAATTTTGTACAGGAAGGTGGAAGCACACCAACAGCTGACGAAGTCGTGCGCAGAGCGAAAGCGGGATCTTTGTTGGCGCTGCGCCTAAGCTTTAAGTCAGGCGGGGTAAAAACCCTGAGGCTGCCCTATCTGGGAGAAGGCAATTTTCGCGCTTATTTCGTTACGGAGAATATGGTGAGCTCGCGAGTGTCGTCCACCCCTTATTGGATCGCGGCACAGTTTTCAGGTGAGGAGCCACCCTTGTTATTTGCTGACAAGGGCGCGTTGCCGGGGTCTCGGAATATCGACTTATACGCCAGGCTCGGCGAGAAATTCACGATGGAGTTTGAAACTGTCAGCAGTGAAACCCGCGTCACACCGGCTGTCTGGATAGGCGGCATACGGGTACCTGCCACCTTGGTCACAGTCACAGGCCAGTTTCCCACGCAAGACGACGGGCACAATGATGGCTCTTATGTTGTGGCCGTGGAGACCACGGTTGCAGAAGGTGTCCAGGGGGCTGTCACTTACCGGATCGAATATGCGAATCAGCAAGGGGTGGCGGGTGTACCGGTGTTTACGCCGCAATACATTTCCGGTGGTGGTGGCTTTTACTGCGTACTTTTGTTTGACGGGAAAGTGAAATGCTGGGGTGTGGTTCCGCCTGTTGGGCGTTTCAGGTCTATAGAGGCCGCTTCTAACCGGATATGTGGCATCAGATTTGACGGCACGGCTCATTGCTGGGGAGGAGTTATTTCGCTTCCTGCTCCGGCGGGCAACTCATTTCGCAGTATTGCAGTGTCGGCAGACGCGGGGTGTGGTTTGGACATCCATGGTTTTGCAGAAGGGTTTTGCACAAGAGTCGCCCCGTCAGTTACCGTAGATGACTTCGAACAGTCTGACATTTTTCGCGATTTGGACATTTCACGTGATTCTGGCACTGGTACGCAGTCTTGCGGTCTGAAACCGGATGGACGTGTAGAGTGCTCCAAATTTGGGACGCGGAGCGGCATGTTCGCGCTTGGGGCTGGGGCAGAGTTGAGTGCGACTCTGAATTATATGGTGGTTCCACAAAATGAGAATTCTGTATGTGGGATAAAAAGGGAAGACAAATCAGTTGTTTGTTCGGGTGATCGGGTTCCTTTGCCAGCCTCTCAACCTGGAAGTCAGATCGAATATTTGACATTTGCGGCAAACAAGTCCGGGTCTTGTGGCATAGCACTTGATGGCGAGAACGCGAACAGGCTGCTATGCAAAGGCGAGGGTTCCAATCCGACTCCAGGTCTGGTGGGTGGAGATGGTGAATATGTTTCGGTTGGTCTTTACCGAGCTACCCTCATCTCACCGTCTGCCAAAGCCTGCGGTGTTACCAAACTGGGTGATCTGCGCTGTCAGGGCGGTTCTCCTTTGACATTTGAGGGTCTGCAAAAAGTTGGCTTTTACGTGGATGGAGTACTTCCGAAGTTGGTGGACAAGGATTTCCCCTCCGTCTTCAGGGGCAATGTGACGGTATCTTTCGCTCCCTCCGAGCTTTCCACCGTATACGCTGTGTTCACTGACAGAAGTGATTTGACTGATGCAGAGCTAAAGGGAATGAGTACACCGGTGTCACTTTCCACGAGCGATCGTTTTGAAAAAACATACTCCAGTGCAGGCGACGCGATTGCCCGTGATTACTATTTTTATGTTGTGCAGGAAGACGCAGTGCTTAACCGCTCGTTTTTCAGAAGCACAATGCGCGACATCGGCAGCTCTCCGACGATCGTTAACGGCACCACCTTGACGCAGATATACGCCAAAGAGACGACGGCAGAGCTGACTTTCAGAGCCAGTGATCCAAACCCGAATGAAGCCACGTCCCTGATTTGGTCGCTGGGTGTGGCTGATATACCAGCAGGAACGACCGTGGTTTTTGTGACAGATACTGGTTCATCGCCGACGGCGCGCGGGGACACGGTGGTCGTGTTGTTTGAGCGTCCTGAAAGCCCCGAGGATGCTCTTGAATTTAATATTGTGGTCACAGCCACTGACCCGGAAGGCAACGCAGATTCACTGACGGTGAAAATTCAATCCATTGCCAACCGGGAACCGGTGATTGATGGTTCGGTTAATGGGCAACTCGAACGTGAAGTTAATCGAGATTCTACAGACACGCTGATATTTGAAGCGCGAGACGATGACCTGGGTGATGACCCGAATCTGCGGTGGACTTTATCGAGCACTGAAACGCTGTTCGGGAACGTGGAAATTTTGGGTTCAAGGCAGGGAACAAGGATTGAAGTGCAGTTTGTGCCCAAAGTCGGTTCGTCCATGCATGGTTCGTTCGAATTGAACGTCTCGGATCAGATATCCACAACGAGTGCGACTGTGAAGCTGATTTATGGCTTTCGTCCGGTAATGGAGGACGGGGCAAGCACTCTGAAGAGTTTGATATACGTCAAACGGCAGGAAGCCCGCTTGAGTTTGACTGCAGTTGACACTGATACCTCTCCGAAAAATTTAATCTGGTCAATTGTCGGAACACCAAGCGAGCTGACGATGGGGACGACTGTGAGTTTTGTGTTGGAGAACGATTCTCTGGGTTCGACGGCGCACGGGGGCACGGTGGTTATGTTGTTTGAGCGTCCAGTGGGGTCAACGGCCGGCGCGAGCGTCAAGGTTGAGGTCAGGGATCCGGAAAACAATACAGCGCGCACGACGGTGCAATTTGAGCACGTACCCAACCGTAAGCCGGTGATTGTCGGCGCAATTAATGGGGAATTGGTTGAGGATATACCGATAGGGAGTAGCATGGAAATTTTCGA
Organism: uncultured candidatus Poriferisulfidus sp.; assembly: GCA_965215765.1. Taxonomy (GTDB): domain Bacteria; phylum Pseudomonadota; class Gammaproteobacteria; order Poriferisulfidales; family Oxydemutatoraceae. The sequence goes on along the minus strand of OZ244118.1, from coordinate 2,350,073 downwards.
CTTTCAGGCATCTGACGCTGATCCGGGCGATACAGAGATCCTGGTTTGGTTCCTGGACACGTCCGGTTTGTCAGCCGGAGTCACTGCCGAGTTCGTGGGCCAACCTCTCGGCGAAAACGTTACGGTACAAATCATACGCGGTCCGGGGGGTAAAGAGTTTGGATCCTTTGTGCTGAAAGTCAGTGATCTTTTGAGTACGACCACAGCGACTGTCGCAGTTATCCGCGGTTCAGAACCTGTGATAGAGGGTGGCGCGAGTTCCGTAAAGAGCCTGATATATGCCAAACAAACGACAGCCGGAAGATCTCTCATGGCGACACTCAAGGGAGGCTCAAGGTTGTTATGGTCAATCGCCAGTACCGATGACAAAACCAGTTTGCCGGCAGGGACGACTGTGCGTTTTGTTCTCTCAGATGCTTCAGCGTCTTCGACTGCGTCAGGATTGAAGGTGGACGTGTTGTACGAGCGTCCGGAGCGTGAGCTTTTCGGGGGCAGCGTTAAGGTAGTGGCCAGCGTTAAGGATAAGCCGGATTTAATGAGTTCCATCATTGTGGTTTTCGAGGCGGTTGCCAACCGTACGCCGATAATTAAAGGCGGATCACCACAGTCTCGTCGTATTTCTGCCAGCGACACCACCACGGTGTTGATGTTTGAGGCATCGGATGAGGATCCGGGACATGGAGAGGATCTGCAGTGGACTTTGGACACAGAGATGTCAGGCAGCGCGACGGCGCAGCTCTCTGGTTCCACGCGAGGGGAAAGCGTTGCAATCGTGGTCACACCAGCTACCGGTACAACAACACTTGGCTCGTTTCAACTGGCAGTTACGGATGACTTGTCCACAGACATGACAACTGTATCCCTGACTTATGGCTTTCCTCCCGTGATAGAGAATGGCGAAAGCAGCACGGTGCGGGTCTACGCCAAAGAGACAAGATCCACTGTGTTATTGAGTGCGTCTGATCCGGATACCGCGCCAGAGCGTCTAGCCTGGTCAATTGCCGGAACGCTGCGGGAGCTGGCGATGGGGACGACTGTGAGCTTTGCTCTGGCAGGTGCTTCAACGTCTTCGACTGTCGTCCGCGGGAGCACGGTGGTCGTGTTGTTTGAGCGTCCAATGGGGTCAACGGTTGGTGCGAGCGTTGAGGTTGAGGTCAGGGATCCGCAAAACAATACAACGCGTTCGATGGTGGTATTTGAAGCTGTTCCCAACCGAGCTCCGGTTATTGTCGGGTCAACGTCGAGACGGCTGGTATTTTCTGAGGCCGCCACGACCGCACTGCGCGTGTTTGAAGCGCGAGACGAAGACCCTGGACACGCAACGGATCTGAGGTGGTTTTTGAGCACAGAGACGTTGAGCGGCGGGTCTGCAAATTTTTATGGTTCTGAGGATGCGAGGCGGGGAAGCACCATTCAAATACTGTTTACACGACCAATGGATTCAGGGGAGTTTGGCTCCTTCGTTTTGGAGGTCACAGACGGGTTGTCCACAGACAGTGTAACGGTGGAACTCATGTATGGGCTTCCTCCGGTGATAGAGGATGGTGAAAGCAGCACCACAGTGCGGATGTACGCCAGTCAGACGCAAGCCACAAAACGTCTTGTCGCGCGTGACCCTCGGGATGATGATGCACAGTTATTGTTATGGACAGTGCTCGGTGGCAATCCGAAGGAAACGACTGCGGTTTTTGTGTTGGCGAATGATTCTCGGGGATCGACTGTGAAAGGGAGCATCGTGGTTCTGTTGCTTGAGCGTCCTTCAGGTTCAAGTGCCAGTGCCGTCGTGGAAGTCGAGGTGAAAGATACAGATGGTTCCACGAGCCGTATCACAGTGATGTTCGAAGTGATTCCCAATCGAGCTCCGGTAATTGACGGCGGGTCAACGAGACCCTGGGTGATTCCTGCTGGTGAGTTATCTGTCACCATGGGCTTCAGTGCCACGGATGAAGATCCTCCTGACAGGGATCGCTTGAAGTGGTCTGTTGAGGGTTGCTCCAATGTGCTCGGAGGCTCCGTGAGGTTCATAGGCTCTGCGGCATGTGGTGACACCCAAACCGGCGCGAATATCGGGGTAGAGTTTAGTCGTGATGCTCCACCAAGACCGAGCGGCTCGTTTAGGCTGAAGGTTACAGACGGTCTGGCGGACGCGCGAATAATGGTGAGCCTGGAGTCGGAGCCGGAGCCGGAGCCGGAGCCGGAGCAGTCGAAGCGGTTGCGCGCCAGAGTGTATTTGGGTGGTGCGGTTCGCTAGACCTGTTGCGCGGTGCTCGTCCCTGAAGCACCGGAGTCGAGACTGGCAGCCCGGGAGAGCAGAACCTTATGGCCTTCAGCGCCACGGATGAAGATCCTCCTGACAGGGATCGCTTGAAGTGGTCTGTTGAGGGTTGCTCCAATGTGCTCGGAGGCTCCGTGAGGTTCATAGGCTCTGCATCATGTGGTGACACCCAAATCAGCGCGAATATCGGGGTAGAGTTTAGTCGTGATGCTCCACCAAGACCGGGCGACTCGTTTAGGCTGAAGGTTACAGGCGATCTGGCGGACCCGCGAATAATGGTGAGCCTGGAGCCGGAGCCGGAGCAGTCGAAGCGGTTGCGCGCCAGAGTGTATTTGGGTGGTGCGGTTCGCCAGACCTGTTGCGCGGTGCTCGTCCCTGAAGCACCGGAGTCGAGACCAGCAGTCCGGGAGAGCAGAACCTTAAGGTTGTTTCAGTTTAAGAGAGGCTGAGTTGATGCAGTAACGCAAGCCGGTTGGAGTTGGGCCGTCAGGGAAAAGGTGCCCTAAATGACAGCCGCAACTTGAACACACGACCTCAGTGCGCTGCATTCCCATGCTGTTATCTGGCTTAGTGGTGACCGTTGTATTTTCTGCAGTCTGGTAGAAACTGGGCCATCCGGTTCCGGAGTCATACTTGGTCGATGAAGGAAAAAGTGGCTTTCCACAACATTTGCAATTGTAGACGCCGGTTTCTTTGCAATCCCGATATTTTCCTGTAAAAGCCTGCTCTGTCCCTTTGAGCCGGCAAATAACGTATTCTTCCTCGCTCAACTGGTCGCGCCAGCGCGCATCAGTATCCTCGGTCTTCATAATCCGGCGAGTAAAAGTTGTCCGGTGTTGAACTCTGTTCCTGCTCCTGGTCCGGGTTGCTCATCGTCAGTCGTATTTTTCCTCTGCGGTCAATTTCCAGAACATGCACTTCCACGGAGTCACCTTCGCTCAGGACATCTTCAACTTTTCTGACTCTCTTGCCGCCACCCATTTGTGATATGTGTAACAGACCGTCTTTGCCTGGCAGAACAGTGACAAAAGCACCGTACTCCATGATCTTGGCAACCCGGCCGGGATAGCTCATCCCCACCTCAACTTCCGCGGTTAAATCCGCGATGCGTTGCTGAGCCTGTTTTGTGGCCTCAACATCAGAACTCGAAATGGTAATGGTGCCATCATCATCGATGTTGATTTCAACTCCGGTTTCTTCAGTAATTGAACGAATCACAGCCCCGCCTTTCCCAATGACGTCACGAATTTTCTTCGGGTTTATTTTTAATTGGGTCAGGCGCGGGGCGTATGGTGAGATTGTCAGGTTGGTGCCAACTTTTTCATCCATGATGTCCAGGATTTCCATTCTTGCTGTGTGGGCTTGCGCCAGTGCTGCATGCAATATGTCTCCCGTAGTGCCGTCTACCTTGATGTCCATTTGCAATGCGGTGATTCCGTCCCGGGTTCCCGCGACTTTGAAGTCCATGTCACCGAGGTGATCTTCATCACCGAGAATATCTGTCAGGACAGCAAAGCGGTCTCCTTCCAGGACGAGCCCCATGGCTATTCCTGCCACTTTTGCCTTGATGGGGACGCCAGCATTCATCAACGATAAAGTGGTTGCGCAGACCGATGCCATGGAACTGGAACCGTTGGATTCGGTTGTTTCGCAAACTGCGCGCAGCACGTATGGAAACTCTTCTTCGTTTGGCATGACCGCCTCAAGCGCACGCTTTGCCAAGTGTCCGTGCCCTATTTCCCGACGCTTGGGAATTCCGAGGAAACCTGTTTCTCCAACACAGTACGGTGGAAAGTTGTAGTGAAGCATGAATCGGTCACGTCTGTCGCCGTCGATCGCGTCAATGATTTGAGCCTCTTTGCTGGTACCCAAGGTTGTGGCAGACAGCACCTGTGTTTCCCCACGCGTAAAAAGCGCGCTTCCATGGGCACGGGGCAGCAGACCCGTTTCTATGCTGATATCCCTGACTGTGCGTGTGGTGCGACCGTCAATACGACTTTTCCCGTCCAGAACTCGGTTGCGCACACATTTCTTGTCCAGTTCTGCACAAACCTCCCTGGTCGCTTTTTTCAGGTCTGTGTTCTGTGAGCATTCCTCATCCACCTCAGCGTATATCTTTTGTAAAAGTGCTTTTCGCTCCAGTCTGTCCGTTCCTGAGTTGGCTTGCTCAATACGCTCAGCATATTTTTCGCTTACGGTTGTGCGTAATTCCTGATCAACAGTTTTTGGCTGCCAGTCCCATTTTGGCTTGCCTGCTTCTTGCGCCAATTCGCGAATTGCCTGAATCGTGATTTGCATTTGTTCATGCCCGAAAACCACGGCGTCAAGCATTTGTTCTTCGCTAAGCAAGTGTGCGCCTGCCTCAACCATCAGTATGGCTTTCTCAGTCCCCGCCACGACCATATTCAACTGCGACTGGGCAATTTGTTCTGCGGTCGGGTTCAACACGAGTTGTCCATCAACCATGCCGACTCTCGCCGCACCGAGTATGTCTTTTACGGGAACTCCGGAAATGGCAGCCGCAGCTGAGGCACCCAGCAAGGCTGGTACGCTGGCATCAATTTGCGGATTCAAGGAAACCACAGTGGCAATGATTTGAACCTCATGAAAAAAGTTCTTCGGAAACAGAGGCCGAAGTGGCCGGTCTATCAATCTGGAAGTCAGAATTTCTTTTTCGCTTGGTCGGCCCTCACGTTTGAAAAAGCCGCCAGGGATTTTCCCGCCCGCATAGGCGCGCTCCTGATAATTAATTGTAAGTGGCAGGAAGCTTTGGTTTGGCAGAGCTTCGCGTCTGGCAGTCAAGGCCGCCAGCACGACGGTTTCTTCCATGTTCACCCACACAGATGCATCTGCCTGGCGGGCAACGTTGCCCGTAGACAGGGTGACCGTATGACCACCGTAAGTGAAGCTTTTTTCAAAATTTTTCAAAACTGACATCTCCTCAAGTTCTGAGGCCAAGCACTGAAGCGGCCTGCTTATAACGCGTAATATCTTCAGACTTCAAATGAGCCAACAGCTTGCGCCTGTTATTGACCATTTGCAGCAGCCCTCTTTTGGAATGATTGTCATTTTTGTGGGTTTTAAAGTGACCACCAAGCGACTTGATTCGCTGCGTAAGAAAAGCGATTTGCATTTCTGGTGAGCCGGTGTCATTTGGAGAGCGAGCCAACAATTTGGAAAAATTTTCCTTCACTACATCTTGCGACATTCTTTTGGGAACCTCTGACCTGAAAATAAGGATAAAGAACTGAGACCAGTTCCTTGTTCACGGCACCTTGATTCGCGCCGGGTGCCGATTGTAGTCTTGCCTCTTGGTGAACGCAAGCACAGCCACGTTGAGTTTGAAAGAAGTGTGTGATGTGTGTTTTGCTCGCCCACCCTTCTTTGAATCGGTTGCTGACGGTTCGGTTTTCGGAGTAAGGACACGGGTGAAATCGTCATGCGTGGTTCCTCCTCTGTGCTTTTGCGGACTCCTTCAAAAAGTGGAGGCTCCGCTTGCGTTTCGCTTTTAAGCTTTCACAATCCGGAGTCAGCGCGAGTCATGGGCTCGCGTTCTGAAAAGCACGGGAGAAGCAATGGTTTTTCCTGGCGATAAAGAATGCTTTGAGGATCGTTCTCTCGTTTCGAGCCTGTGGGGGAAGCGCTTTGCTGAAGTTCGGAACCGTCCGGAGAGCGGTATGTACCGCTTGTTCTGTCAAGGTCGCTTTTCGGCTTGCGGTTTTTCGATCTTTCCTTCATCCTTCGCACGAAGTTTCGACATAGTGGCTTCGTGCCATCTTCGTACTCGCTTTCAGCAGAAAGCTGTATCCACCACCTGACCCCACACCGCAATGGAAAAAAACCTCGTAATCGTTGAATCGCCTGCCAAAACAAAAACAATCGTAAAGTATCTGGACAAGAGCTACGATGTAGTGGCGACTTACGGCCATATGCGCGACCTCGTGTCACGAAATGGGGCAGTCGAGCCGAAAAACGATTTCAAGATGAATTATGAAATCGGGGAACGCGGCCAGAAACAGGTCAGTCGGATATGCTCAGCAGTCAAACGGGCGAAACGATTGTATTTGGCGACCGACCCGGATCGGGAAGGGGAAGCGATTGCCTGGCATCTGTGCCAGATATTGAAAGAGAAAAATTTGCTGGCTGGCGTTGAAGTGCATCGCGTGGTTTTTTACGAGATTACCCGGCGAGCCGTGCAAGATGCGTTTGCCAACCCCAGGGGCATGCTTGATGACTTGGTGAATGCCCAACAGGCAAGACGTGCTTTGGATCATCTGGTTGGCTTCAATCTGTCTCCGCTCCTGTGGCGAAAGATTCATGCAAACCTTTCAGCCGGAAGGGTGCAAAGTCCGGCTTTGCGCCTGATTGCGGAACGCGAGATCGAAATTGAAAATTTTCAATCGCAGGAATACTGGACCATTGATGTCGTTTTGAAAAAAGATAAAGACGAGTTTCCCGCATCCCTTGCCTCGGTAGAAGGCGTGAAACTCAAGCAATTTTCCATATCAGGGCAATCTCAGGCGGACGATTTGAAAGCGCGCTTGCTCGCGGGAGGCAAATCGGGCGTGGCAGTTACGAAAGTTGTGAAAAAACTCCGCCGCCGCAATCCTGCACCGCCGTTCATGACTTCCACATTGCAACAGGATGCGGTTCGCAAGCTGGGTTTCTCAGCCAGCAAAACCATGCGTGTTGCCCAGCGCTTATACGAAGGAGTGGAAATCCAAGGTGAGTCCCTGGGTCTTATTACTTATTTGCGTACGGATTCGGTCACAATTGCGAATGAAGCCATCAAGGAGATTCGTGACTTTATTGCTACCCATTATGGTTCCGGATGCCTGCCAGAAACGCCACGAAAGTATCGTAGTCGTTCAAAAAGCGCGCAGGAAGCCCATGAGGCCATCCGGCCGACTTCGGCAAAGCGCACACCAGAATCGCTTCGGAGCGTATTGGACAGAGACCAGCACAGATTGTATGAATTGATTTGGAAGCGGGCTGTGGCTTGCCAGATGTCGCCAGCGATATTGGACACGGTGAGTGTGGAGCTGTTGTGCCCGGAAGGGTTGGTCTTGAAAGCAAGCGGCTCAACAGTGCGTGAACCCAATTTTCTTTTGGTGTACACGGAAGGTCGTGATGCGGAAGAAGGTTCGGCCAAAAACAAAAGTGAGGAGCGCAAGTTACCGCCATTGGTTGAAGGTGAGAAGCTGGAGTTGAAGACGGCGGACGCAAATCAGCATTTTACCGAGCCATCCCCCCGTTTCACCGAAGCCTCGCTGATTAAAGTGCTGGAAGAACACGGTATTGGTCGCCCTTCAACCTACGCGTCCATCGTGGCGACCTTGCTTGGTCGCAAATATGTTGAGCTCACGAACAAGCGTTTCGTTCCGACTTCTACGGGCAGGGTGGTGAACCGCTTCCTGACGGAACACTTTGAGCGCTATGTGGACTATGGATTCACTGCCAAACTGGAAAATGAGCTGGATGAAATTGCTTGTGGTGAAAGAGATTGGCGAGATGTGTTGCGAGAATTCTGGTTCCCTTTTGAAAGCCTGGTGCATGAAAAAAGCACGTCGGTCAGCCGCCAGGAGGCGATGGCTGCCCGCGAACTGGGCAATGATCCAAAAACCGGGCGAATGGTCAGCGTACGCATCGGTCGTTATGGGCCATACGTGCAATTGGGAACGAAAGACGATGAGGTGAAGCCGGTCTTCGCCAGCCTTCCACCAGCCTTTCGTCTGGAAACCACGACCTTTCAGGAGGCGCTGGAGCTTCTGAAGTTCCCGCGCAAACTGGGCGAAACGTCTTCAGGAGAAACCATCGAAACGAATTATGGTCGTTTTGGTGCTTATGTTAAATACGGAAAAAAGTATGTTTCTCTGGGGCCGGGGGGTAGTCCCGAAGCTGTGACTTTGGACGAAGCACTCGGTCTGATAGCAGCCAAGGAAAAGGCAGAACGGGAACGGGTCATTCAGAACTTTGAAAATGCGTCAATCCAGGTTTTGAAAGGGCGGTATGGGCCTTATGTTACGGACGGAAAACAAAATGTCACAGTTGCCAAGGATCTGGATCCTGCTTTATTGACGCTTGAGGAATGCCAGAAACTCCTGTTGTCAAAATCGTTCGACAAGGCTCGCGGCAGAGGCAAATTTTCCAAAGGCAAGAAGAAAACTTCCCGGAGAAAGCCATAAGGCAGTCTCGCCCGCTTGCGATTTGCAACAGTGGCTGCGGGCGTTTTTTGTTTGCTTCACGAGTAACGCTGAGCTGACGTTCTGTCTGATTGGTGATTTCAGGAGACTTTGCCGTCGCCCGGTGTCTGTCAAGGGGCGGTGCAGTCAGTCTTGCCCAGGCGCGGCAGAAAGGCTATGCGTTGCTTGTTCCCGCTTTCCCTTCTTTCTTTCGTTTCTGCGAAAACAGTGAGAGCCGGTTTTTTTCAGTACAGCCATCTTCTGGCTATTTTCTGTCCGGCAGTTTCGGCGTGCAGTCTGCGGCTTATATTCTGACCATTAGGCCGCGTGAAGCCAGGTATTGCTTGGCTTCCTGTATAGAGTGCGTTCGAAAATGAAAGATGCTGGCTGCCAAGATGGCGTCTGCCTGCCCATCGATGACCCCGCTCGCCAGGTGTTCAAGCGTTCCGACCCCACCTGAAGCAATGATGGGTACGTTCACGCTGGTACTGATGGTGCGCGTTAATTCGAGGTCAAACCCTGCTTTGGTTCCGTCCCGATCCATGCTGGTCAATAAAATTTCTCCGGCACCGTAGTCAGCCATGCGCTTTGCCCATGCCACTGCATCCATCCCCGTTGCCTTCCTGCCACCATGGCTAAACACCTCCCAGCCGCCAGTGCCCGCAGGGCTTCCGTTCTGCTGCCGCGCTCTTGCGTCAATGGCTACCGTGATGCACTGGGAGCCGATTTTGCTTGCCAGCTCCTGGATTAATTCCGGGTTTTCCACTGCGGAGGTGTTGACGGAAGCTTTGTCTGCACCGGCATTCAGCAGGTCTCGAACGTCCTGAAAAGTACGAACGCCACCGCCTACTGTCATGGGAATGAATACTTCTTTCGCCACCTGCTCCACCACTTCGAACATGGTGCGCCGTTTTTCGTGGCTGGCGGTAATGTCCAGAAAAGCCAGCTCATCGGCTCCTTCTTCAGCATAACGCCTGGCGGCTTCGACAGGATCTCCGGCGTCTATGATGTTGACGAAACGTACGCCTTTGACGACGCGCCCACCGGCCACGTCCAGGCAGGGAATGATGCGCTTGGTCAGCACGGGGCTTCAGCAGGCGGTCTTGCGCCATGTCGGTCTGCGTAATGCTGTGCTTTTGCATAGTCCACAGCCCCGTCGTACAGGGCACGCCCGATAATGGCACCTGCAATGCCGGTTTCTCGCTGCTGACAAAGTGCCTCAATGTCACGCATGGAATTAAATCCTCCGGAAGCGTAAATCGGCACATCCACTCGCGAAGCGAGTTTTGCCGTGGCTGCCAGGTTGATTCCGAGCCGCATTCCATCGCGGGAGATATCTGTAAAAATAATCGCCTCCAAGCCCTTTGTGTCCAGCTTCTGCGCGAAATCAAAAACGTTATGCGCGCTGAGTTCTGTCCAGCCGCGGACTGCCAGCTTTTCGTCTTTTGCATCCAGCCCGAGGATGATGTGCTGCGGATGCTTGGCGCATGCGCCAGTCATGAAGTCCGGGTGCGTTATGGCGCGCGTACCAATAATGGTGTACGCCACTCCGCAATCCAGGTAGTTGCTGATAGTCTCTTCGTCACGTATTCCGCCGCCCACCTGAATGCTGAAGTCCGGAAAGGACTTGGCAATGCTGGCAATGATTTTTCTGTGAGTCGGGTCTGCCTTGCCTTGAGCCGCGCCGTCCAGATCAACGATGTGTAGCCTTCTGGCTCCACTTTCAAACCACCGCGCCGCTGTGGCCAAGGGATCTTCTGAAAACACGGTAACGCGATCCATTTCCCCCTGCCTGAGACGAACACACTTTCCGTCTTTTAAATCAATGGCCGGGATCAGTAACATGCTCAGGGCGACCCTTCCCAGTTCGCAAAATTATGCAGAAAACGTTGGCCGGCGGCGGAACTTTTTTCCGGATGAAATTGCACCGCGAAAATAAAACCCCGGGCGATGGCACTTGCCATTTTTGTCCCATAGTCGGTTGTGGCACAAACCAGCTGCTCTTCTTTGAGCAGAGAGTGGTAGCTATGCGCAAAATAAAAAAACTCTTGGTCTTTGATCCCGTGCCATAGTGGATGATGGGTGCATTGCGACACTCGGTTCCAGCCCATGTGGGGAATTTTGAAGTGGTCTTTTGGCAGCAAATTCCCGGACAGGTGTGTGCTTTCGCCGGAGATGATGCCGAGGCACTTGGTGCCATCGTTTTCATGGCTGAAATCCAGCAGCACTTGTAAACCCATGCAGATACCGAGCAGAGGACGGGTTTGCATTTTTTCACGAAGCACGGGAATCAGCCCGCTCTCGCTTAAAGATTTCATGCAATCCTCAGCAGCGCCTTGGCCAGGCAAGACCACACGGTCTGCCCGTTCCACTTCTTGTGGGCTACAAGTGACTATGACCCGTGTTCCTGCAGGGGAAGCGGCGATCAAAGCGTTGTATACAGAACGATGGTTGCTCATTCCGTAGTCAATAACTGCGGTCGTTCGCATCATGGAATGTTCTACAGTGTTCCTTTCGTGGAAGGAATGCTGCCACCCATACCAGGGTCACGGGAAATGGCAACACGGACTGCTCTGGCAAAGGACTTGAAAACCGTTTCGGCGATGTGATGGCAGTTGCGCCCTGTCAGGTTGTCAATATGCAAAGTTGCGCGGGCGTGATTTACGAAGCCCTGGAAAAACTCGTTCAACAAATCCAGGTCAAATTGCCCAACCCGTGCCCGGGTGAATCGCACATTAAAGTGCAAGCCGGGTCGGCCGGAGAAATCAATCACAGTTCGCGTTAAAGCTTCGTCCAGGGGGGCGTAAGCGTATCCATATCGGTAAATGCCTTCCCGTTTGCCAAGTGCTTCGTGGAAGCCCTGTCCCAATACGATTCCCACGTCTTCTACGGTGTGGTGGTCGTCAACCTCCAGATCCCCTTTTGCGCTCAAGTCCAGATCCAGCAAGGCGTGTTTTTTGAATTGTTCCAGCATGTGTTCCAGGAAAGGAATTCCGACCTTGATGTTTCCCTTGGCGTTGCCGTCAAGGTTCAGCTCAAGCGAAATTCTGGTTTCCGCAGTGGTGCGGTCTACTCTGGATTTGCGTTCCTTCACGTCTGGCTCCTGGTTGTGATCTTTGAAATAAGGGTATGTTAACAATCGCGCTTCCTGTCAAAGCAACATACCTCCGTGCGCGCCTACGGCTCTTTGATGATAACAGACTCGCAAAGGTGTCCGCTTATGGCCGCGACAGAGCAGATATCGGGCTTTTCCAGATGCCTGCGGCGTTGCCGCTAAACACATGAGGTATCGGACGGAATAGAATTTGGCACTCGTATGCCGGGACAAGGTGAAGTACGTGCGCATGACTGTGTGGCTTGACAGCCCTCGCAGATGAACAGCATAATCGCAACCCCTTCTTATTCGGGAGGGGTACCCAAGCGGTCAACGGGGGCAGACTGTAAATCTGTTGGCTTAGCCTTCGTAGGTTCGAATCCTACCCCCTCCATTGTGGTGGTGGGTGCGAAGCTGGCCAGTGAGATATGTTCCAGGCTCTGTTGGTGTGCAGTTGCCCGGGGGTCGGTTCGTGCCGTGCGGGTGTAGTTTAATGGTAGAACTTCAGCCTTCCAAGCTGATGGCGGCGGTTCGAATCCGCTCACCCGCTCAGTATTTATGTTGTTATTTAAGACGTGCCAGAAAGGCGTTACCCCGAGCCCATATAGCTCAGTGGTAGAGCACTTCCTTGGTAAGGAAGAGGTCGCCAGTTCAATTCTGGTTATGGGCTTTTCATTGTTGCCGAACCTGAGGTGGTCGGCGTTGTTAAATCTTTGAGGACTGAAAGTGGCCAAGCAAAAATTTGAGCGGACGAAGCCGCACATAAACGTAGGAACGATTGGTCATGTTGACCATGGCAAGACGACGTTGACGGCGGCATTGACAAAAGTAATGGAGCAAAGTCACGGTGGTTCCTATACGAGTTATGAGGAGATAGACAATGCGCCGGAAGAGCGCGAGCGTGGGATCACGATTGCGACAGCGCACGTAGAGTACGAGTCTGATAACCGTCACTATGCGCACGTAGACTGCCCGGGACACGCTGACTATGTCAAAAACATGATCACGGGTGCGGCGCAAATGGACGGCGCGATATTGGTGGTGAGTGTGGCAGACGGGCCGATGCCGCAGACGCGTGAGCATATTCTGCTGGCGCGCCAGGTTGGCGTTCCGCATATTGTCGTGTACCTGAACAAGCTGGACATGATGGACGATGAGGAGTTGGTTGAGCTGGTGGAGATGGAGGTGCGTGACATGCTGACGAGTTATGAGTTTGACGGTGAGCAGACGCCGGTGGTGATTGGTTCGGCGTTGCGCGCCTTGGAAGGTGATGAGGAGCAATGCGAGACAATCCGGAAACTGGTTGCGGAGATGGACGCACATATACCGGAGCCTGAGCGGATGATTGACGGGGATTTTTTACTGTCGGTGGAGGACGTATTTTCGATATCGGGTCGCGGGACAGTGGTAACGGGACGCATTGATCGCGGGATAGTCCGGATAGGAGACGAGGTAGAGATTGTGGGTTTGCGGGATACCAGGCGTGCGACGTGTACGGGGGTTGAGATGTTTCGCAAGTTACTGGACGAAGGTCGGGCAGGGGACAACGTTGGCGTTCTGCTCAGAGGGACGAAGCGTGAGGAAGTCGAGCGAGGTCAGGTGCTGTGCCGTCCCGGGTCGATTACCCCGCACACCAGATTTGAGTCAGAGGTGTACATTCTGTCGAAAGAAGAGGGCGGCAGGCACACGCCATTTTTCAAAGGCTATCGTCCGCAGTTTTATTTTCGGACAACCGACGTGACAGGTTCGGTAGAGTTGGGTTCCGGGGTCGAGATGGTGATGCCGGGAGACAATGTAAGGCTTGAGGTGACACTGATCGGGCCGATTGCGATGGAAGAAGGTCTGCGCTTTGCGATACGGGAAGGCGGTCGTACTGTCGGTGCCGGCGTCGTCAGCAAGATATTGCAATAAGAATGCCGAAGAATGTCACGTTTTCGTGTAGGCCAGTAGCTCAATTGGCAGAGCAGCGGTCTCCAAAACCGCAGGTTGGGGGTTCAAGTCCCTCCTGGCCTGCCAGTTATTTGGCTTGCCGAAAATGGCGATAGACGCAGGGGTGCCCGGGAAGGGCATGGAACAGGTCAAGTTGCTTGCATCCGTGTTGGTGCTGGTTGCAGCTTCGGTTCTGTTTATGTATTTCTCGGAAGAGTCTCTGTTGTACCGGGTGCTGGGTGTTCTGATGTCGGTGGGCGTTTCTGTCGGCATTTTTTTGACCACAGAAAGAGGCAGGACAACCGCAACATTTTTGAAAGCTGCGCGTATTGAGTTGCGCAAAGTAATATGGCCAACACGCACAGAAACCTTGCAGACCACTTTGATAGTGTTTGTTATGGTGCTGCTGGTGGCGATTTTTCTTTGGGCTCTGGATATGTTGCTGGCTTGGTTGATGGGCATGTTGATTCGCTGATCAGAGAAGTGGTGGACACCGAAAACAATACTGAAAGTGCCTCGCGTTGGGATGGCGTCATGCGTTGGTATGTGGTCAATACGACTACCGGGCATGAGAAACTGGTGATGAATTCCTTGAACGAACGTTTGCGTGACAGTGATTTGTGCGATCAGTTTGGGAAAATTATGGTGCCGGTGGAAGAAATCATGGAAGTACGCAGCGGAGTGAAACGGAAAAGCGAGCGAAAGTTTTTCCCGGGTTATGTGTTGGTGCAAATGGTGATGAACGATGATACTTGGCGCTTGGTGAGGGACGTTCCGAGAGTGCGCGGTTTCGTTGGCGGTTTTCCGAATAAGCCGGAACCCATCCGGGAAAAAGAAATGACGAGAGTATTGCAGGGGGTACGTGACAGCGTCGACGAGCCGAAGCCGAAAATATTGTTTGAGACCGGTGAAATGGTCCGGGTTACGAATGGTCCGTTCAACGACTTTAATGCCATAGTGGAAGAAGTGCACTATGATAAAAGCAAGGTACAGGTCTCGGTGCAGATTTTTGGTCGCTCAACGCCGGTAGAACTCGACTTTACGCAGATAGACAAAGCTTGAGAGGCGACTGAGGAAACATGGCAAAAAAGAAAGAACTGGCAGCCAAAATCAGGTTACTTGTTAAAGCGGGCGAAGCCAATCCTGGTCCACCCATTGGTCCGGCACTTGGTCAGCACGGTTTGAAAATCATGGATTTTTGCAAGGCGTTCAACGATCGGACACAGTCGGCAGAAAAAGGAATGCTTATGTCTGTGTTGATCACGGCGTATTCGGACAAAAGCTTCGATTTTCTTATCAAGTCCTCTCCGGCATCCACTTTGTTGAAAAAGGCGGCTGGTCTGGAAAAGGGCAGTGGTGAACCGAACTCCAGGATTGTGGGACGCGTGAACGGCGCACAGGTAGAGGAAATCGCGAAGCTGAAAATGGCTGACCTGACTGCCGGCAGCTTGGCGGCTGCAATACGAACGATTGAGGGTACGGCAAGAAACATGGGCATTGAAGTCGAATAAGAGAAGATGGCGAAGGAGTACTGTAAAAATGTCGGCTAAAAGCAAAAGAATGAAAGCAAATGAGCAGGGGATTGATCGTGCCAAAAAGTATCGTTTGGGCGAAGCGGTGGCATTGCTGAAGAAAATGCAGAAACCCAAGTTTGATGAATCGGTTGATGTCAGCGTTGTTCTGGGCATTGATCCGAAAAAAAGTGACCAGTTTGTGCGTGGGGCAACGGTGCTCCCCCATGGGCTTGGTAAAACGGTCAAAGTGCTGGTTTTTGCAGAAGGCAAAGGAGCAGAAGAGGCGAAAGAGGCAGGGGCAGACGAGGTGGGTTCTACGCTTCTTGCTGAAAGGATAGAGAAAAGCGGTTGCGATTTTGACATCGTGATTGCTACGCCTGCCACGATGCCCTTGGTTGGCCGCCTGGGGCGTATTTTGGGTCCTGCGGGACTGATGCCCAACCCTAAAGACGGGACCGTGACAGACGAAGTTGAAAAGGCAGTCAAGAACGCCAAGGCGGGTCAGATCAAATATCGAGCCGACAAAGGCGGTGTCGTACACGGCAGCATCGGACGCATCAGTTTTTCAGAAGTTGCCTTGGTGGAAAACTGCAAGGCATTGATCGCCGAGCTGATAAAAGCCAAGCCTACCGCTGCGAAGGGCGCCTATTTAAAAGGAGTGTTCCTGTCATTGACGATGGGGCCGTCAGTCAGAGTGGAGCCAAGCTTGAGTTCATGAGGGCTGGTGTGACACGCGATCTTGGGAAAGCTGTAGCGACTCCGCTAATGGCCAAGGGGATGGTTCTGTGCCTTTAAGTGCCGAGCAGAAAAAAGCAGTGGTTGCTGATGTGGCCGGTTTGGCAGGCACGGCGACCGCGATCATCGTCGCGAATTACCAGGGATTGTCTTGCTTGCAGTTTGATGAAATGCGGAGGTCGGCTCGTGCGCATGGTGTGAATTTGCGGGTTGTGAAAAACACGCTCGTCAAGCATGCATTGAAAGATACGTCTTTTGCCGCTTTGGCTGAAAAAGTGGATGGCCCCCTGGTTTACGCATTTTCCGGGGAAGATATCGGGGCTGCCGGTGGCTTGATGAAGGAGTATTCCGGGAAAATGGAGGCTCTTGATGTTTGCTGGATTGCCTACGATGGCAAGGTGGCCGACGACAGGCAAACTTTGGATTTTCTGGCAGGGTTACCGACTCGTGAGGAGACTCTTGCACAACTTTGTGGGGTCATGAAGGCTCCCGTTTCGAAGCTGGTGGGGGCATTGGCCGAGGTGCCCGGAAAATTGGTGCGCCTGCTTGAAGCCATTAGAAAAAATCGTCAGAGTGATTAACAAGCTATTGGAAACCTTGTTTATGATCTCGCAACCAAACACATAAAACAGGAGAAAATGATGTCTGCATCCAAGCAAGAAATACTGGAGTCAATTTCCGCGATGTCGGTTATAGAGTTAGTAGAACTCATATCCGACATAGAAGAGAAATTTGGCGTGTCAGCGGCTGTTGCCGTTGCCCCCGTCGCTGCCGCAGGTGCTGCACCTGACGGCGGGGAGATTGAAGAAGAACAGACGGAGTTTTCCGTTCTGCTTGAATCTCTGGGAGAAAAGAAAGTCACGACCATAAAGGTGGTTCGAAGCGTTACCGGCTTAGGACTTAAAGAAGCGAAGGATCTTGTGGAGAGCATCCCTTCCGTTGTGAAGGAAGGGATTTCCCGGGAAGAAGCTGAGGTGATTGGCAAGCAACTTGAAGAGGCTGGCGCGGGTTTCAAGATTCAATGATGATTGGCGCATAGTGGCAAAAGGTTCTTGGACCTGCGCGTCGCTCTGTGCCGGATTCCTGAAACGCTGTTCAGGCGGCGTTTTTGGGAGGGTGCATTTGTTGCGTGTACAGAAGTTTGGCTGGGTCTGGTTATTTCCCGGTTTGCATAGGTTTTATCTGGTTGTCAGGGAGGAAGTATGAGTTACGGGTTTACTGAGAGAAAGTGCGTCAGGAAAAATTTTGCCAAGCGTCCGCAAAAGCATAAGATCCCCGGTCTTTTGCGTATCCAAAAGAATTCCTATGACAGCTTTTTGCAACGGGATGTGCCACCTGACGAGCGTGTTGACGCTGGACTTCACAGCGCGTTCACCTCGGTTTTTCCGATCAAAAGCAACAAAGGATACGTTGAGTTGCACTACTGCAAATATTTGCTTGAGGAACCTCGCTATGACGTAAATGAGTGCCGTCAGAGGGGAATGACGTACGCATTCGGCTTGCATGTGGTCTTACGCCTGGTTGTCTACGACAGGAAGGCAGGTTCGGAAAAAAAGAAAATCAGGTACATGAAAGAGCAGCAGGTGTACTTTGGAGAGTTCCCGCTCATGACTGAAACCGGGACTTTCATTGTCAATGGCGCGGAGCGCGTGGTGCTTTCCCAGTTACAGCGTTCGCCGGGAGTTTCTTTCGAACACGACAAGGGAAAAACCTACTCCAGTGGCAAATTGATTTATTCGGCGCGCATTATCCCGCACAGGGGGTGCTGGCTGGATTTCGAGTTTGATAACAAAGACAAACTTTTTGTTCGCATAGACAAGCGCAGAAAGCTGCCGGTGACCGTGCTGCTGCGTTCTTTGGGGATGAACAACCAGAAAATGCTGGACACGTTTTTTGAAAGAGACCGCTACACTTTGAAAGGCAAGGCCATCATGATGGACATTGATTTTCGGCGAATGCTTTCCCAGAGAATCAATTTTGATCTTGTGGTAGACGGGGAAACGATTCTGAAAGCTGGTGGCAGAGTGGCGCGTTCTCACGTGCAGAAAATGAAAGCAGTGCGTCTGAAAAAGCACCCGATCACGACAGCCCATTTGCTTGACAAAATCATTGGCGATGATGTCGTGGACAAGAGTGGTAAAACATGCCTCAGAGCGAATGAAATAATAACTCCGTCTGCTCTCACGGTTCTGCAGCTTTCCGGTGCGCGCACGTTCACGACACTTTGTGTCAATGAGCTGGATCGAACCCCAAGTATCTCTTTGACCTTGCAGGAAGACCCGACGACAAGCCAGATCCTCGCCCGGGGGAAAATCTATAGCGTCATACGACCCGGTGACCCTCCCTCAAGTCGTGAAGCGTGTGACAACCTCTTTAATGGCCTGTTTTTACAAAAAGAACGCTATGACCTGTCAGAGTGCGGGCGCATGAAGCTGGATCTGGGTGTGGGCAGAAGTGATGATGTCGCTGAAAGTCCTGCCGCCCCTGGTAGGGAAGAGAGACGTTCCACTCTTCATCTGGATGATATCGTCTCGGTTTTGCAAGAGTTGCTGAAAATCCGTAACGGTTTTCGTAGTTGCGACGATATTGACCATTTGGGCAATCGGCGCGTTCGCTCAGTTGGTGAAATGCTGGTGGACACTTACCGCAACGGCTTAAGGCGTGTTGAGCGAGCCTTGGGGGAAAGGTTGGCCATGGCCGAAAGCGAAGACATGATGCCGAAAAATTTCATCAACGTGAAGCCAATCACCAGCATTGTTAACGAGTTCTTTTGTTCGGGACAGCTGTCTCAGTTCATGGATCAGATCAACCCGCTTTCAGAAGTGACTCACAAGCGCCGTATTTCTTCTCTTGGCCCTGGCGGCCTGACTCGTGACCGTGCCGGTTTCGAAGTTCGGGATGTGCATCCTTCCCACTATGGTCGTGTCTGTCCGATTGAAACGCCGGAAGGTCCGAATATTGGTTTAATCAGTTCGCTGGCAGTGTATTCACACCCAAACAAGTATGGCTTTCTGGAGACCCCGTACTTCGTGGTCTCCAATCGCAAGATCACCGAAAAGGTGGAATATTTGTCTGCTATCAGGGAAGGAAATTATGTTATTGCGCAAGCGAACGTGAAGCTGGATACGCACGGGCGACTGACGGGTGAACTTGTCAGCTGCCGCTATCAGAACGAGTTTGTCCTGAAAAGCCCGAAAGATGTGCAATATATAGATGTTTCCTCGAACCAGATCGTTTCTGCTTCTGCTTCCCTGATTCCATTTTTGGAGCACGACGACGCCAACCGTGCCTTGATGGGATCCAATATGCAGAGGCAGGCTGTTCCTACATTGCAGTGCGAAAAGCCGCTTGTGGGCACCGGTATGGAACGTGTGGTCGCCCGAGATTCAGGGGTGGCCGTTCTGGCCAAGCGTGGCGGGACGGTGATGTCGGTAGATTCCACCCGAATCGTCATGAGCGTGAACGAAGATGAGATAGAAGACGGTGACGGAGTGGACATCTATCGTCTGACCAAATACGCGCGCTCAAACCAGAATACTTGCATCAATCAGAGGCCTCTGGTTACAGTTGGTGATTGCCTGGAAGCCGGCGACATTATTGCCGATGGACCCTGCACAGATATGGGCGAACTGTCGCTTGGCAGAAATGTTCTGGTTGCGTTCATGCCATGGCATGGGTACAACTTTGAAGATTCCATCCTGGTGTCGGAGCGGATGGTGGAAGACGACCACTTTACATCCATTCATATTGAAGAGCTGACCTGCACTGCGCGTGACATGAAAGTGAGCCGTGAGGAAATCACTGCGGATATCACCAATGTTCCAGATGGCATGATTTCAAAGCTGGATGCTTCAGGCGTGGTTTATGTCGGGGCGGAAGTAGAGCCCGGCGATATACTGGTTGGCAAAGTGACTCCCAAGGGTGACGTGCAGGTGGGTCCGGAAGAAAAGCTTCTGCGCGCCATTTTTGGCGAAAAAGCGCACGATGTTAAAGATACTTCTTTGCGAGTGCCATCCGGCATGCATGGAACCGTGATAGGTGTGCGGATATTTACGCGTGAAGGTGAGAAAAAGGATGCCTGCGCCCAGAAATTGGCCACGGCTGACTTCGACCGCATGGAGAAGGATATCAACAGTCGTCTGCGAATACACGAAAATGGTGTTTATGACCGGATTCTCAAGCTGTTGATTGGCGAAGAATTGGCAAGGGATTCTACAGCTCTTAAGGCCGACCAAGCCTTGACAGAGAGTGACTTGAAAGCATTGCCGCGTAAAAATTGGCTCAAAATCAGTTTGCGCAGGGAAAGTGCCGCCAAAAAGCTGGAAGAATTGAAAGCGCGCCTGGTCGTACACCAAGACACGGCGACAGAGGGATTGAACAAGGCTCGAGAGAAGCTGGAAAGAGGTGATGCTTTGCCGTCCGGCGTTATCAAACGCATTAAAATTCATCTGGCCGTAAAAAGGAGATTGCAAGCCGGTGACAAAATGGCGGGAAGACACGGCAACAAAGGAGTGGTTTCACTCGTGGTTCCGACAGAAGATATGCCTTTCCTGGCAGACGGTACCCCGATAGACATGGTGCTGAACCCGCTGGGCGTACCTTCCAGAATGAATGTGGGTCAGGTGCTGGAAACCCATCTTGGCTGGGCAGCCAAAGGTTTGGGAAAGAAGATCGGAAACTTGCTGGATGCCGGTTCGTCTCCTGAAAAATTGCGCAAAAAGTTGAAGCAGATATATGGTGCTGGAAGGCGGGAAAGCGAGCACGTCAGCAATTTGGATGATACGGAAGTCATGAAAATGTCTGAAAGGCTACGTCACGGGGTTCCCATGGAGACTCCGGTTTTTGACGGTGCCGCTGAACAGGAAATCAAGAATGCCTTGAAAATGGCAGGGATGCCCCAAAGCGGTCAAACGCAGCTTTATGACGGGCGCTCCGGCGAACGCTTTGATCGTGACGTGACGGTCGGGTATCTGTACATGATGAAATTAAATCACTTGGTGGACGACAAAATGCATGCCCGATCCATAGGTCGTTACAGCATGGTCACGCAGCAGCCCACGGGAGGCAAGGCGTATTTTGGAGGACAGCGCTTCGGAGAAATGGAAGTATGGGCACTGGAAGCTTATGGAGCCTCGTACACGCTTCAGGAAATGCTGACAGTGAAATCGGACGATATTGTCGGGCGAAATAATGTTTATCGCAACATTACCAACGATGATTTGCGCATCGAAACCAGCATCCCGGAATCCTTTAATGTGCTAACCAAAGAAATTCGGGCACTGGGTCTCAATATAGATTTTGATACAAAAAAGCGTAACAGCGGGCAGGGAATAGAATGAGGTATCTGGCCAAACATATCACGCATCAGGAAGCACAGGGTGCTTTCGAGACCATCAGAGTTGGTCTGGCTTCACCGGAGCACGTCAAGTCGTGGTCTTACGGGGAAGTAAAAAAACCGGAAACGATTAATTACCGCACCTACAAGCCGGAGCGCGATGGCTTGTTTTGTGCGCGGATCTTCGGCCCCATCAAAGACTACGAGTGCCTGTGCGGGAAATACCGGCGGCCCAAGCACCGTGAGGTGGTTTGTGAGAAGTGTGGTGTTGAAGTGACTTTGTCGAAAACCAGGCGAGAGAGAATGGGGCATATTGTGCTTGCGAGCCCGGTTTCCCATATCTGGTTTCTGAAATCCCTTCCGTCAAAAATTGGTCTGTTGCTTGACATCAGTCCCAAAAATCTGGAGCGCGTGATTTATTTTGAAAGTTACTGTGTAACGGATCCCGGAATGACGGATTTGCGCAAAGGCGAGCTGATGAACGAGAACGCATACGACGAAAATCTTGAAGAGCACGGCGATAGTAATTTTTCCGTAGGCATGGGTGCGGAAGCGATCTTGAAGCTCCTCAAAGATTTTGATCTGCTCAAGGTATCTATACAGTTGAGAGAGGAAATTATCACCACTCGTTCTCAAACACAGCTCAAGAAGCTGACCAAGCGTCTCAAATTGGTCGAGTCATTCCTGAACTCGCACAACCGTCCGGAGTGGATGATTTTACAGGTTCTTCCGGTGTTGCCTCCTGATCTGCGACCGCTTGTTCCCTTGGAGAGTGGGCATTTTGCCACTTCTGATCTGAACGATTTATATCGGCGCGTCATCAATCGCAACAACCGTCTCAAGCGCCTGCTGGATCTGGATGCCCCTGAAATCATCGTGCGTAATGAAAAGAGGATGTTGCAGGAGTCGGTCGATGCGCTTCTGGATAACGGTCGGCGAGGGCGGCCGGTAACGGGTGCGAACAAAAGGGCACTGAAGTCTCTTGCTGACATGATTAAAGGCAAGCAAGGGCGATTCCGTCAAAATCTGCTTGGCAAGCGTGTGGATTATTCCGGGCGTTCCGTGATAGTGGTCGGCCCGACATTGAAGCTTCACGAATGCGGGTTGCCAACGAAAATGGCGCTGGAGCTGTTCAAACCTTTCATTATCGGAAAGTTTCGCAGGCGAGGTATCGTCAGTTCCAGCCGGGCAGGAAGAAAAATGGTGGAGAATGAAATTCCAGAGGTTTGGGACGTTCTGGCCGAGGTGATCAAAGAACACCCGGTGCTGTTAAACCGTGCCCCGACTTTGCACCGTTTGGGTATCCAGGCTTTTGAACCCATCCTGGTTGAGGGCAAAGCCATACAGTTGCACCCACTGGTATGTGCTGCTTTCAACGCTGACTTTGATGGTGACCAGATGGCGGTTCATATTCCCCTTTCAGTTGAGGCTCAGATTGAGGCGCGGATCCTCATCATGTCTTCCAACAATATTCTTTCTCCAGCCAACGGCTCGCCGGTAATCGTTCCGACTCAGGACATTATCCTGGGGCTGTATTACATGACGCGTGAGCGAATCGGAGCCAAGGGCGAAGGGATGGTTTTTGCCGACCTTGACGAGATAGAAAAAGCCATGCAACTGGATGTGCTGGATTTGCACGCTGCGATTGAATTCCGCTTGCCGAAACGCGCGAATGACCCGGCGGGAAGAGTCAAAACCACGGTTGGTCGGGCTTTGTTGCTCAGAATTTTACCGGACGAATTGCCTTTTGATCTGGTCAATCGGATTCTGGATAAAAAAAACGTGTCGCGCTTGATCGATACCTGCTATCGCACGAGCAACATCAAGCGAACGGTCGTTTTTGCAGACCAGTTAAAAAACACGGGATTTCAGTACGCGACGAGTGCCGGGATTTCTTTCGGCGTTGATGACATGATCATCCCGAAGATGAAAGCCAGCCTGCTTGAGGAAGCCAGAGCCAAGGTCAAAAAAATCCAATCGGACTATGTCAGTGGCGTGGTGACCGACCATGAGCGCTACAACTTGGTGGTGGACGTCTGGTTGCGCACCAGTGAGCAGGTTGAAAAAGCCATGATGGAGGAACTCGGGACTGAGGAGGTGAATATTCCAGGGAGAGGAAAATGTACACAACGGTCGTTTAATTCCATCTTCATGATGTCAGATTCCGGTGCCCGCGGTTCGGCGACGCAAATCAAGCAGTTGTCCGGCATGCGTGGGTCAATGGCAAAGCCGGACGGAACCATTATTGAAAATCCCATTACCGCGAGCTTTCGTGAAGGGCTGGACATGCACCAGTTTTTCAGCTCAACCCACGGTGGACGCAAAGGCTTGGCTGATACTGCGCTGAAAACGTCCAACTCAGGTTATCTCACCCGTCGACTCGTTGATGTGTCGCAAAGCATGACTGTGGTTGAACATGATTGCGAATGCGATGACGGCATTATTTTGCAGTCGGACTTTCGCGACGGTGAGGTGGTAGAGGCGTTGAGTAAGCGGGTATTGGGTCGTGTGGTTGCTGAAGACGTGACAGTCAAGAACGGCACAGACGTGTTGATTGAGAAAAATACCTTACTTGATGAGGACAACATAAAGAATATTGAAGAACTGGGTATCGACCAGGTAAAAGTGCGTTCTCCGGTGACCTGTGTTTCCCGGCATGGTATTTGCGCGCTTTGCTATGGCAGAGATTTGTCGAAAGACACCTTGGTGAATATTGGAGCGGCGGCAGGCATCATTGCTGCACAGTCCATCGGCGAGCCGGGCACACAGCTGACAATGCGTACTTTCCACGTCGGCGGTTCTTCCAGTCGCGCGGTGGCAGCGAGCAGCTTACACACCAAAAAGGGTGGCAAAATTCGCTACCACAAGGTTCAACGTGTTGGCAAGAAAGACGGAACCTTCGTTGCCATTTCCCGCTCAGGTGAGCTTAGCGTCGTTGATGAGCAGGGCAATGAAAATGAGCGTTACCTCATCCCTTATGGTGCCCAGTTGAACGTTAGCGAAGGCGCAAAGGCCAAAGCGGGAACCATGGTGGCGTTCTGGGAGCCGCACATTCACCCGATCGTTGCCGAAGTAAAAGGCAAAGTTCTTTTGGCAGACTTTGAGGAAGGGTTGTCAACTTTGCAACGCGACGATATGGCCACCGGCATCGTTTCCCAAGTGGTGATATCCACTGATGTGTTCTCAGAGAGGAGCCGAACGGTTCTGGCTCCAATGATCAAACTGGTTAGCAGAAAGGATCGTCCCGTCAAGTTGCCGGATGGCAGGGAAGCACTCCATCGCCTACCAGTGGAAGCGATTGTCTCTCTGACAAATGGAGACTGGGTGGAACCAGGAGACGTGATTGCCAAAGTGCCGGAGAGAGTGACCGAAACCGGCGATATTACGGGTGGCTTGCCGCGTGTGGCCGATCTGTTTGAAGCGAAGAAGCCGAAAGAAGGCGCCGTACTTGCAGAATGCGCGGGGATTGTCAGCTTCGGCAAGGAAGTCAGAGGAAAAACCCGCTTTATCATCACCAATGAGGAAGAGAAGGAAGTCACCATTTTGATTCCGAAAGTGCGGCATTTGAATGTTTTTGAAGGTGAAAAAGTAGAAAAAGGCGACTGTATTTCGAATGGAGAACAAGATCCTCATGATATTTTGAGGTTACTGGGGGCTGAAGCACTAACTGCCTACATGGTAAGGGAAATACAAAATGTGTACCGTTTGCAGGGAGTGACCATTAACGACAAGCATATTGAAATGATTGTCCGGCAAATGATCAGCAACGTCGTTGTCCTTGACCCGGGTGACAGCAAGTACCTGGTCGATGAAAGGATCAGTTTCGCAAAAGTTTGCAGCATGAATCAACATCTGATCGAAGACGAAAAAGAACCGATAAGGTTTGAGCGTGTACTGCTGGGTATTACCAAAGCCTCTTTGTTCACGGAATCGTTTATTTCTGCAGCCTCTTTTCAGGAAACGACTCGAGTGTTGACTGACGCGAGCGTTCGTGGTGCGGTGGACGAGTTGAATGGCTTGAAAGAAAACGTTATTTCCGGGCGTCTGATACCGGCAGGGACTGGATTCTCGCATTTCCCCAAGGAATTGAGTCTGGGCGATGAACTGGGTTCTGACTATCACATGTCCATTCCAGAGGGAGAATTTTTCAGTGATGTCGAAAGTTCTGCTGAAATTTCTGCCGCACCGCCGGATGGCCATATCCCGAGCTCCATCCTGGTTGAATAAAGCACAATCGGGGAGCCGAGGTGAACACTGTGCCTCGCTTTCAGCACCCCTTGCCTAAGGGGAACGAGCTTCTTTTTCGAAAGAGCCCGCAAGTGCTTTGGTGTGCGTCGGGGGCATGAGAGCGTTTTCCGGCTGACCTTTCTGCTCGGTTTTTGGCGTCTCGAAAACATAATGAAATTCTCAACGGCCGATTTGTGTGATCTCTATCCGGAAAAAGTACAACTTGTCCGCCCGGAGTTTCGCCATTTTGGTGGCATTCGAAAGTTTTGCGGTGCCATTCGGACGGTCAGTTGTTTTGAAGACAATTCCCTGGTGAGGGAATTGCTTGAAGTGCGCGTAAAGGCATCTGTGCTGGTAGTAGACGGGAGAGCTTCAATGCGTTGCGCACTACTCGGGGACTTGCTTGCCAAATTGGCGGTGGGAAATGGATGGGAAGCGGTGATAGTCAATGGCTGTGTCAGGGATAGTGCCATACTGAAGACGCTTCCGTTGGGCGTAATGGCACTGGCAACGCAGCCGCGAAAAAGCTGCAAACTACATACCGGTGCTGTTGATGTACCCGTTCATTTTGCTGGCGTTTCTTTTTTGCCAGGAAGTTTCGTCTACGCCGATGAGGATGGAGCCCTGGTTGCCGCGCAAAAGCTTGAATCCAGGACTTGACAGCCACACCGGCAGCGTTGGAGTGCCAGTATATTGTGCCGACTTTGCTTCTGTCAGGCGATTTCGTGATAGGTGCTCCCAGACCTGCGGAGATGAAGCTGACATGACGCTGTTCGACAGGCTTTTTGATGGCCTTCAGTGCTTGCCTGTCAGTGAAATGGAGGCTCGGGAATTCTCTGCGGGCAAGGCGGCTTGCCCTGTCTCTGTGTTACACTTCTCCTTGGTCTTTGGCGGCTTTCCAAGCCAAGGCCTGAAGTTTTCTGTTGCCACTTTCCATGTCTGATTTTTCACGCAAACTCCTCCCGGTTGACCTTGAGGACATCATGCGCCAGTCCTACGTGGACTATGCGATGAGTGTCATCATTGGGCGCGCATTACCTGACATTCGAGATGGTCTCAAACCCGTACACAGACGGGCGTTGTATGCGATGAGTGAGCTGAACAACGACTGGAACAAAGCCTATAAAAAGTCGGCACGTGTCGTCGGTGACGTGATCGGAAAATATCACCCGCACGGTGATGTCGTCGTCTACGAGGCTATCGTGCGTATGGCACAGAAGTTCTCCATGCGCTATCCCTTGGTGGATGGTCAGGGAAACTTTGGTTCCATAGACGGGGACGCACCGGCCGCCATGCGTTACACCGAAGTTCGTATGACACGCCTCACAAGTGAGATGCTGGCTGATCTCGGCAAAGAGACCGTTGATTTCAGTCCGAACTATGATGGCACGGAACAGGAGCCGGAGGTATTGCCGACACGCATACCGAACCTGTTAATCAACGGTTCTATGGGTATCGCGGTTGCCATGGCCACCTCCATCCCCCCCCACAATATCCGGGAAACTCTTGGCGCAACCATCGCTTGTCTGGATAAGCCGGAGATTTCTCTTGACGAACTTATCAGCCATATACCGGGGCCAGATTTTCCCACCGGGGGGCTGATATGCGGCAGAGAAGCGATTCGCAAGGCGTACGAGACAGGCTCCGGGGTGATCACGGTGAGGGCGCGGTGTCAAATTGAAGATGCCAAAAGATCTGGAAGAACGCGTATCGTGGTGACTGAGCTGCCTTATACCGTGAACAAAGCCCGCCTCGTGGAGCATATAGCCGAACTGGTCAGGGGCAAGAAAATATCCGGAATTTCCAATTTGCGCGATGAATCGGATAAAGAAGGAATGCGTGTGGTCATAGAAATTGGGCAGGGAGAGATCGCCGGGGTGATTTTGAACCGTCTGTACCAGAGCACCAGGCTGCAAATATCTTTCAGCATGAATATGGTTGCGGTTGTTTCCAAGCGCCCGATTACGGCCAACTTGAAAACGCTGATTGAGCATTTCATAGAGCATCGCCGGGATGTCGTGGTCAGGCGCACGATTTTTGAGTTGCGCAAGGCGCGGGCAAAAGCCCATATCCTTGAAGGACAGGCGGTGGCTTTGGGCAGTATTGACGCAGTTATCGAACTGATTAAAGCAAGCGAAAGCCCAAGCGCTGCCAAGGAATCTTTGATGGCGCGGTCTTGGCCTGCAGATGTGGTTCAAGAGATGATGCTTGAGGTGGATACAGGTGAAAGCATGGATCTGCGCCTGGCGCGACCCGAGGGTTTGTCTGACGATTATGGCCTACGGGATGGTGTCTATTATCTTTCCGTAGAGCAGTCTCTGGCTATCCTGGCGCTGCGCTTGCACCGTTTGACTGCGCTGGAAAAAAACCGGGTGATTTCCGATTATCGCGAGTTGCGACTGACCATTGCGGAGTTGAACCACATTCTGGCTGATCCTGACAAATTGACCCAGGTTATCCGCGAAGAGCTGGAAGCGGTGCGCGAATCATACGCAGATGCGCGCCGGACTGAAATTGTTGGACCAGTGGGAAATTTCAGTGAAGAAGACTTTATTACCCCGGAAAAATTGGTCATTACCTTATCCGCCACGGGCTATGTGAAATCCCAGGCCATCGATAATTTCGTGGCGCAAAAGCGTGGTGGTTCAGGGATTACGGCCGCCATTGTCAATGAAGGTGATTGGGTAAAGAAAGTATTGTTTGCTGCGACCCATGACACCTTATTGTGTTTTTCAAATATTGGAAAAGTCTACTGGATTAAGGCGTATCAATTGCCACGGGCGGGACGCGCTGCAAAAGGCAAGCCGATTGTTAACCTGTTACGTCTGCAGGCAGGTGAGAAAATTTCGGCAATTCTGCCATTGTGCGACTACATGCCGGGACGCCACCTGGTTCTGGCAACCGCAAAAGGTGTTATCAAAAAGACTTCTTTGGAGCGCTATTCCAGACCAATGTCATCGGGTATTCGTGCGATTGTTCTGGGTGACGGTGATGAGGTGGTCAGCGCCATAAACAGCGAAAAAGGTCAGCACTTTATTCTGGTGAGTGATCACGGACGGTGTGTCCGCTTCAATGAGAGCAAAATACGGGCAACCGGGCGTGTTAGCCGGGGGGTACGCGGGATACGTCTTCGCGATGGTGCTCGCGCGGTCACGCTACTTTGTTTTACCCCGAAAGAAGATGAAAGCGTGTTGGCCTTGGTGACGAGCCGGGGGGTCGGCAAGCGAGTCAAACTGGATCAGTTTCCAGTCAGGAACCGCGCCGGAATGGGGGTTCTTGCCATCAAGTTTTCCGGCAAAAATGAAAGCTTGGTGGGGGCTACGCTGCCAGCCAATGATGAAGATCTGGTTTTGGTGACGGCCAGTGGTAGTTTAATCAGGGTTCCGTCGGCTTCGATTTCCACCTTGGGCAGATACGCAAAAGGTGTGAGACTGAAGCGTGTGAAAGGGAAAGATGTTATTTCCGGGATGTTTTCTTTGGTGGTTTCTGATGCAGACGAGCAGACTGCTGATGAACAAAGCCCATGAAATCGGGTCACCAGGAAAGCGTGGCAGGCAGTTGGCTCTGGTGGGCTTGTTCTCTTTGATTGATCATCGTATCTCCGGATCGGGTTGCCGGTCGGTGTCCCGGAGCCTGCTGGTGTGATCTGCAAATAGCGTGTTTCTTGATGGTGATGAAAAACCGACTTGCCGAAGTGCGAAAGGAAATAGACGAAATAGACGCGAATCTTTTGCGCGTTCTGAATCGTCGGGCTTCTTTGGCAATCGAAGCCGCCAAGGCGAAAAGCAGCGGTCAAGAAAGCGTTGCTTCCTTTTATTGCCCCGGGCGTGAAGCCGAAATTGTTCGTGATGCGGTAGAAAAAAACCCTGGTCCCTTGGCGGGAGATTCAGTCGCCACAATTTTCCGCGAAATTATTTCCTCCTGCCTCTCTCTTGAAGAAAAAATCGTGGTTGCTTACCTTGGACCACAAGGAACGTATACAGAGGAGGCTGCCTTAAAGCATTTTGGGCGCTCTGTGAAGACGCAAGCGCATGATTCCATTGAAGATGTATTTGCCGGTGTACAGAATGGCGTGGCGAATTTCGGAGTCGTGCCGGTGGAAAGTGCGGTTTTCGGCTGTGTTTCTAACACACTGGACTGTTTCGTGAATTCGCCATTGCGGATTTACAGCGAGGTGGAGTTGACGATTCACCACATGTTGCTTTCGAAAACTGAAAAAATTGAGGATTTGCACACCCTTTACGCGCATGAGCAGTCTATTGCGCAATGCCGGGAATGGTTGCGCAGAACATTGCCTGGTCGTTGTCAGCTGATTCGTGTCAGCAGCAACGCAGAGGCCGCAAAGCTGGCGTGTGACCAGGAAGGGAGTTGCGCAATAGCCGGACGGCGTGCCGCTCGGCATTATGGTCTGCGTATTCTGCGCGAAAACATAGAAGACCAAAGTTTTAATGTGACGCGTTTTCTGGTGATCGGGGATCATCCTTTGCCCGCACCTACAGGTTCAGACAAAACCAGTCTGTTGGTGACTTCACCAAATCGTCCGGGCTCGCTTGTTGAGTTGCTTAAACCCCTTTCGGATCGTTCTTTGAGCATGGTGCGAATTGAGTCAAGGCCTGCGCATCAGGGCCCCTGGGAATACGTTTTCTTTTTGGATGTTATGGGGCACGCCGCCGAAGCGCCCCTCAGTGAAGCACTTGTCGAGCTGAAGGCGCGTGCATCACTGTTTCGTTTGCTGGGCTCTTACCCCATAGCTGTTTCCTGAGATTGTGTGCTCAAAGCCCGTGGGGAAACGTTTTCTTTTTGGACCTTAAGGGGCTTGTCGCCGAAGTGCCCCTCAATGAAGCACTTGCCGAGCTGAAGGCTCGCGTATCGCCGTTTCGAACAACGCAACTGATGTATTGAGGTTGCCTGGCAGCCAGTTTGCAAAGAAGTTTCATGCTTTCCGGAGTGCGGTCGCAGGGTTTTGACCTAAAGATTTATGGCGTGACGTGCTCGTCAAAGGCTTCTGCCAAAAAACGGGGAAGGTGTGGGAGTTTACATGGCGTGAAACCGGCCTGTCTTGGGCGTTTTGCTTCAAAAAGTCTGGTCGCTTGCTTCTTCTTTGGAAGTCGCCAGCGAACTGAAATAAACCCGCTTTTATCGCCGCCTTCTCTTGTTGCTTATGGCAGAGGTGTGGCAGCATACGCTGGCTTTGACAGGTTCCTTGGTGAGCTTTTTAGGTATATGCAGGCATGTCGCGCCTGAGTCAAATAAAATGAGTCATCCCCCAAATTTTTCCGCATTGTCGCTTTGTTGTGACGGTTTGCGAGAGTTGAAGCCTTATATTCCAGGCAGGCCAAAAAAGTTGCCGCCGGGTCTGTCCGCTGCCGACATCATCCAGCTGGCTTCCAACGAAAACCTTGCCGGCCCTTCTCCTGAAGCCATAAGGGTGCTGGCAGGCTGTCACAAGCGTGTACACCTGTATCCTGATGGTGATGCCTTACTGTTGAAGGAAGCTTTAGCGGATGCGTTCCAGCTTGCCACGGAAAATCTGACGGTTTGCAACGGCTCCAACGAGGCGATAGAGCTGGTGGCGCGTTGCTTTCTGGGCGCGCAAGACAACGCCGTGTTTTCACGTCACGCCTTTGCAGTCTACGCGCTTGTGACGCGCGCTTGCGGTGGCGAGGTGCGCGAGGCCAAAGCCAATCCACCTGACCACGTCATGCCCTTTGGTTGTGATACAGCTCAGCTATTGCGCCAGTTGGATGCTCGCACCAAAGTCATTTTTCTTGCCAACCCCAATAACCCGACAGGGACTTGGCTGGTCGAATCCGAACTGCGTCTTTTACTTGATGCTGTGCCGGCCAATATTGTCGTTTTGATCGACCAGGCTTATGCGGAGTACGTCACTGACCCTGATTATCCCGATGCCAGGAAGTGGCTGAGCAACTATCCGAATCTGGTGGTGACCGGAACTTTTTCGAAGATCCATGCTTTGGCAGCTTTGAGAGTCGGTTACGCCATTTCCAGTCCGGAAATCGCTGATTTGATGAATCGAGTGCGGCAACCTTTCAACGTTAATGCTTTGGCGCAAGCCGCTGCCTGCGCAGCTCTGTCTGACAAAGCGCACGTACGCCGCAGTGTGGAGGAAAATCTGCGTGGACTGGCGTACTTGCGTTCTGCCTTGCTTGGAATGGGTCTGCCGGTTCTTCCCTCCGTTGCCAATTTTCTGTGCTTTCACGTTGGCTCACACGCAACAAAGGTGTCAGATGCCTTGTTGCAACAGGGGGTCGCCGTCCGCTGCCTGCAGAACTATGGTCTGAATTCTCACTTGCGCGTGACTGTGGGTATGCCTCAGCACAATGAAAAATTTGTGAATGCCATGTCCGAAGTGATGCCGAAGCTTGCGCCTTCTGCCTGAATTAAGGGCGTCAATTTCTCTGGCAATGACAGACGGTGATGTGAAAAACGGCACGATTGGCATTTTTGGTGTTGGCATGATCGGTGCCTCTTTGGCGTTGTCTCTGAAACGTGCCGGAGAGGAGCGAGAAATTCTTGGTTTTGATCTGTGCCCCATTCCTTCCGGTATTGTCGATCGCCAACTGGACAGTTGTGAAGCATTCATCAAACAAAGCGACATGATTGTGTTGGCGGCTCCCTTGAGTGCCCTGTCCGGTTTTTTTGCCATATTTCGGGAAACTGTTGGAATATCAGAGAAAATTGTCAGCGATGTGTGTAGCGTCAAGCGGAAAGTCCTGGAAGTTGCAGAACGGGTTTTGGGGGAGCTGCCGCCCACCTTGGTTCCCGCACACCCCTTGTCGGGGCAGGAAACAAGTGGGCCGGAGTCGGCCAATGACAGCCTTTTTGCAGACGTCATGGTGGTTTTAACGCCGCACAAAAAAACGGCTGCGGATGCTCTGGCACAGGTGCAGGTGCTGTGGGAAAAAACGGGTGCGCAGGTCAGCCTCATGGAGGATCAGGAACATGATCGCTTGCTGGCTGCAACCAGCCATTTGCCCCATGTGGTTGCCTGCGTTTTGATGGAAAGTGCGGTGTCCATGCAAGGCATGCAAAAAGTTGCAGACTTTTCGGCGGGCAGCTTACGAGACGTTACCCGGATTGCTGCCGGCAACCCGGGCATGTGGAGCGAGCTGTGTTATGCCAACCGGGACAATCTCCTGATAGCGTTGCGTAAATACCGTTCCGGGCTCGACCGCTTTGTGGATGATTTGGAGAATGGGGATATAAAGAAGATTGCCAAGTATCTGGAATGTGCGAGTGAGTACCGGCTCAGGCTCGGAGGGAAGGGCAAATGACATCCCGGCCCCAGTCCCAGTCCCAGTCCCTGTCCCTGTCCCAGTCCCAGCCCCAGTCTGTCTGCTCCTTTCCCGCTCGCGCTTTAACAGGGGAAAGCACAGTTCCCGGAGACAAGTCGATTAGTCACCGGGCGTTGCTTCTGGGAGCCATTGCGCAAGGGAAAACCTCGATTCTGAATGCCTCGGATGCGCAAGACTGCCGCGCGACATTGCGTGCCATTGAGTCTCTTGGGGTTCGCACGGAAGCCGGAAAACCTCTGGTTGTCTACGGGAACGGACGACACGGGCTTGAAGATCCGGGCAGTCCTGTTGACTGTGCCAATTCTGGAACCACGATGCGCCTGCTCTGCGGGATTCTGGCTGCACAGCGTTTTGATTCGGAGCTGCGAGGGGATGCATCCTTGTCAATGCGTCCGATGCGTCGTTTGGTGGAGCCTTTGGGCTTGATGGGTGCGAAGGTTTCGGTCTCGCCTGCAGGTACGGCTCCGATTCGGCTGAATGGCACGGAGAGATTGACCGGAATTCATTACCAGACTCCGGTCAGCAGCGCCCAGTTGAAATCGTGCCTGTTGTTGGCAGGACTGTACGCAGACGGCGTCACGACAGTTGTGGAGCCAGTTGCGAGCCGGGATCATACTGAAAAAATGTTGCGAGATTTTTCCTGTGAAGCAGAAAGTGTAGGCAGGCGGGTGCAGTTGCGTGCTTCGCAGCCCAAGGCAACCACGGTTCATGTGCCGGGGGACTTTTCATCTGCCGCTTTTTTTCTGGTTGCTGCATGTCTGGTCAAGGGTTCCGATTTGCTATTGCGTGATGTCGGGATCAATCCCCTACGTACTGGGGCATTGGCTGTCTTGCGCCTGATGGGGGCGAATATTGAAGTCACTTCCAGTCGCTTCCGTGGTTCGGAGCCAGTGGCAGATCTGCGAGTCCGGTATTCACAACTGCGTGGTTTGACTATTCCTTCTGAGCTGGTGGTATCCAGCATCGACGAATTTCCGGTTTTGTTCATTGCTGCTTCCTGCGCTGTCGGTGAAACACAGGTGTACGGTGTCGGGGAACTTCGCCACAAAGAGAGCGATCGCCTGGAAACGATGGCTCGTAATTTGCGCGTCTGTGGTGTCGAGGCACACTGCGTTGCCGATGGAATCACAATTCGCGGGGGAGGAATACGCGGTGGTGAGGTGTCAGCTTTTGGTGACCACCGTATTGCCATGGCGTTTTTGGTGGCCGGGGCAGCTTCCGCAGAAGGGGTGGTGGTAAAAGACAGCGAATCCATCGGGGTTTCGTTTCCGGATTTTGTCTCAGTGGCAAAAAGCTTGGGGTTTCATTTCAGTCACGCATCATCGGAGGCACGCTGTTGAGTACCGGGGTGCCAGTGATTGCTATCGATGGCCCGGCAGGGGTAGGGAAAACAACGGTTGCCTGTAGTTTGGCGAGACACATGCATTACCACATATTGCCCAGCGGCACTTTTTATCGTTCGGCGGCATTTCTGGCGGCACAAGAAGGAATCGCTGAACAGGATTTGGAAAGCCTCGTTGCCTGCGTGAAAACGATGCATCTGGAGTTCACTTTGCATGATGACAGTCTCGCGGTTTTTTTGAATGGCAGGGAGTGTGGCGAGCTGCTTTACGATGACGCTTGGGCAATCCCGGCGTCCAATCTCGCTGCGCTTCCCGGCTTAAGGGCAGAGCTGGTTGCCAAACAGAGGGCGATACGTCTGCCTCCAGGTCTGGTCGCGGAGGGGCGAGATATGGGCAGTGTGATTTTTCCTGATGCCCGGTGGAAGTTTTTTTTGACGGCCAGTGTTGATGAGCGGGTCAAACGTCGGCTGGGGCAGTTGAATGCAACAGGTGAGGGTGTTAGTCTTGAAGGGTTGCGCGAGGGTATTGTGCAACGAGACAACAAAGACACAAGCCGGCGGGTCGCGCCGTTGGTTCCAGCACAAACAGCGATCACAGTAGACACGACATTTCGAACAGTTGCGCAAACAGTGCGGCATCTGGCGGCTTTGGTCGACAATCAAGAGGGTTGATTTTGGAAACATTTCAGGAGATTTTTGAGCGCAGTGGGTCGCCTTCTGCCCAGGTTGGTAGCCTCATTAAAGGTCAGGTGATTGAAATCAGGGATGGCCTGGTGGTTGTGAACGTAGGGTTGAAGTCCGAAGGCGTCATTCCTGTAGACCAGTTCCGCGTCCATGGTGGCGAGATTGAGGTGGTAGAAGGTGATGAAGTGGAAGTTGCTGTGGATGCCATTGAAAACGGCTCGGGTGAAACAATGTTGTCCCGGGGGAAGGCCAAACGGGCACGCTTGTGGAAATCGCTGGAGGATTCCTATACGAACGACAAGACCGTGGAGGGGCAGATTGTGTCCCGGGTCAAAGGGGGGTTCATTGTCGATTTGGGTGTGATTCAGGCATTTTTACCCGGGTCTCTGGTGGACACCAGACCGACGAGAGGCGGGCAAGACAATGACAAGAACTTTTCTGATCTGGAAAACAAGGTTCTGGAATTCAAGATCATTAAATTTGATGAAAGAAGGAATAATGTCGTGGTTTCCCGTCGTGCCGTGCTGGAATTACGCAACGCCGGAGAGCGGGAGGCCTTGCTGAAAGTTCTTGAAAAAGGCCAGGTTTTGAAAGGGGTTGTGAAAAACCTGACAAGTTATGGTGCGTTCATTGATCTGGGTGGCGTGGATGGTCTTTTGCATGTCTCCGATATGGCCTGGAAGCGCGTCAGACGACCCGCCGAAGCGGTTACGGAAGGTGAAGAGGTGGAAGTCAAGGTTCTGGATTTTGATGAAGGAAAAACGCGAATTTCCCTGGGTCTCAAACAGCTGATCTCGGATCCTTGGGAAGGGGCGGGCAACCGCTATCCCAAGGACACTCGTTTGTTCGGTGTGGTGACGAGCGTGACAGATTATGGTTGCTTCGTGGAAATGCACGAAGGCGTTGAAGGCTTGGTACACGTTTCTGAAATGAGCTGGCTAAGCCGGAACACCAACCCACGGAAGTTGGTGACTGGAGGGCAACAGGTTGAAGTGGTGGTTCTGGAAATAGACGAGGAAAGCAGGCGCATATCGTTGGGAATGAAGCAATGTCTGGAAAACCCATGGCAGATTTTTGCGAGAGAGAGCCAGTCCGGCTCAGTCCTTGTTGGCAGAATTGAGAGAATTACCGATTTCGGACTGTTTGTTCGTGTTTCAGGTGATGAAGAAGCAGGGATAGACGGTCTTGTGCACCTGAGTGATCTGTCTTGGACCGAATCAGGCACCGATGCTATAAAAAAATATGGCAAAGGAGACGAACTTTCGGTTGTCGTGCTGGCAGTTGACGTGCAGGCCGGGAGAATTTCATTGGGTGTGAAACAGCTTGAGTCGGATCCAATGGTTGAATATCAGGCAGGTAAAGGCAAAAAAAGAATCGCGAGTGGCACAGTGGTGGAAGTGAATTCAACCCACGTCAAGATGGACATGGGAGAGGGCGTAAATGGCAGAATTCTCGTTTCCGAGTTTTCCAAACCAGACGGATTGAAAATGCCTGTGGTCGGGGAGACGCTGGAAGTCAAACTCCTTGGTCTTGACAAGAAGAGCCGGGTGTTAAATCTTTCAGTTTCCGAAAAAATCCGCGATGAAGAAAAAGAAATTCTGCGAGATTATGCCCCTGGTAAAGTCTCTGAATCGCCCTCGTTGGGGGAGATTGTCAAGAGTGCTTTGGGAAGAAGCCAGAAAACCAGGAAAAGCGATTCCTGAAAACCGGATATTGGGAGTTCATGCCCAAAGTAAACAAGTCGGAATTGTGTAAACGGATCCTGAGACGTCAAAAAGCAGAAGCCTGTGTTGAGCACTTGACGGCTGGTGATGTAAAGCTCGCTGTAGGCAAGATTTTTGACACAATGGCAGAGAGTCTGAGTATGGGCGAACGCATTGAAATCAGGGGGTTTGGCAGTCTTTTTCTCGGTGACAGAAAAGCGCGTTGGGTTCGTAACCCGAAGACCGGGCAAAAAATCCTGTTGGATGCCCGAAGCATCTCCCGTTTTTCTGCGGGAAAGATGATTAAGCAAGCGGTCAGAGACCAGTCAGACTCCTGAAAGCACGGTGCTCTGGCGACCAGCTTTGCTGGCTCAGGCAATGTGTTTTCCCGCATTATTTGTATTGGCTACCTAAATAATAATGATTCAGCGCGCAGGGTCTTGCTTGAGCAATAGTTGAAAAGTTTTTTACCTGTTATGCACAAGTGTTTCAAGTCTGAAAAAACACCCGCCAGGGACTGACGATGGAGTGGTTCTGGTTGCTCTTGCCTTTAGCCGCTGCCAGTGGCTGGTTTTCTGCGAGCATGAAAAAAGCCGGCGAAAGCGGTCGGCCACGTATCCCGCCCGAGTTTCTGCTGGGTTTGAACATGCTTCTTGACCAGCGGCATGAAAATGCTGCAGAGGTTTTTATCAAGCTCTTTGCTGTGGACGCTGATACCGTTGAAACCCATCTGGTTCTCGGGAATCTCTTTCGCCAAAAAGGGGAAATCGAAAAAGCGCTCAGGATTCACAAAAATATTATTGCCAGGCCAAACCTTGATACACAGCACCGAGCCAGTGCTTTATTTGAAATAGGTCGCGATTATTTTAGTGCCGGGCTGCTGGATCGAGCTGAAAAATTTTACCATCGGTCTTTGTCCGAGAAAGACCGGCAGGTTTCCAGTGAGGCTTACCGGCAGCTGTTGTTGTTGTATGAAATCGAAAAAGAGTGGGAGCAGGCAGTCCGCACGGTCGAAAGACTGAAGAAAATGTCTGGCGAAGATTATCAAAGCCGGACTATGCATTACCACTGTGAAATGGCGGAGCGGGCGCTGGGTCAAAAAGACATGCAGACCACAAGACAGTGTTTGCGTAAAGCCCAGAGGTTGGGGAGGACATCCTTACGCTGGGTCACACTGCGAGGGGATATGTTTTTCCAGTGCAAGGATTTCTCCAAGGCGCTTAACTGCTATGTTGAGGCGTTCAAAAGATACCCGGAATTTTCCCATTATCTGGTTCCTAAAATAGAAGAAGCCAGGCGCAAGGGAAGTTCTGAGGACGATGCCCATTTTTTGAGAAAACTGGATCCGAAAGTGGTTTCGGGCACGTATCTGGTCAGCTATTTCAGGGCTTTGTTGCTGTCTGGGAAAACGTTTCAGGCGGAGCAATTTTTTTCCGACGCGCTCGCCAAGGAAAGAATGCCGCTTGCCTTGTTGCGAGACTTTGTGCACTTCAAGTTTCATGGGAATCTCTTGCCAGAAGAATACGAGACCTTCGCGAAGGTTTTAAATTGCCTGGATGTTCTTTTGAGCAAATCTTTTGCCTTTGAATGCGTACATTGTGGCTTCCTCTCCCACAACTTGTACTGGCACTGCCCAAGCTGCATGTACTGGGACACCATGTCTCCCTGCGACACATACGAAAAATAAGGATTTTTAGCCCACCCCATCCCGGGTGGCACTGATGCACGGCGTGTTTTCCCGCCAGACGGATCCTCTGTGGTTTTCACCATGATTAAAACCACCTTTTATCCGCCCGGGTCGCTGTTTTGTTTTTGTATCCCGCACTGTGGTCAACGCATCCGGTTGTGCGCGGTCGTTTTTTCAGAAATGTAGCCCCGACAGGTGGGGTCATGTTGTGGGGAAGACACGGCTCGCACGAGAGTAAGCCCGGAGGTTAATACCCAAGTTCAGTGACAGGAGAACACCATGAAAAACAAAATATTTTTATTCTTGCTTTTGGCATTACTGGCAGCCCCAGCTTTGTCCACAGTCAATGTTAATCTCGCCAGTGCGCAAGAGCTTGCGTCTGAGCTAAAGTGGATTGGTGAAAAGAAGGCGCGAGCAATTATTCAGTACCGTAAAGAAAACGGCGATTTTTGTTCTGCTGATGATTTGCTGAAAATAAAGGGTATTGGCTCCAGAGATGTGGAGACAAACCGTGCCTTGCTGGTTTTCAGCGCCAGCGGCAAAGCAGAGAGTGCGAAAGACTGCGCAAATTCAGTTGCACCAGACATGCCGTCTGACCCGGGCAATTAAACCAAGGGCTGCCCATCCTGGGGGCGACGTTACGCCAGCGGTACGCCAGCGGTATGCCGGTGGCAAAGCAGAGAGTGCGAAAGACTGTGCAAACCCAGTTGCACCAGACATGCCGTCTGACCCGGGCAACTAGACAAAGACCCTCCTGGGGGGTCGTTACGCCAGCGGTATGCCGGCGGCAAAGCAGGGAGTGCGAAAGACTGTGCAAATTCAGTTGCGCCAGACATGCCGTCTGACCCGGTCAATTAAACCAAGGCTCTCCTGGGGGCGACGTTACGCCAGCGGTATGCCGGTGGCAAAGCAGAGAGTGCGAAAGACTGCGCAAACCCAGTTGCACCAGACATGCGTCTGACCCGGGCAACTGGACAAAGGCTTTCCTGGGGGCGACATTACGCCAGCGGTACGCCAGCAGTATGCCAGCGGCAAAGCAGAGAGTGCGAAAGACTGCGCAAACTCAGTTGCACCAGACATGCCGTCTGCCCCGGTCAATTAAACCAAGGGCTGCCCATCCTGGGGGCGACGTTACGCCAGCGGTACGCCAGCGCGCGAATATGGAGAAATCAGGCAACAGGACTGAAAACACCACTTTGTTCACCACCGCCTGAGCATGGCGATTTTATCGTGTTCCGGCAGCTCGTTGTCCGGTGTGGGTGCGTCGTGAGCACTTATGCCTGTTGGCATAAGTGCTCACTTTCCTCCCGGGCGCGTCTCATGCTAGCATCGTCAGCCCGTGGTTTTCATCAAGACCGGGGGTCATTTGGCAGCATCAAAAATCAGAAGGGCAATTTTCCCCGTTGCGGGCAGAGGCACACGCTTTTTACCGATCACCAAAGCCAATGCCAAGGAAATGTTGCCGGTGGGCGATCGTCCTCTTGTGCAGTATGCAGTTGAGGAAGCAGTTGCGGCGGGGCTTGACAAGCTGGTTTTTGTCAGTGGGAGAAATAAACGGTCAATAGAAGATCATTTTGACAGAAACCCGGAGCTTGAGATTGCTTTGGAAAAGTCTGGCAACACCAAGTTCTTACGGGTCGTTCAAGAAATTTTGCCTGAAAACGTATCTCTGGCTCACGTCCGTCAGCCAGAACCTTTGGGTTTGGGAGATGCTGTGTTATGCGCTGAAAACTATGTGTGCCGTGAAGATTTTGCGGTGCTGCTACCCGATGATCTGATCCTCCCTTCTGGTAACCTGAATTGCCTGGAGCAAATGCTCGTTGTCCACAGTGAGTACCGCACGAGCGTCATCGCTGTTGAGCGCGTTGCCAGTACCGACGTTGGAAAATACGGCATCGTTGACGTAGAGCCGCTGGAAAAGGGAGTGTTTTCAGTGAAAGGTATCGTGGAAAAACCGCGTCCGGAAGAAGCGCCTGGTAACCTGGCGGTGGTAGGGCGCTACATTCTCAAGCCGGCGATTTTTGATTTTCTGAGAAGAAAAAGGCGTGGTTATGGCGGTGAAATCCAGCTGACCGATGCCTTGAATGATTATCTGTCCATTGGGCGCATCATTGCTTATGAGTACCAGGGGACGCGTTTTGATTGCGGAGACAAACTTGGCTACTTGAAAGCCAATGTTTCGCTGTCTCTGCAAAGCCAGGAAATCGGCACCGAATTCAGTGCCTTTTTGGCAGAGTTGATGGATGATGCCTCGCGTTTCCACAAAGTGTGATCTCCGGGCTTTCTCGAGACTTCGCCTCGGTCGCATTGCCAATGAGCGGTGTCACGCGGGCTAAGGTGTTTTTTTTCACTCTCTTCGCTTGCTTCCCTGACGGCTCAAGCCGTGCTCTGGTAGTCCAACGTCGCTTTGACGATCCCGGCGGCTTGCAAGCCTGCCTGGCACAAAAGTTCTTCACGGCTACCGTGTTCGAGAAAACAGTCAGGAATCCCCAAGTTTAAAACGGGTATTTGCAGCTTATGCCTTGCCAGGCATTCATTGACCGCACTGCCTGCTCCTCCTGCGCGTGCCCCATCTTCCACTGTGACCAGCAGGGTGTGCTGCGACACAAGGCCGACCACTGTCTTTTCATCCAGGGGTTTCACGAAGCGCATGTCGATCAGAGAAGCCCCAAGTTCGCTGGCCGCTTTTTCTGCTTCGGTCAGTGTGCTGCCAAAAGACAAAATGGCAATGTCTTTGCCTCTCACTTGCACGGCTGCCGTACCGATCGCCAACGTTTTTTCGCTGACCCAGTTGGCAATCCCCGGACCTTTCCCGCGCGGATAACGTATGGCACTCGGCCCCGGATGAGCCAAGGCGGTGTTTAGCATTTCGCTTAACAAGCGTTCATGACTCGGGCACATGATCAGCATGTTCGGGATGCACCGCAAAAAACACAAATCAAAACTGCCGGCATGCGTCTTCCCGTCCGGGCCTACGAGACCGGCACGATCTACGGCCAGAATCACGGGAAGATTCTGAATGGCAATATCGTGGATCAGCTGGTCGTATGCACGTTGTAAAAAAGTGGAGTAAATGGCGACTACCGGTCGTAGGCCTCCCACGGCCATACCAGCGGCCAGGGTCAGCGCGTGCTGCTCGGCAATACCGACATCGAAGTAGCGGTCGGGGAAGCGCTTTTCAAACTCGACCAGACCAGAGCCCTCACGCATGGCAGGTGTGATGGCAACCAGTGTCGGGCACGTTTCTGCTGCTCGGCATATCCAGTCAGAAAATACTTCTGTATATGTGGGCTGTGACGGGCTGGTGCTTTTTTCAAGACCACGATTCGATTTGAAGCGGCCAACTGCGTGATAGCGCACAGGATCCTTTTCTGCTGGCGCGTAGCCTTCCCCTTTGTGGGTGATGACGTGGAGCAACTTCGCTCTTTGCGGGGCTGTTTTCAGATTGCTTAAAGTTCTGACCATGGAAATTACGTTATGTCCGTCAATGGGCCCCAGGTACCGCACATTCATTTCTTCAAAAAGGGTGCCTGGAACCAGCATTCCTTTGAGATGTTCTTTGGTTCGCCGGGCGAGCTTGTCGAGCGGGGGCATTGGTTTTAGCAAGCGCTTGCCGCTTTCCAGCGTTGAAACATAGATTTTGCTGGACAGAATGCGTGTCAGATAATCAGTCAGCGCGCCAACGTTCGGTGAAATGGACATCGTGTTGTCGTTGAGAATGACCAGCATATTTGTCTGCAGTGCCCCAAGGTGGTTGAGGGCTTCGTAAGCCATGCCCGCAGTCATACCGCCGTCCCCGATGATGGCGACCACTTGCCGTGTATCATCGCCTTGGAGTCGGGCGGCTTGTGCGATCCCCAGCGCGGCACTGATGGAAGTGCTGGAATGTCCTACGCCAAATACGTCGTATTCGCTCTCATCACGCGTCGGAAACGGAGCCAATCCGCCAAGAGTGCGTACAGTGTTAATGCTGTCTTTTCTGCCAGTCAGGATTTTGTGTGGGTAACACTGATGTCCTACATCCCATATCAACTGGTCATTCGGGGTGTCATAAACGTAGTGCAGTGCCACCGTCAGCTCAATGGCCCCCAAGCCAGCCGCGAAGTGCCCGCCACAGCGGGAAATGGTGTCAACCAGGTAAGCGCGCAATTCTGCACACAGCTGTGGCAGTGTTCTTTCATGCAGCATCCGCAAGTCGCTTGGGCAGGAAATTTCTTCCAGCAGGGGGTAGCGGTTAATTTGCGTTGTCATTCAGCTT
Organism: uncultured candidatus Poriferisulfidus sp.; assembly: GCA_965215765.1. Classification (GTDB taxonomy): domain Bacteria; phylum Pseudomonadota; class Gammaproteobacteria; order Poriferisulfidales; family Oxydemutatoraceae. The sequence goes on along the minus strand of OZ244118.1, from coordinate 2,307,792 downwards.
TTGCGGCGGGCGATGTATTTGGTCAACATTCGCAAGGTGCCTGCATCTTCGCCCAGGCCAGACAGTTGTGAAAGACATTCCTTCTCCAGTTTGAAAATTTCTTTACACGCTCTTTCCATGCCTGGCAAGTTTGGCATGTCTGATTTCTCCAGTCCGCTTTCTGTTTTGTTTTTTGTCGTGGCGGCGCCAGATTTCGCCTGGTCTTGTCTGAAGTCAAGCCAATCGTCCCGGCTCTGGAAACACAGGCCAATATTTTTGCCATAATTTTCCAGTGCCTGAACAAGACTCTGCGCTGCCTGCGAGGAGCAGGCCAGTGGCATACGCACACAGGCAGCAAACAATGCCCCGGTTTTCAGGTAATGGATATGGGTTAATGTTTCCGAATCAGCAGGGTGGTCGGAGTAATGGATGTCCAGGGCTTGCCCTCCACACATTCCGGCTCCGCCCGTGGTTTGTGACAACAGGCTCAGCAATTTTACTTTTTGTGCGTTGCGTAGAGAGGAGCTGTTGCTCAGGCAACTGAAAGCCAAGGCATGAAGCGCGTCTCCTGCGAGAACAGCGAGCGCCTCGCCGTATGCTTTGTGACACGATGGTTTGTCGCGCCGCACATCGTCATCATCCATAGCAGGCAGATCGTCGTGAATCAGTGAAAAGCAGTGTGCCAGTTCTATTGAGCAGGCAATGTCTGTGGCTATCTGATCCGGAATTTTCAAGAGTTCCGCGCTGGCGAAAACCAAGGCTGGCCTGACTCTTTTGCCAGAGCCCAGCGTTGCATATCGCATTGCGTCCGCTAGCCCGCAGGCCTCTGGAATGGTGTTTAAGTGGTGTTTGAGTGCGTGTTCTGTTTTTTCGAAACAGGACCGTAGAAATTGCTCACGGAGAGCCGGTGTCATCCCCTCTGCCCTGAAAATCCTCCAGAATTTCCTCGTCTTTTTGCACCATCAGGACTTTGACTTTTTTTTCTGCTTCGTCAAGGATGGCACGGCATTTCTTGATCAGCAACACGCCTTCTGAAAATTTTTCCAGAGTCCTTTCCAAGGGGAGTCCCCCCGCTTCCATCTCTTCCACCAGGATCTCGAGCCGGGATGTGGCATCCTCAAAGTGATTTTTGCTTGATGTCATTTGTTTTTTCTGTATTTTTCAGGGCAGAACCTGTGTTTTCGAGTGTGGCTACTTCTTGCTTTAGCAGAAGCATGAATTATTATAGCACCGTCTTGAGTTTTCACAGATTTTCATTGATACAAAGGAGGATAATGATATGGGCTTGAAAGGTAGTAAGACTGAGGAGAATTTGAAGGAAGCCTTTTCTGGTGAGTCGCAGGCGAACCGTAGGTATCTTTATTTTGCAGCAAAAGCTGATGTTGAAGGCTACAACGACGTTTCCGCAGTATTCCGCTCAACTGCGGAAGGTGAGACGGGTCATGCGCATGGGCATTTGGAGTACCTTGAAGAGTGTGGGGATCCTGCAACCGGTGAGCCAATAGGTGCGACCCGGGATAATTTGTTGTCGGCGATTGCCGGGGAAACATACGAGTACACAGATATGTACCCGGGTATGGCGAAGGCAGCTCGTGAAGAAGACTTTGAAGAAATAGCAGATTGGTTTGAAACGCTTGCCAAAGCAGAGCGTTCGCATGCCAATCGTTTTCAAAAAGCCTTGGATGCCCTGGAAGACTAATTCCTGACACAGTATCCGTTTTTCGGATACATATTTTAAGCAGTGGTGCAGATTAAGGAGGGTGGCCTTGGGCTGCCTGAACGTCATCCTCTTCGTTGGAAAAACGATGATTTTTATGACGAAGAAAATTTAGACCAGGAGTTGCGAAGGGTTTTTGATGTCTGCCATGGTTGTCGCCGTTGCGTCAGTCTGTGTCGATCTTTCCCCACACTTTTTGACTTGATAGACGCGTCTGCTGACTTTGAAGTGACCGGCGTGGACTCATCTGATTTTCCGGCTGTCGTAAATCAGTGCTTTCTGTGCGACTTGTGCTTCATGACCAAATGTCCTTACGTGCCTCCGCACGAATGGGCCATTGATTTCCCCCAGCTCATGTTGCGAGCCAAGGTGGTCAAGCACAAGAAAAAGCGGCCAGGTTTGCGTGACAGGATGCTGTCTTCTCCGGGGCAATTTGGAACTGTGGCGACTCTGCCTTTGGTGGGGGCAGCTGTCCGGGCCAGCATGACAAACAAGTACGTGCGCAAAGGCCTGCATCGCTGGTTTGGCGTACATGAAAAATCGCATTTGGGTAATTTTCAGAAAAAGAAAACGCGTGAAATCCTGCCCCATTGCTCTGCTTCTGAGGCAGCTGCGATTTCAGACGGGGAGACGCAGGGGAAAGTCGTCCTGTTTATCAGTTGCTATGCGAATGTGTGTGAAAGCTCGCTTGCAGAAGACCTGGTTGCGGTTTTCGAGCACAACAATATATCTTGGGCGCTGCCGGACAAAGACGTGTGTTGTGGTATGCCGAAGCTGGAACTTGGCGACCTGCCGGAAGTAGAAAAACTGAAAGACCGGCATGTCCGGCTATTTCAAAAATTTCTGGATCAAGGCTACGACATTGTCACGCCGGTATCCTCCTGTGTGCTCATGTTCAAGCAGACATACCCGTCACTTTTTCCCTCCGATGAACAGGTGCAAAAAATGGCAAGGCATGTTTTTGACCCCTGTGAATACCTGATGAAGCGGCATAAATCCGGGTTGCTGAACACGCACTTCAAGCATGAGCTGGGCAAAGTTGCATACCATGCGGCTTGTCATACGAGAGTGCAGAATGTGGGGCTGAAATCGCGTGACTTGCTGAGACTGGTTCCCAATACGGAAATTGCTTTGATTGAGCGGTGCTCGGGTCATGATGGTACTTACGCCGTGAAAGTGGAAACCCGGGATAACGCCAGAAAAACAGGGCTTCCGGCGGCTTTGGCTTTGGACAAAGCAAAGGCTCAGCATCTGGTCAGTGACTGTTTTCTTGCGGCTTCGCACATCAGTGAGTTATCCAAGGGGGGATTGCCGCCACAGCACCCGCTGTCACTGATGCGCAAGGCTTACGGAATTTGAGTGACGGCTTTCGTTATTTCATAAAAGCGAGTGGTGAGTAAATGAGAAAAATTGAACCGAAAGATTTGCTGTCTTTGGAGAGCTACGCTCGGGAAAGGCAGGATTACCGCAAACGTATGATCATGCACAAAGCCCGGCGCACCGTGCGTCTGGGAGAAAATATTTCCCTGCTTTTTGAAGACCGTTTGACCATGCTTTACCAGATTCAGGAGGTCTTGCGCGCTGAAAAAGTTTTTGAGGCAGAAGGTATTCAGGAAGAGCTTGCCGCCTATAACCCGTTGATTCCGGACGGCAGTAATTGGAAAACAACCATGCTGATTGAATTTACAGACTCAGAACTGCGGAAAATCCGCCTTGGCGAAATGCGAGGCATTGACCGTATGGTTTGGGTGGAGGTTGGTGGCCACAAAAAGATTTTTGCAATTTCAGACGAAGACCTGGAACGCGAAAACGAAGAAAAAACTTCGGCAGTCCATTTTCTGCGTTTTGAGCTTGATCCGGAGTCGCTTGTCAGAGCCAAGGCGGCCATGCCTGTCCGTGTTGGTTGCGAGCACCCGCAATACGTTGCCGTGACCACGCCTCCAGAAGCGGTGCGGGAAGCCATAGTGTCTGACCTCGACTAAAAGCTGCTCTTTGCCAAGCCTGGGCAAAGCCCGGGGGCCGGTCTTATTTGTCGCCTGGCTCGTGAATGATGGCTTCCGGCTTGTTGTACACCAGAAAGCTGGCCGCCTTGGCGCGCGCCACCATTACCATGTTCAAATCACGCGCCAGTTCCAGCCCCATATTCGTGACCCCGGATCTGGACAGCAGTATCGGGACGCCGATATGCGCGACCTTCATGACAATTTCCGAAGTGAGGCGACCGGTTGTGTAAAAAATTTTATCGTTTCCGGTTACTTTTTCCTCCTGCATCATCCCCGCAATAATGTCTGCTGCGTTGTGCCTGCCGACGTCTTCAACAAAAAATATCGCTTGCTTTTCATCGCATAGTGCACACGCATGCAGTGCCCCTGCCTGTTTGTAGATTGTTTCCCGTTTTGAAATATGGTTTAACAGTTCAAAAAGCGAGGAACGTTTCACTGCGCGTTCCGGCAATCGGGTTTCGTACAGCTGGTCAAGGGAACTGCTGAAAACACTTCCTTGTCCACAGCCAGTGGTAATCGTCCGGCGTCCGGCATTGCGGACACGTTCGTCGTAGTCAGTGCCGCAGGTGGTGACCATCACTTGTTCCCGGTTCCAATCGACTTCCACCTGTTTAATTTCATCCAGGCCGTCTACCAAGCCTTGGTTGCAGAGATACCCGACTACCAATTCTCTCGGGTGCGAACCCAAGGTCATGAGCGTCACCAGCTCTTTTCCATTGACCAGCAAGGTCAGGGGGACTTCGCCAACGATGTTCACGACACGCTTCTCACCGAGGTGATCGGTGACTGCGGTGCTTGAAGTCAAATCAGGCGAGTCAGACTGCATGGAAATCCGGGCGCGAGTTTTCATTTCCCAGCGGTTGAAAGGTGGTGAGCAAAGCCGGTAAAAGCGTCAGTGATGCCAGAAAAGCCGTAAACATTGAAAGTCCGACTAGCAGGCCAAAGTAAATGGTGGGCAGGAAATTTGAAAAAGCGAGCAGGGAGAACCCCATGATGATGGTCAGGGAGGTGTAATACACCGCTTTTCCAACGCTGGCGTGGCAGCGCTCTATGGTTTCCTGGTAGTTCTTCCTGTTGGCAAATTCTCGCTTGAAGCGCACCACGTAGTGAATGGTGTTGTCCACCCCTATCCCCAGGCTAATTGCCGCAATGGTGATGGTCATCAAGTCAAGGGGAATCCTGAACCACCCCATGAACCCTAATACAAAAGTCGCAGAAAGAGTGGTGGGCAACAAGGCAATGATTGCCAGGCGCAGGGAACCGAAAAGAAGGAAGAACATAAGCATCAGGGAGCCAAGCACCCCACCCAATGTCAGTATTTGTGACTGGTAAAGGCTCTGTAGCATGTTGTTATACATGACGAACAGCCCGGTAGGGCGAAAAGTCTCTTCGGGCTTCATCATCCCGGAAATTTTTTCTTTCACGTCTGCAATCAGTTCCTTGCGATTCAGTTGCGTGTCCGAGTCAACGATTCGCATGTTGAAACGTAGCTGCTTGCCATCTTCGGAAAGATAGGGTTTTAACAAAATATTCCTGATGTTTTCCGGTAGTTCCTTTACCAGGAAGGCAGTTTCCAGTGCCCCCAATTCTTCACCCTTCGCTTGTTCCGCAAGTGAAATCAGCGTGGCGAGTGACAGGACTTTGCCGGTTTGTGGTAACGACTCCAGGTATTCGTGAATTTCTTTTACCCGGCGGATATTGTCTGGCCGCAACCAGTAATCGCTTTCAGAGTCGGTGCCTAAATGGCTTTCATACTCAAGAAAGAAGCTGTCTTCTTCATTCGCCGGCGTGGCTGCTTCCGTGATCACCGCGCTGTCTTTGTTGATAACGAGATCGAATGGCGTGGTTCCGCCTAACTTGCGGTCTATTTCCAGCATTCCCTGGTGGATTTCCGTGTCGCTTTTGAAGTAGTCAATAAACCGGTTTTCCACCTCAAGCTTGCTGACGCCAATTGCGTTCAACACGGCAATTGCTGCCGCCGCAAACAAAATCACTTTGCGGTTTCGCTTCGTAAAAACCGCAAGTGTGGCCGTTAACTTTGCAGTCAGGTCTTTTGTGTTTCCAGCGGCTCTTCTCTTTTTCAGCAGCAGCAAAACGCAGGGGAAAAAAGAGAAAACAATGGCGAAGCCGAAAACGAGACCGATCACCATAAACCAGCCAAAGTCTATGACCGGGCGTATCCCGCTCACCAGGAGCGAAGCAAATGCCACGAGGGTGGTAACAGAGGTATAGAAACAGGGTATGAACATGAAGCGGACCAGTTCGGTGGTCAATACCCGGCGCGGGACATCCGGTTTTTTTGCAAGCATTTCCCGGTAGCGCACCGTGATGTGTATGACCATGGACATGGTGATGATGAAAAGCAGTTCCATAAAATTGGTTGAGACGACGGTTCCGGGCCAGTCCAGCCAACCCAGCAGCCCAATGACCAGAGAGGTGCTCAGGATGCAGCAGGCAGAGGGCAAAACAACCCATCGCAATTGTCGAAAAATCAGTGCCAGCATCATGATCACCAGCAGAAATGCTGCAATTCCAAAAACCAGCAAGTCGTTTTTCGCAAAGGAAATAATGTCGCTGCTGACCATAGGCGCGCCGCCTAAAAACATTCGGTTGTTTTCCCGGTAAATGTCCATGATTTCCCTGACTTTGGTGATCAGTTCGTGCTCGTTCTTGCTCTGGATTTTTCTCACTCTTGCGAATTCCTTGTCCAGGAGCGCGAGTGTCCGCGCCTGTTCTTCATCCAGCTTCTCGTTGCGTCTCAGCTCCCTTAAGCCATCCCGTTCCTCAAAGAGTGTCTGGTAGCTTTCAGGTGTGCCCAGAAACAACAGAAATGCGGTGGTTTTGCCGTCCTTGCTGAACAAGAGTTCACTGTACAGGGGACTTTCACGAAATTCTTTGTGGGCAAGTTGCAAGTCAATTCCCGGAGTTTCGAGGGTCGGCAGTTCTCCGCCGAGTTCATTCAGTGCAATTCTTGGACTGTTCAATAAGGGAACGTCCAGTATGGTCAGCACGTTTTTAATTCCCGGGATTGTTTCAAGGCGGTTCCTGATGTCGTGGACAGTTTTTAGCGTTTGTGGTGCGAACAAATCCTCTTCGGGAGTGAAGGTCAGCACGAGAAAACTGTGGTCTGCAAACTCCGCCACCGTTTTTCGATAGAAGAACAGCTCATCGTCGTCCTCAAGAAGCAATGCGTCTGCTGACACATCCAGCGTGAAGTCGCGCGCGTTCCAAAGCAAGGCAGTGCTCAGGAACAACAGCACGATCAAAGTGCGCCAAGGGTGATTCAGCACCAGGCGGTCGTATGCTTGCCACCAGGACGCCTTGTCGCGACTCATAAACTCTCTCAGGTGTTGCTTTGCGGGTGGGCACGAACGCGGGCCATTTTGACTGCGTTACGGTGTACTTTGAGGATTTCAAAGGAATAACTGTCAATCATGACGCTGGTGCCGCTTTTGGGAATGGTTTCCAAATATTCCAGAATGAGGCCGTTGATGGTCGTCGGTCCTTTTTCATTCAGCTTCCAGCTCAATTCCCGGTTCAAATCCTTGACGTGGTAGCCCCCGTCAACAATGACCTCGTCTTTGCCGCGCTGGAACGCAAAGTCGTAGGCGGCAGGGTCATTGGTGAACTCGCCCACCACCTCTTCGAGCAAGTCTTCAAGCGACACGAGCCCTATGACGTCTCCGTATTCGTTGACCACCAGCGCCATGCGTTTTTTCAAACGTTTGAAGTCCAGCAATACGCGTAGCAGCAACGCCTGTTCGGAAACAAAAAATGGCTCACGTATCAGTCCCTTCAGTGTTTCTTTGTTCAGATAGTCGTCAGCGAGAGGCTTTAACACATCGCGGATGTGTACGAAGCCTAGTGCGTTGTTAATGTCGTTTTCGCATACCGGAAGAAGCGTGTAAATGGCATTGCGCAACTGGGGCTCAATCGTGTTCCACTTGTCTGCCAAATCCACGCACACAATCTCGCTGCGCGGGATCATGATGTCCTTGACCGTTCGCTTTTCCAAGTCAAGTATGCCCAGCAACATGGGATGGTGTTCCTGGCTTGTGTGCCCTTTAGAGGCACTGAGGGCAGCACGCAGTTCATCACTGCTTAGCGGTGTTACGGCTTGTGTGCTTTGCCTGAAGCCAAACAGGCGCAACAGGGAATTGGAAAAGCTGTTAATGAGCCAGACCAGCGGGTAAGTCAGTTTCAAAAGCGGGACAATCACCAGACCGGCGGGGAGTGCCAGTTCCTGCGAATGTACGGCGGCATAAGTCTTTGGTGCCAGTTCCGCGAAAACCAGAATTGTGAAAGTCAAAATTCCCGTGGCGATAGCGATTCCCAAGTCACCAAAATGGCGAAAGGCAACCAGCGTGGCGATTTGGGTGATGAGGATATTCGTCAGGTTGTTGAAAAGCAGGATGAGTCCGATCAAACGATCCGGATTTTCCAGAAGCTTCAGTATCCTTTTGGCACCGGCGTGATTCTTTTCTTTGAGATGGGCGAGCTGGTAGCGATTTGTGCACATCAAGGCGGTCTCTGATCCTGAGAAAAAGGCCGATATGAGAAACAGCACGACAATGGAGAGGCACAGTGTTTCTGTGGAAATTTCGTCAAAGAACATGGGAAATGAAGCCGGTATTTGCTGACGCCAGCAGAAATTCCAAAACAAATTTGCTGCCGAAGTAAGCGAAAATTAAAAGAAACATCCCTGCCAGCGTGAAATGCACCGCGCGTTCCCCACGCCATCCGAAGCAGCTTCTGCCCAGCAACAGAAAAACAAAAACAAGCCAGGCGGAAACCGACAAGGTGGTTTTGTGTACCAAGTGTTGCGCAAATAGATCCTCGTGATACAGCCAGCCACTTAGAAGGCCGGCAGTCAGCAATAGCACCCCCACCCAGAGCAGGTTGAATAAAAGTGCTTCCATGGCGTCCAAGGGTGGTAAAAGAGGGAGCAGGGAGGAGCCGTGGTTTGATTTTAGCTGGCGGTTCTGAAAATACAGGAAAATTGCCAATATGCCAGAAAAGCTCAAAACGCTGTAGGCGAGCAAAGAACTCAATATGTGAAAGCGAATCCCGGCGTCCGGTGTGGTCACCAAGCTGGTGGTATCTGCGTCCAGCCAGTCAAGAACCAGAAGGAAAGCGGCCAATGGCACGATGACCACGCCGACCACCACCAGGTTTCGATAAAGAGAGGTGGCGAGTGTGATGGTGGATACAATGAAAGCCATCAGCGATGCCGCCCGGAAAAAAGGCAGATTGATTTGGTCGTGAGCCATCATGCCCGTCCACAGCACGCCACCATGGGCAAGCATTGCCAAGAGCCAAGGCACGACGATTCGCCAATCAATGCCGGTTTCCTGCTTGCCCAACCTTTTGACAAGAAAGAAAAAGCAGGTCAGGTAAAAAGTAAAAGCGATGAAGTAGAGTGTCTGCATCAATTCCGGATCTGGTGGCGGAACCCGCGCGTGTGCGGCTTTCTCTTGCAGGGTGGTGCCCGGAGCAGGCTTATTGCCTGGAACATCAGCGTTTTAATTTCAGGAAGCAGTATTGCTATTCCAGGCTTCAAGCAGCTCCGTGCTAAAACTTCCTTGCCGGGGGGGAGGAAGGAACTCGGTAACGTTGGGCAGCTGATCAAACAGGCTGGGTTCTTCTTCATTATCGTCTGGAATGAGGCCGGAGCCAGATGGGACTCTTCTGGTGGCGGAACCCGCGCGTGTGCGGCTTTCTCTTGCAGGGTAGTGCCCGGAGCAGGCTCATTGCCTGGAACATCAGCGTTTTAATTTCAGGAAGCAGTATTGCTATTCCAGGCTTCAAGCAGCTCCGTGCTAAAACTTCCTTGCCGGGGGGGAGGAAGGAACTCGGTAACATTGGGCAGCTGATCAAACAGGCTGGGTTCTTCTTCATTATCGTCTGGAATGAGGCCGGAGCCAGGTGGGACTCTTCTGGTGGCGGAACCCGCGCGCGTACGGCTTTCTCTTGCATGGTAGCGCCCGGAGCAGGCTCATTGCCTGGAACATCAGCGTTTTAATTTCAGGAAGCAGTATTGCTATTCCAGGCTTCAAGCAGCTCCGTGCTAAAACTTCCTTGCCGGGGGGGAGGAAGGAACTCGGTAACGTTGGGCAGCTGATCAAACAGGCTGGGTTCTTCTTCATTATCGTCTGGAATGAGGCCGGAGCCAGATGGGATCTCTGCTGGTGGCGGAACCCGCGCGTGTGCGGCTTTCTCTTGCATGGTAGTGCCCGGAGCAGGCTTATTGCCTGGAACATCAGCGTTTTAATTTCAGGAAGCAGTATTGCTATTCCAGGCTTCAAGCAGCTCCGTGCTAAAACTTCCTTGCCGGGGGGGAGGAAGGAACTCGGTAACGTTGGGCAGCTGATCAAACAGGCTGGGTTCTTCTTCATTATCGTCTGGAATGAGGCCGGAGCCAGATGGGACTCTTCTGGTGGCGGAACCCGCGCGTGTGCGGCTTTCTCTTGCAGGGTAGTGCCCGGAGCAGGCTCATTGCCTGGAACATCAGCGTTTTAATTTCAGGAAGCAGTATTGCTATTCCAGGCTTCAAGTAGCTCCGTGCTAAAACTTCCTTGCCGGGGGGGAGGAAGGAACTCGGTAACGTTGGGCAGCTGATCAAACAGGCTGGGATCTTCTTCATTATCGTCTGGAATGAGGTCGGAGCCAGATGGGGTCTCTGCTGCTGCTTCAGCTGGTTCTTCCTTGCCAAGCCTTTCAATGAATTCCCCCATTCCTTCTTTCTCCAAAACAAAGCTGACAGCGCTTGCAAGACCCTTCATGAAAGCGGCTTTTCCTGTGGGCGAGCGCTGAGATTGTTTGAACTGCTGCTCGGCAAGCTTGTTAATCATCGCGCTGGCACCCTCAGCGGAACCGTGGTGTTTGATTCCTTCTGTCAAAGAGACGCACGCTGACCCGATGCCCGCTATGGAGAAGTTCTCCTGTTCTGTTTTCTGATTGATCGTCCACTGAACAATATTGCCAAGTGTGTCAACTGGCGAGTCCTTTCCAGCTTGAAGAATTTCGTGGAATTCCCGGACAATGGAGGCACTGCGCTCATCCACAAAGTGCCCAATTTCGGTCTCAACTTGTTCGTGAATATCACCGACTGTAGCAGATGGGTCTTGGAGCAGATTTTCGGACAATGAGAGAATTTTTGCGGTCAACGCTTTCTCATGTTCCGGGTTGTGTTTAAGGTTCCCGATGAAGTTGCCAAAATTCTTTCCTTCGTGTCTGTCCATCCCCGTGACAGTAGGGGCTAAGAGTTTCAGGTTGAGAACCTGTCCCAGGTTTTGGTTCAGGGCACCACTAAAGCAAAGGTTATCTTCGCTTTCTTGGGCAATGTCTCCCAGGATCTTGTCTACGGTTTCGATTTGCGACACGGAGGCAACATCGCTCGCCAGTATTTCAATTTCGTCTTTTGATGATGGCAAAATTCCTTCGTCGCTCAGGCTACGGATTTTTTGCACGGCAAAGAGTCGGAGGTCATTGATATAGATTGTTTCTTGATGGCGGGGTACTGTACGCGGTTCAGTGGTCTCGCCGCAGCTTAGTTTTTCATCCGAATACACCTCTTGCCATTTATACGCGCCAGTGTGACGCCTGCTGTCTTCGGTAAATTTGATCTGGTTCAGCTTTGTGCGACCATTCTGGATTGCCTGAACTTTGCCTTCGACTGCACTCAGTAAGTGCTGCTGACGGATGATGTGTTCCGTGTCGATGATGTCTTGTATTAAAAGTGGTGCGTCTTCCGGTTTTTTATAAGCATCCTTTTCATGAGAAAAGATTCTGGCCGCATCCTTGTCATTGCCAAGCTGAAATCGTTCCTTAAGCTCTGCAAAATAAGCGCGTCTGGTTTTTCTGTTGTGTCTTTGATACCAGCCGGTTTTTTTGGAAATCCAGCGGGTCAGTCGCCCGAAAGCGCGCCCGTTTTCCGGCTTGCTTCGAAGCGTCGCCCCTCCCTTGCCGAACACGACCTCATCATTCGCACTGCCTTTTATGGAGTAAAACTGTGTTCTCATTTCCGTGTTTCTTTCCTGCCCGTGCTTCGTGAAGTTGGTTAGCACACAAGCCAGACAATCGTTTCCATAATAGCATATAGCGAGCTTGGTTCCTCAGATTTCGAGGCTTTCTGTGCCTTGCCACCGTATGGTTTTGACGAGGCGCAGGGCTGTTTCGCCAGGCGTTCCAGGAAGCGTATTGCCTGTCCTGAAGTTATGGAATTACTTGCCAATTGCCTGGGTGTCGGGAATTTCGCCGGGGATATTCAACGCTTGAAACTGGTGTCTGAAAAGTGGCTAAAACATGATTCCAGTGCTTCAGACTGGCTCTGTGAGATCGGTGTTGCCCCCTAGGGGTTGATGTTTGGTTTTCGTCCCACTGCCTGTTTGGTGATCCTGGGGGGGGTGAAAAACGGCGCGTCTTTGTACCGTTATCAGGGGTCATCCTGAATTGCGCGTTGATGCGCGAGGAATGTACGTATTGCAAACAATAGGTATATGGCGTTGGCGAGAAAAAAGGTATTTTTGAAATCTTTTGGTTGTCAAATGAACGAATACGGCTCCAATCTCATTCTTGAATTGTTGCGTGATTCGCACGAAATGGAAGCGGCGAATTCAGCCGAAGAAGCGGACCTTCTGTTGATGAACACCTGTTCGGTGCGTGAAAAACCTCAGGAAAAAGTATTTTCTCTCCTGGGACGTTGGCAGACGCTGAAAAAGCGCAAACCGAATGTCGTGATTGGTGTTGGCGGCTGTGTTGCTAGCCAGGAGGGACGTGCGCTGAGCGACAGGGCACATTGTGTTGATATTGTGTTTGGTTCGCAAACTTTACACAGGTTGCCGGCCATGTACGAGGAGGCGAAGAGCAGCCGGGACACGGTTGTCAATGTTTCCTTTCCTGCCGTAGAGAAATTTGACAATCTTCCCGAGCTAGGTGTGAAAGGGTCGTGTGCCTTTGTGACGGTGATGGAAGGATGCGGAAAATTTTGTTCTTTTTGCATTGTTCCTTATACGCGCGGCCCAGAAGTCAGCCGCCCGCTTGCCGGCATTCTGGATGAAACCCGGCTGTTGGCGGCGAAAGGTGTGCGGGAATTACTCTCCTGGGACAGAATGTGAATGCCTGGCGTGCGCCCGACGATGTCTCCTCGGCCAGGCCCGGCACCGTGAATTTTGCGCTTTTGCTGTACCACATTGCGGGGGTTCCGGGAATTGAACGTATCCGCTTTACCTCGCCGCATCCATTGGAATTTGGTGACGCGTTATTCGCGGCGCACGCTGATCTTCCGCAGCTGACGGATCATGTTCATTTGCCAGTGCAAAGTGGCTCAGACCGCATACTGGTGCATACGAAAAGGGGCTATATGGTTCTGGGATACAAGTCGCCAATCAATGCCCGCTTCCTGCTTGCCTGACCTTTTGACAAGAAAGAAAAAGCAGGCCAGATAAAAAGTAAAAGCGATGAAGTAGAGTGCCTGCATCAATTCCGGATCTGGTATCGGAACCTGCGCGCGTACGGCTTTCTCTTGCATGGTAGTGCCCGGAGCAGGCTTATTGCCTGGAACATCAGCGTTTTAATTTCAGGAAGCAGTATTGCTATTCCAGGCTTCAAGTAGCTCCGTGCTAAAACTTCCTTGCCGGGGGGGAGGAAGGAACTCGGTAACGTTGGGCAGCTGATCAAACAGGCTGGGCTCTTCTTCATTATCGTCTGGAATGAGGTCGGAGCCAGATGGGGTCTCTGCTGCTGCTTCAGCTGGTTCTTCCTTGCCAAGCCTTTCAATGAATTCCCCCATTCCTTCTTTCTCCAAAACAAAGCTGACAGCGCTTGCAAGACCCTTCATGAAAGCGGCTTTTCCTGCGGGCGAGCATTGAGATTGTTTGAACTGCTGCTCGGCAAGCTCGTTAATCATTGCGCTGGCACCCTCAGCGGAACCGTGGTGTTTGATTCCTTCTGTCAAAGAGACGCACGCTGACCCGATGCCCGCTATGGAGAAGTTCTCCTGTTCTGTTTTCTGATTGATCGTCCACTGAACAATATTGCCAAGTGTGTCAGCTGGCGAGTCCTTTCCTGCTTGAAGAATTTCGTGGAATTCCCGGACAATGGAGGCACTGCGCTCATCCACAAAGTGCCCAATTTCGGTCTCAACTTGTTCGTGAATATCACCGACTGTAGCAGATGGGTCTTGGAGCAGATCTTCGGACAATGAGAGAATTTTTGCGGTCAACGCTTTCTCATGTTCCGGGTTGTGTTTAAGGTTCCCGATGAAGTCGCCAAAATTCTTTCCTTCGTGTCTGTCCATCCCCGTGACAGTAGGGGCTAAGAGTTTCAGGTTGAGAACCTGTCCCAGGCTTTGGTTCAGGGCACCACGAAAGCAAAGGTTATCTTCGCTTTCTTGGGCAATGTCTCCCAGGATCTTGTCTACGGTTTCGATTTGCGACACGGAGGCAACATCGCTCGCCAGTATTTCAATTTCGTCTTTTGATGATGGCAAAATTCCTTCGTCGTTCAGGCTACAGATTTTTTGCCCGGTAAAGTGTCGGAGGTTATTGATATAGCTTGTTTCTTGATGGTGGGCTGATGCACGCGGTTTAGCGGTCTCGCCGCAGCTTAGTTTTTCATCCGAATACACCTCTTGCCATTTATACGAGCCAGTGGGATGTCTTCTGTCTTTGGTAAATCTGAACTGGTTCAGTTTTGTGCGACTATTCTGGATTGCCTGAACTTTGTCTTCGACTGCACACACTAAGTGCTGCTGACGGATGGTATTTTCCGTGTTGATGATGTCTTGTATTAAAAGTGGTGCGTCTTCCGGTTTTTTATAAGCAACATCTTCATGAGAGAAGATTTTGGCCGCATCCTTGTCATTGCCAAGCTGAAAGCGTTCGTTAAGCTCTGCAAAATAAGCGCGTCTGGTTTTTCTGTTGTGTCTTTGATACCAGCCGGTTTTTTTGGAAATCCAGCGGGTCAGTCGCCCGAAAGCGCTCCCGTTTTCCGGCTTGCTTCGAAGCGTCGCCCCTCCCTTGCCGAACACGACCTCATCATTCGCACTGCCTTTTATGGAGTAAAACTGTGTTCTCATGTCCGTGTTTCTTTCCTGCCCGTGCTTCGTGAAGTTGGTTAGCACACAAGCCAGACAACCGTTTCCATAATAGCATATAGCGAGCTTGGTTCCTCAGGTTTCGAGGCTTTCTGTGCCTTGCCACCGCATGGTTTTGACGAGGCGCAGGGCTGTTTCGCCAGGCGTTCCAGGAAGCGTATTGCCTGTCCTGAAGTTATGGAATTACTTGCCAATTGCCTGGGTGTCGGGAATTTCGCCGGGGATATTCAACGCTTGAAACTGGTGTCTGAAAAGTGGCTAAAACATGATTCCAATGCTTCAGACTGGCTCTGTGAGATCGGTGTTGCCCCCTAGGGATTGATGTTTGCGGTTTTCGTCCCACTGCCTGTTTGGTGATCCTGGGGGGGGGTGAAAAACGGCGCGTCTTTGTACCGTTATCAGGGGTCATCCTGAATTGCGCGTTGATGCGCGAGGAATGTGCGTATTGCAAACAAGAGGTATATGGCGTTGGCGAGAAAAAAGGTATTTTTGAAATCTTTTGGTTGTCAAATGAACGAATACGACTCCAATCTCATTCTTGAGTTGTTGCGTGATTCGCACTAAATGGAAGCGGCGAATTCAGCCGAAGAAGCGGACCTTCTGTTGATGAACACCTGTTCGGTGCGTGAAAAACCCCAGGAAAAAGTATTTTCTCTCCTGGGACGTTGGCAGACGCTGAAAAAGCGCAAACCTAATGTCGTGATTGGTGTTGGCGGCTGTGTTGCCAGCCAGGAGGGACGTGCGCTGAGCGACAGGGCACATTGTGTTGATATTGTGTTTGGTCCGCAAACTTTACACAGGTTGCCGGCCATGTACGAGGAGGCGAAGAGCAGCCGGGACACGATTGTCGATGTTTCCTTTCCTGCCGTAGAGAAATTTGACAATCTTCCCGAGCCAGGTGTGAGAGGGGCGTGTGCGTTTGTGACGGTGATGGAAGGATGCGGAAAATTTTGTTCTTTTTGCATTGTTCCTTATACGCGCAGCTCAGAAGTCAGCCGCTAGCTTGCCGGCATTCTGGATGAAACCCGGCTGTTGGTGGCGAAAGGTGTGCGGGAATCACTCTCCTGGGGCAGAATGTGAATGCTTGGCGTGCGCCCGACGATGTCTCCTCGGCCAGACCCGGCATCGTGAATTTTGCGCTTTTGCTGTACCACATTGCGGGGGTTCCGGGAATTGAATGTATCCGCTTTACCTCGCCTCATCCATTGGAATTTGGTGACGCGTTAATCGCGGCGCACGCTGATCTTCGCCCGTGCGCTTGGTGTGCGCCCGACGATGTCTCCTCGGCAAGATCAGGCACCATGAATTTTGCGCTTTTGCTGTACCACATTGCGGGGGTTCTGGAAATTGAATGTATCCGCTTTACCTCGCCTCATCCATTGGAATTTGGTGACGCGTTAATCGCGGCGCACGCTGATCTTCGCCCGTGCGCTTGGCGTGCGCCCGACGATGCCTCCTCGGCAAGATCAGGCACCATGAATTTTGCGCTTTTGCTGTGCCACATTGCGGGGGTTCTGGAAATTGAATGTATCCGCTTTACCTCGCCTCATCCATTGGAATTTGGTAACGCGTTATTCGCGGCGCACGCTGATCTTCCGCAGCTGACGGATCATGTTCATTTGCCAGTGCAAAGTGGCTCAGACCGCATACTGGTGCATACGAAAAGGGGCTATATGGTTCTGGGATACAAGTCGCCCATCAATGCCTGCTTCCTGCTTGCCTGACCTTTTGACAAGAAAGAAAAAGCAGGCCAGATAAAAAGTAAAAGCGATGAAGTAGAGTGCCTGCATCAATTCCGGATCTGGTATCGGAACCTGCGCGCGTACGGCTTTCTCTTGCATGGTAGTGCCCGGAGCAGGCTCATTGCCTGGAACATCAGCGTTTTAATTTCAGGAAGCAGTATTGCTATTCCAGGCTTCAAGTAGCTCCGTGCTAAAACTTCCTTGCCGGGTGGGAGGAAGGAACTCGGTAACGTTGGGTAGCTGATCAAACAGGCTGGGTTCTTCTTCATTATCGTCTGGAATGAGGCCGGAGCCAGATGGGATCTCTGCTGCTACTTCAGGTGGTTCTTCCTTGCCAAGCCCTTCAATGAATCCCCCCATTCCTTCTTTCTCCAAAACAAAGCTGACAGCACTTGCAAGCCCCTTCATGAAAGCGGCTTTTCCTGCGGGTGAGCACTGAGATTGTTTGAACTGCTGCTCGGCAAGCTTGTTAATCATTGCGCTGGCACCCTCAGCGGAACCGTGGTGTTTGATTCCTTCTGTCAAAGAGACGCACGCTGACCCGATGCCCGCTATGGAGAAGTTCTCCTGTTCTGTTTTCTGATTGATCGTCCACTGAACAATATTGCCAAGTGCGTCAGCTGGCGAGTCCTTTCCTGCTTGAAGAATTTCGTGGAATTCCCGGACAATGGAGGTGCTGCGCTCCTCCACAAAGTGCTCAATTTCAACCTCAACTTGTTCGTGAATATCACCGACTGTAGCAGATGGGTCTTGGAGCAGATTTTCGGACAATGAGAGAATTTTTGCGGTCAACGCTTTCTCATGTTCCGGGTTGTGTTTAAGGTTCACGATGAAGTCGCCAAAATCCTTTCCTTTGTGTCTGTCCATCCCTGAGGCAGAAGCGGTTGCGAATTTCAGGTTGAGAACCTGTCCCAGTTTTTGGTTCAGAACATCTTGAAAGCAGAGTCTGGCTTCGGTCTCTTGGGCAATGTCTCCCAGGATCTTGTCTACGGCTTCGATTTGCGACACGGAGGCAACATCGCTCGCCAGTATTTCAATTTCGTCTTTTGATGGTGGAAAAATTCCCAGGTTTTGCAAGTTGCGGGTTTTTTTCCTGGCAAAGTATTGGACGCTGTCGATATAGCTCGTTTCTTGCTGTCGTGGTGTTTTAACCGTAAAGGGTCCGTAGAGTCTTAGTCCCTCTTTCAAACAGTCCTTTTCCCATCTATACGGGCTAATGAGGGGTCTGCCGTCTTCGGATTCTGTGAACTGGTTCAGTTTTGTGCGACCATTCTGGATTGCCTGAACTTTGTCTTCGACTGCACTCATTAAGTGCTGACGGCGGATGGTGTTTTCCGTGTCAATGATGTCTTGTATTACAAGTGGTTCGTCCGGTCTGTTGATAAAACAGTTGAGTGCATAGGAGCGTGAAAAGATTTTGACCGCATCCTTGTCATTGCCAAGCTGAAAGCGTTCGTTAAGCTCTGCAAAATAAGCGTGTCTGGCTTTTCTGTTGTGTCTTTGGTACCAGCCGGTTTTTTTGGAAATCCAGCGGGTCAGTCGCCCGAAAGCACTCCCTTTTTCCGGATTGCTTCGAAGCCTCGCCCCTCCCTTGCCGAACACGACCTCATCATTCGCACTGCCTTTTATGGAGTAAAACTGTGTTCTCATTTCCGTGTTTCTTTCCTGCCCGTGCTTCGTGAAGTTGGTTGGCACACAAGCCAGACAATCGTTTCCATAATAGCAGATAGCGAGCTTGGTTCCTCAGATTTCGAGGCTTTCTGTGCCTTGCCACCGCATGGTTTTGACGAGGCGCAGGGCTGTTTCGCCAGGCGTTCCAGGAAGCGTATTGCCTGTCCTGAAGTTATGGAATTACCTGCCAATTGCCTGGGTGTCGGGAATTTCGCCGGGGATATTCAACGCTTGAAACTGGTGTCTGAAAAGTGGCTAAAACATGATTCCAATGCTTCAGACTGGCTCTGTGAGATCGGTGTTGCCCCCTAGGGATTGATGTTTGCGGTTTTCGTCCCACTGCCTGTTTGGTGATCTTGGGGGGTTTTGAAAAACGGCGCGTCTTTGTGCCATTATCAGGGGTCGTCCTGAATTGCGCGTTGATGCGCGAGGAATGTGCGTATTGCAAACAAGAGGTATATGGCGTTGGCGAGAAAAAAGGTATTTTTGAAATCTTTTGGTTGTCAAATGAACGAATACGACTCCAATCTCATTCTTGAGTTGTTGCGTGATTCGCACGAAATGGAAGCGACGAATTCAGCCGAAGAAGCGGACCTTCTGTTGATGAACACCTGTTCGGTGCGTGAAAAACCCCAGGAAAAAGTATTTTCTCTCCTGGGACGTTGGCAGACGCTGAAAAAGCGCAACCCGAATGTCGTGATTGGTGTTGGCGGCTGTGTTGCCAGCCAAGAGGGGCGTGCGCTGAGTGACAGGGCACATTGTGTTGATATTGTGTTTGGTCCGCAAACTTTACACAGGTTGCCGGTCATGTACGAGGAGGCGAAGAGCAGCCGGGACACGATTGTCGATGTTTCCTTTCCTGCCGTAGAGAAATTTGACAATCTTCCCGAGCCAGGTGTGAAAGGGTCGTGTGCCTTTGTGACGGTGATGGAAGGATGCGGAAAATTTTGTTCTTTTTGCATTGTTCCTTATACGCGCGGCCCAGAAGTTAGCCGCCCGCTTGCCGGCATTCTGGATGAAACTCGGCTGTTGGCGGCGAAAGGTGTGCGGGAAGTCACTCTTCTGGGGCAGAATGTGAATGCTTGGCGTGCGCCCGACGACGTCTCCTCGGCAAGATCAGGCACCGTGAATTTTGCGCTTTTGTTGTACCACATTGCGGGGGTTCCGGGAATTGAACGTATCCGCTTTACCTCGCCTCATCCATTGGAATTTGGTGACGCGTTAATCGCGGCGTACGCTGATCTTCCGCAGCTGATGGATCATGTTCATTTGCCCGTGCAAAGTGGATCCGACCGTATACTGGTGCGCATGAAAAGGGGCTACACGGTTCTGGAATACAAGTCTATTGTGCGCAAGCTACGTAAAGTCAGACCGAAAATGGCTGTTTCTACTGATATCATTGTGGGCTTTCCAGGAGAGAGCGATGCGGATTTCAATCAAACCATGCGTCTCGTCGATGAAATAGGCTTTGACACTTCCTACAGCTTCCTTTATAGCCAGCGTCCAGGCACACCGGCGGCTCGCTTGGCGGATGATGTCTCGCTGGAAGTGAAGAAACAGCGCCTGGGGCGCTTGCAACGCTGTTTGAGTCGCCATGTGAGGCGCAGTTCCGAAATGATGGTTGCCTCGGTTCAGGATATATTGGTAGAAGCGCGTTCCAAAAAGTCAGATAATGAATGGTGTGGCCGAACCGCAAACAACAAAATGGTGAATTTTCCCGTAGCAGGAGAGGCAGGCGTTCACTCCTGCTCTGTGGGCAGCTTGGTGAAAGTGAAAATAAAAGAAGCTTTGGCGAATTCCTTGCGCGGCGAAATATGTGGCGCTTGAGCCCTGTTTGAGTTTCTCGTCCTGAAACATCCGTGAGCTATCGCTTTGATTTTTGCCTGGAACCCATTGATAGTCCGAGTCTTGCGAACCTCTGCGGACCATGTGATGCACACCTGCGTCGCCTGGAAAGAAAACTGGGGGTCGTGATCAGCAACCGGGGTCACCATTTCTCGGTAACCGGTGTCAAAGATACCAGCAGGAGAACTGTGACGGTGCTCAAGGATTTATACCGATCTGCTGCCCGGGAAAATCTTTCCGACGCAGACATCAGTTCGTGTTTGCAACGACACCGGAACGATGATTTTCCAACTGCAGACAAGCCGCAGGATGAGGTTGTTTTTGTCGGTCTAAAGCCTATTCGAACACGCGGGGTCAGGCAGGCGGGGTATGTAAAGGATGTTCGGTGCAAGGATTTGGTTTTTGGTGTGGGGCCGGCCGGCACGGGTAAAACCTTTTTGGCAGTCGCTTTGGCGATTGAGGCGTTGGAGCAGCATCTGGTCAAAAAACTGGTTCTGGTCAGACCTGCGGTGGAAGCCGGCGAGCATCTCGGGTTTTTGCCCGGGGACATGGTTCAGAAAGTTGACCCGTATCTGCGTCCCATCTACGATGCCTTGTATGAGATTATTGCGCCTGAAAGGGTGGAAATGCTGATGTCTTCCGGTACGATTGAAGTGGCACCGCTTGCGTATATGCGTGGTCGCACCTTGAGCCACTCTTTTATCATCATGGACGAAGCACAAAACACCAGCCCGAAGCAAATGAAAATGTTTCTGACCCGCATCGGCGAGGGTTCGAAAGTGGTGGTGACCGGCGATGTTACGCAGGCAGATTTGCCGCGTGGCGAGGAATCCGGTTTATCCCATGCTCTGCGGGTGACGAAAAATCTTGGCGGTGTCGCGCATAGATTTTTTCAACGCGGGGATATTTGCCGCCATTCTCTGGTAGAGTTTATTCTTGCAGCCTATGAAAAGTCCCCAGGCGACCCGTCAGATTAAAGTCAGCGTTCAACGCGCCTTGTCCGGAGAAGCAGATTGCTACGTGATTCCGGAAGACCGTGTGTTTGGGTGTTGGGCTCAAGCTGTGCTCAGGAAGACTTGCGAAGTCTGTGTGCGCATCGTGGGTGAGGAGGAGTCCCGGGAACTGAACCGGGTGTATCGTGGACGCTCATACGCTACCAACGTGCTCTCTTTTCCTTTTGTTTCGCAACTTCGGTTTTTCCCGAATTACTTGGGTGACCTGGTGTTGAGCGCGCCGGTTCTGGTGAGAGAGGCTTCAAGCCAGAGAATTCCTTTGGAAAGCTATTGGGCGCGTTTATTTGTTCACGGCTTGCTTCACCTCCAAGGTTATGATCACGAAAGCGAAGCGTCCGCCGAAGTGATGGCGGAAATGGAAAAAGAGGCGTTGGTACGTCTCGGACATGAACAGTCTTTATTTGTCAGGGATCCATCGTGAAGATACAGCAACAGGAAGAACCTCCACCCGGTCGGAGCAGGCTGTTTGAATGGTTGGCAAACTTCTTTTTACGTGACCGCCGCGAGTTTCTTGAGTTTTTTAACAGTCAGGCGCGGCGTGGGTTCCTCGACGATTTTTTGCACACCTTGGTCAATGATGTATTACGTCTGCATGACCTACGTGTCCGCGATGTTATGGTGTCGCGCTCACGCATGAAAGTTGTTTCACTCTCGGCAAGTTATGACGAAATTCTGGAAACGGTCGTGGAAAATGGTCATACCAGGTTTCCGGTCATTGCCGATGACCTGGATGATATTGAGGGGGTTCTTTTGGTCAAAAACCTCTTGGCGGCTCGTGCAACGGATAGTGTCAATGGTGGTTTTGACATTCGCGATCACATCTGCCCGCCTTTCGTGGTGCCGGAAAGCAGGCGATTGAGCCGGTTGCTCGATGGTTTCAAGCGAGCGCACACACATCTGGCGATAGTGGTGAACGAATACGGCGGAACTTGTGGATTAGTGACCTCAAATGATATTTTTGGGCAAGTTTTCGAGGATTTTGTTGACCGGGAAGTTGCGCAAGCGCCTGCCGGGATCCGCAAGCTGGACGAGCATCTTTTTTTGGTGGATGGCTTGCTGTCGCTTGATGATTTCAACCATTATTTTGCTTTGCCGGATGATGGAGAAAGAGTTGAAACAGTTGGTGGTATGGTGGTCGGTCGGCTGGAGTCTTTGCCCAAGGGGGGTGAAAGGCTGGAGCTTGGCGGGCTGGATATTGAAGTGAAAAGTGCCGATGGACGTCGTGCGCTTCAGTTGGTCGTGCGGAAAGCTGAAAAGTAGTCCGTTGACAGAGACAACAGAACCATTAACGCCTAACGCCCGACCATTCAAGTTTTATAAGGAGAGAAATTGATGAAAAAAACGGTCTTTACAGTATTTATGACTGGCTTTCTTTTGTGCTCTGCGGCGGTACACGCTGCCGATATAAATTCTGGAAAACAAAAGTCGGAAGCTTGCCTGGGTTGTCATGGTATTCCCTCATTAACCAACGTCTATCCGACTTACCACGTTCCTTTGCTGATGGGGCAACATGCGGCTTACCTGAAAGATGCCCTGCACGCTTACCAGAGTGGAAAACGTGCGCACCCGACCATGCAAGCGCAGGCGATGACGCTTTCGGATCAGGACATAGAGGATATCGCTGCCTATTTTGGCAGTCTGGCGACTCCGAAAGATTCAGATGCCATGCAGAAACCGGCTGCGGACATTGAGGCACATGTCAATACTTGCAGTGCTTGCCATGGAGCGGATGGAAACAGTGTGGCACCGAATTTCCCGCGCTTGGCCGGGCAGTGGTCTGACTACCTTCACCAAGTGCTGAAAGACTATAAATCCGGGAAGCGCAAAAATCCCGTTATGTCCGGCTTGGCAGCGTCGCTGGACGAAGTCGACATGAAAGCACTGGCCAAATGGTATGCAAGCCAGAAAGGACTGGGAACGTTCGCTGTCGGAGATTTCAAACAGTGACCTTTTACTGCGGCCGATTTTCTTCTGGTGTGTGTGCTGTGATACTTAGTGCGTGAATGGTGCCGTTTTTGATATGTTCTTTGACCACGGAATATACGGCGCGATGGCGTTCCAAGGCACTTTTCCCGTTGAACTCCGCGCACCTGATATCCACTTCAAACTTACCCGCTTCGCCTCTGACCACCAGTGATGCGTTCGGGAAACGAGACAACAGCAAAGTGTGTAGTATTTGTGCGTCCATTCTTGGCAGTTCAGCTACAGATTCCGAGTTGTTGCGCTTTGTCATCACCGGCGGGGAGGGCTGAGAGGTTGCGCAGATGATTTTTAGGCAGATATTTGACGAAATTTCGTGTACATACACCTATATTTTTGGTTGCCAGGACAGTGGTGAAGCCATTCTTCTGGATCCTGTGCTTGACACGTCTGACGAGGTGCTTGAGGTGATTTCCAAGTTGGGTCTCCGTCTTGGCTGTACGCTTGAGACCCATATTCATGCGGATCATTTTACTGGCGCGCTTCGTCTTGCTGCCATTACAGACTGCAAAATCGCGGGTTCCGGCATGGATGATATTTCCTGTCGCGATATCGGGGTGTACGAGGGAGAAGTCTTTAGGTGGGGGAGCATAGCGCTTCACCCTTTGTATACGCCTGGGCATACCGACACGCATCACGCCTACTTGCTTGATGCCGGTGTGCACAAAATGGTTTTTACCGGTGACGCACTGATGGTCGATTCCTGCGGTCGCACGGATTTTCAATCCGGTGATGCCGGAGTTCTGTATGACAGCGTTCACGAAAAGCTTTTTTCTTTGTCTGACGACACCTTGGTGTATCCGGGGCATGATTATAACCAACGTTCGATAACGACTGTGGGGCAGGAGAAAATTCGTAATCCCCGCTTGGGCGGAGGGCAGACGCGTGACGGATTTATCGCCCTTATGGATCAACTGAAGTTGCCCTATCCGAAAATGATAGATCTTGCGGTTCCTGCCAACGAAAAATGCGGCAAGTGTCCTGATGGAACGCCTCCAGGCTATCGTCGCTTGTGCGAGCCTTTCGACCAAGGCTGAGATCAGAGGCTGCCTAGAATATCTGGTTCCTGCCTGAGTACAGGGATCTCTGGTGCAATGCGGTCAGCGTTGCGTAAACCCAAGGCCAGGCCAGTGCGCTGAGCAGTGCCACCGACCAGGGTTGGTGATTTTCAGCCGGAGCGTTCAGGATTTGCCCACCCCAGAGCTTTAGAAGGAGGCAGGGCATCAGTGTCACCCCGATCAGCAGGCTTTGCTGAAGCAGTGTTTTGTTTTCAACGAAGCGATTGACGCTTAAAAGCAGGTAGGAAAGCAGCGTGAACATCAAAGCGTTCAGACCTAGCAACGTCCCGGAAAGCAGATCAACCAGAAGCCCCACTGCCCATGCGAAACCGACGCTGTACCGCTTCGGCATGGTTGTGCACCAGTAAATCACGACCAAGGCCACCCACTCCGGCCAATAAGCCGTGTTTTGTTTGGCAATTGGCAATAGCGAAAGCGAAAACGCTACCAACAAGGAGAAAGAGATGGTGGAAAAGTGACTTCGCATCATGGCTGCGATAGTGGAGCAGTGACTTTTTCGCCTGCCACTTTATTCAGGTTTTGTTTCCACACCAGAACCACTTCTTGTGCATGTCCCAGGTTGGAATAAGGCCTGACAGTGACGCCGGCGAATCCGTCTCCTGTGCCGGGGAGCAGCTTGCTGATTTCTCCCACCGGGTAGCCGCGTGGATACGTTACGTCCAGGCTGGAAACCACTACCTTATCGCCGACATGCAGTTTTTCGCCTTCTTTGATGTACAGCAGATCAATTTGCTGGACATCACCTACCCCTGCGGACAAGGCTCGATAACCCGTGCTCTTGATTTCTATGTTCATCAAATGGCTGGGGTCTGAAATCAGCATGACCGTGGCGGTAAAATCCGTCAGTGCTACCACGCGCCCGGTAATGCCGGCATTGTCCAAGACCGCCTGCCCCTCGTACACGCCATCCATTCTTCCCTTATCCAGAGTGATGGTTTGTTGCAATGGCGTCAAAACCGATTTCAGCAAGCGAGCGGTCTCGGTTCGCACCTGGGGGGATATGGAGATTTCCCCCATAAGACCTGCCTGATGCAGCTTGTCCCGCATCTGGTCTTCCAGACTTTCGTGTTCAATTTTCAGCGCGTATGCTTGCTTTTGCAGTGCCTCTATTTCCAGCAGCAACTCTTCTTGTTCGCCAAGTAAAAGCTCCAGATTGCTGTATTGGTCATGAACGGATTCAGCTGCCCCAAGGATTGTTTCTTTAGGGGTGCCGAGTAAATGGTCGAATTGCTGTTGGTACAGTTTGTGTACGAACATCAATGTGACAGCAAGCAGACAATACGCGGTAGCGCGTGGGGTAATGTTCTGGAATCTGAATATACTTTTTATTGTTGGTCTGTTGCTTGTTTGATGCCAGGAAAATGATTCAGCAGGGTATCAGGAGATTAGAAAATCGGTTTGCCCTCTGGCCAGCATGTCTAGCACCTTTCCTCCTCCTTCAGCGACACAGGTAAGTGGACGCTCGGCGATAACCACCGGTATTCCGATTGATTGAGTGATGAACTTGTCGAGGTCGCGTAGCAGTGCTCCGCCTCCGGTCAGTACGATTCCGGTGTCGGCAACGTCCGAACCGAGTTCCGGCGGCGTGTGTTCCAGTGCGGTACGCACGGCGCTGATGATTGTGCCTAGCGCACCTTGTAGTGCTTCAAGAATTTCATTGCTGTCCAGAACAAAGCTGCGCGGCACTCCGTCGGTGTTATTTCTGCCTCGCACCTCTATTTCCAGTCTTTCTTTTCCGGGAAGCGCGCTTCCGATTTCGTGTTTTATTTTTTCTGCGGTTGCATCGCCAATCGTAATGCCATACTTGTGACGTACGTATTCAATGATGATTGCGTCACACTTGTCGCCACCGGTTCTCACAGACGATGAATAAACGATGCCGTCCAAAGAAAGCACAGCGACTTCAGATGTGCCGCCGCCAATGTCCAGAACCATTGAGCCTTTTGGTTTGTCAATTGGCAAGCCAGCCCCGATTGCGGCCGCCACTGGTTCTTCGATCAAATACACTTTACTGGCTCCCGCTCCGTCCACCGACTCCCTGATTGCACGGCGCTCTACTTGAGTCGCACCGCAAGGGACGCAAACCAGGACTTTCGGGCAGGGATTGATAAGTTTGTGCTTATGCACTTTCTTGATAAATCCCTGGAGCATTTGTTCAGTGATGTTGAAGTCCGCGATCACTCCATCCTTTAACGGGCGGACTGCTCGCAGATTTTTGGGAGTCCTTCCCAGCATGACTTTGGCTTCGCGCCCGATTGCTTCAAACTTTTCTGTTCCGTTGCTGCTGACGCGAAGAGCCACCACTGAAGGTTCGTTCAGCACTATGCCTTTGCCTTTTACATAAATAAGTGTATTGGCTGTCCCCAAGTCGAACGCCAAGTCATTGGAAAACATGCCAATTAGCCTTTTTAACACTAGCTTCCTCCAGAAAGGTCTATGAAATACCGAGCCCAGACACCTTTCCTGACCTGCCTAAATGTGGTGGACGCTACGCCACCCACAAGCCTCGATGAACGGGTGTCCCATTCTAGCAACTTGTGCAAGCGCAAAACATACTTTTGTTGCTGCTCTCGCCACTTTCTGCCCGGGGTGAAAAAGAATCCCGTCAACAGATTCCATCATCTGGACAGGGATTGAGGAGCTGTCAATGCCGTTACTGACGCTTATGGCGAACGACGCTTCGTTTGTTTGAATGCCCAGATTGAGTTTCACTTGATCCACATCATTCCTCCCAATGAATTCATACGTGGCTCTGGATGATGATGTTTCAACACTCCAAGTTAAACCTGCCCAAAGATTCACGGTATTCAACTCCGTTTCTATGCTTTGTATCGGATAGGGGATTGTCCGTTTTGTGGTATTGCCTTGTGCAATGGTCAGCGTCGGTATGCCCGTTGAAACCACGTTCACAGTCAGCGTGTCCGGTCTGTTTTGATGATCAAATACGGTAAGCGTAAAACTGCTGTCTTGTGCCAAGTGGCCTATTCACGCCGGTTACGCGTCCTGAAACGGTACAGTTCTCAATAACGCCGCCTTCGTTGTTGGTACCAACGAGCAGACCAACCTGTCTGAACCCGGTCACGCGCGCATTGACCAGTTTTACGTTGCGCAGCACCCCGGGCTGCCCCGCAACTCCTGACAGCCGGGAAAACAAGCCAACATTTGTGCTGCTTCGGTTGATGTACAGGTTGGAAATACTGAAGCCATTGCCATCGAAAGTGCCGAAAGTGCCGGGACGAACATCAATGGGCTCGAAGCCTTGCGCAATACCATTAACCACGTTCCAATCGCGGGTGTCCCTCGCTTCAATATTTTTTGCCAGCTTGTAATACTTAAAGAAAAGATCCACTTCTTGCAACTGGCAAAGCGTTTCAATCTGATAAGGGTTATCCACGGACCCACTCCCGCCAGCAACCTGCGGTTGCCCTTCGCATTCCGATTGCGCAAACAGTTCGCCCGCCAGACCCAATCCAAGGAGAAGCACCAGCATCGCGCGTAACGCAGGTGTTGCCAGCGCCCTGATAAACGTCCGGGCTCTACCACCAACGTTCCCGTGGTTCATGGCTTTTTGCTGACTCCACGGTTGTGCTTGGTGTTTCACGTTGCTTACTGGTATTGTTGATACCCTCTTGAACAGTATTTCCACCGTGCTTTCATGGCGGAAATATTTATTTGAACGTCTTATATTTTTGAATTCCCGAGTTTGCGAGAAACGTGAGTATAGTACGCGAGCTCTCGTGCGGAGTGGTTTCCAGGTATCTTGTACTTCCTTGAGCGGCAGTTTGTGTCGCTGCCAGAGCACGCTCAGCGGCACTTTCGCCTCCCGGGTTGTGGATATATTTCAGGCGTTTTTTTATGGCCGATCTCTGCCACGACAGTGGCCTTTGGTCAACGGTGAAGGGAAGTTCCTCGCTGATGACGCGCCCACGTCTTGCCTGTGCGAATGAAAAGCGTGTCGGGGCTGTTGCCGGGTTGGTGACCACAGACGCGACTGCTGGCAGCATCAGCTCCAAATGCCGGCGGCAGCCCCTGGGAAGTGCTTGGCTAAAGCGGCACTTGTCTTGGTCAATGGTGGCCTGGACGACATCGCTGACGATCGGCATTGCCAAGTGTTTGGCGATCAAATAAGGCAACATGCCCGAACTTTCCGAGGCTCCCGCCTGTTTGCCACAAAGAATCAGGCGAGGGTTACAGTTTTCAAGCCAGGTGCCAAGCACCATCGCCACGTCAGCGGTGGCGGGAACAGAGACCACACGCAAAGTTGCCAATCCCATCCCCAGGTATTCACGCAAGACTGGATTGGTCGGGCTCCCGACATGCAAGGCCTCAACTTTTTTTGCGTTGCCTGCCGTCAGTTCCAGGGCGATTTCCAACGCGCGCGCGTCTTGTGGCGACCGGCAAGGCATCCCGCTACCAGGATGGCTGCCTTCGGAAAGCAGGACAAAAATTTCAGCCATTTTCCTCTTCCAGGGATTGCAGTAGCGCCTGCATGGTTTCCTGAACGTCGCCCACGACCGCCAGATCTGCGCGCTTCATCATGTGGCAGTTGCCATCTGTATTGATGGCCACCACGTTTTCACAATCTGCAATTCCTTGCAGGTGTTGAGGTGCTCCGGAAATTCCCAAAGCGATGTAAGTGCGTGCATTGGTGATGGTTCCTGTGGATCCCACTTGGCGATGAGCAGGCAAAAATCCTTTGTCCACAACCACGCGGCTGCCTCCCTCAGTCGCACCCAGCTTTTCCGCCAGAGCGTGATAGGTGTCCCAGTCACGTACTCCGTCACCAGCGGCAAGAATGAACTCTGCTTCGTCCAAGGGCACTTGGGCAGGAGGCGGAATGGATATTTCGGTGCTCAGGAAAGCGCTGTTCTGTCTTTCGGTCTGCCCGGTCTCTATCAGACGTGCTTCGCGAGACGCGCCGCGCAAAGGCGGGCAATAGCCGGCAGCCGTAAGGATGACAAAAGGAGTTGGCATACGGACGCTTTCGCCCCCGCATTTGGCCAGCCTTGTGCAATGCTTCAAATCAGCTTGCCAAACTGCGGTCGCCACCGTTGCTTCCAGTGTGGTGGCAATTCGCCTGCCGAGATCTCCTCCGCGTTCCAGACTGTCGGGCAACAATACATGGCGTGGCTGTAACTCGGAAATGACCGAGCAAACCCGCATGGCTTCCGCATCCGGGCAGTAAGAGCTTCCGCTTTCCGGCATGAGCAGCAGACGATCGGCACCCGTTGTTCCGGGTTCGTTTTCCGGCTCGCCGAAGCAAAGCATGCAGACCGCACCGCCATCTTTATCAGCAAGCTCGCGCGCCATTCCCATCATTTCCCGGTCGTGCATGCTGAAACGATTTTCCCGGCAGTCCGGTATTGCCAGGATGTGGTACGCAGGGTCGCTGATGCGCTCCACGGTCTGGGGAGCAGCAGCAGGCAACTGCGTATCTGACAGTGGCGTGGCTGAAGCGACCGTTCCATCCGCATGGCGGCGAATGCGCAAGCGGTTTCCCTTCTGAACTCGGACATTCGTTCCGGTACGCAAGTTTCGGCGCAAACGTTTCGAACTCATGGTTCTGTGGAGGCGAGCAACAGTTCGGCAATGTCTTTGACTTGCGGTCCGGGAGTGGCGACCCCCTCCAACATTACGGCGCAGTAAGGGCATGCTGTGGCGACTATTTTTGCTCCGGTCGCGGAGGCATCTTCCATGCGTGTGTCAGGAATGCGTTTTTTCCCTTTGATGTCAGTGAAAGGTGCTCCGCCCCCTCCGCCGCAACAACGGGACTTGGACCCCGAGAGTCGCATTTCTATAACGGGGGTGCCTGTGGCGCGCAATACTTCCCGCGGAGACGAAAACTCCCCGCTGTAACGTCCCAGATAACAAGGATCGTGGTAAGTCACTGACAAAGAGGCAATGCCACTCGTATTTTTTGCCAGAGACAAACGGTTTTCCCGCAGCAGTCTGGCCAGAAAAGTCGTGTGGTGAACCACTTCGAAATTGCCTCCCAGAGCCGGATATTCTTTAGCCAGGCAATGCAGAACGTGTGGATCAGCCGTCAGTATTTGCGAGAAGACATAACGACTGAGCACGGCAATATTACGCTTCGCCAGGGACTGGAAGCTGGCTTCGTCACCGAGGCGTCTTGACAAGTCGCCACAGTCCAGTTCCTCTTCGCCCAGTACCGCAAAATCCACATCGGCTTTGGTCAAAAGGCGAATTAAGGCGCGCAAGGTCTGCTGGTTGCGGAGATTGAAAGCGCTGTCGCCCAGCCAAAGGAGAACGTCCACTTTTTTGACATCGCGCATCAGCGGCAAGCTCAGATCTGTTGCCCATTCGGTTCGGGTGCGCAAATCCCGGCCAGAAGGATTGCCGGCGATGCGGGTGTTTTCCAGGACTTTTCCTCCTTCGCCTGGAACCTGTCCTTTCTCCAAGGTCAAAAAGCGTCTCATATCGACGATTGCGTCAACATGCTCAATCAGCATTGGGCATTCATGCACGCAGGCGCGACAGGTTGTGCATGACCATATCGTGTTTTCGGCAATCAGCTCCGGGACGATGTCGCCACCGCTTGCCGGAGGGGAAGAGGCAGGTGGCTGGCCAGGATGTCCGCGACCCTTGTAAAAATGATCGGAACCAGGAGCACCCAGCCCGGACACCAGATCCTGAATCAGTTTTTTAGGATTCAAGGGTTGGCCAGTGGCGAAGGCGGGGCAAACCACTTCGCAACGTCCACATTGCACACAGGCATCAAAGCCGAGTAGCTGGTTCCAGGCGAAGTCCGGCATTTTCCGGGTGCCCAGTCTGGTCTGGTCCAGATCCAATAAATTTAACGCGGTGGAAGTTGTGTTTTTTTGAAATCGTTCCGGTCGCGGGTGGTATGCCAAATGCAGGGCACCGGTAAAAGCGTGTTTCATGGGGCCTCCCCACGCCATGCCAATGAACAGTTCAATCAATCCCCAAACGAGCAAAGCGATGGGCAAAACCAGGAGCATGTCATCCAGCAACCCGTCACTATGCAGAGGTGCCCTTGCGACGAGAAAAAACAAGCCTGCGAAATATGCGAAAAGACTGTAAGGAAGACGAGAAAACTGACCGCCGGACAATCTTTGTGGTGGTGGTGGCTTACGTCGCTTGTGTACCAGGATGACGCCTACCGCCATCACGCCCAACGCCGCTAGCAAAAGCCCTCGGATCAAGCCGCTTGTCGGCATACCGATGGCCAGGAAAATCAGCAAAAGCAACAGGGAAAGCAGCAAGCCGCCGGCAACCAGAACGTGCATGGTTGCCGCATAGCGGTCGCGCGACACCACGCTGTGTACATCCACCAGATAGCGCCTCGGAATACTCATGAGACCCTGGAAAAGCGGAACCTCCGCCGGTCGGCCACGCAACCAGCAACGCACACGCAAGGCAGCACCGGCCAGAGCGACCGAGATGGTGAGCAACAGTATTGAAACGATGAAGGTGCCGACCGTCACAGGTCTTTACACAGTCGCAAGGAATCGTAAATGGAGGTGTGGATGTTGCGGCTGGTCAATGCGTCACCGACCCGGTACAAGGCAAACAATCCCTCGCCGCCGGCGGGTTGTGCCCGGTTGCCAAGCAGCGCATTGATATTGGTTTCGCCTTGATTTTTGGAGTGTTCCAGTAATTCGTCATACAACTCAATGGCAGGCAGGGTTCCGTGTTCGACCACAACTTGCTCGACTTCGCGTTCTTCTTCCACGTGCGTATATTCGTTGCGCAGCACGACAATCAAATTGTCGTTTTCCGGGTAGACCTCCACGAGGCGCAAATTGGTAGAAAAAATTGTGTCAGCCGCGTAAAGCGCGCTGAAGTGGGGCGAAATATTGGTCGCACCGAGCTCCTCCCCCGGCTTGCCATCTGGCGTCACAAATTCAACCAGGCTGCCTTTTTCACACAGATATTCGGTACACGACACCGCTTGATGTTGACCGTTGTCATCGTACACCAGCACGTTTTTCTTCGCGGGCACGCTGCCGTCCAGAATATGCCAGGTGCTGTGTGCGTATTCCCCTCCTCGAAACCAGCCTTGGAAATTGGGTGTGCCGCCGCAAGCAATGATGACCACGTCTGCCTGTTCGGCCAGCACCTTGTCAGCTGTGGCACGAGTGTTGAGGCGCACGTCAACGCCGTGTCGGTATATCTGTTGTTCCAGCCAGCGGATAATGCTGCTCAAAGATTCGCGCTTTGGTGCCCGGATGGCGATGTTGATTTGGCCGCCCGGTTTTTCCTCCTGCTCAAAAAGAACCACCTTGTGACCACGCTCGGCACAAACGCGCGCGGCTTCCAGCCCGGCAGGACCGGCACCAATGACCACAATTTTGCGTTGCGTTGAAGCGATTGGTATTTTGTGCGGCATGGTCGCTTCACGTCCGGTGGCGGGATTTTGTATGCACAGCGCGTCTTTCCCGATATAAATACGGTCGATGCAATAGCCGGCACCCACGCACTGCCGAATGTCGTCCACGCGGTTTTCCATCAGCTTGTTTACCAGATGCGGATCGGCGATATGAGCTCGCGTCATGGCAATCATGTCTACATAACCCTCTGCGACCACGCGATCTGCTGTCGTGACATCCGGGACTCTTTGTGCATGAAAAACCGGAATGCTGATTTCCTGTTTGATCGCGCCGGCCAAATGAATGTAGGGGGCAATCTTTGCCCACATGTCGGGGATGACGTTCGCCAGCGCGGAAAAATTGGCTGCCGACCCGCCAATGACGTTGATGAAATCAATCAAGCCGCTTTCAGCATAAGTTCTGGCAATGTCCAGGCATTCGCCGGGAGCCAGCCCGCCGTCGACCAACTCGTCTCCGGACATACGGAGCCCGACCACGAAATCATTTCCGACTTTCGCGCGAATGGTTTCCAGCACCTCAAGGCCAAAGCGCATTCGGTTTGTCAGTGAGCCACCGTACTGATCCGTACGCATGTTCACTGCGGGGGACCAAAACTGGTCGATGAGATGACCGTGGGCGGCTGAAATTTCCACGCCGTCCAGCCCTCCCTCCTGGCAACGCCACACCGCCAGTGCAAAATCATTTTTCACGCGCCGAATGTCATGGCTTTCCATTTGCCTCGGAAAACAGCGGTGTGCCGGTTCGCGGATCGGGGAGGGGGCAACCGGTGATAACCAGTCGGCACAGTCCCATCCTGTGCGCCTGCCCATGTGCGTGAGCTGGATCATCAGCGCAGCGTGATGCTCATGAACCCGTTTGGCAAAATCACGAAATTCCTCAATAACGGAATCGTCCATGCAGGCAAGCTGGCCGAAAGCCGCGGGCGAATCAGGGGACACGCAACAGGAGCCGCCGAAGACAGTCAATGCCAGGCCACCTTTGGCTTTTTCTATGTGATAGAGCTTATAACGCTCAGTCAATCGTCCCTCGTTGGTATAGGCTGGTTCGTGCCCGGAACTCATGACCCGGTTTCTGAGCGTCAGGTGTTTGAGCTTCAAGGGCTTGAACAGGGATTCGTACATACGCTTTTACCTCAGAATGACGGGTTTTTGTGGCAGAGCAGGTTCTTGCTGGCGACCACGGCTTTTCACGTGTTTGCTTCTGGCCTCGTATCGCTCATGAATCACGAGCCAAGCCATGCACAGCGTCGGGAAGTACTATATTGATGAGCCATGATGTTCCCCCAATCCAGAAGACTCTGTTTGAACAGTGACTTTGAGCGGCCTTCAGCTTTTGGACTTTCTGTCTGCCCGGAATCCACAAGACAGGCACAGGAACCAATTCCCCCACCACGTGAGTGGAAGACCTGCGGCGCATCTTAACAATAAACCGGGGATTTCTTAAACCACACCTCTTCATTGCTGTGGCAACCTCAGGAACAGGATTGCAAACTCTGTCAGTACGATGGCGGATGGCAGAGAATGGCAGAGAATGGCGGAGAATGGCAGGCGAACGATGATGGAGAATGGCACGTCTTGTCTGCGCGCGGCTCCTCTGTATAAATGTGTCATCATGCGGCGCGAGGAGCGCGAATGCCTCCACGCCAACCGACCGACAACCGATGCGGGCAGTGCGCGCCATGTTGCCAAGGAGGCAACGGAACCACAGCTCCTCGGGAAGCCGCTCATATAACGGGGTGCTTGTGGTGGAAGTGATGCCTCGTTTTGGCAAAGAGAGTGGGGTGATGCCCATGCCAATATCCGGCATTTTTCACGGCCGAAGCAACTTGAAACGCAGTTAATATTTGCTGTTGCCATAGGACTTTCTGTACGTATAATCCCCGCGTGTTTACGGAACTTGTGGGGTTTAGTTACTCGCCAAGACCGTGTCCCCTGAACCTTCCATTATGGAGAGCATTAAAAGCATGTTCACTAGCAATGAAATCCTGAGTTCCAACCAGGTAATCAACAAACGTCACGTTCCGATAAACCTCCGCTACAGTGGGGATCATGATGCGAAGATGCTTCTGTCGCAACGCGTACGAAAATCTCCTTACCACCATTTGTCACAAGCTGCAGGGTGCTGGTGTTACACCGTTTATAACCGTGTCTATCACCCGCGCGCCTATATTCCAATGTCGGAAGGTGGTTTGCTCAAGGAATACGAATACCTGACAGAGCACGTGACAATGTGGAATGTGGCGGTAGAAAGACAGATACAGGTGGACGGGCCGGATGCAGCCAAGCTCGTTGATATGGTGATTACCCGCTCGGTCAACAAAGTTGACCCTGGTAAAGGACGCTATGTGATTTTATGTAACCAGTATGGTGGCATTTTGAACGACCCGGTTTTGTTGCGGCCGGATGAGGACAGGTTCTGGTTCTCTTTGTCCGACAGCAGTATCGGCATTTATTTGCAGGGAGTTGCTGCGGTGAGTGGTCTGGATGTTCAAGTGCAGGAAATAGATGTATGCCCGGTGCAGATACAAGGCCCGAAATCAGGAGCACTGATGACCAAGATTTTCGGCTCTGCAATTGAGGACATGCCGTATTACGGTTTGCTGGAAACAGAAATCAGCGGTGTGCCGGTTCTCCTTTCGCGGACTGGCTTCTCAGCTGAACTGGGGTATGAGATCTATCTTTACGATGCCACCATGAATGCCGACATCATGTGGAATGCGGTTGTGGAAGCAGGCAAGGAGTTTGATTTGCACGTCATCGCACCGGGTCACATTCGTCGCATTGAGGCCGGGATTCTTTCCTGGGGTCAGGATATTGACGTGGAAACGAATCCGTACCAATGCGGGCTAGCCTGGCAGGTGGACTTGAGCAAGGAAAACTTCATTGGCAAGTCCGCCTTGCAAAAAATCCACGACGAGGGCGTCAGCCACAAGCTCGCCGGGATGCGAATGGGTGGCGACAAGATTGATTGGTACCCGGCAGATTTCTACCACGTCTATGAGTCCGGAAACATCGTGGGCTTTGTGACTTCTGCTTTTTACTCGCCAACGCAGGGTTGCAATATCGCTTATGCCATGTTGCCGACCGAACTGTGTGCCATCGGAACCGAACTGACGGTAAGGCTCGACGAGAAATATGCAAAAGAACCCGTGAAGGCAACAGTGGCAGAGACACCTTTCAGGACGCCAGAATCCATGGGCACCGGCTTGAAAACCATGTCAACAAAGCTCTAGCCACTGGAGCGAACAGTCGCTGTCACATAGGGGTGCCATTTCATGGCTAATGAGCACCCCGATGTTGTGAGGTCACTGCTTGACGGCAGCCGGCTGGAAATTTTCCCGATGTCGGGTATTGAAGAACGGCTGGAATTTCTTTCTCATGATACGCAGGTGACGGTGGCTTGCATTGCCGGGAAAGGGATTGATGCCACGGTTGAACTGTGTGAGACCTTGAAGAAACTTCAGCCGGATCGTGATGTCATTCCACACTTGGCGGCGCGCATGATTCGTGACCGCAATCATCTGGAACGGGTTCTGGGTCGTTACAGGGAGATTGGTGTGAACGAGCTTTTCGTCATCGGTGGAGATGCCCCGAAGGCGATCGGCGAATATGGTGCTTCGGCACCGTTATTGAAAGACATTGCCGAGATCGGAGGAGGGTTCAGAATCGGGGTGGGGGCGTATCCGGAGCCCCATCCCTTGATTCCTCCGCACCTTCACGTTCAGGACTTGCTGGCAAAACAGGCTTATGCGGACATCATGGTCTCGCAAGTGTGTTTTGATGCCGGTGCTTTGTGGAGATGGTTGTGTGAGGTCAGAAAGCAGGGGGTCACGCTGCCACTGAAAATAGGCGTTGTGGGTTCCATCAACACTGTTAAATTGTTAGCCATTGCCATAAAAATCGGCGTCGGTGACTCTCTGCGTTTTTTGCGTAAAAGTCAGAATATTCGTTCTGCACTTAGGGGGCTGCGATATGTCCCGGACGCTTTGTTACTGGAGTTGTCAGCGCTTCCGGAAACGGAAAGTGAAGCGTTCCAGGGCTTGCATATTTTTTCGTTCAACCAGGTCAAGGAGACAGAAGGCTGGCGAAAAAACTTCTTGTTGCGGTTTTCCTCATGATTGAAATCAGGGAATACAATTTTTCTGCAGGGTGGGGCGATCCTCAGTTGTCCGGTCACTCATTTTTCGCCGTTGACGACATGATGCAAAAAGTGTTTCGCGGCAGCGTATTTGTTGTGAGCGGGCTGGAGCCGATGCGGGCTTTGATAAAAGCCATGAGACGACTCGCAAAAGGCTTTTTCCCTGACGCCTTGCCCATACACGCGCACCGCCGCTACGCACGTGCTGATTTTTTTCAGCGAGCGCATCAGGCGCAGGAAGGCTGTCGTGCCGATTCCGGTTGCCGCAAGCTGTTTACCGAGGCTTTGCTCGCTTTGGGTTTTGACAGACGTGACCTGTTTCAGGACACGATTGAGTTGCGCATCGCGCCCCCTGCAAAAACGCATGACGGGTCTGCAAAATCCCATCTTCCCCCCCATCGTGATACCTGGGGAGTCGGTTGGCAGCAACAAGTCAATTGGTGGGCGCCGCTTTGGCCGCTGACCGCCAGACGCACCATTGGTTTTTTCCCGGATTACTGGCGGCTGCCTTTGGCAAACACGTCTGCCCACTGGTCACTCAGCAAATTCAGCGCTGCGGCCAAGGCGGTTCCCCCGCTGCCTGATGCCTATCCTTCTGTTCCGCAAGCCACCGAACTGCCGAAAACAAAAATTCATCCGGTCGTTATCAGGCCGAAGGAGTTGCTCTGCTTTTCCTCCGCTCACTTGCATGGCTCCGTCGTCAATACAACAGCCCAGGTGCGCTACAGTTTTGAAACGCGCACTTTGCGAGTCAGCGACATCAAACTTCGTACAGGTGCTCCGAATATGGATTGCCTTACCAGAAAGGCAGTTCGCGGACTCCATATCCGTGCGATGGACGAGGCCAGGCTCAAAGAGGTGTTGCCGTGACAGCTTGCTTCTGTCTTGTTCCCGAAATACCCTTCAGCTCATGAAGAAGTACTCGATTTTCAGTCTGTTGCGCAACGCGTGGCATCACAACACGCACTGGCAACGCGCATGGCGTAGCCCTGAGCCAAAAGAGGAATATGACGTCGTGATAGTGGGCGGGGGCGGCCACGGATTGGCCACTGCCTATTATCTTGCCAAAGAGCACGGGATAAACCGTGTTGCCGTTTTGGAAAAGGGCTGGCTAGGCGGCGGAAATACCGGCAGAAACACGACTATCGTGCGCTCAAATTATCTCTGGACAGAATCAACCGGTATGTATGAAAAATCATTGAAGCTGTGGGAAAGCCTTGGCAGGGAGCTGAATTTCAACGTGATGTTAAGCCAGCGAGGTGTTTATAACCTGGGGCACACATTGCAGGACATGCGGGATATCAGAAGACGCGTCAGTGCCAACAACCTGAACGGCATTGAGGGCGAGGTCGTGACACCATGGCAACTGCAGGAAGACATCCCGGCCATGAAAGTGTTTGGGCGCGCCCGCTACCCGATCTTGGGTGCCTCTTTGCAAAAACGCGCGGGAGTGGCACGCCACGATGCTGTTGCCTGGGGCTATGCCCGCGCAGCGGACTCGGCTGGGGTAGACATTATTCAGCAATGCGAAGTGACGGGTTTGCGGCGCCATGGGGAGAAAATTCAGGGAGTGGAAACGACCCGCGGCTACATAAAAGCGAATAAGGTTGGCGTGGCGGTGGCCGGTCATGCCAGCGTACTGGCAAATATGGCGGAGCTGCGTTTGCCGATCGAAAGTCATCCCCTGCAGGCACTGGTGTCCGAACCGGTGAAGCCGGTTCTGGATACCGTGGTCATGTCCAACGCGGTGCATTGCTATGTGAGCCAATCGGATAAGGGAGAACTGGTCATTGGTGCCGGAGTCGATGGCTACAACGGCTATGGCCAGCGTGGCAGTTTTCACGTGGTTCAGGAAACGTTGGCGTCTGTTGTGGAATTGTTTCCGATATTTGGTCGCTTGCGGATGTTGCGGCAATGGGGTGGCATCGTTGATATATGTCCGGATGCCAGCCCTGTTATTTCTAAAACGCCGGTTTCTGGTTTGTATTTCAATTGTGGCTGGGGGACTGGCGGTTTTAAGGCAACGCCAGGTTCCGGGTGGGTGTTCGCGCATACGATTGCCCACGATGAGCCCCATAGATTGAACGCCCCGTTTGCTTTGGATCGCTTTACGACCGGGGCGTTGATCGACGAGCACGGTGCCGCTGCAGTCGCCCATTAAACGGATGCCGAAAAGCCGAATAATCTGTTTCGCGTGTCAAACGGCGTTTTCTCAAGCCACTTTTTTTAAGGTCTGAACGGGCAGCCATGCTGAAAATCAGTTGTCCCTGGTGCGGTGAGCGAGACGAGACCGAGTTCAAGTGCGGTGGAGAAGGGCAGCCATGCTGAAAATCAGTTGTCCCTGGTGCGGTGAGCGAGACGAGACCGAATTCAAGTGCGGCGGAGAAGGGCAGCCATGCTGAAAATCAGTTGTCCCTGGTGCGGTGAGCGAGACGAGACCGAGTTCAAGTGCGGCGGAGAAGGGCAGCCATGCTGAAAATCAGTTGTCCCTGGTGCGGTGAGCGAGACGAGACCGAGTTCAAGTGCGGCGGAGAAGGGCAGCCATGCTGAAAATCAGTTGTCCCTGGTGCGGTGAGCGAGACGAGACCGAGTTCAAGTGCGGTGGAGAAGCAGGGATCGTCCGGCCATGCAATCCTGAAAGCACTTCTGACGCAGCGTGGGCGGATTACCTGTTTATGCGCAAAAACCCCAAAGGTTTGCACCGAGAGCAGTGGGTGCATAGTCACGGTTGCCGCAAATGGTTTGTCGTGGAGCGAGACACGGTGAGCTATCAAATCCTTTCTTGCAAACCCTTTAAAGGGTCGGAAAGCTGATGAAAGAGCAGAGCAACCGCTTGCCTGTGCAGGGACGCATAGCGCCCGACCGCCCGATCGAATTTCGCTTCAACAAGAAACCGTACGTCGGCTATGACGGAGACACGCTCGCTTCTGCTCTGCTTGCCAATAACGTCCGTGTGCTCGGGCGGAGTTTCAAGTACCACCGGCCACGAGGTGTCGTCGGTTGTTGGTCAGAGGAACCCAACGCCATTTTGCAAGTTGGCACCGGTGCAACGGCGATACCCACCGCGCGTGCCACGCAGGTGTCGCTGTATGAAGGATTGGAGGCGCGCACGGCCAAGGGGTGGCCCAATACGAATTTTGATTTGCTCGCGTTCAGCGATTTTATCGCGCCGTTGCTGGCGGCGGGTTTTTATTACAAGACATTTATGTGGACTCAGTGGTTATGGGAACGCTATGAAAAACTGATTCGCAAAGCTTCCGGTCTGGGTTTTTGCCAAAGCCTCCCGGATCCGGACAGCTACGACCATGTCAACGCGCATTGTGACGTGCTGGTAGTCGGGGGCGGGCCTGCCGGCCTGATGGCGGCTCTCGCTGCCGGGCGCAGCGGGGCACGGGTGATTCTGGCTGATGAGCAAAGCGAGCCTGGCGGCAGCCTGCTGGCGAGTGGCACCCCAATAGCGTCCCAGAGTGCCATGGAGTGGGTAGGAGGAGTGTTGCTTGAACTCATGGCGATGCCGGAAGTGACGGTGCTGAAGCGCAGCTCGGTCAGCGGCTACTACGATCACAATTTTCTGACGATCGTGGAGGAATTGGGAGATCATCTGGCGCCACAAAAACGCCAGGGTGCGCGGTCTCGTTTATGGAAAGTGCGCGCTCGACAGGTCGTTCTCGCGCAAGGTGCCATAGAGCGCCCGATGGTGTTTTGCAACAATGACCGCCCGGGTGTCATGTTGTCATCGGCCGTTTCAACTTATCTGAATCGTTACGCGGTGCGCCCCGGCGCGCGTGGCGTGATTTTTACGAATAACGACTCGGCCTATCAGACCGCCATGGATTTACACAGCAAAGGGGTGGAAGTTGCGGCTTTGGTTGATGTGCGCAAGTCCGAGACGAAAGAAATGAAGAGTGCCTTGCAGCAAAAAGGTATTGAAGTCTTGCAAGGGCATGTGGTTTTTGACGTTGCCGGCCGAAAGCAGGTTCGGGCGGCTGAAGTCGCGCCATTGTCTGCTTCCGGAGATGCTCTGGAAGGTGCCTCTCGTTCACTCGCCTGCGACTTCATAGCGATGAGTGGTGGGTGGAATCCGGCGGTACACTTACACGTGCAGTCGGGGGGGAAATGCACCTGGGATGCGATCAACGCCTGCTTTGTCCCCGTGCCGGCTTACCAGGAGAAATTGTCTGCCGGTGCCGCTAACGGGGCTTTCGGGTTGCAGCTGTGTTTGCAGCAAGGGCTTAACGCCGGTCTTGCCGCAGCCCGTCGTTGCGGGTTCAATTCCCCATCGTTCCTCCCTCCGGTCACGGAAGAACACGCCACACTGCCTTTGCAGCCACTGTGGCGTGTGCCGTCCAGAGCAGACGTGAGTCGCTGCCCGAAACAGTTCCTGGATTTTCAAAATGATGTGACGGTCTCCGATATCAGGCTGGCGGTTCGCGAAGGCTACGATTCTGTAGAGCATGTCAAACGTTATACGGCACTCGGCTTTGGTACAGACCAAGGCAAAATGGGCAATATCAGCGGTGCCGCCGTATTGGCTGACATGGTCGGCAAAGAGGTTTCCAAAATCGGCACCACGACTTTTCGCCAGCCCTACACGCCCGTGACTTTTGGTGCCATTGCCGGGCGCGAGCGCGGTGAGGTGCTGTTTGACCCGCAACGAACAACTGCTTTGCACAGTTGGCATGAGCAACAAGGAGCGGTGTTTGAATTGGTCGGACAATGGTTGCGCCCCCGCTTTTATCCGCGCGGGCGGGAAAGCATGTCTGCCGCCGTACGGCGCGAATGTCTGGCGGTACGCCATGGTGTTGGCGTCATGGACGCTTCCACTTTGGGAAAAATAGAAGTCAGTGGCCCTGACGCGGCGGAATTTCTGGATCGG
This sequence comes from uncultured candidatus Poriferisulfidus sp., assembly GCA_965215765.1. Lineage (GTDB taxonomy): Bacteria > Pseudomonadota > Gammaproteobacteria > Poriferisulfidales > Oxydemutatoraceae. The sequence goes on along the minus strand of OZ244118.1, from coordinate 2,266,283 downwards.
ATATATCCGGTGAATTGCAGGAAAATTCCGCTGGGACGTTGCTCCTACACGCTCATGCTCGGTGAAGATGGCATGGTGAAGGATGACGGAACGATCTCGCGTCTCGGCGACTCAACTTACTACCTGACCACAACAACAGGTGGTGCCGCGGCGGTGCTGGACTGGTTGGAGCAGTGGTTGCAAACCGAATGGCCGGAGCTCCGTGTCTATTTGAATTCGGTTACGGAACACTGGTCGACGATAGCGGTGGCGGGTTCGGAAAGTCGGCGGCTTTTGGAAATGCTGGGGACAGATATCGATTTTTCCCACGAGGCTTTTCCTTTCATGAGCCTTCGCAACGGGACTCTGGCGACCTTTCCGGTGCGGGTTTTTCGCATCAGTTTCAGCGGTGAGTTGTGTTTTGAGATCAATGTTGACAGCCGTCACGCCCGGGAAATTTGGGATGCCTTGTTCCGTTGCGGTGGAACCTTTGATCTCACGCCTTATGGAACCGAAGCCATGCACGTTTTGCGGGCTGAAAAAGGCTATGTCATTGTGGGTCAGGAGACCGATGGAACGGTTATTCCGCACGATCTTGGCTTGCAGTGGATGATCACAAGTGACAACAAAGACTTTATTGGCAAGCGCTCCCTGTTGCGCTCTGATTGCGTTCGCAAAGATCGCAAGCAGCTTGTCGGTCTGCGGTCTTTGGATGGGGAATACGTACCTGAGGGCGCGCAGCTGGCTTGTCAGCCTCTGGGAAAGAAACCGATCCCCATTGAAGGGCACGTGACTTCCAGTTATTCCAGTCCAACCACAGGGTTTCCGATCTCCTTGGCACTGCTGAAAAGAGGACGGGAGCGCAGAGGCGAGAAATTGCTCGCGTTATCTTTGCAGTCTGACCCGATTCGTGTTCAGGTCGTCAATCCGTGTTTTTATGACAACGATGGCAAGCGACAAAAATCCTGAACAGAAAACTGCGCTGGTCGTCAGCCGGAAGTTGCGCCGGGCAGTGAAGGCGCAGGCAAGCGTTTTGGTGCAGCGACCTCTGCAGGTGGTGCTTGAAAGCCATCTCGCCGTCGCTTGTATCGTGCTTCGGGGACAGCCTTCAGACAAGGCAGTGGCAACACTCGTTCATGACATCAGTGGCCTCGATTTGCCCCTGATTCCCAACACTTTTTGTGAAAAGAGTGACATGGCTTTATGCTGGATGCGTCCTGATGAGTGGTTGCTGATTGGTGATGCGGCTCAGGAAAACGTATTGGCAGAGCAGTTTTGTGCGGCCATTGACGAGAGAAAACTTTCTATGGTGTCCACGGTGGTCGTCGGTGGGACTTACGTTCTGTTGCAGTTGTCGGGAGATAAGGCAGCCGCGCTGTTGGGAAAGGGTTGCACCCTGGACTTGCACCCCCGTAACTTCGCAGCAGGGAGATGCGCGCAAAGTCTGCTCGCGAAGGCTCCGGTCTTGTTGTGGCGCGGGACTGCGCCTTTTGGCAACAAACCAGTCTGGAACGTCTTGGTGCGGCGGAGTTTCAGCGAATATCTGGGGCTGTGGCTCCTGAACGCGGGAGAAGAGTTCGGGTTACAGGCGAGGCTCTAGCCGTTTCGGATTGAAAGTGACTTTGGTTGCTGCCGCGCGCGCTTTCCTGGGCAGGTTCGAAGCTGTCAAAACAGGAAAAAAGTTGCCAGTCCAAGGAAGGAAATAATTCCGATCACATCGGTAATTGTGGTTAGCAAAACGCTGCCGGCAATTGCCGGGTCGATGCCGACCCGATGCAGAAGAACCGGGATGGCGACGCCGGACAGAGCCGCGCATATCAGGCTGACGCCGATTGAACCCGCGATGATCACGCCGAGGTGCGGGTCGTTGAACCAGAGCGCCGTGACCAGACCAATTGCCACTGCCCACAGCAGGCTGTTCAATGTTCCAACGTGAAATTCCTTGAGAAACAAAAGCGAGATATTGCCCTTACCGACGTGTCCCGTGGCAATGCCGCGGGTTACCAGAGTCAGGGTCTGGCTGCCAGCAATTCCACCCATGCTGCCGACCACCGGGATCAAGATCGCAAGGACGATGGCTTTTTCCAGGGTCTCCTGAAAAAGACTGAGTACCCACGCGGCAAGGAAAGCGGTTACCAGATTAACCCCCAGCCAGACAGAACGGCTACGCGAGGCCACGACCGCCGTGCTGAACAAGCCTTCGTCCATGGAGAGACCCGCACCCCCGAATTCCGCCTGGTGGGCTTCATCCCGTATAACGTCCAGCACGTCATCAATGGTAATGCGCCCCAACAATACCTGTTGCTGATTCAGGACTGGTGCCGACAGCAGGTCGCGATCCCCGAAAGCGCGTGCCACTTCCGTCGCAGGTGTTTCGGGTGCGAAGGTGATGGCGTCCGTTCGCATCAGGTCTCTTACCACCGTGCTTTGATCGGCGGCTAGCAGTTCGGACAAATCCAGCAAGCCGAGATAATGGTTGGCATGATCCACGACGATGAAACTGTCGGTGTGCTTCGGCAACGCTTTGTGGTGGCGCAAATAACGCAACACAAAATCGACCGTCAATGAAGGGCTCAGCGTCGTTACGTCCACGTTCATCAGTCTCCCGGCCGTGTCCTCGTCCCAAACCATGATTTGTGCCAGCCGTTTGCGGCGCTGCTTTTCCATTCCTGCCAGGGCGCGGTCGGCAAGCGTATCGGGCAAATCGCCCAGCAGGTCGGCGAGCTGGTCGTAATCCAGTGATTTTGTGGCAATCTGCAAGTCTTCAAAACTGGTCACCGCGATCAGATCCTCGCGCGTGGCATCGTCGACTTCCAGCAAAATTTTTCCTTCCTCTTCAGGCTCAACCAGGCGCCAAAGCATGTGTCGATTAGAAGTGGGGAGAGACTCAAGCAAGTCGGCGATTTCAGACGGATGCATGTTGTCCAGCAGGTGTTTGACTTGGGCGAGCTTGCCGGAAGAGAGCCGGTTTACCAAGTCTTCAATGTGCAATTTTTCTTTCTTTTCCATGATCCCGTTTCCGTCTCTTGTTTCCCGGTCAGAAAAAAAGCAAGACGCCAAGCCATCTCGCAAGCTCGCGCTACTCCAGGGCGCAGCCGGCGAATGACATTGCGTGTTTTATCAGAGGTGCGCTATGCGCTGGGCAAACTCGGCAGACCCTGTGGGCGTGAGGATGGTACTGCATTTTCTTCGCAGTTCCCCAATGTCACTGCTCAGTATGATTTCCTTGACTTCCAGAAGATTGTTCGGGGGCGCGCTGAATTCCCTGAGTCCCATGCCCAGCAACAGGCGCGTAAAAAGAGGGTCGCCCGCCATTTCGCCACACATGGCTACCGGGGTCTGTTGTCTTCTGCCTGCTTCCAGCACATCTTTTATGAGCATCAGGACACCGGGGTGCATCGGGTCATAGAGATGGCTCACTTCATCGTCGTTGCGGTCAGTGGCAAGGGTGTATTGAATGAGGTCATTTGTCCCTATGGAGAGAAAGTCGAGCATGGTCGCCATATAATCCGCGTACAAGGCGACTGCCGGCACTTCAATCATGGCTCCCAAGGGAATATGCGTGGCGTATTTGATCTTGCAGTCTTCCAGTTCAGAACGTGCCCGGCTGAGAAGCTGGTTGATTTGTGCGATTTCTTGCGCATTGGTCAGCATGGGTATCAAGATTTTTATCGGCCCCAGGGTGGAGACACGCAAAATCGCTTTTAATTGATCGAGAAACACTTCCGGTTCTTTCAATGATCTTCGGATTCCACGCAAACCCAGCGCCGGATTTGTCGCCAGTGCTCCCTGGTAATCCGGGTCAAATTCCTTGTCCCCGCCAATATCAAGCGTACGGATGGTGACCGTCTTGCCGTCCATGGTTTCCACCAATTTCTTGTAGACCTCGTACTGCTCGTCCTCGCTTGCCGGCTCGTCCCGGTCGGCGTACAAAAATTCGGTGCGGTACAGGCCTACCCCGTCAGCACCGGAGGAACCCAACGCATCAATCTCTGCATTCAGCTCTACGTTGGCCATGACTTCGACTTCAATCCCGTCTTGGCTGATCGCTTTGCGGTGGCGTAATTGCTGCAGGCTTCGTCTTCGTCTTTTTTCCGCCGCGATTTTTTCCTGATATTCCGCCAGTATTTCCGGGGTCACGTCGGCAATCACGACGCCATTTTTGCCATCAAGAACGATGGTCTCGTCTTCTTGCAAAAGCTGTCGCGCCCCGTGTGTTGCAACCACCGCCGGGATACCGATGCTGCGCGCGAGGATCGCGGTGTGGGAAGTGACGCCCCCTAATTCTGTGATGAAGCCTTGGACTTTGCAGTTACACAAGACCACCGTGTCTGCAGGCGTCAAATCATCAGCGACAATGATTTTTCCTTCCAGTTTTTGCTTTTCACTACTTTTGATTGCCTGGTCTTCGCCCACCAAATGCCCCAGAACCAGTTTGGTCAGCTGGGTGATGTCATCTCCTCTGGTTTTGAGGTATCCGTCTGTCATGTCTTGAAACATATCCAGCAATTTGTCGTGCGCATGCTTCACCGCCCACTCGGCGTTACACCGGTCTTTGTGAATGAACTCCACAGGCTCCAGGCTCAGCGGGGTGTCATCAAGCATCAACAAATGGGCATCAACGAAGGAAGCTACTCCCGGCGTGTCCTCCAGGGATGAGCGAATCTCGACGAGGTGTTCCCGTGTTTTTCCCAGCGCTACCTTGAAGCGGGTGACCTCGGCGTCTATGTCGGGTTCGGAAATGTCCCACCTGCTCACCTCGACTGCCCTTCGGTTCACGACGTGAACCGTTGCAACGACAATGCCTGGCGAAGCGCTGGTTCCTTTCAGCAATAAGCTCATCTTTCCTTTCTCCGGTCTGAATGCTTCACTCAGCCTCGCCGAACTTGTCGTGTAACAGGCTCAGAATTTCCTGGGTAGCGACTGCTTCATCTTCGCCGTTGGCAACGAGCTGTATCTCCGCCCCAAGGGCTGCCGCAAGAGTCATGACGCCGAGGATGCTTTTCGCGTTGGCCTCATGGCTGTCTTTGGAGATGGTGATCTCGCACGAAAACCGGGATGCCGTTGCGACCAGCTTGGAAGCGGCACGGGCATGGAGCCCCAGTTTGTTAGTGATTTTGGCTGTCTTGACTATCATTTTTTAACTCCAGAATGCCTTGGTGCGCCCTTTCTGCCACAGCTTCCGCCAAGGTATCCAGGGGAAGTTGCGATGCGTTCAGGGCTTTGAGCAGCATGGGCAAGTTCATTCCCGAAACCACGCGTACGCCTTGTGAACAAAATCGGGACGCAATGTTGCTGGGGGTGGAGCCGAACAAGTCGGTCAACACCAGAATGCCGTCGTCGCAGTTCAGATCCGCATAAGAATGCCTGGCTGACTGCAGATGTGTCTCGTACGTGCCAGAGTGCAAAATTTCGCAAACCGATATTTTTGTCGCGACATCACCGAGAATATCCCGAGCGACTTTTAACAAGGCACTGCCCACTCCTTCGTGCGAAATGATCAAAATACTAACGGACACGACTTATGGCGCAAGGCGACAAGGCTTTCGGTTTCTGTGCCCGGGAACGCGCTGAAACAGCAGGCACACACTGGATGGGGCTGTACGTATCAAGGGCATGGCTATTGTCGCTCAAGAAATTGCTTTTGTCGTGCCGTGAGCAGGGCGTGCGCACAGTGACCTTTCAGCGTCAGGATGTGATTTCTCACAGCAGCTTCCACCAAAACCGCAAGATTCCAGCCGGGTGCGATTGGCAAAGTCAGGAGCGGGATGGTTACGCCCAGCACGTCTTTTGAGGTGGCTGGAGGTTGCAGGCGATCTATTTCCGGGGAGCTGTTCTGTTTGTTTTTCAGCTTGATGATCAGCTTCAGGTACTTGCTGTCCTTGATGGAACTGTCACCGTACATTTTCTGGATGTCCAGCACACCCAGTCCGCGCACTTCCAGAAAGTCTTTGATGATGGGTGAAGCTTTTCCAACGATAATGTTCGGCGAAATGCGTGCAAAGTGGGGGGCATCATCGGCGATCAGTCTGGATCCTCTGGTCACCAGTTGCAAAGCCAGCTCGCTTTTTCCGACTCCGCTGTCTCCGGACAACAGTACACCGGTGCTGATCACTTCCATAAAAACCCCGTGCATGGTGAGGTGTGGCGCGAATGCCCAATTTAAATGGTATTGAATGTCCGAGAGAATCTGCACACCCGAGACTGGCGAACTGAAAAGCCCGATGTGACGTTCATCAGCCAGCCTGGTGAAATCCGCCATCAGTTCGCAGCCATCTGCCACCACCACTGTCACGGTTTCCGGGCTGAACAGTTTGTCCAGCGTGCTCTTCTGTTCTTCCTGACCCAGAGACTGGATATAGTGCAACTCGACGATTCCGAGTATTTGTATCTGGCTCTGATGGATAAGGTTGAAATAGCCTACGAAACCAGCGGCATCTTTTCCTTCCTGGGCAGTCCTGCCAAAGGTTCGCTCAGCCCCTGAGTGTCCTGCCACCCACTTCAGCACCAGACTTTTGTGACATTCCTCGTAAAGCCCACGTACCTGAACCCTGGACTGTGCTGCCAGTTTGTTCACTTATCAGGTGATTTCCAGAGCGCGTACGATCTGCGCCTGATTTTGCGACTTCATCAACGCTTTGATACACCGAGGGTCTTGAAACCGGGAGGCCAGACCTGCCAGCAAATGCAGGTATTCGCCTTGTGACCGACCGGGAACCAACAGAGAAAAAAACAGTTTGACCGGCTTGTGATCCGGTGCGTCGTAATCAATTCCGGTAGCGGCACCCAAAACTGCTGCTACGGGTTGCGGAAGGTTGTCCAGACGACAATGAGGGACGGCAATCCCGTTGCCCAACGCTGTGCTTCCCAGTTTTTCCCGATCGAGCATTCCGGTGAAGACTTCCTGCTTCTGGATGTCGCTGCGACCGGTACTCAGCATCTCCGCGAGCGTTTCCAAGACCTTTTTTCGGGTTTTCAAGTCAACGTTCAAGCGCACCGTGCAAGTGCCGAGATAGCTGCTGAAGTCCATAGCTAGCGCCTTATGGCGCGTCTGACGGGTCTGTGGTGGAAAACTTCGTCTTCGTGATGACTGGTGCGTTTTTCCTTGCTCTTGGACATCTGTCGTTCCAACTTGTCCACGACCATGTCTGTGGCAGTGTACATGTCCTCTGAGTGCGCGGTTGCAAAGAAAACAGCGTGTGTCGTGGCGACTGAAGCTTCCACGATGTGCCGACGTTTTTCCAGTTTGACTATGACATGCGTGGTTGCGTCTTTATGGATGTACGTGTCCAAGGTTTCCAGTTTGGAGTTTATGTGTTCCTTCATGGGATCCGTGACCTCAACATGTCGTCCGTCTATTTGTAATTTCATAGTTTCTCCTTACTTTTACTATGTTGCTTCGCATTATAATCACTGTGCCCGCTGTGTCGCACCCATGAACGGGGAGCGAGTTCGGGGTCTGAAGCGCGAGAGGTGGCCGCCTCGTCCCGTGACCGGCCAAGGGATGGGAGTGAAGCCAGGCTTTTTTATGACACCATACGCAACACAAAACCTTTCTCATTTGGCACGTGGCATAAAACTGCTGGTTCTGGATGTGGACGGGGTGCTGACCGATGGGAAACTGCTCATTGACAGCAATGGCAAGGAGAGCCAGTTCTTCAGCACCAGAGATGGGCATGGCATCAAGGAATTACAGGAGTTCGGCGTTGAAATTGCGATTATTTCCGGAAGACGGTCGGCGGCACTCGGCAAGCGCATGACAGACTTGGGGGTGGAGCGTGTGTACCAAGGCTTTGTCAGAAAAGCCGACATGTTTGCCGAACTCGTCAAAGAGTGTGGCCTGAAGCGTGAGCAAGTCGCGTGTATGGGAGATGATTTGCCGGATTTGCCGATGCTGCAACAAGCAGGCTTTTCCTGTGCGCCAGCCGACGCACACGAGATCGTAAAGAAACACGTGCACTGGGTTTCGCAGTGTCGGGGCGGGCATGGGGCAGTGCGTGAGCTCTGCGAATATATTCTTCGGGCGTCTTCACGCATGGATAAAGTGCTTGCCCAGTATTTGAGTTGAATAAAAGACCAGTTTTTTTTCTGAGCTATACGGCGCTGCTTGCGCTGGCAGCCGGACTGTACGTTCTGGTCGCCGATTTGGGTCGTTCACAACAGGCGACCCAAAACATGGCTTCCGAGCCCGAGCCGGCGGCAAGCAGTTTTCTCCATGGAGTAGAACTGCATATTTATGGCGCCAAGGGTCAGTTGTTGTCCCGGCTTCAGGGTCATTCGCTCAAACATCAGTTCGGGGGCGAATTACAAATGGAGGCAGTAAACGCACAACATTTTTCGTCGGCCGGGGTTCCCACTTCTGTTCAATCGGATACCGGGATTGTCGACGACAAAAAATTGTTGCTGTCTGGCAATGTCTTTGTCGTGAAAAAAAACCCGCAAGGCAAGATGGTTGAAACTTTGCGAACCAGTGACCTGCTGGTCGACCACTTGGGCAAGTTTGCGAAAACAGAGAATAAGGCCGTGTTGAAGCGGGGGAACCATGTTCTGGAGGGAGTAGGTGCCACGGTAGATTTTGAGACCGGAAAATTTCGTTTGCTGTCTTCGGTACGTTTAACGGTGAGCCCCAATGGCTAAGCTCTGTCGCTTGGTGAATCTGCTTGTCTTCCATTGCCTGCTGTCAGCACTTTTCTTTGCCGCCTCAGCCCAGGCAGAAGATTCGCAAGGAGGCGTACAGATTGAATCGGATTCTTTTGATTTTGACCAAGCCAGTGGCATCAGCGTCTACGAAGGAAATGTGCTGGTTCGCAGAGGCACGGCTCGCTTGTCTGGTAATCGGGTTGAAGTGTATGCAAATCAGGACGTGATAGAAAAGATTGTGGCGACCTCCGGTCTGAGCAAGTTTGAAGTAGTCGTTGGCAACGGAGAGACCTTGACGGCGCAGGCGCAAAAAATTGAAGTCAATCTGGATCAGGATGTGATTTATTTTTTTGGCAAGGTGCGCATGGAAAATAGAGGCAGTACGCTCAGCGGCGAAGGCTTTGTTTACAATTTAGGCGACGATACTTTCAAATCGATTGAAGGCAGCGGTCGAGTCCGCCTGGAGCTGAAGGAGGCGGAGCGCAAACCACGTAAGAAGCCTGCTGCCAAAGCCAGACAAAGTCTGCCAAAGCCGCAAGCGGGAGAAGTGCCCTTAACCCGGATTAAAAGCCGTGATGGAGAGAGACCGGAACGAAAGCCTTTGCGAAAAATTGTTCCCAAAACCACCGTGCTTTATCGCGTGGAGTCGGTCGAAGACGGTTCTCAGCCATGAATGATTGCTGAAAATGCGTCATCGTGAGAGCAGCACTCAAAGCAGAGAGTTTTAGCCAGAGTTTCCTTGCACCTTGAAAGCGAAGAAGTAGTCGGCTTGCCAAGTCCCATGGAAGCGGGGAAAACCGCGATTCATTGCCAAAATGCGAGACCATGAAACGAGTACTCAAAGCGGAGCACTTAAGCAAGTGCTACCGTAGCCTGCAGGCAGTGGATGACGTGTCCCTGCGCCTTGAAAGCGAAGAAGTCGTCGGCTTGCTGAGTCCCGGGGAAGCGGAAAAAACCGCGATTCATTGCCAAAAAGCGGAGCATTTAAGCAAGCGCTACCGTAGCCTACAGGCAGTGGATGACGTGTCCCTGCACCTTGAAAGCGGGGAAGCTGTCGGCTTGCCGGGATCCAACGGTGCGGGGAAAACCGCGATTCATTGCCAAAATTTGAGGCCATGAAACGAGCACTCAAAGCGGAGCACTTAAGCAAGCACTACCGTAGCCTACAGGCAGTGGATGACGTGTCCCTGCACCTTGAAAGCGAAGAAGTCGTCGGCTTGCTGAGTCCCAGGGAAGCGGAAAAAACCGCGATTCATTGCCAAAATGCGAGACCATGAAACGAGTACTCAAAGCGGAGCATTCAAGCAAGCACCACCGTAGCCTGCAGGCAGTGGATGACGTGTCCCTGCGCCTTGAAAGCGAAGAAGTCGTCGGCTTGCTGAGTCCCGGGGAAGCGGGAAAAGCCGCGATTCATTGCCAAAATTCGAGACCATGAAACGAGTACTCAAAGCGGAGCATTTAAGCAAGCGCTACCGTAGCCTGCAGGCAGTGGATGACGTGTCCCTGCGCCTTGAAAGCGGGGAAGCTGTCGGCTTGCTGGGACCCAACGGTGCGGGGAAAACCACGATTTTTCGCATGTTGGCGGGTTTGATTTTTCCCGGTCGTGGTCGCGTGTTTCTGGATCACCGAGATATCACCACACTGGCGATGCACAAACGCGCCATCTGCGGCATTTCCTACCTTCCGCAAGAGCCATCTGTCTTTCGCAAGCTCAGCGTGGCGGACAATATTCGCGTCGCCCTTGAAGCACGCGATTACAAAAACAAGAGTGCGCTGGAGCGGGAGCTCGGGGAGCTCCTGGAAGAATTTCATTTAGAGCCTGTTCGCTCTTCTTTGGGTCGCTCTTTGTCAGGAGGCGAAAGGCGGCGTGTGGAAATTGCGCGAGCACTGGCGTTTCGGCCGTCTTTCATGTTGTTTGACGAGCCTTTTGCCGGAATAGATCCCATTTTTGTAACGGAAATACGAAACATCATGCAGCATTTGAGAGACCGAGGACTGGGTCTGCTGATAACCGACCACAATGTTTCGGAAACCTTGCAGGCGTGTGACCGCTCCTACATCGTGCATCACGGAAAAATCGTTGCTGCCGGCACCTCTTTGGAAGTGATGGCAAACGAAGGGGCGAGGAAGGTGTATCTTGGTGAGGGATTTGACCGGCAAGGAAGACCGGTTGGGTTTCTGTAGACTTTCCGCCCGTCTAAAAGCCCGGAGAGCTATAGTCCGGCGCGTAACAAATCGTGAATGTTCAAAGCACCCAGAGGACTCCCATTGCTGTCCACTACCGGCAAAGCGTTGATGCTTTCTTGCTCCATGATTTTCAGGGCATCAACTGCGAGCGTACCCACCAGAATCGTGCGGCATTTTTTGGTCATCACCTCACAAACCTGAGTATTTTTAAGGTCAACGCCGCTGTCCAGCACCCGCCGCAAGTCCCCGTCAGTGAAGACACCTGCCATGGCTCCTTTCTTGTCCAGCACCAATGTCATTCCCATGCGTTTGGCAGACATCTCGCACAGGACGTCAGGCAAAGCAGTATCCAAGTCCACGCCAGGCACCTCGGTGCCACGGTGCATGATGTCATCAACCTGCAACAGGAGGCGGCGACCAAGACGTCCTCCCGGGTGGTTACGTGCAAACTCCTCGCTCGTAAATCCCCGGGCATCCAGGAGTGCCAGCGCCAGCGCATCTCCCATCACGAGTGACACCGTGGTGCTCGCAGTTGGCGCAAGATTCAAGGGGCACGCTTCCTCCGGGACGCTGAGATCCAGGCATACGTCAACGTTATTTGCCAAAGTAGAATCCGGATTTCCGCATAAAGCAATTGTGGTGACTCCCCGACGTTTCAGGATAGGAAGCAGCTTGGTAACCTCCACCGTTTCACCGGAGTTGGATAACAAAACAGCCACATCATCGCTGGCGATCATTCCCAGATCACCATGGCTGGCTTCGGTTGCATGGATGAAAAAAGCAGGGCTGCCGGTGCTCGCCAGCGTAGAAGCAATCTTGTTTGCGATAAATCCTGACTTGCCGATGCCAATCAGGATGATGTGTCCGCCGCAACCGTGCAGGAAGCGGCACGCACGGACGAATTCCTCGCCAAGGCGTGCGCTCAGAGAGGTGACCGACTGCGCTTCAATGTCCACCACCCGCCGCGCCACTTCCAGCACCTTCTCCGGCAGAAAATCGTCTCTGTCAGTCATCTACTAGGGTATTGAGGGTACTTGAGTGAATAAGGGCATGTTTCAGGCAAAAGCGTGATTGTAAAGCAAGAGAAGGTACAGAAGATAAAAGGCAAGCAACACAGCCCCGCATACCTTGCTCGACACAAGGCGGTATCGGCACAGCCAGAGCAGCACGGCGGCAAGCACGGTGACCCCGACCATGTACACCGCGTCCCTGTCAAGCAGTTCGGAAGCGAAGTCGCTATGGTTAATCAGCGCGGAAACACCAATGACGCCAAGCGAATTGAACATATTGGAGCCAAAAATATTCCCTAAGATAATTTCCGAATTCCCTCGTCTGGCGGCGGACAGTGATACTGCCAGCTCAGGCAGGCTGGTGCCCAGAGAAATAATCGTCAAGCCGACGAACACACTGTTGATCCCGAAGATTTCTGCGACTTCTACCGCCGAATTCACCGAGACCTTGGATGAAAGCAGCAATACGACCATGCCAAAAAACAGCCAGAACCAGGCCAAGGCCGGTCTGACCGGGGCGGCATCTTCGGGCTTAAGGGCGTCTGTAGTGCTGAGCCTTTTATCCCCCCCCCTGACCATCCAGAAAACAATGGCAAACAGAACCGATAACAGGAGCAGACCTTCCGTCAATTGCAGGCGGTGGTCAAAAAGCATAAGCAATGGAAGCAAGGTGGCACCTAGCAACATCAGCAATGCTTTGCCAGAAATGCTGCTGCTGATTGCTTTGCTGGTCAGCAAGGATATGCCGAGTATAAAAGCCAGGTTGGCAATATTCGAACCTATGGCGTTGCCAACCGCAATATCCATTTCTCCGGAAAATGCAGCTATGGTGGAAACCGTCAATTCTGGGGCGGAGGTTCCAAAGCCGACCACTATAAAACCTAGTATCCACGGCGAAACGTGGTAGTGCCGGGATATGCTTTCTGCTCCGTCGAGCATTTTTTCGGCTGACACCATGATCAATGCCAGCGACAGTATCAGAGTTAAAAACGGCAACAATTTAAATCCAATGGCTCATGTTCGGGGTAAGGCAACTTCCCCAAGCTTCCACGATGCAAGACAGCCTGACCGGAGTATCCGGTTAGCCTTCCTTTATCAGTATCAGGGTTGTTAATGTTTGCGAGGCACGTGGGCACCTCCAGCCGGCACCCTTTGCCAGCTGAATAACGCTCGGGTTGCAAAATTCTCTTGCAAAGAATTGACACGGTTCCGACAGTGTCCGTATCAACCTGCAGAACAGCATGACGTATGCACCGCCCATCATAATCAAAAATCCCGGCGGAATAAGACCGCGATCCCTATCTTCGAGGCATCAATTCCGAGGTACGCAGTCACTTCCCAAGCAAGGTGCGCATGTTCTGCAGTCTGGCCGTGCTACTTTTTCCTGGCGCAGGATGACCGCAGGCCACACAGCTTTCAACAAGCTTACAGGGCTTGTCTCGCTTTTGAGGACTTCTGCATACCGTGATGCCGTGATGCCGTGATGCCGTGATGCCGTGATGCCGTGATGTCGTGATGCCGTGATGTGCGAACAGAAATTCCAACGCATCACCTGGATGGTCTTCCTTGACGATTTCAGGTGCGCATGTTCTACAGTCTGGCCGTGCTGCTTTTTTCTGGCGCAGGATGACCGCAGGCCACACAGCTTTCAACAAACTTACAGGGCTTGACTCGCTTTTGAGGACTTCTGCATACCGTGATGCCGTGATGTCGTGATGCGCGAACAGAAATTCCAACGCATCACCTGGATGGTCTTCCTTGACGATTTCAGGTGCGCATGTTCTGCAGTCTGGTCGTGCTGCTTTTTCCTGGCGCAGGATGACCGCAGCCCCCACAGCTTTCAACAAGCGTACAGGGCTTGACTCGCTTTTGAGGACTTCTGCATACCGTGATGTCGTGATGCCGTGATGCGCGAACAGAAATTCCAACGCATCACCTGGATGGCCTTCCTTGACGATTTCAGATGCGCATGTTCTGCAGTCTGGTCGTGCTACTTTTTCCTGGCGCAGGATGACCGCGGCCACACAGCTTTCAACAAGCTTACAGGGCTTGACTCGCTTTTGAGGACTTCTGCATACATGCCGTGATGTCGTGATGCGCGAACAGAAATTCCAACGCATCACCTGGATGGTCTTCCTTGACGAATTCAGGCGCGCATGTTCTGTAGTCTGGCCGTGCTGCTTTTTCCTGGCGCAGGATGACCGCAGCCCCCACAGCTTTCAACAAGCTTACAGGGCTTGACTCGCTTTTGAGGACTTCTGCATACCGTGATGCCGTGATGTCGTGATGCGCGAACAGAAATTCCAACGCATCACCTGGATGGCCTTCCTTGACGATTTCAGGTGCGAGGGTTTAGCATCGCCGGGCAAATCAGCTTTGTGCGTGGCGGCTTTCAAGTACTTTCTTAATCAGCTTGCCTGGCTCAAACTTGGTTTTTGATGCTTCGTGGGGCGGTAGCTCAGTTGGGAGAGCGTCGCGTTCGCATCGCGAAGGTCGGGAGTTCGAGTCTCCTTCGCTCCACCAATATGTCTGACAATGCGCTCGTGTCGTTCGTGTTAACAGTCAGTGAGTCCCTATGTTGTGGCTGAAAGCCTTGCACATCATTTTTGCCGTTACCTGGTTTGCGGGGCTTTTTTATTTACCTCGCCTGTTTGTCTACCACGCCATGGCGCAGGATGAAATCAGCCTGGAACGATTTGTCGTCATGGAGCGCAAACTGTATTACGGCATCATGTCCCCCAGCGCAGTGCTGAGCCTGGTGTTTGGTTTGTCGGTTTTACTGCCTTCCTGGGCTGTGTACAGCACCGGAGTCTGGATTTTTGCCAAGCTGGCCATCATCGCGTTGTTGCTTGTTTACCACCTTCAGTGCGGGGTTTTATTGAAGCGCTTTGCCAATCGCGAGAACACGTACAGCCATAACTGGTACAGATGGTTTAATGAATTGCCAGTAGTGGCTTTGTTTCTTATCGTGTTTCTGGCTGTGCTAAGACCCTGACACTTCGGATCAGCGACTCCAGAAGTGCGGCATGAAGATGACCAGCAATGTAAAAATCTCCAGTCTGCCAAGCAGCATTGCCAGGCACATCACCCATTTTCCGGGAGCACTGACCAGCGCGTAATTGGCGCCGACTTCATTCAGCCCTGGCCCCAGGTTGTTCAACATTGCTGCGGCTGCCGAGAAAGCACTGTCTGGTTGCAAGCCGAGAGCCAGCAGGAACAGCATGAGTATGAAAAAGACCAGAATGTAGACGAAAAAAAAACGCCACACTGAGCGCATGGTCGCTTCCGGAATAATTTTACCGGCAAATTTCAATGGGGCTTCGGCTTTAGGATGGATGAGCCAGAAGAATCCGCGTGAACATTCCTTGATCAGGAGCCGAAAGCGCAATACTTTTAATCCTCCGGCTGTTGATCCGGCGCAGCCGCCAATGAAGCTGGCAAGTATCAGGAAATAAAGCACAAAGCCAGGCCAATAGCTGAAATCTGCGGTCGTGTAACCGGTGGTGGTCGCAAAAGACACCGCCTGAAAAGCCCCATGCATCATGGCTTCTCCAGTTGCCAAGGTGTTGCTGAGAGCCAGGTAAAGAATTGTCAATACCGACACCAGAGCAATGATGTGCAGAAAAGTTTTCAGCTCATGATCCGCCAAGTAAGGCCTGATGGAACGTCGCCGGAAAAACATGAAATGCAAAGAGAAATTTGTGGCTGCGATGAGCATGAAAAGGATGCCAACTGCATTTATCCAGAAGCCGTCAAAGTATCCGAAATTTTCGTCATGGGTTGAAAAGCCACCAATCGAGATGGTGGAAAAAGAGTGGCAGACCGCATCAAAAAGAGACATGCCGGCGAGCCAGTAGCTCAAAGCGCAAGCGGCAGTCAGGGCAAGGTAAATGTACCAGAGCATCTGTGCCGCAACTTTTATGCGCGGTGTGAATTTCTGGTCTCGAATTGCCCCCGGAGTTTCGGTTTTGAATAATTGCATACCGCCGACGCCGAGTATGGGCAAAACCGCGATCGCCAGCACAATGAGCCCGAGCCCGCCAATCCATTGCAGCAAATGGCGATAAAACAGCAGGGCACGTGGCATGTCATCCAGCCCGTATAGCACAGTTGCACCAGTGGTGGTCAGTCCCGAAAAGGATTCAAACACGGCGTTGGAAACGGAAATATCGGGCGTCTGATAAAGCAGGAAGGGCAGGGCTCCGTATAGACCCAGAACGATCCAGAACAGCACGACGATTAAAAAGCCCTCACGTAAGGTCATGTTGCCGCGTGCATTTCGTGCTGGCAGAAACAGCAGCACACCGCTGAAGAAAGTGATAGCGAACCCGACAAGAAAAACCCAACCCTGAGCTTCGTCGTAAGCCAATGCCAAAATGGGAGGTATAAGCATCCCGCTACTAAAAAACATCAACAGGATGCCGAGCACCCTGGGGACCAGCAGCGAACTCATTAGAAAAACGTCGCGCTGACCTGGAACAGTTTTTCCACCTGCGGGATCAGTTTCTTGTCGTCGACAAACAAGATGATGTGATCGCCGGACTCTATGGTCGTGTCTCTGTGTACCATGATCGTTTCGTCGTTTCGCACGAGTGCCCCGATGACAACCCCGTCTGGAAGGTCGATTTCCTCCACCATCCGCGAAACCACTTTAGAGTTCTCATGATCGCCATGGGCGATGGTTTCTATCGCTTCCGCTTTGCCGTGGCGCATGGAATGTACGCTGGCGATATCGCCGCGGCGAATATGCTGTAACAGCGCGTCCACAGTGTCGTATTGGGGAGAGATTGCGATGTCAATCGTACCGCTCTGAATAAGGTTGATGTAGCTTGGCCGGCTGATCAGGGAAACGACTTTTTTTGCCCCCAGCCTCTTCGCGAGCATCGCCGACAGAATGTTGTTTTCGTCATCACTCGTTAGCGCGCAAAACATATCCGTGCTTGCAATGTCTTCCTGCTCCATTATTTCTTCGCTGGTGGCATCGCCACGCAACACAATGACTTTGTCCAAAACCGATGCCAGATATTTGGCGCGCGCCTTGTTGTATTCAATTATCTTCACGCTGTGGTCGTCTTCCAGGATTTGTGCCAAATCTTTCCCGATATATCCGCCCCCCGCGATAATAATTTTTCGTGACGGGCGATGATTGGCACATAAAGCCGCCGTCACAGTTTTGGCATGGTTTTCAGGGGCAACAAAAAATACTTCGTCTCCGTATTGCAGACGCAGTGTGCCGTCCGGAAACAGCATGCGGTTGTTCCGATAGATGGCAACTACGCGAGCCGTGACGCCAGGCAAGACATTATTGAACTCTCGCAGGGTTCGTCCTGTCAGCCGAGTGTTCTCTCCCAGGTTTGCCGCCACGAGCAATATTTTCCCCGCAGCGAATTCGACTACCTGCAAGGCTCCCGGGATCCTGATCAGCCGCGCCAGATTTTGTGAAACCAGTTTTTCCGGGCTGATTAGGAAATCAATGGGAATGGCTTCATTTTTGAACAGATCCGGGCGTTTGTGGTACGAGAGTGCCCGAATCCGTGCCACTTTTTTCGGCACATTGAATAAGGTGTGTGCCACTTGGCACGCCACAATGTTGGTTTCATCGCTTCCCGTCAAGGCAACCAATATATCGGCGTCTCCGGCTTCGGCTTGTTCCAGAACGTGAGGGTGGGCAGGGTGTCCGCTTACGACGCGCAAATCGTTATGATTCTGGCATTCACGCAGTCTTTCCTCATCCGTATCAATGAGTGTGATGTCATGATGTTCCCGGGAAAGTATGGATGCCAAAGAAATACTGATCTGCCCGGATCCAAGAACGATAATTTTCATGACGGTGGTGTCACACAGACCCTGTCTGCCAGGATGTCCGGACTATCGGTTTTCATTTGTCTGCCTAAACGACGGTTTGTCAGTTCTGCCGAGCGGAAGGTGTGCGCCCAAAATTGCCACGCAGCTGGCGACCTGCCTGTTGCTTCCAAAACAAGAGAGCAGGCAGACCTATCTCAAGTCCTTTATATACCAGCCAGACGAAAGCAAAAAGTTACCGGAAACCAGGCTTTCCAACTGTGCATCCAGTGGCAAAGTTGTTCTGGGCATGGCCACACGGACACTGACGTAAGGTTTCTTTAACGATCTGGCGATTTCTTCGGAAATGGCTGGAATGTTGTGGTAATTTCCGAGGTATCCCAATGCGGAAGCCAGTTTTCCGAACGAAGTATGATCGCCACCAGGGAGCTTCTCCACCACGTAACTTTCGGTTTCCGGTCGATATCCCAAACGACGTTTGACGCTGATGTTGACCAGCAGCTTGTCCAGCAGCCATTCCCGATGCTCACGAATTTCTATATCAAGAACGAACTCCAAAAGAACCCCTTCACGTAGCATTTTTTCGGCCCAGAACGGCAGGAGAATCTTGGCTTTGGTGTGAACGTAGACGGTGTCATGGCGTACCGGATTCTGGATGTTTTCAATGGTTATGAAGTCTGCGGCCTGTGTCGCGCTTGCGAACAGCAGAAAAAAAACCAGGCTCGAAAACGTAGCCGTACGCGGCATTGGAAAGAGGGAAGCCATGAGCGAAAAGAGTATAGCAGAAGCACTGGCTGCTTGGTATTGTGTGTTCGTTTTATGACGCGATGAATGAAGCCGTAGTGCCAGTCTGTGATGCAGATTTGGGAATATTTGACGTTGAAAGGTTTCCGGCGTGTACGACACGGGAAGACGCTGTGGGAACCGCCACCTCTGGATTGGGTTTGCTTCGTTCGTGTTCGGTCAATCAGCTTCCCCGCAAGTGCTTTGGTGCTCTGTTGCGGTTTCAATGAACTTTCCCGGCCGCCAAGCCGCAAATCCTCCAAATTCTCTACCAGGGAGTTCGCGACGTCCGTTGTCAGCCTCGCTTTACCGAACCGCGGATATTTCTGTTCATGCAGTAGAATGGCGACCCTGTTCCTTAAGGTTTGGTCGGTGCGTTGTCGTGCGCCACAACATGGAGTATCTTGCTTCACGCCTTAAGGTTTGTTGTCATTGGTTGGTGGTGCTCATGCTAAAACTCGGTATTCGTTATGTCAGACGCGCGGTTTCAGGCGCGGGGTTGACTGATTTTGGAAAGGTAGCGTGCGCCAGCCTGCTGCTTGTTTTGTCCTGCGTTCTGTCGCCCGCCTTTGCCCAAGCCTCTGAGGTGGTGTGCCCTGTGGGCTCGCAAGTCATGACAGGTTCCGGAACTGAAAGTACTCCCTATCAGGTAACAAACATTTGCCAGTTGCAAGGCATCAGTTCACGCCCAGCGGCGTACTACGTGCTAATGGACAACATTGACGCGAGCACGACCAAGGATTGGAATGGCGGTAAGGGTTTTAGGCCGATCGCAAGCACTGCAGCAGGTGGATTTTCGGGCTCTTTCGTGAATTCGGACGACTACGTGATCAGTTCGCTAACGATCAGTCGAAGTAGTACGGATAATGTAGGTCTGTTCTCCAGATTGGCAAAAAACGGGAAGATAGAAGGCATCATGCTGGCCGGCTCGCGTACGACCGGGCGTTTTCGTGTAGGGTCGTTGGTTGGTGAAAACAAAGGTGTGATAGAGGACTGCACTGCGACAGGTTTTGTTTCCGGGGTGTCGCAACATGTTGGTGGTCTGGCAGGATTGAACGGCGGAAACATAAACAACAGCTTTGCGACAGGTTTTGTTTCCGGGAAAGATTATGTTGGCGGCCTTGCGGGATCAGTTAGCAATTCTGGCTCCGTCAACAACAGCTCTGCGACGGGTTCGGTTCTTGGAACCGGTGTCGGCACTGGTGGTCTCGCGGGCTCTGCCGAAGGCGGTAACTCTGGCTCTGCCACCATCAACAACAGCCATGCAGCCAGTACGGTAACAGGCGCAAGTAACGTTGGTGGTCTCATGGGGCAAGGCTTCGCTAAAAGCATCAGCAACAGCTACGCGACAGGCTCGGTTTTTGGAACCGGTAATAACATTGGTGGTCTCGTGGGAAGACTACATTTCGGCTTAGTTGTCAGCAACAGCTACGCGGCGGGTTCGGTTTCTGGGTCGGATAATGTTGGCGGCTTGGTGGGACTGAGAGGAAGTGGTGACATCATTAACAGCTATTATGCCGCCGCAGGGCGAAACAATGGTTCGGGGATAAAGCGCAGCTTTGCGCAGTTGCGTTGTCCGACTACGGCCAGCGCGACCTGTCTGCTGGATTCCCAAGAGGGTGCCTTGACTTACAATGGTTGGGACACGGATGTTTGGGGTTTTGACACTGCTATGGACTTGCCGCAATTGTTGAGCAATCGAAATCCGGGCTTGAACCGGAAGCCGTATATCAAAGGCTCCACCGAGTTGGTGGGGGAAGCTTCTACGGGCATCACGCGCTTTCCTTTGGAGGCAGATTACCCGGGTCTTCCTGGAGAACCAGCTACTTTGACGTGGTCTCTTTCTTTCGATGCGTCATCCGTGCTAAGCGGGTTCGTCTACTTTGTTCGCGGAGACAGCACGACCAGCACAGAGTTTATTGATCGCAAAGAGTCCATACGTAGTGCCAGCAGGGTAACGCTTGTGATAGTGGGCGATGAGAGGCTGGTAGGCGAGAGCTTTGATGTTGAGCTAAGGAACAGTATTTTTGACAATATTGAGCAACTTCCGGTTTCGGTTGGGTGGGCGCGCCCGTCTGTGGATGGCGGGACGGTGCAGACCAGAATGATGCTGGATGCTTCGCCTAGCACCATTCTGGGTTTTAGCGCAACTGACCCTGATAATCCCGACTCTGGTGGTGCTGGTCTCGAGTGGAGCTTTTTCAGCACGGATCGCGTAGCGGAGGGTTCGACTGTAGAGTTCAGCGGTACGACAAGGGGAGGCACTGTTGAGGTGGTGGTGACCCGCAACTCGCTTGGTGCTGTGGGCAGCTTTGTGCTGGAAGTTAAAAGTCCTGTTGGTCTAAAGACCATGGTCACTGTCACCATCGAAACGGTGTGTTCTACGGAGCCGGGTGCAGACTTGATGGCAGGGCTGGTAGGCGAGGGGACACCAGGCGATCGCTACCAGATTGAGAGGCTCTGCCAGTTGCAAGACATCGGTTCACGCTCAACAGCGCACTATGTGCTAGCGGACGACATTGACGCGAGCGTGACCAAGGATTGGAACGATGGTGCGGGGTTTGAGCCGATTGCAAGCTTTTCGGGCTCTTTCGTGAACACGGGTAACTACGAGATCCGTTCGCTGACGATCAGTCGCAGTGGTGCGGATTACGCGGGTCTGTTCTCCAGATTGGCAGAAAATGCGACTATACGTGGTGTCACACTGGTCGGTTCAAGTGTGATCGGGGGTAATAACGTAGGGTCATTGGCTGGTTCCAACGCAGGTGTGATAGAGGGCTGCTCAGTGACGGGAACAGTCTCTGGCGGAAACCGGGTTGGTGGTCTCGTGGGAGAAAGCAGCGGCGACATCATCAACAGCTACGCAGTTAGCACAGTAACAGGGACAACTACCAGAATTGGTGGTCTCGTGGGCTTTAGCAGTGGCGACATCAGCGGCAGCTTTGCGACAGGGCCAGTCTCTGGCGAAACCCGGGTTGGTGGTCTCACGGGCTTTAGCGGTGGCGATATCAGCGGCAGCTCCGCGACGGGGTCAGTCTCTGGTGTCAATCAGGTTGGTGGTCTCGTAGGCTTTAGCGAAGGCAGCATCAGAAACAGCCATGCTGCCGGTGCGGTAACAGGCAATGGTTTTGTTGGCGGTCTCGTGGGAGATAGCCGCGGCACCATCAGCGGCAGCTATGCAACGGGTTCGGTTGCCGGGGCGGAAGATATTGGCGGCCTTGTTGGGCGAAATAACTTCAACTCAAGCATCAGTGACAGCTACGCGACAGGTTCGGTTTTCGGGTTGGAATATGTTGGCGGCCTCGTAGGACAGGGAGATGTCGCAAGCACGATCAGCAACAGCTACGCAACAGGTTTTGTTTACGGGGCGGAAAATGTTGGCGGCCTGGCGGGAGGTGACCTCTCCACCATCCGCAATAGCTATTATGCCGCCAGAGGGCGAAACAACAGATTGGGGGAAGAACGCAGCTTTGCGCAGTTGCGTTGTCCGACGACGGTCAGCAGGATCTGCCCGCCAGATTCCCAGGAGACTTACAAGGACTGGGACTCGAGTGTATGGTATTTTGGCAGTGCCACAGACTTGCCGCAGTTGTCGAGCAACCAGAATTTGGACTTGAATCGGAAGCCGTACATCAAAAGTTCCACCGAGTTGGTGGTCGGGACAGGTTTTCCGGGAACTACGCGCTTTTCTTTAGAGGCAGACTACCCGGGCACTCTTGGTGAATCAGTCATTTTGACGTGGTCACTATCCACGCTAAGCGATTTCGTCTACTTTGAGCTTGCGGATCGCACAACCAGCACAGAGGCAAATGGTTCTGCTGCGACGCTTGCTGTCGTGCGTGATGACCTTATGGAAGGAAAGGGTTTTTATGTTGTGCTCAAGAATAATATTTCTGCCAATGGTGACCGGGTTCTGGTTCGGACTGAGAAGGCGAAGCAACCTTATATAAGTCGCGAGAAAGCCATTGATCCGGTGAGGGTTGGGAGCACCAGCACCTTTGATTTCTCTGTAGGCTATGCGGGCACTCCGGGAACCACTGTTACTTTGACGTGGTCTATTTCCGACGTGCCGGCCTCGTTGCTTGACCTGGTCTACTTTGACCTCAGAGATGGTACGACCAGCAGAATGTTTACTGATAAAGAAAAATTCACGGACAGTGCCAGCCCGGTAACGCTTGTGGTAGCGGACGATGAAAGGCTGGCTGAGCTGGCAGGCAAGGGCTTTTATGTTGTGCTCAAGAACAATATTTCTGACGATGTTGACCGGGTTCAGGTTCAGATTGACGGGGCGAGCCCGTTTGTGATTGGCGGAAGAGAGCAGATTGGAACGATATGGGAACGTTCGACCAATACCATTCTAAGTTTTAGAGCAATTGACCAAGATAGCCCTGACTCTGGCGGTGCTGGATTATCGTGGAGTTTCTTAAGTACAGACATAGCAGAGGGTTCGGCTGTAGAGTTTGGCGGTACGACAAGGGGAGGCACTGTTGAGGTGGTGGTGACCCGCAACTCGTATGGTGCTGTGGGCAGCTTTGTGCTGGAAGTTAAAAGTTCTGTTGGTGTAAAGACCATGGTCACTGTCACCATCGAAACGGTGTGTTCTACGGAGCCGGGTGCAGACTTGATGGCAGGGCTGGTAGGCGAGGGGACACCAGGCGATCGCTACCAGATTGAGAGGCTCTGCCAGTTGCAAGACATCGGTTCACGCTCAACAGCGCACTATGTGCTAGCGGACGACATTGACGCGAGCGTGACCAAGGATTGGAACGATGGTGCGGGGTTTGAGCCGATTGCAAGCTTTTCGGGCTCTTTCGTGAACACGGGTAACTACGAGATCCGTTCGCTGACGATCAGTCGCAGTGGTGCGGATTACGCGGGTCTGTTCTCCAGATTGGCAGAAAATGCGACCATACGTGGTGTCACACTGGTCGGTTCAAGTGTGATCGGGGGTAATAACGTAGGGTCATTGGCTGGTTCCAACGCAGGTGTGATAGAGGGCTGCTCAGTGACGGGAACAGTCTCTGGCGGAAACCGGGTTGGTGGTCTCGTGGGAGAAAGCAGCGGCGACATCATCAACAGCTACGCAGTTAGTACAGTAACAGGGACAACTACCAGAATTGGTGGTCTCGTGGGCTTTAGCAGTGGCGACATCAGCGGAAGCTTTGCGACAGGGTCAGTCTCTGGCGAAACCCGGGTTGGTGGTCTCACGGGAGAAAGCAGTGGTGACATCAGCGGCAGCTCCGCGACGGGGTCAGTCTCTGGTGTCAATCAGGTTGGTGGTCTCGTGGGCTTTAGCAGTGGCGACATCAGCGGCAGCTTTGCGACAGGGTCAGTCTCTGGCGGAAACCGGGTTGGTGGTCTCACGGGAGAAAGCAGTGGCGACATCAGCGGCAGCTCCGCGACGGGGTCGGTTTCTGGTGTCAACCGGGTTGGTGGTCTCGTAGGCTTTAGCGAAGGCAGCATCAGAAACAGCCATGCTGCCGGTGCGGTAACAGGCAATGGTTTTGTTGGCGGTCTCGCGGGAGATAGCCGCGGTGCCATCAGTGCCAGCTACGCAACGGGTTCGGTTGACGGGGCGGAAGATATTGGCGGCCTTGTTGGGCGAAATAACTTCAACTCAAGCATCAGAGACAGCTACGCGACAGGTTCGGTTTTCGGGTTGGAATATGTTGGCGGTCTCGTGGGACAGGGAGATGTCGCGAGCACGATCAGTAACAGCTATGCAACAGGTTTTGTTTACGGGGCGGAAAATGTTGGCGGCCTGGCGGGAGGTGACCTCTCCACCATCCGCAATAGCTATTATGCCGCCAGAGGGCGAAACAACAGATTGGGGGAAGAACGCAGCTTTGCGCAGTTGCGTTGTCCGACGAAGGTCAGCAGGATCTGCCCGCCAGATTCCCAGGAGACTTACAAGGACTGGGACTCGAGTGTATGGTATTTTGGCAGTGCTACAGACTTGCCGCAGTTGTCGAGCAACCAGAATTTGGACTTGAACCGGAAGCCGTATATCAAAAGTTCCACCGAGTTGGTGGTCGGGACAGGTTTTCCGGGAACTACGCGCTTTTCTTTAGAGGCAGACTACCCGGGATCTCCTGGTGAATCAGTTGTTTTGACGTGGTCACTATCCACGCTAAGCGATTTCGTCTACTTTGAGCTTGCGGATCGCACAACCAGCACAGAGGCAAATGGTTCTGCTGCGACGCTTGCTGTCGTGCGTGATGACCTTATGGAAGGAAAGGGTTTTTATGTTGTGCTCAAGAATAATATTTCTGCCAATGGTGACCGGGTTCTGGTTCGGACTGAGAAAGCGAAACATCCCTATATCAGCCGCGAGAAAGCCATTGATCCGGTGAAGGTTGGGAACACCAGCACCTTTGATTTCTCTGTAGGCTATGCAGGCACTCCGGGAACCACTGTTACTTTGACGTGGTCTCTTTCCGGCGTACCGGACTCGCTGCGTGACTTTGTCTACTTTGACCTCAGAGATGGTACGACCAGCAGAATGTTTACTGATAGAGCAAAGTTCACGGACAGTGCCAGCCCGGTAACGCTTGTGGTAGTGGGCGATGAAAGGCTGGACGAGTTGGCTGGCAAGGGCTTTTATGTTGTGCTCAAGAACAATATTTCTGACGATGTTGATCTGCTTCAGGTTCGGATTGCCGGCGCGATCCCGTTTGTGATTGGCGGAAGAGAGCAGATTGGAACGATATGGGAACGTTCGACCAATACCATTCTAAGTTTTAGAGCAATTGACCAAGATAGCCCTGACTCTGGCGGTGCTGGATTATCGTGGAGTTTCTTAAGTACAGACATAGCAGAGGGTTTGACTGTAGAGTTCAGCGGTACGA
The DNA here is from genome assembly GCA_965215765.1 of uncultured candidatus Poriferisulfidus sp. Classification (GTDB taxonomy): domain Bacteria; phylum Pseudomonadota; class Gammaproteobacteria; order Poriferisulfidales; family Oxydemutatoraceae. Next base: position 2,241,034 of record OZ244118.1, on the reverse strand, counting down.
CAAGGGGAGGTGCTGTTGAGGTGGAGGTGACACGCCCGCTTGACCTTTATGATGTGGGCAGCTTTGTTCTGGAAGTTACAAGTCCTGCCAGTGCAAAGACCACGCTTGCTGTCACCATCGAAACGGTGTGCTTTATGGAGCAGGGTGAAGACTTGATGGCAGGGCAGACAGGTACGGGGACGCCGGGTAATCCCTACCGGATTGAGAGGCTCTGTCAGCTGCAGGATGTGAGATCGAACCTGAGTGCGTACTACGAATTGGCTGCCGACATTGACGGGAACAGAGCGCGCATGCTGAATGGTGGTGCGGGTTTTGAGCCGATCTCGATTTTTTCGGGCTCTTTCGTGAGTACGCGCAACTACGAGATCCGTTCGCTGACGATCAGTCGTAGTGATACGGACAATGTAGGGCTGTTCTCCAGACTGGCAAAAGGTGCGACGATACGTGGCATCATACTAGTCGGCTCGCGTACGACCGGGCGTAATAACGTAGGGTCACTGGCTGGTTCCAACGCAGGCGTGATAGTGGATTGCTCAGCTACAGGCTCGGTTTTTGGCATTGAGCAAGTTGGTGGCCTCGTGGGCAGGAATGAAGAGGATGCCAGCGTCAGCCGAAGCTATGCAGCCAGCACAGTAAGAGGTACTGATTATGTTGGTGGTCTCGTGGGGTTTAGCCGCGGCGACATCACTGACGGCTACGCCAGGGGTTCTGTTTTTGGAAGCGGTGACAACATTGGCGGCCTTGTGGGGTATCTTGATGCCAGTATCAGGAACACCTACGCATTCAGTACAGTAACGGGAACAACCACCAGAATTGGTGGTCTCGTGGGCTTTAGCGTCAGAGAAGACAGCATTGTTAGCAGCTACTATACAGGTCAGGAGAACGGTCTGGGCGAGAGACGCACTTATCGGCAGCTCGCTTGCCCAACCGCGCCTGACGCAATGTGTTCGTTGTCGACTGGTCTGGTCACATACGCAGGATGGAGCAGCAGGATTTGGGACTTTGATACTGACGATGGGCTGCCACAATTACGGCCTGCTATAGGAGACCTCACCGCGATACCGCTACGTGTGAGGGTGTATTTGGGAGGTGCGGTACGGTAGAAGGTTCGGCCAATCCCTCGGGATGGCAAAAAAGGAATGACTGAAAGGCTGCGAAAGGGCATTGTCCCGAAATAATTCTGTATGCCGGCTGGTCAATGCACTGGCAAAGGCTCCCGGGCAAGCCCGGCTCATATATATTCAGTACAGAACAGCCCGCTGGCAAGGCAGGCTCAGTCTATACAGGGTTTTATAGAATAGCTTGCCATCCATGCAAGCCGTGTTATTGAGACTGAGAGGCTTATGTGGTCGGGAGCTGACAGAAAGGTATTGGAAGGCCTGACAATCTCCGCTTCATGGCAAGTATGGCTACACCATAAGAAATTTCTCTTGGGTGCCTAAATACCATGAGGACAATCACGACGTTGTGTTGTATCTGTTGGCGAAGGGAAAGCAAACAATCATCAATGCCTTTCAGGATTATTCTCTGGAACCCCGGGATGTCATGGTTGTCGGATCCATCCTTCAGGACTGACAGGCCACAGACAGCAGTACGCGACACATACGCCAGGAAGCTCGCCGGCGTTCCCTGCTATCAGCCCATCCGTGTGTTATCACTGCCTTCAGATTTTCCAGGCAGCCATAGATGACCCCTGACAATCCCCGATGTTTGACAATGTTGCAGGCATTTGGGTGCCCCAATACCATGAAAACGATCACAACATAGTGTTGTATCTGTTTCCGAGCGGCCACTGATGACCCCGGCAATCTCCTATGTTTGACAATGTTGCAGGCATTTGAATGCCCCAATACCATGAGAATGATCAAGACATTGTGTTGTATCTGTTGGCGAGGGGAAAGCAAACAGGTGACTATTTTCTGGAATCCCGGGATGTCGTGGTTGTCGGAGCCATCTTTCAGGACTGACAAGCAGGTAGCAGCATGTGACGCATACGCCAGGGAACTCACCGGCGTTCCCTGCTGTCAGCCCGTCCGTGTGTTATCACTGCCTTCAGATTTTCCGAGCGGCCACTGATGACCCTGGGTGGCTGGACGCTGTGCTCCGGCAGAAGTGTGATGCTTCCGGAACGCTCCTGCACTGAATCTGACGGGAAGCCAGGTCGTTGCTTCCTGTTCTGCTTCATCTCTTGCCCGCAAAGGGTTAGCCTGCCATTGACAGCTTGCTATTTGACCAAGCTTCTGAACCTTGGATATTCCTGTTCATGCAGTAGAATGGCGATCCTGTTCCTAAGACTCGGTCGGTGCTTTGCCTTGCGTCGCAACGTGGCGTACCCTGCTTTGCACCTTAGGCTTGTTGTCATTTTATTGATGGTGCTTTTGCTGAAACTTGGTATTCGTTGTGTCAGACGTGCGGTTTCAGGCGCGGGGTTGACTGATTTTGGAAAGCCAGTGTGCGCCAGCCTGCTGCTCGTCTTGTCTTGTGCCTTGTCACCCGCCTTTGCCCAAGCTCCTGATGTGGCGTGCCCTGTGGGGTCGCAAGCCATGACAGGTTCCGGAACTGAAAGTACTCCCTATCAGGTAACAAACATTTGCCAGTTGCAAGGCATCAGTTCACGCCCAGCGGCGTACTACGTGCTAATGGACAACATTGACGCGAGTACGACCAAGGATTGGAATGGTGGTAAGGGTTTTGAGCCGATCGCAAGCCGTGAGAAAGATGGATTTTCGGGTTCTTTCGTGAATTCGGACGACTTCGAGATCAGTTCGCTGACGATCAGTCGAAGTACAGAAACCTACGTAGGCCTGTTCTCCCGATTGGCAAAAAACGGGAAGATAGAAGGCATCATGCTGGCCGGCTCGCGTACGACCGGGCGTGACAGCGTAGGGTCACTGGTTGGTTCCAGCGATGGTGTGATAGAGGACTGCACTGCGACAGGCTCGGTTTCCGGGCTTGATGGAATTGGCGGCCTGGTGGGGCGGAGCGGCGGAAACATAAACAACAGCTACGCAACAGGTTCAGTTTTCGGGCAAGGTAATGTTGGTGGCCTTGTGGGGTTGCAGCGGCAAAACTCAAGCATAAACAACAGCTACGCAACAGGTTCAGTTTTCGGGCAAGGTAATGTTGGTGGTCTCGTGGGAGCCCAAGATACCGACTCAAGCATAAACAACAGCTACGCGACTGGCTTGGTTGATGGAGCCGGTGCCAACATTGGTGGTCTTGTGGGAAGACAAGATAACCGCACAAGCATAAACAACAGCTACGCGACGGGTACGGTTTCGGGGCTAAATAGTATTGGCGGCCTTGTGGGACTGATCTATGGAACCATAAACAACAGCTACGCAACAGGTTCAGTTTTCGGGCAAGGTAATGTTGGTGGCCTTGTGGGGTTGCAGTGGCAAAGAGCAGGCATCAGCAACAGCTCCGCAACAGGCTCAGTTTTTGGAAGAGACGGTATTAATGTTGGTGGCCTTGTGGGAAGAGGCAACGGAATAATAGACAACAGCTACGCGACGGGGCGGGTTATTGGAGATGGTAATGTTGGCGGCCTTATGGGACTTCACGGTTTCGGCTCAAGGATCAGTGACAGCTACGCGACAGGTTCGGTTTCTGGGGCGGAGGATGTTGGTGGCATCGCGGGGCAGAGCGAAGGAGACATAAACAACAGCTACGCGGTGGGTTCGGTTTTCGGGCAAAATAATATTGGTGGTCTTGTGGGACTCCAATTTGGAAACTCAAGCATCAAAGACAGCTACGCGACGGGTCCGGTTTCTGGAACCGGTGACAACATTGGTGGTTACGTGGGATACCAACAAGGCGATTCAAGCATCAGTGGCAGCTACGCGACAGGTTCGGTTTCTGGGGTCGGTGACAACATTGGTGGTCTCATGGGGCGGAGCCAAGGGAACATAAACAACAGCTATGCGACGGGTTCGGTTTTTGGGGCGGAGAATGTTGGCGGTATCGCGGGGCGGAGCCAAGGAAACATAAACAACAGCTACGCGACGGGTTCTGTTTCTGGAACCGGCGAGAGCATTGGAGGTCTCGTGGGATACCAAGTCAGCTCAAGCATCGTGAACAGTTATTATCCTGGCAGAGGGCGGAACAATAGATTGGGGATAGAGCGCACCTTTGCGCAGTTGCGTTGTCCGACGATGCCCGGCGATACCTGTCCGTTGGGTTCCCAAGAGAGTACTTACGGGGGTTGGGATACGCGTGTTTGGGATTTTGGCAGTGCTACAGACTTGCCGCAATTGTCAGGCAACCGGAATTCGGAGTTGAACCGGAAGCCGTATATCAAAGGCTCCATCGACTTGGTGGTGGGGACAGGTTTTACGGGTGTCACGCAACTTTTTTTGGAGGCAGATTACCCGGGCACTCCAAGAGGATCAGTCACTCCGACGTGGTCACTTCTTTTCGATGAGCCATCCGCGCTAAGCGATCTCGTCTACTTTAATCTTGAGAATGGTACAACCAGCACAGAGGCAAATGGTTCTGTTTCGACTCTCACTGTCGTCGTGAGCGATGACACGGCAGCAAAGAGCTTTTATATTGTACTCAAGAATGATATTTCTGCCAATGATGACCGGATTCGGGTTCTGATTGTAGGGGAGAGTCCGTTGGTGGATGGTGGAAGGGAGCAGATCGGAAAGATATGGGAGGGTTCGACCAGAACCACCCTGAAGTTTAGCGCGACTGACCAAGGCAGGTTTGGCTCAGGCGGTGCTGGATTATCGTGGAGATTTTTCAGTACGGATCGCATAGCAGAGGGTTCGACTGTACGGTTCAGCAGTACTCAAAGGGGAGGCGAAGTTGAGGTGGAGGTGGTTCGCCCCTCGCTCAATTTTTATGATGTGGGCAGCTTTGTGCTGGAAATTGAAAGTCCTGCTGGTGCAAAGACCATGTTTACTGTCACCATTGAAATGGTGTGCTCTACGAAGCCGGGTGCAGACTTGATGGCAGGGCAGACAGGTACGGGGAAACCAGTTGATCCCTACCGGGTTGAGAGGCTCTGTCAGTTGCAGGATGTGAGTTCAAGCCCAACAGCGCGCTACGAGTTGGCTGCCAACATTGACGCAAGCAGAACCGAAGACTGGAATGGTGGTGCAGGTTTTGGGTCGATCGCGAATTTTTCGGGCTCTTTCGTGAGTACGAACAACTACGTGATTAGTTCGCTGACGATCAGTCGTAGTGATACGGAAAACGTAGGTCTGTTTTCCAGATTGGCAAAAGGCGCGACTATACGTGGCGTCATACTGGTTGGCTCACGTATGACCGGGCTTATGAACGTAGGGTCATTGGTTGGTTCCAACGCAGGCGTGATAGTGGATTGCTCCGCGAGAGGCTCAGTAGTGTCTGGCGGAGATCTGGTTGGTGGTCTCGTGGGAAGAAATGAAGAGGGTGCCAGCATCAGCCGAAGTTATGCGGCAGGCTCTTCTGGAAGCATCATTGGTGTTGGCGGCCTTGTGGGAGGGAACGAGGGAAACATCAGCAACAGCTACGCGACGGGTTCGGTTTTCGGGCAAAGTGCTGTTGGCGGCCTTGTGGGGTCACAACAACAAAATTCAAGCATCAGAGACAGCTACGCGACGGCTTTTGTTTTCGGGCAAAGTGCTGTTGGCGGCCTCGTGGGCTTTAGCGTTAGGGTAGACAGCATTGTTAGCAGCTACCACACAGGTCAAGAGAACGGTCTGGGCGAGCGACGCACTTATCAGCAGCTCGCTTGCCCAACCGCGCCTGACGCAATGTGTCCGTTGCCGACTGATCCGGTCACATACGCTGGATGGGACAGCAAGGTTTGGAACTTTGGTGGTGCCGGTGATCTGCCACAATTACGGTCTGCTACGGGAGCCTCCCTCGCGCTGCGTGTGAGGGTGTATTTGGGAGGTTCGGTACGGTAGAAGGTTCGGCCAATCCCTCGGGATGGAAAAAAGGAATGACTGAAAGGCTGCGAAAGGCATTGTCCCGAAATAATCCTGTATGTTGACTGGTCGATGCACTGGCAAAGGCTCCCGGGCAAGCATGGCTCATATATATTCAGACAGAAAAGTCAGATGGCAAGGCAGTCTCGGTCTATACAGGGTTTTATAGAGGAGCTTGCCATCCATGCAAGCCGTGTTATTGAACCTGAGAGGCTTATGGGATCTGGAGCTGACAGAAAGGTATTGGAAGGTCTGACAATCTCCGCTTCATTGCAGGTATGGATATACCATAAGGAATTTCTCCTGGGCACTCCAATACCATGAGGACAATCACGACGTCGTGTTGTATCTGTTGGCGAAGAGAAAGCAAACAATCATCAATCCCTTCAGGATTATTCCTTGGAATCCCGAGATGTCGTGGTCGTCAGAGCCATCAGACAGTAGCATGCGGTGCATACGGCAGGGAGCTCGCCAGTGTTCCATGCCATCGGCTCGCTCGTGTGCTGTCACTGTCTTCAGATTTTCCAAGCGGCCATTGAATGACCCTGGGTGGCTAGACGCTGTGCCTTGGGCGACGTGTGATGCTTCACGAACGCTCCCGCACCAAACCTGCGGGAAGCCAGGTCGTTGCTTCCTGTTCTGCTTCCCCCTGCTGGCAAAGGGTTCAAAGTGTGCCATTGACAGCTTGCTGTTTGACCAGGCTTTTGAACCTTGAATATTCCTGTTCATGCAGTAGAATGGCAACCCTGTCCCTAAGGTTGGTCGGTGCTTTGCCGTGCGCCGCAACGTGGCGCATCTTGCTTCGTGCTTTAGGTTTGTTGTCATTGGTTGGAGTGCTCATGCTAAAACTTGGTGTTCATTGTGTCAAACGTGCGGTTTCAGGCGCGGACTTGACAGATTCTGGAAAGGCAGCGTGCGCCAGCCTGCTGCTTGTTTTGTCCTGCGCTCTGTCGCCCGCCTTTGCCCAGGCCTCTGAGGTGGTGTGCCCTGAGGGTTCGCAAGCCATGACAGGTTCCGGAACTGAAAGTACTCCCTATCAGGTAACAGACATTTGCCAGTTGCAAGGCATCAGTTCACGCCCAGCGGCGTACTACGTGCTAATGGACAACATTGACGCGAGTACGACCAAGGATTGGAATGGTGGTGCGGGTTTTAGGCCGATCGCAAGCACTGCAACAGATGGATTTTCTGGCTCTTTCGTGAACCCGGGCAGTTACGAGATCAGTTTGCTGACGATCAGTCGAAGTACCGAAACCTACGTAGGTCTGTTCTCCAGATTGGCAGCAGGTGCGACGATAAGAGGCGTAATTCTGCTCGGCTCGCGTACGACCGGGCGTGACAGCGTAGGGTCATTGGTTGGTTTCAGCGATGGTGTGATAGACAACAGCTCCGCGACAGGTTCGGTTTTCGGGCAAAGCAATGTTGGCGGTCTTGTGGGATTTAGCAGCAGCCGCAGCTCCATTGACAACAGTTACGCGACAGGTTCGGTTTCTGGTGTGAGCCAAGTTGGCGGCGTGGTGGGCAATAACTTTGGCTCCATCAACTACACATACGCAACCAGTACGGTAATAGGCACTGGTTCAATCGTTGGTGGCCTTGTGGGCTTTAGCAGAGGAGACATCAGCGACAGCTACGCGACGGGCTCGGTTTCCGGGGGTAGTCTTGTTGGTGGCCTGGTGGGCTTTATTAACAGCGGCGACATCAGCGACAGCTACGCGACGGGGTCGGTTTCCGGGGATGACGCTGTTGGCGGTCTCACGGGATACCAGGATTTCGGCATAGGCATCACAGACAGTTACGCAACGGGCCCGGTTTCCGGGGGTGATCGTGTTGGCGGTCTCACGGGATTTCAAGAAGTGAACTCAAGCATCACAGGCAGTTACGCGACGGGCTCGGTTATTGGAAGAACCGATAATGTTGGCGGCCTCGTGGGAGACCAAGAACGCGACTCAAGCATCAGAGAAAGTTACGCGACGGGTTCGGTTTCCGGGGATAATCATGTTGGCGGTCTCGTGGGAAATAGTCTCGGTTTTATCAGCAGCAGCTCTGCGACGGGTTTGGTTTCTGGAACCGGTGACAACATTGGTGGTCTCGTGGGGAATAGCCTTGGTTTCATCAGAGACAGCCATGCAGCCAGCGCAGTGACAGGGCAATTTTCTGTTGGTGGTCTCGTGGGGAATAGCCTCGGTTTCATCAGCAACAGCTCTGCGACGGGTTCGGTTTTTGGAACCGGTGGCAACATTGGTGGTCTCGTGGGAAACCAGGAATTCAGCTCAAGCATCAGAGACAGCTACGCGACTGGGTCAGTTTCCGGGGATTATTTTATTGGCGGCTTTGTGGGGAATGGCCTTGGTTTCGTCAGCAACAGCTACGCGACTGGGTCAGTTTTGGGGGATTATTTTGTTGGCGGTCTTGTGGGGTTCTTGGGACCCAACTCAAGTATCAGAGACAGCTACGCGACGGGGTCAGTTTCCGGGGATTATTCTGTTGGCGGCCTTGTGGGAAGAGGCAACGGAAACATCGCTAACAGTTACTATGCCACCAGAGGGTGGATCAATGGCTTGGGGGAGGAACGCACCTTTACGCAGTTGCGTTGTCCGACGGGGGCTAGTGCGTCCGCCTGTCCGACGGAGTCCCCGAAGAGTTCTTACCAGGGATGGGATGCGGGTGTTTGGGACTTTGGCAGTGCTACGGACTTGCCGCAATTGTCGAGCAACCTGAATTCGGACTTGAACCGAAAGCCGTATATCAAAACCCCCTCCGGGTCGGTGGATATAGGTAATGCGCGCGTCAAGTTACTGTCTTTAGAGGCAGATTACCTGGGCTCTCCTCCCGGAGAACCAGTCACTTTGACGTGGTCTCTTTTCGGTGTGCCGTCCTCGCTGCGTCATTTGGTCTATTTTGACCTCGGGGGAGGTACGACCAGCACAACGTTTACTGATAGCGTAAAGCCATCCTCTGATTCCAGCACGATAAAGCTTGTGGTAAATGGTGAGTTGGCTGGCAAGAGCTTTGATGTTGTGCTCAAGAACAATGTTTCCGCCAATGATGACCGGATTCGGGTTCGGATTGCAGGGATGATTCCGTTGGTGACTGGCGGAGAGGTTCAGACCCGAACGATAGCGGATAGTTCGTTCAGCTCCTTACTGGATTTTGAGGCATTTGACAGAGACGATCTTGGCTCAGACGGTGCTGGATTATCGTGGAGTTTCTTAAGTACGGACATAGCAGAGGGTTCGACTGTACGGTTCAGCGGTACGACAGAGGGAGGTGCTGTTAAGGTGGAGGTGGTTCGCTCCTCGCTCGATTTTTATGATGTGGGTAGCTTTGTGCTGGAAATTGAAAGTCCTGCTGGTGCAAAGACCACGGTCACTGTCACCATCGAAACGAAGTGCTCTCTGGTGCCGGGTGAAGACTTGATGACAGAGCAGTCAGGTGCGGGGACATCAGGCAATCCCTATCAGATCAGGAGGCTCTGTCAGCTGCAGGATGTGAGATCTAACCTGAGTGCGTACTACGAATTGGCTGCCAACATTGATGCGAGCAGAACCAGGGACTGGAACGATGGCGCGGGTTTTGAACCGATTGCAAGTACTCCGACAGATGGATTTTCGGGTTCTTTCGTGAGCACGAACAACTACGTGATCAGTTCGCTGACGATCAGCCGCAGTGATATGGACTACGTGGGTCTGTTCTCCAGATTGGCAGCAGGCGCGACGATACGAGGCATCATACTGGTCGGCTCGCGTACGACCGGGCGTAATAACGTAGGGTCATTGGTTGGTTTAAACAGCCAAGGCGTGATAGAGGACAGTTCCGCGACAGGTTTTGTTTCCGGGAGTCTGTATGTTGGTGGTTTGGTGGGATGGAACTACGGAAATATAAACAATGGCTATGCTGCGGGCTCAATTTCAGAAGGTAATTACGGCAGCGTCATTGGTGGCCTCGTGGGACAAAATACAGGTGCCATCAGCAGCAGCTACGCGACGGGTTCGGTTTCTGGTAGAGATCAGGTTGGTGGCCTCGTGGGAAACAGTTCAACGGGAGCGGGTGCCCACATCAGCAGTAGCTACGCGACGGGTTCGGTTTCTGGTAGAGAGCAGGTTGGTGGTCTCGTGGGAATCCAAGGCAACAACACAAGCATCAGAAACAGCTACGCGACAGGCTCGGTTTTTGGAACCGGCGAGGGCATTGGTGGTCTCGTGGGAGCCCAAGATACCGACTCAACCATAAACAACAGCTACGCGACGGGCTCGGTTTTTGGAACCGGCGAGGGCATTGGTGGTCTCGTGGGAATCCAAGGCAACAACTCAAGCATCGTGAACAGTTATTATCCTGCCAGAGGTCGGAACAATGGCTTGGGTGAAGAACGCACCTTTGCGCAATTGCGTTGTCCGATGGCGGCCAGCGCGACCTGCCCGTCGGGTTCCCAAGAGAATACTTACGGGGATTGGGATGCGAATGTTTGGGATTTTGGCACTGCTACGGAATTGCCGCAATTGTCAAGCAACCGGAATTCGGATTTGAACCTGAAGCCATATATCAAAAGTTCCCCCGAGTTGGTGGTGGTGGCAAGTTTTCCGGGCATCATGCAACTTTCTCTAGAGGCAGATTACCCGGGTCCTCCAGGAGAATCAGTCGCTCTGACGTGGTCACTTCTTTTCGATGAGTCATCCACACTAGGCGGTTTGGTCTACTTTGAGCTCGGAGATAGTACAACCAGCAAAGAGGCAAATGGTTCAGTTGCGACGCTTGTTGCCGTGCGCGATGACCTTATGACAGGAAAGGGCTTTTATGTTGTACTCAAGAACAATATTTCTGCCAATGATGACCGGGTTCGGGTTCGGATTGTGGGGGAGAGCCCATTGGTGGATGGCGAAAGGGAGCAGATCAGAACGATACAGGATGGTTTGCTCAGCAACATTCTAAGTTTTAGCGCAACCGACCCCGATAATCCTTACTCAGACGATGCTGGATTGTCGTGGAGTTTCTTAAGTACGGACATATCAGAGGGTTCGACTGTACGGTTCAGCGGTACGACAAGGGGAGGCACTGTTGAGGTGGAGGTGGTTCGCTCCTCGCTCGATTTTTATGATGTGGGCAGCTTTGTACTGGAAGTTAAAAGTCCTGTTGGTGTAGATACCACGTTTACTGTCACCATCGAAACGGTGTGCTCTACGGTGCCGGGTGAAGACTTGATGACAGAAGAGCAGTCAGGTGCGGGGACATCAGACAATCCCTATCAGATCAGGAGGATCTGTCAGTTGCAGGATGTAAGTTCAAGCCCAACAGCGTACTACGAGTTGGCTGCCGACATTGATGCGAGCAGAACCAGGGACTGGAACGATGGCGCGGGTTTTGAACCGATTGCAAGTACTCCGACAGATGGGTTTTCGGGCTCTTTCGTGAGCACGAACAACTACGTGATCAGTTCGCTGACGATCAGCCGCAGTGATACGGACTACGTGGGTTTGTTCTCCAGATTGGCAGCAGGTGCGACGATACGAGGCATAGTATTGGTCGGCTCGCGTACGACCGGGCGTAATATCGTAGGGTCACTGGTTGGTTTAAACAGCCAAGGCGTGATAGAGGACAGCTCCGCGACAGGTTTTGTTTCCGGGAGTCTGTATGTTGGTGGTCTGGTGGGATGGAACACCGGAAATATAAACAATGGCTATGCCGCGGTCTCAGTTTCAGGAATCAGCGGCAGAACCGGCTTTGGTGGCCTCGTGGGACAAAATGTAGCGGGGGCCATCAGCCGAAGTTTCGCGACAGGATCAGTTTTTGGTGGAAACCAGGTTGGTGGCCTTGTGGGAGAAAACAATGGCGGCGCAAGCGTCAGTAACAGCTACGCGACGGGATCAGTTTCTGGTGCAAAGTGGGTTGGTGGTCTCGTGGGACTCCATGATAGCAGATCAAACATCAGAAACAGCTACGCGACAGGCTCAGTCTCTGGTCGAAACGAAGTTGGCGGCCTCGTGGGTGAGCAAGGCATCAACTCAAGCATCAGTGACAGCTACGCGACAGGCTCAGTTTCTGGTCGAAGCGAAGTTGGCGGCCTCGTAGGACGCCACGGACGCCAATTTGGCAGTTCAAGCATCATCAGTAACAGCTACGCGACGGGTTCGGTTTTTGGAACCGGTGAACGCGTTGGTGGTCTCGTGGGAGAGAAAGACATCAGCTCAAGCATCGTGAACAGTTATTATGCCGCCAGAGGGCGGAGCAATAGCTTGGGTGAAGAACGCACTTTTGCGCAGTTGCGTTGTCCGACGACGGTCAGAAGGTTCTGTCTGCTTGGTTCCCAAGAGAATACTTACGGGGACTGGGATGCGAATGTTTGGGATTTTGGCAGTGCCACGGAATTGCCGCAATTGTCAAGCAACCGGAATTCGGATTTGAACCTGAAGCCGTATGTCAAAGGTTCCGCCGACTTGGTGGTGGCGACAGCTTCTACGGGCGTCACGAAACTTTCTCTAGAGGCAGATTACCTGGGCCCCCCAGGAGAATCAGTCACTCTGACGTGGTCTCTTTCTGGTGTGTCGACCTCGTTGCGTGATTTGGTCTACTTTGACCTCGGAGGTGGTAGCACCAGCAGAATGTTTACTGATCCCGGAAAACCCACGAGTAGTGCCAGCACGGCAACGCTTGTGGTAGTGGGCAGTGGGCTGGCTGAGCTGGTTGGCAAGGGCTTTTATGTTGTGCTCAGGAACAATATTTCCGGCGACGTTGACCGGATTCCAATTCAGGTTCTTCAGGAAGCCCCCACCGCCCTCACAAGACCGCTACGTGTGAAGGTGTATTTAGGCGGCGCAGTACGGTAGGGAATACAGCCAATCTCTCGGGATAGTAAAAGAGGCAGGACAGAAAGGCGCGAGTGAGGAGCAGAAAGACCCGCGAATAGGCGTTGTCCTGAGATAATCCTGAATGCTTTGGCGGGTTAATGCATTGGCAGAGGCTCCCGGGCAGGTTTGGCTCGTATATATCCAGACAGAAAAAACTTCCTGACAAGTTTGGTTCATACAGGATTTTGTAGAAGAGATTGCCATCCATGCAAGCCACGTTATTGAACCTGTGATATTTATCGAATCGGGAGCAAGAAGAAGGGTATTAGAAGACCTGATAATATCTGCCACTTTAACAGGTATTGTTGCACCATAAGGAATTCTTCATGAGTGCCAATGCCATGAAAACGATCACGACATTGTGTTGTATCTGTTGGCCGAGAGAAAGCAAATAATCATCAATCCCTCTCAGAATTATTCTTCGGAAGCCAAGTGTGTTGTGGTAGTCGCGGTTATTCTCCTGAACTGACAAGCCACAGACAGCAGCACGCGACACATACGCCAGGAAGCTCGCCGGCGTTCCCTGCTATCAGCCCGTCCGTGTGTTATCACTGCCTACAGGTTTCCAGGCGGCCATTGATTCGCCCTGCCGGCTCTGATGTTTGACAATGTTGCAGGCATTTGAGTGCCCAATACCATGCGAATGATCACGACGTCGTGTTGTATCTGTTGGCGAAGAGAAAGCAAATAATCATCAATCTCTCTCAGGATTATTCCCTGGAATCCCGGGATGTCGTGGTCGTCGGAGCCATCCTTCAGGGCTGACAAGCCACCAGACAGCAGTACGCGACACATACGCCAGGAAGCTCGCCGGCGTTCCCTGCTATCAGCCCGCTCGTGTGTTATCACTGCCTTCAGGTTTCCCAGGTGACTATTGACGCCCCCTGCCGGTCTCCGACGTTTGACAATGTTGCAGGCATTTGCCGCAATACAATGGGAATGATCACGACGTCGTGTTGTGTCTGTTGGCGAAGGGAAAGCAAATAATCATCAATCCCTCTCAGGATTACTCCCTGGAATCCCGGGGTGTTGTGATCGTCTGAGTCATCCTTCAGGACTGACAAGTACCAGACAGCAGTGCGCGACACATACGCCAGGGAGCTCGCCGGCGTTCCCAGCTGTGTGACCGCCCGTGTGTTATCACTGCCTTAAGATTTTCCAGGCGGCCATTGATGACCTTGGGTGGCTGGACGCTGTGCCTTGGGCGACGTGTGATGCTTCCGGAACACTCCCGTACCAAACCTGCGGGAAGCCAGGTCGGTGCTTTGCCGTGCGCCGCAACGTGGCGCATCTTGCTTCGTGCTTTAGGTTTGTTGTCATTGGTTGGAGTGCTCATGCTAAAACTTGGTGTTCGTTGTGTCAGACGTGCGGTTTCAGGCGCGGGGTTGACAGATTTTGGAAAGGCAGCGTGTGTCAGCCTGTTGCTTGTTTTGTCTTGCGCCCTGTCGCCTGCCTTTGCCCAAGCCTCCGCAGGGTGTACGCCTGCCGGGGGGAGTGGCAGCAAAGCCGTTCCATACGAAATCAGAACGCTTTGCGAGTTGCAAGGCATCAGTTCACGCCCAGCTGCGTACTACGTGCTAATGGACAACATTGACGCGAGCGAGACCGAGGGTTGGAATAACCGTGCGGGTTTTAGGCCGATCGCAAGCACTGCAGCAGATGGATTTTCTGGCTCTTTCGTGAACCCGGGCAGCTTCGAGATCAGTTCGCTGGTGATCAGTCGCAGTTCCGAAACCTATGTAGGTCTGTTCTCCAGATTGGCAGCAGGTGCGACGATAAGAGGCGTAATTCTGGTTGGCTCGCGTACGACCGGGCGTGACAGCGTAGGGTCATTGGTTGGTTTCAGCGATGGTGTGACAGACAACAACTCCGCGACAGGTTCGGTTTTCGGGCAAAGCAATGTTGGCGGTCTTGTGGGATTTAGCAGCCGCCGCAGCTCCATTGACAACAGTTACGCGACAGGTTCGGTTTCTGGTGTAGACCGAGTTGGCGGCGTGGTGGGCAATAACGTTGGCTCCATCAACTACACATACGCAACCAGTACGGTAATAGGTACTGGTTTAATCGTTGGTGGCCTTGTGGGCTTAAGCAGCGGCGACATCAGCGACAGCTACGCGACGGGCTCGGTTTCCGGGGGTAGTCTTGTTGGTGGCCTGGTGGGCTTTATTAGCGGCGGCGACATCAGTGGCAGCTACGCGACGGGCCCGGTTTCCGGGGCTAATCTTGTTGGCGGTCTCACGGGATACCAAGATTTCGGCACAGGCATCAGAGACAGTTACGCAACGGGCTCGGTTTCCGGGAATGATCATGTTGGCGGTCTCACGGGATACCAAGAACTCGGCACAAGCATCACAGACAGTTATGCGACGGGCTCGGTTATTGGAAGAGCCGATAATGTTGGCGGCTTTGTGGGGTCCCTGGGATTCAGCTCAAGCATCAGAGACAGCTACGCGACGGGTTCGGTTTCCGGGCGAAGCAATGTTGGCGGTCTTGTGGGATTTAGCAGCAGCCGCAGTTCCATTGACAACAGCTCTGCGACGGGTTCGGTTTCTGGAACCGGTGACAATATTGGAGGTCTCGTGGGGATGAGCGAAGGCAACATCAGCAACAGCCAAGCAGCCAGCGCAGTGACCGGACGATCTTCTGTTGGCGGCCTTGTGGGAAATAGCCTCGGTCTCATCAGCAACAGCTCTGCGGCAGGTTCGGCTTTTGGAACCGGTGACAACATTGGTGGTCTCGTGGGAGAGCAACAAGGCGGTTCAAGCATCAGAGACAGCTACGCGACGGGTT
Source organism: uncultured candidatus Poriferisulfidus sp. (assembly GCA_965215765.1). Taxonomy (GTDB): domain Bacteria; phylum Pseudomonadota; class Gammaproteobacteria; order Poriferisulfidales; family Oxydemutatoraceae. The sequence continues at coordinate 2,225,481 of OZ244118.1, read as the reverse complement.
CAGTTTCCGGGGGTGATTATGTTGGCGGTCTCGTGGGAAACGGCCTTTATTTCATCAGCAACAGCTACGCGACTGGTTCAGTTTTCGGGGGTGATTATGTTGGCGGTCTTGTGGGATTCCAGGTATTCAGATCAGGCATCAGAGACAGCTACGCGACTGGTTCAGTTTCCGGGGATGATTATGTTGGCGGCTTTGTGGGGTTCCTGGGATTCAGTTCAAGCATCAGAGACAGCTACGCGACTGGTTCAGTTTCCGGGGATGATAATGTTGGCGGCTTTGTGGGGTTCCTGGGACCCAACTCAAGTATCAGAGACAGCTACGCGACGGGGTCAGTTTCCGGGGATTATTATGTTGGCGGCCTTGTGGGAAGTGGCAACGGAAACATCGCTAACAGTTACTATGCCACCAGAGGGTGGAACAATGGCTTGGGGGAGGAACGCACCTTTACGCAGTTGCGTTGCCCGATGGGGGCTAGTGCGGCCGCCTGTCCGACGGAGTCCCCGAAGAGTTCTTACCAGGGATGGGATGCGGGTGTTTGGGACTTTGGCAGCGCTACGGCCTTGCCGCAATTGTCGAGCAACCTGAATTCGGACTTGAACCGGAAGCCGTATATCAAAAACCCATCCGGGTTGGTGAATATAGGTAATGCGCGCGTCAAGTTACTGTCTTTAGAGGCAGATTACCTAGGCTCTCCTCCCGGAGAACCAATCACTTTGACGTGGTCTCTTTCCGGTGTGCCGTCCTCGCTGCGTCATTTGGTCTACTTTGACCTTGGGGGAGGTACGACCAGCACAACGTTTACAGATAGCAGGAAGCGATCCCCTGATTCCAGCACGGTAAAGCTTGTGGTAAGTGGGGAGTTTGCTGGCAAGGGCTTTGATGTTGTGCTCAAGAACGATATTTCCGCCAATGATGACCGGATTTGGATTCGGATTACAGGGGTGAGTCCGTTTGTGATTGGTGGAGAGGTTCAGACCCAAACGATACTGGATAGCTCGACCAGCACCTTTCTGGTTTTTGAGGCAATTGACAGTGACCATCTTGGCTCAGACGGTGCTGGATTATCGTGGAGTTTTTTCAACAGGGATGGCATAGCAGAGGGTTCGACAGTCGTGTTCAGCAGCACACAAACGGGAGGCACTGTCAGGGTTGAGGTGGTTCGCCCCTCGCTTGATTTTTATGATGTGGGCAGCTTTGTTCTGGAAATTGAAAGTCTTGCTGGTGCAAAGACCACGGTCACGATCACCATCGAAACGGAGTGCTCTCCGATACCGGGTATAGACTTGATGGCAGGGCAGACAGGTAAGGGAACATCAGACAAACCCTACCGGATCAAGAGGCTCTGTCAGCTGCAGGACATCAGCTCAAGCCCAGCGGCGTACTACGAGCTAGTGGACGACATTGATGCGAGTGAGACCGAGGACTGGAACAATGGTGCGGGTTTTGAGCCGATCGCAAGTACTGTGACAGGTGGGTTTTCGGGCTCTTTCGTGAACACGGACAACTACGTGATCAGTTCGCTGACGATCAGTCGTAGTGGCGCAAACAACCCTGCAGGTTTGTTCTCAAAATTGGCAAGAGGCGCGACGATACGAGGCGTCATACTGGTTGGCTCGCGTACGATTGGGGGCGATAACGTAGGGTCACTGGTTGGTTACAGCTTGGGTGTGATAGACAACAGTTCCGCGACGGGTTCAGTTTCCGGGAGAAACGATATTGGCGGCCTTGCGGGAAGGAGTAATGGAAGCATAAACAACAGCTACGCGACGGGTTCAGTTTCCGGGCAAGATAATATTGGCGGCCTTGTGGGCGTGAGCGAAGGCAACAACAGCAACAGCTACGCAGCTGGTTCAGTTTCCGGGAAAAACTATATTGGTGGCCTTGTGGGGTTCCTGGGACTCAACTCAAGAATCAGAGACAGCTACGCAGCTGGTTCAGTTACTGGGAGAGATTATGTTGGTGGCCTTGTGGGGTTCCAAAGACCCAACACCGTCAGCAACAGCTACGCGACGGGTAGGGTTTCCGGGCAAGATGAAATTGGCGGCCTCGTGGGATGGAGCGAAGGAAACATAAACAACAGCTTCGCGACGGGTTCGGTTAAAGGGCAAAATAGAATTGGCGGTCTTGTGGGGAGCTTGGTACTCAACTCAAGAACCAGCAACAGCTACGCGACGGGTTCGGTTAAAGGGCAAAATAGAATTGGCGGTCTTGTGGGGTTCCAGGGATCCAACTCAAGAATCAGCAACAGCTACGCGACGGGTTCGGTTTCCCTTGGAATTCATATTGGCGGCCTTGTGGGTGTGCAATCAGTCAACTCAAGAATCAGCAACAGCTACGCGACGGGTTCGGTTATCGGGCAAAGTAGTGTTGGAGGTCTTGTGGGATGGAGCCAAGGAAATATAAACAACAGCTACGCGACGGGTTCAGTTATCGGGCAAAGTAGTGTTGGCGGTCTAGCGGGAAGGGGTTCAGGAAACATCAGTAACAGCTATCACGCCGGCCGAAACAATGGGTTGGGGATAAAGCGCAGCTTTGCGCAGTTGCGTTGTCCGACTACAGCCAGCGCGACCTGTCTGCTGGATTCCCAAGGGGGTGCCTTGACTTACGAGGGTTGGGACACGAGTGTTTGGGGTTTTGGCACTGCTATGGATATGGACTTGCCGCAGTTGTCAAGCAACCTAAATCCGGGCTTGAACCTGAAGCCGTATATCAAAGGTTCCACCGAGCGGATGTTGGCAATAAGTTTTACGGGCACCAGGCGCTTTTCTTTAGAGGCAGATTACCCGGGTCCTCCTGGAGAACCGGTTACTTTGACGTGGTCTCTTTCCGGCGTGCCGCCCGCGCTAAGCGGTTTGGTCTACTTTGTTGTTGACCCTGAGAAAGGCACAACCAGCACAACGCTTACTGTTAGCAGCAAGGTTGCGGCTAACTTCAGTCCGGTAACGCTTGTGATAGCGGGCAACAGGGGGCTGGTTGGCAAGAGCTTTGATGTTGTGCTTGAGAACAGTATTTTCAACAATGTTGATGACCGGGTCCAGGTTCAGATTGTGGTGGCGAGGAGCCCGGAGGTTGATGGCGGAAGGGATCAAATCGGAACGATACAGGATGGTTTGCTCAGCAACATTCTAAGTTTTAGCGCAACCGACCCCGATAATCCTGACTCAGACAGTGCTGGATTATCGTGGAGTTTCTTAAGTACGGACATAGCAGAGGGTTCGACTGTACGGTTCAGCGGTTCGACGGGAGGAGGCACTGTTGAGGTTGAGGTGGTTCGCCCCTCGCTTGATTTTTATGGTGTGGGCAGTTTTGTTCTGGAAGTTAAAAGTCCTGCTGATGTAGATACCACGTTTACTGTCACCATCGAAACGGTGTGTTCTACGGTGCCGGGTGAAGACTTGATGGCAGGGCAGACAGGTGCGGGGACATCAAACGACAATCCCTACCAGATCAGGAGGATCTGTCAGTTGCAGGATGTAAGTTCAATCCCGACAGCGCACTACGAGTTGGCTGCCAACATTGATGCGAGCAGGACCAGGGACTGGAACGATGATGCGGGTTTTGAGCCGATCGCAAGTTTTTCGGGTTCTTTCGTGAGCACGAACAACTACGTGATCCGTTCGCTGACGATCAGCCGTAGTGGTACGGATAACGTAGGTCTGTTCTCAAGATTGGCAAAAGGTGCGACGATACGTGGCGTCATACTGGTCGGCTCACACACGAACGGGCGTGATGGCGTAGGGTCATTGGTTGGTTTCAACGCAGGTGTGATTGAGGACTGCTCTGTGACAGGCTCAATAGTTTCTGGTAGAAACCAGATTGGTGGTCTCGTGGGAACCAATGCAGAGGGTGCCAGCATGAGCCGAAGTTACGCGATAGGCTCAGTTTTTGGAAGAGGCGATAATGTTGGCGGTCTTGTGGGAGGGAACGAGGGAAACATCAGCGACAGTTACGCGATGGCCTCAATTTCTGAAAGAGGCGATTATGTTGGCGGTCTTGTTGGAAGAAATGGGGGGGGATGCCAGCATCAGGAACACCTACGCATTCAGTACAGTAATGGGAACAACCCCCAGAACTGGTGGTCTCGTGGGCTTTAGCGTTAGAGAAGACAGCATTGTTAGCAGCTACTACACAGGTCAGGAGAACGGTTTGGGCGAGAGACGTACTCTGGATCAACTGCGTTGCCCAACCGCGCCTGACGCGATGTGTTCGTTGACGGCTGGTCTGGTCACATACGCAGGATGGAGCGAGGAGGTTTGGAACTTTGGGGGTACCGGTGATCTGCCAAAATTACGGATTGAAGAAGGAGATGGAGGAGACCTCGCCGCGCTGCGTGTGAGGGTGTATTTAGGAGGTGCGGTACGGTAGAGTTCAGCCAGTCCCTTGGAATGACAAAAAAGGAATGACTGAAAGGCTGCGAAAGGGCGTTATCCCGAAATAATCCTGAATGCTGGCTGGTCAATGCACTGGCAAAGGCTCCCGGGCAAGCCTGGCTCATATATATTCAGACAGAAAAGTCCGCTGGCAAGGCATGCTCGGCCTATACATGGTTTTATAGAGGAGCTTGCCGTCCATGCAGGCCGTGTTATTGAACCTGAGAGGCTTATGGAATCGAGAGCTGACAGAAGGTTATTGGAAGACCTGACAATCTCCGATGCTTGACAATGTTGCAGGCATTTGCCGCAATACCATGAAAATGATCACGACGTCGTGTTGTATCTGTTGGCGAAGAGAAAGCAAATAATCATCAATCTCTCTCAGGATTATTCCCTGAAGCTGAGGGTGTTGTGGTTGTCGGAGCCATCCTTCATAACTGACAAGCCACCAGACAGCAACACGCGATACATACATCAGGGAGCTCGCCGGCGTTCCCTGCTGTCAGCCTGCCCGTGTGTATCATTGCCTTCAGGTTTTCCAGGCGGCTATTGATGATCCCTGGCAATCTCCGATGTTTGACAATTCTGAAAGCATTTGGATGCCCCAATACCATGAGAATGATCACGACGTCGTGTTGTATCTGTTGGCGAAGAGAAAGCTAATAATCATCAATCTCTCTCAGGATTATTCCCTGGAATCCCGGGGTGTCGTGGTTGTCGGAGCCATCCTTCATAACTGACAAGCCACCAGACAGCAACACACGATACATACACCAGGGAGCTCGCCGGCGTTTCCTGCTGTCAGCCTGCCCGTGTGTATCATTGCCTTCAGGTTTTCCAGGCGGCTATTGATGATCCCTGACAATCCCCGATGTTTGACAATTCTGCAGGCATTTGAATGCCCAATACCATGCGAATGATCACGACGTCGTGTTGTATCTGTTGGTGAAGAGAAAGCAAATAATCATCAATCTCTCTCAAGATTATTCTCTGAAAGCCGAATGTGTTGTGGTCGCCGGGGTCGCGACTTTCCCTTGGCTGATTTCAATGCTTCTTACCGGATAACAGAATCCCTCCAAGATGCCGTTCTGGAGCTGAGGCTTGTTCGCTCTGAAAATAGTCACGTGATGACACGTAAGCTGGCTCCATCAGGTCTTTTTTCCTTGTTGCTTGTCTGAAGTTCGCACTGTGCCTTTGAACAACGTGGTAAAGGTCGGAAGGATGTCAGGGTGGCGCTTATTTTTCGGCTGATGAAAAAGCCAGATTTTAGTTGTCTATCGGTGAAGACAGGATGAGTTCCCGGTGTCTGGGGCGCAGGTCATGGCGGACATGGAAGGTGGGGAGTCGGAGCCGTGGGATTACCGGGTTGTCAGCAGGTGAAAACTGAAAGACCATCACGGGAAGACGCAGTGGGAACCTTTACCGCTGAACCAGTCTTGCCTCGCTCGTATGCTGACTGACAGACCCGACCAATGGTATGCAGCAGCCTGCTCATACTCTTTTGTTTTCAGGTCATGCCCAAGGTATCTGCGCAAACCATCACGGGCTCGGCCCCTGTTCCTCGGCTATTCTGCAAATTCGGTCAATCAGCGTTCCCGCCAATGTTTTGGTGTTCTGGTGCGGTTTCAACGAACTTTTCCGGCCGGCAAGCCGCAAATCCTCAAGCCCTCTACCAGCGAGCTCGCCGGAGTTCCCAGCTATCAGCCTGACCATGTGTATTACTGCCTACAGATTTTCCAGGCGGCCAATCATGGCCCCTGACAATCTCCGATGTTTGACAATGTTGCAGGCATTTGGGCTCCCAATACCATGAGAATGATCACTACATAGTGTTGTACCTGTTGGCGAGGAGAAAGCAAACAATCATCAATCCCTTTCAGGAGTATTCTCTGAAGCTGGGGGTGTCGTGGTCGTCGAAGCCATCCTTCATAACTGACAAGCCACAGACAGCAGCACGCGACGCATACGCCAGGGAGAGCTCGCCGGCGTTCCCTGCTATCAGTCCATCCGTGTGTGATCACTGCCTTCAGGTTTTCCATGTGGCCATTGTTGACCCCTGACAATCTCCGATGTTTGACAATGTTGCAGGCATTTGGGTGCCCCAATACCATGAGAACGATCACGACGTAGTGTTGTATCTGTTTGCGAGGAGAAAGCAAACAATCATCAATCCCTCTCAGGATTATTCCTGGAAGCTGGGGGTGTCGTGGTCGTCGAAGCCATCCTTCATAACTGACAAGCCACAGACAGCAGCACGCGACGCATACGCCAGGGAGAGCTCGCCGGCGTTCCCAGCTATCAGCCCATCCGTGTGTGATCACTGCCTTCAGGTTTTCCAGGTGGCCATTGTTGACCTTTGGGTGGCTGGATGCTGTGCACTGGTAGGTGCGTGATGCTTCCGGAACGCTCCTGCACCAAACCTGATGCGAAGCCAGGTCGTTGCTTCCTACTCTGCTTCCCTCCCGCTGGCAAAGGGATAGCGTGCCACTGACAGCTTGCTATTTGACCAGGCTTTTGAACCTTGGGTATTTCTGTTTATGCAGTAGAATGGCAATCCTGTTCCTAAGATCTGGCCGGTGCGTTGCCGTGCGCCACAACATGGAGTATCTTGCTTCACGCCTTAAGGTTCGTTGTTATTGGTTGTTGTTGGAGTGCTCATGCCAGAACTCGGTATTCGTTGTGTCTGACGTGCGGTCTCAGGCGCGGACTTGACTGATTTTGGAAAGGCAGCGTGTGTCAGCCTGTTGCTTGTTTTGTCTTGCACTCTGTCGCCAGCCTTTGCCCAAGCCTCTGTGGGGTGTACACCTACAGAGGGGAGTGGCAGCAAAGATGATCCATACGAAATCAGAACGCTTTGCGAGTTACAAGGCATCAGTTCAAGCCCGACAGCGCGCTACGTGCTGGTTGACTCGCGCACAATTGGACTTAATAACGTAGGGTCACTGGTTGGTCACAGCGATGGTGTGATAGAGAGCTGCTCAGCGACGGGCCCGGTTGCCGGGGAAAATTTTGTTGGCGGCCTTGTGGGGCAAAGCTTCGGAGACATAAATAACAGCTACGCGACGGGTCAGGTTTCCGGGCAACAACCTAATGTTGGCGGCCTTGTGGGATCAGTTACCTCCGTGGCTCCATCAGCAACAGCTCCGTGACGGGCTCGGTTTCCGGGTCGGATAATGTTGGTGGCCACGTGGGATTGAGGGCAAGTGATGGTGGCAACAGCAACAGCTATTACGTTGCCGCAGGGCAAAACAATGGTTTGGGGATAGCGCACAGCTCTGTGCTGGAAGTTAAAATCCCTGTTGTTGTCGCTTTGGAAGCTCCGGTATTATCCCTCGCCCCTGGTATCAAATCGCCATTCCATGTGACTCCTGGCTTTTTTCTTACGATACCAAATCAAGGTTCTGGATTAGCTCTTTTTTTTCGCTCAGCTGATTGCAAGCATTCGCTTATTTTTAGAAAAAATTTTTCAGTCTCTGAGAAAGGGACCAAGATACCTCTCACAATCGTTATGATGCCTGCGCGTTTAACACTCACGTTTTCAGCAAGACTTTGGCGAAGTGATGTTGGTGGTTACACATCTTGTTCCAATAATATCAAGTATACGAAAACTAGGGGTGTGCGACTCTTGCCAGACGAAATTGTATTAAATGGAGGCCTGGATATGAGGATTAGCCACTATTTTACAGATGACTATCTAAGTAAAAATGATGATGGATACAATATTTTTGAACAAACGATGCAATTATGGAATGGAATAACCCCTCACTATAGTTTCTTTAAAGTTCCTGGTTCTCTTGACAAGACTGTTTCCAATCATGGAGTGACAGGAGATGGTATATCGGGTATTTACGGTCATGATGTTTGGCCATTCCCTCAACGTGCGTTTGCCATAACTAAATTTAAATTTGCATACATAAATGTGGGTACACTTGAAGAATATGTCGAAATACGAGAGGCTGATATTCATTTCAACTTGGGTCAGGGAGATCAAGGTTTTCAAGAGAAATTGCTTCATGAGTTAGGACATGCGATTGGTTTGCCTCATCCAACTAAGACATTATCTGTTATGAGTCCGGTTGCAGGTAAATATTATTCTAAAACTTTTACTGAGTATGATGTGAAGACTGTCAATGAACTCTATAAAAGCTCCAAATAGAGCTCCAAATAGAGTTTTTTCCAAAAAAGTCTCAAATCGACGTGCTTCCAAAGGGTGTAAAGGCCATAGTCACTGTCACCATCGAAACCGTGTGCTCTACGGAGCAGGGTGAAGACTTGATGGCAGGGCAGACAGGTACGGGGAGACCAGGCGATCCCTATCAGATCAAGAGGCTCTGTCAGCTGCAGGATGTGAGATCGAACCTGAGTGCGTACTACGAGTTGGCTGCCGACATTGACGGGAACAGGCCGCGCATGCTGAATGGTGGTGCGGGTTTTGAGCCGATCTCGAGTTTTTCGGGCTCTTTCGTGAGTACGCGCACCCACCGAGAGAGTACGCGCAACTACGAGATCCGTTCGCTGACGATCAGTCGTAGAGATACGGACAACGTGGGTCTGTTTTCCAGATTGGCAAAAGGCGCGACTATACGTGGCGTCATACTGCTCGGCTCGCGTACGACTGGGCCGTAATAACGTAGGGTCATTGGCAGGTCCAACGCAGGAGTGATAGTGGATTGCTCCGCGACCGGTTCGGTTTTTGGTATCGAGCAAGTTGGTGGCCTCGTGGGCAGGAACGGGAGCATTGGTTCCATCAGCCGAAGCTATGCAGCCAGCACGGTGACAGGGAGAGATGACGCTGACGGTCTCGTGGGATTTAGCAACGGCGAAATCACTGACGGCTACGCTAAGGGGTCGGTTTTGGAAGCGGTGACAACATTGGCGGCCTTGTGGGGTATCTTGGTGCCAGCATCAGGAACACCTACGCATTCAGTACAGTAATGGGAACAACCCCTAGAACTGGTGGTCTCGTGGGCAGGAACGGGAGCATTGGTTCCATCAGCCGAAGCTATGCAGCCAACACGGTGACAGGTACTGATTATGTTGGTGGCCTCGTTGGAGAGCAAAGTTCCGGCTCAGTCAGCAACAGCTCCGCGACAGGATCAGTTTCTGGCAAAGAACGGGTTGGTGGCTTGGTGGGATATAGCAACGGCGAAATCAGTGGTAGTTTCGCAGCCAGTACGGTAACAGGCACTGGTTCCGTTGGCGGGCTTGTGGGATCAAGCGACGGGAACATAAACAATAGCTCCGCGACCGGTTTGGTTTTTGGTATCGAGCAAGTTGGTGGCCTCGTGGGCAGGAACGGGAGCATTGGTTCCATCAGCCGAAGCTATGCAGCCAGCACGGTGACAGGGAGAGATGACGCTGGCGGTCTCGTGGGATTTAGCAACGGCGAAATCACTGACGGCTACGCTAAGGGGTCGGTTTTTGGAAGCGGTGACAACATTGGCGGCCTTGTGGGGTATCTTGATGGCAGTATCAGGAACACCTACGCAGTCAGCACAGTAACGGGAACAACCACCAGAGTTGGTGGTCTCGTGGGCTTTAGCGTTAGAGAAGACAGCGTTCTTGGCAGCTACTACACAGGTCAAGAGAACGGTCTGGGCGAGCACTGCACTTATCAGCGGCTTGCTTGCCCCACCGCGCCTGGCGCAATGTGTTCGTTGCCGGCTGGTCTGGTCACATACGCAGGATGGAGCAGCAGAATTTGGGACTTTGGCGGCATCGATGATCTGCCACAATTACGGATTGAAGAAGGAGATGGAGGAGACCTCACCGCGATACCGCTGCGTGTTAGGGTGTATTTAGGAGGTGCGGTACGGTAGAAGGTTCGACCGATTCCTCGGGATGGCAAAAAAGGAATGACTGAAAGGCTGCGAAAGGCATTGTCCCGAAATAATCCTGTATGTTGACTGGTCGATGCACTGGCAAAGGCTCCCGGGCAAGCATGGCTCATATATATTCAGACAGAACAGTCCGCTGGCAAGGCATGTTCGGCCTATACATGGTTTTATAGAGGAGCTTGCCGTCCATGCAGGCCATGTCATTGAACCTGATAGGCTTATGGGGTCGGGAGCTGACAGAAAGGTATTGAAAGGTCTGACAATCTCTGCTTCGTTGCAGGGATAGCTACGCCATAAGGAATTTCTCCCGGGTGCCCCAATAACATGAGAATGATTACGACGTTGTGTTGTACCTGTTGGCGAAGAGAAAGCAAACAATCATCAATTCCTCTCAGGATAATTCTTGGAGTCCCGGGGTGTCGTGGTCGTCGGGGTCATCCTTCATAACTACAGCCATCAGAGAGCAGTACGCGACGCGTACGCCAGTGAGCTTGTCGGCGTTCCCTGCTATCGGCTCGCTCGTGTGTTGTCACTGCCTTCAGGTTTTCCAAGCGGCTATTGATGACCCCTGACAATCCCCGATGCTTGACAATGTTGCAGGCATTTGCGTGCCTCAATACCATGCGAATGATCACAACGTAGTGTTGTATCTGTTGGCGAAGAGAAAGCAAACAATCATCAATTCCTCTCAGGATTATTCCCTGGAATCATGGGGTGTCGTGGTCGTCGGAGCCATCCATCAGGACTGACAAGCCACCAGACAGCAGCACGCGATACCTACACCAGTGAGCTCGCCGGCGTTCCCTGCTATCGGCCCGCCCGTGTGTTATCACTGTCTTCAGGTTTTCCAGGCGGCTATTGATGACCCCTGACAATCTCCGATGCTTGACAATGTTGCAGGCATTTGCGTGCCTCAATACCATGCGAACGATCACGACGTCGTGTTGTATCTGTTGGCGAGGAGAAAGTAAACAATCATCAATCCCTCTCAGGATAATTCTTGGAATCCCGGGATGTCGTGGTCGTCGGAGCCATCCCTCAGAACTGATAAGCCACCAGACAGCAGCACGCGACGCATACGCCAGTGAGCCTGCCGGTGTTCCCTGCTGTCAGCCCGCCCGTGTGTTGCCACTGCCTTCAGGTTTTCCAAGCGGCTATTGATGACCCCTGACAATCCCCGATGCTTGACAATGTTGCAGGCATTTGCGTGCCTCAATACCATGCTAATGATCACAACATAGTGTTGTATCTGTTGGCGAAGAGAAAGCAAACAATCATCAATCCCTCTCAAGATTATTCCCTGAAATCCCGGGGTGTTGTGATCGTCGGAGCCATCCTTCATAACTGACAAGCCACCAGACAGTAGTACGCGGCGCATACACCAGTGAGCTCGCCGACGTTCCCTGCTATCAGCCTGCCCATGTGTATTACTGCCTTCAGATTTTCCAGGCAGCCATTGATTCCCCCTGCCGGCTCTGATGTTTGACAATTTTGCAGGCATTTGGATGCCCAATGCCATGAGAATGATCAAGACGTTGTGTTGTATCTGTCGGTAAGGAGAAAGCAAACAATCATCAATTCCTCTCAGGATTATTCCCTGGAATCATGGGGTGTCGTGGTCGTCGGAGCCATCCATCAGGACTGACAAGCCACCAGACAGCAGCACGCGATACCTACACCAGTGAGCCTGCCGGTGTTCCCTGCTGTCAGCCCGCCCGTGTGTTGTCACTGCCTTCAGGTTTTCCAGGTGACCATAGATGTCCCCTGACAATCTCCGATGCTTGACAATGTTGCTGGCATTTGGGTGCCTCAATACCATGCGAACGATCACGACGTCGTGTTGTATCTGTTGGCGAGGAGAAAGTAAACAATCATCAATCCCTTTCAGGATTATTCCTTGGAATCCCGGGGTGTCGTGGTCGTCGGAGCCATCCCTCAGAACTGACAAGCCACCAGACAGCAGCACGCGACGCATACGCCAGTGAGCCTGCCGGTGTTCCCTGCTGTCAGCCCGCCCGTGTGTTGCCACTGCCTTCAGGTTTTCCAGACGGCCATTGATGGCTCTGGGTGGCTGGATGCTGTGCCCTGGCAGATGCGTGATGCTTCCAACGCTCCTGCACCAAACCTGACGGGACGCCAGGTCGTTGCTTCCTGTTCTGCTTCCTGCCCGCTAAGGGTTAAAGCGTGCCATTGACAGCTTGCTGTTTGACCAGGCTTCTGAACATTGAATATTTCTGTTTATGTAGTAGAATGGAGACCCTGCTCCTAAGACTCGGTTGGTGCGTTGACGCGTCGTGCCTTAGGTTCGTTGTTGTTGTTGGTCGTTGTCGGAGTGCTCATGTTAAAACTCGGTGTTCGTTGTGTCAGACGTGCGGTTTCAGGCGCGGGGTTGACTGATTTTGGAAAGGCAGCGTATGTCAGCCTGCTGCTTGTTTTGCTTTGCGCTCTGTCGCCCGCCTTTGCCCAAGCCTCCGCAGGGTGTACGCATGCTGAGGGGAGTGGCAGCAATGACGATCCATACGAAGTCAGAACGCTTTGCGAGTTGCAAGGCATCAGTTCAAACCCAACAAAGCACTACGTGCTAGTGGACAACATTGATGCGAGTGAGACCAAGGTTTGGAACGGTGGTGCGGGTTTTAGGCCGATCGCAAGCACTGCAACAGATGGATTTTCTGGCTCTTTCGTGAACCCTGACAACTACGTGATCAGTTCTCTGACGATCAACAGCAGTAGTACAACGAACGTAGGTCTGTTCTCCAGATTGGCAAATGGTGCGACGATACAAGGCGTAATTCTGGTCGGCTCGCGTACCACCGGGCGTGACAGCGTGGGGTCATTGGTTGGTTTCAACCAGGGTGTGATAGACAACAACTCCGCGACAGGTTCAGTTTTCGGGCAAAGCAATGTCGGCGGCCTCGTGGGATATAGCAGTGGCCGTAGCACCATTGACAACAGCTTCGCAACAGGTTCGGTTTCCGGGGATGATTTCGTTGGCGGCCTCGTAGGCTTTAGCAGCGGAGACATCAGCAACAGCTTCGCAACAGGTCCGGTTTTCGGAAGCGATGATGATGTTGGCGGCCTGGTGGGAAAGAGCGAAGGCAACATCAGCGACAGCTCCGCGACGGGGTCAGTCTCTGGTGCATGGCGGGTTGGCGGTCTGGTGGGGCGGAACTCAGGAAGCATAAACAGCAGCCACGCGGTAGGGTCGGTCTCTGGTTTAACCCGGATTGGAGGTCTTGTGGGACAGGGAGATGTCGCAAGCAAGATCAGCAGGAGCTACGCGACGGGTTCTTTTTCCGGGCAGTATGTCAGAGGAGGTTTTGGCGGTCTCGTGGGAAGAGGGGACGGCGATATCAGTGACAGCTATGCGACGGGATCAGTCGTAAATGCAAGACAAATTGGTGGTCTCGTGGGATATCAAGGAAGCAGCTCAAGAATCACCAACAGCTACGCGACAGGTCAGGTTGGCGGGCTAGTCTCTAGGCTTGATGGCCTGGGTGGCCTCGTGGGAAACAGCTACGGCAGTATCAGCGACAGTTATTATGGCGACCTGGGTAACAGCTTGGGGGAAAGAGGCGTGGGAGCTAATGGCTCGGGGTTGATCTTTGGGATAAAGCACAGCTTTACGCAGTTGCGTTGTCCGACTACGGCCAGCGAGATCTGTCTGCTGAATTCCCAAGAGAGCACTTCGACTTATGTGGGATGGGATACGGATGTTTGGGATTTTGGCACTACTGCGGACTTGCCGCAATTGTTGGGCAACCGAAATCCGGACTTGAACCGGAAGCCGCGTATCAAAGGTTCTGCCGTGTTGGTGGTGCGTGCAGCTTCTACGGGTATCACGCGTTTTCCTTTGCAGGCAGATTACCCGGGTCGTCCTGGAGAACCAGCAACTGTAACGTGGTCTCTTTCTTTTGATGCGTCATCCGTTCAAAGCGGTTTGGCCTACTTTGACCGCGGAGATGGTACGACCAGCACAGAGTTTATTGATCGCAAAAAGTCCAGGCCCGGTGTCAGCGAGGTAACGCTTGTGGTAGCGGATGGTGAGGGGCTGACAGACGGGGACTTTTATGTTGAGTTCAGGAACAGTATTTTTGACAATGTTGAGCAACTTTTGGTTTTGAATGATGCGCAGACGCAGACCAGAACGATACTGGAGGCTTCAACCCGCACCATTCTAAGTTTTGGAGCAACTGACCAAGATAACCCTGGTTCTGGCGGTTCTGGTTTATCGTGGGGTTTTTTCAGCACGGAGCGCATAGCAGAGGGTACGGCTGTAAAGTTCAGCGGTACGACAAGGGGCGGTACTGTTGACGTGGAGGTGACCCGTACGCTTGGCCTTTATGATGTGAGCAGCTTTGTGCTGGAAGTTACAAATTCTTCTGGTGTAAAGACCATGGTTACTGTCACCATCGAAGCGGTGTGCTCTACGGTGCCGGGGGTGGACTTGATGGCAGGGCAGACAGGTGCGGGGACACCGGGTAATCCCTACCAGATCAAGAGTCTCTGTCAGCTGCAGGATGTAAGCTCGAGTCCGAGTGCGTACTACGAGTTGGCTGCCAACATTGATGCGAGCAAAACCAGGGACTGGAACGATGATGCGGGTTTTGAGCCGATCGCAAGCGGTGAGGGAAATGGATTTTCAGGATCTTTCGTGAACGCGACCAACTACGAAATCCGTTCGCTGACGATCAGTCGTAGTGATACGGACAATGTGGGTCTGTTCTCCAGATTGGCAAGAGGTGCGGTTATACGAGGCATCATACTGGTCGGCTCGCGTACGACCGGGCGTAGTAGCGTAGGGTCATTGGTTGGTTCCAACGCAGGCGTGATAGAGGGTTGCTCCGCGACAGGCTCAGCAGTCTTTGGTAGAATCCAGGTTGGCGGTCTCGTGGGAAGAAATGAATGGGGTGCCGGCATCAGACGAAGCTATGCAGACAGCACAGTAACGGGAACAGCCAGCAGAATTGGTGGTCTCGTGGGCTTTAGCGTTAGGTTAGTCGACATTGTTAGCAGCTACTACACAGGTCAAAAGAACGGTCTGGGCGAGCAACGCACTTATGAGCAGCTTGCTTGCCCTACTGCGCCTGACGCAATGTGTTTGTTGCAGGCTGGTCTGGTCACATACGCAGGATGGAGCAGCAGGGTTTGGGACTTTGGCAGCGCCGATGATCTGCCACAATTACTGTCTGCTATAGGAGACTTCCCCGCGCTGCGTGTGAGGGTGTATTTAGGAGGTGCGGTACGGTAGGAAGTACAGCCAATCCCTTGGGATGGCAAAAAAAGAATGACTGAAAGGCTGCGAAAGTGCTATCCCGAAATAATCCGGTATGCTGGCTGGTCAATTCACTGACAAAGGCTCCCGGGTAAGCCTGGCTCATATATATTCAGACAGAACAGTCCGCTGGCAAGGCAGGCTTGGCCTATACAGGGTTTTATAGAGGAGCTTGCCGTCCATGCAGGCCGTATTATTGAACCTGAGAGGCTTATGGAATCGGGAGCTGACAGAAGGTTATTGGAAGACCCGATAATCCCTGCTTCGTTGCAGGTATAGCTACGCCATAAGGAATTTCTCCCGGGTGCCCCAATAACATGAGAATGATTACGACGTTGTGTTGTACCTGTTGGCGAAGAGAAAGCAAACAATCATCAATTCCTCTCAGGATTACTCCCTGGAATCTTGGGATGTCGTGGTCGTCTGAGCCATCCTTCAGAACTGACAAGCCACAAGACAGCAGTACGCGACGCATACGCCAGTGAGCTTGTCGGCGTTCCATGCCATCGGCTCGCTCGTGTGTTATCACTGCTTTCAGATTTTCCAGGCGGCTATTGATGAACCCTGACAATTCCAGGCATTTGCCACAATACCATGAGAATGATCACGACGTCTTGTTGTATCTGTTGGCGAAGAGAAAGCAAACAATCATCAATTCCTCTCAGGATTACTCCCTGGAATCTTGGGATGTCGTGGTTGTCTGAGCCATCCTTCAGAACTGACAAGCCACAAGACAGCAGCACGCGACGCATACGCCAGTGAGCTTGTCGGCGTTCCATGCCATCGGCTCGCTCGTGTGTTATCACTGCTTTCAGATTTTCCAGGCGGCTATTGATGAACCCTGACAATTCCAGGCATTTGCCACAATACCATGAGAATGATCACGACGTCTTGTTGTATCTGTTGGCGAGGAGAAAGCAAATAATCATAAATCCCTCTCAGGATTACTCCCTGAAAGCCGAATGTGTTGTGGTCGCCGGGGTCGCGACTTTCCCTTGGCTGATTTCAATGCTTCTTACCGGATAACAGAATCCCTCCAAGATGTCGTTCTGGAGCTGAGGCTTGTTCGCTCTGAAAATGGTCACGTGATGACACGTAAGCTGGCTCAATCAGGTCTTTTTTCCTTGTTGCTTGTCTGAAGTTCGCACTGTGCCTTTGAACAACGTGGTAAAGGTCGGGAAGGATGTCAGGGTGGCACTTATTTTTCGGCTGATGAAAAAGCCAGATTTTAGTTGTCTATCGGTGAAGACAGGATGAGTTCCCGGTGTCTGGGGCGCAGGTCATGGCGGACATGGAAGGTGGGGAGTCGGAGCCGTGGGATTACCGGGTTGTCAGCAGGTGAAAACTGAAAGACCATCACGGGAAGACGCAGTGGGAACCTTTACCGCTGAACCAGTCTTGCCTCGCTCGTATGCTGACTGACAGACCCGACCAATGGTATGCAGCAGACTGCTCATGCTCTTCCCGAAGACTATCACGGGAAGACGTTGTAAAACCGCTATCTCTGAACCAGACTTGCTTCGCTCGTGTGCTCGCAGATCCCGACCAATGGTATGCAGCAGCCTGCTCATACTCTTTTGTTTTCAGGTCATGCCCAAGGTATCTGCGCAAACCATCACGGGCTCGGCCCCTGTTCCTCGGCTATTCTGCAAATTCGGTCAATCAGCGTTCCCGCCAATGTTTTGGTGTTCTGGTGCGGTTTCAACGAACTTTTCCGGCCGGCAAGCCGCAAATCCTCAAACCCTCTACCAGCGAGCTCGCCGGCGTTCCCTGCTGTCAGCCTGCTCGTGTGTTGTCACTGCCTTCAGGTTTTCCAGGCGGCCACTGATGACTCTGGGTGGCTGGATGCTGTGCCTTGGCAGTCGCATGATGCTTTCGGAACGCTCCTGCACCAAACCTGACTGGACGGCAAGTCGTTGCTTCCTGTTCTGCTTCCCTCTCCCCCTAAAGGATTAAAGCGCGCCATTGACAGCTTGCTATTTGACCAGGCTTCTGAACCTTGAATATTCCTGTTCATGCAGTAAGATAGCACCCCTGTTCGTCAGAACTCAGTCGGTGCTTTGCCTTGTGCCACGCCAGTAGTGCGTCGCCGCCTCGTGTTTCTTGTTTGTTGTCAATAATTTTGAGGTGCCCATGCTAAAACTTGGTGTTCGTTGTGTCAGATATGCAGTTTCAGGTGCGGACTTGACAGATTTTGGAAAGGCAGTCTGCGTCAGCCTGTTGCTTGTTTTGTCTTGCGCTCTGTCGCCCGCCTTTGCCCAAGTTTCTGAGGTGCCGTGCCCTGCGGGTTCGCAAGCCATGACAGGTTCCGGAACTGCAAGTACTCCCTATCAGGTAACAAACATTTGCCAGTTGCAAGGCATCAGTTCAAGCCCGGCAGCGTACTACGTGCTAATGAACGACATTGACGCGAGTGAGACCGAGGATTGGTATAGAGGTAAGGGTTTTGAGCCGATCGCAAGTTTTTCGGGTTCTTTCGTGAACTCGGGCACCTACGAGATCCGTTCGCTGACGATCAATCGTGGTGAAGAAAGAAACGTAGGTTTGTTCTCCGTGGGTGGTGGAACGATACAAGGCATAAGACTGGTCGGCTCGCGTACGACCGGGCGTGAAAACGTGGGGTCATTGGTTGGTTTCAACACGGGTGCGGGTGTGATAGAGGGCTGCTTCGCGACAGATTCGGTTGTTGGGGGAGAAAATCTTGTTGGTGGGCTTGTTGGCCAAAGCAACGGAAACATAAACAACAGCAATGCAACAGGCTCTGTTTCCGGGAATGAGGAAGTTGGCGGTCTCGTGGGATACCAAGACCTCGGCTCAGTCACCAGTGGCAGCAATGCAACAGTCTCGGTTTCCGGAAATGATCATGTCGGCGGACTCGTGGGACGCCAAGCAATCGCCTCGACCATCAGCGACAGCTACGCGACGGGTTCGGTTTTTGGAACCGGTGACAACATTGGCGGCCTGGTGGGAGAGAGCGGCGGGAACATAATTAACGGCTACGCGACGGGTTCGGTTTTCGGGCAAAGAGATGTTGGCGGCCTGGTGGGTCGCCGCATCTCCGCCAGCGTCTCCACCATCAGCAATAGCTACTACGCCGCCAGAGGGCGGAACAATGGCTTGGGGGAAGAACGAACCTTTGCGCAGTTGCGCTGTCCGACGACGCCCAGCGCGGCCTGTGGTTCGCTGTCGGATCTGAACCAAAGGACTTACGAGGGATGGAACGCAGATGTTTGGGATTTTGGCAGTGCTACGGACTTGCCGCAATTGTTCGGCACCCAGGGTTCGGACTCGCCGCTAGGGGTCGGCATCCAGGGTTCGGCCTTGAACCGGAAGCCGTATATCAAAGGCTCCGCCGAATTGGTGGTGGAGACAGGTTTTGCGGGCGTCACGCAATTTTCTTTAGAGGCAGATTACCAGGGCACTCCAAGTTTTGGAGAATCAGTCATTTTGACGTGGTCTGTTTCAGGTGTGCCGAATCAGCTGAGCGATTTGGTCTACTTTGTCCGTGAGGATGGCACAACTGGCAAAGAGGTAAATGGCTCTGTTGCGATGCTTTCGGTCGTGCGCGATGGACTTGCGGCAGGAAGTGACTTTTACGTTGTACTCACGAACAATATTTCCACCAGAGATGACCGGATTCTGGTTCGGGTTGAGAATGCGAGGCGACCCTATATCCTCCGGAATGACACTGTCTCGGCGAGGATTGGGAGCACTACCACCTTTGGTTTTTCTGTAGGTTACGCAGGTCCACCTGGAGAACCAGTGACTTTGACGTGGTCTGTTTCTGATGTGCCGGATACGCTAAGAGATTTCGTCTACTTCGCCCTTGAGGATGGCGCGACCAGCGAAACGTTTACTGATAGGGGGGAGTCTGCGGCTGGTTTCAGCCCGGTAACGCTTGTGGTAGTGGGCAATATGGGGCTGGCTGGCAAGAGCTTTTATGTTGAGCTCAGGAACAATATTTCTGACAATGCTGACCGGGTTCTGATTCGGACTGAGGCGGATCAACCCTATATCTTCCGGGATGGTGGCATTCGCCCGGCGGCGACCATGGGGAACACCACCTTTAGTTTCTCTGTGGGCTACACGGGTTCTCCGAATCCGGTGACTTTGACATGGTCTCTTTCCGACGTACCTCCCTCGCTGAGTAATTCCGTCTACTTTGTCCGCAAAGACGGCAGCACCAGCGAAATGTTTACTGATTCTGGAAAACTCACGAGTAGTGCCAGTCCGGTAATGCTTGTGGTGGCGGGCAATGAGGGGTCAGCTGGCGAGGGCTTTTATGTTGAGCTCAAGAACGATATTTCTGCCAATGTTGACCGGATTCCGGTTCGGGTTGCGGGTGCAAGCCCGGTGGTGGATGGCGGAAGAGAGCAGACCGAAACAATATGGGATGGCTCGACCAGAACCATCCTGAGGTTTAGCGCGACTGACCAAGACAGTCCTGGTTCTCGCGGTGCTGGTTTATCGTGGGATTTTTTCAGCAGAGATGGCGTAGCAGAGGGATCGACCGTAGTGTTCATCAGTACGCAAAGTGGAGGCGTTGTTGAGGTAGAGGTGCGCCGCGACTCGCTTGACCTTTATGTGGGAAGTTTTGTGCTGGCAGTTGAAAGCCCTGCCGGTGTAAAGACCACGTTCACTGTCACCATCGAAGACGTATGCTCTGCGGTGCCGGGTGAAGACTTGATGGCAGGGCAGACAGGTAAGGGGAAATCAGACAATCCCTACCAGATCAGGAGGCTCTGTCAACTGCAAGACATCAGTTCAAGCCCGACAGCGTACTACGAGCTAGTGGACAACATTGACGCGAGCAGGACCGAGGACTGGAACGAAGGTGCAGGCTTTGAGCCAATCGCAAGCAGTGAGGATGGATTTTCGGGTTCTTTCGTGAGCACGAACAACTACGTGATCAGCTCGCTGACGATCAACCGTGGCGATACGGACAACGTGGGTCTGTTCTCCAAATCGGCAGTAGGTGCGACGATACGAGGCATAGTATTGGTCGGCTCGCGTACGACCGGGCGTAATTACGTAGGGTCATTGGTTGGTTTCGGAGCAGGTGTGATAAAGGACTGCTCTGTGACGGGGTCAGTCTCTGGTGTAAACCAGGTTGGTGGTCTCGTGGGTGCCGAAGAATTCATCTCAAGCATCAGTGGCAGCTTTGCGACGGGGTCAGTCTCTGGTGAAAGCCAGGTTGGTGGTCTCGTGGGATTCCAGGTGTTCAGCGCAAGGATCAGCGACAGCTATGCGACAGGTTCGGTTTCCGGGCAAAGAGATGTTGGTGGTTTGGTGGGATACCAGGAATCCGTTGCAAGCGTCATCAGCGACAGCTACGCGACGGGTTTGGTTGTCGGAACCGATGAAAACATTGGTGGTCTCGTGGGACGCCAAGGAGGCAACTCAAGCATCAGAGGCAGCTATGCGACGGGGTCAGTCTCTGGCGGAAGCCAGGTTGGTGGTCTCGTGGGACTCCAGGAGTACAGCGCAGGGATCAGCGACAGTTCCGCGACAGGTTCGGTTTCCGGGCAAAGAAATGTTGGTGGCCTCGTGGGACACCAAGAATTCGGCGCAAACATCATTGACAACAGCTATGCGACGGGTTCGGTTGCTGGAACCGATGAAAACGTTGGTGGTCTCGTGGGGCACCAAGAAGCCGACTCAAGCATCAGAGACAGCTACGCGACGGGCTCGGTTTCCGGGCAAAGTAATATTGGCGGTCTGGTGGGAGAAAACGAAGGAAGCATAAACAATGGCTACGCGACAGGCTCGGTTTTCGGGGCGGGAAATATTGGCGGCCTGGTGGGATACCACATCTCTGCTGCCGGCACTGTCTCTACCATCCGTAATAGCTATTACGCCGCCAGAGGGCAAAGCAATGGCTTGGGGGAAGGACGCACCTTTGCGCAATTGCGTTGTCCGACGGTGGCCAGCGCGACCTGTCCGCCGGGTTCCCAAGAGAATACTTACGAGGACTGGGATGCGAGTGTTTGGGATTTTGGCACTGCTACGGA
The DNA here is from genome assembly GCA_965215765.1 of uncultured candidatus Poriferisulfidus sp. Lineage (GTDB taxonomy): Bacteria > Pseudomonadota > Gammaproteobacteria > Poriferisulfidales > Oxydemutatoraceae. Next base: position 2,203,985 of record OZ244118.1, on the reverse strand, counting down.
ATTGCCGCAATTGTCGGGCAACCGGAATTCGGATTTGAACCTGAAGCCGTATATCAAAGGCTCCGTCGACTTGGTGGTGGTGACAGATTTTACGGGCACCACGCAACTTTCTCTGGTGGCAGATTACCTGGGGCCTCCAGAAGAATCAGTCACTCTGACGTGGTCTCTTTCCGGCGTACCGACCACGTTGCGTCATTTGGTCTACTTTGACCTCGGAGTCAATACGACCAGCACAACATTTACTGATTCCGTAAAGCCCACGGACAGTGCTGGTACGGCGACGCTTGTGGTGGTGAGCAATGAGGAGCTGACAGGCAGAAGTTTTTACGTTGTACTCAAGAATGACATTTCAGCCAACGATGACCGGATTCCGGTTCGGGTTGCGGGCGCGAGCCCGTTGGTGGATGGCGTAGGGGATCAGATCGGAACGATACAGGATGGTTTGCTCAGCAATATTCTAAGTTTTAGCGCAACCGACCCCGATAATCCTTACTCAGACGGTGCTGGATTGTCGTGGAGTTTCTTAAGTACGGACATAGCAGAGGGTTCGACTGTACGGTTCAGCGGTACGACAAGGGGAGGCACTGTTGAGGTGGAGGTGGTTCGCTCCTCGCTCGATTTTTATGATGTGGGCAGCTTTGTACTGGAAGTTAAAAGTCCTGCTGGTGGAAGAACCAGGATCACTGTCACCATCGAAACGGTGTGCTCTACGGTGCCGGGTGAAGACTTGGTGGCAGGGCAGTCAGGTGAGGGGACATCAGACAATCCCTATCAGATCAGGAGGATCTGTCAGCTGCAGGATGTAAGTTCAAGCCCAACAGCGTACTACGAGTTGGCTGCCAACATTGACGCGAGCAGAACCAGGGACTGGAACGATGGCGCGGGTTTTGACCCGATCGCAAGTACTCCGACAGATGGATTTTCGGGTTCTTTCGTGAGCACGAACAACTACGTGATCAGTTCGCTGACGATCAGCCGCAGTGATATGGACTACGTGGGTCTGTTCTCCAAATTGGCAGCAGGTGCGACGATACGAGGCATAGTATTGGTCGGCTCGCGTACGACCGGGCGTAATATCGTAGGGTCATTGGTTGGTGACAGCCAAGGCGTGATAGAGGACAGCTCCGCGACAGGTTTTGTTTCCGGGAGTCTGTATGTTGGTGGTTTGGTGGGATGGAACTACGGAAATATAAACAATGGCTATGCTGCGGGCTCAATTTCAGAAGGTAACGGCAGCGTCATTGGTGGCCTCGTGGGACAAAATACAGGTGCCATCAGCAGCAGCTACGCGACGGGTTCGGTTTCTGGTAGAGAGCAGGTTGGTGGCCTCGTGGGACAAAATACAGGTGCCATCAGCAGCAGCTACGCGATGGGTTCGGTTTCTGGTGGAGATCAGGTTGGTGGCCTCGTGGGATTCCAAGATAACAGATCACGCATCAGCAGCAACTACGCGATGGGTTCGGTTTCTGGTAGAGAGCAGGTTGGTGGTCTCGTGGGACGGAGCCAAGGAGACATAAATAACAGCTACGCGACGGGTTCGGTTTCTGGTGCAGAGTGGGTTGGTGGTCTCGTGGGACGGAGCCAAGGAGACATAAATAACAGCTACGCGACGGGATCAGTTTCTGGTGCAGAGTGGGTTGGTGGTCTCGTGGGAGGCCAACTTGACGGTTCAAGCGTCAGTAACAGCTACGCGACGGGGTCGGTTTTTGGAACCGGTGAGAGCGTTGGTGGTCTCGTGGGCGATAGCGATGGCGACATCGTGAACAGTTATTATGCCGCCAGAGGTCGGAACAATGGCTTGGGTGAAGGACGCACTATTGCGCAGTTGCGTTGTCCGACGACAGTCAGAAGGATCTGTCTGCTTGGTTCCCAAGAGAATACTTACGGGGACTGGGATGCGAATGTTTGGGATTTTGGCACTGCTACGGAATTGCCGCAATTGTCAAGCAACCGGAATTTGGAGTTGAACCTGAAGCCGTATGTCAAAGGTTCCGCCGACTTGGTGGTGGTGACAGCTTCTGCGGGCGTCACGCAACTTTTTCTAGAGGCAGATTACCTGGGCCCCCCAGGAGAATCAGTCACTCTGACGTGGTCTCTTTCTGGTGTGCCGACCTCGTTGAGTCATTTGGTCTACTTTGTCCGCGAAGGCGGCAGCACCAGCAGAATGTTTACTGACCCCGGAAAACCCACGAGTGGTGCCAGCACGGCAACGCTTGTGGTAGTGGGCAGTGGGCTGGCTGAGCTGGTTGGCAAGGGCTTTTATGTTGTGCTCAGGAACAATATTTCCGGCGACGTTGACCGGATTCCAATTCAGGTTCTTCAGGAAGCCCCCACCGCCCTCACAAGACCGCTACGTGTGAAGGTGTATTTAGGCGGCGCAGTACGGTAGGGAATACAGCCAATCTCTCGGGATAGTAAAAGAGGCAGGACAGAAAGGCGCGAGTGAGGAGCAGAAAGACCCGCGAATAGGCGTTGTCCTGAGATAATCCTGAATGCTTTGGCGGGTTAATGCATTGGCAGAGGCTCCCGGGCAGGTTTGGCTCGTATATATCCAGACAGAAAAAACTTCCTGACAAGTTTGGTTCATACAGGGTTTTGTAGAAGAGATTGCCATCCATGCAAGCCGTGTTATTGAACCTGAGGTATTTATCGAATCGGGAGCAGGCAGGAGGGTATTTGAAGACTTGATAATCTCTGCCTCTTTAACAGGTATTGTTGCACCATAAGGAATTCTTCATGAGTGCCAATCGCATGAAAATGATTACGTCATTGTGTTGTGTCTGTTGGCGAGGAGAAAGCAAATCATCATCAATTCCTCTCAGGATTATTCCTTGGAATCCTGGGATGTCGTGGTCGTCAGGGTCATTCTCCTGAACTGACAAGCCACAGACAGCAGCATGAGACGTGCGCGCCCGAGATGTCTGCATTGCCATCTGTGCAAGCCACGTTATTGAACCTGACAGGCTTATTGAGCCGTGAGCAGTCAGAAGGGTATTTCAAGACCTGATAATCTCCGCCTTTTTAACAAGCATTGCTGCACCATAAGGAATTCTTCATGAGTGTCAATGCCATGAAAATGATCACGACATTGTGTTGTATCTGTTGACCGAGAGAAAGCAGATAATCATCAATTCCTCTCAAGATTATTCCTTGGAATCCTGGGATGTCGTGGTCGTCTGGGCCATTCTCCTGAACTGACAAGCCACAGACAGCTTGCTATTTGACCAGGCTTCTGAACCTTGAATATTCCTGTTCATGCAGTAAGATAGCACCCCTGTTCCTAAGACTCGGTCGGGGCTTTGCCTTGTGCCACGCCAGTAGTGCGTCGCCGCCTCGTGTTTCTTGTTTGTTGTCAATAGTTTTGAGGTGCCCATGCTAAAACTTGGTGTTCGTTGTGTCAGATATGCAGTTTCAGGTGCGGACTTGACAGATTTTGGAAAGGCAGTCTGTGTCAGCCTGTTGCTTGTTTTGTCTTGCGCTCTGTCGCCCGCCTTTGCCCAAGTCTCTGAGGTGCCGTGCCCTGCGGGTTCGCAAGCCATGACAGGTTCCGGAACTGCAAGTACTCCCTATCAGGTAACAAACATTTGCCAGTTGCAAGGCATCAGTTCAAGCCCGGCGGCGTACTACGTGCTAATGGACAACATTGACGCGAGAGAGACCGAGGGTTGGAATAACCGTGCGGGTTTTGAGCCGATCGCAAGTTTTTCGGGTTCTTTCGTGAACCCGGGCACCTACGAGATCCGTTCGCTGACGATCAGTCGTGGTGAAGAAAGAAACGTAGGTTTGTTCTCCGTATTGGGTGGTGGAACGATACAAGGCATAAGACTGGTCGGCTCGCGTACGACCGGGCGTGAAAACGTGGGGTCATTGGTTGGTTTCAACACGGGTGCGGGTGTGATAGAGGGCTGCTTCGCGACAGATTCGGTTGTTGGGGGAGGAAATCTTGTTGGTGGGCTTGTTGGCCAAAGCAACGGAAACATAAACAACAGCAATGCAACAGGTTCTGTTTCCGGGAATGTGGAAGTTGGCGGTCTCGTGGGATACCAAGACCTCGGCTCAGTCACCAGTGGCAGCAATGCAACAGTCTCGGTTTCCGGGAATGATCATGTCGGCGGACTCGTGGGACGCCAAGCAATCGCCTCGACCATCAGCGACAGCTACGCGACGGGTTCGGTTTTTGGAACCGGTGACAACATTGGCGGCTTGGTGGGAGAGAGCGGCGGGAACATAATTAACGGCTACGCGACGGGTTCGGTTTTCGGGCAAAGAGATGTTGGCGGCCTGGTGGGTCGCCGCATCTCCGCCAGCGTCTCCACCATCAGCAATAGCTACTACGCCGCCAGAGGGCGGAACAATGGCTTGGGGGAAGAACGAACCTTTGCGCAGTTGCGCTGTCCGACGACGCCCAGCGCGGCCTGTGGTTCGCTGTCGGATCTGAACCAAAGGACTTACGAGGGATGGAACGCAGATGTTTGGGATTTTGGCAGTGCTACGGACTTGCCGCAATTGTTCGGCACCCAGGGTTCGGACTCGCCGCTAGGGGTCGGCATCCAGGGTTCGGCCTTGAACCGGAAGCCGTATATCAAAGGCTCCGCCGAATTGGTGGTGGAGACAGGTTTTGCGGGCGTCACGCAATTTTCTTTAGAGGCAGATTACCAGGGCACTCCAAGTTTTGGAGAATCAGTCATTTTGACGTGGTCTGTTTCAGGTGTGCCGGATCAGCTGAGCGATTTGGTCTACTTTGTCCGTGAGGATGGCACAACTGGCAAAGAGGTAAATGGCTCTGTTGCGATGCTTTCGGTCGTGCGCGATGGACTTGCGGCAGGAAGTGACTTTTACGTTGTACTCACGAACAATATTTCCACCAGAGATGACCGGATTCTGGTTCGGGTTGAGAATGCGAGGCGACCCTATATCCTCCGGAATGACACTGTCTCGGCGAGGATTGGGAGCACTACCACCTTTGGTTTTTCTGTAGGTTACGCAGGTCCACCTGGAGAACCAGTGACTTTGACGTGGTCTGTTTCTGATGTTCCGGATACGCTAAGAGATTTCGTCTACTTCGCCCTTGAGGATGGCGTGACCAGCGCAACGTTTACTGATAGGGGGGAGTCTGCGGCTGGTTTCAGCCCGGTAACGCTTGTGGTAGTGGGCAATGTGGGGCTGGCTGGCAAGAGCTTTTATGTTGAGCTCAGGAACAATATTTCTGACAATGCTGACCGGGTTCTGATTCGGACTGAGGCGGATCAACCCTATATCTTCCGGGATGGTGACATTCGCCCGGCGACGACCATGGGGAACACCACCTTTAGTTTCTCTGTGGGCTACACGGGTTCTACGGATCCAGTGACTTTGACATGGTCTCTTTCCGACGTACCTCCCTCGCTGAGTAATTCCGTCTACTTTGTCCGCAAAGACGGCAGCACCGACGAAATGTTTACTGATTCCGGAAAACTCACGAGTAGTGCCAGTCCGGTAATGCTTGTGGTGGCGGGCAATGAGGGGTCAGCTGGCGAGGGCTTTTATGTTGAGCTCAAGAACGATATTTCTGCCAATGTTGACCGGATTCCGGTTCGGGTTGCGGGTGCAAGCCCGGTGGTGGATGGCGGAAGAGAGCAGACCGAAACAATATGGGATGGCTCGGACAGAACCATCTTGAGGTTTAGCGCGACTGACCAAGACAGTCCTGGCTCTCGCGGTGCTGGTTTATCGTGGGATTTTTTCAGCAGAGATGGTGTAGCAGAGGGCTCGACCGTAGTGTTCACCGGTTCGCAAAGTGGAGGCGTTGTTGAGGTAGAGGTGCGCCGCGACTCGCTTGACCTTTATGTGGGAAGTTTTGTGCTGGCAGTTGAAAGCCCCGCCGGTGTAAAGACCACGTTTACTGTTACCATCGAAGACGTATGCTCTGCGGTACCGGGTGAAGACTTGATGGCAGGGCAGGCAGGTGAGGGGACATCAGACAATCCCTACCAGATCAGGAGGCTCTGTCAACTGCAAGACATCAGTTCAAGCCCGACAGCGTACTACGAGCTAGTGGACAACATTGACGCGAGCAGGACCGAGGACTGGAACGAAGGTGCGGGCTTTGAGCCAATCGCAAGCAGTGAGGATGGATTTTCGGGTTCTTTCGTGAACACGAACAACTACGTGATCAGCTCGCTGACGATCAGCCGTGGCGATACGGACAACGTGGGTCTGTTCTCCAAATCGGCAGTAGGTGCGACGATACGAGGCATAGTATTGGTCGGCTCGCGTACGATCGGGGGTAATTACGTAGGGTCATTGGTTGGTTTCGGTGCAGGTGTGATAAAGGACTGCTCTGTGACGGGGTCAGTCTCTGGTGTAAACCAGGTTGGTGGTCTCGTGGGTGCCGAAGAATTCACCTCAAGCATCAGTGGCAGCTCTGCGGCGGGGTCAGTCTCTGGTGAAAGTGAGGTTGGCGGTCTCGTGGGGCACCAGGTGTTCAGCGCAAGGATCAGCGACAGCTACGCGACGGGTTCTGTTTTTGGGCAAAGTAATGTTGGCGGTCTCGTGGGATACCAGGAACCCAATGCAAGCGTCATCAGCGACAGCTATGCAACGGGTTCGGTTGTCGGGGTCAATGAAAACATTGGTGGTCTCGTGGGACACCAGGAAGCCAACTCAAACATCAGAGGCAGCTACGCGACGGGCTCGGTTTCCGGGCAAAGTAATGTTGGCGGCCTGGTGGGGCGGAGCCAGGGAAACATAAACAATGGCTACGCGACGGGCTCGGTTTCTGGGCAAAGTAATATTGGCGGCTTGGTGGGATACCAGGAACTCGATGCAAGCGTCATCAGCTACAGCTATGCAACGGGTTCGGTTTTTGGAACCGATGAGAGCGTTGGTGGTCTCGTGGGGAACCAGGGAGACGGGTCAAGCATCAGCAACAGCTATTATCCTGCCAGAGGGCAAAGCAATGGCTTGGGGGAAGAACGCACCTTTGCGCAATTGCGTTGTCCGATGGCGGCCAGCGCGACCTGTCCGTCGGGTTCCCAAGAGAATACTTATGGGGATTGGGATGCGAATGTTTGGGATTTTGGCAGTGTTACAGACTTGCCGCAATTGTCGAGCAACCGGAATTCGGAGTTGAACCTGAAGCCGTACATCAAAGGTTCCGTCGACTTGGTGGTGGTGACAGATTTTACGGTCACCACGCAACTTTCTCTGGTGGCAGATTACCTGGGTCCTCCAGGAGAATCAGTCATTCTGACGTGGTCTCTTTCCGGCGTACCGACCACGTTGCGTCATTTGGTCTACTTTGACCTCGGAGTCAATACGACCAGCACAACATTTACTGATTCCGTAAAGCCCACGGACAGTGCTGGTACGGCAACGCTTGTGGTGGTGAGCAATGAGGATCTGGCAGGCAGAAGTTTTTACGTTGTACTCAAGAACGATATTTCTGCCAATGATGACCGGATTCCGGTTCGGGTTGCGGGCGCGAGCCCGTTGGTAGATGGCGGAGGGGATCAAATCGGAATGATACAGGAGAGTTTGCTCAGCGACATTCTAAGTTTTAGCGCAACCGACCCCGATAATCCTTACTCAGACGGTGCTGGATTATCGTGGAGTTTCTTAAGTACGGACATAGCAGAGGGTTCGACTGTACGGTTCAGCGGTACGACAAGGGGAGGCACTGTTGAGGTTGAGGTGGTTCGCCCCTCGCTCGATTTTTATGATGTGGGCAGCTTTGTACTGGAAGTTAAAAGTCCTGTTGGTGTAGATACCACGTTTACTGTCACCATCGAAACGGTGTGCTCTACGGTGCCGGGTGAAGACTTGATGGCAGGGCAGTCAGGTGAGGGGACATCAGACAATCCCTATCAGATCAGGAGGATCTGTCAGCTGCAGGATGTAAGTTCAAACCTGAGTGCGTACTACGAGTTGGCTGCCGACATTGATGCGAGCAGAACCAGGGACTGGAACGATGGTGCGGGTTTTGACCCGATCGCAAGCGGTGACGGAGATGGGTTTTCGGGCTCTTTCGTGAGCACGAACAACTACGTGATCAGTTCGCTGACGATCAGCCGCGGTGATACGTTCAACGTGGGTCTGTTCTCCAAATTGGCAGCAGGTGCGACGATACGAGGCATAGTATTGGTCGGCTCGCGTACGATCGGGCTTGTTGACGTAGGGTCATTGGTTGGTTCCAACCAAGGCGTGATAGAGGACAGCTCCGTGACAGGATCAGTTTTTGGTTATGAACGGGTTGGTGGCTTGGTGGGGTATAACAACGGCGAAATCAGCGGCAGCTCCGTATCTAGTACGGTAACAGGTACTCTCGCCGCCGGCGGCCTAGTGGGTTTGAACGCAGGAAGTATAAACAACAGCTACGCGACAGGTTCGGTTTTTGGAACCGGCGATGGCATTGGTGGTCTCGTGGGATTCCAAGGCATCAACTCAAGCATCAGAGACAGCTACGCGACGGGTTCGGTTTCTGGTAGAGAGCAGGTTGGTGGTCTCGTGGGAGGGAGCCAAGGAGACATAAACAACAGCTACGCGACAGGTTCGGTTTCCGGGGATAATTTTGTTGGCGGTCTCGCGGGAGGGAGCCAAGGAGACATAAACAACAGCTACGCGACAGGTTCGGTTTTTGGAACCGGTGAAAGCGTTGGTGGTCTCGTGGGAGAGCAAGGCATCAGTTCAAGCATCGTGAACAGCTATTATTATCCTGCCAGAGGTCGGAACAATGGCTTAGGGGAAGAACGCACCTTTGCGCAATTGCGTTGTCCGATGGCGGCCAGCGCGACCTGTAGTCTGTCGAGTTTAGACCAAAGGACTTATGGGGATTGGGATGCGAATGTTTGGGATTTTGGCACTGCTACGGAATTGCCGCAATTGTTGAGCAACCGGAATTCGGATTTGAACCTGAAGCCATATATCAAAAGTTCCCCCGAGTTGGTGGTGGTGGCAGGTTTTCCGGGCATCATGCAACTTTCTCTAGAGGCAGATTACCCGGGTCCTCCAGGAGAATCAGTCGCTCTGACGTGGTCACTTCTTTTCGATGAGTCATCCACACTAGGCGGTTTGGTCTACTTTGAGCTCGGAGATAGTACAACCAGCACAGAGGCAAATGGTTCAGTTGCGACGCTTGTTGCCGTGCGCGATGACCTTATGACAGGAAAGGGCTTTTATGTTGTACTCAAGAACAATATTTCTGCCAATGATGACCGGATTCGGGTTCGGATTGTGGGGGAGAGCCCATTGGTGGATGGCGAAAGGGAGCAGATCGGAACGATACAGGATGGTTTGCTCAGCAACATTTTAAGTTTTAGCGCAACCGACCCCGATAATCCTTACTCAGACGGTGCTGGATTATCGTGGAGTTTCTTAAGTACGGACATAGCAGAGGATTTGACTGTACGGTTCAGCGGTTCGACGGGAGGAGGCACTGTTGAGGTTGAGGTGGTTCGCCCCTCGCTTGATTTTTATGGTGTGGGCAGCTTTGTGCTGGAAGTTAAAAGTACTGTTGGTGTAGATACCACGTTTACTGTCACCATCGAAACGGTGTGTTCTACGGTGCCGGGTGAAGACTTGGTGGCAGGGCAGTCAGGTGAGGGGACATCAGACAATCCCTATCAGATCAGGAGGATCTGTCAGCTGCAGGATGTAAGTTCAAGCCCAACAGCATACTACGAGTTGGCTGCCGACATTGACGCGAGCAGAACCAGGGACTGGAACGATGGCGCGGGTTTTGAACCGATTGCAAGTACTCCGACAGATGGGTTTTCGGGCTCTTTCGTGAGCACGAACAACTACGTGATCAGTTCGCTGACGATCAGCCGCAGTGATATGGACAGAGTGGGTCTGTTCTCCATATTGGCAGCGGGTGCGACGATACGAGGCATAGTATTGGTCGGCTCGCGTACGACCGGGCGTAATATCGTAGGGTCATTGGTTGGTTCCAACAACCAAGGTGTGATAGAGGACAGTGCCGCGACAGGTTTTGTTTCCGGGAGTGAGGATGTTGGTGGTCTGGTGGGATATAGCGGCGGCAGCATCAGCGGCAGCTATACAGCCAGTACGGTAACGGGCACTAGTACCGTTGGCGGTCTTGCGGGACAACAAGGAATCTTGGCAATGATCAGAGACTGCACTGCGACGGGGTCAGTCTCTGGTGGAAGTCAGATTGGTGGTCTCGTGGGACAGATTGGAGGGAACATAAACAACAGCTATGTAGCCAGTAAGGTAACAGGTACTGACAACGTTGGCGGCCTCGTGGGACGCCAAAGTCGCCAATCACGCATCAGCAACAGCTCTGCGACGGGATCAGTTTCTGGTAGAGCGCAGGTTGGTGGCCTCGTGGGATGGAGCTACGGCGAAACCAGCGGCAGCTTTACAGCTAGTACGGTAACAGGTACTGGCAACAACGTTGGCGGCCTCGTGGGACTCCAAGATAACAGATCAAGCATCAGCAGCAGCTACGCGACGGGTTCGGTTTCTGGTAGAGAGCAGGTTGGTGGCCTCGTGGGATGGAACAACGGCGAAATCAGCGGCAGCTTTACAGCTAGTACGGTAACAGGTACTGGCTACGTTGGCGGCCTCGTGGGAGTCCAATATATCAGATCAAGCATCAGCAACAGCTACGCGACAGGTTCGGTTTCCGGGGATAATTTTGTTGGCGGTCTCGCGGGAGGGAGCCAAGGAGACATAAACAACAGCTACGCGACGGGTTCGGTTTTTGGAACCGGTGAAAGCGTTGGTGGTCTCGTGGGAGAACAAGGATCCAACTCAAGCATCAGTAACAGCTACGCGACGGGTTCGGTTTTTGGAACCGGTGAGAGCGTTGGTGGTCTCGTGGGATACCAAGCCAGCTCAAGCATCGTGAACAGTTATTATGCCGCCAGAGGTCGGAACAATGGCTTGGGTGAAGGACGCACTTTTGCGCAGTTGCGTTGTCCGACGACGGTCAGAAGGTTCTGTCTGCTTGGTTCCCAAGAGAATACTTACGGGGACTGGGATGCGAATGTTTGGGATTTTGGCAGTGCTACGGACTTGCCGCAATTGTCAAGCAACCGGAATTTGGAGTTGAACCTGAAGCCGTATGTCAAAGGTTCCGCCGACTTGGTGGTGGTGACAGCTTCTACGGGCGTCACGCAACTTTTTCTAGAGGCAGATTACCTGGGCCCTCCAGGAGAATCAGTCACTCTGACGTGGTCTCTTTCTGGTGTGCCGACCTCGTTGCGTGATTTGGTCTACTTTGACCTCGGAGGTGGTAGCACCAGCACAATGTTTACTGATCCCGGAAAACCCACGAGTGGTGCCAGCACGGCAACGCTTGTGGTAGTGGGCAGTGGACTGACTGAGCTGGTTGGCAAAGGCTTTTATGTTGTGCTCAGGAACAATATTTCCGGAGACGTTGACCGGATTCCAATTCAGGTTCTTCAGGAAGCCCCCACAGCCCTCACAAGACCGCTACGTGTGAAGGTGTATTTAGGCGGCGCAGTACGGTAGGGAATACAGCCAATCTCTCGGGATAGCAAAAGAGGCAGGACAGAAAGGCGCGAGTGAGGCGCAGAAAGACCCGCGAATTAGGCGTTGTCCCGAGATAATCCTGAATGCTTTGGCGGGTTAATGCATTGGCAAAGGCTCCCGGGCAGGTTTGGCTCGTATAGGCTTTTATAGAAGAGGTGGCCATCCATGCAGGCCGTGTTATTGAACCTGTGATATGTTATTGAATCGGGAGCAGGAAGAAGGGTATTTGAAGACCTGATAATCTCTACCACTTTAACAGGTATTGTTGCACCATAAGGAATTCTTCATGAGTGCCAATCGCATGAAAATGATCACGTCATTGTGCTGTGTCTGTTGGCGAGGAGAAAGCAAACAATCATTAATTCCTCTCAGGATTATTCCTTGGAATCCTGGGGTGTCGTGGGCGTCTGAGCCATCCTTCAGGACTGACAAGCCCCCAGACAGCAGCACGCGACACATACGCCAGGGAGTTGCCGGCGTTCCCTGCTGTCAGCCTGCCCGTGTGCTATCACTGCCTTCAGGTTTTCCAGGCGGCTATTGATGACCCCTGACAATCTCCGATGCTTGACAATGTTGCAGGCATTTGCGTGCCTCAATACCATGCGAATGATCACAACGTAGTGTTGTATCTGTTGGCGAAGAGAAAGCAAACAATCACCAATTCCTCTCAGGATAATTCTTGGAATCCCGAGGTGTCGTGGTCGTCGGAGCCATCCTTCAGGACTGACAAGCTACAGACAGCAGCATGAAACGTGCGTGCCCGAGATGTCTGCATTGCCATCTGTGCAAGCCACGTTGTTGAACCTGACAGGCTTCTTGAGCCGTGAGCAGGCAGAAGGGTATTTCAAGACCTGATAATCTCCGCCTTTTTAACAAGCATTGCTGCACCATAAGGAATTCTTCATGAGTGCCAATAGCTTGAAAATGATCACGACATTGTGTTGTATCTGTTGGCGAGGAGAAAGCAAATCATCATCAATTCCTCTCAGGATAATTCTTGGAATCCCGAGGTGTCGTGGTCGTCGGAGCCATCCTTCAGGACTGACAAGCCACCAGACAGCAGCGGTCGTGAGCACCACGCAGTTCGCCGGCGTTCCCTGCTATCAGCCCGCCCGTGTGCTATCACCGCCTGACTTCCGAGGGGGACATGGTGTGTCTTCCGGAACAAAATACCAAGTATAAGGATCCGATGCTTTCCAGACAGGCGATAAGAAACAGGTGCTTGCTGCGGCGCATAGTCACCACTACTTTTGCCTTTGCGCTGCTTTGTACAGGGCTTTGTGTGCTGCCCGGTTACGCCGCCGGTCGCAACTTTCACTTGGCTGATTTCAAGACTTCTTGCCGGGTAACTGAATCCCTCCAAGGTGCCGATCTTGAGCTAAGCCTTGTTCGCTCTGACAATGGTCACGTGATGACACGGAAGCTGGTTCCTTCAGGTTTTTTTCCTTGTTTCTTACCTGAAGTTCGCACTGTGCCTTTGAACTACGTGGCAAAGGTCAGGAAGGATGTCAGGGTAGTGCTTATTTTTCGACTGGGAAAAGAGCCGGGTTTCAGTTGTCTATCGGGGAAGACAGGATGAATTTCCGGTGTCTGCCGGCACGTTGGACGAGATGGCTATGCAGGCGCAGGTCATGGCGGACATGAAAGAGGGGGGAGTCGGAGCCGTGGGATTACCGGGTTGTCAGCAGGGGAAAGCTGAAAGACCACCACGGGAAGACGTTGCAGAACCGCTACCGCTGAACCAGGCTTGCTTCGTCATGTGCTGACTGACAGACCCGACCAATGGTATGCAAGCAGCCTGCCCACGCTCTTTCGTAAGACCATCACGGGAAGACGCAACGGGGAACCGCTACCGCTGAACCAGGCTTGCTTCGCTCGTGTGCTGACTGACAGACCCGGCCAATGGTATGCAGCAGCCTGCCCATACTCTTCCGTAAGACCATCACGGGAAGACGCAACGGGGAACCGCTACCGCTGAACCAGGCTTGCTTTGCTCGTGTGCTGACAGACAGACCCGGCTAATGGTATGTAGCAGCCTGCCCATACTCTTCCCGAAGACCATCACGGGTAGACACAGTGGGAACCTCTACCGCTGAACCAGGCTTGCTTCGCTCGTGTGCTGACTGACCCGGCCAATGGTATGCAGCAGTCTGCCCATACTCTTCCCGAAGACCATCACGGGAAGACGCAGTGGGAACCTCTACTTCTCTGGGTCGGGCTGCTTCGCTCGTGTGCTGACAGACCCGACCAATGGTATGCAGCAGCCTGCCCACGCTCTTTCGTAAGACCATCACAGGAAGACGCAGCGGGAACCGTTACTGCTGAACCAGGCTTGCTTTGCTCGTATGCTGACAGACCCGACCAATGGTATGCAGCAGCCTGCCCATGCTCTTTCGTAAGACCATCACGGGAAGACGCAACGGGGAACCGCTACCGCTGAACCAGGCTTGCTTCGCTCGTGTGCTGACAGACCCGACCAATGGTATGCAGCAGTGTGCCCATGTTTTTCCTTAAGACCATCACGGGAAGACGCAGTGGGAACCTCTACCGCTGAACCAGTCTTGCTTCGCTCGTATGCTGACTGACAGACCCGACCAATGGTATGCAGCAGCCTGCCAATGCTATTCCTTAAGACCATCACGGGAAGAAGTTGCAGAACCGCTACCGCTGAACCAGTCTTGCTTCGCTCGTATGCTGACTGACAGACCCGACCAATGGTATGCAGCAGCCTGCCCACGCTCTTGCCTTAAGACCATCACGGGAAGACGCAACGTGAACCGTTACTGCTGAACCAGGCTTGCTTCGCTCGTGTGCTGACAGACCCGGCCAATGGTATGCAGCAGCTTGCCCATGCTCTTGCCTAAGACCATCACAGGAAGACGTTGTAGAACCGCAATTGCTGAACCAGGCTTGCTTTACTCGTGTGCTCGCAGATCCCGACCAATGGTATGCAGCAGCCTGCCCATGCTCTTTTGTTTTCAGGTCATGCCCGAGGTACCTGCGCAAACCATCACGGACTCGGCTCCTGTTCCTCGGCTATTCTGCAGTTTCGGTCAATCAGCAACCCCGCTAATGTTTTGGTGTTCTGGTGCGGTTTCAGCGAACTTTTCCGGCCGGCAAGCCGCAACCCCCCAAACCCCCTACCAGAGAGTTCGCCGACGTTTTCCGGCGTCAGCTCAGCCCAACTTGCTTGCCATTGCCACATATTTTCCGAGCGGCCACTGTGACCCCTGCCTGCCTCCGATGTTTGACAGCGACTGACTGAATCCGTACCCTGTGCAGATGCACAATTTCTTCCGGAACGCTCCTGCACACTTTTAGCCCAGACGAGAGGCCAAGCCGTTATTTTCTGTTCTGCTTCCTGCCCGCAGAGGGTGCGCCATTGACAGCCAGCTATCTCGCGAGGCTCTGCTGAACCTTGGATATTCCTGTTTTATGGCAGGACGGCGGACTTGTTCCCAAGGCTCGGTCGCTGACTTGCTTCACGCCGCAACATGTCGTATCGCCACCTCACGCCCTTCGTTCGTTGTCATGAGTTGTTGGTAATGCCCATGGCGAAACTTGGTGTTCGTTGTGTCAGACGTGCGGTTTCAGGCGCGGCCTTGACAGGTTTTGGAAAGGCAGCGTACGCCTGCCTGCTGCTTGTTTTGTCCTGCGTTCTGTCGCCCGCCTTTGCCCAAGCCTTTGAAGGCAATGGATGCACACCTGAAATGAAGGTGAAGAAGGGGAATGGTATCAAAGGTGATCCTTACAAAATCGGGAAGCTCTGCCAGTTACAAGACATTAGTTCAAGCCCGACAGCGTACTACGAATTGGTTGCCGACATTGACGCGAGTGAGACCAAGGATTGGAACAATAGTAAGGGTTTTGAGCCGATCGCAAGCGGTGAGGGAGATGGGTTTTCGGGCTCGTTCGTGAACGCAAGCACCCACAAGATCAGTTCGT
The DNA here is from genome assembly GCA_965215765.1 of uncultured candidatus Poriferisulfidus sp. Lineage (GTDB taxonomy): Bacteria > Pseudomonadota > Gammaproteobacteria > Poriferisulfidales > Oxydemutatoraceae. The sequence continues at coordinate 2,188,544 of OZ244118.1, read as the reverse complement.
TGACGATCAGTCGTAGTGGCATAAACCACTTCAAGCATATAGGTCTGTTCTCCAAATTGGCAAAAGGAGCGACTATACGGAGCTTAATACTAGTCGACTCGCGTGTGACCGCAGGTTTTAATTCTTATGCAGGGTTATTGGTTGGTAGCAACTTCGGTGTGATAGAGGGCTGCTCCGCGACGGGTTCGGTTTCCGGGGTTGCTAATGTTGGTGGACTTGTGGGGCTAAGCAGTGGCGAGATAAACAATAGCTATGCGGCAGCTTCGGTTTCCGGGAGAGGTAACTACGTTGGTGGCCTTGCGGGGTGGGTTCATGGAAACATCAACAGCAGCTATGCGGCAGGTTCGGTTTCCGGGAGAAGTTACTTCGTTGGTGGCCTTGCGGGGTGGGTTGGTGGAGACATCAACAGCAGCTATGCGACAGCTTCGGTTTCCGGTCAAGGCAGAGTTGGCGGCCTTGTGGGACAAGTGTATCTTGGTGAGATTAGCAACAGCTATGCGACAGGTTCGGTTTCCGGGATAAGTAACTACGTTGGTGGCCTTGCGGGGTTGGTTCGTGGAAACATCAACAGCAGCTATGCGACAGGTTCGGTTTCCGGGATAAGTAACTACGTTGGTGGCCTTGTGGGGTGGGTTCGTGGAGACATCAACAGCAGCTATGCGACAGGTTCGGTCTCCGGGGTGGAAAATGTTGGTGGTCTGGTGGGAAGTATACCTAACGGCGGTAGCATCCGCAATAGTTATTATGCCGCCAGAGGGCGGACCAATGGTTTTGGGAAAGAGCGCACCTTTGCGCAGCTGCGTTGTCCGATGGCGGCCAGCGAGATCTGTCCGCCTGGTTCCCAAGAGAGCACTTACGAGGATTGGGATGCGAATGTTTGGAATTTCGGCAGTGCAACGGGCTTGCCGCAATTGTTGAGCAACCAAAATTCGGACTTGAACCTGAAGCCGTATATCAAAAGTTCCACCTCATTGTTAGGGATAGGTATTCACGGTGCCACACACTTTTCTTTAAAGGCAGATTATCCGGGTACTCCAAGAGAATCAGCCACTCTGACGTGGTCACTTCTTTTTGATGAGCCGCCCACGCTAAGCGGTTTCGTCTACTTTGATCTTGGGAATGGTACAACAAGCACAGAGGCAAATGGCTTTGTTCCGACTCTTACTGTCGTCGTGAGCGATGACACGATAGGAAAGGGCTTTTATGTTGTGCTCAAGAACAATATTTCTGCCGATGATGACCGGGTTCAGTTTCGAATTGCAGGGTTGAAGCCGTTGGTGGATGGGGGAAGGGAGCAGACCGGAGAGATATGGGAGGGTTCGACCAGAACCATCCTGAAGTTTAGCGCGACTGACCCCGATAGTCCTGGCTCTGGCGGTGCTGGATTATCGTGGAGTTTCTTAAGTACAGACGTAGCAGAGGGCTCGACTGTAGTGTTTAGCAGTACGCAAAAGGGAGGCACTGTTGAGGTGGAGGTGAGCCGCGGCTCGCTTGATCTTTATGATGTGGGTAGCTTTGTGCTGGAGGTTGAAAGTCCTGTTGGTGTAAAGACCATGGTCACTGTCACCGTCGAAACGGTGTGTTCTCCGGAGTTGGGCACAGACTTGATGACAGAGCAGACAGGTACGGGGAAACCAGACGATCGCTACCGGATTGAGAGGCTCTGCCAGTTGCAAGACATCAGTTCAAGTCTAACAGCGCACTACGAATTGGTTGCCGGCATTGACGCGAGCAGAACCAAGGACTGGAACGGTCGTACGGGTTTTAAGCCGATCGCAAGCACTGAGACAGGTGGGTTTTCGGGCTCTTTCGTGAATGCGAGCAACCACGTAATCAGTTCGCTGACGATCAGTCATAGCGATACGGATAACGTAGGTCTGTTCTCCAGATTGGCAAAAGGCGCGACTATACGTGGCGTCATACTGGTCGGCTCGCGTACAGACGGACGTAATAACGCAGGGCCATTGGTTGGTTACAACAATGGTGTGATAGAAGATAGCTCCGCGACAGGCTTGGTTTCTGGGAGTGACTCGGTTGGCGGCCTCGTGGGGTATAACCATGGCTCCATCAATAACAGCCATGCAGCCAGTACGGTTACAGGCACTGGTTCCAACGTTGGCGGTCTCGTGGGGCGAGGAGACGGCAACATCAACAACAGCTACGCGACGGGTTTAGTTTCCGGGCGAAACAATGTTGGCAGCTTGGTGGGCGTTAGCCTGGGCAGTGTCAGTAACAGCTACGCAACGGGTTCGGTTGTTGGAGCCGGTAACTACATTGGCGGCCTCGTGGGGCGAGGAGACGGCAACATCAACAACAGCTACGCGACGGGTTCGGTTTCCGGGCGAAACAATGTTGGCGGCTTGATGGGCGTTAGCCTGGGCAGCGTCAGTAACAGCTACGCAACGGGTTCGGTTGTTGGAGCCGGTAACTACATTGGCGGCCTGGTGGGAGAAAGCGTTGGTGACATCAGCAACAGCTACGCAACGGGTTCGGTTTCCGGTCGAGACCGAGTTGGCGGCCTTGTGGGAAAGGGAAGGAGGGGCGGTGGAGGCATCACTAACAGCTATTATGCTGCCAGAGGGTGGATCCATGACTTGGGGGAAGTACGTACCTTTACGCAGTTACGTTGTCCGACGATGTTCAGCGCGACCTGTCCGCCGGATTCCCAAGAGAGTGTTTTGAGTTACATAGGGTGGGATCCGAATGTCTGGGATTTTGGCAGTATTACGGACTTGCCGCAATTGTCGAGCAACCGAAATTTGGATTTGAACCGGAAGCCGTATATCAAAAGTCACACCGAGTTGGTGGTGAGGACAGGTTTTCCAGACATCACGCGCTTTTCACTAGAGGCAGATGTCCCGGGCACTCTTGGGAAACCTGTTACTTTGACGTGGTCGCTTCTTTTTGATGCGTCATCCGCGCCAAGCGGGCTCGCCTACTTTGTTCGTGAGGATGGCACGACCAGCGTAGAGGTAAATGGTTCTGCCGCGATGCTTTCTGTCGTGCGCGATGGCAGACTTGCGGCAGGAATGGGCTTTTATGTTGTGCTTAAGAACAATGTTTCTGCCAGTGATGACCGGATTCGGGTTCAGATTGTGGATGCACCCTACATCATCCAGGATGATGATATTGGCTTGGCATATATTGAGAGCACCACCACCTTTTCTTTCTCTGCAGGCTACGAGGGCACTTTGGGACAATTTGTTGGTTTGAGGTGGTCTCTTTTCGGTGTGCCGACCACGCTGCATCATTTGGTCTACTTTGACCTCGGAGACGGTACGACCAGCACAACGTTTTCTGAATATAGAAGGCTAACAACGGGTGATGCTGCCACGGTAATGTTGGTGGTAGTGGGTGATGAGGGGCTGGCTGGCAAGAGCTTTCATGTTGTGCTCAAGAGTGATATTTCTGACTATGTTGACCGGGTTCGGGTTGAGGTTGAGGAGTCGAAGCAACCTTATATCCTCAGGAGTGACATTGACCCGGTGGGGGTTGAGGGAGCCACCACCTATAGTTTCTCTGTAGGCTACGCAGGCACTCCGGGAGAACGTGTCACTTTGACGTGGTCTCTTCTTTTTGATGAGACATCCACACCACGTGACTTCGCCTACTTTGTTCTTGAGGATGGTTCGACCAGCAGAACGTTTGTCGATTCCAGAAGAATCACGACTGATGCAAGCATGGTTACGCTTGTGGTAGTAGGCAATGAGGAGTTGGCTGGCAAAGGTCTTTACGTTGTGCTCAAGAACGATATTTCCGGCAATGTTGACCGAATTCCGGTTCGGATTGTGGGCGCGAGCCCGTTGGTGGTTGGCGGAAGGGAACAGACCGGAATGATATGGGGTGGTTCGACCAGCATTCTGAGTTTTAGCGCAATTGACCGCGATAGCCCTGACTCCGACGGGGCTGGTTTGTCATGGGGTTTTGTCAGTAAGGATGGCATAGCAGAGGGCTCGACTGTAGTGTTCAGCGGTTCGACGAGAGGAGGCGTTGTTGAGGTAGAGGTGCGCCGAGACTCGCTTGACTTTTATGATGTGGGAAGCTTCGTGCTGGAAGTTAAAAGTCCTGCTGATGTAAGAACCACGTTCACTGTCACCATCGAAACGGTGTGCTCTCCGGAGTTGGGTGCAGACTTAATGGCAGGGCAGGCAGGTAAGGGGACACCAGAAGTTCCCTACCAGATCAAGAGGCTCTGTCAGCTGCAAGACATCAATTCAAACCCGACAGCGCACTACGAATTGGCTGCCGGCATTGACGCGAGAAGAACCAAGGATTGGAACGATGGTGCGGGTTTTGAACCGATCGGTGGTGGATATGATGCGGGTTTTAGTCCGTTCGAAAGTACTGGGACAAGTGGATTTTCGGGCTCTTTCGTGAACGCAAGCAACCACGTAATCAGTTCGTTGACGATCAGTCGTAGTGGCGCATACGATCCTGTAGGTCTGTTCTCCATCTTGGCAGGTGGTGCGACTATACAGGGCATAAGGCTGGTTGGTTCGCGTACGACCGGGAATTTTAGCGTAGGGTCACTGGTTGGCTCAAACGAAGGGGTGATAGAGGACTGTTCCGCGACGGGTTCGGTTGTTGGATCCGGTGACCACAGCCGCACTGGTGGTCTCGTGGGGTATAGCGACGGCGACATCAGCAACAGCTCTGCGACTGGTTCTGTTTCTGGGGTCGGTGAGTACAGTTCCATTGGTGGTCTCGCAGGATATAACTACGGCAGCATTAGCAACAGTTCTGCGACGGGTTCGGTTGTTGGATCCGGCAACTACAGTCGCACTGGTGGTCTCGCAGGATATAACTACGGCAGCATTAGCAACAGCTCTGCGACGGGTTCGGTTGTTGGATCCGGTGACGACAGCCGCACTGGTGGTCTCGCAGGATATAACTACGGCGACATCAGCAACAGCTCTGCAACTGGTTCGGTTTCTGGAACCGGTAACGACAGTCGCACTGGTGGTCTCGTGGGATATAACTACGGCGACATCAGCAACAGCTATGCAACAGGTTCGGTTTCTGGAGCCGGTAACGACAGTCGCACTGGTGGTCTCGTGGGGTATAGCAACGGTGACATCAGCAACAGCTACGCAACAGGCTCGGTTTCTGGAACCGGTTACGGCAGTTCCATTGGTGGTCTCGTGGGGTATAGCGACGGCGACATCAGCAACAGCTACGCAACAGGTTCGGTTTCTGGAACCGGTAACGACAGTCGCACTGGTGGTCTCGTGGGGTATAGCAACGGTGACATCAGCAACAGCTACGCAACAGGTTCGGTTTCTGGAACCGGTAACAACAGTCGCACTGGTGGTCTCGTGGGATACCAAAGATATAGAGCAAGGACCAGCAACAGCTACGCAACAGGTTCGGTTGTTGGAACCGGTAATGACAGCCGCACTGGTGGTCTCGTGGGGTATAGCGACGGCGACATCAGCAACAGCTACGCAACAGGTTCGGTTTCTGGAACCGGCAACAACAGTCGCACTGGTGGTCTCGTGGGGTATAGCGACGACGACATCACTAACAGCTATTATGCTGCCAGGGGGCGGATCCATGGCTTGGGGGAAGCACGTACCTTTACGCAGTTACGTTGTCCGACGACGATCAGCGCGACCTGTTCGCCGGATTTCCAGGAGAGTGTTTTGAGTTACAAGGGATGGGATGCGAATGTTTGGGATTTTGGCAGTATTACGGAATTGCCGCAATTGTCGAGCAACCGAAATTCGGACTTGAACCGGAAGCCGTATATCAAAAGTCACACCGAGTTGGTGGTGAGGACAGGTTTTCCAGACATCACGCGCTTTTCACTAGAGGCAGATGTCCCGGGCACTCTTGGGAAACCTGTTACTTTGACGTGGTCGCTTCTTTTTGATGCGTCATCCGCGCCAAGCGGGCTCGCCTACTTTGTTCGTGAGGATGGCACGACCAGCGTAGAGGTAAATGGTTCTGCCGCGATGTTTTCTGTCGTGCGCGATGACAGACTTGCGGCAGGAATGGGCTTTTATGTTGTGCTTAAGAACAATGTTTCTGCCAATGATGACCGGATTCGGGTTCGGACTGAAGATGCGCCCTACATCGTTCGGGATGGTGGTGACATTGGCTTGGCAGATGTTGAGAGCACCACCACCTTTTCTTTCTCTGCTGGCTACGAGGGCACTTTGGGACAATTTGTTGATTTGAGGTGGTCTCTTTTCGGTGTGCCGACCACGCTGCATCATTTGGTCTACTTTGACCTCGGAGACGGAACGACCAGCACAACGTTTTTTGAATATAGAAGGCTAACAACGGGTGATGCCGCCACGGTAATGCTGGTGGTAGTGGGTGATGAGAGGCTGGCTGGCAAGAGCTTTCATGTTGTGCTCAAGAGTAATATTTCTGACTATGTTGACCGGGTTCGGGTTGAGGTTGAGGAGTCGAAGCAACCTTATATCCTCAGGAGTGACATTGACCCGGTGGGGGTTGAGGGAGCCACCACCTATAGTTTCTCTGTAGGCTACGCAGGCACTCCGGGAGAACGTGTCACTTTGACGTGGTCTCTTCTTTTTGATGAGACATCCACACCACGTGACTTCGCCTACTTTGTTCTTGAGGATGGTTCGACCAGCAGAACGTTTGTCGATTCCGGAAGAATCACGACTGATGCAAGCATGGTTACGCTTGTGGTAGTAGGCAATGAGGAGTTGGCTGGCAAAGGTCTTTACGTTGTGCTCAAGAACGATATTTCCGGCAATGTTGACCGAATTCCGGTTCGGATTGTGGGCGCGAGCCCGTTGGTGGTTGGCGGAAGGGAACAGACCGGAATGATATGGGGTGGTTCGACCAGCATTCTGAGTTTTAGCGCAATTGACCGCGATAGCCCTGACTCCGACGGGGCTGGTTTGTCGTGGGGTTTTGTCAGTAAGGATGGCATAGCAGAGGGCTCGACTGTAGTGTTCAGCGGTTCGACGAGAGGAGGCGTTGTTGAGGTAGAGGTGCGCCGAGACTCGCTTGACTTTTATGATGTGGGAAGCTTCGTGCTGGAAGTTAAAAGTCCTGCTGATGTAAGAACCACGTTCACTGTCACCATCGAAACGGTGTGCTCTCCGGAGTTGGGTGCAGACTTAATGGCAGGGCAGGCAGGTAAGGGGACACCAGAAGTTCCCTACCAGATCAAGAGACTCTGTCAGCTGCAAGACATCAATTCAAACCCGACAGCGCACTACGAATTGGCTGCCGGCATTGACGCGAGAAGAACCAAGGATTGGAACGATGGTGCGGGTTTTGAACCGATCGGTGGTGGATATGATGCGGGTTTTAGTCCGTTCGAAAGTACTGGGACAAGTGGATTTTCGGGCTCTTTCGTGAACGCAAGCAACCACGTAATCAGTTCGTTGACGATCAGTCGTAGTGGCGCATACGATCCTGTAGGTCTGTTCTCCATCTTGGCAGGTGGTGCGACTATACAGGGCATAAGGCTGGTTGGTTCGCGTACGACCGGGAATTTTAGCGTAGGGTCACTGGTTGGCTCAAACGAAGGGGTGATAGAGGACTGCTCTGCGACTGGTTCTGTGGTCGGTGAGTACAGTTCCATTGGTGGTCTCGTGGGGTATAGCAACGGCAGCATCAGCAACAGCTACGCAACGGGTTCGGTTTTTGGGAGAAGAGATGTTGGGGGTCTTGCGGGGTATAGCAACGGCAGCATCAGCAACAGCTACGCAACGGGTTCGGTTTTTGGGAGAAGAGATGTTGGGGGTCTTGCGGGGTATAGCAACGGCGACATCAGCAACAGCTACGCAACAGGTTCGGTTTCTGGGCAAGGCTCTGTTGGTGGCTTGGTGGGCGTTAGCCTGGGGATCGTCAGCAACAGCTCTGCGACTGGTTCTGTTTCTGGGGTCGGTGAGTACAGTTCCATTGGCGGACTTGTGGGAGTTCAGAGAAACGAGTCGTCGGTCATAGCCAGCTATGCAACAGGTTCGGTTGTTGGAACCGGTAACGACAGTCGCACAGGTGGTCTCGTGGGAAGCCAAGAAGGCAGGGTCAGAGATAGCTACGCAACAGGTTCGGTTTCTGGAACCGGTAACGACAGTCGCACAGGTGGTCTCGTGGGAAGCCAAGAAGGCAGCGTCAGAGATAGCTACGCAACAGGTTCGGTTTCTGGAACCGGTGACGACAGCAGCACTGGTGGTCTCGTGGGATACCAAAGATATAGAGCAAGGATCAGCAACAGCTACGCAACAGGTTCGGTTTCTGGAGCCGGTGACGACAGCAGCACTGGTGGTCTCTTGGGATACCAAGGATATGGGTCGAGCATCAGCAACAGCTACGCAACGGGTTCGGTTTTTGGAACCGGTGACAATGTTGGTGGTCTCGTGGGAAACCAAGTCAGTTCAAGCATCGTGAACAGTTATCACGCCGCCAGAGGCTGGAACAATGGCTTGGGGGAAGAACGCGCCTTTGCTCGATTGCGTTGTCCGAGGACACCCGGCGCGTTCTGCCAGTCGGATTCCCGAGACCTTACTTACGAGAGATGGGATGCGAATGTTTGGGATTTTGGCAGTGCTACGGACTTGCCGCAGTTGTTGAGTAATCGGAATCCAAACTTGAATCTGAAGCCTTATATCAAAGGTTCCGCCGAGGTGGTGGCGGGGACAGGTCTTATGGGCATCACGCAACTTTCTCTAGAGGCAGATTACCCGGGCACTCCAAGAGAATCAGTTATTCTGACGTGGTCACTTCTTTTTGATGAGCCACCCACGCTAAGCAAATTCGTTTACTTTGAACTTGAGAATGGTACGACCAGCAGAGAGGCAAATGGTTCTGTTTCGACTCTTGCTGTTGTCGTGAGCGATGACAAGGCAGGAAAGGGCTTTTATGTTGTACTCAAGAACAATATTTCTGCCACTGATGACCGGGTTCAGGTTCGGATTGCAGGGTTGATCCCGTTGGTGGATGGAGGAAGGGAGCAGATCGGAAAGATATGGGAGGGTTCGACCAGAACCATCCTGAGGTTTAGCGCGACTGATCTCGATAGTCCCGGCTCTGGCGGTGTTGGATTATCGTGGAGTTTCTTAAGTACAGACGTAGCAGAGGGCTCGACTGTAGTGTTCAGCAGTTCGACGAGAGGAGGCGTTGTCGAGGTAGAGGTACGCCGAGACTCGCTTGACTTTTATGATGTGGGAAGCTTCGTGCTGGAAGTTGAAAGCCCTGCTGGCGCAAAGACCACGTTCACTGTCACCATCGAAACGATGTGCTCTACGGAGCTGGGTGCAGACTTGATGGCAGGGCAGACAGGTAAAGGGATGCCAGAAGATCCCTACCAGATCAAGAGGCTCTGTCAACTGCAAGACATCAGTTCAAGCCCGACAGCGCACTACGAATTGGCTGCCGGCATTGACGCGAGCAGAACCAAGGACTGGAACTATGGTGCGGGCTTTGAACCGATCGGTGGTAGATATGATGCGGGTTTTAGGCCGTTCGAAAGCACTGGGACAGGTGGGTTTTCGGGCTCTTTCATGAACGCAAGCGCCCATGTAATCAGTTCGCTGACGATCAGTCGTAGTGGCGCATACAACCCTGTAGGTCTGTTCTCCCGATTAGTAGGAAATGGGAAGATAGAAGGCATAAGACTGGTTGATTCGCGTACGACCGGGAATTTTAGCGTAGGGTCACTGGTTGGCTTAAACGAAGGGGTGATAAAGGACTGCTCTGCGACTGGTTCTGTGGTCGGTGAGTACGGTTCCATTGGTGGTCTCGTGGGGTATAGCAACGGCAGCATCAGCAACAGCTACGCAACGGGTTCGGTTTTTGGGAGAAGTGATGTTGGGGGTCTTGCGGGGTATAGCAACGGCGACATCAGCAACAGCTACGCAACAGGTTCGGTTGTTGGGGTCGGTGAGTACAGTTCCATTGGTGGTCTCGTGGGGTATAGCGACGGCGGCATCGGCAACAGCTACGCAACAGGTTCGGTTTCTGGAACCGGTAACGACAGTCATACTGGTGGTCTCGTGGGATACCAAGGATATGGGTCAAGCATCAGCAACAGCTACGCGACGGGTTCGGTTTTTGGAGCCGACGAGTACAGTCGCGCTGGTGGTCTCGTGGGTTATGGAGACGTTGAGCAGTCTGAAACTGTTAACAGTTATTACGCCGCCAGAGGCTGGAGAAATGGCTTGGGGGAAGAACGCGCCTTTGCGCAGTTGCGTTGCCCGAGGACACCCAGCGCGTTCTGCCAGTCGGATTCACGAGACTCTACTTATGAGGGATGGGATGCGAATGTTTGGGATTTTGGCGGTGCTACGGACTTGCCGCAGTTGTCAAGTAATTGGAATCCAAACTTGAACCTGAAGCCTTATATCAAAGGTTCCGCCGAGGTGGTGGCGGGGACAGGTCTTATGGACATCACGCAACTTTCTCTAGAGGCAGATTATCCGGGTACTCCAAGAGAATCAGTTATTCTGACGTGGTCACTTCTTTTTGATGAGCCACCCACGCTAAGCAAATTCGTTTACTTTGAACTTGAGAATGGTACGACCAGCAAAGAGGCAAATGGTTCTGTTTCGACTCTTGCTGTTGTCGTGAGCGATGACAAGGCAGGAAAGGGCTTTTATGTTGTGCTCAAGAACAATATTTCTGCCACTGATGACCGGGTTCAGGTTCGGATTGCAGGGTTGATCCCGTTGGTGGATGGAGGAAGGGAGCAGATCGGAAAGATATGGGAGGGTTCGACCAGAACCATCCTGAGGTTTAGCGCGACTGATCTCGATAGTCCCGGCTCTGGCGGTGTTGGATTATCGTGGAGTTTCTTAAGTACAGACGTAGCAGAGGGCTCGACTGTAGTGTTCAGCAGTTCGACGAGAGGAGGCGTTGTCGAGGTAGAGGTACGCCGAGACTCGCTTGACTTTTATGATGTGGGAAGCTTCGTGCTGGAAGTTGAAAGCCCTGCTGGCGCAAAGACCACGTTCACTGTCACCATCGAAACGATGTGCTCTACGGAGCTGGGTGCAGACTTGATGGCAGGGCAGACAGGTAAAGGGATGCCAGGCGATCCCTACCAGATCAAGAGGCTCTGTCAACTGCAAGACATCAGTTCAAGCCCGACAGCGTACTACGAATTGGTTGCCGGCATTGACGCGAGCAGAACCAAGGACTGGAACTATGGTGCGGGCTTTGAACCGATCGGTGGTAGATATGATGCGGGTTTTAGGCCGTTCGAAAGCACTGGGACAGGTGGGTTTTCGGGCTCTTTCGTGAACGCAAGTGCCCATGTAATCAGTTCGCTGACGATCAGTCGTAGTGGCGCATACAACCCTGTAGGTCTGTTCTCCCGATTAGTAGGAAATGGGAAGATAGAAGGCATAAGACTGGTTGGTTCGCGTACGACCGGGGATTTTAGCGTAGGGTCACTGGTTGGCTTAAACGAAGGGGTGATAAAGGACTGCTCTGCGACTGGTTCTGTTTCTGGGGTCGGTGAGTACAGTTCCATTGGTGGTCTCGTGGGGTATAGCGACGGCGGCATCAGCAACAGCTACGCAACAGGCTCGGTTTCTGGAACCGGTTACGGCAGTTCCATTGGCGGCCTCGTGGGATACCAGGAAGGCGAGTCAGGCATCGGCAACAGCTACGCAACAGGTTCGGTTTCCGGGCAAGGTTCTGTTGGTGGCTTGGTGGGCGTTAGCCTGGGGATCGTCAGCAACAGCTACGCAACAGGTTCGGTTTCTGGAACCGGTAACGACAGTCATACTGGTGGTCTCGTGGGATACCAAGGATATGGGTCAAGCATCAGCAACAGCTACGCGACGGGTTCGGTTTTTGGAGCCGACGAGTACAGTCGCGCTGGTGGTCTCGTGGGTTATGGAGACGTTGAGCAGTCTGAAACTGTTAACAGTTATTACGCCGCCAGAGGCTGGAGAAATGGCTTGGGGGAAGAACGCACTTTTGCGCAGTTGCGTTGCCCGAGGACACCCAGCGCGTTCTGCCAGTCGGATTCACGAGACTCTACTTATGAGGGATGGGATGCGAATGTTTGGGATTTTGGCGGTGCTACGGACTTGCCGCAGTTGTCAAGTAATTGGAATCCAAACTTGAACCTGAAGCCTTATATCAAAGGTTCCGCCGAGGTGGTGGCGGGGACAGGTCTTATGGACATCACGCAACTTTCTCTAGAGGCAGATTATCCGGGTACTCCTAGAGAATCAGTCACTCTGACGTGGTCTCTTTCCGGCGTACCGGCCACGCTGCGTCACTTGGTCTACTTTGACCTTGGAGGTGATACGACCAGCACAACGTTTACTGAAAGCGCAAAGTTCACGGACAGTGCCAGCACGGCAACGCTTGTGGTAGAGGGCAATAAGGAGCTTGCAGGCATAAGTTTTTACGTTGTACTCAGGAACAATATTTCTGCCAATGATGATCGGGTTCGGGTTCAGGTTGGGGAGGAGAAGCAACCCTATATCTTTCGGAACGATGACATTCGCCAAGCGGGGGTTGAGGGCAATACCACCTTTAGCCTCTCAGTAGATTACGCGGGTCCTGCGGGACAAGCTGTTACTTTGTCGTGGTCTCTTTTCGGCGTGCCGGCCGCGCTGCGTCACTTGGTCTACTTTGACCTTGGAGGTGATACGACCAGCACAACGTTTACTGAAAGCGCAAAGTTCACGGACAGTGCCGGTACGGCAACGCTTGTGGTAGAGGGCAATAAGGAGCTTGCAGGCATAAGTTTTTACGTTGTACTCAGGAACAATATTTCTGCCAATGATGATCGGGTTCGGGTTCAGGTTGGGGAGGAGAAGCAACCATATATCCTCCAGAGTGATGACATTCGCCAAGCGGGGGTTGAGGTCAATACCACCTTTAGTCTCTCAGTAGCCTACGCAGGCACTCCGGAGGTACCGGTTACTTTGTCGTGGTCTCTTTTCGGCGTCCCGGCCGCGCTGCGTCACTTGGTCTACTTTGACCTTGGAGGTGATACGACCAGCACAACGTTTACTGAAAGCGCAAAGTTCACGGACAGTGCCGGTACGGCAACGCTTGTGGTAGAGGGCAATAAGGAGCTTGCAGGCATAAGTTTTTACGTTGTACTCAAGAACGATATTTCTGCCAAAGATGACCGGGTTCGGGTTGATGTTGAGGAGGAGAAGCAACCATATATCCTCCAGAGTGATGACATTCGCCAAGCGGGGGTTGAGGTCAATACCACCTTTAGTCTCTCAGTAGCCTACGCAGGCACTCCGGAGGTACCGGTTACTTTGTCGTGGTCTCTTTTCGGCGTGCCGGCCGCGCTGCGTCACTTGGTCTACTTTGACCTTGGAGGTAATACGACCAGCACAACGTTTACTGAAAGCGCAAAGTTCACGGACAGTGCCAGCCCGGTAACGCTTGTGGTAGAGGGCAATAAGGAGCTTGCAGGCATAAGTTTTTACGTTGTGCTCAAGAACGATATTTCTGTCAAAGATGACCGGGTTCGGGTTGATGTTGAGGAGGAGAAGCAACCATATATCCTCCAGAGTGATGACATTCGCCAAGCGGGGGTTGAGGTCAATACCACCTTTAGTCTCTCAGTAGCCTACGCAGGCACTCCGGAGGTACCGGTTACTTTGTCGTGGTCTCTTTTCGGCGTGCCGGCCGCGCTGCGTCACTTGGTCTACTTTGACCTTGGAGGTAATACGACCAGCACAACGTTTACTGAAAGCGCAAAGTTCACGGACAGTGCCAGCACGGTAACGCTTGTGGTAGTGGGCAATAAGGAGCTGGCAGGCATAAGTTTTTACGTTGTACTCAAGAACGATATTTCTGCCAAAGATGACCGGGTTCGGGTTGATGTTGAGGAGGAGAAGCAACCATATGTCCTCCAGAGTGATGACATTCGCCAAGCGGGGGTTGAGGGCAATACCACCTTTAGCCTCTCAGTAGGCTACGCAGGCACTCCGGAGGTACCGGTTACTTTGTCGTGGTCTCTTTCCGGCGTCCCGGCCGCGCTGCGTCACTTGGTCTACTTTGACCTTGGAGATGGTACGACCAGCACAACGGTTACTGATATCGCGAAGCTCACGGACAGTGCCAGCCCGGTAACGCTTGTGGTGGTGGGCAATAAGGGGCTTGCAGGCAGGAGTTTTTACGTTGTGCTCAGGAACGATATTTCTGCCAATGATGACCGGGTTCGGGTTCAGGTTGAGGAGGAGAAGCAACCTTATATCCTCCAGAGTGATGACATTCGCCAAGCGGGGGTTGAGGGCAATACCACCTTTAGCCTCTCAGTAGGCTACGCGGGTACTCCGGGAAAACCGGTTACTCTGACATGGTCTCTTTCCGGCGTCCCGGCCGCGCTGCGTCACTTGGTCTACTTTGACCTTGGAGGTGATACGACCAGCACAACGTTTACTGAAAGCGCAAAGTTCACGGACAGTGCCGGTACGGCAACGCTTGTGGTAGAGGGCAATAAGGAGCTTGCAGGCATAAGTTTTTACGTTGTACTCAAGAACGATATTTCTGCCAAAGATGACCGGGTTCCGGTTCAGATCGGGGGGGCGTACCCGTCTGTGGATAGCAAAGAGGTGCAGACCGTATGGGATGGTTCGACCAGAACCACTCTAATGTTTAGCGCAACTGACCACGACAGTCCTGATGACGGCTCTGGCCTATCGTGGGATTTTTTCAGCACGGACCGCATAGCAGAGGGTTCGGCTGTGCGATTCAACAGCACACAAAAAGGAAGCGTTGTTGAGGTGGAAGTGCGCCGCAGACTTGACCTGCGTGATGTGGGTAGCTTTGTTCTGGGAGTTGAAAGCCGTGCTGGTGTAAAGACCACGTTCACTGTCACCGTCAAAACGGTTTGCTCTTCGGTGCCGGGTGCAGACTTGATGGCAGGGCAGGCAGGTACGGGGACATCTGACGATCCCTATCAGATCAAGAGGCTCTGTCAGCTGCAGGATGTAAGTTCGAGCCCGAGTGCGCACTACGAATTGGCTGCCGACATTGATGGGAACAGTCCGCGCATGCTGAATGGCGGTACGGGTTTTGAGCCGATCGCAAGTACTGCGGCAGATGGATTTTCGGGCTCTTTCGTGAGTACGAACAGCTACGTGATCAGTTCGCTGACGATCAGTCGCAGTAGTACGGACAACGTGGGTCTGTTCTCCAGATTAGCAGCAGGTGCGACTATACGGGGCGTCATACTGGTCGGCTCGCGTACGACCGGGCGTAATAGCGTAGGGTCATTGGTTGGTTTCAACTCCGGTGTGATAGAGGGTTGCTCCGCGACGGGGTCAGTCTCTGGTGTAGAGCAAGTTGGCGGTCTCGTGGGCTTTAGCAGCGGCGACATTAGTGGCGGCTTCGCGGCAGGCTCGGTCAGAGGACTCGTGCAAAGAAATGCAGGGGATGCCAGTGCCAGCCGAAGAAATTCAGCCAATTTGATAACAGGGGGGGATTACGTCGGTGGTCTCGTGGGCATTAGCAGCGGTGTCATCAGCGACAGCTCCGCGATAGGGTCAGTCTCTGGTGGAAACCAGGTTGGTGGTCTTGTGGGCTTTAGTAGCAACCGCAGTTCCATTGATAACAGCTATGCATCCAGCACAGTAACAGGCACTGACTTTGTTGGTGGTCTCGTGGGGAGTAGCAGCGGCGGCATCAGCGACAGTTCCGCGACAGGGTCAGTCTCTGGTGGGAACCAGGTTGGTGGCCTTGTGGGACGCCAAGTTGGCTCAAGCATCAGAAACAGTTATGCGGCCAGTAATGTAAAAGGCGCTGGTTATGTTGGCGGTCTTGTGGGAAGCAGCAGCGGTGAGGTCAGCCGCAGTTCCGCGACAGGGTCAGTTTCTGGTGTCGAACAAGTTGGCGGTCTCGTGGGAAGAAATGAAGAGAATGGCAGCGTCAGCCGAAGCTATGCAGCCAGCATGGTAACAGGGAGAGATGTAGTTGGCGGCCTCGTGGGAAGCAATGAAAAGGGAGCCAGCGTCAGCCAAAGCGTTGCAGCCAGCACGGTAACAGGCAGTAGTGTCATTGGCGGTCTTGTGGGAAGCAATGAAAAGGGCGCCACCGTCACCCAAAGCGTTACAGCCAGTGTGGTGACAGGGGACAGTGGCGATGACGGCCTTGTGGGAGCGGGAGACGGGGATGTCACAGACAGCTCTGTTCAGCCAGATTCCCGTGGGGTTCTTTTCGAGGGATGGGACTTAGAAACTGATGGGGAGCCAGAATTACGGTCTGTAGTAGACTCCACCGCGAAACGGCTGCGTGTGAAGGTGTATTTGGGAGGTGCGGTACGGTAGGGAGTGCGTTTGCCCCCTCGGAATGACAAAAAAGGAATGACTGAAAAGCTGCGAAAAGGTGTTGTCCCGAGATAATCCTGAATGCTGGTGGTTGATGTACTGGCAAAGGCTCCCGGGCGGGCTTGGTTCGTGTAGGCTTTTATAGAAGAAATTGACGTCCATGCAGACCATGTTATTGAACCTGAGATGCTTATGAGGTCGGGAGCTGACAAAGGGTATTGGAAGACCTGATAATCCCCACTTCATTGCAGGTATAGCTACACTATAAGGAATTTCTCCCAGGCACTCCAATACAATGAAAATGATCACGACATTGTGTTGTATCTGTTGGCCGAGAGAAAGCAAATAATCATCAATCCCTCTCAGAATTATTCTCTGAAAGCCAAGTGTGTTGTGGTCGCCGGGGTCATTCTCCTGAACTGACAAGCAACCAGACAGCAGAGGTCGTGAGCACCACGCAGTTCGCCGGCATTTCTTTCTATCAATTCGCCCGAGTGTTATCACTGCCTGACTTCCGAGGGAGACATGGTGTCTCTTCCGGAGCAAAACACCTCAGTTCGCCTGCGTTCCCTGCTATCAACCTGCCCGTGTGTTATCACTGCCTGACTTCCGAGGGAGGCATGGATGTGTCTTCCGGGATAAAATACCACGCACAGGGGTCTGATGTTTTCCAGACAGGCGATAAGAAACAGGTGCTTGCTGCGGCGCATAGTCACCATTACTTTTGCCTTTGCTCTGTTCTGTACAGGGCTTTGTGTGCTGCCCGGTTACGCCTCCGGTCGCGACTTTCCCTTGGCTGATTTCAATGCTTCTTACCGGATAACAGAATCCCTCCAAGGTGCCGATCTGGAGCTGAGACTTGTTCGCTCTGAAAATGGTCACGTGATGACACGCAAGCTGGCTCCTTCTGGTCTTTTTTCCTTGTTTTTGCCTGAAGTTCGCATTGAGCCTTTGAACTACGTGGCAAGGTCGGGAAGGATATCAGGGTGGCGCTTATTTTTCGACTGATGAAAAAGCCGGGTTTCAGTTGTCTATCGGGGAAGACAGGATGAATTTCCGGTGTTTGCCGGCACGTTGGACGAGATGGCTATGCAGGCGCAGGTCATGGCGGACATGAAGGGGGGGAGTCGGAGCCGTGGGATTACCGGGTTGTCAGCAGGTGAAAACTGAAAGACCATCACGGGAAGACGCAGTGGGAACCTCTACTTCTCTGGGTTGGGCTAGCTTCGCTCGTGTGCTCGCAGATCCCGGCCAATGGTATGCAGCAGTCTGCCCATGCTCTTGCCTTAAGACCATCATGGGAAGACGCTTTAGAACCGCTACTGCTGAACCATGCTTGCTTCGCTCGTATGCTGACAGACCCGGCCAATGGTATGCAGCAGCCTGCCCATGCTCTTGCCTAAGACCATCACGGGAAGACGCTTTAGAACCGCTACTGCTGAACCATGCTTGCTTCGCTCGTTTGCTGACAGACCCGACCAATGGTATGCAGCAGCCTGCCCATGCTCTTGCCTTAAGACCATCACAGGAAGACGCTTTAGAACCGCTACTGCTGAACCATGCTTGCTTCGCTCGTATGCTGACAGACCCGGCCAATGGTATGCAGCAGCCTGCCCATACTCTTGCCTTAAGACCATCACAGGAAGACGCTTTAGAACCGCTACTGCTGAACCATGCTTGCTTCGCTCGTATGCTGACAGACCCGGCCAATGGTATGCAGCAGCCTGCCCATACTCTTGCCTTAAGACCATCACAGGAAGACGCTTTAGAACCGCTACTGCTGAACCATGCTTGCTTCGCTCGTATGCTGACAGACCCGACCAATGGTATGCAGCAGCCTGCCCATGCTCTTGTCTTAAGCCCATCACTGGAAGATGCGGCGGGGAACCGCTACCGCTGAACCAGGCTTGCTTCGCTCGTATGCTGACTGACAGACCCGGCCAATGGTATGCAGCGATCTTCCCATACTCTTGCCTAAGACCATCACGGGAAGACGCAGTGGGAACCTCTATTTCTCTGGGTCGGGCTTGCTTCGCTCGTATGCTGACTGACAGACCCGACCAATGGTATGCAGCAGCCTGCCATGCTATTCCTTAAGACCATCACGGGAAGAAGTTGCAGAACCGCTACTGCTGAACCATGCTTGCTTCGCTCGTTTGCTGACAGACCCGACCAATGGTATGCAGCAGCCTGCCCATGCTCTTGCCTAAGACCACCACAGGAAGACGCAGCGAGAACCGCCACTGCTGAACCAGGCTTGCTTCGCTCGTATGCTGACTGACAGACCCGGCCAATGGTATGCAGCGATCTTCCCATACTCTTGCCTAAGACCATCACGGGAAGACGCAGTGGGAACCTCTATTTCTCTGGGTCGGGCTTGCTTCGCTCGTGTGCTGACAGAGCCGACCAATGGTATGCAGCAGCCTGCCCATGCTCTTGCCTAAGACCATCACGGGAAGACGCTTTAGAACCGCTACTGCTGAACCATGCTTGCTTCGCTCGTTTGCTGACAGACCCGACCAATGGTATGCAGCAGCCTGCCCATGCTCTTCTGTTTTCAGGTCACACCCGATGTGCTTGTGCTAATCATCACGGTAAGATGCTGTAGAACCGTTACTGCTGAACCAGGCTTGCTTCGCTCGTATGCTGACTGACAGAGCCGACCAATGGTATGCAGCAGCCTGCTCACGCTCTTCTGTTTTCAGATCACACCCGGCGTACTTGCGCTAATCATCACGGACTCAGCTTCTGTTCCTTGGCTGTTCTGCAAATTCTGTCAATCAGCGTCCCCGCCAATGTTTTGGTGTTTTGGTGCGGTTTCAACGAACTTTTCCGGTCGGTAAGCCGCAAATCCTCCAAACCCCCTACCAAAGAGTTCGCCGGCGTTCCCTGCTATCAGCCCGCCCGTGTGCTATCACCGCCTTCATATTTTCCGAGCGGCCACTGTGACCCCTGCCTGCCTCCGATGTTTGACAGCGACTGACTGAATCCGTACCCTGTGCAGATGCACAATTTCTTCCGGAACGCTCCTGCACACTTTTAGCCCCGACGAGAGGCCAAGCCGTTATTTTCTGCTCTGCTTCCTGCCCGCAGAGGGTGCGCCACTGACAGCCAGCTATCTCGCGAGGCTTTACTGAACCTTTGGACATTCCTGTTTATGTTGGTAGAATGGGGATTCAGTTCTTGAGACTCAGTCGGTGCTTTGCCTCGCGCCACAACATGGCATATCACCGCCTCGTGTCTTTCGTTTGTTGTCATTAGTTGTTGGCGGTGCCTATGCTAAAACTTGGTGTTCGTTGTGTCAGACGTTCGGTTTCAGGCGCAGTCTTGACAGATTTTGGAAAGGCAGTCTGTGCCAGCATGCTGCTTGTTTTGTCTTGCGCTTTGTCGCCCGCCTTTGCCCAAGTCTCTGAGGTGCCGTGCCCTGTGGGTTCGCAAGCCATGACAGGTTCCGGAACTGCAAGTACTCCCTATCAGGTAACAAACATTTGCCAGTTGCAAGGCATCAGTTCAAGCCCGGCGGCGTACTACGTGCTAATGGACAACATTGACGCGAGTGAGACCGAGGGTTGGAATAATAGTGCGGGTTTTAGTCGGATCTTGAATTTTAGGGGTTCTTTCGTGAACCCGGGCGACTATGTGATCAGTTCGCTGACGATCAGTCTTGGCAGCAAATTCAACGTAAGTATGTTCGCCGTATTGGAAGCAAGCGGGAGGATAGAAGGCATAAGACTGGTCGGCTCGCGTACGATCGGGAAGGAACGCGTGGGGTCATTGGTTGGTTGGAACAAAGGTGTGATAAAGGACTGCTCTGCGACAGGCTCAGTAGTCTCTGGCAGAAACAACCTGGTTGGTGGCCTTGTGGGACTTAACGAAGGTGGCATCAGCGGCAGCTCTGCCACGGGTTCGGTTTCCGGGGGTGGTCTGGTTGGTGGCCTCGTGGGATATAACCTCGGTGACATCAGCGACAGCTACGCGACTGGCTTGGTTTCTGGCGGAGAACGAGTTGGTGGCCTCGTGGGAGATAGCAGGAGCGTTATCAGCGGCAGCTACGCAACGGGCTTGGTTTCTGGCGGAGAACGAGTTGGCGGCCTCGTGGGATTTAACTTCCGTGACATCAGCGACAGCTACGCGACTGGCTCGGTTTCCGGGGGTAATTTTGTTGGTGGCCTCGCGGGAGATAGCAGGGGTGTTATCAGCGACAGCTACGCGACGGGCTTGGTTTCTGGCGGAGAACGAGTTGGCGGCCTCGTGGGATATACCGAGGGAAACATAAACAACAGCTACGCGACAGGGTCGGCTTCTGGCAGAGCACGAGCTGGCGGCCTCGTGGGACACCAGGGACACCACTCAAGCATCGGAA
This sequence comes from uncultured candidatus Poriferisulfidus sp., assembly GCA_965215765.1. Taxonomy (GTDB): domain Bacteria; phylum Pseudomonadota; class Gammaproteobacteria; order Poriferisulfidales; family Oxydemutatoraceae. Next base: position 2,167,940 of record OZ244118.1, on the reverse strand, counting down.
ACACCTACGCAACAGGTTCGGTTTTTGGAACCGGTGACAACATTGGCGGTCTCGTGGGATACCTGGAAAATACCTCAAGCATCAGAGACAGCTACGCAACTGGCTCGGTTTCCGGGTTGGAAAATACTGGCGGTCTGGTGGGGTACTACACCACTACCAACACTAACTCTACCATCCGTAATAGCTATTACACCGCCAGAGGGCGGAACAATGGCTTGGGTGAAGAACGCACTTTTACGCAGTTGCGTTGTCCGACGGTGGCCAGCGAGACCTGTCCGTCGGGTTTCCAAGAGAGTACTTATGAGGGATGGGGCACGAATGTTTGGGTTTTTGGCAGCACTACGGACTTGCCGCAATTGCTGAGCAACCAGAATCCGGGCTTGAACCTGAAGCCGTATATCAAAGGTTCCGCCGACTTAGTGGTGGGGAGAGGTTATCCTCCGGGCATCACGCACTTTTCTTTAGAGGCAGATTACCCGGGGCCTCCAGGAGAATCAGTCGTTTTGACGTGGTCACTTCTTTTCGATGCGGAGTCGTCCACGCTAAGCGATCTTGTCTACTTTGTTGACCTTGAGGACGGCACAACCAGCACAGAGGCAAATGGTTCCAGTGCGATGATTTCTGTCGCAGGCGATGACAGACTTACGGCAGGCAAGGACTTTTATGTTGTACTCAGGAACAATGTTTCTGCCAATGTCGACCAGGTTCTGGTTCGGATTGTGGGGGCGAGCCCGTTGGTGGATGGCGGAAGAGATCAGACCAGAACGATAAGTGGTAGTTTGCTTGACAGCAATCTGATATTTAGCGCAGCCGACCTTGACAGTCCTGGCTCTGGAGGTGCTGGATTATCGTGGAGATTCTTAAGTACAGACATAGCAGAAGGTTCGACTGTACGGTTCAGCAGTACTCAAAGGGGAGGCGTTGTTGGGGTGGTGGTGACCCGCAGTTCGCTTGACCATTTTGATGTAGGTAGCTTTGTGCTGGCAGTTGAAAGTCCTGTTGGTGTAGAGACCACGTTCACTGTCACCATCGAAACGATGTGTTCTGCGGTGCCGGGTGAAGACTTGATGACAGGGCAGACAGGTGCGGGGACACCAGTTGATCCTTACCAGATCAGGAGTCTCTGTCAGCTGCAAGATATCAATTCAAACCAAAGAGCACACTATGAATTGGTTGCCAACATTGACGCGAGCATAACCGAGGATTGGAATAATGGTGCGGGTTTTAGTCGGATCTTGAATTTTGGGGGTTCTCTCGTGAGCACGGGCAACTACGTGATCAGTTCGCTGACGATCAGTCTTGGCAGCAAACTCAACGTAGGAATGTTCGCCGTATTGCAAGCAAGCGGGAGGATAGAAGGCATAAGACTGGTCGGCTCGCGTACGACCGGGAATAACCGCGTAGGGTCATTGGTTGGTTGGAGCAAAGGTACTGTTGAGGGCTGCTCTGCGACAGGCTCAGTAGTCTCTGGCAGAAACAACCAGGTTGGTGGCCTCGTGGGATTCAATGAAGGGGGTGCCAGCATCAGCCGAAGTTACGCGGCAGGATCAGTATCTGGTGGAAACCGGGTTGGCGGCTTGGTGGGAGATACCAGGGCTGGTATCAGCGACAGCTACGCGACAGGCTCGGTTTCCGGCAGAGAACAAGTTGGCGGCCTCGTGGGATACCAAGGAGCCAACTCAATCATCAGAAACAGTTCTGCGACGGGCTCGGTTGTTGGAACCAGTCACGCCATTGGCGGTCTTGTGGGACGCCAAGGAGACAGCTCAAGCATCAGTGACAGCTACGCGGCAGGCACAGCCTCTGGTGGAAACCGGGTTGGCGGCCTCGTGGGAGAAAGCAGCAGAGGTATCAGTGGCAGCTACGCGACGGGCTTGGTTTCCGGACAAAATAGCGTTGGCGGTCTCGTGGGACACATGGAAAGCGTCGCAAGCATCAGCAACAGCTACGCGACGGGTTCGGTTTTTGGAACCGGCCTTCGCACTGGTGGTCTCGTGGGATACCAAAGAGCCAACTCAAGCATCAGCGACAGCTACGCTACGGGCTTGGTTTCCGGGGTGGAAAATGTTGGCGGTCTTGTGGGGCGGAGCGACAAACGAATCATTACTAACAGCTATTACGCCTCCAGAGGGCGGAGCAATGCCTTGGGTAGAGAACGTACTTTTACGCAGTTGCGTTGTCCGACGGTGGCCAGCGAGACCTGTCCGCCGGATTCCCAAGAGAGTACTTACGGGGGATGGAGCACGAATGTTTGGAGTTTTGGCGGTGCTACGGATCTGCCGCAATTGCTGAGCAACCAGAATCCGGACTTGAACCTGAAGCCGTATATCAAGAGCAACACTGGCTTGGTGGGGACAGGTTTCCCCCCGGGCATCACGCGCTTTTCTTTAGAGGCAGATTACCCGGGCACTCCTGTGGAATCAGTCACTTTGACGTGGTCTCTTCTTTTCGATGAGGAGTCGTCCACGCTAAGCGGTCTTGTCTACTTTGTTGACCTTGAGGATGGCACAACCGGCAAAGAGGCAAATGGTTCCAGTGTGGCGCTTGCTGTCGCAGGCGATGACAGACTTACGGCAGGAAAGGGCTTTTATGTTGTACTCAAGAACAATATTTCTGCCGATGCCGACCAGATTCCGGTTCGGATTGTGGGTTCACCCAATATTCGGGACGATGATATTCGCCAGGCACCGATTGGGAGTACCACCACCTTTAGTTTCTCTGTGAGCGACACGGATTCTTCGGATCCAGTTACTTTGACGTGGTCTCTTTCCGGCGTGCCGACCACACTGCGTCATTTGGTCTACTTTGACCTCGGGGATGGCAAGACCAGCACAACGTTTACTGGCAGCGCAGTGCTCACGGATAGTGCCAGTATGGCAACGCTTGTGGTAGTGGGCAATGAGGATCAGGCAGGCAGGGTTTTTTACGTTGTACTCAAGAACAATATTTCTGCCAATGATGACCGGATTCCGGTTTGGTTCGTGGGTTCACCCATCATTCGGGATGATGACATTCGCCCGGTGACGATTGGGAGTGCTGCCACCTTTAGTTTCTTTGTTGGCTACACGGGTTCTCCGGATCCAGTTACTTTGACATGGTCTCTTTCCGGTGTGCCGGAGCCGCTAAGCGATTTCGTCTACTTTGTCCGCGAAGACGGTAGCACCAGCAAGATATTTACTGATCCCGGAAAACTCACGAGTAGTGCCAGTCCGGTAACGCTTGTGGTAGCGGACAATGAGAGGTTGGCTGAGTTTGCTGGCGAGGGTTTTTATGTTGAGCTCAAGAACAATGTTTTTGCCAGTGTTGACCGGATTCCAATCCGGATTGCGGGCGCGAGTCCGTTGGTGGACAGTGGAAGAGAGCAGACCGAAGCAATATGGGATGGCTCGGACAGAACCATCCTGAGATTTAGCGCGACTGACCTCGATAGTCCTGGTTCTCGTGGTGCTGGATTGTCGTGGGATTTTTTCAGCAGGGATGGCGTAGCAGAAGGTTCGACCGTAGTGTTCAGCGGTACGCAAAATGGGAGCGTTGTTGAGGTAGAAGTGCGCCGCGACTCGCTTGACCTTTATGATGTGGGTAGCTTTGTGCTGGCAGTTGAAAGTCCTGCTGGTGTAAAGACCACGTTTACTGTCACCATTGAAGTCGTATGTTCAACGGTGCCGGGTGAAGACTTGATGGCAGGGCAGACAGGTGCGGGAACATCAGGCAATCCCTACAAGATCAGGAGGATCTGCCAGCTACAAGACATCAGTTCAACCCCAACAGCGCACCACATGCTAGTGGCCGACATTGACGCGAGCAGAGCCGAGGGCTGGAACAGTGGTGCGGGCTTTGAGCCGATCGCAAGCGGTGAGCAAGGTGGTTTTTCGGGTTCTTTCGTGAGTACGGGCGACTACGCGATCAGTTCGCTGACGATCAGTCGTAGTGATGAGGACAACGTGGGTCTGTTCTCCGAGTTGGCAACTGGTGCGACGATACGAGGCATAGTATTGGTCGGCTCGCGTACGATCGGGGGTAATTACGTAGGGTCATTGGTTGGTTCCAGTGCAGGTGTGATAAAGGGCTGTTCTGTGACGGGGTCAGTCTTTGGTGTAAACCAGGTTGGTGGTCTCGTGGGACATAGCAAGGGCGGTGTCAGAGACAGCTACGCGACGGGCTCGGTCTCCGGGCAAAGTAATGTTGGTGGCTTGGCGGGAGAGAACGAAGGAAGCATAAACAGTGGCTACGCGACGGGTTCGGTTGTTGGAACCGATGAAAACATTGGTGGTCTCGTGGGATACCAAGGAGCCAACTCAAGCATCAGAGACAGCTACGCGACGGGCTCGGTCTCCGGGCAAAGTAATGTTGGTGGCTTGGCGGGAGAGAACGAAGGAAGCATAAACAATGGCTACGCGACGGGCCCGGTTTCCGGCGCGGAAAACATTGGTGGTCTGGTGGGGTACTACATCCCTGCTGCCGCCACTATCTCTACCATCCGTAATAGCTATTACGCCGCCAGAGGGCAGAACAATGGCTTGGGTGAAGAACGCACTTTTACGCAGTTGCGTTGCCCGACGGTGGCCAGCGAGACCTGTCCGCCGGATTCCCAAGAGAGTACTTATGAGGGATGGGGCACGAATGTTTGGGTTTTTGGCAGCACTACGGACTTGCCGCAATTGTTGAGCAACCAGAATTCGGACTTGAACCGGAAGCCGTATATCAAAGATTCCGCCGACTTGGTGGTGGGGACAGGTTTTCCTCCGGGCATTACGCACTTTTCTTTAGAGGCAGGTTACCCGGGGCCTCCAGGAGAATCAGTCGTTTTGACGTGGTCACTTCTTTTCGATGAGGAGTCGTCCACGCTAAGCAGTCTTGTCTACTTTGTTGACCTTGAGGATGGCACAACCGACAAAGAGGCAAATGGTTCCAGTGTGACGCTTGCTGTCGTGCGCGATGACCTTATGGGAGGAAAGGGCTTTTATGTTGTACTCAAGAACAATGTTTCTGCCGATGATGACCAGATTCCGGTTTGGTTCGTGGGTTCACCCAACATTCGGGACGATGGGATTCGCCAGGCACCGATTGGGAGCACCACCATCTTTAGTTTCTCTGTGGGCGACACGGGTTCTTCGGTTCCAGTTACTTTGACGTGGTCTCTTTTCGGTGTGCCGCCCCCGCCGCGTCATTTGGTCTACTTTGAACTCGCAGCGGGTACGACCAGCTCAACGTTTGTTGACAGTTCAGTGCGCACGGGTGATGCCAGTACGGTAACGCTTGTGGTAGAGGGTAATGAGGAGTTGGCAGGCAGGAGTTTTTACGTTGTACTCAAGAACAGTGTTTCTGCCAATGATGACCAGATTCCGGTTTGGTTCGCGGGTTCACCCAATATTCGGGACGATGATATTCGCCAGGCACTGATTGGGAGTACCACTACCCTTAGTTTCTCTGTGGGTGACACGGGTTCTTCGGGTCCAGTTACTTTGACGTGGACTCTTTCCGGTGTGACGACCCCGCTGCGTCATTTGGTCTACTTTGACCTTGGAGGTGATACGACCAGCACAACGTTTGTTGACAGTTCAGTGCGCACGGGTGATGCCAGTACGGCAACGCTTGTGGTAGTGGGCAATGAGGAGCTGACAGGCAGGAGTTTTCACGTTGTACTCAAGAACAATGTTTCTGCCAATGTCGACCAGATTCTGGTTCGGATTGTGGGGGCGAGCCCGTTGGTGGATGGCGGAAGAGATCAGACCAGAACGATAAGTGGTGGTTTGCTTGACAGCAATCTGATGTTTAGCGCAACTGACCTTGACAGTCCTGGTTCTGGAAGTGCTGGATTATCGTGGAGATTCTTAAGTACAGACATAGCAGAAGGTTCGACTGTACGGTTCAGCGGTACTCAAAGGGGAGGCGTTGTTAAGGTGGTGGTGACCCGCAGTTCGCTTGACCATTTTGATGTAGGTAGCTTTGTGCTGGCAGTTGAAAGTCCCGCTGGTGTAGAGACCACGTTCACTGTCACCATCGAAACGATGTGTTCTGCGGTGCCGGGTGAAGACTTGATTACAGGGCAGACGGGTGAGGGGACACTAGACGATCCTTACCAGATCAAGAGTCTCTGTCAGCTGCAAGATATCAATTCAAACCAAAGAGCGCACTATGAGTTGGCTGCCAACATTAACGCGAGCATAACCGAGGATTGGAATAATGGTGCGGGTTTTAGTCGGATCTTGAATTTTAGGGGTTCCCTCGTGAGTACGGGCAACTACGTGATCAGTTCGCTGACGATCAGTCTTGGCAGCAAACTCAACGTAGGAATGTTCGCCGTATTGGAAGCAAGCGGGAGGATAAAAGGCATAAGACTGGTCGGCTCGCGTACGACCGGGAAGGATCGCGTAGGGTCATTGGTTGGTTGGAGCAAAGGTGCTGTTGAGGGCTGCTCTGCGACAGGCTCAGTAGTCTCTGGCGGAAACAACCAGGCTGGTGGCCTCGTGGGATTCAATGAAGGGGGTGCCAGCATCAGCCGAAGTTACGCGACAGGATCAGTTTCTGGTGGGAACCGGGTTGGCGGCCTCGTGGGAGATAGCAGGGGTGGTATCAGCGACAGCTACGCGACAGGGTTGGTTTCTGGCAGAGAACAAGTTGGCGGCCTCGCGGGATACCAAGGAGCCAACTCAATCACCAGAAACAGTTCTGCGACGGGCTCGGTTGTTGGAACCAGTCACGCCATTGGCGGTCTTGTGGGACGCCAAGGAGGCAGCTCAAGCATCAGTGACAGCTACGCGACAGGCACAGCCTCTGGTGGAAACCGGGTTGGCGGCCTCGTGGGAGAAAGCAGCAGCGATATTAGCGACAGCTACGCGACGGGCTTGGTTTCCGGACAAAATAATGTTGGCGGTCTCGTGGGACACCTGGAAAACGTCTCAAGCATCAGCGGCAGCTACGCGACGGGTTCGGTTGTTGGAACCGGTCTCCGCACTGGTGGTCTCGTGGGATACCAGGGAGCCAACTCAAGTATCAGCGACAGCTACGCGACGGGCTCGGTTTCCGGGGTGGAAAATGTTGGCGGTCTGGTGGGGTACTTCATCCCGGCTGCCGATACTGACTCTACCATCCGCAATAGCTATTACGCCGCCAGAGAGCGGAACAATGGCTTGGGTGAAGAACGCACTTTTACGCAATTGCGTTGTCCGATGGTGCCCAGCGAGACCTGTCCGCCGGATTCCCAAAAGAGTACTTACGAGGGATGGGACACGAATGTTTGGGGTTTTGGCGGCGATACGGATCTGCCGCAATTGCTGAGCAACCAGAATCCGGACTTAAACCTGAAGCCGTATATCAAGAGCAACACTGGCTTGGTGGGGACAAGTCTTGCGGGCGACACGTACCTTTCTTTAGAGGCAGATTACCCGGGGCCTCCAGGAGAATCAGTCACTTTGACGTGGTCACTTCTTTTCAATGAGGAGTCGTCCACGCTAAGCGGTCTTGTCTACTTTGTTGACCTTGAGGATGGCACAACCGGCAAAGAGGCAAATGGCTCCAGTGCGAAGATTTCTGTCGCAGGCGATGACAGACTTACGGCAGGAAAGGGCTTTTATGTTGTACTCAAGAACAATATTTCTGCCAATGCTGACCAGCTTCCGGTTCGGATTGTGGGTTCACCCAATATTCGGGGCGATGATATTCGCCCGGCACCGACTGGGAGCACCACCACCTTTAGTTTCTCTGTAGGCGGCACGGGTTTTTCGGGTCCAGTTACTTTGACGTGGACTCTCGAAGATGTGCCGGCCACACTGCGTCATTTGGTCTACTTTGAACTCGCAGCGGGTACGACCAACTTAACGTTTATTGATAGCTCAGTGCTCACGAATAATGCCAGTATGGCAACGCTTGTGGTAGTGGGCAATAATGATCTGGCAGGCAGGATCTTTTACGTTGTGCTTAAGAACAATGTTTCTGTCAATGGCGACCGTTTCCCGGTTCGGATCGGGGTGGGTCCACCCGATATTGTCCGGGATGATGACATTCGCCCGGCGCCGATTGGGAGTACTTCCACCTTCAGTTTCTCTGTGGATTACACGGGTTCTTTGGATCCAGTTACTTTGACGTGGACTCTCGAAGATGTGCCGATCACGCTGAGTCATTTGGTTTACTTTGAACTCGCAGGCGGTAGCACCAGCAAAACGTCTACTGATCCCGGAAAACTCACGAGTAGTGCAAGCCCGGTAACGCTTGTGGTAGTGGGCGATGAGAGGTTGGCTGGCGAGGGCTTCTATGTTGTGCTCAAGAACAATGTTTTTGCCAGTGTTGACCGGGTTCTAATCCGGATTGCGGGCGCAAGCCCGTTGGTGATTGGCGGAAGAGATCAGGTCGGAATGATACATGATGGTTTGCTTGTCAACAATCTGATATTTAGCGCAACCGACCCTGATAGTCCTGGCTCTCGCGGTGCTGGGTTATCGTGGAGATTCTTAAGTACAGACATAGCAGAAGGTTCGACTATACGGTTCGGCAACACACAAAAGGGGGGAGTTGTTGAGGTGGTGGTGACCCGCAGTTCGCTCGACCATTTTGATGTAGGTAGCTTTGTGCTGGAAGTTGAAAGTCCTGTTGGTGTAAAGACCACGATCACGGTCACCATTGAAACGGTGTGTTCTCTGGTGCCAGGTGAAGGCTTGGCATTGGTAAGGGGCTCGGGCAGCCCAAACGATCCCTACCGGATTGAGAGGCTCTGTCAGTTGCAAGCCATCAATTCACGCCGAGGAGCGCACTACGCGCTAGTGGCCGACATTGACGCGAGCAGAACCGAGGATTGGAACAATGGTGCGGGTTTTAAGCCGATCGGAAGTTTTGGGGGTTCTTTCGTGAGCACGGGTAACTACGTGATCAGTTCGCTGACGATCAATCGTAAGGCCGAAGATCAAGTAGGTCTGTTCTCCCGATTGGCGGTAGGCGGGAAGATAGAAGGCATCATGCTGGACGGCTCGCGCACAACCGGGCGTTATAGAGTAGGGTCATTGGTTGGTCGTAGCTATGGTGTGGTAAAGGACAGTTCCGTGACAGGCTCGGTTTTTGGGCTAGGTCTTGTTGGCGGCCTCGTGGGGGACCTGAATTACGGAGCAATCAGAAACAGCTGCGCAGCAGGCTCGGTTGTTGGAACCGAGCACAGCATTGGCGGCCTTGTGGGGCGGAGCAGAGGAAACAACATAAGGAACAGCTACGCAACGGGCTCGGTTTCCGGGGGACGTGATGTTGGTGGTCTTGTGGGAGCGGGTACAGGAACCGCAGCAATCACTGCGGAAGGGGTCCGTTTCTCAGGAGATTTGAACAACAACTACGCGACAGGTTCGGTTTCCGGGAGTTCTCATCTTGGCGGTCTTGTGGGATGGTTCTATGGAAATATAAACAACAGCTACGCGACAGGCTCAGTCTCTGGTTATGGAAGCCATGTCGGTGGTCTTGGGGGACGGGTCTTTGGAAATATAGGCAACAGTTCCGCGACAGGCTCAGTCTCTGGTGGAAGCCAGGTTGGTGGTCTCGTAGGGCGAGGCGGCGGTGCAGGCCCTTACCTCATCTCCGGCAGCAGAGGACTTGATCTCGCCATCAGCGTCAAAGACAGCTACGCGACAGGTTTGGTTTCTGGCAGAGACCAAGTTGGTGGTCTCGCGGGACGTACTCGTGGTGAGATCGAAAATAGCTACACGACAGGTTTGGTTTCTGGCAGAGACCAAGTTGGTGGTCTCGCGGGACATATCCAGGGTAAGATCAAAAATAGCTCCGCGACGGGTTCGGTTTCCGGGCGACACGAAGTTGGCGGCCTCGCGGGACGGGGAGCCGCGGGACAGGGAGATATCCTAAGCAGAATCAACGGCAGCTACACGACGGGTTCGGTTGTTGGAACCGGTGACAACATTGGCGGCCTCATGGGACAGGGAGAGATGCAAAGCAAAATCTACGGCAGCTACGCGACGGGTTTTGTTTCCGGGCGAAACAATGTTGGCGGCCTCATAGGCTTTTCCAAAATCTCAAACACAATCAGCTTCAGCTACGCGACGGGTTTTGTTTCCGGGCGAAACAATGTTGGTGGCCTCATGGGATTGGGAAGTACCGCAGCCGGAATCTCTAACAGCTACGCGACGGGTTCGGTTTTCGGGCAAAGTAATGTTGGTAGCCTTATGGGAAATGGAGGTAACGGAACCTTAATCAGTAGCAGCTATGCAACGGGTTCGGTTTTCGGACAAAGCAATGTTAACGGTCTATCGGGACTCCCCGTCCAAGGCAGCAATTCTTATTTTGCCGCCAGAGAGGGGGACGCTCGCGTTGGGATAGACCGCACCTTTGCGCAGTTGCGTTGTCCGATGAGAGCCCGTGCGGACTGTCTGTTGGGTTCCCGAAGTCGCGAATATACTTACAACACATGGTATACGACTATTTGGGGTTTTGGCAGTTCTACAGACTTGCCGCAATTGTTGGCCAACCAGAATTCGGAGTTAAACCTGAAACCGTATATCGAAAGTTCCACCGAGCTGGTGGTGGGGACAAGTTTTGCGGGCGACACGTACTTTTCTTTAGAGGCAAATTACCCGGGGCCTCCGGGAGAACCAGTCACTTTGACGTGGTCACTTCTTTTCGATGCGTCATCCACGCTAAGAAATTTCGTCTACTTTGACCTCGGGGGCGGCAAGACCGGAACAGAAGTAACAGGTTCAAGTGCGAAGGTTTCTGTCGCAGGCGATGACAGACTCACGGCAGGCGGGGGCTTTTATGTGGCGCTCAAGAACAATGTCTCTACCAATGAAGACCGGGTTCGGGTTCAGACTGGTGAGGCACCCCATATCCTCCGGAAAGTCATCGATCCGGTGGCGGTTGGGAGCGCTGAAACCTTTTCTTTAGAAGTAGGTTACCCGACCACCCCTGTGGGACCAGCCATTTTGGCGTGGTCTCTTTCCGGTGTGCCATCCTCGCTGCGTGATTCTGTCTACTTTAACCTTGAGGGTGGTACAACCGGCCTGGTGACAAATGGTTCTGCCGTGACGCTTACTGTTGTGGTCAATGAGGGGCTGGACGAGTTGGCTGGAGAGGGCTTTTATGTTGTGCTCAAGAACGGTATTACTGCCAATGATGACCGGTTTTCGGTTCGGATTGTGGGCGCGAGCCCGTTGGTGGATGGCGGAAGAGATCAGACCAGAATGATACGTGATGCTTTGCTTGACAACAATCTGATATTTAGCGCAACAGACTCCGATAGTCCTTACTCAGACGGTGCTGGATTATCGTGGAGTTTCTTAAGTACAGACATAGCAGAAGGTTCGACTGTACGGTTCAGCGGTACGCCAAGGGGAGGCACTGTTAAGGTGGTGGTGACCCGCAACTCGCTTGACCATTATGATGTAGGCAGCTTTGTGCTGGCAGTTGAAAGTCCCGCTGGTGTAAAGACCACGTTCACTGTCACCATTGAAACGACGTGCTCAACGGAGCCGGGTGCAGACTTGATGACAGGGCAGACAGGTGAGGGTAAATCAGACGATCCCTACCGGATCATGAGTCTCTGCCAGCTGCAAGATATCAGTTCAAGCCCAGCAGCGCACTACGAATTGGCTGCCGACATTAACGCAAGCGTAACCGAGGATTGGAATGGCGGTGCGGGTTTCAAGCCGATCGCAAGCACTGCGACAGGTGGATTTTCGGGCTCTTTCGTGAATGCGGGTGACTATTTGATCCGTTCGCTGACAATCAGTCGCAGTACTGAAAACGATGTAGGTCTGTTCTCCAAATTGACAAATGGTGCGAAGATGCAGGGCATCAGACTGGCCGGCTCGCGCACGACCGGGCGTGACAACGTAGGGTCGTTGGTTGGTTCCAACGCAGGCGTGGTAGAGGACAGCTCCGTGACAGGTTCAGTTTCTGGTGGAGACCGAGTTGGCGGTCTCGTGGGACAGAGCAACGGAAACATAATCAACAGCTATGCGGCCAGTACGGTAACGGGCACTCGTTCCGTTGGCGGTCTCGCGGGATCTATAATAGACGGCAGCATCAGCGGGAGTTCTGCGATGGGGTCGGTTGTTGGAACCGGTAACAACATTGGTGGTCTCGTGGGATATGTAGATGGCAGTATCAGCGGGAGCTCTGCGACAGGTTCAGTCTCCGGGAATGATGAAGTTGGCGGCCTTGCGGGAGGAGCAGACAACGGAAACATAATCAACAGCTATGCAGCCAGTACGGTAACGGGCACTCGTTCCATCGGTGGTCTTGTGGGATCTATAATAGACGGCAGCATCAGCGGGAGTTCTGCGACGGGTTCGGTTGTTGGAACCGGTAACAACATTGGTGGTCTCGTGGGACAGGGCAACGGAAACATAAACAACAGCTATGCAGCCAGTACGGTAACGGGCACTCGTTCTGTTGGCGGTCTCGTGGGATATATAGAAGGCAGCATCAGCGGGAGCTCTGCGACAGGTTCAGTTGTTGGAACCGATAACAACATTGGCGGTCTCGTGGGATATATAGAAGGCAGCATCAGCGGGAGTTCTGCGACGGGTTCGGTTGTTGGAACCGGTAACAACATTGGTGGTCTCGTGGGACAGGGCAACGGAAACATAAACAACAGCTATGCAGCCAGTACGGTAACGGGCACTCGTTCTGTTGGCGGTCTCGTGGGATATATAGAAGGCAGCATCAGCGGGAGCTCTGCGACAGGTTCAGTTGTTGGAACCGATAACAACATTGGTGGTCTCGTGGGATATATAGATGGCAGCATCAGCGGGAGTTCTGCGATGGGGTCGGTTGTTGGAACCGGTAACAGCATTGGCGGCCTCGTGGGACGAAGCATCAGCGGCAGCATCAGCAACAGCTACGCGACAGGTTCGGTTTCCGGGAATGGGAAAGTTGGAGGCCTTATCGGAGAAGACTACGGTGGCATCAGCAACAGCTACGCGACGGGTTCGGTTTCCGGGAATGATCGAGTTGGTGGCCTTGTTGGTTTAGGCTTTGGAGTCATCAGCGTCAGCTACGCGACGGGTTCGGTTTCCGGGCAACAGAGAGTTGGCGGTCTTGTGGGAGATAACAAAAATAACTTCAGCAACAGCTACGCGACGGGTTCGGTTTTCGGGCAAGACAGAGTTGGTGGCCTCGCGGGCAACGGCAACAGTTACATCAATAACAGCTACGCGACGGGTTCGGTTTTTGGAAGAGGCAATAATGTTGGTGGCCTCGTGGGATTTATGACCGCAGGAGTCATCAACAACAGTTACGCGACAGGTTCGGTTTCCGGAGATGATTATGCTGGTGGCCTCGTGGGTCGGAGTAACGGAAACATCGTTAACAGTTATTATGCCGCCAGAGGGCGGAACAATGGCTTGGGGACAAAACGCAGCTTTGCGCAGTTGCGTTGTCCGATGGTGGCCAGTGCGACCTGTAGTCTGCCGGGTTCAGACCAAAGGACTTACGAGGATTGGGATGCGAATGTTTGGGATTTTGGTACTGCTACGGAATTGCCGCAATTGTCAAGCAACCAGAATTCGGACTTGAACCTGAAGCCGTATATCAATGGTTCCGCCGACTTGGTGGTGGTGATAGGTTCTGTGGGCATCGCGCGACTTTCTCTAGGGGCAGATTACCTGGGCTCTCCAGAAGAGTCAGTCACTCTGACGTGGTCTCTTCCCGACGTACCAACCACGCTGCGTCATTTGGTCTACTTTGATCTCGGATTGGGTACAACCGGCACAACATTTACTGATCCCAGAAAACCCACGAGTGGTGCCAGCACGGTAACGCTTGTGGTAGTGGACAGTGAGGGGCTGGCTGGCACTGGCTTTTATGTTGTGCTCAAGAACAATATTTCCGCCAATGATGACCGGGTTTCTGTTCGGGTTGAGGCGGGTCCACCCAATATTGTCCGGGATGATGACATTCGTCCTGCACCGGTTGGGATTGCCACCACCTTCAGTTTCTCTGTGGACTACACGGGTTCTTTGGATCCAGTTACTTTGACGTGGACTCTCGAAGATGTGCCAACCACGCTGCGTCATTTGGTTTACTTTGACCTCGGAAATAATACGACCAGCACAACGGTTACTGATTTCGGAAAGCTCACGGGTAGTGCCAGCCCGGTAACGCTTGTGGTAGTGGGCAATGAGGAGCTGGCAGGCAGAAGCTTTTACGTTGTGATCAAGAACAATATTTCTGCAAATGTCGACCGGATTCCGGTTCGGACTGAGGTGGGCCCACCCAATATTGTCAGGGATGATGACATTCGCCAGGCACCGGTTGGGAGTACCACCACCTTTGGTTTTTCTGTGGGCTACACGGGTTCTTCGGATCCAGTTACCCTGACGTGGACTCTCGAGGATGTGCCAACCTCGCTGCGTCATTTGGTCTACTTTAATCTCGCAGGCGATCGCACCAGCGAAATGTTTACTGATAGCTCAGTGCGCACGAATAACGCCAGCCCGGTAACGCTTGAGGTAGTGGGCAATAAAGAGCTGGCAGGCAGGATCTTTTACGTTGTACTCAAGAACAATATTTCTGCAAATGTCGACCGGATTCCTGTTCGGGTTGAGGCGGGTCCACCCAATATTGTCCGGGATGATGACATTCGTCCTGCACCGGTTGGGATTGCCACCACCTTCAGTTTCTCTGTGGACTACACGGGTTCTTTGGATCCAGTTACTTTGACGTGGACTCTCGAAGATGTGCCAACCACGCTGCGTCATTTGGTTTACTTTGAACTCGCAGGCGGTAGCACCAGCACAACGGTTACTGATTTCAGAAAGCTCACGGGTAGTGCCAGCCCGGTAACGCTTGTGGTAGTGGGCAATGAGGAGCTGGCAGGCAGAAGTTTTTACGTTGTGCTCAAGAACAATATTTCTGCAAATGTCGACCGGATTCCGGTTCGGACTGAGGTGGGACCACCCAATATTGTCCGGGATGATGACATTCGCCAGGCACCGGTTGGGAGTACCACCACCTTTGGTTTTTCTGTGGGCTACACGGGTTCTTCGGATCCAGTTACCCTGACGTGGACTCTCGAGGATGTGCCAACCTCGCTGCGTCATTTGGTCTACTTTAATCTCGCAGGCGATCGCACCAGCGAAATGTTTACTGATAGCTCAGTGCGCACGAATAACGCCAGCCCGGTAACGCTTGAGGTGGTGGGCAATAAAGAGCTGGCAGGCAGGATCTTTAACGTTGTACTCAAGAACAATATTTCTGGCGGTGTTGACAGGGTTATGATTCAGGTTCAAGGTTCCACCGCCATACGGTTACGTGCGAAGGTGTATTTAGGCGGCGCAGTACGGTAGGGAGTACGCCCGGTTCCTCGGGATAGCAAAAGAGGCAGGACAGAAAGGCGCGAGTGAGGCGCAGAAAGACACGCGAATAGGTATTGTCCCGAGATAATCCTGAACGCTTTGGATGGTTAATGCATTGGCAAAGACTCCCGGGCAAGTCTGTCTCATATATATACAGACAAAAAAACTTTCTGACAAGTTTGGTTCATACAGGGTTTTATAGAGGAGATTACCGCCCATGAAAGCTGTGTTATTGAACCCGTGATATTTATTGAATCGGGAGCAGACAGAAGAGCATTGAAAGACCTGATAATCACCGTTTCTTTAACAGGCATTGTTGCGCTATATGGGGTTCTTCATGAGTGCTAATAGCATGAAAATGATCACGTCATTGTGTTGTGTCTGTTGGCCGAGAGAAAGCAAATAATCATCAATCCCTCTCAGGATTATTCTGTGGAAGCCGAGGGTGTTGTGGTCGTCTGGATCATCCTCCCGAACTGACAAGCTGCCAGACAGTAACGGTCGTAAGCACCACTCAGTTCGCCGACGTTTTCCGTCGTCAGCCTCAGCCCACCCCGCTTGTCATTGCCACATATTTCCAGAGCGGCCTCTGATGACCTCGGGTGGCTTGGACGCTTTACTCTGCGCAGACGCACGATGCTCCCGGAAGCTCCCGCACCAAACCTGACGAGGAGCCAGGTCGTTGTTTCCCGTTCTGTTTCCTTCCTGCCCGCAAAGGGTTAAAGTGGGCAATAAGGAGCTGGCAGGCATAAGTTTTTACGTTGTTCTCGAGAACAGTATTTCTGCCAATGATGACCGGGTTCTGGTTAAGGTTGAGGAGGAGAAGCAACCTTATATCCTCCGGAATAATGACATTCGCCTGGCGGGGGTTGAGGTCAATACCACCTTTAGCCTCTCAGTAAGTTACGCAGGCACTCCGGAGGTACCGGTTACTTTGTCGTGGTCTCTTTCCGGCGTCCCGGCCGCGCTGCGTCACCTGGTCTACTTTGACCTTGGAGATACGACCAGCACAACGGTTACTGATATCGCAAAGCTCACGGACAGTGCCAGCCCGGTAACGCTTGTGGTAGTAGGCAATAAGGAGCTGGCAGGCAGGAGTTTTTATGTTGTACTCAAGAACAATATTTCTGCCAATGATGACCGGGTTCAGGTTAAGGTTGGGGAGGAGAAGCAACCTTATATCCTCCAGAGTGATGACATTCGTCAAGCCAGGTCTGAGGTCAATACCACCTTTAGCCTCTCAGTAGGCTACGCAGGCACTCCGGGAGTACCGGTTACTTTGACGTGGTCTCTTTCCGGCGTACCGACCACGCTGCGTCATTTGGTCTACTTTGACCTCGGAGGCGGTACGACCAGCACAACGGTTACTGATATTGCAAAGCTCACGGACAGTGCCAGCACGGTAACGCTTGTGGTAGAGGGCAATAAGGAGCTTGCAGGCAGAAGTTTTTACGTTGTGCTCAAGAACAATATTTCTGCCAATGATGACCGGGTTCTGGTTCAGTCTCTGATTCCGGGGTTACGCCCGTTGGTGAATCCTGACGGAAGGGATCAGATCGTTATGATATGGGAAGGTTTGACCAGAACCACTCTAAGGTTTAGCGCAACTGACGATGACAGTCCTGATGACGGCTCTGGCCTATCGTTGGATTTTTTCAGCACGGATCGCATAGCAGAGGGTTCGTCTGTAGTGTTCAGCAGCACGACAAAGGGAGGTGCTGTTGAGGTGGAGGTTCGCCGCAGTTCGCTTGACCTATATGATGTGGGTAGCTTTGTACTGGAAGTTACAAGTCCTGCCGGTGTAAAGACCACGTTTACTGTCACCATCGAAACGGTATGTTCTCCGGTGTCGGGTGAAGACTTGATGACAGGGCAGACAGGCACGGGGAAATCAGGCAATCCCTACCAGATCGATAGGCTCTGTCAGTTACAAGACATCAGTTCAAGCCCAACAGCGTACCACGTGCTAGTGGCCGACATTGACGCGAGCAGAACCAGGGATTGGAATGGTGGTGCAGGTTTTGAGCCGCTCGCAAGTTTTTCGGGCTCTTTCGTGAGTACGCGCAACTACGTGATCAGTTCGCTGACGATCAGCCGCAGTGATACGGACAACGTAGGTCTGTTCTCCAGATTGGCAGCAGGTGCGACTATACGTGGCGTCATACTGGTCGGCTCGCGTACGACCGGGCGTAATATCGTAGGGTCATTGGTTGGTTCCAACGCAGGTGTGATTGAGGAGTGCTCTGCGACGGGGTCAGTCTCTGGTGGAGACCAAGTTGGCGGTCTCGTGGGCTATAGCACCAACCGCAGTTCCATTGACAACAACTATGCAGCCAGCACGGTAAGAGGCACTTATTTCGTTGGTGGCCTTGTGGGAGAAATCATCGGCGACATTAACGACAGCTATGCGACGGGTTCGGTTGTTGGAGCTGGCGGCAATGTTGGCGGCCTTGTGGGAGAAATTATCGGCGACATTAGCAACAGCTACGCAGCGGGTTCGGTTGACGGGCAAGATAGTGTTGGTGGCCTTGTGGGGAACCAAACACAAGCGTCAAGAATCAGCAACAGCTACGCAACGGGTTCGGTTGACGGGCAAGATAGTGTTGGTGGCCTTGTGGGGAACCAAACACAAGCGTCAAGAATCAGCAACAGCTATGCGACGGGTTCGGTCTCTGGTAGAAGATGGGTTGGCGGCCTGGTGGGATACCAAAGATCCGGTTCAAGCATCGGCAACAGTTCCGCGACGGGGTCTGTTTCCGGATTGGAACATAGTATTGGTGGCTTGGTGGGGAGCCAACATAACAACACAAGAGTTGACAACAGTTACGCAACAGGGTCAGTCTCTGGTATATACCAAGTTGGCGGTCTCATGGGAGAAAGCATGGGCAGAATCAGCAACAGCTACGCGACAGGTTCGGTTTTTGGAACCGGCGAGAAGATTGGTGGTCTCGTGGGGAACCAAAGTGCTGGATCAAGCATCGACAACAGCTACGCGACAGGCTCGGTTTTTGGAACCGGCGAGACCATTGGTGGTCTCGTGGGAAACCAAGTCAGCTTAAGCATCGTGAACAGCTATTATGCCGCCAGAGGGCGGAACAATGGTTTGGGTGAAGAACGCACCTTTGCACAGTTACGTTGTCCGGCTATGTCCAGCGCGACATGTAGTCTGTCGGGTTCAGACCAAAGGTCTTACGAGGATTGGGGCACGGATGTTTGGGATTTTGGTAATGTTACGGACTTGCCGCAACTGTTGAGCAACCGGAATTCGGACTTGAATCTGAAGCCGTATATCAGTGGTTCCGCCGGCTTGGTGGTGGTAACAGGTTCTATGGACACCATGCAACTTTCTCTAGTGGCAGATTATTTGGGTCCTCCAAGAAAATCAGTCACTCTGACGTGGTTTCTCGAAGATGTGCCAACGACGCTGCGTCATTTGGTCTACTTTAACCTCGAGGACGGTACAACCGGCACAACGGTTACTGATTCCGCAAAGCTCACGAGTAGTGCCAGCCCGGTAACGCTTGTGGTAGAGAGCAATAGGGAGTTGGTAGGCATGAGTTTTTACGTTGTGCTCAAGAACAATGTTTCTGCCAGTGATGACCGGGTTTCGGTTCGGGTTGTGATGGGTTCACCCAGTATTGTCCGGGATGATGACATTCGTTCTGCACCGGTTGGGAGTACCACCACCTTCAGTTTCTCTGTGGGCTACACGGGTTCTTCGGATCCAGTTACTCTGACGTGGTCTCTCGAAGATGTGCCGACCTCGCTGCGTCATTTGGTCTACTTTGACCTCAGAGACGGTACGACCAGCGAAATGTTTATTAACAGCTCAGTGCGCACGACTAACGCCAGCCCGGTAATGCTTATGGTAGTAGGCAATGAGCAGCTGGCAGGCATAAGTTTTTACGTTGTGCTCAAGAATGATATTTCTGCCAGTGATGACCGGATTCCAATTCAGGTTCTTCAGGAAGCCCCCACCGCCCTCACAAGACCGCTACGTGCGAAGGTATATTTAGGCGGCGCAGTACGGTAGGGAGTACGCCCAATCCCTCTGGATAGCAAAAGAGGCAGGACAGATAGTTACGCGCTATGCAGAGGAAGGTTGTGAATAGGCGTTGTCCCGAGATAATCCTGAATGCTGGTGGTTGATGCATTAGCAAAGGCTCCCGGGCAAGCCAGTCTCATATATATCCAGACAGGAAATACTCTTGGGCAGGCTTGGCTCGTATAGGCCTTTATAGAAGAGCTTGCTATCCATGCAGACAATGTTATTGAACCTGACAGGCTTATTGAGTCGGGGTCTGATAGAAGAGTATTGGGAGTCCTGATAATCTCCGCTTCTTTAACAGGTATTGCTGCACCATAAGGAATTCATCATGGGTGCCAATAGCATGAAAATGACCACATCATTGTGTTGTGTCTGTTGGACGAGAGAAAGCAAATAATCATCAATCCCTCTCAAGGTTATTCTTTGGAAGCCGAGTGTGTCGTGGTCGCCGGGGTCATTCTTCTGAACTGACAAGCCGCCGACAGCAGCGGTCGTGAGCACCACTCACTTCGCCGGCATTCCAGCTATCAGCTCGCCCGTGTGTTATCACTGCAGGCTGAAAGCTTTGTCCTTCGCGAATGCACGATTCCTTACCGGAACGCTCCTGCGCACTAGATGACTCCGAAGACAGGTCAAGTCTTTGTTTCTTGTTCTGTTTTTCTTCGTACCACGCCATGAGTGGCCAAGTGCGAATATATGGAAACTACATCCGGTCATATACCCCGGGATCGGAGGAGAATAAGCAACCGTGCTGCCCGGTCACCCCAGGCACTTTTTGCCATTGCCACATATTTCCAGAGCGGCCTCTGATGACCCTAGGTGGCTGACGCTGTTCCTTGGCAGACGCATGATGCTCCCGAAACACTCCCGCACCAAACCTGACGGGAAGCCGGATCGTTGTTTCCTGCTCTGCTCTCGCCCTGCCCGCAAAGGGTTAAAGCGCGTCATTAACAGTGTGCTATTTGACCAGGATTTACTGAACCCTGGATATTCTTGTTTATGCAGTAGAATGACAGTTCTGTTCGTAAGGCTCGGTAGTTGCTTTGCCTGGTGTCACAACATAGCGTATAGTTGCTTGGTGACTTCCGTTCGTTGTCATTAATTTTTTGGAGTGCTTATGTCGAAACTTGGTATTCGTTGTGTCAGACGTGCGGTTTCGGGTGCGGACTTGACAGATTTTGGAAAGGCAGCGTGCGCCAGCCTGCTGCTTGTTTTGTCCTGTGTTCTGTCGCCCGCCTTTGCCCAAGACGCCTCCGCAGGATGTACACCTGACGAGGGGAGAGGAAGTAGCAGTACTCCTTATCGAATTGACACGCTCTGCGAATTGCAAGGCATCAGTTCAAACCCAACAGCGCACTACTTGCTAGTGGCCAGTATTGACGCAAGTACGGCTACCGATTTTGAGCCGATCGCAAGTGCTGCGGAATATGGGTTTTCGGGTTCTTTCATGAACGCGGATACCCACGTGATCAGTTCGCTGACGATCAGTCGCAGTAATACGGACAGAGTGGGTCTGTTCTCCAGATTGGCAGAAGGTGCGACGATACGAGGCATAGTATTGGTCGGCTCGCGTACGACCGGGCGTGACAGGGTAGGGTCACTGGTTGGTGACAGTGCCGGTATGATAGTGGGTTGCTCCGTGACGGATTCGGTTGTTCGAGGACGCGATTTTGTTGGTGGCTTGGCTGGTCGTGCCACAAACCTCAGAGACAGCTACGCGACGGGTTCTGTTGTTCGAGGACGCAGTACTGTTGGCGGCCTTGTTGGTCGTGCCACAAACATCAGAGACAGCTACGCGACGGGTTCTGTTTTTGGGTCCGGTCTCATCATTGGCGGTCTTGTTGGCTCTTGCACAAACATCAGAGACAGCTACGCGACGGGTTCGGTTTTTGGGTCCGGTACCATCGTTGGCGGTCTTGGTGGCGCTTGCATCAACATCAGCAACAGCTACGCGACGGGTTCGGTTTCCGGGGATAATCAAGTTGGTGGTCTCGTGGGACATCAAAATAATCGCGCACAAATCAGTAACAGCTACGCGACGGGTTCGGTTTCCGGGCAAGGTGAAAAAGTTGGCGGCCTGTCGGGTTCAAGCGATGGCAGGATCAGTAACAGCTATTATGCTGCCAGATGGCAAAGAAATGGTTTTGGGACAGAACGCACTTTTGCGCAGTTGCGTTGTCCGATGATGTCCAGCGCGACCTGTAGTCTGTCGAGTACAAACCAAAGGACTTACGAGGATTGGGATACGAGTGTTTGGGATTTTGGCAGTGCTGCAGACTTGCCGCAATTGTCGAGCAACCGGAATTCGGAGTTGAACCAGAAGCCGTATATCAAAGGTCCCACCGAGTTGGTGGTGGGGACAGGTTTTCCGGGAATCACACGTTTTTCTTTAGAGGCAGACTACCCGGGTACTCCTGTGGGATCAGTTGTTTTGACATGGTCACTTCTTTTCGATGAGCCATCCACGCTAAGCGATTTCGTCTACTTTGAACTTGAGAATGGCACAACCAGCACAGAGGCAAATGTCTCTGCTGAGACGCTTGCTGTCGTGCGTGATGATCTTATGGAAGGAAAGGGCTTTTATGTTGTGCTCAAGAACAATGTTTCTGCCAATGATGACCGGATTCGGGTTCGGATTGAGAAGGCGAAGCAACCCTATATCAGGAGCCCGGGCGACATTCCCCCGGCGACGATTGGGAGCATCACCACTTTCAGTTTCTCTGTAGGTTACGCGGGTCCTGCAGAACCTGTTACTTTGACGTGGTCTCTTTCCGGCGTACCGGACTCGCTGCGTGACTTTGTCTACTTTGACCTCGGAGATGGCAAGTCCAGCACAACGTTTACTGATGGCGCAAAGCTCACGGACAGTGCCAGCCCGGTAACACTTGTGGTGGTTGGCAACAAGGAGCTGGCAGGCAGGAGCTTTTACGTTGTGCTCAAGAACAATGTTTCTGTCAGTGATGATCAGGTTCGGGTTCAGGTTGAGGGGGAACCACCCAATATTCTCCGGGATGATGACCGCTTGGTGTTGATTGGGAGAACCACCACCTTTAGTTTCTCTGTGGGCTACACGGGTTCCTCGGTTCCAGTTACTTTGACGTGGTCTCTCGAAGATGTGCCGACCACGTTGCATCATTTGGTCTACTTTGATCTCGGAAATGATACAACCGACACAACGGTTACTGATTCCGGAAGGCTCACGGGTAATGCCAGATCGGTAACGCTTACGGTAGTGGGCAATGAGGAGCTGGCAGGCAGGAGTTTTCACGTTGTACTCAAGAACAATGTTTCTGCAAATGACGACCGGGTTCTGATTCAGGTTCAAGGCCCCACCGCTATACGGTTACGTGCGAAGGTGTATTTGGGCGGCGCAGTACGGTAGGGAGTACGCCCGATCCTTCGGGATAGCAAAAGAGGCAGGACAGATAGTTACGCGCTAGGCATAGAAAGGTTGCGAATAGGCGTTGTCCCGAGATAATCCTGAACGCTTTGGCGGGTTAATGCATTGGCAAAGGCTCCCGGGCAAGCATGGCTCATATATATCCAGACAGGAAATACTCTTGGGCAGGCTTGGCTCGCACAGGCCTTTGTATAAGAGCTTGCCATCTATGCAAGCTGTGTTATTAAACCTGACAGGCTTATTGTGTCGGGAGCTGACCGAAGGTTATTGGAAGTCCTGATAATCTCCACTTCTTTAACAGGTATTGCTGCACCATAAGGAATTCATCATGAGCGCAAATACTATGAAAATGACCACATCATTGTGTTGTGTCTGTTGGCCGAGAGAAAGCAAATAATCATCAATCCTTCTCAAGGTTATTCTCTGGAAGCCGAGTGTGTCGTGGTCGCCGGGGTCATTCTTCTGAACTGACAAGCCGCCAGGCAGCAGCGGGCGTGAGCACCACACAGTTCGCCGGCATTCCAAGCTATCAACTCGCCCGTGTGTTATCACCGTCGGATCTTCGAGGGGGACATGACTTCCGAGGGAGACATGGGTGTGTCTTCCGGAACAAAATACCACGCACAGGAGCCTGATGCTTTCCAGACAGGCGATGAGAAACAGGTGCTTGCCGCAGCACATAGTCACCAATACCTTTGCCTTGCTTTGTGCAGGGCTTTGTGTACTGCCCGGTTATGCCGGCCGTCGTGACTTTCCCTTGGCTGATTTCAAGGCTTCTTACCGGATAACAGAGGCTCTCTAAGGTGCCGTTCTGTAGCTGAGCCTTGTTCGCTCTGAAAATGGTCACGTGATGACACGGAAGCTAGCTCACTCAGGTCTTTTTTCCTTGACTTTGCCTGAAGTTCGTATTGTGCCTTTGAACTACATGGTAAGGTCGGAAAGGATATCAGGGAGGCACTTTTTTTAGACTTGGAAAAGAGCCGGGTTTCAGTTGTCTATCGGGGAAGACAGGATGAGTTTCCGGTGTTTGTGGGTACGTTGGACGAAATGACTATACAGGCGCAGGTCATGGCGGACATGAAAGGTGGGGAGTCGGAACCGTGGGATTACCGGGTTGTCAGCAGGGGAAAGCTGAAAGACCATCGTTACGAGGTTGTTGGTGAGGAAGAAACCGATGCGGTTCTCGGTTGATTGCGGATCTTAATTCTGGTACGACACAAGGAAGGAAAGACAGACTACAGGTTCTGGACAAGTCCCAAACATGATTACAAGTACGAAATGTACCTGGAGAAGTTGTCTGGCTCGCTTGCCGAACGATAAGGCGTCAGCCATCTGACTGTCTGACGTGCCTTTCGCTCCCGTGCCGCCGGAGGTTTCTTTTGAAGATGTTCCCGGCCTTGCCTGTTGGCGGACATAGGTTTTCTTCGTGCCACGCCACGAGCGGCAAGGCGCGAATATATTGAAGCTGCATCCGGTCATATACCCCGGGGGCGAAGGAGAATAAGCAACCGTGTTGCCCTGTCGCCCCAGGCACCTTTTGCCATCGCACGTTTCGCGCAGGTTTGCGAAGTATTTTTGGCAGTCTGTGGCGGGTAACTGCATCCGGTCATATACCCAGGAGGCGAAGGAGAATAAGCATCCTTGCTGTCCGGTCGCCCAGGCATCTTTTGCCATTGCCGCATATTTTCCGAGCGGTCACTGATGACCCTGGGTGGCTGGACGCTGTTCCTTGGCAGACGCATGATGCTTCCGGAACATGCACGGAACGCTCCCGCACCAAACCTGACGGGAAGCCGGCTCGTTGTTTCCTGCTCTGCTCTCGCCCTGCCCGCAAAAGGTTAAAGCGCGCCATTGACAGTGTGTTACTTGACCAGACTTTACTGGGTCGCGGATATTTCGTTTGTTGTGTTTTCATTTAGCCAAAAAGTAGTAGAATGGCGAACTTGTCGTAAGACCAGGTCGTTGCTTTGCCTTGTGCCACAACATGGCGTATAGCCGCTTGGTGCCTTCCGTTTGTTGCCATTAATTTTTTGGAGTGCTTATGCAAAAACTTGGTATTCGTTGTGTCAGACGTGCTGTTTCGGGTTCGGCCTCGACAGATTTTGGGAAGGTAGCGTACGCCAGCCTGCTGCTTGTTTTGTCCTGCGCCCTGTCGCCCGCCTTCGCCCAAGCCTCTGCGGGGTGTACGCCTGCCGAGGGGAGTGGAACCAGCAGTTCTCCTTATCGAATTGCCACGCTTTGCGAGTTGCAAGGCATCAGCCTAAGCCCGGCAGCGCACTACTTGCTGGTGGACAGTATTGACGCAAGTACGGCTACCAGTTTTGAGCCGATCGCAAGCACTGCGACAGATGGATTTTCGGGCTCTTTCATGAACGCGAGCGAACACGAGATCAGTTCGCTGACGATCAGTCGTAGTGCCGAAAGCAACGTAGGCCTGTTCTCCCGATTGGCGAATGGTGCGACGTTAACAGGCATCTTGCTGGTCGGCTCGCGTATGACCGGACTTGATAACGTGGGGTCATTGGTTGGTTTCAGCGAAGGTGCGATAGTGGACAGTTCTGCGATGGGGTCAGTCTCTGGCAGAAACCGGGTTGGTGGTCTCGTGGGACACAGCAGAGGCGATATCAGCGGCAGCTACGTGAAGGGTTCGGTTTCCGGGGATGATTATGTTGGTGGCCTTGTTGGCTCTGGCGAAGGTGGCATCAGCGGCAGCTACGTGGCGGGTTCGGTTTCAGGAGACGATGTTGTTGGCGGTCTTGTGGGACGCCAGGAATTCGGCTCAACCATCAGCGGCAGCTATGCGACAGGCTCGGTTTCCGGGCGTAATTATGTTGGTGGTCTTATAGGCAACGGCTACGCTGGCATTGACTACAGCTACGCAACGGGTGTGGTTTCCGGGCGTGATCATGTCGGCGGTCTCGTTGGATACCAAGGATTCACCCCATACATCAGAAACAGCTACGCGACGGGCTCGGTTTCCGGGAATGATGTTGTTGGCGGCCTGGTGGGATACCTGGAATCCTTTTCAAGCATGGAAAACAGCTACGCAACAGGTTCGGTTTTCGGGCAAGGAAATTTTGTTGGAGGCTTGGTGGGAAGGAAATTCAGGTTCGACCCCATGTTCGACGGCACAGTCAGTGACAGTTATTATGCCGCCGGAAGGCGGAACAATGGTTCGGGGGAAGAACGCACTTTTGCTCAGTTGCGTTGTCCGATGACGGCCGGTGCGACCTGTCCGTCTGGTTCCCAAGAGAGTGCTTTGACTTACGAGGGTTGGGATACGGATGTCTGGGATTTTGGCAGTGCTATGAACCTGCCGCAATTGTCGAGCAACCGGAATCTGGAATTGAACCAGAAGCCGTATATTGAAGGTTCCTCCGAGTTGGTGGTGGGGACAGGTTTTACGGGCATCACGCGCTTTCCTTTGGAGGCAGATTACCCGGGTTCTTCTGACGGATCAGTCGTTCTGACGTGGTCACTTCTTTTTGATGCGTCATCCACGCCAGGCGGTTCTTTCTACTTTGAGCTTGAGGATGGCACAACCAGCACAGAGGCAAATGGCTCCAGTGCGACGCTTGCTGTCGTGGACGATGACAGGATTACGGCAGGTCGGGGCTTTTATATCGTGCTCAAGAACAACGTTTCTGCGAATGATGACCGGATTCGGGTTCGGACTGAGGAGGCACCCTATATCTTCCGGAATGACACTGTCTCAGCGAGGATTGGGAGCACCGCCACCTTTAGTTTCTCCGTAGGCTACGAAGGCACACCGGTAAAACCTGTTGCTTTGACGTGGTCTCTGTCCGGTGTGCCGTCCACGCTGAATACTTTGGTCTACTTTGACCTCGGTGACGGCACGACCAGCACAACGTTTGCCGATCCCGGAAGGCTCGTGGCTGATGCCAGCGTGGTAACGCTTGTGGTAGTGGGCAATGAGGAGCTAGCCGGCAAGAGCTTTTATGTTGAGCTCAAGAATGATATTTCTGACAATGATGACCGGATTCTGATTCGGACTGAGTCGGGTCAACCCTATATCCTCCTGGATGATGACATTGACCCGGCGACGACCAGGGAGACCACCACCTTTAGTTTCTCTGTAGGCTACACGGGCTCTTCGGAACCTGTTACTTTGACGTGGTCTCTTGACGTGCCGCCCTCGCTGGATGGTTTGGCCTACTTTGACCTCGGAGGCACCACCACCAGCACAACGTTTACTGACCGCGGAGTGCGTACGGCTGATTCCAGCCCGGTAATGCTTGTGGTAGAGGGCAACGAGGATCTGGCTGGCAACGGCTTTTATGTTGAACTCAAGAACAATATTTCTGACAGTGTTGACCGGATTCCGGTTCGGATTGCGGGCGCGATCCCGTTGGTGGTTGGCGGAAGTGAACAGACCGGAACGATATGGGCTGGTTCGCTCAGCAACTTTCTGAATTTTAGAGCAATTGACCAAGACAGTCCTGACTCTGGCGGTGCTGGGTTATCGTGGGGTTTCTCAAGTGCAGGCATAAGCGATGGTTCGACTGTGCGGTTCAGCGGTACGACAAGGGGTGGCACTGTTGGGGTGGAGGTGGTTCGCCCCTCGCTTGATTTTTATGGTGCGGGTAGCTTTGTGCTGGAAGTGACAAGCCTTGCAGGTGTAAAGACCGCGTTCACTGTCACCATTGAAACGGTGTGCTCTTTGGTGCCAGGTGATGACTTGATGGCAGAGCAGGCAGGCGCAGGGACATCAGACAATCCCTACCAGATCAGGAGGCTCTGCCAGCTGCAAGACATCAGTTCAAGCCCAACAGCGCACTACGTGCTAGAGGACGACATTGACGCAAGTGAGACCAGGGATTGGAACGATGGTGCGGGCTTTGAACCGATCGCAATAGGTGATACAACCGGATTTTCGGGTTCTTTCGTGAATAGAGGCGACTTCGAGATCCGCTCGTTGTCGATTAGTCGCGGTGACGCAGACAGCGTCGGCCTGTTCTCCGAGTTGGCAGGTGGTGCGGAGATACGAGGCATAAAACTGGTCGGCTCGCGTACGGCGGGGGGTGAGGGCGTAGGGTCAATAGCTGGTCTCAACGGCGTAGGTTTGATAGTCGGTTGCTCGGCGACAGGCTCGGTTTTCGGGGAGGGGAATGTTGGCGGTCTTGTGGGCGACGACTTTGGCTTCATCAGAGACAGCTTTGCAGCCAGTACGGTAACGGGGACAGGCAACGGTATTCTCGGTCTTAATTACGCCGTTGGCGGTCTTGCGGGATACAGCTTCAGCAGCATCAGAAACAGCTACGCGATGGGTTCGGTTACCGGGGGTAATCGAGTTGGTGGTCTCGTGGGACACCAGGCAGGCGGCACCATCGAAAACAGTTACGCGGCAGGTTCGGTTTCCGGACAAATAGATGTTGGCGGACTTGTGGGACAGAGTGCCGCAAACACAGACGTTTTCCTTCCCGCAAACATAAACAATAGTTACGCGACAGGTTCGGTTAGCGGGGTGGAAAATGTTGGCGGTTTCGTGGGACGGAGTGCCGAAAACACAGACGTTGGCATTGCCGCAAGTATAAACAATAGCTACGCGACAGGTTTGGTTTCCGGGCAAAAAAATGTTGGCGGCTTCGTGGGATACCAAGAATCCAACTCAAGCATCAGAGACAGCTATGCGACAGGTTCGGTTTCCGGGCAAACAGATATTGGTGGCCTCGTGGGCTATAGCAAAGGCAGCATCAGTAACACTTTCGCAGTTAGCACTGTTAGCACAGTAACGGGGACAACCACCAGAATTGGTGGCCTCGTGGGCTTTAGCGAAAACAGCATTGTTAGCAGCTACTACACGGGTCAAGATCAGGGGAAGGGTTGGGGTGAGCTACGCACTCTGGGGCAACTGCGTTGTCCGACCACGCCTGACGCAGTGTGTATGTTGCAGACTGATCAGGTTACATACGCTGGATGGGACAGCAAGTTTTGGGACTTTGGTGGTACCGATGGGTTGCCAACATTACGGCGTGAAGAAGACGGAGGAGAGCCCATCGCCATCACAAGACCGTTACGTGTGAAAGTGTATTTAGGCGGCGCGGTACGGTAGAAGGCTCAGCCAATTCCTCGGGGTAGCAGAAAAGAGTGACTGAAAGGCTACGAATAGGCATCGCCCCGAGATAATCCTGAATGCTGGCTGATGTACTGGCAAAGGCTCCCGGGCAAGCCAGGTTCATATATATTCAGGCAGAAAAGACTCTTGGGCAGGCTTGGCTCGTATAGGCCTTTATAGAAGAGATTGCCATTCATGCAAGCCATGTTATTGAAGCTGATAGGCTTATTGGATCGGGAGCTGACCGAAGGGTATTGGAAGGCCTGATAATTTTCGCACTATATGGAATCCTCATGAGTGCCAATAGCATGAAAATGATCACGTCATTGTGTTGTGTCTGTTGGCCGAGAGAAAGCAAGCAGGGGGTCATCAATCCCTCTCAAGGTTATTCTCTGGAATCCGAGTGGTCGTGGTCGGTGCCGCCATCTTTCAGAACCGATAAGCCACAAGACAGCAACGTGAGACTTTCGCACCACGAGTTCGCTGGCATTTCTTGCTATCAACTCGCCCGTGTGATATTACTGCCGGACTTTCGAGGGAGACATGGATGTGTCTTCCGAAACAAAATACCACGCACAGGGGTCTGATGCTTTCCAGACAGGCAATGATAAACAGGCGCTTGCCGCAACGCATGGTCGCCATTACTTTTGCCCTTGCTCTGCTTTGTGCAGGGCTTTGTGTGCTGCCCGGTCATGCCGGCAATCGCGACTTTCCCTTGGCTGATTTCGCGGCTTCTTACCGGATAACGGAAGCTCTCTATGGTGCCGATCTGGAGCTGAGCCTTGTTCGCTCCGAAAATGGTCACGTGATGACGCGGAAGCTGGCTCCTTCAGGTATTTTTTCCCTGGTTTTACCTTCGGAAATGAAGGTGGGGAGCATGCAGTGGCTTGATGCTCGCATGGTGCCTTTGAACTACGTGGCAAAGGTCGGGAAGGATATCAGGGAGAAGCTTTTTTTCGACTGGGAAAAGAGCCGGGTTTCAGTTGTCTATCGTGGAAGACAGGATGAATTTCCGGTGTCTATCGGCACGTTGGATGAGATGGCTATGCAGGCACAGATCATGGCGGACATGAAAGGTGGGGGATCGGGGCCGTGGGATTACCGGGTTGTCAGCAGGGGAAAGCTGAAAGACCATCGTTACGAGGTTGTTGGTGAGGAAGAAATCGATACGGTTCTCGGTCGATTGCGGACCTTGATCCTGGTACGACACAAGGAAGGAAAGACAGACTACAGGTTCTGGACGAGTCCCAAACATGATTATTTGCCGGTGAGGGGTGAAAAAATCGTCAATGGAGAGGTCAAGTACGAAATGTACCTGAAGAAGTTGTCTGGCCCGCTTGCCGAACGATAAGGCACCAGCCAACTGACTGTCTGGTGTGCCTTTTGCTCCCGTGCCGTCGGGGGGCTCTTTTGAAGATGTTCCCGGCCTTGCCTGTTGGCGGACAAATATTTTCTTTGTGCCACGCCATGAGTGGCAAGGCGCGAATATATGGAAACTGCATCCGGTCATATACCCCGGGGGCGAAGGAGGATAAGCATCTGTGCTGCCCGGTCGCTCCCAGGCACCTTTTGCCATCGCTCATTTCGCGAGCGGCCACTGATGACCTCGGGTGGCTGGACGCCGTGCTCTGAGCAGATGCACGATGCGTCCGGAAGCTCCCGTACAGCCATATAACCTGACAAGGAGCCAAGCCGTTGTTTTCCGTTCTGCTTCCCTCCTGCCACGCCATGAGTGGCAACGCGCGAATATATGGAAACCGCATCCGGTCATATACCCCGGGGTCGAAGGAGAATAAGTATTCGTGCTGTCGGTCGCCCCAGGCACCTTTTGCCATCGCTCATTTCGCGCAGGTTTGCGAAGCATTTTTTGGCGGTCTGTCAGGGTGAAACTGCATCCAGGCATATAACTCGGGGTCGAAGGAGAATAAGTATTCGTGCTGTCGGTCGCCCCAGGCACCTTTTGCCATTGCTCATTTCGCGCAGGTTTGCGAAGCATTTTTTGGCGGTCTGTCAGGGTGAAACTGCATCCAGGCATATACCCCGGGGGCGAAGGAGGATAAGCATCCGTGCTGCCCGGTCGCTCCCGGGCACCTTTTGCCATCGCTCATTTCCCGCAGGTTTGCGAAGCATTTTTTGACGGTCTGCCAGGGTGAAACTGCATCCAGGCATATACCTCG
This sequence comes from uncultured candidatus Poriferisulfidus sp., assembly GCA_965215765.1. Taxonomy (GTDB): domain Bacteria; phylum Pseudomonadota; class Gammaproteobacteria; order Poriferisulfidales; family Oxydemutatoraceae. The sequence continues at coordinate 2,136,955 of OZ244118.1, read as the reverse complement.
GGGGCGAAGGAGAATAAGCATCCGTGCTGCCCGGTCGCCCCGGGCACCTTTTGCCATCGCTCATTTCCCGAGCGGGCACTGATGACCCCGGGTGGCCGGACGCCGTACTCTGCGCAGACGCATGACGAGCCCGGAAGCTCCCGTACAGCCACATAACCTGACGGAAAGCCAGGTCGTTGCTTCCTGTTCTGCTTCCCTCCTGCCCGCAAAGGGTTAAAGCGCGCCATTAACAGCTTGCTGTTTGACCAGGCTTTACTGGGTCGCGGATATTTCGCTTGTTGTGTTTTCATCTAGCCAAAAAGTAGTAGAATGGCGGAGTTGATCGTAAGACCTAGTCGGTGCTTTGACTTGCGCCGCAACATGGCGTGTCGTAGCTTCACGCCTTAAGGTTCGTTGTTATTGGTTGTTGGAGTGCTCATGCAAGAATTTGGTGTTCATTGTGTCAGACGTGCGGTTTCAGGCGCGGGGTTGACAGATTTTGGAAAGGCAGCGTGTGTCAGCCTGCTGCTTGTTTTGTCCTGCGCTCTGTCGCCTGCCTTTGCCCAAGCCTTCGAGGGCGATGGCTGTACGCCTGAAATGAAGGTGAAGGAGGGGAGTGGCAGCGAAGCCGTTCCTTACGAAATCAGGACGCTCTGCCAGTTGCAAGACATCAGTTCAAACCCAAAAAAGCACTACGTGCTAATGGACAACGTTGACGCGAGTGCGACCAAGGATTGGAATGGTGGCGCGGGTTTTAAGCCGATCGCACTTAATGTGGATGGTGGATTTTCGGGTTCTTTCGTGAGCACGGGCAAACACGTGATCAGTTCGCTGACGATCAATAGCAGTAGTACAGAATACGTGGGTCTGTTCTCCAGATTGGCAAAAAATGGGAAGATAGACGGCATAAGACTGGTCGGCTCGCGTACGACCGGGCGGGCGGGCACAGGGTCACTGGTTGGCTCTAGCAGAGGTAGTATCCGCGACAGCTACGCGTCGGGTTCGGTTTCCGGGGTAAATGAGGTTGGCGGCTTGGTGGGACTCATGGGAACCAGGTCAGACATCAGCAACAGCTACGCGTCGGGTTTAGTTTCCGGTAAAGACAAAGTTGGCGGCCTGGTGGGAAACAAGGGACTCAACTCAGACATCAGCGGCAGCTCTGCGACGGGTTCGGTTTCCGGGGTAGGTGAGGTTGGCGGCCTTGTGGGAAGTAACAGAGGCAACATCCGCGACAGCTATGCGTCGGGTTCGGTTTCCGGGGTAGATGAGGTTGGCGGCTTGGTGGGACTCATGGGAACCATGTCAGACATCAGCAACAGCTACGCGACGGGTTTAGTTTCCGGTAAAGACCAAGTTGGCGGCCTGGCGGGAAACGTTACCTCCTTTGGCGACATCAGCGTCAGCTACGCGACGGGTTCGGTTTTCGGAGCGGAGAATGTTGGCGGTCTTGTGGGCAGAAACAGCGGAGACACAAATAACAGCTACGCGACGGGTTCGGTTGTCGGAGCGAAGAATGTTGGCGGCTTCGTGGGAAGCTTGGATTCCAAAGCAAGTATCACAGGCAACTACGCGACGGGTTCGGTTGTCGGAGCGAAGAATGTTGGCGGCTTCGTGGGAAGCTTGGATTCCAAAGCAAGTATCACAGGCAACTACGCGACGGGTTCGGTTTCTGGAAGAGGCAATAATGTTGGCGGCCTCGTGGGAGCCCAAGAACGCGACTCAAGCATCAGAGAAAGTTACGCGACGGGTTCGGTTTCCGGGGATGATCAAGTTGGCGGTCTTGTGGGAGGAAGCAGTGGTGTCATCAGCGTCAGTTACGCGACGGGCTCGGTCTCCGGGGATGATCAAGTTGGCGGTCTTGTGGGAGGAAGCAGTGGTGTCATCAGCGTCAGTTACGCGACGGGTTTGGTTTCCGGGAATAATATAGTTGGCGGCCTTGTGGGAAGCGAGGGGGATGGCAGTGACATCAGAGACAGCTACGCGACAGGTTCGGTTTCCGGGCGAGGTGAAGAAGTTGGCGGCCTTGTTGGTCAGAGTAACGGAAACATCGCTAACAGCTATTATGCTGCCAGAGGGCAAAGCAATGGCTTTGGGGCAGAACGCACTTTTACGCAATTGCGTTGTCCGATGGTGGCCAGTGCGACCTGTAGTCTGCCGGGCTCAGACCAAAGGACTTACGAGGATTGGGATACGAGTGTTTGGGATTTTGGCAGTACTACGGAATTGCCGCAATTGTCGAGCAACCGGAATTCGGAGTTGAACCTGAAGCCGTATGTCAAAGGTTCTGCCGACTTGGTGGTGATGACAGGTTCTATGGGCACCACGCAATTTTCTCTGGTGGCAGATTACCTGGGTCCTTCAGGAGAATTTGTCATTCTGACGTGGTCTCTTTCCGGCGTACCGACCTCGCTGCGTCATTTGGTCTACTTTGATCTCGAAGGCGGTACGACGAGCACAACATTTACTGATTCCAGAAAGCGCACGGACGGTGCCAGTAAGGCAACGCTTGTGGTAGTGGGTAATGTAGGGTTGGCAGGCAAGAGTTTTCATGTTGTGCTCAAGAGCAATGTTTCTGCCAATGATGACCGGATTCGGGTTCGGATTGAGGAGGAGAAACCCTATATCCGCCCGGATGAGGACATTCGTTTGGCACCGGTTGAGGGCATCACCACCTTTAGCTTCTCTGTAGGTTATGCGGGTCCTGCAGAACAACCGGTTACTTTGACGTGGTCTCTCGAAGATGTGTCGACCCCGCTGCGTCATTTGGTCTACCTTGACCTCGGAAATGATACAACCGGCACAACGGTTACTGATTCCGGAAAGCTCACGGGTACTGCCAGCCTGGTAACGCTTGTGGTGGTTGGCAATATGGCAGGCAGGAGCTTTTACGTTGTGCTCAAGAACAATGTTTCTGCCAATGATGACCGGGTTCGGGTTCAGGTTGAGGTGGAACCACCTAATATTCTCGGGGATGATGACATTCGCCCGGCATTGGTTGGGAGAACCTCCATCATTGATTTCTCTGTGGGCTACACGGGTTCCTCGGTTCCAGTTACTTTGACGTGGTCTCTCGAAGATGTGCCGGACTTGCTGCGTGACTTTATCTACTTTGATCTCGGAGATGGCAAGTCCAGCGAAACGTTTACTGATCCCTCAGTGCTCACGAGTGGTGCCAGCCCGGTAACGCTTGTGGTAGTGGGCAATGAGGAGCCGGCAGGCAATATCTTTTACGTTGTGCTCAAGAACAATATTTCTGCAAATGTCGACCGGATTCAGGTTCGGACTGAGGTGGGCCCACCTAATATTCTCGGGGATGATGAAATTCGCCCGGCATTGGTTGGGAGAACCTCCATCATTAGTTTCTCTGTGGGCTACACGGGTTCCCCGGTTCCAGTTACTTTGATGTGGTCTATCGAAGATGCGCCGCCCCATTTGGTCTACTTTGACCTCGGAGATGGCAAGTACAGCACAGCGTTTACTGATCCCTCAGTGCTCACGAGTGGTGCCAGAAAGGCAACGCTTGTGGTAGTGGGCAATGAGGAGTTGTCAGGCAGAAGTTTTAACGTTGTGCTCAAGAACAATATTTCTGACGATGTCGCCCGGGTTACGATTCGGGTTCGAAAAGAAGACTCCCCCGCACTCACAAGACCGCTGCGTGTGAAGGTGTATTTGGGAGGCGCAGTACGGTAGGGAGTACAGCCGACCCCTCGGGATAGCAAAAGAGGCAGGACAGAAAGGCGCGAGTGAAGCGCAGAAAGACACGCGAATAGGTATTCGTCCCGAGATAATCCTGAATGCTGGTGGTTGGTGTACCGGCTTGGTGGCACACATCCAGCGTCCCCGGCAATGCTTTGGTGTTCTGGTGCCGTTTCAACGAACTTTTCCGGCCGGAAAGCCGCAAACCCTACAAACCCTCTACCTAAAGAGTTCGCCAACGTTTTCCGCGTCAGCCTCAGCCCAACCAATGGTATGCAGCAGCCCGCCCATGCTCTTTTGTTTTCAGGTCATACCAGGCGCACTTGCGCTAATCATCACGGGCTCGGCCTCTGCTCCTCGGCTATTCTGCAATTTAGGTCAATCAGCGTCCCCGCCAATGTTTTGGTGTTCTGGTGCCGTTTCAACGAGCTTTTCCGAACGGAAAGCCGCAAATCCTACAAATCCTCTACCTAAAGAGTTCGCCAACGTTTTCCGCGTCAGCCTCAGCCCAACCAATGGTATGCAGCAGCCCGCCCATGCTCTTTTGTTTTCAGGTCATACCAGGCGCACTTGCGCTAATCATCATGGGCTCGGCCTCTGCTCCTCGGCTATTCTGCAATTTAGGTCAATCAGCGTCCCTGCCAATGTTTTGGTGTTCTGGTGCCGTTTCAACGAGCTTTTCCGGCCGGAAAGCCGCAAACCCTACAAATCCTCTACCAGAGGATTCGCCGACGTTTTTCGTCGTCAGACGCAGCCCACCCCGCTTGCCATTGCCACATATTTCCCGAGTAGCCACTGATGACCCTGGGCGGCTGGACGCCGTACTCTGCGCATATGCACGACGCGTCCGGAAGCTCCCGTACAGTCATATAACCTGATGAGGAGCCAGGTTGTTGTTTTCCGTTCTGTTCCCCTCCTGCCCGCAAAGGGTTAAAGCGCGCCATTGACAGCTTGCTATTTGACCAGGCTTTACTGGGTCGCAGATATTTCGCTTGTTGTGTTTTCATCTGGTCTATAAAGTAGTAGGATAGCAGGCTTGAATGAAAGTCTCGTCGTTGCTTTGCACTGCGTCACAACATGGGTATAGTCGCTTGGTGACTTCCGTTCGTTATCATTAGTTTTTGGGGTGCTTATGCTAAAACTTGGTATTCGTTGTGTCAGACGTGCTGTTTCGGGTTCGGTCTTGACAGGTTTTGGAGAGGTAGCGCGTGTCAGCCTGCTACTTGTTTTGTCATGTGTTCTGTCGCCCGTCTTTGCCCAAGCCCCCGAGGGCGATGGGTGTACGCCTGAAATGAAGGTGAAGAAGGGGAGTGGAACCAGCAGTTCTCCTTATCGAATCGCCACGCTGTGTCAATTACAAGACATCAGTTCGACCCCAACAGCGCACTACTTGCTGGTGGCCAGTATTGACGCAAGTACGGCTACCGATTTTGAGCCGATTGCAAGCCTTGCGAAAGATGGATTTTCGGGCTCCTTCGTGAACGCGAGCACCCACGTGATCAGTTCGCTGACGATCAGTCGTAGTAATACGGAAGACGTAGGTCTGTTCTCCAGTTTGGCAGCAGGTGCGATGATACGAGGCATAGTATTGGTCGGCTCGCGTACGACCGGACGTTATAAAGTAGGGTCACTGGTTGGTTACAACGAAGGTGTGATAGAGGGCTGCTCTGCAACAGGTTCGGTTTCCGGGCAAACAGATGTTGGCGGTCTCGTGGGAAGAAATGAGGAGGGAGCCAGCGTTAGCCGAAGCTATGCAGCCGGTACGGTAACGGGCACTGATTCCGGTTCCAACGTTGGCGGCCTCGTGGGCTGGAACAGTGGCGACATCAGTGACAGCTCCGCTACAGGTTCGGTTTCCGGGGATTATGAAGTTGGTGGTCTCGTGGGGCAGCAAGAATTCGGTTCAAGCATCAGAGACAGCTACGCGACGGGCTCGGTTTCCGGGCAAGGTGACGTTGGTGGCCTTGTGGGATGGAGCAGAGGAAACATAAACAATGGCTACGCGACAGGTTCGGTTTCCGGGCAAAAAAATGTTGGCGGCCTTGCGGGGTTACAGAGTTTCAACTCAAGCATCAGAGACAGCTACGCGACTGGTTCGGTTTTTGGAACCGGTGACATCAGTAACGGTGTTGGTGGTCTTGTGGGATACCAAGGCGGCAGCATCAATAACACCTACGCGACAGGTTCGGTTTTCGGGAATGATCAAGTTGGCGGTCTTGTGGGCTTCAGCCCCCGCTCCAACACCGGTAACAGTTATTATGCTGTCAGAGGGCGTAACAATGGCTTGGGGGAAGAACGTACCTTTGCACAGTTGCGTTGTCCGACGATGTCCAGCAAGACCTGTCCGTCTGGTTCCCAAGAGAGTGCTTTGAGTTACGAGGGTTGGGATACGAATGTTTGGGATTTTGGCAGTGTTACGGACTTGCCGCAATTGCTGAGCAACCGGAATCCGGAGTTGAACCGGAAGCCGTATATTGAAAGTTCCACCGAGTTAGTGGTGGGGTCAGGTTTTACGGGCGTTACGCAACTTTCTCTAGAGGCAGATTACCCGGGGTCTCCTGACGGATCAGTTGTTTTGACGTGGTCTCTTCTTTTGGATGAGTCATCCCGCCTAGGCGATTTCTTCTATTTTGTCCTTGAGGATGGCACAACCAGCAGAGAGGCAAATGGTTCTGTTGCGACTCTTGCTGTCGTGGGCGATGACAGGCTTACGGCAGATCTGGGCTTTTATATCGTGCTCAAGAACAATGTTTCTGCAAATGATGACCGGATTCGGGTTCGGACTGAGAAGGCACCCTATATCTTCCGGAATGACACTGTCTCGGCGAGGATTGGGAGCACCGCCACCTTTAGTTTCTCCGTAGGCTACGAGGGCACACCGGGACAACCTGTTGCTTTAACGTGGTCTCTTTTTGGTGTGCCGTCCACGTTGCGTCATTTGGTCTACTTTGATCTCGGAGGCGGCACGACCAGCAAAACGTTTGCCGATCCCGGAAGAAGGCTCACGGGTGATGCCAGCGTGGTGACGCTTGTGGTAGTGGGCAATGAAGAGCTAGCCGGCAAGAGCTTTTATGTTGTGCTCAAGAACGGTATTTCTGCCAATGCTGACCGGATTCTGATTCGGACTGAGCCTGGTCAACCCTATATCCTCCCGGATGATGACTTTGGCCCGGCAGGGATTGAGGGCATCACCACCTTTGGTTTCTCTGTAGGCTACACGGGCTCTTCGGAACCTGTTACTTTGACGTGGTCTCTTTTAGATGTGCCGCGCTCGCTGGACGGTTTGGTCTACTTTGACCTCGGAGACGGCACCTCCAGCACAACGTTTACTAATAGCGGAGTGCTCACGGCTGACTCCAGTCCGGTAACGCTTGTGGTAGCGAACAACGAGGGTCTGGCTGGCAACGGTTTTTATGTTGTGCTCAAGAACAATATTTCTGACAGTGTTGACCGGATTCCGGTTCGGATTGCGGGCGCGAGCCCGTTGGTGGCTGGCAGAAGAGACCAGACCGGAATGATATGGGATGGTTCGACCAGAACCATCCTGAGGTTTAGCGCGACTGACCCCGATAGTCCTGGCTCTGGCGGTGCCGGATTATCGTGGAGTTTCTCAAGTACGGATCGCATAACAATGGGTGCGGCTGTAGTGTTCAGCGGTTCGCAAACGGGAGGCATTGTTGAGGTAGAGGTGGTTCGCCCTGCGCTTGATTTTTATGGTGTGGGTAGCTTTGTGCTGGAAGTTGAAAGTCCCGCTGGTGTAAAGACCATGATCACTGTCACCATTGAAACGGTGTGTTCTCTGGTGCCAGGTGAAGACTTGATGGCAGGGCAGACAGGTAAGGGGACATTAGACGATCGCTACCAGATCAAGAGGCTCTGTCAGTTGCAAGACATCAGTTCAAGCCCAACAGCGCACTACGTGCTAGTGAATGACATAGACGCAAGTGAAACCAGGGGTTGGAATGATGGTGCGGGCTTTGAACCGATCGCTAGCGGTGAGCAGGATGGATTTATGGGTTCTTTCGTGAGCACAGGCAACTACGTGATCAGTTCGCTGGCGATCAATCGTGTTAACACAAACGCCGTAGGTCTGTTCTCCAAATTGGCGCAAGGTGCGACGGTAAGGGGCGTAATACTGGTCGACTCACGTATGACCGGGAGTTATAGTGTCGGGTCATTGGTTGGTTTCAACAGCGGAGGTGTGATAGAGGACTGCTCCGCTACAGGTTCTGTTTCCGGGGAATATGAAGCTGGGGGCCTGGTGGGATGGAACAACGGGAATATAAACAATGGCTACGCGATGGGTTCGGTTTCTGGTGGAACCCAGGCTGGCGGCCTCGTGGGAAAAAGTGGAGCGGGAGCCAGCGTCAGCCGAAGCCATGCAGACAGCACAGTAACAGGGCAAAATAAGGTTGGCGGCCTCGTTGGGTCAAGCGACGGCGGCATCAGCGGCAGTTCCGCGACGGGGTCAGTTTCAGGAACCCGTGACGCCGGCAGCAGGATAGGCGGCCTCGTGGGACGCCTAGACCCCGGCGCAAGCATCAGCGACAGCTACGCAGTTAACACAGTAACAGGTGCTGATTCCGTTGGCGGTCTCGTGGGACAACAAGACCCCGGCGCAAGCATCAGCGGCAGCTACGCAGTTAACACAGTAACAGGTGCTGATTCCGTTGGCGGTCTCGTGGGTCTTAGCGCAGGCAGCATCAGTGGCAGCTACGCAGTTCACACAGTAACAGGTGCTCGTTCCGTTGGCGGTCTCGTGGGTTTAAGCGCAGGCAGCATCAGCGGCAGTTCAGCAACGGGTTCGGTTTTAGGAACCGGTAGCTTCAGTAGAGACACTGGCGGCATTGTGGGACACCAAGACCCAGGCGCAAGCATCACCGGCAGCTCCGCAGTTAGCACAGTAACAGGTGCTAATTCCGTTGGCGGTCTCGTGGGACACCAAGAGCCAGGTGCAAGCATCAGCGACAGCTTCGCAGTTAGCACAGTAACAGGTGCTAATTATGTCGGCGGCCTCGTGGGTCGTAGCGGTGGCGTCATCAGCGGCAGCTCCGCGACGGGTTCGGTTTTTGGAACCCGTCGCTTCGGCAACAATATAGGCGGTCTCGTGGGACACCAGGATGCCAACTCAAGCATCAGAGACAGCTACGCAGCTAGCACAGTAACAGGTGCTAATTATGTCGGCGGCCTCGTGGGATCCCAAGACGGCAACTCAAGCATCAGCGACAGCTACGCAGTAGGCACAGTAACAGGTGCTGATTATGTTGGCGGTCTCGTGGGTTCTGGCACCGGCAGCATCAGCCGAAGCTATGCATCTAGTACGGTAACAGGCACTGACTTCGTCGGTGGTTTCGTGGGTCGTAGCGCAGGCAGCATCAGCCGAAGCTATGCATCCAGTACGGTAACAGGTACTGACTTCGTCGGTGGTCTCGTGGGATCCCAAGACGGCAACTCAAGCATCAGCGACTGTTACACAGTCAGCATAGTAACAGGTGCTGATTATGTTGGCGGTCTCGTGGGTCGTAGCGCAGGCAGCATCAGCCGAAGCTATGCATCCAGTACGGTAACAGGTACTGACTTCGTCGGTGGTCTCGTGGGATCCCAAGACGGCAACTCAAGCATCAGCGACAGCTACGCGACAGGCTCAGTTTTCGGGCAAAGACGAGTTGGCGGTCTCGTGGGAGAGAGCGCCGGTTCCATCAACAACAGCTATGCAGACAACGTGGTAAGAGGTAATGAGTATGTTGGTGGTCTTGTGGGCTCTAGCAAAGGCAGCATCAGTAACACTTTCGCAGTTAGCATTGTTAGCACAGTAAGGGGGACAACCACCAAAATTGGTGGTCTCGTGGGCTTTAGCGAAGGCAGCACTGTTGTTAACAGCTACCACGCAGATCGGGTTTGCCTGACCATGCCGGCCGCAATGTTCAGCAGGATGTGTGGATCGTTGGCTGACACATACGCTGAATGGGACAGAGCTGTTTGGGACTTTGGCAGCACCGGTGGGTTGCCAACATTACGGCGTCAAGAAGGAGGCTCCACCGCGATACCGCTACGTGTGAAAGTGTATTTAGGCGGCGCAGTACGATAGGAAGTACGCCCGATTCCTCGGGGTAGCAGAAAGCAGCGAAAGGGCGTTGTTCCGAGATAGTCCTGAACGCTTTGGCGGGTTAATGCATTGGCTTGGTGGTAAACACCTGAGGGTTATTGGAGACCCCGGGCAAGTCTGGCTCATATATATTCAGGCAGAAAAAACTTCCTGACAAGTTTGGCTCGTACAGGTCATTATAGAAGAGATTGCCATCCATGAAGCCGTGTTATTTAACCTGATAGACTTATTGTGTCGGGATCTGACCGAAGGTTATTGGAAGTCCTGATAATCTCCGCCTCTTTAACAGGTATTGCTGCACCATAAGGAATTCATCATGGGTGCCAATAGCATGAAAATGATCACGTCATTGTGTTGTATCTGTTGGCCGAGAGAAAGCAAACAGGGGGCCATCAATCCCTATCAAGGTTATTCTCTGGAAGCCGAGTGTGTCCTGGTCGCCGGGGTCATTCTCCTGAACTGACAAGCCACCAGACAGCAGCGGTCATGAACACCACGCACTGGGATTTGGTGTTTTCCAGACAGGCGATGAAAAACAGGAGCTTGCCGCAGCGCATAGTCACCAATACCTTTGCCTTGCTTTGTACAGGACTTTGTGTGCTGCCCGGTTACGCCGGCAGTTGCGGACTTTCCCATGGCTGATTTCAAGGCTTCTTACCGGGTAACAAAAGCTTTCTATGGTGCCGATCTGGATCTGAACCTTGTTCGCTCTGACAATGCTCACGTGATGATGAGGAAGCTGTCTCCCTCAGGTCTTTTTTCCTTAGTCTCTTGCCTGAAGTTCGCATTGTGCCTTTGAACTACGTGGCAAAGGTCGGGAGGGATATCAGGGTGGTGCTTTCATTCGACTGGGAAAAGAGCCAGGTTTCAGTCGTCTGTCGGGGAAGGCAGATATGAGTTCCAGGTGCCTGCGGATACGTTGGACGAGATGGCTATGCAGGCACAGATCATGGCGGACATGAAAGGTGAGGAGTCGGGCCGTGGAATTACCGGGTTGCCAGAGGGAAAAGCTGAAAGACTATCGTTACGAGGTTGTTGGTGAGTAAGAAAATCGCTAAGGTTCTCGGTCGATTGCGGACCTTAATCCTGGTACGACACAAGGAAGGAAAGACAGACTACAGGTTCTGGACGAGTCCCAAACATGATTACAAGTACGAAATGTACCTGGAGAAATTGTCTGGCTCGCTTGCCGAACGATAAGGCGTCAGCCATCTGACTGTCTGGTGTGCCTTTCGCTCATGCCGTCTGGGGTTTCTTTTGAAGATGTTCCCGGCCTTGCCTGTTGGCGGACATAGATTTTCTTCGTGCCACGCCATGGGTGGCAAGGCGTGAATATATGGAAACCGCATCTAGGCATATATCCCGTGGTCGAAGGAGAATAAGCATCCGTGCTGTCCGGTCGCCCTAGGCACCTTTTGCCATTGCTCGTTTCGCGCAGGGTTGTGCAGCATTTTTTGGTAGTCTGTCAGGGGGAAACTGCATCCGATCATATATCCCGGGATCGAAGGAGAATAAGCATCCGTGCTGTCCGGTTGTCCCAGACACCTTTTGCCATTGCCGCATATTTTCCGAGCGGCCACCGATGACCTTGGGTGGCTGGACGCCGTACTCTGCGCTGCACGATGCTTCCGGAAGCTCCCGTACAGCCATATAACCTGACGAGGAGCCAGGTCGTCGTTTTCCTTTCTGTTTCCCTCTCGCCCGGTCGCCCCCAGGCATCTTTTACCATTGCTCGTTTCGCGAGGTTTGCGAAACATTTTTTGGCAGTCTGTCAGGGGGAAACTGCATCCGGTCATATATCCCGGGATCGAAGGAGAATAAGCATCCGTGCTGTCCGGTTGTCCCAGGCACCTTTTGCCATTGCCGCATATTTTCCGAGCGGTCACCGATGACCTTGGGTGGCTGGACACCGTACTCTGCGCCGCACGATGCTTCCGGAAGCTCCCGTACAGCCATATAACCTGACGAGGAGCCAGGTCGTCGTTTTCCTTTCTGTTTCCCTCTCGCCCGGTCGCCCCCAGGCATCTTTTACCATTGCTCGTTTCGCGAGGTTTGCGAAACATTTTTTGGCAATCTGTCAGGGGGAAACTGCATCCGGTCATATATCCCGGGATCGAAGGAGAATAAGCATCCGTGCTGTCCGGTTGTCCCAGGCGCCTTTTGCCATTGCCGCATATTTTCCGAGCGGTCACCGATGACCTTGGGTGGCTGGACACCGTACTCTGCGCCGCACGATGCTTCCGGAAGCTCCCGTACAGCCATATAACCTGACGAGGAGCCAGGTCGTCGTTTTCCTTTCTGTTTCCCTCTCGCCCGGTCGGCCCCAGGCATCTTTTGCCATTGCTCGTTTCGCGAGGTTTGCGAAACATTTTTTGGCAGTCTGTCAGGGGGAAACTGCATCCGGTCATATATCCCGGGATCGAAGGAGAATAAGCATCCGTGCTGTCCGGTTGTCCCAGGCACCTTTGCCATTGCCGCATATTTTCCGAGCGGCCACCGATGACCTTGGGTGGCCGGACACCGTACTCTGCGCCGCACGATGCTTCCGGAAGCTTCCGTACAGCCATATAACCTGACGAGGAGCCAGGTCGTCGTTTTCCTTTCTGTTTCCCTCTCGCCCAGTCGGCTCCAGGCATCTTTTGCCATTGCTCGTTTCGCGAGGTTTGCGAAACATTTTTTGGCAGTCAGTCAGGGGGAAACTGCATCCGGTCATATATCCCGGGATCGAAGGAGAATAAGCATCCGTGCTGTCCGGTTGTCCCAGGCACCTTTGCCATTGCCGCATATTTTCCGAGCGGCCACCGATGACCTTGGGTGGCCGGACGCCGTACTCTGCGCTGCACGATGCTTCCGGAAGCTCCCGTACAGCCATATAACCTGACGAGGAGCCAGGTCGTCGTTTTCCTTTCTGTTTCCCTCTCGCCCGGTCGCCCCCCAGGCATCTTTTACCATTGCTCGTTTCGCGAGGTTTGCGAAACATTTTTTGGCAGTCAGTCAGGGGGAAACTGCATCCGGTCATATATCCCGGGATCGAAGGAGAATAAGCATCCGTGCTGTCCGGTTGTCCCAGGCACCTTTTGCCATTGCCGCATATTTTCCGAGCGGCCACCGATGACCTTGGGTGGCTGGACGCCGTACTCTGCGCTGCACGATGCTTCCGGAAGCTCCCGTACAGCCATATAACCTGACGAGGAGCCAGGTCGTCGTTTTCCTTTCTGTTTCCCTCTCGCCCGGTCGCCCCCTGGCATCTTTTACCATTGCTCGTTTCGCGAGGTTTGCGAAACATTTTTTGGCAGTCTGTCAGGGGGAAACTGCATCCGGTCATATATCCCGGGATCGAAGGAGAATAAGCATCCGTGCTGTCCGGTTGTCCCAGGCACCTTTTGCCATTGCCGCATATTTTCCGAGCGGTCACCGATGACCTTGGGTGGCTGGACACCGTACTCTGCGCCGCACGATGCTTCCGTAAGCTCCCGTACAGCCATATAACCTGACGAGGAGCCAGGTCGTCGTTTTCCTTTCTGTTTCCCTCTCGCCCGGTCGCCCCCAGGCATCTTTTACCATTGCTCGTTTCGCGAGGTTTGCGAAACATTTTTTGGCAGTCTGTCAGGGGGAAACTACATCCGGTCATATATCCCGGGATCGAAGGAGAATAAGCATCCGTGCTGTCCGGTTGTCCCAGGCACCTTTGCCATTGCCGCATATTTTCCGAGCGGCCACCGATGACCTTGGGTGGCTGGACGCCGTACTCTGCGCTGCACGATGCTTCCGTAAGCTCCCGTACAGCCATATAACCTGACGAGGAGCCAGGTCGTCGTTTTCCTTTCTGTTTCCCTCTCGCCCGGTCGCCCCCCAGGCATCTTTTACCATTGCTCGTTTCGCGAGGTTTGCGAAACATTTTTTGGCAGTCTGTCAGGGGGAAACTGCATCCGGTCATATATCCCGGGATCGAAGGAGAATAAGCATCCGTGCTGTCCGGTTGTCCCAGGCACCTTTTGCCATTGCCGCATATTTTCCGAGCGGTCACCGATGACCTTGGGTGGCCGGACGCCGTACTCTGCGCTGCACGATGCTTCCGGAAGCTCCCGTACAGCCATATAACCTGACGAGGAGCCAGGTCGTCGTTTTCCTTTCTGTTTCCCTCTCGCCCAGTCGGCCCCAGGCATCTTTTGCCATTGCCGCATATTTTCCGAGCGGTCACCTTTTGGCAGTCAGTCAGGGGGAAACTGCATCCGGTCATATATCCCGGGATCGAAGGAGAATAAGCATCCGTGCTGTCCGGTTGTCCCAGGCACCTTTCATTAGTTCCAATATGCAGGAACGCAGGGACACCGGAAAAGACATGAAAGAAGATATAACGACAAGGCGCATGTCGGGTAATGGTCATGCCAGAGATGGGGAAATGGCTACGGTGAAAGGAGAACTGAATCGAGCTATGAAGGAGCGTGACTGTCTGAAGGAGGCGGGAGCAATCTTTGCGAAGGAATCGAAATGAAGTTCAGTATGATCAACCGTTGTCGCGAAGCCTTCCCGATACGTATAGTGTACGAGCAATGACAAGTATCATGACTGGCGAGACCATGGATTGAGTGGGCGGGAGCTTGCCAAACGCGCTATCAGCGGTCATCTATTACTTAGGGAACCCTGGCCATGGCAGTTTCCATCACTTTGGCGACTGACTGCAAAACAACGACGAGACTGACGCATTGGCGGTCATGCCTTGAATAAGTTAAAAAGCTGCAAAAAGTCCGCTTGCGAGGGCACCTGATACCGCAACAATAGCTCCGCCTATAACAATAGTCGTTATATTCTTCATGCGTTTATGGTCAATAATTACAGGCTGAATTTTCAGTTCCAAGTTACGAATTTCTTCGGACGTTTTTTTACTCCCGGCAGCCATTTGCAGTGCCAGGTTATGGATTTCCTTGGATACGCTTTTGTTCTCAGCAGCCATATTATCCATTCTCTCGGACATATTTTTGTTCTCAGCAGCCAGAGGCTGAATTTGCAGTGCCAAGTTACAGATATCCTTGGATATGTTTTTGTTCTCAGCGGCCATCTGTCGCTCCAAGTTATGGATTTCCTTGGACAGATTATCGACTTTGGTGTTTATATCTGGAATAAACTCGTTCACACGGTTGTCCAGAGCTGTCAAGCGCTCACCCAGCGAGACCAAGCTGCCTGGTGCTTCGAGACTTTGTTCCATTTATTCTCTCCTCTTGGTAGATTAACAACTTGGGGTGCTCATTCTACAATGATTTCACCCCCGCTGTGCAACTGATCAGAGCAATCAAAAGCATGAACAGCACTGCTAGCTGAACCCTGATCACAAGATTCTGAGTTCGGCCACCTGACTGCGCCACGCAGAGATGCAAAAAACTGACTACCTGCACGCTGGTGGAGCATGGTGCAAAGACTAAACGGTAACGAGGATGACAGCCCGTGTGGACTATGCTGAAGCACAGACGGGTGCTTAGGGTGCCAATCAAGGCAGGATGTGAACCACTGATCCGGTGGTTGCTGTTTTGGGAGTTTATGCCGGAAAAGTGGCGAGGTGGCCAACTTGCCCGGTGGCAAATCTAAAATGCTCGTGCTGAAAGCAGGTTTTGTATGGGGGTTCAGTCCGTATGGCAAAGCTGTCCGCCGTCATCATTACCCAGAATGATGAAAAGTTAGTCGCTGCTGCCGTGAACTGCGCCGGTTTCGCCGATGCGGTGTTGGTGGTGGATTGTGGCTCTATTGGCAAAACGTGCGATCTTGCAGAAGAGCTCGGTGCCAGGGTCCAGGGTCGCGCGTCTGGGTTGGCCGGGTTCAGGGGCGCTAAAGAACAAGTCGGTTGGGCTTGCCCGTAATGACTGGGTGTTCGTGCTGAAAGTAAACGAAAGAATAACGTCTGAACTGCAAGCTGAAATCCTCTCGACTCTGCAAGACCCATCGTCTGCAGGTTTCATGATGGCAAGGTTGGGTCGTTACTTCGACAAAGACGTCATAGACCACGGTCTTTACCCGGGCTACTCGCTGCACTTGTTCAATCGCCAACATGGCAAATTCAGCGACCAACCAGTACTCGCAAGTGTGCAGCTCAATGGTGCTGCCTCGGAACTGAAGCATCATTTAACTCGCCTGGCTTACGATATCGTTAAAGAGTACATCGCCACTCAAGAGCGGTGTCCAAGCAAGCACTACAAGAGCAGCGAAATCATAAAGGAGATCGTCAGCCCCTATTGGGCGTTTTTCAGGCTTTATTTTCTACAACGGGGGTTTCTTGGACGGCTTTGTCACTTCCAGTCTGAGTGCGCAATACTCATTTTTGGAGCACATCAAGCCCAAGCCCGTTCAGACCAAGACCAGTCAAGGTGCAGAGGGAAAGAACCGGCACAACTGATTGAGCCACGGTCATCAACTCACGCCAACACCAGCCGAGCAAGGTCATCACCAATGAACATGACGACAGCAGGCACTGCAAACTTGCCCTGAACCGGGGCTCAACAACACTTTCGGTGCAGAAAGCTGGCACCATCCACTCGCTGGTGGGGCGTGGCTCACGGACGGAATGGTGCCGATGACCCGCTGACCATGGGTAAAGCCGAAGCACAGGCGGACACCTTAGGATGCCAATCAAAGCAGACTGTGAACCACCGCGTTCAGAGTGCTGCTATTCCGGGTACTTGTGTCTGAGAGATGGTGGGGTGGCCAGCTTATCCGATGGCAAGTCCAAAGAGCCGGTACTGAAAGCAGATTTTGCACGGGGGTTCAGATCGTATGGCAAAGTGGTCGGTCGTCATGACCGAGCAGATCTCGTGGCAACCAGCATCGGTCGAAGGAATTATTCGCAGCGGTCTAGGCGAGGAGCGGTGGCTCCGACAAATCAACAAATGTCACATTGAAACAAATTAACGAGGAGCTGGCATTAGTCCCAATATGCCGGAACGCCGGGACACCGGGACACCGGAAAAGACATGAAAGAAGATATAAAGACAAGGCGCGTGTCGGGTAATGGTCATGCCAGAGATGGGGAAATGGCTACGGTGAAAGGAGAATTGAATCGAGTTATGAATAAGCACGATTGTCTGAAAGAGGCGGAAGCAATCTTTGCGAAGGAATAGAAATGAAGTTCAGTATGACCAACCGTTGTAGCGAAGCCTTCCCGATACATATAGTGTGCGAGCAATGACAAGTATCATGACTGGCGAGACCATGGATTGAGTGGGCGGGAGCTTGCCAAACGCGCTATCAGCGGTCATCTATTACTTGGGAACCCTGACCACGGCAGTTTCCGTCTCTTTGGCGACTGACTGCAAAACAACGACGAGACTGACGCATTGGCGGTCATGCCTTGAATAAGTTAAAAAGCTGCAAAAAGTCCGCTTGCGAGGGCACCTGATACCGCAACAATAGCTCCGCCTATAACAATAGTCGTTATATTCTTCATGCGTTTATGGTCAATAATTACAGGCTGAATTTTCAGTTCCAAGTTACGAATTTCTTCGGACGTTTTTTTACTCCCGGCAGCCATTTGCAGTGCCAGGTTATGGATTTCCTTGGATACGCTTTTGTTCTCAGCAGCCATATTATCCATTCTCTCGGACATATTTTTGTTCTCAGCAGCCAGAGGCTGAATTTGCAGTGCCAAGTTACAGATATCCTTGGATATATTTTTGTTCTCAGCGGCCATCTGTAGCTCCAAGTTTTTGTTCTCAGCGGCCATCTGCAGTGCCAAGTTTTTGTTCTCAGCAGCCATCTGTCGCTCCAAGTTATGGATTTCCTTGGACAGATTATCGACTTTGGTGTTTATATCTGGAATAAACTCGTTCACACGGTTGTCCAGAGCTGTCAAGCGCTCACCCAGCGAGACCAAGCTGCTTGGTGCTTCGAGACTTTGTTCCATTTATTCTCTCCTCTTGGTAGATTAACAACTTGGGGTGCTCATTCTACAATGATTTCACCCCCGCTGTGCAGCTGGTCAGAGCAATCAAAAGCATGAACAGCACGCTAGCTGAACCCTGATCACAAGATTCTGAGTTCGGCCATCTGGCTGCGCCACGCAGAGATGCAAAAAACTAACTACCTGCACGGTGGTGGAGCATGGTGCAAAGATTAAACGGTAACGAGGATGACAGCCCGTGTGGACTATGCAGAAGCACAGATGGGTGCTTAGGGTGCCAATCAAGGCAGGATGTGAACCACTGATCCGGTGGTTGCTGTTTTGGGAGTTTATGCTGGAAAAGTGGAGAGATGGCCAACTTGCCCGGTGGCAAATCTAAAATGCTCGTGCTGAAAGCAGGTTTTGCATGGGGGTTCAGGCCGTATGGCAAAGCTGCCGGTGGTCGTCATGACCGAGCAGATCTTGTGGCGGCCAACATCGACTGAAGGAATTATTCGCAGGGGTCTTGGCGAGGAGCGGTGGCTCCGACAAATCAACAGATGCCACATTGAAACAAATTAGTCCCAATATGCCGGGACGTTGCTAAAGACATGAAAGGGATTTAGCGATTTGGCGCGTGTCGGGTAATGGTCATGCCAGAGATGGGGAAATGGCTACGGTGAAAGGAGAACTGAATCGAGCTATGAAGGAGCGTGACTGTCTGAAGGAGGCGGGAGCAATCTTTGCGAAGGAATCGAAATGAAGTTCAGTATGACCAACCGTTGTCGCGAAGCCTTCCCGATACATATAGTGTACAAGCGATGACAAGTATCATGACTGGCGAGACCAAGGATTGAGTGAGCAGGAGCTTGCCAAACGCGCTATCAGCGGTCATCTAAAACTTGGGAATCCTTGCCACAGCAGTTTCCGTCTCTTTGGTGACTGACTGCAAAACAACGACGAGA
Organism: uncultured candidatus Poriferisulfidus sp.; assembly: GCA_965215765.1. Lineage (GTDB taxonomy): Bacteria > Pseudomonadota > Gammaproteobacteria > Poriferisulfidales > Oxydemutatoraceae. The sequence continues at coordinate 2,118,345 of OZ244118.1, read as the reverse complement.
CTGCCGCATTGGCACTCATGCCCGGGAATAAGTCACAAAGCTGCAAAAAGTCCGCTCGCGAGGGCACCAGATACCGCAACAATCGCTCCGCCTATAACAATAGTCCGTATTTTCTTCTCGTTTAAACGGTCGTCTGTCATCGCTCGTTTCGCGAGGCTTGCGAAGCATTTTTTGGCAGTCTGTCAGGTGGAAACTGCATCCGGTCATATACCCCGGGATCGAAGGAGAATAAGCATCCGTGCTGCCCGGTCGCCCCAGGTGCCTTTTGCCATTGCCGCATATTTTCCGAGCGGCCACCGATGACCTTGGGTGGCTGGACGCCGTACTCTGCGCTGCACGATGCTTCCGGAAGCTCCCGTACAGCCATATAACCTGACGAGGAGCCAGGTCGTCGTTTTCCTTTCTGTTTCCCTCTCACCCGGTTGTCCCAGGCACCTTTTGCCATTGCTCGTTTCGCGTAGGTTTGCGAAGCATTTTTGGCAGTCTGTGGGGGGTAACTGCATCTGGTCATATACCCCGGGATCGAAGGAGAATAAGCAACCGTGTTGCCCTGTCGCCCCAGGCACCTTTTGCCAACGCCGCATATTTTCCGAGCGGCCACTGATGACCCTGGGTGGCTGGACGCTGCTCCTTGGCAGACGCATGATGCTTCCGGAACACTCCCGCACCAAATCTGACGGGAAGCCGGATCGTTGTTTCCTGCTCTGCTCTCGCCCTGCCCGCAAAAGGTTAAAGCGCGCCATTGACAGTGTGCTACTTGACCAGGATTTACTGGGTCGCGGATATTTCGTTTGTTGTGGTTTCATCTAGCCAAAAAGTAGTAGAATGGCGAACTTGTCGTAAGACCAGGTTGTTGCTTTGCCTTGTGCCACAACATGGCGTATAGCCGCTTGGTGACTTCCGTTCGTTGTCATTAGTTTTTTGGAATGCTTATGCTAAAACTTGGTGTTCACTGTGTCAGACGTGCTGTTTCGGGTTCGGTCACGACAGATTTTGGGAAGGTAGCGTACGCCAGCCTGCTGCTTGTTTTGTCCTGCGCCCTGTCGCCCGCCTTCGCCCAAGCCTCTGCGGGGTGTACGCCTGCCGAGGGAAGTGGAACCAGCAGTTCTCCTTATCGAATTGCCACGCTTTGCGAGTTGCAAGGCATCAGTCTAAGCCCGGCAGCGCACTACTTGCTGGTGGACAGTATTGACGCAAGTACGGCTACCAGTTTTGAGCCGATCGCAAGCACTGCGACAGATGGGTTTTCGGGCTCTTTCGTGAACGCGAGCGACCACGTGATCAGTTCGCTGACGATCAGTCGTAGTGCCGAAAGCAACGTAGGCCTGTTCTCCCGATTGGCAGCAGGCGCGACGATACGAGGCATCATACTGGCTGGCTCGCGCACGACCGGGCGTGACAACGTAGGGTCACTGGTTGGTAGTAGCGACGGAGGTGCGATTGAGGGTTGCTCCGCGACAGGTTCAGTCTTTGGTCGAAACGGTGTTGGCGGTCTCGTGGGGCACAGCAGAGGCGATATCAGCGGCAGCTACGTGAAGGGTTCGGTTTCCGGGGATGATTATGTTGGTGGCCTTGTTGGCTCTGGCGAAGGTGGCATCAGCGGCAGCTACGTGGCGGGTTCGGTTTCAGGAGACGATGTTGTTGGCGGTCTTGTGGGCAACAATAGCGACTCTGGCTCCATCAACGACAGCTATGCAGCCAGTACAGTAACAGGCACTGATGGGGTTGGTGGTCTTGCGGGATCCCATGGATCCCCCTCAAGTATCAGAGACAGCTACGCAACAGGTTTTGTTTTCGGGAATATGGCAGTTGGCGGTCTCGTGGGAGATAGTGCCGGCGAGATCATAGACAGCTACGCAACGGGTTCGGTTTCCGGGCAAAACATTGTTGGCGGCCTGGTGGGGTATCAAGGATACAGCTCAAGGGTCAGAGACAGCTACGCGATGGGGTCAGTCTCTGGTGAAAGCCAAATTGGCGGTCTCGTGGGGAGAGGTATTGACGTCGGAGACAGCTACGCGACAGGTTTTATTTCCGGGAATGACTACGTTGGTGGTCTCATGGGATATAGCAGAGGCCACATCGGCGGCAGCTACGCGACGGGTTTTGTTTCCGGGAATGATGACGTTGGTGGTCTCGTGGGATACCAAGGATACAGATCAAGTATCAGAGACATCTACGCAACGGGGTCGGTTTTCGGGCAAAGTTTTGTTGGTGGCCTTGTGGGAGAAAGTGAAGGAAACATAAACAATGGCTACGCAACAGGTTTTGTTTCCGGGGTGGAAAATATTGGCGGTCTGGTGGGACTCCACACCACTGCCAGGGACACTTCCGTCATTTCCACCTCTACCGTCCGCAATAGTTATTATGCTGCCAGAGGGCGGAACAATGGCTTGGGGGAAGAACGCACCTTTGTGCAGTTGCGTTGTCCGACGGTGGCTGGCGCAACTTGTCCGCCGGGTTCTCGCGAGAGTATTTACGAGGGGTGGGATACGAAAACTTGGGATTTTGGCAGTGCCAGGGACTTGCCGCAATTGTTGGGCAACAAGAATCCGGACTTGAACCGGAAGCCGTATATCAAAGGTTCCACCGAGTTGGTGGTGGTAGGGTTTACGGGCATCACGCGCTTTTCTTTGGAGGCAGGTTATCTGGGCTTTCCCGAAGATCCAGTCATTTTTACGTGGTCTCTTTTCGGTGTACCGCCCTCGCTGCTTAATTTGGTCTACTTTGACCTTGATGGTACATCCGGCACAGAGGCGAATGGTTCTGTTGCTACGCTTTCTGTCGTTGGCGATATGAGGCTGGCTGGCAAGAGCTTTTATGTTGTACTCAAGAACAATGTTTCTGTCAATGATGACCGGATTCAGGTTCGGATTGCAGGGGCTAGCCCGTTGGTGGATAGCGGAAGGGATCAGGTCGGAACGATACAGGCTAGTTTGCTCAGCAACATTCTAAGTTTTAGCGCGACTGACTCCGATAGTCCTTACTCGGGCGGTGCGGGATTATCGTGGAGTTTCTCAAGTAGAGACATAGCAGAGGATTCGACTGTGCGGTTCAACGGTTCGACGGGAGGAGGCACTGTTGAGGTAGAGGTGGTTCGCCCCTTGCTTGATTTTTATGGTGTGGGTAGCTTTGTGCTGGAAGTTGAAAGTCCTGCTGGTGTAAAGACCACGCTCACTGTCACCATCGAAACGGTGTGCTCTACGGAGCTGGGTGAGGACTTGATGGCAGGGCAGACAGGTGCGGGGACATCAGACAATCCCTACCGGATTGAGAGGCTCTGCCAGTTGCAGGATGTGAGTTCGAGCCCGAGTGCGTACTACGAGTTGGCTACCAACATTGACGCGAGCAGAACCAAGGACTGGAACCGTGGTGCAGGTTTTGAACCGATCGCACTTTATGCGAGCAATGGATTTGAGGGTTCTTTCGTGAGCACGGGCAACTACGTGATCAGTTCGCTGAAGATCAGCCGCAGTGATACGGACAACGCAGGTCTGTTCTCCAGATTGGCAAGAGATGCGACTATACGGGGCGTAATACTGGTCGACTCGCATATGACCGGGCGTGACATCGTAGGGTCGCTGGTTGGTTTCAACGCAGGTGTGATAGAGGATTGCTCCGCGGCAGGCTCAATAATTTCTGGTGGGAACCAGGTTGGTGGCCTCGTGGGAAGAAATGAAGAGGGTGCCAGCGTCAGCCGAAGCTATGCAGCCAACACAGTGGCTGGGCAAAGTAATGTTGGCGGCTTGGTGGGATTCCAAGCCACAGCCAGCAGCATCAGAGACAGCTACGCGACGGGTTCAGCTTCCGGAAGTGACTATGTTGGCGGCCTGGTGGGATTCCAAGCCACAGCCAGCAGTATCAGAGACAGCTACGCGACTGGTTCGGCTTTCGGGCAAGGGAGTTCTGTTGGTGGCCTTGTGGGAGGGAGGCAGGGACTCAGCTTAAGCGTCGGTAACAGTTATTATGTTGCCAGAGGGCGAAGCAATGGCTTGGGAAAAGAACGCACCTTTGAGCAGTTGCGTTGTCCGACGATGGCCAGTGTGACCTGTCCGCCGGGTTCCCTTGAGAGTACTTACGAAGGATGGAATCCGGGTGTTTGGGACTTTGGCACTGCCGATGAGCTGCCGCAATTGTTGAGTAATTTTAATCCGGGCTTGAGTCGGAAGCTGCTACGTGTGAAGATGTATTTAGGAGGTGCGGTACGGTAGAGAGTACGGTCAATCCCCCGGGATAATAAAAGAAGAATGACTGAAAGGTGCTGGTAAGGTGGAGAAAGGCTGCGAATAGGCGTTGTTCCGGGATAATCCTGAGTGCTTGTTTGATGCGCTGTCTTGGCAGTAGACACCTGTGCGTTATTAAGAGCAGGGATCTGATGTTTTCCAGACAGGTGATGAGAAATAGGTGCTTGCCGCAACGCGTAGTCACCATTACTTTTGCCCTTGCTTTGCTTTGTGCAGCACTTTGTGTGCAGCCCGGTTATGCCGGCAGTCGCGACTTTTTCCTGGCTGATTTCAAGGCTTCTTACCGGGTAACAGAGGCTCTTCAAGGTGCCGATCTGGAGCTGAGCCTTGTTCGCTCTGAAAATGTATATGTGATGATGCGGAAGCTGTCTCCCTCAGGTCTTTTTTCCTTGTTTCTTGCCTGAAGTTCGCATTGTGCCTTTGAACTACGTGGCAAAGGTCGGGAGGGATATCAGGGAGGAGCTTATTATTCGACTGGGAAAAAAGCCAGGTTTCAGATGAATTTCCGGTGTCTGCCGGCACGTTGGACGAGATGGCCATGCAGGCACAGATCATGGCGGACATGAAAGGTGGGGGATCGGAGCCGTGGGATTACCGGATTGTCAGCAGGGGAAAGCTGAAAGACCATCGTTACGAGGTTGTTGGTGAGGAAGAAATCGATACAGTCCTCGGTCGATTGCGGACCTTAATCCTGGTACGACACAAGGAAGGAAAGACAGACTACAGGTTCTGGACGAGTCCCAAACATGATTACAAGTACGAAATGTACCTGGAGAAGTTGTATGGCTCGCTGGTCGAACGATAAGGCGTCAGCTATCTGGCTGTCTGACGTGCCTTTCGCTCCCGTGCCGTCAGGGGTTTCTTTTGAGGATGTTCCCGGCCTTGTCTGACAGATCCGGCCAATGGTGTGCAGCAGTCTGCCCATGCTCTTTTGTTTTCAGGTCACACCCGGCGTACTTGTGCTAATCATCACGGGCTCGACCCCTGTTCCTCGGCTGTTCTGTAATTTCAGGCAATCAGCGTCCACACCAATGCTTTGGTGTTCTGGAGCGGTTTCAATGAACTTTTTCGGCCAGCAAACCGCAAACCCTCCAAATCCTCTATCAAAGAGCTCGCCGACGTTTTCCGTCGCCAGCCGCAGCCCAACCCGCTTGCCATTGCCACATATTTCCCGAGCAGCCACTGATGCCCCTGGGTGACTGGACGGCGTGCTCCGCGCAGATGCACGACGCGTCCGGAAGCTCCCTTACAGCCATATAAGATGACGAGGAGTCAAGCCTTTGTTTCCTGCCCGCAAAGGGTTAAATCGCACCATTGACAGTGTGCTGTTTGACCAGGCTTTACTGGGTCGTGGATATTTTATTTGTTGCGTTGCCATCTAGCCCAAAAGTAGTAGAATCGCGGACTTGTCTTAAGACTAGGTCGTTGCTTTGCCTTGTGCCACAACATGGCGTATAGCCGCTTGGCACCTTTCGTTCGTTATCATTAGTTTTTGGAGTGCTTATGCTAAAACTTGGTGTTCGTTGTGTCAGACGTGCGGTTTCAGGCGCGGACTTGACAGATTTTGGAAAGGCAGTGCGTGTCAGCCTGCTGCTTGTTTTGTCCTGTGTTCTGTCGCCCGCCTTTGCCCAAGCCACTGAGGGGTGTGCGCCCGCCGTGGGGAGCGGAACCAGCAGTTCTCCTTATCGAATTGCCATGCTTTGCGAGTTGCAAGGCATCAGTCTAAGCCCAGCAGCGCACTACGAATTGGTTGCCAACATTGACGCGAGCAGAACCAAGGATTGGAACTATGGTGCAGGTTTTGAACCGATCGCATTTGATGTGCGCAATGGATTTGAGGGTTCTTTCGTGAGCACGGGCAAATATGAGATCAGTTCGCTGACAATCAGTCGTAGTGACGCATACAGCCCTGTAGGCCTGTTCTCCGTGTTGGCAAGAGATGCGACTATACGGGGCGTAATACTGGTCGACTCGCATATAGCCGGGCGTGGCTTCGTAGGGTCATTGGTTGGTTTCAGCGAAGGTGTGATAGTGGACAGCTCTGCGACGGGGTCAGTCTTTGGTGGGAACCAAGTTGGTGGTCTCGTGGGCTTAAGCGGAGGCAGCATCAGCAACAGCTACGCGACAGGTTCGGTTTTTGGAACCGGTGACAACATTGGTGGTCTCGTGGGGAATAGCAGAGGTGACATTATAGACAGCTACGCGACTGGCTCGGTTTCCGGGCAGTTTCGCGTTGGCGGCCTCGTGGGGGACCAGGGAGGCGGCAGCATCAGCCGAAGCTATGCAGTTGGTATGGTAACAGGTACTGCGGGCGTTGGCGGTCTCATGGGGAATAGCAGAGGTGACATCAGCAACAGCTACGCGACAGGTTCGGTTTTTGGAACCGGTGACGGCATTGGCGGTCTCGTGGGGAATAGCAGAGGTGACATCAGCAACAGCTACGCGACAGGTTCGGTTTTTGGAACCGGTGACGGCATTGGTGGTCTCGTGGGTAACCAGGACAGCTCAAGCATCGTGAATAGCTATTACGCTGCCAGAGGCCGGAACAATGGCTTGGGGGAAGAACGCATCTTTGCGCAGCTGCGTTGTCCGACGATGCCCAGCAATGTCTGTCAGTCGGATTCCCAAGAGAATACTTACGAGGAATGGAGCCCGAATGTTTGGGGTTTTGGCAGTGCCACGGACTTGCCGCAGTTGTTGAGTAATCTGAATTCGGACTTGAACCTGAAGCCGTATGTTAAAAGTTCCACCGAGCTGGTAGGGATAGGTATTAGCGGTGTCACACACTTTTCTTTAAAGGCAGATTACCCGGGTACTCCAAGAGAATCAGTCACTCTGACGTGGTCACTTCTTTTCGATGAGCCGTTCACGCCAAGCGATTTCGCCTACTTTGTTGACCTTAAGGACGGCACAATCAGCACGGAGGCAAATGGTTCTGCTTCGACTCTTAATGTCGTTGTGAGCGATGACACGGTAGGAAAGAGCTTTTATGTTGTACTCAAGAACAATGTTTCTGTCAATGATGACCGGATTCAGGTTCGGATTGCAGGGGCTAGCCCGTTGGTGGATAGCGGAAGGGATCAGGTCGGAACGATACAGGCTAGTTTGCTCAGCAACATTCTAAGTTTTAGCGCGACTGACTCCGATAGTCCTTACTCGGGCGGTGCGGGATTATCGTGGAGTTTCTCAAGTAGAGACATAGCAGAGGATTCGACTGTGCGGTTCAACGGTTCGACGGGAGGAGGCACTGTTGAGGTAGAGGTGGTTCGCCCCTTGCTTGATTTTTATGGTGTGGGTAGCTTTGTGCTGGAAGTTAAAAGTCCTGCTGGTGTAAAGACCACGCTCACTGTCACCATCGAAACGGTGTGCTCTACGGAGCTGGGTGAGGACTTGATGGCAGGGCAGACAGGTGCGGGGACATCAGACAATCCCTACCGGATTGAGAGGCTCTGCCAGTTGCAGGATGTGAGTTCGAGCCCGAGTGCGTACTACGAGTTGGCTACCAACATTGACGCGAGCAGAACCAAGGACTGGAACCGTGGTGCAGGTTTTGAACCGATCGCACTTTATGCGAGCAATGGATTTGAGGGTTCTTTCGTGAGCACGGGCAACTACGTAATCAGTTCGCTGACGATCAGTCGTAGAGGTGCATACAATCCTGTAGGCCTGTTCTCCAGATTAGCAAGAGATGCGACTATACGGGGCGTAATACTGGTCGACTCGCATATGACCGGGCGTGACATCGTAGGGTCGCTGGTTGGTTTCAACGCAGGTGTGATAGAGGACAGTTCCGCATTAGGGTCAGTCTCTGGTGAGAACCAAGTTGGTGGTCTCGTGGGCTTAAGCGAAGGCAGCATCAGCAACAGCTATACAGCTAGTACGGTAACAGGTACTGGCTTCGTCGGCGGTCTCGTGGGAGACCAAGACGGATCAAGCATCAGTAACAGCTCTGCGACTGGCTCGGTTTCTGGTAGATATGGGGTTGGTGGCTTGGTGGGATATAGTGCCGGCGAAATCAGCGGCAACTATACAGCTAGTACGGTAACAGGTACTGACTCTGTTGGCGGCCTCGTGGGATACCAGGAAGGCAGCACCATCGGAGACAGCTACGCGACTGGCTCGGTTTCCGGGCGGTTTGGTGTTGGCGGTCTCGTGGGGAATAGCAGAGGTGACATTATAGACAGCTACGCGACAGGTTCGGTTTTTGGAACCGGTGACAACATTGGTGGTCTCGTGGGCTTTAGCTTCGGCACCATCAGCATCAGCATCAGCATCAGCAACAGCTACGCGACAGGTTCGGTTTTTGGAACCGGTGACGGCATTGGAGGTCTCGTGGGACACCAAGATGTCAATTCAAGCATCAGCCGAAGCTATGCATCTGGTATGGTAACAGGAACTGCGGGCGTTGGCGGTCTCGTGGGGAATAGCAGAGGTGACATTATAGACAGCTACGCGACAGGTTCGGTTTTTGGAACCGGTGACGGCATTGGCGGTCTCGTGGGGAATAGCAGAGGTGACATCAGCAACAGCTACGCGACAGGTTCGGTTTTTGGAACCGGTGACGGCATTGGTGGTCTCGTGGGTAACCAGGACAGCTCAAGCATCGTGAACAGCTATTACGCTGCCAGAGGCCGGAACAATGGCTTGGGGGAAGAACGCATCTTTGCGCAGCTGCGTTGTCCGACGATGCCCAGCAATGTCTGTCAGTCGGATTCCCAAGAGAATACTTACGAGGAATGGAGCCCGAATGTTTGGGGTTTTGGCAGTGCCACGGACTTGCCGCAGTTGTTGAGTAATCTGAATTCGGACTTGAACCTGAAGCCGTATGTTAAAAGTTCCACCGAGCTGGTAGGGATAGGTATTAGCGGTGTCACACACTTTTCTTTAAAGGCAGATTACCCGGGTACTCCAAGAGAATCAGTCACTCTGACGTGGTCACTTCTTTTCGATGAGCCGTTCACGCCAAGCGGTTTCGCCTACTTTGTTGACCTTAAGGACGGCACAATCAGCACGGAGGCAAACGGTCCTGCTTCGACTCTTAATGTCGTTGTGAGCGATGACACGGTAGGAAAGAGCTTTTATGTTGTACTCAAGAACAATGTTTCTGTCAATGATGACCGGATTCAGGTTCGGATTGCAGGGGCTAGCCCGTTGGTGGATAGCGGAAGGGATCAGGTCGGAACGATACAGGCTAGTTTGCTCAGCAACATTCTAAGTTTTAGCGCGACTGACTCCGATAGTCCTTACTCGGGCGGTGCGGGATTATCGTGGAGTTTCTCAAGTAGAGACATAGCAGAGGATTCGACTGTGCGGTTCAACGGTTCGACGGGAGGAGGCACTGTTGAGGTAGAGGTGGTTCGCCCCTTGCTTGATTTTTATGGTGTGGGTAGCTTTGTGCTGGAAGTTGAAAGTCCTGCTGGTGTAAAGACCACGCTCACTGTCACCATCGAAACGGTGTGCTCTACGGAGCTGGGTGAGGACTTGATGGCAGGGCAGACAGGTGCGGGGACATCAGACAATCCCTACCGGATTGAGAGGCTCTGCCAGTTGCAGGATGTGAGTTCGAGCCCGAGTGCGTACTACGAGTTGGCTACCAACATTGACGCGAGCAGAACCAAGGACTGGAACCGTGGTGCAGGTTTTGAACCGATCGCACTTTATGCGAGCAATGGATTTGAGGGTTCTTTCGTGAGCACGGGCAACTACGTAATCAGTTCGCTGACGATCAGTCGTAGAGGTGCATACAATCCTGTAGGCCTGTTCTCCAGATTAGCAAGAGATGCGACTATACGGGGCGTAATACTGGTCGACTCGCATATGACCGGGCGTGACATCGTAGGGTCGCTGGTTGGTTTCAACGCAGGTGTGATAGAGGACAGTTCCGCATTAGGGTCAGTCTCTGGTGAGAACCAAGTTGGTGGTCTCGTGGGCTTAAGCGAAGGCAGCATCAGCAACAGCTATACAGCTAGTACGGTAACAGGTACTGGCTTCGTCGGCGGTCTCGTGGGAGACCAAGACGGATCAAGCATCAGTAACAGCTCTGCGACTGGCTCGGTTTCTGGTAGATATGGGGTTGGTGGCTTGGTGGGATATAGTGCCGGCGAAATCAGCGGCAACTATACAGCTAGTACGGTAACAGGTACTGACTCTGTTGGCGGCCTCGTGGGATACCAGGAAGGCAGCACCATCGGAGACAGCTACGCGACTGGCTCGGTTTCCGGGCGGTTTGGTGTTGGCGGTCTCGTGGGGAATAGCAGAGGTGACATTATAGACAGCTACGCGACAGGTTCGGTTTTTGGAACCGGTGACAACATTGGTGGTCTCGTGGGCTTTAGCTTCGGCACCATCAGCAACAGCTACGCGACAGGTTCGGTTTTTGGAACCGGTGACGGCATTGGCGGTCTCGTGGGACACCAAGATGTCAATTCAAGCATCAGCCGAAGCTATGCATCTGGTATGGTAACAGGAACTGCGGGCGTTGGTGGTCTCGTGGGTCTTAGCGGAGGCAGCATCCGCCGAAGCCATGCATCTAGTACGGTAACAGGTGCTGACTTCGTCGGTGGTCTCGTGGGACACCAAGACGGCAGCTCAAGCATCAGCGACAGCTACGCGACAGGCTCAGTTTCCGGGCAAAGACAAGTTGGTGGTCTCGTGGGAAAGAGCACCGGCTCCATCAACAACAGCTATGCAGCCAGCACTGTAAGAGGTACTGATTATGTTGGTGGTCTCGTGGGCTATAGCGAAGGCAACATCAGTAACACTTTCGCAGTTAGCACTATTAGCACTATTAGCACAGTAACGGGGTCAACTACCAGAATTGGTGGCCTCGTGGGCTTAAGCGAAGGCAGCATTGTTAACAGCTACCACGCAGACCGGGCTTGCCTGACTATGCCTGACGCAATGACCAGCGAGATGTGTGGGGTGTTGGCTGCCACATACGCTGAATGGGACAGCGGAGTTTGGGACTTTGGCAGCACCGGTGGGTTGCCAACATTACGGCGTAAAGAAGGAGACGGAGGAGACTCTACCACGCTACGTGTGAGGGTGTATTTGGGAGGCGCAGTACGGTAGGAAATACGTCCGTTCCCTCGGGATAGCAAAAGAGGCAGGACAGAAAGGTAAGGGCGAGGCAGAGAAAGGTTGCGAATAGGCGTTGTCCCGAGACAATCCTGAATGCTGGTCGTTGATGCGCTGGTTTGGCGGTAAATATCTGTGGGTTATTGAGGATTCCCGGGCAAGTCTAGCTCATATATATTCAGGCAAAAAAGACTCCCGGGCAGACTTGGCTCGTACAGGGCAGAAGAGATTGCCATCCATGCAAGCTGTGTTATTAAACCTGATAGGCTTATTGTGTCGGGAGCAAGCAGAAGAGTATTGAAAGACTTGATGGTCATCGCCTCTTTAACAGGCATTACCACACTATATGGAGTTCTTTATGGGTGCAAATACCATGAAAGTGATCACGTCATTGTGTTGCGTCTGTTGGCCGAGAGAAAGCAAGCAGGGGGTCATCAATTTCTCTCAGGGTTATTCCCTGGAATCCGAGTGTGTCGTGGTCGTTAGGGATATTCTCCTGAATTGACAAGCCGCCGACGGCAACGGTCGTAAGTACCACGCAGTTCGCCGGCGTACCCTGCTATCAGCCGCCAGAGTGTTATCACTGCCGGACTTTCAAGGGAGACAAGGGTGTGTCTTCCGGAACAAAACACCACGTATATGGATCTGATGCTTTCCAGACAGGTGATGAGAAACAGGTGCTTGCCGCAGCGAATAGTCACCATTACTTTTGCCCTTGCTCTGCTTTGTGCAGGGCTTTGTGTGCTGCCCGGTTATGCCGGCAGTCGCGACTTTTTCCTGGCTGATTTCAAGGCTTCTTACCGGGTAACAGAGGCTCTTCAAGGTGCCGATCTGGAGCTGAGCCTTGTTCGCTCTGAAAATGGTTACGTGATGATGCGGAAGCTGTCTCCCTCAGGTCTTTTTTCCTTGTTTCTTGCCTGAAGTTCGCATTGTGCCTTTGAACTACGTGGCAAAGGTCGGGAGGGATATCAGGGAGGAGCTTATTATTCGACTGGGAAAAGAGCCAAGTTTCAGTCGTCTATCGGGGAAGACAGGATGAGTTCCCGGTGTCTGCCGGCACGTTGGACGAGATGGCCATGCAGGCACAGATCATGGCGGACATGAAAGGTGGGGGATCGGAGCCGTGGGATTACCGGATTGTCAGCAGGGGAAAGCTGAAAGACCATCGTTACGAGGTTGTTGGTGAGGAAGAAATCGATACAGTCCTCGGTCGATTGCGGATCTTAATCCTGGTACGACACAAGGAAGGAAAGACAGACTACAGGTTCTGGACGAGTCCCAAACATGATTACAAGTACGAAATGTATCTGGAGAAGTTGTCTGGCTCGCTTGCTGAACGATAAGGTGCCAGCCATCTGACTGTCTGACGTGCCTTTCGTTCCTGTGCCGTCTGAGGTTTCTTTTGAAGATGTTCCCGGCCTTGCCTGTTGGCGGACAGATGTTTTTTCGTGCCACGCCATGAATGGCAAGCAGCGAATATATGGACTGCATCCGGTCATACACCCCGAGATCGAAGGAGAATAAGCATCCGTGCTGTCCGGTCGCCCCCAGGCACCTTTTTTCATTACCACATATTTCCCGAGCGGCACTGATCACCCCGGGTGGCTTGGACGCTGTCCCTTGGCAGACGCATGATATTTCTGGAACGCTCCCGCGCAGCCACATAACCTGACGGGAAGCCGGATCGTAGTTTCCTGTTCTGCTTCCTGCCCGGAAAGGGTTAAAGTGTGTTATTGACAGCCTGCTATTTGATCAGGCTTTTGAACCTTGGATATTCTTGTTCATGCTGTACAATGCGGTTCTGTTTGTAAACCCGGTCGGTGCTTTAGCCCCGCGTCACAACATGGCGTATCGTCGCTTGGTAACTTTCATTCGTTTTCATCAGTTATTGGGAGTGCTTATGCCAAAACTTGGTATTCGTTGCGCCAGACGTGCGGTTTCAGGCATGGTCTTGACGGATTTTGGAAGGGCAGCGTGTGTAAGCCTGCTGCTTGTTTTATCCTGTGTCTTGTCGCCTGCTTTTGCCCAAGCCACTGAGGGGTGTGCGCCCGCCGTGGGGAGCGGAACCAGCAGTTCTCCTTATCGAATTGCCACGCTTTGCGAGTTGCAAGGCATCAGTCTGGGCCCAGCAGCGCACTACGAATTGGTTGCCAACATTGACGCGAGCAGAACCAAGGATTGGAACTATGGTGAAGGTTTTGAACCGATCGCAAGCGGTGTGAAAAATGGATTTTCGGGCTCTTTCGTGAATGCGGGCACTCACACAATCAGTTCGCTGACGATCAATCGTAGAGGTACAGATTCCGTAGGTCTGTTCTCCAGATTGGCAACAGGTGCGATAATACGAGGCGTAACATTGGTTGGCTCAAGCACGGTCGGAAAGGATGCCGTAGGGGCATTAGCTGGTGTCAACTTAGGTTCGATAGAGAACTGCTACGCTATGGGTTCGGTCTCCGGGAGTGCTCTTGTTGGCGGCCTTGTTGGAGGGAGCGGCGGAAACATCAACAATGGCTACGCGATGGGCTTGGTCTCCGGGGGTGATTCTGTTGGTGGTCTTGTGGGATACGACGCAGGTGGAAACATAAACAACAGCTACGTATCCAGCACAGTAACAGGGCAAAGTAGTGTTGGTGGCCTTGTGGGAGAGATTGAGGGAAATATAAGCAGCAGTTGCGCGAGAGGCTTGGTTTCTGGTGATCGTTCTGTCGGCGGTCTTGTGGGACGGGGCTTTGGAAACATAGACAGAAGTTGCGCGAGAGGCTCAGTTGTCGGAATCAGTGCCAGTACTGGTGGTCTCGTGGGAAGAAGCGTTGGCGACATCAGCAACAGCTCTGCGACGGGCTCGGTTTTCGGGAAAGTCAATTCTGGCGGCCTTGTGGGTTCGAGCAGCGGCGACATCAGAGACAGTTACGCAACGGGCTCGGTTTCCGGGGATAGTGCTAGTGGAGGTCTTGTGGGGACCCTGTCCGGCTCAAGCATATTCCCCAACGCCCCAAGCATCAGCGGCAGCTACGCTACTGGTAGGGTAAGAAGCAGTCGTGCTGGCGTTGGTGGTCTCGTGGGAATCCAAACAGGCGACACAATCATCAGTGACAGTTACGCGACTGGTTCGGTTTTTGGAATCAGCGGCGATAGTGACAACATTGGTGGCCTCGTGGGAGAAAGCGGTGGCGACATAAGCAACAGCTACGCGACGGGTTCGGTTTCCGGGCAAGGAGAATATGTTGGTGGCTTGTTTACTGGAGGCAGTTCTGTCGGTGGCCTTGTGGGATTTAGCAGCGCCCTTATTAAGGGGGTAACCGTCATTAATGGTGAAATCAGCGGTAGCCATGCGACAGGTTCGGTTTCCGGGAATGAGCGGGTTGGCGGCCTTGTGGGACGCCAAGGATACAGGTCAAGAATCATCAGCAGCCATGCGACAGGTTCGGTTTCCGGGAATTATCAAGTTGGCGGTCTTGTGGGGGGATTTTATAGTAGCTTTACTCGTAACGGTGACATCAGCAACAGCTTTGCAACGGGCTCAGTTACCGGGGAGCAGGAGGTTGGCGGTCTTGCAGGGGGGGTTACACTTCTAGACATAAACAACAGCTACGCGACGGGTTCGGTTTTTGGAAGAGGCGATAGTGTTGGCGGCCTCGTGGGATACCAAGGAGGTTACTCAAACGTCATAAACAGCTATGCGACGGGTTTTGTTTCCGGGAGTTTTGTTATTGGCGGTCTTGTGGGATACCAAGCTGACAGATTTAGCATCAGGAACAGTTATTATGCTGCCAGGGGGCAAAGCAACGGCTTGGGGGAAGAACGTACCTTTGCGCAGCTGCGTTGTCCGACGGCGGTTAGCAGAACCTGTCCGTCGGATTCAACTGATACTTATAGAGGGTGGGACACGAGTATTTGGGATTTTGGCAGTGCCAGGGACTTGCCGCAATTGTTGGGCAACAAGAATCCGGACTTGAACCGGAAGCCGTATATCAAAGGTTCCACCGAGTTGGTGGTGGTAGGGTTTACGGGCATCACGCGCTTTTCTTTGGAGGCAGGTTATCTGGGCTTTCCCGAAGATCCAGCCATTTTTACGTGGTCTCTTTTCGGTGTACCGCCCTCGCTGCGTAATTTGGTCTACTTTGACCTTGATGGTACATCCGGCACAGAGGCGAATGGTTCTGTTGCTACGCTTTCTGTCGTTGGCGATATGAGGCTGGCTGGCAAGAGCTTTGATGTTGTGCTTACGAACAACATTTTCGACAATGTTGGGCGACTTCCGGTTCGTATTTTGGGGGTAAGTCCGTTGGTGGTCGGCGGAACGGAGCAGACCGAAACGATATGGGATGGTTCACCCAGCGCCGTTCTAAGTTTCAGCGCAATTGACCGCGATAGTCCTGATTCTGACGGTGCTGGTTTATCGTGGGATTTTCTCAGCAGGGATGATCTGGCAGAGGGTTCGACTGTAGAGTTCAGTGGTTCGCAAAAGGGAGGCATTGTTAACGTGGAGGTGCGCCGCGATTCGCTTGACCCTGTGGGTAGCTTTGTACTGGAGGTTGAAAGTCCTGTTGGCGTAAAGTCCAGGCTCACTGTCACCGTCGAAACGGTATGCTCGGCGGAGCTGGGTAAAGACTTGATGGCAGGGCAGGCAGGTTCAGGGGAATTGAACGATCCTTACCAGATCAAGAGGCTCTGCCAGCTACAGGATGTGAGATCGAGCCCAACAGCGCACTACGAACTGGTTGGTGACATTGACGCGCGTAAGAGTAGGGAGTGGAACAGTGGTGCAGGTTTTGAGCCGATTGCAAGCGACGAGGAAAATGGGTTTTCGGGCTCTTTCGTAAGCACAAGCACATACAAGATCCGTTCGCTGGCGATCAATCGTAGTCGTGCAGACAACGTAGGACTGTTCTCTAAATTGGCTAATGGTGCGGCGATACGGGGTGTAAGGCTGGTTGGTTCACGTACGGTCGGGCGTGATAGCGTAGGATCATTGGTTGGTCGCAACGAAGGTGTGATTGAGGACTGCTCTGCAACAGGCTTTGTTTCCGGGGGTGATGGGGTTGGTGGCCTCGTGGGAAGAAATGAAGAGGGTGCCAGCGTCAGCCGAAGCTATGCAGCCAACACAGTGGCAGGGCAAAGTAATGTTGGCGGCTTGGTGGGATTCCAAGCCACAGCCAGCAGCATCAGAGACAGCTACGCGACGGGTTCAGCTTCCGGAAGTGGCTATGTTGGCGGCCTGGTGGGATTCCAAGCCACAGCCAGCAGTATCAGAGACAGCTACGCGACTGGTTCGGCTTTCGGGCAAGGGAGTTCTGTTGGTGGCCTTGTGGGAGGGAGGCAGGGACTCAGCTTAAGCGTCGGTAACAGTTATTATGTTGCCAGAGGGCGAAGCAATGGCTTGGGAAAAGAACGCACCTTTGAGCAGTTGCGTTGTCCGACGATGGCCAGTGTGACCTGTCCGCCGGGTTCCCTTGAGAGTACTTACGAAGGATGGAATCCGGGTGTTTGGGACTTTGGCACTGCCGATGAGCTGCCGCAATTGTTGAGTAATTTTAATCCGGGCTTGAGTCGGAAGCTGCTACGTGTGAAGATGTATTTAGGAGGTGCGGTACGGTAGAGAGTACGGTCAATCCCCCGGGATAATAAAAGAAGAATGACTGAAAGGTGCTGGTAAGGTGGAGAAAGGCTGCGAATAGGCGTTGTTCCGGGATAATCCTGAGTGCTTGTTTGATGCGCTGTCTTGGCAGTAGACACCTGTGCGTTATTAAGAGCAGGGATCTGATGTTTTCCAGACAGGTGATGAGAAATAGGTGCTTGCCGCAGCGCGTAGTCACCATTACTTTTGCCCTTGCTTTGCTTTGTGCAGCACTTTGTGTGCAGCCCGGTTATGCCGGCAGTCGCGACTTTTTCCTGGCTGATTTCAAGGCTTCTTACCGGGTAACAGAGGCTCTTCAAGGTGCCGATCTGGAGCTGAGCCTTGTTCGCTCTGAAAATGTATATGTGATGATGCGGAAGCTGTCTCCCTCAGGTCTTTTTTCCTTGTTTCTTGCCTGAAGTTCGCATTGTGCCTTTGAACTACGTGGCAAAGGTCGGGAGGGATATCAGGGAGGAGCTTATTATTCGACTGGGAAAAAAGCCAGGTTTCAGATGAATTTCCGGTGTCTGCCGGCACGTTGGACGAGATGGCCATGCAGGCACAGATCATGGCGGACATGAAAGGTGGGGGATCGGAGCCGTGGGATTACCGGATTGTCAGCAGGGGAAAGCTGAAAGACCATCGTTACGAGGTTGTTGGTGAGGAAGAAATCGATACAGTCCTCGGTCGATTGCGGACCTTAATCCTGGTACGACACAAGGAAGGAAAGACAGACTACAGGTTCTGGACGAGTCCCAAACATGATTACAAGTACGAAATGTACCTGGAGAAGTTGTATGGCTCGCTGGTCGAACGATAAGGCGTCAGCTATCTGGCTGTCTGACGTGCCTTTCGCTCCCGTGCCGTCAGGGGTTTCTTTTGAGGATGTTCCCGGCCTTGTCTGACAGATCCGGCCAATGGTGTGCAGCAGTCTGCCCATGCTCTTTTGTTTTCAGGTCACACCCGGCGTACTTGTGCTAATCATCACGGGCTCGCCCCCTGTTCCTCGGCTGTTCTGTAATTTCAGGCAATCAGCGTCCACACCAATGCTTTGGTGTTCTGGTGTGTTTTCAACGAATTTTTCCGGTCGGCAAGCCGCAAATCCTCCAAATCCTCTATCAAAGAGCTCGCCGACGTTTTCCGTCGTCAGCCTCAGCCCAACCCGCTTGCCATTGCCACATATTTCCCGAGCAGCCACTGATGCCCCTGGGTGACTGGACGGCGTGCTCCGCGCAGATGCACGACGCGTCCGGAAGCTCCCTTACAGCCATATAAGATGACGAGGAGTCAAGCCTTTGTTTCCTGCCCGCAAAGGGTTAAATCGCACCATTGACAGTGTGCTGTTTGACCAGGCTTTACTGGGTCGTGGATATTTTATTTGTTGTGTTGCCATCTAGCCCAAAAGTAGTAGAATCGTGGACTTGTCTTAAGACTAGGTCGTTGCTTTGCCTTGTGCCACAACATGGCGTATAGCCGCTTGGCACCTTTCGTTCGTTATCATTAGTTTTTGGAGTGCTTATGCTAAAACTTGGTGTTCGTTGTGTCAGACGTGCGGTTTCAGGCGCGGACTTGACAGATTTTGGAAAGGCAGTGCGTGTCAGCCTGCTGCTTGTTTTGTCCTGTGTTCTGTCGCCCGCCTTTGCCCAAGTGTGCCCGACTGCCGGGGGGAGTGGCAGCGAAGACGATCGTTGGCAGGTTGCCACGCTGTGTCAATTGCAAGGCATCAGCACAAGCCCAACAGCGCACTACGAATTGGTGGCGGACATTGACGCGAGTACAGCCACCGATTTTAGTCCGATCGCAACTTTTTCGGGTTCTTTCGTGAACACGGGCAAATATGAGATCAGTTCGCTGACAATCAGTCGTAGTGACGCATACAGCCCTGTAGGCCTGTTCTCCGTGTTGGCAAGAGATGCGACTATACGGGGCGTAATACTGGTCGACTCGCATATGACCGGGCGTGACATCGTAGGGTCATTGGTTGGTTTCAGCGAAGGTGTGATAGAGGACAGTTCCGCATTAGGGTCAGTCTCTGGTGGGAACCAAGTTGGTGGTCTCGTGGGCTTAAGCGAAGGCAGCATCAGCAACAGCTACGCGACTGGCTCGGTTTCCGGGCAGTTTGGTGTTGGCGGTCTCGTGGGACATAGTGCCGGCGAAATCAGCGGCAACTATACAGCTAGTACGGTAACAGGTACTGGCTTTGTCGGCGGTCTCGTGGGAGGCCAGGACGGATCAAGCATCAGCAACAGCTACGCGACTGGCTCGGTTTCCGGGCAGTTTCGCGTTGGCGGCCTCGTGGGATGGAGCAGAGGAAACATAAACTATGGCTACGCGACAGGTTCGGTTTCCGGGGATTATGAAGTTGGTGGTCTCGTTGGGCAGCAAGAATCCGGTTCAAGAATCAGCTACAGCTACGCGACGGGCTCGGTTTCCGGGGATTATGAAGTTGGCGGCCTTGTGGGATGGAGCAGAGGAAACATAAACAATGGCTACGCGACAGGTTCGGTTTCCGGGCAAAAAAATGTTGGAGGCCTTACGGGGGTACAGGGTTTCAACTCAAGCATCAGAGACAGCTACGCGACTGGTTCGGTTTTTGGAACCGGTGACATCAGTAACGGCGTTGGTGGTCTTGTGGGCTACCAAGGCGGCAGCATCAATAACACCTATGCGACAGGTTCGGTTTCCGGGAATGATCAAGTTGGCGGTCTTGTGGGCTTCAGCTCCGGCTCCAACATCGGTAACAGTTATTATGCTGTCAGAGGGCGTAACAATGGCTTGGGGGAAGAACGCACCTTTGCACAGTTGCGTTGTCCGACGATGTCCAGCAAGACCTGTCCGTCTGGTTCCCAAGAGAGTGCTTTGAGTTACGAGGGTTGGGATACGAATGTTTGGGATTTTGGCAGTGCTACGGACTTGCCGCAATTGTCAATCAACCGGAATCCGGAGTTGAACCGGAAGCCGTATATTGAAAGTTCCACCGAGTTAGTGGTGGGGACAGGTTTTACGGGCGTTACGCAACTTTCTCTAGAGGCAGATTACCCTGGTTCTCCCGGAGAACCAGTCGCTTTGACGTGGTCTCTTCTTTTCGATGAACCACCCACGCTAAGCAATTTCTTCTACTTTGTCCTTGAGGATGGCACAACCAGCACAGAGGCACATGGTTCCAGTGCGACGCTTGCTGTCGTGGGCGATGACAACCTTACGGCAGGTCGGGGCTTTTATATTGTGCTCAAGAACAACGTTTCTGCGAATGATGACCGGATTCTGGTTCAGACTGAGGAGGCACCCTATATCTTCCGGAATGACACTGTCTCGGCGAGGATTGGGAGCACTGCCACCTTTAGTTTCTCCGTAGGTTACGAGAGAACACCGGGAAAACCTGTTGCTTTAACGTGGTCTCTTTCCGGTGTGCCGTCCACGTTGCGTCATTTAGTCTACTTTGATCTCGGAGGCGGCACGACCAGCACAACGTTTACCGACCCCGGAAGGTTCACGGATGATGCCAGCGTGGTAACGCTAGTGGTAGTGGGCAATGAGGAGCTGGCAGGCAGACGTTTTTATGTTGAGCTCAAGAACAATATTTCTGCCAATAATGACCGAATTCTGATTCAGACTGTGGAGGGGCAACCCTATATCCTCCTGGATGATGACATTGACCCGGCGACGACCAGGGAGACGACCACCTTTAGTTTCTCTGTAGGCTACACGGGTTCTCCGGATCCAGTTACTTTGACATGGTCTCTTTCCGATGTACCGCCCTCGTTGAACGATTTGGTCTACTTTGACCTCGGAGGCGGCACCACCAGCACAACGTTTACTGATACCTCGGTGCTCACGAACAGTGCCGGCACGGTAACGCTTGTGGTAGTGGGCAATGAGGGGCTGGCTGGCAACGGCTTTTATGTTGAGCTCAAGAACAATACTTCTGACAGTGTTGACCGGATTCCGGTTCGGATTGCGGGCGCGAGCCCGTTGGTGGCTGGCAGAAGAGAACAGACCGGAATGATATGGGATGGTTCGACCAGAACCATCCTGAGGTTTAGCGCGACTGACCCCGATAGTCCTGGCTCTGGCGGTGCTGGATTATCGTGGGGTTTCTCAAGTACGGATCGCATAACAATGGGTTCGGCTGTAGTGTTCAGCGGTTCGCAAACGGGAGGCATTGTTGAGGTAGAGGTGGTTCGCCCTTCGCTTGATTTTTATGGTGTGGGTAGCTTTGTGCTGGAAGTTGAAAGTCCTGCTGGTGTAAAGACCATGGTCACTGTCACCATTGAAACGGTGTGTTCTCTGGTGCCAGGTGAAGACTTGATGGCAGGGCAGACAGGTAAGGGGACATTAGACGATCGCTACCAGATCAAGAGGCTCTGTCAGCTGCAAGACATCAGTTCAAGCCCAACAGCGCACTACGAATTAGTGAATGACATGGACGCAAGCAGAACCAGGGATTGGAACGATGGTGCGGGCTTTGAACCGATCGCTAGCGGTGAGCAGGATGGATTTATGGGTTCTTTCGTGAGCACAGGCAACTACGAGATCAGCTCGCTGACGATCAATCGTGTTAACACAAACGACGTAGGTCTGTTCTCCAAATTGGCAGAAGGTGCGATGATAGAAGGTGTAATACTGGTCGGCTCGCGTACGACCGGGAGTTATAGTGTCGGGTCATTGGTTGGTTTCAACAACGGAGGTGTGATAGAGGACAGCTCCGCTACAGGTTATGTTTTTGGAGAGTATGCAGCTGGCGGCCTAGTGGGATGGAACAACGGGAATATAAACAATGGTTACGCGATGGGTTCGGTTTTAGGAGTCAGTTACGGTGGCAACGTTGGTGGCCTAGTGGGATACCACGAGGGCAGCATCAGTGACAGCTCCGCGACGGGGTCAGTTTCCGGTGGAAACCTGGCTGGTGGCCTCGTGGGACACCAAGGCCCCGGTGCAAGCATCAGAGATAGCTACGCAGCAGGTTCGGTTTCCGGGCAAATAGATGTTGGTGGTCTCGTGGGCTTCAGCGAAGGCAGCGTCAGCAACAGTTCCGCGTCAGGTTTGGTTTCCGGGCAAAGCCAAGTTGGTGGTCTCGTGGGCTCAAGCGGAGGCAGCGTCAGCGACAGTTCCGCGGCGGGTTCGGTTTTAGGAACTGGTGGCTTCAGTGACAACATTGGCGGCCTCGTGGGAAGAAATGGAGTGGGAGCCAGCGTCAGCCGAAGCCGTGCAGCTAGCACGGTAACAGGTAATGATCATGTTGGTGGTCTCGTGGGTCTTAGCGAAGGCAGCGTCAGCGACAGCTACGCGACGGGTTCGGTTTCTGGTGAAAGCGACGTTGGTGGTCTTGTGGGAGATAGCCGTGGCGGCATCAGCGACAGCTACGCGACGGGTTCGGTTGACGGGCAAAATAGTGTTGGTGGCCTTGTAGGAACCCAACAACCCAACTCAAGCATCAGCGACAGCTACGTAGGAACCCAACAACCCAACTCAAGCATCAGCGACAGCTACGCGACGGGTACGGTTGACGGGCAAAATAGTGTTGGTGGCCTTGTGGGTTATAGCGCAGGCAGCATCAGCCGAAGCTATGCTTCTAGTACGGCAACAGGTACTGGCTCCGTTGGTGGTCTCGTGGGACGCCAAGGCGGCAACTCAAGCATCAGCGACAGCTACGCGTCAGGTTTGGTTTCCGGGCAAAGCCAAGTTGGCGGCCTCGTGGGACACCAAGAATCCAACTCAAGCATCAGCGACAGCTATGCAGCCAGTACGGTAACAGGTAATGATTATGTTGGTGGTCTCGTAGGCTCCAGCGAAGGTAGCATCAGTAACACTTTCGCAGTTAGCACTGTTAGCACAGTAACGGGGACAACTACCAGAATTGGTGGTCTTGTGGGCTTTAGCGAAAGCAGCGAAGGTAGCATTGTTAACAGCTACTACACGGGTCAAGATCAGGAGAAGGGTTGGGGTGAGCGACGCACTCTGGTTCAGCTGAGTTGTCCAACCGCGCCTGACGCAATGTGTCCGTTGCCTACTGATCTGGTTACATACGCTGGATGGGACAGAATGGTTTGGGACTTTGGCGGTACCGATGATCTGCCACAATTACTGCCTGCTACAGGAGGCTCCACCGCCCTCACAAGACCGCTGCGTGTGAAGGTGTATTTGGGAGGCGCAGTACGGTAGGGAGTACGCCCGATCCATCGGGATAGCGAAAGAGGTAGAGCGGAAAGGTTGCAAAAGGGCGTTGTCCCGAGATGATCCTGAATGCTGTCTGGCTGATGTACTGGCTTGGTGGTAAACATCTGTGGGTTATTGAGGATTCCCGGGCAAGCCAGACTTGGCTCGTGTGGTCTTTATAGAAGAGATTGCCATCCATCTGACTGTCTGACGTGCCTTTCGCTCCCGTGCCGTCTGAGGTTTCTTTTGAAGATGTTCCCGACCTTGCCTGTTGGTGGACAGATGTTTTCTTCGTGCCACGCCATGAGTGGCAAGGCGCGAATATATGGACTGCATCTGGTCATATACCCCGGGATCGAAGGAGAATAAGCATTCGTGCTGTCCGGTTGTCCCAGGCATCTTTTTTCATTGCCACATATTTCCCGAGCAGCCACTGATGCCCCTGGGTGACTGGACGGCGTGCTCCGCGCAGATGCACGACGCGTCCGGAAGCTCCTTTGCAGCCATATAAGATGACGAGGAGTCAAGCCTTTGTTTCTTATTCTGTTTACTGCCCGCAAAGGGTTAAATCGCGCCATTGACAGTGTGTTGTTTGACCAGGCTTTACTGGGTCGCGGATATTTTATTTGTTGTGTTGCCATCTAGCCTAAAAGTAGTAGAATCGCAGACTTGTCTTAAGACCAGGTCGTTGCTTTGCCTTGTGCCACAACATGGCGTATAGCCGCTTGGTATCTTTCGTTCGTTATCATTAATTTTTGGAGTGCTTATGCTAAAACTTGGTATTCGTTGTGTCAGACGTGCGGTTTCAGGCGCGGACTTGACAGATTTTGGAAAGGCAGTGCGTGTCAGCCTGCTGCTTGTTTTGTCCTGTGTTCTGTCGCCTGCTTTTGCCCAAGCCACTGAGGGGTGTGCGCCCGCCGTGGGGAGCGGAACCAGCAGTTCTCCTTATCGAATTGCCATGCTTTGCGAGTTGCAAGGCATCAGTCTAAGCCCAGCAGCGCACTACGAATTGGTTGCCAACATTGACGCGAGTACAGCCACCGATTTTAGTCCGATCGCAACTTTTTCGGGTTCATTCGTGAACACGGGCAAATATGAGATCAGTTCGCTGACGATCAATCGTGGTGCCGAAAACAACGTAGGTCTGTTTTCCCGATTGGCAGCAGGTGCGAAGATACGTGGCATCATACTGGCCGACTCGCGTATGACCGGACTTGATAATGTAGGGTCATTGGTTGGTTTCAGCGAAGGTGTGATAGTGGACAGCTCTGCGACGGGGTCAGTCTCTGGCAGAAACCGGGTTGGTGGTCTCGTGGGACACAGCAGAGGCGATATCAGCGGCAGCTATGCGGCGGGTTCGGTTTCCGGAAATGATGGAGTGGGCGGTCTCGTGGGGCAAAAAAACGGCAGCATCAGTGGCAGCTACGCAGCGAGTTCGGTTTTTGGGGACGATGGGGTTGGCGGTCTTGTTGGGTATCAAGAATCTGGTTCAGGCATCATCGGCAGCTATGCGACGGGTTCGGTTACCGGGCGTAATTATATTGGCGGTCTTGTAGGCACCGGCCATGTTGACATTGACTACAGCTTTGCGACGGGTCTGGTTTTCGGGAGTGATAATGTCGGCGGTCTCGTTGGATACCAAGGAAACAGCATCAGCATCAGAAACAGCTACGCGACGGGCTCGGTTTCCGGGGATGATATTGTTGGCGGCCTTGTGGGATACCTGGAATCCTCCTCAAGCCTCGAATACAGCTACGCGACAGGTTCGGTTTTCGGGCAAGGGAATTTTGTTGGCGGCTTGGTGGGAAGGAAATTCAGGTACCTCCCAGAATTCGACGGCACAGTCAGTGACAGTTATTATGCCGCCGGAAGGCGGAACAATGGTTTGGGGGAAGAACGCACCTTTGCTCAGTTGCGTTGTCCGATGACGGCCGGTGCGGCCTGTCCGTCTGGTTCCCAAGAGAGTTCTTACCTGGGATGGAACGTGGATGCTTGGGATTTTGGCAGTGCTACGGACTTGCCGCAATTGTTGAGCAACCGGAATCTGGAATTGAACCTGAAGCCGTATATTGAAGGATCCGCCGAGTTGGTGGTGGGGACAGGTTTTACGGGCATCACGCGCTTTCCTTTAGAGGCAGATTACCCGGGTTCTCCTGACGGATCAGTCGTGTTGACGTGGTCACTTCTTTTTGATGCGTCATCCCGCCTAGGCGATTTCTTCTACTTTGAGCTTGAGGATGGCTCAACCAGCACAGAGGCAAATGGCTCCAGTGCGACTCTTGCTGTCGTGGGCGATGACAGACTTGCGGCAGGTCGGGGCTTTTATATCGTGCTCAAGAACAACGTTTCTGCGAATGGTGACCGGATTCGGGTTCGGACTGTGGAGGCACCCTATATCTTCCGGAATGACACTGTCTCGGCGAGGATTGGGAGCACTGCCACCTTTAGTTTCTCTGTAGGCTACGCAGGCACTCCGGGACAACCCGTCAATTTAACGTGGTCTCTTTTCGGTGTGCCTCCCTCGCTGAACCATTTGGTCTACTTTGACCTCGGAGACGGCACGACCAGCACAACGTTTGCCGATCCCGGAAGGCTCACGGGTGATGACAGCGTGGTAACGCTTGTGGTAGTGGGCAATGAGGAGCTAGCCGGCAAGAGCTTTTATGTTGAGCTCAAGAACGATATTTCTGCCAATGATGACCGGGTTCTGATTCAGACTGAGGCGGGTCAACCCTATATCCTCCTGGATGGTGACATTAGCCCGGCACCGATTGGGAGCACCACCACCTTTAGTTTCTCTGTAGGCTACACGGGTTCTTCGGAACCTGCTACTTTGACGTGGTCTCTTTCAGGTGTGCCTCCCTCGCTGAAGCATTTGGCCTACTTTGACCTCGGAGACGGCACCACCAGCACAACGTTTGCTGACCGCGGAAAGCGCACGGCTGATTCCAGCCCGGTAACGCTTATGGTAGTGGGTAATGAGGAGCTGGCTGGCACCGGCTTTTATGTTGAACTCAAGAACAATATTTCTGACAATGTTGACCGGGTTCCGGTTCGGATTGCGGGCGCGAGCCCGTTGGTGGTTGGCGGAAGTGAACAGATCGGAACGATATGGGCTGGTTCGCTCAGCAACTCTCTGAGGTTTAGCGCGACTGACCCCGATAGCCCTTACTCTGGCGGTGCTGGATTAGAATGGAGTTTCTCAAGTACAGACATAACCGATGATTTGACTGTACGGTTCAGCGGTACGACAAGGGGAGGCACTGTTGGGGTGGAAGTGGTTCGCACCTCGCTTGATTTATATGGTGTGGGTAGCTTTGTGCTGGAAGTGACAAGTCTTGCTGGTGTAAAGACCACGGTCACTGTCACCATTGAAACGGTGTGCTCTTTGGTGCCAGGTGATGACTTGATGGCAGGGCAGGCAGGCGCAGGGGCATCAGACAATCCCTACCAGATCAAGAGGCTCTGCCAGCTGCAAGACATCAGTTCAAGCCCAACAGCACACTACGAACTAGTTGCTCACATTGATGCAAGTGAGACCAGGGATTGGAACGATGGTGCGGGATTTGAGCCGATCGCAATAGGTGATACAACCGGATTTTCAGGCTCTTTCGTGAATAGGGGCGGCTTCGAGATCCGCTCGCTGACGATCAGTCGCGGTGACACAGACAGCGTAGGTCTGTTCTCCGCATTGGCAGGTAGTGCAGTGATAGAAGGCGTAAAACTGGTCGGCTCGCGTACGGTCGGGGGTGATGTCGTAGGGTCATTAGCTGGTCTCAGCGCAGGTGTGATAGACGGCTGCTCCGCGACAGGCTTTGTTTCCGGGGAGGGAAATCTTGGCGGCCTTGTGGGCTATGACTTTGGCACCATCAGTGACAGCTTTGCAGCCAGTACGGTAACGGGGACAGGCGATGGTTTTTTCGGCCTTAATTACAACGTTGGTGGTCTCGCGGGATATGCCTTCAGTTTTATCAGCGGCAGCTACGCGACGGGTTCGGTTTCCGGGGGTAGTCAAGTTGGTGGCCTCGTGGGATACCAGGAAGGCGGCTCCATCTATGACAGCTACGCGACGGGTTCGGTTTCCGGGCAAATAGATGTTGGCGGTCTTGTGGGACAGGGTGCCGGAAACATAAACAATGGCTACGCAGCAGGTTCGGTTTCCGGGGTGGAAAATGCTGGCGGTCTGGTGGGGGACTACATCCCTGTTGCCGACAATAGCTCTACCATCCGCAATAGCTATTACGCCGCCAGGGGGCGGGACAATGGCTTGGGTGAAGAACGCACCTT
The DNA here is from genome assembly GCA_965215765.1 of uncultured candidatus Poriferisulfidus sp. GTDB lineage: Bacteria > Pseudomonadota > Gammaproteobacteria > Poriferisulfidales > Oxydemutatoraceae. Next base: position 2,090,967 of record OZ244118.1, on the reverse strand, counting down.
TGCGCAGCTGCGCTGCCAGAGGACGCCCGGCGCGACCTGCCCGCCGGGTTCCCAGGAGAATACTTACCAAGATTGGGACATGAATGTCTGGAGCTTTGGCAGTGCTACGGACTTGCCGCAATTGTCCGGCAACCGGAACTCGGACCTGAACCGGAAGCCGTATATCAACAGTTCCACCGACTTGGTGGTGGGGACAGGTCTTCCGGGCACCACGCGCTTTTCTTTAGAGGCAGACTATCCGGGCACTCCTGTGGGATCAGTCGTTTTGACGTGGTCACTTCTTTTCGATGAAGAGTCGTCCACGCTAAGCGATTTGATCTATTTTGTCCGCGATGGTGGTACAACCAGCACAGAGGCAAATGGCTCTGTAGCGACGCTTGAGGTAGTGGGCGATGAGGGGCTGGCTGGCAAGGACTTTTACGTTGTGCTCAAGAACAATATTTCTGCCAGTGATGACCGTGTTCTGATTCAGGTTCAAGGCTCCACCGCCCTCACAAGACCGCTGCGTGTGAGGGTGTATTTGGGAGGCGCAGTACGGTAGGGAGTACGACCGATCCATCGGGATAGCGAAAGAGGTAGAGCGGAAAGGTTGCAAAAGGGCGTTGTCCCGAGATAATCCTGAATGCTGGCTGGCTGATGTACTGGCTTGGTGGTAAACATCTGTGGGTTATTGAGGATTCCCGGGCAAGCAAGGCTTGGCTCGTGTGGTCTTTATAGAAGAGATTGCCATCCATGCTGGCCGTGTTATTAAACCTGATAGGCTTGTTGGGTCGGGAGCAGGCAGAAGAGTATTGGAAGACCTGATAATTTCCGCTCCGTTATAGGCATTGCCGCACTATATGGCTCTCCAGGCGGCTCAATAGCATGAAAATGATCACGTCATTGTGTTGTGTCTGTTGGCCGGGGGAAAGCAAATAATCATCAATCCATCTCAAGGTTATTCTCTGGAAACCGTGTGTGCCGTGGTCGTCAGGGTCATTTTCCTGAGCTGACAAGTCGCCGGCAGCAATGTGAGACTCGCGCACCACGCGGTTCGCCTGCATTCCCTGCTATCAACCCGCCCGGGTGTTATCACTGCCTGACTTCCGAGGGAGACATGGGTGTGTCTTCCGGGACAAAATACCACGTATAGGGATCTGATGTTTTCCAGACAAGCAATGATAAACAGGCACTTGCCGTAGCACATATCCTCCATTACCTTTGTCCTTGCTCTGCTTTGTGCAGGGCTTTGTGTGCTGTCCGGTTATGCCGGCAATCGCGACTTTCTCTTGGTTTTGAGCTGTTTAGGCAGGATCGCTGAGGGTGCGCGATTAGGAAGGAAGGTGTCCATTGATGAAATCGATGGCTTTCATGGCTTTGCGCCCTTGTGGTTGCAGTTCATGAATTTCCACAATGCCGGTCTGGCAGGAAGCCAGCAGTTTCTTGTGGTCTCTGCTCATGCGCCCGGGAACGGTGTGTGGGTACGTGTTTTTTTCGGCAACGCTGGCACGCAGTATGTTAATGCGCGTGTCACCCGGGCTGATTGTTTCCGGGCAATGCAGATGTAGGCAGGTTGTGGCAGTTTCGTCCGAGGTGTGCGCCTTTTTGCCGGCGATGAAGGTGTGTGCCATCGGGCGGGGATTAAAGGCATTGATCTGGCGGACTATCTGTTCGGCAAGGAATTGATCCAGCAGTTCGCATGCGATGGCGGTGAGTTGCTCTTTCAGTTCGCCGGTCGTGGTGGTCTTTTGGATTGTCAGTGGATGGGCGGCGATGATGTCGCCTTCGTCCAGGGCTTCCGCCATACGCATCAGACAGGTTCCGGTTTGTCGGTCTCCGGAAAGAATGGCGCGTTCAACGGGCGCGGCTCCCCGCCAGCGTGGCAGCAGAGAGTAGTGGATGTTCACGCAGCCGAGTTTTGGTGTGTCCAGTATGGGGCGGGGAAGCAAGGCTCCGTAGGCGACTACGATGAAGAGGTCTGCGGAAAACTGGCACCCTCCACTCGCTGACGGGGCGTGGCTCACGAATGAAACGGTGTCGATGACCCGCTGGGCTTATGGGTAAAACCGAAGCACAGACGGACACCTTAGGATGCCAATCAAAGCAGACTGTGAACCACCTCGTTCAACGTGCTGCTATTCCGGGTACTTGTGTCTGAGAGATGGTGGGGTGGCCAGCTTATCCGACGGCAAGTCCTAAGTGCCGGTACTGAAAGCAGATTTTGCATGGAGGTTCAGGCCGTATGGCAAAGTGGTCGGTCGTCATCATGACCGAGCAGATCTTGTGGCAACCAGCATCGGTCGAAGGAATTATTCGCAGCGGTCTAGGCGAGGAGCGGTGGCTCCGACAAATCAACAGATGTCACATTGAAACAAATTAACGAGGAGTTGGCATTAGTCCCGATATGCCGGGACGTTGGGATGCCGGAAAAGACATGAAAGAAGATATAACGACAAGGCGCGTGTCGGGTAATGGTCATGCCAGAGATGGGGAAATGGCTACGGTGAAAGGAGAATTGAATCGAGTTATGAATAAGCACGATTGTCTGAAAGAAGAGAAAGCAATCTTTGCGAAGGAATCGAAATGAAGTTCAGTATGACCGACCGTTGTCGCGAAGCCTTCCCGATACATATAGTGTGCAAGCAATGACAAGTATCATGACTGGCGAGACCATGGATTGAGTGGGCGGGAGCTTGCCAAACGCGCTATCAGCAGTCATCTAAAACTTGGGAATTCTGGCCACAGCAGTTTCCATCACTTTGGCGACTGACTGCAAAACAACGACGAGACTGACGCATTGGCGGTCATGCCTTGAATAAGTTAAAAAGCTGCAAAAAGTCCGCTTGCGAGGGCACCAGATACCGCAACAATCGCTCCGCCTATAACAATAGTCCGTATTTTCTTCGCGTTTAAACGGTCGTCGACTAAGGGCTGAATTTGCAGTGCCAGGTTATGGATTTCCTTGGATACGCTTTTGTTCTCAGCAGCCATATTATCCATTCTCTCGGACATATTTTTGTTCTCAGCAGCCATATTATCCATTCTCTCGGACATATTTTTGTTCTCAGCAGCCAGAGGCTGAATTTGCAGCGCCAAGTTACAGATATCCTTGGATATGTTTTTGTTCTCAGCGGCCATCTGCAGCACCAAGTTTTTGTTCTCAGCAGCCATCTGTCGCTCCAAGTTATGGATTTCCTTGGACAGATTATCGACTTTGGTGTTTATATCTGGAATAAACTCGTTCACACGGTTGTCCAGAGCTGTCAAGCGCTCACCCAGCGAGACCAAGCTGCCTGGTGCTTCGAGACTTTGTTCCATTTATTCTCTCCTCTTGGTAGATTAACAACTTGGGGTGCTCATTCTACAATGATTTCACCCCCGCTGTGCAGCTGGTCAGAGCAATCAAAAGCATGAACAGCACTGCTAGCTGAACCCTGATCACAAGATTCTGAGTTCGGCCACCTGACTGCGCCACGCAGAGATGCAAAAAACTGACTACCTGCACACCGGTGGAGCATGGTGCAAAGACTAAATGGTAACGAGGATGACAGCCCATGTGGACTATGCTGAAGCACAGACGGGTGCTTAGGGTGCCAATCAAGGCAGGATGTGAACCACTGATCCGGTGGTGGTTGTTTTGGGAGTTTATGCCGGAAAAGTGGAGAGATGGCCAGCAGCGCTCGTGCTGAAAGCAGGTTTTGCATGGAGGTTCAAACCGCGAAGCATTTTTTGGCAGTCTGTCGGCACGGCAGGACTCGGACTCAGGCATTTCCTTTTGTGATTCCTGGTTCCATGCCATACCTTCTGTGGCTCGACTTGGCTTTGAGCTGTTTAGGCAGGATCGCGTGAGGGTGTGGGTGCGGGTGCTCTTTCAGGAAGGAAGGTGTCCGTTGATGAAATCGATGGCTTTCATGGCTTTGCGCCCTTGTGGTTGCAGTTCATGAATTTCCACAGTGCCGGTCTGGCAGGAAGCCAGCAGTTTCTTGTGGTCTCTGCTCATGCGCCCGGGAACGGTGTGTGGGTACGTGTTTTTTTCGGCAACGCTGGCACGCAGTATGTTAATGCGCGTGTCACCCGGGCTGATTGTTTCCGGGCAATGCAGATGTAGGCAGGTTGTGGCAGTTTCGTCCGAGGTGTGCGTCTTTTTGCCGGCGATGAAGGTGTGTGCCATCGGGCGGGGATTAAAGGCATTGATCTGGCGGACTATCTGTTCGGCACTGTTGTTTTTCCAGTCTATCAAGGTTTCTGCTTTGCGCACTTTTGCGGCGTATGTGGCTCCTTCGCTCGCCTGTGCTTGCGCTTTTTGCAGTGCCGTGTCTGGTTCGGCAAGGAATTGATCCAGCAGTTCGCATGCGATGGCGGTGAGTTGCTCTTTCAGTTCGCCGGTTGTGGCGGTCTTGTGGATTGTCAGTGGATGGGCAGCAATGATGTCGCCTTCGTCCAGGGCTTCTGCCATACGTATCAGACAGATCCCGGTTTGTCGGTCTCCGGAAAGAATGGCGCGTTCAACGGGCGCGGCTCCCCGCTAGCGTGGCAGCAGAGAGTAGTGGATGTTCACGCAGCCGAGTTTGGTGTGTCCAGTATGGCGCGGGGAAGCAAAGCTCCGTAGGCGACTACGATGAAGAGGTCTACAGAAAACTGGCACCATCCACTTGCTGACGGGGCGTGGCTCACGGACGGAATGGTGCCGATGACCCGCTGACCATGGGTAAAACCGAAGCATAGGCGGACACCTTAGGAAGCCAATCAAAGCAGACTGTGAACCACCGCGTTCAGAGTGCTGCTATTCCGGGTACTTGTGTCTGAGAGATGGTGGGGTGGACAGCTTATCCGATGCAAGTCCAAAGTGCCGGTACTGAAAGCAGATTTTGCACGGGGGTTCAGATCGTATGGCAAAGCTGTCCGCCGTCATCATGACCGAGCAGATCTCGTGGCGGTCAGCATTGGTCGAAGGAATTATTCGCAGAAGTCTAGGCGAGGAGCGGTGGCTCCGACAAATCAACAGATGTCACATTGAAACAAATTAACGAGGAGCTGGCATTAGTCCCGATATGCCGGGACGTTGGGATGCCGGAAAAGACATGAAAGAAGGTATAACGACAAGGCGCGTGTCGGGTAATGGTCATGCCAGAGATGGGGAAATGGCTACGCGAAAGGAGAATTGAATCGAGTTATGAATAAGCACGATTGTCTGAAAGAGGCGGAAGCAATCTTTGCGAAGGGATCGAAACGAAGTTCAGTATGACCAACCGTTGTCGCGAAGCCTTCCCGATACATAATAGTGTGCGAGCGATGAAAAGTATCATAGACTGGCGAGACCAAGGATTGAGTGAGCATGAGCTTGCCAAGCGCGCTATCTGCGGTCATCTAAAACTTGGGAATCCTGGCCACAGCAGTTTCCATCACTTTGGCGACTGACTGCAAAACAACGACGAGACTGACGCATTGGCGGTCATGCCTTGAATAAGTTAAAAAGCTGCAAAAAGTCCGCTTGCGAGGGCACCAGATACCGCAACAATCGCTCCGCCTATAACAATAGTCCGTATTTTCTTCGCGTTTAAACGGTCGTCGACTAAGGGCTGAATTTGCAGTGCCAAGTTATGGATTTCCTTGGATACGCTTTTGTTCTCAGCAGCCATATTATCCATTCTCTCGGACATATTTTTGTTCTCAGCAGCCAGAGGCTGAATTTGCAGTGCCAAGTTACAGATATCCTTGGATATGTTTTTGTTCTCAGCGGCCATCTGCAGCACCAAGTTTTTGTTCTCAGCGGACATCTGTCGCTCCAAGTTATGGATTTCCTTGGACAGATTATCGACTTTGGTGTTTATATCTGGAATAAACTCGTTCACACGGTTGTCCAGAGCTGTCAAGCGCTCACCCAGCGAGACCAAGCTGCCTGGTGCTTCGAGACTTTGTTCCATTTATTCTCTCCTCTTGGTAGATTAACAACTTGGGGTGCTCATTCTACAATGATTTCACCCCCGTTGTGCAACTGGTCAGAGCAATCAAAAGCATGAACAGCACTGCTAGCTGAACCCTGATCACAAGATTCTGAGTTCGGCCACCTGACTGCGCCACGTAGAGATGCAAAAAACTGACTACCTGCACACCGGTGGAGCATGGTGCAAAGACTACACGATAACTAGGATGACAGCCCCATGAGGGCTACGCTAAAGCACAGACGGGTGCGTGGGGTGCCAATCAAGGCAGGATGTGAACCACTGATCCGGTGGTTGCTGTTTTGGGAGTTTATGCCGGAAAAGTGGGGAGGTGGTCAGCAGTGCTGGTACGGAAGCAGAGTTTTGCATGAAGGTTCAGACCGTATGGCAAAGCTGTCCGCCGTCGTCATGACCGAGCAGGTCTCGTGGCGGCTAGCATCGGTCGAAGGAATTATTCGCAGGGGTCTAGGCGAGGAGCGGTGGCTCCGACAAATCAACAGATGTCACATTGAAACAAATTGGTGGGTAGCTGAGCATTAGTCCCAATATGCCGGAACGCCGGGACACCGGAAAAGACATGAAAGAAGGTATAACGACAAGGCGCGTGTCGGGTAATGGTCATGCCAGAGATGGGGAAATGGCTACGGTGAAAGGAGAATTGAATCGAGTTATGAATAAGCACGATTGTCTGAAAGAAGAGAAAGCAATCTTTGCGAAGGAATCGAAATGAAGTTCAGTATGACCAACCGTTGTCGCGAAGCCTTCCCGATACATATAGTGTGCAAGCAATGACAAGTATTATGACTGGCGAGACCATGGGTTGAGTGGGCGGGAGCTTGCCAAACTCGCTATCAGCGGTCATCTAAAACTTGGGAATCCTGGCCACAGCAGTTTCCATCACTTTGGCAACTGACTGCAAAATAACGGCGAGACTGACGCATTGGCGGTCATGCCTTGAATAAGTTACAAAGCTGCAAAAAGTCCGCTCGCGAGGGCACCAGATACCGCAACAATTGCTCCGCCTATAACAATAGTCGTTATATTCTTCATGCGTTTATGGTCAATAATTACAGGCTGAATTTTCAGTTCCAAGTTACGAATTTCTTCGGACGTTTTTTTACTCCCGGCAGCCATTTGCAGCGCCAGGTTATGGATTTCCTTGGATACGCTTTTGTTCTCAGCAGCCATATTATCCATTCTCTCGGACATATTTTTGTTCTCAGCAGCCAGAGGCTGAATTTGCAGTGCCAAGTTACAGATATCCTTGGATATATTTTTGTTCTCAGCGGCCATCTGTAGCTCCAAGTTTTTGTTCTCAGCGGCCATCTGCAGTGCCAAGTTTTTGTTCTCAGCAGCCATCTGTCGCTCCAAGTTATGGATTTCCTTGGACAGATTATCGACTTTGGTGTTTATATCTGGAATAAACTCGTTCACACGGTTGTCCAGAGCTGTCAAGCGCTCACCCAGCGAGACCAAGCTGCTTGGTGCTTCGAGACTTTGTTCCATTTATTCTCTCCTCTTGGTAGATTAACAACTTGGGGTGCTCATTCTACAATGATTTCACCCCCGCTGTGCAGCTGGTCAGAGCAATCAAAAGCATGAACAGCACTGCTAGCTGAACCCTGATCACAAGATTCTGAGTTCGGCCACCTGACTGCGCCACGCAGAGATGCAAAAAACTGACTACCTGCACGCTGGTGGAGCATGGTGCAAAGATTAAACGGTAACGAGGATGACAGCCCGTGTGGACTATGCTGAAGCACAGACGGGTGCTTAGGGTGCCAATCAAGGCAGGATGTGAACCACTGATCCGGTGGTTCTGTTTTGGAGTTTATACCGGAAAAGTGGAGAGGTGGCCAGCAGTGCTGGTACTGAAGCAGATTTTGCATGGAGGTTCAAACCGTGAAGCATTTTTTGGCAGTCTGTCGGCACGGCAGGACTCGGACTCAGGCACTTCCTTTTGTGATTTCTGGTTCCATTCCATGCCTTCTGTGGCTCGACTTGGCTTTGAGCTGTTTAGGCAGGATCGCTGAGGGTGCGGGTGCGGGTGCGCTTAGGAAGGAAGGTGTCCGTTGATGAAATCGATGGCTTTCATGGCTTTGCGCCCTTGTGGTTGCAGTTCATGAATTTCCACAATGCCGGTCTGGCAGGAAGCCAGCAGTTTCTTGTGGTCTCTGCTCATGCGCCCGGGAACGGTGTGTGGGTACGTGTTTTTTTCGGCAACGCTGGCACGCAGTATGTTGATGCGCGTGTCACCCGGGCTGACTGTTTCCGGGCAATGCAGATGTAGACAGGTTGCGGCAGTTTCGTCCGTGGTGTGCGTCTTTTTGCTGGCGAGGAGCTGGCATTAGTCCCGATATGCCGGGACGTTGCTAAAGACATGAAAGGGATTTAGCGATTTGGCGCGTGTCGGGTAATGGTCATGCCAGAGATGGGGAAATGGCTACGCGAAAGGAGAATTGAATCGAGTTATGAATAAGCACGATTGTCTGAAAGAGGCGGAAGCAATCTTTGCGAAGGGATCGAAACGAAGTTCAGTATGACCAACCGTTGTCGCGAAGCCTTCCCGATACATAATAGTGTGCAAGCAATGACAAGTATCATGACTGGCGAGACCATGGATTGAGTGGGCGGGAGCTTGCCAAACGCGCTATCTGCGGTCATCTAAAACTTGGGAATCCTGGCCACAGCAGTTTCCATCACTTTGGCGACTGACTGCAAAACAAAGACGAGACTGACGCATTGGCGGTCATGCCTTGAATAAGTTAAAAAGCTGCAAAAAGTCCGCTTGCGAGGGCACCAGATACCGCAACAATCGCTCCGCCTATAACAATAGTCCGTATTTTCTTCGCGTTTAAACGGTCGTCGACTAAGGGCTGAATTTGCAGTACAAATTTATCCATTCTCTCGGACAAGTTTTTGTTACCAGCGGCCATCTGTCGCTCCAAGTTATGGATTTCCTTGGATATGTTTTTGTTCTCAGCAGCCATATTATCCATTCTCTCGGACATATTTTTGTTCTCAGCAGCCAGAGGCTGAATTTGCAGCACCAGGTTTTTGTTATCAAGTGCCGTTTGCAGTGCCAAGTTACAGATATCCTTGGATATGTTTTTGTTCTCAGCGGCCATCTGTCGCTCCAAGTTACGGATTTCCTTGGACAGATTATCGACTTTGGTGTTTATATCTGGAATAAACTCGTTCACACGGTTGTCCAGAGCTGTCAAGCGCTCACCCAGCGAGACCAAGCTGCCTGGTGCTTCGAGACTTTGTTCCATTTATTCTCTCCTCTTGGTAGATTAACAACTTGGGGTGCTCATTCTACAATGATTTCACCCACGCTGTGCAACTGGTCAGAGCAATCAAAAGCATGGACAGCACTGCTAGCTGAACCCTGATCACAAGATTCTGAGTTCGGCCACCTGACTGCGCCACGCAGAGATGCAAAAAACTGACTACCTGCACGCTGGTGGAGCATGGTGCAAAGACTAAACGGTAACGAGGATGACAGCCCGTGTGGACTATGCTGAAGCACAGACGGGTGCTTAGGGTGCCAATCAAGGCAGGATGTGAACCACTGATCCGGTGGTTGCTGTTTTGGGAGTTTATGCCGGAAAAGTGGAGAGATGGCCAGCAGTGCTGGTACTGAAGCAGATTTTGCATGGAGGTTCAAACCGTGAAGCATTTTTTGGCAGTCTGTCGGCACGGCAGGACTTGGACTCAGGCATTTCCTTTTGTGATTCCTGGTTTCATGCCATGCCTTCTGTGGCTCGACTTGGCTTTGAGCTGTTTAGGCAGGATCGCGTGAGGGTGTGGGTGCTGGTGCTCTTTCAGGAAGGAAGGTGTCCGTTGATGAAATCGATGGCTTTCATGGCTTTGCGCCCTTGTGGTTGCAGTTCATGAATTTCCACAGTGCCGGTCTGGCAGGAAGCCAGCAGTTTCTTGTGGTCTCTGCTCATGCGTCCGGGAACGGTGTGTGGGTACGTGTTTTTTTCGGCAACGCTGGCATGCAGTATGTTAATGCGCGTGTCACCCGGGCTGACTGTTTCCGGGCAATGCAGATGTAGACAGGTTGCGGCAGTTTCGTCCGTGGTGTGCGTCTTTTTGCTGGCGATGAAGGTGTGTGCCATCGGGCGGGGATTAAAGGCATTGATTTGGCGGACTATCTGTTCGGCACTGCTGTTTTTCCAGTCTATCAAGGTTTCTGCTTTGCGCACTTTTGCGGCGTATGTGGCTCCTTCGCTCGCCTGTGTTTGCGCTTTTTGCAGTGCCGTGCCTGGTTCGGCAAGGAATTGATCCAGCAGTTCGCATGCGATGTCGGTGAGTTGCTCTTTCAGTTCGCCGGTTGTGGCGGTCTTTTGGATTGTCAGTGGATGGGCAGCGATGATGTCGCCTTTGTCCAGGGCTTCTGCCATACGCATCAGACAGATCCCGGTTTGTCGGTCTCCGGAAAGAATGGCGCGTTCAACGGGCGCGGCTCCCCGCCAGCGTGGCAGCAGAGAGTAGTGGATGTTCACGCAGCCGAGTTTTGGTGTGTCCAGTATGGCGCGGGGAAGCAAAGCTCCGTAGGCGACTACGATGAAGAGGTCTGCGGAAAAATTCGCCAGGCGCTGCTGTGCTTCGGGAGTCCAGGTGTCAGGCTTCTCGACGGGAAGCCTGTGTTCCTCTGCCAAAGTGGCGGTTGGTGCCTTGTGGATGCGTAGCCTGCGGCCGCTGGCGCGATCCGGTCGGGTATAAACCCCGCAGATGCGGTATCCGGTGCCCTGTCTTTCCAGAAGATGCTGCAAAACAGTTTTTGCTTGCGGCGTGCTGCCGGCGAAAAGAACGCGCAACACTGAATGCCTCTGGCGAATGCCTCTGGCTTCTTGGTGCCTTGGCTGTTCTTGGCTGCTTGTCTCTAAGTTTGGGAAAGTCCGTCTCTGCTGGTGTCCGGCTGGCTTTTCAGGCGTCCTGGTTTTTCTTTCTTGAACTTTTCCATCAGACGAAAGCGTTTTAAGGGTGACAGATAATCGACAAAGAGCTTTCCGTTCAGGTGATCCATTTCGTGTTGCAGGCAGACCGCAGCCAAGCCGCTGGCTTCGAGCTCAATGGCTTCGCCGTTGACATCAAGGGCGTGTACGACGACATGTTCTGCGCGCTTGACGTCGGCTTGAAATTCCGGAACAGACAGGCAGCCTTCTGACATGATGATTTCCCCTTCGGCGTACCTGAGCACCGGGTTTATTAGTTGTTTGGGGTCATTTTTCCGGTCTGATATGTCCATCACGATCAATGCTTTCTGGATATTGACTTGTGTCGCTGCAAGCCCGATTCCGTTTTGGTGGTACATGGTTTCCAGCATGTCATCTGCTATTTGGCGCACTTTATCGTCTATGTGCTCGATTGGCACGGCTTTTTTTCGCAGTCTTGTATCCGGGAAAATGAGTATTTCCATTCTAGCCATCTGGGTCTCTCTTCATGCAAAAGAAGCTACTAAGCAAGCTTGGCGAGTATAACGCTTTATGCCCTGACGATGCCATGCGTCTGGCTTGTTTGCACGTTTGCGCCGCTCCCGGGAAGGCGAGCAGAGTGAGGGAATCAGTACGTGCTTCCTGACGATGCCATGGCTTGGTTGCGCCTGCATCATGCGTCAGGTATTGGTTGCGTGACCGCCATGCGCCTGCTTGAGGTCTTCGGCGATGCTCAGGCGGTGTGCGCGGCGAGTGCTGATCAGTTGCGTTCGGCCGGGTTCAAGGATGGGGCGCTAAAGTGTCTGCACGCTGTGGATTCCGACTCTCTGTCCAGGGATTTGGGCTGGCTACAGTGCAGCAATCATCACTTGTTACCCTACAGTCACGAGCACTATCCCAGGCTGTTGCGGGAAATTTCCGATCCCCCGCTTGTCTTGTACGCGGTCGGAGACGTGTCGCTTCTGAATCGTCCGCAACTTGCGGTCGTGGGTTCGCGTCATCCTTCGCCGGGTGGTGTGCGTAACGCCAGAGAACTGACGCTAGAGCTTGCCAAATTCGGTCTGACGATTACCAGCGGGCTGGCGTTGGGGATTGACGCTGTAGCCCATCAGTCGGCACTCGTTGCTGGTGGCACAACCATTGCAGTGGCGGGCACCGGGCTGGAAACGGTGTATCCCGCACGGCATTGGGGTCTGGCGCGTCGTATCATGTCGAACGGAGCTTTGATCTCTGAATTTTCCTGCGGTGTAGCCCCTCACAGAAAGAACTTCCCTCGTCGTAACCGTCTGATGAGCGGCATTTCGCTGGGTGTATTGGTCATTGAGGCGGAAAAGCGCAGCGGCTCCCTGATTACGGCTCGGCTCGCCGGAGAACAGGGCAGGGAGGTGTTTGCCGTGCCCGGGTCAATCATCAATCCTTTGGCGGCGGGGTGCCACAAGCTGATACAGGAGGGTGCCAAGCTTGTGCAGTCCGCGCAGGACGTGTTGGATGAACTGCCGTCTGTTTACGAAAAGCCCGAGGTGACGCCAGCGCGGGCGGTAGAGAGTCAGGCACGTCAACGGCGTGAACAAAGCCATGTTGCCGGCGAAGACCAGAAGCTCAGCCGGGCGCAGAAGAATTTGCTTCAGTCCATACCCCACGACGAGGGAATTTTTGTGGATGCCTTGGTGGAAGCGTCCGGATTGGAGGTTTCCAAGGTGTCATCCCTGCTTCTGGGGTTGGAGCTGAATGGCTTTCTGGCGTGTAAAAATGGTGCCTACATTCGTGTACGCTAAGCTGTGCCTGTCCGTGCCTGTCCGTGCGTGACAGGGTTGTGGCGGATGTTTCCGGCCAGGGGTCTTTTTCTTGGCGTGGGGGCTGCGCTGAGGTGTTCCGTTCGTTGGGAGATCAGACAGACAGGCTCTGTTGTGTGTTATTTTCGTGATTGAGAAAGTTTGTGGAATATGGCGGATAGCCGTTGGGCGAGTCCAGTGTCCCGGATTGTCCGGGCGACACGTAAAAAAACAACACAAGAAGTGGGGCGGAGCATTCCAAGGTGAGAATGATTGATGACAATGTGCTGAAGCTCCGGTGGGAAAGCTGGCGTTTCAGGTCTCTTGTCGCCTGCATGGATGGGTGTTTTTCATGAGGTGGGTCGCTGTTCATTACAAGGAGTGGGGCGGAGCATTCCAAGGTGAGAATGATTGATGACAATGTGCTGAAGCTCTGGCGGAAAAGCCGGCGTTTCAGGTCTCTTGTCGCCTGCATGGGCGGGTGTTTTTCATGAGATGGGTCGCTGTTCAGATGTGCCCGTGATGTCGAGTCTGAAAGTGCTGGGCGGGTTTGAAAAAGGTCTTCTTGCCAAGCTTGCAAAATTGAAAATAGATTCCATTGAGAGTCTGCTTTTTCATTTGCCGCATCGCTATCAGGATCGCTCGCGTCTGTGCCCAATCGGGGAAATGCGCGCTCGGCAGGAAGTGTTTTTCCAGGGAGCCGTGATGAGTTGCAGGCAGCTTTATCGTCCTCGTCGCATGTTGGTGGTTTCGGTTTCCGATGAGACCGGCCACTTAAATATGCGCTTTTTCCATTTTTCTCCGATGCACACGAGAATGTTCAGAGAGGGAGCTGTGGTCAGAGGCTATGGCGAAGTCCGCCGATCCCAGAACTCATCTGTCTTGGAAATCATCCACCCGGAATGGGAATTTGTCAGCAAGGCGAGTGGGGGAGAGCCAGGTGACTCCTTTGTTCCGATCTATCCTTTGACTGCCGGACTGTACCAGTATGAGATCCGGAGAGTCATGAAAAAAGCGTTCAGGTGGCTGAGTGACAGTGAAGGGTTGGAGGAACTTTTGCCGGCGAGCCTGGTGAAGGAAGCCGGTGACATCAGTTTGGAGCAGGCACTTCGCTACATTCATTTGCCGCCCGAGGACGCTGATATTGCCGAGTTGCTGGACGGGAAAAGCCTGGCGCACAAACGGTTGGTGTACGAAGAATTGTTGGCTTTTTCTGTTTCCACCAAGTCATCGCGTGCCCGGTTGAGGCAGCGCAAGGCGCGTGCTTTCGTGGGAGACGGTGAGCTGGCCGGGAGGTTTGAGCGAACGCTGGATTTTGACTTGACCGGTGCGCAGCACCGGGTGATAGGGGAAGTTGTTGAGGATTTGGGCAAACCATGTCCCATGATGCGTTTGGTGCAGGGAGACGTGGGTTCGGGAAAAACGTTGGTCGCGGTGATGTCCATGCTGCGAGTCGTCTCGCAGGGCTTCCAGGCTGCGATGATGGTGCCCACGGAGATTCTTGCCAGGCAGCACGGTGACAATTTGAAAAAGATGCTGCAGCCGGTCGGAGTGGAAGTCTGTGTTTTGTTTGGCCAGCAGGGAGCCAAAGAGAAAAAATCGGTGCTGAAAGAAATTCGCTCGGCGAAGGCGAAGATAGTCGTGGGAACCCATGCTTTGTTTCAAAGCGATGTGGTCTTTGATGACCTTGCTCTGATTGTGGTGGATGAGCAACATCGCTTTGGGGTACACCAACGCTTCGCGCTCCGCGAAAAAGGCCAAAGCGGTGATCACGTGCCGCATCAGTTAATCATGACGGCCACGCCCATTCCGCGCAGCCTGGCGATGGCATTTTTTGCTGACCTTGATTATTCGGTTGTTGATGAGATGCCGGAAGGAAGGATTCCGGTGAAGACCGCGAGTGTGTCTGAGAGTCGTCGTGATGAAGTGATTGACCGGGTTCACAAGGCCTGCCTAGCCGGACAACAGGCTTTTTGGGTTTGCCCCTTGATTGAGGAGTCGGAAACCCTGGATTACCAGACGGTGAACAGGACTTTCGAGACTCTTTCGGAAAAAATGGAAGGGGTAAAAATTGCCTTGATTCACGGGCGAACGCAGACCGGTGAGCGTGAGGAGACCATGGCGTCTTTTCGCGCCGGAGAAATTCAACTGTTGGTGGCGACCACTGTCGTGGAAGTCGGCGTCGATATTCCCGGAGCCACGTTGATGGTGATCGAAAACGCGGATCATTTTGGACTTTCGCAGCTGCATCAACTGCGCGGGAGAATAGGTCGCAACCATTTGCCTGGCTACTGCGTGTTGCTGTATTCCTCGTCTGTTTCCGCCCGGGCACAGCGTCGCTTGCAGGTCATCAAAGAGAACCATGATGGTTTTGTCATTGCCCAGGAAGATTTGAAGTTACGTGGTCCCGGCGAACTTCTCGGAACCCGCCAAACCGGCGATATGCGTTTTCGCATTGCCGACTTCACTTGGGACAGTGCCATGCTTGCAAAAATCCCGGACAGCGCCGAACAAATCCTGAAGTCACATCCTGAGGTCTGTGCCAGGCTTGTGGCACGTTGGTTGGGCGATGCGCAGGAATACGCCGGCGTTTGATGAAGATTTGATTTACGTGGTTCCGGCGAACTTCAACTGTTGGCGGCGACTACTGTCGTGGAAGTTGGCGTCGATATTCCCGGAGCCACGTTGATGGTGATCGAAAACGCGGATCATTTTGGACTTTCGCAGCTGCATCAGTTGCGCGGGAGAATAGGTCGCAACCATTTGCCAGGTTACTGCGTGTTGCTGTATTCCTCGTCTGTTTCCGCCCGGGCACAGCGTCGCTTGCAGGTCATCAAAGAGAACCATGATGGTTTTGTCATTGCGCAGGAAGATTTGAAGTTACGTGGTCCGGGCGAACTTCTCGGAACCCGCCAAACTGGCGATATGCGTTTTCGCATTGCTGACTTCACCCGGGACAGCCCCGGCACATCCTGAGGTCTGTGCCAGGCTTGTGGCACGTTGGTTGGGCGATGCGCAGGAATACGC
Organism: uncultured candidatus Poriferisulfidus sp.; assembly: GCA_965215765.1. Lineage (GTDB taxonomy): Bacteria > Pseudomonadota > Gammaproteobacteria > Poriferisulfidales > Oxydemutatoraceae. The sequence goes on along the minus strand of OZ244118.1, from coordinate 2,075,301 downwards.
CGGCGTTTGATGCGGCTTGGGTGGACAGAAGCGGGATGTCGGGCGAAACAGTCTGAGTGCCCGTGGCGAAAGATGTGGTTTTGTTCAGCGATGTAACAGCAGCAGTAAAGCCAGTAGTGCCACGAGGCATGCGATAGCGGCAGCGAGCGATATGCCGCTAGGCCAGAGACTGGTTTTTCCGAGCAGGCATGCGCGTCCGAAATCTCTTGTTCGCGCTACGTTCAGGAGCAGGTGTTGGTTAGCGTTTGAACAAAAGTGCACCATCCATGTATAAGTGCGTTTGCCCAGGCTCCGGTATATCCAGTCAAAATCCAGGCTTCGGGTGTCGGTTCTGTTCATCAGCGGCAACATGACAATAAAAGCGACCAAGGAGAAAAACAGTAGCTGTAGTTGCGGGACCACGTGGGAATAAGTGTAGGGGGTGAATGCGGGTGGCTCGGGGAGCAACCCGTACAGAACGGCAGGGAAAGCACCAATAAACAGGCACAGAAAGGAATAAAGCAACATTGCCGCGCACATATTGGCGGGTGGATCCTTGGCTGGCAGGTGTGGCTTGCGGCGAAAGAACACGAACCATGGGTACATGATTCCGATGTGAAGAAAGCTGCCGGCAGAAGCGGCTGTAATCAACAGCCACAAAAAGAGGTGCTGTTCGTACTGCATCGTGTATAGCATCAGCGACTTGGAGGCAAAGCCGGAAGTCAGTGGCAAGGCAGACATGGACAGTGCCCCGATGATGCCGCACACCATGGTGATTTTCATGTTCCCGTGGAGTCCGCCAAGCTCTGTGCATTTTTCTTTTCCGGCCATCATGCAGACGCTACCTGCCGACATGAGAAGCAATCCTTTGAAAATCAGGTGGGCAAAAGCGTGGGCGGTTGCACTATCCAGAGCGATGGGAAAACCAAGGCCGATTCCGGTGACCATTAATCCGACTTGGTTGATGGTGCTGAAGGAGAGGATACGGCGGATGTTGTTTTCCAGCAGGGAGTACACAATCCCGTAAAAAATCATGTACAGGCCAAAAGCTATCAGAATGGTTTCTCCCGGAAAGAATATCAGCAAGGCATACACCGCCGCCTTGGTGGTACACGTTGACAGGAAAACAGTTCCGACAGGAGTGGCTTCCGGGTAGGAGTCGGAGATCCAGGAAGAAAACGGGGGTGCTCCGGCATTGATCAAAATACCTGCCAGGAACAGTCCTCCGTACAAGGTGCCCGCATCCAGCACCCGGAGGCTGATGTCGCCGCTTTCTACGACCAGCCCGGAGATTCCGGCAAGCATCAAAGCCGTGGACAAGAGATGGATGAACACGTAGCGCATGCCGGAGTGGCTGGAGGCTTTGGTGCCGGCGGCGAAAAGGATCAGGCTTGAACCGATGGTCATGACTTCCCAAAAAATAAAGAAGCTGATCAGGTCGCCGCACAAAACCAGTGTGACAGCACTTCCGATATAAAGTTGTGCAGCACTCAGTTCCAGCAGGCTGGCGTGCCTAAGAGCGAAGAGGTTGCCGGCAAACAACGCCAACAGGAACGCGCTCGCAAATATTTTGCTGGTAGCTTGCGGCTGATAGGGAGCCAAGTGAAAACCGGCAAGCTCCCATACCGGGTAGGTGCTTGCTGCCGGCAGCCAAATCAGAACGAGCACCAGAAGCGGCAAAAGCAGCAAAACCATGTTTCGCAAAGCCTGGGGAGTAAACGGGAGCAACAAGGCACTCGCGATCAAAAGCAAAGCTGGCGGGAAAGTCGGTGAATAAGCTGCCTCAAGCATGTGCCTTAACCGTCATGACTGAGGGAGTAAACGAGAACAACAAGGCACTCGCGATTAAAAGCAAAGCCGGCGGGAGAGTCGGCGAATAAGCCGCCTAAAGCGTATGTCTTAACCGTCATGACTGAGGGAGTGAACAGGGAGCAACAAGGCACTCGCGATCAAAGGCAAAGCCGGCGAGAAAGCCGGCGAATAAGCCGGCGAATAAGCCGCCTAAAGCGTATGTCTTAACCGTCATGACTGAGGGAGTAAACGGGAGCAACAAGGCACTCGCGGTCTAAAAGCAAAGCGGGCAGGAAAGCCGGTGAACAAGCTGCCTAAAGCGTATGTCTTAACCGTCATGACTGAGGGAGTAAACGGGAGCAACAAGGCACTCGCGTTCAAAAGCAAAGCCGGCGGGAAACCCGGTGAACAAGCTGCCTAAAGCGTATGTCTTAACTGTCATGACTGAGGGAGTAAACGGGAGCAACAAGGCACTCGCGTTCAAAAGCAAAGCCGGCGGGAAACCCGGTGAACAAGCTGCCTAAAGCGTATGTCTTAACCGTCATGACTGAGGCCACAAAACTTGTGATCCACTACCCGGACGTCAATGCTTGTCATCCGATTTGTCTTCATCGTAGTAGTCTTCCCTGCGCTTCACTAGCTTTCCGAGTCCCAAGGCGACAGCCATGAACAACACGCAGCTCAGGAAGCCATACCAGGCAAAAAACCCGTGATTGGCAAAGGAGACTTCCAGGTGATATTCAAAGAAATACTCGATGACGAGTAAGGTGAGTCCAAGCAATAGCAGGCAGTAGAAAAGCAGCTTATTCACTTCACGGTCTCCAGAATCTGTAGCAGTGTGTCTGGGAAAAAGAAAATCAGAAACAGCGCAGCAGCGGGTATCAGCAAGGAAATCCGCATGGCGACAGGGGGGTCGGATAGTGTTTTCGGCGCGGTGCCAGTGAAGGCACGCCGGACAATAGGTAATAAAAACGCAGCACCCAGAAGCGGGCTTATGATCAGCACGGCAAGCGCGAAATAATCTGACACTGCCCAGGCTCCCTGAAATAGCCAAAGCTTGACAAAAAAGCCACCCAAAGGCGGTATCCCGATCAGGGAAAACGAAGCGATGGCAAAAGTCGTCATGGTGACGGGCATGGCACGTCCGAGCCCGTCCATTTCGCTGACCTTGGTAATGCCGGTTGCGGTTTGAATGGCTCCTGCGGCAAAAAACAGGGTTATTTTCCCGATAGCGTGCGCCACTATGTTGAGCAAAGCACCCAACAAGGCTGTTTGTAAAAGCGCAATACCCATGGTGATTAAAGACAACTGGCCGATTGTGGAGTAGGCGAGACGTTTTTTCAGGTTGTCCTGGTTTATGGTGATCAAATAGGCGATTACGGCGGAGCTGCCGCTTAAATATACCAGCCAGCTGATGTTCATTTTCGCCATAAAATCCAAACCGAAAACGTAAACAAAAATTTTTGCAATGGTGAAAACGCCGGCTTTGACCACTGCCACTGCGTGCAGGAGCGCACTGACAGGTGCCGGTGCGACCATGGCCGCCGGCAACCAGCGGTGCAAAGGCATGATCGCGGCCTTGCCAACGCCCAGAATGAACAAAGGCACAAGCCAGTTGGCGGTCTGGACATCTGTGCAACTGCCGACAAATCCGCCTGAGACAAAATCGAGTGTTCCGCACTGGAACCAGAGCCAGATGGTGAAAGGCAGCAGAAACAGAATGGAAGTCCCGACTAGCATGGCAAGGTAGAGCCGTCCAGCTCTTTGCGCGCCTTGGGTGCCCGCGTGGGTGATCAAAGGGTAAGTGCAGAATGTCAGCAGTTCATAAAAAATCAACAGGCTGAGAAGGTCGCCGGCGAGTGCAACACCAAAGGTGGCGCCTACTGCCAGGGAAAAGAAACCAAGGAATCTGGATTTTCTGCTTAATTTGTTGGCGTACAGGTAAGACAGGGAATACAGCATGCTGAGCGGCCACAGCACCGCGACGAGTCCGGTGAAAACCAGACCCAAAGGCTCCAGGGCAAAGCTGATAACCAGCCCCGGGGCAATTTCCAGAAGTTCAAAACGTGCGTCGCTTTGGTCGCCACCGAGCAATAAGGCAATAAGCACCAGTGGTACGAAAGAAACAATGGCGGTCAGCACATTTCTTTCTCGGGGACGCTCCTTCAGCAGGAAAATGCATACGGCGGAGAGAAAAGGCGTCGCCAGGATCAGCATCAAAAGCAATGACTCGTAATTCACAATGCCATTCCCATCAACTCGGCGGTGGCGTGTCGGGCAATGTTCACGATTGGTTCTGCGTGGACGCCAAAAAAGAGATTGAGGCCGATCAGGATCCAGCTTGGAAGAAGTAAAGCCAGCGGGGCTTCTTGGCGCACCGGGTCGGTCTTGCTGCTCCGAAAACAGGCGGCCTCAACGAAACGCCAAAGGTAGCCGAATGACAGTAGGGAGCCTGCCAGTATTACGGCAATCAAGGGCCAGTAACCGGCATCAAGAGATGCCTCGATCAGATACCACTTGCTGATGAACCCGGCACTGAGCGGGACTCCTGAGAGGCTAAGACCGCCCAGAATGATGGCTGTCGTAGTCCATGGCATTCGTTTGCCCAAGCCGGCCAACTCGTCAATATGACAGGAGCCCAGACGGTAAGCGACGCAGGCGAGGGCAAGAAAGATGCCGCTTTTGATCAGCCCATGATTAAAAATATGGATCATCCCGGCGCTGATTCCGCGCTCGGTGGCAAGACCGATGGCCAGTGTGATGTAGCCAATTTGTGCAACGCTGGACCATGCCATCATTTTTTTTATGTTTTTTTGCCGAAGCGCCTTGACCGAAGCGTAGAGAATGGCGATCGCTGACAATCCGAGCAGCACCTTTCCCAGCGAAAGCTCGGACAATACCTGGTCAGAAGCGAAAGTTCCGACAAACAGATAAATGAAAACGTACAGTGCCGCTTTGCTGGAAGTGGCGGAAATGAAAGTGGTGACGGGTGAGGGGGCAGATGAGTAGGCTGCCGGTAGCCACTGGTGGACGGGAAAAAGCGCGAACTTCAATGCCAGACCAGTGGCTATGAAAGCGTAGGCAGCGTACACCGATTGGCGGGTAGTGACGCCCGGCAGTCGCTGCGCGATGTCCTGCAGGTTCAAAGTGCCGGTGGCAAAGTAAATGAGGGCGATGCCGATGAGAAAAAAAGTCGCTCCTATCGACCCCATGATGAGATAGCGAAACGACGCCAGAGTCGCGATGCGGTCTGGGCTCGTGGCTATCAGTGCGTAAGTACACAGCGAGGAGATTTCCAGGCAAACAAAAATATTAAAAATGTCATTGCTGAGCACAACCCCCATGAGTCCTGCCAGGCAGAGCAGAAAGAGCGCGAAAAAGCGGCCGCCTCTGAGGTTCGGAGACTCTTTTGCCATGCTGAGGTATGCGCCACTCAGAACCAGCGTGGCCACCAGCGCGATCAGAGTTGCGAGCAAGGCGTTCAATGAGGTGACCCGATAAGCGATACCCCAAGGCGGAGGCCACCCGCCAAAGTGGTAAATCAGTGCTTCAGCGCTACTTCCGTACGTGAGAAAAATCATTCTGCCGGCACACAGCAGGCAAAAGATCGCCACCATGCACGCCAGCAGACTGGACAGTTTCGGCGACCGCAGCAACAAGCAAAGAGGTGCGCAAATCAACGGCGCAGTGATGGGCAAGGCCGGGAGGACGGAAGTCACTTTCCGTTTTTCTTCAGCAAGGCCGTGATTGTGTCTTCGTCAGTTGTGCCCCACTGGCGGTCAGCACGAAGCACCAGGGCAAGTCCCATCAAGGTCGTGGCAAATGCCACCACTATTGCAGTCAGTACCAGTACGTGCGGCAAAGGGTTGACGAAACTGTCAGACGGCAGTGACAGCAAAGGGGCTGCGGCGTGGTGTTTGTTGCCGATCACGATGAATAAAAGCAGCACCCCGGTTTGAAAAATGTTCAGCCCGATCATTTTCTTGATCATGTTCCCGTACGCCATGGTGATATAAAGCCCGATCATCACCAGAAATATGATCACCCAGTAAGGATAAGAGTTGCTAATGACGTCCAGCATTCGGGTTGGCTAAAAGGTTCTGAAATAGTAGTAGAGCCCGGTTACGGAGCCGACGATGGTGATGGCGACCCCCAGTTCAACCAGGAAGATTCCGATGTGTTGCCCGAGCCGGGGGCTGGCGGACAACAAGTCATAGTCCAGAAAATCGCCTCCGAGCAGCATGGTGCCAAAACCCGTTCCAGCATATAGAAGCACTCCGCTGCAACTCAGGATCTCGACGGCTCGGGCGGTCAATATTTTTTTCATCTGTTTCGTGCCAAAAATCAGGCAGCAGAAAATAATGCCAACAGTAAAAATGACGCCTGCCTGGAAGCCTCCCCCGGGGCCGATCTCACCGTGGAATTGAACATACAGGGCAAACAGCAACACGGCAGGCGCGATCACGAAAACCGTTTCGCGCAAAAGCGGGTTGTCTATGACCAGGCGTCCGTCAGGACTCTTCAGCTTTGGGCTATTTTTTGTCTTTTGCACAACTTTCAAGAATAGAGATGGCGCCAAGAGCCGCAGCAAAAATCACGTAAAGCTCCCCGAGTGTGTCAAAGCCTCGGTAACTCGCGAGCACGGCGGTTACGACATTCGGCAACCCAATGTCCTGCATGGTGTTTTCCAGGTAATAGTTGCCGACGTGTAAATGTGCCGGCGTATCAGGACTGCCGTAGGGTGGTAAATCAATCGTTGCGTAGACCAGGAGCCCGGTGGTCAGCAACACCAGAGGCAAAGCAAAGACGCGGTGTCTGGCGGTGCGCGAGTGGTGTTCTTTGACGTGCGCGATGGTCATAAGAAAAAACACGGTCGTCAGGCCGGCACCGACGACTGCTTCGGTCAGCGCGACGTCGGGTGCGGCCATGTGGGTATATAGCACGGCCGCCAGCAGGCTGATCAATGAGCTGATCATCGCTGATGCGAACAATTGGCGGCTGAGCGCCACCAGCAGCCCCACTATTGCCAGTAATGCAAAAAATACGAGTTCTCCTGTGAGTGGCATGATGGCCTTAATGTCTGTTTTTGCGCCCGTGATGCCGAGCAGCATGGCAGATCGCATGGGTTGCAGCCGGTGAGGAGATCAACAGAAAAAAAATGATGATTCCCGCCTTCAGAGCTTCTTGCGTAAACCCAGTGTGCAGAATGACCGCCAGCAGTATTCCGATCGCACCTAGCCCGTCTATCAGTCCTGCTGCATGAACACGACTAAAGAAGTCGGGGAGACGCAACATCCCGATGCTGCCGGACAAAACAAAAAATGACCCGGTGAGGAAAAAAGCCCACTTCAGCCATTCAAGCCCCGTTTCAATCATATTTCACCCTGCGGTTTTTCTGCCCGGCGCGTGGCACCGACAATTCGGAACTTTCAAAAAAACGCGCGAAAGCCAGCAGGCTGATGAAGTTCACGAGTGCATAAGCCAGAGCGATGTCCATCAGGGGGTATTCCTCAAAACGAAACGCAAGCTGCACCAGTGCCAGTGTGGTCAGTACGCCAAAAGTGTTGGTGGCCAGGATGCGGTCAAACAGGCTGGGTCCGCGCCAGGCGCGAACCAGTACCAAGAGCATTGCCAAAGCGATAACGAGTGGCGCGACAGTGGTCATTGTTGCTCGCGTCCTTCCAGAAAAAGTATTTTCTTTTCCGTTTCCTGGAATTCTGATTGCGTCTCGGGGGTGTGGCGTAAGACGTGTACCTCGGCTCCATCGCTGGTGAGATCGGCACTTATGGTTCCGGGTGTCAGGGTGATTGAATTTGCGTGAATGGTTAGCGTCAAGTCACTGCTGCGTTTCATTTTGACGGGAACAAACGCCGGGTTGATCTTCAGGCGCGGGCGCAGGATGGTGAACGCGACCTGGAAGCTGGAAACAATAATACGTCCCGCAAGCCAGCCGAAAAAAATCGGCAATCTGAGGTAAAGGCCAGGAAGGTGTGTGTGTTTTTCTGTGATGCCGAAACGGGCTGCAAGTATCAGCACAAGAAAGGCACTGCCAGCCCCAAGAGCCAGCAACACAGGATCCGGCATGCCGGACATCAGCCCCCACAGCGCGAATAGCACCAGAAAGACGAATAGCAGTCGGTAATGTTTCAGTTTGACGCTCCTGCCCGAAGCAGCCCTTGTTCACTGGTAAAAGTCATTTGAGACCGTGCGCGTGAGGCAACACGGGGAGTTGAAAGGCAACCCTGCTTTCTTGAACAGTTTGCCAACCTGCTCAGGGTGTATTCCCGTTGCTCACCTGCGTCGCCTGATTCCTTCTGAAACTCCTTCCTTCGGCGTATTCATCGGTTGATCTGCTCGGCAAATCTGCTTTCGGATCCATCCGATAGGTGCCGAGGCTGCCGCGCGCAACTGGAAGAGTGACGGAGATAGCCATGTAGCGAAGACCCAAGTGGTTTTTCATGGTGTTTTACCGCTTTTGTCCAAACCCGCCGAACTCTTTCAGTGTGAAGCGGCGTTATTTACCGGGAGGCCATTGTTTTGGGGGGGCAGAGTCCAATCAGTTGTCAATGAGCGGCATGTCTGGCATGTCCTGCCGATCTGTGTAGTAGTCGGGAATAGACAGCAGTGCCTGGTGGGTTGCCAATGTGGGGGACAGGCGGAAACTTTCCCGCAGCAGGCGTCTGGCCTGGTTCCAGTTTTCGCTTTGTACGTACAAGCGACCCAGGCACAAAAGTATTTCCGGATCCTCAGGTCGATCCCGATACCACGTTTCCGCGTGCTTCAAACGTTTCTGCGTTTTCCCGCCAACGATCCGCCCATATCGATCCAGAGACTCCCGGCTCCATGATTTTTCGATGGTTTTTCTTAGCAACTCCTCTGCTTCGTCGTAGAGGCGCAATGACACCAAGGCACCGGAGTATTCACCTTGAAGCGCAAAGCGCACATCTTCTTTGTAACTTTTCCATACACGAGTCAAGTCCCGCACTGCTGTGCTGTCCTTCCCAAGCGCAGCCAGCCGCGCCCGTCCTATCTCCACCTCGATTTCAAACTGTTTCTCTGGCTGATTGTGAAAGAGCGACTGTATGCGTGGCAGCAAGGGCTCCAGTTCCAGCCAGACCCCAAGGCGGCCGCAAAGCCCAACGAGCAATTCCAGCACGTGAACATTTTGAGGTTGTTTTTCCAGCATGTTCAGCAAGAAATTTTTTGCCAGATCCAGTTGCCCTTCGGCAATATGCAATTCGGCCTGAAGAAGCGGCAACAGCATTTCTTCATCCACACTGGCTTTTTGAGCGGTGCAAAGGTCGGCTCGCGTTCCTTTGGCGTCGTCTTGTTTCAGCGCGCAGCGCGCAGCGTAGGTGCTCGCCAGATACGCAAATTCCGGTTCGGATGCAGCGCGGTGGAAGTGTTCCCGCGCTTTAGGCCAGACGCCTTTGGCGTACTCCATGAGACCTTTCTGGAAGTCTTTCGTGCGCCGCTTGCTTGACAGACGTTTCCCGAAGGTGCCAATGCCTGTCAGTTTTTTCACGAGAGTCAGCACGGCATAAAATACCAGGAAAAGACCAAACAAAAGCAGTAGAGCGGTCGAAATTTCCATGGTGACCAAGAGGTCTCCTATGGTGATGGTTGCTGAGCCTACGTCATTGCCGAGCAGGCTGATAGCGAAAAGCAGGGTTGCCAGAAGGAGAATGGATAAAAACACAATAAAGCTTTTCATATTGGCTGCTCGCGGTTAAATGGAACGCCCGTTTTGAAGATTGTTGCGAAGAATCTGAACCAGCGTGTAAATACGATCCACACTCGCCAGATCGGCGACGAGGGAAATGTTTCGAATATGCGTCAGGCTTGCATAAGCTTCCGTTTGCTCCATTCCTGCAGATTTCAGCGATAGCAGTGCGTTGTCAAGCCCATGCTGCCACAGAGCCAAGTCTTCAGACAGTAAGGCCGAACGTGCCAATAACAGGGAATTCACAGTCACGCCATTCAGTTGCTGCTGGTTTCCAGAGAGCCGCTTGACGCTAACGAGTGTCCCGACTGTCTCAGCCAGAGTCTGCTGGATTTCCTGCCAGAAATTTTTCTGTTCTTCACCCGCAGGCTCGTCACCGTTGTTTTGGCCGCGCGCATTTTGCGACAAGCCGTTTTTCAGCACGGCATCCAGTTGTTGCAGCGCGCCGGCAATGTCTCGATCCTGCTTATTTTGCAGGATGTTGATTTCAGCCGCCAAGGATTTTGCCGAGCTGGATGCCAACGAGGGAGCCAGCTTGTCCAGCAGGGAAATAGCAGTATGCAAAGACCTGTTTGCGACCCCTTGTTCGTCACCGCCTTGGGGGATATCGTCCAGGTAGTGAAGTACCTCGTTCAGTAAAAACAGTTGCCCTGCCGGGCTACGTGTGGAGAAAGTGACTTGTTCATGTAATGAGGAAATTTGCACTTCCAGATTGCTGACATGGTGTTTCAGACCAGCCAGCACTTCGGTTCTTCTTCCCAGCCGATCAATTCTGGTTTTCAGCCTTTCCAGGCGCGCGTCCAGCATGCTGCTTCGGTCGTGTCGCTGCATCGATTCTTTATCGATGGCTCGCATCTCTTCAGCGTTGGCAGTCGTGAGTTTCCTTGTTTCCGAAAGGTTTCGCTCCAGAGTGTCCAGACGCTTTTGCAACTGCTCCAGTTTGCCGGAAATGGTGGTAACGGCCTGATGGTCTCTTTCAAACAAGGCCGTCCATGTGTCGAAGGTGCTGCGGAGTGTGGGATAGCCAACCCACGCCGCCAAGGCTGCCAACACTGCGACAAGCAAGAAGACAAAGAGGAGAAGCCGCCGCCACCTGGAGCGCTTCGGAACGCTTTTCGGAACGCTCTTCGGAACGCTTTTCGGAACGCTTTTCGGAACGCTCTTCTGAGTCTTTGGGGTGGGTGCCGCCTTGTTTGCTTCGGGGCTCTGCGAAGCGGGCGTTTTTTCAGGCTCGGTGTCTTGTTTGATTACCATTACTCGCTAGACCTGCTTCGAATTTTTCAAAGCGAAGGCGTGAAACCGTGCACTACCAGTGTGTGCCTTTTCGTTCCGGGAGCCACAAAAGCTACGCCCGTGACAAGAAAATACTGGGTGCATGTTCTCGGATAATAGCAGAAACACGACCATGGGGCTTCTTACCGGCACCTGTTTCTGACAGATTCTGAATGCGCGTTTTCAGGTGCCCTGAAGCAGAAATCCCGGAGAGTTTCCTGAAGTTGCTGCAACGCCGACCAGACACCCTGCGTGGTTTCAACCGGTCTTTCAGGAGCGGTTGGTGGTGACGGTTTTTCCTTTGCGCTGCCGGCCTTCTCGCTAAAGCCCTTGAGACCGACCAGGCAGAGCCCTGTGAAGACCCGCCTCGGGCGTACTCTACCTTCCCTGGGTGCGCCTTCGGGAGATCATCAGTGTGCCCCCTGCATGGAGGCAACGAGCTTGTTGTAGGTGTCCAAGAGGGCGGCCGAGACGATCTTGCCGATGTCGGTGCTTGCATACGCGCCTCCGGCAACGCCGATGCCGAGAGTTTCAAAGTTGCCAAGACCACCGAGCCCAAAGCTGATGTCTCGCTTGCGCGCATTGCCCTCAGCGACGCCCTTCTGCAGACCCGCCTCGGGCGTGCTCTACCTTCCCTGGGTGTGCCTTCGGGAGATCAGTGCGCCCCCCGCATGGAGGCAACGAGCTTGTTGTAGGCGTCCAAGAGGGCGGCTGAGACGATCTTGCCGATGTCGGTGCTTGCATACGCGCCGCCGGCAGCGCCGACACCGAGGCTCCCAAAGCCGCCAAGACCACCGAGTCCAAAGCTGATATCCCGCTTGCGTGCATTGCCCTCAGCGACGCCCTTCTGCAGGCCTGTGCGAACATCAGTCAGCGTGAGCACCGTCTGAGCCTCCAGGTTCTCGGTCTTGATGCCACCGGCCAACAAGCCTATAGGGCCGAGCATGCCCAAGAGTCCGCCAAAACCACTGCCTCCGGCGTCGGTGTCCTGGAAGACCACGTCCGGCGTGAGGAGATAGTCAGCGGCTATCATCTGTCCGGCACCCAGATTGCTGCCTTCCCTCAGCTCACCTTGCGTCATGAGTTCGCGCTCGCGTTTCATAGCCTCGCCAGCTTTCCCCCGGTCGACAACCTGGAAGCAGTTGCTGCGACTCATCATCAGCTTTAACAGCGGGAGGGGACTCGGCAGGCCAGCTTGGCTCAGACCCGGCAGGCCTAAATGGCTCACACCCGGCAGGGCATGAGCACTCTTTTCTGGCTCTACCAGAGCCGCGACACCCAGTGGCTGGGCGCATTTGACCAACTGAGACTCGGTCTTTGTTCCAACTGTGTCTTTCGCACCGCCTAACTGTGTGTCTTGGTTCAAAGCTTCCGCGATGCAACCGGACGTGACAAACACCACGCCCGACAGCCAACCAAACAAAACTCCTCGTGGGTTTATCATGTTTTTCTCCTTAAATTAATGCGAACTCAAGACCGGCGGCATTGAGTTCATGCTCCGGGTCATGGTGACGTCACTCCAGAAGTTAATGATCTTGCGTATTCCAGCCAGACCAGGAAGACGGAGTAACCGTCCCCCGGAGCCGTGTTGTATTTCGCAGGTATCCCGCGTGTCAAGAACTTGGAATGATGCCAACGCCGCAAAAGGCTATCACGGCACCTGCAGCGGAATCAAGGAAAAAGCAGGGTGGGCGACAAGAGTCCGAATTGTTGAGGAAAAGTATCAATACTTTAAGGTGACGGTTTTTCCTTTGCGCTGCCGGCCTTTGAGTCTCGGATCCTTGGTGCTTTTTCACGCATAGTGCCCGTGGGGACATAGACATTGCCGAGCTTTGCTCATGGGCCAAATTTCCGGCTTGGCTATTTTTCAACTCACTGAAAGCCGGCAAGAGGAAAACGGCGAACTTCCAAAGCATTGACAAGGAGATGCCAAGGGATAGAATTTTGATGCGTTGCGGGAGTAGCTCAGGGGTAGAGCACAACCTTGCCAAGGTTGGGGTCGCGGGTTCGAATCCCGTTTCCCGCTCCAGTACAGCCATTTCTTTTGGGCTGTTTCCGGGGTTCAACAGTTAGACGCTTTCCGTCAGGAAGCGAGCACTAGGTAATTGCCCCCCCTTTCCGTATCCGCAACAAATACGAAAACATTGACCACAACGTCAATGCTGCGGCAATCAGCAGCATGGCTTTCCCGATATCCAGCATGGACATGCCAAGCAGCCGCTCCTGATAAAGCAATAAGGTAATGGCGGTCATTTGAGCGACTGTCTTGACTTTTGCAAGGTGTGAACTGGCAAGCATCCCCTGCCTTCCCAGTTCGGCCATCCATTCGCGCAACGCCGAAACCACAATTTCACGTCCGACAATGACCATTGCGGCAAGAGTGGTCAGCAAGTCTGCGTTGTGTCCAACGATCAAAACCAGCGTGACCGTTACGATCAACTTGTCTGCTACGGGGTCAAGAAAAGCACCAAAACGTGTTGACTTTCCATAACGCCTCGCAATCCAGCCATCCAGCACGTCAGTCAATGCGGCAAACAGAAAAATCAGCGCAGCCGCCGTTCGTCCCCAGGTAGCCGGCAGCAAATAGAACACGCATACGAGCGGGACAGAAAATATCCTTGTCAAAGTCAGCAGGTTGGGGAGATTCATGGTAAAGCCCGCCATTTATTCCTGAAGCACCGTTTTGATTGCTTTCGCCAGTTGGGGGCCAATCCCTTTTACCGTGCGAATCTCGTGGGTACTCGCACGACACAGCCCGCGCAAGCCGCCAAAGTGCTTGATCAGCACTTGTCGCCGTTTCGGCCCCAAGCCGTGGACAGATTCCAGGGGGGATTTTTTGCGTTTGTGCATCAGGCGGTGGCGGTGCCCGGTAATGGCGAAGCGATGTGCCTCGTCCCGGATCCTCAGGACAAGGTAGAGCACGGGAAGGGGAAGCGGGACTGAGCGTATCGCACCGTCATCCGTGAAGGTGTACAGCGTTTCCAGGCCGGGTTTGCGGCCGGACCCTTTGGCGACACCCAGAATGCGAATGCTGGATAAATTCAGGCTTTCCAGCACTTCGCGGGCGCACTTCAATTGCCCCTTTCCGCCGTCGATAATGAGCAGGCAAGGGAGCCGTTGTGGGCTTTTCGACAATCTTTGGTAATGCCGGGTCAGGGCTTGTGTCATGGCGGCGTAATCGTCCCCTGGTGTGATGCCTTTAATGTTGAAGCGCCGGTAGGACTGGTTGTTCGAACCTTCTTCGTCCCATACAACGCAGGACGCAACCGTCTCTTCGCCCATAGTGTGGCTGACGTCAAAGCATTCGATGCGTCGTGGCTCGCTATGCATGGCCAGGGCTTTTTGTAGATCAATACGCTGCTTGTGAAGGTTCTCACGAGTCAGCAGATGTGCCTGCAAGGCGCATTCAGCGTTTTTGCACGCCAGTTCCAGCCACTTCCGTTTTTCGCCGCGTGCCCCGGTTGAAAAGCGGACTTTGTGCTTTGCGGTCTTTTCAACCATGGCTTTCAATCCCTCCGAGTCTTCTGGCTGAAGATTGAGCACCAATTCGCGCGGTATTTTCTGGACAAGGTAGTGCTGGCTGATAAAAGCCTTCATCACCACTTCGTTGCGAGCCCCGCCTTCGGGGATGGTCGGAAAATATGTACGGTTGCCAATATTCAGTCCTCCTCTGACCTTGAAGACCTGGACGCAGGAAAGTCCGCCGCTGCTCTGCGCCGCGATGATGTCCAGGTTTTCAGATTGCGAACGCAGGCCGCGTTGCTCGGAAACCACGCGCAACATTTCAATCTGGTTGCGGATTTTAGCGGCTTCTTCAAAATGTAACTGTGCCGCCGACTCGTCCATTTTCTCTACCAGTTGTTCTATCAGACGCCGGTTGTTCCCGGACAGGAAGTCCATCGCGTTTTGCAAGTCGCTTTGGTATTCGTTTTTTGCAATCAACCCGACGCAAGGTGCACTGCAACGCCGGATTTGGTACTGCAGACAGGGGCGAGACCGCGATTTGAAAACTGAAGTGTCACATTGCCGCAGGCGAAAAACCTTGTACATCAGGTTCAGGGTTTCGCGCACTGCCTGAGAGCTTGGGTAGGGGCCGAAAAACTGTCCCGGTATCTTTCGGGAGCCTCGGTAAAACGAAACGCGTGGGAATTCGTTTTGTGTGGTGATCCGGATGTAAGGGTAGCTTTTGTCGTCTCGCAAAAACACGTTGTAGCGCGGTTTCAGCTTTTTGATGAGATTACATTCCAGCATCAGCGCATCCCCTTCGGTTTCTGTAACCGTGACCTCAATCGTCGCGAGCCGGCTCCTGATCATGGTGATGCGTGGGCGATCCTCCTGTTGTCTGAAGTAGGAGGAGACGCGTTTTTTCAGATTTTTTGCCTTGCCCACGTAAAGGGTGTTGCGCGAGTTGTCCAGCATGCAATAAACCCCTGGCTTGTTGGTCAGTCCACGCAAAAAACTGGTGGCATCAAATTGACCTGTGTCGGCATTTTTTCCCTGCATCCTGTGCCCCTGTGCTCTGTTGTTTCAATCTCTGAAGCTGTTTTGGAAACCCCTGTTCCAATCTGTATTTGTGCAGAAAACCTATCGCTGTTGTCAATACTTCAGTAGCGCGGATCCCCAGGTAAAGCCGCCGCCAAAAGCTTCCATCATCAGATGTACACCTCGTTGGATCCGCCCATCGCGGATCGCGGTGTCCAGAGCCAAAGGAACCGATGCGGCGGAAGTGTTGCCATGTTCGGCAATCGTGGTCACGACTTTGTCCATGGGCAATTTCAGCTTCCGCGCCGTGGCTTCTATGATGCGCCTGTTGGCTTGGTGTGGAACCAGCCAGTCAATGTCTGACTGTTGAAATCCGTTGGCCTGCAAAGTTTCGTCGACAATTTTTTCCAGCGCTTGAACCGCCATTTTGAATACCTCCTTGCCTTGCATCTCGATATAGGGGCTCGCTTCCGGATCTCCACCGGGACCGCGCGGGACGTGCAAAAGATGTTCATGGTTGCCGTTCGCATGAAGGTGCGTTGAATAAATACCCGGGTGGTCACTGGCCTCAAGTATGACGGCACCGGCACCATCCCCGAATAATATGCTGGTCGTGCGGTCATTCCAGTTCACAATGCGAGACATGACCTCGGAACCGACCACCAGCGCGCGCGTGGCACCTTTCGTTTTGATAAAGCGGTTTGCGATATCCAGAGCGTAAATAAATCCTGTGCAGACCGCCTGTACGTCAAAAGCCGGGCAGTCGGCAATGCCCAGTGCTTTTTGTAACAGGCAGGCCGTACTGGGGAAATGCTTGTCCGGGGTTGTGGTTGCGACAATGATCAAATCAACTTCACGGTTGCCGGAAGCTTCAAAAGCCGCCAGCGCAGCCTGCTTTGCCAGTTGGTGGCAAGTTTCATCAGGGGCAGCGATATGCCGGTTGGCGATGCCCGACCGAGAGAGTATCCATTTGTCGCTGGTATCCAGTATTTTTTCCAGATCCGCATTGCTTACGGTTTTTTTCGGCAAGTATGAACCAGTGCCAGCAATGCGTGCGTACGTCATTTTTATCCGGAAAGGATGGTCTCGAGCCTTTCGTCAATCAGGCTCGGGATGCGAGCTTCGAACTGGGCATAAGCAGTGTCAATGGCTTTTTCAAAGGCGTAGGCATCCGCGTTGCCGTGGCTTTTGATGACGATGCCCTGCAAGCCGAGCAGACTGGCACCGTTGTAGCCACGGGGATCCAGGGAATCTTTAATGGGCTTGAGCAGGCTGCGCGTACCCACGCCAAGTAATTTTGTCCGCCAGTTCTTGCTCAGAATCCGGGAAATTTCGGAAAGAATCAAGTTTCCTACGCCTTCTGCGCTTTTCAAAGACACGTTTCCGGTAAAGCCGTCTGTCACCACCACGTCTACAGAACCGTCAAAAATTTGCGTACCCTCGACATAGCCGATGTAATTCAGTGAGGTCTCGCGCAGTTGCTGATCGGCCTGTTTCACCTGGTCGCTTCCTTTGATCGCTTCCTTTCCCACGTTCAACAAGCCCACACTCGGTTTTGGCTTGCGATCCACCGAAGCGCACAGAACAGAGCCCATGACGGCGAATTGAAAAAGGTTGTCGGCCTTACAGTCTATATTGGCTCCCAGATCGAGCATATAGGTTTTACCTTGCTGGTTTGGCAAGGTGGTTATGATGGCTGGTCGATCGATGCCAGTGAGTGTGCGCAACACATAGCGGGATATTGCCAACAGGGCACCGGTATTCCCTGCGCTCACGCACGCGCAGGCTTCTTTGTTTTTGACCAATTCAATACATTTGCGCATTGAAGATTGCTTTTTCACGCGCAAGGCGACCGCCATATTGTCGTCCATATTGATGGTTTCACTCGCGTGCAGACAGCGCAAACGTGGTGTGTTTTCAGCATTGTGGCGCGCAAGTGCTGTTTTCAGCTCCTCTTCTTTACCAACCAGAATGAGTTCCAGAGCAGGGTTGGCCGACAAGGCGTGCAAAGAGGCTGGCACGGTGACCTCAATGCCGAGATCGCCTCCCATTGCGTCAATGGCTATGGTTGGTGGCACGTGGTCAAAGGCCGGTGGCCAAAGCTGTTTCGCTGTGATTTCCTGAGGCGAAGCAGCTCACTGCCGATTATTCCTCGTCTTCCTCACTCTCTTCATCTACCGGGGCGGGAATGATTTCCTTCCCCCGATAAAAACCATCTGCCCCGATATGGTGCCGCAGATGGCGCATTCCAGTGGTTTGGTCTTCAGATAAGGTGGGATGGCTCAGCGCATCATGCGAGCGGCGCATGCCTCGCTGGGAGCGGCTCTTTTTGCTTTTTTGAACTGCCATAGTTGCCTCCAGGTTTCGTGTCCGTTGGTGAAAGTCTTGTCAAGCCCCGAAGTCTCCAGCAAGCGCTCCTTTAGGGCGCGGCTTATTTTGAGCGAAGAGCCTGCATATCCAGGCAGAAAAGCTGCAGGAGGAATTTCAAGAGCAGGCTATTCTACAATGTATCCAGGTGCGAGACATGTTGACTGTGCATATTCGTGGTTCAAAATAAAGTGACGGACAGTGTGGTGCCTGCCGCGCTGGAAGCTTGCCTTGGGGCACGTTTTGCGGGGACGCGCTTCAGAGTCACCGTCGTGCGTTACCGCGGCGTTGGTATGCCGTGGATCAATGCGTATTGGTCAGGAGGTTTTTCCTGGTTCGCAGTTGCGCGCTTTGTCGAAAGCCTGGAAGGGGAGGCAAAAAAAATGCCGGGGATGAGAAAAGCCTTGTTGCTTGCCGGTTCCGAAAAATCCGGTTTCAGCGTTGTGGCTCCTGCGAGCAGTGTCCCTGCGCCAAAGTCGTCAATGCCCGTCTCTAATGTGTGTTTTGCCTACGAATACTTTGGCTTGTTTCGTACAGGAAAACGCGCCAAAAACGGCTGATTGTGTCACCGCGTGAGATCATAAATGTATCCAGGTGCGAGACATGTTGACTGTGCATATTCGTGGTTCAAAATAAAGTGACGGACAGTGTGGTGCCTGCCGCGCTGGAAGCTTGCCTTGGGGCACGTTTTGCGGGGACGCGCTTCAGAGTCACCGTCGTGCGTTACCGCGGCGTTGGTATGCCGTGGATCAATGCGTATTGGTCAGGAGGTTCTTCCTGGTTCGCAGTTGCGCGCTTTGTCAAAAGCCTGGAAGGGGAGGCAAAAAAAATGCCGGGGACGAGAAAAGCCTTGCTGCTTGCCGGTTCCGAAAAATCCAGTTTCAGCGTTGTGGTGCCTGCGAGCGGTGTCCCTGCGCCAAAGTCGTCAACGCTCGTCTCTAATGCATGTTTTGCCTACGAATACTTTGGCTTGTTTCGTACAGGAAAACGCGCCAAAAACGACTGATTGTGTCACCGTGTGAGATCATAAATGTATCCAGGTGCGAGACATGTTGACTGTGCATATTCGTGGTTCAAAATAAAGTGGCGGACAGTGTGGTGCCTGCCGCGCTGGAAGCTTGCCTTGGGGCACGTTTTGCGGGGACGCGCTTCAGAGTCACCGTCGTGCGTTACCGCAGCGGTGGTATGCCGTGGATCAATGCGTGTTGGTCAGGAGGTTCTTCCTGGTTCGCAGTTGCGCGCTTTGTCGAAGGACTGGAAGGGGAGGCAAAAAAAATGCCGGGGATGAGAAAAGCCTTGCTGCTTGCCGGTTCCGAAAAA
The DNA here is from genome assembly GCA_965215765.1 of uncultured candidatus Poriferisulfidus sp. Classification (GTDB taxonomy): domain Bacteria; phylum Pseudomonadota; class Gammaproteobacteria; order Poriferisulfidales; family Oxydemutatoraceae. The sequence goes on along the minus strand of OZ244118.1, from coordinate 2,056,367 downwards.
TCCGGTTTCAGCGTTGTGGCTCCTGCGAGCAGTGTCCCTGCGCCAAAGTCGTCAACGCTCGTCTCTAATGCATGTTTTGCCTACGAATACTTTGGCTTGTTTCGTACAGGAAAACATGCCAAAAACGGCTGATTGTGTCACCGCGTGAGATCATATTGGCTTCCAGTTCGAAGCCACGCCAAATGCTCTTGCGAAGACTGCATCTGCGTTTTGAAGTCCAGGTGCCGGATATTGATGAAACGCCGCATGCGGGAGAAGATGTTTCCGGGCTGGTGACGCGTCTTGCGCACGAAAAAGCACGGGTCGTGGTGGAAAATCATCCTGACGCACTCATTATCGGCTCTGACCAATGCGTCAGTCTTGACGGGGCTTTTATTGGCAAGCCGGGAAACCATGCCAACGCCAGGAAGCAGCTCTGTCAGGTTTCTGGCCGCACGGTTCATTTTCATACGGGCGTTTGCTTGCTTGACCCTGTTCGACAACGCGAGTGGGTGGAAAACGTCAGGACAGAAGTTCGCTTTCGAGCATTGTCAGAGCAGGAGATCGCCGACTATCTGGCTTTGGAGAAACCTTGGTCATGCGCGGGCAGTTTCCGCAATGAGCGCCTGGGCATTGCTTTGGTGGAACATATTCGCTCCGATGACCCGACCGCCTTGACTGGCTTGCCGTTGCTTGCTGTGTGTCGGATGTTACGTGCTGCCGGGTGTCGCGTTCCCTGAATTTCTGTCGCCGTCTTGGCTGTTAGTGTCGCAAGACGCGTTAGTCTTGCCCTATTGCAACCTGGGGCTACTGAAGAAACTATAAATAGTATTGAGCAGGGTGCTGCCGAAACGGCCGACGAACTCTTCGACCAGGCTTTCATAAGCTCGGTACTCAATGATGGTTTTTTCCCCGACGATTTCTTCGGCCACGTAGCGGGTGCTTCCAAAACCATCAATGAGGCCGAGTTCCTTCGCCTTTTCTCCGGTCCAAACCAAACCACTGAAAATTTCACTGTTATCTGCCAGGCGATCGCCACGACCCTCTTTCACGCGGGCAATGAATTGTTGGTGAATGTCATCCAGCACCTGCTGAATATTTGCCACCTCAGCCGGGTCTTCCGCTTTGAAAGGATCCAGCAAGGCTTTGTGAGTCCCTGCGGTTAACACTCTCCGCTCTATTCCCAATTCTTCAATCAGGTTGACAAAGCCAAAGCCGGGAGCGATGACGCCGATCGATCCCACGATGCTGGCTTGGTCTGCGTAGATGGTGCTGGCGGCAGCGGCTACGTACATGCCACCTGATGCGCAAATATCGTCTATCACTACGTACAGGGGTTTGTCTGGATGTAGCTGACCCAAGTGTTTTATTTCGTCATAGATTCTCCCGGATTGAACAGGGCTTCCACCGGGCGAGTCGATTTCGAGAACGACCGCTTTCGAATTTTCGTTCGCGTAAGCTTCCCGAAGCGCCATATTTATCTGTTCAGCGGATGTTGGCCCGTCAATAAAGATGGGGCCGTGCAGTTTTACGAGCGCGGTGTGCGGCGAAGATTTTTCGCTACTCAAGTACATGGAGTCGGAGTGTGGTTCTGGGCTACGCACATACGCGACTGCCAATACGATGAACAGCAGCGTCCACAACGAACGAAAAAAAATGCTCCAGCGGCGGGCTTTACGGCGGTCTGCCATGACTATTCTTCCGAGTTCCGTCATTGCGAATTCCTGGTTTTTTTCCATTGGGCTTGGTCTCCTTAAAAGTGCTCGTTGCTTTCCCGGGCGTGCCAATACCCCATGTTCGGGGTATACCGACGCAGTATATCTATATCAGGCAACCTTGTGCCTGTTTTAGCGTAAAGCTGCCAATACCTTTTCAAGATCAGCTGGCAAGGCGGCCTCAAATCTCAGGGTCTTGCCTTCGTGTTTAAAAGAGAGGGCAGACGCGTGTAAAAAAACACGATCCAGGCCGCTCTTTTTGAGGAGGCGGTTGTGCATGAAGTCTCCGTAACGGCCATCTCCTGCCAAAGGGTGCCCCCAATGAGCTGCGTGAACTCGAATCTGGTGCATGCGTCCAGTGTGTGTTTGAACTTTCAGCAAAGTGTGGGAGCCACCGACTGGCTCCAGCGGTGAAAAAACTGTGTGCGCCGGCTTCCCCTCACTACTGACTCGAACCTTTGGGAGTGAATGGTCGTCTGATATTTCCAACGGTGCAAATATCTCCTGCCTCGTATTTACGCGACCAAGCGCCAGTGCCAAGTAGTATTTTTCAACTTGGGCATCGGCAAATTGCTGATGTAGCAACTGGGCTTCACGGTAGCTTTTGGCAATGACCAGACAGCCACTGGTGTCCCGGTCAAGACGGTGAACGAGCCAGTGTTTGTCAGTGCTCAGCAGTCCCGCAGTTTTCAGCATATCGACCAAGCCATAGCCTAAGCCGCTACCTGCGTGAACCGGGATGCCGGCCGGTTTGTTTATGACCAGGAACCCGCTTTCTTCCGCCAGAATGTGCTTGCGCAGCCAGTCGAGGCTGCCCGTTGCAGCCCCGCAATGGGGCGTACGTGCGTTGTGAAATATGGGGGGGATTCTGATTCGCTCACCTCCATTCAGTCTTTGGCGGGGTTTGGCGCGTTTTCCATGAACTCTCAGTTGTCCATCACGGATGATCTTGTAAATCAGGCTGCGCGGGATACCGGGTAATAAGGAAAGCAGGAGATTATCAAGACGACGCCCCGCCTGGTCAGAGTCGACCTCCATGTACCAGACCTCCGTTTTTTGATCGGGGTCATTTCTGTTGCTTTTCAAAGTACTGCCCGAACTAGAAGGAAAAGGTCATTAGTGGCAACTGCACAGACTCGGTACAAGTACCAAGACTATGACTGAAAAGCGAAAGTCGCTTCAAGCACTGTTTGGCAGGGGAGCGACTGCCAGAATGGGTTATGGGTAAGGAAAGATCAATGGACAGAGCCGTTGGTTACAGCCAGCCGCTTATTCAGGGGGCAGGCAACAACGCAACCGCATCGCCGCTTGCCTACAAAATATGCTGATATCGGCCAGATTCCGGCCTCCGTCAAAATCAGTCGGAACTGTATTGGAAAGGAGCCCCCAGGCCAGATGTTCCAGAGTGTTGACCCGTGGTGCCAGCGCAACTGTATTCTATGTGTTCAGACTCATAGGCCGTAGTGGGCGAGCCAGGAGCGACAGCAAGCGGGTGATTGAGCAGTGTGACCGTTCCGCCGTCTGCTCCATCAAGTGCGTTCATTCTGACGGTGCCCACGCCTTCCACGTCCAGCTCTCTTCTTTTGCCGTCTGAATGAAAGCGTATTTTTGCTGTATGCACTCCCACATTCTCACCCACGAGCCCGGCAATCACTGCGAGATGTCCACCTGCCTGACCGGTAAAAATTTTAGCAAGCGCATCATGTTGTTCGGAACTTGCGTTTTCATCAATGTAGTAAGACATCTTTATGTTGCCGTCTACCAACAGGCCTGGGGCATCAAGCCAGATTGCTACATTCAGGTGTGAGAGATCAACTCCTTCCATGGCTCCATCTGTGATGTGCCAGGCAAGGTATCCCTTGCAAGTTCCCTGGCTGGGTGGCTTGAGAAAAATGCAGGGGCAAACAACGTCACAATTGCAACATTCGAAAAATTCCCCGTTTAAATTCCAGCTTTCAGACATGATTCTGTTCCTCCGTATGTTTTCAGATCCACATTCTCGCCAAACAGTTTCCAAGAAAGGTGGAGGCGGCCAAGACTGACAGCCGAGTGCTATGATACCGCTTGGGTTTGCTAAAGCAAGCCGCAACCAATTTGTACGACAACACGACTTGGTGAGCCAGCTTCAGGACTCGTGGCAAAATCCCTGAACGAAGATGCGATCGCGAACGCTCCAGGAGACGCTCTTCCTCTTGTCGCAAGCGGGTATTTTCTGCCCGGAAAACAGCAGAAGTACCAAAGTGGTCAAGGGGGTAAATGAAGTGCGCACGTGAACGCTCCGGTCGTGCGTCTGGAACATGGTGCCCCTTTGTGTTTGAACAGGTGTGCTGCCCCGTGTCACCGCATCAAGCCAGGATGTCTCGGATTCACATAGGCAGGCAGGGGGAATCTGAAAGACAGGTGTGACTACCGAATCAAGATTGGCTTCTGTTGGTTCCCTCTGTTTATGTGGAATCCTGTGTTTTCGGCTCTTCGAGGCTATCTGCTACAACTTCTTGCCGGAACTCCTGAGTGCGAGCCTCTGTTTGAGTGGGATCCGCAAGATCCAGAGCTACTATATCTCTATCCATAGGCGGGCGATCATTCAGCTCTGTTAGTCCGAACTGTTTACCGGTATCGGCTGTTCCGCGAAACAACCAAAGGTTTTTTAACGATACTCCGACCGTTTGAGGATCCGAATTTTCATCCAGCTGCCGAAGTATCTGCCTGACGTGCAATTTCCGTAAAGGAACCCCTTTACTTTGCCATCTTTCGATTTTTGCTTGGGCACGTACCTTACCATCTACTCCAATGGAAGTGTCTTCATTCAAGTCTCTGCTCAGCCGATTCCAAGTCTCAGTCTCATCGGCGGTATTTTCTCGCAAAGAAGAAAAAAGGGAGCAGGTGCTGTCTTTAATCCAGCACGCCAGACGGCTGTGCCAGCGCTGACCACGCTGGGAGACGTGAATGCTTTCATCCCGGATTGAAATTACCTTTGCCAAGGGATTCACCGACTTGGCATTAAACAGGCTTGAATATTTTTGGGTAAAATTGATTGAGTCCATTGTTCCTATAACCTCACTGTTTTGTCTTCAAAAAACTGAGCACCTGCTCCCTTACATTATACAGCATTGGGCTAAAACGAGTTGTGCTCAGTTTGTCGGATCCCAACCATCATCCACACGCTCAAACCAACTTCCTTTTTCATCGATAACTTCAGTTAAAGGCTTTTTCAAAGTTATCCTTGAACCCTTCGGTAGTCATGCTGGAAGATTTTTCATCCTCACCGGCACTCTCCTTCGTAATCTTGAAGAACTTGAGCATGACCTCATTGGTGAGCAGGGGTATATGCTTACGTGCCAGTTTCCCGAATTCGGCGGTCGTCCTGATTCCGTTCTTGTCGAGCAGTTCCACGGCTGCTTCGTTGATATTTGTCGGCACCCAATTACGGTCATTTTTTACAAATTCCTGTGCACCGCATCAAGGCTTGGGTGTCTCGGATTCAGAGGCGGGCAGGGGGCTGAAAGACAGGTGTGACTACCGAATCAAGATTGGCTTCTGTTGGTTCCCTCTGTTTAAGTGGAATCCTGTGTTTTCGGCTCTTCGATGCTATCTGCTACAACTTTTTGCAGGAACTCCTGAGTGGGATCCGCAAGATCCAGAATTACTCCATCTCCATCCACAGGCAGGAGATCATTCATCTCTGTCATTATTCCGAACTGTTCACCGGGGTCGGGTGTTCCGCGATGCAACCAAAGGTTTTTCAACGATACTCCGACCGTTTGAGGATCCAAATTTTCGTCCAGTTGCCGAAGTATCTGCCTGACGTGCAATTTTCGTAAAGGAACCCCATTTCTTTGCCACTTGGTGATTTTTGCTTGGGCTAATAGCTTGCTACTTTCTTCAATAGAAGCGTCTTCACGCAAGTCTTTGCTCAGCCGATTCCAAGCCTTAGTCTCATCGGCGGTATTTTTTCGCAAAGAAGAAAAAAGGGAGCATGCGCTGTCTTTAATCCAGCACGCCAGACGGCTGTGCCAGCACTGACCACGCTGGGAGACTCCAAATCGTTGATCTTTGATGTAAAGAACTTCTGCCAAGGGATTCACCGACTTGACATTAAACAGGCTTGAATATTTTTGGGTAAAATTGATTGCGTCCATTGTTCCTGTAACCTCACTGTTTTGTCTTCAAAAAACCGAGCACCTGCTCCCGTACATTATACAGCATTGGGCTAAAACGAGTTGTGCTCAGTTTGTCGGATCCCAACCATCATCCACACGCTCAAACCAACTTCCTTTTTCATCGATAACTTCAGTAAAGGCTTTTTCAAAGTTATCCTTGAACCCTTCGGTAGTCATGCTGGAAGGTTTTTCATCCTTACCGGCACTCTCCTTCGTAATCTTGAAGAACTTGAGCATGACCTCATTGGTGAGCAGGGGTATATGCTTACGTGCCATTTCACTGAATTCGGCGGTCGTCCTGATTCCGTTCTTGTCGAGCAGTTCCACGGCTGCTTCGTTGATATTTGTCGGCACCCAATTACGGTCATTTGTTACAAATTCCTGTGCCACCGCATCAAGGCTTGGGTGTCTCGGATTCAGAGGCGGGCAGGGGGATGAAAGACAGGCGTGACTATCGAATCAAGATTGGATTCTATCGGTGCCCGCTGTTTGAGTAGAGTTCGGGATTTCCCGATTTTCGGAATCATCTGTTTGAGTGGGATCCCTGATTAGCATAACTACTTGGTCCCCATCATCAGGCGAGTTCCATTTCATGGGTAGTCCTTCGAGTGCACGACCACTGGCTTTTTTAGGAAACATAGTGCCTCTCACCGACGCATTGACTGTTTGGTGATTAAAATCTTTATCAATCTGCCGAAGTACCTGTCTGACGTACAATTTCCGTAAAGGAACCCCTTTTCTTTGCCATCTTTCGATTTTTGCTTGGGCACGTGCCTTACCATCTTCTTCAATAGAAGTGTCATTATTCAAGTCACGACTCAACCGTGCCCAAGCCGTGTTGACGGTACTTTTTCGCAAAGGCGAAAAAAGGGAGCATGCGCTGTCTTTAATCCAGCATGCCAGACGGTTGTGCCAGTGCTGACCATGCTGGGTGACTGTAAGCTCCTTATCCTGGATGTTAGTCACTTCTGCCAAGGAATTGACCATCTTGGCGTTAGACAGGCTTGAATATTTTTGGGTAAAACTGATTGTGTCCATTGCTCCTGTAACCTAACTTTTTTGTATTCAAGAAAGTGAGCACCTACTCCCGTACATTATACAGCATTGGGCTAAAACGAGCTGTGCTCAGTTTGTCGGAACTAGACCATCATCCGTACGCTCAAACCAACTTCCTTTTTCATCGATAACTTCAGAAAAGGCTTTTTTGAAGTTATCTCTGGACTCTTCGGTAGTCATGCTGGAAGATTTTTCATCCTCACCGGCACTCTTCTTCGTAATCTTGAAGAACTTGAGCATGACCTCATTGGTGAGCAGGGGTATATGCTTACGTGCCAGTTTTCCGAATTCGGCGGTCGTTCTGATTTCGTTCTTGTCGAGCAGTTCCACGACTGCTTCGTTGATATTTGTCGGCACCCAATTACGGTCATTTGTTACAAATTCCTGTGCCACCGCATCAAGGCTTGGGTGTCTCGGGTTCAGGGGCGGGCAGGGGGCTGAAAGACAGGCGCGACTATCGAATCAAGATTGGATTCTATCGGTGCCCGCTGTCTGCCAAGGGATTCGGCGACTTGGCATTAAACAGGCTTGAATATTTTGGGTAAAATTGATTGCGTCCATTGTTCCTGTAACCTCACTTTTTTGTATTCAAAAAAGTGAGCACCTGCTCCCGTACGTTATACAGCATTGGGCTAAAACGAGTTGTGCTCATTTTGTCGGATCCCAACCATCATCCGCACGCTCAAACCAACTTTTTTTTTCATCGATAACTTCAGAAAAGGCTTTTTTAAAGTTATCCTTGAACTCTTCGGTAGTCATGCTGGAAGGTTCTTCACCCTTACCGGCACTCTCCTTCGTGATCTTGAAGAACTTGAGCATGACCTCATAGGCGAGCGGGGGTATCTGCTTGTGCATCGGTTTAGTGTTGTCAAATTTCCCGAATTCGGCGGTCGTTCTGATTCCGTTCTTGTCAAGCAGTTCCACGACTGCTTCGTTGACATTTGCCGGCACCCAATTACGGCCATGTGTTACAAATTCCTGTGCTACCGCATCAAGCTTGGGTATCTCGAGTTTAGGGGTGAGACTGTCGGAGATCTCTGTTTGAGCGGAACCCACGATTAGCATAATTACTTGTTCCCCATCCTCAGGCAAGCGGCTTTCCAAGGGTAGTCCTTCGTGCGCACGATCACGGGGTTTTTTGGGGAACAAAGTGCCTTTCACCGACGCACCAACTATTGGGGGATTAAAATCTTCACCTATCTGCCGAAGCAGCTGCCTGACGTGCAATTTCCGTAAAGGAACCCCTTTTTTTTGCCATCTTTGGATTTTTGCTTGGGCACGTTTCTTACCGTCTTCTCCAATGGAAGTGTCCCCATTCAAGTCACGACTCAGCTGTTCCCAAGCCGTGTTGGCGGTATTTTTTCGCAAAGGCGAAAAAAGGGAGCGTGTGCTGTCTTTAATCCAGCATGCCATACGGCTGTGCCAGCACTGACCATGCTGGGTGACTGTAAGTTCCTTATCTTGGATGTCAGTCACTTCTGCCAAGGGATTCACCGACTTGGCATTAAACAGGCTTGAATATTTTTGGGTAAAACTTATTGCTTCCATTGTTCCTGCAACCTCACTGTTTTGGTCTTCAAAAAATTGAGCACCTGCTCCCTACGTTATACAGCATTGGGCTAAAACGAGCTGTGCTCAGTTTTCCGGATCCCGACTACCATCCACTCGCTCAAACCAATTTCCTTTTCCAGAGATAACTTCAAAAAAGGCTTTTTCAAAGTTGTTCTTGAACCCTTCGGTAGTCATGCTGGAATACTCCTTGTCCTCACCGGCACTCTCCTTCGTAATCTTGAAAAACTTGAGCATGACCTCTTTGGTGAGCGGGGGACTGCTATTGCGTGCCTTTTGCGTGTTGTCAAATTGCCCGAATTCGGCGGTCGTTTTGATTCCGTTATTGTCGAGCAGTTCAACGACTGCGTTGTCGATATCTGTCGGCACCCAGTAACGGTCATTTGTTACAAATTACTGTGCCACCGCATCAACGCTTTGGTGTCTCGGATTCAGAGGCAGGCAGGGGGCTGAAAGACAGGCGTGACCATCGAATCAAGATTGGATTCTATCGGTGCCCTCTGTTTGGGTAGAGTCCGGGATTTCCTGATCGGGATCATCCGTTTGAGTAAAATCCGAGATTTTCTGATCGGAATCATCTGTTTGAGTGGGATCCCCGATTAGCATAACCACTCGATCCCCATCATCAGGCAAGTGGCTTTTCAAGGGTAGTCCGCCGTGCGCTTCACCAAGGAATTTTCCGGGAAACAAAGTGCTTTTCACCGACGCATCAACTGTTTGGGGATTAAGATCTTTATCCATCTGCCGAAGCAGCTGCCTGACGTGCAATTTCCGTAAAGGAACCCCCTTTTTTTGCCATCTTTCGATTTTTGCTTGGGCACGTGCCCTACCATCTTCTCCAATAGAAGTGTCTTCACTCAAGTCATGACTCAACCGCGCCCAAGCCTCATTGGTGGTATTTTTTCGCAAAGGCGAAAAAAGGGAGCGTGTGCCGTCTTTAATCCAGCATGCCATACGGGTGTGCCAGTTCTGACCATGCTGGGTGACTGTAATTTCCCTATCCTGGATGTTAGTCACTTCTGCCAAGGAATTGACCGACTTGGCATTAAACAGACTTGAATATTTTTGGGTAAAACCGATTGTGTTCATTGTTCCTGTAACCTCACTGTTTTGGTCTTCAAAAAACTGAGTACCTACTTCCGTATATTATACAGCATTGGGCTAAAACGAGTTGTGCTCAGTTTGCCGGATCCCGACTACCATCCACACGCTCAAACCAAATCTCTTTTTCAGAGATAACTTCAAAAAAGGCTTTTTCAAAGTTATCCTTGAACCCTTCGGTAGTCATGCCGGAAGATTTTTCGTCCTCACCGGTACTCTCCTTCGTAATCTTGAAAAACTTGAGCATGACATCCAATGGCGAGCGGGAGCCAGCTATTGCGTACCTTTTGCGTGTTGTCAAATTGCCCGAATTCGGCGGTCGTTTTGATTCCGTTATTGTCGAGCTACTCCACGACTGCGTTGTCGATATCTGTCGGCACCCAGTAACGGTCATTTGTTACAAATTACTGTGCCACCGCATCAACGCTTTGGTGTCTCGGATTCAGGGGCGGGCAGGGGGCTGAAAGACAGGCGTGACTATCGAATCTGTGGCATTTGCCAGATTGGTTTCTGGCTGGGTGTCGCTCTTTTATGTACTGTTATCAAAACTCTCAAGCATATCCGGCTCCCGAGGGGCTTTTTGCGCATTCCTTTCGGTGCCTCTGTTCGAGTGGAATCCTGGTTTTACCAAAAATCGCGGTTTTCTGATTGAGTGGTATCCATGAACCCTCGGTCTCCGGTGCCCCATTCTTGGGGGGTGGGCAGGATTGTCACATCTAATCGATTCCCATCCGCAGGGGATGTATTTTTGTAAGGCAGACTCACCGCTACAGCAACCGCCCGGGAGTCAAAATCTTCATCCAGTTGCCGAAGTAACTGTCTGAGGTGCAATATCCGTAAAGGAACCCCTTTTTTTTGCCATCTTTCGATTTTTGTTTGGGCAAGTTGCCTACTCTTATTTTGAATAGACGCGTCACTCCCCAAGTCATAACTCAGCTGTTCCCAGACCGTATTGGGGGTGTTTTTTCGCAAAGGCGAAAAGAAGGAGCGTACGCTGTCTTTAACCCAGCACGCCAGACGGCTATGCCAGCGCTGACCATGCTGGTAGACTATAAATTTCTTATTATCAATCCGTGTCACTTCTGCCAAGGAATTGACCTCCTTGGCGTTAGACAGGCTCGAATATTTTTGGGTAAAACCGATTGCGTCCATTGCTCCTGTAACCTTGCTGTTTTGTCTTCAAAAAACTGAGCACCTTCCACGTATTATACAGCACTTGGGCTAAAACGAACGGTGTTTAATTTGCTGGACTCCAACCATTCCCCATCAGTTTTGTGTTGATACGCCAAACCAATTCTCTTTTTCAGAGATAACTTCAAAAAAGGCTTTTTCAAGGTTTTCCTTGAACCCTTCAGTCGTCATGCTGGAAGACTCCTTGTCCTCACCGGCACTCTCCTTCGAACCTGCAATCTTGAAAAACCTCATCATGACATCACTGGCGAGCAAGTATTTTTTTATCGTTTCCCTGTTCAGGAATAACAGTTTGCCTGAACTCGGCGGTTGTTCCGATTCCGTTCTTGTCGAGTAACTCCACGAATGTTCCGTAGTTCTCTGCTGTCATCCATTTACCTTTTTGTGTTACAAATTTCTGTGCTGCCGCATCTAGCTTGGCTGTTCCGGACTCCGGGGTCGAGAAATGTTCGTTCCCATGTATGTGGAATCCTGGATTATTACCTCTACTAGTTCCCCATCCTTAGGCAAGCGAAAATCCGGCAGGGGCAGTCCGATGAACGTTTCATCGGGGGATTCAGGGTTGAGGACCAAAAGGCTTCTCACCGGTACTCCGAGTGCCTGGTAGCCAAAATCTTTATCCAGTTGCCGAAGCAACTGCCTAATATGCAATATCCGTAAAGGAACCCCCTTTTTTTGCCATCTTTTGATTTTTTTCAGGGCAAGTTGCTTTCTGTCAGATTGAATAGACGTGTCTCCGTCCAAGTCATGACTCAACTGCTCCCAAGCCGTATTGAGGGTATTTTTTCGCAAAGGCGAAAAGAAGGAGCGTACGCTGTCTTTAATATGGCACGCCAGGCGGTTGCGCCAGCACTGACCATGCTGGATGACTGCAAGTCCCTTTTTTTCGATGTGGGTCACTTCTGCCAGGCAATTGACATCCTTGACGTCAGACAGGCTTGAATATTTTTTAGTAAAACCGACTGTGTCCATTGTTTCTGTAAACTCACCGTTTTGTCTTCAAGAAACTGAGCATTGACTCCCAACTTGGCACTGACTCCCAAACGAACGGTGCTCAATTTTCCGGATACCAACCAGCGTCTGTCAGACTTTTATCGATACGCAAACCAATTACTTTTTTCAGAGGTAGCTTCTATAAAGGCCTTTTCAAAGTTATCCTTGAATCCTTCAGTCGTCATGCTGGAAAGATTTTTACCCTCTCCGGGATCCTTCTTCGAACCAGCAATCTTGTAAAACCTCACCATGACATCACTGGCGAGTGAGAATTTGTTTTCGTTTGCTTTTATAGGGTCGTCAAATCCGCTGAATTCGGCGGTCGTTTCGATTCCGTTCTTGTCAAGCAACTCCACGACTGCTTCGTAGATGTTTGGCGCTTCCCAGTTACTGTTATTTGTCAGAAAACCTTGTGCCACCGCATCAAGCCTGGGTGTTTCGGGTTCAATGGCTAGCCCGTTGGTGGCCTCTGTACGAGCAGAACCCTGGATTTCCCGATTCTCTTCTCTTTCTTCATCAGTGCTAAGGCTTTTGATTTCCTGACCTTCGGTGTCCGTTCTTTGAGGGGAGTCAGGGATTCCTATATCGAATCGATCTCCATCCATAGGCAAGCGTTTCCGCTTGGAGCATATTTCCGCTTCAGCGTAGATTGCTGTTCTGGGGATCAAAGTGCTTTTTACCGATACACTGATCGCTTGGGAGTCGAAATCTTTATCCAGTTGCCGAAGCAACTGTCTGACGCGTAATATCCGTAAAGGAACCCCTTTTTTCTGCCATTTTTCGATCTTTTTCAGGGCAGATATCCTTCTGTCACCTTGAATAGACTGGTCTGTGCATAAGTCTTGTTTCAGCTGTGTCCAAGCCTCATTGGAGGTAGTCCTTTTTCGCAAAGGCGAAAAGAGGGAGCGTACGCTGTCATTAATATGGCACGACAGACGGTTACTCCAGTGCTGACCATGCTGGTAGACTGTAAATTCCTTATTTTTGATGTTGCTCACTTCTGCCAAGGAATTGACTCCCTTGGCGTTAGACAGGCTTGAATATTTTTTAGTAAAACCGATTGTGTTCATTGTTCCTTTAACCTCGCTAATTTTGTCCTCAAAAAATTGAGCATTAATTCTCGTATATTATACAGCATTCAGTCTAAAACGAATGGTACTCAATTTACCGGATCCCAATCCGGCGTCCGTCAGATTTTTATCAATACGTTCAAACCAATCATTTCCATCAAAAGCATAGACGGCTGTTTTGAAATCTTCCTTAATTCCGCAACAGGATGTGAGGTATGGACAGAAGGTCGCTGTCTGAGTTTTTGTTTGCCCTAAAACGCCAAGAAAGTGCTTGTGAATTGTGGTACCTGGCGATGGTTTTCTGGCGGTGTTCGTGACGGCTCGTGACTTAAGGCTATGCTATATTGAGGGTGCTTGACAGGGATGGGTTTGATGCGTTTGGTAGGCTAGTTGGCAGAGTGGTAATGCAGCGGCCTGCAAAGCCGTGTAGGCCGGTTCGATTCCGGCACTAGCCTCAGAAAGTTGCCCGGGTGGCGGAATAGGTAGACGCGAGGGACTTAAAATCCCTTGAGGCGGTGCCTCGTGCCGGTTCGATTCCGGCTCCGGGCACCAATTTCTGGCGAGCCTTACCAAGGGGCAGTGGCTGACTTGCGTTGGAACCTTATCTGATTTTGCGGGCGGGGGTCATCATTCCTTGTTGACGATCAGCCCTGCCGGGCAACAGTGCTTTTGGCTTCGTTCAATAAAAAAGAACCTTGTCTGATCGGGTTTGTGAAACCTGCTTTTTAGGCATTGACTTACACGAGCAACAGGTACGCTTGAAACCAGGACTCTCTGCCACGAAAGTTAAAAGATTGTGTGTCTTTAACCTTTGTCAGGTCTTAGTTAAGGTTAATTATCCGTCAGTGCTGCTGTATCCCAATCACCCTCCGCCAAGTTTGTGTCTGCAGGCGTAAACCAATCCTTTTTTTCACTGGTAATTTCAAGAAAGGCTTGCTCAAAGTTAAGCTTAAACTCCTCAGCAGTCAGATTGTCAGACTTTCTATTTTCTTTGCCAGTCGCCCCCTTATTTGTATTCCTGAAAAACCTGGTCTATGACAGCACCGGCGGCATCCATTCTGTTGTTCTGTGCACTTGCATCGCTGTCAGGTTGCCTGAATTTGGTGGTCGGTACGATTCCGTTCTTGTTGAACAAGTCCACCATTGCTTCGTAGATCCCCGGTGTCGACCAGCTATCTCCCCCTGCTACAAATTTCCGTGCCGCCTCATCAAGCCTGGGTGTCTTCTGGTTCAGGAGCGGGCAGCGGGCTCTGAAAGGTGGGTTGGTCTATCGACTTCATGGCGTCTGTCAGAGCGACTTCCAGACTTGTTGTCCCATTGTCTTCCTGAACGGTTTTTGCATGTGCCGCCTCATCAAGCCTGGGTGTCTTCTGGTTCAGGAGCGGGCAGCGGGCTCTGAAAGGTGGGTTGGTCTATCGACTTCATGGCGTCTGTCAGAGCGACTTCCAGACTTGTTGTCCCGTTGTCTTCCTGAACGGCTTCTGTCTGTGCCTCCTGAAAGGTGGGTTGGTCATCAAGCCTGGGTGTCTTCGGGTTCAGGAGCGGGCAGCGGGTTCTGAAAGGTGGGTTGGTCTATCGACTTCATGGCATCTGTCAGAGCGACTTCCAGACTTGTTGCCCCATCGCCTTCCTGAACGGTTTTTGCATGTGCCGCCTCATCAAGCCTGGGTGTCTTCGGGTTCAGGAGCGGGCAGCGGGTTCTGAAAGGTGGGTTGGTCTATCGACTTCATGGCATCTGTCAGAGCGACTTCCAGACTTGTTGCCCCATCGCCTTCCTGAACGGTTTTTGCATGTGCCGCCTCATCAAGCCTGGATGTCTTCTGGTTCAGGAGCGGGCAGCGGGCTCTGAAAGGTGGGTTGGTCTATCGACTTCATGGCGTCTGTCAGAGCGACTTCCAGACTTGTTGTCCCATTGTCTTCCTGAACGGTTTTTGCATGTGCCTCCTCATCAAGCCAGGGTGTCTTCTGGTTCAGGAGCGGGCAGCGGGTTCTGAAAGGTGGGTTGGTCTATCGACTTCATGGCGTCTGTCAGAGCGACTTCCAGACTTGTTGTCCCATTGTCTTCCTGAACGGTTTTTGCATGTGCCTCCTCATCAAGCCTGGGTGTCTTCTGGTTCAGGAAGCGGGTTCTGAAAGGTGGGTTGGTCTATCGACTTCATGGCGTCTGTCATGTGCCTCCTCTGTCTGTGCCTCCTCATCAAGCCTGGGTGTCTTCTGGTTCAGGAGCGGGCAGCGGGTTCTGAAAGGTGGGTTGGTCTATCGACTTCATGGCGTCTGTCAGACCGACTTCCAGACTTGTTGTCCCATTGTCTTCCTGAACGGCTTCTGTCTGTGCCGCCTCATCAAGCCTGGGTGTCTTCGGGTTCAGGAGCGGGCAGCGGGCTCTGAAAGGTGGGTTGGTCTATCGACTTCATGGCGTCTGTCAGAGCGACTTCCACTTGTTGTCCCGTTGTCTTCCTGAACGGTTTTTGTGTGCCTCCTCATCAAGCCTGGGTGTCTTCCAGGAGCGGGCAGCGGGCTCTGAAAGGTGGGTTGGTCTATCGACTTCATGGCGTCTGTCAGAGCGACTTCTAGACTTGTTGTCCCATTGTCTTCCTGAACGGTTTTTGCGTGCCTCCTCATCAAGCCTGGGTGTCTTCGGGTTCAGGAGCGGGCAGCGGGTTCTGAAAGGTGGGTTGGTCTATCGACTTCATGGCGTCTGCCGGACCGGCTTTTATATCTGTTGTCTTATCGTCTTCTGGGCTCTGTTAAGAATTTTCGATTCACCGTGGCTGTTGGTGGGTTGTTAAGTGCATCGTGAAATTCGTTCGACCCTGTGAGGGTCACTGTTTGAATGGAGGCTTCCGCACTTTGTTTGAATGGGAGGCTCTGGATTCGTACCACTCTTCACACTAGCTCTAAGGGATCTCCCGGCTCTGTGGGGGTCTCACTTTAGAGTGGGAATTTCCGCACTCTCATTGCCCTTGTTAGCAGTCTCAAGGGATTGGTCTTGCGGGATTACTTCCTGATCTTCAGTGGCCACTGTTTGATGGGAATTCTGAATTTCCTGATTGGCGACCTCTGTTTGAATGGAGTCTTCCGGTTCGTGGGGTCTCTATCTGAATGGGAGCCTCTAGACCCGTATCACTCTTCACGCCAGCACTAAAGGATGGGGTTTCCGTCCCTGAGCGGGAACTTTTTCCAACGGAGTCCCCCGAATCTTTAATATCCTTGGAAACAGCCTCAAGGTTGTGATTTTGCCAAGATGTACCCAGTTTTTCGGTGTCCTCTGTTTGAGAGGAATCCAGGGTTTTCTGATTGGCGACCTCTGTTTGAATGGAGTCTTCCGGTTCGTGGGTCTCTATCTGAATGGGAGCCTCTAGACCCGTATCACTCTTCACGCCAGCACTAAAGGATGGGGTTTCCGTCCCTGAGCGGGAACTTTTTCCAACGGAGTCCCCCGAATCTTTAATATCCTTGGAAACAGACTCAAGGTTGTGATTTTGCCAAGATGTACCTAGTTTTTCGGTGTCCTCTGTTTGAGAGGAATCCAGGGTTTTCTGACTGACGTCCTCTGTTTGAAGGGAACCCTGGTTTTCCAGATTGGCGTTCCCTGTTTGAGAGGAATCCAGGGTTTTCTGACTGACGTCCTCTGTTTGAAGGGAACCCTGGCTTTCCAGATTGGTGCTCCCTGTTTGAGGGGAATTCTGGATTTCTATCAGGTGATCAACCCCATCCATAGTCCAGCAAGTGATAGCACTGGTTCGTTGAGAGGCAAAATCTTCATCCAGTTGCCGAAGCAACCGTATGACGTGCAATTTCCGTAAAGGAACCCCTCCTTTTTGCCATCTTTTGATCCTTCTTTTGGCAAGTGTCTTGTTATATTCGCTAATAGTATCGTCCGCCATCAAGTCAAAGCTCAATCCCTGCCAAGCATCATTGGGGTTATTTTTTCGCAAAGGTGAAAAAAAGGAGCGAGTGCTGTCTTTAATCCAGCATACCAGACGGCTGTGCCAGCGCTGACCATGCTGGGCGGTTGTAAATTCATGATCGCGGATGCTGGTCACTTCTGCCAAGGGATTGACCGCTACGGCGTTAGATAAGCTTGTGTATTTTTTAGTAAAACTGTGTTGCATTCAAAAAACCGAGTACCGTGTGTCTGCATATTTTACATCAATTCAGACTAAAACGAACTACGCTTGGTTTGACTGGCTCCGGCCAGCGTCCGTCAGACTTTTATCGATATGCTCAAACCAGTCATTTCTGTCAATGGCATAGCCAAAGACGGCTACTTTGAAGCCTTCCTTAAACTCGGCAGTAGTCATTTTTGAATGATCTTTACTTGGTGCCTTCTCGTGAAATTTTGCGAGAACCCCTTTACCAGCCTTGTTCCTGTTTGTTTGTGCCAAGCCGGGGTTCTCTTGCTCCTGAAATCGGCAGTCGTCCCGAAGCCCGCTTTATGGTATTGACCATCACCATTCCATCATCCGGTTCGGACTCATTGAAAATATTTTTTCTTTAAGTGGTTTCACTGACTGTGTCACGCATTCTGAAGCTCCTCAATTGCTCCATTTTGTAATGTTCATTTCGGGGAATATTTTTTACCCGTTACCATATTCTGTGTGCGAGGATTTCGGCTCTTTGCTGGACAGAATTCAATTGCCAAATCTCTGAAGAAACAGTCCGCAACAGAGTGGGCGGCGCGCACAGAAGGTCGCTGTCGGGTTTTTTGATTGCTCTGAAAACGACAAGAAAGTGCCTGTGAGTTGCGGTGACCGGCGACGGGTTTCAGGCGGCGTCCATGACGGCTCGTGACTTAAGGTTACTCTATATTGAGGGGATGCTTAACCTGGATGGGTTTTGATGTGTTTGGCAGGCTTGCTGGTTGGCAGAGCGATAATGCAGCGGTCTGCAAAGCCGCGCAGGCCGGTTCGGTTCCGGCACTAGCCTCAGAAAGTTTGCCCGGGTGGCGGAATAGGTAGACGCGAGGGACTTAAAATCCCTTGAGTCGGTGCCTCGTGTCAGTTCGATTCCGGCTCCGGGCACCAATTTCTGGCGAGCCTTAACCAAGGGGCAGTGGCTGACTTGCGTTGGAATCTTATCTGATTTTGCGGGCGGGGGTCACCATTCCTTGTTGACGATCAGCCCTGCCGGGCAACAGTGCTTTTGGCTTCGCTCAATAAAAAAGAACCTTGTCTGAACTGGTTTGTGAAACCTGCTTTTTAGGCATTGACTTACACGAGCAACAGGTACGCTTGAAACCAAGACTCTCTGCCACGAAAGTTAAAAGATTGTGTGTCTTTAACCTTTGTCAGGTCTTAGTTAAGAGTTGTTTATCCGTCAGTGCTGCTGTATCCCAATTACCATCCACCAGTTCTGTGTCGGCAACCTCAAACCAATTCGTTTTTTCACTGGTAATTTCAAGAAAGGCTTTCTCAAAGTTAAGCTTAAACTCATCAACAGACAGATGCGCAGACTTTTTGACAAGCCCCGGCTCCTTCCCATCTGTATTCCTGAAAAACCTGGTCATGACAGCACCGGCGACATCCATTCTGTTGTTATGTGCTTTTCCTTCATTGTCAGCTTGCCTGAATTCAGCGGTCGGAACGATTCCCTTCTTGTTGAACAAGTCCACCACTGCTTCGTAGATATGCGGTGTCACCCATTCATGGTCCTTTGTTACAAATGTATTTGCCACCTCATCAAGCTTGGGGGTCTCAGATTTAGGAGCGGGCGGCGGGGTCTGAAAGGTGGGTTGTTCTATCGACTTCATGGCATCTTCCAGATCGGCTTTTAGCTTTGCTGTCCCGTCGCCTTTCTGAACGGCTTCTGTCAAGTCGATGTTTTCAATACTCTGAAAAAATTCCGTTTCATCACTCTGAGGAATTTCCGGTTCATCACTCTGAGAAACTTCCAGTTCATCACTCTGAGGAATTTCCGGCTCATCTTGACTGTTGAGTGAGCTGTTAAGTGCATCGTAAAATTCTTCCTCCTTTGTGCGGGTCTCTGTTTGAATGGGAGCCTCTGGATCTGTATCACTCTTCACACTGTGGGTTTCTGTTTGAATGGGAGCCTCTGGATCCGTATCACTCTTCACACTGTGGGTTTCTGTTTGAATGGGAGCCTTTGGATCTGTATCACTCTTCACACTAGTGTTAAAGGATTGGGAACGCCGGAAGGATTGCAAGTCTTTTCTCTGTTTTACGGTGCCCCCTGTTTGACTCCGGCTTCTCAGATTGGCGACCTCTGTTTGATGGGAATCTTGGGTTTCCAGATTGGTGCTCCCTGTAGGCAGAGGGGATTGGTGTTCCGAGCTTGCTTCCTGAACTTCAGGGGAGGTCTGAAAAATTTCCGATTCAGAGCGCGTGTCAGGTTCATCTTTGATGAGCAGGTCGTCCCATACTGATCCCTTACTTTCGTTGGTCTCTGTGCTAGGGTTTTCGGGTTCCAACTCTGCCTTGGGTTCTGTTTGAATGGGAGCCTCTAGATTCATGACACTCTTCTTTGCATCATCAAGGCTTCTCGAACCTTTAATATCCTTGGGAACAGCCTTAAGGGAATGGTGTTGCCAAGATGTACTCAGTTTTTCGGTGTTCTCTGTTTGAGAGAAATCCCGGGTTTCCAGATTGGTGCTCTCTGTTTGAGAGAAATCCCGGGTTTCCAGATTGGTGCTCCCTGTTTGAGAGGAATCCAGGGTTTTCTGACTGAGGTTGCCTGTTTGAGAGGAATCCAGGGTTTCGTGAACGGGATCATCGATTCCTACGTGGATCTGATCCCCATCCCCAGTCAAGTTGGGAACCTGAGGATCCATGTTCTGTTGGGAGGCAAAACTTTCATCCAGTTGCCGAAGCAACCGCATGACGTGCAATTTCCGTAAAGGAACCCCTCCTTTTTGCCATCTTACGATCCTTCTTTGGGCAAGATCCTTGCTTTCTTCGCTGATGGTCGTGTCCTTGCCAAGGTCTCTGCTCAATTCCCGCCAAGCCTTATTGGGGTTATTTTTTCGCAAAGGCGAAAAAAAGGAGCGAGTGCTGTCTTTAATCCAGCACGCCAGACGGCTGTGCCAGCGCTGACCATGCTGGACGGTTTCAAATTTCTGATCGTGGATGTTGGTCACTTCTGCCAAGGGATTGACCCCCTTGGCATCAGATAAGCTTGTATATTTTTTAGTAAAACCGACTGTGCCCATTATTCCTGTAACCTCACTGTGTTGCATTCAAAAAACCGTGTACCGGGCGTCTGCATATTGTACACCAATTCAGACTAAAACGAACTACGCTTGGTTTGACTGGCTCCGGCCAGCGTCCGTCAGACTTTTATCGATATGCTCAAACCAGTCATTTCTGTCAATGGCATAGCCAAAGACGGCTACTTTGAAGCCTTCCTTAAACTCGGCAGTAGTCATTTTTGAATGATCTTTACTTGGTGACTTCTCGTGAAATTTTGCGAGAACCCCTTTACCAGCCTTGTTCCTGTTTGTTTGTGCCAAGCCGGGGTTCTCTTGCTCCTGAAATCGGCAGTCGTCCCGAAGCCCGCTTTATGGTATTGACCATCACCATTCCATCATCCGGTTCGGACTCATTGAAAATATTTTTTCTTTAAGTGGTTTCACTGACTGTGTCACGCGTTCTGAAGCTCCTCAATTGCTCCATTTTGTAATGTTCATTTCGGGGAATATTTTTTACCCGTTACCATATTCTGTGTGCGAGGATTTCGGCTCTTTGCTGGACAGAATTCAATTGCCAAATCTCTGAAGAAACAGTCCGCAACAGAGTGGGCGGCGCGCACAGAAGGTCGCTGTCGGGTTTTTTGATTGCTCTGAAAACGACAAGAAAGTGCCTGTGAGTTGCGATGACCGGCGACGGGTTTCAGTCGGTGTCCATGACGGCTCGTGACTTAAGGTTACACCATATTGAGGGGATGCTTAACCAGGATGGGTTTTGATGTGTTTGGCAGGCTTGCCGGTTGGCAGAGCGATAATGCAGCGGCCTGCAAAGCTGTGTGGTCCGGTTCGATTTCGGCTCCGGGCACCAATTCTGGCAGGCCTTAGCCAAGGGGCGGTGGCTGGCTCGTGTTGGGGGCTTATCTGATTTTAGGGGCAGGGGTCACTATTCCTGGTTGGCGATCGACCCCGCCAGGCAACAGTGCTTTTTGGGTACTTTTGGGCTTCGCTTCAATAAAAAAGAATCTTGTCAGTTCGGGTCTGCGCAACCCACTTCTCAGGCATTGACTTTCACGAGCAACGGATAGCTTGAAACCAAGACTCCCAGCCGTGAATGCCAAAAGATTGCGTGTCTTTAACCTTTGTCAGGTCTTGGTTAAAGATCAGTCACATTTGGATCCCAATCATCCTCTACACGCTTAAACCAATTCGCTTTTGCATAGGCAACTTCTGAAGAGGCCTTTTTAAAGTCACTCTTGAACTCTTCAGCAGTCATGCCGGAAAACTTTTTACCCCCTCTGACATTCTCCTTCGGCTCTGCAATCTCGTGAAACTTCGTCATGACATCCTTGACGAGCGCGGATTTATTATCGTAGGCCTGTTTAGAGTTGCCAGCTTGCTTGAATTTGTCGGTCACTTCGATCTCGTCTTTGTTGAGCAACTCCACGACTGCTTCGTAGATATCTGGTGTTGCCCAACTACCTCCTTCTGTTACAAATTGCTGTGCCACATCATCAAGCTTGGGTGTCTCTGATTCAGGGTCGGGCGAGTGGTTCTGGAAGGAAGGTGCGAACGATTCCATGGCTTTTGTCAGATTGGCTGTTTGTTGTGTACTGTCATCAGAATCCTTAAATACATTCGACAGTGCGGCAGAAAATTGTTGCTCTTTAAGGGATAGGGTTTCCGAGCCTTCGGTGCCCTCTGTTTGAGCGGGGTCAAGGATTTTCACACTTGTACTTTGAGAGGAATCCTCTGCACTCGTATCACTATCCTCAGAAGCTTCCAGGGATTGGGTTCCCGAATTTGTTGCCTGGTTTTCGGAGTCCACTGATTGAGTGAGACCCATGAATTCCTGAGCTCCAACTGTTCTCTCTTCATTACTGAGGGGTTCCATTTTCCAAATTTCTTCGGTGCTCTCTGTTCGAGAGGAGAGCGAGACTTTGAAACTGAATTTTTCCCCATCATCAGGCCTGTAGTTATTTAGTTCACCCCTCAGGTTGGTGGGCGGTCGGGAGCTAAAATCTTGATCCACCTGCCGAAGCAACTGCCTGACGTGCAATACCCGTAAAGGAACCCCTTCTTTTTGCCATCTTTTGATTTTTGTTTGGGCAAGCTGCTTCTCATTTGTGTCAATAGCCCCGTCTTCACTCAAGTCTTGACCCAACTGTTCCCAAGCCGCATTGGTGGTATTTTTTCGCAGAGGCGAAAAGAAGGAGCGTGCGCTGTCTTTAATCCAGCACGATAGGCGGCTGTGCCAGCGCTGACCATGCTGGATGACTGTAAATTCCTGATTATCAATGCCGGTCACTTCTGTCAAGGAATTCACCACCTTGACGTTAGACAGGCCTGTATATTTTTTAGTAAAATCAAGAGAGTTCACTGTTCCTGTAACTCCAATGTTTTGCTTTCAAAAAACCCACTTTCGGGCTAAAACAAGCTGCGCCTAATTTGCCGGATCCAAATCGGCGTCCGTCAGACTTCTATCGATACGCTCAAACCAATCCTTTCTTTCAGAGATAACTTCAAGAAAGGCTTTTTCAAAGTCACTCTTGAATTTTTCAGTTTTTATGCCGACAGTCCCCTTCTCACGTGCATTGTCGATAAACTTCGTCATGACGATTCCAGCAGCTGCGGCTTTGTTATCAAGTGCCTTTTCAGAGTCGCCAGCTTGCTTGAATTCGGCGGTCGTCCCGATCCCGTTCTTGTCTAGCAACTCATCGACTGCATTGCCGACACTTGGTAAATCCCAGTTCCCCCCCGTTGTTGTAAATTCCTCTGCCACCTCATCAAGCTTGGGTGTCTCAAAATCAGGGTCGGGCGAGCGGTTCCGGGAGAAAGGTGCGAACGATTCCATAACTGTTCTCTCTTCATTACTAAGGGGTTCCATTTTCCAAACTTCTTTGGTGCTCTCTGTTCGAGTGGAAAGCGAGACTTTGAAACTGAACTTTTCCCCATCATCAGGCCTGTAGTTATTTAGTTCAGCCCTCAGGCTGGTGGGCGGTCGGGAGCTAAAATCTTGATCCACCTGCCGAAGCAACTGCCTGACGTGCAATACCCGTAAAGGAACCCCTTCTTTTTGCCATCTTTTGATTTTTGTTTGGGCAAGCTGCTTCTTATTTGTGTCAATAGCCCCGTCTTTACTCAAGTCTTGACCCAACTGTTCCCAAGCCGTATTGGTGGCATTTTTTCGCAAAGGCGAAAAGAAGGAGCGTACGCCGTCTTTAATCCAGCACGACAGGCGGCTGTGCCAGTGCTGACCATGCTGGATGGCTGTAAATTGCTGATTATTAATGCCGGTCACTTCTGTTAAGGAATTTACCGCCTTGGCGTTAGACAGGCCTGTATATTTTTTAGTAAAATCAAGAGAGTTCACTGTTCCTGTAACCTCAATGTTTTGTTTTCAAAAAACCCACTTTCGGGCTAAAACGAACTGTGCCTAATTTGCCGGATCCCAACCGGCGTCCGTCAGACTTCTATCAATACGCTCAAACCAATTAGTTTGTTCAGAGGCATGGCTCAAGACAGCTAATTTAAAACCCACCTTAAACTCGGTAGTAGTCATTTTTGAACGTTCTTTACCTCCTGCCCCCTCGCAAAATTTTGTGAGAATTCCTATGCCAGCACTGTCTCTGTTTTTTATTGCCGTGTCGGGGTCGGACTTGCTCCTGAACTTGGGGGTCGTCCCAAATCCTGCCTGGTTCATCACTTCCTCGGCTGCCTTGTAGACCTGTGATGCTTCCCAGTCCCTGCTGTTTGCTAACCACTTGCTTGCCACCTCGTCAAGTACGGGTGTCGCGGATTTTCCAGAGGATGCAGTGACACTGATGTCAGACTTGGCTGCCGTTTTTTGCGGAGCAGGGGTGTCTTCAACCATGGCATCGGCCAGATCGTGCATTTGCTGGCCGCTCAATTCTTTTGATGGCAGCTCGCTATCCGCAGTCAGCTTTATGGCATCGATCATCACCATTCCATCATCCATTTCGGACTCAATGAAAATGTTTTGTTCTTTAAGCGATGCTACGGACTGTGCTTCGTACTCTGAAGCTCTTCCATTGCTCCATTTTGTGATGTTCATTTCGGGGAATATTTTTTTACTCGTTACCATATTCTGGAGGCCACCCGAACTCCAACCCGACTTTGCTTCGGTCTTACCGGGGGTGTGGGTACTATGTTGTGACAGTGAATCGGAGGGTTGCGCACTGTTTTGAACCCAGCTGCTCACCACCTCGTCAAGTACGGGTGTCGCGGATTTTCCAGAGGATGCAGTGACACTGATGTCAGACCTGGCTGCCGTTTTTTGCGGAGCAGGGGTGTCTTCAACTATGGCATCGGCCAGATCGTGCATTTGCTGACCGCTCAATTCTTTTGATGGCAACTCGCTATCCGCAGTCAGCTTTATGGCATCGATCATCACCATTCCATCATCCATTTCGGTCTCAATGAAAATATTTTGTTCTTTAAGCGATGCTACGGACCGTGCTTCGTACTCTGAAGCTTTTCCATTGCTCCATTTTGTGATGTTCATTTCGGGGAATATTTTTTTACTCGTTACCATATTCAGGAGGCCACCCCAACTCCAACCCGACTTTGCTTCGGTCTTACCGGGGGTGTGGGTACTATGTTGTGACAGTGAATAGGAGGGTTGCGCACTGTTTTGAACCCAGCTGCTTATTCGGCTGTACCAAGATTGACCTTGCTGAATTTTTGTGGAATCCTGTCCTTTGTTTCCAGAGACACCACCTGCACCACTGGTGCCTGAGGTGCCAGCCAGACCTGAATAATTTTGAACGGAACCAATTTTACCCATAACTACATAACTCCTGTTTCTAAAAAACGTTTGTGTGAACAAACCTAAATAACGTGCCTATTATACACTGTGTCCGGCGTTCCGTTCTGGCTACGCCGTTTTGGTTTCAGGCGTTTTGCCGGTTTTGCGTTGCAAAACGGTTCGATTTTTGTTACAACATTGGCTCGTGCCACGATGTGTTCGTGCGCCATGGATGTATACGCTAAGGTACTGCGTTTTAGTGGATTGCGAGGAGAAATTTTATGACGAAACCTGTTTTATCGGTGCCTAAAATCAGGCACCGCGAGTTCTCGGGGAAGTTGCCTGAAACAGATGGGATTGAGCCGTTGTTGCGGAGAATCTATCTTGCCCGAGGTATCAATTCCGAAGAAGATCTGGATCACGACCTGAAAAACCTGTCTCCGTGCAAGGAATTACCAAACGTGGACAAAGCATGTGCGCTACTGGTGGATGCCTTTAAGGAGCAGAAAAAAGTATTGGTTGTTGGGGACTTTGATGCAGATGGAGCCACCAGCACGGCTTTATTGGTCAAAGGCTTGCGGAAATTTGGGTTCCAGCAATGTGACTTTCTGGTTCCAAACCGGTTAAAAAAAGGCTATGGCCTGTCGAAGGAAGTCGTCAGCTTTCTGCTTTACAGTGCCAGACCGGACTTGGTGATTACTGCGGATTGTGGTGCCACGAGTGTTGAAGGGGTGGAGGCGCTGAAAGAAGTCGGCGTTCCCGTCATTATTACCGATCACAACGAATGCACGGGGACAGTTCCGGACGCGGGAGCCGTGGTAAACCCTGTCCTTGATGAGAAAACAAAAAAACTGGGGCTGGCCGGAGTAGGCGTTGTTTTTTATTTGCTGGTAGCACTCAGGAAGAAGTTCACGGAAGAAGGCTTTTTCACTGATTCGCCGCCGCGTCTGGATTGTTATTTGGATCTGGTTGCGCTCGGCACCGTGGCAGACGTAGTGCCACTGAACCGTAACAACCGGATTCTTGTCACGCAGGGACTGAAACGTATTCGAGCGGGTCGGGGTTGCGCCGGAATTCAAGCCCTGTTCGTGGTTTCGCGTGCTCGTGCCCGGCACGCAGTGGCGACAGATTTGTCGTACTGCATTGCCCCGCGCCTGAATGCGGCATCCTTCCTCAAGGATACGTCCTTGGGTATTCGTTGCCTGATTTCTGATGATCGCCGAATGGCTTCGCAGTATGCGGCAGTTCTGGAAGGAGTCGGCAGCAGCACACGCGAACTGGAAAGACGAATCAAGTCGGGCGTAAATCTGGAGGATATATGCAATCTTTCACCGGAGCATGAAGATAGCAGTGCTTTGTGTATTTACAATCCCGAATGGCCGGATGACTTCCTTAACTCCATAGCGTTTCGCTTGAAGTCTCAGTACCGCAAACCCACAGCCGCATTTACCAAATACATGGGTGGAGTCCTGAGAGGGGTTGCCTGCTCTGTTCGCGGAGTACACGTTAAACGCTTGTTGCAAAGCATTGCGAACCGTGAATCTGACCTGTTGACGCACTTTGGGGGTCACGCCATGAGCGCGAGCATAATGTTGAAGGAAGACCGTTTTGAAGAATTCAAAAACTGTTTTAACGAGGAAGTGACCGCACTCGAAAACGCAGGTGAATTCTTTGACACTTTGCTGAGCGATGGGCAGCTGGCCGCAGACAGCCTGACTTTTGAAACCGCCCTTTCCCTGCGCGAGGGCGGTCCTTGGGGAAAGGGATTCCCGGAGCCGGTCTTTGATGGTATTTTTGACGTCTGGGAGCGTTGGATGGTCGGGAAAAAACACCTCAAAATGGTGCTGAGCCCAGACGGAGTAGATGAGCCGGTTTACGCTATTTTGTTTAATGCGCGCGGTCGCAATTGTACTCAGGACATGGGAAAAGTCCGTATTACCTATCGCCTGGAAGCCGACGAATTCAAAGGCAGACGCGCACCTCTACTGGATATTCACCACATCGAAGTATTGGCATAGGCAACATGGACACTGAGGCCTTTCTTCAGAGACTGGAGAGCAGTGAGAGCCGCTTGGGGAAACTCAGGGGGTACCTTTGATTACGAGAGCAAGTCACAGAGATATCATCAGATATTAAAACTTCTTGCCTCAAGCGAGGTTTGGAAGTCACAGGATGCAGCGCGTCAGCTTGGTCGCGAGCGGGCGGAACTCGAAAAAGTCATTCAGGTTCTTGACGCGCTGGGCAGCCGGATCCAGGAAACCAGAGAAATGCTAGACCTGCTCGCTGATGAACAGGACATGGAATTTGCTGCCAGCGTCTCTGAGGATCTGGGAAAAGTGGAAAGGGAAATCGCCGACCTGGAATTTCAGCGCATGTTTTCCGGGGAAATGGATGGCGGGAACGCTTTTATTGAGTTGACCGCCGGTTCTGGAGGCACCGAATCCCAGGACTGGACGGAAATGTTGTTGAGAATGTACTTGCGTTGGGCGGAAAGCCGATGTTTTGCCACAGAAATTACTGAAGCCACCACGGGGGAAGTGGCAGGCTTGAAAAGTGCCACAGTGAAAATTGATGGATCCTACGCATTTGGTTGGTTGCGGACGGAAACCGGAGTCCATCGCTTGGTCAGGAAGTCGCCTTTCAGTTCTGGCAATCGCAGACACACGTCTTTTGCTGCTGTCTTTGTGTCCCCGGAAATCACTGACGAAGTGGAAATAGAAATCAATCCCGGGGAACTGCGTGTCGATGTGTATCGTGCCAGCGGCGCCGGCGGACAGCACGTCAACAAGACCGAATCAGCCGTACGGATTACCCACTTGCCGACCGGTGTCGTCACGCAATGTCAAAACAATCGTTCGCAGCACCGCAATCGGGATACCGCCATGAAACAGCTTAAAGCCAAGCTCTATGAGTTGGAGCGGCGCAAACAGATGGAAAGCCAGAAAGAGCTTGAGGCGAACAAAGCCGCTATAGGCTGGGGCAGCCAGATTCGTTCGTACGTTCTGGATCAGTCACGGATCAAGGATTTGCGAACAGGCTATGAAAGCGGAAATACCCAGGGAATTCTGGACGGAGATCTGAACCCGTTCATGGAGGAGAGTCTGAGGCAAGGACTGTAGAGCTTCGGTTCGTTTGCTGCGGTCAGTCGCGGCGTAGCTTTTCGGAAAGCGCGACGGGACTCGGGTAGTTCAGCACCACCCAGAACCCCCGGCTGTATCAGCTGGGCGGTAGAGTGACTGATCAGAGCGCTCTGTGCTGCGGTCAGTTGCGGCGTAGTTTTTCGGAAAGCGCGACGGGACTCGGGTAGTTCAGTACCACCCAGAACCCCCGGCTGTATCAGTTGGGCGGTAGAGTGACTGATCAGAGCACTCTGTGCTGCGGTCAGTTGCGGCGTAGCTTTTCGGAAAGCGCGACGGGGCTCGGGTAGTTCAGTAGCACCCAGAACCCCGGCTGTATCAGTTGGGCGGTTGAGTGACTGATCAGAGTGCCCTGTGCTGCGGTCAGTCGCGGCGTAGCTTTTCGGAAAGCGCGATGGGGCTCGGGTAGTTTAGTACCACCCAGAATCGGCTGTATCAGTTGGGCGGTTGAGTGACTGATCAGAGCGCCCTGTGCTGCGGTCAGTCGCGGCGTAGTTTTTCGGAAAGCGCGACGGGGCTCGGGTAGTTCAGTACCACCCAGAACCCCCGGTTGTATCAGTTGGGCGGTAGAGGGACTGACCAGAGTGCCCTGTGCTGCGGTCAGTCGCGGCGTAGTTTTTCGGAAAGCGCGACAGGGCTCGGGTAGTTCAGTACCACGATATACGATGAGAGAATGAAGCTGATCAGAACCCCCAGCTGTATCAGTTGGGCGGTAGAGGGACTGACCAGAGTGCCCTCCAACGCCAAGGCAGCAATCAACAAAGAAAATTCGCTTCCTTGCCCGAGGCGAAACCCGATTTCCCTGGCACGTGGTTTCTCCATTCCCATGCTGGTTCCCAAGATCTGAAAAAACCCCGGCTTCAACAGGGTGATCCCGATTCCCAACGCGAGCGCGGGGATGAGAATGTCTTGAATTTCGCCGATGTTTATGCTGGCACCGAGGGAGAAGAAAAATATGATGAGGAAAAAATCACGCAAGGGTTTTAAGGACTCCGTGATGTAAAAAGAAATCGGGCTGGAAGCGAGCGCAACACCGGCGATAAACGCACCGATTTCTTCGCTGATTCCCAGACTCGCGGAGAGTTGGGCCATGCCAAGACACCACCCGATTGCCAACAGGAAAATATATTCCTTAATGCAGTCAAACTTCTTCAACAAAGGCTGAAGCACAAATTTTTCCGCTACGTACGCGACTATTGCCAACAAGGGTAAAGCCAGAAGCACTTTTATCAGGTCTTGCTCAATTCCTGCCGAAGTGTTTTTTTCATACACATTGAGGGCAATCAGTACAAAAATCGCCGCAAAATCCTGTAGCAAAAGAATCTGTATGATGTTATCGCCGGTTTCACGGTGGTGGAGTATGGTGGTGGGTAACAGCTTGATGGAAATGATGGTGCTGGAAAACATCACGCTTGCACCGAGCATGATGCTTTCGATATGGCTGAGCCCAATGGCGATGCCAAAGCTGTAGCCGAGCAGCACGAAAATCAGAGAGCTAAGAGCCGTGATCAGCAATGACGAAGCAGGCAGCTTTTTCAGCTTTGATGGAGGCAAATCAACTCCCATCAGAAACAGCAGAAACATGATACCTATATTCGACATCTGGCTGATGACTTGAGGATCCTCGATCAGATTGAACGTGGACGGACCGAGTGCAACGCCAATAAGGACGTAAGCGAGGATCAGGGTCTGGCGCGCGAACAGTGCCACAGTGGCCAGCAGTGCTGAGCCAGTAAAAATCAGGAAAAAGGCTTCCGCCAGACTGCTTTCAGGCATGAGTTTCGGTGATCAGTGCAGGACTGAGATCCAGTGGCGTACTGGAGTCGGTGACAAAGATTGCAAATGTAGCTGGCAGCCAAAATTGGCAGTCAGGATGACTTCCGGATCCTCCGCCAACAATGCGTCAAGCTTGTTTTTCAGTAACTGCCCGGCGATGTCCGGCTGAAACAGTGAGTAGTAACCCGCCGAGCCGCAGCAGATATGTCCGTCCTTGACTGTCGGGACAGACACTCCCAAAGCGCGCAAGAGCTTTTCGGTCTTGCCGTCCAGCCGCAGTGAATGTTGCAAGGTACACGGTGAATGGAACACAGCTCGCACTCGTTCGACTTCGAGCTTTTCATAGTCTTCCCGGGCAATGACTTCGGATACGTCCAGGCAGTTTTGGGAAACGACGCGCGCTTTCTCTTGCCACTTAGGATCGTCTTGAAAGCACTGCCCGTATTCTCGAATCATGCTGCCACATCCGCTCGCCGTACTGACAATGGTTTCCACGCCTTCATTCAACAGCTTGAAAAGTTTTCCGATAGTGGCTTTGAGCATTTTCTCCGCGCGTTGGCGGCTGTCAATATGATACGGCAAAGCACCACAACAGGAATCTTTCAGCTCAACCAGTTCAATGCCGAATTTTTCCAGAATCAGTGCCAAATGCGCGTTGATGTCAGGTGCGGCAGCCCCTTGTACGCAGCCTTGTATGACGACCATTTTTCGCGGGAACCTTTTTGCCTTGAAGACGCTTTTCCGACTGCTGGTGCGCGGTGGGATTTTTTTGCCCAGTTGTTTCGGCAACAAAGGCCGGAAGCACCGTGCCAGAAAAAGGATACAGGCCATCCTGCGGCGGTAAGGGAAGACACGCACCGCAATTGCACGCCTCACGATTTCCGGGAAATCGCGCTTTACCCTGGCAGTGACCAGCGGCTTGGCGATTTCCAGCAGCTGTTTGTACTCGACTCCTGAAGGACAACTGCTTTCGCAACTCTGGCAGGAAAGGCAACGGTCAAGGTGGCGCAAATGCGTCACTTCAGGCGTCTCACCTTCCAGCACATTTTTCATCAGGTAAATGCGCCCGCGCGGACCGTCAAGCTCGTTGCCTCCCAATTTGTAAGTGGGGCAGGCCGAGTTGCAGAAACCACAATGTACGCACTTGCGGAGAATCTGGTCGGCTCGTGCTGCAAGTATCGTGGGCAGCAACCCTTCTTTCAAACTGGTATGCATCAGTTCAAAGGCCAGGATAGAGCTTTCCAGGATTTAATATGGATAGCGGGTCAAAAGCGTGCTTGATGCGCTGATGCAGTTTCAGCAAGCCGGGAGTCGGGGGGTGAAAAACCGGAGCCGTGCCCGGCTTTTCGCTTCTGAACAAACAGGCGTGCCCACCGTGTTGCTCCAAGACCGCGCGCACTTGTTGTGCAGGGACATCTGTTGCCAGCCAGCGTAAGGCACCGCCCCATTCAAAAGCGCAGTCCCCGGGAAGCCCAAGTGGAGGACTGTGGGGTGCGAGAGACAAGCGCCAGAGGTTTTTTGCTTTTTTGAAAAAAGGGTGCTGATGCTCTCTGACCTCAGACCAGAAGCCCGGACTGTCAGGAACTTCGTCTCCGCTGATTTTATGCCGCGCTGCTGCCACGCTTTTTCGATGCCCGCTCAAGCGAAGAAAAAGCTGCCCATCGCAATGAAAGCTCGCAGTGAGCGGAAGCCCTGCGTTGACCCACGTACTGGTTTTTGCGATGGCTTGCGTTGCATTCAGGTCAAGGCGGATGGTGCATTCTTTTTTCAGCTTCGGGCGCAAACGAATGGTTGCCTCAAGGATGACACCAAGCGTCCCGCAGGCACCACACATCAAGCGGCTGACGTCGTAACCTGCGACGTTTTTCATGACGCTGCCACCAAATCGCAGAACCTCGCCACGACCGTTGATGATTCTCACACCGATCGTCGCGTCACGCACTGCCCCGAAAGTGGCTCGTGCCGGACCCGCCAGGCCAGTCGCGAGACACCCTCCGAGCGTTGCAGTGGTGCCAAAGGCGGGCGGTTCAAAAGGGAACATTTGTTGTTTTTCAGACAGCAGTTGATTGATTTCAAGCAGAGGTGTCCCGGCTTTGGCGGTCAAAAAGCTTTCCTGCGGGTCACACTTCACAACACCAGAGTAATGGCCTAGTAGCAATGGGGTCGCCGTGATCCTTTCGCCATAAAAAGCCTTGCTGTTTCCCCCGACAATTCGCAAGGCCTGCTTGCTGTCGCCGGCATCACGAACCTGCGCGATGATATTTTGTTCCAGTTGCTTCGTGGAGAGTTGCATTTTTCAATCGGAAAGCACGCTTTT
This sequence comes from uncultured candidatus Poriferisulfidus sp., assembly GCA_965215765.1. Taxonomy (GTDB): domain Bacteria; phylum Pseudomonadota; class Gammaproteobacteria; order Poriferisulfidales; family Oxydemutatoraceae. Next base: position 2,024,394 of record OZ244118.1, on the reverse strand, counting down.
GCCGAGTATCAGCCGGGTCCGTTGTTGTCTAGTCATTGGCTTGCGGCTAAAAGCGCGGCAGATCAGGGTGCCGGGTCTCGCCACGGTGTACGTGCATCCTGCCGAGTTCCGCACACCGCCGCAAGGTCGGAATGGCTTTCCCGGGATTGAGCAGCCCTTCCGGGTCAAAGGCTTTTTTCAAATTGTGAAATTGCTCAAGCTCGACAGCGTTGAATTGTCCGCACATGGAATTCAGCTTCTCGACCCCGACACCATGCTCGCCAGTGATGGTGCCCCCTGCCTGAGTGCTCAGTCGCAAGATTTCTTCTCCAAAAGCCTCCGCTTTTTCCAGCTCTCCCGGAACGCTGGAGTCGTACATGATCAACGGATGGAGGTTGCCATCTCCGGCATGAAACACGTTTGCGACCGACAGCTTGAATGATTGGGACAGGCGCGAAATTTCCGTGAGCATACTGGCAAGTTCCCGTCTCGGGATTGTTCCGTCCATACAGTAGTAGTCGGGAGTGAGGCGCCCGATAGCCGGAAAAGCCGCCTTGCGCCCCGCCCAAAGTTTTTCCTGAGTGTCCAGGTCTGTCGCGCGGCGCACTTTAAAGGCGCGGCATTCATGCATGATCTTGCAGACGCTTTCGATCAATTCTTCGGTTTCGCTGGTGCTGCCATCAAGTTCGCAAAGCAAGATTGTCGCCGCATCCATGGGATAGCCGATGTGCAAATAATTCTCCACAGCGCGAATCGCGTTCTGATCCATCATTTCCAGCCCAGCCGGCACAATACCTGCGGCGTAAATTTCGGCCACCGCTTGCGAGGCGTCCCTGACTGTGCGAAAAGCGGAGAGCGTCAAGCACGTGGATTCGGGGAGCGGCAGCAAATTGACGGTGACTTCCACTATGATACCGAGCATGCCCTCCGAGCCCGTCAGCACAGCCGTCAAATCATACCCTGCGGCATCCAGACTGTTATTGCCCAGTGCCAACAGTTCGCCGTCCACGGTGACGATTTTCAAGGCCATGACATTGTTGACAGTGAGGCCGTATTTCACGCAATGCACGCCGCCAGAGTTCTCTGCCACGTTGCCGCCGATGGTGCAGGCGATTTGCGAAGAAGGGTCAGGGGTGAAGCGGAGCCGATGCGGAGCGGCGGCTTGGGAGATGCGCGCATTTGTGACTCCCGGCTCGACCACCGCCAATCGATTGTCGGGGTCTATTTTCAGAATTTTGTTGAGCTTTGTCAGCACCAAGAGGACTCCGTCTGCTAGCGGCAAGGCTCCCCCGGACAGACCGGTTCCGGCACCCCTCGTGACGATGGGGACTTTTGCCCGTTGGCACAAACGAACGACCGCTTGTACTTGTTGGAGATTTTCCGGCAACACCACGCATGGAGGAGCTTGGCGATACGCAGTCAGGCCGTCGCACTCAAAAGGGCGCAAGGCAGCCTCATTGGACAACACAGATTCCTTCGGAAGGATCTGCTGAAGTTCTTTGATGAGTGGTGTCAGACTCTTCAATGCCGGTTGTGACTCATTTTTCTGTTCGCGTCTCCTGTCAGGATTTTATAGTCTGTAAGCCCGAATGTCCGCCGTTTATGGAACTTGCCTGTCTGTTTTGGGTGAGGCCTCAGCTTGGCAGAGCGGCAAGGTGGTTAGCGTGCCAGGCGAGCGGTGGTCAGACAAACCACGCGCGGCACTGTCAGAGTCGGGTGTGTCGTGATTGATCCAAAGGTATTTCGCAAAAACTTGCCGCTTGTTGTGAAATCGTGCGAGCGCCGTGGTTTTGATTTCGACGCAGCCAGATATCAGAACTTGGAAGGTCTGCGGAAAAAGCTGCAAACGGAATTGGAATCCGGGAAAGCCCAGGAAAAGGAATTTGCCAGACGAGCCGCCAAAATGTCACCGCAGGAACGCGAGGCATTTATACGAGAACATGTATACCAGGACACAGAGGATCACTCGCTAGAGGAGGTGCTTAGGGAGCTGGAGGCTTTGTTGGCGGGTGTTCCCAATCTGGTCGCAACGGATGTTCCGGACGGCAAGGACGAGAACGCCAATGAGGAAGTACGTAGCTGGGGTGTGAAAAGGGATTTCTCTTCCGAACCCCAATCTTGTTATGCGTACAATGTTATTGGTCCCCGCAAACGCATTCCTTGTGACCACGTGTTTGTGGGCAAGCAAATGGGGATGTACGACAGCGCTGCTGCGGCTCGTATGACCGGCTCGCGTTTCAGCGTACTTTATGGAGACCTGGCAAGATTGCAGCGCGCTTTGTCCACGTTCATGCTGGATGTACATACCCGGGAACACGGTTACGAGGAAGTGTACGTGCCGTATATCGTGAACAGAAAAAGCCTGTATGGAACGGGTCAATTGCCTAAATTCGAAGAAGATTTGTTTGCCTTGGACGGTAATAAAGACTGGTTTTTGATTCCCACGGGAGAAGTAGCGCTCGCCAATCTGTGTCGCGATCAAATTCTGAATGCGAAAGATTTGCCGAAAAAGTGGGTGTCTTTGACACCGTGCTTCCGTTCCGAAGCGGGCTCCTACGGGAAGGATACGACCGGGCTGATTCGCCAGCACCAGTTTGAGAAGGTGGAACTCGTCCAAGTGGTTCATCCCGACCAGTCCTGGCAGGCTCTGGAAGAAATGGCGAAACATGCGGAGAGCATCTTGCAAAAGCTGGAATTGCCCTACCGTGTCGTGAATCTGTGTACTGGAGACCTGGGTTTTTCTGCCGCAAAAACCTACGACATTGAAGTCTGGATGCCGTCTCAAGATCGTTACCGCGAGATTTCCTCGTGCAGCAATACGCTGGATTTTCAGGCTCGCCGACTGGGGATCAGGTATCGCGACCCCGCGACACGCAAACCCGCTCTGGTACACATCCTGAACGCTTCCGGATTGGCGGTTGGCAGGACGTTGGCAGCGGTTATCGAGAACTGTCAAGAGGATCGCGTAAGGGTCAAGATTCCCAAGGAGCTGCGTCCTTATATGAGAGATCAGGAATACATTGAGGCACCTGCTCCACGTGCCTCGAAATAGACAAGGCATCAACGCCAAAAACGTTTAGCGCGTCTGACCATGCCCTTCATGCCTTTGCGGCGGGTGTGACCGATGAAGGACAGAGCGAGCGTTATCCAGGCAACCACCAGCAACGCTCCGCCAGTTGAGATCACGACCTTGATTTGTGCCTGTTCCAGGGGTCAGGTATCGCGACCCGGTGACAGATAAACCCGCTCTGGTGCATATCCTGAATGCTTCCGGATTGGCGGTTGGCAGGACGTTGGCAGCGGTTATCGAGAACTGTCAAGAGGAGGGCATAAGGGTCAAGATTCCCAAGGTGCTGCGTCCTTATATGAGAGATCAGGAATACATTGAGGCACCTGCTCCGCGTGCCTCGAAATAGACAAGGCATCAACGCCAAAAACGTTTAGCGCGTCCGACCATGCCATTCATGCCTTTGCGACGGGTGTGACCGATGAAGGACAAAGCGAGCGTCATCCAGCCAATCACCAGCAACGCCCCGCCAGTCGATTACGACCTTGATTTGTGCCTGCTCCAGGGGTCAGGTATCGTGACCTGGCGACAGACAAACCCGCTTTGGTGCATGTCCTGAATGCTTCCGGATTGGCGGTTGGCAGGACGTTGGCAGCGATTATCGTGAGTTGTCAGGAGCAGGGGGCATAAAGGTCAAGGTTCCCAAGGTGTACACATCCTGAATGCTTCCGGATTGGCGGTTGGCAGGACGTTGGCAGCGGTTATCGAGAACTGTCAAGAGGAGGGCATAAGGGTCAAGATTCCCAAGGTGCTGCGTCCTTATATGAGAGATCAGGAATACATTGAGGCACCTGCTCCGCGTGCCTCGAAATAGACAAGGCATCAACGCCAAAAACGTTTAGCGCGTCCGACCATGCCATTCATGCCTTTGCGACGGGTGTGACCGATGAAGGACAAAGCGAGCGTCATCCAGCCAATCACCAGCAACGCCCCGCCAGTCGATTACGACCTTGATTTGTGCCTGCTCCAGGGGTCAGGTATCGTGACCTGGCGACAGACAAACCCGCTTTGGTGCATGTCCTGAATGCTTCCGGATTGGCGGTTGGCAGGATGTTGGCAGCACTTATCGTGAGTTGTCAGGAGCAGGGCGTAAGGGTCAAGGTTCCCAAGGTGGTGCATATCCTGAATGCTTCCGGATTGGCGGTTGGCAGGACGTTGGCAGTGCTTATCGTGAGTTGTCAGGAGCAGGGGGCGTAAGGGTCAAGGTTCCCAAGGTGTACACATCCTGAATGCTTCCGGATTGGCGGTTGGCAGGACGTTGGCAGCGATTATCGAGAGTTGTCAGGAGCAGGGGGCGTAAGGGTCAAGATTCCCAAGGTACTGCGTCCTTATATGAGAGATCAGGAATACATTGAGGCACCTGCGCCAAAAACGTTTAGCGCGTCCGATCCATGCCCTTCATGCCTTTGCGGCGGGTGTGGCCGATGAAGGACAAAGCGAGCGTCATCCAGCCAACCACCAGCATAACCCCGCCAATCGGGATCGCGACCTTGATTTGTGGGTGCTCCAGAAGCGCATACAGGTAAAGTCCGCCGCAAAAGAGCGAAACTCCGACCATAAACAGGTAGCCACTAACCCGCACCGACACGGTGTTTTCCAGCCGCGCGAGCAAGCCGCACAGAATCAGCGCCAACGCGTGGTACAACTGATATTCAATTGCCTGTTCAAAAAGCAGAACTGCTTTTTCTGAAAAATCGGGACCCAGAATGTGGCTCAGCAGGGCATCAAGAAAAATGCCCGTCCCGCCAAGCACGGCTCCTGTGACGATGAAGGGATTGCGCACGTGGCTGTTCTCGGCCACGTGCGCCGTGGGGGGTAAATCTAGTCGTTACTTCCGAAGAATGAGAACAGGTTCAGCAGGTGCAAGAACAGCACGTAGATGTTTGCGTACAGAGAAACCGTCATCATGATGTAGCTGGTTTCTCCACCATGGATCATGCGGCTCGTGTCATAAAGGATCATGGCACTCATCATCAGTACGACGGCTGCGGAAATCGTCAGCGACAAGGCCGGGATCTGCAGGAATATGTTCAGGATTATCGCCCCGAGCGCCACCAGCAAGCCGACGAAAAGAAAGCCGGACATGAAGCTGAAGTCCTTGCGGGTCGTGAGCGCGTATCCGGAAAGCCCCAGAAAGACTGCTGCCGTGGTGCCGAAAGCGGCGGCGACAATCTGCGGGCCATTTGGCAACGCCATGTAGTGACCCAGTATGGGGCCCAGCACGTAGCCCATAAAGCCAGTGAAGAGAAAAGTAAGCGGCAGTGCCCAGACGCTGTTCCTGACGGACGAGATCAGGAAAGGCATGCCGATGAAGATAAGCAAAACCATCCACGGGTTCACCATTCCGACGCCGCTTGACATTGCATACAGAGCGGTAAACGCGCTCGTTGCCAGTGTCATCGCCAGCAGAATGTATGTGTTGCGAATGACCTTGTTTGTCGCCAGTACCCGAGACTGTGCGCGAATCGTTGACGTTTGTTCCATTTTCATACCTCAGTTTTGCGGATTCCTTGCCTGATGCCCCAACGGCACAAGGGGAATATTACCGCCTATAAAACCGAATGCAAGTATAACGTAATTACCTTTTTTTCACAAAAGCCTATGTGCGTTCGGCAGGGCAAAATGACCGTCCGGAAATTTTGCCTGTCGGGCGTGTAAAACCAGCCTGCCAAACCAGCCTGCCAAGTCAGCTTGCCGAGCCAGCTTGCCAGGCAACTTGCATGACCCTTTGCGTGACATTTCTCATCATGTTTCGTCATGTTCTCTCCAGAGTAAAGGGGCGAAACCCGAGTCGCGTGTAGTTCTGTACAACAGAATCACACAAGATATCAGGCAGATGCCAACAATGGCGCGTGATGACTGTCCGCCGCCTATGCCGACTGCCTGTTTTTCGGCTTTATCGCCGTTGGCTTTTGCCGCTTTTAAACTCAGCTTTGGATTCGCCTCTGGATTCGCCTCTGGATTCGCCTTTGGATTCAGGAAAGGGACGACATTTTTCCAGCTTGAAGCAGGACAACAGAAAAGCCCAGTTCCGCGTGATTTCGTGCAAATAATCGAAGCGACCAGACGCTCCGGCATGGCCTGCCGACATTTCTGTCCGGAGCAACAGCGGCTTGCTGTTGGTTTTCAATGCGCGCAAACGAGCTGCCCATTTTGCCGCTTCCCAGTAGCCCACCCGAGGATCACACAAACCGGCAGTGACGAGAATGGCGGGATAGTCCTGGTTTCGGATGTTTTCGTAAGGTGAGTAGGAGGCAATCGTCTTACGATCTGTTTTGTTGCGAATCGGGTTGCCCCACTCCAGCCATTCAGGCGGAGTTAAAGGCAGGCTCGCGTCGCACATGGTGTTCAATACGTCCACGAAAGGGACGTGCAACAACGCAGCGCCAAACAGTTCAGGTCGCTGGTTCAGCACCGCGCCAATCAACATGCCACCTGCCGAACCTCCCTGGACAGACAGCCGATCTGCGCTGGTGTAAGCCGCCGTGATGAGATGTTCCGCCACGGCGATGAAATCGGAAAAAGTGTTTGACTTCTGCCTTTGCTTGCCAGTGAGATACCATTGGCTTCCTTTCTCTTTGCCGCCGCGCACGTGGGCAATGACGTAGACAAAACCGCGCTTGACCAGAGACAGGCGGTGCGGGGAAAAAGCAGCCGGCGTCATAAGTCCGTAGGCTCCGTAACCATATAAAAGCAGCGGAGTGCTTTTGTTCGGACGGGTTCGCTGGTGGTAAAGAATGCTGACGGGGATCTCTTCGCCATCATGAGCCTTTACCATGAGACGTTCGCTGCAATAGTCCCTTGGGTTGTGGCCGCTCGGTATGATTTGTTGCTTGCGAAAAATTTTCCGCTTGCGCCGCACGTCGTAGTCATAAACGCGCCTTGGCACAGTCAGCGAGGAAAACGAGAAGCGAAAAGACTGGCTGTCAAAGGTGCTTGTTTCCAGCAAGGCAATGTCACAGGTCGCGTCTTTGAACGAGACCTCGTGGCGCTTTTTGCCATCCAGGATAACCAAGTACTGTTTTGCCGCCCGCCGCTCCAGACACACGATGAAGCTTTTGAAAACCAGAAAGTCCTCAAGCAAGGCACCCGCTTCCGGCGTGTAAAGCCTCTTCCATTTGTCGGCGTCTGGCTGCTTTGCGCTGCATTCCATCAAGTGGTAGTCCGCGATTCCTTCCGCATTGGTGAGTATGAGCAGCCGGTGTTTTTGTTCTGCCACTTCATATTCAAGGCCTTTTTGTCGGGGTCGTACGATTTGCACTGCTTTCTTTGCGGGGAAACGCGCGTCTATCAAATGCACTTCGCTGCTTTGGTGGTCGTGTACGTTAATCGTGATGAAACGCCGCGAACTGGTGCGCTGCAAATTGATGAAAAACCCCGGATCTTTTTCGCGGTACAAAACCCGGTCTGTCTCAGGCGGGCTTCCCACCTTATGTAGTCGCACCTCGCTGGGACGAAAAAACTTGTCCAGGCAAATGTAGACCAGGTGCTTGCTGTCGTTGCACCAGACGAAATCGCCCGTCAAACCGTGGAGAATCGCCGTGCCGGTTTTGCAGTTTTCTATTTCACGCACGTAGAGGGTGTGGCTTTCTGCCCCCTGCGTGTCGGCAGTCCAGGCGAAAAATTGATGATTTGGGCTGTGTTCGCAGCTGCCGATCTGATAGTAGGGCAGGTCGGCGGCTTCCCGATTGACATCCAGCAACACTGTTTCCCGTCTGGGGGTTCCCCGTCCGGGCTTTGTGGCCGGGCGACGGCAGTAGACCGGGTACTGACAGTCTTTCAGTTGCCGTACATAGTAGTGATAGTCGCCATCCTGATCCGGAACGCTTGTGTCCTCTTCCTTGATGCGAGACCGTAGCTCGCGATAAAGCCGTTTGCGCAAAGCGGCGAGTGGTTTGAAAGCGTCTGCCGTGTCGCGGTTTTCAGCCTCCAGATGGTCACGAATGCGTTGTTCCAGCTTATGTGGGTCGCCCAGCACTTCCTGCCAGTTTTCAGCACGCAACCAATGGTATTCATCGTTCCGGTCTTTGTGCTGCACGACCGGTTTTAGGTGTTTTTTCACAAGGGAAACTTGTGCACAGTGTAATATTTGGCACCTTCAGGCCGGGTCACAGAGCTTGCCAAAGAAAAGTGATTCACGGGAAATTCAATTACCGGGCAATCTGTCGGCATCCGACAGCTTTCGGCCCTTCTAAACAGGGTCACGTGAGGTTTGAAGGTGTCGCTGCGAATCGGGAGGCATGGCCGCAGCTTCCGGCATAAATCGCGACGAAGCTTCAGCAGCTCCGGAGGGACTGTCTCGGAGCCGATCCAGCACAATTCCGGTCGGGAAAAGTATCCGAAACGACTGAGCCGCACAGTGCAAGCTTGGGCACTCAGCCCGGAGGCTGCATCTACAAGGCACCGTTCTGTCTCCTTGCTGGCCGAGCCGATGAACACCAAGGTTATATGCAGGTTTTCCGCAGGCACGGGTCTTGCCTTCATGGTGCTTATGCTGTTTTGCGCTTCCAGCAGTGAGGTCAGCGTTTTGGTATCCGGCCAGACAGCGAAAAACAGACGCCGCTTGTTTTTGGGTTGGTGCTTCACGCCTGCATAATATGAGAGCAGGCGGTCGTCATGAATGCGTGCGGCAGACCAGGATTCCCCCAGCTCCGACCAAGCAAGCCGGAGGCGCGTCTACAAGGCACCGTTCTGTCTCCTTGCTGGCCGAGCCGATGAACACCAAGGTTATATGCAGGTTTTCCGCAGGCACGGGTCTTGCCTTCATGGCGCTTATGCTGTTTTGCGCATCCAGCAGTGCGGTCAGCGTTTTGGTATCCGGCCAGACAGCGAAAAACAGACGCCGCTTGTTTTTGGATTGGTGCTTCACGCCTGCAGAATATGAGAGCAGGCAGCCATCATGAATGCGTACGGCAGATCAGGATTCTCCCAACTCCGACCAGACAAACCTGAGGTCGCGTCTACAAGGCACCGTTCTGTCTCCTTGCTGGCCGAGCCGATGAACACCAAGGTTATATGCAGGTTTTCCGCAGGCACGGGTCTTGCCTTCATGGTGCTTATGCTGTTTTGCGCATCCAGCAGCGCGGTCAGCGTTTTGGTATCCGGCCAGACAGCGAAAAACAGACGCCGCTTGTTTTTGGATTGGTGCTTCACGCCTGCATAATATGAGAGCAGACAGCCGTCATGAATGCGTACGTCAGATCAGGATTCCCCCAACTCCGACCAGACAAACCGGGGGCCGCGTCTACAAGGCACCGTTCTGTCTCCTTGCTGGCCGAGCCGATGAACACCAAGGTTATATGCAGGTTTTCTGCAGGCACGGGTCTTGCCTTCATGGTGCTTATGCTGTTTTGCGCATCCAGCAGCGCGGTCAGCGTTTTGGTATCCGGCCAGACAGCGAAAAACAGACGCCGCTTGTTTTTGGATTGGTGCTTCACGCCTGCATAATATGAGAGCAGACAGCCGTCATGAATGCGTACGTCAGATCAGGATTCCCCCAACTCCGACCAGACAAAGGTCTCGTAGGCATTCCGATTGCGGCCCATGTCAATGGTGAGGTCGAGCCTGTTCGGCTGAAAATCAGCGGGGAGTGTCAAAACCCCTCTCAGCTTCTGGAAATACTTGAAGGAGAAATTCTTTTCGCCCTCGTAGGCGTTTTGAAAAGCGGAAGCCACTCGTGTCTCTGTGTCAAAGCCTGCGACCGTGAACGCGACTTTCCCTTTCAGAAAAGAAGTCTTCTTCCCGGTTCTGCGCAACACCAGTTCAATCGGGAATCGTCCCTTTTGTCCCGTTTTGTCCACGTTAATGGCAAAAACTGCCACACCATGACGGCCTTGCACCTCCTCAGGCGCCATGACCTTGCGATAGAAATAAATGGACTCATTGAGGTGTTCTATCTCTTGCTCCTTCTCAAGCAAATGTATTTTGACTTGTCCCGCAGTTTGCCTGGACAACTCCAGGTGGCGACCGATTGCGGCGAGCTCCGCCAGAGCGTCGGTGTTGTGGCTCTGATGGCCATTTCTTAAAGCAAGCTGGTGGACGGCGATCTGCAACTTACTATCGGACTGAAATTGCAAAGACCGACCGACAATGAAGCATAGCCAGCTCCAGAGAACGAGCAAAATGATAACCAGCACGGTGCGCGGCAATCCCCTGGACGTAAACGCGAACAGGAGGGCGCTCAGGCGAACACCCAAATAGGAACGGATCATGAGTCGCCGGTTTTCACGGCAAAATCGCGCTGGTACGCAAGCCGCTCTGCTCCTCAAAGCCAAACATCAGGTTCATGTTCTGTACCGCCTGGCCAGCCGCACCTTTCACCAAGTTGTCAATGGCTACGAAAATTTTTGCCGTAGAGCTGTCGGCTTGCTTGTGAATGGCAAGCAGGCAGTCATTCAAGCCGCGCACCAGACGCGTTTCGGGGTGAGAGCCAGCCGGCATGACACGTACAAAAGGCTCGTTTCTATACGCTGTCTCGTAAAGGTTTTGGAGATTGCCCTGGCTCAGATCAGTCGAAAAATACAGGCTGGAAAGGATGCCCCTCGGGAAAGGCAGCAAATGCGGGGTAAAAACCAGCTCCATCTTTTCTCCCCCCAACTGCTCAAGCTGGGCGAGTGTTTCCGGCTGATGGCGATGCCCGGATGCCTTATATGGCTTGAAGTTGCCATCCAGCTCTGCCATGAGCAAAGCCACATTCGCGCTCTTCCCGGCACCGCTGACCCCGGATTTGCAATCTGCGATCAAAGTCGTACTCGTGGTCGCATGGTGACGTAATACCGGCGCCATTCCCAGCAGTATGGAAGTTGGGTAGCAGCCAGGATTGGCAAGCAAAGATGCCCCACGAATCTCCTGGCGATGAATTTCCGGAACACCATAGACTGCGGTTTCCAGCAAATCCGGACGCGCGTGCTCAATGTCGTACGCCTGCTGCCACGCTGCGGGACTTCGCAAGCGAAAATCTGCTGAAAGGTCAATGACCTTTTTCGAAGCATCCAGCCATTTCCCCACCTCGTGCATGGCGAACCCATGCGGGGTTGCGAAAAAGACGACATCGGCTCTCAGGTTAGTGACGGCAGGCGTGAAACGCAAGCCACGAGGCTCCACCAAATGCGGCAAGACCTCTGACAATTTACGACCCGCTTCTTGGCGTGAAGACACCTCAAGCAGCTCTACGTCAGGGTGCATGAGCAACAAACGCAGCAACTCCGCGCCTGTATAGCCTGTTCCCCCGACTACGGATGCCCTAATCATGACGGCATCCTCCTCGGTGCATACAAAAACATTGCGGGTTCATCATTCTGGAGGTGTGGAAAAGCGTTGGGCAACCATGCGATCTGAGCTCGTTTCGTTACCATACAAGTTGCCTTTGTTAAATGGAGAGCCCAATTGGTATTCCCGATGCATTATGCACAGGAACGGCTCGGTTTTCAGTCTCAGGGCGACGGCAGATGTCACCAGGATTATCTGAAAGACAGGGTTCGTCTCAGCACTTTCTTGGCTTCAAGCGGGGAAGGCACTGGGAATCCGAGCCGAAGCCGGAACTGGAACCGGAACTGGAAGTGGCCTCGGTCCAGAGGGGTGTGCGGTGAATCGTCTTCTTTTTCGCTGGTAGGGGCAGGTAGTGCTTTTTGGCGATGGAATGATGCTGGTGTGCCCGCCGTAGTCGATGCCGGGTCGATGCCATAGTCCAGAGTCAATGCCGGAGCCCGAGCCGATGCCAGAGCTGAAGGGTGCGGCTCAATCAGCTGGGACGGTTCTTTCCTTCCGCATCCTGACCGGGTCTGGTCTGGTCTGGCCGGTTTCGCTGGTAGGTGGCAGGTAGTGCTTTTTGGCGATGGAATGATGCTGGTGTGCCCGCCGTAGTCAACGCTGAGCCGATGCCGGGTCGATACCGGAGCCGAGCCGATGCCGAGTCGATGCCAGAGCTGATCCCGGAGCCCAGAGCAGACGCCGGGTTGATGCCATAGTCCAGAGTTGCCGGAGCCAGAGCTGATGCCGGAGCCCAGAGTCGATGCTGAGCTGAAGGATGCGGCTCAATCAGCCATGCAGGTTCTTTCCTTCCGCATCCTGACCGAGCCTGGTCTAGTCTGGCCGGTTTCGCTGGTAGGTGGCAGGTAGTGCTTTTTGGCGATGGAATGATGCTGGTGTGCCCGCCGTAGTCAACGCTGAGCCGATGCCGGGTCGATACCGGAGCCGAGCCGATGCTGAGTCGATGCCAGAGCTGATCCCGGAGCCCAGAGCCGACGCCGGGTTGATGCCATAGTCCAGAGTTGCCGGAGCCAGAGCTGATGCCGGAGCCAGAGCTGATGCCGGAGCCAGAGCTGATGCCGGAGCCCAGAGTCGATGCTGAGCTGAAGGATGCGGCTCAATCAGCCATGCAGGTTCTTTCCTTCCGCATCCTGACCGAGCCTGGTCTGGCCGGGCTTGACCTTGACGTACTTCCAGAATGTGTATTGCGCATACAGTCTGGCAATGACAAAGCCGTGCCAGCCGTCCAGAAACCCTCGTTTTAGAAAATAAAGCCTGAAAAATGCCCAACCGGGGCTGGCGATCGCCTTTAGGGCATTGCTGTGTTTGTAGTGCTCGCTTGAATACCGGTTTTGCTTGGTGATGAACTCCTCAATGGTCTCGTAAGCCAAGTGAATCATATAGTGCTTCAGTTTTGAGGCAGCACCATTCAGTTGCACGCTTTCGTGTACCGGATGTGCCATGTTGGCGATTGAACAGGCGTAGCGAGTAGTCCGGGTAAAGACCGCAACCTCTGATGTCTTTGCCAAAGTAACGGTTCAACCTTGCCACCATGTAGCCAGCATGCGATGGATTTTGCAGAGTTGCGAGGATTTCAGATTGCAGATCAGGCGTTATTCTTTCGTCTGCGCCCAATACGAACACCCAGTCATTGCGGGCAAGCCCAACCGCCTTGTTTTTTTGTAGCCCGAAGCCCAGCCAGTCCTGATGCGCAACGCGAGCACCGAGATCTCTTGCAATATCACATGTCTTGTCAGTGGAGCCACAATCCAGCACCACCACCACATCGGCGAAACTGGCGGAGTTTATGGCATCAGCGATGTACTTCTCCTCATTCTCGGTAATGATGACGACCGACAGCTTGTTCATACGATCTGAACCTCCATGCAAAATCTGCTTTCAGTATAGGCACTTTGGGATTGCCATCGGATAAGCTGGCAATCCCGCCACCTATCCGACACAAGAACCCAGAATAACAGCACACTGAACCGGGATGGTTGATAACCCGCTTGTCTCTCAGGATAACCCGTTAATCCCGACAGGTTGAAGATATCCTTCCCGCTTGAGTTACCTTATGTCGTGCGAAACGGGCTGACTTTCCGTAGGCGCAGATTTATTTTTGTGACGATGGTCAGATTTCCTGTGGATTGGCTGCGTATGGTGTACAATTGCACTCGCTTGGCGAGCTGGAAAACGTGCTACTCTATGCTTACACATTCAGTGACGGAGGTTGGTAAATGAAACCAGATATTGAAGCAGGAAAACCATCGATTGATATGGGGAATGAGCCCAAGGTTCAGCGCGTACGCGCGGACAAATCTGTTCCAGACATACAAACCAGAATTGATAACCTTGTTTTGGAAAACAAAAATGTGTCTGAGGAAACTCGCAGGTTAGCCGATGATTATAAAGGAATGCCCGAGAAAATTAACAAATTGGAGCTGAATGTTCAGCATATAGCTGATGGAAACAAAAGCATGTCCGTAAAGATCGAAAGTATGTCTGAAAAGATCCATGAGTCAGAACTGAACCTTAGACAGCATATAGCAGATGAAAACAAAAGCATGTCCGAAAAGATCGAAAGTATGTCTGAAAAGATCCATGAGTCAGAACTGAACCTTAGACAGCATATAGCAGATGAAAACAAAAGCATGTCTGAAAAGATCCATGAGTCAGAACTGAACCTTAGACAGCATATAGCAGATGAAAACAAAATCATGTCCGGAGAAATTCACAATATAAACGCGAAGATCAACCCTATAGCAGACGACTATAAGATTTTTAGGCGTTCAGTAGCCACTTTGCTGGTCGGTGTAGCTGTTGTGCTGATTAGTTCCGTTTTGAACTTTTTTGGTGCAATTCAGTAACTTGTCCCGGGCGTAAGCGTCAACACGGCTGTCACGTCGTTGTTTTGTGGGGAACCCCCAAGACGAAACCAGCATCTGTGACCGGGGTTCCAAAGCTTTTGATGACCGTAGACAGTGTATAGGGTAATTCCCATTACTGGCATTCTTCTCCTGAATTTAAGCAAAGTGCCAGGAGCGTTTTCATCCATTAAACAGAAATGGATTTGCTAAATAAGATATAAACAGAAGTTTAGAATCTCGGTAAAGTCATTCAGAGATTTCTGCAAACATAAGAGACACGCCTTACCTAGGTCGGTGCTTTGTGCCGAGCGTACAGTTGATGGAACGCGCTTTTCAGTTTATCAGCTCACAACATGATCTGAGAGGCGACACACCTTGAGAAGGTTCAGCCTTGGCACCACCGGAGAAACCGGCAGAGCTCACGGCATCAGAGACGAGCTTCTCATCGTTCCCGGTAATGATGACAACCGACAGCTTGTTCATTCGATCTGAACCTCCATGCAAAAACGGTCGATGCTGAGCTGAAGGATGCGGCTCAATCAGCCATGCAGGTTCTTTCCTTCCGCATCCTGACCGAGCCTGGTCTGGCCGGGCTTGACCTTGACGTACTTCCAGAATGTGTATTGCGCATACAGTCTGGCAATGACAAAGCCGTGCCAGCCGTCCAGAAACCCCCGTTTTAGAAAATAAAGCCTGAAAAATGTCCAACCGGGGCTGACGATCGCCTTTAGGGCATTGCTGTGTTTGTAGTGCTCGCTTGAATACCGGTTTTGCTTGGTGATGAACTCCTCAATGGTCTCGTAAGCCAAGTGAATCATATAGTGCTTCAGTTTTGAGGCAGCACCATTCAGTTGCACGCTTTCGTGTACCGGATGGTCGCTGAACTTGCCATGTTGGCGATTGAACAAGCGTAGCGAGTAGTCAGGGTAAAGACCGCAACTTCTGATGTCCTTGCCGAAGAAACGGTTCAACCTTGGCACAAAGAAGCCAGCATGCGATGGGTTTTGCAGAGTTGAGAGGATTTCAGATTGCAGTTCAGGCGTTATTCTTTCGTCTGCGTCCAATACGAACACGCAGTCATTGCGGGCAAGCCCAACCGCCTTGTTTTTTTGTAGCCCGAAGCCCAGCCAGTCCTGATGCGCAACGCGAGCACCGAGATCTCTTGCAATATCACATGTCTTGTCAGTGGAGCCACAATCCAGCACCACCACCTCATCGGCGAAACTGGCTGAGTTTATGGCATCAGCGATGTACTTCTCCTCATTCTCGGTAATGATGACGACCGACAGCTTGTTCATACGATCTGAACCTCCATGCAAAATCTGCTTTCAGTATAGGCACTTTGGGATTGCCATCGGATAAGCTGGCAATCCCGCCACCTATCCGACACAAATACCCAGAATAACAGCACACTTAACCGGGATGAATCGTTCACAGCCTGTTTTGATTGGCATACATGTCACCGCCCGTGCTTCAGGTGTCAGCAACAGTGTCTAACCCTGGTTTGGGGTAATAAGTTTTATGAAATGACACCGGCTGAAGTTAGGCTATCTGAACAGTTCCTGCCATTCACAGCCAATAAATGGAAAAGTGTCAAAGTTACGTGTGGTCACCCGTAAGCTACTCGTGTGGCAGACCTGTTGGTGGTGCACAATATTCTGATTATTTTGTTTTTTTTCTTCTTATATTTTTGGTTGGCCACCGTAATATTTCCAAAGCCATAGAAAGTAACCTCGGTTTTTTTAGAAAATTATTGTAAACAATAAAGGACATATTTCGCGCCAGGAACCTCTTTATTTTCATTTTCATTTTCATTTTCATTTTCATTTCTAAACTTTGTTCACGAACTTCAAAACCAGTCTTTTTCAGATATTTCCAATAATACTTACTTCGTAAATCAGTGCACCCTGGGTGCCATGGTTTTGGGTACATGCAAAAATGAATAATGTGTGGGCTCTTTTTAGCCAGTGTGATATCTTTACTGGTGTAGAAATCAAACCCGAGTTCTCCGTGCTTGTTATAAACAAATGGGTATGCTGCGTTAAAAGCAAGGGGTAAAGCCTGCCAGCGATTTTCGAAAAGAGCGTTAAGAATGTCTTGATCCTGATGCTTAGGAAATCTGAGCCTCTTGCTCACATAGGCGTGTACCTGTTTCTCAAGTCCGAAAGCCCTCATTTTCTTCAAGTTCATCAGTAGTACCCCGGCATTGAAATACAGTGAATCACCCTTCATGCTAAGGCTTTTAAGACGATTTTTGTACATATACTTAGGCTCTTCTACAGCAAGTAAGATATTATCACCCATTTCTTGATCCCAGAGCTTCTTTATGTTGCCCATAACAATCACGTCAGCATCCAAATAAATTAGTTTGTCTATTTTGGGAAGCATGGTAGGTAATCTCAACCGAAAATATGTTTCAATCACATGGTTCTTCCTGACTACAGGAAGAGATATGAACTTGCTTCTATCTACCTTCAGTAGGTCTATGTGTGTGTTGTGGCGCAATTTTTCCAGTTGCATCAGGTTGTGTCTGTTTGAATGATTAAGGTCTTGCTGAAGCACATAGATATTTATCCTTTCACTGCTACTCGCATTCAAAAGCAATGAGGCGATAGCTGCCCCTAAGTGAGGAGCGAATTTATCATTGATGGCAAATGCAACGTGAATGGTGTTTGTTGTTTTCATGATTAGGTAACCTTGTGTCTTGTTTTTAAGTAATGGAAGCTACTGTCTGGACACTTGCTTACGTCACCTTGTGTCTCTCGGAATATTTGTTCGCAGCCCGTACACAGGCTATTTTTTCGGTTGCCCATCCCTTAGACAACCCTGGGTACCGAGAGGATACTTGCCAAATTGCCATTCAACAGACAACAGGGTTCCCCGAACAGAGAATTTTTGGTCACAGTTGGTAACGGCAGACTTAGAGGAACCAAGCCGATTATGTTCCAGCGGTGGTCAGTGATGGTGGGTGTGAAACGCAAGCCACGAAGCTCCACCAAATGCGGCAAGATCTCCGACAATTTACGATCCGCTTCCTGGCGTGAAGACACCTCAAGCAGCTCTACGTCAGGGTGCGTGAGCAACAAACGTAGCAACTCCGCACCTGTAAAGCCTGTTCCCCTGACTACGGATGCCCTAATCATGACGGCATCCTCCTCGGTGCATACAAAAACATTGTGGGTTCATTATTCTGGAGGTGTGGAAAAGCGCAGGGCAACCACGCGACCTGAGTTTGTTTCGTTACCATACAAGTTGCCTTTGTTAAATGGAGAGTCCAATTGGTATTCCAGACGCATTATGCACAGGAACGGCTCGGATTTCAGTCTCAGGGCGACGGCAGATGTCACCAGGATTATCTGAAAGACAGGGTTTGTTTCAGCACTTTCACGGCTTCAAGCGGGGAAGGCGCGGGGAATCCGAGCCGGAGCCCGAACTGGAAGTAGCCTCGGTTCAGAGGGCGAGCGGTGAATCGCCTTCTTTTTCGCTGGTAGGTGGCAGGTAGTGCTTTTTGGCGATGGATTGGTGTTGGTATGCCTGGCGTAGTCGACGCTTAGCCGATGCCGGAGCCTAGAGTCGACGCCAGAGCTGAAGGGTGCGGCTCAATCAGCTGGGACGGTTCTTTCCTTCCGCATCCTGACCGAGCCTGGTCTGGCCGGGCTTGATCTTGACGTACTTCCAGAATGTGTATTGCGCATACAGTCTGGCAATGACAAAGCCGTGCCAGCCGTCCCGGCCGTCCAGAAACCCCCGTTGTAGAAAATAAAGCCTGAAAAATGCCCAATAGGGACTGGCGATCACCTTTATGATTTCGCTGTTCTTGTAGTGCTGGCTTGAATACCGCTCTTGACTGGCGATGTACTCTTTAATCGGTATCGTGATCCAGGCGAGTTAAATGATGCTTCAGTTCTGAGGCAGCACCATTGAGTTGTACACTTGCGAGTACTGGGTGGTCGCTGAATTTGCCATGTTGGCGATTGAAAAAGCGCAGCGAGTAGCCCGGATAAAGACCGTGGTCTATGGCGTCTTTGTCGGAGTAACGACCCAACCTTGCCACCATGAAACCGGCAGACGATGGGTCTTGCAGAGCCGAGAGGATTTCGGCTTGCAGTTCAGGCGTTATTCTTTCGTTTACTTTCAATACGAACACAGTCATTGCGGGCAAGCCAGACCGCCTTGTTTTTTAGTGCCCCTGAACCCGGCCAACCCAAATGCGCGACCCTGGCACCGAGCTCTCCTGCTATATTGCACGTTTTGTCAGTAGAGCCACAATCCACCACCACCTCATCGGCGGAACTGCGCAGTTCACGGCATCATCGACGAACTTCTCATCATTCTTGGCAATGATGACGACTGACAGCTTGTTCATATTTTCTAACCCTCCATGCAAAACCTGCTTCCAGCACCGGCACTGCTGACCTTCTGCTACTTTTCCAGCATGGATACCCGGAATAGCACGTGCCGCCGAGATAGTTCACAGCCTGCCATGAATCAAAATTCTAAAGTGAAATGCCGTTACTTCATAGGTTTGTTAGCTGCTTTTCTATTTGTACTTGCGTGCATGGCGGATCCTCTTCTTTTCACATTCCAAGATCATTGAATAGAATTACCAATCAAAACTCTCTTTATAAAGTCCGTGCATAGTATGCATAAACCTCTTTTCACCCACTGTATGTGCAGTTTCAGAAAGTGTGGAAAGAATTTGAATGTCTGATCCGAAGGTATGTTTTATAAGGTCGAACCAGTGGCATTTTTCCACAGGCTTCAGCATAGACGCTCATTATTTTAGAGCCAATTGGCGCAAAATTTCTGTTGTCCTGCAAAGCCATGTTAGGTTCATCAAGCTCACCACATTGTCGCTTGGTTGTGTACATAATTGAGGGGTATCTTGTTTTTTACCTCAAAAGTTTTAGTGAGTTTAGTTTTCAGGGTAAGCCGCTAGCATCAACTGTTACATTTATTTTTTGGTGATCCCCTTGAAACCAGGTTGACAGTAAGGTATTATATGGAAGCAGTAGCAGATTGTTTGCTGATTCTCGGTTCTAAAACAAGAGCAGCATGGTTCGAGGTTGCCAGATACCGGCTTGAGGTGTCACCGTGCTCAGGAAAGGGGTTCAAGCTTCTTGACTATGCAAAAGAATGACAAGGCACGCCGTGTGCCATACATGGCCTTGTGATGATTTAAGCCAGGCAGAAGCTTGCCCAGAATTCTTAGTATAACAACTCGGATCTGAAAATTTGCTATGCTAAATACGAGCAAAGTTCTCTACAGTTGGTGACAATGCATATTTTACTTGCACTCAACCTTTTTCCAGAAAAACGTCCAGAGATTCTAAAGGACAGAACTTTTTGGGTGAAAGTAATAAATAATTACTTTGGTGATCTTTTTAAGGTTAAAGATCTCAGCTTTTCATCGGTCATGAATCTTGAACAAGAAGCCTGCTGGAAAACAAACCATCTAGAAACGTATTCTCTAATTAAAGAAACGCATTTGTTTAGACCCTAATGCATATAAAGATATGGTAGACATGTACAAGGCAAGTCAGACTGTTTTTTCAGACTCAGAGCAAAGCAACCTTTGCAAGGCAATAGAAATTGATATAACTAAGCACTATGGTCGCTATCCTGCTCCTGATCTTATGCTGCAATTTAATCATCATGCTCCTTACCGCTCTCTGCTTTCAAAGAGTCTCCGTTATTCAATTTTCACGAAGGTGGTTTTTCGCGAAAGCCATTTTCTTCATCGTGGCGCTTTGAGCAGGGAAAATTTCATGCTGGGGCAACTTCCCTTTGTAGTACTGCTGTAGACTTCGAGGAATGTGACGCAAAGATCCCCAACGAAATTCTAGGCTCCATTAGGAGAGATAGTTGAGCTGCCTTGGATGCAATTAACCCTTTTAGAAAACAGTTTGAGCTATGGAGAAAGAAATATCGTAAATTAGTCCTACTATCTCTGCAGGTGTCAGGGCATACCTCATTTGATGCGCTTTGTGTATATGAAAGCCAAAACCACTACCTTACGGATGTTTTGGAGAAAATGTCTGAGGACGTTGGTGTTGTTGTTACTGAGCATCCTAAATTTCCTGTAATCACAAAAAGCATATATAGTGATTACATTTGTAGATATCCGAACTTTATTTACGAAGTCGACTTTTTTTAATAGATAAAGTGTCATTTTATATGGTTCCGCATGTTGATGCTGTAATAAATGTATCGTCTACGGTAATTTGGTTTGCTGCTTTAATGGGGAAAATCTGTTGTAATTTAGGAACCGGTGAATTTGCCAGAATAGCAGACACAAACACACTCTTAGGTTTAAACGAATTATTGCAAAAAGAATCTCTTCCGCCATATCGTTACGATAACATTATTTATAAACGATTGACCCACAATTGGGTGCCCGAAACTTTAATGAGAAAACCGGAATTTTTGGAGATGTGGATTAAATATTTGTGCTCAAAAAGGTATCCTAAACCTGATGTCTCAGATGCTGATCTAAAGTTATTCTTTGCCATTGCGAGCAGAAAACTACGCTTTTCAAAGCGTCACCCGTTAGTGGCGCTAAAAAACAGTGACTTGCCATTGTCATACGCATCTGTCTTTGTAAAATTAGAAATATTTGTACTGAGAATGTCACTTATCGCGTTACCTTGTGCTAGTTTGGTCAGATCTTACATATCTAAACCGCACCGTAGCTTGCAGTCTGTTCTTCGGCTATTAAAATACTCTCAAATCCTTTCTTTCTAAAGGTTAAGTGCTACTCATTCAACATTTGCGTCCAACTAATTGTCGCTCACCTTCTGCATGTTTTCCTGTATGGTTGTTTGTACGCAGCTTATTAGAGCAAGCTTCCAGTGTTTACTGTCGTCATGTTCATTGGTGATCTCTTTGATCGGCAGGCGTTGGTGTGTTTGATGACCGTGGCTCAATCAGTCGTGTTGGTTTTTTCCTCATTGCACCTTGACCGGTCTTGGTCTGAACGGTCTTGGGCTTGATGTGCTCCAAAAATGAGTATTGCGCACTCAGTCTGGAAGTGACAAAGCCGTCCCAGCCGTCCAGAAACCCCCGTTGTAGAAAATAAAGCCTGAAAAACGCCCAATAGGGACTGACGATCGCCTTTATGATTTCGCTGCTCTTGTAGTGCTCGCTTGAATACCGGTTTTGCTTGGTGATGAACTCCTCAATGGTCTCGTAAGCCAAGTGAATCATATAGTGCTTCAGTTTTGAGGCAGCACCATTCAGTTGCACGCTTTCGTGTACCGGATGTGCCATGTTGGCGATTGAACAGGCGTAGCGAGTAGTCCGGGTAAAGACCTTGGTCTATGGCGTCTTTGTCGAAGTAACGCCCCAACCTTGCCACCATGAAACCTGCAGACGATGGGTCTTGCAGAGTCGTGAGGATTTCAGCTTGCAGTTCAGACGTTATTCTTTCGTTTACTTTCAGTACGAACACCCAGTCATTGCGGGCAAGCCCAACCGCCTTGTTCTTTAGTGGCCCGGAACCCGGCCAACCCAGATGAGCGACCCTGGCACCGAGCTCTTCTGCAATATCGCACGTTTTGTCAGTAGAGCCACAATCCACCACCAACACCTCATCGGCGAAACTGGCGCAGCTCACGGCATCAGCGACTAACTTCTCATTATTCTCGGTATTGATGACAACCGACAGCTTGTTCATATTTTCTAACCCCCATGCAAAATCTGCTTTCAGTATATGCGCTTTGGGATTACCATCAGATAAGACTACCACCCCGCCATCTTTCCGATACAAATACCCAGAATGACAGCACACTACCTAAAGTGGTAGACAGCCTGCTTTGTTCGACATCCAGGTGCCCGCCTGTGCTTCACCATAACCTATTTGACCAACGGATTATCGACACCGTTTTGTCTGTGAGCCATGCTCCGCTGGCGATGGAGAATGTCAGTTTTTTGCGTCAATATGGGGTACAATCAAGCGGTGGCTGTATGAAGGTCTAGCGACCCGGTTTCAGGTGGCAGTGCTGTTCATGCTTTTGAATGCTCTTGCCAGTTGCACAGCAGGGGTAGAATCACTGTAGAATGTGCCACCCTGGATTTTTAATTTACCAAAGGAGTGAACAAATGGAACAAAGTCTTGAAGTACAAAAAAGCCTGATCTCGTCGGATGAGCGCTTAACAACTCCAGTCGACCGCCTGAACGAATTTATTCCAGATATAAACACCAAAGTTGACAATCTGTCCATGGTGGTTCATAGACTGGAACTGCAAATTCAGCCTCTGGTTGCTGAGAACAGAGACACGACCGAGAGAATCAATAAATTGGAACTGCAAGTGGCTACTAAGATCAGAGACATGACTGAGAGAATCAATAAATTGGAGCTTCAAGTGGCTGCTGAGAACAGAGACATGACCAGGGAAATCAATAAATTGGAGATGCAAGTGGCTGCTGAGAACAGAGACATGACCAGGGAAATCAATAAATTGGAGATGCAAGTGACCAGGAGAATCAATAAATTGGAACTTCAAATGATTAAGTGAATCAATAAACTGGAGCTGTAAGAGGCTACTGGGAGTAAAACACCGTCCGAGGCAATCCAAAACCTGACGTTGCAATTTCAGCATGTAATTGATTACTATAGATACTTGTATAACATGATGACTATTGCTGGAATCATAGTGATTATCGCGATAACAATTAACTCGTGAGAATATACGATAAATTTTCTGACTTATTCAGGCATGAGTGCCAACGCGGCAGTCTCGTCGTTGTTTTGCAGTCAGTCGCCAAAGAAACGGAAACTGCCGTGGCCAGGGTTCCCAAGTAATAGATGACCGCTGATAGCGTGTTTGGCAAACTCCCGCCCACTCAATCGTTGGTCTCGCCAAGTCATGATACTTGTCATCGCTCGCACACTATATGTATCGGGAAGACTTCGCGACTAACGGTTGGTCATGCTGAACTTCGTTTCGATCCCTTCGCAAAGATTGCTTCCGCCTCTTTCAGACAATCGCGCTCCTTCATAGCTTGATTCAGTTCTCCTTTCACCGTAGCCATTTCCCCATCTCTGGCATGACCATTACCCGACACGCGCCTTGTCGTTATACCTTCTTGCATGTCTTTTCCGGTGTCCCGGCGTTCCGGCATATTGGGACTAAAGCTCAGTTGCCCACCAATTTATTTCAATGTGACATCTGTTGATTTGTCGGAGCCACCGCTCCTCGCCTAGACCCCTGCGAATAATTCCTTCGACCGATGCTAGCCGCCACGAGATCTGCTCGGTCATGACGACCACCGGCAGCTTTGCCATACGGCCTGAACCTCCATGCAAAATATGCTTTCAGTACCGACACTTTAGACTTGCCATCGGGCAAGCTGTCCACCCCACCATCTCTCAGACACAAGTACCCGGAATAGCAGCACTCTGAACACGGTGGTTCACAGTCTGCTTTGATTGGCATCCTAAGGTGTCCGCCTGTGTTTCGGCTTTACCCATGGTTAGCGGGTCATTGACACCGTTTTGTCCGTGAGCCCCCCGTCTGCGAGTGGAGGGTGCCAGTTTTCTGCGCTGAAAGTGTTGTTGGGACTCGGTTCAGGGCAAGCTTGCAGTGCCTGCCGTCGTCATGTTCATTGGTGCTGTCCTTGCCTGGCAGGCGTTGGCGTGAGTTGATGACCGTGGCTTGATCAGTTGTGCCGGTTCTTTCCTTCTGCACCTTGACCGGTCTTGGTCTGAACGGTCTTGGGCTTGATGTGCTCCAAAAATGAGTATTGCGCACTCAGTCTGGAAGTGACAAAGCCGTCCCAGCCGTCCAGAAACCCCCGTTGTAGAAAATAAAGCCTGAAAAACGCCCAATAGGGACTGACGATCGCCTTTATGATTTCGCTGCTCTTGTAGTGCTGGCTTGGTTGCTGCTCTTGACTGTCGATGTACTCTTTAACGATATCGTAATCCAGGCGAGTTAAATGATGCTTCAGTTCCGAGGCAGCACCATTGAGCTGCACACTTGCGAGTACTGGTTGGTCGCTGAATTTGCCATGTTGGCGATTGAACAAGCGCAGCGAGTAGCCCGGGTAAAGACCTTGGTCTATGGCGTCTTTGTCGAAGTAACGCCCCAACCTTGCCACCATGAAACCGGCAGACGATGGGTCTTGCAGAGTCGTGAGGATTTCAGCTTGCAGTTCAGACGTTATTCTTTCGTTTACTTTCAGTACGAACACCCAGTCATTGCGGGCAAGCCCAACCGCCTTGTTCTTTAGTGGCCCGGAACCCGGCCAACCCAGATGAGCGACCCTGGCACCGAGCTCTTCTGCAATATCGCACGTTTTGTCAGTAGAGCCACAATCCACCACCAACACCTCATCGGCGAAACTGGCGCAGCTCACGGCATCAGCGACTAACTTCTCATTATTCTCGGTATTGATGACAACCGACAGCTTGTTCATATTTTCTAACCCCCATGCAAAATCTGCTTCAGCACCAGCACTGCTGGCCACCCCGCTATTTTTCCAAAACACAAATACCTTGAGTGGCACACACCAAACCAAGGAAGTTCACAGTCTGCCTTGATTGGCATCCTTAGTACTCGTCTGTGCCGTAGTGTACACCAAAAAGCCAACTATTTACCAACGAAGTTCCGTCTGTGAGCCATGCACCACCAGCGAGCGGAGGAAATCAGTGTTCTGCACCGAAAGTTTTGGTGGGGCGAGGTTCCTACCTGGGCGTGTTTGCTACCACAATGTTCATTGGTAACTTTCTTGCCTGGCAGGCGTTGGCGTGTCATGGTTGGAGAGGTGGCAGCGATTCGTCTGTCGACCCATGATCCTGAACGGAACAACTTGACTCAAGGCTGTGCTGGTTCTGGTTCAAGCCACTGAAACAGATTTAAGCAAGCGAACTACAATGAAAAAGTTTATAAAGAAGTCGCTGCGGCGCATCATGAACCGCTTGATGGGGGGGATCTTTCTGAGGTTAAGCGACAAAACATAAAATTGGCTAAAGCACAGGATCAGTGTTATCGGGATTTGGTGGACTTGGTAACCGGTGTAAAGTCAATTCGTCATAACAGAAATATCAAGCTTGTCACTGAGCATCCAGTTGTATACGACTCCTTGGATCATACAGATCCTTATGGCGCTGTTGGTGATAACACCAGAAATTATGGGTTCTACAATAAGTGCAGGTTGTTATATGGTGAAAACTTAAGTTTTTTAGATCTGGGATGCGCAGGAGGCGGCTTGGTGTTTGAGTTCGCGCTAAACGGACATATTTCAATTGGGCTGGAAGGTAGTGATATCTCAAAGATTCTTGCGAGAGCAAATTAGCGAACGATACCGGGCAATCTTTTTTGCTGTGATATAGCGAAGGAATTTTAGCTTCTTGATTGCACTAAAAACACGACAAGCCGTTTTAACGTTATCAGTTGCTGGGAAGTTCTGGAACATATTCCGGAAGACGGCTTGGAGATTCTTTTTCTTAATGTAAAAAAGCATTCTGAGGAGGGTGGTATTTTTATTGGCTCCATATCCACTGATACAAGCGATATACACCACGTTACAATCCATGAGAAAGATTGGTGGGCAAACAAGTTCTCTGAGCATGGCTTCAGGATGTTGCGGAAGCAGAAGTAAATTTCGAATTTTCAGAGTTTTGTCGACCATTTATTGACCTTCGCAAACATCCAGAGTTAGGGTTTCACTTTGTTGCCCAGAAAAATAAATAATGAGCTTTTTCTATATTCATCATGTGTAATAGTTCGCGCAGAAATCTCAACCGCCAAATGAAGATGGGTGTGTTAGGCAACTACAACGCGCTTGACGAGTCACCAAGCTGCCCAAGCAGTGGTAACGGATGATATGTTTTTACAAGTGAGACCGGATTATGAGGTCAGAATGCATATTTTGAGTTGCACGTTTTTGTGTGCTGGATGGTTGATGAATTTGTCATGCTGATGACTGAAAAAGTGCATTGTTCTGTTCGTGAAAATAGCGAAATCTCTGTAGACCTAGCCGAAGTAACGGCTCACCCCTTCCGCCGAGTAGACAGCAGACGATGGGTTTAGCAGAGTTGAGAGGAATTCAGCTTGCGTTCAGACGTTATTCTTTCGTTTACTTTCAGTACGAACATCTGGTCATTGCGGGCAAGCTTAACCACCTTGTTCTTTAGTGTCCCGAAACCCGGCCAACCCAGACGCGCAACCCTGGCACCGAGCTCTTCTGCGATGTCGCACGTTTTGCCAGTAGGGACACAATCCACCTCCACCACCTCATCAGTGAAACTGGCGCAGTTTGTGGCATCAGCGATGAACTTCTCATCATTCTCGGTAATGATGACGACCGACAGT
Organism: uncultured candidatus Poriferisulfidus sp.; assembly: GCA_965215765.1. Classification (GTDB taxonomy): domain Bacteria; phylum Pseudomonadota; class Gammaproteobacteria; order Poriferisulfidales; family Oxydemutatoraceae. The sequence continues at coordinate 1,997,916 of OZ244118.1, read as the reverse complement.
TTTGCCATACGGCCTGAACCTTCATGCAAAATCTGCTTTCAGCACCAGCACTGTTGTCCATCCCGCTATTTTTCAAAACACAAATACCTTGCAGTAGCACACGCCAAAACCAAGGAAGTTCACATCCTGCTTTGACTAGCACTCAAGACCGCCTGTGCTTCAGAATAGCCCATTTAGACAGTTTCACGACTATGGGAATTCATCTTTTAACAGACTCCATCAGCGTGCAGGTAGCCAGTTTTTTGCATCTCTGGGTGGCCAGTCTGGTGGCTGAATTCAGGATCTTGCGTCTTGGGTTCAGGTAAGCACTGCTGTTCATGCTTTTGATTGCTCTGACCAGTTGCACAGCGGAGGTGAAATCATTGTAGAATAAGCACCCCAGGTTGTTAATCTACCAAGAGGGGAGAATAAATGGAACAAAGTTCTGAAATACAAAGTAGCCGGGTCTCGCTGGGTGAGCGCTTGACAGCTCTGGACAATCGTGTGAACGAGTTTATTCCAGATATAAACACCAAAGTTGATAACCTGTCCGAGGGAGTTCATAGGCTGGAGCTGCAAATTCAGCCTCTGGCTGCTGAGAACAAAAACTTGTCCGAGAGAATGGATAATATGGTTGCTGATAACAAAAACATATCCAAGGAAATCCATAACTTGGAGCGACAGATGTCCGCTGAGAATAAAAACTTGGAGCGACAGATGTCCGCTGAGAACAAAAACTTGTCCAAGGAGATCTGTAACCTAGCGCTGCAGATGTCCGCTGAGAACAAAAAATTAGCACTGCAGATGTCCGCTGAGAACAAAAAATTAGCACTACAGATGGCTGCTGAGAACAAAAACCTGTCGCTACAAATTCAGCCCTTAGTCGACGACCGTTTAAACGCGAAGAAAATACGGACTATTGTTATAGGCGGAGCGATTGTTGCGGTATCTGGCGCCCTAGCGAGCGGGCTTTTTGCAGCTTTGTAACTTATTCCCGGACATGAAGTGCCAACGCGGCAGTCTCGTCATTGTTTTGCAGCCAGTCGCCAATGAGACGGAAACTGCCGTGGCCAGGGTTCCCAAGTAATAGATGACCGCTGATAGCGCGTTTGGTAAACTCCCGCCCGCTCAATCCTTGGTCTCGCCAGTCATGATACTTGTCATTGCTTGCACACTATATGTATCGGGAAGGTTTCGCGACTAACGGTTGGTAATACTGAACTTCATTTCTATCCCTTCGCAAAGGCTCCCGCCTCTTTCAGACAATCGCGCTCCTTCATAACCCGATTCGGTTCTCCTTTCAGCGTAGCCACTTTCCCATCTCGGCATGACCATTACCCGCCATGCGCTAAATCGCTAAATCCCTTTCATGTCTTTAGCAACGTTCAGGCATATTGGAACTAATGCTCAGCTATTCACCAATTTGTTTCAATGTGACATCTGTTGATTTGTCGGAGCCACCGTTCCTCGCCTAGACCTCTGCGAATAATTTCTTCGACCGATGCTAGCCGCCACAGACCTGCTCGGTCATGACGATGACCGACAGCCGGGACATACGGACTGAACCTTCATGCAAAATCTGTTTTCAGTATAGGCACTTTGGACTTGCCATCGGGCAAGCGACAGATGTCACCAAGGTCATCTGAAGGACGGAGTTCGTCTCAGTGCTCTCTTGACATCAAGCGGGGGAGGGCGTGGTGAATCCGTGTCGGAACCAGGTCTGGTGAGCAGACTTCGGTTCAGAGACGTGTCTGTGAGCCATGCCCCGTTAGCGAGTGGAGGGTGCCAGTTTATTGCGCCGAAAGTGTTGTTGAGCCTCGGTTCAGGGTTGGCTTGCAGTACCTGCTGTCGTCATGTTCATTAGTGATGTCCTTGCTTGGCAGGCGTTGGCGTGAGTTGATGACCGTGGCTTGATCAGTTGTGCCGGTTCTTTCCTTCTGCACCTTGACCGGTCTTGGTCTATTCGGGCTTGGGCTTGATGTGATCCAAAAATGAGTATTGCGCACTCAGTCTGGAAGTGACAAAGCCGTCCCAGCCGTCCAGAAACCCCCGTTGTAGAAAATATAGCCTGAAAAATACCCAATAGGGGCTGACGATCGCCTTTATGATTTCGCTGTTCTTGTAGTGCTGGATTGGTTGCCGCTCTTGAGTGACGATGTGCTCTACAATGATATCGTAATCCAAGCGAGTTAAGTGACGCTTCAGTTCCGAGGCAGCACCATTGAGCTGCACACTTGCGAGTACTGGGTGGTCGCTGAATTTGCCATGTTGGCGATTGAACATGTGCAGCGAGTAGCCTGGGTAAAGACCGTGGTCTACGGCGTCTTTGTCGAAGTAACGGTTCAACCCTTCCGCCGAGTAGACAGCAGACGATGGGTTTAGCAGTGTGGCGATGGTTTCAGCTTGCGTTCAGACGTTATTCTTTCGCTTACTTTCAGTGCTCTTCTGCATTACCGCGCGTTTTGTCAGCGGAGTTACAATCCACCACTAACACTTCATCGGCGAAACTGGCGCAGTCCACGGCACCAGCGATGAACTTTTCATCATCTTCGGTGTTGATGATGACCGACAGCTTGTTTATACGATTTGAACTTCCATGCAAAACCTGCCTTCATTACCAGTAAGCTGGCCACCCCGCCATTTTACCAACACAAATACCTTGATTGGCACACGCAAACCAAGGAAGTTCACATCCTGCTTTGACTGGCACTCAAGACCGCCTGTGCTTCAGAATAGCCCATTTAGACAATTTCACGACTATGGGAATTCATCTTTTAACAGACTCCGCCGTGTGCAGGTAGTCAGTTTTCCGCATCTCTGCGTGGCGCAGTCAGGTGGCCGAACTCAGGATCTTGTGATCCGGTTCAGCTAGCAGTGCTGTCCATGCTTTTAATTGCTCTGACCAGTTGCACTGCGGGGGTGAAATCATTGTAGAATGTTCACCCCAGATTGTTAATCTACCAAGAGGAGAGAATAAATGGAACAAAGATTCAAAGTACAAAGTAGATTGGTCTCGTTGGGTGAGCGCTTGACAGCTCTGGACAATCGTGTGAACGAGTTTATTCCAGATATAAACACCAAAGTCGATAATCTGTCCAAGGAAATCCATAACTTGGCGCAGCAAACGGCTGCTGATAACAAAAACTTGGAACTGCAGATGGCTGCTGAGAACAAAAACATATCCAAGGAAATCCATAACTTGGAGCGACAGATGTCCGCTGAGAACAAAAACTTGGAGCGACAGATGGCCGCTGAGAACAAAAACTTGGCACTACAGGTGGCTGCTGAGAACAAAAAATTAGCACTGCAGATGGCTGCTGAGAACAAAAACCTGGCGCTGCAAATTCAGCCCTTGGTCGACGACCGTTTAAACGCGAAGAAAATACGGACTATTGTTATAGGCGGAGCGATTGTTGCGGTATCTGGCGCCCTGGCGAGCGGACTTTTTGCAGCCTTGTAACTTATTCCCGGACATGAAGTGCCAACGCGGCAGTCTTGTCGTTGTTTTGCAGTTAGTCGCCAAAGAAACGGAAACTGCCGTGGCCAGGGTTCCCAAGTAATAGATGACCGCTGATAGCGCGTTTGGCAAACTCCCGCCCGCTCAATCCTTGGTCTCGCCAGTCATGATACTTGTCATTGCTTGCACACTATATGTATCGGGAAGGCTTCGCGACTAACGGTTGGTCATGCTGAACTTTATTTCTATCCCTTCGCAAAGGCTCCCGCCTCTTTCAGACAATCGTGCTCCTTCATAACTCGATTCGGTTCTCCTTTCAGCGTAGCCACTTTCCCATCCCGGCATGACCATTACCCGCCATGCGCCAAATCGCTAAATCCCTTTCATGTCTTTAGCAACGTTCAGGCATATTGGAACTAATGCTCAGCTACTCACCAATTTGTTTCAATGTGACATCTGTTGATTTGTCGGAGCCACCGTTCCTCGCCTAGACCCCTGCGAATAATTTCTTCGACCGATGCTAGCCGCCACAGACCTGCTCGGTCATGACGATGACCGACAGCCGGGACATACGGACTGAACCTTCATGCAAAATCTGTTTTCAGTATAGGCACTTTGGACTTGCCATCGGGCAAGCGACAGATGTCACCATGATTATCTGAAGGACAGGGTTCGTCTCAGTGCTCTCTTGACATCAAGCGGGGGAGGGCGTGGTGAATCCGTGTCGGAACCAGGTCTGGTGAGCAGACTTCGGTTCAGAGACGTGTCTGTGAGCCATGCCCCGTTAGCGAGTGGAGGGTGCCAGTTTATTGCGCCGAAAGTGTTGTTGAGCCTCGGTTCAGGGTTGGCTTGCAGTGCCTGCTGTCGTCATGTTCATTAGTGATGTCCTTGCATGGCAGGCGTTGGCGCGAATTGTTGATGAATTTACCATGTTGGCGATTGAACAAGCGCAGCGAGTAGCCCGGGTAAAGACCGTGGTCTACGGCGTCTTTGTCGAAGTAACGGCTCAACCCTGCGCCGAGTAGACAGCAGACGATGGGTTTTGCAGAGCCGAGAGGATTTCAGCTTGCGTTCAGACGTTATTTTTTCGTTTACTTTCAGCACGAACACCCGGTCATTGCGGGCAAGCCCGGCTGTCTTGTTCTTTAGTGCCCAGAACCCGGCCAACCCAGACGCGCGACCCGGGCACCGAGCTCTTCTGCAATATCGGTGTTTTGTCAGTAGAGACACAGTCCAGTTCCACCACCTCATCGGCGAAACTGGCGCAACTCACGGCATCAGCGATGAACTTCTCATCATTCTCGGTATTGATGATGACCGACAGTTTTGCCATACGACCTGAACCTTCATGCAAAATCTGCTTTCAGCACCAGCACTGTTGTCCATCCCGCTATTTTTCCAAACACGAATACCTTGCAGTGGCACACACCAAACCAAGGAAGTTCACATCCTGCTTTGACTGGCACTCAAGACCGCCTGTGCTTCAGAATAGCCCATTCAGACAGTTTCACGACTATGGGAATTCATCTTTTAACAGACTCCACCGTGTGCAGGTAATCAGTTTTCCGCATCTCTGCGTGGCGCAGTCAGGTGGCCGAACTCAGGATCTTGTGATCCGGTTCAGCTAGCAGTGCTGTCCATGCTTTTAATTGCTCTGACCAGTTGCACAGCGGAGGTGAAATCATTGTAGAATGTTCACCCCAGATTGTTAATCTACCAAGAGGAGAGAATAAATGGAACAAAGATTCAAAGTACAAAGTAGATTGGTCTCGTTGGGTGAGCGCTTGACATCTCTGGACAATCGCGTGAACGAGTTTATTCCAGATATAAACACCAAAGTCGATAATCTGTCCAAGGAAATCCATAACTTGGCGCAGCAAACGGCTGCTGATAACAAAAACTTGGAACTGCAGATGGCTGCTGAGAACAAAAAACTGGCACTGCAGATGGCTGCTGAGAACAAAAACCTGGCACTGCAGATGGCTGCTGAGAACAAAAACCTGGCACTGCAAATTCAGCCTCTGGCTGCTGAGAACAAAAACTTGTCCGAGAGAATAGATAATATGGCTGCTGAGAACAAAAATCTGGCGCAGCAAACGGCTGCTGATAACAAAAACATATCCAAGGAAATCCATAACCTGGCGCTGCAAATTCAGCCCTTGGTCGACGACCGTTTAAACGCGAAGAAAATACGGACTATTGTTATAGGCGGAGCGATTGTTGCGGTATCTGGCGCCCTGGCGAGCGGACTTTTTGCAGCTTTGTGACTTATTCCCGGACATGAAGTGCCAACGCGGCAGTCTCGTCATTGTTTTGCAGCCAGTCGCCAAAGAGATGGAAACTGCCGTGGCCAGAGTTCCCAAGTAATAGATGACCGCTGATAGCGCGTTTTGGCAAACTCCCGCCCGCTCAATCCTTGGTCTCGCCAGTCATGATACTTGTCATTGCTTGCACACTATATGTATCGGGAAGGCTTCGCGACTAACGGTTGGTCATGCTGAACTTCATTTCTATCCCTTTGCAAAGGCTCCCGCCTCTTTCAGACAATCGCGCTCCTTCATAACTCGATTCGGTTCTCCTTTCAGCGTAGCCACTTTCCCATCCCGGCATGACCATTACCCGACACGCGCTAAATCGCTAAATCCATTTCATGTCTTTAACAACGTTCAGGCATATTGGAACTAGCGCTCAGCTACTCACCAATTTGTTTCAATGTGACATCTGTTGATTTGTCGGAGCCACCGTTCCTCGCCTAGACCCCTGCGAATAATTTCTTCGACCGATGCTAGCCGCCACAGACCTGCTCGGTCATGACGATGACCGACAGCTGGGACATACGGACTGAACCTTCATGCAAAATCTGTTTTCAGTATAGGCACTTTGGACTTGCCATCGGGCAAGCGACAGATGTCACCAAGGTCATCTGAAGGACGGAGTTCGTCTCAGTGCTCTCTTGACATCAAGCGGGGGAGGGCGTGGTGAATCCGTGTCGGAACCAGGTCTGGTGAGCAGACTTCGGTTCAGAGACGTGTCTGTGAGCCATGCCCCGTTAGCGAGTGGAGGGGGCCAGTTTATTACGCCGAAAGTGTTGTTGAGCCTCGGTTCAGGGTTGGCTTGCAGTGCCTGCTGTCGTCATGTTCATTAGTGATGTCCTTGCTTGGCAGGCGTTGGCGCGAATTGTTGATGAATTTACCATGTTGGCGATTGAACAAGCGCAGCGAGTAGCCTGGGTAAAGACCGTGGTCTACGGCGTCTTTGTCGAAGTAACGGCCCAACACTGCCGCCGAGTAGACAGCAGACGATGGGTTTAGCAGAGTGGCGATGGTTTCAGCTTGCGTTCAGACGTTATTTTTTCGTTTACTTTCAGTACGAACACCCAGTCATTGTGGGCAAGCTTAACCACCTTGTTCTTTAGCGTCCCGGAACCCGGCCAACCCTGATGCGTGACCCTGGCACCGATCTCTTCTGCAATATCGGTGTTTTGTCAGTAGAGACACAGTCCAGTTCCAACACCTCATCGGCGAAACTGGTGCAGTTAGCGGCATCAGCGATGAATTTCTCCTCATTCTCGGTCATGACGACCACCGACAGTTTTGCCATACGGCCTGAACCTTCATGCAAAATCTGCTTTCAGCACCAGTAAGCTGGCCACCCCGCCATTTTACCAACACAAATACCTTGATTGGCACACGCAAACCAAGACAGTTCACAGTCTGCATTGATTGGCACTCAAGACCGCCTGTGCTTCAGAATAGCCCATTTAGACAGTTTCACGACTATGGGAATTCATCTTTTAACAGACTCCATCAGCGTGCAGGTAGCCAGTTTTTTGCATCTCTGGGTGGCCAGTCTGGTGGCTGAATTCAGGATCTTGCGTCCTGGGTTCAGCTAGCAGTGCTGTCCATGCTTTTAATTGCTCTGACCAGTTGCACAGCTGGGGTGAAATCATTGTAGAATGAGCACCCCAGGTTGTTAATCTACCAAGAGGGGAGAATAAATGGAACAAAGTTCTGAAATACAAAGTAGCCGGGTCTCGCTGGGTGAGCGCTTGACAGCTCTGGACAATCGTGTGAACGAGTTTATTCCAGATATAAACACCAAAGTCGATAACCTGTCCGAGGGAGTTCATAGGCTGGAGCTGCAAATTCAGCCTCTGGCTGCTGAGAACAAAAACATATCCAAGGAAATCCATAACTTGGAGCGACAGATGTCCGCTGAGAATAAAAACTTGGAGCGACAGATGTCCGCTGAGAACAAAAACTTGGAGCGACAGATGGCCGCTGAGAACAAAAACTTGGCGCTGCAGGTGGCTGCTGAGAACAAAAAATTAGCGCTGCAGATGGCTGCTGAGAACAAAAACCTGTCGCTACAAATTCAGCCCTTGGTCGACGACCGTTTAAACGCGAAGAAAATACGGACTATTGTTATAGGCGGAGCGATTGTTGCGGTATCTGGTGCCCTCGCGAGCGGACTTTTTGCAGCTTTGTGACTTGTTCCCGGACATGAAGTGCCAACGCGGCAGTCTTGTCGTTGTTTTGCAGTCAGTCGCCAAAGAGACGGAAACTGCTGTGGCCAGGGTTCCCAAGTTTTAGATGACAGCTGATAGCGCGTTTGGCAAACTCCCGCCCACTCAATCCTTGGTCTCGCCAGTCATGATACTTGTCATTGCTTGCACACTATATGTATCGGGAATATGTATCGGGAAGGCTTCGCGACTAACGGTTGGTCATACTGAACTTCATTTCTATTCCTTCGCAAAGGCTCCCGCCTCTTTCAGACAATCGTGCTCCTTCATAACTCGATTCGGTTCTCCTTTCAGCGTAGCCACTTTCCCATCCCTGCATGACCATTACCCGCCATGCGCTAAATCGCTAAATCCATTTCATGTCTTTAGCAACGTTCAGGCATATTGGAACTAGTGCTCAGCTACTCACCAATTTGTTTCAATGTGACATCTGTTGATTTGTCGGAGCCACCGTTCCTCGCCTGGACCCCTGCGAATAATTTCTTCGACCGATGCTAGCCGCCACAGACCTGCTCGGTCATGACGACCGACAGCCTGGACATACGGACTGAACCCTCATGCAAAATCTGTTTTCAGTATAGGCACTTTGGACTTGCCATCGGGCAAGCGACAGATGTCACCAAGGTCATCTGAAGGACGGAGTTCGTCTCAGTGCTCTCTTGACATCAAGCGGGGGAGGGCGTGGTGAATCCGTGTCGGAACCAGGTCTGGTGAGCAGACTTCGGTTCAGAGACGTGTCTGTGAGCCATGCCCCGTTAGCCATGCCCCGTTAGCCATGCCCCGTTAGCCATGCCCCGTTAGCCATGCCCCGTTAGCGAGTGGAGGGTGCCAGTTTATTGCGCCGAAAGTGTTGTTGAGCCTCGGTTCAGGGTTGGTTTGCAGTGCCTGCTGTCGTCATGTTCATTAGTGATGTCCTTGCTTGGCAGGCGTTGGCGCGAATTGTTGATGAATTTGCCATGTTGGCGATTGAACAAGCGCAGCGAGTAGCCCGGGTAAAGACCGTGGTCTACGGCGTCTTTGTCGAAGTAACGGCTCAACACTGCCGCCGAGTAGACAGCAGACGATGGGTTTAGCAGAGTGGCGATGGTTTCAGCTTGCGTTCAGACGTTATTTTTTCGTTTACTTTCAGTACGAACACCTGGTCATTGTGGGCAAGCTTAACAGCCTTGTTTTCAGGCACTCAGAAACCCAGCCAACCCTGATGCGCGACCCGGGCACCGAGCTCTTCTGCAATATCGGTGTTTTGTCAGTAGAGACACAGTCCAGTTCCAACACCTCATCGGCGAAACTGGTGCAGTTAGCGGCATCAGCGATGAATTTCTCCTCATTCTCGGTAATGATGACGACCGACAGTTTTGCCATACGACCTGAACCTTCATGCAAAATCTGCTTTCAGCACCAGCACTGTTGTCCATCCCGCTATTTTTCCAAACACGAATACCTTGCAGTGGCACACACCAAACCAAGGAAGTTCACATCCTGCTTTGACTGGCACTCAAGACCGCCTGTGCTTCAGAATAGCCCATTCAGACAGTTTCACGGCTATGGGAATTCATCTTTTAACAGACTCCATCAGCGTGCAGGTAGCCAGTTTTTTGCATCTCTGCGTGGCGCAGTCAGGTGTCCGAACTCAGGATCTTGTGATCCGGTTCAGCTAGCAGTGCTGTCCATGCTTTTAATTGCTCTGACCAGTTGCACAGCGGAGGTGAAATCATTGTAGAATGTTCACCCCAGATTGTTAATCTACCAAGAGGAGAGAATAAATGGAACAAAGTTTCAAAGTACAAAGTAGACTGGTTTCGTTGGGTGAGCGCTTGACAGCTCTGGACAATCGTGTGAACGAGTTTATTCCAGATATAAACACCAAAGTCGATAATCTGTCCAAGGAAATCCATAACTTGGCGCAGCAAACGGCTGCTGATAACAAAAACTTGGAACTGCAGATGGCTGCTGAGAACAAAAAACTGGCACTGCAGATGGCTGCTGAGAACAAAAAACTGGCACTGCAGATGGCTGCTGAGAACAAAAACCTGGCACTGCAAATTCAGCCTATGGCTGCTGAGAACAAAAACTTGTCCGAGAGAATGGATAATATGGCTGCTGAGAACAAAAATCTGGCGCAGCAAACGGCTGCTGATAACAAAAACATATCCAAGGAAATCCATAACCTGGCACTACAAATTCAGCCCTTGGTCGACGACCGTTTAAACGCTAAGAAAATACGGACTATTGTTATAGGCGGAGCGATTGTTGCGGTATCTGGCGCCCTCGCGAGCGGACTTTTTGCAGCTTTGTGACTTATTCCCGGACATGAAGCGCCAACGCGGCAGTCTTGTCGTTGTTTTGCAGCCAGTCGCCAAAGAAACGGAAACTGCCGTGGCCAGGGTTCCCAAGTAATAGATGACCGCTGATAGCGCGTTTGGCAAACTCCCGCCCGCTCAATCCTTGGTCTCGCCAGTCATGATACTTGTCATTGCTTGCACACTATATGTATCGGGATGGCTTCGCGACTAACGGTTGGTCATGCTGAACTTCATTTCTATCCCTTTGCAAAGGCTCCCGCCTCTTTCAGACAATCGCGCTCCTTCATAACTCGATTCGGTTCTCCTTTCAGCGTAGCCACTTTCCCATCCCGGCATGACCATTACCCGACACGCGCTAAATCGCTAAATCCATTTCATGTCTTTTCCAACGTTCATGCATATTGGAACTAATGCTCAGCTACTCACCAATTTGTTTCAATGTGACATCTGTTGATTTGTCGGAGCCACCGTTCCTCGCCTAGACCCCTGCGAATAATTTCTTCGACCGATGCTAGCCGCCACAGACCTGCTCGGTCATGACGATGACCGACAGCCGGGACATACGGACTGAACCTTCATGCAAAATCTGTTTTCAGTATAGGCACTTTGGACTTGCCATCTGGCAAGCGACAGATGTCACCATGATTATCTGAAGGACAGGGTTCGTCTCAGTGCTCTCTTGACATCAAGTGGGGGAGGGCGTGGTGAATCCGTGTCGGAACCAGGTCTGGTGAGCAGACTTCGGTTCAGAGACGCATCTGTGAGCCATGCCCCGTTAGCGAGTGGAGGGTGCCAGTTTATTACGCCGAAAGTGTTGTTGAGCCTCGGTTCAGGGTTGGCTTGCAGTGCCTGCTGTCGTCATGTTCATTAGTGATGTCCTTGCTTGGCAGGCGTTGGCGCGAATTGTTGATGAATTTACCATGTTGGCGATTGAACAAGCGCAGCGAGTAGCCTGGGTAAAGACCGTGGTCTACGGCGTCTTTGTCGAAGTAACGGCTCAACCCTGCCGCCGAGTAGACAGCAGACGATGGGTTTAGCAGAGTGGCGATGGTTTCAGCTTGCGTTCAGACGTTATTTTTTCGTTTACTTTCAGTACGAACACCTGGTCATTGTGGGCAAGCTTAACAGCCTTGTTTTCAGGCACTCAGAAACCCAGCCAACCCTGATGCGCGACCCTGGCACCGAGCTCTTCTGCGATGTCGCACGTTTTGTCAGTAGAGCCACAATCCACCACCAACACCTCATCGGCGAAACTGACGCAGTTCACGGCATCAGCGATGAATTTCTCCTCATTCTCGGTAATGATGACGACCGACAGTTTTGCCATACGACCTGAACCTTCATGCAAAATCTGCTTCAGCACCAGCACCAGCACCAGCACTGTTGTCCATCCCGCTATTTTTCCAAACACGAATACCTTGCAGTGGCACACGCCAAACCAAGGAAGTTCACATCCTGCTTTGACTAGCACTCAAGACCGCCTGTGCTTCAGAATAGCCCATTTAGACAGTTTCACGACTATGGGAATTCATCTTTTAACAGATTCCACCGTGTGCAGGTAGTCAGTTTTCCGCATCTCTGCGTGGCGCAGTCAGGTGGCCGAACTCAGGATCTTGTGATCCGGTTCAGCTAGCAGTGCTGTCCATGCTTTTAATTGCTCTGACCAGTTGCACAGCGGAGGTGAAATCATTGTAGAATGTTCACCCCAGGTTGTTAATCTACCAAGAGGAGAGAATAAATGAAACAAAGTTTCAAAGTACGAAGTAGCCTGGTCTCGCTGGGTGAGCGCTTGACAGCTCTGGACAATCGTGTGAACGAGTTTATTCCAGATATAAACATCAAAGTCGATAACCTGTCCGAGGGAGTTCATAGGCTGGAGCTGCAAATTCAGCCTCTGGCTGCTGAGAACAAAAACCTGGAGCGACAGATGACTGCTGAGAACAAAAACTTGTCCGAGAGAATGGATAATATGGCTGCTGAGAACAAAAACATATCCAAGGAAATCCATAACTTGGAGCGACAGATGTCCGCTGAGAACAAAAACTTGGAGCGGCAGATGTCCGCTGATATCAAAAACTTGGAGCGACAGATGGCCGCTGGTAACAAAAACTTGTCCGAGAGAATGGATAAATTTGTACTACAAATTCAGCCCTTGGTCGACGACCGTTTAAACGCGAAGAAAATACGGACTATTGTTATAGGCGGAGCGATTGTTGCGGTATCTGGTGCCCTCGCGAGCGGACTTTTTGCAGCTTTGTGACTTATTCCCGGACATGAAACTCCAACGCGGCAGTCTTGTCGTTGTTTTGCAGTCAGTCGCCAAAGAAACGGAAACTCCCGTGGCCAGGGTTCCCAAGTAATAGATGACTGCTGATAGCGCGTTTGGCAAACTCCCGCCCACTCAATCGTTGGTCTCACCAGTCATGATACTTGTCATTGCTTGCACACTATATGTATCGGGAAGGCTTCGCGACTAACGGTTGGTCATGCTGAACTTCATTTCTATCCCTTTGCAAAGGCTCCCGCCTCTTTCAGACAATCGCGCTCCTTCATAACTCGATTCGGTTCTCCTTTCAGCGTAGCCACTTTCCCATCCCGGCATGACCATTACCCGACACGCGCTAAATCGCTAAATCCATTTCATGTCTTTAACAACGTTCAGGCATATTGGAACTAGCGCTCAGCTACTCACCAATTTGTTTCAATGTGACATCTGTTGATTTGTCGGAGCCACCGTTCCTCGCCTAGACCCCTGCGAATAATTTCTTCGACCGATGCTAGCCGCCACAGACCTGCTCGGTCATGACGATGACCGACAGCTGGGACATACGGACTGAACCTTCATGCAAAATCTGTTTTCAGTATAGGCACTTTGGACTTGCCATCGGGCAAGCGACAGATGTCACCAAGGTCATCTGAAGGACGGAGTTCGTCTCAGTGCTCTCTTGACATCAAGCGGGGGAGGGCGTGGTGAATCCGTGTCGGAACCAGGTCTGGTGAGCAGACTTGGTTCAGAGACGTGTCTGTGAGCCATGCCCGGTTAGCGAGTGGAGGGTGCCAGTTTATTGCGCCGAAAGTGTTGTTGAGCCTCGGTTCAGGGTTGGCTTGCAGTGCCTGCTGTCGTCATGTTCATTAGTGATGTCCTTGCTTGGCAGGCGTTGGCGCGAATTGTTGATGAATTTGCCATGTTGGCGATTGAACAAGCGCAGCGAGTAGCCCGGGTAAAGACCGTGGTCTATGGCCCCTTTGTCGAAGTAACGGCTCAACCCTTCCGCCGAGTAGCCAACAGACGATGGGTCCTGCAGAGCCGAGAGGATTTCAGCTTGCAGTTCAGACGTTATTCTTTCGTTTACTTTCAGTACGAACACCTGGTCATTGCGGGCAAGCTCAACCGCCTTGTTTTCAGGCACCCAGAAACCCAGCCAACCCTGAGCGCGACCAGGGCACCGAGCTCTTCTGCAATATCGGTGTTTTGTCAGTAGAGACACAGTCCAGTTCCAACACCTCATCGGCGAAACTGGTGCAGTTAGCGGCATCAGCGACTAACTTCTCGTCATTCTCGGTGTGGATGACGACCGACAGTTTTGCCATACGACCTGAACCTTCATGCAAAATCTGCTTTCAGCACCAGCACTGTTGTCCATCCCGCTATTTTTCCAAACACGAATACCTTGCAGTGGCACACGCCAAACCAAGGAAGTTCACATCCTGCTTTGACTGGCACTCAAGACCGCCTGTGCTTCAGAATAGCCCATTCAGACAGTTTCACGACTATGGGAATTCATCTTTTAACAGACTCCACCGTGTGCAGGTAGCCAGTTTTCCGCATCTCTGCGTGGCGCAGTCAGGTGGCCGAACTCAGGATCTTGTGATCCGGTTCAGCTAGCAGTGCTGTCCATGCTTTTAATTGCTCTGACCAGTTGCACAGCGGAGGTGAAATCATTGTAGAATGTTCACCCCAGATTGTTAATCTACCAAGAGGAGAGAATAAATGGAACAAAGATTCAAAGTACAAAGTAGATTGGTCTCGTTGGGTGAGCGCTTGACAGCTCTGGACAATCGTGTGAACGAGTTTATTCCAGATATAAACACCAAAGTCGATAATCTGTCCAAGGAAATCCATAACTTGGAGCGACAGATGTCCGCTGAGAACAAAAACTTGGCACTGCAAGTGGCTGCTGAGAACAAAAAATTAGCACTGCAGATGGCTACTGAGAACAAAAACCTGGCGCTGCAAATTCAGCCCTTGGTCGACGACCGTTTAAACGCGAAGAAAATACGGACTATTGTTATAGGCGGAGCGATTGTTGCGGTATCTGGCGCCCTCGCGAGCGGACTTTTTGCAGCTTTGTGACTTATTCCCGGGTATGACCGCCAACGCGGCAGTCTTGTCGTTGTTTTGCAGTCAGTCGCCAAAGAGACGGAAACTGCCGTGGCCAGGGAACCCAAGTAACAGATGACCGCTGATAGCGCGTTTGGCAAACTCCCGCCCACTCAATCCTTGGTCTCGCCAGTCATGATACTTGTCATTGCTTGCACACTATATGTATCGGGAAGGCTTCGCGACTAACGGTTGGTCATACTGAACTTTATTTCTATTCCTTCGCAAAGGCTCCCGCCTCTTTCAGACAATCGCGCTCCTTCATAACTCGATTCGGTTCCCCTATCAGCGTAGCCACTTTCCCATCTCGGCATGACCATTACCCGACATGCGCTAAATCGCCAAATCCCTTTCATGTCTTTAGCAACGTTCAGGCATATTGGAACTAGTGCTCAGCTACCCGCCAATTTGATTCAATGTGACATCTGTTGATTTGTCGGAACCACCGCTCCTCGTCTAGACCCCTGCGAATAATTCCTCCCTTGTATGACACACCTGCACGGTCACGGTTGACCTTTTCAGGCGTGTCCGTAAACTGTGACCCAAACCCATACACCCCAAACTAAGCAGAGGAATGATGATGATGGAATCCAAGGAGAATCAAACGGGGTCATGTAATGACACACTGCTTAGTATTCCTCCCAACGCAGGAAGAAAGATTGTAGAGGCCGGTGCTGTAATTGCTTGCCCATTGTTGACAACGGATTAATTTGTTCAGTTCTGTCGCGACCGTGGCCTATCTATTGATCGGAAGCGTCTTTTAAGGCTTGAACGTCTTGGTCTTTTTGCCCCTATTTTCAGGGTAAAAACTTCCAAAAATGGCACACCAGTATTTGATATTCCTGTTCAAGCGCGCAATAACTGGTTTGAAAATGAACGAGCTTGGGATACGACAGGTGTTCCTCTAGCACATGAAGTTCCCGATCACGAGGATCGAACGCAGGAGGGCTATTACTCTATTTTCCAAATCTATTACCTCTATATGGTACTTCAGGTGCTAACGAACCTAATTGGAATGGATGTTTGTCTCGATATTGATGAGCAGAAAAATATTGACTGGTGCAAAACTGGTGAAAGCTTGATGCAATCTGATTAAGAAATCAGCTGATGAGCTCCGTGAACATGAGCATAGTCGCTGTGTAGAGTTGCTTTGTCAATTTGTGTCCAATAAATATTTCCCGATAACGCAGACCGATCAGAGAAAGATGCGAGAAAGGTGGATCAATAGTTTGGCTCCTTTCATAAGTAATGATTACTTAAAATTCAAATCAACTTGGTATGAAGAGGCGCAACAGTGGCAACCACAGACCGCCGAACGCCTGTTTCATCTGACTCCTAAAAAATTACGTTTTGCCTATGAATGCTTGGCGCGAATACAAGAGCATGACGACCCGCTCGCTGACTGGTACCAGCTTACACAGTTCATCTCCGTGTCTAAACGGTTGAAACTGAAAGGAGATGCTTTAAGGGCAGAAACGTTACGAGCTGGTGCACACATGCTTCGTCTTTTACATCAGGATTTATATGAGGAAGTGCTACCACTACCTAATGAGGTTGGAAAGGATACGAGTAGACTTGTTCCAGAATTATCTGTCCGAAAAGATCCTCTCCGCCATCTTGAGTTCGTAGTCAATCTTTATAATCTCAATCCTCAGCCAAAACTCTCACTCTTTGTCGAAGGCGAGAGTGAGGTGGACGCAGTACAGAAAATATTTGAATCTTTTTATGAGAAACATCCAGGGAAGTATGGTATCGAGCTTATCAATCTGCATGGTGTTAATGTGGCAACAGGTACCAAAAAAGATCGTTTCAGGGCTATCTTTCGGTTGATAGATTATCTACATTCCCATCAAACGCTTACATTCCTTATTCTGGACAATGAAAATTATGCGAGAAGACTCGAAGAAGAGGCGCGTAAAGCGAAATCTACCTATAGCGATCAACGTTATGTGACGCAACCAGATCACATTCATATATGGAATAAAGCATTTGAGTTCGACAATTTTTCGTGCAGCGAGATTGCAGTTGCGATGGACAGGCAGGTCGAGAACCATGACAAGCTAACGGAGGATTATACCAAGTGGGTGAAGAACCGTGCCAAATTTACCGAAGCAGAGGTGAAAACGTGCAAGACGGCGAAAAACCCAGGATCGTACCTACAAAAACTTTATAATGATAAGACTGATTGTGACCTTGACAAGCCCGAATTGTGTGAAATTTTGGTTGAAAACATGATGTTGCCGAATTCGGCATGCAAAATTAAGGTTCGCCCCATCATGAAAATTCTTGAACGTGTAAGACAACTTGCATTTAGAAATCCATTCCCGATTTCGGAGGAACACTCGGAAGTAAATCAGGACTCGGAGCTTCTTGGCATGAAACGTAAAACAAAAACGAAGTGAAGTAACGAAAAAGCAGATGCCCCGTCATTTAATCTTGGTGACACGACCACAAAGCCTAATCCCAAAAATCCCCGGTACGACACAAAGCACCCATTAATGGATCATTACCAAAGTTCGGGCCAACTTATGCACAGGAGCGACCCCGGTTTTCAGTCTCAGGGAAGCGACAGATGTCACCATGATTATCTGAAGGACAGGGTTCGTCTCAGTGCTCTCTTGACATCAAGCGGGGGAGGGCGGGTTAATCCGTGTCGGAACCAGGTCTGGTGCGCAGACTTCGGTTCAGAGACGTGTCTGTGAGCCATGCCCCGTTAGCGAGTGGAGGGTGCCAGTTTATTGCGCCGAAAGTGTTGTTGAGCCTCGGTTCAGGGTTGGCTTGCAGTGCCTGCTGTCGTCATGTTCATTAGTGATGTCCTTGCTTGGCAGGCGTTGGCGCGAATTGTTGATGAATTTGCCATGTTGGCGATTGAACAAGCGCAGCGAGTAGCCTGGGTAAAGGCAGTGGTCTACGGCGTCTTTGTCGAAGTAACGGCTCAACCCTTCCGCCGAGTAGACAGCAGACGATGGGTTTAGCAGTGTGGCGATGGTTTCAGCTTGCGTTCAGACGTTATTCTTTCGTTTACTTTCAGTACGAACACCCGGTCATTGTGGGCAAGCTTAACCGCCTTGCTCTTTAGTGTCCCGGAACCCGGCCAACCCTGAGCGACCCCAGGTGCCGAGCTCTTCTGCATTACCGCGCGTTTTGTCAGCGGAGTTACAATCCACCACTAACACTTCATCGGCGAAACTGGCGCAGTCCACGGCACCAGCGATGAACTTTTCATCATCTTCGGTGTTGATGATGACCGACAGCTTGTTTATACGATTTGAACTTCCATGCAAAACCTGCCTTCATTACCAGTAAGCTGGCCACCCCGCCATTTTACTAACACAAATACCTTGATTGGCACACGCAAACCAAGACAGTTCACAGTCTGCATTGATTGGCACTCAAGACCGCCTGTGCTTCAGAATAGCCCATTTAGACAGTTTCACGACTATGGGAATTCATCTTTTAACAGACTCCATCAGCGTGCAGGTAGCCAGTTTTTTGCATCTCTGGGTGGCCAGTCTGGTGGCTGAATTCAGGATCTTGCGTCCTGGGTTCAGCTAGCAGTGCTGCCCATGCTTTTAATTGCTCTGACCAGTTGCACAGCTGGGGTGAAATCATTGTAGAATGAGCACCCCAGGTTGTTAATCTACCAAGAGGGGAGAATAAATGGAACAAAGTTCTGAAATACAAAGTTCTGAAATACAAAGTAGACTGGTCTCGCTGGGTGAGTGCTTGACAGCTCTGGACAATCGTGTGAACGAGTTTATTCCAGATATAAACACCAAAGTCGGTAACCTGTCCGAGGGAGTTCATAGGCTGGAGTTGCAAATTCAGCCTCTGGCTGCTGAGAACAAAAACCTGGCACTACAGATGGCTGCTGAAAACAAAAACTTATCCGAGAGAATGGATAATATGGCTGCTGATAACAAAAATCTGGCGCAGCAAACGGCTGCTGATAACAAAAACATATCCAAGGAAATCCATAACTTGGAGCGACAGATGTCCGCTGAGAACAAAAACTTGGAGCGACAGATGGCCGCTGAGAACAAAAACTTGGCACTGCAGGTGGCTGCTGAGAACAAAAAATTAGCGCTGCAGATGGCTGCTGAGAACAAAAACCTGTCGCTACAAATTCAGCCCTTGGTCGACGACCGTTTAAACGCTAAGAAAATACGGACTATTGTTATAGGCGGAGCGATTGTTGCGGTATCTGGTGCCCTCGCGAGCGGACTTTTTGCAGCTTTGTGACTTATTCCCGGGTATGACCGCCAACGCGGCAGTCTTGTCGTTGTTTTGCAGTTAGTCGCCAAAGAAACGGAAACTGCCGTGGCCAGGGTTCCCAAGTAATAGATGACCGCTGATAGCGCGTTTGGCAAACTCCCGCCCGCTCAATCCTTGGTCTCGCCAGTCATGATACTTGTCATTGCTTGCACACTATATGTATCGGGAAGGCTTCGCGACTAACGGTTGGTCATACTGAACTTTATTTCTATCCGTTCGCAAAGGCTCCCGCCTCTTTCAGACAGTCGCGCTCCTTCATAACTCGATTCGGTTCTCCTTTCAGCGTAGCCACTTTCCCATCCCGGCATGACCATTACCCGACATGCGCCAAATCGCTAAATCCCTTTCATGTCTTTAGCAACGTTCAGGCATATTGGAACTAGTGCTCAGCTACTCACCAATTTGTTTCAATGTGACATCTGTTGATTTGTCGGAGCCACCGTTCCTCGCCTAGACCCCTGCGAATAATTTCTTCGACCGATGCTAGCCGCCACAGACCTGCTCGGTCATGACGATGACCGACAGCTTGGACATACGGACTGAACCTTCATGCAAAATCTGTTTTCAGTATAGGCACTTTGGACTTGCCATCGGGCAAGCGACAGATGTCACCTAGGTCATCTGAAGGACGGAGTTCGTCTCAGTGCTCTCTTGACATCAAGCAGGGGAGGGCGTGGTGAATCCGTGTCGGAACCAGGTCTGGTGAGCAGACTTCGGTTCAGAGACGCGTCTGTGAGCCATGCCCCGTTAGCGAGTGGAGGGTGCCAGTTTATTGCGCCGAAAGTGTTGTTGAGCCTCGGTTCAGGGTTGGCTTGCAGTGCCTGCTGTCGTCATGTTCATTAGTGATGTCCTTGCTTGGCAGGCGTTGGCGCGAATTGTTGATGAATTTACCATGTTGGCGATTGAACAAGCGCAGCGAGTAGCCTGGGTAAAGACCGTGGTCTACGGCGTCTTTGTCGAAGTAACGGCTCAACACTGCCGCCGAGTAGACAGCAGACGATGGGTCCTGCAGAGTTGAGAGGATTTCAGCTTGCGTTCAGACGTTATTTTTTCGTTTACTTTCAGTACGAACACCTGGTCATTGTGGGCAAGCTTAACAGCCTTGTTTTCAGGCACTCAGAAACCCAGCCAACCCTGATGCGCGACCCTGGCACCGAGCTCTTCTGCGATGTCGCACGTTTTGTCAGTAGAGCCACAATCCACCACCAACACCTCATCGGCGAAACTGACGCAGTTCACGGCATCAGCGATGAATTTCTCCTCATTCTCGGTAATGATGACGACCGACAGTTTTGCCATACGACCTGAACCTTCATGCAAAATCTGCTTCAGCACCAGCACCAGCACCAGCACCAGCACTGTTGTCCATCCCGCTATTTTTCCAAACACGAATACCTTGCAGTGGCACACGCAAACCAAGACAGTTCACAGTCTGCATTGATTGGCACTCAAGACCGCTTGTGCTTCAGAATAGCCCATTTAGACAGTTTCACGACTATGGGAATTCATCTTTTAACAGACTCCATCAGCGTGCAGGTAGCCAGTTTTTTGCATCTCTGGGTGGCCAGTCTGCTAGCTGAATTCAGGATCTTGCGTCCTGGGTTCAGCTAGCAGTGCTGTCCATGCTTTTAATTGCTCTGACCAGTTGCACAGCGGAGGTGAAATCATTGTAGAATGTTCACCCCAGATTGTTAATCTACCAAGAGGAGAGAATAAATGGAACAAAGTTCTGAAATACAAAGCTCTGAAATACAAAGTTCTGAAATACAAAGTAGACTGGTCTCGCTGGGTGAGCGCTTGACAGCTCTGGACAATCGTGTGAACGAGTTTATTCCAGATATAAACACCAAAGTCGGCAACCTGTCCGAGGGAGTTCATAGGCTGGAGTTGCAAATTCAGCCTCTGGCTGCTGAGAACAAAAACCTGGCACTACAGATGGCTGCTGAGAACAAAAACTTGTCCGAGAGAATGGATAATATGGCTGCTGAGAACAAAAATCTGGCGCAGCAAACGGCTGCTGAGAACAAAAACATATCCAAGGAAATCCATAACTTGGAGCGACAGATGTCCGCTGAGAACAAAAAATTAGCGCTGCAGATGGCTACTGAGAACAAAAACCTGTCGCTACAAATTCAGCCCTTGGTCGACGACCGTTTAAACGCGAAGAAAATACGGACTATTGTTATGGGCGGAGCGATTGTTGCAGTATCTGGTGCCCTAGCGAGCGGACTTTTTGCAGCTTTGTGACCTATTCCC
Organism: uncultured candidatus Poriferisulfidus sp.; assembly: GCA_965215765.1. GTDB lineage: Bacteria > Pseudomonadota > Gammaproteobacteria > Poriferisulfidales > Oxydemutatoraceae. The sequence goes on along the minus strand of OZ244118.1, from coordinate 1,976,740 downwards.
GGACATGAAGCTCCAACGCGGCAGTCTCGTCGTTGTTTTGCAGCCAGTCGCCAAAGAGATGGAAACTGCCGTGGCCAGGGTTCCCAAGTAATAGATGACCGCTGATAGCGCGTTTTGGCAAACTCCCGCTCGCTCAATCCTTGGTCTCGCCAGTCATGATAATTGTCATTGCTTGCACACTATATGTATCGGGAAGGCTTCGCGACTAACGGTTGGTCATGCTGAACTTCGCTTCGACCCCTTCGCAAAGGCTCCCGCCTCTTTCAGACAATCGCGCTCCTTCATAACCCGATTCGGTTCTCCTTTCAGCGTAGCCACTTTCCCATCCCGGCATGACCATTACCCGACACGCGCCAAATCGCTAAATCCATTTCATGTCTTTAGCAACGTTCAGGCATATTGGAACTAGCGCTCAGCTACTCACCAATTTGTTTCAATGTGACATCTGTTGATTTGTCGGAGCCACCGTTCCTCGCCTAGACCCCTGCGAATAATTTCTTCGACCGATGCTAGCCGCCACAGACCTGCTCGGTCATGACGATGACCGACAGCCGGGACATACGGACTGAACCTTCATGCAAAATCTGCTTTCAGTATAGGCACTATGGACTTGCCATCGGGCAAGCGACAGATGTCACCTAGGTCATCTGAAGGACGGAGTTTGTCTCAGTGCTCTCTTGACATCAAGCGGGGGAGGGCGTGGTGAATCCGTGTCGGAACCAGGTCTGGTGAGCAGACTTCGGTTCAGAGACGCGTCTGTGAGCCATGCCCCGTAGCGAGTGGAGGGTGCCAGTTTATTGCGCCGAAAGTGTTGTTGAGCCTCGGTTCAGGGTTGGCTTGCAGTGCCTGCTGTCGTCATGTTCATTAGTGATGTCCTTGCTTGGCAGGCGTTGGCGCGAATTGTTGATGAATTTGCCATGTTGGCGATTGAACAAGCGCAGCGAGTAGCCTGGGTAAAGACCGTGGTCTACGGCGTCTTTGTCGAAGTAACGGCTCAACACTGTCGCCGAGTAGACAGCAGACGATGGGTTTAGCAGAGTTGAGAGGATTTCAGCTTGCGTTCAGACGTTATTCTTTCGTTTACTTTCAGTACGAACATCTGGTCATTGCGGGCAAGCTTAACCACCTTGTTCTTTAGTGTCCCGGAACCCGGCCAACCCAGACGCGAGACCCTGGCACCGAGCTCTTCTGCGATGTCGCACGTTTTGCCAGTAGGGACACAATCCACCGCCAACACCTCATCGGCGAAACTGTCGCAGTTCATGGCATCGCGACTAACTTCTCACCATTCTCGGTATTGATGACAACCGACAGTTTTGCCATACGACCTGAACCTTCATGCAAAATCTGCTTTCAGCACCAGCACTGCTGGCCACCCCGCTATTTTTCCAAACACAAATACCTTGCAGTAGCACACGCCAAACCAAGGAAGTTCACATCCTGCTTTGACTGGCACTCAAGACCGCCTGTGCTTCAGAATAGCCCATTTAGACAGTTTCACGACTATGGGAATTCATCTTTTAACAGACTCCATCAGCGTGCAGGTAGCCAGTTTTTTGCATCTCTGGGTGGCCAGTCTGGTGGCTGAATTCAGGATCTTGCGTCCTGGGTTCAGGTAAGCAGTGCTGTTCATGCTTTTGATTGCTCTGACCAGTTGCACAGCGGGGGTGAAATCATTGTAGAATAAGCACCCCAGGTTGTTAATCTACCAAGAGGAGAGAATAAATGAAACAAAGTTTCAAAGTACGAAGTAGCCTGGTCTCGCTGGGTGAGCGCTTGACAGCTCTGGACAACCGTGTGAACGAGTTTATTCCAGATATAAACACCAAAGTCGATAACCTGTCCGAGGGAGTTCATAGGCTGGAGCTGCAAATTCAGCCTCTGGCTGCTGAGAACAAAAACCTGGAGCGACAGATGACTGCTGAGAACAAAAACTTGTCCGAGAGAATGGATAATATGGCTGCTGAGAACAAAAACATATCCAAGGAAATCCATAACTTGGAGCGTCAGATGTCCGCTGAGAACAAAAACTTGAAGCGGCAGATGTCCGCTGATAACAAAAACTTGGAGCGGCAGATGTCCGCTGATAACAAAAACTTGGAGCGACAGATGGCCGCTGGTAACAAAAACTTGTCCGAGAGAATGGATAAATTTGTACTGCAAATTCAGCCCTTAGTCGACGACCGTTTAAACGCGAAGAAAATACGGACTATTGTTATAGGCGGAGCGATTGTTGCGGTATCTGGTGCCCTCGCGAGCGGACTTTTTGCAGCTTTGTAACTTATTCCCGGACATGAAGTGCCAACGCGGCAGTCTTGTCGTTGTTTTGCAGCCAGTCGCCAATGAGACGGAAACTGCCGTGGCCAGGGTTCCCAAGTAATAGATGACCGCTGATAGCGCGTTTGGCAAACTCCCGCCCACTCAATCCTTGGTCTCGCCAGTCATGATACTTGTCATTGCTTGCACACTATATGTATCGGGAAGGCTTCGCGACTAACGGTTGGTCATACTGAACTCCGTTTCGACCCCTTCGCAAAGGCTCCCGCCTCTTTCAGACAATCGTGCTCCTTCATAACCCGATTCGGTTCTCCTTTCAGCGTAGCCACTTTCCCATCCCGGCATGACCATTACCCGACACGCGCTAAATCGCTAAATCCATTTCATGTCTTTAGCAACGTTCAGGCATATTGGAACTAGCGCTCAGCTACTCACCAATTTGTTTCAATGTGACACCTGTTGATTTGTCGGAGCCACCGTTCCTCGCCTAGACCCCTGCGAATAATTTCTTCGACCGATGCTAGCCGCCACAGACCTGCTCGGTCATGACGATGACCGACAGCCGGGACATACGGACTAAACCTTCATGCAAAATCTGTTTTCAGTATAGGCACTTTGGACTTGCCATCGGGCAAGCGACAGATGTCACCTAGGTCATCTGAAGGACGGAGTTCGTCTCAGTGCTCTCTTGACATCAAGCGGGGGAGGGCGTGGTGAATCCGTGTCGGAACCAGGTCTGGTGAGCAGACTTCGGTTCAGAGACGCGTCTGTGAGCCATGCCCCGTTAGCGAGTGGAGGGTGCCAGTTTATTGCGCCGAAAGTGTTGTTGAGCCTCGGTTCAGGGTTGGCTTGCAGTGCCTGCTGTCGTCATGTTCATTAGTGATGTCCTTGCTTGGCAGGCGTTGACGCGAATTGTTGATGAATTTGCCATGTTGGCGATTGAACAAGCGCAGCGAGTAGCCTGGGTAAAGACCGTGGTCTACGGCGTCTTTGTCGAAGTAACGGCTCAACACTGCCGCCGAGTAGACAGCAGACGATGGGTTTAGCAGAGTTGAGAGGATTTCAGCTTGCAGTTCAGACGTTATCCTCTCGTTTACTTTCAGCACGAACACCCAGTCATTGCGGGCAAGCTTAACAGCCTTGTTTTCAGGCACTCAGAAACCCAGCCAACCCTGATGCGCGACCCTGGCACCGAGCTCTTCTGCGATGTCGCACGTTTTGCCAGTAGGGACACAATCCACCGCCAACACCTCATCGGCGAAACTGGTGCAGTTAGCGGCATCAGCGATGAACTTCTCCTCATTCTCGGTAATGATGACGACCGACAGTTTTGCCATACGGCCTGAACCTTCATGCAAAATCTGCTTTCAGCACCAGCACTGCTGGCCATCCCGCCATTTATCTAAAACACAAATACCTTGCAGTGGCACACACCAAACCAAGGAAGTTCACATCCTGCTTTGACTAGCACTCAAGACCGCCTGTGCTTCAGAATAGCCCATTTAGACAGTTTCACGACTATGGGAATTCATCTTTTAACAGACTCCACCGTGTGCAGGTAGTCAGTTTTCCGCATCTCTGCGTGGCGCAGTCAGGTGGCCGAACTCAGGATCTTGTGATCCGGTTCAGCTAGCAGTGCTGTCCATGCTTTTAATTGCTCTGACCAGTTGCACAGCGGAGGTGAAATCATTGTAGAATGTTCACCCCAGATTGTTAATCTACCAAGAGGAGAGAATAAATGGAACAAAGATTCAAAGTACAAAGTAGATTGGTCTCGTTGGGTGAGCGCTTGACAGCTCTGGACAATCGTGTGAACGAGTTTATTCCAGATATAAACACCAAAGTCGATAATCTGTCCAAGGAAATCCATAACTTGGCGCAGCAAACGGCTGCTGAGAACAAAAACCTGGCACTGCAGATGGCTGCTGAGAACAAAAACCTGGCACTGCAGATGGCTGCTGAGAACAAAAACCTGGCACTGCAAATTCAGCCTCTGGCTGCTGAGAACAAAAACTTGTCCGAGAGAATAGATAATATGGCTGCTGAGAACAAAAATCTGGCGCAGCAAACGGCTGCTGATAACAAAAACATATCCAAGGAAATCCATAACCTAGCACTACAAATTCAGCCCTTGGTCGACGACCGTTTAAACGCGAAGAAAATACGGACTATTGTTATAGGCGGAGCGATTGTTGCGGTATCTGGCGCCCTCGCGAGCGGACTTTTTGCAGCTTTGTGACTTATTCCCGGGTATGACCGCCAACGCGGCAGTCTCGTCATTGTTTTGCAGTCAGTCGCCAAAGAGACGGAAACTGCCGTGGCCAGGGAACCCAAGTAACAGATGACCGCTGATAGCGCGTTTGGCAAACTCCCGCCCGCTCAATCCTTGGTCTCGCCAGTCATGATGCTTGTCATTGCTTGCACACTATATGTATCGGGAAGACTTCGCGACTAACGGTTGGTCATACTGAACTTCATTTCTATTCCTTCGCAAAGGCTCCCGCCTCTTTCAGACAATCGCGCTCCTTCATAACTCGATTCGGTTCCCCTATCAGCGTAGCCACTTTCCCATCTCGGCATGACCATTACCCGACATGCGCTAAATCGCCAAATCCCTTTCATGTCTTTAGCAACGTTCAGGCATATTGGGTCTAGTGCTCAGCTACCCGCCAATTTGATTCAATGTGACATCTGTTGATTTGTCGAAGCACCGCTCCTCGCCTATACCCCTGCGAATAATTTCTTCTTTGTATGACATACCTGCACGGTCACGGTTGACCTTTTCAGGCGTGTCCGTAAACTGTGACCCAAACCCATACACCCCAAACTAAGCAGAGGAATGATGATGATGGAATCCAAGGAGAATCAAACGGGGTCATGTAATGACACACTGCTTAGTATTCCTCCCAACGCAGGAAGAAAGATTGTAGAGACCGGTGCTGTAATTGCTTGCCCATTGTTGACAACTGATCGATTTGTTTAGTTCTGTCGCGACCGTGGCCTATCTATTGATCGGAAGCGTCTTTTAAGGCTTGAACGTCTTGGTCTTTTTGTTCCTATTTTCAGGGTAAAAACTTCCAAAAATGGCACACCAGTATTTGATATTCCTGTTCAAGCGCGCAATAACTGGTTTGAAAATGAACGAGCTTGGGATACGACAGGTGTTCCTCTAGCACATGAAGTTCCCGATCACGAGGATCGAACGCAGGAGGGCTATTACTCTATTTTCCAAATCTATTACCTCTATATGGTACTTCAGGTGCTAACGAACCTAATTGGAATGGATGTTTGTCTCGATATTGATGAACAGAAAAATATTGACTGGTGCAAATTTGGTGAAAGCTTGATGCAATCTGTTAAGAAATCAGCTGATGAGCTCCGTGAACATGAGCATAGTCGCTGTGTAGAGTTGCTTTGTCAATTTGTGTCCAATAAATATTTCCCGATAACGCAGACCGATCAGAGAAAGATGCGAGAAAGGTGGATCAATAGTTCAGCTCCTTTCATAAGTAATGATTACTTAAAATTCAAATCAACTTGGTATGAAGAGGCGCAACAGTGGCAACCACAGACCGCCGAACGCCTGTTTCATCTGACTCCTAAAAAATTACGTTTTGCCTATGAATGCTTGGCGCGAATACAAGAGCATGACGACCCGCTCGCTGACTGGTACCAGCTTACACAGTTCATCTCCGTGTCTAAACGGTTGAAACTGAAAGGAGATGCTTTAAGGGCAGAAACGTTACGAGCTGGTGCACACATGCTTCGTCTTTTACATCAGGATTTATATGAGGAAGTGCTACCACTACCTAATGAGGTTGGAAAGGATACGAGTAAACTTGTTCCAGAATTATCTGTCCGAAAAGATCCTCTCCGCCATCTTGAGTTCGTAGTCAATCTTTATAATCTCAATCCTCAGCCAAAACTCTCACTCTTTGTCGAAGGCGAGAGTGAGGTGGACGCAGTACAGAAAATATTTGAATCTTTTTATGAGAAACATCCAGGGAAGTATGGTATCGAGCTTATCAATCTGCATGGTGTTAATGTGGCAACAGGTACCAAAAAAGATCGTTTCAGGGCTATCTTTCGGTTGATAGATTATCTACATTCCCATCAAACGCTTACATTCCTTATTCTGGACAATGAAAATTATGCGAGAAGACTCGAAGAAGAGGCGCGTAAAGCGAAATCTACCTATAGCGATCAACGTTATGTGACGCAACCAGATCACATTCATATATGGAATAAAGCATTTGAGTTCGACAATTTTTCGTGCAGCGAGATTGCAGTTGCGATGGACAGGCAGGTCGAGAACCATGACAAGCTAACGGAGGATTATACCAAGTGGGTGAAGAACCGTGCCAAATTTACCGAAGCAGAGGTGAAAACGTGCAAGACGGCGAAAAACCCAGGATCGTACCTACAAAAACTTTATAATGATAAGACTGATTGTGACCTTGACAAGCCCGAATTGTGTGAAATTTTGGTTGAAAACATGATGTTGCCGAATTCGGCATGCAAAATTATGGGTCGCCCCATCATGAAAATTCTTGAACGTGTAAGACAACTTGCATTTAGAAATCCATTCCCGATTTCGGAGGAACACTCGGAAGTAAATCAGGACTCGGAGCTTCTTGGCATGAAACGTAAAACAAAAACGAAGTGAAGTAACGAAAAAGCAGATGCCCCGTCATTTAATCTTGGTGACACGACCACAAAGCCTAATCCCAAAAATCCCCGGTACGACACAAAGCACCCATTAATGGATCATTACCAAAGTTCGGGCCAACTTATGCACAGGAGCGACCCCGGTTTTCAGTCTCAGGGAAGCGACAGATGTCACCAAGGTCATCTGATGGACGGAGTTCGTCTCAGTGCTCTCTTGACATCAAGCGGGGGAGGGCGTAGTGAATCCGTGTCGGAACCAGGTCTGGTGAGCAGACTTCGGTTCAGAGACGTGTCTGTGAGCCATGCCCGGTTAGCGAGTGGTGGGTGCCAGTTTATTGCGCCGAAAGTGTTGTTGAGCCTCGGTTCAGGGTTGGCTTGCAGTGCCTGCTGTCGTCATGTTCATTAGTGATGTCCTTGCTTGGCAGGCGTTGGCGCGAATTGTTGATGAATTTGCCATGTTGGCGATTGAACAAGCGCAGCGAGTAGCCTGGGTAAAGACCGTGGTCTACGGCGTCTTTGTCGAAGTAACGGCTCAACCCTTCCGCCGAGTAGCCAACAGACGATGGGTTTAGCAGAGTTGAGAGGATTTCAGCTTGCAGTTCAGACGTTATTCTCTCGTTTACTTTCAGTACGAACACCTGGTCATTGTGGGCAAGCTTAACCGCCTTGCTCTTTAGTGTCCCGGAACCCGGCCAACCCTGAGCGACCCCAGGTGCCGAGCTCTTCTGCATTACCGCGCGTTTTGTCAGCGGAGTTACAATCCACCACTAACACTTCATCGGCGAAACTGGCGCAGTCCACGGCACCAGCGATGAACTTTTCATCATCTTCGGTGTTGATGATGACCGACAGCTTGTTTATACGATTTGAACTTCCATGCAAAACCTGCCTTCATTACCAGTAAGCTGGCCACCCCGCCATTTTACCAACACAAATACCTTGATTGGCACACGCAAACCAAGACAGTTCACAGTCTGCATTGATTGGCACTCAAGACCGCCTGTGCTTCAGAATAGCCCATTTAGACAGTTTCACGACTATGGGAATTCATCTTTTAACAGACTCCATCAGCGTGCAGGTGGCCAGTTTTTTGCATCTCTGGGTGGCCAGTCTGGTGGCTGAATTCAGGATCTTGCGTCCTGGGTTCAGCTAGCAGTGCTGTCCATGCTTTTAATTGCTCTGACCAGTTGCACAGCTGGTGTGAAATCATTGTAGAATGAGCACCCCAGGTTGTTAATCTACCAAGAGGGGAGAATAAATGGAACAAAGTTCTGAAATACAAAGTTCTGAAATACAAAGTTCTGAAATACAAAGTTCTGAAATACAAAGTAGACTGGTCTCGCTGGGTGAGTGCTTGACAGCTCTGGACAATCGTGTGAACGAGTTTATTCCAGATATAAACACCAAAGTCGGTAACCTGTCCGAGGGAGTTCATAGGCTGGAGTTGCAAATTCAGCCTCTGGCTGCTGAGAACAAAAACCTGGCACTACAGATGGCTGCTGAGAACAAAAACTTGTCCGAGAGAATGGATAATATGGCTGCTGAGAACAAAAATCTGGCGCAGCAAACGGCTGCTGAGAACAAAAACATATCCAAGGAAATCCATAACTTGGAGCGACAGATGTCCGCTGAGAACAAAAAATTAGCGCTGCAGATGGCTGCTGAGAACAAAAACCTGTCGCTACAAATTCAGCCCTTGGTCGACGACCGTTTAAACGCGAAGAAAATACGGACTATTGTTATAGGCGGAGCGATTGTTGCGGTATCTGGCGCCCTGGCGAGCGGACTTTTTGCAGCTTTGTGACTTATTCCCGGGTATGACCGCCAACGCGGCAGTCTCGTCATTGTTTTGCAGCCGGTCGCCAAAGAAACGGAAACTGCCGTGGCCAGGGTTCCCAAGTTTTAGATGACAGCTGATAGCGCGTTTGGCAAACTCCCGCCCGCTCAATCCTTGGTCTCGCCAGTCATGATACTTGTCATTGCTTGCACACTATATGTATCGGGAAGGCTTCGCGACTAACGGTTGGTCATACTGAACTTTATTTCTATCCCTTCGCAAAGGCTCCCGCCTCTTTCAGACAATCGCGCTCCTTCATAACTCGATTCGGTTCTCCTTTCAGCGTAGCCACTTTCCCATCCCGGCATGACCATTACCCGCCATGCGCCAAATCGCTAAATCCCTTTCATGTCTTTAGCAACGTTCAGGCATATTGGAACTAATGCTCAGCTACTCACCAATTTGTTTCAATGTGACATCTGTTGATTTGTCGGAGCCACCGTTCCTCGCCTAGACCCCTGCGAATAATTTCTTCGACCGATGCTAGCTGCCACAGACCTGCTCGGTCATGACGATGACCGACAGCTGGGACATACGGACTGAACCTTCATGCAAAATCTGTTTTCAGTATAGGCACTTTGGACTTGCCATCGGCAAGCGACAGATGTCACCTAGGTCATCTGAAGGACGGAGTTCGTCTCAGTGCTCTCTTGACATCAAGCGGGGGAGGGCGTGGTGAATCCGTGTCGGAACCAGGTCTGGTGAGCAGACTTGGTTCAGAGACGTGTCTGTGAGCCATGCCCGGTTAGCGAGTGGAGGGTGCCAGTTTATTGCGCCGAAAGTGTTGTTGAGGCTCAGTTCAGGGTTGGCTTGCAGTGCCTGCTGTCGTCATGTTCATTAGTGATGTCCTTGCTTGGCAGGCGTTGGCGCGAATTGTTGATGAATTTGCCATGTTGGCGATTGAACAAGCGCAGCGAGTAGCCTGGGTAAAGGCAGTGGTCTACGGCGTCTTTGTCGAAGTAACGGCTCAACCCTTCCGCCGAGTAGACAGCAGACGATGGGTTTAGCAGTGTGGCGATGGTTTCAGCTTGCGTTCAGACGTTATTCTCTCGTTTACTTTCAGTACGAACACCTGGTCATTGTGGGCAAGCTTAACCGCCTTGCTCTTTAGTGTCCCGGAACCCGGCCAACCCTGAGCGACCCCAGGTGCCGAGCTCTTCTGCATTACCGCGCGTTTTGTCAGCGGAGTTACAATCCACCACTAACACTTCATCGGCGAAACTGGCGCAGTCCACGGCACCAGCGATGAACTTTTCATCATCTTCGGTGTTGATGATGACCGACAGCTTGTTTATACGATTTGAACTTCCATGCAAAACCTGCCTTCATTACCAGTAAGCTGGCCACCCCGCCATTTTACCAACACAAATACCTTGATTGGCACACGCAAACCAAGACAGTTCACAGTCTGCATTGACTGGCACTCAAGACCGCCTGTGCTTCAGAATAGCCCATTTAGACAGTTTCACGACTATGGGAATTCATCTTTTAACAGACTCCATCAGCGTGCAGGTAGCCAGTTTTTTGCATCTCTGGGTGGCGCAGTCAGGTGGCTGAATTCAGGATCTTGCGTCCTGGGTTCAGCTAGCAGTGCTGTCCGTGCTTTTAATTGCTCTGACCAGTTGCACAGCGGAGGTGAAATCATTGTAGAATGTTCACCCCAGATTGTTAATCTACCAAGAGGAGAGAATAAATGGAACAAAGTTCTGAAATACAAAGCTCTGAAATACAAAGTTCTGAAATACAAAGTTCTGAAATACAAAGTAGACTGGTCTCGCTGGGTGAGCGCTTGACAGCTCTGGACAATCGTGTGAACGAGTTTATTCCAGATATAAACACCAAAGTCGGCAACCTGTCCGAGGGAGTTCATAGGCTGGAGTTGCAAATTCAGCCTCTGGCTGCTGAGAACAAAAACCTGGCACTACAGATGGCTGCTGAGAACAAAAACTTGTCCGAGAGAATGGATAATATGGCTGCTGAGAACAAAAATCTGGCGCAGCAAACGGCTGCTGAGAACAAAAACATATCCAAGGAAATCCATAACTTGGAGCGACAGATGTCCGCTGAGAACAAAAAATTAGCGCTGCAGATGGCTGCTGAGAACAAAAACCTGTCGCTACAAATTCAGCCCTTGGTCGACGACCGTTTAAACGCGAAGAAAATACGGACTATTGTTATAGGCGGAGCGATTGTTGCAGTATCTGGTGCCCTCGCGAGCGGACTTTTTGCAGCTTTGTGACTTATTCCCGGGTATGACCGCCAACGCGGCAGTCTCGTCATTGTTTTGCAGCCGGTCGCCAAAGAAACGGAAACTGCCGTGGCCAGGGTTCCCAAGTAATAGATGACCGCTGATAGCGCGTTTGGCAAACTCCCGCCCGCTCAATCCTTGGTCTCGCCAGTCATGATACTTGTCATTGCTTGCACACTATATGTATCGGGAAGGCTTCGCGACTAACGGTTGGTCATGCTGAACTTCATTTCTATCCGTTCGCAAAGGCTCCCGCCTCTTTCAGACAGTCGCGCTCCTTCATAACTCGATTCGATTCTCCTTTCAGCGTAGTCATTTTCCCATCTCGGCATGACCATTACCCGCCATGCGCTAAATCGCTAAATCCATTTCATGTCTTTAGCAACGTTCAGGTATATTGGAACTAATGCTCAGCTACTCACCAATTTGTTTCAATGTGACATCTGTTGATTTGTCGGAGCCACCGTTCCTCGCCTAGACCCCTGCGAATAATTTCTTCGACCGATGCTAGCCGCCACAGACCTGCTCGGTCATGACGATGACCGACAGCCGGGACATACGGACTGAACCTTCATGCAAAATCTGTTTTCAGTATAGGCACTTTGGACTTGCCATCGGGCAAGCGACAGATGCCACCAAGGTCATCTGAAGGACGGAGTTCGTCTCAGTGCTCTCTCGTCATCAAGCGGGGGAGGGCGTGGTGAATCCGTGTCGGAACCAGGTCTGGTGAGCAGACTTCGGTTCAGAGACGTGTCCGTGAGCCATGCACCGCTAGCGAGTGGAGGGTGCCAGTTTATTGCGCCGAAAGTGTTGTTGAGCCTCGGTTCAGGGTTGGCTTGCAGTGCCTGCTGTTGTCATGTTTATTAGTGATGTCTTTGCTCGGCATGCGTTGGCGCGAATTGTTGATGAATTTGCCATGTTGGCGATTGAACAAGCGCAGCGAGTAGCCCGGGTAAAGACCGTGGTCTACGGCGTCTTTGTCGAAGTAACGGCTCAACACTGCCGCCGAGTAGACAGCAGACGATGGGTTTAGCAGTGTGGCGATGGTTTCAGCTTGCGTTCAGACGTTATTCTTTCGTTTACTTTCAGTACGAACACCCAGTCATTGCGGGCAAGCTTAACCGCCTTGTTCTTTAGTGTCCCGGAACCCGGCCAACCCAGATGCGTGACTCTGGCACCGAGCTCTTCAGCTATGTAGCACGTTTTGTCAGTAGAGCCACAATCCACCACCAACACCTCATCGGCGAAACTGACACGCAGTTCACGGCATCAGCACTAACTTCTCACCATTCTCGGTGTGGATGATGACCGACAGCTTGTTTATACGATTTGAACTTCCATGCAAAATCTGCCTTCATTACCAGTAAGCTGGCCACCCCGCCATTTTACCAACACAAATACCTTGATTGGCACACGCAAACCAAGACAGTTCACAGTCTGTATTGATTGGCATCCTAAGGTGCCCGCCTATGCTTGGCTTTACACATGGCCAACGGGTTATTGACGACTGTTCCGTCTGTGAGCCATGCACCGCTAGCGAGTGGAGGAAATCAGTGTTCTGCAACGAAAGGGGTGGTGAGCCCAGGTTCCTGCCGGGGCAGTGTCAACTACGACGATGTTCATTGGTAATGTTCTTGCTTGGCAGGAGTTAGCGTGTCATGATTGGAGAGGTGGCAACGAATTGTCTGCCGATTCTGGATCCTGAAACAGGATCAACTTGATCAAGGTTATGCTGACCTTTGTTCAAGTTATTAAATTAGGCGCATTTAGAAAGTGGAACCACAATGAAAAAATTAATAAAGAAGCTACTACGGCACAACATTGATCGCTTGATGGGAGGAAGTGTTTTAGATCTTAAGAGGCAAAACATCTCAGTCATGAATATGTTAAGAAAAGAACACCAAGCTGAAGATCAGCGTTACCGTGATTTGGTGGATCTGGTGGTAGGTGCAAAGTCGATCCGCCACAACAGAAACATCAAGCTTGTTACCGAGCATCCTGTCGCATATGACTCCATAGATCACATTGATCCTGCAGGCACAATTGATGACAACACAAGACATTATGGGTTCTACAACAAGTGTAGACTGCTATATGGTGAAAACTTAAGTTTTTTGGATCTAGGGTGTTCAGGAGGTGGCTTGGTATTCGAGTTCGCGTTAAATGGCCATGTTGCGATTGGGCTGGAAGGTAGCGATATATCCAAGACTCTGGCAAGAGCAAATTGGCGAACAATACCTGATAACCTCTTTTGCTGCGATATAACGAAGGAGTTTGAGCTTCGTGATTGCACTAAAAATGCGACAAGTTGCTTTAACGTTATTAGTTGCTGGGAAGCGTTAGAGCACATCCCTGAAAGTAGTTTGGAGGGTTTATTTAATAATATAAAAAGGCATTCTGAAGATGGGGGTATTTTTATCGGTTCTGTTTGTACACGCCCTAGCAGGCGTGAACACCATGTAACAGTTAAAGATGAGAGTTGGTGGATGGACCAGTTTTCTGAGCATGGTTTCAGAGTAATGTTGAAAGCAGAAATAGATTTTGAGTTTTATGAATTCTGTAGGCCGTTTCCAGATACTGAAATTGATCTTCGTAAGCATCCAAACGAAGGATTTCACTTTGTTGCCCAGAAGAGATAAATAAGCCTAATGTCAATTTATGGTTAACATAGAAATATAATTTAATGGTAAAGCATATCTTACTAGTGCTTAGCCCTTTTCCAGAGAAACGTCCTAAAAGTTCAGCTGAAAGAGGTTTTTGGCTACGAATAATAAATAGTTATTTTGGCCCTCTCTTTGAAAGTAAAGATCTATTCTTCTCAGTTGTTATGAATCCATTTTATAATACCTATTGGAAAATAAATTACTCAAATACATATTCAAAAATACACAAAATCATATGTTTGGACCCTGAAAGATATACAAATATGGTCAGTGCTTATAAAATGCGGCATGCTTTATATTTAGAATCAAACCGAAGTGGCCTAACTAAAAAGCTATCGGCCGAGGTAATCAGGCAGTATGGTAACTTGCCTCCCCCAAACATTATCCTGCAATTCAATCATCACGCTCCGTATCTGCTTTCAGCTTTCAAGGATTCACGATTGTTTAATTTTTATGAGGGAGGTCTTTCAAGAACACCATTTCCAATGTCTTGGCGTTTCGAAAGTGGGAAATTTCAAGTTGGGTCTGATTCAATCAACAAAATGACTAGTGCACTGAACAATAATGATGCTCTGCCACCAAATGAAGTCGTCGACTTTATTAGGAATAACAGCTTTGCAGCCTTAGACAGAATCAACCCTTTCAAAGAAAAGCTTCAACAATGGAAGAAAAAATATCGTAGGTTGTATTTACTACCCTTACAAGTATCTGGGGAGGTATCATTTGGTGCACTTTGTGAATACGAGTGTCAATACCATTTTTTGATAGATGTCTTAGAAAATACACCTGCTGATGTGGGGTTAATTGTGACTGAGCATCCTTGGATTCCTGTAATTACAAGAGAAATGAACGATGAACTTAGCTACAGATTTCCAAATTATATTTATGAGGCTGAGTTTTCCTTGATAATGAATGTGTCCACTCACCTTGTTCCTTATGTTGATGCTGTGATAACCGTTTCTTCTTCGTTATTCTGGCATGCCGCCTTAATGGGAAAGACTTGTTGCGGCTTAGGTGCTGGAGAATTTTCCATGATAGCGGACACCAACTCACTTCAAGGGTTAAATAAATTATCAGAAAAAGGAGCTCTTCAACCTTATCGATATGACACTCTTATTTATAGACGGTTGACTCAAAATTGGATTCCCGAATCTTTAATGAAAGAACCTGAGTTTCTGGTTAAATGGCTCAATTATTTGAGTTCGAATAACTGCCCAAAGCCTAATATCTCTGATGATACACTCAAGCAAAATTTTGCTGACGCCAGTAATGATTTACAACTTTTAAGACGTGATCCCCTTATGGAGTTAAAACGTTTTGTTGATTTGCCGATGTCGTACAAATCTGCCTACGAGAAGCTAGATCCTACTTTACTGAGAGTTGTACTTCACGTTTCACCTTACGTTAAGATGATCAGGTCTTGCATAGCGAAGCCGTATCGTAGCTTGAAATTTGCTCTCAGGTTTTTGAAAAGTAAGTTTATGCCTCGCTAACATAAATGACAAATATTTTTAACTTTTGTATCTTGCCGAACATATTTTTCTTCCTGCATTGGGTTCTGGTACTGTAGTGCATAATTTATTTGTAACGTTTGTTACTTACTTAGCTTAACGTTGTACTTGACCAAACGGTTATGAGCTTGTTTTTGCAGCTGAAGTTGAATCGGTTGAGATAAAGATGCAGAAAGACGACACTATTCACTTCTGTCGGGCTAATTGTAGATGAGCACCTGCTAATAAGAACCCCATGATCACATAGTGTTACTGCTGGGTAAGATTCCGATTAAAGCATGGGTTTCTAGTAGTGATGTTACTATTTTCACGAGTTCTGGTGGGTGCTGAAGGTTCTGCTTTGGCGTGTTTCACTCGTGCTACTCACGTCTGATGAGTGGAAAAGTGTCCAAAGTTTCGTGTAGTCGTTCATAAGTCCCTGTGGTGTCAGTATTAGTTGCCATGCAGTAATACCTTGATTACTCTGCTTTCTTGCCTCTCAACTTTCTGATGGGCCACCATAATATTTCCCAAGTAATTGCGAGTAGTCTTGTTTTTTTGAAAAAGTCGTTGTTAATAATAAAAGACATTTTTCGCCACAAGAATATTTTGAGTCTCATTTCGAAACTCGGCTTATCAACTTCAAAATTAGTTTTTTTCAGATATTTCAAATAGTGCTTGCGCCGTGTGTCGGTGCAACTGTAGCTTGATGGTTTTATGGTGCCGTTGAAGTGAATAATGTAAGGATTCTTTTTAGCTAGCAAAATATCTTTTTGGGTGTAAGTAAAAAATTCATCTTCACCGTGTTTGAAACAAAGATGTTTGTATGCGTTAAATGAAAGAGGTAAAGCTCGCCAATAATTTTCAAAAAGAGCATTAAGGATGTCTTGATCCTGATATTTAAGTATTTTGAATTTTTTTCTTACATAGTTTGGCACCTTTTGCTCTAGCCCAAAAGCTCTCATTTTCTTTAAATCCATCATCAGCACCCCACCATTAAAGTACGGTGAATTCATCTTCATGCCAAGACTTTCGTGACGATTTTTGCTCGTGTATTTTGGGTCTTCCACAGCAAGTAATATATTGTCTTTCATTTCTTGGTTCCAGAGTTCCTTTATATCGCCCATAACGACCACGTCAGCATCTAAATAAATCAGCTTGTCTATTTCAGGAAGTATATTTGGTAGAGCTAGTCTAAAATATGTTTCAATTGTTTGCGCTTTTGAGGTTAAAGGAAGAAGTGCGAACTTACTGCTGTCCACCTCTAAAAGATCTATATATGTGTTGGTTCGCAACCTTTTCAGTTGTGTTATGTTGCTTCTATTTGAGTGATTCAAGTTTTGCTGAAGCACGTAAATATTTATCCTGTTTTTACTCTTCGCATTCGTGAGCAATGAAGCTATGGCTGCCCCTAAGTGTATAGCGAATTGATCATTGATGGCAAACGCAATATGAATGGTGTCTTTTGTTTTCATGATTAGGTGATCTCGCGTTTTGTTTTTAATTAATGAAAGTTACTGTTTGGGTGCTTGGTCAAATTGTCTTGTGTTTCACGGCCTATTTGTCTCTAACCTGTTTGGAATCTGATTTATAGATTAACCATCTTTTCAGATAACCCGTGGCTCCAAGTGGCATTCACCAGACTGTCAGTGTAACAGACAACGTGGGTCCCTGTCAGAAAACCTCACATCACAGTTGGTAATTGCAGACTGCCTCCCCAAGCCGATTATGCCCCACTAATAAACAGCAAAACAGCACTTTGACCCTTACTTAACATCCGGGAGCCGACAGGTAAAAACGCGGGAGTGTTTCGTGCTGAACATTAGTAGCCTGTATGCTTGCACTGCAAGTCTGTCTTGAAGTGAGATGGCTCTGAGTTGTTGTTGCGGTTCAGTTGGGTACTTCAAGGTGCCTGGTGGATTGACGAAAAGTGGTAGCTCGTTGTAAGTGGGTGTGGTCGATAAAACAGCATGTGTAGCTTGCTGGGGGTGATGAAATTATCTGTCGGACGCACTGCCGCCTCTTGCGCAGACTTAAGCAGTTTTGCTGCGCCCATTGGGCTTATGCCGTAAGCCCAGGTTCCAGCAGAAGATCTGAAAGGGTAATAAACCTCGCGAAATGACATCGGTAGTTTACGTAGAGCATGCTTTTCCCCGGGCGGCGAAATACTGGCTCTCCAAGGTAAATAAAGTCACGAAACTTCAATGCCGGGACTGGCGCACGAAATTCCGTGTCGTCCTCCTGAACCATGATGGGTTACCCAGTTCAACACACTTTTTCCAGAGTGAGTAGTGCGAGGCAAAGCAGCCCATTTCCGCGCGTGAAGCCAATTCCCGATTTTGCACTGGCAGATTGCTGAATTTGCCATGTTTTTGATTGAACAAGCGTATAGATGTAATCCGGATGAAGAGCACAATCTCAGTAATGGCAGAACCTTTGTACCACGAAGCCAGCAGACGATTGACTTTGCAGGGTTGAGAGAACCCCAGCTTGCAGTTCTGGCCGTTTGCGCCTAATACGATAGCCGGTCATTGTGAGCAAGCTCAACCGCCTTGTTTTTTTGCGCTCGTAACACGCCAATCCTGACGCGCAACCCGGCACTGACTTCTTCTGCAACATCAAGCGTTTTGTCAATGGAGCCACAAACCAGCGCTAACACTTCTGCGGTGAAGACAGAGTTTACATCCTAATCAATGAACTCCTCTTCATTCTCGGTAATGGTGACTGCCGACAGCCTGCCCATAGGTTCTGAACCTCCATGAAAAATCTGCTCTCAGCACCAGCACCGCTGTCTTCTCCACTACTTTTCCAACACGATATCTGGATAGCACACACCGAACCAAGGTAGTTCACTGCCTACCTTCAGATGGCACCCTTGAGCCCCCCTTGAGCCCCCCCTGTGCTTCGGCGAACCCGTAATCGCAACGGGTTGACGACTCCATTTCTTCTAAATGCCGTGCTCCCCCAGTGAGTTGGGAGTGTCAATTTTCTGTGTCAGGAGGGTTATGAGCCTTGGCTATGGTTAAGGTTGCAGTGTCTGCTTCAATCGTGCTCACTGGTAATGCTATTGCTTGATAGGCGTTGACGTGTCATGATTAGACAGGTGGCAGCGGTTCGTCTGCCGATTCTTGATCCTGAAACAGGAGCAACTTGATTCAAGTCTGTGCTTAACTTGATCTAAGTTATAAAGATAGGCACATTTAGGCAATGGGGCTAGAATGAGAAAATTAAAGATATGGATAAGACGTTGCGTGGAACGTTTGATGGGAGGAAGTTTTTCTGAACTTAAGCGGCAAAACTTCTTAATCCTGAATGCGCTAAAAGGAGAAGATCAGCATTATCGCGATTTGGTAGATTTGGTGACCGGCGAAAAGTCGATTCGTCATAACAGACACATCAAGCTAGTTACTGAATATCCGGTTGCATACGACTCCCCAGATCACCTTGACCCTATTGGTACTATTAACGATAACACCAGGAATTATGGATTCTACAAAAAGTGTAGGCTACTATATGGTGATAGTTTGAGTTTTCTGGATCTGGGATGCGCAGGTGGTGGGTTGGTGTTCGAGTTTGCGCTAAATGGACATGTTTCCATTGGCCTTGAAGGTAGTGATATCTCCAAGTCCTTAGCAAGAGTAAATTGGCGGACGATACCGAATAACCTCTTTTGCTGTGATATAACTAAAGAGTACGAGCTTATTGATTATACTAAAAATGTAACAAGCCGCTTTAACGTCATCAGTTGCTGGGAAGTATTGGAACATATTCCGGAAGATGGCTTGGAGGCTTTCTTTCATAATGTAAAAAAACATTCTGAAGATGGCGGTATTTTTATTGGCTCCATAGCCACGTTTTCAATCGAAGGTGGACACCACGCTACAGTTCAAGATAAAGATTGGTGGGTTAATAAGTTTTTTGAGTCCGGTTTCAGAATATTACCGGAAGCGGAAATAAATTTCAATTTTTGGGAGTTTTGTAGACCATTTCCCAAAGTCGACCTTCGTAAAAGTCCTGAACAGGGATTTCTCTTCGTTGCCCAAAAAATAAATAGCCATTAAACAATATTATGGTTGCATTAAAGATAGCCATGTTTGCAGTTAATGCTGTACTGTGCTTAATGAAAACATAAATTACCGAGTCAGTAACAAATATTTTTGAAAAGAATCCTTTAGACTTCAGAAAACGTATAAAGCTCCTCTTGCATGCGATATTTAGACGTATTTATTGGCACCTGTTACTTAAGGAGTTGAGGTTAAATAAATCGCTTTTTTCCGATGGCTCATTAATTGAGAATAAAGCAGTCTTTATAGATCCAGGAAAAGAACTTGCTGCAGTCTACCTTTGAAAGATCTATATGAGTGTTGGGTCGTAATTTTCCAGTTGTGTAATGTTGCTTCTATTTGAGTGATTCAAGCTTTACTTAAGCACGTAAACGTTCATCCTGTTATTACTTTTCGCATTCGTGAGCAATGAAGCAATGGCTGCCCATAAGTGCGCGGTGAATGATCGTTGGTGGTAAATGCAACATGTATTGTGTATGTCGTTTTCATGATTAGGTGACTTTGCGTTTTATTTATAAGTAATGAAAGTTACTGTTTCGGTGCTTGGTCAAATTGCTTTGTGTTTCACGACCTATTTGTCTCTAGTCTGCCAGGAAACTAATTTATAGGTTAACTGCCTTTTTTGACAACCCAAGGCACTGAGGGGTTATTCACTAAAACTGCCTGTGTAATAAACAACGTGGGTTCCTTTACAGAAAATCTTTCATCACAGTTAGTAATGCAAGACTGAAAAGTCCAAAGCCGATTATTCCCACTAACAACAAAAAAACTGCACTTTGAACCTTACCCAATTTCTAGGTACTAACTAGGTAAAAATATGGGAGTGTTTGATGCTGAGCTTTAGTTGCTTGAATGATTGCACTGAAGGTCTGCCAGGGAGAGAGACGGCTCCGAGTTGTTGATGACGGTTTAGCTTGGGTGTCCTCAGGGTGTTTTTTGGATTGACGAAAAGTGGTAGCTGGTTGTAAGTGGGTGCGGTCGATAAAATAGCATGTGTAACTTGCTGGGGGTGATGAAATTGTCTGCCGGTCGCACTGCTGCCTCTTGTGCAGACCTGAGCAGCTTTGATGCGCCTATTGGACTTATGCCGTAAGCCCAGGTACCAATCGAAGCTCTCAAGGGGTAATAAACTTCGCGGAATGAGAGCGGCAGTTTATGCAGAACGTGAGTTCTTCCCGGGCGGCGGTGTATCAGTTTGCAAAGATGAATAAATTCCCGAAACCTTAATGCCGGAACTGGTGCATGAAATTTCACGTCGTCCTCTAGAATCATGATGGGTTCACCCAGTTCAACACATTTTTTCCAGAGTAAATAATGCGAGGCAAAGCAGCCCATTTCAGAGTGTGAGGTCAACTCTCGGCTTATGCACTGGTGCGGGTAAGACCAAGTTAGCCCATGGTTTCTGAAAAATTCTTCCGAATGGTGTTTGTCAATTCCCGGGAAAATCTCCATGCCTTCCTGCTCGCCAAAACGCTCGGCAGTCCTTATGCATTGTTCGGCTCCGGCCAGAGACTCAGGAATATCAGGAAGCGTTACGATGTATTTTTTTTGGAGTTTGAATGGTTTGATCTGAGCCAGCCGGTGCTGTTCAACGGCATTACGCACCCTGTATGGCAATACCCATCTGTCGTTTAATCCCCCAAGCATCCCTAGCTTTAAAACCATCCATACTTCACGTATCAAACCAAAAAATAGCTGCCATTTCAAACTCCAACCACGTGGTTCCCCTTTGATGTAAGCCAGTTTGAACCACACGTCACGAGCAAAATACCAATAAATATTTGGCTTATCCCTAAGCGGCGCTCCGATTACCGCCCCTTTCACTATCACCTCGTGTCTGCGCTTGTCTGAAAAACATTTCCAGACGAGCTCACAAAGGCGGAAGAAGTCTTTTAGCAGTTGCAATTCAGTACACTTGACGCTTTTATTGCACTGCCCATTGCCAGTGGTAGAAAAATATTAGGGTAACACTGGTTGGGTATGCCATAAAAAGAGATACCAAGCCAAATTGAAGCATAAAACAGAGGGGCATGATTCTCGCACACCTCCCACGGATAACTAAACTTTTTCAACACTTACCGGAGCCTTGAAAATGGAAGAGTGCTTGGTGCTGGTTGTGGTTGGGTGCGGGAGGTAAAAAAGAATGTCGCATACTCTTGAGCTTATGAACCTGTCGGCCGGTCTAATCGCCATTTTATGCGCGGAACCAATGAGTTTTTGCGCCGCCAAAGGCGTGATTCCGTAGGCGTAAGTCCCCAAAAGGTAACCAAATGGATTGTACATTTCTTGATATTTATCCGACACAGCTTCGATTATCTTTGCATTCCTTGACAAACAGGGTTTTCCCAAGTGGATAATCTCCTTAAATCTGAGTGGAGGAACAGGAGTACAAAATTCCACGTCGTCCTCTAAAATCATAACTGGCTCATTGAGCGTAACGCATTTTTTCCAGAGAAGGTAATGGGAGGCAAAACAGCCCATTTCTGCGCTGATATCAAAAAATTCTTCATGCCCGGGAGTTGAACTGAACGTCAAGCCATGTTCCAGAAAAAACGACAGTGACTCTTTCTTACTGATCCCCGGAAATATCTCCATTCCCTTGTTTTCTCCGTAGCGTTCAGCTGAACTGATGCACCGTCCGGCTCCTGCGAGTGATTCAGGAACATCCACCAGACCGATTACAAACTTTCTGTGAATTTTTAATTTTTTCAAATCACGGATTTTGTGTCTTGTTTTCCAGTTCTGAAAGTGCAGAATCGCTTGTCCGCCAATCCTGTAAATTACCAAATCCGAGAGGATCCGGTAATAGACATGAGAGAACCATCCGCAAAGCAAGGTTTTCCTGAACTCCCAGCCCTTTTCCGAGCCATGGAGATAACCAAGATGTAACCAGGCACGTCCACGGTGACGACGGTAATCACTCCGATACGAGTAATAGCAGGGCAGGAGTTTGTTTCCCGGTTTTGCCCCATGAACAACCCCTCCGAGGGATATTTCGGCACCCGCTTTTTTACCGGTCAGAATTTTCCAAAGCGAGCTGAGTAGAAAACAAATGTATCTGAATCTCTTCAGAGCAGGACTAATTTCTGCCATTACTAAATCCGTGCCTTTAACGAAGCCTCAAGAAAAAGAAGCTGGGGTTGCAATTTTAAGCTGTCTGCCTCTGTGTTGGAACAGGCTCACACGCCATTATTTTTCAATTGTATGGTTCAGACATGGCTTCCGGGGGTGCAATCTTCTTCCGTAGCTTATGACTCCGGTCAGCTTGTAGTCACGACTGCTTGCGGCGCAAGTGTAAAGTTCGTGGGGTGTACTTTCAGGTAGAGGACGGTGAGGGATGGATTTCGGCTTGCCTGATTTTGTCATAGTTTTTTTCGGTTAGGCATGTGGTCAAACAGGCTTTTCTGTTGATGCCCACTTATGCTTTCCCGGGTCACTTGCCAGGCGTTTGATTTTTTTTGTTCCCCAATACTCAGTGCCGACAGTTCAAGCAGTGTTGCGAAGCTCGAGTGGTCGTTAATTGCTGCTACGTGCGCGTGGCGAACTACAGGCACCGTGGCTGGTTAGAGGTTCGACTTCCATGCCCGGCATGGTTATCGGACGGGTAGTCTTTTTTAGCGATGAATGATGCAGGGTAAGTGTCATGACTGATGCCGAGGATGGTGATGCAACCAATTTCATGATTAATTTGGGATATACTCCTGAAAGTAGCTTAGAGGTTTTCCTTAACGTAAATGACATTCTGTGGACGATGCCACTTATGTCAGTGTCGTTATCAGTAAAAGCAAATGCAGGAAGGTGAGAACTTTCTAAGCATGGTTTCAGAACATTCCTGAAAATGCATGCAATAAAAAAATATTTGGCAAATTGGAGAAAACCTTTCAGGTTTGTCAAGCGTGGGATATATTTTAGCTATCACTGGCATTTGCTACGGAAGGCATTAAATCAAAATAAATTACTTTCTTACGGCGGGGAGATACGCGGAAAGAAGGTAGTACACAGGGAGACTGAAGAGGGGCTATTGGAATATTTTGAAAGAGCAGCAGATTGTCAACTGATTTCCGATATCCATGATGCTGATGTTGCATTACATTTTGGTGCATATTATGGGCGCGGAAGGTGTAAATACTTACGTTCCATTCTTAAACATAAAGTTCCTATTGTACTTGTAGAAGGTGGCTTTATAAATTCTATAAGTGTAAAAGGCAAGATAAATAAAGGCTTTGGCACTGGCTTTTCTTTCATAATTGATCATATTGGTATTTATTACGATGCCAGTTTGGGATCCTCAATAGTCCATCTTCTTAATTCTGAATGGAAAATGTTACCTGAGGAAGAAAAGGCAGCAGATATTGCTATAAATTTTATTAAAGAGAATTGTCTTACAAAGTATAACGTAGTAAAACCAGAAAAGATTAATTTTAACCCAGTCAAAACGTACCGTTCAGTCGTTTTGGTTGTTGACCAGCGCAGAAATGACCGGTCTATATCTGGTGCAGGGGCAGATGAAAAGTCATTCGATAGTATGCTCCATGATTCAATTCATGAGAACCCGGGTAGCCTGATTCTGGTTAAAATTCATCCTGACCAAATTTCAGGTAGATACCAAGGCTACTTTGATTCGCTTCGTCCTCGTGAAGGTAATGTCAAAGTTATTTCTAAATTTATGAATCCAATTTCTCTCCTGAAGTCAGTTGACAAGGTCTATGTGGTTTCTTCACAAATGGGAATGGAGGCATTGCTATGCGGCAAAGAAGTTATTTGCTACGGTGCAGCATTCTACACTGGCTGGGGATTAACAGTTGATCGGGGAAACAATCCCATGCGACTGAGAACACGTTCGTTACGTGAATTATTCTATGCATCCTACTTGAAGTTTACGCACTACTATAACCCTGCAGTAGGGAAGAAGTCGGATTTACAAGATGTTCTGGAATATCTATCTGTGAATGCAAATAAGCTCTAATAGCTAAACCTGATTTACTTTCACTTTCAGATATTAGTTCAAATCTGAAAGAAGTCCAAGGTTAAATCTCACGTGGTACTTTTCGAATAAAAGAGTTCATGACATCGGTTGTGATCGGGTGGGGTCGGTAAAAAAGAATGTCGTATGTTCCCGACCTTATGAACCTGTCGACTTCGTCAACTACATTTTTACGCGTAGTGCTGATTAGTTTCTGTGCTCCCAGTGGAGTGACCGCGTAGGCATAGGTACCTAAAAGATGCTCAAATGGATAGTAGACTTCCTGGTACTTGTTTGGTACAGCTGCCATTATTTTCTTGTTTCCTTGCGGAAATGGTTTACCCAAGTGAATAATTTCCTTGAATCTGAGTGGAAGGACGGGAGCACAAAATTCCACGTCATCCTCTAAAATCATAATCGGCTCGTCGAGCTCAACGCATTTTTTCCAGAGAAGGTAATGGGAAGCAAAGCAACCCATTTCTGCACTGATATCAAAAGTTTCTTCGTGCCCCGGAGCTGCAGTGAACGTCAAGCCACGTTCCAGAAAAAACTCCAGAGACTCTTCTTTCCTGACCCCTGGAAATATCTCCATTCCCTTGTTTTCCCCGTAACGTTCAGCAGAACCGATGCACCGTTTGGCTCCGGCGAGCGACTCGGGGACATGTGTCAAGCTGATTACGTACTTTTTCTGAATTTTCAACTTTTTCAAATGACGAATTTTGCGCTGTACCATCCAGTTTTGGTAGAGTAGAACTACTTGTCCGATGATTCTCATGTGAAGAAGTAACTTATGAAGGGCCCGAAAAAAGAGATGAAGCCACCACCCTTTCAGCAAAACCTTTCTAAATTGCCATCCTTTTGCCGAGCCATGCAGGTGACCAAGACATGACCAGTCACAACTGTTTCCGAGACGATTCTTACTCTGTAACGAGTGATAATAGGGTAGCAATTTATCCCCGGCTTTTGCCCCACGCATGAGCCCGCCAAAGGAGATGCCGTCACCTACTTTCTTACCAACTAGAATTCTCCAAAGCGAACTGAGTAGAAAACGAATATAAGGACTCATTCCAGCCATTGTTAAGTCTGTTTTTTTAACGAAGTTTCAAGAAAAAGGGGAGGGAACCGAAACTTTACGCTGTCTGTCTCTATGATGTAACAGACTGACACACCATCACTCATTAGTTATATAGTTGGACATGGTTTTTTGTGTAGCTTCCGTTCTCTCTCGCCGAACCTGCATGAGAAATACTGCTTGGTCATCTCTCTGTATGGTGTTTGTAGATAGAAGAGTGCTCAATACCAAACTTAATAGGGTGAGGGAGGTAAAAAAGAATATCGTATTTTCTTGAACTCATGAATCTGTCAGCCGGTCTAATCACCATTTTATGTGCAGCATCAACCAATTTACGTGCTGCCACTGGTGTGATTCCATAGGCGTGAGTTCCTAAAAGAGAATTAAATGGATAGTAGGCTTCTTGGTAAATGTTTGGTGCAGCTGTCATCATTTCAGCATCCCACTGGAAGTAGAGTTTACCCAAGTGAATAATTTCCTTGAATCTGCACGGGAGAATAGGTGCACAAAACTCTACGTCATCCTCTAAAATCATAATTGGCTCGTCAAGTTTGATGCATTTTTCCCAGAGGAGATAATGGGAGGCGAAGCATCCCATTTCTGCGCTGATATCAAAAAGCTCTTCGTGCCCAGGAGTTGAAGTAAACGTCAAGCCACGCTCCAGAAAAAACGCCAGAGACTCTTCCTTCCTAACCCCCGAAAACATTTCCATCTCACTGTCTTCCCCATAACGTTCGGCGGAGCCGATGCATCGCATGGCTCCGTGGCAGAGTTTAAGGTTGGTTTTCAAGCTGTGCAGCCAAATATTTGAGAACCCCATGCAGGTCTGACTTTTTTCCGGTTGCAGGGTTGAAGTAGTAAGTAAATTTCAAGTATGAGGCATAGAACAACTCTTCCATTGTACGCTTTTTACGCCTATCACAACTACCGAGTCCTCGGTCTGTTGTGAGTCCCCATCCAGAATAAAATGGGATGCCATAGCAAACAACTTCCTTTCCACACAATAATGCTTCCATACCCATTTGCGAAGACACAACATAAACTGTATCAACTGCTTGCAAAAGGGAGATCGGGTTTAGATTTTCATAAAGCATTCTGATGTTACTTTGCTTAGGTGAATAAGAAGTAAAATAACCACGGCTATCACCGAGGGTTTCATCCGGATGGGCCTTAACCAAAATCAAACTGTCCGGATTTTCATCGGTAGCTTCTTTGAGCATTTTTTGAAATGAGCTGTTATTAGCTTTTGCGCCAGATATTGATTTATCCCCTTTGCTTTGATCAATAATCAATACAACTGAATTGTATGCATTGTTAGAGTTGAAATTAATTGTTTTAGGTCTAACAACGTTATATTTTGATAGGGATTTTTCTTTGATGTTAGCTATGGCGTTCATCGCGGATTTTCTTTCTTCAGTTGTTATCTGCCAATCTGAATTTAGAAAATCATTTATTATAGAACCTTTTTCTGCATCAATATATACACCTTTATGATCAACTATGTATGATAGCCCATTTGTCTTTTCTTTCGGTTGGTTTTTGGCTTGCCTTGTAGCATATGGCATTACAGAACGAATGAAACCATCCTCTACAGTGATAAAAGGTAATTTGTATTTGATAACTGAGCGTAGAAACTTGCACCTTTCAGGGTTATAACCTGCTCCCCACAACAATGCAACGCTTGCTTCAGATATCTCAGAAGTTAGAATGCAACCGGTAGACTCTTCAAAATGAATTAAAACACTCCCATGCTCAGTATGCGCAACCCTTTTTCCGCTTATCTCACCGTTAAAGCCAAACGATTTATTCAACTTAACTGACTTCCTAACCAAATAATCACAATATGGGCTGTAAAGCGCAACTAGCGCATTGCGCTTTAAATTCCTTAAAATGACATAACATCTTTTGAGAAGATAGATAATTCTCCCTAACATGCTAGTGAGTGTAAATTTAATCATACTGCTGTTGTAAATTGTTGCGGAGCCAGCCTTCTCGCATTTTCTCGTAAAGAAGCCTGGGTCGTGATTTTAAGCTGTCTGCCTCTGTGTTGGTATAGGTTCACGCACCGTCACCCTTCAATGGTTCAGCATGACTTTTGCGTGGCTTTCTCTTCCGGCTGACTTTGCGGCTTCTCCCGCAACTCATCGACTCCGTACAGCTTGCCGTCATTGCCTCTGAAAGTATGGCTGACCCTTTCTACTTTGAACGGGAATGCGCCTGGTTGTTCCGGTGCGCTTTTGGCAGAAACCCAGTATTCCACGACCACGGTATCTCCGGGGACGGTCAGTGACCAGAACGTTCCGTT
Organism: uncultured candidatus Poriferisulfidus sp.; assembly: GCA_965215765.1. GTDB lineage: Bacteria > Pseudomonadota > Gammaproteobacteria > Poriferisulfidales > Oxydemutatoraceae. The sequence goes on along the minus strand of OZ244118.1, from coordinate 1,949,153 downwards.
GCCGCTCGTGCCGCGGCCTTTGTATTCCCCGATCGGCGCACCTGTGCTGCCGTGGAGGCTGTAGACTTTTACGGCTGTTTCCGGCGCAAGTGTAAAGTCTGTGAAGCGTACTTTCAGGGAGACGGCGGTGGGGGAGTGGATTTGGGCTTGCCAGATTTGGTCATCGCCTTCTGTCCCTTCTTCCAGCAAGGCCCAGTTGGGTGTGGTCAGTCGGGCTTCTCTGCCGATGCCTACGTATGCTCTGGTCGGGTCACTTGCAAGGCGTCTGATTTCGTTTTGTTCTTCGGCAGTCAGTGTCGGCAGGTCAAGTCGTGTTGCCAGGCTTGGGTAGTCGTTAATCGCTGCTGCTTGCGCGTGGCGGACTTCAGGCTTTGTGGTGGGCTGCAGTTCGACTTCCATGCCTGGCATGCTTTGCGCGAAGACGCAGGTTGTCGCGAGAAGCAGGGCAATCGGGGTCAGTGGCTGGCCGTGTGTAGCCATCTTTTGGGAGCTATGTGTGTTCTTGGGGCGTGATTTGCCATTGGTCTTTGTCAATCAGTTCCGATATTTCCAGCGCGACTTTCAATGCTTCGCGCCCGGCCTCGCCGTCCACGCGTGGGGTTTTGTGCTCCTGAATGCAGGACACGAAGTGGGCTATTTCATCGTGCAGGGAGTCGGCATCCGGGTAACGCCAGGTTTTCGTTTCGAAGGGCAGGGCACCTTCTTCTTTGCTTTGAAATGCCTCTGTGTAGTAATGGTCTTTCATGTCTACGTGGTGGTACTTGTGGCTTTCGAAGATTCTGAGCTTTCTTTCCTGTTTCATGCTGATGCGGCTGGCCGTAACATTGGCGATGCAGCCGTTGGCAAAATGTATCCGGACATTGGCGATGTCTGTCTCTGAGTTCAGTACCGGCACTCCTTTGGCAAGCAGCGATTCAACCGGGCTTTTCACCAGGCTGAAAATATTGCTGAGATCGTGAATCATCAAATCCAGTATGACGTTGACGTCCGTATTTCTGTTGCTTGGTGCCATCAGGCGGACGGCTTCGATGAACATGGGCAGAACGACATTTTTGCGTAGGTGACAAAACGCTGGATTAAACTGTTCAACGTGTCCGACTTGCAGCAGGCAGTTGTTCTTTTTTGCAAGGGCAATCAATGCGTCTGCTTCGGCAATGGTGGGGGTAATGGGCTTTTCAACGAGGACATGAATCCCGGCCTTGAGGCAGTCGCTGGCAACCTGAAAATGTGTGCCGGTCGGGGTGGCTATGCTGACTGCGTTCACTTTTCCCAAGAGCTCGGAGTAATCCGTCAATGCCTGTGTGTCGCAACGTTCCGCTATCGTGTGACTGCGCTTCTCGTCAGAATCCACGACGGCGACGAGCTTGCAGCCTTCAAGTCGCGCGTACTTCTGTGCGTGGTATTGCCCTAGGTGTCCCACTCCGATGACGGCGCATCGCAATTCAGACATGGGCAGGGCACTCCCGAGGACAGAACATGCGGCTTTCTGATACTGAGCAAATCCGTGTCACGCGCAGCGAGCGGCTGCCGGACTTCAGGGACTTGTTGCTCGTGGGAGTCGATGAAGCCGGGCGGGGTGCCTTGGTCGGTCCGGTGATGGCTGCCGCGGTGGTCATTCGTGATTCGGACATTCCGGTGGGGTGTCGGGACTCGAAGCGTCTGACTTCAGAGCAGCGCCAAAGGCTTGCCGGATGTATAAAGCAGTCTGCACAGGGGTGGGGCGTCGGCTCAGCAACGGCCATGGAAATTGACCGGATCAATATTCATCATGCCAGTTTGCTGGCGATGCGGCGCGCCTTGGAAACTTTGCAGGTTGCGTATGAATGCGTTTTGGTTGACGGCATGCATTTTCCCGTGGTGGACTGTAAAAGTTATGCAATTTGTGGTGGTGATGACCGGGTGGCGCAGATCTCGGCTGCTTCCATTCTCGCCAAGGTAAGTCGGGATGAATACATGCTTGATCTACACCAACGTTTCCCGGCTTATGGTTTTGCCTCCCATAAGGGCTATCCTACCAAAGTGCATCGTTTGGCGATTCAGAAATACGGGTCGTGTGTTTTTCATCGGAAGACTTTCAGGCTCTTGGGCGAGTCGGGCAAGCCGTGATGACAACACAATGACAACACAATGACAACTCTTGGTGACTTCGTACACTTTCGTGTGCATTCCGAGTATTCGATCAAGGACGGATTGCTCAGTTCCTGCGACCTTTGGCAAAACGATGACAGCACAGCGTGGCGGGGTTTTGCGCCCATGAAATTTGCACAGGTGGTGACAACTCAATGACAACTCTTGGTGACTTCGTACACTTTCGTGTGCATTCCGAATGTTCAATCAAGGACGGATTGGTCAGTTCTTGCGGCCTTGGCAAAACGTGCGCAGGGGCAGCGTGGCGGGGTTTTGCAGCCCGTGAAACTTGCACAGGTGATGACAACGCAATGACAACTCTTGGTGACTTCGTACACTTTCGTGTGCATTCCGAGTATTCGATCAAGGACGGATTGCTCAGTTCCTGCGACCTTTGGCAAAACGATGACAGCACAGCGTGGCGGGGTTTTGCGCCCATGAAATTTGCACAGGTGGTGAACTCAATGACAACTCTTGGTGACTTCGTACACCTTCGTGTGCATTCTGAGTATTCGATCAAGGACGGATTGGTCAGTTCCTGCGACCTTTGGCAAAACGATGACAGCACAGCGTGGCGGGGTTTTGCAGCTATGAAACTTGCACAGGTGATGACAACGCAATGACAACTCTTGGTGACTTCGTACACTTTCGTGTGCATTCCGAATGTTCAATCAAGGACGGATTGCTCAGCCCTGCGGCCTTGACAGAACGATGACAGCACAGCGTGGCGGGGTTTTGCGCCCATGAAATTTGCACAGGTGGTGAACTCAATGACAACTCTTGGTGACTTCGTACACCTTCGTGTGCATTCTGAGTATTCGATCAAGGACGGATTGCTCAGTTCCTGCGACCTTTGGCAAAACGATGACAGCACAGCGTGGCGGGGTTTTGCGCCCATGAAATTTGCACAGGTGGTGACAACGCAATGACAACTCTTGGTGACTTCGTACACTTTCGTGTGCATTCTGAGTATTCGATCAAGGACGGATTGGTCAGTTCTTGCGACCTTGGCAAAACGTGTGCAGGGGCAGCGTGGCGGGATTTTGCGCCCGTTAAACTTGCACAGGTGATGACAACGCAATGACAACTCTTGGTGACTTCGTACACTTTCGTGTGCATTCCGAGTATTCGATCAAGGACGGATTGCTCAGCGAAGCCTTGGCAAAACGTCCGCAGGGGCAGGGAAGCGGAGCCTTGCGCCCATGAGACTTGCTCAGGTGATGACAACGCAATGACAACTCTTGGTGACTTCGTACACCTTCGTGTGCATTCCGAGTATTCGATCAAGGACGGATTGGTCAGCCCTGCGGTCTTGGCAAAACGTGCGCAGGAGCAGGGGAGCGGAGCCTTGGCGGTGACGGATCTTGGCAGCCTTTTTTCAGCGGTGAAGTTTTACAAGGCAGCCGCGGATGTCGGCATCAAGCCTGTTATCGGTTGTGAGGTGCGTCTTCAGGGTCGATCGGGGGTTGAGGACAAGTCGCCTGGCTCTGTTGTTTTGCTGTGCATGAGCGAGGTCGGTTATCGAAATCTGACGTGCTTGTTGACGCAGTCGTATCGTGAAGGACAAGACTCGGATGGTCCGCAGGTTCGTTACGAGTGGCTGAAGCGGTTTAACTCAGACCTCATCGTGTTGTCCGGTGGGGTGCAGGGTGATCTGGGTCAGGCTTTGCAGCGTGGCAAGCAGGCAAGGATTCAAAAAGTGCTGAATTTCTGGCGGAATAACTTTCCCGGTCGCTACTATCTGGAAATTCAACGCAGTGGCAAGCCTCAGGAGGAGGCGTATCTGGAAAACGCCTGTGCTCTTGCTGCTTCCGAGAAGCTTCCGGTTGTCGCCACCAACGAGGTGTGCTTTCTGGACAAAAGCGATTTTATGGCTCACGAGGTGCGTGTCTGCATCAACCGGGGAGATCAGCTCAGTGACCAGAAGCGTGTGCAGACTCATGTTGCCGGGCAATATCTGAAAACTCCCGAGGAGATGCTCGAACTGTTCCACGACTATCCGGAGGCCGTCGAGAACACCGTGGAAATTGCGAGGCGCTGCACTTTCCCTATGGTCTTTGGCCGTCTTTTGCTGCCGAAGCTTTCGACCCATGCGGATAAAGATGCCGAGCTGCATTTGCAGGAAGAAGCGAGGAAAGGGCTGGAGGTCTTTTTGCGTGATTCAAAACTGGAAGGGAAGCGGAAAGAGTATGAGCAGCGCATGGTGCGTGAATTGGGAGTCATCGCGGAAACGGGGTTTTCCAGCTACTTTCTGATTGTTTCCGATTTCGTGCAGTGGGCGAAGCAGCGGGGTATTCCGGTGGGTCCAGGCCGCGGTTCCAGCGCGGGTTCTCTGGTCGCTTTTCTCGTGAAGATTACCGAGGTTGATCCTTTGCCGCACAAGTTGCTGTTCGAAAGGTTTTTGAACCTGGAAAGAATTTCGCCTCCGGATATTGATGTGGACTTTTGTATGGATCAGCGTGACCGGGTCATTGAATACGTGGTCGACCGTTACGGGCAAGATCATGTGAGCCAGATCATTACTTTTGACACCTTGGCGGCAAGAGCAGTCGTGCGCGATGTGGGGCGGGTTCTGGGCTGTCCCTATCCGCAGGTGGACCGGATCGCAAAATTGCTGCCCGCGCAGCCCAACATAAAGTTGAAAGACGCGCTCGCCAAGTCTTCTGAATTGAAAGAGCTGACGCAGCCCGGTGACGCCGAAGCAGACCAGACCGTCAAGAGAATTTTTGATTTTGGCTTCATGCTTGAAGGTCTGGTTCGTAACCCTGCCAGGCATGCGGGGGGTGTGATCATCGCGCCGGATCCCCTGACTCATTACACGGCACTTTACTGTGAGCGCGGCGGCACGGGTGCCGCGACGCATCTGGACATGAACGATGCGGAAGCAATTGGCCTGGTGAAGTTTGATTTTCTCGGCTTGAAGACGCTGACTGTCATCGACAGGACTCTTGCCATGGTCGCCGGGCAGAAAGGAAAACAGATCGACTTCACGACTCTTCCTGTTGACGATGCCAAGGTCTACCGCTTGCTGAGTTCGGGGCGGACCGCTGGCGTTTTCCAGTTGGAATCACCGGGTATCCAGCAATTGGCAAGGCAGATCAGACCCGATTGCTTTGATGACCTGGTCGCCTTGCTTGCCCTTTTTCGGCCAGGTCCGCTGGGCGAAAGAGGAATGATCGACAGCTTCGTGCGTGGCAAGCATGGGGGGAAAATTGAATACATGCACAAGACCCTGAAGCCGATTCTTAAAGATACATACGGCGTGATTGTTTATCAGGAACAGGTGATGGAGATTGCCCAGAGCCTTGCCGGCTTCAGCCTCGGGCAGGCGGATGTCTTGCGCAGCGCCATGGGCAAGAAAAAGAAAGACGTGATGAAAAAACAGCAGAAGCAGTTCGTGGAGTCTGCGGTTGAACGCGGGGTGATCAGAATCAATGCGGAACAGATTTTCGCGTTGATCGAGAAGTTCGCGCAGTACGGCTTCAACAAATCACATTCCGTTGCCTACGCTTTGGTGTCTTACCGTACGGCGTGGCTGAAGGCGCACCATACTGCGGCGTATATGGCGTCTTTGATGACGACTACGAGCGACTCGCACCGTCTTTTGGAGTTGATTTATGAATGCGGCAGTTTGGGCATTGCGATTGAGCCTCCCGATGTCAATCGCAGTCTCGTTGGCTTTTCCTCGCTTGATGAGCGCACGATCCTTTATGGGCTCGGTTGCATTCGCAGTGTGGGCAATGCTGCCATGCAGAGACTGGTTGACGAGCGGGAGAAAAACGGGCTCTTTGCCAGCTTTCGCGATTTCAGCTTGCGCGCGAGTGCTTGCCTGGAACGTGTCGCCACGCTGAAAACTCTGATCCTGGCTGGTGCCCTGGATGTTTTTGATCCAAACCGTGCGCAGTTACTGGCTGATATGCCATACGAGTACGGGCTTGCCTTGAAGGAGGCTCAAGACCTGAGCAACGGGCAGCCAGATATGTTTGGTGCAGGAGCTGCCCGGCAGGATCGCCCGCTCAACACGAAGATTGTGCCTGAACCGCCGTATTCGGAGCTTGGAAAAATGGAAGAGAAGGCCTTGGGCTTTCTTTGGAAATATCACCCGGTGAAGGCACTGGGTTCGTACGAACGCAAGAAATTGATGAGACATTCTTTTTATGAGATGGCGCGCAGGAGTGCGGAGGAAGCTGCCATGGAATCTCCTCCCATGCTGCTTGGCATTGTCGTGGGCAGGCCGGGCAGGGTGGAAGATGACAGAAACACGATTTACTTGCTGAAGCTGGATGATGCGACAGGACAGTTGGACGTTGAAATTCCGGAGAAGCTGTACCTGGAAAATGAGGCGCTTTTTGCTGCGTCCGAGATGCTGGTCGTGAAAACCGGGTTTTTGAAAACCAACGGTGCTTTCAGGCGAAACCTGAGGGCGGAAAGCGTACATAGCCTGACGGGTGCTCGTGCAAAATACGGGGAAAGCGTATGGTTTGAGGTTCGATGGGGTGGCGAACTTTCTGACCTTTCTGTTTTTTCCAAAGATTTGCAAAAAGTCTTGCGGCAGTTTTCCGCCACTGAGCAAGAGGGTTTAGGTCTGCAATGCAAGCTGCTGACAGAAGTAGCTGAAGTGCGTCTGAATTTGGGAGAAAGCTGGCGGGTGTTGCCGTGCGAGAAATTTTTGCGTGCTCTGTGTAATATTAGTGCCGTTGAAAAAGTATCAATGAAGTATCCACGGCACTTGAGCGCGTAACAGCAATCATCTTTTCGCGTTGTTTCCTGCGATGAACGCAAACAGACCGGGTTTCCGGGCTTTGTGTGCAATGTCGGGGCTTGGGCCGGGGCAGGTATTTTCACCGCCAGTACCGCGGAAATCGCAAAGGGGCTTGCTTAAACCATGAAAAACAATCTGATGGATCATTTGGATTTTGAAAAACCAATCGTGGATCTGGAGACCAAGATCAGCCAGTTGCGCGCTATTACGGATTCGAACGACAAACTGGATGTCGAAAAGGAAATGGATCGCTTGCAGAAGGAATGCGACAAGATGAAAGAAAGTGTCTACGCAAACTTGAATGCCTGGCAAATTGCGCAACTTGCACGGCATCGCTCGCGCCCACGCACGCTGGATTACATCGGCAAGCTGTTTAGCAACTTTGAAGAACTGCACGGTGACCGGCAGTTTGCGGACGATGCTTCTGTGGTGGCGGGCATCGGGCGTTTCAATGATATGCCTGTTGCAATCGTCGGGCAGCAGAAGGGTCGCGACACTGAGGAGAACATCAGGCGGAATTTTGGCATGAGCATGCCTGAAGGCTATCGAAAAGCCCGAAGAATTTTCAAGCTCGCCGAGCGTTTCAGTTTGCCTGTCCTGACGTTTATTGATACTCCGGGGGCGTATCCCGGCGTGGCTGCGGAGGAGAGGGGGCAAAGCGAGGCGATAGCCGCGAATTTGCAACAAATGGCAGAGTTGAGGACTCCGATCATCAGCATGGTAATCGGTGAGGGGGGGTCAGGCGGGGCGTTGGCGATTGGGGTTGCTGACCGGGTTTTGATGATGCAATACGCCATTTACTCGGTTATCTCTCCGGAAGGTTGTGCCTCGATTTTGTGGAAGGATGCCGCCATGTGCGAGCAGGCGGCCGAAACCATGGGCATCACTGCGCAGCACATCATGAAACTCGGCTTGATAGATGCCATTGTTCCGGAGCCTTTGGGCGGGGCACATCGTGATTTGTCCAAGGCTTGTGCGGCTTTGGGCGAGCAGCTTGCGACACACTTGAAGAAGCTGAACGGGATTGAACTGGATTATCTGCTCCAGCTGCGCTACGAAAAATTGCTGGGAGTCGGGGTTTTTGATGAGCTTTGAAGTTTGTGTGTGTGCCCCTCGTCGCCTGTCATTCCCGTGGGTGGTCTCGCTGAGTGCTGGGTGCGGGCACTGAAAATCTGATGTCGCCATTAACGGCACTGCTGCAAGACAAGGCTTCGCTTTGGCGGTCTCAACATCGCTTTGGCGGGGTTGCCGTTGCTTACAGCGGTGGCGGAGATTCGCTGGCACTTGCTGATGCCTTGGTGACTTCCGGGTGTTTTTCGCCGTTGCCTCTGCGCCTGATTCACGTCAACCACCAGATGCACAAAGATGCGGGGCAGTGGGAAGAGTTCTGTCGGCAAAATGCCCGCAACTATGGCGTTGAATTTAGTCGGATTGTTATTGAGGAAAAGCGGGAAAAAGCGGAAAGTCCGGAAGCCTTTGCCCGCCGCGTTCGCTACCAGGCTTTTGCCCGGGAGCTGCGCCCCGCCGAGTTGTTGTTGTCTGCGCACCACTTGCTGGATCAGGCGGAGACTGTGCTTTTGCAGTTGTTCCGAGGAGCTGGCCCGGATGGTTTGCGTGCTATGCCGGAATGGGTGGCTTTCGCGAAAGGCTTTTTTGGGCGACCCATGCTCGGCGTTGAAAAAGCTGTTATCCGGGAGCATCTTCTGTCGTGCGGTGTGCAGTGGCTGGAAGACCCTGCGAATCGGGACTTGGTGCTGGATCGGAGTTATTTGCGGCAGCGGCTGGCACCTCGTATCCGGCGGCAATGGCCAGCGTGGGACAAGACTCTGGCGCGTACGGCGCATCATCTTGGCGATTTGGCGGACGTGGTGCGGGAATACGCGCAGTTGTTGCTGAAAGATTGCGAAAATCCGGACGGAACGCTGAAGGTTCAGTCCTTAATCCGGCGCTCTGCGGCAGTGCAGCGCATTATTGTCAGGCAGTGGCTGGCGCACCGGAATCTGCCGAGCATGCAATATCGGCAAATTGAGCATTTGCGGCGGATGTTTTTTGCGGCAACACAGGCACCTGCCGGTGCCGAGGTTCGCTGGGCGAAAGGTCAGGGACAGGTGCGACACTATCGTGGTCTTTTGTATGCGCTCCAGGATGACCCGACTTGTGCCAAAGGGCTGCATTGGACGTGGCCCAAGGGAGAGGACTTGCATATTTCGGAAACGGGACAGACCCTGCACCGGGCAGAATTGGAGGCGCAATGCCCGGGTCTTGATTGCCAGTCTGTTTTTGATGTTCGGCTCAGGTCTGGTGGAGAAAAAGTATTTCATAACAAAAGAATACATAAATGTCTGAAGAAAGTGTTTCAGGAGCTGGGAGTTCCCCCCTGGCGTCGCTGGAACATTCCTCTGGTTTATAAAGACAACGACTTGGTGCTGATTTGGGGACTCAAAGCGTACGCGCAACGGGAAGCGGCATCATGAACAACTCACCTTGTTTTATCTTTGTTACCGGTGGAGTGGTGTCATCAATCGGTAAAGGGATTGCGTGCGCTTCCATCGGGGCGATCCTTGAAGCTCGTGGCTTCAAGGTCAGCCTGACGAAGCTTGACCCTTACCTCAACGTTGATCCCGGGACGATGAACCCTTTTCAACACGGGGAAGTCTTTGTTACCGAGGATGGCGCAGAAACAGACCTGGATCTCGGGCATTACGAGCGTTTTGTGAATTTTTCGACCAGCAAACATAACAATCACACCGCCGGTCAGATCTATGAGCGGGTCATCGGGCGCGAGCGCAGAGGGGAGTTTTTGGGCAGCACCTGCCAGGTGATTCCCCACGTCACCAACGAAATCAAGCAAGCCATTTTTGAAGGTGCTGGAGATGCTGACATTGCTTTGGTGGAAATTGGCGGGACAGCAGGTGATATTGAGTCTCTGCCGTTTTTGGAAGCGATTCGCCAGCTGGGGGTTGAGAAACACAGGCAATGCGTGTTCGTGCATTTGACGTTGGTACCTTGGGTTTCAGCGAGTGATGAAAACAAGACCAAACCAACGCAGCACTCTGTCAAGGAGTTACGTTCCATTGGCATTCAGCCAAATTTGTTGCTGTGCCGAACTTCTCACAGAGAGCTCAGCGCAGACGAAAAAAAGAAAATAGCACTGTTTACCAATGTGCCGGAGAGCGCGGTCTTTAGCGCCCCGGATGTGGACGATGTGTATCGCATCCCGGTGAACCTTCACGAGCAGAAAGTTGATGAATGCCTGATTGAACTGCTTGGGCTCGCTGACGTTGCCGGTTCTGCCGATCTTGGCTGCTGGAAGCAAGTCATTGCCGAGCGCAAGGAGCAGACGGGTGACGCTGTGAACATTGCCATTGTTGGCAAATACGTCCGTAATCAGGATGCCTACAAGTCCTTGAATGAGGCACTTGACCATGCGGGACTAAAATCCGGAACCCGTATCAGGCTGCATTACATTGACGCAGAAGTGCTGGAGCATCAGGGTGTCGGAGTCCTTGATGCGGCTGATGCCGTGCTGGTTCCGGGAGGCTTCGGGGCACGCAGTATTGAAGGGAAGATTCTGGCTGCCCGCTATGCCCGGGAGAGCAAGGTGCCTTACCTGGGAATCTGTTTGGGCTTGCAGGTGGCGGTGATTGAGTTTGCCCGTAATGTGGCAGCTTTGCCGGATGCCCACAGCACCGAATTCACGGCCAGGACCACTGCTCCGGTGGTGGCATTGGTGACAGAATGGACCGGCCAGAATGGCAGCGTGGAACACCGCAGTGAAAATTCCGAGAAGGGAGGGACCATGCGGCTTGGTGCACAGCAGTGTCGCCTCGAGCCGCACTCTGTTGCGCGCGAGCTGTACGGGAAGGCAGAGATTCGTGAACGCCACCGTCACCGTTATGAAGTGAATAATGGTTACCGGGACAGGCTGATCGCAGCCGGCTTGCGGGTCAGCGGGAAGTCTCCCGAAGACCTGGTAGAGGTTATAGAATTGGGAGACCATCCGTGGTTTATTGGTTGCCAGTTCCACCCTGAATTCCAGTCAAGTTTAAGCCACGCGCATCCCTTGTTTCTGGGGTTTGTGGGTGCTGCAAGGGAGCACCGAAGTCATGCTTGAGGAAGTGACGGCAGGAAAACTGTTCGAGGATGAAAGCAAAAATGTCTAACGAAGTCGTCAGCGTAGCGGATTTGAACTTCAGCCCGGAATTGCCTTTTGTGCTTATTGCCGGACCATGCGTGATCGAAAATGAGAGCCTGGCTTTAAGCACCGCCGAATCTTTACGGAATACGTGCGAGAAGCTGAATCTGCCTTTTGTCTATAAATCATCTTTTGACAAAGCCAATCGGTCTTCCGAGGGCAGTTACCGTGGCTCTGGCACCGAAGTCGTGCTTGAGGAAGTGACGGCAGGAAAACTGTTCGAGGTTGAAAGCAAAAATGTCTAACGAAGCCGTCAGCGTAGCGGGTTTGAACTTCAGCCCGGAATTGCCTTTTGTGCTTATTGCCGGACCATGCGTGATCGAAAATGAGAGCCTGGCTTTAAGCACCGCCGAATCTTTACGGAATACGTGCGAGAAACTGAATCTGCCTTTTGTCTATAAATCATCTTTTGACAAAGCCAATCGGTCTTCCGAGGGCAGTTACCGTGGCTCTGGCACCGAAGTCGTGCTTGAGGAAGTGACGGCAGGAAAACTGTTCGAGGTTGAAAGCAAAAATGTCTAACGAAGTCGTCAGCGTAGCGGGTTTGAACTTCAGCCCGGAATTGCCTTTTGTGCTTATTGCCGGACCATGCATGATCGAAAATGAGAGCCTGGCTTTAAGCACCGCCGAATCTTTACGGAATACGTGCGAGAAACTGAATCTGCCTTTTGTCTATAAATCATCTTTTGACAAGGCCAATCGGTCTTCCGAGGGCAGTTACCGTGACTCTGGCACCGAAGTCATGCTTGAGGAAGTGACGGCAGGAAAACTGTTCGAGGTTGAAAGCAAAAATGTCTAACGAAGTCGTCAGCGTAGCGGGTTTGAACTTCAGCCCGGAATTGCCTTTTGTGCTTATTGCCGGACCATGCGTGATCGAAAATGAGAGCCTGGCTTTAAGCACCGCCGAATCTTTACGGAATACGTGCGAGAAACTGAATCTGCCTTTTGTCTATAAATCATCTTTTGACAAAGCCAATCGGTCTTCAGAGGGCAGTTACCGTGGCCCTGGCGTGGAAGTCGTGCTTGAGGAAGTGACGGCAGGAAAACTGTTCGAGGTTGAAAGCAAAAATGTCTAACGAAGTCGTCAGCGTAGCGGGTTTGAACTTCAGCCCGGAATTGCCTTTTGTGCTTATTGCCGGACCATGCGTGATCGAAAATGAGAGCCTGGCTTTAAGCACCGCCGAATCTTTACGGAATACGTGCGAGAAACTGAATCTGCCTTTTGTCTATAAATCATCTTTTGACAAAGCCAATCGGTCTTCCGAGGGCAGTTACCGTGGCCCTGGTGTGGAAGACGGCTTGCGTATTCTGGAAAAAGTAAAAAGAGAGGTTGGCGTGCCAGTGCTGACAGATGTCCACGAAGATTCTCCGCTTGGGGAAATCGCCGGGGTGGTTGATATTCTGCAGACGCCCGCTTTCCTGTGCCGGCAAACCAATTTCATCCAGAATGTCGCTGCCTGCGGGTTGCCGGTGAATATCAAGAAGGGGCAGTTTCTTTCTCCTGGAGAGATGCCGGCTGTGGTGGCAAAAGCACATGCGGTCGGGAACCATAGAATCATGGTTTGCGAAAGAGGTTTTTCCTTTGGTTACAATAACTTGGTCGTTGATATGCGTTCTTTGGTTGAATTGCGTGCCACGGGTTGTCCCGTGGTTTTTGACGCAACGCATTCGGTGCAGTTGCCCGGGGCAGGGAAGGGGGTTTCTGGTGGTCAGTCCAAGTTCGCCCCGGCACTGGCAAGAGCCGCTGTCGCAACCGGTGTGGCCGCTGTGTTTATGGAAACACATCCCCACCCGGAAAAAGCCTTGAGTGATGGCCCCAACGTCATTCCCATGGCGACCATCGGGCGTGTGCTGGAAGACCTGCGCGCCATTGACGAAGTCGTGAAACCGCAGATTGCCTGCCGCGAGACTTGGTCCTTCAATCCCCTCAGCAATGGAGCAGCGACCTGAATGCATAAAATTACCAGAATTGTGGCGCGTGAGATTCTTGACTCTCGCGGTGACCCGACAGTTGAAGCCGAAGTGTTCACGGACACCGGGGCAATGGGCAGAGCCTCCGTTCCGTCTGGCGCATCCACCGGAACACTTGAAGCACTTGAGAAGCGCGACAATGACCCCGACCGCTTTCATGGCAAAGGAGTTCGATCCGTAATCAAGAGCATTGAAACCGAGATTTTCCAGGCCTTGGTGGGTATGGACGTGTCCAGGCAAGCAGAAATTGACCAAACGATGATTGACCTTGATGGCACAAAAAACAAATCCCGGCTTGGCGGCAACGCTCTGTTGGGAGTCTCTTTGGCAGCAGCGAAGGCACACGCCATGGAAATGGATCTGCCCTTTTATCAAAGTTTGGCCGGGGAAAAGCCATTGAGTTTGCCGGTGCCGATGATCAATATCCTGAATGGTGGCGTACATGCCAGCCAAAGCATGGACATACAAGAGTTCATGATTGTTCCGGTCAGCAGCGCGAGTATCAGTGAGGCACTGCGGGTAGGTGCGGAGATTTTTCATTCCCTGCGTAGCCTTCTGGTTTTGCGCGGCTTTCGTACCACGGTCGGTGATGAAGGAGGGTTTGCCCCGCGGCTGGAAAGCAACGATGCCGCTCTGGAGCTTTTGCTCGAAGCGATTGGACGAACCCCTTATGAGGCCGGCAAAGATGTGTACATCGCCATTGACGCTGCCAGTTCGGAGCTTTTCCATGACGGCAGCTACCACTTTCGGTCTGAAAATCGCAAATATTCGGGAGAAGAGCTGGTGTCCCGTTTTGAGAAATGGGCGAACAATTACCCCATTTTGTCTATTGAAGATGGCCTGGCAGAAGATGACTGGGCAAACTGGAAATTCATGACAGAAAAGTTGGGAGATCGCCTGCAGTTGGTAGGAGATGACCTGTTCGTGACCAATCCCGACATCATTCGGCGAGGCATACGGGAGAAGGTCGCCAACGCCGTCCTGATCAAGCCAAACCAGATTGGGACTTTGACGGAAACGCTCGAAGCAATCCGCCTGGCGCATGAAAATGGTTACTCCTGTGTCATTTCGCACCGCTCCGGGGAAACGGAAGACATCTGCATTGCCGATCTTGCTGTGGCAACCGGCACCAGCCAGATCAAGGCAGGTTCCTTGTCGCGAACAGATCGCGTGGCGAAATACAATCGCCTGCTCAGGATAGAGCAACGTCTGGGCGGTCAGACGAAATACTGGGGCACGGAGGCGTTTAAACGCTTTTTGTAATGAAATCCAAAACCGGGACGAGACCTTGGGGTATGGTTCTGAGCCTGATCATGATCATGATGGCGTTTTTTTCAGTTCAGGCAATATTTTATATCGTGGGAGACAAGGGGATTGTCAGAATTTTGGAACTTCATGCTGAGGTTGACAGCGTAAACCTGGAGAATGTGCTTTTGGCAGAGAAAAACAAAGCCTTGGAGCAGGAAATTCAGGACATAAAAAGCAATGCGGAGACTTTGGAACACGTGGCCCGTGAAGAGTTGGGAATGATTCACAAAGGCGAGACCTTTTTTTACTTCACTGAAGAAGCGGCGGATCATCATTCCGAAACCCCATGATTTTTTGGGGCATCGTGCCTGCGGCCGGGGAAGGCACACGCTTTCATGCCCCGTATCCCAAGCAATATCAGAACATTGAAGGATCGACAGTCCTGGAACACAGCCTAAGGGCGTTACTCGGTTTTGGTGTACTTGAAAGAGTTGTGGTTGGACTGGCTGCCGGTGACACACTCTGGGAACGATGCCCCTGTGCCGGCTGGGAAAAAATCCTGGCAGTGCAGGGCGGAAAGACACGGGCAGAGACGGTCATGCATGCCCTGGATGCTTTGCTGCCCACCGCAAGCCCCGAAGATTGGGTGATTGTGCATGATGCTGCCAGACCCGCTTTGACGCAAAGATCACTGTTTCATTTTATTGACGCTGTGAAAGATGAAGCGGTCGGTGGCGTGAGCGGCAGCACCGTGAGCGATGCGGTGAAGCTGAAGAGTGCGGAAAGCGAGGTGTTGCGCACTTTGCCAAAAGGCAGCGTTTTTCTTGCTGCAACTCCGCAAATGTTTCGCTACTCCGTGTTGTACAAGGCCTTGTCTGAAGCCATTGAAAGTGGCACAGAGGTTGGCGACGAGGCCGAGGCAGTGGAATTGGCTGGTTACACAGTACGTTTGATTGAAAGCGATTGTCCCAATCCCAAGCTGACTCATCCTAAAGACCTGGAATGGATGAAAACGCTTTTGCGTCCTTCGGAAAATTGAATGTTTCGTATCGGACAAGGATTTGATGCGCACGCCTTTGGCTCTGGCAACCACGTTGTTTTGGGTGGGGTTCGGATCCCGCACACCAACGGGATTTCAGCGCATTCAGATGGCGATGTTTTATGCCATGCGGTCGGCGAAGCGCTGCGCACTTTGCCAAAAGGCAGCGTTTTTCTTGCTGCAACTCCGCAAATGTTTCGCTACTCCGTGTTGCACAAGGCCTTGTCTGAAGCCATTGAGAGTGGCACAGAGGTTGGCGACGAGGCCGAGGCAGTGGAATTGGCTGGTTACACAGTACGTTTGATTGAAAGCGATTGTCCCAATCCCAAGCTGGCTCATCCTAAAGACTTGGAATGGATGAAAACGCTTTTGCGTCCTTCGGGAAATTGAATGTTTCGTATCGGACAAGGGTTTGATGCGCACGCCTTTGGCTCTGGCAACCACGTTGTTTTGGGTGGGGTTCGGATCCCGCACACCAACGGGATTTCGGCGCATTCAGATGGCGATGTTTTATGCCATGCGGTCGGCGATGCACTTCTGGGAGCGGCGGCATTAGGAGACCTTGGGGAACACTTCCCGGCCACCGAGAAATGGAAAGGTGCGTCAGGGCTGGAATTACTCAGCCACATAGACAAACTTTTGGCAGCTCACGCCGTACGCGTCGTCAACGTGGATGCGACCATCATTGCCCAAGCCCCGAAACTTGCACCGCATGTGCCCCTGATGCGGCACTTCATCGCCGACGCGGTACACCTTTCCCCCGAATATGTCAGCGTTAAATCCACCACCACTGACATGCTGGGCTTCACGGGACGGGGTGAAGGCATTGCTGTGTTGGCAAATGCACTGATTATGGAAAATGCAAAAAGCTAAGGTCTTGACACAGCGCAGTGCTGTTGCGTTGGTGAACGGTGGTGTTTCCCCGAATGTGCCAGCGTCAGATCCATCACCACGACATGCCGGGCTTCACGAGACGAGTGCCTTGATTATGGGAAATGCTAAAAGCCAAGGTCTTGTCTTGGCACAGCGCAGCACTGCTGCGTTGATGCGCGATGGTGTTTCCCCGAATATGTCAGCGTTAAATCCACCACCACTGACATGCTGGGCTTCACGGGACGGGGTGAAGGCATTGCTGTGTTGGCAAATGCACTGATTATGGAAAATGCAAAAAGCTAAGGTCTTGACACAGCGCAGTGCTGTTGCGTTGGTGAACGGTGGTGTTTCCCCGAATGTGCCAGCGTCAGATCCATCACCACGACATGCCGGGCTTCACGAGACGAGTGCCCTGATTATGGGAAATGCTAAAAGCCAAGGTCTTGTCTTGGCACAGCACTGCTACGTTGATGAGCGGTGGTGTTTCTTCGAATGTGCCAGCGTCAGATCCACTACCACGACATGACGGGCTTCACGAGACGAGTGCCCTGATTATGGGAAATGCTAAAAGCCAAGGTCTTGTCTTGGCACAGCACTGCTACGTTGATGAGCGGTGGTGTTTCTTCGAATGTGCCAGCGTCAGATCCACTACCACGACAAGCCGGGCTTCACGACATGACGGGGACGGGAACGAGGAAAGAGGAAGTGCCCTGATTATGGTAAATGCTAAAAGCCAGGGTCTTGTCACAGCGCAGCACTGCTGCGTTGATGAGCGATGGTGTTTCCCCGAATGTGCCAGCGTCAGATCCATCACCACGACACGCCGGGCTTCACGAGACGAGTGCACTGATTATGGGAAATGCTGAAAGCCAGGGTCTTGACACAGCGCAGTGCTGTTGCGTTGGTGAACGGTGGTGTTTCTTTGAATGTGCCAGCGTCAGATCCATCACCACGACACGCCGGGCTTCACGACATGACAGGGATGGGGACGGGGACGGGGACGGGGACGGGGACGGGGACGGGCAAAGAGAACGGGCAAAGAGGACGTGCACTGATTATGGTAAATGCTGAAAGCCAGGGTCTTGTCACAGCGCAGTGCTGTTGCGTTGGTGAACGGTGGTGTTTCCCCGAATCTGTCGGCGTCAAATCCATCACCACGACACGCCGGGCTTCACGACATGACAGGGACGGGGACGGGGACGGGGAAAGGGGACGTGCACTGATTATGGGAAATGCCAAAAGCCAGGGTCTTGGCGCAGCGCAGCACTGCTGCGTTGATGTGCGGCGGTGTTTTCCCGAATGCGTCAGCGTCAAATCCATCACCACGACACGCCGGGCTTCACGACATGCCGGGGATGGAGACGGGGAAAGGGGACGTGCACTGATTATGGAAAATGCTAAAAGCTAAGGTCTTGGCGCAGCGCAGCACTGCTGCGTTGATGAACGGTGGTGTTTCTTTGAATGTGTCAGTGCCAAATCCATCACCACAGACACGCCGGGCTTCACGACATGACGGAGATGTGGACGAGGAAAGGGGACGTGCACTGATTATGGAAAATGCTAAAAGCTAAGGTCTTGGCGCAGCGCAGCACTGCTGCGTTGATGAGCGATGGTGTTTCCCCGAATGCGTCAGCATCAAATCCATCACCACAGACATGCTGTGCTTCACGACATGACGGAGATGTGGACGAGGAAAGGGGACGTGCAAAGGGGACGTGCACTGATTATGGAAAATGCTAAAAGCTAAGGTCTTGGCGCAGCGCAGCACTGCTGTGTTGATGAACGGTGGTGCTTTCTCCCGGGCGATTCACAATTTTTGCGAGCGTCCGCAGCAATTGAAGATGGCTGATCTTGTGGCGGAAGCCATCGCAGACCAGGAAAACTTGCTGGTTGAGGCAGGAACCGGCATTGGCAAAACTTTTGCTTACCTGGTTCCGGCCATCCTTTCAGGGAAAAGAGTCGTGATCTCCACTGGCACCCGAAATTTGCAGGATCAGCTTTTTTACAAAGACCTGTCACAGGTTCTTAAAGTTTTGAAGAAGCCTGTTGACGTTGCTTTGCTGAAAGGCAGGGGCAATTACGTGTGCTACGAAAGGCTGGACAAAGCACTGCTGCAACCGGATCTGTTTGAGGAAGGAAACAGAGGGGTGTTTGCGAGCCTCAGGGAGTGGACATGGAAGAGTTCGGATGGGGACATTGCCGGCTTTGGTCAAATGCCCGAAAACGATCCCTTGTGGCGTACGGTGACTTCGACCACGGAAAGCTGCCTTCGCAAGCAGTGCCCCAGATACGATGACTGCTTTGTTGCGGAAGCCAGAAAGCGGGCACTGGAAGCCGACTTGGTGGTCGTGAACCATCATTTGCTTTTGGCGGACATGGAACTGAAAGAGGAGGGGTTTGCCAGCATTTTGCCAAAGGCGGACACGATTATTGTGGACGAAGCACACCAGCTTGCCAAAATTGCCGACAATTTCTTTGGCAGCCTGGTCTCAGCCAGCCTCATCCGGCAACTGCTTGCAGATATTCGGGCACTTTCGCAACAGCCGGAATCGCCGAGCTTTGAGCAACTGGCGGTGCGATGCAAAGCACTGCGCACCACCACCAAGGAGATGGGGAAAGCCCTTGAGAAGCATCCGAAGAGCGTTGCCTGGAGCAAACTGCAAAACGATGGGAACTTCGTCAAGGCGGTCGGGAAATTGCGCGACAGGCTGGCGGCTCTTCTGGTTGCCTTGGAACCAGCCAAGGAACATTCGGAAAGTTTTGGCAACGTTTTTAAAAGAGTGGCAGATTTTCACGGCCAGATTGAAGGGCTTGATGAAGCCCACGAAAACCAAGTTGCCTGGGTACGTCACGAAAGCGGCAAAGGGTTCAAGATCTATCTCAGCTCCCTGAGTTTGGCACCCGTTTTGCAAACGCACCGGGCACAGTATCAGGCCAACTGGATCTACACTTCGGCAACGCTGGCAGTGGATGGAGATTTCAGCTTTTTTGCTTCTTCTCTGGGAATAGACGATTACGTAAGCGAACAGTTGGATTCACCTTTTGATTATCGCCAGCAGGCAGCTCTTTATTTACCTCCGAACTTGCCACCTCCCCAGTCAGTCACGTATACGAGGCAACTGGTGGACGCCGCTGTTGAACTGGTGGAAATGTCCGAAGGGGGCGTGTTTTTTTTGTTCACCAGCCACCGGGCATTACAGGAAGCTGCGAAGTTGCTGGGGAAAATGAGGAATCATGCAATTCTGGTACAAGGGCAGGCATCAAAGCGCCAGCTGATTGAACGTTTCTGCTCCGCATCCAGACCCATATTGTTGGGGACTTCCAGTTTCTGGGAAGGCGTGGATGTCAGTGGTCCAAACCTTAATTGCGTCATCATTGACCGCCTTCCCTTTGCTGCGCCCGGCGATCCTCTGATGGAAGGACGCAGGGAACAGGCAGAAAAAAACAATCAAAGTTTCTTTATGGATCATGTCCTGCCGCAGGCCGTCATAGATCTGCGGCAGGGAGTCGGGCGGTTAATCCGCAGCGAAACTGACCGCGGCGTCGTCATGATTGGTGACCATCGCCTGTTGAGCCATAGTTACGGGAAGCGCTTTCTGGGTAGTCTGCCTTTGGCAATGATGGCGAGAACCAGAAAGCTGTTGCAACTGAGAAAATATTTGCAATGAAGTTATTGGCTCTGGATACGGCGACTCGGCGGTGCAGCGTGGCAGTGCAAAATGGTGAGCATATTTTTTCACGTAGCAAGATGGGGGTAGAGCACCACAACAGGTACATTTTTGAAATGTGCGAAGAATTGCTTCATGAGTCCGGTCTCGGGAAAAGAGATTTTGATGCCATTGTTTTCGGGCAGGGACCCGGCATGTTTACCGGAATCCGGGTTGCCCTGTCTCTTGCGAAAAGCCTGGGTTTTGCCTGGAAGATTCCTCTCGTTCCGGTATCTGACCTTGCTGCCATGGCTCAAGAACTGGTTTATCGCCACCAGGCGGAGCGGGTCTTTGTGGCTCTCGATGCCCGTATGGGCGAAGTGTATTCGGCTTATTTTTCACGCGACTCGGCAGATGGCTTGGTGGTTCCGGATTCGCCAGAGAGAGTGAGTGCTCCGGAAGATGTGCCAGGGTTGGCAGATTTTAAAGGGTCGGTCGGCGGCAGTGGTTTCAGCGAGTATCCGGCACTTGTTCGCGGTTTGGCGGGCGGGGTGGTTCCGGACAAGGCACTGTTGCCGCACGCCAGAACCATGCTGAGCCTGGCCTCCCGTGATGTGCTGAGCGGGAACATTGTTTCCCCTGGCGATGCCATGCCGGTGTATTTGCGCGATCAGGTCGTCAGAGCCCCACCTGCTGACTCCTGAGGCGGGTAAGGTTTGAAGGGCTAAAACGTGCCAATGAGTTTGCCCAGTATTTCCAGGGCGAATTTTCCCGGTTCGGTCATTGCCAGTAGTGTGGCTACGTATATGACTACGATTCCGGATTCGCCAGAGAGAGTGAGTGCTCCGGAAGATGTGCCAGGGTTGGCAGATTTCAAAGGGTCGGTTGGCGGCAGTGGTTTCAGCGAGTATCCGGCACTTGTTCGCGGTTTGGCGGGCGGGGTGGTTCCGGACAAGGCGCTGTTGCCGCACACCAGAACCATGCTGAGCCTGGCCTCCCGTGATGTGCTGAGCGGGAACACTGTTTCCCCTGGTGATGCCATGCCGGTGTATTTGCGCGATCAGGTCGTCAGAGCCCCACCTGCGGGCACCCGGGGTGGGTAAGGTTGAGGAGCTAAAGCTTGTTAATGAGTTGGCTCAGTATTTCCAGGGCGAATTTTTCCGGTTCGGGCATTGCCAGTAGTGTGGCTACGTATATGATTACGATTCCGGATTCGCCAGAGAGAGTGAGTGCTCCGGAAGATGTGCCAGGGTTGGCAGATTTTAAAGGGTCGGTCGGCGGCAGTGGTTTCAGCGAGTATCCGGCACTTGTTCGCGGTTTGGCGGGCGGGGTGGTTCCGGACAAGGCACTGTTGCCGCACGCCAGAACCATGCTGAGCCTGGCCTCCCGTGATGTGCTGAGCGGGAACACTGTTTCCCCTGGCGATGCCATGCCGGTGTGTTTGCGCGATCAGGTTGTCAGAGCCCCACCTGCGGACACCCGGGGTGGGTAAGGTTGAGGAGCTAAAGCTTGTCAATGAGTTTGCCCAGTATTTCCAGGGCGAATTTTCCCGGTTCGGGCATTGCCAGTAGTGTGGCTACGTATATGATTACGAGTGTACCTGCGATTATTTTCATCGTGTTTACGAATCCGTTTACAATTACTGCCACTACGTTTACAGTTCCTGTTATGCTCATAATAGGCACGGGTGTCGCCAAAGCTAGTGCAATTAGAATAACTCTCAATAAAATCGGAAGTATCATGAAAATATCCTACGGAGAAAGTTGCGATATAAGAAAGTCATTATGATAGAAAATACCATATTAATGCACTTGACCATTTGCGCATGATCTTGTTGCAGTCATATAAAATATAGTATAATTCTGTTTCATGGGTAATCTCCTTTATTTATAACAAGCGTGTATTGTCCTATATGTTGCAACCAAAGTCAATAGTTATGTTTAAAGTACGCGCATGTTCCCCCAAACAACGATATGTCTCCTGATGAAGTGTCTGTTATGTATTCTAGTCCTTTACAATGAGTGCAAAGCCTGCTAGATCAATGGTTGTATCAGAGAAGCAGTGCCGGATCCCGTATCTGCTTGGAACTTTCTTGCCGCTGATTGTGGTGTCTGCGACTGTAGACAAACAAATAAATATTTCCTGACAAAGTATCTATTATGTATTCTAGTCCTTTACAATGAGTGCAATGCCTGCTAGGCCAAATGGTTGTATTAGAGAAGTGGTGCAGATCCCGTATCTGCCTGGAACTTTTTTGCCGCTGATTGTGTGTCTACGACTGCAGAAGTCGTTGTTGTCCACGGGCTGTAGCTGAGTTTTCTTTACGTGGCTGCCTCGTGGCTCCATGTCATCGTTAGCTTCACTCGCCTTACTGAAAGTGTTTTCGCGAGAAATCAGGCTGCTTTGTCACCCGCTCCAAATGCACAATCTTGCTCCTGCCGGGGATGTGCGTTAAAATACATCAAGTGAATGGTTGTTTTTAACATGAGGTTTGATTGAAATGGGAATGAAGTTAAATGATCTGAATGCGGCACAAAGCTTATCTGGCTGTGACTTCGTTCTGGTGCGCGAGCAGCACTACGGCGACACGAAAAACACCTATCGCATCGGGAAATCCACCTTTCTTCAGCGCACAGTTCACCTCATCAAGTACTATGTTTCAGGAAACTACCGAAAAAACGTGAAGGAAATGCGCCTTGATGCTCTGCGGGATTTGGAGAAATTCGCGCCGTTAGCAAGAGTCCGTGATTATGGTGCTGGTGGTGATGGAGGTGCGAAGGATCAAATAGAAGAGAGGTTGACTCTTTTGCGAACGCGTGGTGTCACTTCTCGAAAGTTTGTCAGCCAAGTCCAGAGCTTGGGGGAATTTGCTGAAACAGCAGGGGCTCATTACACAACAGGGACTGCTTACTCTATTTCCCAACGCGCCGGATGGATTGACAAATCAAGCTCCTCCTTGTCGTCCGAAACCGGATGCCAGAGGTACATTAAAGTCGGTCCTTTGTCTGTCGCAGAGCTTGTTGATATTGACGGACAGCCAAAAAATGTGTGCGGCCTTGCTGCCTTGGATTGTATGACTTCTGTTCTGCTTGCCGATGGTGTGTTGCGGCCACACGTAGACGGCGAAAACGCTGAAACAACTCCTGACCTTGACAGTTTTGGCTCTGATGCTCAGTCAATTGATGCGAAGGAAGAACGCATCTCAACAGCTACGGATTTTCTCAAATTCTTGGCCACAGAACCGCATGGCGAAACAGATGAGTTTATGTTCAAATGGTCGGGTTCCCGGGATGTTGGTGAGGCAGATCGAGGGAAATTTGTAGTCACTTCATTTCCTGGCTTGGTAGTACAGGATTATGGAAGTACGGCCCCTGGTTTTGTGCCCCGTGTCAGAATTTTAACGCCGATTGAAGAGTTACAGCAACATGTTCTCAATCTTTTGGACAAGTTTCCGTACGAGGAAGGAAAGGGACTTGCTATTGACAAAGGAAAAGTCCTGGATATGTTGCGAGGAGCAGAAGGAGAAGGGGAAATGCCCGCACAGCAACAGAAGTGGGTATTAGACAAGCTGCTCAAATTTCTCAATTAGCAGAAACATGTTTCGAGAGTTTACCCCACCGACATTGGCAAAATGGTGCTTGGGTAGATGGTAGGTGGAACCGTGGCACTTGGGTCGATGGCAGGTGGAATGATGGCGTTTGGAGAGATGGCGTTTGGGAAAGCGGCTCAGGTAAACCAGAGGTGTCTCACTGATTAAGTGTCATTCACCAGATAGTGTAGAATCAGTTCTGTTTTTAGCCTCAAAGACTGAATTGTCTAACTGTTCATATATTAGGCAGATAGACTGCATCTCATCTAAGTCTTAGAAATAGAACATTCATTTGGCGTCACTTGTTAACTGCGTGTTTGAAGCTAAAAGTAATGGTCAGGTTAAAGTTTGGTTTTGCATAGATTCCATCAAGGTTTTAGAACAGCAGTGCCTGGAACATGCGTGAGCTCGACCATTGAGTGTTGCTGCAGGGGTGGTCATAAGTCAGGTTTTATATATATTTGTGTTCTCCAAAGGAATTTGGAGCGTAGACCCTAAGAGATCACTTGGCCACCGCCCGTGTTTTATGATGTGCCGCCAGGGAAGCGGTGCAGATCCCGTATCTGCCTGGAACTTTTTTGCCGCTGATTGTGTGTCTACGACTGTAGAAGTCGTTGTTGTCCACTGCCTGTAGCTGAGTTTTCTTTACGTGGCTGCCTCGTGGCTCCATGTCATCGTTAGCTTCACGCGCCTTACTGAAAGTGTTTTCGCGAGAAATCAGGCTGCTTTGTCACCCGCTCCAAATGCACGATCTTGCTCCTGCCGGGGATACGCGTTAAAATATAACAAGTGAATGGTTGTTTTTAACATGAGGTTTGATTGAAATGGGAATGAAGTTAAATGATCTGAATGCGGCACAAAGCTTATCTGGCTGTGACTTCGTTCTGGTGCGCGAGCAGCACAACAGCGAAACGAAAAACACCTACCGCATCGGGAAATCCACCTTTCTTCAGCGCGCAGTTCACCTCATCAAGTACTATGTTTCAGGAAGCTACCGAAAAAACGTGAAGGAAATGCGCCTTGATGCCTTGCGGGATTTGGAGAAATTCGCGCCGTTAGCAAGAGTCCGTGATTATGGTGCTGGTGGTGATGGAGGTGCGAAGGATCAAATAGAAGAGAGGTTGACTCTTTTGCGAACGCGTGGTGTCACTTCTCGAAAGTTTGTCAGGCAAGTCCAGAGCTTGGGAGAATATGCTGAAACAGCAGGGGCTCCTTACACAACAGGGATTGCTTACTCTATCACCCAACGCGCCGGATGGATTGACAAATCAAGCTCCTCGTTGTCGTCCGTTAATGGTCAACAGAGGTACATAAAGTCCGATTCTGTGTGGGACGCACAGTTTATTGAGGTTGGGGGATCGCAAAAAAAGGTGAGCGGCCTTGCTGCCTTGGATTGCATGACTTCTGTTCTGCTTGCCGATGGTGTGTTGCGGCCTCAGGTAGACAACAATAACCCTGAAACAACTCCTGACCTTGACAACTGCGGCTCTGATGTTCAGTCAATTGCGGAGAAGGAAGAGCGCATCTCCACAGCTACGGATTTTCTCAAATTCCTGGCCACAGAACCGCGTGGCGGAACAGGTATGTTTATGTACAAATGGTCGAGTTTCAAGGATGTTGATGAGGCAGATCAAGGAAAATTTGAAGCCACTTCATTTCCTGGCGTGGTAGTACAGGGTTGTGGAAGCTCTGATTTCGCGCGCCGTGTCAGAATTTTAACGCCGTCAAAAAATTTACAGCAGCATGTTCTCAATCTTTTGGACAAGTTTCCGTACGAGGAAGGAAAGGGACTTGCTATTGACAAAGGAAAAGTCCTGGAGATGTCGCGAGGAGCAGAAAGAGAAGGGAAATTTATTAACGCACAGGAACATAAGTGGGTATTAGACAAGCTGCTCAAATTTCTCAATTAGCAGAAACATGTTTCGAGAGTTTACCCCACCGACATTGGCAAAATGGTGCTTGGGCAGATGGTAGATGGAACCGTGGCACTTGGGGAAAGCGGCTCAGGTAAACCAGAGGTGTCTCACTGATTAAGTGTCATTCACCAAATAGTGTAGAATCAGTTCTGTTTTTAGCCTCAAAGACTGAATTGTCTAACTGCTCATATATTAGGCAGATAGACCGCATTTCATCTAAGTCTTAGAAATAAAACATTCATTTGGCGTCACTTGTTAACTGCGTGTTTGAAGCTAAAAGTAATGGTCAGGTTAAAGTTTGGTTTTGCATAGATTCCATCAAGATTTTAGAACAGCAGTGCCTGGAACATGCGTGAGCTCGACCATTGAGTGTTGCTGCAGGGGTGGTCATAAGTCAGGTTTTATATATATTTGTGTTCTCCAAAGGAATTTGGAACGTAGACCCTAAGAGATCACTTGGACACCGCCCGTGTTTTATGATGTGCTGCCAGGGAAGCAGTGCCGGATCTCGTATCTGCCTGGAACTTTTTTGCCGCTGATTGTGTGTCTACGACTGCAAAAGTCGTTGTTGTCCACTGCCTGTAGCTGAGTTTTCTTTACGTGGCTGCCTCGTGGCTCCATGTCATCGTTAGCTTCACGCGCCTTACTGAAAGTGTTTTCGCGAGAAATCAGGCTGCTTTGTCACCCGCTCCAAATGCACGATCTTGCTCCTGCCGGGGATACGCGTTAAAATATAACAAGTGAATGGTTGTTTTTAACATGAGGTTTGATTGAAATGGGAATGAAGTTGAATGATCTGAATGCGGCACAAAGCTTATCTGGCTGTGACTTCGTTCTGGTGCGCGAGCAGCACAACAGCGAAACGAAAAACACCTACCGCATCGGGAAATCCACCTTTCTTCAGCGCACAGTTCACCTCATCAAGTACTATGTTTCAGGAAGCTACCGAAAAAACGTGAAGGAAATGCGCCTTGATGCCTTGCGGGATTTGGAGAAATTCGCGCCGTTAGCAAGAGTCCGTGATTATGGTGCTGGTGGTGATGGAGGTGCGAAGGATCAAATAGAAGAGAGGTTGACTCTTTTGCGAACGCGTGGTGTCACTTCTCGAAAGTTTGTCAGGCAAGTCCAGAGCTTGGGAGAATATGCTGAAACAGCAGGGGCTCCTTACACAACAGGGACTGCTTACTCTATCACCCAACGCGCCGGATGGATTGACAAATCAAGCTCCTCCTTGTCGTCCGTTAACGGTCAACAGAGGTACATAAAGGCCGATTCTTTGTTAGACGCAGAGTTTTCTGAGGCTGAGGGACAGCCAAAAAATGTGTGCGGCCTTGCTGCCTTGGATTGCATGACCGCTGTTATGCTTGCCGATGAGGTGTTGCGGCCACACGTAGACGGCGAAAACGCTGAAACAACTCTTGACCTTGAGAACTGCGGCTCTGATGTTCAGTCGATTGCGGAGAAGGAAGAACGCATCTCAACAGCTACGGATTTTCTCAAATTCATGGCCACAGAACCACATGGCGAAACAGATGAGGCTATGTTTAAATGGTCGGAATCCGATGATGTTAATGAGGCAGATCAAGGAAAGTTTGAAGCCACTTCATTTCCTGGCGTGGAAGTAAAGAGTTATGTACCTACGGTTTCTGGTTACGTGCCCTGTGTCAAAATTTTAACGCCGACAGTGTCTTTACAGGAGCATGTTGTCAATCTTTTGGACAAGTTTCCGTATGAGGCAGGAAAGGGACTTGCTATTGACAAAAGAGAACTCCTGAAGATGTCGCGAGAAGTAGAAGGAGGGGGTGCGAGCGCACAGCGACAGAAGTGGGTATTAGACAAGCTGCTAAAATTTCTCAATTAGCAGAAATATGCTTCGGGAATTTACCCCACCGACATTGGCAAAATGCTCCACGAATGTCGGCGATTCAGCCAAGTGAGTCTCGGTCTGTGACCGTCATACGCCCAAACCGTGCCTGGCTTGGCTCTTAAGTGTGTGCTGAGCGGGAACATTCTTTCCCTGCGGCGGCTCCATGCCGCTATAGTTTGCGCAAACAGGTCGTCAGAGGTCCACATAGAAAAACGTTAATGGCCATGTTTAACATGAAGTTTTATTGAGATGGGTAATGAAGTTAAATGATTTGAATGGAGCGCGCAGTTTATCTGGCTGTGACTTCCTTCTGGTGCGCGAGTGGCAGCTGGACGGCGAAGTTAAAAACACCTACCGCATCGGAAAGTCCACCTTTTTTCAGCGCACGGTTCACCTCATCAAGTACTATGTTTCAGGAAGCTACCGAAAGAGCGTGAAGGAAATGCGCCTTGATGCCCTGCGGGATTTGGAGAAACTCGCGCCGGTAGCAAGTGCCCGCGCTTATGGTACTGATGGTGATGGAGGTGCGAAGGATCAAATAGAATATAGGTTGAATATTTTGCGAAAGCGTGGTGTCAATTCTCGGAAGTTTGTCATGGATGTCCAGTCTTTGAGGAATTTTGCTCAAGAAGCAGAGGCTACTTACACTACAGGGACTGTGTACTCCACCTCCCAACGCGCCGGGTGGACTGGTAAATCAAGCTCTTCCTTGTCCGATGGCGAATGCCAGAGGTACATAAAACCTTCTGTTGGATGGGAGATAAAGTTTGTTGAGCAAGAGACTCGCCCACAAGGATCTCACCCACAAGCAGGGTCTCGACCAGACCAATTGTGCGGCCATGCTGCCTTGGATTGCATGACTTCTGCTCTGCTTGCCGATGGTGTGTTGCAGTCTCACGTAGACAGCAATGACTCTGAAATAACGCTTGACAGTTGCGACAACGAGGCTCAGTCAATGGTGGAGAAGAAAGAGCGTGCTTCTACAGCTATGGATTTTCTCAAATTCCTGACCACAGAACCGCATGACGAAACAAATGAGGGTATGTTCAAATGGTCGGGTTTCAAGGATGTTGGTGAGGCAGATAAAGGAAAATTTGAAGCCACTTCATTTCGTGGCATGGAACCGCCAGTTCTTTCAGGATTACTGACTGGCGGTACGCCCCGTCTCAAAGTTTTAACGCCGTCAATAGGGTTACAGTTTCATGTTCTCAATCTTTTGTACAAGTTTCCGTATGAGGCAGGAAAAGGACTTGCTATTGACAAAGGAGTACTCCTGACGATGTCGCGAGAAGCAGAAGAAGAAGGGAGTGTGGACGCACAGCAACAGAAGTGGGTAACAGACAAGCTGCTCAAATTTCTCAATTAGCAGGAACATGTCTCGGGAAGTTGCCTGTTGCACTGAGCCTTCTTTGTGTGGGTTCAACTTCAAGCTACCTTGTCTTTGACCCTGTAGATGGAGTGCGTTAAAATGTAAGCCATTACTGGTTGCATTCAACATGAGGTTTTTTATTGGGATGGGAATGAAGTTAAATGGTCTAAAAGGAGCACACAATCTATCTGGCTGTGACCTTGTTCCGGTGCGCGTGGAGCAGCCGGGCGGCGGAGCGGAAAACTGCTACCGCATCGAAAAGTCCCACTTCTTTCAGCGCACGGTTCGCTTCATTAGGTACTATGTTTCAGGAAGCTACCGACAAAACGTGAAGGAAATGCGCCGTGATGTCCTGCGGGATTTGGAGGAATACGCGCCGATAGCAGATACCCGTACTCACGGTACTGCTGACAGTAAAAACGTGAAGGATGAAATAGACGCCAGATTGGAGAAGTTGCGTGACCCTGGCATCAATTCACGGAAATTTGTCAAAGAAGTCCGGAGCTTGGCGAGATTTGCTGAAAAAGAAGGGACTGTTGTTTCTGCCTCCAAACGCACTGGGTGGACTGGCAAATCAAGTTCCTTGTCCGCTGGCGAACTCCAGAAGTTCATACAAGCTGATGGTTGGGAGATGAAGTTTGTTAAGCAGAGGCCTGACAAAAACAGACCACCCTCGGCACTGGAAGTAAAGCCTCGGCCAAACCTTATGCCCGGCCTTGCTGCTTTGGAGTGCATGACTCCTGTTCTGCTTTCCGACGGTGTGTTGCAGCATCCCGTAGGAAATAACCCTGAAATAGGTCCTGAAGGTGGCGCCCTTGGGACTCAGTCAGTTGGGGAGAAGCAAGAGCGCGTCACTACAGCTATGGCTGTTCTCAAATTTCTGACCACAGAACCGCATGACAAAACAAATGAGGCACTGTTCAAATGGTCGGGGCCTCAAGATGTTGGTGATGCAGATAAAGCAAGATTTGCAGTCACTGCATTTCATGGCATAGCAAAGCCTAAAAATTTTCCTGAAGGTTCTACGCCCTATCTCAAAATTTTAACGCCGGAAAAAGCATTGCAGCAACATGTTGTTAATCTTTTGGACAAGTTTCCGTATGCAGAAGGCAAAGGCATCGTTATTGACAAAAGAGAATGCCAGACAATGCTGCAAGAAGCAGGAAGGGAGGCAGGAGGGGAAGAGAAATTGACTTCAAAGCAACAAGAGTGGGTAGCAGACAAGCTGCTCGAATTTCTCAGTTAGCAGAGACATGTTTCGGAAAATTGCCCCACCGTCATTCTCAAAGAGCTCTGTGAATGATGCTGATTCAACCAAATGAGTTGTGGTCTGTGCCTGCCACACGTGCTCCAGCGAAGCAAGCAGGGAAGCACCAAGTAGACGCCGCCATTGTTTTTTGCCAGAATATGCAGTCAGAGATGAGTTCGTGGCAGACGTTGTTCCGGGTTCAAGACGAGAAGACTGACGAGTTGTTGCCGCATTAGATAGGGAGAGATACATTCATGAAGTTTTCGGATGGTTCATTGGCGAGTTCTGCAAGTAGCCGTTTCGGCCAGTTCTCAATACAAAAAACAGGTGATCCCGGTGGCGAGAAAGTGTGTTCTTACAACAAGCGCACTTTTTTTTCTTGGACTGTCCACTGTCTGCGCTTTCGGTTTAGCGCGGCATACCGGGAAAGTGTCATGGAAGAACGCCGTGAGATTCTTGGTGCGCTACATGAGAGTTGCCAAGGACAAACAATTTCTGCCAGTGATGGCAGCCATGGCTCAAGTGAAAACATGCGGTATCTCAATGTGATGTTGTCAAGCAGGAGACGATTCAACAGCAGAGTTTCTGTCTTGCTGCAGCTCAATGTGGCATCGGCGGAGACGGACGGGGTTCAAGCAGAGACGGACGGGGTTCAAGCAGAGACGGGTGAGCCTCAAGCAATGAAGGGCGTGACTCAAACAACGACGGGTGTGACTCAAGCAACGAAGGGTGTGACTCAAGCAACCGCGCAGAGAAATTTATCGAATCATTTGATACTTAGCCGACACAATAAGGCAGACATAGTTCTCCGTCCTCAAGATGAGCTTGGTGACAGAGATACCATAAAACGTAAAGACGCGATGCCTCCTTACGTGTTGCAGTTCGTGGAAGGCAGTCTGGAGGCAGGGTACGTGGCGAACACACCAAACCATGATGGTCCCGACAAGAACGGAGAGCTCTGCAAGCGCTTCCTGACTTACCATACGTTTGTGAGTGAGCCGAAAGGAGAATTAGAAGAGAACCTGTTTAAGTGGAAAGCCGTGAATACGAAGTTTGATCCGTCACAAGCATATCCCCGGACCGTGCCCGACGATCTGCCTGGAGAAGGTTGGCACTTGCGTACCCCCAGCGACAGTTCAATCAAATACGCCGCCGAGATTGCTGACGCAGTCCGGGGGATGACCAAGGGCGATGCCGTGGAATTTGCTTACGCAGAAGCCTTGGGCAATAAAGATGATGCTGAAAAACACTTTATTGCAATGCGATTTGGCTCTTTCCTGGGTTATAAGCTTGGGAATGATCTGCTGTTGCAGGATTCTGCAATTTAGCAGGATGACAAGTGATTATGAAGGTTGGGGACGGTGTGCATAATGACGCCCGTTCTGCTTTGTGATGGTGTGTTGAGGCTTCACGCGACAAAGCTGAACCGTGTTTGGAAAAGTGCTCCGCGAATGCCGGTAGTTCAGCCAGATGAGTCACGGTCTGTGACTGCCGCATGCCAAAATCATAGTTGAGCTTGGCCTCCCGTGATGTGCCAGGCAGGAACACTATTTTCCCTGGCGACGCCATATCAGCATGTTCGCGCAATCAAGTCGCTTGAGTCCCACGGAGAAAATTGCGATATACAAAGATCATTGTGATGGAAAAACAGCGTATTAGTGTTCATGACTATTTGGCTATAATTTTGTTGTAGTTATATAAGATATAGTATGTGCTGTGCCCTACAAAGGCTTCTTTCTGTATTTTCCATAGACTCCAGGAGAACACCTGAACACACTTTGTGCTTTACAAAGAGTACTTGGCCGGCTAGTTCAAAAGCCGTATTAGGCAAGCAATGCCGGATTTCGCATCTGTCTGGAACCTCTTTGTCGCCTATTGTGGCGTCTGCGACTGCGAAAGCTGTTTCTGGTTACGGCCTGCATCACTGAGTCTTCTTTGCGTGGGTTCAACATAACGCTGGTTTAATGAAAGCGTTTTCAAGAGAAATCAGGCTACATGGCCAGCCGTTCCAAATGCACAATCTTGATTCTGGTAATGGATGCGGTTAAAATGGAAGGAATTATTGCTTATGTTCAACATGAGGTTTTATTGAGATGGGAATGAAGTTAAATGACCTGAAAGGAGCACACAATTTATCTGGCTGTGACATTGTTCTGGTGCGTGTGGATCAGCAGGACGGCGAAACGAGAAACACCTATAGCATCGAAAAAAAGCCCTCCTTTTTTCGGCGCACGGTTCACCTCGTCAAGTACTATGTTTCAGGAAGCTATCGAAAAAGCGTGAAGGAGATGCGCCGTGATGTCCTGCGGGATTTGGAGAAATACGAGCCGGTAGCAGACGCCTGTACTCACGGCAGTGAAGGAGTGAAGGATGAAGTAAGAACCAGGTTGTTGCATTTGGGTTCCCGTGGTCTCAAATCCCGGAAGTTTGTCGAAGAAGTTCAGAGCTTGGCGAAATTTGCTGAAAAAGAAGGGACTGTTGTCTCTGCCTCCAAACGCACCGGGTGGATTGGCAAATCAAGCTCCTTGTCCGCTGGCGAATACCAAAGGTACATACGAGGTGAAGATTGGAAGATGGGGCCAGTTAAGGAGATGGTTAACACAGACCTCAAAGCAGGTACAGGGCCTCGGCCAAACCTTTTATGCGGCCATGCCGCCTTGGACTGCATGACTTCTGTTCTGCTTTCAGATGGTGTGTTGCGGCCTCACGTAGATGAAAATGACCCTGAAATAGCTCCTCAAGGTGAGGTTCAGGAGACTCAGCAAATTACAGAGAAGCAAGAGCGCGTCCTTACAGCTATGGCTTTTCTCAAATTTCTGACCATAGAGCCGCATGACGATACAAATAAGGCTCTGTTCAAATGGTCGGGGCGCGAAGATGTTGGTGATGCAGATAAAGCAAAATTTGCGCTCACTACAATTAAATCAGGATCAGAAGTCCCTTTATTTCATGGCGTGTCAAAGCCCAAAAATACTCCTCTCGGTCATATACCCTATCTCAAAATTTTAACGCCGGAAAAAGCATTGCAACAACATGTTGTCAATCTTTTGAACAAGTTTCCGTATACAGAAGGAAAAGGACTTGTTTTTGACAAAGAAAAATATCAGACCACGCTGCAAGAAGCAGGAACGGAGGCAGGAGGAGAAGAGGAATTGACTTCAAAGCAACAAGAGTGGGTAGCAGACAAGCTGCTCGAATTTCTCAGTTAGCAGAAATGTGTTCAGGGAAACTGCTTGGCTGACTTTCGCGGAGCACTTTGCGAATGATGCTGATTCAGCCAAATGAGTCGCGACCTGTGACTGCCACACGCCAAAACCACGCTGAGCTCGGCTTCCCGTGGTGTGCCAAGCGAGAACACTGTTTTTCCTGGCGACGCTATATCAGTATGTTTGCGCGATCAGGTTACCAGGGTTCATGACTGTTGGGCTATAATTTTATTGTAATTATATAAATCTGGTATAATGTTGCTTCACAAGGGCTCCTCCCCATATTTCTTATAGACTCTATGAGGACATCTGAATGCGATTTGTGCTTTACAAAGAGCACCTGGCCGTCTGGTTCAAAAAGCTCATCAGGCAAGCAATGCCGGATTCCCGCATCTGTCTGGAACCTCTTTGTCGCCGGTTGTGGTGTCTGCGACAGCGAAGCTGGTGCTGGCTACGCCCGTGGCACGTGTTTTAGGGAGAAATCGGGTCACGCGCTCAGCTGTTCCAAATGTACAATCTTGACACAAGTGTGAGTGCGCGTTAAAATGGAAGGAGTTATTGCTTATGTTCAACGTGAGGTTTTATCGAGATGGGAATGAAGTTAGACAGTCTGACTCAGGCACAAAATTTATCTGGCTGGGATCTCGTCCCTGCACGCGAGGAGTTGCCGAGCGGCGAAGTGAAAAACTCCTACCGCATCGAAAAGAAGTCATCCATTTTTCGGCGCACCGTTCGCGTCATTAAGTACTATGTCTCAGGAAGCTATCGAAACAGCGTGAAGGAAATGCGCTGCGATGCCCTGCGGGATTTGGAGAAATTAACACCGATAGCAGACGCCTGTGCTGATGACACTGCTGGCAATGCAGATGTGAAGACTGAAATACGAACCAGACTGGATAGGTTGCAAAGCCGTGGTGTCAAATCCTGGAAGTTTGTCAAAGAAGTCCAGAACTTGGCGAGGTTTGCCACAGGAGATGGGACTGCTATCCCTGCAGAGCTTGTTTTCTCTACTTCCAAACGCAACTTATGGACTGACAAATCAAGATCCTTGTCCTCAGGCGAATGCCAGAGGTACATACGAGCTGATGGTTGGGACATAAAGATTGAGAACACGCTTAGCGGGGATTCCAAAGAAGGAATAGCACCCCGGCCAAACCTTTTGTGCGGTCTTGCTGCTTTGGATTGCATGACTACTGTTCTGCTTTCCGATGGTGTGTTGCGGCCTCACGTAGAAAATAATTCTGAAATAGCTCCTGCAGATGACGCTCAGCCGGTTGAGGAGAAACAAGAGCGCGTCCTTACAGCTATGGCTTTTCTCAAATTTCTGACCATAGAGCCGCATGCCAATACAAATGATGCTCTGTTCAAATGGTCGGGGAGCAAAGATGTTGGCGGTGCAGCAAATAAATTAAAATTTTTATACACTTCATTTCATGGCATGGCACCTCCTAACAGAATTTCTGATGATGTTAGTTCTTTTCTCAAAATTTTGACGCCGGAAAAAGCATTGCAACGACATGTTGTCAATCTTTTGAACGAGTTTCCGTATGAGGAAGGAAAGGGACTTGCTATTGACAAAAAAGAACTCCTGACGACGCTGCCAGCAGCAGGAGGGGAAGAGGAATTGACTCCACGGCAAAAGAAGTGGGTGGCAAGCAAGCTGTTCGAATTTCTCAATTAGCAGAAACATATTCCGGAAAATTGCCTCACTGACACTCGCAAAGTGCTCCGCGAATGATGCTGATTCAGCCAAATGAGTCGCGGTTCGTGCCTGCCACACGTGCTCCAGCGAAGCAAGCCGGGAAGCACCAAATAGCCGCCGCCATTGTTTTTTGCCAGAATATGCAGTCAGAGAAGAGTTCGTGGCAGACGTTGCTCCGGGTTCAAGCCGGGAAGACTGACGAGTTGCTGCCGTATTAGATAAGGAGGGATGCGTTCATGAAGGTTTTGGATGGTTCATTGGCAGATTCCCTGAGTAGCCGTTTCGGCCAGTTCTCAATACAAAAAACAGTTGATCCCAATGGCGAGAAAGTGTGTTCTTACAACAAGCGCACTTTTTTTTCTTGGACTGTCCACTGTCTGCGCTTTCGGTTTAGCAATGCATACCGGGAAAATGTCATGGCAGAACGCCATGACATTCTTTGTGCGCTAGATAGGAGTTGGCAAGAACAAACAGTTTCTGACAGTGATGACGGCCATGACCCAAGTAAAAACATGCGGTCTGCCAATGTGA
Source organism: uncultured candidatus Poriferisulfidus sp. (assembly GCA_965215765.1). Classification (GTDB taxonomy): domain Bacteria; phylum Pseudomonadota; class Gammaproteobacteria; order Poriferisulfidales; family Oxydemutatoraceae. Next base: position 1,913,862 of record OZ244118.1, on the reverse strand, counting down.
CGTTGTCAAGCAGGAGACGATTCAACCGCAGAGTTTCTGAATTGCTACAAAGCTATGAGGCACCGGCAGAGCCGGGCGAGCCTCAAGCAACGACGGATGAGGTGACGGCAGAGCCGGGCGGGACTCAAACAACGAAGGATGAGGCTCAAGCAACGAAGGATGAGGTGACGGCAGAGCCGGGCGGGACTCAAACAACGAAGGATGAGGCACCGGCAGAGATGAGTGAGACTCAAGCAACGACGGATGAGGTGACGGCAGAGACGAGTGAGACTCAAGCAACGACGGATGAGGTGACGGCAGAGCCGGGCGGGACTCAAACAACGACGGATGAGCCTCAAACAACGAAGGATGAGGTGACGGCAGAGACGAGTGAGCCTCAAGTAACGAAGGATGAGGTGACGGCAGAGCCGGGCGAGCCTCAAACAACGAAGGATGAGGTGACGGCAGAGCCGGGCGGGACTCAAACAACGACGGATGAGCCTCAAACAACGAAGGATGAGGTGACGGCAGAGACGAGTGAGACTCAAGTAACGGCGGGTGAGGCACCGGCAGAGACGGGCGAGATTCAAGCAACCGCCGCGCAGCAAAATTTATTGAATACGCTTTCGGATTTAGAGCGTAATGAGACAGGCAGAGTTCTTTGCCCCCAAGAGGAGATTGGTGACGACCAAACCGAGAGGGACGGATGTACTGCACCTCCCTATGCATTGCAGATCGTGGAAGAGGGTCTTGAAGCAGCATACGCGGCGAACGTACCAGACCCTAATGGTTCCGACAAGAACGGAGAACTCTGCAAGCACTTCCTGACTTATCACACGTTTACGGGTGATGAGTCAGGAGAAGCAGGGGAGGAGCTGTTTAAGTGGGAAGACGTGAGTGGGACGTTTGATTCGTCAAAAGCGTATCCCACGATCCAGCCCGAGAATCTGCCTAAAGAAGGTTGGCACTTGCGTGTCCCCAGCGACAGTTCAATCAAATACGCCGCCAAGATTGCTGACGCAGTCCGGGAGATGACCCCAGACGATGCCATAGATTTTGTTTCCCAGAAATTCGAAGCAAAAGGAGGTGATGCTGAAGAACAGTACATTACGAGTCGGTTTGCCGCCTTCCTGTTTGTGGGCTTGGGGGATGCTCTGCTAGTGAAGGATTCTGCAATCTAGCAGGATGACAAGTGATTATGAAGGTTGACGATGGTGCGCTCAAAGGTGTTTTGGCGAATCACCACGGAAACTTTGAGGTAGAAAGCGGGAGTGATGGCGATGATGTGAGCACGTGCCTGTACAGAAGAGGAATTGACCCTGCCAAGTTGCTCGAATTTCTCAGTTAGCAGAAATGTGTTCCGAAAAATTGCCCACCGACATTCGCAAAGTGCTCCGCGAATGATGCTGATTCAGCCAAAATGAGTTGTGGTCTGGGACTGCCACGTGCTCCAGTGAAGCAAGCAGGGAAGTACCGAACAGCCGCCGCCATTGTTGTTTGCCAGAATATGCAGTCGGAGAAGAGTTCGTGGCAGACGTTGTTCCGGGTTCAAGTCGAGAAGACTGACGAGTTGCTGCCGTATTAGATAAGGAGGGATGCGTTCATGAAGGTTTTGGATGGTTCATTGGCAGATTCCCTGAGTAGCCGTTTCGGTCAGTTCTCAATACAAAAAACAGTTGATTCCGATGGTGAGGAAGTGTGTTCTTACAACAAGCGCACTTTTTTTTCTTGGACTGTCCACTGTCTGCGCTTTCGGTTTAGCAAGGCATACCGGCAAAATGTCATAGCAGAACGCCAGGAGATTCTTAGTGCGCTAGACAGGAGTTGGCAAGAACAAACAGTTTCTGCCAGTGATGACAGCCATGACCCAAGTAAAAACATGCGGTCTGCCAATGTGACGTTGTCAAGCAGGAGACGATTCAACAGCAGAGTTTCTGAATTGCTGCAGCTCGATGCGACATCGGCAGAGCCGGGCGGGACTCAAGCAACGGTGGGCGGGGCTCAAGTAACCGCCGCGCAGAAAAGCTTATTGAATCAGTTGGTGCTTAGCCGACACAATAAGGCAGGCAGAGTTCTCCGTCCCCAAAATAAGCTTGGTGACAGAGGTGTCATAAAACGTCAAGGCGCGATGCCTCCTTACGTGTTGCAGTTCGTGGAAGACAGTCTGGAGGCAGGGTACGTGGAGAACACTCCAAACCTTGATGGTCCTGACAAGAACGGAGAGCTCTGCAAGCGCTTTCTGACTTACCATACGTTTGAGAGTGATCCGAAAGGAGAATTAGAAGAGAACCTGTTTAAGTGGAAAGCCGTGAATACGGAGTTTGATCCGTCACAAGCATATCCCACGATCGCACCCGATGATCTGCCTGGAGAAGGTTGGCTCTTGCGTACCCCCAGCGACAGTTCAATCAAATACGCCGCCGAGATTGCTGACACAATCCGGGGGATGACCAAGGACGAAGCCCAGAATTTTACTGCCGAGGAAGTCCTGAAAGATCAAAATGATGATGGAAAACAGTTTATTGCAATACGATTTTTCACTTTCCTGGGTTATAACCTTGGGAATGATCTGCTGTTGCAGGATTCTGAAATCTAGCAGGATGACAAGTGATTATGAAGGTTGACGATGATGCGCTCAAAGGTGTTTTGGCGAATCACCACACCAAGTTGCTCGAATTTCTCAGTTAGCAGAAGTGTTCCGAAAAATTGCCCACCGACATTCGCAAAGTGCTCTGCGAATGATGCTGATTCAGCCAAATGAGTCGCGGTTTGTGCCTGCCATGTGCTCCAGCGAAGCAAGCAGGGAAGCACCAAGTAGCCGCCATTGTTTTTTGCTAGAATATGCAGGAAGAGAAGAGTTTGTGGCAGACGTTGTTCCGGGTTCAAGCCGGGAAGACTGACGAGTTGCTGCCGCATTAGATAAGGAGAGATGCATTCATGAAGTTTTCGGATGGTTCATTGACGAGTTCTGCAAGTAGCCGTTTCGGCCAGTTCTCAATACAAAAAACAGTTGATCCCAATGGCGAGAAAGTGTGTTCTTACAACAAGCGCACTTTTTTTTCTTGGACTGTCCACTGTCTGCGCTTTCGGTTTAGCAAGGCATACCGGCAAAGTGTCATAGATGAACGCCAGGAGATTCTTAGTGCGCTAGACAGGAGTTGGCAAGGACAAACATTTTCTGCCAGTGATGACAGCCATGACTCAAATGAAAACATGCGGTCTGCCAATGTGATGTTGTCAAGCAGAAGACGATTCAACAGTAGAGTTTCTGACTTGCTGCGGCACGGTACGGTATCGGCAGAGACGGGCGAGCCTCAAGCAACCGCCGCGCAACAGAATTTATTGGATGCGCTTGGTAAAGCTAGGCGTGATGATACAGACAGAGTTCTACGTCCCCAAGATGAGCTTGGTGGCAACCAGGCCGTGAGGCGCGAATGTGTCGTGTCTCCTTACGTATTGCAGATCGTGGAAGAGGGTCTTGAAACAGGGCACGAGATAAACGCGCCAGTTTATTTAGGCCCCGACAAGAACGGAGAGCTCTGCAAGCACTTCCTGACTTTTCACACGCTTACGAGTGATGTGAAAGGAGAGGCAGGGGAGAATCTGTTTAAGTGGGAAGCCGTGAGTGGGACGTTTGATCCGTCAAAAGCATATCCCACGATCGCACCCGAGGAACTGCCTGGAGAAGGTTGGTGCTTGCGTGTCCCCAGCGACCGTTCAGTCAAATACGCCGCCAAGATTGCTGACGCAGTCCGAGGGATGACCCCAGGTAGAGCTGTGATTTTTGTTGACCAGAAAGACAGGGCAAAAGAAGGTGATGCTGAAGAACAGCATATTACGAAGCAGTTTCTCGCCTTTATGCTTGAGGGCTTGGGGAATGCTCTACTAGCGCAGAATCCTGAAACGCTACGGCGCGATGCAACATCGGCAGAGACGGGCGAGCCTCAAGCAACCGCCGCGCAGCAGAATTTATTGGATGCGCTTGATGAGGTTGGGTGTGATGGGACAGACATAGTTCTTCGCCCCCAAGAGGAGCTAGATGACGGCCAAGCTATGAGGCACCAATGTACCGCACCTCCTTATGTGTTGCGGATCGTGGAAGATAGTCTTGAAACAGGGTACGTGATAAACGCGCCAGCTTATTTAGGTCCCGACAAGAACGGAGAGCTCTGCAAGCACTTCCTGACTTTCCACACGTTTACGAGTGATAAGAGAGGAGAAGTAGGGGAGAAGCTGTTTAAGTGGGAAGACGTGAGCAGGACGTTTGATCCGTCAAAAGCATATCCCACGATTGCACTCGATGATCTGCCTGGAGAAGGTTGGCACTTGCGTGTCCCCAGCGACAGTTCAATCAAATACGCCGCCGAGATTGCTGACGCAGTCCGGGGGAAGACCCCAGGCGATGCCACGATTTTTGTTAACCAGAAAATCCAGGCAAAAGAAGGTGATGCTGAAGAACGGCATATTGCGCATCAGTTTGGCGTCTTCCTGTCTGTGGGCTTAGGGGATACTCTACTAGCGCAAGATTCTGCAATCTAGCAGGATGACAAGTGATTATGAAGGTTGACGATGGTGCGCTCTAAAGGTGTTTTAGCGAATCACTACGGAAACTTTGAGGTAGAAAACGGGAGTGATGGCGATGATGTGAGCACGTGCCTGTACAGACAAGGAATTGGCCCTACCAAGTTGTGCGAATTTCTCAATTAGCAGAAACGTGTTCCGGAAAATTGCCCCACCGTCATTCTCAAAGAGCTATGCGAATGATGCTGATTCAGCCAAATGAGTTGTGGTCTGTGCCTGCCACACGTGCTCCAGCGAAGCAAGCAGGGAAGCACCAAGTAGCCGCCGCCATTGTTTTTTGCTAGAATATGCAGGAAGAGAAGAGTTCGTGGCAGACGTTGTTCCGGGTTCAAGCCGGGAAGGCTGACGAGTTGCTACTGCATTAGATAAGGAGAGATACATTCATGAAATTTCCGGATGGTTCATTGGCGAGTTCTGCAAGTGGCCGTTTCGGCCAGTTCTCAATACAAAAAACAGGTGATTCCAATGGCGAGAAAGTGTGTTCTTACAACAAGCGCACTTTTTTTTCTTGGACTGTCCACTGTCTGCGCTTTCGGTTTAGCAAGGCATACCGGAAAAATGTCATAGCAGAACGCTTGGAGATTCTTAATGCGCTAGAGTTTAGGTGTTGGCAAGGACAAAAAATTTCTGCCAGTGATGACAGCCATGACCCAAATGTGACGTTGTCAAGCAGGAGACGATTCAACAGGAGAGTTTCTGACTTGCTGCGGCTCGATGCGACATCGGCAGAGCCGGGCGGGACTCAAGCAACCGCGGCGCAGCAAAATTTATTGTATGCGCTTGGCAATGTTGGGTATACTGAGACAGATAGAGTTCTTCGCCCCTACAAGAAGCCTGGTGGCGACCAGGACTTGAGGCACGAATATACCGCACCTCCCTATGTATTGCAGATCGTGGAGGATGGTCTTGAAGCAGGGTACGCGGCGAACGCACCAGACCTTAATGGTCCCGACAAGAACGGAGATCTCTGCAAGCACTTTCTGAGTTATTACACGTTTACGGGTGATGAGGGAGGGGAAGCAGGGGAGAAGTTTTTTAGGTGGGAAGCCGTGAGCGGGAAGTTTGATCCGTCAAAAGCATATCCCACAATCCCACCCAAGGGCCTGTCTAAAAAAGGTTGGTACTTGCGTGTCCCCAGCGACAATTCAATCAAATACGCCGCCGAGATTGCTGACGCAGTCCGGGAGATGACCCCAGACGATGCCTTAAGTTTTGTTCACCGGAAAGTCCTGGCTAAACAAGGTGATGCTGAAGAACGGCATATTGCGCATCGGTTTCGTGCCTTCCTGTTTGCGGACTTGGGGAATGCTCTACTAGCGCAAGATTCTGCAATCTAGCAGGATGACAAGTGATTATGAAGGTTGACGATGGTGCGCTCTAAAGGTGTTTTAGCGAATCACTACGGAAACTTTGAGGCAGAAAGCGGGAGTGATGGCGATGGTGTGAGCACGTGCCTGTACAGACAAGGAATTGACTCTACCAAGCTGCTCGAATTTCTCAGTTAGCAGAAATGTGTTCCGAAAAATTGCCCACCGACATTCGCAAAGTGCTCTGCGAATGATGCTGATTCAGCCAAATGAGTCGCGGTTCGTGCCTGCCACACGTGCTCCAGCGAAGCAAGCAGGGAAGCACCAAGTAGCCGCCGCCATTGTTTTTTGCCAGAATATGCAGTCAGAGAAGAGTTCGTGGCAGACGTTGTTCCGGGTTCAAGCCGGGAAGACTGACGAGTTGTTGCCGCATTAGATAAGGAGAGATACATTCATGAAATTTCCGGATGGTTCATTGGCGAGTTCTGCAAGTGGCCGTTTCGGCCAGTTCTCAATACAAAAAACAGTTGATCCCAATGGCGAGAAAGTGTGTTCTTACAACAAGCGCACTTTTTTTTCTTGGACTGTCCACTGTCTGCGCTTTCGGTTTAGCAAGGCATACCGGAGAAATGTCATGGCAGAACGCTTGGAGATTCTTAGTGCGCTAGATGAGAGTTGGCAAGGACAAAAATTTTCTGCCAGTGATGGCAGCTATGACTCAAATGAAAACATGTGGTCTGCCAATGTGACGTTGTCAAGCAGAAGACAATTCAACAGGAGAGTTTCTGACTTGCTGCGGCTTGATGCGACATCGACAGAGCCGGGCGGGACTCAAGCAACCGCTAAGGGATGGGAAGATCCGGATGAGCCTCAAGCAACCGCCGCGCAGCAAAATTTATTGAATGCGCTTGGCAATAGGCATAATGGGACAGGCAGAGTTCTACGCTGCCGAACGGGGTTTAGAAGAGGCAATTACATGGGGCACAAATGTACTCCCTATGTATTGCAGTTCGTGGAAGATGCTCTGGAGGCACGGTATGCGGCGAACGTACCAGCCCCTGATGGCTCCGACAAGAACGGAGAGCTCTGCAAGTACTTCCTGACTTACCATACGTTTACGAGTGAAGCGGATGAGGGGAATCTGTTTAAGTGGGAAGCCGTGAGTAGTAAGGTTGATTCGTCAAAAGTATATCCCATGATCGGACCCGATGATCTGCCTGGAGAATATTGGCACTTGCGTGTCCCCAGCGACAGTTCAATCAAATACGCCGCCAAGATTGCTAACATGGTCCGGGAGGTGGGCTCAAATCGCGCCATGGTATTTATTGCCAAGAAAGTCTCGGCAAGAGATGATGTTGAAGAATGTCATATTGCGAAGCAGTTTCGCTACTTTATGTTTAAGGGCTTGGGGAATGATCTACAAGCGCAGGATTATGAAAATTCGCAGGATTATGAAACTTGGCAGGATGACAAGTGATTATGAAGGTTGACGATGGTGCGCTCAAAGGCGTTTTAGCGAATCACTACGGAAACTTTGAGGCAGAAAGCGGGAGTGATTGCGATGATGTGAGCACGTGCCTGTACAGACAAGGAATTGACTCTACCAAGCTGCTCGAATTCCTCAGTTAGCAGAAATGTGTTCCGAAAAATTGCCCACCGACATTCGCAAAGTGCTCTGCGAATGATGCTGATTCAGCCAAATGAGTCGCGGTTCGTGCCTGCCACACGTGCTCCAGCGAAGCAAGCAGGGAAGTACCGAACAGCCGCCGCCATTGTTTTTTGCTAGAATATGCAGGAAGAGAAGAGTTCGTGGCAGACGTTGTTTCGTGTTCAAGCCGAGAAGACTGACGAGTTGCTACCGCATTAGATAGGGAGAGATACATTCATGAAATTTCCAAATGGTTCATTGGCGAATTCTGCAAGTAGCCGTTTCGGCCAGTTCTCAATACAAAAAACAGATGGTTCCGGTGACGAGAAAGTGTGTTCTTACAACAAGCGCACTTTTTTTTCTTGGACTGTCCACTGTCTGCGCTTTCGGTTTAGCAAGGCATACCGGAAAAATGTCATGGAAGAACGCCATGAGATTCTTAGTGCGCTAGATGAGAGTTGGCAAGGACAAAAATTTTCTGCCAACCTTGACTCAAGTGATGACAGCTATGACTCAAGTGAAAACACGCAGTCTGTCAATGTGACGTTGTCAAGCAGGAGACGATTCAACAGGAGAGTTTCTGACTTGCTGCGGCTCGATGCGACATCGGCAGAGCCGGGCGGGACTCAAGCAACCGCGGCGCAGCAAAATTTATTGTATGCGCTTGGCAATGTTGGGTATACTGAGACAGATAGAGTTCTTCGCCCCTACAAGGAGCCTAGTGGCGACCAGGCCAGGAGGCACGAACATACCGCACCTCCCTATGTATTGCAGATCGTGGAAGATGGTCTTGAAGCAGGGTACACGGCGAACGCACCAGACCTTAATGGTTCCGACAAGAACGGAGAGCTCTGCAAGCACTTTCTGACTTATCACGCGTTTACGGGTGATGAGGAAGGGGAAGCAGGGGAGAAGTTTTTTAGGTGGGAAGCCGTGAGTGGGAAGTTTGATCCGTCAAAAGCATATCCCGCAATCCCACCTGAGGATCTGCCTAAAGAAGGTTGGTACTTGCGTGTCCCCAGCGACAATTCAATCAAATACGCCGCCGAGATTGCTGACGCGGTCCGGGAGATGACCCCAGTAGATGCCTTAGGTTTTGTTCACCAGAAAGTCCTGGCTAAAGAAGGTGATGCTGAAGAACGGCATATTGCGCATCGGTTTCGCTACTTTATGTATAAGGGCTTGGGGAATGCTCTACTAGCGCAGGATTATGAAACTTAGCAGGATGACAAGTGATTATGAAGGTTGACGTTGGTGCGCTCAAAGGCGTTTTAGCGAATCACTACGGAAACTTTGAGGCAGAAAGCGGGAGTGATTGCGATGATGTGAGCACGTGCCTGTACAGACAAGGAATTGACTCTACCAAGCTGCTCGAATTTCTCAGTTAGCAGAAATGTGTTCCGAAAAATTGCCCACCGACATTTGCAAAGTGCTCTGCGAATGATGCTGATTCAGCCAAATGAGTCGCGGTTCGTGCCTGCCACACGTGCTCCAGCGAAGCAAGCAGGGAAGCACCAAGTAGACGCCGCCATTGTTTTTTGCCAGAATATGCAGTCAGAGAAGAGTTCGTGGCAGACGTTGTTCCGGGTTCAAGCCGAGAAGACTGACGAGTTGTTGCCGCATTAGATAAGGAGAGATACATTCATGAAATTTCCGGATGGTTCATTGGCGAGTTCTGCAAGTAGCCGTTTCGGCCAGTTCTCAATACAAAAAACAGGTGATTCCAATGGCGAGAAAGTGTGTTCTTACAACAAGCGCACTTTTTTTTCTTGGACTGTCCACTGTCTGCGCTTTCGGTTTAGCAAGGCATACCGGAGAAATGTCATGGCAGAACGCCATGAGATTCTTAGTGCGCTAAATAAGAATTTGCGAGAACAAACATTTTCTGCCAACCTTGACTCAAGTGATGAAAGCCATGCCTCAAGTGATGACAGCTATGACTTAATTGATGACAGCTATGTCTCAAGTGAAAACACGCAGTCTGTCAATGTGACGTTGTCAAGCAGAAGACAATTCAACAGTAGAGTTCTTGCATTGCTACAGGGTCATAAGGTATCGGCAGATCCGGATAAGCCTCAAGCAACCGCCGCGCAGAGAAAATTATTGAATGAGCTTAGCCATGTTGGGTGTGCTGCGACAGACAGAGTTCTTCGCCCCCACGAGGGGGTTAGTGGCAGCCATGCCATGAGTCACGAATGTACGGCACCTCCCTATGTATTGCAGATCGTGGAAGATGCTCTGGAGGCAGGGTACGCGGCGAACACACCAAACCCGAATGGCCACGACAAGAACGGAGAGCTCTGAAAGTACTTCCTGACTTACCATATGTTTACGAGTGATAAGGTAGGAGCGGAGGGGGAGAATCTGTTTAAGTGGGAAGCTGTGAGTGGGAAGTTTGATCCGTCAAAAGCATATCCCACGATCACACCTGAGGATCTGCCTAAAGAAGGTTGGCAATTGCGTGTCCCCAGCGACAGTTCAATCAAATACGCCGCCGAGATTGCTGACACAGTCCGGGAGGTGGGCCCAATTTTCGCCATGGATTTTGTTAACAAAAAAGAGAAGGCAGGAAAAGGTGATGCTGAAGAACAGTATATTACGAAGCAGTTTCGTGCCTTTATGTTTGCGAACTTAGGGTATGCTCCACCAGCGCAGGGTTCTGAAATTTAGCAGGATGACAAGTGATTATGAAGATTGACGACGGTGCGCTCAAAGGCGTTTTAGCGAATCACTACGGAAACTTTGAGATAGAAAGCGGGAGTGATGGCGATGATGTGTGCATGTGCCTGTACAGACAAGGAATTGACTCTACCAAGCTGCTCGAATTTCTCAGTTAGCAGAAACATGTTTCGGAAAATTGCCCACCGACATTTGCAAACTGCTCTGCGAATGATGCTGATTCAGCCAAATGAGTCGCGGTTCGTGCCTGCCACACGTGCTCCAGCGAAGCAAGCAGGGAAGCACCAAGTAGCCGCCACCATTGTTTTTTGCTAGAATATGCAGGAAGAGAAGAGTTCGTGGCAGACGTTGTTTCGGGTTCAAGCCGAGAAGACTGACGAGTTGTTGCCGCATTAGATAAGGAGAGATACATTCATGAAGGTTTCGAATGGTTCATTGACGAGTTCTGCAAGTAGCCGTTTCGGCCAGTTCTCAATACAAAAAACAGTTGATCCCAATGGCGAGAAAGTGTGTTCTTACAACAAGCGCACTTTTTTTTCTTGGACTGTCCACTGTCTGCGCTTTCGGTTTAGCAAGGCATACCGGCAAAATGTCATAGCAGAACGCTTGGAGATTCTTAATGCGCTAGATAAGAGTCGGCCAGGACAAACATTTTCTGCCAGCCATGACTCAAGTGATGACATCTATGACTCAAGTGAAAACATGCAGCCTGTCAATGTGACGTTGTCAAGCAGAAGACAATTCAACAGTAGAGTTTCTGAATTGCTGCGGGGCTATAAGGTATCGGTAGAGCCGGGTGAGCCTCAAGCAACCGCCGCGCAGCTAAATTTATTGTATAAGCTTGGCGATGGGCGTGATAGGACAGACAGAGTTCTACGCTCCCAAGAGGGGGTTAGTGGCAGCCATGTCATGAGGCACGAATGTACGGCACCTCCCTATGTATTGCAGTTCGTGGAAGATGCTCTGGAGGCAGGGTACGCGGCGAACGCACCAAACCCTAATGGCTCCGACAAGAACGGAGAGCTCTGCAAGTACTTCCTGACTTACCATATGTTTACGAGTGATAAGGTAGGAGCGAAGGAGGAGAATCTGTTTAAGTGGGAAGCCGTGAGTAGTAAGTTTGATCCGTCAAAAGCATATCCCATGATCGCACCCGCTAATCTGCCTGGAGAAGGTTGGAAATTGCGTGTCCCCAGCGACCGTTCAATCAAATACGCCGCCCAGATTGCTAACACAGTCCGGGAGATAGGCTCAAGTCAAGCCACGATATTTATTAACCAGAAAGTCTTGGCAAAAGAAGATGATGGTGAAGAATGGTATATTGCGAAGCAGTTTCTTGCCTTTATGTTTGAGGGCTTGGGGAATGATCTACAAGCGCAGGATTATGAAATTTCGCAGGGTTCTGAAATTTAGCAGGATGACAAGTGATTATGAAGATTGACGACGGTGCGCTCAAAGGCGTTTTAGCGAATCACTACGGAAACTTTGAGGTAGAAAGCGGGAGTGATGGCGATGATGTGAGCACGTGCCTGTACAGAAAAGGCACTTTTTTCTCTTGGGTTGCTCACTGCATACGCTTTAAAGTTAATAGCGAATATCGGGAATACGTAAAGGATGACCGCCGCCAGATACTCATTGAATTGTTGGGAAAGGACAAGCCAGAGGATGGTATAGAGCCAGCTTCCTGTAGCGACTCTCCTCTTTCTCGAGATGAAGAGAGGGAGCTTTCCAGAAGAAGTCAATTCAATGCTCGTGTCTCCGGAGTGCTGAAGTCACGCGAAAAGCTGATTGCACAGCCTGATGCCGGGCGAGCGTATGCCTGGCAAAAGGGCATGTTGGAGATTAGGGATTTACGCACAAACGCCGTCCTTAAAAGCAAGGATGACCAGAACAAAGCGCAGCAAGCAAGAAGTCAGAGAACTCCGGTTACCTATACCATCAAGAAAGTTGAGGCTTCTGTGTACGCACAACACGCACGTTTCGCACCCAATATTCTTGGCCCTGATATGGACGGCGCGCTGAGTAAACGCTTCCTGACCTACTATACATTTGCAAGTCAAGACGGGGCAGCTCGGGGACAATTCGCCTGGCAACCTCTGAGCGACACGCAGTTCAGTGCCAAGACCGCATATCCCGGGGTGAGTCGCGCGCACCTCCCTGCTTCTGGCTGGAGCCTGCGAACCCCCGGAAAGAGATTGATAGAGCGTACCGCCGCGTTATCCAATGCGGTTCGTGGGAAAAACATAAAAGACGCCGTTCAACTTCTGAGAGAAAAGTCTGAAACAGGTAGTGCGGAAGAAAGGGACACAGCCAGGCACTTTTGTGAATTTCTGATACGTGGACTGGGCGACGAGTTTTTGTCTGAATAGTCGGGTGTCTGGCCTATACCCTTAGTGGGTCTTCTGCTTCTTTGGCAGGGTTTCTCTTTAACGAAGCAACCGCCCGGGCTGACGGTTGAGTAATGGCTCCCCTCGGCGAATCCATCTTCTGCGACTCCGTATCCGATGGTGTGAACATTGACGGCAGATGCACCGAGCCAAGGGAACAGGTGGTGCGAGCCGAGCGATGATCCCGCAGCGAAACATCTCCCACCTGTCCAATCGTCTCGAACGCCCGGGTAGGGCGACACATCGAACCGTTTTATTTCTGAATTCTGCGGACAAAGCGACTAAGACGACCGAAGGAGGGGGCGCGAGCTGATATGTATGCACGACAACGAGTGCTTCTCGATTTTCTTCTTCAGGCGTCGCGATGCCCAAAGAGGCACGAGCTCGTCAAGTGGCTGTTTCTTGCGCGACACGAGAGTGATGTAGCCAGCCGAATCGCCTTCTACGACTTCCTGCCGCACCAAGACGAGCCATTCTCGTTCACCCTCAACAAGGATCTCGCCGCGCTACGCGAAGAAGGGTATCTGGCCGACAAAGTTCTCAAAGTGCTCCCCGTGGCACGCGCAAAGGCAAAGGACGAGGTTGCCGGTCTGACGCGCCACGTCCGCGACTGTGTTTCCTTCACGCTAGATCAATACGGCGATCTTCCGCAAGATGAGCTCACCCGCCTCGTCTACGATCGCCACCCTTGGTATGCGCACGAACCGCGCAGCGATCCCGCTTCACACGACGGTGTGGACGAAGCCGCCGAGGTAGCGGTCTACACAGTCGGTTACGAGGGTCGCTCCATTGACGCGTTCCTCGATCACCTGATGCGCAATGGGATCAAGCGAGTTATCGATGTTCGCCGGAACCCGTTCTCGCGCAAGTATGGTTTCACGCGACGAATGCTTGAGAACCTCTGCGCCAAGGTCAACATCGACTACGCTCACTTCCCGCAAGTTGGGGTGCCGTCGCAACTGCGAAAGGATCTGTCGACCGAGAAGGCATATCGAGAACTGTTCCGACACTACGAAAAAGCAATCCTCCCCAAGCAACTAGACGCGGTGGCTGAGATCAGCGAACTCATGAAAGAATCGCCATCGGCACTGCTGTGTTTCGAAGCTCACCACACCAAGTGCCACCGAAGACCGCTTTCTCAAGCAGTAGCCAAAAAAGCAGGTCTTAAGGTTCACCATCTATAAACCAAACCCCAACCAACCCAACCAACCCGCCCGAGCTGCGTGAGGTGCTCGCAGGCTAGGAGGTTCGTGAGCACCTAAACACTGAGGACGAGTTTCCTTCCGTTTGTTAGCGGGTACAGGGTCTTCTCTGGACACCGAACTCGAATCCGGTTAACCCCTCGTAGTAGGACGCCTCGCTTGACGCTTTACCCTTTTCTGCCGTAGTCTCCCCTCCTTTGGAAACTTTAGCCGAGGATTTCCTTCCATGGGAGAAACAATGACGAGCCAAGACGACATCTTCACCATCTCTGAGGTCGCCAGCCTGCTCAAGGTTACGAAGAAGACGGTGTACGGTCTTGCCCAGAGGGGTGACCTGCCAGGATTCAAGGTTGGCGGCCAATGGCGCTTCAGCCGGGCAGCGATTGATTCCTGGATTGAGACGAAGACTTGGGCGGCCAGCGCGCAACCGACCAGCAATGGTGGCAAGCCTATGGGTTCTAAACGGGAGGACTGAGCAATGTTGAAACTGACCCTGCGAAAAGAGTTCCAAGGACGCCGACACAAGGGCACGGCTATCGAACTGGCGAACTCTCGCGAAACGGGTGCTACACAGATCAAAGCATCCAAGTTCCTTGAGATCACCTACCCGTCGGCAGATGCGCTCTCCTCAATCAAAGCTGTCGGCCCAGATCGTGGTCAACCGCTCGTTCTTATTGGAGAACGTGGACAAGGTAAGTCGCACTTGATGGCGATGCTGTTTCATGCGTTCACTAACGCCAGTGCTATGCGGGAGTGGTTGAAGACTTGGGCGGCTCGCCTGGGAAACTCAAAACTGGCTGAGCTTCCGCTGCGTGACGGAATGCACGTCATCAGCGAGAGCCTGCACCGTCAGAACTACAAGTTCCTATGGGATCTTGTTTTCGACCGCCACCCATACGGGTCAAATGTTTGCGGGATGTGGACGGGACTCGACGACAAGAAGACCGATGTCCCGGGTCACGATTTTATGCTGAAGTTGTTCAAGAAGACGCCAACGGTGCTAATCCTGGACGAGTTTCAGACCTGGTACGACGGACTGACCAACACCAAGCAGTACCCATGGAGGAATCAGGCATTCAACTTTATCCATATCCTCTCAGACATCGCTAACGTGTATCCGGAATTATTGGTGCTCGTTGTGTCGGTACGAAACGGAAATACCGATGCCTTCCTCCAGATCCAGCGTGTCAAGCCGATTCTTGTCGATTTCAAGGGTCCGAAGGCTAAGCAGGATCGACAGAAGCTACTCCTTCACCGGCTGTTCGAGAACCGCATGCAGGTTTCAGGCGAGCAGATAGAAGATGCCATCAAAACCCACGTCCACGAGTACTTGCGCCTGCTACATGTGCCGCCTTCCGAACATGTTCGGGTTGGACGAGAGTTTGTCCAGTGCTGGCCATTCGCGCCCCACCTCATGCAGCTCCTTGAGGATCAGGTTTTGGTTGCAACACAGGCGCAAGAAACTCGTGACCTCATACGTATTCTTGCCGACCTTTTCAAACACCACGAAGGCAGCCCCGTCATTACTGCTGCTGACTTCCGCATCAATGACGACAAGGGTGGGATCGTAGCGTTGCTTGACTCGGTGTCGAACCAGCACCACGCTAACCTACGGGAGAAGACGCAGCGCAACCTGTCCGCGGTTCTCGGCGCGGTGAAGAAACCAGACGCCGTCGTGCCGCACCTCTCGGAGATCGTTGGTGCACTCTGGCTACGGTCTCTTTCGGTGGGGAATATGGCTGGCGCCGAACCCGCGATGCTTCAGGTTGACATCACGCGCGACAAACCCATTGATGACAACGAATTCCAGGTTGAACTAACTACGATAGTCGAGAATAGCTTCAATATTCATCAGGATGGTAAACGCCTCGTGTTTCGCGAGGAGGTGAACCTACAGGCGGAGCTGGTCGCCAGTGCCCGAAACGACAAGCTATTTGATGACGGTGCTGACCTCGAACAGCTCGCCAAAGAGGTTCGCTACGTGATCGGTGGACAGGAGGGTGTATTGAATGCCTTTCGGGTTGTCGTCCTTCCTTCAAACTGGACGTCTGTGCCTTGGGGCTCTGTCGAAGACGGTGATAAACCGCAGAACTGGGACGAGAGACTCCCGTTGCTCGTGCTCCCGGCGAGCCCCGAAAAGCCAGGTTCAACGCTTGGGTCGTGGTTACGGAATCATCTCCAGTCCCGTAGGAACGCGGTTCGTTTCCTGTTGCCTCAAGGGGACAGCACCGACATTTTCTACGACCGCGAACTGCTTTTTCTTTCCCGCATTGTTGTACAGGCAGAGCGATGGAAAGCGCGAGGTGCCGAGTATCGCAAGTTGCGCGACAATCACAGACATGAGCTCCGCGACATTTTGAGCAAACGGTTCGTTCGCTTTGCCATCCTGGAGTCGTGGAACTACCAGGAGCCGGAGAAGTGTACGTTTCGCGTCGAATCGCACAAGGCGGAAGGTTCCAAAATTCCGGACGCCATTGATCAACACATCCGAACTAATCTTTTCATTCCTGAAGATTTCGAAGCACTTGTTCTCGCCGCAGCGGACAACAACGAGTCAGTTGGCAAGCTTCTCCGTGAGCTACAGGAACCCCGCCCGCCCGGCGAGACCTGTATTCCATGGCTTGGTGAGATGCCAATGAAGGAACGGGTCATTCGCATGTGCGCGCGCGGTGACATCGCCATCAACGCCCGTGGCATGGAGTACCTTCAGGCACTACCCAACGAAAAGAGAGAGACAGCTTGGGAGCGGATGCGCGGCAAGCTCGGTACGGGTAGGAATCTTGATGAGACCTACTTGCTACGGCCGCAAGCAGTGCCACAGACCAAGGGAGTATCGGAGTCTCTGTTACCCCAACCAGAAGGTGGGCTGTTGGGAAGTTTGACAGGAAACAGCGAACAGCCCGCGAGCAATCCTGAAGGTGCTACGGAGGGTGCGTCGCCCACGTCTCCAAATCAGCCGGATAGCATCTTCGGTGGTGGGTCGATTCTTGAACCGCACGTGGCAGATGCCACCTCGGCGATGAATCTTCTTGGGAAAGTGGAGTCGTGGGGAATCAGCACCGGTACCCAGGTTCAAGATATGTCTCTCAAAGTCTCTTCGTTAACGGGCGCGCAACTCAATAAACTGCTTCGCGCACTGCCTGACGGGATTACCTACGAGCTGAGTCTCGACAAGGAGAAAAATGACAACCCTTCCACTTGACCTGTTGCGAAAGCTTCAGGCCGCCACACCAGACGAGGCGTGGAGCGAGTTGTTCGCGTTCGCTTGGGAGACCTGCTCTACAGAGATTCCCGCAGACAAGGTAGCAAGCGAGGTGTCCCGGCGAGACCACGCGATCGCGCCGGCTGATCTCTTTCTTGCAACGGCAGGGTGGGATCTGTGGTCAAGTTACTACGATAAAGTGCCGAGAACAGCAGAGCGACTCTCTACGTGGTGGAGTAGCACCGCCCCGGGACGGGCAGTGCTCGTTCTTGATGGGCTATCACTCCGGGAAGTGCCGTGGCTAATACACGGCGCCGAGGCACGGAGCTACAGAGTGCACTCGGCAAAAGCGATGGGGGCTGAACTTCCTTCCAACACGAACTCGTTTGCAAAGGCTCTGCGCTTCGGTCAGCGCTCGGCACTCGAAAACAATGGCGCCGGTGGTTCTCACAGGCTTCTAGGAGCCCGGACTGACAGTGTTGATCTGCCTTGGCGCGAATGCGCTGACATGGTTGACGCCTCGCCTGATTGGGTACTTTGGCACCACTGGCCAGATGAACGGATCCACGACCTTGGGTCACCGGGGCACGGGCTATCCGCGCTTGCCGTTGAGGTGGCAAAACAACTCACGAGCGATGACTTCTGGCAACTAGTCGAGCGACTCACTACCGGACGTCGGTTGGTCATTACTGGCGACCACGGTTACGCGGCTACCGGATTGTTTTCCGACACCGCTGACAACAAGCAGACACAGTATCTGAAGGCGCGATTTAAGAGTGGTCGCTCGTCACCGGACAACGGTACGCCGAGTGATTGGGTGCCACCGCTCGACGTCGTTCTCGAAACTCTGCACGGCCGACACGCCTTCGTGCTTGGGCGTCGCAAATGGAAGAACCAAGGCGGCTACCCAACGCTCACGCACGGTGGTCTTTCGCTGCTTGAGGTTGCGGTTCCCTTCATCGAATTATCGAGGCCAATCTAGGGCTGACATGGCAGCACGAAACGGAAAGACAAAAGCCCAGCAGGTGGCGGAAGAGGTCGCTCGCGTAGTGAGCGCAGGCAAATTGGTTGCGCATGAGGCAGTAGATTTCTCCGACCCCGATCGCCCAAAAACATGCCTAGAAGTCGATTTTCCGATTCTTCCAATCAACCAAGTTGCTGCGATTGAGGGCAACGCCGGGAAGCCGGTCTACCGAGTTGCCAAATGGTGGGCACGTCGCCGATCCAGCGTGTTCCGGTCAATGCTGATTGCAGCCGCGACAAAGGCTCCCGAGGACTCCGCAGAAGCGGCAAAGGTTGTCTGGGATGCCTACTACAGCAACCACCAGAAGAAGGGCTCGTTCTCGGGTCTGAAGGTTGCCGACATCTTCATGGGCGGCGGCACAACCATCGTAGAGGGGTCCAGGCTGGGGATGAAAATGTACGGGACAGACCTCAACCCCGTCGCGTGGTTTATCGTCAAAAACGAGTTGGCTGATCTCAAGCGCGACGACGTTGAGGCGCTTCTCGCGGACATTGAGGCGACTGTGAAACCCCAAATAATGCCTTTCTATGCTTGTAATTGCCCACGTGGGCATAAAGGAGTCTGGAAGCATGTGCCCACGGGCGAGGTTATGGGAGACGACTTTGACCCACTTGCACTGAGTCCCGGCGAGCGAGCCGATTTCTCCTACCGTGGTCCGGAAATTATCTACGTTTTTTGGGCAAAGCACGGCCCCTGTCAGGTTACAGACTGCGGGCATCGAACACCGATTATGCCCACTCCCGTGATCGCCATCAAAACACTCTCGGTGAAGTCATGGCCTCACGAGTGCGTGGGCTGCAAAACCTTGTTCGATGTCGAAGAGCAAGACGCGCGTATGGCACCCGGGGCTAGCTTCGTTGTGACCGGCGGGGAGGAGCCCTTTGCGCTACTAGGCCGAGACCTGTCTGTAACTTGCCCTGTCTGTCGCCATCACGAGTCGTTTCCGAGCCGTGCGGGCAAAGTAAAGAAGAAGAAGGTCTCCCTGACACTCTTGGTTCACCCGGAGTGGTTAAAGGGAGAGCGTGGGACAGCTCCCAGCGGCGTTGCGTACGGCGGTACACCAACTGACACCCCCGAAGCCACGGCAGCTTGGAATTCCGCGCGAGCACAAACTATACGCTTTGTGGAGGTGCGCGGCGAGCTTCCCGACGAAGTCACCTGCCCGGATACGGGCGCGAGGATCAAGACTGGCAAGGAAGGCGGAACTGTTCCCAAGAAGGCGAACTACTCCTGTGGGGCGTGTGGGACGGTTCAAGGTGTCCTGAGAACCATCAAGGCCACTGGAAAAGCGGGACCGGTGGCTGCCTATGCGATCCAAGGTTACTGTCCCACATGCAAGACAGAGAAGCGGGCATACGGCGGCCGCTTCTTCATGCCGGCCACTGACTCGCGGTGTTTCGACTCGGCTACAGCAGAGTGGCAAGAAAGACGGAACTCTGACCTGAAGGATTTGTGGCCGCAAAGCGAACTGCCCTATGGGTTCATGACCCACATGAACAACGGAGGGATCCCGAACCACGGCTTTACGCACTGGTGGACCATGTTCAACCCACGGCAGCTCCTCATACACACGCAACTCCTTCGGGCGATTGTGTCCCAAGGCACATACGCGTGGGGAGTCCGTGAGTTCGTCCTGACAGCCTTCCAACGGTATCTGCGCAACCAGAACATGTTCACGCTCTGGTATGTTAATGCCGACCAGCTTGAGTCGATGTTTTCGAACAACAACTACCATCCGAAAGCGACTGTTCCTGAGAACTGCGTCTTTGCGAATCTGGGTAGGGGGAATTGGAAGTCCTGTGCAAAATCTCTGACAGCTATGCTTGACTGGACGGGTCACCCGTGGGAACTGGTGAGCACCAGCCGATTATTGGAGCTTGTACCTAGCCTCGCCGTGGATCTGAAGGGTAAGAGTGAGAAGACCTATCCTCGCGATCCCCCGCAAACCAATGGAACGGCCATATTGGAGTGTCGGTCAGCAACCGATCTCTCGGACACGGCGGATGATACCTACGATCTGGTCATCACAGACCCACCCTTCGGTGGGCTTCTCCACTATGCCGAGCTTGCAGACTTCTTCTACGTCTGGCTCCGGTTGGTTTTGAAGGACAAATATCCTGACTATTTCACGGCAAAGTACACACCCAAGACTCTCGAGGTCGTGGCAAATCGCGCGCGCCATCGGGAGGATGCGGATGCGTTTTATCAACGCCTTCTGACCGAGTGTTGGCGCGAAGCCCATCGAATCCTCAAACCTGGCGGTACGCTTGCGTTCACGTTTCACCACAGCGAAGACAAACCATGGGTTGCCGTTCTTGAGAGCTTATTCGACGCGAAGTTTTACCTTGAGGCGACCTATCCGATTCGCGGAGACGAAACGAAGGGGGAAGGAGCCAAGCCTGGCACGTTTGGCTCGCAAAAGATCGAATACGACATCGTGCACGTTTGCCGCAAACGTCGCGTGGAACCAAAGCCGGTCAGTTGGGCAAAGATGCGGCGCCAAGTGCTTAGCGATGTGCGTCAGCTTCAAACGATCCTCAAGCATCATCAGAAAGAGGGTCTGCCAGAAGCAGATCTGCAGGTCATTAGACGCGGGAAGGCACTTGAGTACTACAGCCGCCACTATGGCATGGTGTACGTTGACGAGGGCAAGCCCATCTCTGTGCAGGATGCCCTCCTGGGAATCAACCAGCTTCTGGATGAAGAGTTGGGCGTCGTCACTGACCCACCACCCGCGAATGCAGAGCCGTTCACGCGTCAGTTCCTCCGTCTCTTTGATGGACAAACCGAGATGTTACGAGATCAGATGCAGAAATACCTGCGCGGCACAGGGATCTCACCTGGTGATTTCGAGGAACGTGGGTGGTGCTACAGCAAGAATAAGATCTACCATCTCGTGCCACCAGTAGAGATTGCCCAAGGCTGGGTAGGCAAATATAGGCGCGGGATGCTAAGTGACTACGACCAAGCGGCGTTCCTCATCGGGGCGTGCTTCAACAATAGCGGCATCAACGCCACGGACACGCTCAACAACGCCAACTTTAAACCACACACGGCGTTGGGCGCACTCCTTGATTGGTTTTCCAGGAGAGGCGCGACCACGGAGATTCGGGACGCAGCTATCAGGGCGGATAGTATCCTTCGCAAGTGGAAGTCAAGGAACCAGCAGAAGATCCAACAGAAGGATATCTTCTTTGAAGGAGGAGCTACACCGTGAAGAAGCAGCTAAGTTCGGTATGGATGCGGCGAGGTCTTTCCCTGTTGTGGGGTGCCGCGGCGTTGTCTCGGGTGGTGGAGCCGTCCGGTGTCGTGTCAATTCGAAGATTCTTCGCCATGACCAAGTCATGGCCGGTGGAGCTTCCCGGCACCGACGGTGACGCCCTTATTGTCGCAGGTGTGGAAGGGTGTCTTGATGCGCTCAGCGGCGATGACGGCAAGACGTGGCTGGAGACAGATCTCAAGCGTGTGATTTTGGGCTTCCAGGATGAGTACCAAGGGCAGGCCGCGCTGATCTTCTGGCTGCCCTCGGGAAGGCGGCGCATCAACATGGCGAGCTCGACCGAGGAGTACTTCTGGAGGAATAGTCCTCCGAGAAGCACACCCGGGCTACCGATTGGCCAGTGTCTATGGGCAGGTGCCCAGTCTGACGTTGAACGAATCATTGTCTCTGACGCGCGTGACCCGGATACGGATGGAGTCGCCTACGTCGGGCTTTACCACCCGAGGATCTCATGATGGAAGAGACACAACAGTTCGAGCTTAGCCAACGTATCAAACACGCGAAGTTCGGTGAGGGCGTTGTGGTCGGTTCGGTTCGGGAGGGCTACCTGCGGGTGTTCTTCACCGACGGCGAGCGTCAGGTTTCCGAGAGTTCCATTGAGTTCATGGCCAGTTGGACCGACCGCGTTCTGGAGCATGTTGAGGGGAACAAGACTCGCCTAAAACGCGTCTGGCTGGCGTGTGAGGCTCACTCACTTCCGTTGAACGAGAGTGCTGCGGCATTGACGGCAGCCCCGATCGACCTGCTCCCTCACCAGGTTGTCCTCACTCACCGAATCGCTACTGCGTTACCGCGTCGGTATTTGGTTGCTGACGAAGTTGGACTTGGCAAGACGATCGAAACAGCACTGTTACTGCGTGAGTTGGCTAGTCGCCGCGAGCTCAATCGGGCACTCATGGTCGTACCGGCCGGGCTAGTGAACAACTGGCACCGAGAGCTTAACGAGGTTTTCAATCTCGACTTTGAGGTTTTTGGCAGCGAAGGAGATGTTACCGACAGGAAATCAAACGCATTTGCCAAGCACGATCGCCTTATCGCCAGCATCGACACTCTGAAGAGACGCCCCCGTGTTCAGCGCCTGCTTGACGCGCCCCGCTGGGACTTGGTTGTCTTCGACGAAGCACATCACCTGACTGCCTGTCGTTCGGGGCGCAAGGTTCGGAAGACCGAAAATTACAAACTGGCAGAGGTATTAAAAGACCACTCCCGGGATCTGATTCTCCTCTCTGCGACACCGCACCAAGGGGATCATTTCCGGTTCTGGATGCTGGTGCAGCTCCTGAACCCCACACTATTCGCTGGTCCCGAAGAGATGGTGGACAATCGCTATCGCCTCAATACAGTCGTCTTTCGCAGAACCAAGGCTGATGCCTGCAAGCCGGACGGGTCACCGCTCTTTGCACGACGTCAGGTTCACACCGAGTCGTTCATCATGGCTGATGATGAGCGGGCATTCTACGTAGCGCTGCAAGGGTATCTGAAGGATGGCTTCGACCTCGCGAAGCGGCAGGGGAACCAGAGTCGGGCTCTTGGCTTCGTGATGACAATCTTCCAGAAAATTGCTGCCTCGAGTTTTGCGGCTGTGCGGCGGACGCTTAGGCGCCGGCTGATGATGCTCACCTTGCATGAAGCGATCATTGAGGATCAAAAGCTCGACATAGACGCGCGTAACAAGCTCTATAACGAGGCTCGCGACCTCATCCACGAGGAGCACGGCATACCGAGAGACGATGCGGTCTCCAAAGGGCAGGTTGACGCCATTCTGGCCGACCTCAGGGTTCGTATGCTAAAGCGTCTTGGCGAAGGCGAACTAGAGATGGCCTCTGGTTCCTATTCCGGTGAGGAGGCTGCTGCTGCGGGCGAGGATGCCGTCACCATGGCCGTCAGTTTGGCACTGCCGGAAGAACGACTTCGGATTCGTGACCTGCTTGAGCGTTTTCCTGCAACGCGTGAAACAAAGGTCGAAAAACTTCTGCGCGGTCTTGGTGGTCTGTGGGAGCAGAACCCCAAAGAGAAGGTGGTCATCTTTGCGACCTATCTCGGAACCGTCGATTTGATCAAAAGAGAAATAGAGCGTACATACCCTGGGCAAGGTGTGGTTGTTCTACGTGGTGGTGACCATGGAGCGAAGCTGGCCGCCGAGCGCCGCTTTAAGAAACCTGACGGGCCGAGGGTGCTCGTGTGTACTGCGGCTGGGCGAGAGGGCATCAACCTCCAGTTCTCCAGCATACTCTTCAACTTCGACCTGCCCTGGAATCCGATGGACGTTGAACAACGCATCGGCCGAGTCCATCGATATGGACAGAAGTACACCGCCCAAGTCTACAACCTCGTCCTCTCGGACACGATTGAAGGGCGCATCTTCCTGCTGCTCAAGGACAAACTCGAAGAGATCGCGCGTACGCTCGGCAAGCTCGACGAGCAAGGCAACGTTGCCGAAGATCTTCAGATGCAAATTCTCGGACAACTGTCCGAGCGTCTGACCTACGACACACTCTACAGGGAGGCACTCTCTGACCCGGAACTGCGGCGAACGAAGGAGAACCTTGAGGTTGCCATGTCAAACGCCACTGAAGCTCGGAAGGTTGTGTTTGAGTTGTTTCAAGACCTTGACGGCTTCTCTCTCGAAGACTACAGGCCGTTCGCCAACGTAGAAGCCGGGCTTGATCAGGTTGTTCAGTTCCTCTGTGCCGCGATGTTGGAGAACGGCCAGCAGGTGAAGTGGCTGGATAAGAAGACGTTCGAGATTCTCCCACAAGAGGTCAACTCCAAAGTGAAATTCACCACAGATCGCGAACTCGCCCGAGAGGAAGAAGGTCTCGAACTCATGGGAATTGACCATCCGCTCATGCTGAAAGCCCTGAAGCACTGGCAGGGACTCGAACCGGAGATGCTTGGTGTCGCAGTAAATGGTGATGACGGCCCTGCAGTCGTTTCCTGGTGGCTCATTCGTGCCGAAGGGAAGAACGGTGAGCACCGAAGGTTTGTGCAGCCACTCGCCGTCAGCGTGGAAGGCAAGCGCGTTCCGAAACTGGAGCGCGAAGGCATCGACCTGCTGAAACGAGAACCGGGTCAAACAAGCCTGCCTTTGGAGAAGCGCCAGGAGCTCCTGCGCGACACGATTGAACCCATGATTCAGAGGGAACTGAGTCACCGTAGCTTTGTCCCTGAGAACGGTGGCTACTCATCAGAGTTGATCGGCTGGGTTGAGGTGGGATGCTCAGGTCAATGAGCAACGCACTTCAGCTTCGGTACGCATAGGAGATTTCAGAAGGCGCAGTTACCGGCAATGCGGGTGTGCCACGCGACGAGACTGAGATCCAAAGGCCAAACCTGGAGGCCGCTCTCAAGCAGATTGAACAGGCTGACGGCCAGATAGCCCATGAAATCAAGATGACGCGCTGGAGACAGCCTGTTTTCTACTGTTTTGAACTGACCTCAAACCTCCCGTGGTTGTCGAATCGGAGGCGGGTCGTTAGTACAATTACGGCGGGTAACCATGGGGAATATGGGCGGAGAAACACATCAATTTGGAGGGGACTGGACGTTGAGAAAACTGGACGTGATCGCTGGCTACCTGAAAGGCTACACGAAAGCCCTCAAGAAAACGCACTTCAAGAAATTGTACATAGACGGGTTCGCCGGGAGCGGCTATCTGGATACACGTCGCAAGGATTCGAAAGATCCATCGCACCGTAGTCTCCATAGCCTCCTATTCCCGGATTTCGCTGAGACCGAAACTCAAGGTCTTCTGGAAGGTTCTGCGCGCAGGGCACTGAAGACAGAACCGCGCTTTGACAAATACATCTTCATCGAACAGAACGCCGGGCGATGCGATCAGCTTGAGAAACTAAAGCAGGAGTTCCCGGACTTGGCCAAAAATATTACGGTTTGGGAAGGGGAGGCGAACGAGGTAATCCAGTGTCTCTGCGACAAATTGAACTGGCGCTCTCGTCGAGCGGTGTTGTTTCTTGACCCCTACGGGATGCAGGTTGATTGGGAGACAATTGAGGCAGTCGCAAAGACCAAGGCCATTGATCTCTGGCTACTATTCCCTCTCGGTATTGCTGTCAACCGTTTGCTCAAGATATACGGCGACATCCCTGAGTCGTGGCGGGAAAACCTCAATCGCCTGTTTGGTACCGATGATTGGTACGATGAGTTCTACGACACGAAGATAGAAACGGGCATGTTGGGCGAAGAATATAGGCGTGTCGTCAAAGCGAAGATAAAGACTATCGGTCGTTACTATAATGACCGACTTGATGACATCTTTGCTGGAGTGATCGAAGAACCGGGCGTCCTGCGGAACTCAAGGAACAATCCGCTATACCTCTTGTGTTTCGCCGTGGGCAACGAGCGAGGCAAGCACATCGCCCTGCGCATTGCAAAGCACGAGCTACTTAAGAAGATGCGGTGATGGCGAAGGGATCTGGCATTGAATGGACAGAATCTACTTGGAACCCGGTGACAGGCTGCACGAAGATCAGCCAGGGTTGCAAGCACTGCTACGCTGAACGGATGGCGAAGAGGCTCCAGGCAATGGGGCAGGCGAACTATGTCAACGGGTTTCAGCTGACGTTGCAGCGGCGGATGCTTGAGCTTCCGCTGAGCTGGAAAAAGCCGCAGAGCATCTTTGTCAACTCAATGAGCGACCTGTTCCACAAGGACGTACCGCTCGCCTATATTCAGAAGGTCTTCGATGTCATGCAGCGCGCGCACTGGCATCGCTTCCAGGTTCTCACCAAACGCGCGGGTCGTCTCGCGCAGCTGAACGCGAGCCTTGAGTGGTCGCCGAACATCTGGATGGGTGTCAGCGTTGAGTCTAAGAAGCACTACTCTCGAATTGATTACTTGCGAAGGACCGGTGCGAAGTTGAAGTTTCTGTCCCTTGAGCCTCTCCTCGGATCGCTGTCGGACCTGAACCTTACTGGCATCGACTGGGTGATTGTGGGCGGAGAGTCCGGGCCAAAGTCCCGTCCCATAAACTCTGAGTGGGTGACTGATCTGCGTGACCAATGTCGTCATGCCAACGTCCCGTTCTTTTTCAAACAGTGGGGCGGCAAAAACAAGAAGAAGGCCGGCCGGATGCTTGAGGGAAGAACATGGGACGAATTGCCGCCAGACCCCGCTACGTACGCGACACGCCGCCGCCATCCATCCGTCGCTACCACCACCCCGCAAGTGTTGGACACAGAGCCACGCGGCGACCCGTGTTTGTCAGCATATTCCCGTTGCTGAGGTGGTAGCCAGGTCGCTCGCCGAACCCCGGCTCGAGGAGCCTTTGATGGATATACAAGTGAGCGACAAGCCACTCCTTGGCTTGTCGCTTCATGTAACATGCCTCAAGTATGGCAACGTTGAACACTCGGAGTGCTGCTTGCTCACCAAGTTCGAGGAGCAACTGGCGGCAAGTGCTGATAGGCTGAGGATCGGAGAATGAAAAACATAGAAAACCAGACCCTCATCTTGCACGATCTCTTGTCTGTTGGAGCAGATGACGACCAGCTTGAGGCAGCACGTTCCGAGCTCGACAAAATATGGCAGCAACTCAGTGAGTCCGAGTGCTTGCTATATGCTGACCTGCTCCACGATCTTAAGATGCTTCGTGCTACTGAGGAGCCACAGGAGGCTCCTGCGTTGCACTACGAAGACAGTCTGCTGCTCCGCGAGGCAGAGCAGCATGTTGATGCTCAAGACTGGCATGGAGCACTGGAGTCGTTGCGGGGTGCGATTGATCCAAAATTCACCGCTGAGATTGCTAACTTGCGATCTCGCGCATGGCACGAACTCGGTTTTCAAGCCGTTGCTATGCGTTTCTCTCAGTTCTCCACATCATTGAAGGCTCAGCGTTACACGTCGCCCCAAAGCAGGCACTGAACTCCACAGTTTTCCATCCGGAAGCCATCTGTTCCTTTCGGACAACTCTCGCGCTCAACCTCCAACGCCCGCATTGACATCACCCCGCGTCAGGAAGATCGAAGCGCAGCAGCACCGCGTTGAGACTTTGGGAGCAGTGCTACAAGAGCAAACACCGCCGGCTCTTCGACGCCTAGGTCGACGTCAATAAAAAACAAACAGCCAAACGGATGGAGGGGAGGGAGGCTCCAAGCGATGGGGCAGGGGAACTATGCCAATGGGTTTCAGTTGACGTTGCAGCCTAGGATGCTTGAGCTCCCTCTGAGCTGGAAGAACCCGCAGAGCGTCTTTGTCAACTCAATGAGTGCCCTGTTCCACAAGGACGTGTCGCTTGGGGAATGGCTACATCACAAGTAGCCCAAGCTCCTCAACGCTGAGCAAGCGATCTTTACTCTTATCGGGTTAAAAGAAAGAATGCTTTACTTGTACCTGAGTAAAAGAAAGAATACTTTACTTGCACTTGGTCAAAAGAAAGAATACTTTACTTTCATCGGGTTAAAAGAAAGAATACTTTATTTTTGTGTCAGATTAGGAAAGAATCCTTTCTTAGGTCGAAACAATGGGAAGAATTACAGGCAGGTATGAAACCACGATGGTGGCCGGCGAAGAGGTCTCTGCCTTCGTCCCGCACGCGTTGCCCCCAGTCGAACCCCCGATTGTCCTTGATAGTGACGCCCAAGTACTACACCAGCGAGCAGAGCACGGGCTTGCCCGCCTGGAAGCTGCCAGCGAGATACTGTCCTCTCTTCCTTGGTTCATCTACGCGTTCGTACGAAAAGAAGCGGTGCTCTCCTCGCAGATTGAGGGAATCCAATGCACGCTCACCAATCTGCTGACCTTTGAGGCCGAGGCAGCCACCAAGACCTCGGATGATGCGGATGTGCAAGAAGTCTGCAACTACCTTGACGGGCTTAGCTACGCTCGGCAGCAGATCGCATCCGATGGAGGGTTGCCGATCTCAGTGCGGCTCCTGAACGAAACCCATGCTTTGCTCATGCGCGGCGTGCGTGGAGCGGACAAACAACCCGGCGAGGTCAGGCGCAGTCAGAATTGGATCGGTGGCACCCGCCCCGGAAGTGCAGCATTCGTTCCACCACCTCCCCATCTGATCGGGGACGTGCTCACCGAGTTTGAAAAGTATATCCATGCCAAGGATAAGTTGCCGCCGCTGGTGCGCACAGGTCTTTTGCACGTTCAGTTCGAAACGATTCACCCATACCTCGACGGCAATGGACGCATCGGGCGACTCTTGGTGAAGCTGCTGCTTGAGCATTACGGTGTGCTCTCCTCGCCGCTTCTTTACCTCAGTCTCTTCTTCAAGCGGCACCGCGATGAGTACTACCGCAGGCTTTCTGCTGTGCGCACCGATGGCGACTGGGAGGGGTGGATTACGTTTTTCCTTGAGGCGGTAGCGACGATTGCCAACGAGGCGACGGACGCTGCTCGTGACATCTTTGGAATCGTAGTCCGCGACAGACAGCGTGTACTAGACGCCAAGTCGAGCACCGTCATGGCCGTGCGCCTCTTCGAGATGTTGCCAGAGCATCCCATCGTCATGATTGCGAAAGCGACCAGTCTGCTCAACACAACCAAACCCACTGCAACCAAGGCGGTCACGGCACTGGTGGATGCCGAAGTTCTTGTTGAGACCAGCGGGCGAAAGCGCGGCCGGACGTTCTGCTACAACGCATATCTCGATGTCTTGCGCGCAGGGACAGAGCTCAACTAAGGACGAAGAAGATGAACGTTGGCGAGGAAATCTGCGGCGAGTGGCTGCGCCATTGGCAGATGCTCACGCAGTAGCTGCGCGGTCATCAGCGCGCCGAGGCCATTTCTATTGGCCAAGAGGTGATTTCTATTGGCCACTACCTAGGATTGGCCGATAGAAAACCGTTGTGTTGTTCGCGTCTTGCAGGTGCTGTTGCAGTGTTGGAATCATTCGCTGCGCTCCCCGCGGTGACATCGCCATTCAGCTCATTTCCACGGTTCAAGGGCCAGCGATGCCAACAGGCACACAGCGTCAGGGTTTCTATCGGCCAAGCAGCGATTTCTATTGGACTCTACCGAGAATTAGCCGATAGAAACCCGCTGTGTTGTTCGCGTCTTGCGCGCGCCGGAGCTATTTCAATCGGCCAAGGGGTGATTTCTATTGGCCACTATCGAAAGTTTGGCCGATAGAAACCCGTGTGTTGATCATGGCTTGCGTGTGCCGGAGCCATTTCTATTGGCCAAGGAGCGACTTCTATTGGCCACTATCGAAAGTTGGCCGATAGAAAACCGTGTGACTGAGCCATTTCTATTGGCCAAGGGGTGATTTCTATTGGCCACTATCAAAAGTTGGCCGATAGAAAACCGTGTGCTGGAGCCATTTCTATTGGTCAAGGGTGATTTCTATTGGCCACTACCTAGGATTGGCCGATAGAAAACCGTTGTGTTGCTTGTGGCTTACGTGTGCCTACTATCCTCGGTGCTTTGTGTTGCTTTTTGGCAAACGCGAGTACTTGGTGGCGTACATGGTTTGACCATCTTTGGAACGAAGCACCCACGTCTTTACGCCCACAGTTTCTGATAAAGGATGCGGTCGCAAAATATCGCTCACTTCGGCTTTTCGAACTCCATCCAAGGGGAGCTCTTCCTTTTGCTCATCAACTAGCGAGGCTCTTAGCTTGTTGATCTCTCGCGTTCCAATGGCAACTAGGTCCTCGGGTCGTTTGTCGGTACCCGTGGATCCTGTGGCGACACGTTTCGCAAGCTTTCTCAGGTATTCGTGATCCTGAACCTGAAGCCAATGCTGCGGAAGCCAGTCACTACCTGCGAG
This sequence comes from uncultured candidatus Poriferisulfidus sp., assembly GCA_965215765.1. Classification (GTDB taxonomy): domain Bacteria; phylum Pseudomonadota; class Gammaproteobacteria; order Poriferisulfidales; family Oxydemutatoraceae. Next base: position 1,883,836 of record OZ244118.1, on the reverse strand, counting down.
ACAGCCGGCCAGACCTCCGACCATCGCGGCGAGTGTGTCAGTGTCGGTTCCGCGGGCGAAGGCAGCTTTTAAAACGCCGTGTTCTGGTTGGGCAGCATGTCTCGCTGTCAGATAGATTGCCGCTGCCGCACAGGTTGTGCCAGCACCTTTCTCGTTTCCGAAGGCTCCCAATTTCCGAAGAACAGCATCGTCGTCTGCGATGGCCCCTTCTTCGTGACCCCGGCGCACGTCTTCGAGCAGCATCACCATTTCGCTGACGACGTCATCCCAGATTTTGCCGTAGCCACACTTGAAGACTCTGTCTGCAACATCGAACCAACCATTATTCGACTCCTTTGGTTCTGGTTGGGCTCCCCATGTCTCTTTTTCGTTCAGGAGAACATCAACCACTTCCCCAAAGGCAACGGTTTTCTGCGCTCGTAAATACCACCAAGCAGCGAAAGCGTAGGCAGCAGCACCAACAAGCGCGCGTGGATGTCCATGAGTTGCGACCCCGTCCATCACAACGTCATGGATCAGTTCCTGAGCATTGTTACTTCCTGCAAAGTAGATGGCGTGTGGAAGCACCCGCATGGCTACGCCGTTTCCGCCAGCCTCAAAGTAACGTATTGACAGTTTCTTTGTACTCTCTTGCCATGGAGCCACACCCCGAGCCCAAGATTCGGCTGCTCGCTTCGTTGCGCCACCCCCCCCACGCTCATAGAGTGTCCAGAGTGGCAGCTCGGTTTTTGTGAGCGCAGTCCACCACTCTGGGCTGCGAAGAATACGGCACCTGGCCACCGCCATCATGAGCTGGGTGTCGTCGCTGTATTCCCCGGCACCAATGACTTCTTCGTGCGGATAGAAGCGCCCGCCACTGCGGCGTACCCATTCGTGGAACTCCGAGGAGATTGGCACCTCCTTGGGTCGAATGACCTTCTTGGGAAACTCCTGTGGCCACCCTAAGGCATCTCCGGCAGCCAATGCGATGAATGCGCCTTCGGCCTTAGCTACCGGATAGTGGAAATATTCCAGTTGATTTTGTTCCTTCGTTTCAGTCACATTCCCCCCATGTGTACACCTCCTCGGGGGGGCGCGAACCTCCCAGCAGAGTTTGACTGAGTTGCTCTGGCCTAAAGAAATCCGGGGCGACAAATATGCGCGGCACGTCAACCCCGAGGATCTTCAATCGCGTGGCCTCACGCTCGGCCTGAATTTTATCAAAGACGGCAATACCAAGCAGATCTTCACGCGAGACACAATCTGGGATCAACACTTCCGCCTGCTGATTCGTCGGAAGAAACGCAGGGTGGTGGCTTTTGCGGTGGTACGAACCTCCTGATCCAGTCACGTTCTGTGCAAACATTGCGTTAAAGGCACTAGCCCCTTCGCGTACTTCTGCTCCGCGCCTGGTTGCAGCATTGCGCGGACAGAACTTCGTGCCGTGGTTCCAAAGGTGATGTGGTTTGATAAACAGGACTATCCAATCTGGAAATACCTCATTTCTCTCTCGTGCCTTTTTGAAGTACCAGGCATTGGGGAATTCGATCGAGCAGCAGACATGGTCTTTGAACCCATCAATTCTCAGAATGTCGGTGGGGTTGAAAACCGCCTTTTCGTCATCAGTTAGATGCTTTGTAGACAGGAGCCCTTCCAGACCTGTTGCGATGTGTACAAGGTTGCGTGAGGGCGTAAAGTGGCAGAGTCTCGTGATCTCCCGCTTGGTAGCAACTTGTCTAATCATGTAGGTCATTTAGAAATCGACTGGTAGAGGTGGGTGTCCGGTGGCAACAACGGTGTGAGCCCGCCTGTGTAAGTCAGAACCAAGATCGATTTTGCTCGCGTGACAGAGACGTAGAGTAGGTGTCCGTCCTTCGTAGAGGCGTCATCAGTGCCAAAGGCATTGATGACGGAAGGATGCGGCAGCCTGGTACTGGACATTCCTGGTAGCAAAACCGAATCAAACTCCAAGCCCTTTGCGGAGTGATAGGTTCCACAAAACATTCTTGGTCCAGAAGGCCAGGATTTTAAGTTTTTACTGAGAACCGTCAGTTCACCCCGTAGCTCCTGTTCGAATCTCTCCACATCTTTGTTGTCATGCACAAGAATTGACACACGCCCGGTCTGTGCAAGCCTTCGAGCCAGGTTGCAGACGTATAGCAGTTCAGCATTTTCCGAAGGGAAGGAGACCAAAGCCGGGAGAGGCCCATCAGCTGTCGGAAGTTTTGGCTCAACGAGGTCTGCGTCGTTGTTGAAATACGGCATGGCTGCGATTGCCAACGCGAGCTTGGCAATCTGCCTGGTGTTTCTGTAGTTGTCCTTGAGCCTCCACACGCCTTTACTGCCGCGGACAGAAAGCCCCGCGCTACGCCACGACATTTTGTTGCCGTATATCTGCTGAGCCATGTCCTCAAAAAGCGTAAGACTTCCGTTGCCGGGAATGGCGGCGGCAAGACTTTTCAACATCATCGGTGAGAAATCCTGCCCCTCATCAATTACGACGTGCCGGTAGGAACGAGGGTTCGCGTTTGCCTCAAGCTCCGACAGGACACTGTGTGACACATCGTTCCAGTCATACAGTTTTCCAGCCTCGCCGCGGAGCACCTTATAGCGTTCATAGATACCAAAGACTGTTGGGCGGTCTGCACGCGCAATGCGGGTTCCATAGCGTCCAACGCGTTCTGCGGCTACGTAGTCGGCAGAGGTCATGATTCCGTGCTGTGCCAACCACTGGAACTCTTCCTCCAAAAGCTCAATTGGACGTTTCAGGATGGGATTTTCCACATCGGATTTTCTGGCTTCAGAAACCGCCTGTTCGCATAGTTGTCGTAGCAAATCTTGTTCACAAATACAGTTCGGTGGTGCTTTGCCTCGTTTCCATAGGTACCTTAGGGCGAACTGGTGATAGCCCAAGATATGAACGTTATGAAGGGTAGAGCCTATAAGGTTGCGAAAATAGGTGACGAGGCATCTGTTGTAAGTAAGCAATAGAGTACGCCCGCGATGGTTCGTGTCGGAATGAGCGAGGTAAAGGACACGATAGGCGGCGACAATCGTCTTTCCGCTACCCGCAGATCCGAGAACAGCCGTATGTCCGTTCGGTCGGAGGCACACCACTTCCTTCTGCTTGCCGATGAGTTGTGGGAGCATGTTACTCATCCATTGACCCCATTTCTTCCCGCTTTGAGCTCGCAGGCTTGGTGCCGTCGTCGGCTGGTTGTGCGATGGTCACTTGGGTTTTCGTTTTGATCCGGGAACCAACTGCCGTTCGGCTGACCTGCCACCGCCCACCGACCTTGAGGGCTCGCATGTCACTCTTTTGGGCGAGGCATTTGCGGTGGTACGAACTTCCTGCTCCAGTCACGTTCTGTGCAAACATTGCGTTAAAGGCACTAGCCCCTTCGCGTACTTCTGCTCCGCGTCTGGTTGCAGCATTGCGCGGACAGAACTTCGTGCCGTGGTTCCAAAGGTGATGTGGTTTGATAAACAGGACTACCCAATCTGGAAATACCTCATTTCTCTCTCGTGCCTTTTTGAAATACCAGCATTGGGGAACTCGATCGAGCAGCAGACATGGTCTTTGAACCCATCAATTCTCAGAATATCGGTGGGGTTGAAAACCGCCTTTTCGTCATCAGTTAGATGCTTTGTAGACAGGATCCCTTCCAGACCCGTTGCGATGTGTACAAGGTTGCGTGAGGGCGTAAAGTGGCAGAGATCTCGTGTTCTCCCGCTTGGTAGCAACTTGTCTAATCATGTAGGTCATTTAGAAATCGACTGGTAGAGGTGGGTGTCCGGTGGCAACAACGGCGTGGGTCTGCCTGTGTGAGTCAGAACCAGGGTTGACTTTGCTCGCGTGACAGAGACGTAGAGTAGGTGTCCATCCAACGTAGAGGCGTCTTCGACGCCAAAGGCATTGGCGATGTGTGGATGCGGGAGTCTGGCACTGGACATTCTTGGCAGCAAAACCGAATCAAACTCCAAACCTTTTGCGGAGTGATAGGTTCCTCCAAATATTCTTGGCCCAAGAGGCCAGGATTTTAAGCCTTTGCTGAGAACCGTCAGTTCACCCCGTAGCTCCTGTTCGAATCTCGCCACATCTTTATTGTCATGCACGAAAATTGCCACACACCCGGTCCGTGCAAGCCTTCGAGCCAGGTTACAGACGTATTGCAATTCGGCATCTTCCGATGGGAAGGAGAGCAAAGCCGGTAGAGGTCCATCAGCTGTCGGAAGTTTTGGTTCGACGTGACCTGCGCCGATGTTGAAATACGGCATGTCTGCGATTGCCAAAGCGAGCTTGGCAATCTGCCTGGTGTTTCTGTAGTTGTTCTTGAGTCTCCACACGCCGCCGCCGCGGACGGAAAGCCCCACGCTACGCCACGACATTTTGTTGCCGTATATCTGCTGGGCCACGTCCCCAAAAAATGTGAGACTTCCGTTGCCGGGAATGGCGGCGGCAAGACTTTTCAGCATCATCGGTGAAAAGTCCTGCCCCTCATCAATTACAATGTGCCGGTAGGAACGAGGGTTCGTGTCTGCCTTAAGCTCCGACAGGACACTGTGTGACACATCATTCCAGTCATACATTTTTCCAGCCCCTCTGCGGAGCACCTTATAGCGCTCATAGAGATCGAAGACCGTTGGGCGGTCTGCTCGTGCAATGCGGGTTCCATAGCGTCCAACGCGTTCTGCGGTCTCGTAGTCGGCAGAGGTAATGATTCCGTGCTGTGCCAACCACTTGAACTCTTCCACCAAAAGCTCAATTGGACGTTTCAGGATGGGATTTTCCACATCGGACTTTCTGGCTTCAGAAACCGACTGATCGCATAGTTGTCGTAGCAAATCTTGTTCACAAATACAGTCCGGTGGTGTTTTGCCTCGCCGCCGCAGATACCTTAGGGCGAACTGGTGATAGCCCAAGATATGAACGTTATGAAGGGTAGAGCCTACAAGGCTGTGATAATAGGTGGCGAGGCATCTGTTGAAGGTAAGCAATAGAGTGCGCCCGCAATGGTTCGTGTCGGGATGGGCGAGATAGTGGGCACGATGGGCAGCGAGAATCGTTTTTCCACTACCCGCTGATCCGAGAACAACTGTATGTCCGCTCGGGCGGATGCATAGCACTTCCTTCTGCTTGCCGATGAGTTGTGGGAGCATGTTACTCATCCATTGGCTCCATTTCCTCTCGCTTTGAGTTCGCAGGCCTGGTGCCGTCGTCGGCTGGTTGTGCGATGGTCACTTGGGTCTTCGTTTTGATCCGGGAACCAACTGCCGTTCGGCTGACCTGCCACTGCCCACCGACCTTGAGGGCTCGCATGTCACTCTTTTGGGCGAGGCAGTAGTCCGTTTTCTCGGTTACCTTGAGCAGGCGTGTGTTCTCGGATACGGTGAGGACGTTATCTTGGTTCGTCATTGTTTCTAATATGAGTGAAAATTCTCGGCCAATGTTTCCAGTGGTTGACACAATACGGCAAAAATGGAAGCCGTCAACACCTCTACCTGCGGAGGCTAGGGATGACCGGCTGGTATTGGAAGGTGTCTGTGAGTGCAAACGACCGAAGGCAAGCTGGTTTTCGCCGTCTCTTTTGACGAGTTTGTCCTGTCCTAATTTGCGCAGCGAACCCAAGATGGTTCACAGATGCTTCTCTCATGTCCCATTCATGCGAAGCCAGCTTACTCATCTTTAAAACTCGCATGGTCGAGCTTCTGGGCGTTGGCGTTTTCACTAACGATGCGAATCACATCGTCGTCAGTGCCTTTCGGGATGCGGCCATGGGCTTCTCTCCTTACCGCCACTTATTCGGGCGATGCAACACGTAGCCGCTTGATGTTGTGATGGTGTCGGGCATCAGGTTCTTGCGCAGCTTGTCCGGGTCGATGACAAACGCGGCGTTGGCAGCTTTCTTTAGTTGATCGGATCGTCGTGCCGGGGTCATTTCTATCGGCCAAGGGGTGATTTCTATTGGCCGCTACTGAAAGTTGGCCGATAGAAAATCGTTGTGTTGTTCGCGGCTTACGCGCGCTGCATTCAACTTCTCATTGGTCTTCCCCGAGCATCAATCCAACGTGTGTGCGCAACGTGTGACAGGCAGAACCGATAATCACTCCCAATGCTTCGTCCATCTCTCGTTCGCACACCCTCAACACCTTTCGTAAGTCGTTGCGAGGACTCACCGGCCAGGTCGTGCCGGCACGCCGGAATGTGGTATCCACTTTGTACTCATCCTGTGCGGTTTTCACGATGCGTGCCCAACCTTTGTCTGAGATGCGAAATGCGGATGCTGCCGTTGATGCCGCAAAGAAATCAAGACTCACAATTTGATCATCACCACCGTGCACGAAGTGATTCCTAATCGCGTATGACACTCCCACGGGCCAGCCGAAAGCGCGTCGGAGAGAGTCGCACATCGCGCCCGCCGTTTTACTCTTACGATCCTCGTTGATGAAATGCGAAACTAGCTGAGCGGGTCTCATGTCATTGGAGCCGGCATGCGGCGTACAAAGCACACGCCCCGCCACACCCGTGATCCGATCGGCGAGTGCCCACGTGGTGGCAAGGTACGCTTGCACCCCGATCTGACGCACGTGAACGAATTCGGCTCGAGCGTCTCCGAATGGCACCAGTTCGTCTTTGACCAATTTGGTCTCCAGCTTGTCCAGAAGCTGCCAGACCGCAGTTCTTGCATCAATCATCGTGAGCCAATGATCGATATCTGAGCGATAGGCCACAACTTCTAGGAGCTTTTCTTTGGTATCTTCGGATATGGCATTTGGTTTTCTCAACAGTGCTGCATGCACCTGATCCAGCTTTGCTTTGGCGTCTTGCAGGCGCTGTCGGAGTGTTGGAGTCATTCGCTGCGCTCCGCATTCGCGAGCTCCTCTTTCGCACACTCTTCCTGGCTGCGCAACTTACCCTTAGCGACCGTCAGGCACCACTCCCAGAAGGGGCGAAAGTCGCCATCCGTCTCGGCATTGAGGCGCTGGCGCGCGGACTCTACCTCCGATGCGAAGATAGCTGGAACCTCTCCAAGTCTGCGCACCAAGGATCGAGACCCATGGTTGGTTAGTGCTGAATAGAGGGATCCACGCTCCTCTTCATCTGCATTCGCTGCCCGATCCAACACAGGTTTGGCGATTGTGCGCCAGGCCGGCGTATTGAGAACAAAGCCACCACCTATTTGACCAAGGCGATGCGCGGTATCTTGGTTATCCGTCTCCGTAAACCGACGCGCCACCTCCGTCGGCACAATGCGCCCGTGCGGATCTACATCCCTGAGGATTTCGTGAAGGTAGTAGCCGACACTTCCTGTGTCCGAGACAAAGTTCAACAGTGCGTGAACGGCTGCACTGCTGTCCGCATCGATGTTTCTGTCTTGGCCGATAGGGTTGACAAAACGGCTGATGCGCATGCGATAACCAAGTGCTCGGACGTCTCCGTGGTCACACTGGGTCTCCATGTCTCGGCGACGCCCCAGCGCCTCAGGGAGCCATGTTAGCGGCAACTTGCCAACCTGCTTTAACACTTCGCTGACCTGCCATTCGAGGTTCTTGTCCAAGCTATCAATGTCGGGGACACGCAGTAGTTGATCTAGCATCCAGACGCCTAGGTCAGATGGCATTTCCTCGGGATCGCGTTCATACAGAGCCCAAAACAGAGTATCCACGAGGGCGTTCAGCGCCGCTACGATCTGCTCGTTCGGTACTACGTTGAGCACGCGCTCCACCGTACTCTGTAGATTCGCCCATTCGAAATCCAGCCCCCATGCGACACAAGTGATGAACGCTGGAGCTTGCTTAGCATCAACAAACAGCTTCTCCTGCGAGCGGATGAAGACAAATTCTTCATCGGAGGGGGTGCCCATAACCTTTGGGCGAGGCAATTGTCCATATAGTCGCCGCAGGACATTGTGTTTCTGCGTTTTGCTTCCACACGCGTCAGTCAATTTGACTACAAGTTTCTGAGCGCTGGACGGATCGCGTTGCCTTCGAGCGGCTGCCCAACTGTTTCCGGCTCTCGCTGCGAAGTCTGTCCGGGGCTGAACCTCAGACTTACTGAGTGCCGAGAGAATGAAGCTGCGGACACTTTCTGATTCATCTGCCTTTTGCCCTAGATGCCAGGCGACGTCGGAAACCTGATAGAGTTCTTTCTCGCTCTTGAAAAAAGTAGCTGCGCGATCCAGAAACGCATCAATTGCACCATGCCCTGCAGACGAAAGCTCAGTAGCCTTTGCTGCCATACGCTGCCAGCACACTGTCGGCTCACCACGGATCTGGAGCCCTTCAAATTCGGCAGCGATTTCGTTCTTCATGTAGATCTTCTCCAGACATTCTGCGGACTTCCGTAGAACGCGATCCTTCTCGAAGTGTGCGTGCCAATCCCAAAGGTTCCGAGCGGCGGAAATCTCGTCCAAGTCGCTAGATCGTTGAGCGAGAACCGGGCGCGCCCAGGTGAGGTCATCCAACATCTCCTGCCGCATGACTGCCTGAACATCTTGCGGTGATCGCGTGTGGCACTGGTTAAGGCTTCGGTGAGCCTCGGCTAACAAAGGCCACAGGGCTAACCGTGTCCCCTGTGGCGTCTCGTCGCGCTCCAGGAGCGCCTTGATCTTGGCTTTCAAAGTTTCCCGTGTTTTCCACGCAGGATGCTCAGGGAGAATCGTGCTGATCCGAGAGCAGATGGTGTGGCCTTCACTCCAGGTTTGCTCTCTCTCAGCCGAGGTTGCAGGCTCCACCAACGCCTTCAATGCGTCTACATGCGAGGCATCGGGCGCACGGTCAACGATCTCGTCGAGTAAGCTCAACGCGACAGTTGATGCCGCACCCTCAAAATCTGACCAGGACTGTGAGTCACCTTCGAAGATCCTCTCAATCAGATCCTTCGCGCGCCTGCCGCCTTTCGGTAGATCGCACATCCGCCGCGTGGCGATGCGGGATTCCGCCTTAGCCAGCTCGCAGAGCTCTGTCAGAACCCGCTCCCGCTGTCTGGGCTCAAGGCTTTGGGAACTAAACGCGGCGTTGTATACAGGCCACGCCAGTCCGAGTACAACGTCATCATGTCCAACGTCTCGCGCACCGAAAATGCCATCAACGCGCTCGGTGTCACAGGGCAAGGTTCGCAGTAGTTTGCTCAACTCCACAGTGTCTTCTGGTCGGTATGCTGCAATATCCACAAACGCCTCAGCTATCGCCATCCGAGTTGATGCGCTGGTTTTGCTAATGTCATGCTGGACATCTTTCAGGATGTCCAGCATGAACGATTCCAGTAAAGGCACGGCTTGACCCGAGAGCGACAGGACAAACTCCGTTCGTGCCAACGAAGTCAGAACGGCTCGACCGACAGCGCTGAGCGTACCGCCAAGCATCGCCGTGAGAACCATCTTGGCGAGCCGTTTCGCATCTTTAGAGGGTTGGACGGGATTCTCTCCGCATCCCACATCAACGGAGAGCCATTTCAGCAGAAGGTGGTCTCGTAGGACATCGGGTTTTACTTCGACGAATCCGCCCCGTGCACCGCGTTCTGCAAGAGCCTTTCGTCGGACCAAACTTGCGAGGGCTTTCCGGGTATCATTTGAGTCGTTCAGTTGTGCCTGTTGAGCGATGAACTTGATGGTCGTGTCGTTCTCTCGGTCGAGAGTTCCCACCAGCGCAACCCAACGGAGCAGGGTGATCACTGTTTCAGGGTCGTAGTCGCTTTGTTCGCCAGTGACCTCGGAAAGATAGTGTTCAGCGAGATCCGTCGCCGCTTCCGGGATCTTCGTTAGATTTCCGGTTGACTCCAGTAAGTGAACAGCGAGCGTCAGCCAGACGGGATGGCTTGAGAAGCGCTTCGCCAACTCCTTTCCTGCCTTGTCACGCCATTCGCTCGGTTCATTGGCTAGGGTTCCTGAGTTTATCAAGTCGCTGCACATCGACCCGGCGTCGCTCTGGGGAAGCGCGGCAACACAGAGTTTTTCGACGAGGTGCTCTATCCCCGGGGAGGAGAGGAACTTCAGTACCGGATCCTTCGGTGAGCGTACAATGATGGCGATTTTCCACTGGGTGGTGCGGCCAAGCTTGGTGCGCAGTTGCTCGGTGAGGACGCGAAGAACCTGCTCATCTTCTGGTTCATCGACGATTAACAGCGTCTGGCACTCTGGCACAATCGCATCGAACCACGTTCCGCTGGCTTCCATGCTGGCAACATTGGCCCATAGGACTTGCCAAGCGTCCTCCGTAGCGATCCGCTCGCCCGCCTCGAGAGCGACGCGAGTCTTGCCAACTCCCCCGGCGCCGTGGATGACCAGAAATGGTTGATCCGACTCAAGAAAGGATCGCAGACTTTGGATCTCGGCATCACGGCCGAAGAAGGAGCCAAGGGCATCCCGCTGGAGGAATCGCTCCTGCTTCAGGAGCATCTCTCTGACCTCGGGCAAAGACAGGAAGACCCGCGTCTCGTTCTGGAAGTAAGAGCGGTCAACCTCCGGGTGCTTATCGAGTAGCGCATCAAGGTTCGCCTGCTCCCAGTAGTCTGCGAAGAGGCTCTGTGCATGAAAGAGCGGTACCACATCCGAATCCCAAGTCTGTTGATCCGTAGGATTGAACGCGGCATTCGTGACCAACCGCCAGTGCGTCACACCTCTCCATTGCGGTTCACGCAAGTGTCCGAGAGTGCGGTATTTCGCGATCTTTTTCGCCTCCTTCTTGGCATCTGCAATCGCTTTTGCCGCCGACCCATCTTGGTGATACTTTGCCTGAAACACGCGCTTTCCATCACCCGAACGCGCGTCTTGGCCACCGTCTTTGCCGCGTCTCCCGAACAGCGCGGCTCCTGGATCTTCGAAGAACAACAACGTCGTTGCCAACGATTCGAACATTGCGCCGTTGGTGATCCGACCCCAGTTCCTATTCGCCATCACATCCCCACATCAGCAAATGAATAGCTCATGCTGTGGTTGAATCGAATTCCCGAACAGGACTGGAGATCCAGCTTTTCCTGAGCAGCCTTTGGACGCTCTCGGATACGGTGAGGACGTTATCTTGGTTCGTCATTGCTTCTAATATGAGTGGAAATTCTCGGTCAATGTCTTCAGTGGTTGACACAATACGGCAAAAATGGAAGTGGTCAACACCACCACCTGCGGAGGCTAGGGATGACCGGCTGGTATTGGAAGGTGTCTGTGAGTGCAAACGACCGAAGGCAAGCTGGTTTTCGCCGCGCCGAGATTCGTGATTCGCTTCGCGGTGGTCTCGGGATCCACGTAGTGGTCGCGAACCGTCGCACGCAGTTCATCAAGGATGCACGAACGAGTCCCGATCGACTCCGACATGAGTACGAGCGAGTGCGACCCCACGGCGGTGACATCTTCATCCAGCCAACGCTTGATGAAGTGGACGCTCGGTGACGGCACCTTTGTGGGATTCTTCTTACGCGATTTCGCCATGCAAGCTTATCTCCCAGGGTAGGGGGGTGGTGATGCCAGCAGGCACACAGCGACAGGGGATTCTATCGGCCAAGGAGCCATTTCTATTGGCCATTATCTTCCCCTTGGCCGATAGGATCACTGAGGTGGTAGCGTCTCCAACGACGCTCACCTACCGCAGTGAGACGGCCTTTGTTGACAAGATACTGCAATGCACGGCGAAAGGTTCGGTCAGGAATCTCGGGGCCGACGCGGCGGTGGATGTCCGACGAGGCCAGGTCAGAATAATTTGCAACGTCTTCGAGGATGAGTGTGTGGAGCCTGCGAGGCTCTATTCGCTTGAGGTTGGTCTGGTCGTTGAGGTCAGCGTTGCGCAACAGTTCGGGCGGAACGAAGTAACGCGCAGCCTTGGTACGACCGGTCTGTTGGACGAGGCCAAGCTCAATCAGCCGTGTGATCCAGGAAGTCAGATCCGCTGCGTTTGGCAGTTCCAACTGCTCAGCCAGATCGGTGGCTGTGAGACCTTCCGTCTGGGCGAGCATGCCGAGAGCTATGCGTTCGCGTTGGGTGAGATCATGCTTCTGGTCTGCGTCTGCGAACAATCGAATAGCACCAGGGTAGAGAATGCGGCGCTGGACGACCACGTGAACCGAGTCCACTTTCTCTGTGGCGACCGGAGCACCACGACCGCTGGCAAGGAGACGATCGTACATGAGGTCAAAACCACTGCCTTCACGTTCCATCAGCTTCAAGTCGTGGAACACCCGTGCGAGCCCATTGTTGCGGCGTTGACTGGAGTGGAGAATGTCCTGCGGTGTCACGCCGAGCGGGAGTCGCCCCGGGCTCACGATTTCCAGGCGGTCAGGGTGGATGTTCAGGAAGATATCGCCACGCTGTGTGTAGGGGCGGTGTACGAGGGCGTTGACGAGTAGTTCTCGTATCACGACCTCATCAAAGGCAGGGACAGTTGTCCGGAACATCCCCTCGGGCAACTCGTAAGTCTCGCGGAAGTCCGGGATCTGCTTCCAGATGGCATCGACCAGTTCAATGGGCGAGAGACTGTAGTCGTCCCAAACATGTTTGCTGATCTTCTCTTCGCGCTCGTCGTACTTGATCGCCTGAACAACAGGAGCCGTGCCCAGTTTCAGACGTTCGACAGTGGTTCCAATCAGAAGGATGCCGAGATTGGTGAGCACGTCTCCGCTGGCGAGACCGTAGTGCTCAAGCAACTCGTCGTCGGTATTCTCCTTGACCGAAGCTTTCACGCGATCCGATCCACGGATGCCCGTGATCCACGCAGACAGCTTTGAGGTATCGGCATCTGAACGCAGCACGCCAAGCGACGTCATTGCCTCCCAGGGCATGGTCGGGTGCTCATCGGCGAGCCGCATTACGTCGTCGCCGACCACAGGCCTGCAGGTGTCTCCAATGCGCAAGAAGTAGCGACCATCACTCGTAGAAGCGACACCGGTAGACCGCGGGATGTTGATCACTATGTAGTCGCTGCCGTTGTCATCTTGTCGAAGCTCAAGGAGTGCTCGAACGTTGACGGTCAACTCACTGATGTGTTTGCGGATACGGTCAAGCAGCGCAGGAACAATGCGCTGACTCACAGGTGGATGCACATCGCCGTCCTTGATGCCGATGAGAAGCTGGCCACCAGATCCATTTGCAAAGCAGACACAATCCTTCGCCAGCTCGGAGAAATTCGCCGTCGTGCCGGTCACGGTACGCAGCGACTTACGGTCAAGGTGTTGGCCTTCCGTACTTGGGAACTTGATCATGGTGGCGCGGCTCCGTTTCCATCCAGGTCGTTGACTAGCTGCCCGAAAAGCATGATCCGACAGGCTGCTTGGGGTCTTTTCGCCCACCAGCGATGCAAGGTAGCCGGGTGCCCGTGGCGAATCGGTTCGTTACGAACCACTGCCTTGTTGATGGCGTCTAGCCGGATGGCGACCTCAATGAGTTTCTTTCGGGACGTGGTCATGGGCTGCTCTCCTTACCGCCACTCATTCGGGCGATGCAGCACGTGTCCGCTTGATGTTGTGATGGTGTCGGGCATCAGGCTCTTGCGTAGCTTATCCGTGCCGACGACAAACGCGGCGTTGGCAGCTTTCTTCAGTTGGTCGGATCGTCGTGCCGGGGGGGGAAGGCGATCCGCACCCGTTTACGGGGAAATCGCTCACGCACAAGCTTGACTGGTGTGGTGAGATCGCTGTCGCCAGAGACGATGATTGTCGTGTCAAAACGATCCTCATAGCTGTCCGTGAGGAGTTGGGTGGCGATGTTCACGTCCGTCATCTTCTCCTTGTGCGTGTTCCGGGTGTAGCGACATTTGCGGCATCTCTGAGACTTAAAGATGTAGTGCCCAAAGTGGGTTGTCAGGTCGCTGAACGTCGCGAAGGCTTCAAGCCAGGTATTCTGGCGACCTGCGTCTTGGCTGTTCCCACCGCCATCTTGGATCCGTGCCGTGAAGTAGTGGCAGTGCTCAAGCTGCTGGTTGCCCTTGAGAAATGACCGGGGGAGGGCGCAGAGGTCGAGCCAATAGTATTTGCGCCAGCCTTTGGATTTCAGGCCAAAATAGAGGTTGAAGCCGTCTACGTAAATGATCACCCGGTTCATTTTTCCTCCCGGGCGAAGGAAGGTCGAGATTGGCAACGCCCTTGGTCACTACTAATATGACCCACATTAACCCCACCGATGAGAGTATCATCGGCTCGACGCCCCTTCGCGGGGGCGTCTTTTTTTTGTCCGCGATGTTCCTGAGTTCCTAGCTGGATCAATGCGGTTTCTGTAGCAACCTGATGGACGAATGCTGTAGCGGCGTGAGAGATTTTGCTCATGCGGATGCTTCCCTATGCTCCAACAGCGCAGTCATGCTGAAGGTGGACGATGTCTGCGCAAAGCCAGGCTGGCCGAAGTTGAAGCCCTGCACATAGACCGGGTTCTTCACGATGTTGCCGTAGATCTTGATGGTCGCAACGCTGCCGGCGGCGGCAATGCCGGTCATCCGTGTTCCTGCGTGGATGTCCTCGAGTCGGGTCATGTGTTTTCCCTCGTCAAAGACTGACGTCTGGATACAGCCGACGGACTGAATGTGAATTGTGTGCCAACAGGTTCATTGGCCGCCACCTGTCTTCTGCGCGGCTTCCTTCTGCCGCTCTATCCATGTGTCGATGTCGTCTTGCTTAAAGCGCCACGAATCGGACACCTTGAAGCCGGGCAAATCTCCTTTTTGAGCCATCCGGTAGACGGTTTTTTCGTTGACGCTCAGGTAGGCAGCAACCTTCTTGATCGTCATGGCAGCATTCGCCATTGCTCTACCTCTTTATGGGAAACATGTACAAGATTGAGCACCGTAGACCAGATTTGGGCATGGGGTCAAATTGCAACCCTCTAATCTAGCGCACTTCCGTCCTTCCGGAACGTTAGCGAGAATCGCCAAGCGAAGGAGATGTATCAGATGCCAGGAAAGGTGAAAGTAGGGGGCAGTTGGTGCCCGGTTCAGCACCGCACGTTGGAAATATCGCTGATCTTGTCCTCGCGCTCGTCGTACTTGATCGCCTGGACAACAGGTGCCGTGCCCAGTTTCAGACGTTCGGCAGTGGTTCCAACCAGAAGGGGATGCCGAGATTGGTGAGCACGTCTCCGCTGGCGAGACCGTAGTGCTCAAGCAACTCGTCATCGGTCTTCTCCTTGACCGAAGCTTTCACGCGATCCGATCCACGGATGCCTGTGATCCACGTAGTCAGCTTTGAGGTGTCGGCATCTGAACGCAGCAAGCCAAGCGACGTCATTGCTTCCCAGGGTACGGTCGGGCGCTCATCTGGCGAGCCGCATTACGTCGTCTCCGACCACAGGCCTGCAGGTGTCTCCAATGCGCAAGAAGTAGTGCCCATCACTCGTAGAAGCGACACCGGTGGACCGCGGAATGGTGATCACGATGTAGTCGCCGCCGTTGTCATCTTGCAGAAGTTCAAGGAGAGCCCGAATGTTAACGGTCAACTCTCTGATATGCTTGTAGATATGGGAGAGCAGCGCAGGATAAATGCGTTGCCTCACAGGTGGGTGCACATCGCCATCCTTGATGCCGATGAGAAGCTGGTCACCGGATCCATTTGCAAAGCAGACGCAGTCCTTCACCAGCTTGGAGAAATCCGCCGTCTTGCCGGTCACGGTACACAGCGACTTACGATCAAGGCGTCGGTCTTCCACGATCCACGTAGTCAGCTTTGAGGTGTCGGCACCTGAATGCAGCGCGCCAAGCGACGTCATTTCTTCCCAAGGCACGGTCGGGCACTCATTCGGCGAGCCGCATTACGTCGTCGCCGACCACAGCCCTGAAGGTGTCTCCAATGCGCAAGAAGTAGTGCCCATCACTCGTAGAAGCGACACCGGTGGATCGCGAGATGGTGATCACGATGTAGTCGCCGCCGTTGTCATCTTGCAGAAGCTCAGGAAGTACCCGAACGTTAATAGTCAACTCTCTGATATGTTTGCAGATATGGGAGAGCAGCGCAGGATCAATGCGTTGCCTCACAGGTGGGTGCACATCGCCATCCTTGATGCCGATGAGAAGTTGGTCACCGGATCCATTTGCAAAGCAGACGCAGTCCTTCGCCAGCTTGGAGAAATCCGCCGTCTTGCCGGTCACGGTACACAGCGACTTACGATCAAGGCGTCGGTCTTCCACGATCCACGCAGTCAGCTTTGAGGTGTCGGCATCTGAACGCAGCACGCCAAGCGACGTCATTGCTTCCCAGGGTACGGTCGGGTGCTCATTCAGCGAGCCGCATTACGTCGTCTCCGACCACAGGCCTGCAGGTGTCTCCAATGCGCAAGAAGTAGTGCCCATCACTCGTAGAAGCGACACCGGTGGACCGCGGAATGGTGATCACGATGTAGTCGCCGCCGTTGTCATCTTGCAGAAGTTCAAGGAGAGCCCGAATGTTAACGGTCAACTCTCTGATATGCTTGTAGATATGGGAGAGCAGCGCAGGATAAATGCGTTGCCTCACAGGTGGGTGCACATCGCCATCCTTGATGCCGATGAGAAGCTGGTCACCGGATCCATTTGCAAAGCAGACGTAGTCCTTCGCCAGCTTGGAGAAATCCGCCGTCTTGCCGGTCACGGTACGCAGCGACTTACGATCAAGGCGTCGGCCTTCCACACTTGGAAGTTTGATCATGGTGGCGCGGCTCCGTTCCCACCCGACTCGCCACCGGCCTGTTCGAAAAGCATGACCCGACAGGCTACTTGGGTCTTCTCGCCCAATGGAGCTTGGGTTTGATGTGCATTGCGACTGAACTTTCTTCATGCCGTTGATTACTGTGATGGAACTGGTTTCGAAGCCGATGCGTCATCCGGTTATGGCACTTGGCTTTCTCCCCAGTGCCGCATGCACCTGGCTCAGCGTTGCTTTGGCGTCTTTCAGACGCTGTTGCAGTGTTGGAATCATTTACAGCGCTCCTATCTGCCGCGCAGATCGGCCTCAGCGACCGTCAGGCACCACTCCCAGAGGGGGCGAAAGTCGTCATCCGTCTCGGCCTTGAGGTGCTGGCGTGCGGACTCTACCGCCGATGTGAAGATAGCTGGAACCTCTCCAGGTGTGCCCGGCCAGGATCGAGGTTCAAGGTCGGTTAGTGCTAAATAGAGGGATCCACGCTCCTCTTCATCTGCATTCGCTGCCCGAGCCAAAACGGGTTTGGCGATTGTGCGCCATGCCGGCGTTTCGAGAGCAAAGCCACCACCTATTCGGGCAAGGCGACGCGCGGCATCTTGGTCATCTCGGTCATCCGTTTCCGTAAACCGACGCGCTACCTCGGCCGGCACAACGCGTCCGTGCGGATCTACATCCCGGAGGATTTCATGAAGGAAGTGGCCGACACTTCCTGTGTCCGAGACAAGGTCCAACAGCTCGTAAACAGCTGCACGGCTGTCCCCATCGATGTCGCTGTCTTGGTCGATCGGATCGACAAACTGGCTGAGGCGCATACGATGACTGAGTGCCAAGACGTCTTCGTGGTCACATTGGGTCTCCATGTCTCGGCGACGCCTAAGTGCTTCAGGGAGCCATGTTAGCGGCACCTTGCCGACCCGCTTTAACACCTCGTTGACACTCCATTCATGGCCCTTGCCCAGTCTGTCGATGTTAGGGACACGCAGTAGTTGGTCTAGCATCCAGGTGCCTAGGTGAGATGGCATTTCCTCGGGATCGCGTCCATACAGAGCCCAAAACAGAGCATTCGCTAGGGAGTACAGCGCTGCTACGATCTGCTCGTTCGGCACTGCGTCAAGCACGCGCTCCACCATACTCTTCAGAGTCGTCCACTCGAAATCCAGCCCCCATGCGACACAAGTGATGAACTCTGGAGCTTGCTTAGCATCAACAAACAGCTTCTCGTGCGAGCGGATGAAGACAAATTCTTCATCGGTGAGTTTGATCGTGCCTTCCAGGCGAATCAATTGTCCATACAGTCGCTGCAGGACATTGAGTTTCTGCGTATCGCTCCCACACGCATTAGTCAATTCGACTACAAGAGTCTGAGTGCTGGACGGCTCGCGTTGCCTTCGATCTTCTGCCCAACTGTTTCCGGCTATTGCAGCGAAGTCTGCCCGAGGCAGTACCTCAGATTCACCGAGTGTCGAGAAAATGAAGCTGCGGACACTTTCCGATTCGTCTGCCTTTTGCCCTAGATGAGCGGCGACGCCGGAAACCTGATTGAGTTCTTTCTCGCTCTTGAAAAAAATAGCTGCGCGATCCAGAAACGCATCAATTGCGCCATGCTCTGCAGATGCAAGCTCGGCGGCTCTTGCCGCCACACGCTGCCACCACGCTGTCGGCTCATCACGGAACTGGAGACCTTTAAACTCAGCAGCGAGCTTGTTCTCCATGTAGATCTTCTCCAGACATTCTGCGGACTTCAGTAGATCGCGATTCTTCTCGAAGCGCACGTACCAATCCCAAAGATCCCGTGCGGCGGAACTCTCGTCCAAGTCGCAAGATCGTTGAGTGAGAACCGAGCGCGCCCAGGTGAGGTCATCCAACATCTCCTGCCGCATGGTCGTCTGAACATCTTGGTGTGAGCGCGTACGGCACAGGCTAAGGCTTTGGTGAGCCTCGGCTAACAAGGTCCAAAGGGCTAATCGTGTCCCCTGTGGTGTCTCGTCACGCTTCAGGAGCACCTTGATCTTGGTTTTCAAAGCTTCCCGCGTCTTCCACGCAGGATGCTCCGGGAGAACTGTGCTGGTCTGAATGTGGATGGTGTGGCCTTCGCTCCAGGTTTGCTGTCTCTCAGCCGAGGTTGCAGGCCCGACCAACGCCTTTAATACGTCTACACACGAGGCATCGGGCGCATGGTCGGCGATCTCGTCGAGCAAGCTCAATGCAGTAGCCGATGCCTCGTCCTCAAAATCTGACCAGAACTGCGGGCCACCTTCGATGGTTCTCCCGATTAGATCCTTCGCGCGCTTGCCGTCGTTCGGCAGACCGAGCTCCCGTCGCGTGGCAACGCAGGATTCAGCCTTAACCAACTCACAGAGTTCCTTCAAAACCAGCTGTCTTATCTCAGGGCTTTGGGCACCAAACGCAGCGTGGTACACAGGCCACGCCAGTTCAAGTATCACGTCATCATGACCAACGTCTCGAGTGCCGAAGATGCCATCAACGTGCCCGGCGACACAGGGCAAGGTCCGCAGTAGTTGGCTCAACTTTACAGTGTCTTCTGGTCGGTATGCGGCAAAATCCACAAACGCCTCGGCTATCGCCATCTGAGTTGATACATTGGCTTTGCCGATGTCCTTCAGGATGTCCTGCATGAACGACCCGAGCAAAGGCACGGCTTGACCAGAGAGCGACAGGACAAACTCTGTTCGCGCCAACAAAGTCAGAATGACCCGACCGACAGCGCTGGGCTCACCGCCAAGCATCGCATCAAGAACATTCTTGGCGAGCTGTTTCGCATCTCCAGAGGGTTGGACGGGGTTCGAACCGTGTCCCACATCAACGGAGAGCCATTTCAGCAGAAGGTAGTCTCGTAGGACATCGGGTTTTACTTCGACGAATCGGCCTCGTGCACCGCGTTCTGCAAGAGCCTTTCGTCGAACCAAACTTGCGAGAGCTTCCCTGGCAACATTCGAGTCACTCAGCTGTGCCTGTTGAGCGATGAGCTTGATGGTCGTGTCGTTCTCTCGGTCGAGAGTTCCCACCAGCGCAACCCAACGGAGCAGTGTGGTCACTGTTTCAGGGTCGTAGTCGCTTTCTCCGTTCGTGATTTCGGAAAGATAGAGTTTAGCGAGACCCTCCGCCTTTTCCGGAACCTTTGTCAGATCTCCGGTTGATTCCAGTAAGTGAACAGCGAGTGTCAGCCAGACGGGGTGGCTAGAGAAACGCTTCGCCAGCTCCTTTCCTGCCATGACGCGCCACTCGCTCGGGGTATTGGCCAGGGTTCCCGAGTTTATCAAGTCTATGCACATCGACTCGGCGTCACTCTGGGGAAGCGCGGCAACACAGAGTCTTTCGACGAGGTGCTCTATCCCCGGGGAGGAGAGGAACTTCAGCACCGGATCCTTCGGTGAGCGCACAATGATGGCGATTTTCCACTGGGATGTGCGACCAGACTTGCTGCCCAGTTGTTCGGTGAGGACGTGAAGAAGCTTTTCGTCCTCGTCCTTGGGCTCGTCGACAATTAACAGCGTCTGGCACTCTGGGGCAATCGCATTGAACCACGTTCCGCTGGCTTTCATGCTGGCAACATTGACCCATAGGACTTGCCAAGCACCCTCCGTAGCGATCCGCTCGCCCGCCTCGAGAGCAACGCGAGTCTTGCCAACTCCCCCGGCGCCGTGGATGACCAGAAATAGCTGGTTTGACTCAAGAAAGGACCGCAGACTTCGGGACTCTGTATCGCGACCGAAGAAGGTGCCAAGGGCATTTCGTCTGAGAAATGGCTCTCGGTTCGGGAGCATCTCTCTGACCTCCGGCAAAGACAGGAAGACCCGCGTCTCGTTCTGGAAGTAAGCGCGGTCAACCTCCGGGTGCTTATCAAGTAGCGCATCGAGGTTCGCCTGCTCCCAGTAGTCTGCGACGAGGCTCTGTGCATGAAAGAGCGGTACCACAACCGAATCCCAAGTCTGTCGATCCGTAGTATTGAATGCGGCATTCGTGACCAACCGCCAGTGCGTCACACCTCTCCATTGCGGTTCACGCAAGTGTCCAAGAGTGCGGTATTTCGCGATCTTTTTCGCCTCCTTCTTGGCATCTGCAATTGCTTTTGCCGCCGACCCATCTTGGTGGTGCTTTGCCTGAAACACACGCTTTCCATCAGACGAACGCGCGTCTTGGCCACCGTCTTTACCGCGTCTCACGAGCAGTGCGGCTTTTGAGTCTTCGAAGAACAACAACGTCGTTGCCAACGACTCGAACGTTGCGCCGTTGGTGATCTGCCCCCAGTTCCTATTCGCCATCACATTCCCATATCAGCAAATGAATAGTTCATGCCGTGGTTGAACCTGATTCCCAGACAAGATTTTGCGATCCAGTGTTTCTTGGCCAGATTTGAACGTTCTCGGAGGTGCTTCGCCTGAAGAAGCCCCGAAGGTTCACCATTTTTTTCAAAGACAACGTCATCCAATGTTTCAAGCGTGAGCTGGAACTCCTCGTTCTTCCTGACTCGACGAAGAGCACAGACCAGCACCAGCCGGCACTGGTACAGACAGCCAAGTGCTGAGGCGGCAGCAGAAAAGGTGCTATTGCTCACGACGTCCTTGATTCACACAAAGAGATACCACGTGGAAGTAGCGAACTCAAGATGTGTTCACACACGCTTCTCTCATGCCCCCATTCATTCGAAACCAGCCTGCCCATCTTCAAAACTCGCATGGTCGAGCTTCTGGGCGTTGGCATTTTCACTGATGATGTGAACCACATCTTCGTCAGCACCTTTCGGGATGTGGTCATGGGCTGCTCACCTTACCGCCACTCATTCGGGCGATGCAACACGTAGCCGCTTGATGTTGTGATGGTGTCGGGCATTAGGTTCTTGCGTAGCTTGTCCGAGCCGATGATAAACGCGGCGTTGGCAGCTTTCTCCAGTTGATCTGATCGTCGTGCCGGGGGAGGGCGATCCGCACCCGCTTACGGGGAAATCGCTCACGCACAAGCTTGACCGGCGTGGTGAAGTCGCTGTCACCAGAGACGATGATTGCCGTGTCAAAACGATCCTCATAGCTGTCCGCGAGGAATTGGGTGGCGGTGTTCACGTCCGTCATCTTCTCCTCTGGCTTTGGCCAAGGGGTGCCACACTTGCGGCAATTCTGAGACTTGAGGAGGTAGTGTCCGAAGTGGGTCAGGTCGCTGAACGTCTTGAGGGCATCAAGCCAGATATTCTGACGATGAGTGTCTTGACTGTTCCTGCCGCCGTCCCGCAACCGTGCCGTAAAGTAGCGGCAGTGTTCAAACTGTTGTTTGCCCTTGAGAAATGACCGGGAGAGGGCGCAGAGATCGAGCCAGTGGTATTTGCGCCGCCTTTGTCCTTCAATCCAAAATAGAGGTTGAAGCCGTATACGTAGGTGATCACCCGGTTCATTTTACTTCGCAAGTGGGGGAAGGTATGGGTTGACAACGCCCTTGGATGCGACTAATATTACTCACGTTAACCCACCGATGAGAGAATCATCGGCCACCGATTGAGAGAGTCATCGGCTAGACGCTCCCCCGGGGGAGCCTCTCTGAGTATAGTGCTCCCTAAGTGGAGCCTTTAGTACAGACGCTCCCTAAGTGGAGCCTTTTAGTACAGACGCTCCCTACGGGGAGCGTCATTTTTTTGTCCGCAATGTTCCTGAGTTCCTCGCTGGATCAACGGGTTTCTTGCAGCAACCTGCTGGACGAATGCTGCAACGGCGTGAGAGATTTCGCTCATGCGGATGCCTCCCCATGCAGTAGCAGCGCAGCCATGCTGAAGGTGGCTGACGTCTGCGCAGAGCCAGGCTGGCCGAAGTCGTGACCCGATCTCTTTGCCAGGAGTCAGGCTTTTAACCAAAGTGCCGAGTTGTTCTTGGCTGCGGCTGAGTAATGGTTCCTCAGGACGGGCTCACAAGAACCTGTGCTATCAAGGCTCCGTAAAGAGGAAGCGTCTTCGTGACGGAGCGATTAGACATCCAGGTTTACACCAAGAGCCTGCGCGAGGCGTGCCTTCATTTTCTTTCGACGCGCTTCATAGAAGTCGAGAAACCCACGCATGTCGTCTGGGACGTCGTCTGTGCAAAGTCAAGCTGGCCGAAATCGTGGCTCGATCTCTTTGCCAGGAGCCAGGTTTTTAATCAAGTAGGTGATCACTCGGTTTATCACTCCTCCCGGGTGAAGGAACGCCGAGATTGACAACGCCCTTGGTCACTACTAATATGACTCACATAAACCCCACCGATGAGAGTATTGTCGGCTCGACGCCCCTTTGCGGGGGCGTCTTTTTTTTGTCCGCGATGTTGCTGAATTCCCCGCTGGATCAACGAGGTTCCTGTGGCAACCTGCTGGACGAATGATGTAGCGGCGTGAGAGATTTCGCTCATGCGGGTGCCTCCCTATGTAGCAGCAGCGCAGTTATGTCAAAGGTGACCGATGTCTGTGCAGAGCCAGGCTGGCCGAAATCGAAGCCCGATCTCTTTGCCAGGAGCCAGGTTTTTAACCAAAGTGCCGAGTTGTTCTTGGCTGCGGTTGAGTAATGGCTCCTCAGGACGGGCTCACAAGAATCTGTGCTATCAAGGCTCCGTAAAGAGGAAGCGTCCTCGTGACGGAGCGATTAGCCATGCAGGTTTACACCAAGATCCTGCGCGAGGCGTGCCTTCATTTTCTTCCGACGCGCTTCATAGAAGTCGAGAAATTCACGCATGTCGTCTGGGATGTCGATGTCGTCTACGAAGCTCCGCTCCTTCCACCTGTTGAGAGTATCGTCACTGGTGAAGTGACTTCGCATCCACTCGGTTGGCATCTTCGCGGATTTTTCCTGATTCTGTGTGGCTTCTAGCAACTGCAGGTTTGCTATTCGATCTCGGCGCTCCAGGAACGCCGACACTTGATCTTCTGAAACGCCAGCATCAAGTAGGCGCTTTTTGGTGAAGAAGGCCTTCGGAAAGAAATGGTCTTCTTGGAAGCGGTTGGCGAGACCCACACCAGGATAGAGCAGCGCCAGCACCGAGAAGGTAACTCGGTTGCCGTAGGTCTTGTCGAGCAGGTCATCAAGATCTTCTTCCACGAAGCGAATCTTGGCCGCTATATCCAGTTGCTGGATTGGGAACGACCCAGAGTGGCCTTGAATAGCCGAACGTGCGGCTCGAAGCGTTGTGTCCGAGCTGCCTCCGAAGGTGCCGGTTTTGAGCAGTGCCCGTGCAATCCACTTTCGTACTGCTTCTCTGTCGTCTGCGTGAACCTGACGCTCCAAGTAACCTTCGGGCTGCCGTGTGAGTAGATAGTAGGCAATGGGTACCAAGACATTGTTCGAGGACAATGTGCGCCTGTTGTAGCCGAAGCGCGAAGCGAGGCAGACGGCGTCCCGTAGCGCATCGGAAATCTGGTGCCAAGCACCTTCAATTTTCTTAGTGTTCTTGCGAGTGAAGTTTTTAACTTTGAACCCGATGTCAGAGATGTCAGCGAGCACGAGACAGGACTTGAGGACGAAGTCTTTGCTCAGACTAAATCCTTCGCCAATGCGGTTGAGGTCGTCTACAAGGTCGTGAATCTCCTTCCGTGCATCAAGGTTGTCCCACAGTGCCGTCGCAATGCTCAGCAAAAGATCCGAGTGGCTCAGCTTGGTTCCACCACTGTTCACTCGAATGAAGATATTCAGAACCTTGTTGATATCTTGGTCTTCCTCTTGGTAGTAGTTGATCAGCTTCTTCTCGCAGATGGCCTTATAGAGCTTAGAAAGGCACTCCTGGGGGTATTTCGGCTTGAGCAAGTCATGCTCGCGTAGATATTGAATGACGTCGTACGGGTCATCGAAGCTCAGCACGTCTCCGACGGGGAACCAATGCTTGCCATCAACATTTTGGGCACCGGTATCCGTGAGGAAGCGAAAATCGTACTTGTGCTCAACTTCCTCATTGGATGCGGGCTGTAGAAGGTTCAAGTAGAGCCTACGTTGCGGGAATGCGTCAGGGTTGTTCCGCCGCTTGTGCTTGGTCTTGAAGGCGTAGCTACCCCGTAGCCCAATGTGGAGCGATGTGAGGCGTTGGTGTCCATCAAGAATGGCGGTAACACCCTCGTCTCCGGTGAGATCTATGGGCGGGTTATGGTGCCGGTCGCGCTCATGGTAGTTGTCAAGGAAGCCGTAGAACCTGAACACGTCATAGTGACCACTAGCCACCTTCCAGAAAAGAAAACTGCCGATTGGGTAGCCGCGCATGAGCGAGTCGAAGAGGCGTGTGATCTGGTCGGTCTTCCAGATAAATTCACGCTGGATGGCAGGCAGGACATACTCGTCGCGACGCACATGTTTGATAGCTTCCTGGATGGTAATGGGGTCTTCGAATGCCATGC
This sequence comes from uncultured candidatus Poriferisulfidus sp., assembly GCA_965215765.1. Taxonomy (GTDB): domain Bacteria; phylum Pseudomonadota; class Gammaproteobacteria; order Poriferisulfidales; family Oxydemutatoraceae. The sequence continues at coordinate 1,858,923 of OZ244118.1, read as the reverse complement.
TTGCGGATTCTCTTAGGTGCTCGGTGTGCCGGTGTCCCGGACGCTACTCACGCGACGTGCCAACCCTGAGTTGACAGCCCAGCTCGACACACAGACCGAAACCACGGTTCGTATACGCGCATTTGTGATTGTCTGGCCCAACATGCTGAGCATTCTAGGTAAAGCAGATTGCAAAGTCACACCCTGAGATGGTTGAGTGCGGCGGGGTCGTGTTGGCACACCGTCTCCCTTCACGTGCGAGGTGAGGCACCGGGAGGAGCACACCCTGCTGCTATTCGGGTTGGTACGGTTCGGAGCCATGCGGTGATTCACTAGCGCGGAGATGCCCTCGGCTGTGCCCGAGCCTACCTTGTCCTCCCGAACTGTAAACCGGTCTATGTCTGTCTCTCCCTGGAGACTCGAAGTGCCAGCGAGTATCGTTTCCACTACTCCTTGGTGTCGTCTCTTTACAATTTTGTCGACCTTGGTGGCCGATCTTGGGGCATTCTCGGTATCGGCTACGGGTTTTTCAAACACTGCGTATAAATGGGGTTTTGGTTATTTGTAATTCGGCTAAACAAGTGCTAGAGAGGGTCTACGGTGTTATTTGGTGGCTCTGCTATGGCTTAGCGTAGACGGGCATAAGCCATACTAATTTTGAGAGGAGTGTTGCATGAGAATTAGAAAAAATGCTGCTTTGGTAACGAAGGATGAGCGAGATCGTTATATCAAGGCGGTTAAAAGCTTAAAGAAGCCTACTGTTGAAACCCCGCACGGCAAAATCATCAGCCGCTACGACCAGTTTGTTGCGCTTCATTTGGGTGTTACCTGTCGCTGTCGAAATGGTGTTCAGCTTTCAAATGGAAGTCACTATGGGCGTGCTTTGCTTCCTTGGCATCGCCAGTATATTTTGGACTATGAGGATGCCCTACGCCGAAAAGATTCGGATCTGGATCTGTTGTATTGGGATTGGGCGGACGTTAAAGGTACGAGAGATATCATATTTCACGATGACTTCATGGGTTCCGAAGGAGAAGTAGGTCACTTCAGTGGATATGGGCCGGTTAGGTCTGGTCACTTTTCCAAAAAGGAAGGTTGGGTACTAGTTGAAGAATTGCATCGCTCCTCTGTGAGATTGGCGAAAACACAAGGGGATGAGTTGTTGCGGAATACGCAGCTTGATTATAGTCCTCGCCCCTCAACACAACCCCTAACGGAGCTCCCACCACACCTCCCAAACAGGAAGGATCTGGATGACTTGGTCAATGATCCACGCTATAGGACATACGAAGCATTCCTGGAAGGATTGGTGCAGGGCTCGCACGAATCGTTGCACGTATGGCTTGGGGGGTGGGTAGGAGGTAGGGTAGGAGGTTGGGGCAAATGGAAAAGTATGAGCTCACCAGACGACCCGGCCTTTTTTATGCATCACACAACCGTGGACTGGGTTTGGGCACGCTGGCAAGTTAACGACCACTGGGGACCTTCTTATTATCCAAAAAATCATAGAGACCCTTTCGGGTACGGAGACTCTTACGGGTTCGGACTTCTTGACGCAATGTGGCCGTGGGACTACGGAGATTCACCGCGTGTGAGAACCGTACCTTGGCTGGAGGACTATCTTCCGAGTATCCCGAGTATCAGCGGCGATCGCGTTACTCCTGCCGATGTCCTGGATTTTCGGGCATTAGGCTATACCTACGACACACTTCTCCCGGAGATAAGAGTTAGGGAAGCAAGCGGAAAACTGGTATTTTCCAAACTCGGAGATGAGCACGGTTTTCGTCTGAATGTTGCCAGACCTTGGTCATATCGTATTGAGGCCGATCGTGACGTGTTGGTCTCACTGTATGGGCTGAACACTTGGGAACCATTGCCCGAAACAGATCCAGGAACCGAATTTAACTTAGAGGAAGGGGAATATTTCGTGGTTGCTCGATGCCGTCAAGAAGAGGGTGAAGGTAGTTTCACTATTCTTTCAGAGTGGTAATTCTATTTCTCCGGAGTGAGGAACTGCTTCTGACTTTGGTTCCATATAGACGACATCGCTTTCTGAGTTGATATCTTGAGGTTCGTCCGTTGAGGGCGGCGAACCCGTATGTGGCGAATTGGTCTCTTGGTCGGAAGAGGTTTTATCTAGGCAATCAGGACTTCGAACTCTGCGGCTCTTGTCTCAAGACGTGTTTGAGCTTTTTCATGCCAGCCTGATCCATTGTTTCCGGGGTGTTAGCGAGAATCACCAAGCAGAGGAGATGTCACGGATGCCAGGAAGTGTGAAAGTAGGGAGCATTTGGTGTCGACTCAATGCCGCACAGAGGAAATATCGCTGACCTTTACAACTTGAGTTCGGGGTCACGCATTCGAAAAAATACCAGGCACGACAAGGTGACGGCAAGGCAACGGCAGGATTTTTCCTTAACGAAGTAACCGCTTATGTTGTGGCTGAATATTGAGGGCGGCGAACCGTATGTGGCGAGTTGTCCCCATGGTCGGCAGAGGTTTTATCCAGGCAATCAAGACTTTGGACTCTGCGGCTCTTCTCTCAAGATGTGTTTGGCCTTTTTCATGCCCACCTGATCCATTGTTTCCGGGGTGTTAGCGAGAATCGCCAAGCAGAGGGGATGTCGTAGATGCCGGGGGGGGGTGAAAGTAGGGAGCCGTTGGTGTCGACTCAATACCGCACAGAGGAAATATCGTTGGTCTTTATAACTTTGAGTTCGAGATCTCTCATTTGAAAACACCAGGCACAACAAGATAACGGCAAGATAACGGCAGGACTTTTCCTTGACGAAGCAACCGCTTGGATGTGGCTGAATATTGAGGGTGGCGAACCCGTACGTGGCGAATTGGTCTCTTGGTCGGCAGAGGTTTTATCTAGGCAATCAGGACTTCGAACTCTGCGGCTCTTGTCTCGAGATGTGTTTGAGCTTTTTCATGCCAGCCTGACCCATTGTTTCTGGGGTGTTAGCGAGAATCACCAAGCAGAGGAGATGTCGCAAATGCCAGAAGGGGTGAAAGTGGGGAGCCGTTGGTGTCGACTCAATACCGCACAGAGGAAATATCGCTGACCTTTATAACTTTGAGTTCGAGATCACGCATTTGAAAACACCAGGCGCGACAAGGTAACCGCAAGGTAACGACCAGGCGTGACAAGGTAAGCGCAAGGCAACGGCAGGGTTTTTCTTTGACGAAGCAACCGCTTATGTTGTGGCTGAATATTGGCTCCCCGGGACGGACTCGAACCGCCGACACGGTGGTTAACAGCCACCTGCTCTACCAACTGAGCTACCAGGGAAGGAAGTCTTTTGCTACTTTGCTTTTATTGTCAGTCCAGAAAAGCGGCACTAGCAGGTGCTCAAAAGCGCAGTAATTCTGTCAATGCTGGTCAGGAGATCCTTTTTACTGATGCTGAAGGAAATGCGCAAGTGTCCAGCTTTGCCAAACGCTGCTCCCGGGACTATCGCCACGTATGTCTCTTGCAAAATGTATTCAGCAAGTTCCACGTCGTCATTGAATTTGTCGGAGCCTTCGATCACGTCACTGAAGTCCGGGAAGCTGTAAAAGCTGCCGCGTGAAGGGGAGCAGCTGACCCCGGGCATGTGATTGAGTTTTTCCAGCAGGGCATCGTGGCGATCTTCGTAGAGGGAGCACATGTTGGCGAGAAAGCCTTGCGGTCCTGAAAATGCTTCTTTGGCGGCTGCCTGTGCTATGGAGCTTGGGTTTGATGTGCATTGCGACTGAACTTTCTTCATGCCGTTAATTAATGTGGTGGAACTGGCTCCGAAGCCGATGCGCCATCCGGTCATGGCATAAGCTTTGGAGACTCCGTTCAGAATAACGCAGCGGTCGCGCAATTCCGGGCAGACATTCACGATGTTGCAGAACTTCACGCCGCGAAAAACAATGTGCTCGTAAATGTCATCGGTGAGCACGATGATGCGGGGGTGTCTGAGCAAAACTTCAGCGAGTGCTTTCAGTTCAGTTTCGCTGTAAACGCCGCCTGTCGGGTTGCTTGGGCTGTTCAGTATGAGCAGTTTTGTTTGGGGCGTGATGGCCTGCTCAAGCAATTCGCTGGTTAATTTATAGTGGTTTTCAGCAAAGGTGTCCACGATAACCGGCTCGGCTCCGGCAAGCTTGGCAATTTCCGGGTACGACACCCAGTAGGGGCAGGGGATCACTACCTCATCGCCGGGGTCGAGCAAGGCTTGGCAGAGGTTGAAAACGACATGTTTGCCTCCACACGACACGATGATTTCATCCGGCGTGTAGTGAAGCGCGTTGTCTCTTTCCAGTTTCATGGATATGGCTTCGCGCAAACTGTCTGTTCCCGTGACCGGGGTGTAGCGTGTCTTGTTGCCGTCTATGGCTTTTTTCGCGGCGAGCTTGACGTTGTCGGGGGTGTTGAGGTCGGATTCACCGGTAGCCAGGTTGATGACGTCTTTTCCGGCTTTGCGCATTCTTCCGGCCGCAGCACTGATGACCAGTGTTTTAGAAAGTGCTACTTTACTAAGTCGTTGTGCAAGTTGTGGTGCCATTTATAATCTCCCTTTATCATGGTCAGGCTAATGTACATTGCCCTCATCTACAATGCGGTGTCTGTTTAATCAAGACGAGCCTGCGTGCCGAATTATAAGCCTTTTACACTAAAATCCGAGTACACGATGATGGGTGATCAGCCCGCAGCGGCCAGGAAATTGTGCGAGGGTTTGTCAGACGGCATGTCTTTTTTGACCCTCTTGGGAGTGACCGGGTCAGGAAAGACCTTCACGGTTGCCAATGTTGTGCAGGTGTTGCAAAGGCCAATCGTCATTCTGGTTCACAACAAAACCTTGGCGGCACAGCTTTATGGGGAAATGAAAAGTTTTTTCCCGGATGCCGCCGTCGAATATTTCGTTTCGTACTACGATTACTACCAACCCGAAGCGTACGTGCCGGTCAGCGACACTTTCATTGAAAAGGACTCTGCCATCAACGAGCACATTGAGCAGATGCGGCTTTCCGCGACGAAAGCGCTTTTTGAACGGACCGACACGATTGTCGTGGCCACCGTGTCTGCCATTTACGGTCTGGGTAATCCCCAAAAGTACTTGCAGATGGTGATTCATCTGGATCGTGGTGACCAGATGGTTCAGCGGGATTTGTTGCGTCGGCTGGTTGAGATTCAGTACAGCAGGAATGAAACCGAATTACGGCGTGGGACATTTCGCTTGCGTGGTGAGGCGGTGGATGTCTTTCCTGCGGAATCTGCGGAGCAGGCAATTCGTGTCGAGTTTTTTGACGACCAGATCACCAGGTTGTCTTCTTTTGACCCTTTGACCGGGGAATTGATCGGGGAATTTCCCCGCCTCACGATTTACCCGAAATCCCATTATGTGATGCCTCGTGAGGCTATCCTGGATGCGATTGCGAAAATCAAGGTGGAGCTTGAGGAGCACCTGGAGCTCTTTCGGAGGCAGGGCAAGCTGCTCGAAGCGCAACGGCTGGAACAGCGCACGCGTTTTGATCTGGAGATGATGAATGAGTTGGGTTATTGCAAGGGCATAGAAAACTACTCTCGCTACTTCAGTGGTCGGGAGGCTGGCGAGCCTCCGCATTGCCTGCTTGATTATTTGCCTGATGACGCCATCGTGGTGGTGGACGAGAGTCACGCGACCATCCCGCAGTTTCGTGCTATGTACCGTGGCGATTTCTCCCGCAAGTCAACGTTGGTGACTTACGGTTTCCGCCTGCCTTCTGCTCTGGATAACCGTCCGTTGAAGTTTGAGGAGTTTACGGATCTTTTGAAGCAAACCATTTTTATTTCCGCAACGCCTGCCGCTTACGAGCACGAAATGAGCGGGGTGGTGGTGGAGCAGGTCGTTCGTCCCACTGGCTTGCTGGATCCGGAACTGGAAGTCAGGCCGGTGGCGTGTCAGGTTGACGACGCTTTATCGGAAGTCAGGGAGCGTGCTGCCCTCGGCGAGCGTGTGCTGATCACGACTTTGACCAAGCGTATGGCGGAAGATTTATGTACGTATCTGGTGGACTGCGGTGTACGTGCGCGTTATCTGCATTCGGATATTGATACTGTGGAGAGGGTGGAAATTATCCGTGATTTGCGTTTGGGCTTGTTCGATGCGCTGGTGGGCATAAATCTGTTGAGGGAAGGTCTGGACATTCCGGAGGTTTCGCGGGTGTTGATTTTTGATGCCGACAAGGAAGGGTTTTTGCGTTCGTTCACGTCGCTGATTCAAACCGTTGGCAGAACTGCTCGCCACTTGGGAGGGAAGGGCATTTTGTATGCTGACCGGGTTACGAATTCCATACAGATGACGCTGGATGAAACAGCGCGGCGGCGAGAGAAACAGGCGGTCTTTAATCAGGTTCATGGCATTGAGCCCAGGGGCATTCGCAAAGATGTTCGGGATATTCTGGAAGGTGCTCGCTCGAATGTGCCTGGGGCGAAGCAGAAGCGGCACAAGAAAGTTGCTGGTGTGCGGCAGGCCAGCAAAAACATCGAACAGCTGACTGCCGATGAAGTTGCGCTTTTGATCGGGAAGCTGGAAAAGAAAATGCGGCAGTACTCGCGTCAGTTGAAGTTTGAAGAGGCGGCTGTGGCTCGAGACGAAATCCGCGCAGCCAAATCTCATTTGTTCGGCATGGAGGCTGAAGCGGGCTTTTGAGGGCATCTGCGGCGGTTTCCTGGGGTTTCGGGGTTTTAACAGCACCGTATGTCGCTTTGTCATGACTCGCGCGCGCGGTGTGAGGGCATCATCCCGAGTCGGGAGGTGGCTTTTTTGTTGACATCGCTGGCGGGTGAGATGATTATTCGCGTTTCCCCGGGCGTGTAGCTCAGTTGGTTAGAGCACCACCGTGACATGGTGGGGGTCGTTGGTTCGAGTCCAGTCTCGCCCACCAGGGTCTTTATGGTGCGAAGCCGTCGTGTTTCGCTGTGTTCCGCAGGCACTGTTTTGAAGTGTTTTTTTAGCCAGAGTGGTCGTGTTTCATATTACTTATTCAGAGCGTGAGCAAAAAGCGTTTTCGGAGCAGCTGACCGTTGCCGAGGCCGCTCGGCAATTGGGGTCGAAAGTTGCCCGTAAGGCTGTGGCTGCCTGTTTGAACGGCGAGTTGATGGATACTTGTACCGTCATTTCTCAAGATGCGGATTTGCGCATCTTGACGGACGCTGATGCTGAGGGGCTTGCGGTTGTTCGCCACTCCTTCGCGCATCTTTTGGGTCATGCGGTCAAGCAGTTGTATCCGGACGCTCAGATGGCAATCGGGCCGGTCATCGAGGATGGTTTTTATTACGACATACGCTACTCAAGACCTTTTACTCCGGAAGATTTGCGAAACATTGAAAGGCGCATGGTGGAACTGAAGCGCAAAAACTACGATGTTGTGCGCGAAGGAGTGTCCAGGGAGCGCGCTTTGCAAGTGTTCAAGGAGCGGAACGAGCCCTACAAAGTCGAAATCGTGGAGGCAATTCCCGAGGGGGAGCCGATTGCTTTGTATCACCACCAGGAATATACGGACATGTGTCGCGGTCCGCACGTTCCGAACACGCGCCACTTGCATGCCTTCAAATTGACCCGTCTGGCAGGTGCTTATTGGCGGGGCGATCACCGAAACGAAATGTTGCAGAGAATTTACGGTACGGCCTGGCCGAGTGAAAGGGAGTTACATGATTATCTGCAACGCCTTGAGGAAGAAAAGAAAAGAGATCACCGGTTGCTGGGCAAGAAAATGGATCTTTTTCATTTCCAGGAAGAGGCGCCGGGCATGGTTTTCTGGCACCAAAACGGCTGGAAGCTGTATCGCACCATTGAAAAATATCTGCGCGAAAAACTGGACGATAGCGGCTATCTGGAAGTGCAGACGCCGCAAATGCTGGATCGCAAACTTTGGGAACGTTCCGGGCACTGGGACAAATTCGGCGACATGATTTTTGCCACAAAATCGGAGAAGCGCGATTACGCGATCAAGCCTATGAATTGTCCGGCACACGTGCAACTGTTCAACCAGGGTTTGCGCAGTTACCGCGACCTGCCGTATCGCATTGCGGAATTCGGGGTGGTGCATCGCAACGAACCTTCAGGGACTTTGCATGGTCTGTTAAGGGCGCGTCGGTTTACCCAGGACGATGCGCACATTTTTTGTACAGACGAGCAGTTGCAGGATGAAATTGCCAAACTGTTGACCATGACGTTCGAGGTTTATCAGGACTTCGGCTTTTCTGATTTTCGCGTGGTGCTTTCAACGCGCCCTGAGAATCGGGTCGGAAGCGACGAGCAATGGGATATCACTGAGGCGTTGCTGCGCGAAGCACTGACCGATTATGGCTTGGCGATCGTGGAGAATCCGGGAGAAGGTGCTTTTTATGGTCCGAAGCTGGAGTTCATTCTCAAGGACAGTCTGCGCAGGGAGTGGCAGTGCGGAACCATTCAACTGGATTTTTCCATGCCGGAGAGGCTGGGTGCCAGTTACATCGATGCTGCCGGGAAGCAGGTGGTTCCCGCCATGATCCATCGTGCCATTTTTGGTTCCATGGAGCGTTTCGCGGGGATATTGATTGAGCATTACGCAGGTGACTTGCCTTTGTGGCTTGCCCCTGTCCAGGCGGTGGTAATGAATATTTCCGATGGTCAGAAAGCGTATGCGCAAACTGTACTTACGGCGCTGATTGAAAAGGGGCTACGGGCAGAAGGAGACTTGAGGAACGAGAAGTTAAACCTTAAAATCAGGGAGAACGCGATGCGGCATATTCCGTATATGCTGGTAGTAGGCAATCGAGAAGCGGAGACAAGTTGTGTCTCTGTTCGCCTGCGTAGCGGACAAAATCTTGGTACACTTACCGTTTGCGATCTGATCCAGAGAATGTCTCAGGAAATTGGTTCGAAAAGTTGTTTCCCAAAGGAGGAGAACGAATAGGCACCCAAAAAAGAAACCGGTTTAATGAACAAATTGATTCACCCCAGGTCTTGTTGATAGACGCAGGGGGTGCGAACAGAGGAGTGCTGGCAATTGACGATGCCATGCGCTTTGCGAGAGAAAGCAGTCTTGACTTGGTTGAGTTGTCACCAGATACAGACCCTCCAGTTTGCCGGGTTATGGACTACGGGAAATACCGCTTTACCCGAGAGAAGAAAAACCAGGGTTCCCGTAAAAAGCAAAAGCGGATGCAACTGAAGGAAATCAAGTTAAGGCCAGGGATAGAAGAAGGTGATTACCAGACTAAATTGCGTAGCGTTTTACGTTTCCTCGGTGGCGGGGACAAGGTAAAAGTTACTTTGCGCTTCCGTGGGAGAGAAATGGCGTATTCCGAGATCGGCAAAGAAGTGCTGGAGCGGGTTACGCGTGATATTGGAAGCCATGCCGATGTGGAAAAACCGACAGAGGCGGAAGGGCGTACTATGGTGATCGTCTTTGTTCCCAAAAAACGCCAAAACTCAGGAAACGAACATGCCTAAAATGAAAACAAATCGCGGTGCGGCAAAACGATTCAGGAAGACTGTGGGTCAGTCTTTTCGGAGAAAACACGCCAATGCCAATCACATTTTGACGAAAAAGAGCACGAAAAGGAAAAGGCGGCTGCGCACTACAGTAGCAGTGGCGGACAGTGATCGGGCTTCACTTATTCGCTTGTTGCCCAACAAGTAGAATGAAAAAAGGGGGATGGGAAATTGCCAAGAGCTAGAGCCAGTGTCGCTTCGCGGGCACGTCGTAAAAAAATACTGAAAAAAGCCGCAGGTTATCGGGGTGCGCGCAGTCGTACGTTTCGGGTTGCGAAGCAGGCGGTCATCCGTGCCGGGCAATATGCCTATCGTGATCGTCGCCAGAGACGGCGGCAGTTTCGGTCTTTGTGGATTACCAGAATCAACGCCGCCGCTCGACAGTTCGGCCTTTCCTACAGCCGTTTCATAGCAGGGCTGGCCAAGGCGAAAATCACGCTGGATCGCAAGACTTTGGCGGATTTGGCGGTACGTGATCCGGAAAGCTTTGCGCGCGTTGCCGAGCAAGCGAAACTGGCGCTAGGCTGAAAGCAGCGATTTCAGAGGGATTCCTCCCCACTCGATTCTTAAACAGGCGGTAGCTCATCCGTTGGCAAAAACAGAGATTGAGACCTTGGAGACCGTGCTTGAGGATACCAGCCTCAAGATTGGGCACGTCAAACAGGAGATAGCCCAGGCAGGCAGTTTGCAGGAACTGTACCAAGTGCGTTTGAAGTATCTTGGACGCAAAGGGGAGCTCCCCCGCTTCTTTGCCACTTTGAAGAGCTTGCCGAAAGACCGGAAGTCGCAGTTTGCCAGGAACCTGAACCAGCTCAAAAAGGCTTTGACAGTCGCTTTTGACGAGAGAAAACAATGGCTGAACGATGAAGCACTGCGCCAGAAGTCTCTGAATCCGGATTCATTTGATCCGACGCTACCCGGTCGCTGTCGGCCGAGAGGAAGCTTGCATCCCATCACTTTGGGATTACGCAAGATTGAAGATTTCTTTTTGCGTCAAGGTTTCGAGATCAAGGAGGGACCGGAAATTGAAGATGAGTTTCACAATTTTGAGGCATTGAACATCCCGACTGATCATCCGGCGCGTGCGATGCACGACACATTCTTCCTTGGAAACCAGAAGCTGCTCAGAACCCATACCTCTCCGGTACAAGTGCGCACCATGCTGGATTGCCGACCGCCGGCACCGTTGAAAATCATCGCCCCGGGCAAAGTGTATCGCCGTGATTCCGACCCTACGCACAGTCCCATGTTTCATCAGGTGGAAGGACTGGTTGTCGACACGACTGTTTCTTTCGCGGATTTGATCGTCATGGTGAAGAGGTTTTTATGCGATTTTTTTGCCGATGAGGAATTAAAGATGCGTCTGCGTCCTTCCTACTTTCCTTTTACGGAGCCTTCTGCAGAAGTAGATATCTGGTGGGGCTCTGACTGGCTTGAAGTGTTGGGCTGCGGCATGGTGCATCCGAATGTTTTCAAGGCAGTGGGCTACGATGAGCAGCGCTGGTGCGGCTACGCTTTCGGGCTGGGTGTTGAGCGTTTGGTGATGTTGCGGCACGGGGTTAAGAATCTGCGGAGATTCTTTGAAAACGATTTGCGTTTCCTGAGCCAGTTTCAAGGGTGAAGCCTCAAAATACGCCGCATGTCTGTCTCGGAGCGTGCGTGCCTGGAATGCTGAAAAAGCCATGCGTTTCGTAGTTTCCTGGTTACAGGAATATCTTGGGAACTGCCTGGAGGAGTACCGGGGGCAGCCGTTGGATCCGGTGGAGCTGGCTGAGACGCTGACGTTGGCGGGTCTGGAAGCGGAAATTGTTTCGCCAGATTCACAGAGCAGTTCAGGCACACCCGGAGAAACAGTGGTGGCATTGGATTTGACGCCGAACCGCCCGGACTGCATGAGTATTTTGGGTGTTGCCCGTGAGTTCTGCGTCGACAAGGGACAACGCTTTGTACACACCATTCCGGAGCTGCCGGCAGCGACTGGCACCGATCCTTTGTCTGTGGAAGTGCAGGTCTTGTCTCCTGAAGCGTGTCCTTTGTACCGATGTTGCGAAGTGCGCGACGTCGCCTGTGACAGGAAAACACCTGACTGGATGGCTGAGCGTCTGCTCGCAAGTGAGATGCGCCCGCTGAGTCTGATCGTGGACGTGATGAACTATGTCATGCTGGAGTTGGGGCAACCTTTGCATGCCTTTGACCTGGATCGCCTGACTGCCAAAAAAATCTTTGTCGGTCTTGCGGAGGGCGGGGAAGTATTTGAGTTGCTCGATGGCAACAGCTTCACGACTCCGAAAGGCACACTGTTGATACGGGACGGCGGCGGGCCGGTGGCTTTGGCAGGAGCCATGGGGGCGAAACAGGCCTCGGTTCAGCAGGATACCCGTAACATCTTGATTGAAGCGGCTTTCTTTGCCCCCTCGGTCATCCGGAAAGTGGCGCGAATTCCGGGCATGTATACGGAAGCGGCGCGGCGATTTGAAAAAGGGGTGGATTTTCAGCTGTCACAACAGGCCTTGGATCGTGCTGTGACTTTGCTGGCAGACATTGCAGGCGGCAAACCCGGCGGTCGTGGCGAGTGGCGAAGTGAATCGCACCTGCCGGCCCGTCAAGCGGTTGTGTTGCGTCGCAAAACACTGGATCTGCGCTTGGGGGTGAAGCCCGACTCTGAATGGATCGAAAAAACTTTGATGGCACTTGGATGCGAGGTCAAAAGCGATGGGGAAGAATGGGCTTGTGTGCCGCCTTCTTTTCGTTTCGATTTGGAAATAGAAGTGGACTTTGTGGAGGAAATCGCCAGGCTCTATGGTTACGAACGGATCGCTGATGTGCCAGCCGAGACGTTTTCTGCTGCTTCCCGGGACAGCCAGTTTCTGGCGCGAAGACAAAGGCAGCACTCCTGGTCTGACGGCTTGGTGGCTTTGGGCTATTCCGAAGTCATTACCTTGTGCTTTGCCGATTTTGTTGACCCTGTGAAGCAGTGCTTGCTCAGTCCCGTAGTGTACTCAGGCCATAAAAGCTACGTAGATGGACAGCCAGAGCTTCCTGCGCAGGTAATGGTGGATATACGCAATCCCTTATCCCGGTGTGCGTCGGTCATGCGTACCACTTTGTGGCTCGGGTTGATTGAAGTGTTACGCTACAATCTGAACCGTGGGGCAAGACGTGCCTGTTTTTTTGAGGTTGGAAAAATTTATTACACAGATGTGAAAAGTAGTGTGGCAAATGAAAAATGGCTACTGGGAGGTTTGGCATTTGGTCCTGTCAGTGATGATTCCTGGAGCGAGAAACTGCGTGAGCGCGATTACTATGATGTTAAAGGCGACCTGGAAAGCCTGTTGCAGCCCAGCTTGGGTGAGCTGGAGTGGAAGCAGTTGACTGAGTCGGATCCCCTTGGCTGTGGTTTGGTACACGGCAAAAGTGCTGAAATCCGTGTGCAAAACAAACGGATTGGCACTTTGGGCATGATGAAGCCAGGGCTGGGAGCTCCGAATGATTTTGACTTGAACCTGGCGGGCAGAGACGTTTTCCTGTTTGAAATCTATATGGATCAACTGCCAGAGCCTGAGCGACAAAACCACGTGGCGGTATCCCGCTATCCGACGCAACGTTTTGACATATCGCTCATGGTGCCCGCCAATCGCCACTACACCGAACTCTTTTTGTGCATCAAGGCTCTGGACATTCCTGAGCTGTATGACTTTTTCTTGCTGGATGTTTTCCCCGAAAAAGTGATGGCTGAGGGAGAACGGAGCATGACCCTTGCTTTTGTTTTGCAAGGGCAGGAGCGTACGCTGACAGATATTGAAGTCGCCGCGGTCGTGCGCCGCATTGTTGATGATTTGCAGCGCAAGCTGGGCGTCAAGCAAAGATATCCGGTTTGACCGTAAAAAGAGAAACATTGGCAAGGATGCTGCAAAGCGAGATCGGTTTGAGCCTGCCCGAGGCGTCAATGCTGGTCAATATCTGCTTTGAAGAGGCCGGAAAAGTTCTGGTCGAAGGTGATAACCTGCACCTCCCGGGAATTGGCAGGTTTCTGTTGCGTGACAAAAGTGAAAGAATGGGACGCAACCCAAAAACTCGAACCCCTGCGCTCATCAGTGCGCGCCGCGTGGTTGTATTTCGACCGGGCCCGAAACTGAAACAACGTATTGCAGAAAATGCCAACAAAAGGAAACAGAGAAATATTTGAACTGCCTCAGAAGCTTTACTTCACGATTGGTGAAGTGAGCAGCCTGTGCGGTGTGGAACAACATGTTTTGCGCTATTGGGAGCAGGAATTTTCCGGACTTCGACCGAAGCGCAGGCAAGGCGGACGGCGGTATTACTCACAGGCCGATGTGCTTCTGGTTCGAAAAATTCAAGACTTGCTGCATCACCACAATTACACCATCAAAGGTGCGAATCAAGTATTGTTCGGGAAAGCGGAAACAGTTGAAAAAGACTCGCAGAAAGCATTGTTGCGGGAGTTGCGAAAAGAACTGGAAGAAATCGCTTTACTGCTAAAAAGCTGATATGTGCAAGCAGTTGTCAGGTTTCGGGGTGTGGCGCAGACTGGTAGCGCACTGCAATGGGGTTGCAGTGGTCGGAGGTTCAAATCCTCTCACCCCGACCACTACCTGATTTTCAGGATTGGCAACAATGGACTTTGATCTGGAGTTCTTTTTGGTGCTCAGCACAGCGCTGACTGGCCTGGTAATTCTTGGGAATCGTTTCTTTAGGTCGTCAGGCAAGAAGAAAGGCTGGTTTGTTGAGTTGTCAATCTCTTTCTTTCCGGTGCTGTTGATTGTTCTGCTTGTCCGGTCTTTTCTGTTTGAACCTTTTCGTATTCCGTCCGGGTCGATGTTGCCCACCTTGAAAATAGGGGACTTCATTCTCGTCAACAAGTACACTTACGGCCTGCGTTTCCCAGTGCTGCACACGAAGTTTTGGATCAATCACTCCCCTCAGCGAGGCGACGTTGTGGTGTTTCGTTACCCAAGAGACATCAAGCTGGACTATGTCAAGCGTATCGTCGGGATACCAGGTGATGAAATCTCGTATAAAAACAAGATGTTATCTGTAAATAATGAAGTGGTCTCTTATAAAGTTCTTGGCACCGACACGCTGCATGCGCGTTCATTGGGCGGAAGGGATCAACACGTGATACGCATGAAGGAGAGTTTGCCGGAAGCCCCCCACGAGATTTATGTGAGCACCTCTTTGCTGCAGAGAAAAGCAAAAGATGTCTGGATCATCCCGGATGGAAGCTACCTCGTTTTCGGTGACAATCGAGACAACAGTAACGACAGCCGGGTTTGGGGAATGGTGCCGGAGGAAAACATGGTTGGCAAAGTGTCTGCCATCTGGATGCACTGGGATTTTGATGGAGATGGCATCGACTTTTCTCGTGTTGGCAGAGTGGTTGACTAGTCACCCTGTAGCAACCTTGTTTTTTAATTGAAATGAGCGAGGTAAACAGCTCGGAATTCCTGAAGAATATCGAATTGGTTATGGGTGAAGAACCGTTGGTTCTTCAAGCCTTAACCCACAAAAGTGTGGGGGGGTTCAACAATCAAAGGCTGGAATTTCTTGGAGATGCCCTGATTGGTATGCTGGTTGCCGAAATTTTGTACGAGATGCTTCCAGAGGCTACAGAGGGTCACATGAGTTTGCATCGCTCAGTATTGGTGCAAGGTAAAACATTGGCAGAGATTGCTCGGGAACACGGTATCAGCAGCTTGCTTGTTGTGGGTAAAAGTTTTGCGGAAAAAGATCTGCCATTGCCTGATTCCGCATTGGAAGATGCCGTGGAAGCTTTGGTTGCAGCATTTTATCTCAGCAAGGGTCTTGCCGAAACCCGGAAATTTGTACACCAGTTCTACGGTAACAGATTGCAGAAACTGCTCTTTGAGCCTGCGGTCAAGCCAGCCAAAACCCGATTACAGGAATTTCTCCAGGTACGCAAAGAACTCCTGCCAACTTATGTGTGGCTCAGCGACAGGAAGGATGCTTTTTACATGAGGTGCGAAGTGAACGTGAATGGAACACCTTATTCAGCTGAAGGGAAGGGAAAAAGAAAAAGCATAGCAGAAACAATTGCTGCCGGACTGGTTTTGCAATTATTGCAGGAAGGCAAGCAGCCAAAGACATGACCCGTTGCGGCGTTTTTTCAATAAGCGGCCGACCCAATGTTGGCAAGTCCACGCTGTTTAACCGTCTGCTGAAAACGCATATTTCCTCAGTTACGTCCAAATCCCGGACAACCCGGAGCAACGTCCGCGGCATCTGTAACGCCGATGGAGAGCAACTGGTTCTGGTGGATACCCCGGGCATGCACACCCACAGTCGCTATACGCTGGATCAATTGGATATCAACAACGCTCAGTGGGCATTGGAAAGTGCCGATCTGGTGGTACAGATGGTTGAGCATAAGCGGTGGTTGCCGGGTGATCAAAATGTGCTGGATCGCATCATTGCAGCCAAAAAGCCTTGTGTGCTGGTTTTGAACAAAGTGGATCTTCTGCGCGACAAAAGCGAGCTTCTGGAGGCGATTGCGGGAGTTACGGCGCGCCATGATTTTTCTGAAATCTTCCCTCTTTCTGCGTTACACGACAGCTCGCTTGCTGACTTTCAGGCGCTGCTCATGAAGCATTTGCCGGAAGGGGATTTTTTGTATCAGAAGGACGAGCTCACGGATCGCAAACATGAGGCGTTGGCCGCCGACATGGTTCGCGAGCAGTTTATGCAGGAATTGAAAAAGGAATTGCCGCACATAATCCATGTCTCAACGGATCAGTTTGAGGTGAAAAACGAGGTGTTGCACATTCATGTGCAGGTGCTCGTGGAAAGAGCCAGTCAGCGTGTGATTTTGCTGGGAAAGGGAGGCGAACGTCTGAAGCGGGTGAGTATTCGGGCACGCCAATCCATTGAAGCCATTGTCAACCAGCATGTGCATTTGCGCCTGTGGATCAAAGTTCGGCGGGGATGGCAAAAAGAGAATGCGGCACGGCTGGGTCTTACCTTTTGAACAACAGATCAAGCAACCGGCGAGAGAACCATGTGCCACGAATTTAACAAGCAAGGGGAAAGGAATTGGGGCTTTTGGTGAACTTTGGAAGCTACCCAAAACTGGACTCATACGAGTTGCAAGTACAAACTTTCGCGTCTTTCGCGGTTAAAAACAAAAAGAAACACTGGGTACTGTAGTTGTTTTTGACCGGCAGCCGTGCTGGCTGCTACATTTAAGGCATTACAACGAAAATGCCAGGCTGGCGCAATTCTTGACCCCGGAATATGGCCATCTGACAGTGATGGTGCGTTATTCCAGGCGGCTGATGGGAAAATCCCTGCAACCCTTCACTCCGTCCTTGCTGACGTGTACGGGTCGTGGAGAACTGTTGAATTTGCGCAATCTGGATCAAAGTGGCAAGCAGTTGCTGGCTGGTGCGGAAGAAAAAATCCTGGGCATGTACGTCAATGAGCTGCTTGTGCGGCTGGTGCCGCGCGGTCTTGGCTCGCAGTCATTGTTTGCTTGTTATGAGAAGACATTACGGCATTTGGCTTCCGACTCAACTGAGCCGGAACCGGTATTACGCCTGTTTGAACTGAAACTGCTGGAATTGTCAGGGTTCATCATTCCTCTGGAGCGGGACTGCGAAACCGACGAGCCTTTGCTCTCCGAACGTTGTTATTATCACGAACCGGGCAAAGGCTTCAGTGCTTACCATGGCTCTGCTACCGTTGCCAAGAGCGTGTTCAGTGGTCAAACTCTGCTTGCTTTGCGAGGTGGCTTGCAAGAACGTTCCCCGCAGATTATGCGGGAAGCGAAGCGTTTGCTACACAGTATATTGGACGAGAAATTTCGCAAGCGTCCCCTGCGTGTTCGAGAAATCATGAAGAAGCTGTACAGCCTGAGAAATGCAAAATAAGCCGGTTCGCCTGGGGGTCAACCTCGATCACGTGGCAACCTTAAGGCAGGCGAGGGGGACGTCTTATCCGGACTTGGGGCAGGCCATACGTTTGGCGGAGTCCAATGGGGCTGACGGGATTACTTTGCATCTTCGGGAAGACCGCCGGCATATCCAGGATCGTGACCTTGAACTGGCGCGTGAGTGTGTGAGCACCTCGCTTAATATGGAAATGGCGGCGACGGATGAGATGTTGGGAATTGCGCTCCGTGTGAAACCCGACTGTGTTTGCCTGGTGCCTGAGAGACGTGAGGAATTGACGACCGAAGGGGGGCTGGACGTTTTTACTTATGCCAGCCAGGTGCGCAAGGTGTGTGAAGCATTAAACGAGGTCGCCATCCAGGTTTCACTGTTTATTGAAGCGGACCGGAAAATGATTGACCAGGCGCAATTCGTGGGCGCTGGCTGCGTAGAGCTGCATACCGGGAAATACGCCGATGCTGTCGGCAGTGCGCAAGCCGGAGAGTTCAACCGTTTGCTTGACGCTGCCCGGCATACGAATGAGTTGGGTTTGACGCTCAATGCAGGTCATGGGCTGCGCCGAGGCAATGTGCGTGCCGTTGCGGAACTTCCCCTCATGCACGAATTGAATATCGGTCACTCCGTGGTTGCAGATGCGGTCTTTGTCGGTCTGCCAGAGGCGGTGCGCGCCATGAAATCTGCCATGGGAGGCTGATGATGGGCTCGGGTATTTTGGGTATCGGCATTGATATAGTCAGGGTGAAACGCATGCGCCGTCTGTTCAAGCGCTACCGAGGGCGATTGGTGGCACGACTGCTCCATCCGCTGGAAATGAGCGGTTTCGAAGGCAGCCCTGATCAGGCAGCATTTCTTGCGCGTCGCTTTGCCGCGAAGGAAGCGATGGTCAAGGCCTTGGGGAGCGGGTTCAGCAGTGGCAGTTTTGCCAGTGATATTGCGATTTTGCATGATGAACGCGGTCGCCCGCATGGGAGCTGGCCAGAAAAGACACACGCTTCATTGCCTGGCAAAGGGAGGCGCATGCATCTGAGTATTTCCGGAGAAACAGGCTATGCGGTGGCGCAGGCAGTGTTGACAGAAGAGGAGTAGAAATGGACGTTGATGCGTACAGTGCCGAACGCCTGATTGGGAACACCCCGTTGGTTGCCTTGCGGCGTATGGACACAGGCGACAGTACGGTGCTGGCCAAGCTGGAAGGCAATAACCCCGCCGGCTCGGTCAAGGATCGACCCGCGCTTTCCATGATTGTGCGTGCCGAAGAGCGCGGCACGATCCGCAAAGGCGACACCTTGATTGAGGCGACCAGTGGCAACACCGGCATCGCTTTGGCAATGGTGGCGGCAATGCGCGGTTATCGCCTGAAACTGATCATGCCGGGAAATATGAGCCTTGAGCGCCGTGCCAGCATGAAAGCCTACGGTGCGGAAATTATTCTCGTGACCAAGGAGGAAAGTATGGAAGGCGCACGTGATTTGGCGGAGCAAATGGCTTCCCGTGGTGAAGGGAAGCTCCTGAATCAGTTTGCAAACCCCGATAATCCGGTGGCACATTACGAGACGACCGGCCCGGAAATCTGGCGCGACACCCACGGAAAAATCACGCATTTCGTGAGTGCCATGGGCACCACAGGAACCATTATGGGAGTTTCTCGCTACTTGAAAGAGCGCAACCCGAAGATTGAGGTCATCGGCGTACAACCAGCAGAAGGAACGCGCATTCCCGGGATCAGGCGCTGGCCGAAAGCCTATTTGCCGAAGATATTTGACGCCTCACGCCTTGACCGTGAAACAGACGTGACACAGGAAGACGCAGAAAACACCATGCGGGAGCTGGCCTCCCGTGAGGGAATTTTTTGCGGACCTTCTTCGGGCGGCTGTGTTTGGGTGGCCGTACGGGTGGCGCGTGCACTGAAAGGTGCTCTGGTGGTGTCAATCATTTGCGATCGAGGGGATCGCTATATTTCCAGCGGGGTTTTTCCCTCATGAAGCGAATGGTTTTTGATGTTGAAACCGTGCCCGACGTGGACGCGGGGCGATCTCTTCACGACATGAAGGGTTTGGCAGACGAGGATGTGGTGCGGACGATGGAGCATCTTCATGAGCAAAAAACCGGAAACCGTTTTTTGCCGTTATATCAGCATCGGGTGGTCGCCATCTCTTTTGTGTTTGATGACGGAGAGAAGCTGCTGGTAGATTCGATAGGCGATGAAAGTTCCCCGGAAAAGGATTTGCTGCGAATTTTTTTCACTTTGCTTGGCAAGCACAAACCCCAATTGGTGAGCTGGAATGGCAGTGGCTTTGACCTGCCGGTGTTGCATTACCGCGCCCTGTTCCGGAATGTTGATGCTTCCCTGTACTGGGAGATGGGTGATTCTGACCAGGCTTTTCGCTGGAACAATTACCAGAGCCGTTACCACCAAAGGCACCTGGATCTCATGGACGTGCTCTCAGGCTATAACGGCCGGAATGTTGCACCCCTTGACGAGGTTTCCAAAGTCATGGGTTTCCCGGGAAAGCCGGGCATGCACGGTGATCAGGTCTACGGGCTATGGAAAGACGGTGAAATCCAGAAAATTCGCAATTACTGCGAGTGGGATGTCTTGAATACCTGGTTGATTTACTTGCGTTTTGAAGGAATGCGCGGACGTCTGGGGACGCGTGAGGCCACGGATTTGGACGAACGTCTGGAAAAAACACTTGTTGCCTCGGGTCAGGAGCACCAGACAGAATTTCTGCAGCAATTGCGGGCCGGGGCGTGGGCTAATCGCCAAGCAAGCCAGTCATGACGCGGTAACAGATTTTGCTCAGGCACTCCAGGTCTCCCACCTGCACCCGCCGCATCTATTTTGTGAATGCTGTCATTCAGCGTCCCAAATTCAATCACTTCGGTTCCGGTAGGGGCGATGAAGCGACCGTCTGAGGTGCCCCCGGCAGTTGAGACCTGTGGCCGAATTCCGGTGACATCCGTGACTGCATTTCTGCAGCAATTGCGGGCCGGGGCGTGGGCTAATCGCCAAGCAATCCAGTCATGACGCGGTAATAGATTTCGCTCAGACGCTCCAGGTCTCCCTCCTGCACCCGCCGCATCTGTTTTGTGAATGCTGTCATTCAGCGTTCCAAATTCAACCACTTCGGTTCCGGTAGGGGCGATGAAGCGACCGTCTGAGGTGCCCCTTTGTGGATGCTGTCATTCAGCGTTCCAAATTCAACCACTTCGGTTCCGGTAGGGGCGATGAAGCGACCGTCCGAGGTGCCCCCTGCAGTTGAGGCTTGTGGCCGAATTCCGGTGACGTCAGAGACTGCATTTCTGCAGCAATTGCGGGCCGGGGGCGTGGGCTAACCGCCAAGCAAGTCAGTCATGACGCGGTAACAGATTTCGCTTAGGCGATCCAGGTCTCCCACCTGTACCCGCCGCATCTATTTTGTGAATGCTGTCATTCAGCGTTCCAAATTCAACCACTTCGGTTCCGGTAGGGGCGATGAAGCGACCGTCTGAGGTGCCCCCGGCAGTTGAGGCTTGTGGCCGAATTCCGGTGACATCAGAGACTGCATTTCTGCAGCAATTGCGGGTCAGGGCGTGGGCTAATCGCCAAGCAAGCCAGTCATGACGCGGTAATAGATTTCGCTCAGGCACTCCAGGTCTCCCACCTGCACCCGCTCATCTATTTTGTGGATGCTGTC
This sequence comes from uncultured candidatus Poriferisulfidus sp., assembly GCA_965215765.1. Classification (GTDB taxonomy): domain Bacteria; phylum Pseudomonadota; class Gammaproteobacteria; order Poriferisulfidales; family Oxydemutatoraceae. The sequence continues at coordinate 1,837,851 of OZ244118.1, read as the reverse complement.
ATTCAGCGTTCCAAATTCATCCACTTCGGTTCCGGTAGGGGCGATGAAGCGACCGTCCGAGGTGCCCCCGGCAGTTGAGACCTGTGGCCGAATTCCGGTGACATCCGAGACTGCATTTTTGCAGCAATTGCGGGTCGGGGCGTTGGCTAACCGCCAAGCAAGTCAGTCATGACGCGGTAATAGATTTCGCTCAGGGGCTCCAGGTTTCCCACCTGCACCCGTTCGTTTATTTTGTGGATGCTGTCATTCAGCGTTCCAAACTCAACCACTTCGGTTCCGGTAGGGGCGATGAAGCGACCGTCTGAGGTGCCCCCGGCAGTTGAGGCTTGTGGCCGAATTCCGGTGACGTCCGTGACTGCAGTGATCATCGCCTGTTTCAGTTTCCCCTCCTTGGTTAAAAAGGGCTTTCCCGAGTTGCGCCACTCCAGCTCGTAGTTCATTTTTTCAGCGTTCAGCAACTGCTCAATCCGGGCGCGCAACTGCGCCTCGCTGACGGCGGTGGAATAGCGAAAGTTGAACGTACATTTCAGCGTTGCGGGGATGACATTGTCAACTCCGACCCCGGCGTGTATTTCAACAATTTGCAAACGGGTCGGAGGAAAATCGCTGTTTCCCTCATCCCATCTTTCGGCGCACAATTTTTTGAAAAATGGCGCGGATTCATGGATGGGGTTGCGCGTTTTTTCCGGGTAGGCGACGTGACCCTGTACTCCGTTGATGCGCAGGTAGCCGGTTAACGAGCCACGCCGTCCATGCTTGATGCAGTCACCAAAAGAAACGGAACAGGAAGGTTCCCCGATCACGCACCAATCTATTTCTGTGCCGGATTTCTGCAGGCTATGGATCACGTGCTTCGTTCCGTATGTAGCCGGACCTTCTTCGTCACTGGTCAAAAGCAAGGCGAGTGAGCCATGAGTCAGATGAGGGGCAAAACGCTCGCTTGCCACCACCATCGCTGCCACGCCGCTTTTCATATCTGCCGCGCCGCGCCCATACAGGATATCGCCCTCTACTACAGCGTCAAAAGGCGGGTGCTTCCACGTTGCTGGGTCGCCGGTTGGCACAACATCTGTGTGTCCGGCAAATGCCAGCAGCGGCGGTTCATTGCCCAGCCGTGCCCACAGATTGGAAACGCCTTCGCAGTTCATGGTCTGAATGTCAAAGCCGACCTTGGCGAGCCGATCCGCGATCAGAGCCTGGCAACCACAGTCGTCCGGAGTGACTGAGGGCTTCTGGATCAAAGCCCGTGTCAACTCAAGCGTTTTCATCAGTCCGCCAGGCGAAGCAGCTGGTTGATACTCGTTTTCGACCGGGTCTTTTCGTCCACTCTCTTGACGATGACAGCGCAGTAAAGGCTGTGTGAACCGTCTTTCGACGGGATCGACCCGGACACGACCACCGAGCCTGAGGGGATACGACCATAAAAGATGTTCCCGCTTTCGCGATCATAAATCCGTGTGCTTTTCCCGATATATACGCCCATGGAAATGACACTACCGCTTTCAACCACGACTCCTTCCACAATTTCCGAGCGGGCACCGATGAAACAGTCGTCTTCTATGATCGTGGGATTTGCCTGCAGAGGTTCAAGCACTCCGCCAATTCCCACTCCACCGGAGATGTGTACGTTCTTGCCGATTTGCGCACAGGAGCCTACCGTGACCCAAGTGTCCACCATCGTGCCGGAATCCACATAGGCACCAATGTTGACGTAGCTGGGCATCAAAATAACATTTGGCGCGATGTAAGAGCCTCTACGGACTGTCGCCCCCGGAACCACCCGGACTTTTTCTTTTTGGAATTGAGCTTCGTCGTATGAGGCGAAGCGCAGATCCAGCTTGTCAAAAAAACGCGTATAGCCCGCTTCAGTCACTTTGCTTTTCTTGAATCTGAAGGCAAGCAGCACGGCTTTTTTCAGCCACTGATGCACCTGCCATTCTCCGTTGATTTTCTCCGCGACGCGCAGTGTTCCCTGATCCAGCTTCGCCAGACAGTCCTCAACAGCACTTCGTGCCGGGTGAGAGTTGTCTTCAGGTTGAATGGAAAGGCGGTCTTCATAAGCCGCCTCAATGGTTCTTTTCAATGTTTCAGTCATCATGCATCCTGTCTTGTGGACTTATGGGGTGAGTAGAGATATCCCTTTACTTCCTTTTGGAACTTCCAGATAAAGCAAGGCGAGCTCTATTGTAAGGAAAACTCATGATTCATGGTGCAAGGACGGGAGTATGACAAATGACAAACTGCCGGCATTGAGGGAAAGCGGGGCTAATGAGCACTGACTGCCTCGGCTTATGAGCATTCAGAAGCTTTGCTGTGCGTCTGAAGCACGTTTGATGCGCAAAAATGATGAAGGTGGTTCAAAGTGGCAGATGTTTCGCCACGCCCGCCTCAATGAAGCGGGTGTTCAGCTTCCAGGAATTCCTGTAACCGGTGCGCCGCTTCCTGGCAGGTTTTTTCCTCCGGCACCAGCGCAATGCGGACGCGTCCGGCACCGGGGTCGCAACCTCGAACCGAGCGCGAAAGATAGGAGCCAGGCAAGACTTCCAGGCCTTTTGCACCATACAGTCGACGCGTGAAGTCTTCGTCTGCGCAGCGGACACCCGGCCAGAAATAAAAGCCCCCTTCGGGAACGTTAAACCCGAAGCGCTCGGAGACGATATTTTTGAAGTTCCGGAACTTCCTTTGGTAAGCCGCCCGGCTTTCACGCACATGCTCCTCGTCAGACCAGGCAGCGGTGCTGAGTTTTTGAAACAGGGGCGACATGGCGCATCCGTGATAGCTCCGGTATTTCGCAAAAGACGCAATCAACTGCGGGTCTCCGGCCACAAAGCCGGAGCGCATGCCCGGCAGATTGGAACGCTTGGAAAGGCTGTATAAGGCAAGACAGCGGGAGTAATGGTCGTCACACAAGTTCAGGGAAGCATTGAGCAGCCCATGCGGTGGTGTGCTTTCGTCCAGGTAGATTTCCGAATAGCACTCGTCTGAGATGATGCAGAAGTCATAACGGTGCGCCAAGCGGATCAGTTCTGTCAACATTTCCTGCGGCATCACTTTCCCTGCGGGGTTGCCGGGTGAGCATATATAGACCAGTTGACAGCGTCTCCAGTCGCTTTCGCTCGCGTCTTCAAAGTCAGGCAGAAAATCATTTTCAGCGAGGCAGTTCAAATAAAAGGGTTCAGCACCGGCAAGCAACGCGGCTCCTTCATAGATTTGGTAAAACGGATTTGGGAGCATGACCAACCCGTTTTCAGTGCTGTCTATCAAGCACTGCGCGATGGCAAACAAGGCCTCGCGGGTTCCGTTTACGGGTAGCACGTGGCGTTCGCCCGTTATGGACGTGTCAGGCAATCCAAAGCGCCTGCACAGCCATGAGGCACAAGCGTTCCGTGTTTCCTCGTACCCGCGCGTGGGTGGATAACTGCCCAAACCAGTGTTTTCTTCCCGTAGCAGGGCAGTAACAAAAGCGGGTGGCTTGTGTTTTGGTTCTCCGACTGAAAGCCGGATGAGGTCATCAGGGCAGGGGATGTTCTTGAGCAATCCGGACAGTCGCTCAAAAGGGTACTGGTAGAGTTTTGCCAGCCCCGGGTTCACTGTCATCCCGGCTCCGCTACGTCAGTGTGCTCTTCCTGCCGCAAAGTCAGCACTTCGTAACCCTCTTCGGTCGCCAGGATTGTGTGCTCCCATTGCGCCGACAGAGAATGGTCTTTGGTGACCACGGTCCACCCGTCAGGCAGCAACCTCACGTGCCTTTTGCCAGCGTTGATCATGGGTTCAATGGTAAAGGTCATCCCCGGGAGAATCTTGCTGCCGCTGCGCAGGGTGCCGTAGTGAAGAATTCTGGGCTCCTCGTGAAATCCCAACCCGATTCCGTGCCCGCAGTATTCCCGAACCACGCTGAACCTCGCTTTTTCGGCAAAGCTTTGAATGGCATGGCCAATGTCTCCCAGCCTCGCTCCCGGCGCAACCTGCCTTATTCCCTCCCACATGGCGTGATGTGTGATTTCCATAAGGCGTCGGGCAAGCACGCTTGGTTTGCCGACGGCAAACATTTTACTGGTGTCACCGTGAAAACCTTCTTTGATAACAGTGACATCAACGTTGATGATGTCACCAGACCTTAAGCGCCTCTCCCCTGGAATTCCGTGGCACACCTGATGGTTGACCGAAGTGCAGACAGACTTGGGAAAGCCCTTATAGTTTAGAGGGGCAGGGATGCAACCGAGTTCCTCAACGATAAAGCGGTGGCAAAAAACATTGATCTCTTCCGTGCTGGTTCCCGGGACGATTTTTCCTTCCAGCGCTTCAAGGACTTTTGCCGCCAGCTTCCCGGCAGTGCGCATTTTTTCTATTTGCCGCGCGTTTTTGATTAAACGATTAATTGCCATTCGCCGAGTCTCCCCAAGTCAATTTCCTTGAAGTGCATTGCAAGCTCATGAACAGAGCAGAAGCACACCGAAAGTTTTGAAAAAACTTTGCAAACTTATGCAATGAGTCGGCCAGGTTTTCAGGTGCCGGAGTTTTCCATGGCATCAAGCGGAAGCAAGAGATGAGCCGTTTCGGGACAAAGGCTGAGTCTCATGTTTGCCGAGGCCTTGTCGCAACGTCATATTCCGGTCAGCGCAATGGTGGAAAGGTGGGGGTCGAAATTTATCGAGACCCGCGACTGCAAACGGCGCGGTACCAAGTCAGTTTCTGCTCATTCACCAGATCTATGCCGGCTGGGACGGTCGTCGCTTTGTTCCTTGCAGAAAGATGGGTTTTCAGCACAGGGAAGAATGAGCCAAAGGCACTGATTTTTACTGCGCGGCTTTGACCATGTAGTCCACTGCCGCTTTTACGTCGGCATCAGGCAAGTCCGTGCGGCCACCCTTGGGAGGCATGGCGTTCAGACCTTCCAAAGCCGCCTTGTACATGGCGGCCATGCCGGTAGCGATGCGTGGCTGCCAAGCCACCTTGTCGCCAAACTTCGGAGCACCGGCGATGCCAGCGGCATGGCATACGGAGCAAGCCTGAGTGTAGGTCTCTTTGCCTTTTTTTGAACCCCCTGCTGCTGTGGTCGGCGCAGCGGCAGCTACCTTCTTTTCAGCCATGCTTCCTGCGCCTGCGACCTTCTTTTCAGCCATGCTTCCTGCGTCTGCATCGGTCGCTGTTCCATGTACGTCTTGAACCATGTAATCCACTGCCGCTTTTATGTCGGCATCAGGCAAGTCCGTACGGCCACCCTTGGCAGGCATGGCGTTCAGACCTTCCAAAGCCGCCTTGTACAAGGTACCCATGCCCGTAGCGATACGAGGTTCCCAGGCCGCTTTGTCGCCAAACTTCGGAGCACCGGCGACACCACTGACATGGCACGCAGCACACACCTGCTCATAAGTACTTTTGCCAACCCCGGCACCTCCCTGTCCCGCAGCAGCAACCGCACTGCCGGGAGCCGAAGCTTTTGCTACCGGGGGTACGCCCGTAAAGACCGACCCCAATGGCTTGATCCGTTCCTCAATTGCCATAGTCTGCATGACGCTGATATTGCCAGGCCCGCCACTAAGCAAGCGAGCAATGATGAGAATCACTGCCACTGTTACGATCATGAAAACCACCAGAACAGAAAACTGCTGGTAAAAATGTTTGTCATCCATAAAGAAAGACTCCTGTCACGAAGGTTATAATGAAGCCCTGATTATAAGCACCTTGGAGCCTAATGTTCACTATTAGTTGCATGTGCCTGGATCTGCACCTTGTGGATCAGCCAAGCTCCCCTTTTGTGCGCCCGTAGCTCAGTGGATAGAGCGCTGCCCTCCGGAGGCAGAAGTCGCAGGTTCGAATCCTGCCGGGCGCGCCAGTTTTTCAAGAATTTAAGTGACAATGCTTGCTTCGCCGGGTTAACAATTTCAAACCTAAGTGGAGATCTCGTTACAAAGTGGCCGTCCGCCGCATCGCAGAGACTGTCCTTTGGGATATTACACAAGCTTGGTTTCTCACGCAGCCGAGAGCATTTTTTGCATTGGCAACTATTTTGGCAGCTACAGCACCGATGTCTTGCCCCCATATTTCGGCGATCTTTTTCAGCGCACCTCGAACTTCGCCCCCACGAGCGAGTCTGTCCCCGACCCGTATAAACGGAGCGTCTGTCTCCGTGAGAAGCCGATCCCGGGGAGACATTGCCACCACATTTTGCCCGGACACTGATTTCAACATTTGTTCGTTTACTGAGAACCAACAGCCAAGATCGATAGCCCTTTTAAGTTCCGTTTTGCTCGCAGAAAACCAATGAAGGACAACGACATTAGACTGGAAAACTGCTGTTGCCTCGATATAGTCCAGAACCTGTCGGGCACACCTGACACTGTGAATGCTGATCACTTTCTCACCCTGTGATGCGCAAATTAGTAGTGCCTTTTCGAAGACCTCTCTTTGTTGTTCGAATGATGCGTAGTGAGCTCGGCTTGCGTCGAGTCCAATTTCTCCGATGCACTGAGTCGTCTTCGCTAACTCCTCAAAAAGAGCGATCTCTTTGCCCAGTTTTGCGACTAATTGCGGATGAAGACCCAGTGCAGCTTTGACGTGATCCGTGCGGTTCGCGAACTCAATATTGCGAGGATAGGTTCTCGGAGTTGTCGTCACGGTAAATGTTGTGCATCCGATCTCGTCACAGCGTCGGAAGGCTGCTTCCATATCTTGATGAAGATCGAGATGGCAGTGAAAATCGACGAGATTCAGATCATCCACCACCTGACCTCACGCCTTTCAGGAGTTTGGCAACTTCAGCCATACCACGCCGGTACATTCTGGCATACTTCTCCACGTCATCTGCGGGCAGGGGTCCGGGTTTCCTTACAAAAAACTTTGCTTTTCTTGGTGCTCTCATAATTGTCCGCGAAGCAAAAAGAAACGAGCGGATGTCACGACCTTTGGCTTTTCTCGAATCCCAAGCCTTTTCCCTCAGATCTTGCAGAAGGTAATCTGTGGGATCTTTACCCGACAACCCAGCCAACAGTGCTGCACGCCGGATCAGGCATGGCACACAGTATCCGCAGTGCTGCGGTGGCTTTTTATGCCAACATGCTTTCCCGGAGGAGGAGCAGGACATCGAATGTTTGGATACCTGAAAGAGGAAATCTCGGTCGGCGCATTCTGCGGCCATTTCTCCCTTCGTCTTGAAGCGATAAGGATTCGAAAAGTCAGCCGGAACTCCAATGGAGGTGGTTAAGCTGTTCATGCAGCCAATAAAGTGCGGGTGGGTGGTACGGGTGCTCAATGCCCCTAGTCGCATACGTTCCATAGGTACATTCAAAGCGATAAACCCGTTTTCCGGTATCAATACAGTATTCGTGGTTGGCAGGGTCGCCGCCGCCGCCGCCATCGAGTAGAACAAGAAGCTCCGTGAGCGGTGTGTGTTTTCCGACCCTGCGCCTTCCAGAACAACTTTGTCTGCACCAATACGCCCGCGAACTATCGCAAAGGAGTTCCCCCCAAATTTTTTCTTCATTTCGGCGCGCAAGTCTTTTTGTGCTGATGCCGTCTGGACATCCCAGTAGTGGGCGATGAGTAGTGGTTTTTCGCCTTTGGTGATTAGGTTGATGGCTCCAATGAGACTGTCGAGTCCTCCGGAAAACAGTGACACTTGATGGTATGCGGTAAGATCGAGCTTCCTTTGTTCCTCGGTAAGTTGCCCATGTTTGTCGGGACGCGGCCTGAACTTGAATGACCAAGAATCACCCGTCAGAAACTTGAGCATCTTGGATAAATGCTCGGTTGCATCCGTCCATAGCGAGGGATCAGAGACAGGGATGTACACCAAGAAGTCTCTGGTCCATCGATCATAGGTCTCACGGCGTGAGAAACTTTTGTCGCACAGGTCGACCGCTAAGGCAACGACCAGCAGATCAACAGCGGACTCTTCAAGCGATCCACCGTGCTTCTCTAGCGATTGGATGAACTTTCCGACGCCACAGCCGAGTTTGCCGGTCGTATCAATAAGATCGAGGTACTTGACGTTTTCGAGGTCTTTGATAACGCTTGTAGGCGGATCATCGTGTTCTCCGAGCCTCACACACAACTCATATTTCTTGGCTCCTTTCAGGACTTCTCCTCCAACCCCGACTGAAGGGTATCAAAAGATGCTACGAAAATCTCACTGATAATGGCTTCTAGTCTCTCTGCGGATGTGGAGGGATCAAGAGGAGCCACGAGTTTGCTGCAAACCGCATCAGACGTATGTTTTCTCAGTGCGGCTTCAGCTTTGCGGCAAAGATTATCATTCGCCGAACTATGTAGGCTGTTCGTCCCGATTTCGCTGAGCACCTTACTGACGATGCAGTTAGTTATCAATTCGGCAAGGAGTTCCTTCATTAGATATGGTGTCAGCTGATCGAAATTGACAACTTCCTGCTCGGCAAATGCTTTGATGATGTCGATAAAGGCATTTCGAGCCACGGCTTCGTCAAGCGTGCCACCTTCATGACAGAGTTCATCTACCAATCGTTCGAAGACTTCGGACGCAGGCTTCCCAGCCAAGTCCTGTAGCTTGAAGCGGCGTAGTGCTTCCACTGGTCCAACTCGCGCGAAACTCAAAGCAAGCGAAGCGAAGCCAAGTGCGATTTTGATTGAACTCCGCATCCTACGAAGGACACCTCTTAAACCGCCTGAACTCTTAACGTACCCTGAAATTGCACGGAAAAGTGCCTGCTTGTCCCCTGTTTTCGTGAACCTTGTGAAATCACGTCTTGCCTTACTGAACGGAACCGTTGGCTGGGAGGCGAGTGCTATGGGCAGCGAAGACGTGCCAAGTGCCACGTTATTCGGCGCAGCGATTTTGTCTGCTCCAGCATCGCCTCCGTTTCCTGCGCCCGTAGCAGTCGGCGTAGGGTTGGGGGTGCCTCTTCCATCAGCAGGTTCATCATCCACCCCGTGTTTAGGGCCAATATATCGACTTGATGTTCCCACTTAATTAGACCTCCGTTTTTTTAGCCATGCGTCTGCCGCGATTTTGAGAAGCTGCCCCATGTTTCTGGCGTCGACTAACAGCTCCAAAGGTTTTTAAGCCAAAGAGGGATTGGCTGTAAGGGTGTCTTAGTTTGCCGTCGCAGCGTCCAAAATGCTTTTTTCCAGAAAATATGTAGGCTGGCACTTGATGACGTCAGTGCCATAGTTGATGGTGTCATCATATCCTCTCGTTTCTATATCACTGCTACCACTAACAAAATTCCAAGTGTAGGAAAAAGAACTAAAAAGGGGGGAAGCTCTAAGAATATACAGAACATTAGCCCTTACATAGGTTTTGTCGTCTCCGAAAAACAGCCAAGATTTGTTTTCAGACACCTCTCTTACAGAAATATTCATCTTTCCCGATAGGGTAGCGTCAGAGTAGCTCACAAGGTAGTCAGTGTAGCTCCCTTCAAACTTCATTTTGGTCGCGAAACCGGCTGTATTATACTCGTGCTTTGTTATGTTCAACTGCCCACAATCGACATACTTGGAGATGTCACTCTGCCCGAAAGTAAGTGTGATTAGACCCGATTCTTTCTCGAAATCATCAATTGCGAATGACGTAGCACTGACGTAGTTGATAACAGAGTGCCACACATCATCATAACTTTTGTTCAAAGTTCGAAAATACTCCGGCGTTTTCGATTCAGCAGGCATAGAGTATTCCGACAGGGCAGGATTGGCGTAACCTCCGCAAGCTGCGACCAAAAGAACCAATCCAACTAAAATGTATTTCATCTTAACTTCCTCCTAACGCTCAGGTGACCTTGGGAAACTTGGCAAAAATTTTCAGCTACTTTACACTATCTACTAATCACGACTACACAACCGGGTTGCAAATACCGATTTTCACGATTTTTGCGCCTTTCGCGGTTAAAAATAAAAGGCTTCGCTTGTGGGTGTCTCGGAGCAGCGTTTGTGACTTCAGCGACTGGTAAATGCACACTACCGATTTCGTCTTTTTGCAGGATAATTTTCTCTCTGCGCGTGCACCTTGCTGAACGAGCTGAACAAGGCTGGGGCTGTATCGTTCGTGAGTTTTCTTTTCGCGTAATGGAATCCCGGCTATAAGCACCTTGGAGCCTAATGTTCACTATTAGTTGCATGTGCCTGGATCTGCACCTTGTGGATCAGCCAAGCTCCCCTTTTGTGCGCCCGTAGCTCAGTGGATAGAGCGCTGCCCTCCGGAGGCAGAAGTCGCAGGTTCGAATCCTGCCGGGCGCGCCAACTCACGTTTCTGGCGTTGACCAACTGACCCAAAGATTTTTAAGCCAAAGAAGGATTGGTTGGGAGGATGTTTTAGTCTGACGACGCTGCGTCCAGGATGCTCTTTTCCAGAAAATACGTGGGTTGGCATCTGTGGGTGGCACCACCATAGCCATCATCTTCGTAACTGCCACTGCTAAAACCCCAAGTGATTCGGACAGGATTCAGGTAGTTTAGAGGGTTGTAGAAAAAAGCGGTAAGAATATATTGAGCATCTGTTTTTACAGAGGTTTTGTATTCAGATATCTCTCGAACAGAAATATTCATCTTTCCTGACAGGGTTCCTTTGGAAGAGTGCTCAAGATAGTCAGCGTAGTGCCCTTCGAACCTGGATTCGGAGTTACCCCACCTGGATTTTGGTTCAGTCCACTGCCCACAATCGACGTACTTCGAGATGTCGCTTTGTCCGAAAGAAAATGTGATCAAACCTGAGTCTTTCTCGAAATCATCAATTACGAATGAGGAGGTGCTGACATAGTTGCCAACAGTGCGCCACACATCATCGTAACTTTTGTTCAATGTTCGAGAGTTTTCCGGCGAAGCAGACTTGGAGGAACCTCCGTAAGCTGCCGGCAACACGAAAGCCGCGACCAAGAGAGCCAGTCCAACTGAAATGGATTTCATCTTAACTTCCTCCTGTTGCCCAAGATGACTTTGGTAAACCCGGCAAAATTTTTTGACTACTCTACCCCACCTGCTACCCCACCTGCGCAGCAGGATTGCAAATACTGACTTTCGCGTTTTTCGCGGTTAAAAATAAGGGGCTTCGCTCGTAGATGCCTCGGGGCAGCGTTTGTGATTTCAGCGACCTTCCTGACTGCACCTTCTTTCCGCGTAAACACTGCTGTTTACAGAACCTTGTGAGTTGAGAACCGGTGCCTTGCCTGTACTAGCTTTCAACTTGCGAGTGTATGATGAATGGAAAAGTCGGGTAATCCAGTTAAATGAAATTCATTGATCTTTTCGCTGGCCTAGGCGGTTTTCATCAAGCGTTAATTAAGCGCGGAGCGGAGTGCGTTTTTGCGTCCGAACTCAACACTCATCTTTCAAGCCTATACGAAAAGAACTTCGGCATTCGGGCGCACCGCGATATTCGCGATGTCCACCCTTCGTCTATTCCCGAGCACGACGTTCTTTGCGCAGGTTTTCCATGCCAGCCTTTCTCCAAAGCAGGAGATCAAAAGGGATTGGAATGCCCACAATGGGGAGATCTCTTTGACTATGTTGTCAAGATCCTGACGCTCAAGCAGCCGCGCTATTTCATCATCGAAAATGTGCCAAATCTGATAAAGCATAAGGGGGGTGAGACGTGGAAAACCGTGTGTTCTCAACTTCGTGAGGACTACGACATAAGCCATGAGAAATTGTCCCCCCATATGTTCGGGATTCCGCAAAAACGGGAGCGCGCCTTCATCGTCGGTGATCGACAGGGGCTGAGTGGGTTCAAGTGGCCGGTGCCGGACGCTTTTCCGGAGACGTCAATACACACAATCCTTGATAAAGACCCCGAAGATGAGCACACGCTGAATGAAAAACACATCGCTTATCTCGAAACCTGGCAGGAATTCATCGCAGCCTTTCCAGTGAACGAAGACCTTCCGTCATTTCCTATCTGGGCAATGGAATTCGGGGCTGACTACCCGCTTGACGGCTTGACACCCCACAAGCGCGGCTATACAGGGCTGGATGTTTTCAAGGGTGCATTCGGGCAACCCCTTAAAAGCTTGTCACCCGAGGTTGTTAAGGATGCGCTTCCTGGCTATGCCCGAACGGAGATGGACAAGTTCCCCGACTGGAAGATTAGCTTCATTCAAAAGAACCGGTGTTTTTACGACCGTCATCAGGATCAGATCGATGGCTGGCTACACAAGATCAGGGGTTTTCCGCCGAGTTTCCAGAAGCTTGAATGGAACTGCAAAGGCAGCGAGCGGAATATTTGGAAGCACCTGCTTCAATTCCGGGCAAGCGGCATCCGCGTGAAGAGGGAAGACACTGCCCCATCGCTTATCGCGATGACCACCAGCCAGGTGCCGATAGCGGCATCGCAAAAGCGTTACATGACACCACGCGAATGCAGCCGACTGCAAAGTATGGGCGGACTTAAACACCTTCCAGACTCGAAGAACGATGCGTACAAGGTGCTTGGAAACGCGGTCAATGTTGATGTGGTTTTGAACATCTTTGACGCTCTGACAAAGCGAACCGGCCTTGAGACCACAGAAACTGTAGTAGCCGAGGTGAAGTAATGGCTCAGGTTAACTCCGTAAATATCCGACCCGGCGTTATTGTTCTATCCAATCTCCCCCATCTTAATTACAAATCCTGGTTTGCCTGCGTGGTTTGTCGATAACTCGATCCAGAACGGCGTGTCTCCGGTGAACTCTTTAAGCTGGGCGCGTTCTTCAAAAATCAGTTTGAAGGAGAAGAGTGGCGTCTTTTTTGTCATCAAGCTACCCCGCAAATGTCACGTAAGGAGCCATTTGCAGGTTTTTGAATGGCAGCCAGCACCTGATTCCATTGAGCGAGAATGTCAAACAGGGTGCTTGAGCTTTCTCCGCTCAGGTGCGCCAGCTCACGTTTCTGGCGTTGACCAACAGTCCCAAAGATTTTTAAGCCAAAGAGTGGTCAGTTGGGAAGGGGTTTTAGTTCGACGACACTGCGTCCAAGATGCCTTTTTCGAGGACATAAGTGGGTCGGCACCTGAAGCCATTAACTTCGTCAAGGTTGCCACTTTCAGATGAAAAGGCACTAAAGGCATACCGAGCATTAACCTTTACGGAGATTTTGTTTTCAGATATTTGTCGAACAGAAATATTCATCTTTCCTGACAGGGTTCCTTTGGAAGAGCACCCAAGATAGTCAGCGTAGTGTCCTTCGAACTTGGATTCGGGTTCAGTCCACTGCCCACAATCGACGTACTTCGAGATGTCGCTTTGCCCGAAAGAAAATGTGATCAGACCCGAGTCTTTCTCGAAATCATCAATTGCGAATGAGGAGGCACTGACGTAGCTTCGCAGCTGTACGCCACACCTCATCGTAACTTTTGTTCAATGTTCGAGAGTATTCCGGCGTTCCCAATTCAGCCGGCATAGAGTTTTCCGGGGAGCCGGCAGGCATGTTGCGCCAGCGGTCTTGGTCTTTTTGGTCACGCTTCCTACGCCTGCATCTGTGGCTGTTTCAAGTGCGGATTGAATCATGTAATCCACTGCTACTTTTATGTCAGCATCAGGCAAGCCCGTGCGGCCACTCTGGGTGGCATGGCGTTCAGACCTCCCGAAGCAGCCTTGTACAAGACATCCATGCCGGTACGATGCGTGGATGCCAAGTTGCGACCAAGGGAACCAATCCAGCTGAAATTAATTTCATCTTAACTTCCTTCTGGTTTTTATCACGGAAGGTGGCTTCTCCGGGTCAGAAACCTCAGGTGTGTGGTTAAAATTGACCGCTGCAAGAACAGAGTTAGTCAGGATAGACATTCCAGCAAAGTTCAGGGTCGGTTTCCTGAATGAAAGTCACTTTGCCGCCTCGCGAGACTACGCATCAATTGCTTTATTCTTATTATTAGCCTGTAGGGTGCCGCTTCATGGTCAAGTTGCTTCAAAAGCAGGCTTGTTAGTATTTCATAAATTTTAAAGTATTCGCTCTGGCCGTCAGTGAAACAGGAGCCAAAGACAATGTGCAGAGTACGCCAGACTGCCACTTGGCTCTCAACGTGAACGGCCTTTACACAGTCAAATGGAACTGCTCTGCCCGTGGAATATAGTCTTGGACATGCGAGTTGCTGAACCATCACGAATCGTCTTTTACATTTTAGCCAACCTTTTGCATTGCAGAGTTTGTAAGTGGACAAAGATGCCAGCCAATTACTCCTCCAAAAACAGATCCCGGAACCAGAAGAACTAAATGAGTCCCGTCTCATTCGTAAAAGTGCTCTTCTTGTATTCCTCGTAATGCAAAGAAACATTGAAATGGTGCTGCAAGACATTTCAAGCCTACACGACAGAAATTCAAGGAGAAACCGTTAGATGACTTGGAAGAATATATGAAAAAACACAAGGCGGTTTTAAAGATATTTGCGAGCAGGTAGATTTAATCAGGAAGACAGAATAGTTCTTATACACCTCTTTCACGTGTTGGGGTCTTTAACAAGTGAAAGACCCGATATGAAATCTAAAAACAGTGGTTGAAGAATTGAATTTTTTGGGAAATCCTTGAATAGATGGCTTCGTCAAACAGTTTTGCTTTATCGCAAAATAGCGGGAATTGCAAGTCAGGATTGCCCGCCGGATGAATAAGAAGCCAGGAATTTTTCCCCGTTAAAGTGTATCATGTGGCTTGGAGCCTCAGAAATCCACACCTCGGTTTCCCATGCCAACTGAGGCATATACTTAGCCATCGTCTGTTTGTCTGAAAACGCACTAACAAAAACCAAATTCGCCAGACAATCGCCAAATAAATTTTTTAGTTCTTGTAATCGTTTCTCATCAATCGGGCCATGACTTGTTACCGCCTCAATAAGAAATAACCAATTCTTGTCTTCAAGGTATAAAACCACATCAGGCAGTTTTCCTTTTTTAGCAACCTTCATTCCAAGCGATAGTAATGTTTTTTGGTCAAGAAGTTCTTGCTTTGCGCCTGTATCACCGAGATAAACTACAATTGCTCCTGGCGCAAATCTAGAACCAAATTCTGACACAACTGTCTCTATTAACTTGCTATGAACGCCAGGGCTGAGCAGTACCTGCCTACCTTGAAATGAGACGGGAACTTTATTTAGGTTTCTTTCCTGTGCGTATTTTTGCGAAAGCGTTCTTTTATTTCCTTTCCATTGCTTCGCGCTTTTTCTCCAACTCGCTGATCCATATTGGGTCAGCAAATTATGGGTCTCTTCGGTGATCCGATAACACGCCTTAGGGCTGTTAACAGGGCGTCCCGGGTCATCAGGATTATACTCAACGATGCTACCTTCCATAAACTGGTGTAGCGTCTGTCTTCTAAAGATCTCCCTGGTGTTTGGCGCGTAAGTCGTTTCATAGTATTTTTTTATCCACTCCATAATTGGAGTGACACCCAACATGGGCCTGCCAGAATTAGACCAAGCTACATTTTCCGGTAAATTCAGGAGTGCCAGCAAACAAAGTGCTGAGCGGTCATTTTGCTGTTCTTTTGGCATACCTAATTCAATGAGAACTTGAATTGCCTCTTCAACTTTCTTTTTCTTTTTTGTATCCACTATATTTTCAACGGTAACTGTCTTCTTGAATTACCACTCCTGCCGTAAAGTGCATCCAAAACTTTAACACCAAATTTATAAGACAGGACTGGAGGAACTGCGTTCCCAATTTGGTAAAATTGAGAAGCCTTGGTTCCTGAGAATCTGAACCAATCAGGAAAACTCTGTAGACGGGCACTCTCCCTGACGGATAACCTCCTCCTTCTACCATCAGGCATTAATAATCTATGCATGTCTCCAGTTGCACCCGCAAGATTACGGCATGTAAGCGTTCGAGCGGGCTTGTCTAAATTAAGGTCACGCGGATTGACACATTTCGATGCTTTCTCGTACTTCGCGACGTAGGCATCCTGACTTGAGGTAAGGAAAATGTCGTCGGCACCATAATTAAAAGCAGTATCTGCAATAGCGTCACGCGCTGAGTAAACATGCGCCTCTGGGGCTGGAAATTCGAACCGAGTATTCTTGGTGGCGGCAACAAATAGGCGTTCTCTATTTTGTGGAACTCCGTACATCTTTGCGTTTAGAATCTCATATTGAATATCGTAATTCAATTTGGATAGAGATTTTAAAACTTCACCAAAATAAGACCTACTTCTGAACTTCATGCCGCGGACATTCTCAATAATAAAAATGCGAGGTCTTAACTGTTCAATTGCTCGTATGAAAGCTGGGAACCCATCCCTGGAATCTCTGAGCCCCAGCTGCTTACCTCCTACACTGAATGGTTGGCAAGGTGGTCCTCCAATCACAATGTCCGCATAAGGAAAGTCAAAGTCGGTATCAATAAATTGTTCGAAGCAATCTCCTGATAAATTTGATTTATAAGTTTCAACGCAGGCGGCATCTTTTTCTATTCCTATTGTCTTAATTCCAGCACTCTCAAAACCCAGTGAAAGACCACCACAACCCGCGAACAAGTCCAGAGCAACAAACTCTGCATTTTGACAATTCTGTGGGGAAAGGGAATTTAATGATTCTAAGTAATTCATAAACAGCAGTAAATCAAGTTAATTTTATTTAACGTAGCATAGCATTTCAAGATAATTTTCAGGGTCAAACTTATGCGAAAAAGGCGCGTTTTGCACAAGTCGCAGGTTCGAGTCCTGCCGGGCGCACCAATTCATGGTTCCGGTGTTGAAGGCTACCCAAGTAAGGTGTGCCTTGCTTAGATGATTCCATTGGCTCTTCTGGTTGCACCTTCTTCTCACGTCTTTCGCGGTTAAAAATAAAAGGCTTCGCTTGTGGGTGTCTCGGAGCTGCGTTTGTGATTTCAACGACCGGTAAATGCACACTACTGATTTCGTCTTTTAGAGTGCTTCGCAACCAAGCTGAGTTCCGCCAATTTCCTATGAAAAAATCTACTTTGCAGGATAATTTCCTCTCTGTACGGGCACTTTGCTGAACGCGCAGAACAAGGCGTGGGCTGCATCGTTCGTGCGTTTTCTTTCCGCGCATTGGAGTCCTGATTATAAGCACCTTGGAGCCTAATGTTCACTATTAGTTGCATGTGCCTGGATTTGCACCTTGTGGATCAGCCAAGCTCCCCTTTTGTGCGCCCGTAGCTCAGTGGATAGAGTGCTGCCCTCCGGAGGCAGAAGTCGCAGGTTCGAATCCTGCTGGGCGCGCCAACTCACGTTTCTGGCGTTGACCAACTGACCCAAAGATTTTTAAGCCAAAGAAGGATTGGTTGGGAGGATGTTTTAGTCTGACGACGCTGCGTCCAGGATGCTCTTTTCCAGAAAATACGTGGGTTGACATCTGTGGGTGGCACCACCATAGCCATCATCTTCGTAACTGCCACTGCTAAAACCCCAAGTGATTCGGACAGGATTCAGGTAGTTTAGAGGGTTGTAGAAAAAAGCGGTAAGAATATATTGAGCATCGGTTTTTACAGAGGTTTTGTATTCAGATATCTCTCGAACAGAAATATTCATCTTTCCTGACAGGGTTCCTTTGGAAGAGCGCTCAAGATAGTCAGCGTAGTGCCCTTCGAACCTGGATTCGGAGTCACCCCACCTGGATTTTGGTTCAGTCCACTGCCCACAATCGACGTACTTCGAGATGTCGCTTTGTCCGAAAGAAAATGTGATCAGCCCCGAGTCTTTCTCGAATTCATCAATTACGAATGAGGAGGTGCTGACATAGTTGCCAACAGTGCGCCACACATCATCGTAACTTTTGTTCAATGTTCGAGAGTTTTCCGGCGAAGCAGACTTGGAGGAACCTCCGTAAGCTGCCGGCAGCACGAAAGCCGCGACCAAGAGAGCCAGTCCAACTGAAATGGATTTCATCTTAACTTCCTCCTGTTGCCCAGGATGACTTTGGTAAACCCGGCAAAATTTTTTGACTACTCTACCCCACCTGCTACCCCACCTGCGCAGCAGGACTGCAAATACTGACTTTCGCGTTTTTCGCGGTTAAAAATAAGGGGCTTCGCTCGTAGATGCCTCGGGGCAGCGTTTGTGATTTCAGCGGCTGGTGAATGTACACTACCGGCTTCATCTTTTTTGTGTGTTTTGCAACCGGGCTGAGTTCCGCCTGTTTCCTATGAAAAAATCTGTTTTGCAGGATGATTTTCTCCCTGTGCGCCGCGCCTTGCTGAGCGTGTCGGACAAGGAAGGGATTGCATCGTTCGCGCGTTTTCTTTCCGCGCATGGGGTGGAAATTTTGTCAACCGGGGCGACCGCCAAGGCGCTGAGTGCGGAGGGTGTCGAAGTTGTTGAGGTTTGTGACTATACCGGTAGCCCGGAATTTTTTGGTGGGCGGGTCAAGACCCTGCATCCGAAAATTCATGGTGGGCTGTTGGCGGATCGGGCGCAGCACCATGCGGAAATGGAAGCTTCGGGAATACAGGGAATAGATATGGTGGTCGTGAATTTATACCCTTTTGCAGAAACCGTGGCGAACTTCCCGGATGATTTTCAGGCTGCGCTGGAAAATATTGATATTGGTGGGGTGGCGCTGTTGAGGGCTGGTGCGAAAAATCATCGTTATGTGGCGGTATTAAGTGATCCGGAAGACTACCCGGTCATCGAAAAGACCTTGCAGGAAAATTCCGGCACTTTGCCGGTCAGTTTGCGCCGCAGACTGGCTGCCAAAGCCTTTGCGGTGACCACGCGCTACGATGCTGAAATCAGTAACTGGTTCGCAAAAAAAGACGAAGTTTTTCCGGAGTTTTTGTCACCAGTGTTTCTTAAAAAGAACGAGCTTCGTTACGGTGAGAATCCGCATCAGGCCAGTGCGCTTTATGCCGACTGCAACAGCACAGGGAGCATGGTGCAACTGCGGGGGAAGGATCTTTCTTTTAACAACATTGCGGACATGGATGTGGCCTTGCGTTGCGTGTCGCAGTTTGAGCAGGCGGCCTGTGTGATCGTGAAACATGCGACCCCGTGTGGTGCGGCCTGCGCTCAAGATTTGCAAGGTGCTTATGTTCGCGCCTGTGAGGCGGACTCTGAGTCTGCTTACGGGGGAATTGTCGCATTCAATCACGCAGTTGACTTGCCTGTTGCGCAGGAGGTGCTGGCACGGCAATTTGTGGAATTGGTCGTGGCTCCAAGCGTGGCGGATGAGGCTTTGAACTGCTTTGCCGCCAAGCCGGCACTGCGTGTGGTGGCTGCCACGGCGAATGCCGGGGGGGTTCAGTATCGCCGTGTCGCCGGCGGGGTTCTTGTTCAGGAAGAAAATGACGTGGACTTCAACAGCGAGTTATTGCGGTGCGTAACCAGATGCCAGCCATCGGAGACGGAATGGATGGATTTGAAGTTTGCCTGGCGGGTTGCCAAATACGTCAGATCCAATGCGATCGTGCTGGCAAGTGGTCTGTGTACAACTGGTATCGGAGGAGGGCAGACTTCTCGTGTTGAAGCGGTGCGATTGGCGGTGCAGAAGTCGCCAGCGCATGTTTCACCGCCAGTCATGGCTTCAGATGCTTTTTTCCCTTTTCCAGATGCCCTGGAGATTGCCTGTGATGCGGGAGTGGTGGCGGTGATTCAGCCGGGTGGTTCAAAACGAGACGAGCAAATTGTGGCGACCGCAGACGCTCGAGGTGTTGCTATGGTATTTACCGGCATTCGTCATTTTCACCACTGAGCCCGAGCCTGCTTTGGTCTTGAAGCGGCACGACCGCTGGTGCGGTGCCCTGTTGTTTGATCCCTGCCGATGCTGGTGGCCGGCGATTTTTTCGGGATGTCCTGACCATGGACTGCCAGAACGGTGTGTCACAGTCATCTGGCCGGGTGATTCCCGACAAGTCGGGGTGCTGGTGTCGCCGGATACCCTGTGGCAAAGCTCGCGGACATGCCTTATTTTTGTCAGGGACAGGGAGTCACATTCGTGAAGAATAATCTGAATATATTGGTGGTCGGCGGTGGCGGGAGAGAGCATGCCTTGGTATGGAAGCTCGCCAAAAGCCCTTTGGCAAAAAGGGTTTTCGTCGCCCCTGGCAATGCGGGAACCATGCGGGAACCGAAGGCGGAGAATGTCCCTCTTCAGGCGGATGATGTCAGTGCTTTGCTGGCTTTTGCGCAAGCACACTCCGTGGATTTAACGGTGGTCGGCCCGGAAATTCCTTTGGCACTCGGTATCGTGGATCGTTTCCAAGAGAAAGGGCTTGCGATTTTCGGCCCACGACAGATGGCCGCGCGCCTTGAATCTTCAAAAGCGTTCAGCAAGCATTTTATGCATAAGAATCACATTCCTTGCGCAGCCAGTGCGGCCTTTGAAGATGCCGAGGAGGCGATGGCTTACGCATCCCGATGTGCTTTGCCTCTGGTGATAAAAGCGGATGGTCTGGCAGCGGGGAAGGGAGTGGTGGTCGCAAGAGATCTCGCTGAGGCGCAGCGGGCGATTAATGCCATGTTGGTTGCGGACATTCATGGTGAAGCTGGAAGAAAGATATTGCTTGAAGAATTTTTGCCCGGCAGGGAAGCGAGCTTTATGTGCATGGTTGATGGCACACGTTTTTTGCCTTTGGCGTCTGCCTGTGACTACAAAGCCCGAGACGAAAACGGGTGTGGCCCCAACACGGGTGGGATGGGGGCTTGTTCTCCGGCTCCTTTTATGGACTCCGAACTACAGGAGAAGGTCATCAAGCAGATCATCACGCCTACGCTGGAAGGCATGGTGAGGGAAGGCTCTCCGTTTTCTGGTTTTCTGTACGTCGGCCTGATGATTGATGAACATAAAAATCCGGCTGTCCTGGAATTCAATTGCCGCTTGGGGGATCCCGAGACACAGCCGATTCTCATGCGCATGCGGAGCGACTTTCTGGAACTGCTCCTGACCTTTGCTGAAGAAGGTAGCCCGGAGCCGAACTGGGATGAGCAAGTTGCGGTAGGAGTCGTAATGGCTTCGCAAGGCTATCCGGGAGAATACCTGCGAGGCAAGAAAATTCCTGGGCTGACAGAAAGCAATGGCGAAGACACGGTGAAGGTTTTTCATTCCGGCACTCGGGAAGATTCTGATGGCTCCATCGTGGCAACCGGAGGCAGGGTTTTGTGTGTTACTGCTCTCGGCGTTGATTATGCTTCGGGCAGACAGCGAGCCTACCAATGTTGCAAGAAAAACCGCTGGGAAGGCGCTTTCTACCGTGAAGATATCGCCTTGTTCTGAAAAGCGCGCCGAACCGGGATGAGCAGGTAATGGCTTCGCAAGGCTATCCGGGAGAATACCTGCGAGGCAAGAAAATTAGTGGGCTGACAGAAAGCAATGGCGGAGACTCGGTGAAGGTTTTTCATTCCGGCACCCGGGAAGATTCTGATGGCTCCATCGTGGCCACCGGAGGCAGGGTTTTGTGTGTTACTGCTCTCGGCGTTGATTATGATTCGGGCAGACAGCGAGCCTGCCAATGTTGCAAGAAAAACCGCTGGGAAGGTGCTTTCTACCGTGAAGATATCGCCTTGTTCTGAAAAGCGCGTCGAACTGGGATGAGCAAGTTGCGGTAGGAGTCGTAATGGCTTCGCAAGGCTATCCGGGAGAATATCTGCGAGGCAAGAAAATTGATGGGCTGACAGAAAGCAATGGCGGAGACTCGGTGAAGGTTTTTCATTCCGGCACCCGGGAAGATTCTGGTGGCTCCATCGTGACAACCGGAGGCAGGGTTTTGTGTGTTACGGCTCTCGGCGTTGATTATGCTTCGGGCAGACAGCGAGCCTGCCAATGTTGCAAGAAAACCTCTTGGAAAGGCGCTTTCTACCGTGAGGATATCGCCTTGTTCTGAAAAGCGCGCCAGCCTGAAGAAGGCGGGCTCAGCGAGTCATTGCTTCAAAAAACTCTTTGTTGGTCTTGGTGGCTTGAAGCTTTTTCAGCATGAACTCCATGGCTTCGCATTCGTCCATTTGGTTCAGGAACTTTCTTAACACTCTGATTTTCTGTAACTCGTCCGGCTCAACGAGCAATTCCTCGCGCCGGGTGCCGGAACGGTTGATGTTGATCCCCGGGAAAACCCGGCGTTCGGTAATTCGGCGGTCAAGGTGAATTTCCATATTCCCGGTGCCTTTGAATTCCTCGTAAATGACCTCGTCCATTTTCGACCCGGTATCAACGAGTGCTGTGGCGATGATGGTCAGGCTTCCACCTTCCTCCAGGTTTCGCGCGGCACCAAAAAAGCGTTTTGGGCGGTGCAGTGCGTTGGCATCCACGCCGCCGGTTAATATTTTCCCCGAAGCCGGCGATACGGTGTTATGCGCTCTTGCCAGACGGGTTATCGAATCCAGCAGAATCACGACATCGCGTTTGTGCTCTGTCAACCGTTTGGCTTTTTCGATCACCATGTCCGACACCTGCACGTGCCGTGAGGCGGGTTCGTCAAAAGTACTGGAAACGACCTCTCCATTCACCATGCGAGCCATTTCCGTGACTTCTTCGGGCCGCTCGTCTATCAGCAACACGATCAAGTAGCATTCCGGGGCATTGGAAGCGATGCTCTGGGCAATGTTTTGCAACATGATGGTTTTTCCAGCTTTCGGCGGAGAAACAATCAGCCCTCTCTGCCCTCTGCCAATAGGTGCCACGATATCGATGATGCGGGCAGTTATGTCTTCCTTGCTACCGTTGCCACGTTCCAGCGTGAGCATTTCTTCGGGGTGCAGCGGGGTCAGGTTTTCAAACAGAATTTTGTTCTGGGCGTTTTCCGATTGCTCGCCATTGACAGTCTGCACTTTCAGCATTGCAAAGTAGCGCTCGTCTTCCTTGGGTGGACGCACCCGACCCGATACGGTGTCGCCAGTGCGCAAGCCGAAGCGTCTGATTTGACTGGGAGATATATAAATATCGTCAGGTCCAGCCAGGTATGAACCCCCTTCTGAACGTAAAAATCCAAACCCGTTCTGCAGTATTTCCAGAACCCCGTCGCCAGTAATATCTTCCCGATTTTGTGAGGTGGCTCTCAGGATTGAAAAGACAATATCCTGTCGGCGAGCCCTTGAAAGATCCTCTATTCCTAGTTTTTCCGCCATTGCCAGCAACTGCGGTGCTGGCTGTTTTTTAAGTTCTGTCAGATTCATTGCGTATGCAACCACCTCTTGGTCGAATGTAGATGGGATTGAGATGAGAGCCTTGTCCGAACGTTAGTGCAACCTCGTTGCTTTTCGGAGGTGCAACCCTCTGCCGGCGTTTGGGAGCACCGGCAGAGGGATTGTAGCATGTTTTCTGAGCGGTGCGGTCAGGGGGCTCAGATGGCTTGGGCAATAAAAGCCACCAACTGTGATTTGGTCACAGCGCCCACCTGTGTCGCAACACGTTCTCCGTTTTTGAAAATTATCAAGGTTGGAATGCCCCGGACGCCGTATCTTTCCGGGCTCTTTTTATTTTCATCGACGTCCAATTTGAAGACTTTCAGTTTGCCTTCGTATTCTTTGTCCGCCTCCACGAGAATTTTGGCGATCGACTTGCAAGGGCCGCACCACTCAGCCCAAAAATCCACAAGGGCAGGCAGGTCGGACTTGAGCACCTGCTCCTCAAAAGTTTCGTCAGTGACATGAACTATCATTTTTGTTATTTCGTTTACCTCATTAAAAATAAATACAAAACGCTGCCCACAGCAAACTGGCTGAGGGACAACTCTGTCAGGAAAAAAATCGGGGGATTTCTGTGTGAACCGCTTGCCAGCACCCCTATTTCCTAAATGCGGGTTTCATCATTCCATCCCGCATAACGTACCACACGACCTACCGTATTTGATCGGTAATGCTAGCAAGCTGTCTATTGGAAAACAACCGCACATCAACGTATGCCCGGTTCAGTTCCAACCGGTGCTGCCAAGCAGAAAACGGCGTATGGCGTTTGGCTGTCGGCATAGTCTTCTGAAGCACTTTTGCGGCTCAACGCTGCCTTTTTTCCAAAAGTCCGGGCGGTTGTGGAGCCGGGTTTGGATTCAGGTGCCGTGCAGATATGTTTGGGGGCAATGCGGCTTACGGGGCGTCGCTCGTGGGATACGGGTACTTATGCACTCACCCTGATGAAAAGGTGATATTTTAGTCTGGCCTTTAGTACTATACGGATGCTGACTCAACAGAATCGATTGGGGCGTACGCACTATCTGGTGAGCTTGCGTTTATTTTTAACCGCGAAAGGCGCAAAAATCGCGAAAGTTGGTAAAAGCCGCTTTTTTCAGTTGCGCCGTCAGAGAACTCGGGAAAAACCGCCGGTGAAAAGACAAGGAAAAACTTCCTGTGTGCGGAGCGTGCCTGAAGCGTGGTGCAGCCTTGTATTGCTGACGGTTTGCCTGACCCTGAGTACCGGACTTTTCGCGCAAGGTTCCACAAATACCGTGGTTCCTGGGGAGCTGGAACTTATAGATGCGCGTTGGGCGGGTACGGAGCGTCTGGTGCTGAGCTGGAGTGCGCCGGAGGCGGACGGCGGCTCGGCGATTGGGCTACGAGGTGAGCGTCGGCGATGGGTTGCCGATACAGCTGAGACCCAACTCCACGAGTCTTGACTTTGATCCGATGACGTTGCGTAGCGTCTCTGTGGGTGGGGAGGACATCACTTACACGGTGCGGGCACTCAATGCGGTCGGTTCCGGGAGTGTGGCGAGCGGGACATTTACCTTGCTGGATGTACCGGGTACGCCGACTGCGGTGAGCGCTGTCGAGATTGGAGCCAGCACCGTGCGGGTGACGGTCAGCGGTCTGGACAACGACGGATATGGGCGTACGGCAGGGGTAGTCGGGCACGGTGTGCAAGTTGATGATGTTGATCTGAATTTGGTCTATGTGGTGAGCGTGATTAGCGGCGGTGACGTGCTGGACAGTACGCAGACGACCTCAACATCCGTGACCTTTGCCGGGCTTGATCTGGTGCGAGTGGCAGACTATCAGCTGGAGGCCAGGGTACGAAACGCGGTGGGTGCCGGTGCTGCGCAGACGGGAGCCTTTACGATCGCCAAGGTGCCCGGGGACCCGGGACTTGTGGCTGCGCGTTGGGCGGGCACGCAACGTCTGGTGCTGAGTTGGACAGCACCGGAGGCGGAAGGCGGCTCGGCGATTACGGATTATGAGGTGAGAGTCGGCGGTGAGTCGATGGTACAGATGAACTCCAACTCCACGAGTCTTGACTTTGATCCGACGACGTTGCGCAGCGTGTCTGCGGGTGGGGAGAACATCGCCTATACGGTGCGGGCAGAAAATGCGGCCGGTTTCGGGAGTACGGCGAGTGGGACATTCAGGTTGCTGAACGTGCCGGGTACGCCGACTGCGGTGAGCACTGTCGAGATTGGAGCCAGCACCGTGCGGGTGACGGTCAGCGGTCTGGACAACGACGGATATGGGCGTACGGCAGGGGTAGCCGGGCACGGTGTGCAAGTTGATGATGTTGATCTGAATTTGGTCTATGTGGTGAGCGTGATTAGCGGCGGTGACGTGCTGGACAGTACGCAGACGACCTCAACATCCGTGACCTTTGCCGGGCTTGATCTGGTGCGAGTGGCAGACTATCAGCTGGAGGCCAGGGTACGAAACGCGGTGGGTGCCGGTGCTGCACTGGCAGGATTTTTTACGGGCACTGCTGAGGTGCCCGGGGTGCTGGCACCATCAGTGACAGCTTCGGTCTAGGAGAGTACGCAGAGTCTGGTGCTGAGTTGGAAAGTGCCAGACGATGGTGGATCTGCCATTACGGCGTATGTGGTGACAGTCGGTGGTGATACGGTGGCGAAATTGACGACACGGCTGGATTCTGCCTCCACGATGCTTGTCGTTGACTCCACGGTGTTACGTAGCATACGCAGCGTGTCTGCGGGTGGGGACAAAATCCCTTATTCAGTGCGGGCAGAAAATGCTGAGGGCACTGGGAGCCTGTATACCGGTACATTTACTCTCTTGGCTGTTCCGGGCACGTTAACTGTTACTCAGGTTCGGGTTACGGCGGGGATCACCACGGTGCGGGTGACAGCCTACGCCCCCGACAACGATGGTTATGGCAGGAAGGCAACGAACACGACCACCTACGGTTCTATTGTTGACAAGGTTGCACTGAATTTTGCCTATGTTGTCAAGGTTACGGATGTTATTAATGGCAACTCGGTTCCGAGTATGACCAAGGCCACAACCGCAACATCGGTGACGCTTGCCTTGGGGGGGCTTGAGCCAGAGACTCGATATGCGGTAGAGGCATTTGTACAAAATGCGGTGGGGTCAGGTGCTATGCATGAAGAGGAATTTACGACAGGAGGTACATCTGCAGCTGACAGGGTGAGATTGCGCTTGCGCGGATATCTCGGTGGCGCGGTTCGTTAGTTGTCTATGGTCAGTCTTGTTTCGGGCAAGGTTTTTTCAGGCACGTAGGAGCTCATGTTTTGAACCACCCAGAACTTGGTTTCACAGCTTCTTTCAACGGGGGAGGAGCGCCGCCGACAGTGGCTGACCCAAATTTCTGGCTAAAAGCAAGCTTCAGGCAGGGCTGCCAAGTCAGGAAAAAAACCGGGGGTCGGTGTACGGGTACTTATGCATTCATCCTGATGAGAAGGTGGTGTCTTGGCCTGACCTTTGGTACTATTCGGGTGCTGGCTCAACAGAATTGATTGGGGGGTACCCCTTCTTGTGAGTACGCATTTATTTTTAACCACGAAAATCGCAAAAGTTGGTAAAGTTGCCTTTTCCAGTTGCGCTGTTTGAGACCTTGAGGAAATCGTTAATGAATGGGAGTTATCGTTACTTTGAAAGCAAATCTTTCTACGTGCAGAGTGCGTCTGAAGCGTGGTGCAGGCTTGTGCTGCTGACGGTTTGCCTGACCCTGAGTACCGGGCTTTTCGCGCAAGACATTACCCCGTGCGACTCCGGTAGTTTGAAACCCAATGCAGGTGCCGGGATTGAAACTAATCCCTATAAGATCTGCAATATTCAGCAGCTGCAAAACATCACAACCCTGACAGCGCACTACGTGCTAGTGACCGACATTGACGCGAGTACCACCAAGGATTTGAACGGTGATAAGGGTTTTGCCCCCATTGGAGCCACCTACAGCACCACCGGGCTACGAACCGACAGTCCAGACAGCCCAGGTTTTTCCGGGGCTTTTGATGGTGGGGGTTACCGAATTTCCAACTTGTTCATTGACCGCCCCGTTGAAGAGGGTGTGGGTTTGTTTGCCTTCTCTCATACTGCTGATATCAAGAACTTGACTTTTTCCACAGCCAAAGTGACAGGAAGAACCAGAGTGGGCATTCTCGCAGGTCATGCACTACAAAGCACA
This sequence comes from uncultured candidatus Poriferisulfidus sp., assembly GCA_965215765.1. Taxonomy (GTDB): domain Bacteria; phylum Pseudomonadota; class Gammaproteobacteria; order Poriferisulfidales; family Oxydemutatoraceae. The sequence goes on along the minus strand of OZ244118.1, from coordinate 1,810,679 downwards.
ATATCCGGAATCACAGTGACAGGTTCTGTAGTGACAGGAAGCTCCACTGGGCGCACCAGAGTGGGCACTCTCGCAGGTCGTGCACTACATGGCACAATATCCGACATCGCAGTGACGAACTCTGTGGTGGCAGGAGGCGAGCTGGTAGGCGGTGTTATAGGGGAGTTTAGCGGAATTGGCGCCTCCCTCTCCGCTGCGCGCGTGACGGCTTCCACGATAACAGGGCAGGCAGAGGTTGGCGGTGTTGCGGGTTACCTGGCTGATGCTCGTATCTCCACCGTGCGTGTGACAGATTCCACGATAGGAGCAGAACGTGAGGGAGGTGGCGTGGCTGGCTCCGTGGGAGGTGGAATTCAGGGAAGCGAGGCAATTGGAATTGTAGTTACAGGGTCGGAAGAAGATGGAGGAAAAGAGTTGGGTGGCCTTGTGGGTCATCTCATAAAAGGTGGCGTTATTAGGCAGTCTTATGCGACGGGGGTTGTTGGGGACCCGGAGAGAGATTATGAGGTTGGAGGCCTTGTGGGTCATGTCCGGGAAGGTGCTCTTGTAGAGAACAGCTACGCTTGGGTCAGGGTTGGGGGAGACGGCTCGGTCGGGGGCCTTGTGGGTGTAAACCAAAGCACCATCAGCAATAGCTATGCGTACAGCGTTGTGACACCAAGAAACCCGTCGGCGTTGACCGGCTTAAGTATTTTTGTTGGGCTCAACGGTCAAGCCGGAGCCGACATTCAAAGTGTGGAACAAGGCGGAACCATTGAAGGCAGTTATGCGGCGGGCACGGTTAATGGGGAAATTCCTACGACACTTACTGGTGACAATTCAGGAACGATTACCGGAAGCTCAACTCGTACTTTGTTGCAACTTCGGTGTCCCACCGCTTCTTCGCGCTTCTGTGCCGAAGGCGAACCCGAAACTTTCGCTGGCTGGGATTCTGATATTTGGTATTTCGGCAGTACTCATACGTTGCCAGTACTAAAAGCACTGACCCGGATACCTGCTGTGCCAACAGACGTGTCGCTTGAATGGAGTACGACAAACAGCCTGGTTCTGCGATCGGCGAGTACCCCTGATGTGACCTACTATGAGCTGGGGTTGGAGGTGGGTGAAAGTTCGACAGTCCTGTTAGCTCGTTCACCAAATTTTGAGTTGGGCGACCTTTCTCGGGAACTACGCGGAAATCTTGCGGGAGGTGACTCGGTTTCTTATACGGTGCGCGTCAGTAGCGAGACGAGAGTTGTGAATTCTCCAAGTGGTGACGGCAACGAGAATACGCAGATAGTGACGGAGATAGTGAGTCCTCCGCTTTTAGGAAGTTTTATTTTGCTGGATGTACCGGGTACGTTAGCTGCTACTCAGGTTCAGGTTACGACGGGGGTCACCACGATTCGGGTGACTGTCAACGCCCCTGACAACGATGGTTATGGCAGGAAGGCAACGGACACGACCACCTACGGTTCCATTGTTGACAAGGTTGATCTGAACTTTGCTTATGTTGTCAGCGTTATTGATGGTGGCGGCAACTCGGTTTCGAGTATGACCAGGGTCACAACCGAGGCATCGGTGATGATTGACTTGGCTGGACTTAGGGCAGGAACTCAATACCGGATAGTGACATTTGTACAAAACGTAGTGGGAGCAGGTGGCGCGTATGAAGGGGGATTTACGACCGGTGCCGGGGTGCCAGAAGTACCAGTGATTGCTTCGGTCTGGGAGGGCACACAACGTCTGGTGTTGAGTTGGACAGCACCATACGACGGTGGGTCCACCATTACGGCGTATGAGGTGACAGTTGGTGGTAGTACGGAGGCGGAATCAACGACACGGCTTGATTCTGACTCCACGATGCGTGTCGTTGACTCCACGGTGTTAAGCAGCATACGCAGCATCTCTCGGGGTGGGGACAAAATCCCTTATTCGGTGCGGGCGATCAATGCCATAGGTGACGGGGTTACGTCTGTTGCCGAATTTACGCTTCTGGATGTACCGGGTACGTTAGCTGCTACTCAGGTTCAGGTTACGACGGGGGTCACCACGGTTCGGGTGACTGTCAACGCCCCTGACAACGATGGTTATGGCAGGAAGGCAACGGACACGACCACCTACGGTTCCATTGTTGACAAGGTTGATCTGAACTTTGCTTATGTTGTCAGCGTTATTGATGGTGGCGGCAACTCGGTTTCGAGTATGACCAGGGTCACAACCGAGGCATCGGTGATGATTGACTTGGCTGGACTTAGGGCAGGAACTCAATACCGGATAGTGACATTTGTACAAAACGTAGTGGGAGCAGGTGTCGCGTATGAAGGGGGATTTACGACCGGTGCCGGGGTGCCAGAAGCACCAGTGATTGCTTCGGTCTGGGAGGGCACACAACGTCTGGTGTTGAGTTGGACAGCACCACATCACGGTGGATCCACAATTATGGGTTATGAGGTGACAGTTGGTGGTAGTACGGAGGCGGAATCAACGACACGGCTTGATTCTGACTCCACGATGCGTGTCGTTGACTCCACGGTGTTAAGCAGCATACGCAGCATCTCTCGGGGTGGGGACAAAATCCCTTATTCGGTGCGGGCGATCAATGCCATAGGTGACGGGGTTACGTCTGTTGCCGAATTTACGCTTCTGGATGTACCGGGTACGTTAGCTGCTACTCAGGTTCAGGTTACGACGGGGGTCACCACGGTTCGGGTGACTGTCAACGCCCCTGACAACGATGGTTATGGCAGGAAGGCAACGGACACGACCACCTACGGTTCCATTGTTGACAAGGTTGATCTGAACTTTGCTTATGTTGTCAGCGTTATTGATGGTGGCGGCAACTCGGTTTCGAGTATGACCAGGGTCACAACCGAGGCATCGGTGATGATTGACTTGGCTGGACTTAGGGCAGGAACTCAATACCGGATAGTGACATTTGTACAAAACGTAGTGGGAGCAGGTGTCGCGTATGAAGGGGGATTTACGACCGGTGCCGGGGTGCCAGAAGCACCAGTGATTGCTTCGGTCTGGGAGGGCACACAACGTCTGGTGTTGAGTTGGACAGCACCACATCACGGTGGATCCACAATTATGGGTTATGAGGTGACAGTTGGTGGTAGTACGGAGGCGGAATCAACGACACGGCTTGATTCTGACTCCACGATGCGTGTCGTTGACTCCACGGTGTTAAGCAGCATACGCAGCATCTCTCGGGGTGGGGACAAAATCCCTTATTCGGTGCGGGCGATCAATGCCATAGGTGACGGGGTTACGTCTGTTGCCGAATTTACGCTTCTGGATGTACCGGGCACGTTAACTGCTACTCAGGTTCAGGTTACGACGGGGGTCACCACGGTTCGGGTGACTGTCAACGCCCCTGACAACGATGGTTATGGCAGGAAGGCAACGGACACGACCACCTACGGTTCCATTGTTGACAAGGTTGATCTGAACTTTGCTTATGTTGTCAGCGTTATTGATGGTGGCGGCAACTCGGTTTCGAGTATGACCAGGGTCACAACCGAGGCATCGGTGATGATTGACTTGGCTGGACTTAGGGCAGGGACACAATACCGGATAGTGACACTTGTACAAAATGCGGTGGGATCAGGTGGCGCGAATGAAGGAGGATTTACGACCGGTGTCGGGGTGCCAGAAGCACCAGTGATTGCTTCGGTCTGGGAGGGCACACAACGTCTGGTGTTGAGTTGGACAGCACCACATCACGGTGGGTCCACAATTACGGCGTATGTGGTGACAGTTGGTGGTAGTACGGAGGCGGAATCAACGACACGGCTTGATTCTGACTCCACGATGCGTGTCGTTGACTCCACGGTGTTAAGCAGCATACGCAGCATCTCTCGGGGTGGGGACAAAATCCCTTATTCGGTGCGGGCGATCAATGCTATAGGTGACGGGGTTCCGTCTGTTGCCGAATTTACGCTTCTGGATGTACCGGGTACGTTAGCTGCTACTCAGGTTCAGGTTACGACGGGGGTCACCACGGTTCGGGTGACAGTCAACGCCACTGATAACGATGGTTATGGCAGGAAGGCAACGGACACAACCACCTACGGTTCCATTGTTGACAAGGTTGAACTGGATTTTGCTTATGTTGTCAGCGTTATTGATGGTGGCGGCAACTCGGTTTCGAGTATGACAGAGACCACAACCGCAACATCGGTGACGCTTGTCTTGAACGGCCTTAAGGCGGGAACTCGATATCAGATAGTGGCATTTGTACAAAATGCGGTGGGGCCAGGTGGCACACATGAAGAAGGATTTACGACAGGAGGTACATCTGCAGCTGACAGGGTGAGATTGCGCTTGCGCGGATATCTCGGTGGAGCGGTTCGTTAGTTGTCTATGGTCAGTCTTGTTTCGGGCAAGGTTTTTTCAGGCACGTAGGAGCTCATGTTTTGAACCACCCAGAACTTGGTTTCACAGCTTCTTTCAACAGGGGAGGAGCACCGCCGACAGCGGCTGACCCAAATTTCTGGCTAAAAGCGGGCTTCAGGCTGGGCTGCCAAGTCAGGAAAAAACCGGGAGCCGGTGTACAGGTACTTATGCATTCATCCTGATGAGAAGGTGATGTCTTAGCCTGACCCTTGGTACTATTCGGGTGCTGACTCAACAGGATGGATTGGGGCATGTACCCTTTACTTGTGAGTATGCGTTTATTTTTAATCGCGAAAATCCGCTTTTTTCAGTTGCGCTGTCAGAGGTCTCGAGGAAATCGCTGGTGAATAGAAGTTATCGTTACTTTGAAAGCACATCTTCCTACGTACAGAGTGTGTCTGAAGCGCGGTGCAGGCTTGTATTGCTGACGGTTTGCCTGACCCTGAGTACCGGGCTTTTCGCGCAAGACAATACCCCGTGCGACTCCGGTAGTTCGAAACCCAATGCAGGTGCCGGGACTAAAATGGATCCCTATAAGATCTGCAATATTCGGCAGTTGCAAAACATCACAACCCTGACAGCGAACTACCTGCTAGTGACCGACATTGACGCGAGTGAGACCAGAACCACCATGGTCGGCGGTTTTTTTGACCGTTTTTCAGGCTTTTTTCCTATTGGAGTCATCTTTTACCCTGGAATCAGGGAGCCAATCGATAGTCGTGCATTTTCCGGGGTTTTGGATGGTGACGGTCACCAAATTTTCGACATACTCATCCACCACACTAGTGAAGATGATGCAGGTTTGTTTGCTCGCCTGGATGGTGCTGTTGTCAAGAACCTGGTTTTTTCCAAAGCTGATGTGGCAGGAGGCAATAGGGTGGGTGTTCTCACAGGCCGAGCAGCAGGTAGCACAATTTCCAACATCACGGTGACGAATTCTGTAGTGGCAGGAGACTCTGAAGTGGGCATTCTCGCAGGTCGTGCAGAAGGTAATAGCACAATTTCCAACATCACGGTGACGAATTCTGAAGTGACGGGAAGTGCACAGGTAGTGGGCGGCGTTATAGGTGACTCGAACGGAGTCGATGTTTCTGACGTACGTGTGACGGCTTCCAGGATAACAGGGAAATCCTTTGTTGGCGGTGTTGCGGGTCGCCAACTTGATGGTCGTATCTCCACCGCGCGTGTGACAGCTTCCACGATAACAGCAACAAACAAGGGAGGCGGCATGGTTGGCATCATGAGTGGTGGAATAATTCAGGGAAGTGCGGCAATCGGAATTTTAATTAAAGGTGGATTTGTATCAAGAGGAAAGCCGTTTCAAGGAAGACAACTGGGTGGTCTTGTGGGTCGTCTCTTGGGTAAAGGCGTTATTAGGCAGTCTTATGCGACGGGGCTTGTTGGGAGACTGGCAACAGGACTTGGGGTTGGAGGCCTTGTAGGCTACCTCCAGCCAGGTGCTCTTGTAGAAAACAGCTACGCATGGGTTGGGGTTGCAGGAGATAGCCCGATTGGGGGCCTTGTGGGTGCTAACCTGGGCACTATCAGAAATACATACGCATATAGCGTCGTGACACCAGCAGGCGGGCCAAGCTACTTGGGTGCTCTTGTTGGTTCTAACGGTCCAGACTTTAATTCCGTAACAGGCGCGATTGAAGGCAGTTATGTGGCGGGCAAGGTTAATGGGGCAACTCCTGTGAGACTTGCTGGTTCCTATGCTGTTACAGACGAAGAAGCAGGAACGATTACTGAAAGTTCAACTCGCACTTTGTCGCAACTTCGGTGTCCCGTCTCTCCTTCGAGTTCTTGTGTCGGAGCCACACCCGAATCCTTAACCTTCGCTGGCTGGAACCCTGATATTTGGTATTTTGGCAGTGCTCACACGTTGCCAGTGCTAAAAGGACTGACACGGATACCTGCTACGCCAACAGACGTGTCGCTTGAATGGAGTTCGGCAAACAGCCTGGTTCTGCGCTCAGCGAGCACCCCTGATGTGACCTACTATAAGCTGGGGTTGGAGGTAGGTGAAAGTTCGACAGTCCTTTTTGCTCGTTCGCCAAATTTTGAGCTGAACGATCTTTCTCGGGAACTGCGCGGGAACTTTGCGGGAGGTGACTCGGTTTCTTATACGGTGCGCGTCAGTAGCGAGACGAGAGTTGTGAATCCTCCAAGTGGTGACGGCAACGAGAATACGCAGATAGTGACGGAGATAGTGAGTCCTCCGTCTACCGGGAGTTTTATTTTGCTGGATGTACCGGGTACGCCAACCATGGTGAGCACTCCAGAGGGAGCCACCACCGTGCGGGTGACAGTTGGTGCCCCTGCCAACGATGGCTATGGCAGGGGGGCAACGGATCCTGACTATGGATCTAAAGTCGGTGAGGTTGATCTGAATTTTGCTTATGTTGTCAGTGCTACTGATGACAGTGACAACTTGGTTCCGGGTGTGACCATGTCTTCAACCGCGGCATCCGTGACGATTGACTTGGATGGTCTCAGGGCGGGGACTCAGTATCGGATAGTGGCATTTGCGCAAAACGCGGTGGGAGCAGGTGGCAAGCTTTTTTCTGAATACTTTAAGACTCTTGACGGAGAGCCAGAAGCGCCAATTGTAGTTACGACTCGGGAGACCACACAACGTCTGGTGCTGAGTTGGACAGCGCCACATCATGGTGGATCCACCATTACGGCGTATGTGGTGACAGTCGGTGGTGATACGGTGGCGAAATTAACGATACGGCTGGATTCTGCCTCCACGGTGTTTGTCGTTGACTCCACGATGTTAAGCAGCATACGCAGCATCTCTCGGGGTGGGGACAAAATCTTTTATTCGGTGCGGGCAGAAAATGCTAAGGGCACTGGGAGCCTGTCTACCGGCACATTTACTCTCTTGGCTTTTCCGGGCACGTTAACTTTTACTCAGGTTCAGGTTACGGCGGGGATCACCACGGTGCGGGTGACGGTCTACGCCCCCGACAACGATGGTTATGGCCGGAGGACAACGGATACTGCCTACGGCTCTGAAGCCGAAGGGGTTGACCTGAAATTTGCTTATGTCGTCAGCGTTACTGATAGTAGTGGCAAAGCAATTGCCAGCACGGTTATGGAGACGCGATCGACGTCAATGACGCTTGTCTTGGGTGGTCTTGAGCCAGAGACTCAATATACGGTAGTGGCATTTGTACAAAATGCGTTGGGGCCAGGTGGTACGCATCAAAGAGAATTTATGACAAGAGGTACGCCTACAACTGACAGGGTGAGATTGCGCTTGCGCGGATATCTCGGTGGCGCGGTTCGTTAGTTGTCTATGGTCAGTCTTGTTTCGGGCAAGGTTTTTTCAGGCACGTAGGAGCTCATGTTTTGAACCACCCAGAACTTGGTTTTACAGCTTCTTTCAACGGGGAAGGAGCTCCGCCGACAGAGGCTAGCTTAAAATTTCTGGCTAAAAGCAGGCTTCAGGCAGGGCTGCCAAGTCAGGAAAAAAACCGGGGGGTCGGTGTACGGGTACTTATGCATTCATCCTGATGAGAAGGTGATGTCTTGGCCTGACCTTTGGTACTGTTCGGGTGCTGGCTCAACAGAATTGATTGGGGGGTACCCCTTCTTGTGAGTACGCATTTATTTTTAACCATGATAAGGTGCGAAAATCGCGAAAGTTGGTAAAGCCGCTTTTTTCTGCTACGCTATCACATGTCTCGAGGAAATCTCTGGTGAATAGAAGTTATCGTTACTTTGAAAGCAAATCTTTCTACGTGCAGAGTGCGTCTGAAGCGTGGTGCAGGCTTGTACTGCTGGCGGTTTGCCTGGCTCTGAGTTCCGGACTTTTCGCCCAACCTGCCAGGGTGGGGTGCATGCTTGGGGAATTTCCCACCCAAGTAATAGGCGAAGTTGGAACCTATCAGATCAGCAATATTTGCCAGTTACAGAGCCTGTCTGCATTTTTAGAGATGCCGTTTGTCCCCGCTAATCCGACTTTCCGGCTGGGCACTGATATTGATGCAGGAGAGACACAGACACCCAGGTGGAACAATGGTAAGGGTTTTGCCCCTATAGGAGCCACCTACAGCGTCACCGGGCAACGAACCGGCAGTCCAGGTTTTTCCGGGACTTTTGATGGCAGGGGTTACCGAATTTCCAACTTGTTCATCTACCGTCTTGGTGAAGAGGATGTGGGTTTGTTTGCCCGCTTGTCTGCTGCTGCTGATATCAGGAATTTGATTTTTTTCGAAGCCAAAGTGACAGGAAGCACCGGAGTGGGCATTCTCGCAGGTCGCGCACTAGATAGCACAATATCCAACATCACGGTGACGAACTCTGTAGTGACAGGAGCAGAACTGGTGGGCAGCATTACAGGCGATCTGCACAGATCCGGTGTCTTCCCCGCGCGTGTGACAGCTTCCATGGTAACGGGGCAGGCAGATGTTGGCGGTGTTGTGGGTCGTGCAGCAGATAGCACAATATCCAGAATCACAGTGACGGGTTCTGTAGTGACAGGAAGCACCAGAGTGGGCACTCTCGCAGGTAGTGCAACAGATGGCACAATATCCAGAATCACAGTGACGGATTCTGTGGTGGCAGGAGACACCAGAGTGGGCGGTGTTGCGGGTCGTGCAGCAGACAGCACAATATCCAGAATCACAGCGACGAACTCTGTGGTGACAGGAGGCGAGCTGGTAGGCGGCGTTATAGGTGACCTGCACGGAATTAGTGCCTCCCTCTCCGCTGCGCGTGTGACGGCCTCCACGATAACAGGGAGCTTCGGCGTTGGCGGTGTTGCGGGTCACCTGGCTGATGGTCGTATCTCCACCGTGCGTGTGACAGATTCCACGATAGGAGCAGAACGTGAGGGAGGCGGCGTGGCTGGCTTCGTGGGAGGTGGAATGGTTCAGGGAAGCGAGGCAATTGGAATTGTAGTTACAGGGTCGGACGAAGCTGAAGGAAGAGAGTTGGGTGGCCTTGTGGGTCATCTCTTGGGTGGTGGCGTTATTAGGCAGTCTTATGCGACGGGGGTTGTTGGGGACCCGGAGAGAGATTATGAGGTTGGAGGCCTTGTGGGTCATGTCCGGGAAGGTGCTCTTGTAGAGAACAGCTACGCTTGGGTCAGGGTTGGGGGAGACGGCTCGGTCGGGGGCCTTGTGGGTGTAAACCAAAGCACCATCAGCAATAGCTATGCGTACAGCGTCGTGACACCAAGAAACCCGTCGGGGTTGACCGGCTTAAGTATTTTTGTTGGGCTCAACGGTCAAGCCGGAGCCAACATTCAAAGTGAGGAACAAGGCGGAACCATTGAAGGCAGTTATGCGGCGGGCACGGTTAATGGGGAAATTCCTACGACACTTGCTGGTGACAATTCAGGAACGATTACCGGAAGCTCAACTCGTACTTTGTCGCAACTTCGGTGTCCCACCGCTTCTTCGCGCTTCTGTGCCGAAGGCGAACCCGAAACTTTCGCTGGCTGGGATTCTGATATTTGGTATTTCGGCAGTACTCATACGTTGCCAGTACTAAAAGCACTGACCCGGATACCTGCTACGCCAACAGACGTGTCGCTTGAGTGGAGTACGACAAACAGCCTGGTTCTGCGATCGGCGAGTGTCGCGACCTACTATGAGCTGGGATTGGAAGTAGGTGAAAGTTCGACGGTTCTTTTGGCTCGTTCACCGAATTTTGAGTTGGGCAACCTTTCTCGGGAACTGCGCGGGAATCTTGCGGGAGGTGACTCGGTCTCTTATACGGTGCGCATCAGTAGCGAGATGAGGGTTGTGAATCCTCCAAGTGGTGACGGCAATGTGAATACGCAGATAGTGACGGAGATAGTGAGTCCTCCGTTTTTCGGGAGTTTTACTTTGCTGGATGTGCCGGGTACGCCAACATCTGTTACAGCTTCAGACGTTACGGCAGGTTCAGCAGCGACCAGAAAAGTGCGAGTGACGGTCAGTGGTCCCGACAACGATGGTTATGGCAGGCAGGCAGCGGATTCTGACTATGGATCTCAAGTTGATGGGGTTGATCTGAATTTTGCCTACGTTGTCAAGATTCTTGACGGGAGTGGTATAGAGGTTGCCAGTACGGTTCAGGAGACGACCTCAACGTCAGTGATGATTGTCTTGGACGGTCTTAAGGCGGGGACTCAATATACGGTAAAGGCATCTGCACGAAACGTGGTGGGATCAGGTGGTACGCTTGAGGGAGAATTTACGACAAGTGCCGGCGTGCCAGAAGCACCAATTATCGCTCCGTTCTGGGAGAACACGCTGAGGGTGGTGTTCAGTTGGGAAGCACCATACGATGGTGGATCCACCATTACGTCATACAGAAGGCGTACTTTGGGTTCAGGCGGATTTCAAACCCTGCCTGCCACACAAACGCGGTTTGTTTTTGATGCTCATGAACCTATTGGCTTAGGGTCTTCTCAAGGCGGGCTCAAGGGAGTGGCTTTTTTTCTGCAGGCAGTCAATGATGTTGGTGCCGGGAGTGAGTCCACTGCCGCATTTGCTTTTCTGGACGTTCCGGGTGCGCCAACAACTGTTACAGTTTCAGGGTCAGGAGCCAACACCGTGCGGGTGACGGTCAACGGTCCGGGCAACGATGGTTATGGCAGGGGGCCAACGGATCCTGATTATGGAACCCAAGTCGATGGGGTTGTCCTGAATTTTGCTTACGTTGTCAAAGTTCTTGATGGTAGTGGTATAGAGATTGCAAGTACGGTCAGGAAGACGGCCTCAACGTCAGTGATGATTGACTTTGATGGTCTCAGTGCGGGGACTCAATATACGGTAAGGGCATTTGTACGAAATGTGCTGGGGTCAGGTGGCGTGCGTATGAGATCTTTTACAACAAGTGCCGGCGTGCCAGAAGCACCAATGACAGCTTCGTCCTGGGGAACCACGCAGAGCCTGGTGTTGAGTTGGTCAGCACCCCATCATGGTGGCTCCACCATTACGGCGTATGTGGTGACAGTTGGTGGTGATACGGAGGCGGAATCAACGACACGGCTTGATTCTGGCTCCACGATGCTTGTAGTTGACCCATCGACCTTACGCAGCGTCTTTCAGGGTGGGGGCTCAATCGCCTATTCGGTACAGGCAGTCAATGCTGTAGGTGACGGGAGTACGGCGAACGAGACATTTACTCTCTTGGATGTTCCGGGTACGCCAACATCTGTTACTGCTACAGGGATAGGAACCACCACAGTGCAGGTGACGGTCAACGCACCAGACAACGATGGTTATGGCAGGAAGGCAACGAATACGACCACCTACGGTTCTATTGTTGACAAGGTTGCACTGAATTTTGCTTATGTTGTCAACGTTACGGATGTTATTAATGGTGACTCGGTTTCGAGTATGACCAAGGCCACAACCGCGACATCTGTGACGCTCGTCTTGGGTGGTCTTAAGGTGGGGACTCAATATCAGATAGTGACGTTTGTACAAAATGCGGTGGGGGCAAGTGATTCACTTGAGGGGGCATTTAAGACGAATGCCGTGGAGCCCGGAATGCCGGAACTCTTGGATCCGGTTTGGAAGAGTACGCAGAGCCTGGTGTTGAGTTGGACAGCACCACATAATGGTGGTTCCACGATTACGACGTATGTGGTGACAGTCAATGGTACTGCGCCGATACAGCTGGGTTCTACTACGATGTATGTCGTTGTTCCCACGACGTTGCGCAGCGACTTTCAGGGCGGGGACACAATCGCCTATACGGTGCGGGCACTCAATGCGGTCGGTTCCGGGAGTACGGCGAACGAGACATTTACTCTCTTGGATGTTCCGGGTGCGCCAACAGTTGTTACAGCTTCAGACGTTACGGCAGGTTCAGCAGCGACCAGAAAAGTGCGAGTGATGGTCAGTGGTCCTGACAACGATGGTTATGGCAGGGAGCTAGCGGATCCTGACTATGGGTCTAAAGTCGGTGAGGTTGATCTGGATTTTGCCTACGTTGTCAAGGTTCTTGACGGGAGTGGCAAAGAGGTTGCAAGTATGGTTCGGGTGACGACCTTAACGTCAGTGATGATTGTCTTTGATGGCCTTAGGGCGGGGACTCAATATCAGACAGTGGTATCTGCACGAAACGTGGTGGGAGAAGGCAATGCGCTTGAGGAGCCACTTACGACAAATGTCGGCGTACCAGATGCACCAATTGTGGTTTCGTTCTGGGAGACCACGCTGAAGGAGGTGTTCAGTTGGGATGAGCCATACGATGGTGGATCCGCAATTACGAAATACAACTTTTTTGGTGGCGAAATCGGTCCTCATGATATAGAAATTATCGCCCCGGAAACAACGTTTGCTCCTTCTATTCCCGCCGAACACCGGGTAGATGCCTACGCGGATTTTCAAGGTGGAGACACAATCACTTATTCGGTGCGGGCTACCAATGATATTGGTAACGGGAGTGCGGGCACTGTCGTATCTACTATTCTGAATGTTCCAAGTGCGCCAACAACTGTTACAGTTTCAGGGTCAGGAGCCAACACCGTGCGGGTGACGGTCATAGGTTCCGACAACGATGGTTATGGCAGGAAGGCAACGGATCCTGACTATGGGTCTCAAGTCGATGGGATTGACCTGAATTTGACTTATGTTGTCAAGGTTTTTGACGGGAGTGGCAAAGAGATTGCGAGTACGGATCAGGAGACGACCTCAACGTCAGTGATATTTGATTTTGCCGACCTTAAGCCAGGGACTCAATATCAGATAGTGACGTTTGTACAAAATGCGGTGGGGGCAAGTGATTCACTTGAGGGAGCATTTAAGACGAATGCCGTGGAGCCCGGAATGCCGGAACTCTTGGATCCGGTTTGGAAGAGTACGCAGAGCTTGGTGTTGAGTTGGACAGCGTCACCTAATGGTGGATCCGCAACTACGGCGTATGTGGTGACAGTCGGTAGTAGTACGGCGGCGGAATCAACGACACGGCTGGGTTCCAACTCCACTATGCATGACGTTGGTCCCACGACCTTACGCAGGAGCTTTCAGGGTGGGGACACAATCACTTATTCGGTGCAGGCAGTCAATGCTGCAGGTGACGGGAGCCTGTCCATCGGTACATTTGTTCTTCTGGATGTTCCGGGTACACCAACATCTGTTACTGCTACAGGGATAGGAACCACCACAGTACAGGTGACGGTCATAGGTCCCGACAACGATGGTTATGGCAGAAAGGCAGCGGATACTACCACCTACGGTTCTATTGTTGACAAGGTTGATCTGAACTTTGCCTATAAGGTCAGCATTCTTAATGGCGATCAGATAGTTTCGAGTGTGACTATGCTCTCAACCGAGGCATCCGTGACGATTGAATTGGATGGTCTTAGGGCGGGGACTCAATATCAGATAGTGACGTTTGTACAAAATGCGGTGGGGGCAAGTGATTCACTTGAGGGAGCATTTAAGACGAATGCCGTGGAGCCCGGAATGCCGGAACTCTTGGATCCGGTTTGGAAGAGTACGCAGAGCTTGGTGTTGAGTTGGACAGCACCACATCACGGTGGATCCACAATTACGACGTATGTGGTGACAGTCAGCGGTGATACAACGGCGGGTTCAACGATACAGCTGAGCTCCAACGCCACTATGCATGACGTTGCCCCCACGGTGTTACGCAGCATACGTGGCGTCTATGAGGGAGGGGCGGCTATCGCCTATTCAGTGCGGGCGGTCAATGCCATAGGTGACGGGGTTGCGTCTGTTGCCGAATTTACGCTTCTGGATGTTCCGGGTACGCCAACATCTGTTACTGCTACAGGGATAGGAACCACCACAGCACAGGTGACGGTCATAGGTTCCAACAACGACGGGTATGGCAGGAAGGCAACGGATCCTGACTATGGATCTCAAGTTGATGGGATTGACCTGAATTTGACTTATGTTGTCAAGGTTATTGACGGCAGTGGCAAAGAGATTGCCAGTACGGTTAAGGAGACGACCTCAACGTCAGTGATATTTGATTTTGCCGACCTTAAGCCAGGGACTCAATATCGGATAGTGACATTTTCGCAAAATGCGGTGGGGCCAGGTGGCACACGTGAAGAAGGATTTATGACAGGAGGTACATCTCCAGCCGACAGTGTGAGGTTACGGTTGCGCGGATATCTCGGTGGCGCGGTTCGTTAGTTGTCTGTGGCCGGTCTTGTTTCGGGCAGGAGTTTTTCGGGCACGTAGGGGCTCATGTTTTGGAACCGGTTCAGGGCTTGGTTTTACAGCTTCTTTCAACAGGGGATGAGCGCCGCCGGCAGCGGCTGACCCAAATTCCCGGCTAAAAGCCAGCTTGGGCTTCAAGTAGGGTCATGAGCTTAGTTGGTCGTGTGCAAGTCATTGACACGCAGAGATGCCGAAGTACAATGCCGAGGCTACTTTGGCGTTTCGAAGTAGCTTTTGGTGAGGGGTTTGCTTCCTCGGCAGCCCCGTAGAGCAGATTGGAAGTGGCAACCGTTCAGGTTGTCGTCCCGGTTCCTATTCAGATAAATTTGGAGTAAAAAAATGAGTGTGAAATTACGCCCATTGCATGATCGTGTTGTGGTCAAGCGAGTGGCAGAAGAAAAGACCAGTCCTGGTGGCATTGTCATTCCTGACAGTGCTGCGGAGAAGCCTATGAAAGGAGAGATTCTTGCCGTAGGTGAAGGGAAAGTGCTTGATGACGGCAAGAGATTGCCGATGGATGTCAAAGTAGGTGAGACCATCATGTTTGGGAAATACTCAGGCACGGAAGTCACGTTGGATGGTGATGATCTTGTCGTGATGCGCGAAAGCGACATCATGGCGATTTTGGACTAGAGCTGTAAGGAGAACAGAAAAATGAGTGCTAAAGAAGTCAAATTTGGTCATAACGCATTGCACCGCATGGTAACGGGCGTCAATGTGCTTGCCAATGCGGTGAAAGTGACGTTGGGTCCGAAAGGCAGGAACGTGGTATTGGAGAAATCATTTGGTGCACCGACGGTGACCAAAGATGGGGTTTCCGTCGCCAAGGAAGTGGAATTGCAGGACAAGTTCGAGAACATGGGAGCCCAGATGTTAAAGGAAGTTGCTTCCCAGACATCGGACATTGCCGGTGATGGTACGACCACGGCGACCGTGCTGGCTCAAGGGATTATTCGTGAGGGGATGAAGGCGGTCGCTGCGGGGATGAACCCGATGGATCTCAAGCGCGGTCTGGACAGGGCAACCGAGCATGCGGTAAAGGCGGTCAGGAGTTTTTCGAAGCCGTGTTCGGACAGCCGTGCCATAGAGCAGGTTGGGAGCATATCTGCCAATTCTGATCCGCAGATAGGGAAGATCATCGCTGAGGCGATGGAGAAAGTTGGCAAGGAAGGGGTGATCACGATTGAGGAAGGCACGACGCTTGAGAATGAGCTGGAAGTCGTTGAGGGCATGCAAATTGATCGTGGGTATCTCTCCCCGTATTTTGTCAACAACCAGGCCAACATGAGTGCCGAGCTTGAGAATCCGCTGATTCTTTTGCACGACAAGAAGATTTCCGGGATACGGGACATGTTGCCGGTACTGGAAGCGGTTGCGAAAAGTGGCAAGCCGTTACTGATCATGTCAGAGGATGTAGAAGGTGAGGCACTGGCGACATTGGTGGTAAATTCGATACGCGGTGTTGTGAAAGTGGCAGCGGTCAAGGCTCCCGGATTTGGGGATCGCCGCAAAGCGATGCTTGAAGACATTGCGATATTGACGGGTGCGACGGTCATATCCGAGGAGACAGGTTTGTCACTGGAGAAGTGTACGCTTGACAGTCTCGGGAATGCCAAGCGCGTCACGATATCCAAGGAAGACACGGTAATCGTTGACGGTGCAGGCAGTTCTGACCGGATCAAGTCGAGGGTTACGCAGATTCGGCGGCAGATTGAGGAAGCAACGTCTGACTATGACAAGGAGAAGTTGCAGGAAAGGATGGCGAAGCTGGCTGGCGGGGTTGCGGTCATTCGCGTAGGCGCGGCGACTGAGGTTGAGATGAAGGAAAAGAAAGCGCGGGTTGAGGATGCATTGCATGCGACACGGGCTGCTGTTGAGGAAGGGGTGGTAGCTGGTGGCGGGGTTGCTTTGATTCGTGCGATTGAAGGGATCCGTGATCTCAAGGGTGACAATGCTGATCAGGATGTTGGCATCGGGATTATGCGTCGTGCCATGGAAGACCCGTTTCGGCAGATTGTTGCCAACACTGGTGAGGAAGGTTCTGTCATTTTGTCCAACGTCAGAGACAAAGAGCGGGATTATGGATATGACGCTGCGAAAGGGGTATACGGGAACCTGCCGGAACTTGGCATCATTGACCCGGCCAAAGTGGTTCGGATTGCCTTGCAGAATGCGTGCTCGATTGCCGGTCTGATGATCACTACGGAGGCAATGGTTGCCGAGCTTCCGAAGAAAGAGGAACCCATGCCCGGCGGTGGCGGCGGTGGCATGGGCGGCATGGGTGGCATGGACGGGATGATGTAAGCAAAGACGCAGGTTCTTGCCACAGATCTATTTGTGGCACACAGACAAAGGCCTCGCTTGACGGTGAGGCCTTTGTCGTTTGGGGGCTTTTCAGTCTTCCGAAACGGTGATGGGCAGCTATTTGCTCCCTTTTATTTTCACTCTTCACCTTCTGCTTCTGTCAGGACGGCAGAGCCCGAGCTTTCTGCTTGGTTGCGCATCTTTTTACTGCTCTCCGGTTACTGAAAAGCTCACTCTGGCTGAGCCGGCCAAGGCGACGCCATTCGTGCTCACGGCCGAAAATATTGTCCCGAAGGGTGGGGGGTATGGTAGAATTGGCATGGATAATTGAGTGCCTAAGGGGAATGGTTTATGCCTGTATGTGGGACGTTCACAGACTTTTATGCGGGAGTTAACAGCAGAAGTGCAACACTGCCGCGTTCTCAGAGTGAGGTTTGTTTCGACGCGAATGGACATCGAGTTATCGTCAAAGATCGGGGGTCTGGCTGGTTCGACAGAATAGTTTGTTGGCTAGAAGACAAATCTCCCATGTTTGTGGGAAAAACCAGGAAACGAAACAATCAACTCATACTTGAGCAACTGATTAAATCCATTGAAGCAGAACCGCTATGCGCGGAGCAGAGGGTATTAATTATAAAAACATGCGAACGCAAGCAGAGAAAAAATCAAATTCTGCGTTACAGAGACTTGGTGTCTCTGAATGAAAGAATAGAAACCGCAAGGCCGTTCCTAAGCATAACCCAACCTCAAGATATCCAATCCACCTTTGTTCACTGTGAGGCAGATCTTTGCCTTCAGAATTTATTGGCAGAGGTCAACGTAGAAAAAGACTTGTTTCTCCCCGTCGTTGAAAGGCTGAACGAAATGGCAGACAGTGCTCAGAACCCGAAAGAAAACGGGTCGGAAACAGTTGGACAGGATGCCGGGCAAAGAGCCGAAGAGTTTCTTCGCTCTCACCCGAATTTGAACGCTGAGAACTTTCATTCACGTTGCCTGGAAAAATTAACGCACTCCATTCTTTCCGGTGGCGTTGACCTTGTCAATCTTTCCACTGACCCTGCGGCGTACAAGCAAGTATTTCAGGTTGAGGCTACGGTCATGGTCTTGGAGCAACTACAGTCAGGGCGCATTGATGGGATTGGACGCGATCTGATGAGAGAAGATTCACCGTTAAACAACCTGGAAGAGCTGGCCGAGCGTCTGGTCGTGGAACGTTCAGAGAGAGGCGATTCCCCTCCCGGGGAGCTGGTTTCTCAACAGGAACTTGCCCCATATTCGGAACCCACATCCAAAACCCCGGATGAGGTGGGGGTCATGAGGGCAATGTCTCCTTTTAAGCATGATCCCGGGGTGCAGTATTTGATGGCTCTGACTGCCCCAGGCAGGGTATCTGAAAACCGGTTTGTGCATGAGTGCGTCGTCCCCACACTGTATGGGCTGAGGTGGACTTTGCGCGAGAATGGACATAAATCCGTTGCCGAAACCTTGAAAGTTTCTGGTCTTGATATGGAAGCCACAAGGCAGCACGCACATAGGATTGCCTTGTTGTATTTTTTTGGAGGAGGGAGAAGGTCTGTAGAGTCTCCGAGCGAAGAGGAAGTCCGGAATTTTCTTTCCGAGACCGTTGCTTCCTTGTTATGGTTACAAGCTCGTGAGATGGCAGATGTTCATGGCGTTGATCTGCCAGATGACCCCCCAAATCTGGCAAAAATATTGGGTTCTCTTGCGAGTCTCCAGAAGGACATTCTTGATAAGAATAAAGGGAGTGGAGATGCGTCGCATGTTGTGCTGGAGAATGAAGCCCTTCTTGTAAATTTACTGTCAGAACTGGAGACACCTGAAGGTCAGAAAAATAAATTTCTGGAGCACTGTGTTGCGGAAATGGAGACGGTAGCTTTCAGAGCAATGACAGGTATTGGGAATGAAAAGGGATTCATAATGGGAAAATCCAGTCAGTGCTGTCAGATTTTGCATGATGCCGTGTTGAAACATGATAAAGCGTTGTGCTCGCGTGTTCTTTGTGCCGCAAATCAGAAGTACGAGCAGGTGCATGGAGATGGGGGTACGCTGACCCAAGAAGCTTTGGATGTCTGCGTGCGTGAAGTCGTCTCTGACTATGTGGCAACATTTGCGCTCGTTGTGATGCGGGAAGAACTTGGCGTCCCTAATCCTCAGTACTCCTATGGCCCGCTCTGATTGCAGTTGTCGGGAAAATCCGGACATCCGATTCGGGTCAAGATGCGTGTTCCCCTTGTGGAGAAGGGGGAATCGGCTGCAGGGAAACAGCTTGGCTTCCTGCCGGATTTCAGGCGCAGAAAATACCGGGTGCTGACCAGGCCTTTAGGGGAGAATCAATCGGCGAAAGCCGAGGGCATGTTGCCCTGTGGACGTACCGTCTTTGCCTACGCCAGCCACATGAAACGGAGGCAGCCTGTGTTTGGTGCCTGATGCCAGCCGTCCTGTGAGGAGATGCCGAAAAGGGTCTGGCTCTGCTTGAGCCAGATGAAAGCAAGCAGGAGCCAGTCGGCATGGACGGGATGATGTAAGCAAAGACGCCGGCTCTTGCCACAGATCTATTTGTGGCACACAGGCAAAGGTCTCGCTTGACGGTGAGGCCTTTGTCGTTTGGAAGCTTTTCAGTCTTCCGAAACGGTGATGGGTAGCTATTTGTTTCCTTTTATTTTCTCCCTGCACCTTCTGCTTCTGTCGGGACGGCAGAGCCTGAGCTTTCCGCTTGGTTGCGCATCTTTTTACGGCTCCCCGGTTACTGAAAAGCTCACTCTGGCTGAGCCGACCAAGGCGACGCCCTTCGTGCTCACAGCCGAAAATATTGTCCCGAGGGGTGGGGGTGTGTTAGAATTGGCACGAATAATTACGTGCCGAAGGGAAGTGATTTATGCCTGTATATGGGACGTTCACAGACTTTTATGCGAGGGTTAACGGCGGAAGTGAAGCACCGTTGCGTCCTCAGAGTGAGGTTCGTTTCGACACGAATCGTCAAGAAGTTATTGTCAAAGATCGGGGGTCTGGCTGGTTCGACAGAATAGTTTGTTGGCTAGAAGACAAATCTCCCATATTTGTGGGAAAAACCAGGAAACGAAACAATCAACTCATACTCGGGCAGCTGATTGAATCCATTGAAGCAGAACCACTACGCGAGGAGCAGAGGGCATTAATTATAAAAACATGCGAACGCAAGCAGAGAAAAAATCAAATTCTGCGTTACAGAGACCTGGTGTCTCTGAATGAAAGAATAGCAACCGCAAGGCCGTTCCTAAGCATAATCCAACCTCAAGATATCCAACTCACCCTTGTTCACTGTGAGGCAGATCTTTGCCTTCAGAATTTATTGGCAAAGGTCAATGTAGAAAAGGACTTGTTTTCCCCTGTCGTTGAAAGGCTGAACGAAATGGCCGACAACGCTCAGAACCCGAAAGAAAACGGGTCGGAAACAGCCGGACAAGATTCCGGGCAAAGAGCCGAAGAGTTTCTTCGCGCTCACCCGAATTTGAACGCTGAGAACTTTCATTCACGTTGCCTGGAAAAATTTACGCACTCCATTCTTTCCGGTGGCGTTGACCTTGTTAATCTTTCCACTGACCCTGCGGCGTACAAGCAAACATTGCGGGTTGAGGCTACGGTCATGGTCTTGGAACAACTGCAGTCAGAGCGCATTGATGAGATTGGACGCGATCTGACGAGAGAAGGTTCACCGTCAAACAACCTGGAAGAGCTGGCAGAGCGTCTGGTTGAGGAACGTTCGGAGAGGGGCGATTCCCCTTCCGGCGATCTGGCTTCTCAACAGGAACATGCCCCATATTCGGAACCCACACCCAAAACCCCGGATGAGGCGGAGGTCATGAAAGGGATGTCTCCTTTTAAGAATGATCCCGGGGTGAAATACTTGATGGCTCTGACTGCCTCAGACAGGGTATCTGAAAACCGGTTTGTGCATGAGTGCGCCTTCCCCGCATTGTATGTGCTGAGGTGGACTTTGTGCGAAGATGGGCATAAACCCGTTGCCGAAACCTTGAAATTTTCTGGTCTTGATATGGATGCCACAAGGCAGCACGCACAGAGGATCGCCTTGTTGTATTTTTTTGGAGGAGAGAGAAGGTCTGTAGAGTCTCCGAGCGAAGAGGAAGTCCAGAATTTTCTTTCCCAGACCGTTGCTTCCTTGTTATGGTTTCAAGCTCGTGAGGTAGCAGAAGCTCAGGGCGTTGATCTGCCAGATACCCCCCCAGACCTGACAAGTAAATTGGGTTCTCTTGCTAGTCTCCAGAAGGACATTCTTGATAAGAATAAAGCGAGTGGAGATGCGCCGGAGGATGAAGCCCTTCTTGTAGATTTACTGTCAAAGATGGAGACACCTGAAGGTCAGGAAAATAATTTTCTGAAGTACCATGTTGCGGAAATGGAGCTGGTGGCTTTCCCTCAAATAGTAGACATTGCGATAAAAAAAGGAGGCACACCGGATGATGGTACCCAGTGCTGTCAGGTTCTGCGTGATGCCATGTTGGAACATGATAAGGCGTTGTGCTTAGGTGTTCTTCGTGCAGCAAATCAGAAGTACGAGCAGGTGCATGGAGACGGGTGCACGTTGACCCAGAAGGATTTGGATGCCTGCGTAAACCATATCGTCATTGACCATGTGGCAAGATTCGCGATTGATGCGGTGCAGGAGAAACTTGGCATTACCAACCTTCAGTACTCCCTGCTTTAGTAGCCCGCTTTGATTGTAGTTGTCGGGAAAATTCAGCCATCCGATCCGTGTCAAGATGCGTGTTACTCCTTGGGAGAAGGGGGAATCGACTGCAAGGAAACAACTTGGCTTCCTGCCGGATTTCAGGCACAGAAAATACGGATGCTGACCAGACACTTGGGGGAGAGTCAATCAACAAAAGCCGGGTGCAGGTTGCCCTGTTGGCGTATCGTCTTTGCCCACGCAAGCCTCATGGAAAGGTGGCAGCTTGTGCTTGACGCTTGATGGTAACGGTTCTGTGAGGAGTTGCCGAAAAGAGCTCGGCTTTGCTTGAGCCAGGTGAAAGCAAGCAGGAAGCAGTCGGCGTGATCCGGCAAGCGAAACATGCTTAAAGCGAGTTGTTGTGCGGTCTCATGAATTCGTGCCCATTGGACAAAAACCCCCTTGCTGTCCAGGAAAAGAGTTCAAGGAAGAGAGACTGTGTTTTCGTGGTCAGGGCTTGAACGCCTGATTTGAGCGCGGAAATTCCCGCCACTTTTGATGTGAACAATCAGTCTGTGATGGTGTTTCGGGTTTTACTGTCAGGATTGGTTTTTCTTGCCTTGAGGGTGGGTGCGGTCGAAGTCTCTGTGAAAGAAGCGTGTCAGAGAATTGGCAATACACTTAGCTCTGTCAGCGTTGGGGAATGTCTGGATCTTGACTTGCAAGTGGCCGCACACACCCGTGTTTCCGGGATGCCTGTTATGAGCCGTGAGTTCTTGCCTGCTCCCTCCTCAGCAGGGATGCGTGGAAAAGTGCTTTTGCTTGGGGGTATACATGGCGATGAATATGCCTCCTATAGCGTGGCTTTCAAGTGGCTAAAGACTTTAGTCGAGCATCACTCTGGTCTTTTTCATTGGTATTTTGTTCCAGCATTGAATCCAGATGGTCTGTTGGCCGCCCCGGCGGTGCGCGGCAACGCCAACGGGGTCGATTTGAACCGTAATTTTGGCTCTGCGGGAAGTGGTGCAGAAGCCCTTGCTTTCTGGCAGCAAAAAGCACATTCAAACCCTCGAAAATATCCGGGAAAAAATGCCCAAAGCGAAATAGAAACAGAATGGCTGACCCGGAAAATAGAACAGTTCCGGCCAGATGTCATAGTGGCCTTACACGCTCCTTTAGGTTTGGTGGACTACGATGGCCCAGAGAATATCCAACCACCTGCGAAGCTGGGGACGCTGCTTTATGGAGATCTTGGCAATTTTCCGGGTTCTCTGGGGTGGTACGCAGGGGAAGAATTGAACATACCGGTACTGACGATTGAATTTGCTTCATCTCGTCGTATGCCGGACGAAAGGGATTACAGAGTCATGTGGGTAGATCTGGTGCGCTGGTTGCGGTTGAATTTAGACCCAGGCTCCTGAAATCTCCGTTTTTTGCTCCTTCTGTAAGGTGCTCGGATGGGGCACTCAGTTGGCGTGACCCTCGTAGATGATTTTCCATTGTCCGTCACCTTGTTCTTCCCATAATTGTTTTTTCCGATAGTCAGTCTGATAGTTATTACTGCGGTAGTTCTGGTCAAATTCGAGCAAGTACGCGTTTTTTGCACCCGGATACAGGAAAACCTCTACTGCCTTGGCTGTGACTGAAACAAAGGTTTTTTGCCGGGCGTTACGCTGGGTGCGTTCGGTAAATGTTTGATAGTCTGCGTTTTTTGACTGATACGTAGTGGAATAGTGGGAAAGGTATTTCTCAACGTTGAGACTTTGCCAGTCAGCCAGCCACTGTTGAAAGTGCCGGTAAATCCTGTCTCCGGATGTCTCCCATGCGTCCGGAGAAAGCCATTGAACTCGTTCCGCCAGCACCAAGGATGTTTTTCGTGGCTCAATAAACTGTTCCAGGTCACGTACAGCAAGGTTATTGAGGATGATGCATCCCCGGCTGTCTTCTGGCGGGCGGCTTTCGAAATTGCCCGGCACCCCGTGTAACCAGATTCCGGAACCATTCTTACCCCTGAGCCTGTCGAAGCCATTGGGGAAGTTTATCGGCCACGCTCCTCTCCCGTACAGGTCGGGAAGGGTGTCATCTGGCAAATAAGACGTAATTTGGTACACCCCGAGTGGTGTCTTATTGTCCCCCTCCCGGGCTTTTCCCATACCTTCAGAACCCACTGAGGTGTAATAGCTTGTAAGCAAAGCAGGGCGAGAGTTTTGATTCTGAAGCAGGTACAGGCGAGATTTTGCGGCGTCAAGGAGCAGAATATACGGGTATTGAGGAGACATTCTGAGAATTGTGTCCGGCAGGTGGTTTTTTTTCGGAGGCACGTAAGCCATTCTCAGTGCCAATTCATCCCGTAAGTCGGCCACGCGCTTTTTCTGTAGCGCATGCTGTGCCGAAAATAATGGGCTCTGATGCGCATAAACGGCAAGCAGGTCAGCGTGTAGCAGGTGTGCCAAACGCGACTTTGGAGTTTCCTGTAACGCATTTCTGCTGAATTCCAAAGCATCCTGACTTTGGTGTCTAAGGAGCAAGTCCAGCGTTTTGCGTAAATCCTGCTCGGTTTTGTTTTCCAAAGCCAAAAGTGCAGTTGTTGCACCCATGAGCAAAACTGGCAGTAGCAGGATTGCTAGCCGGAAACGCGCTCGGAGGAGATTTTCCATTTCCCACCAATCATTTGCATGGTGACTCGTTTTCGAACCGTGCTTTTAATCAGGTTTGATTGATAGCTCTGCACAAAGCTTGCTGAAGCGGAGTCCTTGTCCGCAAGACGGGTTTTGATATTGCTTAGACTGACCTTGATGAACCGTGGGTTACGCAACCTCGTGCTTCGTATGGCTTGCCACGCTTCGTGTGACTCCTCACGACCCTTGAAGTTTGGGATATAATTTGCCAGGTAGGCCTCAACATCCTGTTTTGCCCAGGCTTTTGCCCAAATTTGAAGCGTTTCAAGCACGTCCACGCTTTCTCCGCTTTTTTTCTGCGCTGCCTGTGGATCTTGAATAATCGCTTCGTTAACCTGGGCTTCGCCCAAAAGGCGTGCTACCAAGTCACGTGGCGAAGCGGCGGATTGTTTTGGCTCTGCCAATACCAGATCAGGCAATTCAGACTGGTTGGTGTCCAACGATAGTGCCAAACGGTAAGTTTGTGCTGCCTGGTAGGCGTAAAGTGCAGTCAGATTGTGGTAGCTGGTCGCAATCGTTCCATTGCTGTGGAGCACGTCGCGAAACATTTTTTCGGCTTCTTCGGTGTGCCCCTGCCGTGCGGCAATCACAGCGAGATTGTTTTTCAGCATGATGTTGTCCGGATAGCTGTCGAGCAAGGATTGATACCCGGCACGCGCTTTTTCCATTTCTCCAGACTGGTAGGCTTTCGTGGCTTCATGAAAGACCGGGTTGTTGGCAATATCCACTTGCGCCTGCAGATTGCCGAGGCATAACATCAACACAGCAAGCAGTAAGGCAAGAAATTTTCCCATGTATAACCCGCAACTGCGCACACCACGCACTTTGCTTTCAGTAATCGGCTTATGAACCCTGTTGAATAGCTGGACGATGGGTAGAATAGCACAGCACGAAACGAGCACCTTCATTTTGGATTGATAATCAGGATAGAGATGAAAAAAGTAGCACTGGTTGGCGGCAGCGGTTTTCTGGGCATGGCACTGTGCGAAACACTGAAGCAACACGGTTATGAAGTGCGTGTTGTGAGCCGTTCCCAACGCACCCGCGAGGGGGTGGATTGGCGCATTTATCGAAAGGGGTCATGCGCCAGCCTGGCCGCCGCTCTGGATGGTTGCCATGCAGTCGTGAATCTGGTTGGCATTTTGAACGCCGGATTGTTGTATCCCGAAGATTTTTACAAGGCGCACGTCGAATTTGTAACCCGGCTAATGGATGCATGCCAGTTGATTCGTGTGCAACGTCTGCTACATGTCAGCGCGCTCAATGCCAGTCCGGATGCTGCCAGTCGTTATCTGTCTTCCAAGGGGGCAGGGGAAATGCTGGTGCAGGATCGCGCGGGTATGGCGGTGACTGTTTTTCGTCCCTCTGTTATTTTCGGGCGTGGGGATCGTTTTTTTAGTCGCTTTTATGAATTGGTCAACTTTGCGCCAGGGGTTTTGGCGATACCTTGTCCGAACGCCAGACTGTCTCCGGTTTACGTAATGGATGTTTCCCGGTTCATGGTGAATTGTCTGGAGAACGATGAGTGCGTTGGTGCCAGTTATGAACTGTGTGGGCCGAAGGTCTATACGCTCAGAGAAATTTTTGAGTATTTGGTCGAGTTGTCCGAGCGTCGATTGGTGCTTTTTGATATGCCTGATGCGCTTAGCCGGTCTCTGGCACACATCGTTGGATTTTTGCCGGGTCGCTTGTTCACCATTGACAACTATCGCTCTCTTCAGCTTGACGGTGTTTGTACTGCCAGTACGGCTGCCGCGAAATGCCTTGTTGCTGTTGAAGACATTGTCCCTGGTTACCTGGGGAGGCGATGAAACTCTATCTTGTCGGCGGTGCGGTACGTGACCGCCTGTTGCACCTGCCGATCTGTGCTGACGAAGACTGGGTTGTGGTCGGATCCACACCAGAGGCAATGCTGGCGTCGGGGTTCAAGGCAGTTGGCAGAGGTTTTCCGGTGTTTATCAAACCCGGCTTCGATGGTGAATATGCGTTGGCGCGAACCGAGCGGAAAGTGTCTCATGGCTACCGAGGGTTCACATTCAACGCGGATCCACGGGTGACGCTTGAGGAAGATCTGCGGCGCCGGGACTTGACGATTAACGCAGTGGCATACGATGAGTCACAGGATCGCTACATAGATCCGTATGGAGGGATGCGTGACATTGAAAAACGGCTTTTGCGCCACGTTTCCGAGGCTTTTTCCGAAGATCCGGTGCGTGTGCTGCGGGTCGCCCGTTTCGCCGCTCGCTTTTCCGGGTTGGGGTTCAAGGTAGACAGAAGCACCCGAGAGCTCATGAAGCAAATGGTTCGGTCGGGAGAGACTGAGGCGTTGACTTCGGAAAGAGTGTGGAAAGAAATGCAATCAGCACTGGGTGAGGACAATGCCGCGCGCTTTTTTGAGGAATTGGAAGCAGTGGGAGCACTTTCGGCGTTGTCTCCTGATTTTGTCGCTTTTTCCAAAACGGATTGCTACAGGTCTGCGCTGGCGGCACTTGCCAGCAGTGGCGGGGCAAAAGTGGATGTTCTTGAGCGTTTTCTTTTGCTCGCACTGTCTGCGGGAGCCTGCTCCATTTCATTGACCGGGCTGTGCCGAAATTTGAAAATGCCTGGCCAATACTGCAAAGCCGCTGAAAGCGTCCGGCGTCTGTATGAATGGTTGAAAAACCCACCTGACTCCGGCTCAGAGCTACTCTTGAAAATTGTGGAGTGCTTTGATGGCATCCGTAATCCGGAACGCTTGCGGCAACTGGTTCACGCCTTGACGAGATTCACGCTTCCCGAAGGAGCCCCCTGTGCGCTGGAAAAAGTGGTGCAACTCAAAGAAAAAATTATGGCTGCCGGAAGCAGGCTCAGTTCTTTGGAGCTGGGGGATTTGCTGAAAAATGTGCAGCCATCGGACAAGCCCGGGCTGGTGAAAGCTGCCAGACACAGAGCACTGCTTTCAATAGCAGGTGACACTTCCGGGGAAGGCGTTTGCAGTCAGTAAATGCTCAGGATCGCGATGCCAAGTGCAAAGCGGTAGATCACGAAAGGGAACAGTCCGAATCTTTTCAGCAATCTCAGAAAAATCCCGATACTCAGCAGTGAAACGATGGCGGCTGTAAAAAAGCCCAGTGCAAGAGTTGGCAAGCTAAGCGAGCTTTCGGTTTCTGCGCTGATTAGCCAGTAGGCAGAAGCGCCGAGAATCGCGGGGATGGCCATGATGAATGAAAAATGGGCGGCACTCTCTTTTGTCAGTCCGAGGAAAAGGCCGGCGCTGAGAGTGACCCCCGAGCGAGAAGCCCCTGGGATCAGTGCCAGTATTTGTGCGCAGCCAATCAAGAAGGCCTTTTTGAGGGTGAGCGTGGCAGAATGTGATTTCCCTTTTGACGCATTTGTCTTTTCGGCAAGGAGCAATACGATGCCGAAAAAAATGGTCGCATACGCAATGATTTCGGGGGTGCGCAGGTAGCTTGCAACGTATGAGGCAAGCAAGTAGCCGGCAGCGAAGAGAGGCAGGGAGGCCAAGGTGACGAGCACGAACAATTTTCTTGTCTTCGGGGCTTCATGCCATACTGGGGCACCTTGCACCAAGGCTTTACTGTAATAGGCCAGCAGTCCGGCAAGGGTTCCCAAATGCACCGCGATATCGAAGCTCAATTTTTGCAATTCCCATTCCAGGAAAAAAGGAATCAGTATGAGATGAGCCGTACTGGATACTGGCAAAAATTCAGTTGCTGCCTGCGCCAGCGCCAGCAACAAGATGTGCTCAAGCGGAATTTACGGATTGCCTGTGCTGGTGCCGCATCGAGCTGCCCGGTCTGCCGGGATGGTGGGCTGAATATACGAGCGGGAGTGAAGCCGTGCATCGCTTTCACGTGGAAGAAAGCGCAGGCAGTCGGTGGAACTGGATATCAAAAAATTTGTGTATGGAACAAACGGTGGTATGCCTGGTCTGCAGTTAGACGAACATAGCGAAAAAGTTGCTTTGGTGACCGGTGGGGGTCGTCGTATCGGGGCGGCAATCGTATCGCGCTTGCATACTGAAGGCATGAAAGTGATTTTGCATTCCTTTCGCTCCTTTCCGGAAGCGGAGTGTCTCGGTGCGGAGCTGAATGGCAAGCGTCCGGATTCAGCGTTTGTGATACGCGCCGATCTGGCGCGAAGCGGCGGCTCCGAGCGGTTGGCAACACAGGCTCGGGAACGCTGGGGTCGAATAGATGTTTTGGTGAACAATGCGGCGGTCTTTTATCCCACGCCCGTACCCGAGGTCAGCGAAACGACCTGGCACGAAATTATCGACGTCAACCTGAAAGCCCCATTGTTTCTCAGTATCTCTCTTGCCGAGTCACTAAAAAAAGCGCGCGGTTGCATTGTGAACATCGTGGATGTCCACGCATTACGCCCGCTGAAGGGGCACACCATCTATTCCATCGCAAAATCCGGTCTGAACATGCTCACCCTGTCCTTGGCTCGCGAGCTGGCTCCCGAAGTACGGTGTAACGCAGTTTCTCCGGGTGCCACGCTGTGGCCGGAAAAAACGCTCACGCAACAAGACCGAAAGGAAATCCTCGCCAGAGTCCCATTGCGGCGCAGCGGCACAGCAAAAGACATTGCCGACGCCGTCGCCTTTCTGGTTTTTAGCGCAGACTATGTTACCGGCCAATGTCTTGCCATAGACGGAGGGCGGAGCCTGTTTCAGTAGTGGCGGCGCCCAGGTTTACACGACCTCTGGGTTCGGGCGTTGATGAGAGGGCTGCTATTTTTTGTTCCCCCTTTCTATGGTCACGCCAACCGTTCCTGCACCGCGCACCGCAAACGGCTTGTCCAGTCGCACCCGAACCCACTTCGTGGTGAACTCATTGAGCACAAATTCGGCTGTTTTTTCTGCCATGGTTTCCAATAAGGCAAACCGGCTTTTTTCGATAAATTTTTTGACCTGTTGTGCGACGAGCTTATAATCCAGTGCTTTGTCAAGGCTGTCGTGAGTACTGCTTTTCCGGACATCGGTTTGCATTTCCAGGTTAATGATGACTTTTTGCTGGATGCGTTGTTCCCATTCGAAAGCCCCGACAACCGGGTGGGCGATAAGATTGTGTATAAAAACCGTGTCCATGGGTTTGAAGCAGGTGCCATTGTAGCAAAGAGATGAGTCTGTTTTGCCCTTAAGGCTGTGCATAATGGCCGCATCTGTAGTTGGTTTTTTGGCTTGTTTGCGGTTACAGTACGGCGGGGCTGGAGGTCAGTCTTCCTCTAGCTGAAGTTGTATGTCTGGATTGTTTTTGCTGGTATAGTGTTTGGCTGGAAGGCGTAGTGTGAGTTGCTGCTTCCTTTTCTTTTCATAAAGGGGATTTGAATGTCTGAGATATTGCTGGGAGCCGGGGTGCTCTCGTTGCCTTGGTGGGGTCTGTTGTTGGTGTTGTTGATCGCAACGCATACAACCATTGTTTGCGTCACCGTATATTTGCACAGACACCAGACCCATCGGTCTTTGCGTCTGCATCCAGCGGTTGCGCTTTTCATGCGTTTTTGGCTTTGGGGGACTACCGGCATGGTGACCCGGGAATGGGTGGCTATACACCGCAAACACCACGATAAAGTAGAGACTGAGTCTGACCCTCACAGCCCTCGCGTAAAAGGCGTCTTACAAGTTCTCTTTTGTGGGGCGGACTTATACATAAAAGAAAAAGACATTCAGCAAACTGTTGATGTCTACGGCGCGGGAACTCCCGATGATTTTCTTGAGAGGCGTTTGTTTTCCTGCCACGAAACCTGGGGCTTGGTCAGCTTGCTGATCCTTGAGTTTGTGCTTTTTGGATTCTGGGGCGTGGCTATATGGTCAGTGCAAATGATGTGGATTCCTTTCTTTGCTGCCGGGGTCATCAATGGCTTGGGGCATCACAGCGGGTATCGCAATTTCGAAACCAAGGATTGTTCCAGGAACCTTTTGCCGTTTGGAATCCTGATTGGTGGCGAAGAGTTGCACAATAACCACCACGCTTTTCCGGGTTCTGCCAGGTTTTCGTTCAAACCGTGGGAATTTGACATCGGTTGGCTGTACGTGCGAATCCTTGAGTTTCTTGGGTTGGCAAGCGACATAAAAGCAGCGCCGCGCGAACGAGCCCTGCAGCATTCGCAAAAGCATGACATTGACTGGATCAAAAAACTCCTGAATTCTCGTTTGCATCTGATGAATGAGTACATGAGCACTGTCGTTCAGCCGGTGCTGAAAAAGGAATTGAGGCTCGCCGATGGTGAGGAGCGCGGTCTTTTGCGCAGAGCCAGAGGGTTTTTCATGCACCACGAAAGCATGATCAGCTCTGAAGACAAGCAAGCGATGCACAACGCTTTTGAGGGGCGTGAATCCTTGGCAGTGGTTTATGAGTTCAAGTGTGCCTTGCACCAGCTTTGGCAGAAGTTTCGTCTTGAGCAAGCCGAGTTGCACACCGCACTCATGGACTGGTGTGACAAGGCTGAAAAAGCGGAGCCGGAAGTGCTCAGAAAGTTTGCAAAAAAAGTTCAGCTTTTGTTGCCAAACGCTTTCCCCGCCACTTCCGAAGCCTGACGACACCACGGCGGGGTGCCGAAAAGCGGCTACCCGGCCGCCGCCTCGGAACCAGGTGGTCTGCCTGGAGGTAACTACAGGGTGCTGGCCAGGTGCTTCTGAATCCCGTTTGTTTTGGAAAGGTGCAGATTCGCTTGTTCGTCTGTCCTGGCTTCCCAATTCTTGCTGACCCAGGTTGTTGAGACATCGTCAATGACTAACGCAGGCCCGATGGCGGGCTGATTTCGGGGCATGGCATCACGAAAATGGATCGGGGTGCCGGTATGCGTTTTTTCCTGAACGGCACGGTGTTTCTTCCGCCAGCGGCAGGGCGTGTCTGCATCCAGAGCGGCTGGCGCGAAGGCTTCAACTTTTGCCGTGACAACTTCTACGGGCGTTTCAAGGCGATAGCCTCTCAGCTTCTGGTGTTGCTCCTGGAACTTTTCCGCCAGTGAAACCAAGGGCTGGTACTCCAGCTCCAAGGCGTGGGACTGACCCAGGTAACGCAGGTCAACAAGCTTGCGAAAGCGCATTTTCTGGATACCTTGCGAACGTATTTCTTGTTCTGCCGAATGCTTCAAGCTCGCGAAAACTTCTTGAAAGCGTTGTTCAGACAGCTTTTCAAATGGCACGCACAGGCTGCGCGTTTTACGCAGGCCTTGGGGGGAAAGCAGCATGCCATAAGCAGAAAATACACCTGCGTATGCCGGAATGATGACCGATTCAATTTTCAGACCTTCTGCCAAAGCACAAGCGTGCGTCCCTCCGGTTGCTCCGAAACCTGCCATCATCAAAGTCGCGATCGCTCTTTCTTGCTGCGTCGCTATGAGCCGCAGGGTCTGGATCATTTGTTCGTTGACAATGTCAATCACGCCCATTGCGCAGTCAAAGATGGTTTTGTTGAGCGTTTGCGCAATAGGCACCAACGCTTCTTTTGCCGCGGGAAGTGACAGCCGCAACTGCTGCCCCAAGGTTTCAGGCAGCCTGCCGAGAATTAAATTGGCATCAGTGACCGTAGGCAACTTTCCTCCCTTTCCATAGCAGGCGGGTCCCGGATCTGCTCCGGCCGATTGCGGGCCGGCGCGCAGAAAACCACCTTTGTCGATGAAAGCAATAGAGCCGCCTCCGGCTCCTACGGTTCGTATGTCAATCATGGGTATGGCAAGAGGGTATTTGCCAATCTTCCCTTCGTTGCTTAAACGCAGGCTGTGACTGTCCACCAGCGCCACATCGGTCGAAGTCCCGCCCATGTCAAAACTGAGCACTTGCTTCTGCCCGGCTTGCTTGCCCAGGTGTCTGGCAGCCATGGCGCCACCTGCAGGGCCGGACAGCAAAAGGTGAACAGGAAGTCTGGACGCTGCCTGCGCTGAGGTGGTTTTCCCGCTGCTCTGCATGACGCGCAGCCTGGCTTGAGGCAGTAGCGACTGCAGATGTTTGAGGTAGCGCCCCATAATGGGTCCCACGTAACTGTTTAACCAGGTGGCGATGCCGCGTTCGTATTCACCACGTTCGGCGAGCACGTCCGCAGAGCAAGTCACGTAGTAGTCTTCTTCCAGTTCTTTTGCCAACACTTTTTCCACGCCGGGACGCAGAAATGAAAACAGCATATTGATTGCGACCGCTTTTGGCTTGAGCTTTCGAATTCTGTCTTTTAGTGCTGTTAAATCCGCTGCCTTCAGAGGCTCCAGCATGGATCCGTCTGCGCTCAGGCGGCCACTGATTTCAAGGCACAGTTCCGGGGGAACCGGGGGTGGCTCATGTTCAGGAGCCAGCTCATAAAGTCTGTCACGATTCTGGCGCCCAATGGTGAGCAAGTCTGCGAAGCCGTGGTTGCAGATATAAGCGGTTTTCACACCTTTGTTTTCCAGCACGGCGTTGGTGCCGACCGTCGTTCCGTGTATGAGCAGGAATGGTTCCTTTTCCTGAATGCCGAGCGCTTTCAGACCGGCAATAATCGCATTCTCCGGCGCGTGCGGGGTGGAAAGCTGCTTGTGAACCTGCAACTTTCCATTGACGCAAGCGACGAGGTCGGTGAAGGTGCCACCTGTGTCAACACCAACGCAGTTCAGAACGCTTTTATTTTCCGGGCTTTTTGGCAACTTTGTTCCAGGTCATATCACGCCATTCTACTCTGACGGGCAGCCGAGAGAGCAGAGTGATCCGCTTCGCTCTGTCTCATTTGGGAACAGCTGTTTTTCCCAAGGCAGAAAAATGGGGAGAATACAGAGAATGCATGAACAGCCATCAAGTTCCGACTACCGGGTTCGCCCGGCACTTTTGTGAAAATTTGCTGCAAGACCGGGTTTCTTGTTTCTTTGGGCACTGCGTTTTTCCTGATGCTCCCATTTATAATGCCCCCCTTCAGTTTGGGTTTTGGAATGAAAAGGCCGTAGTGGGCTAAGGTGGCAAAGCAGATCAACAACACAATAAGAGCACCAGCTTCGCCGGGTAACGTTGCTGACGGAATCGGCGGCTGCAGTGTCTGTTTTTCTGAAAGCACGCAAAAATTTTCAGAACAGGTGCTGGTTGAAATCGCTTTTGAAGCGAATATGGGCATGCTGGAAAGTCATTCCTGTGCCCAGACTGGTGTTCCGGCGATTGGAAAGTTCAGGCGAGAGACCTGGTATAGCGACACAAGGGTTGTACGCGAGAAAAGCGGCGACATTTTTTTCGCGGTCAACGACGACTTGCTTTTTGGTTGGTGTTATCAGGAAACAGCGGGAGATGTCGCGGGCAGAGTTGAAGACGCATATCGGAAAATTTTGCTGACGATTGAGGATGCGGGTTATCCGGCGCTGGTGAGAACCTGGCATTACTTGCCGGGCATTCATCGGCGCAAAGCGGGTCTTTCCGTTTACCAGGAGTTTTGCAATGGCAGGTTGCGTGTGGCTCGAAGCTCAGGGAAAGAACGCATACTGTGCGCGGCAACCGTCATTGGAACGGAGGCTTCTTACTGTGCTTTTCATTTTCTGGCGGCAAAAACTGCCGGGCGACTGGTCAATAACGTGAGACAAACGCTACCGTGGGATTACCCCATTTATGCTGAATCAGAACGTCCTTTGTTTGCGCGTGCCGTCATTCAGCCTTGGCAGGACAACAGCACGGCCTTTGTGTCCGGAACAGCCAGCATCGTTGGGCATGAGTCGCGTAGCGCCGGGAACCTGGTCGGTGAGTTGCGGGAAATCCAGAAAAATCTTGAAATCCTGGAGCGCGGGATGTGCTCAAAGAGTGGGCAATGCTCCATGAGGCGCCGCTTCCTCAAAGTCTATTTGTCAAATCCGGCCAACAGCGAAAAAGCGTGTGCGTACCTGGCACCCTTTTGTAAAAACCAGGAAGCATTGGTCATGCTGAAAGGGGATATCTGTCGCCCTGAGCTCACTGTGGAAATTGAGACGCTCCATTGCTAAAAGCTCTGTATTTGCCGCAGTTGGGAATCAGGAAAAGAATGAGCGGCGGTTACTTGCCTGGTGCCTGAACTACCAGAAGTGGAAGTGACGCGTTGCGGGCTGATCCCTCACGTGGTGGGCAGGTGCATTTCCAAGGTTGTCGTGCGCCGCCGGGATTTGCGCCAGACCATCACGCGTGGCATGGTCACGGGTCTAAAAAACAGCCGCATTCACGCGATTCGCCGCAGGGGGAAGTATCTGCTCTTTGATTGTGAGCGGGGGACGCTGCTACTGCATCTTGGCATGAGCGGGAGCTTGCGCATTCTGAAATCCGGAACACCACCCACTGCGCACGATCACGTTGATTGGGTGTTTGAGGACAAAACCTTGTTGCGGTTTCGTGATGTCCGAAGGTTCGGTCTGATTCTTTGGATCACAACAAATCCTCTGGAGCACAAGCTATTAAGAGCACTGGGGCCGGAGCCACTCGGCGACCAGTTCCATGGAGATTATTTGTACGAGAAATCCAAAGGAAGGAAAATATGCGTCAAAAGCTTTTTAATGGATGCGCACACAGTGGTTGGAGTCGGCAACATTTATGCCAACGAAGCACTTTTTGTGGGAGGTGTTCACCCTTTGCGCCAAGCCGGGAAAATTTCCCGGACGCGATACGTCCGGTTGGTCGAAGCCATACAAGAAGTTTTGACCCAGGCTTTGCAAGCCGGAGGAACCAGCCTGCGTGACTTTGTTCGCGAGAACAGCGAACCCGGTTATTTCCAAAGGCAACTACGAGTGTACGCGCGGGCAGGCGAGCCATGCGTGCAATGCGGCAAAGCGCTGAAGCGTCGTTGCGTGTCTGCTCGTGGTACTTTTTACTGCGATTATTGTCAGCGCTGATGGGAAGCGACCCATTTTTTGCCATGGCCAAAATTTCCTGGTTCTTTCTTCATCCTGCCAGCTTGTTGCTGGCATTATTCCTTATCGGCTGGATTCTGTTGTGGGGCAGGTTTTTTCGCCTGGGAAGATGGCTGCTTTCTTTGGCACTTGTCACGTTGCTGCTGGTTCTGTTCTTGAATATTGACCAAATGATTTTGTATCCCTTGGAACATCGCTTCCCCAAATATGCGTCATATTCCCAGCAGGGCACGAAAGGCAATGACATAAAAGGTATCATCGTGTTGGGCGGAGCCATCAAGGAAGATTTGAGCGCCCATCATGGTGCCGTACAAACAAACAGTGCCGCAGAGCGCTTGACGGAGACCTTGTTGCTGGCAAAAAAATATCCCGACCTGGAAATCGTGTTCAGCGGTTATTCCGGCTCGTGGGGATACAGTGGGTCGAGTGAGGCCGATGCCGCGCGCGCATTTTTTTCTGCTTTTGGCTTGGCGGAACGGGTGCGCTACGAAAATCAGGCCGTAAACACGTGGGAAAATGCGGTTTACAGTTACCGCTTGGTGGATCCCCTGCCGAGCGAAAACTGGTTGCTGTTGACCTCTGCGTACCATGTTCCACGCAGCGTCGGCACGTTTCGAAAAGTTGGCTGGAAGGTAACCCCGGTGCCCGTGGACTACAACACTGGCGAGGATGTGGGGTTACGTCTTGGACTCCCTGATTTTGACAAACTTCAGGTGTTGGCTCTGGCGCTTCACGAATGGGTCGGGTTGGGGTTTTATTATTTGGCAGGGAAAAGTAGTGCGCTTTTTCCGGAACCGTTTCCGGATCGTCACTGACTTCTTTGCGTGGTGCGATCAATCGGGAGCTTTCTTTGGTGAAGTCTGAAATTCCATTTTTTTGTTTGAAAACCCATCATCGGCGTTTGGAGAAGCCTATACAGGAGGGTTTGCGGGAAGTATTCGATAGCGGCAAGTTCATTCTTGGAACTCAGCTCCGTCACTTTGAAAGCGAAGTTGCCGAGTATCTCCAGGTGCCGCACGCTTTGGGGTGTGCATCGGGCACGTCTGCCTTGTTTTTGGCGATGCGCGCCTTGGACATCGGGCCTGGTGATGAAGTAATCGTTCCGGACTTTGGATTTATCGCCCCTGTTGAGGCGGTGATTTATACCGGTGCCACACCCGTGCTTTGCGATGTGCGCCCGCACAATTTTGCAATCGACCCTGCTGCCGTTGGCGAGGCACTTACCGAACGCACCAAGGCCATCATTGCGATTCATCTTTTTGGGCAGGCGGCGGATATGGGCTGGCTGATGGAAATCGCGAACGAGGCGGGTCTGAAGCTGATTGAAGATTGCGCCCAGGCATTCGGCGCAGAGTCTCAGAAGAGGAAGGTGGGCAGCATCGGACACGTCGGTTGCCACAGTTTTTTCCCGACAAAAAACCTGGGAGGCTGTGGGGATGGAGGCATGGTGACGACCCATGATTCCGACATGACAGAAAAGATTCGTTTATTGCGAAATCACGGGAGCGAAGGCAGACACGTGCACCAGATGCTGGGTTACAACAGCCGCCTTGACGAGATACAGGCGGCGATTCTGCGCGTCAAACTGCGTCACGTTGAAGTCCAGAACCGACGCAGGATAAAACTTGCTGAGGACTATTCGGAATTTTTGCGTAACGAAGATTCTCTGTGTTTGCCAGCTAACACGCCTGAAGACCTCCACGTGTACAACCAGTTCACGATTCTTTCTGACAAGCGGGATGCCATTGCCAGTGCTTTGCGAGAACAGGGAATTGGCAGTTGTGTTTATTACCCACTGGCCATGCACGAACAACCCTCTTTGTCGGGGGAAACACGGGTTGTCGGATCCTGTCTTCAGTCAGAGAAGCTGTCCAGAAGCTGCTTGTCGCTCCCGATTTACCCGGAGCTTGAAAGGCAGGATATCGAGCGAATTGCCGAAGTCATACAGAAAGCGGTAGCAGATTGAACGCCGCACACACTTCGCCGCGCAAGCGCAAGTTGATGCTGGTTGCGGGCGAGGTGTCGGGTGATGCGTATCTGGGCGAATTGGTGAGTGCGTTGAAACGGCGAACCGATCGCTACGAGTTTTCAGGCATGGGCGGGGTGCAAATGCGCAAGGCAGGAGTCAGTCTGCTGGCAGACTGCACGGGAACCAGCGTGGTCGGTATTTCTGAAGTGGGGAAAGTCTACAGAACCTTGCGCCACAAATTTAACAAATTGCACACCGAGATGAAGGACAATGTTGACTTGTTGATCCTCGCTGATTTTCCGGATTTCAATTTGAAACTGGCGACCAAAGCGCGCGTCTTGGGGGTAAAGGTGCTGTTTTTCATCAGCCCGCAAATTTGGGCATGGCGACCCCGGCGGCTTAAAAAGATCGCATCCTGCGTCGACATGATGGCCGTCATCTTTCCTTTTGAGGAGTCTCTTTATCAGGATGCCGGGGTTCCCTGCCGTTTTGTCGGGCATCCTCTGTCAAAAACCATTGCTGAGGCAAAACCCGAGGGCAACTCGCGCACGGGTGAGAGCTCAATACTTTTGATGCCGGGAAGCCGCGCCGGTGAGATAAAACAACATCTGCCGATTCTGTGCGAGACGGCCAAAGCCATCCTTGATTCCGGCCTGAAGGTGCATTTCACAACCCTTTTGGCTCAGGGTATTGAGGCGCATGGCGTTCAACAGAAGCTGGACGAGGCCGGGATCACAGGTGAGGTGCGTGAAGGACCTCTGTACCCGTTGATGAAACAGGTTGACATGGCGATCACTGCTTCTGGCACGGCGACCGTAGAGCTGGCCTTATGCAAAACACCCATGGTCGTCATTTATAAGGTGCAGGGTTTTACTTATTTTCTTCTTAAGCGGATGATTCTGACGTCCCATATTTCTATGCCAAACATCATGGCGGGGAAGGCTATTGTTCCTGAATTTGTGCAAAAGGACGCCGCGCCTGAGAAGATTTCGCTCGCCGCCCTGGATATTTTGAAAAATGAAGAAGTGGCACGCCGGATGCGTACGGATCTTGGGGGAATCGTCAAGCAGTTTGAAGGTCAAGACGCTATTTCGTCTCTTTGCGGGCTGGTTGCTGAATTCTTCGATTAGCAGGCAGGCAAACAGCCTCGTGTCGCAGGCGATGAGAACCTGAAACCTGATCCCGGACAGGGTGGCGGACAGGGTGCT
The DNA here is from genome assembly GCA_965215765.1 of uncultured candidatus Poriferisulfidus sp. Classification (GTDB taxonomy): domain Bacteria; phylum Pseudomonadota; class Gammaproteobacteria; order Poriferisulfidales; family Oxydemutatoraceae. The sequence continues at coordinate 1,772,487 of OZ244118.1, read as the reverse complement.
GTAAAGTCTTGCAAGTGCTAGTGGGGATACCTATAATGAACGCCTCATCGCTGGGGGCTGGGGCTGTTGAACACAGTTTTGACTTTGGCTCCATAATCTTTTATTTCTAACCGGCCTTGTGCCGGAGGTTGATGGTGGCAACAACTAATCAATTGGTGCGCAAACCGCGCCAGCGCAAAGTGGCAAAGAGCAACGTGCCGGCACTTGAGCAGTGCCCACAAAAGCGAGGTGTCTGTATGCGCGTGTACACCACGACACCAAAAAAGCCGAACTCCGCTCTTCGCAAAGTGGCAAGAGTGCGGTTGACGAACGGTTTTGAAGTCACGACTTATATTGGTGGTGAAGGACACAACTTACAGGAACACTCAGTGATTCTGATTCGTGGCGGGCGCGTCAAGGATTTGCCAGGTGTTCGTTACCACACTGTGCGCGGGATTTTGGATGCCACTGGTGTCGCAGATCGACGGAAAGGTCGTTCCAAGTACGGTACCAAGAAGCCAAAGAAACACTGATTTATTTTCATGTTACACGACGTCAGGGAAAAGAAAGACAAGAAAAAGAACAAGGGAACTGTCGACCCGAAATATCGGGATCGAACGGTGGCCATGTTCATTAGTAGCGTCATGAAGTCTGGAAAAAAAACCACTGCCGAGAAAATTGTTTATGGAGCTTTTCAACAGGTTGCAGAAAAATATCGGGAAACTGACATGAAAGAGGGTGGAAATGAAGGGGTTGTGGACTTGTTCAAGAAAGCACTGGAAAACATCAAGCCAAAAGTCGAAGTCAAATCCCGGCGTGTCGGTGGTGCCACGTATCAGGTGCCGACCGAAGTGCGGCCAGCCCGCCAAATGACGCTGGCGATGCGTTGGCTGATTGACGCTGCACGCAAACGACCACCGGCACCGATGGTCAGGAAATTGGCGGCCGAAATTTATGATGCCACTCATCTGCGTGGGGCAGCCGTGAAGCGCCGCTTTGATACCTTGAAAATGGCTGAAGCCAACCGGGCTTTCTCTCATTACCGCTGGTAAGAACTGCTATGACCAGAACAACTATTCCGGAGTGTTACCGAAATATCGGAATCATGGCGCACATTGACGCCGGTAAGACCACCACTACGGAACGCATACTTTTTTACACCGGCATCTCTCACCGTCTGGGAGAAGTACACGAAGGTGATGCCATCATGGACTGGATGGAGCAGGAGCAGGAGCGGGGAATCACCATCACTTCTGCGGCAACGACCTGTTTCTGGTCTGGAATGGACAGGAAACTGGGCCAACATCGGATCAATATTATTGACACTCCAGGTCACGTGGACTTTACGATTGAAGTGGAGCGTTCTTTACGGGTTCTGGATGGATCGGTTGCTGTGTTTTGTGCGGTAGGTGGTGTGGAGCCACAGTCCGAAGCGGTTTGGCGTCAGGCAGAGACTTACGGTGTGCCCCGGGTCGCATTCGTGAACAAAATGGATCGTATTGGCGCAGATTTTCTTTCTGTGGTCAAGCAGATAGAGGAGCGGCTAGGGTCAGTTCCCGTGGTGGTGCAGCTACCGATAGGTACTGAAGAGGATTTTGCCGGAATAGTGGATTTGGTTGAGCAGGAATGCATTATCTGGAACGAAAGTGATCAGGGTGCGACCTTTGAACGTCAGCCGATTCCGGATGAGCGTGTCAAAGAATGCGCGTACGCGCGCGAAGCCTTGGTGGAAGCTGCTGCGGAAGGCAAGGAAGCGTTGATGGACAAATATCTGAATAGCGAACCATTTAGCCCTGATGAGATACGCGAGGGCTTACGCGCCCGCACACTCGCCAATGAAATTGTTCCGGTTTTGTGCGGTTCTGCGTTCAAGAACAAGGGTGTTCAGGCCTTGTTGGACGCCGTGATTCACTACCTTCCCTCGCCGGTTGACAAGCCTCCTGTAGAAGGAGATTGGGAGGATTCAGAAGAGCGTGTTGTCCGCAAAGCTTCGGATGAGGAAGCGTTTTGCGCACTGGCTTTCAAAGTTGCCACCGATCCCTTTGCTGGTTCACTGACTTTTTTGCGAGCCTACTCCGGGGTGCTGGAAAGAGGCGGCAAGGTTTTGAACCCTCTCACCGGAAAGACCTACCGCGTTGGCAGATTGTTGCAAATGCATTCGAATACACGGGAAGAAGTCAAAGAAGTACGCGCCGGAGATATTGTCGCGGCAGTGGGGTTGAAGGACGTGATGACCGGAGAGACCTTGTGTGACCCAAGGTTCCCTCTGATTCTTGAACGCATCGAATTTCCGGAGCCGGTTATATCGGTTGCAGTTGAGCCACGTTCCAAGCTGGATCAGGAAAAAATGGGAATAGCGTTGCAGAAGCTGGCGCAGGAAGACCCTTCATTTCGTGTACACACTGACAGCGAAACCGGGCAGACACTTATTTCCGGCATGGGAGAGTTGCACCTTGAGGTCTTGGTCGAACGGATGAAACGCGAGTTTTCTGTAGAAGCCAATGTCGGCACACCGCAAATTTCCTACCGCGAGACTATACGGAAAACCATCAGTCAGGAAGGCAAATATATTCGCCAGTCAGGTGGCCGAGGTCAGTACGGTCATGTGTGGCTTCGTGTCGAGCCTTCCGAGGCTGGCGAAGGTTACGAGTTTGTCAACAAGATTGTTGGTGGCGCGATTCCCAAGGAATATATTCCTGCTGTTGAAAAAGGGGTAAGAGAAAGCATTGAAAACGGTGTGATTGCTGGTTATCCGGTGGTTGATGTGCGCGTCACGCTTTACGACGGCTCGTACCACGATGTCGATTCTTCAGAAATTGCATTTAAAATTGCCGGTTCCCGTTGTTTCAGCGAGGCGGCAAGAAAAGCCCGTCCAGTTTTGCTTGAGCCCATCATGAAAGTGGAAGTAGTGATTCCGCCAGATTATCTGGGGGATGTGGTTGGAGATCTGAACCGCAGAAGGGGCATGATTGAAGAGATGGAAGAAGCGGCGGTGGGCAGAATTGTCAAAGCCAAGGTTCCGTTGCGTGAAATGTTTGGCTACTCAACCGATTTGCGTTCAGCGACGCAGGGCAGGGCGTCGTATTCCATGCATTTTTTGAAGTACGCAGAATTGCCTTCCCACATTTCGGCGCAAGTTATTAAATCGCGTGCGCCAGCAGAAGCCAGCTAAGATTTTAGTTGGGGAGACACTCATGAATATGGTAAGGAGGTGTGGCTGTGGCCAAGCAAAAATTTGAGCGGACGAAGCCGCACATAAACGTTGGAACGATTGGTCATGTTGACCATGGCAAGACGACGTTGACGGCGGCATTGACAAAAGTAATGGAGCAAAGTCACGGTGGTTCCTATACGAGTTATGAGGAGATAGACAATGCGCCGGAAGAGCGCGAGCGTGGGATCACGATTGCGACAGCGCACGTAGAGTACGAGTCTGATAACCGTCACTATGCGCACGTAGACTGCCCGGGACACGCTGACTATGTCAAAAACATGATCACGGGTGCGGCGCAAATGGACGGCGCGATATTGGTGGTGAGTGTGGCAGACGGGCCGATGCCGCAGACGCGTGAGCACATTCTGCTGGCGCGCCAGGTTGGCGTTCCGCATATTGTCGTGTACCTGAACAAGCTGGACATGATGGACGATGAGGAGTTGGTTGAGCTGGTGGAGATGGAGGTGCGTGACATGCTGACGAGTTATGAGTTTGACGGTGAGCAGACGCCGGTGGTGATTGGTTCGGCGTTGCGCGCCTTGGAAGGTGATGAGGAGCAATGCGAGACAATCCGGAAACTGGTTGCGGAGATGGACGCGCATATACCGGAGCCTGAGCGCATGATTGACGGGGATTTTTTACTGTCGGTGGAGGACGTATTTTCGATATCGGGTCGCGGGACAGTGGTAACGGGACGCATTGATCGCGGGATAGTCCGGATAGGAGACGAGGTAGAAATTGTGGGTTTGCGGGATACCAAGCGTGCGACGTGTACGGGGGTTGAGATGTTTCGCAAGTTACTGGACGAAGGTCGGGCAGGGGACAACGTTGGCGTTCTGCTCAGAGGGACGAAGCGTGAGGAAGTCGAGCGAGGTCAGGTGCTGTGCCGTCCCGGGTCGATTACCCCGCACACCAGATTTGAGTCAGAGGTGTACATTCTGTCGAAAGAAGAGGGTGGCAGGCACACGCCATTTTTCAAAGGCTATCGTCCGCAGTTTTATTTTCGGACAACCGATGTGACAGGTTCGGTAGAGTTGGGTTCCGAGGTCGAGATGGTGATGCCGGGAGACAATGTAAGGCTTGAGGTGACACTGATCGGGCCGATTGCGATGGAAGAAGGTCTGCGCTTTGCGATACGGGAAGGCGGTCGTACTGTCGGCGCCGGCGTCGTCAGCAAGATATTGCAGTAGTTTCAAGGGTGAATAAGGAATAGTCATGGCGACCGAAAATCACATCAGGATTTGGCTTAAATCCTTTGATCACCGTCTGATCGACAAATCAGTAAAGGATATTGTGAATACCGTCAAGCTCACGGGTGCCAGGGTGAGCGGGCCAGTGCCCTTGCCGACAAAGATCAAGAAGTTTACGACGCTGACCTCGCCGCATGTGGACAAAGACGCGCGTGACCAGTACGAGATTCGTACGCACAAGCGCTTGCTGGATATTGACGGCTGGACTGATAAAACATCAGATGCTGTGATGAAATTTCAGTTGCCTGCCGGCGTTGATATCAAAATTAAATAGTTGCCGGGCAACGGAAATTTCAGGAGAATTTTTGCAATGACTTTGGGCTTGATTGGCATGAAAGTGGGGATGAGCAGGTTGTTCACGCCTGAAGGAAAGATGGTTCCTGTCACAGTGTTGCACGTGCCTGTAAATCAGGTGGTGCAACTGAAAACGCTCGAACGGGATGGTTACAGCGCGGTGCAGCTAGCTATGGGTGAGTGCAAGCCAAGCCGGATTAGTCGTCCCTGTGCCGGCCATTTGAAGGCAGCTGGAATAGCACCATCAAGAGTTTTGCGCGAATTTCGTGTGAATGAAGAGACATTTGATGCCGGGCAAAGGAGATTTGGGGTTTCGTTGTTTTCCGAGGGGCTGAAAGTTCATGTGGTTGGCACTTCAAAAGGAAAAGGTTTTGCAGGTGTCGTCAAGCGCCACAATTTTAGTACGCAGGATATGTCGCACGGAAATTCCATTTCGCACCGGGCACCAGGGTCAATCGGCCAATGCCAGGATCCTGGCAAGGTATTCAAAGGCAAGAAGATGGCTGGCCACATGGGTGATGTGCGGGTGACCGTGAAGAATTTGTGGATTGCAAAAATTGATACAGAGCGGAATCTGTTACTACTTCGAGGCGCGGTTCCGGGGAGTAAGGGTGGCGTCGTAACGATCACACCGGCAAGTAGCACCGGGACGGAAGTGAATGGGTCATGACGGTAGAACTGGCATTATTGGAGGGTGGCGCTTTGGAGGCTTCTGAAAGGGTTTTTGACTCTGCATTCAACGAGGCTTTGGTTCACCAGGCAGTGACAAGCTATTTGACACGAGGTCGTTCGGGTACGAGAGCACAAAAATCGCGAGCCGCAGTGACCGGATCCGGCGTTAAACCGTGGGCTCAGAAAGGCACCGGGCGTTCGCGTGCCGGCAGTCGGCAAAGCCCTGTGTGGCGTGGTGGTGGGCGGACTTTTGCCGCTACCCCCAAAAATTATGCGCCCAAGCTGAACGTTAAAATGTTACGCGGTGCCACCAGATCCATTTTGTCAGAGCTGCGCCGCCAAGGACGTTTGCGGGTAGCGAGTGACTTGTCCATGTCTACTAATAAAACCAGGAACTTAAAGGGGTTTTTGGGCGAACACGATATGGGTTCGGTGCTGATTGTTTTGGATGCAGAAAATAGCAGTACACAAAACTTTCGTTTGGCAAGCAGGAATTTGCCAGCTGTCAGCGTCATTGGAGTCTCTGCCATGAATCCGGTCGCGCTTTTGGCGCATAAGACTTTGTTGCTTGCCAAGCCGGTGATTGCAGACTTGGAAAGCTGGCTGTCATGAACGAGCACGCATTGACACGGGTGCTGATTGCGCCCCTCGTGTCAGAAAAGTCAACACACTTGCTTGAAAAGCACAAAAGACACAGCTTCAAGGTGATGCCGGGAACAACAAAAACCATTGTAAAAGAAGCGGTTGAAAAGATTTTTGAAGTTAAAGTAAAAAGTGTTGGCATTATGAATGTCAAAGGCAAACGGAAGCGATTTGGGGCTTTACTGGGTCAGCGGAAGAATTGGCGGAAAGCTTTCGTGACTCTACAGGAAGGGCACGACATCGAACTGTCGGACACTGAGTGAGGGGTTGATCGTGACAGTCACCGTTGTTAAATCCAGACCAACCTCGCCGGGCAGAAGATTTCGGGTTAGTATCAGGAATACCGAGTTACACCGAGGGCGGCCTTTTGCCGGTCTGGTTTCCTCGAAACAAAAAAGGGGCGGTCGTAACAATCTTGGTCAGATCACAACCAGGCACATTGGCGGTGGGCACAAAAAACTTTATCGTGTCATCGATTTCAAACGTGACAAGGATGGTGTCCCGGGCAAAATTGAAAGGATTGAGTACGATCCGAATCGCAACTCGGACATCGCTTTGATTTTGTACGCCGATGGGGAAAGAAGGTATGTCATTGCCCCGGAAGGTGCCAAAGCAGACGACCCGATTCTTTCCGGCAAAGATGCGCCGATTCGTTCGGGCAACGCACTGCTCTTGCAGGATATTCCGGTGGGTACGTCCGTCCACTGCATAGAAATGAAGCCAGAAAAGGGGGCGCAAATTGCACGCTCAGCAGGAAGTTTCGCGCGCTACGTCGCGCGTGAAGGGCAATACGCCATGCTGCGATTGCGTTCTGGTGAAACACGCAAAATTTTATTGAATTGCCGTGCCACTGTCGGAGTTGTCGGGAATGTCGAGCATAAATTGTGCAAGCTTGGCAAGGCTGGCGCTTCTCGTTGGCGGGGTGTGCGTCCGACTGTTCGAGGTGTGGCAATGAATCCGGTTGACCACCCACACGGTGGTGGAGAAGGAAAGACTTCTGGTGGCAGACACCCTGTCTCACCGACTGGAAAGAAGACAAAAGGGGTGAAAACCAGACGCAATCAGCGCACTTCGTCCATGATCATCAGACGTAAAAAATAGGGAGCCGCATGTCACGCTCGCTAAAAAAAGGCCCTTTTGTTGACGATCACTTGATGAAAAAAGTACTTGTGGCAGCCAGTAAGATGGACAAACGTCCGATCAAAACCTGGTCCAGGCGTTCCATGATTGTTCCGCTGATGGTTGGCCTCACGATCAACGTTCACAATGGGCGCCAGCATATTCCTTTGCATGTATCTGAGAACATGGTGGGGCATCGCCTCGGCGAGTTTGCGCCGACTCGCCTGTTCAGAATGCATTCCGGCGACCGTAAAACCAAATAAGGCGATATATGGAAGCAAGAGCAGTGCTGAAAGGCGCCCCTATTTCTCCTCAAAAGTGTCAGCAGGTTGCCGACCAGATCCGTAACCTGGGCGCTGGGAAAGCGTTGGAGATTTTGCGTTTTTCCCCGAAAAGGGCAGCGAGCATTATTTTCAAGTTATTGGCATCCGCTTTGGCGAATGCGGAAAACAATCAGGGGGCAGATGTGGACGCATTACGCGTTCATCGGATTTTTGTTGATACTGCCAAGCCATTGAAGCGCATACAGCCGCGGGCACGTGGGCGTGTTGGTCACATTCGAAAATTGAGAAGCCACATTACTGTGGTGCTGTCTGAGGACTGATCTTCGCATGGGACACAAAGTAAATCCTATAGGTTTCAGGCTGGGCATTTCCACCGAGTGGTCATCGGTGTGGTATGCGAACCGTCACAGTTACACAGATTCACTGTGCAAGGATCTGAAAATACGTGCATTTTTGCGTAAAGCACTTGCTCATGCATCGGTCAGCCGGATCGGGATAGCGCGTACTCCTGATGTTTTGACAGTGGCTGTACATTCGGCACGCCCAGGAACTGTTATTGGCAAAAAAGGCGAAGACGTGGAAGCGTTGAGACGTAAAGTGGCCGAGATTGATGAAGCTGCCGTTTCCGCAGCTGCCGTTTCCAAAGTTGCTGTTTCCAAAGTGAGAATAAATATAGAAGAGATTCGCAAGCCGGAAGTGGATGCATACCTGATCGCCGAGAACATCGCGCAACAGCTTGAACGTCGCATCATGTTTCGTCGTGCCATGAAGCGTGCCGTGCAAAACGCGCTACGCCTCGGTGTAAGCGGCGTAAAAGTCGCGGTCGCAGGGCGTCTGAACGGAGCAGAGATTGCGCGACGCGAATGGTATCGCGAAGGCCAAATGCCGCTTCATACTTTGAAAGCCAATATTGATTACGGTGTCGCACGAGCCTATACAACTTATGGTGTGATTGGTGTGAAGGCATGGATCTACAAAGCAGACGGTGACGATTCTCCTGCGAAACCCGGGTTTCGTGATAACAAGCCCAGGCACCCCGGCTCCAGGGAACCTAAGCCACGAAATGCTCCCCCCGCCAGCGCGAAAGCTGGCGATTCGGAACAAAGCTGATTAAATTGTCAGGAAAATCACATGTTGCAACCATCAAGGACCAAGTATGCCAAGCGCCACAACGGAAGCAACCGCGGTTTGGCGCGGGTCGGAAATAGTGTGTGCTTCGGTGAGTATGGAATGCGATCCAAAAGCAGAGGCTTTATTACTTCACGGCAGATTGAATCCGCCAGAAGAGCGATGACTCGTCACATGAAAAGGGGGGGTAAAGTCTGGATCCGTATTTTCCCGGACAAACCGATCACGAGAAAACCGATGGAAGTCAGGCAAGGCAAAGGCAAAGGCAATGTTGAGTATTGGGTTGCCGTCATCAAGCCGGGTAAAATGCTGTATGAAATTGAAGGAGTTGACGAGGACTTGGCGCGCGAGGCATTCAGATTGGCTGCGGCAAAACTGCCGGTACAGGTTTCTTTCATTCGGAGGACGCTACTGTGAGCAAGTTTTCTGAGTTCAAAGACAAGCCGAAGAGCGAATTGTGGGAATTACGGCTTGAATTGCGTAAGGAGTTGCTTAAGCTACGCATGCAGAGTCGTACAAGCGGAGTTCCCCATCACGATCGTTTTGGCAAAGCGAGACGGAGCATTGCCCGTATTGAGACTGTTTTGAGCGCGAGAAGGAAGTCCCTGTGATTCAAGAAAAAAAAGAACTGGTGGGTGAAGTCGTAAGCGATGCCATGGAAAAGACCATTCGCGTTTTGATTTCGCGATTGGTGAAGCATCAAATTTATGGCAAGTACATCAAACGCCGCACTTGCTTGCATGTGCACGATGAGAGCAATGAGGCGCGGCTAGGCGACACAGTTGCAATCGTTTCCTGCAGAAAAGTTTCCAAATTGAAGTCCTGGAAGCTTTCCAGGGTCGTGCGAAAAAGCAACTAACCCGAGTTTTGAACCAGGTTTTATATTCCAGTGATTGCAATGCAAACAATATTGAAAGCGGCGGACAACAGCGGTGCGCGCAAGTTGCAATGCATCAAGGTGCTGGGTGGAACGCGTCGGCGTTATGCCAATATCGGAGACGTGATTAGAGTGAGCGTTAAAGACGCCATTCCCCGAGGCAAAGTGAAAAAAGGTGAGGTTTATAAAGCTGTGGTCGTACGCACCGCCAGTGGGGTGCGCCGTGCTGATGGATCCTTGATCCGTTTTGACGAAAATGCGGCGGTTTTGCTAAACAACCAAATGCAGCCATTGGGAACGCGTGTGTTCGGGCCGGTCACACGAGAGTTACGTGGTGCGCAGTTTATGAAAATCATATCGCTGGCTCCGGAAGTGCTTTGACGCCTGTAAAGATGCGAAGAATCAGGAAAAACGATGAGGTGCTCGTCATAAGTGGGCGCGACAAGAATAGCCGCGGTCCCGTGTTGAGCTTCCACAAAGGCGACCGGATCCTCGTGGGAAATGTGAATTTAGGCAAAAAATCGATTCGTCCCAACCCTAAGGGCGGAGAATCGGGTGGCATTGTTGAAAAGGAGATGCCCATACACATTTCCAATGTCATGCTGTACGACCCGTCCACCAAAAAAGGCGGGCGCGTTGGACTCAAAGAAGTAGAAGGACGGGGCAAAGTGCGTTATTTCAAAAGTAGCGGAGAATTGGTGAGCTGATTGCTCATCATTGGTGCTGATATGGAAACTATGGAAAGCCTGGAAAAAAAGGTCGTGGGCAACCTGTGCAGTGAGCTTGGGCTGAAAAGCCCCATGCATGCTCCACGGCTCGTAAAAATAGTCCTCAACATGGGGGTGGGTGAGGCATCTCGCGACAAGGAAGCGCTCAGCGAGGCGATACAGGACATGACTCTGATTTCCGGCCAGAAGCCAATAGTCACCAAGGCACGTAAGTCGATTGCCGGTTTTAACATTCGTGACGGGTGGCCAGTGGGTTGCATGGCAACGTTACGCCGCACCCGGATGCGCGAATTTTTTTACCGCCTGTTGAATATTGCCATTCCCAGAACCAGAGACTTTCGCGGTTTTGCACGGAAAGGCTTTGACGGTCATGGCAATTACTCATTTGGCATTCGTGAACAGATCGTTTTCCCGGAAATAGACTATGACCGTTTGTCCCATTTGCGCGGCCTGGACGTTACGGTTGTCACCAGCACGAAGCGTGATGACTGGGGTGAGGCGCTATTGAAAGCTTATGGCTTTCCTTTTGTGAGAGAAGGCTGAAATGGCAAGGAAGGCAATGATTGAAAAAGAGAAGAAGCGGCGGCGCATAGTCGCAGCTTATGCAGAGCGGAGAAAAGCAATCAACGCGAAGTTGAAAGCAACGGATCTGTCATTGGAAGAAAGAATGGAGTTGCAGGGGCTGATTCTGAAGATGCCTCGTGACGCTTCCCCTTGCCGCCTACGGAATCGTTGCACGATAACCGGCAGAGCGAATGGTTATTACCGATATTTTGGTCTGGGAAGGAACAAGTTTCGGGAACACGCCATGAACGGAGAAATTCCGGGCTTGGTGAAGTCAAGCTGGTAGATGTTCTTATGAGTTTGTGCGATCCCATTGCTGACATGTTGACCAGCATCCGCAACGCTGCGGCGGCTGGTCATAAGGTTGTTAAAGTGCCTCATTCACTTAAGAAAGTGAACATTGTTAACGTGCTGTGTCAGGAAGGATATTTGGCATCTTGCAAGGATGAAGGAGACGGCCCGACCAAAGTTCTGAGTATCGGTCTGAAGTATCATAAGGGAAAGCCGGTGATTCTTACGCTGAAACGCGTGAGCCGCCCCGGCTTGCGCATTTACCGCAAGGTGGATGATTTGCCGCGCGTAATGGGGGGGTTGGGGACAGTTGTGGTTTCCACGTCGCAGGGCGTTGTAAGCGGGCGTGAAGCCAAACGTCGTGGAGTAGGCGGCGAAGTGATTTGCCTGGTGGAATGATATGTCCAAAATTGCCAAGCAGCCGGTTGTGATTCCCGTGGGTGTCAACGTCGTGATCTCCGGGCGCGATATTACTTTTCGCGGTGCCAAAGGTGAGTTATCACTTCACGTTCACGAGCGGGTTCATTTTGAGAATCGCGATCAGACGCTTTGTTTCAGCCCGGTGGGAAAGGCAGATAACGCCATAGCCGGAACCATGCGAGCTTTGGCAGCTAACATGGTGCATGGAGTCGAGAAAGGCTTTGAGCGCAAACTGGAGTTGGTTGGCGTGGGCTTCCGTGCGCAGTTGAAAAACAATGTTCTGGATTTGTCGCTGGGCTTTTCGCATCCCTTGAGATACGTGCCTCGCCAAGGTTTGACCATTGAAACCCCCACGCAGACTGAAATTCTGGTGAAAGGGGTAGACAAACAGAAAGTTGGTCAGGCAGCAGCGGAGATTTATGCCTTTCGTCCTCCGGAGCCATACAAGGGCAAAGGCGTACGGTACTCTGGTCAAGTCATTGTCCGAAAGGAAGGGAAGAGACGCTAGGTGGTAATGGCATGAATAAAAAAGCAGCACGAAAAAAACGAGCGCAGAAAATGAGAATTGCTGCGAGACGTAACGAAATTTGTCGCCTCGGAATCTTCCGTAGCTTGCGGCATACTTACGCGCAGGTTTTTTCGCCGGATGGCACGACGACTTTGGCAAGTGCTTCAACAGTGGAAAAAGCCATTAGTGACAAACTAAAAGGATTGAACAAGTCGCAGGCGGCCGAGTTGGTCGGAAAAAGGCTGGCGCAGCAAGCATTGGAATCCGGCATTGAGAGAGTGGCTTTTGACCGCTCTGGATACGCCTATCTTGGTAGAATTCGGGCACTGGCAGGTGGCGCGAGAGAAGCCGGGCTGAAGTTTTGAAAAATCGCGGAGTGTGAATAATCGTGTCGAATATTGACAGAGCGGAATTGACGGATGGGCTACTGGAGAAGCTGGTGGCTGTTAACCGTGTGGCGAAAGTCGTAAAAGGTGGGCGAAAATTTGGCTTCACCGCCTTGGTGGTGGTCGGCAATGCCAAAGGCAAGGTTGGCCTTGGTTACGGCAAGGCGGGCGAAGTGCCGCTGGCAATACAAAAGGCGATGGAGGCGGCGCGCAAAGGCATGGTTGAGGTGCCGTTGAATGGGGATACTTTGTGCTATTCCATCACTAGCGAGTACGGTGCCGCCAGAGTTTTTATGAAGCCGGCATCTCCGGGGACAGGAATTATTGCCGGAGGTTCGATGCGCGCAGTTTTTGAAGTGGTTGGCGTAAAAAATGTTTTGTCAAAGTGTATTGGTTCGCGTTGTCCCACGAATGTCGTGAAGGCAACCGTCCTGGGTCTTGCAAGGATGGAATCCCATGGTCAGGTTATGGCCAGGCGCGGCAGGATTCGGTTGCTAGACGACGAACTCGCCTCAGAGGACACAACATGATGCCGTTTGCCCCTGTCACTCCTGAACATCAGAAAGGCGCCGAGTAAAAGTGATGGAAAAGAAATTTCGTGTCACTTTGGTGCGTAGCCTCAACGGACGTTTGAAATCTCATGTACAAAGTGCCCGATGTCTTGGCCTTCGGCGCATCCGTGGTTCTGTCGTGGTTGATGATCGGCCAGAGATTGTTGGTGTGCTCAAAAAAATTGGCTATATGCTTCGGATTGAAAATGCCTGACTGTCTCCTCAACACTTTAAGCCCCAAACCGGGCAGTAAAAAGAAGCCTTTGCGGGTAGGTCGTGGTCGTAGCTCCGGTCATGGCAAAACCTGCGGCAGAGGCCACAAGGGTCAAAAGTCGCGTTCCGGCGGGAAGGTGCGCAGAGGATTTGAAGGTGGGCAAATGCCTCTACAAAGGCGCTTGCCGAAATCCGGTTTTAGTTCGCGAATCGCCAGCAAAAGCGCGGAAGTGCGTCTGGGGGAAATCAACCTTTTGACAGATGAGAAAATCGACAGAACGGTTCTGGTGCGAGAAGGCTTGGTGCACAGACTGGCCAAACACATCAAATTGATTGATTCCGGCAAGATCGGGCGCGCTGTCTCCCTTGCTGGAATCAAAGTTACCCGCGGTGCAAGACAACGCATCCAGGAAGCGGGCGGCAACATTGAAACGGAGGCCAGCTAGGAATGGCAGTCACACCACAAAGTCTTTCCATGATTGCCGGAAAGGGCAAAAGCGGTTCCCTGAGAAAGAGGCTCCTGTTTGTCCTGATGGCACTCACGGTTTACAGGATCGGAAGCTTCATCCCGGTGCCAGGCGTTGACCCTGAGCAAATGGCACAGTTTTTTGAGGAACAAAGCACCACTATTCTGAACATGTTCAACATGTTCTCCGGCGGGGCGCTGGAGCGGTTCAGCTTGTTTGCCTTGGGCATCATGCCGTACATATCGGCATCTATCATCATTCAGTTGATGACCGCAGTTATTCCGAAGTTGAAAGAATTGAAAAAGGAAGGCGAAGCTGGCAGACGCATCATCATGCAATATATACGCTACGGCACTGTGCTCCTGGCGACTTTTCAGGCGATTGGTGTCGCGATTGCCTTACAAAGCCAGAACGCCGCTTACATTACAGGCTTTGGTTTTATTTTTGTGGTAACCGTTTCCTTGGTGACTGGTACGATGTTTTTGATGTGGTTGGGAGAACAAATCAATGAGCGGGGTATTGGTAACGGAATATCAATCATTATTTTTGCTGGAATTGTGGCTGGGCTGCCGTCGGCAATTGGTGGTACATTGGAATTGACGAATACAGGCGAACTGGCTCCTCCTTTGGTTTTATTGCTCTTTGCTTTGACCATTGCAGTGACCTGCTTTGTCGTGTTCGTAGAGCGGGGTCAACGTCGCTTGACCGTGAATTATGCCCGCCGACAGCAAGGCAAGCGCGTATACGCAGCGCAAAGTAGCCATTTGCCTTTGAAGTTGAATATGGCAGGTGTCATTCCTCCAATTTTTGCGTCCAGCATCATTCTGTTTCCGGCAACCCTGGGTCAGTGGTTTGGGCGTGGAGAAGGGATGCAGTGGCTGGGGGATATATCTACAGCATTGGGTCCCGGACAGCCCATGTACATTTTTTTATACGCGGTGGCCATTGTGTTTTTCTGCTTTTTTTATACTGCCATTGTGTTTGACGCGCGAGATACAGCCGATCAGCTCAAGCGAAGCGGTGCCTTCATCCCCGGGCATCGTCCTGGCTCGCAAACAGCCAAATACATTGACAACGTGACCAGTCGTCTGACGGCTGCTGGTGCCATTTACATCAGCACGGTCTGTCTGTTGCCGGAATTTCTGGTTCTGTCTCTGGACGTGCCGTTCTATTTTGGAGGAACCTCCTTGCTCATCATTGTAGTTGTGATTATGGATTTTATGTCGCAGGTTCAAGCCTATATGCTGTCCGGGCAATACGACAGCCTGATGAAAAAATCTACTTTGAAAAAAGGGAGCAGCAAAAAGAAAGGATCCGATCGCCTTAAAGGATTGTTGTCAGGTAAGAAAACATGAAAGTCAGAGCGTCCGTAAAGAAAATGTGTCGGGATTGCCGGTTGGTGAGACGGCGGCGAGTCCTCAGGGTGATTTGTAAAGACCCTAGGCATAAGCAGAGGCAAGGCTAAGAAAAATGGCACGTATAGCGAGTATTAATGTTTCGGATCACGCGCATACCGTAATTGCGCTGACCCAGATACACGGCTTAGGCAAAAGTACCTCACAGAAGATCTGTGAGCGCACAAAAATTAATCCGGAAAAGAAAATTCGGGATCTGTCAGAGGCTGAAATGGCTTGCCTGCGGGAAGAAGTCTCCAAGTTCACGCTGGAAGGCGATTTGCGCCGACAGGTGAACTTGAATATCAAGCGTCTGCAGGACTTTGGTTCCTATCGTGGCATTCGACATCGTCGTCGGCTCCCGGTCAGGGGGCAACGCACAAAGACCAATGCCCGGACGCGCAAGGGGAAATTGCGCGTTCGGGTGTCAAAATAATATACAGGAGTTTAACTTTGGCTAAAGAATCCAAGTCGTCTGACCAAAAAAAGAAACTGAAGCGTTCGGTAACGGATGCCATTGTTTACGTGAGTGCTTCGTTTAATAACACGCACGTGACCTTTACCGACATGAGCGGTGCGGCTCTATGCTGGGCGACCGCTGGAACGTCAGGGTTCAAGGGTTCGCGTAAAAGCACACCTTTCGCAGCGCAAGTGGCGGCTGAAAAAGTCGGCAAGGTTGCGCAACAAAGCTACGGCGTGAAGAACCTGCAAGTCCGAATCAGCGGGCCAGGACCGGGACGTGAGCCAGCAGTGCGCTCACTCGGGACAGTCGGCTTTAACATTACTTCCATACAGGATGTAACACCGATTCCTCACAACGGGTGCCGCCCACCAAAACGCCGACGGGTTTAAGGAACACCATCATGGGAAGATATCTGGGACCAACCTGTAAGCTCAGCCGCCGCGAGGGCTTTGATTTAATGCTCAAGGCGCGCGGGCGTGGACTTGAGAAGAAATGCAACATGACCAAGCCGCCTGGCGCACACGGAACTCGTCGCAGACAACGTCCTTCTGACTACCGCGTACAGCTGCGTGAGAAGCAGAAAATGCGCCGTTTGTACGGTGTTTCAGAAGCCCAGTTCCGTGGTTACTACAAGAAATCTGCGCGCTCAAAAGGTGCGACGGGTGAGAACATGTTCCGGTTTCTGGAATGTCGCCTGGACAACGTTGCCTACCGCATGGGCTTCGGTTCAACACGCGCTGAATGCAGGCAGCTCGTTAGCCACAGAAGCGTTGAGGTGAACGGGAATATCGTAAACATTGCCTCCTATCAGGTGAAACCGAACGACGTGATTTCAATTAAGGAGAAATCACGCCAGCAAGCGCGCATCGCGGAGGCTTTGAAGGTACTGAGTCAACTGGAACACGTGGATTGGGTTGACGTGGATACTGTGAAGATGAAAGGGGTGTTTAAAGCGGCACCGGAGCGCGCAGAACTTACACCGGATATACAGGAAGCACTCGTCGTTGAGCTGTATTCCAAATAACGGCGACGGTCGTTTCATGTTTAGGCTACGGGAGTGCAGTAATGCAAGTTGATGGTATGTTAAAGCCGCGTTTGACGCGCGTCGAGAAAAAGTCACCCGCGCATTTGCGCTTGACTTTGGAACCTCTGGAAAGAGGTTTTGGGCACACACTGGGCAGTGCTTTGCGCAGAGTGCTCATGTCTTCGGTTTCGGGAGGTGCTGTTGTCTCTGTGAGAATAGAAGGTGCTTTTAATGAATACACTGCCTTGGAGGGTGTGCAGGAGGACATTCCCGATATTATTCTGAATTTGAAAGGATTGGCGGTGAAAATGCAGACGGAATCGAGCGTCGAAGTCAATATCCAGAAAAAAGGTCCAGGAGTAGTGACCGGAGCCGACGTAGAGGCAGGCGGAGCCATTGAGGTTTTTAACAAGAATCATCGTATTGTAGGTCTGGCCGAAAACGGGGAAATTGACATGACGCTGGTAGTGGAAAACGGCAGGGGATACCGCGCTGCGAGAGCAAAAGCTACCAGGGACGATACAACAGACATTGGAATCATTGAGGTGGATGCCAACTTCAACCCCGTTATCCGTGTGGCATATAGCGTTGAAGGTGCGCGCGTGGAAAGGCGAACCGACTTGGACAAATTGATTATTGATATGGAAACCAATGGCACGGTTGACCCCGAGGAAGTGCTGAGAACAGCTGCGACGATTCTTAGCTATCAGCTTTCCGAATTTGTCCAGTTTGATGGTGAAGTCGATCTTCTTGAAAGCACCCAGGTTGCTGAAATTGATCCCATATTGACGGAATTGGTTGAACGTTTGAACTTGGGCGCACGGCTGACCAACAGCCTGAAGGCAGAGAAAATCCTCTTTATTGGAGATTTGGTCATCAAAAGCGAAAAAGATCTTCTGAAGACTCCCAATCTGGGTAAAAAATCAGTGGTGGAAATAGAGCGCAGGCTTAAAGAACACAGCCTGGAATTGAACATGGATATCAGCTGGCCTCCTCCGAAGCTTTGGCGGGAACAAAGAGAGCAGCTGCGCTGAGAGAGGAGCCCGGGATTTTATGAGACATAGAAAGTCAGGGAAGAAGCTGGGCAGAACCAGCGCTCACAGAAAGGCGATGTTCGCCAACATGACTGCTTCGTTGATCGAACACGAAGCCATCAGAACCACGTTGCCTAAAGCCAAGGAGTTGAGGCGTTTTTTTGAACCCCTGGTAACCTTGGCAGCTAAGGCGGACAGCGTCAGTTGCAGGCGCCTGGCTTTTTCCAGGTTGCGAAACAAGCAGTCGGTGAAAAAACTTTTTGAGGTTCTCGGACCTCGTTACCGGGACAGGCCTGGTGGGTATATGCGCATTCTCAAAGCAGGTTTCAGACGTACAGATTGTGCCCCCTTGGCACGAGTCGAACTCGTTGATCGACCGCTGGCAGGGCAGGAAAGTCCAGCCGAGTAGCTGTTGACAGCAAAGCGGATGGCGAATACTGCCCACGTCTTGTTTGCATGCGGTGCTGGCGGTTTTTGAGATACAATCAAAATTGTCGCGTTCTGGCTTTCCCGAACTTTGACTCACGTGACTAGAGTGTCTGGGCTTCTGTTCCGTTTTCCCAACCTGACGAGGTGCCCATTGAAAAGACCGATGTCACTAACGGTGCTTGTGGTGACCCTGTGCCTTGCCGCATCTCCGCTGAAAGCTCGGGATCAAGTCAGCATCGTAGGCTCGTCCACTGTATATCCCTTTGCGACGGTCGTCGCTGAGCACTTTGGCCGCGAGACAGAATTCAAAACGCCAAAAATTGAATCCACCGGTTCGGGTGGAGGGATTAAACTGTTCTGTGAAGGACTTGGATACCGAACTCCGGATATAGTCAACTCGTCAAGAAGGATTAAACAGGGAGAAGTCAAGCGATGTAGCAGGCGTGGCGTGAAAAAGATTATGGAAGTTGCCTTTGGCTACGACGGAATAGTGATTGCCCAATCCAAAGCTGGCGTGGATTTTCCTCTGACTTTTCGCACACTTTATCTGGCTCTGGCCAAAGACATACCGGCTCCGGGGAAAGAAAAGACATTTATCCCGAATCCAAATGAAAAATGGAGTGATATCTCCCGGGACTTTCCAGACATAAAGATACGGGTTTTAGGCCCTCCCACAACTTCTGGAACCCGTGATGCTTTTGTTGAGCTGGCCATGGAGGGAGGGTGTAAAACATTCCCGAGCGTAAGAGAGTTGAAAAAACAAGACAAAAGACTTTACAAGGTGAGGTGCCATACACTCCGGGAAGACGGTGCTTATATAGACACCGGTGAAAATGACAACCTTTTGGTGCAGAAACTGAGAGTTTCTCCCGAAACCTACGGCATATTTGGTTTCAGCTTCCTGAATCAGAACATTGACCTGGTCAGCGGTTTGTCAGTGGAAGGACAGAGGCCGACTTTGGAAGCGACCATAAGTGGTGAGTATCCTCTGTCCCGGTTGCTTTTTTTCTACGTCAAGAAGGATCATGTCGGCATAGTCCCCGGGCTTGAGGAGTACGTGCAGACATTTATAAGTGACGATGCTTCTGGTGATGATGGTTACCTGACGTACCGAGGTTTGATTCCGTTGTCTGCTCAGCTGCGTAAGGAAAACGAAGAAGCGGTCTTGAGGCAACAAATTTTGACTGATCTGCAATGAGCGAATTGGCTCCCCAGGGACGACTCGACAGCTTGTTCAGGCCGCTTGGGTCACGAAAGCGGATAATGCCAAGCCTGACATGACTGGCGTAGATACATTGCGCACAGCAGCTTGTCTCAGGTAATTGCTTTTTTAACGCTCAGAGGCTATATTGCACGCTCTTGTTAGCCGTGAATCGGCTGTTATTTTTTTAAGGAGATATTTGATATGTCAACACATTACAAACTGTTGCTGGGAAGCGCTTTAAGCGTAATAATTTTAGGGGGCTGCGCTTCAGGCCAGCTGGCCAGTCGTGTGAGCGCGCTTGAGGAGAGAGCAGACGCTGCGGACAGGCAAATGTCTGATGTGCACAGGGTTGCGACCAATGCACAGAATACGGCGAACAAGAACGCCGAGGCTATTCGCCACCAGGATAGTGAGCATGATTCTGATATGGAGAAGATGCGTATGATGGATAGAAAAATGGGACACATGAAGATGAAAATGCGCGATCACATGATGAAAGATGACATGATGAAAGGCGACATGATGAAATAAACTGCTCGCGTTTATTTCCGGATATTGGAACCAGCCTGACTAAAAGATTGAGTCAGGTGGGGGGAGGTGCTTCTCCTCCCGGATTTTGGTGAGAGGGGGAGACAGCGTGAATTTGGCACCAGTGGTGACAGGTTGCACGATGCCGCTCCCGCTCTCGGCAGTTTTTATAATCCTGTGCCAGTCAATGGGTGGCACTTCCGTTCCTGCTGATTGCCCATAGAGTTCAGCAAGAGCTTGGCTGAGTTGTGTGGCGGTCTGGCGGTTTTTCAGATTCTTTTCTGCACCACTTGCGTGGGATTCAAAATAGGCGATTCCTTCCTGCATGGCTGCACGGAAGGGCTGATGGTAGATTCTGGTGGGTGCTTTCTTGGCGACAAGTGGAAAAAGCTCCCCCATGTCCTTGGGGCGTAGACGGATACAGCCATGCGTGACTTGCATGCCGATCCCGTCAGGTTTGTTGGTGCCATGAATAAGATAGCCGGGCAGGGCGAGTTTCAGGGCATAGTCTCCGAGTGGGTTGCCAGGCCCTGACGGGATAGAACGCGGCAACTCGATTCCATCTGCAGACTTCTCAAGGCGGATTGATTCGGGAGGGTACCAGGTCGGTTTCACCAGCTTTACGGCGACTTCGGTCATTCCTTTGGGAGTTCTCCAGTCTCCGCGTCCGATGCTGATCGGGAAAGTCATGACTCTGGTGCTGCTTGGGAAATAATACAGTCGATATTCAGCCAGATTGATGTATATGCCCTCGCGAGGACCTTTGGGAAGAATGAACTGTGTGGGGAGAAGCAGCTGTTCGTTCCAGCGTGGTAACCATGGGTCGACCGTCGGGTTGGCGGCAACGAGCTCTTCGTATCCCAAGTCAAATTCTTTCGCCAACTCAAGCAAAGTGTTGCCTTTTTCTGCCACGATGATTTGCAGTGCTCCAATCAAGCGTTGTGACGGAGTCAATTCGTAAGTGGTCGCCAGAATATTTTCTGCAAAAAGTAGCAGAGGCAGCAGGGCTGCCCGAAAATATCTCAGATAGTGGCTGGAGCCGTGATTCATGATGTTCTGTGTCTTTGTTGCCCGTTCCGGGTCAAGGAGCCCTTCAACAAAATCCTTCTGGATTGAGCGTCGTTGTTCAGCATAAAATCTAGCATCCAATCTGTTTTGTGGCAATATGCTGATTCCCTCGGGTCTGGTGCCTGTCGAAAGACCCGTACCAGGAAATTCTGCTTCGCACAGCCAGAAGGGATTGAGCGAGGTGGGACACGTTTCCCCAGTTTTCGATACTCACAAATCGGGTACACATACGGTACGATTTCTCCGTTGTTCAGCAAGGAAATTTTAATGTCTGCGTCCAATAGAACTGCTTCTTTTTATACGGGTCTTTTCACGGCAGTACTGGCTCTGGTGCTGGCTACTGCGTGTTCTCGTTCCACCTTGTCATCAGGTGCTTTGGGTACAATTCAGGAAAAGGCTTCACAGCTCGTTTATCGAATCGATATTGTCCAAGGTGGTGCCCTGGATCGGAAGGCACTCAAGCGGTTGCGAGTCGGCTTGAATAAGGAACAGGTCTTGTACTTGCTGGGCTCTCCGACTATGCCAAGCGTGTTTCATGATGGGCGCTGGGACTATATTTTTTATTTTCTCCCTCGAAATGGAGAAAAGCGTTTGTCGAGGCTAACCCTTTACTTCGCAAAAGATCGGCTGGTTAAAATTTCTCGTTTACAGGAAAAGTTTGCAGAAAAAAAGGCTGGCTAGCAGTTGGCAACAAGCCTGGTTTTGACTGTTCCCACGTTTTTTGTGGCACGAAGCACAGACTCTTGCTGCCCCTTTGTTGGCTACAGCACTTGGGCTGTGTGTGCCGGTGTATGGCGACTGACACTGGGAATATCCTTTGTTTACACCTTTGAGAATGATGTCTGAAGGCACCAAATTCGTTACCATCAAGGGTGCGAGAACACACAACCTGAAAAATATTTCCCTGACATTCCCCAGGGATCAACTCGTGATCATTACCGGCCTGTCTGGTTCCGGAAAGTCCTCCCTGGCTTTTGATACGATCTACGCAGAAGGGCAACGTCGTTACATAGAATCTCTTTCGTCTTATGCCCGCCAGTTTCTGGCTCGCCTCGAGAAGCCAGACGTTGACTATATCCATGGTCTCTCCCCCGCCGTTGCCATTGAGCAGAAAAAGACTTCGCATAACCCGAGGTCAACAGTTGGCACCATCACAGAAGTGCAGGATTACCTGAGACTGATGTACGCCCGGGTCGGGACGCCGCGTTGTCCTCGCCACGGGAAGGCACTTTCTGCCAGTACCGTCTCCCAAATGGTGGAGCGCGTTTTGGAAATCCCGGGAGAGCCTCTCCTGATGCTGTTGGCACCCGTGATCCGTGATCGCAAAGGAGAATTTTCAGCACTTTTTGAATCGCTGAAAGCACAAGGTTTTTCCAGGATGCGCGTCGACGGAAAGATTATCGATACGACCGAACCCTTGACCCTGAACCCAAAGCAAAAACACAGCATCGAAGTGGTGATCGACCGCTTCCGTTCCAAAGCGGAAAACAGGCTCAGAATTTCAGAGTCTCTGGAAACGGCACTCAGACTGTCTGAGGGAATTGTATTGGTGATGGCAATTGACGGGGATATGGAGGCGATCACTTTTTCTGCCCGCTTTGCCTGTCCCGAGTGTGGTTACAGCTTGAAAGAGCTGGAACCACGGCTGTTTTCGTTCAACAGCCCCATGGGTGCCTGCAAAGATTGCGCAGGACTGGGGGTGGTTTCGAGAATTGATGAAAGCAAGTTGGTGCTCAATTCGCAGCTGAGCTTGTCGGGAGGTGCCATTGCACGATGGTCTCGGAGGAACCGTTTTAACTATCGACTGCTGCGCCGTCTCGCCAGGCATTCCAGCATCGAACTGGACAAGCCGTACAGGTTGCTGAAAGTCAGCGAGCGCAAGTTGTTGCTGTATGGTGGCGAAACCCGTGTCGCAGGCTCGTCTGCCACACCAAGTGGTGGCAAGAAACTTCGGTTCAGCGGCATCATCCCCATCATGAGTCGCCATTTGAACGAGAGCGAGTCAGATGCCATCAAAATGATGTTCAGCCAGTATATGTCGTCACAACACTGCCCGACTTGTCGCGGCGCGAGACTGAACGAAGCGGCGTGCCATGTTTTCATCAATGGCGTGTCTTTGCCTGATCTGACTGCGCTGACGATCGACGAGTCGCTGTCTTTTTTTAAAAAACTGAATCTGCCCACACAGCAAGCGCAAATTGCAGACAAAATTGTTCAGGAAATACAATCCAGGCTGAACTTTCTGAGCGGTGTCGGCATTGGTTATTTGACCTTGAATCGCAAGGCCGAAACGCTTTCCGGCGGGGAAGCACAACGCATTCGGCTGGCTGGCCAGATCGGGGCCGGTTTAACCGGAGTGATGTATATCCTTGATGAACCTTCCATTGGACTGCACCAGAGAGACAACAAAAGGCTCCTGGACACCCTTTTTCGGCTCCGGGATCTGGGGAACACTGTCATTGTGGTTGAGCATGATGAGGAAGCCATTCGCAGCGCGGATCACATCATTGACATAGGGCCAGCTGCTGGAAAACAGGGTGGGGAGGTTGTCGCCCAAGGGCAGCTTGAAGACATTCAGCAGTGCCAGGCTTCTCTGACCGGCGCCTATTTGAGCGGCAGGATGAGAACTGAAATCCCACCACAGCGGCGGGCATTCAAAGAAGACAAGGTAATTGTTGTGCATGGCATGACGGGGAACAATCTCAAGAATGTCGAAATGCGGATTCCACTGGGACTTTTTGTTTGCGTCACCGGGGTTTCTGGCTCCGGAAAGTCAACTGCCGTGAACGAGACGCTGACCAAGCGGGTCATGCGACACCTCCACAAAACCGATATCAGGTGCGCGCCGTGTAAAAAAATCACCGGACTTGAAAACATAGACCGCATGATTCACATTGACCAAAGCCCTATTGGGCGAACGCCGCGCTCCAACCCGGCGACTTATACCGGCCTGTTTTCGCCTATTCGGGCGCTCTTTGCCGGTGTACCAGAAGCCAGAGCGCGTGGTTATGCCCCGGGAAGGTTCAGCTTTAACGTGAAGGGCGGGCGGTGCGAGGCTTGTCGGGGGGACGGCCTGATCTGTGTGGAAATGCATTTTCTTCCAGCCGTTTATGTGAAATGCGATGTTTGCCAAGGAAAGCGTTACAGTCGCGAGACGCTGGACATCCGTTACAAAAACAAAAACATCATCGAAGTTCTGGAAATGAGCGTTGCGCAGGCTCGGGATTTTTTTCAGGCTGTACCTGCCATTAAAAGGAAACTGGACACGCTGACAGACGTGGGTCTTTCCTACTTGACGCTCGGCCAGAACGCCACAACCCTTTCCGGTGGAGAAGCGCAAAGAGTCAAGTTGTCGTGTGAGCTTTCCAAGAAAGACACTGGGAACACATTGTATTTTCTGGACGAGCCAACCACAGGACTCCACTTCCACGATATCAAACAGTTGCTCGGTGTCTTGAATCGCCTCTGCGACCTTGGCAACACGGTAGTGGTGGTCGAACACAATCTGGACGTGATCAAATGCGCGGACTGGATCGTGGATTTGGGGCCGGAAGGCGGGGATGGAGGAGGGGAGATTGTCGCAACGGGAACGCCTGAACAGTTGGCAGAACAATGTAAGCGTTCCTGGACCGGTCTCACGCTAAAAGACTATTTTGCCCGATACCAAGAAAGGTATTCATACGACTCTGCTCCATAAAGGCCAGTCTACAGCAGAGCACTGTTGCCCAGGCTCGGGCTTCAGGCAACTTCCCGGTGAAGTCCTGGCAATCCTTGCTTGCAGCGACGGTTCCCGTCCTGGCGGCAGAAGAAAGCGGAGTTCTCCTGTTCAGGCAGGCGGCTTTTTTCGCCAATCGCCAGACTGTATCAGGCAGCGGGAGAAGGTGAACGCAGGCGCGCGGCGTTAATTACTTTTGTTTGTTCAGCCGACGTTGTCTGCTGCCCAGCGCATCCGTGATCAGCGGTCGATAAATTTCCATGCGGTCACCAGCACCGGGAACGTAACTCAGGTGAACCAGCTTTCCGTATATACCGACCGCCATGGTTCCCTGTTCCAGCGCGTCCAGGCATTTGGTGCGGCACACTTTCTTCATAATTTCGCGAACGTTCATTTTTTGGTCTGAGTGAAACCGCATTATTCCGCTCCGGCACTCGGCAGGGCAGGCAATTTCGATGAAATCGTTTTTTTCAGAAGTCACGGGGAACACTTTTAGTCGGCAAATCCTTGTAAACCTGTTGTGCCCTCTTGGAGAATGCTTCCACTAAGGAACCCATGGCCTGTTTCAGGAAAAAATTGGCAGAAAGCAGTGCCAAGCCCTTGGGCAAGTCCGAAATCCACTTTGAAGAGCACCTGACACCCTTCTGCGAGCGCGGTGAACTTCCATTCGCCCACCAACTTTTCCAAAACCCCGCCCACCAGCTCCATTTCAAGATGAAATCGTTTTTTTAGAAGTCACGGGGAACACTTTTAGTCGGCAAATCCTTGTAAACCTGTTGTGCCCTCTTGGAGAATGCTTCCACTAAGGAACCCATGGCCTGTTTCAGGAAAAAATTGGCAGAAAGCATTGCCAAGCCCTTTGGCAAAGTCCGAAATCCACTTTGAAGAGCACCTGACATCCTTCTGCGTGCGCGGTGAACTTCCACTCACCCACCAACTTTTCCAAAACCCCGCCCACCAGCTCCATTTCAAGATGAAATCGTTTTTTTCAGAAGTCACGGGGAACATTTTTAGTCGGCAAATCCTTGTAAACCTGTTGTGCCCTCTTGGAGAATGCTTCCACTAAGGAACCCATGGCCTGTTTCAGGAAAAAATTGGCAGAAAGCATTGCCAAGCCCTTGGGCAGTCTGAAATCCACTTTGAAGAGCACCTGACACCCTTCTGCGAGCGCGGTGAACTTCCACTCACCCACCAACTTTTCCAAAACCCCGCCCACCAGCTCCATTTCAATACGATCAGGAGAGTAATTGCGATTTCGAGTGGTGAATTCGAGCCCGATACCGGCAACCGCCGTCAAAGTGGCGACAACTCCGGACGGGGTCTTTTCCTTGATGACCGCTTGGCTGCACCAAGGCAAAAATTGCGGATAGGACTCAACATCAGCAACGAGTGCAAACATTTGCAGGCAGGAAAACGGGACTATTTTTGTTTTGATAACTTGAGGCATGGAATCAAAGCCTAAGCGATACCACTTGCCAAGTCGGCAATTAAAATTCCGCTGCGTCCCATAAGACCAGCAATATGCAGACCGGTGCCAGATAGCGCAGACAAAACCGCAGAAGTGTTTCGCCGATGCCAGGTTTCAAACCGGTTTCGTAACGTATCAGGGACCTTGGCAGAGCCCAGCCCGCAAAGAGCGCGACCAGGACGCCACCAAGCGGCAGCATGATATTGGCTGTCAGATTGTCGAGAATCGAGAAAAAGGTTTTACCCCCTATTTGCCAGGTTTCCGGGGAGGAAAAGGAAAAAACCGTGGCGAAACCAAGCAGCCAGCTCGTTGCCGAGACCAGAGTGGCGGATGCGGCCCGCGTGATTTTGGTCTTTTCCATCAGCCAGACCACCCCCAATTCCAGCATGGAGATGGAAGAGGTCAGGGCGGCCATGAGCAACACGATGAAAAAAGCGGCTCCCACGAATTGACCACCCGGCAACGAGTGAAATACCAGGGGCAACGTTTCAAAAACCAGCCCGGGGCCGGCCGCCGGATCCAGGTCGGTTTGTAAAACGAGTGAGAAAATGACCAGGCCTGAAAGCAATGCCGCAGCCACATCCAATACGAACACGGCGACGCAGGAATGAATAATCGGCACTTCTCGTGGCAAGTAGGCACCGTACATCATGAGGGCACCCATACCAATGCTCAGGGAGAAAAAAGCCTGCCCTAGAGCTGCCACGAAGACCTCGCCATTGAAAGCGTCAGGGTCAAAAGTAAACAAGTATCGAGCACCTTTCCAAAGGCTTCCCTGGAAAGCTGCATAAACCACCATTGACACCAATATCAGAAACATCATAGGGACAAAGAGCTTGACCACGTTTTCAATGCCGGCGTTGAGCCCGCGGCCGACTGTAACGCCGGTCAGCAACATGAATGTCGTATGCAGCAAAATGACCGTGTAAGGCTCGCTGATCAGATCTTCGAAAATGCGGGAGCTTTCAGCAACAGAAACAACGTTCAGTTCGCCGACCGTGGCAAGATAGGTGTAACCCACTATCCAGCCGGCAATCACGCTGTAGTAAGAAAGGATGGTGGTTGCAGCAATGATTCCGAACCAGCCAATGACTTTCCACCAGGCAGGCAGCTGATGTCTTTTGCACAATTGCGTCACTGCGTTGACCGGACTTCCGCCCCCACTCCGGCCAATGAGGATTTCGCTGACCAGGATGGGCACGACTATCAGCAATGAACAAAGAAGATAAATAATGACAAAGCTGCCGCCGCCATTGCTGCCCACCATGTACGGAAATTTCCATATATTTCCGAGGCCGATGGCAGATCCGGCGACTGCGAAAATAAATATGAGGCGGGAAGACCAGTGCTGGCGTACGGGGGGTGATGATGAATTCATATTATCCGGGCTCTTCAAAGTGGTGTAGGCCGGAAGGGTCTTACACCCGCACTCGCTTACGCATAAGCTGCGAAATAAGGTTGGTTTTCCTTATGGTAACACCAGCATTGATTTGTTTGGGAGGCACTTGCGCGCATGTCTGGCAACGTTTTGTTTTTGCGCCAATCAGGGCAACAGAGATGTGCCCTGTTATGAAAGCTCCTTTCAGATGTACAGATGAGATGCGCAGTGAAAGTTGTTTGGTGTGCGCCGAATTACTATAATTTCGCGCCTGGTGGGGGATTGCTATGGTGCTTTTGTCACCCCGCCGTTTGCATTGCCTTTTGTGCCGAACAACAGAGCTTTGCTTTGGATTCTGGGGGTAGGGAGAGACTGTGGTGCTGACAGAAACCCAAGCGCATGAAGAGAGCCGGCTCGCCAGGCTGGAACTGCATTTATGGGGCACTCGAATTTGTTGCCAGAAAGAGCCTTAGGCAAAGATGTCCATCCCTGAAGCCAGTCATGAAAATCGCTCACGCAGAAAGCGGGCTCGTCGCTCGGAGAGTACGCTGGAACGTGTCGGCTTGCGAGTTACTGCGGCGCGCGTGAAAGTTCTGGAAGTGTTGAACAGGGCAAAACAGAAACACTCCAGTGCGCATGATATTTTTCTCAAATTGCTGCAAGATGGAGAAGAAGTCGGTATCGCCACAGTGTATCGAGCGCTGACGCAATTTACTGAAGCAGGGCGTCATCAAGCATAACTTTGAGCATGGCTGCGCGATTTACGAATTGGATCAAGGTTGGCATCACGATCACATGATGTGCATTCAATGCGGAAAAATTACGGAATTTGTTGACCAGTTGATTGAGGATCGCCAAGAGTCCATTGCGAAAGAGCATGGCTTCAAGATTTTTGGCCACAGTATGACGATGTACGTTGACTGCCAGAATGAGCAGTGCCCGAGCAAAAAAACACGCAGCAGCGCATCCCTGGCTCGCAAATAATTTTCTGTACAGGCCGAAGTCAGACCAGGTAATTCAGTTTCTCGTACGGCTTTGATTCAACATTTCCTTTGCGTGTGCCAGGGAGTGCTTGGTGATTTCAACTCCCGCCATCATGCGCGCAATTTACTGAAGCAGGGCTGGTCATCAAGCATAACTTTGAGCATGGCTGCGCGATTTACGAGTTGGATCAAGGTTGGCATCACGATCACATGATGTGCATTCAATGCGGAAAAATTACGGAATTTGTTGACCAGTTGATTGAGGAACGCCAAGAGTTCATTGCGAAAGAGCATGGCTTCAAGATTTTTGGCCACAGTATGACGATGTACGTTGACTGCCAGAATGAGCAGTGCCCGAGCAAAAAAACACGCAGCAGCGCATCCCTGGCTCGCAAATAATTTTCTGTACAGGCTGAAGTCAGACCAGGTAATTCAGTTTCTCGTACGGCTTTGATTCAACATTTCCTTTGCGTGTGCCAGGGAGTGCTTGGTGATTTCAACTCCCGCCATCATGCGCGCAATTTCCTGAAGCAGGGCTGGCATCACGACCACATAATGTGCATTCAATGCGGAAAAATTACGGAATTTGTTGACCAGTTGATTGAGGAACGCCAAGAGTTCATTGCGAAAGAGCATGGCTTCAAGATTTTTGGCCACAGTATGACGATGTACGTTGACTGCCAGAATGAGCAGTGCCCGAGCAAAAAAACACGCAGCAGCGCATCCCTGGCTCGCAAATAATTTTCTGTACAGGCTGAAATCAGGCCAGGTAATTCAGTTTCTCGTACGGCTTTGATTCAACATTTCCTTTGCGTGTGCCAGAGAGTGCTTGGTGATTTCAACTCCCGCCATCATGCGCGCAATTTACTGAAGCAGGGCTGGTCATCAAGCATAACTTTGAACATGGCTGCGCGATTTACGAGCTGGATCAAAGTTGGCATCACGATCACATGATGTGCATTCAATGCGGGAAAATTACGGAATTTGTTGTCCAGTTGATTGAGGAACGCCAAGAGTTCATTGCGAAAGAGCATGGCTTCAAGATTTTTGGCCACAGTATGACGATGTACGTTGACTGCCAGAATGAGCAGTGCCCGAGCAAAAAAACACGCAGCAGCGCATCCCTGGCTCGCAAATAATTTTCTGTACAGGCTGAAGTCAGACCAGGTAATTCAGTTTCTTGTACGGCTTTGATTCAACATTTCCTTTGCGTGTGCCAGAGAGTGCTTGGTGATTTCAACTCCCGCCATCATGCGCGCAATTTCCTGTTCCCGTTCCTGCTTGTCCAATTTCTTGACTGAAGCGCTGGAATACCCGCCTTCCTGCACTTTTTGGACTGTGCAGTGATGGTCTGCCTGAACTGCGATCTGCGGCAAGTGCGTAACGCAAAGCACCTGACTGTGCTTGCCGATTTCCGACAGCATGCGGCCAACGATTTCAGCACTTGCTCCCCCGATTCCCGTGTCCGCTTCGTCAAAGACCATAACTGGCACGCGCGCTGCTTTCGAAGCGACCAGTTGGAAAGCAAGGCTGATGCGAGACAGTTCACCGCCTGAAGCAATTTTCGCAATTGACCCGGTTTTTTGATTGGGGTTCGTGCTCACGAGAAATTCGGCAGACTCCAAGCCCTGTGCGTGGGTTGCAGAGCTGTCGGGATCCAGCCTTTGCTTTAGCTCCACCTGGACATCGCTATCCGGCATATTCAGTTTTTGTAAGGCTGCCCTGACTTTGTTTTCCATGTGCAGCTTTAGCTTCCTGCGGTTTTTGCCCACTGCTTGCGCCAGTTCCAGCCATCTTCTTCTTAATTCCTGACGTCTTTCGTCCAAGGCCTTCAACTGTTCGCCCGGTGCTTCAACCTGTGCCAGTTCTTCATTCGTGCTGTGCCACAGCTCGTTGAGTTTTTGTGGCTCAGTCCGATATTTGTCGGCAAGTCTGTAGTGGTCTGAAAGCCGCGCTTCCACTTCCTGAAAACGCGCTGCAGACAAGTCTGTTTTGTCCTTGTAGCTGAGAAGCTCTTCGCCCGCGATCCGTATTTTCTTTGTGGAGTCGTGTAACAACTCCAACGCAGTGTCGATTTCCGGAGATAACCCGGAAAAGGCTTCAAGGTCTTTTGTCAACGCGACCAGTCGCGTTACGCAGGACTCATCGTAGACTTCATCCAGGTGTCCCAAGGTTGTAGCCAGACAGGATTTCAATTTTTCCTGGTGGGATAAAACCCGGTGCTTGTTTTCAAGGCTGCCAAACTCTCCTTTCTCAGGAGCCAAGGCATCCAGTTCGCTGGCACGGTATCGCAGAAGGTCAATACGGCTTAGCACACCTTCCCGATTCTTTTCCATGGCTTCGTGTTCTCGGGAACAGTCGCTCCAGTCGTGCGCAATTTTTTTCATTTTTTCCAGCAATTCCTGGTGTTCGCACAATTCATCGAGCATGCCCAAATGATTTCCGCGCTGCAACAGAAATTGTTGGGAATTTTGCCCAAAGATATCGACGAGCAGGCTACCTAGCGATCGCAATTGTGTTGTGGTGGCAGGTATGCCATTGATCCAGCAATGTGACCGGCCACTGCGCTCAATGACCCGGTGTAAAACGCAATCCCCGGCTTCGGCGAGACCCCGTTGTGCAAGCCACTGACTGGCGTATGCCTGCCCGTGCAAATCAATGTTCAGCGTGATCGACGCCTGCGACGCTCCTTCCCGGATAACCCCCGTACTGGCGCGCCCACCCAGTGCAAGCTGCAATGCGTCAATAAGAATGGATTTTCCGGCACCGGTTTCTCCGGTAATGACGGTCATACCCCGACTCGGCATTAGTGTGACCGATTCAATGACGGTAAAGTTCTTTACGCTTAGCGCTTTCAGCATAGTGGTACACAAATACCCGGGAGTGCCTTGTTTCCCGAGGCTAGAACTTCTCTGCCCAGCGTAATTTTGTCCTGAGCGTGTGGAAGTAATCGTGCTCCATTGGTTGCACCAGCTTGAGCTTATAAGGAGGAGACTGCACGGTCAAATGCTCGCCGGTCTCAAGCGTTTCGTTGATTTGTCCGTCCATCGAGACCAAAGCTTTGCCTTGGTTGTGGGGCGAAAAAGTCACCTGGATTGTTTTCTTTGAATCAACAACCAAAGGGCGGAAGGTCAAGGTGTGCGGACAAATTGGAACGATCAGCGTGGCTTCAAGTGTTGGCTGCACCAGTGGCCCGTTGCACGAAAGCGCATAAGCGGTTGAACCCGTCGGCGTGGCGATTATCAGGCCGTCCGATCGGAGTGTACAAAGTTGTTTATCGCCAATACGCGTATCAAGCTCTATGATGCGAACCGAATTCAAGTGCTTGATGGTGAGGTCGTTGCAGGCGTCATAGCTGGCTGGAGGGGAACCCTGTTTATACAGCGTGACGTTCAGAACCTGGCGTTCTTCAATAAAGCAACGGCCAGAAAAAATTGCATTGAAATGTTCGGACATCCATTCGGGCGTGATTTCTACCAGAAACCCCAGCGTACCCAAATTGACTCCCAGAACAGGCAAGCCGAGACGCGCTGCGCCTTGAGCCGCACCGAGCAGGGTGCCGTCACCACCCAGCGACACGATCAAATCCGCAGACTGGAACAATTTTTTGCGCGGCAAATGCAAAATACGCTCCTCAGAAATTCCGAGCTCTGCAGGAAACTCCGCAAGGGAAATTTTCAGACTGTCTTCAATTGCCACCCGCTCAAAGCGCGAAAGCAAGTCTGCCAGAAGACTCAAGGTATATTTCCGGGCGTCATCATCATTTGGCTTGACGATAATGCTCGGGCATCTCACTTTCCGGAGATCTATAGTTTTTTCAGCCAATGGCACACGGCTCCTGCCAGCGGAACGAAATCAGGTCTGTGGCGACCCGGGAGGCCCACCGAACACCCCAATCAGCACAGTGCTGCGGTACTGAACGGAACCTCCCCGCCACTCAGATTATCACAAACAAGTGCCCAGCATGAGGTGCTTCGGTAAATTTGGACGGTGGGACGGGCGTACTTTTGTTTTTCGGGCAAAAGAAAAACAGGCTGTGGAGAAAGGCTGCAGCCTCTCATCAATTCTCGAATGATGCCGGGATGGCTCAGAGAATGACGGGCTGTTTTAGCGAGCTGGCTCTTGGCGCAGGGAAGTGGCTGTCCAAGGATGTGCCTTGACCGTGTTGGGTGGGGGATTCTTTCCCGTGCCAAGACGCGAGGGAGCCTGGCATCAGACGGTGTGCGATGACGGGGCTGAGCCCATTGTTTTCAGCTGTCAGGTCAATGGGCTATACTCCGGTGACCCCATAAGCTAGAGGACAAGGGGACTTCGTAAGGGTCAGTCACAGGAAAAGTTGAATGAATGCGATTCGGGGGAAGCAGGTGTGCCATTCACTAACCTGCGAGGTCATGACAGGCGGCTCGTTGTTGCTTGCCAGGCGATTTGAGAGTCAGGGAGAGGTGAACCGGAATTTTGGAGTACCTGCCAAGACAGAGCACAGTAAGCTGAACCCAACTAAAAATGGTCACAAGTGCTATGTGCTTGTGCAACCAACAAAGGCACAGTTCCCACCATCTCATGCAAATGTTGCGGACAACTCCTGCTCAGTAAACGCAACGAGGGCATCACTAGTGAACCCAAGCACTTTTCGGGATAATTATCGCCATCAGAAGGAATCTAGCCTTGCTGCAGTGAAAGTTAACATTTACAGATTTCTTGAGATACAGCCAAAAAAAACGGAGTTATAAAATATGTTTGACAAAATGCTTGATATGGTTATCGAAGTGCAGAATATGCTTATCGAAATGCTGATTGAAATTCCTACAGAAGAAATAATTGCTATTTTCTTAATAGTAATGCTAATCATCTTCATTATTGATGTGGTGTCCCATGTATTTACACACAGGGATTGTAGATCAATAATTGTAAGCTTAGGTATTCTAGGAACTTTTATCGGTATACTTATCGGCCTACTAGGCTTTGATAGCTCTAGTGTTTCCGATAGCGTTCCAAAACTGTTAGAGGGATTAAAAACAGCATTTATTACTTCCATATTTGGCATGTTTTTAGCAATCTTGCTTTCGTTTATCCAGAAGTGTATGAGAGAGGGTAGTGCAGAAGAAGAAGTCACTTCATTAAATAAAATTAACAGACAGTTGGGAAAGTTGGGAAAGTTGGATAAATTAAGTTCTATAGATAAAAAGCTGACCCTATTGGTTCCGGTTGGAGAAAGTGTGAAACTTTTGTTATCTGAAATATCAAGTTTCAAAGATGAATTAAAGGTAAACCAAAAGTCATTATTAGAATTTTTGAAAGCCGAACTGGCTATAATTGATGGTAGTTTGAAAGAAGCCGTTAAAACTTTATCAAAAGGTGCGACAGCAGAAATTATTAAGGCTTTAGAGAGTGTGATTCAAGACTTTAACAGCAAACTTACAGAGCAATTTGGCGATAATTTTAAATTGCTTAATGAATCGGTCTTAAACTTGATCAAATGGCAGGATAATTACAAAAGCTCTGTGTTGGAATTTGAAAAACAATTGAAATCTACCACTGATACAACTCAAGTGACCTTAACAAAGTTATTTGATCAAGTTAAAACTGCCACTGATGCAACTCAAGTGACCTTAACAAAGTTATTTGATCAAATTAAAACTGCCACTGATGCAACTCAAGAGACCTTATCAAAGTTATTTGACCAAATGGAGGTTGCCACATATATATCGAAGGATAATGCCAAGGTGATCAGTGCCATAACTGATGACTATAGCAATATAGAAGCCATCAGCAAAAAGATTGAAATAGTTATAAACACCAATCAACACCAAATACAGAATTTAGAAAGACATTTACAGACATTTGCCGAGATCAGCGAAGGTGCTAAAGGTATTACTGGACAATTAAAATCTTTTTCTGAAGAAATGAAGGGCACTTTAGCCGAGCAATCAAAAGCATTAGCTGGACAATCACAAGCATTATCTAAGCAATCAGAAGATACCCGAGAATTAACCGAAGAGCTAAAGAAACAATTACCAAAGTCGTTAAAAGAACTTAATAGAGCATTGACTACTCTAACTGATAAATTTGCCCAAGACTATGAAGATTTTTTGGAACAGATTAACAAGTTAAAGCGAGCAAATAGCATTAGATAATGAATCTTACAGATTTCAGCGAGCTTTGGGATGCAGTGAATAAAATAAAAATTGACAAAATCACTATAACCGAGCTTGCATTATTTGAAAAAGAAGGTTTAAAAACAGATTTAAGAGACGTTTATTCAAGCTTAAACGGAGAATTGTTTACAATATTGAATGATGGCTCCGTCCATAAGACAATTGTACATATTTGTTAAATCGAAAAGGATCGCCTGTCTCCAAAGTTTCATGTTTTTGAATGCATTGCATTGAATGATATGAGAAAAAATAATAGAGAACATAGATATAAGAAAGCATCAAGAAGTGATGGCTTGTTCTGGATCATTGAGGGTACAAAAGGTGATTACAGAAAACTAAAATTTTGTAAATATTGTTTGAAATGCTATAATGAAGTCTATTCTACAAACGAAACCGTTAGTGGCTTTAATATTAAAAGCTACATGAAACAATCATTAAAACATCTAGAACCATATATCACTAATGAAATAGATATGACTACATGCCCAAAACGTTACGCAGATGGTTGGGAAGAAATTTCAAGAGACACGAAAGAAAAGCACAATTGGACATGCCAAGAATGTTCTTGTGATTTAAGTGAAAATCGGAAATATTTACATACACATCACATAGACGCAGATATATCAAATAATGATCCTGAGAACTTAAAAGTCCTTTGCATTGAATGTCATGCAAAAGAGTATCAGCATGACCATATTAAAGCTACACCGTTATACAAAGAATTTGTTAAAAATAAAAGGGAGTTATGCAAACCAACAGAGAATGGATAAGTATCTCAGACATGATGGCTGGGCTTATGATGGTGTTTTTATTTATTGCCGTTTTGTTTATGAGCGAAGTGAAAAAAGAACAAAAATCTATTCAGGAAATAGCACAGAGCTATCAAAATATACAACTACAATTGAACAAGGATTTAAACATTGAATTTAAGAATGATTTGGGAAAATGGGACGCTGAGATTCTGCCAGACAACACTATTCGTTTCAAGTCTCCTGATATTTTATTTGACACCAACAGTAGTGAAATCAAACCCGCTTACATAATTATCTTAAACAACTTCTTCCCCAGACACTTAAGCATTTTAACCAGCAATAAATACAGTGACAAAATCGAAGAGATCAGAGTTGAGGGACATACTTCTTCGGTATGGAGCGATGCAACTAGAGAACAGTCGTACATAAACAACATGTCTTTATCGCAAAACAGAGCCAAGGCAGTTTTGGAGCACTGCTATGTTATCACGCACCCGACAATTGATAAAAAATTCTTGGAAAAAGTGTTTCGCGCAAATGGCATGTCATTTTCTAATTTAATTATTGACAATGGGGAAGAGAATATACAAGCTTCACAACGGGTTGAGTTCAAAGTATTAACAAAAGCAGAAGAAAAAATCTATGAAATTATTGAAAAGTTACAAAGTTAATTGAAACGATACGGCATTTCTATTCATGCATAAATTTAATTCGAGTTTAACAGGTGGCTCTCTGCCTGTTACCAGTAAGTCCTCCATTTTGTGTCGTTTATTCGCCGTTCGTTTTCTCTTTTTCCAAGTCGTTCCCATCGTAAACCTACTTGACTTGAAAAGTTATGCAGCCTTGCGTCGGTTTTAAAGTCATGGCTGTCGCTTTTGTGGCTTCTGTTGGTTTTGTCATTTTATGTGCGTGACGTTGCAAGTGACTGCCCGGGAACGTGCCTTGACCGTGTCGGGTGGGCGGATTCTTTCCCGTGCCAAGACGCGAGGGAGCCTGGCACCAGACGGCGCTTGATGGCGGGGCTGTGCCCATCGTTTCGTCTGGTTGATGGGCTATACTCCGACGACCCCATAGTTTTGAGGACAAGGGGGATTCGGAAGGATCAATCACATGAGAGGTTAAATGAAAGCGTTTCAGAGGAAGCAGGTGTGCCATTCATTGCCATGCGAGGTCATGACAGGCGGCTCGTTGCTGCTTGCCCGGCAATTTGAAAGTACGGGAGAGGTGGCCGAGCGGTTGAAGGCGGCGGTCTTGAAAACCGTTGAGGGTTTAACGACTCTCCGGGGGTTCGAATCCCTCCCTCTCCGCCAGCGGTCTGCCGGTACTTGAGGTCATGTTGTTCATTTGCCATTCTTTTTCTCTTTTTCCGAAGCGACCCGACGTTAGCTTGTTCGGCTTGAAAGCTTCGGGAGCCATGTACCGGTTTTGAAGGTCATGGCAAGCACCAAAGTCATGTCTGTCGCTTTTGTGGCTTCTGCTGGCTTTGCCAGTTTGTGGATGCGGATTTGCACACCTTCCAAAGAATTTGCAGGAAATATAAGAATATGACCTGCGTGGTTCGGCCTGAACGGGAAGGGATATATGGGGGAGGGACAATGCTTTCACGCTTGAGATTTCTGGCCAACGCGAAATTTGCCGTTGGCGTAGGCACTGCTTCTTTCGGGAAGTACGTGGCAATTCTGGCGTACACCGTAGTGATGTTTCTGGTGTTTTCAGGTGCGATGACTACCGTTTCTGCCCAAGGTTGCCCAGGTAATGGCCTGGCTCCTGAAGGTGGTCTTGGAACCAGCAGTTCCCCTTATCGAATTGCCACGCTCTGCCAACTACAGGGCATCAGTTCAAGCCTGACAGCACACTACGTGCAAGTGGAAAACATTGACGCGAGCACGACCAAGGATTGGAAAGGTGGTGCGGGTTTTGCTCCTATTGGAGCCACCTACAGCACCACCGGGCTACGAACCGACAGTCCAAGTAGCCCAAGTTTTTCCGGGGCTTTTGATGGTGGGGGTTACCGGATTTTCAACTTGTTCATTAACCGTCCTGATGAAGATTATGTGGGTCTGTTTTCCGGGCTGTCGTTTGGAACCCTGAGGGCAGTGGCGTTGAGAGGCTCACGCACGACTGGCAGGGATCAGGTAGGTTCCTTGGTCGGAAGGATGCTTGTCGCGTCAGATAATGGCGGCAGAGGGATGGTTCGTGAAAGCCATGCGTTTGCCAAGGTTTCGGGGCGGGATCGTGTTGGTGGCTTGGTGGGTGCGTATGCCCATACGGGGGAGAATGCCAAGATTCCCGCACATTTTAGTGGCAATTATGTGGTCGGGACGGTCACCGGCAGGGATCATGTCGGCGGGCTTGTTGGCGACAGCTCCATTTCCATAAATGGCTCTACTTTTCCTCGCATGGAGAATTGTTTTGCAAGGAGCACAGTAACGGGGATTGCCAACGTTGGCGGGCTGGTGGGTAGCGGTGGATGGACGCTTTACAGTTACGCAACGGGGAACGTCAAAGGAGTCAGCAATGTTGGTGGATTGACCGGTAATGCTGTTGAACGTGCTATACGTTCTTACGCGACCGGGATGGTCAGCGGCAGCACCAATGTCGGTGGTCTGGTCGGCGTAAACCAAGGAGGCGTCTTCGTCGCCTATGCAACCGGGCCGGTCAAAGGAAGCACGAGAGTCGGCGGGCTTATAGGCTTGAATGAAGATTATGTCGGGGACAGCTACGCAACGACAAAAATTATTGGTCTGAGAGGTCCTGGTACGTTTGATGAGCTTGACCCTGAGGGTGCCGTGCGTACGCTCGCACAATTGCGATGTCCCACCATTTTCAATAATGGAGTGTGCCTCGGAGCGTTCACTTATTACAGCCGCTTATGGAAGGATGAAATTTGGTATTTCGGAGACGCAGAGACACTTCCCGTCATTCGTCTTACGCAGCCCCCCAGTGCCCCTTTGAAGTTAGTCTCGGAATGGCTTTCTGCTTCCACTTTGCGCTTGCGGTGGAATGCCCCTGAAGTGGGCAATACAAACATCAAGTATCAGGTGGATGTGGGAGCCCTTGCTTCTGCAAGAACCCGATCAACTTCCCTGGATGTTGGCGGGGCTGATTTGGAGTATTTACGTAAAGAGGGCGGAGGAAGCAGCCTCGCGAGTTCGGTTCGGGGGAGCAACCATTTTAGTGATGATCCGGGGCCAACGGCAATGACTGAAGTTCGCCTGCTGAATGTTCCGGGTACGCCAACAACTGTTACGGTTTCAGAGACAGGAGCCAACACCGTGCGGGTGACGGTTGGTGCCCCTGACAACGATGGTTATGGCAGGAAGGAGACGGATCCTGACTATGGCTCTACAGTCGATGATGTTGATCTGAATTTTGCCTATTTCGTCAGCGTCACTGATATGAGTGGCACAGAGATTGCAAGTTTGGTCAGGGAGACAACCTCAACGTCGGCGGTATTTGATTTTGTCGGCCTTGACCTTGAGCCGAGGACTCAATATCGGATAGTGACATCTGCAAGAAACGTGGTGGGAGAAGGCGATGTGCTTGAGAGTGTATTTACGACCCGTGCCGTGAAGCCCGGGACACCGACACTTTTGGTTCCGGTTCGGGAGAGCACGCAGAGTTTGGCGTTGAGTTGGACAGTGCCATACGATGGTGGCTCCACCATAACGGCGTATGAGGTGACAGTCGGTGGTGGTACGCCGATACAGTTGGGTTCTACTACGATGTATGTCGTTGACCTCACGGCGTTACGCAGCATCTTTCAGGGTGGAGCCACAATCTCTTATTCGGTGCGGGCAGTCAATGCTGTAGGTGACGGGAACCAGTCTGCCGGTACATTTGTTCTTCTGAATGTCCCGGGTACGCCAACGTCTGTTACTGCTACAGTGATGGGAACCACCGCAGTACAGGTGACGGTCACAGGTTCCGACAACGATGGGTACGGCAGGGGGACAACGGATCCTGACTATGGCTCTACAGTCGATGGTATTGCCCTGAATTTTGCCTATTTCGTCAGCGTTATTGATGGCAGTGGCAAAGAGATTGTAAGTATGGTCAGTGAGACGACCTCAACGTCAGCGATATTTGACTTTGTCGACCTTGACCTTGAACCGGGGACTCAATATCGGATAGTGACATCTGCAAGAAACGTGGTAGGAGAAGGCGATGTGCTTGAGAGTGTATTTACGACCCGTGCCGTGAAGCCCGGGACACCGGTACTTCTGGAACCGATTTGGAAGACCATACAGAGTTTGGCGTTGAGTTGGACAGCACCGGACGATGGTGGCTCCACCATAACGGCGTATGCGGTGACGGTCGGCGGTGATGCGCCGATACAGTTAGGTTCTACTACGATGTATGTCGTTGACCCCACGGTGTTACGCAGCGACTTTCAGGGTGGAGCCTCAATCTCTTATTCGGTGCGGGCAGTCAATGCCGAAGGTGACGGGACTCCGTCTGCCGGTACATTTGTTCTTCTGGATGTTCCCGGTACGCCAACATCTGTTACTGCTACAGGGATGGGAACCACCGCAGTACAGGTGACGGTCATAGGTTCCGACAACGATGGTTATGGCAGGAAGGCAACGGATACCACTGCCTACGGTTCTATTGTTGATGACAGGGTTGCATTGGAGCTTGCCTATAAGGTCAGCATTCTCAGTGGCGATCAAATAGTTTCGAGTATGGGCAGAACCACAACCGAGGCATCGGTGATATTTGACTTTGTCGACCTTGACCTTGGGCCGGGGACTCAATATAAGGTAAGGGCATTTGTACAAAATGCGGTGGGAGCAGGTGGCGCGATTGAGGGAGGGTTTATGACAGGAGGTACATCTCCAACCGACAGCGTAAGGTTGCGCTTGCGCGGATATCTCGGTGGTGCGGTTCGCTAGTTGCCTATGGTCGGTCTTGTTTCGGGCAGGTGTTTTTCAGGCACGTATGGGCTTATGTTTTGGAACCGGTTCAGGACTTGGTTTTACCGCTTCTTTCAACAGGAGATGAGCACCGCCGGCAGCGGTTGACTCAAATTCTTGGCTAAAAGCCAGTTGAGGTTTCGAGTGAGGCCATGAGATTGGCTGGTTGTGCATCCAAGTTACTGGCATGCAGAGATGCCGAGATCAGGTTTCGTGTTCAGGATGAGGAATTGCGTAAGGTGGCCGAAAGCACACAACGCATGACGGTGATCCTGTATGTTTCTGAAGAGCTCAATGAAGCATTGTTCACAATCAGGGTGATTGAGACAGGCCAGATGCTACAGGATGAGATTGCCATCGAAGTGGTGAGCCAACCAGCAGACTCAAGGCATATTTCCGGGTGTCATCATCATTTGGCTTGACGATAATGCTCGGGCACCTCACTTTCCGGAGATCTACAGTTTTTTCAGCCAATGGCACACGGCTCCTGCCAGCGGAACGAAATCAGGTCTGTGGCGACCCGGGAGGCCCACCGCACACCCCAATCAGCACAGCACTGCGATACCGAACGGAACCTCACGGTCACTCAGATTATCACAAACAAGTGCCCAGCATGAGGTGCTTCGGCAAATTTGGACGGTGGGGCAGGCGTACTTTTGTTTTTTCGGCAAAAGAAAAACAGGCTGTGGAGAAAGGCTGCAACCTCTCATCAATTCTCGAATGATGCCGGGTTGGCTCTGAGAGTGACGGGCTGGTTTTGCGAGCTGGCTCTTAAGACAGGCAAGTGACTGCCCGGGAACGTGCCAAGACGCGAGGGAGCCTGGCATCAGACGGCGCGATGGCGGGGCTGACCCCATCGTTTCGTCTGGTTGATGGGCTATACTCCGACGACCCCATAGTTTTGAGGACAAGGGGGTTCATAAGGATCAATCACAGGAGAGGTTAAATGAAAGCGTTTCAGGAGAAGCAGGAGTGCCATTCACTGCCATGCGAGGTCATGACAGGCGGCTCGTTGCTGCTTGCCCGGCAATTTGAAAGTACGGGAGAGGTGGCCGAGCGGTTGAAGGCGGCGGTCTTGAAAACCGTTGAGGGTTTAACGACTCTCCGGGGGTTCGAATCCCTCCCTCTCCGCCAGCGGTCTGCCGGTACTTGAGGTCATGTTGTTCATTTGCCATTCTTTTTCTCTTTTTCCGAAGCGACCCGACGTTAGCTTGTTCGGCTTGAAAGCTTCGGGAGCCATGTACCGGTTTTGAAAGTCATGGCAAGCACCAAAGTCATGTCTGTCTCTTTTGTGGCTTCTGCTGGCTTTGCCAGTTTGTGAATGCGGATTTGCACACCTTCCAAAGAATTTGCAGGAAATATAAGAATATGACCTGCGTGGTTCGGCCTGAAGGGGAAGGGATATATGGGGGAGAGACAATGCTTTCACGCTTGAGATTTCTGGCCAACGCGAAATTTGCCGTTGGCGTAGGCACTGCTTCTTTCGGGAAGTACGTGGCAATTCTGGCGTACACCGTAGTGATGTTTCTGGTGTTTTCAGGTGCGATGACTACCGTTTCTGCCCAAGGTTGCCCAGGTAATGGCCTGGCTCCTGAAGGTGGTCTTGGAACCAGCAGTTCCCCTTATCGAATTGCCACGCTCTGCCAACTACAGGGCATCAGTTCAAGCCTGACAGCACACTACGTGCAAGTGGAAAACATTGACGCGAGCACGACCAAGGATTGGAAAGGTGGTGCGGGTTTTGCTCCTATTGGAGCCACCTACAGCACCACCGGGCTACGAACCGACAGTCCAAGTAGCCCAAGTTTTTCCGGGGCTTTTGATGGTGGGGGTTACCGGATTTTCAACTTGTTCATTAACCGTCCTGATGAAGATTATGTGGGTCTGTTTTCCGGGCTGTCGTTTGGAACCCTGAGGGCAGTGGCGTTGAGAGGCTCACGCACGACTGGCAGGGATCAGGTAGGTTCCTTGGTCGGAAGGATGCTTGTCGCGTCAGATAATGGCGGCAGAGGGATGGTTCGTGAAAGCCATGCGTTTGCCAAGGTTTCGGGGCGGGATCGTGTTGGTGGCTTGGTGGGTGCGTATGCTCATACGGGGGAGAATGCCAAGGTTCCCGCACATTTTAGTGGCAATTATGTGGTCGGGACGGTCACCGGCAGGGATCATGTCGGCGGGCTTGTTGGCG
This sequence comes from uncultured candidatus Poriferisulfidus sp., assembly GCA_965215765.1. GTDB lineage: Bacteria > Pseudomonadota > Gammaproteobacteria > Poriferisulfidales > Oxydemutatoraceae. Next base: position 1,730,204 of record OZ244118.1, on the reverse strand, counting down.
ACAGCTCCATTTCCATAAATGGCTCTACTTTTCCTCGCATGGAGAATTGTTTTGCAAGGAGCACAGTAACGGGGATTGCCAACGTTGGCGGGCTGGTGGGTAGCGGTGGATTTACTCTTTACAGTTACGCAACGGGGAACGTCAAAGGAGTCAGCAATGTTGGTGGATTGATCGGTAATGCTGTTGAACGTGCTATACGTTCTTACGCGACCGGGATGGTCAGCGGCAGCACCAATGTCGGTGGTCTGGTCGGCGTAAACCAAGAAGGCGTCTCCGTCGCCTATGCAACCGGGCCGGTCAAAGGAAGCACGAGAGTCGGCGGGCTTATAGGCTTGAATGAAGGTTATGTCGGGGACAGCTACGCAACGACAAAAATTATTGGTCTGAGAGGTCCTGGTACGATTGATAAGCTTGACCCTGAGGGTGCCGTGCGTACGCTCGCACAATTGCGATGTCCCACCATTCTCAATAGTGGAGTGTGCCTCGAAGCGTTCACTTATTACAGCATCTTATGGGAGGATGAAATTTGGTATTTCGGAGACGCAGATACACTTCCCGTCATTCGTCTTACGCAGCCCCCCAGTGCCCCTTTGAGGTTAGTCTCGGAATGGCTTTCTGCTTCCACTTTGCGCTTGAGGTGGAATGCCCCTGAAGTGGGCAATACAAACATCAAGTATCAGGTGGATGTGGGAGCTCTTGCTTCTGCAAGAACCCGATCAACTTCCCTGGATGTTGGCGGGGCTGATTTGGAGTATTTACGTAAAGAGGGCGGAGGAAGCAGCCTCGCGAGTTCGGTTCGGGGGAGCAACCATTTTAGTGATGATCCGGGGCCAACGGCAATGACTGAAGTTCGCCTGCTGAATGTTCCGGGTACGCCAACAACTGTTACGGTTTCAGAGACAGGAGCCAACACCGTGCGGGTGACGGTTGGTGCCCCTGACAACGATGGTTATGGCAGGAAGGAGACGGATCCTGACTATGGCTCTACAGTCGATGATGTTGATCTGAATTTTGCCTATTTCGTCAGCGTCACTGATATGAGTGGCACAGAGATTGCAAGTTTGGTCAGGGAGACAACCTCAACGTCGGCGGTATTTGATTTTGTCGGCATTGACCTTGAGCCGGGGACTCAATATCGGATAGTGACATCTGCAAGAAACGTGGTGGGAGAAGGTGGCGAGCTTGAGAGTGTATTTACGACAAATGCCGTGAAGCCCGGGACACCGACACTTATGGTTCCGGTTCGGGAGAGCACGCAGGGTTTGGCGTTGAGTTGGACAGTGCCATACGATGGTGGCTCCACCATAACGGCGTATGTGGTGACAGTCGGTGGTGGTACGCCGATACAGTTGGGTTCTACTACGATGTATGTCGTTGACCTCACGGTGTTACGCAGCGTCTTTCAGGGTGGGAACACAATTTTTTATTCGGTGCGGGCAGTCAATGCTGTAGGTGGCGGGAACCTGTCCACCGGTACATTTGTTCTTCTGAATGTTCCGGGTACGCCAACATCTGTTGCTGCTACAGGGATGGGAACCACCGTAGTACAGGTGACGGTCACAGGTCCCGACAACGATGGGTACGGCAGGGGGACAACGGATCCTGACTATGGCTCTACAGCCGATGATATTTTTCTGAATTTTGCCTATGTCGTCAGCGTTATCGATGGCAGTGGCAAAGAGATTGCAAGTATGGTCAGTGAGACGACCTCAACGTCAGTGATATTTGACTTTGTCGACCTTGACCTTGAACCGGGGACTCAATATCGGATAGTGACATCTGCAAGAAACGTGGTGGGAGAAGGCGATGCGCTTGAGGTGGCTTTTACGACAAATGCCAAGGTGCCAGATGCACCAATTATCGCTTCGGTCTGGGAGACCACGCAGAGGCTGGTGTTCAGTTGGGGAGCACCATACGATGGTGGATCCACAATTACTAAATACAGGTTTAGTGCTGCCGAAGGTCGCCCGGGTGCAGGTAGTACTGACATTCCCGTCGTGCAAACAACGCTTGTCTATATTTTTCCCGGCAGTGGTGATGAGGATCGGCCTTTCGGACTCAGGGGTGTTCAAGGTGGGGACAGGATAGAAGCTTTTCAGCTGCAGGCAGTCAATGCTACAGGTGCCGGGAGTCCGTCTGCCGGTACATTTGTTCTTCTGGATGTTCCCGGTACGCCAACAGTTGTTTCAGCTTCAGAGATAGGGGGCAACACCGTGCGGGTGACAGTCAACGCCCCCGACAACGATGGTTATGGCAGGAAGGCAACGAACACTACCTCCTACGGTTCTCAAGTTGATAAGGTGGATCTGGAGTTTGCCTATGTTGTCAACGTTATCGATGGCAGTGGCAAAGAGATTGCAAGTATGGTCAGGGAGACAACCTCAACGTCGGAGATATTTGATTTTGCCGGCCTTGAGCCAGGGACTCTATATACGGTAAAGGCATTTGCGCAAAACGCGGTGGGAGTGGGTGACGCGCTGGCGAGACAATTTACGACAAACGCCGTGAATCCCGGGACACCGGTACTTCTGGAACCGGTTTGGAAGACCACACAGAGTTTGGCGTTGAGTTGGACAGTTCCAGACGATGGTGGCTCCGCCATAACGGCGTATGTGGTGACCGGCGGCGGTGATTCGCCGACACAGTTGGGTTCTACTACGATGCATGTCGTTGACCCCACGGCTTTACGTAGCGTCTCTCAGGGTGGGGGCACGATCTCTTATTCGGTGCGGGCAGTCAATGCCGAAGGTGACGGGGATCCGTCTGCCGGTAAATTTACTCTCCTGGATGTTCCTGGTACGCCAACAACTGTTACGGTTTCAGAGACAGGGGTCAACACCGTGCGGCTGACAGTCAACGCCCCCGACAACGATGGTTACGGCAGGGGGACAACGGAAACTGACTACGGCTCTAAAGTCGATGAGATTGCACTAAATTTTGCTTACGTTGTCAGCGTTATTGATGGCAGTGGCAAAGAGATTGCCAGCACGGTTAAGCAGACACGTTCGACGTCAGTGTCACTTGTCTTGGGTGGGCTTGAGCCGGGGATTCAATATCGGATAGTGACATTTGCAAGAAACGCGGTTGGAAAAGGCGATGCGCTTGAAAGTGCATTTACAACCCGTGCCGTGAAGCCCGGGACACCGGTACTTTTGGAACCGGTTTGGAAGACCACGCAGAGTTTGGCGTTGAGTTGGACAGCCCCAGACGATGGTGGCTCCGCCATAACGGCGTATGTGGTGACCGGCGGCGGTGATTCGCCGACACAGTTGGGTTCTACTACGATGCATGTCGTTGACCCCACGGCTTTACGCAGCGTCTCTCAGGGTGGGGGCACGATCTCTTATTCGGTGCGGGCAGTCAATGCCGAAGGTGACGGGGATCCGTCTGCCGGTAAATTTACTCTCCTGGATGTTCCTGGTACGCCAACAACTGTTACGGTTTCAGAGACAGGGGTCAACACCGTGCGGCTGACAGTCAACGCCCCCGACAACGATGGTTACGGCAGGGGGACAACGGAAACTGACTACGGCTCTAAAGTCGATGAGATTGCACTAAATTTTGCTTACGTTGTCAGCGTTATTGATGGCAGTGGCAAAGAGATTGCCAGCACGGTTAAGCAGACACGTTCGACGTCAGTGTCACTTGTCTTGGGTGGGCTTGAGCCGGGGATTCAATATCGGATAGTGACATTTGCAAGAAACGCGGTTGGAAAAGGCGATGCGCTTGAAAGTGCATTTACAACCCGTGCCGTGAAGCCCGGGACACCGGTACTTTTGGAACCGGTTTGGAAGACCACGCAGAGTTTGGCGTTGAGTTGGACAGCCCCAGACGATGGTGGCTCCGCCATAACGGCGTATGTGGTGACCGGCGGCGGTGATTCGCCGACACAGTTGGGTTCTACTACGATGCATGTCGTTGACCCCACGGCTTTTCGCAGCGTCTCTCAGGGTGGGGCCGCAATTTCTTATTCGGTGCGAGCAGTCAATGCCGAAGGTGACGGGGATCCGTCTGCCGGTAAATTTACTCTCCTGGATGTTCCTGGTACGCCAACAACTGTTACGGTTTCAGAGACAGGGGTCAACACCGTGCGGCTGACAGTCAACGCCCCCGACAACGATGGTTACGGCAGGGGGACAACGGAAACTGACTACGGCTCTAAAGTCGATGAGATTGCACTAAATTTTGCTTACGTTGTCAGCGTTATCGATGGCAGTGGCAAAGAGATTGCCAGCACGGTTAAGCAGACACGTTCGACGTCAGTGTCACTTGTCTTGGGTGGGCTTGAGCCGGGGATTCAATATCGGATAGTGACATTTGCAAGAAACGCGGTTGGAAAAGGCGATGCGCTTGAAAGTGCATTTACAACCCGTGCCGTGAAGCCCGGGACACCGGTACTTTTGGAACCGGTTTGGAAGACCACGCAGAGTTTGGCGTTGAGTTGGACAGCCCCAGACGATGGTGGCTCCGCCATAACGGCGTATGTGGTGACCGGCGGCGGTGATTCGCCGACACAGTTGGGTTCTACTACGATGCATGTCGTTGACCCCACGGCTTTTCGCAGCGTCTCTCAGGGTGGGGCCGCAATTTCTTATTCGGTGCGAGCAGTCAATGCCGAAGGTGACGGGGATCCGTCTGCCGGTAAATTTACTCTCCTGGATGTTCCTGGTACGCCAACAACTGTTACGGTTTCAGAGACAGGGGTCAACACCGTGCGGCTGACAGTCAACGCCCCCGACAACGATGGTTACGGCAGGGGGACAACGGAAACTGACTACGGCTCTAAAGTCGATGAGATTGCACTAAATTTTGCTTACGTTGTCAGCGTTATCGATGGCAGTGGCAAAGAGATTGCCAGCACGGTTAAGCAGACACGTTCGACGTCAGTGTCACTTGTCTTGGGTGGGCTTGAGCCGGGGATTCAATATCGGATAGTGACATTTGCAAGAAACGCGGTTGGAAAAGGCGATGCGCTTGAAAGTGCATTTACAACCCGTGCCGTGAAGCCCGGGACACCGGTACTTCTGGAACCGGTTTGGAAGACCACACAGAGTTTGGCGTTGAGTTGGACAGTTCCAGACGATGGTGGCTCCGCCATAACGGCGTATGTGGTGACCGGCGGCGGTGATTCGCCGACACAGTTGGGTTCTACTACGATGCATGTCGTTGACCCCACGGCTTTACGTAGCGTCTCTCAGGGTGGGGGCACGATCTCTTATTCGGTGCGGGCAGTCAATGCCGAAGGTGACGGGGATCCGTCTGCCGGTAAATTTACTCTCCTGGATGTTCCTGGTACGCCAACAACTGTTACGGTTTCAGAGACAGGGGTCAACACCGTGCGGCTGACAGTCAACGCCCCCGACAACGATGGTTACGGCAGGGGGACAACGGAAACTGACTACGGCTCTAAAGTCGATGAGATTGCACTAAATTTTGCTTACGTTGTCAGCGTTATTGATGGCAGTGGCAAAGAGATTGCCAGCACGGTTAAGCAGACACGTTCGACGTCAGTGTCACTTGTCTTGGGTGGGCTTGAGCCGGGGATTCAATATCGGATAGTGACATTTGCAAGAAACGCGGTTGGAAAAGGCGATGCGCTTGAAAGTGCATTTACAACCCGTGCCGTGAAGCCCGGGACACCGGTACTTTTGGAACCGGTTTGGAAGACCACGCAGAGTTTGGCGTTGAGTTGGACAGCCCCAGACGATGGTGGCTCCGCCATAACGGCGTATGTGGTGACCGGCGGCGGTGATTCGCCGACACAGTTGGGTTCTACTACGATGCATGTCGTTGACCCCACGGCTTTTCGCAGCGTCTCTCAGGGTGGGGCCGCAATTTCTTATTCGGTGCGAGCAGTCAATGCCGAAGGTGACGGGGATCCGTCTGCCGGTAAATTTACTCTCCTGGATGTTCCTGGTACGCCAACAACTGTTACGGTTTCAGAGACAGGGGTCAACACCGTGCGGCTGACAGTCAACGCCCCCGACAACGATGGTTACGGCAGGGGGACAACGGAAACTGACTACGGCTCTAAAGTCGATGAGATTGCACTAAATTTTGCTTACGTTGTCAGCGTTATCGATGGCAGTGGCAAAGAGATTGCCAGCACGGTTAAGCAGACACGTTCGACGTCAGTGTCACTTGTCTTGGGTGGGCTTGAGCCGGGGATTCAATATCGGATAGTGACATTTGCAAGAAACGCGGTTGGAAAAGGCGATGTGCTTGAAAGTGCATTTACAACCCGTGCCGTGAAGCCCGGGACACCGGTACTTCTGGAACCGGTTTGGAAGACCACACAGAGTTTGGCGTTGAGTTGGACAGCCCCAGACGATGGTGGCTCCGCCATAACGGCGTATGTGGTGACCGGCGGCGGTGATTCGCCGACACAGTTGGGTTCTACTACGATGCATGTCGTTGACCCCACGGCTTTTCGCAGCGTCTCTCAGGGTGGGGCCGCAATTTCTTATTCGGTGCGAGCAGTCAATGCCGAAGGTGACGGGGATCCGTCTGCCGGTAAATTTACTCTCCTGGATGTTCCTGGTACGCCAACAACTGTTACGGTTTCAGAGACAGGGGTCAACACCGTGCGGCTGACAGTCAACGCCCCCGACAACGATGGTTACGGCAGGGGGACAACGGAAACTGACTACGGCTCTAAAGTCGATGAGATTGCACTAAATTTTGCTTACGTTGTCAGCGTTATCGATGGCAGTGGCAAAGAGATTGCCAGCACGGTTAAGCAGACACGTTCGACGTCAGTGTCACTTGTCTTGGGTGGGCTTGAGCCGGGGATTCAATATCGGATAGTGACATTTGCAAGAAACGCGGTTGGAAAAGGCGATGCGCTTGAAAGTGCATTTACAACCCGTGCCGTGAAGCCCGGGACACCGGTACTTTTGGAACCGGTTTGGAAGACCACGCAGAGTTTGGCGTTGAGTTGGACAGCCCCAGACGATGGTGGCTCCGCCATAACGGCGTATGTGGTGACCGGCGGCGGTGATTCGCCGACACAGTTGGGTTCTACTACGATGCATGTCGTTGACCCCACGGCTTTTCGCAGCGTCTCTCAGGGTGGGGCCGCAATTTCTTATTCGGTGCGAGCAGTCAATGCCGAAGGTGACGGGGATCCGTCTGCCGGTAAATTTACTCTCCTGGATGTTCCTGGTACGCCAACAACTGTTACGGTTTCAGAGACAGGGGTCAACACCGTGCGGCTGACAGTCAACGCCCCCGACAACGATGGTTACGGCAGGGGGACAACGGAAACTGACTACGGCTCTAAAGTCGATGAGATTGCACTAAATTTTGCTTACGTTGTCAGCGTTATTGATGGCAGTGGCAAAGAGATTGCCAGCACGGTTAAGCAGACACGTTCGACGTCAGTGTCACTTGTCTTGGGTGGGCTTGAGCCGGGGATTCAATATCGGATAGTGACATTTGCAAGAAACGCGGTTGGAAAAGGCGATGCGCTTGAAAGTGCATTTACAACCCGTGCCGTGAAGCCCGGGACACCGGTACTTTTGGAACCGGTTTGGAAGACCACGCAGAGTTTGGCGTTGAGTTGGACAGCCCCAGACGATGGTGGCTCCGCCATAACGGCGTATGTGGTGACCGGCGGCGGTGATTCGCCGACACAGTTGGGTTCTACTACGATGCATGTCGTTGACCCCACGGCTTTTCGCAGCGTCTCTCAGGGTGGGGCCGCAATCTCTTATTCGGTGCGGGCAGCCAATGCCGAAGGCGACGGGGATCCGTCTGCCGGCAAATTTACTCTCCTGGATGTTCCCGGTACGCCAACAACTGTTACGGTTTTAGAGACAGGGGTCAACACCGTGCGGGTGACAGTCAACGCCCCCGACAACGATGGTTATGGCAGGGGGACGACGGAAACTGACTACGGCTCTAAAGTCGATGAGATTGCACTAAATTTTGCTTACATTGTCAGCGTTATTGATGGCAGTGGCAAAGAGATTGCCAGCACGGTTAAGCAGACACGTTCGACGTCAGTGTCACTTGTCTTGGGTGGGCTTGAGCCGGGGATTCAATATCGGATAGTGACATTTGCAAGAAACGCAGTTGGAAAAGGCGATGTGCTTGAGAGTGCATTTACAACCCGTGCCGTGAAGCCTGGGACACCGGTACTTCTGGAACCGGTTTGGAAGACCACACAGAGTTTGGCGTTGAGTTGGACAGCTCCAGACGATGGTGGCTCCGCCATAACGGCGTATGTGGTGACCGGCGGCGGTGATTCGCCGACACAGTTGGGTTCTACTACGATGCATGTCGTTGACCCCACGGCTTTACGCGAAGGCTTTCAGGGTGGGGTCGCAATCTCTTATTCGGTGCGGGCAGTCAATGCCGAAGGCGACGGGGATCCGTCTGCCGGCAAATTTACTCTCCTGGATGTTCCCGGTACGCCAACAACTGTCACGGTTTCAGAGATAGGGGTCAACACCGTGCGGGTGACAGTCAACGCCCCCGACAACGATGGTTATGGCAGGGGGACGACGGAAACTGACTACGGCTCTAAAGTCGATGAGATTGCACTAAATTTTGCTTACGTTGTCAGCGTTATTGATGGCAGTGGCAAAGAGATTGCCAGCACGGTTAAGCAGACACGTTCGACGTCAGTGTCACTTGTCTTGGGTGGGCTTGAGCCGGGGATTCAATATCGGATAGTGACATTTGCAAGAAACGCAGTTGGAAAAGGCGATGTGCTTGAGAGTGCATTTACAACCCGTGCCGTGAAGCCTGGGACACCGGTACTTCTGGAACCGGTTTGGAAGACCACACAGAGTTTGGCGTTGAGTTGGACAGCTCCAGACGATGGTGGCTCCGCCATAACGGCGTATGCGGTGACGGTCGGCGATGATGCGCTGGTACGACTGAGCTCCACTACGAGGAATGTCGTTGATCCCACGGTGTTACGCAGCGACTTTCAGGGTGGAGCCTCAATCTCTTATTCGGTGCGGGCAGTCAATGCCGAAGGTGACGGGACTCCGTCTGCCGGTAAATTTACTCTCCTGGATGTTCCTGGTACGCCAACAACTGTTACGGTTTCAGAGACAGGGGTCAACACCGTGCGGCTGACAGTCAACGCCCCCGACAACGATGGTTACGGCAGGGGGACAACGGAAACTGACTACGGCTCTAAAGTCGATGAGATTGCACTAAATTTTGCTTACGTTGTCAGCGTTATCGATGGCAGTGGCAAAGAGATTGCCAGCACGGTTAAGCAGACACGTTCGACGTCGGTGTCACTTGTCTTGGGTGGGCTTGAGCCGGGGACTCAATATCGGATAGTGACATTCGCAAGAAACGCGGTTGGAAAAGGCGATGTGCTTGAAAGTGCATTTACAACCCGTGCTGTGAAGCCCGGGACACCGGTACTTTTGGAACCGGTTTGGAAGACCACGCAGAGCTTGGTGCTGAGTTGGACAGTGCCATACGATGGTGGCTCCGCCATAACGGCGTATATGGTAACCGGCGGCGGTAATGCGCCGGTACGACTGGGCACTACCACAAGGCATGTTGTTGATCCCACGATTTTACGCAAAGACTTTCAGGGTGGGGTCGCAATCTCTTATTCGGTGCGGGCAGTCAATGCCGAAGGTGACGGGGATCCGTCTGCCGGTAAATTTACTCTCCTGGATGTTCCTGGTACGCCAACAACTGTTACTGCTACAGTGATGGGAACCACCACAGTACAGGTGACGGTCATAGGTCCCGACAACGATGGCTACGGCAGGGGGACAACGGATCCTGACTATGGCTCTACAGTCGATGGGGATGATCTGAAATTTGCTTACGTTGTCAGCGTTATCGATGGCAGTGGCAAAGAGATTGCCAGCACGGTTAAGCAGACACGTTCGACGTCAGTGTCACTTGTCTTGGGTGGGCTTGAGCCGGGGATTCAATATCGGATAGTGACATTTGCAAGAAACGCAGTTGGAAAAGGCGATGTGCTTGAGAGTGCATTTACAACCCGTGCCGTGAAGCCTGGGACACCGGTACTTCTGGAACCGGTTTGGAAGACCACACAGAGTTTGGCGTTGAGTTGGACAGCTCCAGACGATGGTGGCTCCGCCATAACGGCGTATGTGGTGACCGGCGGCGGTGATTCGCCGACACAGTTGGGTTCTACTACGATGCATGTCGTTGACCCCACGGCTTTACGCGAAGGCTTTCAGGGTGGGGTCGCAATCTCTTATTCGGTGCGGGCAGTCAATGCTGTAGGTGACGGGAACCTGTCCACCGGTACATTTGTTCTTCTGAATGTTCCGGCTACGCCAACAGTTGTTTCAGCTTCAGAGATAGGTGTCAACACCGTGCGGGTGACAGTCAACGCCCCCGACAACGATGGTTATGGCAGGGGGACAACGGAAACTGACTACGGCTCTAAAGTCGATGAGATTGCACTAAATTTTGCTTACGTTGTCAGCGTTATTGATGGCAGTGGCAAAGAGATTGCCAGCACGGTTAAGCAGACACGTTCGACGTCGGTGTCACTTGTCTTGGGTGGGCTTGAGCCGGGGACTCAATATCGGATAGTGACATTCGCAAGAAACGCGGTTGGAAAAGGCGATGTGCTTGAAAGTGCATTTACAACCCGTGCTGTGAAGCCCGGGACACCGGTACTTTTGGAACCGGTTTGGAAGACCACGCAGAGCTTGGTGCTGAGTTGGACAGTGCCATACGATGGTGGCTCCGACATAACGGCGTATATGGTAACCGGCGGCGGTAATGCGCCGGTACGACTGGGCACTACCACAAGGCATGTTGTTGATCCCACGATTTTACGCAAAGACTTTCAGGGTGGGGTCGCAATCTCTTATTCGGTGCGGGCAGTCAATGCCGAAGGTGACGGGGATCCGTCTGCCGGTAAATTTACTCTCCTGGATGTTCCTGGTACGCCAACAACTGTTACGGTTTCAGAGACAGGGGTCAACACCGTGCGGCTGACAGTCAACGCCCCCGACAACGATGGTTACGGCAGGGGGACAACGGAAACTGACTACGGCTCTAAAGTCGATGAGATTGCACTAAATTTTGCTTACGTTGTCAGCGTTATCGATGGCAGTGGCAAAGAGATTGCCAGCACGGTTAAGCAGACACGTTCGACGTCAGTGTCACTTGTCTTGGGTGGGCTTGAGCCGGGGATTCAATATCGGATAGTGACATTTGCAAGAAACGCGGTTGGAAAAGGCGATGCGCTTGAAAGTGCATTTACAACCCGTGCCGTGAAGCCCGGGACACCGGTACTTTTGGAACCGGTTTGGAAGACCACGCAGAGTTTGGCGTTGAGTTGGACAGCACCAGACGATGGTGGCTCCGCCATAACGGCGTATGTGGTGACAGTCGGCGGTGATGCGCCGATACAGTTAGGTTCTACTACGATGTATGTCGTTGACCCCACGGCTTTACGCAGCGGCTATACGGGTGGGGCCGCAATTTCTTATTCGGTGCGGGCAGATAATTCTGTGGGTGGCGGGAATCTGTCTGCCGGTGAATTTACTCTCCTGGATATTCCCGGTACGCCAACAACCGTTACAGTTTCAGAGATAGGGGCCAACACCGTGCGGGTGACGGTTGGTGCCCCCGACAACGATGGTTATGGCAGGAAGGCAACGAACACTACCACCTACGGTTCTCAAGTTGATATGGTGGATCTGGAGTTTGCCTATGTTGTCAGCGTTATCGGTGGTAGTGGCAAAGAGATTGCAAGTATGGTCAGTGGGACAACTTCAACGTCGGTGGTGTTTGATTTTACCGGCCTTGACCTTGAGCCGTGGACTCAATATCGGATAGTGACATCTGCAAGAAACGCGGTGGGAGCGGGTGGCGAGCTTGAAAGTGCATTTACAACCCGTGCCGTGAAGCCCGGGACACCGACACTTTTGGTTCCGGTTTGGAAGACCACACAGAGCCTGGTGCTGAGTTGGACAGCACCCGACGATGGTGGCTCCGCCATTACGACGTATGTGGTGACAGTCGGCGGTGATGCCCTGGTACGGCTGAGTGCCACTACGAGATATGTCGTTGATCCCACGGCTTTACGCAAAGGTTTTCAGGGTGGGGACGCAATTTCTTATTCTGTGCGGGCAGATAATTCTGTGGGTGGCGGGAATCTGTCTGCCGGTGAATTTACTCTCCTGGATGTCCCGGGCACGCCAACATCTATTGCGGCTACAGAGACAGGAACCACCGCAGTACAGGTGACGGTAGGTGCCCCAGACAACGATGGTTACGGCAGGAAGGCGACGGATACCACCACCTACGGTTCTATTGTTGATGACAGGGTTGCATTGGAGCTTGCCTATAAGGTCAGCATTCTTAGTGGCGATCAAATAGTTTCGAGTATGACCAGAACCACTACCGAAGCGTCGGTGGTATTTGATTTTGCCGGCCTTGACCTTGAGCCGGGGACTCAATATCGGATAGTGTCAACTGCAAGAAACGCGATTGGAGAAGGCGATGCGCTTGAGAGTGTATTTGCGACAAATGCCGTGAAGCCCGGGACACCGACACTTTTGGTTCCGGTTCGGGAGAGCACGCAGAGTTTGGCGTTGAGTTGGACAGTGCCATACGATGGTGGCTCCACCATAACGGCGTATGAGGTGACAGTCGGTGGTGGTACGCCGATACAGTTGGGTTCTACTACGATGTATGTCGTTGACCTCACGGCGTTACGCAGCATCTTTCAGGGTGGAGCCGCAATTTCTTATTCGGTGCAGGCAGTCAATGCTGAAGGTGTCGGGAACCTGTCCAACGGTACATTTTTTCTTCTGAATGTTCCGGGCACGCCAACATCTGTTACTGCTACAGTGATGGGAACCACCACAGTACAGGTGACGGTCATAGGTCCCGACAACGATGGCTACGGCAGGGGGACAACGGATCCTGACTATGGCTCTACAGTCGATGGGGATGATCTGAAATTTGCTTATGTTGTCAATGTTATTGATGGCAGTGACACAGTGATTGTCAGTATGGTTAAGGAGACAACCTCAACGTCAGAGACATTTGATTTTGTCGGCCTTGACCTTGAGGCGGGGACTCAATATAAGGTAAGGGTATTTGTACAAAATGCGGTGGGAGCAGGTGGCGCGATTGAGGGAGGGTTTATGACAGAAGGTACATCTCCAACCGACAGCGTAAGGTTGCGCTTGCGCGGATATCTCGGTGGCGCGGTTCGTTAGTTGTCTATGGTCGGTCTCGTTTCGGGCAGAGGTTTTTCAGGCACGTACGGGCTTATGTTTTGGAACCGGTTCAGGGATTGGTTTTACAGTTTCTTTCAACAGGGGATGAGCACCGCCGGCAGAGGCTGACTCAAATTCTTGGCTAAAAGCCAGTTGAGGTTTCGAGTGAGGCCATGAGATTGGCTGGTTGTGCATCCAAGTTACTGGCATGCAGAGATGCCGAGATCAGGTTTCGTGCTCAGGATGGGGAATTGCGTGAGGTGGCCGAAAGCACACAACGCATGACGGTGATCCTGTATGTTTCTGAAGAGCTCAATGAAGCATTGTTCACAATCAGGGTGATTGAGACAGGCCAGATGCTACGGGATGAGGTTGCCATCGAAGTGGTGCGCCAACCAGCAGACTCAATGCGTCTTCGGTTTCGGGTATTTCTTGGCGGTGCAGTACGGTAGACAGCTGCAGCAGACGGGGACGGGCAAACAAAGCTCCCGGCGAGTCGGGATTATTCTGCATGCGCCGCAAGCACCTGGAGCCTGTTTTTTGAAGGCAGCATTGCTCCGGCTTCAATCGTGATCTGGTCTGCCGAGGGGGCATTCGTATGCACTGCGTGAGTGCGGTTGGGTTCACAACTCGGTTCAAGGCCGGGTTGACGGCATTTTTCGCAGGCGATTTCCTGCTTTGCCCGCCAGTAGCAGAAAAAATCATCTCTGATTGACTCGATTCCTTATGGCCACAGGCAGCGGCTGCCCGGCTTTGCTTTCCCCCCAAACCAGACTGATCTGCAAGCACAGCGCGAGATGGACGCAACAGATTCTCGCGAAGGTGGTGAATGCCTCGCCTTGATGAAGCGTTCTGTCGCAAGACGCGCCATGATTTCCCGGTAATTTCGAAAAGACCAACGCGCTCCTGACATATCGCCGGTCAGGTGCGATTAAGCCGTTCACTGGCTTGTGCGTTCTACCCACTTCTGCTTTCAAGAGTCTGGTTTGTCTGTAGATGGCATCAAAGCCCTCTCGTTTTTCAGGGGCAGCAATACACGCGACATTTTGGTTTCTGTGCCAGAAGAGGGTCTTGAGTTGACGCTTGGGCAGGAGTTATCCACCACCAATCCCGCCGAGGGCTTGGCTTTGTTTTTGTTCGGCGAACATGGGCTTCTCACTTACACCTGCGGTGCCACTGTCCATGGTCTGTACCAGTATTTTTTTTCTGCTTGGCAATTTTTTGTTGCAAGTGCAGACAGAGCTTCCCGGTCAATACTGGTTTTTTCTTGCTCCCTTGGCGGTCGGCATGTTCAGCCGTCACCGACTTGGCTGCAGTTTGTGCAGCTTGGTGGCAGGATTTTTGTGGGCGTTGCTGGCGGCACACAGCGCGTTGGATCGCGTCTTGGCAACGGCCGATGAGCAGCGGGATTTGCAGGTCACGCTGAAAGTGGCAAGCATCCCGATCCAGAACGGCAATCAGCTTCGCTTCAGTGCTCGCATTCTGTCTCCGCCTTCTCTGCCCGAAGCCGTCAATCTTCGAGTTTACAACCTTAAAAAGACTTACCCGACGAGAAATTTGGTTCCAGGAGATGTCTTCAGTGGTGTCATACGCCTGAAAAAACCTGGCGGTCACAGCAATCCGGGAGGTTTTGACTATGAGGCGCACCTGTTTGCCAAAGGGATCGGAGCGAGCGGTTATGTTCGCAGCCTGCGTTTGATCACGCCGGCTGATCCGCTGCGGGATCCGGAAGCCTTGCGGTTCAAGATCTTTGAGAAGTTGGAAAGCCTTGTGCCGGAAGCGCAGAAAGGTCCGATTCTGGCACTGACCTTTGGTGAACGTGGCTACATGAGTGCTACGCAATGGGAGCGTTTAAGGTTCAGCGGGACAGCGCATCTGTTCGCCATTTCCGGCTTGCACATTTCGTTAATTTTTGGGCTGGTCTACGCCTTGTTGCTGTTTATCGGTTTGCGGGTCATTCCCAATCCACGGGAAATTGCCGCCAGACCTGTCGCATTGCTACTGGCTTTGCTGGTCGCATTTTTTTATTCCTGGCTGGCCGAGTTTTCCATTCCGACACAGCGTGCTTTGGTGATGTTGGCGTGTTTTGTGTTCTGTGCCCTGTTTTTCAGGAGAAGCATTTTGACCAATACGCTTTGTCTGGCGCTTTTTCTGGTCTTGGTGCTGGATCCTTTGAGTACTTTGTCGGCGTCTTTCTGTCTTTCCTTTGGCGCGCTGGCAACCACTTGTGCGTGGCTGAATGGTGTTCGTTACACAAACCGGGTGTGGCGTTGGGCTGGGCTGCAGCTTTACCTGGCTTTGGCACTGACTCCGTTGACCTTGTATTTTTTCGCGCTCTTGGTGGTTGGTGCGCCGATTGCCAACGCATTTGCCATACCGTTCATGAGTTTTTTGGTGCTTCCTTGTGCCTTGCTTGCTTTGTTATGCGCCAATTTTTGGCACGCTGGAGGCAAGTTTTTCGCCGATCTCGCAGGGCAATTTCTGGAAGTCTTCTGGCAGTTTAGCGGTTGGCTGATTGAAATTCCCGGCTTCTACTGGTTTCTTGAGCCGCCGGTCTGGGCATTGGCGCTGATGATGGTGGCTTTTCTGACGCTTCCTTTCATTCGCACTCAGTACGGATTCTTGTTCGTGGCACTTCTGTGTCTGGTGGCGTTTAACCGTTCCGAGACTCACGCCATACCCCCGGGTTCGTTTCGCGCCTTGTTTTTTGATGTTGGACAGGGTCTTTCCGTGCTCGTCAGCACCCCTAAGCACCATGTTCTTTTTGATACAGGGCCGGGTCGTGAGCCGGGATTTGTTCCTCTTGCGCATAGCTTGTTGCCGTATTTGAGACGCAGCCGTATTGACCGCTTGGATGTCTTGGTGGTTTCGCATGGTGACAATGACCATGCCGGTGGCTTGAACAAGCTGCAGGGAGCAAACATCAAGATCGTCAGGCGGTTTTCTTCCGACCTTGCTTTGCAGAGAAGCGGCTTTGAATCATGCCACGCAGGCAAATTTTGGCAGGCTGACGGAGTCCGCTTCGAGTTTTTACACCCACCGCTTGGTCAGTCTGGCTTCTCTGGCAACAACGCATCCTGCGTGTTACAGGTCAGCACACAGGAGAACTCGCTGCTTTTGACAGGCGACATTGAGCGCTCGGCTGAAGAGTTCATGTTGAAAACCGCGGCGAAAAGGCTGGAAAGTTCGGTGCTGTTGATACCGCACCACGGCAGCCTGACTTCATCGAGCGAAAACTTTATCGCAGCGGTCGTTCCCTGCGCGGCAGTTGTGACTACCGGCTATAAAAATCGCTTTCGTTTCCCCAAAAAGAAAGTCCTGGAACGCTATGAGAAGCGAAATGTCCCAGTGTTCAATACGGCTGATACCGGGGCTTTGGGTCTCTTCTTCCCAAGGGCAGGGGCTCTGGAGGTAAAGCTTATGCATCGTGCGGACTCGAGCAAATATTGGAAGCAAAAAAGTCGTTCAAGGGATTTGCCAAGGATTCTGGATTGCAAAGCTGTCGAGCAAGCACCTTCAGGCAACCACGCCTCAGCTCAGTGAGCGTCAGGCATATCGCCAAAGGGCTTATACTTTAGGCAGCGCACGTCCTGTGCAGCCAATATGGATCTCGAAAACAAAAATATCACGACGAATGCTGGCTGGCCGGAGCTCGGCACGGACTGGGAGGTGGGTGAAAGGCTGCTTCGCTATACGATGCGCCACCTCAGGCTGTTGTTGGTCGCCTTGGCGGGTTTGGCGTGCTATGCGGCGACCGACGCAGGGTTGGCAATGATCATCAAGCCTTTACTGGATGAAGGGCTCTCTCTGCACGAGCCCGGCCAGAGCGTGGCCTGGATTCCGGGTGTGCTGTTGCTTCTTTTGGTGCTTCGTGGTGTCGGCGGGATTTCGGGGAACTATTACCTCGCGTCTGTCGGTCACCGCATCGTGCGTCAATTGCGCCTGGAAGCGTACGAGCGCCTGCAAAATATGCCGGCATCTTTTTTTGACAATGTTCTCACTGGGCACCTGGTGAACAGGATTTCTGTGAATACGGATCATGCGGCTGTATTTGGAGCCTTGGCAGTCGCCACACTTAGTCGTGATTTGCTTTCCGTGTTGGGTCTGCTTGTCTGGATGATGTATCTGAACTGGCAAATGACGTTGATTTATCTCGTCTTTTCACCGTTTATGGTCCTGTTGAGCATTGTCGCCTTGAAAAACTTTCGGCGTGCCAATTTGAAAGCGCAGGCATCTCTGGGGCTGCTCAATGACGATATTGGTCAATTGGCGAAAGACAATCAGGCGGTAAAGCTTTATGGCTCAAGCAATCTGGGGCTGGCAAATTTTATGAAAACGCTGGCTCGGAATTTTCGCTTGAATCTGCGCCTCGCGCTCTTTGACGCGACAAATGTGTCACTGGTTTCTCTGTTGGGAGGGCTGGGATTGACGCTGGTCATTTACGTGACCACGTCTACGACTTTGATTCCGGGGGTGACGAGCGGAGAACTCGCTTCTTTTCTTACCGCGGTTTTGCTGTTGATAAAACCGCTCCGGAGTCTTGCCAGGCTGAATGCTACTTTTGCGAGAAGTCTGACTGCTGCCAGAAGTGTTTTCGAGATCTTGGACAGCCCGGTGGAACAGTGCCCGGGTGGCGATGAAAAGCTGAACCTGGAGGGACGTATCAATTTTTTGAATGTGTCCCTTTCGTACAAGAAAAATGCCCCGCCCGCCCTACAAAATATCAATCTGGAAATTCGGAAAAAGTCACTGATTGCCTTGGTCGGGAAGTCTGGTTCGGGAAAAAGCAGCTTGGCGAATCTGGTGCCAGCGTTGTATCGGCCGACCCATGGACAGATATTGGTGGACGGGCGGGATATTTCCACTTTTCCACTTCGATCTTTGCGCTCGTGTATTGCTTACGTGACCCAATCCCCGACCCTGGCGCGTGACACTTTGGCGAACAACATCAGTTACGGTCTGGCAGTTTCGCGAGAAGAAATATACGCAGCTGCGGAAAAGGCGCACATTACGGAGTTTGTGGATGCTCTGCCACAAGGTTTTGACACCGTTCTGGGGAAAGAGGGTTGGCAACTTTCGGGCGGCCAACGACAGCGCGTGGCAATCGCGCGTGCACTGCTGAGGCGCGCAGCCATTCTGATCTTTGACGAAGCCACCTCGGCACTGGATCCGATATCTGAGCATCACGTCAGGGAAACCTTGGTGGAAGTATCACAAAACTGTACGACCATTATCGTTTCACATCGTTTCGATATTGCAGTTCTAGCCGATGTGGTCGTGGTTTTGGAAGGCGGAAAAATTGTTGAGCAGGGGACTCACTCGCAATTGCTGGGCGAGGGTGGAGCCTACAGCGAGCTGTACGCAGCGCGAAGCACAGAAGATGGTGTCGCCTGAATCGTGGACAGGTCACTCACGCAGAGATTTTTAGAGTGGTTGTGGTATGGAGATTCCCCTCTCAGTGGAGTTTTCAGTCCGCTTTCGTGCTTATACAAATTCGGGCTTTCATTCAGGCAACGCTTCGAGGCCAAGCCTGCTGCGTTTCCGGTTCCCGTTGTGGTGGTTGGCAATCTTACGGTAGGAGGAACCGGGAAAACGCCCATGGCAATCTATCTCGCCCGTACTTTACGAGACAACGGCTTTCGGCCTGGCGTGATCAGTCGGGGCTATGGAGGAGGGGATAACCACAAAGCGCGTTTGGTTTCCAGCCAGGACTTGGCCTCTGACTGCGGGGATGAGGCAGTGCTGCTTGCCATTGAGTCAGATTGTCCGGTCGCCATTTGCCGCGATCGCTTCCGTGCGGCTTGGCACTTGTTCAAGAATAGCAAAGTGGATGTTGTGATATCCGACGACGGTCTACAGCACCGCAAACTCCCCCGGCATATAGAGATTTTAATGGTTGACGGCATACGCGGTTTTGGCAATGGACGCCTGTTGCCGGCAGGACCACTCAGGGAGCCTTTAAGTAGAATAGGGACTGTGGATTTTATGGTGGTGAAAGGTGCATACTGGGAAAATTGCTACCGAATGGATTTGCAAATCACGGGTTTTGTGGAATTGAAAAGTGGGCGAGAGTTAAAGCCCGATGCTTTTGAAGGACAGGAAATCCACGCTTGTGCAGCAATTGGCAACCCCGAAACTTTTTTCAGTTCTCTTGCGACACTGGGTGCCAAATGCATACAGCACGCTTTCCCTGATCATTACCGTTTCAGGCAGAAAGACCTGGTTTTCAGCAAGGCTTTGGCCGTTGTGATGACGCAGAAAGATGCAATGAAATGCTTGGGCTTCTCAGGAGACCTCTGGTATGCAAAAACAGAAGCCAAGTTAGAACAAGACTTTAGAAACAAATTCTTAGGTCTTTTGAAAAGTTATATTCCCGGAGATCGCGTTTGTGAATAAAAGACTGCTGGACATCCTGGTCTGCCCCGTAACCAAGAGCCCTCTGCTATACGATGAGGAACGGCAGGAATTGATTTCTTTGCCTGCACGCCTTGCCTATCCGATACGAGACGATATCCCGGTCATGCTCGCAGAAGATGCGCGAACCATTAGCCTGGAAGAGCATGACCGTTTGAGGCGGCGATTCAGACCTTCCCCTTGAGTCACACGGTTGCCAGGATCAGAACTTTCACGCATTCTTGTCAGTGAAAATTATGCCATTCCCGGTGGCGGGTGCCCATGTCCCGATTGACAAAATACTTTTATCTGCCAGTTATTAACTGCTTATAATGAAAGTCTTCTTGCCATAAGAGTGGGAGGGGCAAGCCATTAGTGCCACCGACCCAAAGCTTTTGTTTCATGTCGTCATACCGGCGCGTCTGGATTCAACGCGCTTGCCAAGAAAAGTGTTGCGTGACTTGGGGGGCAAGCCCATGATTTGGCACGGCTACCAGAACGCTTTGCGGAGTGGAGCAGAGGAGGTGATTGTGGCGACGGACAGTGAGGAAATTGCGGACTGCGTGAGCGATTTTGGCGGGCACTTTGTCATGACAGGCAGTGAGTGCAAATGTGGTACAGAACGGGTTGCCGCCACTGCAAATTTGCGGCATTGGAAGGATGAGGTTTGTGTCGTGAATCTGCAGGCAGATGAGCCCTTTCTGCCACCCGAACACATTGCGGCAGTAGCGGGAGAGATGCTACGAGGCCATGCGGCGGCGGCCACACTGGCAGTGAAAATTGAGAGCCAGTCCAACGTGGGCGACAACGTTGTGAAGGTGGTTTGCGACCGATACCAAAACGCCTTGTACTTTAGCCGCTCGCCAATTCCTTACAACCGTGAACCGGGTTTTTCTGGCCTGCGTCATTTAGGAATCTACGCTTATAGCTGCGCACTGTTAAGGCGCTACGTCAATTGGCCCGTTTCATTTCTGGAGGAGCGTGAAAGGTTGGAACAGATGAGAATCCTGGAAAATGGTGAAGGCCTTCGCGTCCTTATTGTAGAAAACACATCAGCTCACGGCGTGGACACTTTGGCAGACTTGGAGGCGGCTCGGGATTTTTTGGAAACCGGCCGTTGAGGCTTGGCTGCTTTTCTGGCAGCCGGTCATGAGTGAAGGAATTTTCTTTCCAGCACCCGTTTTGCTGAATGCTGCATACCAGGAATGGTGAGCGTGCATTGAGTGCCCAAGTGATGAAAAAGCAAACTTTTAAAAGGTACTTTTTTTCCGAGTTGCTCAGCAACTTCTTGGCCATCTTGCTGGTTCTGTTTCTGATTATTGTGGGCCGTCAATTTGTGTACTTTCTGTCGCGTGTGGCAGAAGGGCATTACCCGCAGGACTTGCTTTTCCCTTTATTGTTTTTTGGCAGCTTTGAGGCTTTGCTGATGGTGTTCCCTTTGGCCACAACTCTGGCCATTGTTCTGGTGCTGGGTCGCCTCTACCAGGATCATGAAATTTACGGGTTCTTTAATGTCGGCATCGGCTATCAGGAAATTTACGCGACCTTGGCGCGCTTCGTAGTCCCTGTGGCATTGCTGATTCTTTTCTTGTCGTTCGAAGTCATGCCGCGCTTCAGATTACAGTACGTGGCGCTTAAAGTGGAGGCCAGCGAGCGTCTCGACTTTTCCGTTTTTTCCCCAAGAGAATTTCACGCCCCAACGCCTGATTTGACCTTTTTTGCCCAGGAAAGAAAAGACTCGGGAGACGGATTTGAAAATATTTTCGTGGCCGAGAAAAACAACAGATCAATTGTCGTTGAAACGGCTCGCCAGGGAACCTTTTCACGCGGCAAAAACCATGAAGGCGTGTTTCGCTTTCAGGACGGTGAGCGTTACGAGCAAAGCAAGAGCGGAGAGCTGACCAAGGTTTTGTATTACCGTTCCCGGGAGCTGACTTTTCCGCAGCAAGAGATCGCGGCAAAGTCTCGTGGACCGCGCACCTTGTTGTTTTCTGCGCTCTTTGACGACAACAGCCCCACAGCGGAGGCAGAGCTGCAACGCCGGCTTTCACTCCCGCTTCTGGTGCTCATTTTGGCTCTTCTGGTTGTGCCTCTGTGCATCAGGCGTCCTCGCTCCAGCCAGTATGCCAACGTGTTGC
The DNA here is from genome assembly GCA_965215765.1 of uncultured candidatus Poriferisulfidus sp. Lineage (GTDB taxonomy): Bacteria > Pseudomonadota > Gammaproteobacteria > Poriferisulfidales > Oxydemutatoraceae. The sequence goes on along the minus strand of OZ244118.1, from coordinate 1,708,474 downwards.
CCGCTTTGCTGATTTACATGACATGCCTGGGGTCAACCTTGATAGTGCTCAAGTGGGTAGGGGAGGGAGTTCTGGCGGTCTCACCGGGGGTCTGGGTTTTACACGCTGTTTTTCTTCTGGTGTCCTGGCTGGCGATGGTGGTGTCACCCATGCCTTGGTTGGGGTTGGGGTTGCGGTTACGGTCATGATGGTAAAGACGATAGACAGGTACTTTGGCAGAAGCCTGTTTCTGCTCTGCCTTTACGCATTGCTTGCTTTGGTGGGCTTGGATTTTTTGATTGACTTCGCATCTGAGCAAGCCGAGAAATCTGCACAGATCCCGTTACTAACCGTTTTTCTGGACACGGTTCGGGATCTTCCCGAAAAAATATCTGTGTATTTTCCTTTTGCAATCCTGGTGGGCTCGGTGCTGGCAATAGGGCATCTCACTTCGCAATTGGAATTGGAGGCCGCTTTTTTGTTGGGGTACTCCTATTCAAGAATGATCGTTTTTCTCTTGTTCTTTGCCTTGCTGTCGTCTGTACTCATGATGGCAGTCAATGAGCTGGCAATTGTGTCTTCAGCAGGGCAGGAATATTCCGAAGACGATGAGCTGAGGTCTTTTGACCGCTGGTTTCGGGAAAGAAACCGGATGATTCATGTCGGACAGCTCGTGCGTGGGGCGAGCGAAACCGGCTATCAGGACGTCCAGCTTTTTGAACTGAGCCCGGAAGGGAAGCTCGTGACCCTGATTGATGCCAAGTCCATGCTGGTCAACGAGCAGGCATACCAATTTAAGCAGGTTCGTGTGACGCATTTTAAAAAGCCAAAACCGGACTCCTTCCAGGTCGAGGAATACGCAGTGCCGCGCATGCTGCCATCCGCAGGAAAAAGCTTGGAGGCTCCCCGACCCGAGCAGCTTGATATCGTATCTCTGGCTCGCTACGTGAGCTTCCTGAAAATGAGCACGATGCGTTCAGACCTGTTTGAACTGGCGTTTTGGGAACGTTTTGCCAACCCGCTTTCCATCCCGATCATGCTGCTGTTGGCGTTGCCGTTCCTGTTTTTCAATTTACACAAACGCTACAGTTCCGGTGCCCAGCTTTTGATGGCGATCATCCTGGGGGCTTCCTATTGGATAGCGAGCCAGGCAGTTGCCAACGCCGCCATCATTTGGGGTTTGCCTGCCGCGCTTGCCGCTTTCGGTACTCACCTGCTGTGCTTTGCGGGTTTTGTGCTGTATTTCCCGTTTTACTTCTTTCGGGCACGGGACAGGGGAGTGGCCTCGGATCCAGTTACTTGACCGGATTCATTGTGCCGGTCTACCTGACGAGGATGGGACAGGTGGAACAGATGGAACGAGGTGCTGAAAAAGCCACCGCCAGGAAGCGATGCAAAAATCAGCAAGGCGGGCGGGATGACTCTGGAGCCAGATGGATTGAGCTGAAATTATCGTGCCAGGTCGCCCGGCGGGGATGGAACAGATGGGGCAGATGGAGCCGGGTGCTGAAAAAGTCGCTGCCAGGAAGCGATGCAAAAACCAGTAAGGTGGCTGAAATGACTCTGGAACCAGATGGATTGAGCTGAAATTATCGTGCCAGGTCGCCCGGCGGGGATGGAACAGATGGGACAGATGGAGCCGGGTGCTGAAAAAGTCGCTGCCAAGAAACGATGCAAAAATCAGTAAGGCGGCATGGATGACTCTGGAACCAGATAGCATGAGCTGAAATTATTGTGCCAAGTCGCCCGGCAAGGATGGGACAGGTGGGGCAGGGTGCTGAAAAAGCCGCTGCAAGGAAGCGATGCAAAAATCAGTAAGGCGGGCGGGATGACTCTGGAACCAGATAGCTTGAACTGAAATTATCGTGCCAAGTCGCCCGGCGGGGATGGAACAAGGCGCTGAAAAAGCCACTGCCAGGTAGCGATGCAAAAATCAGCAAGGTGGCGGAAATGACTCTGGAACCAGATAGCTTGAGCTGAAATTATCGTGCCAGGCCACCCGGCGGGTATGGAACAAGGCACTGAAAAAGCCGCTGCCAGGAAGCGATCCAAAAGTCAGCAAGGCGGTCTGGATGACTCTGGAACCAGACAGCTTGGGCTGAAATTATCGTGCCAGGTCGCCCGGCGGGGATGGAACAAGGCGCTGAAAAAGCCACAGCCAAGAAGCAATGCAAAAATCAGCAAGGTGGCTGAAATGACTCTGGAACCAGATAGCTTGAACTGAAATTATCGTGCCAGGTCACCCGGCGGGGATGGAGCAGATGGGACAGATGGAGCCGGGTGCTGAAAAAGTCGCTGCCAAGAAACGATGCAAAAACCAGTAAGGTGGCTGAAATGACTCTGGAACCAGATAGCTTGAACTGAAATTGTCGTGCCAGGCCACCCGGCGAGGATGGAACAGATGGGACAGGTGGAACAAGGTGCTGAAAAAGCCGCTGCCAAGAAGCGATGCAAAAATCAGTAAGGCGGGCGGGATGACTACTGAAATTATTGTGCGGGTCACCCGACGAGGATGGAACAAGGCACTGAAAAAGCCGTAGCTAGGAAGCAATGCAAAAATCAGTAAGGCGGCATGGATGACTCTGGAACCAGATAGCTTGAGCTGAAATTATTGTGCCAGGTTGCCCGGCAAGGATGGAACAGATGGGACAGGTGGGGCAGATGGAGCCGGGTGCTGAAAAAGCCGCTGCCAGGAAGCGATGCAAAAATCAGCAAGGCGGCATGGATGACTCTGGAACCAGATAGCTTGAACTGAAATTATCGTGCCAGATCGCCCGGCGAGGGTAGGACAGATGAGGCAGATGGAGCCGGGTGCTGAAAAAGCCACTGCCAGGAAGCGATCCAAAAATCAGCAAGGTGGGCGGGATGACTCTGGAACCAGATAGCTTGAACTGAAATTATTGTGCCGGGTCACCCGGCAAGGATGGGACAGGTGGAACAGATGGAACAAGGTGCTGAAAAAGTCGCTGCCAGGAAGCAATGCAAAAATCAGCAAGGTGGGCGGGATGACTCTGGAACCAGATAGCTTGAACTGAAATTATCGTGCCAGGTCGCCCGGCAAGGATGGGACAGGTGGGACAGGTGGAACAGATGGAACAAGGCGCTGAAAAAGCCGCTGCCAGGAAGCGATGCAAAAATCAGCAAGGTGGCTGAAATGACTCTGGAACCAGATAGCTTGAGCTGAAATTATCGTGCCAGGTCGCCCGGCGGGGATGGAACAAGGCGCTGAAAAAGCCACCGCCAAGAAACAACGTGGAAACGAGTGCTGCTGCACTCCTGGAGGCGGCATGAACCCAGTTAAAAGGCGAACCCCCTGTTCGTACCAGCTTCATTTTCCAGGTCTTCATGCCTACTGTCTGCCCGCCGTGGGTCCAGAACCATCCGTAGTACAAGAAAATCAGGGCAAAGAGAGAAGCTCGGTAAAGCGGATACAGTTCCGAACCTTCCTCAACACCGGCAGCAGTCCAAAACACGGTTGTCAGCAGTCCCAAAGCGAAAACGATGAATATATCGTAAACTATCGCCCCGAAGCGGCGAAGCAGGCTAACGCAAAGAGGTTTTTCAGCGGGCTCAGGCAATGGTAAAATGGGGGCAACAGGGGTGGCGATTCATCATGACAGCAACAGATAATTTTGGCAAGGAGCTAATAGGTGCTAAAGCGTTTTCGGGCTTGCTCAGCGATTTTTGCGCCTCTTTGTTGCTTGAAAAAGGCGCAAGCTCACATACGCTGCTGGCGTACAAATCCGATATCAAACAGTTTGCCCACTATCTGCAGAAGCAAAAGATTTGTTATTCATCCGTAAAACGTGAACAGATTCAGGATTTTCTTGCCGATCGGTTTGCCAAAGGCTATTCCCGTCGTTCCAACCAGCGCCTGGTTTCCGCGCTGAAATGCTTTTATTCTTATTTGCTTCGTCTGAGGGTTGTGGAGTCCAGCCCGCTGGCAGATGCTGATCCCATTAAGTCAGCATTTTATTTGCCGCATGTCCCGGACATGGCTGACGTGGCTCGCATGCTGAATGTCTGGAACGTAAATACAAAAATCGGCTTGCGCAATAAAGCATTGTTGGAACTTCTGTATTCGACAGGGCTCAGAATCGGGGAAGCGGTCTCCCTGGAGCTTGCCAATGTGGTCGCCAACGCCGGATATTTACGAGTCATTGGCAAAAGAAACAAGGAAAGAATTGTTCCGGTCGGTGAAGAAGCGCAACACTGGCTGGTGCGCTATTCGAAAGAGGCCAGGCCGGGTTTGCTGCAAAACCGGACGTGTCGAAAATTTTTTGTGAACCAGCGTGGGGCAGGTCTGAGTCGGTACAGTGCATGGCACATCGCGCGACAAACAGCAATGAAAGCGAATTTTCACAAGCCATTCTCACCCCACTCCCTGCGGCATGCTTTTGCCACACATCTTTTGGATAATGGTGCAGACTTGAGAACCATCCAATTGTTGCTGGGTCATGCTGATTTAAGCTCGACTCAAATTTATACACACGTTGCGCAAAGCAGACTGAGGACTTTGCACAGCAACCACCACCCCAGGAGCTAGAAAATGAAAAAATTTTTTCTCACAGCATTACTGCTTACAACGTCTTTGGCTTTCGCAAAAGCAGAAGTCATCCCAGAAAGTCTCAAGAGCGGCTTGGACAGGGTCTTTCCAGGTGTGGAAGCTTCTGTATCCAAGTCCCCTCTCCCGGGCATTTATGAGGTCTTGATTGACAACCAAATCTTTTATTTGACTGAAGACGGCAACCATTTGCTTGCCGGGAATCTCATTGAAACCAAAACTGGCCGGAACTTGACCAAGGAGACACGTAGCCGTGTAAACCATAATATTTTGGCCGACGCGAATATGAAGCAAGTGATTAGTTTTTCCAAGCCGGGCTACAAACATACCGTCAACGTCTTCACGGACGTGGATTGCACGTATTGCCGACGTTTTCACAGAAATATGTCCACCATGAATGATGCCGGCATCAAAGTGAATTACTTCTTCATGCCGAGAAGCCAGGGTTCCCGGGTGAAAGCTGTGAACGTGTGGTGTGCAAAGGATCGCAGGACGGCAATGAACAAAGCGAAATCCGGGATGAACTTGGCCAGCAAAACCTGCTCCAACCCGGTTGAAACGCATCTGGATCTTGCGCGGCGTCTGGGGGTTACCGGGACACCCGCCATTTTTCTGGAAAGCGGCAGTTCACCGGGAGGCTATCTTGATCCAGCCGCACTGTTGAAGAAAATAAGACAAGACGAAGCCGGTCGCGCAACTTGAGTTCTGCGGCGGGGAGTGAAGGGATCAGAAGTGCGCTGCAGGAGCCTCTCGCAGAACACTTGGGGTTGCCGCTTGACGTGACGGAAGCGAGACAGGAAGATGCCTAGAGACAGACAGGCTTCCGGTTGGGGAGTCTATTCGCGGTCAGGAGCCTGGCTTTCCTCCTGAAAAGCGTAGTCGTAGAGGACGTTTTTATTCGTGAACAGCAACGAGGCTCGTACCACTTTATCGGGCCAGAGCAGGCCACACCCGCGCCAGTAAGAAAACATTTTCGGGCGGTGACTTTCCACCGCTTCTGGCAAATTGTCGTTGCTGCTGGTTTTGTAGTCCACTAGCCAGGCTCTCTCTGAGCTGACGCAAACTCGATCCAGTCGGCCGTAGAACTGTTTTTCCTGATGGTGAAACAGTAATGGCATTTCGTCGTAAGCACACGAATAGAGAGCGGGGTCAAACAGCTCCCTGAATTTCGGATGGTGGTACGTCGTACAGGCTTCGTCAAGCCAGGCGTGCAGGTTTTCAGGACTTTCCTGGAGTGTGGGATATTCGCGAAGCAGCCTCTTGAACAGTTCTTGCTTGCGACACGCTTCCTCTTCGCACAGCAACTCCAGAGCCCGGTGTATGACCTTTCCCATTAGCATGGCTTCCGGCTTTTGCTCCTCTTGTGTGCTTTCTGGCAGACGCAGTGGCTTTGGCGTGTTGGCGGACCCAGGGTGCCGGCTTTCAGCAGGAAATTCCTCAGTGTCGTGTTCCGGTACTTGCCTGTCTGTGCGTTCTTGAGCGGCCGCCTCAGTGGAGGGGCTGGTGTCCAGGATCAAATCTGTCGGCGTTTTTGATATGCGGGTGGCGTGGGGAGCCAACAAGGAATACCAGGAACTTCCCTGCTTATGGTTTTGCTTTGAGTCGGGTTTTCTCTGTTCGGTTCCTGAAAGATAAAGGTATTGCCTGGCGCGCGTCAAAGCCACGTAAAGCAAGTTCTTCTCTTCGCGTTTTTCGGCTTTTTGCCGGGATTCGCGCAAACTTTCTGCCAAAGCGACTGTTTCACGGGTGCTTGCGTTGAAAACAAAATGCGCAGGGTAAATATCGTTTTCGTTGTAGGCGGTTAAAGCACGATACGCCTGATGGGGGCGAGATTGTGGCCCGCAGTCCACGAGGAAAACGACTGGGGCTTCCAACCCCTTGGCTCCGTGTATCGTCATCAACCGCACATGTTTTTCCAGATCCGGCGCATGATTACTGATCGGATCAGACAAGTGACTTCCCGTTTCGCTTTTACGCTCACGCAGGGCATCGCAAAAGCCGGATACATCGCTGTAGCGCCCGTCTTGGTGCTCCAGCGCGAAATCCAGCAGTGCTTCAAATCGTTCATCGATCAAGGCGTGTTCCTGTGGGTGTGATGCGCGTTTGTAGGTCGCGCGGAAATCAAGTTCCGAATCAATGCTCATGAGCAGGTCGTAAACAGGCTTCTTGTCGCGCATGGCCATCCAGCGGGTCAACTTCTCCACCAGGATTTGCGTGGATTCTTTTTCCTGTAAAAGCAAAGCCTTGAAGAGACTTTTGCCTCTGCTCAGCTCGTAAAGCGCGGTGCTGGACAGCTCGAAAACAGGGGAACGCAATACTTGCGCCAGAGACTGGTTGTTTTCCTTGTCCGTCAGAAACTCCAGTAAAGCAAGAAGGTCAGACGCTTCCAGGGAGTCGTAAAGGGTTTCTTTTCCCGAAGGAATGAAAGGAATGTTGCGCGACTGCAACGCTGTTTCGAAGTCCTTGATGTGGGTTCTTTTGCGAAACAGCACCAGGATGTCTTCGTGGCAAAGCAGCTTGGTGCTTCCGTCTTTTTCGTGAATGGTCTCTTTGCCCACAATGTGTTCGATGGTTTGTGCTACCAGCATTGCTTCCTTTTGCCTTGGGGTTTCCACGTTGGCGCCCGGCGGGTCTGACAAGATTCTCCGCCAGGGTTTCTCCTGGTTTTTGCGTGATGCCTGGCACAGGGGCAAAGCCGTTACGCAACCCGGGGTCTGTAAATTGCTTTCGTGACTTTCATAAGGGTATTCGTGTGCCATCGTTTCGCTTTGGAAAACACGGTTGACGAAATCCATGATGGAGGGAGATGAACGGTAGGAAAAATTCTGGCTAAAACATTTGCCGTCCATTTTCTCGCTGATCCATTGGCTGGCTGTTTTCAGCAATTCGGGGCGTGCTCCTCGGAAGCTGTAAATGGACTGTTTGACATCGCCGACCAGCATGACGCTGCCGTGGTGCTGAGCCGCGATTTCTTCCAGAAAAGGGCACAGCAGAGCCCACTGCAAAGGGTTTGTGTCCTGAAATTCATCCACCAGAATGTGAGAAATACGGCTGTTCAGCATGGCCTGCACGTACTGGGCATTACTGGTTTGCGTCAGTAGTTGAGAGGCTCCCCATTCCAGGTCGTCAAAGTCCGCCGTGTCATGTTCACGCTTCAGTGCCTGGTAAATTTCCACCAAACGAGAACCAAGCCGGTACCAAGCGATATTACGTTCCCGAAAACGTTTCTCCTGAATTTTCTCAAGCTGCTCTTCAAGCCATGCGGTACATTTCTTGTGCAACGCTTCTACCTCGGCACTTGCTTCAGAGCCCAGCGTTTTTTGCATTTTCAGGGTGACCTTTAATGGCTTGCAGCCCATTTTGGAGGCGTACGAAAAACAGCTGTACAGACGGTCAAAGTGTTCGGGCTGGTAGCCTGGGGTCAGCGTTTCAATTTGTTTCGCCCTTTGCGCCAGATCTGTTTTCCCGGATAGTTTCAGCAGTTTTGCGTACGTTGCGAATTCCTGCTTTCTCGACTCGCTTAAACCCATTTCAATGGGGCTGTCCTCAGGCAATGAACGGGAAAGCTTTTCAATTGCAAAGCGACAAGGATCTACGTTCTCGTCTCTCACGCAAAATGCTTGCCAATTGTTTCGCTGGTGCAAGAAGTCCAGCAATCCCTGCTGGGCGTTGTACAGACTGCCGCACTGCCTGAACAGAGTATCCATCTCGCGTTTTAAGGTGCTGTGCTCCTGTGCCACTTCCTGAAACAAAAGTTCCAGAGCCTTGCTGCGCATTTTCCGGTCGTTCTCCGCAAGGCTAAAGCCAATGGGAACGGTTCTGGCCTCTAAAGGAAACAGCATCAACAATTCCCGGCAGAAGGCGTGGAAAGTGACAATGCGTGGTGGCGTTTGGGTGTGCAACACTGTTTCATACAGGCTCTGTGCCCGAGGCAGATTCACAAGCTTTGACGCGCCAATGGTTTTCATTTCTTCAAGCAAAGCTCTGTTTTCGAGGCGACTCCATTTTTCCAGCGTTTCATACAGCCGGTCACGCATTTCATCCGCGGCTTTTTTGGTGAAGGTGACGGCGAGTATGGTTCCCGGCGTTTCTCCACTCAGCAGTAAACGCAACAAGCGTGCTGTGATGAGCCAGGTTTTGCCTGTTCCTGCAGATGCGGAAACCACACAATTAACTTTGGGGTCAGCTGCTGCAATAGCGGTCATGATGCGCTTTCTTATTGTCGGGCATGGGTGTTTCTTGCGGGTGTTGCTTGTGATGCCTGACAGACGTGGGAGCGGCACAACTCATGGCTTCAGTCTACCGGGAAATCTGCCTTGGTTTCATACCGTACTCACTCGTGTCGTGCCATTACAGCAATAAGCGCAACAAGCGTGCTGTGATGAGCCAGGTTTTGCCTGTTCCTGCAGATGCGGAAACCACGCAATTGACTTTGGGATCAGCTGCTGCAATAGCGGTCATGATGCGCTTTCTTATTGTCGGGCATGGGTGTTTCTTGCGGGTGTTGCTTGTAATGCCTGACAGACGTGGGAGCGGCACAACTCATGGCTTCAGTCTACCGGGAAATCTGCCTTGGTTTCATACCGCACTCACTCGTGTCGTGCCATAATAGCGAGCAGGCAATTCAGGCCACAACAGGAATGCAACAAAGCAGTTACGACGCGAAAGCCATTGAGGTTCTGGAGGGTCTTGATCCGGTCAGGAAACGCCCGGGAATGTTCACGGACACCGCGAGTCCGGATCATTTGGCACGAGAGGTGATTGATAACGGCGTTGACGAAGCTCTGGCTGGTCACGCCAGCGAAATTGACGTGTCTCTGCACGAAGACGGCTCTTTGAGCGTCACGGATAATGGGCGCGGCATGCCAGTTGATGAACATCCCGGCATGAAAAAATCCGGCGTTGAAGTCATCCTGACGACTTTGCACGCAGGGGGCAAATTTTCAGACAAGCATTACCGCTTTGCAGGTGGGCTTCATGGTGTTGGGGTGTCGGTCGTGAACGCCTTGTCCGAAGCTCTGACGGTGCATACCAGAAGAAAACAACACGAATTCACGATGCACTTCAAGAATGGTCAGACTGTTTCGCAACTGAAAGACACAGGAAAGACTCGGAAAAAGGGCTCCACGATTCGTTTTTGGCCGAACGGAAGCTATTTCGACAGGCCTGGTTTCGATCGGGCGGCGCTGGCGCATTTGTTGCGCGCCAAAGCGGTGCTGTGTAAGGGCTTGACGACCTCACTGTACGTTGAAAGCGAACAAAAGAAGAGCACCTGGCACTACGAGTCAGGTATGGCTGACTATCTGACAGAAGTTTCCCGGCACCGGGAATTATTGCTGAAACATTCCTTCATCTCGGATATCGAACATGACGATGCCGCTTTTCACTGGTGCGTCAATTGGTATTCGGACGGCGCTTCTTTGGTCGAAAGCTACGTCAACCTCGTGAGAACAGAATTGGGCGGAAGCCATGTGGCGGGTATCCGTGCCGGACTGATTGAGGGTTTGCGGGAATTTATCAGTTACCACGAGTCCTTGGTGTGCAATACCCGGTTGTTGCCTGAGGATTTGTGGAGCAATGTGGCGTGCATTCTTTCTGTGAAAGTGGAAAACCCTCGCTTTGCAGGGCAGGCGAAAGCGAGTTTTACGTTGCCGACGTTCATGCGGCGGCTCAGCTCTTTGGTCAAGGATACTTTCAGCCTGTGGCTTGACCAGCATCCTTCTGAGGGCAGGGCGATTGTTGAAGCCTCTGTCCACAACGCGATGACGCGCATCAAGATGGCGGCTGAGAGGCAGGCGCGAAAGACCTTGTTGAGCCGCAGGATGCTGCCGGCAAAACTTGCCGATTGCGCTTCCACGGATCTTGCAGAAAGCGAGTTGTTTCTTGTCGAAGGTGACTCCGCTGGCGGTTCGGCGAAACAAGCCCGAGACCGCCGTTATCAGGCAGTGCTTCCTTTGCGAGGAAAAATTCTGAATACCTGGGAAAGTAGCTCTGAACAAATTGTACATTCGTCGGAAATACGGGATATTGCTGCTGTTTTGGGCTTGCATCCCAAGAAAAACAACTCTGAGGAAAACAGCCTTAAAGGTTTGCGTTACGGGAAAATATGTGTGCTGGCGGACGCAGACTCTGACGGGATGCATATTGCTGTATTGCTGTGCGCTCTGTTCGTGCAATTTTTCAGAAGGTTGGTCACCGAAGGGCATGTGTACATCGCGATGCCGCCGCTGTTTCGGATTGACGTGGGAATGCAGGTACACTACGCCGCGAATAGCGAGGAACAGACCCGCTTTTTGGAACAACTCAGCGAAAAAGACCGGAAACGGGCTCGGGTCTTACGTTTCAAGGGGCTTGGTGAAATGAACCCGGCGCAATTGCGCGAATCGACGATGGTCGGAAAGAACCGCCGCCTGCTTCGCTTGCAGTGCGATGATCATGGTGAGACGATTTGCCCGCATACTCGGGAATTTATGGATACCTTGCTTGCCAAGGGGAAAGCGTCGGAGCGACGTAGCTGGCTTGCACAAAAAGGTTCCTGGCAAGGACTTGGCAGAATATGACGAACAAACTGTTTGATGAAAACGTGATTGCCATTTTGTGGGACTTTGACCAAACGCTGATTCCGGGAAGCATGCAGCAGGTTCTGTTTGACCACTTTGGTGTAGACGGTGAAAAATTTTGGCAGGAGGTGAAGCAGAAACAAAAAGAGGCACTGATGCAGTTACCGGCTCGCCCGAGGGAAGCGCCGTTCTTTTCTGAAAGCATCAATTACCTGAACCACATTCTGGATTACACGCATGATGAGCGATTTCCCAAGCTGAACAACGGCCTGCTGAGAGAGCTAGGTACCAAGTTGGAGTTCTTTGATGGCATCCCGGACGTTTTCAAACGCCTGAAAAAAGTCGCGAAAAAATGCTCTGACAAAAGCTTTCAGTGTCACGTTGAACACTATGTCGTGAGCTGTGGGCTGCGGCAAATGATCCTGGGCAGCAAGATTGCGTCATGTTTCGACGGGGTATGGGGCTGTGAGTTTGAGGAAAAAGAAGTGGACGGTGAAAACGTTCTGTCCCGCATTCATTATGTTCTTGATGACACGACAAAAACACGCGCGATTTTTGAAATCAACAAGGGTTCTAACATTAGAAGTGATATTGATTTGAACGCTTATTTGCCAAAGGAAAAGCGCCGCGTACCGATTTCGCAAATGATTTATGTGGCAGACGGGCCAAGTGACGTGCCGGTTTTTTCGGTAATCAAGTCAGGTAAAGGCAAGGGTTTGGTGGTCCATGCCAAAGGCCGCCACAAAAAGGCATACGAGCTGCATCAGAAGGAAAGGCGCGGAGATCATTATTCCCTGGCTGACTATTCCGAAGACTCAGACGCATGCCTATGGCTCGAAGAAACGGTTCACGACATGGTCACTCACATGCGGACAGAGCATTCCAGAAGTGTCCGGGAGCAGGTGGGCAAAGGCGCGCCCGCGCACTGAACTCCTTAGCCCTTTCGATCAGAACATCAATGGTCTTCTATTGCCTGCCTATGGCTTCTTCAAAACAACACGAACTGAACGGTTCACAGCGTGGTCACTCACATGCGGACAGAGCATTCCAGAAGCGTCCGGGAGCAGGTGGGCAAAGGCGCGCCCGCGCACTGAGTTCCTTAGTCCTTTCGCTCAGAACATCAATGGTCTTCTGTTGACTGCCTATGGCTTCTTCAAAACAACACGAACTGAACGGTTCACAGCATGGTCACTCACTTGCGGACAGAGCATTCCTGAAGCGTCCGGGAACAGGTGGGCAAAGGCACGCCCGCGCACTGAGCTCCTTGCCCTTTCGCTCAGAACATCAATGGTCTTCTGTTGACTGCCTATGGCTTCTTCAAAACAACACGAACTGAACGGTTCACAGCATGGCCACCCGCTTGCGGACAGAGCATTCCAGAAGCGTCCGGGAACAGGTGGGCAAAGGCGCGCCCGCGCACTGAGCTCCTTAGCCCTTTCGCTCAGAACATCAATGGTCTTCTGTTGACTGCCTATGGCTTCTTCAAAACAACACGAACTGAACGGTTCACAGCATGGTCACTCACTTGCGGACAGAGCATTCCAGAAGCGTCCGGGAGCAGGTGGGCAAAGGCGCGCCCGCGCATTGAACTCCTTAGCCCTCTCGCTCAGAACATCAATGGTCTTCTGTTGACTGCCTATGGCTCCTTCAAAACAACACGAACTGAACGGTTCACAGCATGGTCACCCGCTTGCGGACAGGGCATTCCAGAAGTGTCCGGGAACAGGTGGGCAAAGGCGCGCCCGCGCACTGAGCTCCTTAGTCCTTTCGCTCAGAACATCAATGGTCTTCTGTTGACTGCCTATGGCTTCTTCAAAACAACACGAACTGAACGGTTTCCCTCCCAAGGCTACGCCTGCTGAACTTCCTGCGGCCAAGCAGGAAGAAGCGGGTGGGACTCAGCCTCAATCCTCGGATAACGGCCTGTTCAGCAAGCCCTTGGTTGATTTTGTCGAAACAGCCTATCTGGATTATTCCATGTACGTGGTGCTGGATCGGGCTTTGCCTTTTTTTGGTGACGGCCTGAAACCTGTGCAACGCAGGATTATTTACGCCATGACAGAGCTGGGGCTTTCGGCAAGCTCAAAGCCAAAAAAAGCAGCACGTACAGTGGGGGACGTCATTGGCAAATTTCATCCACACGGTGATGCCTCTTGCTACGAGACCATGGTGTCGATGGCGCAACCTTTCACGATGAACCATCCTTTTCTGGTAGGGCAGGGGAATTGGGGCTCTGTTGATGATCCCAAGTCCTTTGCGGCCATGCGCTATACGGAAGCGAAGCTCTCCGCGTACGCAGAAGTTCTGACTCGGGAACTAAGCCAGGGAACCGTGGATTTTCAACAAAACTTTGACGGCACCTTGATGGAGCCCCGGGTGCTTCCTGCCCGTTTGCCCAATCTCCTGCTAAACGGCGCGACCGGCATTGCCGTTGGCTTGTCTGCTGACATTCTTCCCCACAATCTGCGCGAAGTGGTGGCCGCACTGATTTGCCTTTTGGATGACAAAAAAGCGACATTGGAAGATGTTTTACAGAATATCCAGGGACCAGACTTTCCTGGCGGCGGCGTCATTGTCAGCAAGCGAGAAGACTTGTTGACCATGTACAGAACCGGTCGGGGTGTGGTGCGCTTGCGTGCCAGCTATGTTGTTGAGGGCAAAAAGGTCGTCATAACCGCTCTGCCATGGCAGGTTTCATCTACCCGCGTTATTGACCAGATTTCGCGCCAGGTACATAATAAAAAACTATTCCACATTAGTGATTTGCGAGATGAATCAGATATAGACACTCCTGTCCGCCTAGTTATTGAAAGCAACAAGCGAGGCTTTGATCCCGAACCCTTGATTGCACACCTTTTGGCGACGACAGACCTTGAAAAAAGTTGCCGCTTCAATTTCAACGTCATCGATAAAGACGGGCGTCCCGTGATGAAATCTTTGCTGAACTTTCTTCTGGAATGGCTGGAGTTCAGAAAGCAGACGATCCGCAGGCGATTGCGTTGGCGATTGGACAAAACTGAAGAGCGTCTTGAGCAAGTAGAAGGCCTGTTACTGATTTTTGCCGACCTCGACAAAGCCATCCACATCATTCGCAACTCGGACGATCCCGGTGCCGCGCTGCGGTCAGAATTTGGTCTCAACGAGCTGCAGGTTGAAGCCATTCTTGAGCTACGTTTGCGCAAATTGGCAAAACTTGAAGAAAACAAGTTGGTGGTGGAGCGCGTCGGCTTGCTGGATACAAAGAAAGACATTGAACGCTGTTTGCATTCCCAGAGGCGCTTGGTTTCGCTGCTGAAAAGAGAACTGAACGCAGATGCAGAGGCTTTCGGGCATCCGCGCCGTAGCGAGTTACAAGGAAACCCTGCTGTGCTGGCTCGCCGCCAGGTTCCGTTGCCGGTTGCTGCCGAGCCAGTAACGGTTGTGTTGTCGCAGAAAGGTTGGGTGCGGGTTTTGAAAGGCAGCGAAGTGGATCGCGCGAGTCTGCAATACCTTGAGGGTGACGCATTCCTGGCTGAGGCGAAAGGGGAAAGCAATGGCCGTGCCTTGTTTTTTGACGTAGCCGGCTGGTGTTTTGGCCTGGGAGTCAACGAACTGGCTGGCGGACGGAATAAGAACGAACCACTCAGCGCCAAACTGAAGCTGGAAAAGATTCGGCAATTCACGAATGTGCTGCTGCCCAAGGAAGACGCGCATATCCTGTGGGCAAACAGCCAGGGTCAGGTGTTGAGAACGCCCGCAAAGTCCTTGCTTGCCAGGAAGGCGGGTTGGCAGGTTTTAAGAGTTGAAGAAGGCCAGAAGGCATTGCCTCCCGTGCTTCTGAATTTTTCGGAGTTGGCTGACGAATCTGAAAGCTTGCTTGTGGGGATTAGCAACCTTGGGCACGTATGCGCAGTTGCCGTCAGTGAGCTTCCTGTTCACCGTAGCGGCAAGGGAGTCAGGTTTATGAAGTTTCCAAGAACTGAAATGCTGACTGGAGCGGAGAAGTTGCTGCTGGTCGCGTGGGTGTTCCCGGGTGCGAAAATTGAAGTGTCCACCACTACCCGTAGCAGACGCCTGTCTTTCTCTGAAATTGCTGCCGGCTATAAGACGAGACGAGGGTTACGTGGGCGATTGCTGTCCAAATCATGGCGAAGCTTCCTTGGCAATAACACGGAATGCCTGTTGATAAAAACTCTGCATCCTGAAAATAAAAGAGAAAAAAAGTAGGAATATCAGTCTGTTACAGCGTGAACATGCGGATCAAGTATAAGAAAAGAAGCAAATGCTTCTGCTATCCATACGCCCATGAATTTTGTGACACAAATGAGCCAAAGCCCCGCTTATAGCAAGCTTTTATTTGTCATAATGCTCGCTACTCGCTGTTCGAACGATTTGGCATTTGTGGGCTTGCACCGGGAAATCTCGCGATGATTTTCCAGCAGTCGCCTTATATGTCAGAGAAAGGATTCGGGTGCTGGAAAGCACACTATGGCTCGCCCTGTCGGGAAAGCCAAAAGTGGACATCAAACCAGGCTCAGCCTGACATTTTTTATTACGAGGCAAGACACATTGACGACATACAGTACGAGTGAATTCAAAAACGGGCTGAAAGTTTTACTAAACGGCGTACCCTGTGAAATGATTGCAAGCGAGTTTGTCAAGCCAGGAAAAGGACAGGCCTTCATGCGTGTGCGCTTGAAAAATCTTTTGGATGGACGTGTCATTGAACGGACTTTCAAGTCCGGAGAAAGCATTCCTGCAGCAGACATAGTGGGGATACAGTTGCAATATCTGTATTCGGACGACAGCCACTGGTACTTCATGGACAGTTCCAACTTCGAACAATACGGTGCGGGAGAGGAGGTGATGTCGCGATGTCGCGAATGGATCCGGGAAAGCGATGTCTGTTCTGCCCTTTTGCATGATGGAAAGTTGGTATCCGTTGAGCCACCCAATTTTGTGGAATTGAGAATCGCGCACACTGTGCCGGGAACGAAAGGCGACACGGCTGCGGGGGGAACCAAGCCGGCTGAGCTTGAGACCGGAGTTGTGGTCAAAGTTCCGTTGTTTGTTTCAGAAGGTGAAAAAATACGTATTGACACGCGCACGGGGGAGTACGTATCGCGTGCCAAGTCCTGAAGCTTTTTGGCGCGCCAGGAAATTTTCAGCTTCGGGTGTTCTGTGCCCCTGTCACTCTGGTACATGCACCACCGACTCAAACAGTAGTAAAATAGTGCGTATGCGTGTTTGAAGATAATCGGAGGAAAGTGAAATGCCTGTGCTTTTAAATCGTGTTGGCTTTGTGGGGCGAGAAGCAAATGAGGTGGGGAATGCTGCCCGCCAACAGCGGTTCAATTCAGGAGAATTGGAGTTGCGAGGTACCGGCGGGGAAGGACGAGTCTACGTGAAGGGGCAGACAGGCTCCTTCGGCCGTCATGCCGTGGCGTTCATAAAGGACAAGTTTTTTAGCTTGGTGCGTGTGAAACGCTTTGCTGAAGGCGATCAAAAAGCGGCAGCCTTGACCAGCTTTCGCGATCAAGTTAATGAATTGCACGTCACACAGCCTCGCCTGAAAGAAAAGTATCTGCGTGAGCTGGAGTTCAAACTCCGCCATGGCTTGCCTCTAAGAGCTTCTTACCATAGCAAGGCGATACAGGAACTGTTCTCGGTTATTGACGCAGACGCGGGGAACAGGGCTGGGGTGGGCAGAACTGCTCCGCCTGAGTACAACGCAGTTGTGGCAGAGCCCCAGCAACAGCATGAAGACAACGCCGAGATTCCAGACTACGCAGAGATAGCCCCGGGTCAGCAACCTTACTTCGGTAATATGGATACAGATATCCAAATTCGTCCGGTTCCCTTTGGCTTTGATAGATTTCCCCGGCAAGACGAGGATTCCCAGGATGAGGCAGACCGAAACCGGTCGCCTCTTGCTGGCCGGGCTCTCTTTGGATCTCCCCGTACTGCTCCGCAGGTATCTGCCGATGAAGCGCCGGCTTATGGTGACGCTACAGGGCATGAGCAACACGCCATGGATATTCAGGACAGAGTGTATGACGACACCCAATATGTTGATGAGTGGAAATTTTTTGAGCATCTGCATCGGCCTCCCGAACGACTGGCTTCGAGAGAAAATTATTCAGGAGCTTTTGGCGAGCACGCATCACGGTTTGACCAGGTAGCGGGTAGCACCGAAGACTTTTACCGGCATTATTTGAAGCCCTCTCTTGAAGAAGCCGGTTCACTTCCTCAATTTAACAGTGAGGATGAGCAGAAAATTTTTGCCGGGGATTGTTTCAGGTTTCATAAGGACAACTACATGGACATGGTGGCGCAAAAACTTCAGAACCAGAAGAGCCAGCAAGGCACTTTGGGCTACAGGAGCATCAGAGAATTTCTGGAAGTGGACGTTTGTTCTGCTGCGCTTGGCGGGAAGGGTGGGGCTGCCGCCTTGCGCCAGAAGGTTTTTCAACCGCAAATAGCGCAAGTACCAGGCGTTGCGGAAGGTGTGGTGGAACAGAACCATGCCATCGCGGGACGTTTGCGAGATAAATTTGGGCTGACAGGAAATAAGCAGGTATTCGAGCGCGCTTGTGGTTTGGCTGCCGCGAGCAATGCCTACGTTTTAATGGCACATACGCAAGACACCAAGGCAAACAGTCAATGGTTCAGCAAAAATCCGCCAAAATTTGAACACTTTATAATGGCTGCCGAAGAGGCAATAGGTTTTTCGGAGGCGGCGAGCCAAGCCAATGGCGAAGCAATAAACGAAAGCGACCTGGAAATGAAGATTTTCAAGACCTTGTGCGAGCAGTCGTGGAAGAACTACTCGGGACCTAGTGAAAACCAAGCGTTTATCGCCGAAACCCCGTCTGAAATCATGGTGGATATGGGGTTGAGGCAGGCATGGAAGGAATGTTCGTGCCTTGGCAAACGACGGATCACGAAAGAAAACCTACCCGTAGCAAACTACCTGAATCTTTTTGGGAAAGAACAGGGACACAATTACAAGAGTACTTTTACCAATTTATATAGACATGCTCTGGCTGACAAAGTTCGTTATGTGGATACAGGAAATAAAAATTATGAATTGGAATGTTTGTTAGGAGCCAGCGATTTGCTCGTGGAAATTGAAAAAGAAGTGGCTGGTCTGTCTTTGTGTGACCTGGACAATCAGCCACAACTGAGTACAGCAGAGCGAAATATCCCGACGGAAAATTTCATGACGGACATGTACCTACCTCTATGCCATGAAATTGGAGGGAATCCTGCGCTGGATATAGAGCGAAAACATTCCCCGCTATCCTATGCCAAGAATCTTTCGGATAAGCTGGAAGTCTTGGGGGCTTATGAAATGGATGTTGCTGCGAAAGATCCAGGGTTGGTTGGCGATGTCCAGAATCTCCCGGTCACTTTGAGCAAAGTCTATGAAAAGGCATTGGCCAAGATGATTTTGCATGATCTTGGACGTGGTGAAGAGGCAAATGATGACGCCTACCTGGAGGGTGTTTGTGACCGTGCCTGTGGTACGTCGCGTAATGAGACCATACAGCGTGTTTCTGATGCAAACAATCATGCGCGAGTGTCAACCCTTGACGCGCTTGGGATAACGACAAATGGAATAAAGACAAACCCCAATGGGAGCAAGGAAGCGTTGCTCTATTTTCAGCATCTTTCGAAACAGGTGGTTCGTTTGCAGTTGCGCAATCAGGATTTGGATGATGGGGGTATGGGTGCGGTGAATGAGAAGTTGTTGGACAATCTGGATGTTTTGCAACTCGAGGGAAGCGATACGTATATTGAAAACGCGATTAATCACTGGACAGCGAGGAAGACCGCTGTTGGAGAAAAAGTGACCGCCAGTGAGTTGCAAATGCAGGTATTTACAAAAATTAACGAGCTATGTTGGTGGCAATGTCGGCGAGAAACGTATGACAAGACCAAAGGTGTAGAGTTTGATAGTAGAGGGTTGTCTGAGGAAACTAGTGCAATGGCATTGCAGGGTGCAGCGCGGACATACAAAGATGTGGCAAGGCACGGGACAGACGGCCTTATGGCAAGAGGGCCATTCAGCTTTTTTGCTCATGCAGTGACTGAAAACCCCTTCTCGGAACACCAGAAAGCTTATGGAAAGTTGCGTTCCACTCATGCCAACCAGATCCGAAAAGCGTGGCGCACAGAAATGAATATTGAGCCAGAGGTTGACGATATCGCTCCAGCATTACTGACCCCTGAAGAGAATCTGGAATTTCTTCTTAAAGGACGAGTCGTCCTCCGTGGTTTGCTGGATAAAAATTTGGCACCGCAGGCGTTACCCACCTGATATCGCTGGCGGTGTCTGTTCTGCCCTTTTGCATGATGGAAAGTTGGTATCCGTTGAGCCACCCAATTTTGTGGAATTGAGAATAGCGCACACTGTGCCGGGAACGAAAGGCGACACGGCTGCGGGGGGAACCAAGCCGGCTGAACTTGAGACCGGAGTTGTGGTCAAAGTTCCGTTGTTTGTTTCAGAAGGTGAAAAAATACGTGTTGACACGCGCACGGGGGAGTACGTATCGCGTGCCAAGTCCTGAAGCTTTTTGGCGCGCCAGGAAATTTTCAGCTTCGGGTGTTCTGTGGCTCCTGTCACTCTGGTACATGCACCACCGACTCAAACAGTAGTAAAATAGTGCGTATGCGTGTTTGAAGATAATCGGAGGAAAGTGAAATGCCTGTACTTTTAAATCGTGTCGGCTTTGTGGGTCGAGAAGCAAAAGAGGTGGGGGATGCTGCCCGCCAACAGCGGTTCAATTCAGGAGAATTGGAGTTGCAAGGTACTGGTGAAGAAGGACGAGTCTACGTGAAAGGGCGGACAGGCTCCTTCGGCCGTCATGCCGTGGCGTTCATAAAGGACAAGTTTTTTAGCTTGGTGCGTGTGAAACGCTTTGCTGAAGGCGATCAAAAAGCGGCAGCCTTGAGCAGTTTTCGCGATCAAATTAATGAATTGCACGTCACACAGCCTCACCTGAAAGAAAAGTATCTGCGTGAGCTGGAGTTCAAACTCCGCCATGGCTTGCCTCTAAGAGCTTCTTACCACAGCAAGGCGATACAGGAACTGTTCTCGGGTATTGAAGCAGACGCAGGGAACAGGGCTGGGGTGGGCAGAATTGCTCCGCCTGAGTACAACGCTGTTGTGGCAGAGCCCCAGCAGCAGCGCGAAGCCAACGTTGCGGAGACAGAGCCCCAGCAGCAGCGTGAAGCCAACGCCGGGATTCCAGACTACACAGAGGCAGCCCCGGGTCCGCAACCTCACTTCGGTGATATGGATACGGATATCCAAATTCGTCCGGTTCCCTTTGACATTGATGGACATTACCAGCGACGCGAGGATTCCCAGGTTACGGCAAACCAAAACCGGTCGCCTCTTGCTGGCTCGGCTCTCTTTGGATCTCCCAGTACTGCTCCGCAGGCATCTGCCGATGAAGCGCCGGCTTATGGTGCCGCTACGGGGCATACGCAACATGCCATGGATATTCAGGACAGGGTGTATGGCGACACCCAACATGTTAATGCGTGGAAACATCTTGAGCATCTGCATCGGCCTCCCGAACAACTAGCCTCAAGAGAAAATTATTCAGGGGCTCTTGATGAGCACGCATCACGATTTGACCAGGTAGCGGGTAGCGTCGAAGACTTTTACCGGCATTATTTGAAGCCCGCTCTTGAAGAAGCCAACTCACTTCCTCAATTTCGCAGTGAGCGTGAACAGAAAAATTTTGCCAGAGAATGCCTCAAGTTGCATAAGAGCAACTACATAGACATGGTGGCACAAAGCATTCAGAACCAAAAGAGCCAGCAAGGTGCTTTTGGCTACAGGAGCATCAGAGAATTTCTGGAAGTGGACGTTTGTTCTGCTGCGCTTGACGGGAAGGGTGAGCCTGCCGCTTTGCGCCAGAAGGTTTTTCAACCGCAAATAGCGCAAGTGCCAGACGTTACGGAAGGTGTGGTGGCGGAGAACCATGCCATCGCGGGACGTTTGCGAGATAAATTTGGGCTGACAGGAAATAAGCAGGTATACGAGCGCGCTTGTGGTTTGGCGGCCACGAGCAATGCCTACGTTTTAATGGCACATAGGCAAGATACCAAGGCAAATAGTCAATGGTTCAGCAAAAACCCGCCAAAACTTGAAAACTTTGTAACAGCTGTCGATGAGGCAATAGAGTTTTCGGTGGCGGCAAGCCAAGCCAATGACAAAGCAATAAATGAAAGCGACCTGGAAATGAAGATTTTCAATACCTTGTGCGAGCAGTCGTGGAAGAACTACTCGGGACCTCGTGAAAACCAAGCGTTTATCGCCGAAACTCCGTCTGAAATCATGGTTGATATGGGGTTGAGGCAGGCCTGGAAGGAATGTTCATGCCTTGGCAAACGACGGATCATGCGCGAAAACCAGCCCGTAATTAACTACCTGAATCTTTTTGGGAAAGACCAAGGGCACAATTACAGCGATACTTTTGCCAGTTTATACAGACATGCTCTGGCTGACAAAGTTCGTTATGTGGATGCAGGGAATAAAAATTATGAATTGGAATGTTTGTTAGGAGCCAGTGATCTGCTCATGGAAATTGAAAAAGAAATAACGGGTCTGTCTTTGTGTGACTTGGACTATCAGCCACAACTGAGTACAGAAGAGCGAGATTTCCTGACGGACATGTACCACCCTCTATGCCAAGAAATTGGAGGGAATCCTGCGGAGGATATTGAGCGAAATTATTACCCGCAAACCTATCGTAATAATCTTTCGAATAAGCTGGAAGTCTTGGGGGCTTATGAAATGGATGTTGCTGCGAAAGATCCAGGGTTGGTTGGCGATGTCCAGGATCTCCCGGTCACTTTGAGCAAAATCTATGAAAAGGCATTGGCCAAGATGATTTTGCATGATCTTGGGCGTGGAGAGGAGGCAAATGATGATGCCTACCTGGAGGAGGTTTGCAACCGTGCCTGTGGTGCGTCACGCGATGAGACCATACAGCGTGTTTCTCGTGCAAACAATCATGCGCGGGTGTCAGCCCTTGACTCGCTTGGGATAACGACAAATGGAATAAAGACAAACCCCAATGGGAGCAAGGAAGCGTTGCTCTATTTGCAGCATCTTTCGAAACAGGTGGTTCGTTTGCAGTTGAGCAATCAGGATTTGGATGATGGGGGTATGGGTGCGGTGAATGAGAAGTTGTTGGACAACCTGGATGTTTTGCAACTCGAGGGAAGCGATACGTATATTGAAAACGCGATTAATCATTGGACAGCGAGGAAGACCGCTGTTGGAGAAAAAGTGACCGCCAGTGAGTTGCAAATGCAGGTATTTACAAAAATTAACGAACTATGTTGGTGGCAATGTCGGCGAGAAACGTATGACAAGACCGAAGGTGGAGGGTTTGATCGTAGAGGGTTGTCTGAGGAAACTTGTGCAATGGCATTGCAGGGTGCAACGCGGACATACAAATATGTGGCAAGGCACGGGACAGACGGCCTTATGGCAAAAGGGCCATTCAGCTTTTTTGCTCATGCAGTGACTGAAAACCCCTTCTCGGAACACCAGAAAGCTTATGGAAAGTTGCGTTCCACTCATGCCAACCAGATCCGAAAAGCGTGGCGCACAGAAATGAATATTGGGCCAGAGGCTGACGATATCGCTCCAGCATTTCAGACCCCTGAAGCGAATCTGGAATTTCTTCTTAAAGGACGAGTCGTCCTCCGTGGTTTGCTGGATAAAAGTTTGGCACCGCAGGCGTAACTCACCTGATATCGCTGGCGATGTCTGTTCCGCCCTTTTGCATGATGGAAAGTTGGTATCCGTTGAGCCACCCAAATTTTGTGGAATTGAAAATCGCGCACACCTAGTGTGTGCCAAGAACAGGAAGCAACATGGTTGTTGGGGGAACCAAGCCAGCTGAGCTTGAGACCGGAGTTGTGGTCAAAGTCCCATTGTTTGTTTCAGAAGGTGGGGGGGAACTCGTATTACGTACCAAATCCTGAAGCTTTATGGTGCGTGAGGAAATTTTCAGCTTCGGGTGTTCTGTGGCATCTGCCACTTTGGTACGTGCATCGCCAGCTCACACAGTGGTAAAATGATGCATAAGAGTGTTTGAAGATAATCGGAGGAAAGTGAAATGCCAGTGCTTTTAAAGCCTGTCGGCTTTGTGGGTCGAGAAGCAAATGAGGTGGGGGCTGTTGCCCGCCAGCAGCGGTTCAACTCAGGAGAATTGGAGTTGCAGGTTACCGGCGGGGAAAGACAAATCTACGTGGGGGGGCGGACAGGCTCCTTAGGCCGTCATGCTGTGTCGTTCATAAAGGACAAATTTTTTAGCTTGGTGCGCGTGAAACGCTTTGCTGAGGGCGATCAAAAAGCGGCAGCCTTGACCAGTTTTCGCGATCAAATTAATGAATTGCACGTCACACAGCCTCGCCTGAAAGATAAATATCTGCATGAGCTGGACTTCAAACTCCGCCATGGCTTGCCGCTAAGAGCTTCCTACCACAGCAAGGCGACACAGGAACTGTTCTCGGTTATTGACGCAGACGCAGGGAACAAGGCTACGGTGGCAGAGTCCCGGCAACAGCGTGAATCCCGGGTTCTCATTGGATCTCCCGGCACTGCTCTGCAGGCATCTGCCGATGAGGTGTCGGCTTGTGCTGACGCTACAGAGCGCGTGAAACGCTCCATGGATATTCAAGGCAGAGTGTATGACGAAACCCAGAACGCTGGCGCGTGGAAACATCTTGAGCATCTGCATCGGCCTCCCGAACAACTGGCTTCGAAGAAAAATTATTCAGGGGCTTTAGACGAGCACGCATCACGGTTTGACCAGGTAGCGGGTAGTGCCGAAGACTTTTACCAGCATTATTTGAAGCCCGCTCTTGAAGAAGCCGGCTCACTTCCTCAATTTAGCGGTGAGGATGAGCAGAAAAAATTTGCCGGGGAACACCTCAAGTTGCTTAAGAACAACTTCATGGCCATGGTGGCGCAAAAACCTCAGAACCAGAAGAGCCAGCAACGCGCTTTGGACTACAAGAGCATCAGGGAATTTCTGGAAGTGGCCGTTTGTTCTGCTGCGCTTGCCGGGAAGGGCGAGCCTGCCACCATGCGCCAGAAGGTTTTTCAACCGCAAATGGCGCAAGTGCCAGGCGTTGTGGAAGATGTAATAGAGCAGAACCATGTTGTTACGGGACGTTTGCGAGATAAATTTGGGCTGACAGGAGGGCAACAGGCATACGAGCGAGCTTGTGGTTTGGCGGCCGCGAGCAATACCTACGTTTTAATGGCACATAGGCAAGATACCAAGGTGAGCAGTCAATGGTTCAGCAAAAATCCGCCAAAACTTGAAAACTTTAAAATGGCTGCCGAGGAGGCAATAAGGTTTTCGGAGGCGGCAAGCCAAGCCAATGGCAAGGCAATAAACGAAAGCGACCTGGAAATGACGATTTTCAAGACCTTGTGCGAGCAGTCGTGGAAGAACTACTCGGGACCTCGTGGAAACCAAGAGTTTATCGCCGAAGCCCCGTCTGAAATCATGGTGGAAACGGGGTTGAGGCAGGCCTGGAAGGAATGTTCATGCCTTGGCAGACGTCCGGTCACGACCGAGAACCAACCCGTAGCAAACTACCTGAATCTTTTTGGGAAAGACCAGGGACACAATTACGACAATACTTTTACCAATTTATACAGAAATGCTCTGGCTGACAAAGTACGGGATGTGGATGCAGGGAATAAAAATTATGAATTGGAATGTTTGTTAGGAGCCAGCGATTTGCTCATGGAAATTGAAAAAGAAATGGCTGGTCTGTCTTTGTGTGACCTGGACTCTCCACCGCGACTGGACTCAACAGGGCGGAAATTCCTGGAGGACATGTACAACCCTCTATGCAAAGAAATTGGGGGGAATCCTGCGGAGGGTATAGAGGCAGGTTCGCTCCGGCGAGGCTATATCATGAATCTTTCGGATAAGTTGGAAGTTTTGGGGGCTTATGAAATGGATGTTGCTGCGAAAGATCCAGGGCTGGTTGACGATGTCCAGAATCTCCCGGTCACCTTGAGCAAAATCTATGAAAAGGTATTGGCCAAGATGATTTTGCATGATCTTGGGCGTGATAAGGAGGCAAATGATGACACCTACCTGGAGGGTGTTTGCGACCGTGCCTGTGGTACGTCACGCGATAGCGCCATACAGCGTGTTTCTGATGCAAACAATCAGGAGCGAGTGAAAGCTCTTGAAGCACTTGAGATAACAACGACAAAGGGGATGACGGCAAACTCCAGTGGGGGCGCGGAAGCGTTGCTCTATTTGCAGCATCTTTCGAAACAGGTGGCTCGATCGCAGTTGTACCATCAGAATTCGAGAGGTGCGGGTGTGGTGGCTGAGAAGATGCTGGACAATCTGGATATTTTGCAACTTGAGGGAAGCGATACGTATATTGAAAACGCGATTAATCACTGGACAGCCAGGAAGACTGCTATTGGAGAAGATGTGACCGCCAGTGAGTTGCAAATGCAGGTATTTATAAAAATTAACGAACTATGTTGGTGGCAATCTCGGCGAGAAACGTATGACAGAACCAAAGGTGGCGGGTTTGGTAGTAAGGGGTTACCCCAGGGGACTCGTGTAGCGGCATTGCAGAGTGAAGTGCAGTTATACAAAGATTTGTCAAGGCACGGGACAGACAGTTATATGGCAGGCGGAACATTCAGCTTTTTTGCTCATGCAGTGACTGAAAAACCCTTCTCAGAACGCCAGAAAGCTTATGGCGAGTTGCGTTTCGCTCATGCCAACCAGATCCGAAAAGAGTGGCGCAAAGAAATGCATATTGGGCCAGTGATTGCTAATACCCGTCCACCAATACAGACCCCTGAAGCGAATCTTGACTTTCTCCTTGAAGGACGAGCCGTCCTCCGTAGTTTGCTGGATAGAAATTTGGCGCAGTAGGCGTAGCCCACCTGATATTGCCGACGGTGTCTGTTCTGTCCTTTTGCATGATGGAAAGTTGGTATCCGTTTAGCACACAAATTTTGTGGAATTGGGAATCGCGCGCACTTGTTGTGTGCCAGGAACAAGAAGCAACATGGTTGTTGGGGAAACCAAGCCGGCTGAGCTTGAGACCAGAGTTGCGGCTAAGGTTCCGTTGTTTGTTTCAGAAGGTGGGGGGAAACTCGTATCACGTACCAAATCCCGAAGCTTTTTGGCACACGGGCAAATTTTTCAGCTTCAGGTGTTCTGTGGCTCCCACCATTCTGGTACACGCACCGCCAGTGTGTGTTTGAATACAGTAGGGGAAAGTGAAATGCCTGTGCTTTTAATGCGTGTCGGCTTTGTGGGTCGAGAAGCAATAGAGGTGAGGGATGCAGCCCGCCAACAGCGGTTCAATTCAGGAGAATTGGAGTTGCGAGGTACTGGCGGAGAAAGAAAAGTCTACGTGAGTGGGCAACCAGCCTCCTTCGGCCATCATGCCGTGGCATTCATAAAAGACAAGTTTTTTAGCTTGGTGCATGTGAAACGCTTTGCTACAGGCGATCAAAAAACGGCAGCCTTGATCAGTTTTCGCGATCAAGTCAAGGAATTGAACGTCACACAGCCTCGCCTGAAAGAAAAATATCTGCATGAGCTGGAGTTCAAACTCCTCCATGGCTTGCCGCTAAGAGCTTCCTACCACAGCAAGGCGATACAGGAACTGTTCTCGGTTATTGACGCAGACGCAGGGAACAGGGCTGAGGGAGGCAGAATTGTTCCGCCTGAGTACAACGCTGTTGTGGCAGAGCCCCAGCAGCGCGAAGGTAACACCGGGATTCCTGACTACGCAGAGGTAGCCCAGGATCCGCAACCACACTTAGGTGATATCGACCCGGATATCCAAATTCGTCCGGTTCCCCATTACTTCGAAAGAGGTTGCCAACCACCCGAGGATCCCCTGGACGGGACAGATGAACCGATAGACGAGTATCCTGCTGACAGGGGTCTCTTTGGATCTCCCAATGCTGCTCCACTGGCATCTACCGATGAAGCACCGGCTTATGACAACGCTACGGGGCATGCGCAACACGCCATGGATATTCAGGGCAGGGTGTATGGCGAAACCCAAAATAACCATGCGTGGAAAGACCTTAGGCATCTGCATCGGCCTCCCGAACGACTGGCTTCAAGGGAAAATTATTCAGGAGCTTTTGGCGAGCACGCATCACGGTTTGACCAGGTAGCGGGTAACACCGAAGACTTTTACCAGCATTATTTGAAGCCCGCTCTTGAAGAAGCCGGCTCACTTCCTCAATTTCGCAGTGAGGATGAGCAGAAAAATTTTGCCGGGAAATGCCTCAAGTTGCATAAGGACAACTACATGGACATGGTGGCGCAAAAGTTTCAGAACCAGGAGAGCCAGCAAGGTACTTTGGGCTACAGGGGCATCAGGGAATTTCTGGAAGTGGCCGTTTGTTCTGCTACGCTTGCCGGGAAGGGCGAGCCTGCCGCCATGCGCCAGAAGGTTTTTCAACCGCAAATGGCGCAAATGCCAGACCTTGCGGAAGGTGTGGTGGAACAGAACCATGCCATCGCGGGACGTTTGCGAGATAAATTTGGGCTGACAGGAAAAAAGCAGGTGTACGAGCGGGCTTGTGGTTTGGCGGCCGCGAGCAATGCCTACGTTTTAATGGCACATAGGCAAGACACCAAGGCAAACAGTCAATGGTTCAGCAAAAATCCGCCAGAATTTGAAAACTTTGTAACGGCTGCCGATGAGGTAATAGGGTTTTCGGAGGCGGCAAGCCAAGCCAATGGCAAAGCAATAAACGAAAGCGACGTGGAAATGAAGATTTTCAAGACCTTGTGCGAGCAGTCGTGGAAGAACTACTCGGGACCTGGTGAAAACCAAGCGTTTATCGCCGAAACCCCGTCTGAAATCATGGTTGATATGGGGTTGAGGCAAGCCTGGAAGGAATGTTCATGCCTTGGCAGACAACCGGCCACGACTGAAAATCAACCCGTAATAAACTATCTGAATCTTTTTGGGAAAGACCAAGGACACAATTACAGCAAAACTTTTACCAGTTTATACAGAAACGCTCTGGCTGACAAAGTACGGAATGTTGATGCAGGGAATAAAAATTATGAATTGGAATGTTTGTTAGGAGCCAGCGATTTGCTCATGGAAATTGAAAAAGAAGTGGCTGGTCTGTCTTTGCGTGCCCCGGACTCTCCACCGCGACTGGATTCAGTAAAGAGAAATTTCCTGACGGACATGTACGAACCTCTATGCCTGGAGATTGGGGGAAATCCTGCGGAGGGTATAGAGCCAGATCAATCCGGGCTAGCCTATACCGTGAATCTTTCGGACAAGCTGGAAGTCTTGGGGGCTTATGAAATGGATGTTGCTGCGAAAGATCCAGGGCTGGTTGGCGATGTCCAAAATCTCCCTGTCACTTTGAGCAAAATCTATGAAAAGGTATTGGCCAAGATGATTTTGCATGATCTTGGGCGTGATGAGGAGGCAAATGATGACGCCTATTTGGAGGGTGTTTGCAACCGCGCCTGTGGTTTGTCACGCAATAACGCCATGCGGCGTGTTTCTGATGCAAACAATCAGGAGCGGGAGTCAGCCCTTGAAGTGCTTGGGATAACGACAAATGGGATAAAGGCAAACCCCAATGGGGGCACGGAAGCGTTGCTCTATTTGCAGCATCTTTCAAAACAGGTGATTCGTTTGCAGTTACGCAATCAGGATTTGGAAGATGGGGGTAGGGGCGTGGTAGACGAGAAGATGTTGAGCAACCTGGACATTTTGCAACTTGAAGGAAGTGACACGTATATTGAAAACGCGATTAATCACTGGACGGCGAAGAAGACCGTTGTTGGTAAAAAAGTGACCGCCGCTGAGTTGCAAATGCAGGTATTTACAAAAATTAACGAACTATGTTGGTGGCATTGTCGGCGAGAAATGTATGACAGAACCCAAGCTGAAGGGTTTAGTAGAAGAGGGTTGTCTGGGGAAACTCGTGATATGGCATTGCAGGGTGCAGTGCAGTCAGACAAAGAATTTGCAAGGTTTGGAACAGACGCCATTTTGGCAAGAGGGCCATACAGCTTTTTTACTCATGCAGTGACTGAAAAACCCTTCTCGGAACACCAGAAAGCTTATGGAAAATTGCGTTCCACTC
This sequence comes from uncultured candidatus Poriferisulfidus sp., assembly GCA_965215765.1. Lineage (GTDB taxonomy): Bacteria > Pseudomonadota > Gammaproteobacteria > Poriferisulfidales > Oxydemutatoraceae. The sequence continues at coordinate 1,679,217 of OZ244118.1, read as the reverse complement.
ATGCCAACCAGATCCGAAAAGCGTGGCGCGAAGGTATGAATATTGCCCCAGAGGCTGACGATATCCCCGCAGCATTCCAGACTACTGAAGAGAATCTGGGTTTTCTTCTTAAAGGGAGAGTCGTCCTCCGTGATTTGCTGGATAGAGGTTTGGCGCAGCAGGCGTAACCCACCTGATATCGCCGACGGTGTCTGTTCTGCCCTTTTGCATGATGGAAAGTTGGTATCCGTTTAGCACACAAATTTTGTGGGATTGTGAATCGCGCACGCTGTTGTGTGCGAGGAACAAGAAGCAACATGGTTGTTGGGGGAACCAAGCCAGCTGAGTTTGATATCTGAGTTGTGGTCAAAGTTCCGTTGTTTGTTTCAGAAGGTGGGGGAAAACACGTATCGCGTACCAAGCCCTGAAGCTTTTTGGAGCGCGAGCAAATTTTCAGCTTCGGGTGTTCTGTGGCTCCTGCCACTCTGCTGCTGCACTGCCGGCTCAAACAGTAGTAAAATGGTGCATTAGGTGTGTTTGAAGATAATCGGGGGACAGTGAAATGCCTGTGCTTTTAAATCGTGTCGGCTTTGTGGGTCGAGAAGCAAATGAGGTGGGGGATGTTGCCCGCCAACAGCGGTTCAATTCAGGAGAATTGGAGTTGCGAGGGACTGGCGAAGAAAGACAAGTCTACATGGGGAGGCAACCAGTCTCCTTCGGCCGTCATGCCGTGGCGTTCATGAAGGACAAGTTTTTTAGCTTGGTGCGTGTGAAACGCTTTGCCGCAGGCGATCAAAGAGCGGCAGCCTTGACCAGTTTTCACAATCAAATTAGTGAATTACAAGTCACACAGCCTCACCTGAAAAGAAAATATCTGCGCGAGCTGGAGTTCAAACTCCGCCATGGCTTACCGCTAAGAGCTTCCTACCACAGCAAGGCGATACAGGAACTGTTCTCGGTTATTGACGCAGACGCAGGGAACAGGGCTGAGGGACGCAGAATTGTTCCGCCTGAGTACGACGCTGTTGTGACAGAACCCCAGCGGCGTGATGCCACCGCCGGGATCCCCGACTACGCAGAAACAGCCCCGAATCCGCAGCCACACGTCGGTGATATGGACACGGATGTCCAAATTCGTCCGGTTCCCTATAACATCGAAGGAGATTACCAGCCACCCGAGGATCTCGATATCACGGAAGACCCGAATTTGTGGCAACTTGACATCGAAGGAAATTACCAGCCACCCGCGGTTCCCGATATCACGGAAGACCGGAATTTGTTGCCACGTACACCTCTTGCTGTCCCGGCTCTCTTTGGATCTCCCAATACTGCTCCACGGGCATCTGCCGATGAAGCACCGGCTTATGATGACGCTACGGGGCATGCGCAACACGCCATGGATATTCAAGGCAAGGTGTATGACGAAACCCAAAATGCTTATGCATGGAAACATCTTGAGAATCTGCATCGGCCTCCCGAACAACTGGCTTTGAGGGAAAATTATTCAGGGGCTTTTGACGAGCATGCGTCACGGTTTGACCAGGTGGCGGGTAGTGCCGAAGACTTTTACCGGCATTATTTGAAGCCCGCTCTTGAAGAAGCCGGCTCACTTCCTCAATTTAACAATGAAGATGAGCAGAAAAAATTTGCCGGGGTCTGCCTCAAGTTGCATAAGGACAACTACATGGACATGGTGGCGCGAAAACTTCAGAACCAGGAGAGCCAGCAAGGTGCTTTGGGCTACGGAAGCATCAAGGAATTTCTGGAAGTGGACGTTTGTTCTGCTGCGCTTTCCGGGAGAAGCGAGCCTGCCGCCTTGCGCCAGAAGGTTTTTCAACCACAAATGGCGCAAGCACCAGACGTTGCGGAAGGCTTGATAGAGGAGAACCATGCCGTCACGGAACGTTTGCGAGATAAATTTGGACTGACAGGAGAAAAGCGGGCATACAAGCGAGCTTGTGGTTTGGCGGCCGCGAGCAATGCCTACGTCTTAATGGCACATAGGAAAGACACCATGGTGAGCAGTCAATGGTTCAACACAAATCCGCCAAAACTTGAAAACTTTGTAATGGCAGCCGAGGAGGCAATAGGTTTTTCGGAGGCGGCGAGCCAAGCCAATGGCGAAGCAATAAACGAAAGCGACCTGGAAATGAAGATTTTCAAGACCTTGTGCGATCAGTCGTGGAAGAACTACTCGGGACCTGGTGAAAACCAAGCGTTTATCACCGAAACCCCGTCTGAAATCATGGTGGATATGGGGTTGAGGCAGGCCTGGAAGGAATGTTCATGCCTTGGCAGACGACCGCTCACAACCGAAAATCAACCCGTAACAAACTACCTGAATCTTTTTGGGAAAAACCAAAGACACAATTACAGCAAAGCATTTACCAATTTATACAGAAACGCTCTGGCTGACAAAGTACGGGATGTGGATCCATGGAATAAAAATTACGAATTGGAATGTTTGTTAGGAGCCAGCGATTTACTCATGGAAACTGAAAAAGAAATGGCTGGACTGTCTTTGTGTGACCTGGACTCTCCACCGCGACTGAATTCAACAGGGCGAAAATTCATGGAGGACATGTACGAACCTCTATGCCGAGTGATTGGGGGGAATCCTGTGCAAGGTATAATGCCAGGTTCGCCCCAGCAAGCCTATGTCATGAATCTTTCGGATAAGCTGGAAGCCTTGGGGGCTTATGAAATGGATGTTGTTGCGAAAGATTCAGGGCTGGTTGGCGATGTCAAGGATCTCCCGGTCGCTTTGAGCAAAATCTATGAAAAGGTGTTGGCCAAGATGATTTTGCATGAGCTAGGGCGTGATGAGGATGCAAATAATGACGACTACCTGGAGGGGGTTTGCAACCATGCCTGTGGTGCGTCACGCAATAGCACCATACAGCGTGTTTCTGATGCAAACAATCGGGCGCGTGTGTCAGCCCTTGACTCACTTGGGGTAACGACAAATGGGATAAAGGCAAACCCCAATGGGGGCACGGAAGCGTTGCTCTATTTGCAGCATCTTTCGAAACGGGTGGTTCGTTCGCAGTTAAGCAAGCAGAGTTTGGAACATGAGGGTACGGGCGAGGTAGACGAGGAGATATTGAACAACCTGGACGTTTTGCAACTTGAAGGAAGTGACACGTATATTGAAAACGCGATTAATCACTGGACAGCAAGGAAGACTGCTATTGGAGAAGAAGTGACCGCCAGTGAGTTGCAAATGCAGGTATTTACAAAAATTAACGAACTATGTTGGTGGCAATCTCAGCGAAAAACGTATTACTGGGTCCAAGGTAGAGGGTTTGATAGTAGGGAGTTGTCTGAGGAAGCTTGTGAAATAGCATTGCAGAGTGAAGTGCAGTCATACAAAAAATTGGCAAGGCGCGGGACAGACAGCCTTGTGGCAGGAGGGCCATTCAGCTTTTTTGCTCATGCAGTGACTGAAAACCCCTTCTCGGAACACCAGAAAGCTTATGGAAGGTTGCGTTTCGCTCATGCCAACCATATCCGAAAAGCGTGGCGCGATGGCATGAATATTGGGGAAGAGATTGCCAATATCCCTCCAGCATCACATTCCCCTGAAGGAAGTCTGAACTTTAGGACTCCAGCATCACATTCCCCTGAAGAAGACCTGGAATTTCTTCTTAAAGGGCGAGTCGTCCTCCGTGATTTGCTGGATGAAGGTTTGGCGCAGCAGGCATAACCCACCTGATATCGCCGGCGTTTTGCCCAAATGAGTTTTCTCGGTCCCGTTATGGTTACGGTGTCCGGAATCAGCATGAACGCGCTTGACCGGAACCGTTTGCAACATCCGGCAGTGGGTGGTGTTCTGCTTCTTAAACAAAACTATTCTTCAAAGAAAAAACTGGTTGAACTGCTGAAGGAAATGCGCGCGTGCCGCGTCGGCCTTGTGGTGGCTGTAGATCATGAGGGGGGCAGGGTGCAGCGCTTCAAAAAAGGATTCAGTCGTTTGCCGCCGATGAGAGAGGTCGGAGACCTTTACAGGAAAAGTGCTGACGAAGGCAAAAATACGGCGAAGAAATATGGCTCCCTGCTTGCCAGAGAGCTGTCTGCAGTTGGTGTTGACTTCAGTTTTACACCGGTACTGGATCTGGAAACTTACGAGACCGGTGTCATTGGTGACCGTGCTTTTCACAGTGACCCGCAAGCAGTGACCGAACTGGGAGGGGCACTTCTTGAAGGATTACACGCAGAAAACATGATTGGTGTTGGGAAGCATTTCCCTGGACATGGCTCAGTCGCGGCGGACACACACTTGGAGAAAGTTGTTGACCCCAGAAGCTATCAGGATATTCGGAATCAGGACATGGTGCCTTTCGCGACATTGGCAGGCAGGCTTGACGCCATTATGGTTGCCCATGTTCAGTACAGCGCGGTGGACAACTGCCCTGCCAGCCTTTCCCATTTTTGGATCACTCAGAAATTGCGTTCTGAGCTACGTTTTAAAGGAATTGTTTTTAGCGATGATCTTTCCATGCAAGCGGTGTCCGGAACAAACACCGTGCCGCTTAAGAAGGCTTTGGCGGCGGGATGTGATATGGCGATTATTTCCTCCCCCAAGCATGCGGATCTGGCCTTGCAGTCTTTGAGCAAAAGCGAAACAGAGAGTTATGGGCAACGGTTTGGCAGGAAGTGGGAAAGAGTGGGCAGGTTGGCAACAGAGCCTTTGGCTTGATGTTTGAGAAAGTTAAGACAAAGCAGAGCGTTTCTGGCTTCTGACTTTGGCTTTGTCTGCTTTCAGGAGGAGCGGGCAGCCTTTACTGCCGTGTCCCCGTTCCTTTCCTTAAAAGGTGGCTTGCCAGTATTGCCAGAGCCACGGTCGTCCCTGCCACAACCAGCTTTGAAGTCGTTGGGTTGACATCAGAGATGCCCAGCAAGGCGTGGCGAAATGCATTTATGACGTAGAGCATGGGATTGAAGTAAGCAATGTCCTGCCAGATACCTGGGAGCATCTGCACCGAAAAAAAGATTCCTCCCAGATACGTGAGTGGTGCGAGCAAGAAGGTTGGAACAATTGAAATATCGTCAAAACTCTCGGCGTAAAGCGCGTTGATGAATCCGGCAATGGAAAAAAGGGCGGCAGTCAGAAACATGATGAACAAAGCTTCAAGCGGCGCGACAATCTGGAAGCTGGTAAAAAAACCGGATATCAGCAAAACAATCACACCTGCCACGACGCCGCGTACCACTCCTCCTGCTACGTAAGCCGTGAGAATGCTGAAATTTGACATGGGAGAGATGAGGATTTCTTCCAGATTACGCTGAAATTTCGCGCTGAACACGGAGGCGGAAACATTCGCGTAAGCGTTGGTGATGACCACCATAATGACCAGCCCGGGGACGATGTAGCTTATGTAGGGATAACCGTCAATGTCCCTTAGTTGGGAGCCGAGAAGTTCTCCAAAAATCGTGAAATACAAAGTCATGGTAATCGCGGGAGGAAGCAGGGTTTGTGCCCAAATTCGAAAGAATCTCGTGACTTCCCGCCGCACCAGCGTCATAAAGGCCGTGAATGATTCCTTGAAAGGCATTTAAGATTTACTTGGGCTTGTTCTGAACCAGGCCTAGAAAAACTCTTTCCAGGCGGGTTGTCTCGTTTCGAACGCTCAATATTTCAATGCCTTGTTGCGCCAGTCCGGAAAAAACCTGATTCAAAGGGGTTCCTTTCTGGACTACGACTTCCAGCTCTGTCGCGCTCCGCAACTGTATGTCAGCCATACCTAAGGTCGGGGCTGTTTTTAACTTCTGCGCCGTGTGCAGCAGCAGACATTCTGTTTCCAGTTTTCTCAGCAAATCCTGCATGGAAGTGCTTTCGAGAATGCTACCCTTGTTCAGTATGGCAATATTCCGGCAAAGTTTTTCTGCTTCGTCCAGGTAATGGGTTGTTAAAATAATCGTAATGCCACTTTCATTCAGAGACTGCATCAAATCCCAGATCATCAGTCTGATTTCCAGGTCGACTCCTGCGGTCGGTTCGTCCAGAATTAACAGACAAGGTCGGTGAGCCAGTGCTCGGGCGATCATTAATCTTCTTTTCATACCCCCCGAGAGCTTGCCAACGCGCTGATTTCTCTTCTCCCACAAACCGACCGACTGCAAGGCCTCTTCAGCTTGCTGAACGGCGATGCGATGAGGCAAGCCATAAAAACCAGCCTGCAGGGCAACGACGTCAAGCGTCCCCTGAAATTGGTTGATGTTAAACTCCTGAGGAACGATGCCAAGTAAGGACTTGGCTTTGGGGAAATTCTCATCAATGTCAAAACCCATGATTTTCACGCTTCCCTGGCTTTTTTTGACCAAAGAGGAAATGATGCCCATTAGCGTGGATTTGCCGGCACCATTTGGGCCGAGCAGAGCGAAAAAATCGCCAGCCTCCACTGTGAAACTGACTTGGTCTAAAGCAGGCGGGTTACCTTGGTAGCTCTTGCACAGCCCGGATATTTCCAGTGCCAACGTCATAAGGTCAGGAACAGGTTTTCAGGCAACTGTTTCACCACATAGGTGATGGGTATTTGAATCTCTTGCCGGCAGCGGATCCTGCGGTGGGAAAAATAGACCGGACATTTTGCGTCGCACCCATGGTTGGCTGGACTGATCGTCATTTCCTGTATTTGCTTCGTTTGCTCTCAAAAAAATGCATGTTGTATACGGAAATGGTGATGGCCTCTGGTGTGTTTTACCGCGCCAGAAGTTTACATAAAATTGACGGGTCTATCGCTCCGGCAGGCTTGCAGCTAGCGGGGAGTGACCCCAGGATTCTGGCAGACTGCGCTCGACAAGGAGAAGACATGGGCTACTCGGAAATTAATCTCAATGTTGGGTGCCCAAGCCCAAAGGTGATGGCTTGTGGAGCTGGTGTCGCCTTGATGCTTGAACCTGAGCGACTCGCTGGTTGCTTTCACGAGGTTCAGAAAAAAGTGACGGTTCCGGTAACCATAAAGTGTCGAATCGGGGTTGGTGACAAAGCCGATTATGCATCACTCCATGATTTTGTATCCAGGCTGACTGCCAGTGGCTGCCGGTGTTTCATCATTCACGCCAGAAAAGCCATTCCGAGTTTCAAATCCACGAGAAAGAATCGAACCGTGCCTTCGCTGTCTTATCCTGACGTGTTCAGATTAAAGCGTGATTTTCCGGATGTTGAAGTGATTTTGAATGGTGGTATTAATACCGTTGAGAGGGGTCAGGAACTTTTGCCTTTTGTCGATGGAGTGATGTCGGGTCGTTCGGTGTGCAGTCACCCACTCATGCTTGCTGACGTAGACCACTTGTTCTACGGTGCGCCGAAAAAAGAGGTCGTCGTATCAAAGGTTTTCAAAATGTATATTGACTATTTGCTGGGAGTGCCATTCTCTGAAAAAGAGTCCACGCACCAGTTGCTGAAGCCTTTGCTGGTTTTACTGAAAGGCAGAAGGGGTGCCAAAGGGTTGAGGCGGACGTGTGCTGAAAGAATGCCCAGAACAACTGACGCCGATAATTTCAAGTCTTTTTTGTCGCGCACGGTCTTAAGGGCTGAAGAAATAATGGAGGCAAGCTGATGAAACACTGGATACGCTATGAATACCGAAGAAAAACTGGCTTTTATTTGCTGGGAGTGCCATTCTCTGAAAAAGAGTCCACGCACCAGTTGCTGAAGCCTTTGCTGGTTTTACTGAAAGGCAGAAGGGGTGCCAAAGGGTTGCGGCGAACGTGTGCTGAAAGAATGCCCAGAACAACTGACGCCGATAATTTCAAGTCTTTTTTGTCGCGCACGGTCTTAAGAGCTGAAGAAATAATGGAGGCAAGCTGATGAAACACTGGATACGTTATGAATACCAAAGGAAAACTGGCTTTGGGCGCCTGGAAGGGGAGCTCATTCGCCCTTGTGAGGGAACTGTTTTTGCCCCCAGCCTCGTGAATTGCAAGCCGATCGCGCTAAGCGAGGTCACCCCCTTGATTCCAATTGTGCCGACAAAAATGATCGCCCTTTGGAATAATTATCGTGCATTGGCAAAAATAAAGAAGCTGTCACACCCCAAGACTCCCTTGTACATCATCAAGCCGCCGAATTCCTACCTTGCGTCCGGCCAAAGGATACGAAGGCCGGCCGGTTATGAAGGGGACGTTTTTTTCGAAGGAGAGCTCGGCATTGTGATCGGGAGATACGCTTGCCGTGTTCCGGTTTCACAGGCCAAGGACTGCATCTTTGGCTATACCTGCATCAACGATGTCACTGCCTTCTCGTTGCTGAAAGAAGAGCAGGGCTTTGATCAGTGGACCCGGGCAAAAGGTTTCGATACTTTTGGCTGCTTCGGGCCCGTGATTGCTCAAACAACATCAGTGAAGGGTTTGCGCGTGGTGACGCGCGTGAACGGGAAACAAGTACAAAACTATCCGGTTTCAGATATGATTTTGCCCCCGGATGTTATCGTGAGCGAATTGTCTCATGACATGAGTCTGTGTCCAGGTGACGTGATTTGTGTAGGGACTTCTTCTGGTCTTGCGGCAATGCCGGACGGCTGTGATGTAGAAGTCAGGATTGATGGCATTGGCAGCTTAAGAAACACCTTCTGAGAAACCCCTTGGCTCAATTTAACATAATATACATTATGCGAACTTTGAGATTGGCGGGATTTTGGCGACCAGACGCAAGATTACGCTCACGATCAAAATGTTAATTTAAAACTTCTATTTCAATATGTTAAAAGATAAACAAGATAAATCAATTGAAGAAATACGCGAAGCGGAGTTTAGAGAAGACAGAGGAATTATTAATTGCAACCATGCCACGATCGGCTCTTGGCCCAAACGCACCATTGAGGCAGTGCAAAGCATGGCTGCCCAAAACCATGGTGCGGGCGTTGACCCAAATCACTACCTTGAATGGGAAGAAAAGACCGAGGTTCTACGTGGGCACATCCGAAAGCTGATTAACGCGCATTCCCTGAGCGAAATTGCTTTTCTGAAGAATACCTCCGAAGGATTATCCGCCGTAGCGCGCGGTGTGAACTGGCAGAGCGGAGACAACATCGTCTACGCTGCCCAGGAATTTCCATCCAATCGCTTTGCCTGGGACGCCGTTGCCCGTGATTTCGGGATCGAGGTACGCGTTGCGAATTTGGAGTCAGACAAGCTGAGTGGCGAAGCAGCTTTGATTCAGAAAATGGATCACCACACTCGACTTGTGGCTGTCAGCTCCATCCAATTCGTCAGCGGCTACCGGATGAACCTGAAACAACTAAAAGACGCTTGTCTGAGCTATGGCGCTCTGCTGTGTGTTGATGCCATTCAAAGCGTTGGTGCCTCACCTTTTGACGTGCAGGAATGCGGTGCCGACTTCGCTTGCGGCGGGAGCCACAAATGGTTGCTTGCCCCAGAGGGCGCAGCTTTCTTCTATTGTTCGGCTGAGCACCTTGACACTTTGAAATTGCACCAATACGGCTGGCGCATGCGTGAAAATCCTATGCACTTTGATGTTTTGGGAATGAAAGTGGCCGACAGCGCAAAACGCTTCGAATATGCAACCATGAACAATCTGGGATTGCTTGCTTTGGAAAAAAGCACAGGATTATTGCTTGAAACCGGAATGGAGCGCGTTTATGAAGCAGTTGAAAGCAATGTCTCCTACTTGATGGAGCATCTGGACAAAAAGAAGTTTTCCCTACTGACAGATGAAAATCCGGATAAAAGAGGCGGTATTTTGAGCGTGTCTCTCCGCGGTGGGTCGGTCAAAAGGGTTTATGCCACTTTAATGCAAGAAAAAATCCGCTGCGCGATGCGCGTTGGACGCCTCCGTCTGTCGCCCCATTTCTACACGCAAAAGTCTGAACTGGACAAGATTGTCGCAATAGCGAACGGAGCATGACGTTCTGAACGAGCTTGCCCTTTATTTTTTGACCATAAAAGACACGAAAAGCACTAAAGTCGTTGGTTGTTCTTTGGAGTTCAAGCTGTTCCTTAAAAGGAATGCCCCTTAACGCGACATGACGTTCAGAAGTCACCCCATTTCTACACGCAAGAGTCTGAACTGGACAAGATTGTCGCAATAGCGAACGAAGCATGACGTTCTGAACGAGCTTGCCCTTTATTTTTTGACCGTAAAAGACACGAAAAGCACTAAAGTTGTTGGTTGTTCTTTGGAGTTCAAGCTGTTCCTTAAAAGGAATGCCTCTTAACGCGACATGACGTTCAGAAAAGGTCTTTTGAACTCCAGCAAAGCACTTTCCAGAAGCAGCATCGGGTTCAAACGGCTGGCACTTTCCATGCGCCTTAATTGGCTGTCATAAAGCTGGAAGAGCCGAAAAACCGCGTTGGCCTCGTGCCCATTTTTGGTGAACACCTCTCTGATTTTATTTTGCAGTATGGTGAGTAGCCATTGCTGTAGTTCCGGGGCTGGCACCTCCTTGAAGGTCTTCAGGATGTTGCCCAGGCTCCTCTCCCCTTTCAGCCACTGAAAGAAACCTTCTTCAAAACCCATCATGCCCAAACCCTTCTGTTGCCCGGCAAGCAGAATTTTCAGAGCCACAAAAGATACGAAAAGCACTAAAGTCGTTGGTTGTTTTTTGGAGTTCAAGCGGTTCCTTAAAAGGAATGCCCCTTAACGCGACATGACGTTCAGAAAAGGTTTTTTGAACTCCAGCAAAGCACTTTCCAGAAGCAGCATCGGGTTCAAACGGCTGGCACTTTCCATGCGCCTTAATTGGCTGTCATAAAGCTGGAAGAGCCGAAAAACCGCGTTGGCCTCGTGCCCATTGTTGGTGAACACCTCTCTGATTTTATTTTGCAGTATGGTGAGTAGCCATTGCTGCAGTTCCGGGGCTGGCACCTCCTTGAAGGTCTTCAGAATGTTGCCCAGGCTCCTCTCCCCTTTCAGCCACTGAAGGAAACCCTCTTCAAAATCCATCATGCCCAAACCCTTCTGCTGCCTGGCAAGCAGAATTTTCAGTGCCACTGTCGCTTTGTTTTCGCTGACACGAAGGGCGGTTTTTATCACCTCGACATTTTTCCGGGTTTGCGCGACAAGCCACTCAATGGTCTCTTCCGGGGTTGGGGACGCGAGACGAACGAGCTGGCACCGACTTCGTATGGTGGCTGCCAAAGCAAAAGGACTGTGGCAGGAAAGCACCAGGAAACTGTTGGCGGGAGGCTCCTCCAGGATCTTCAACAAGCTGGCAGAGGCTGCCTTGTTCATTTTGTCAGCTGCGGAGAGCAACACAACCTTTGCGGTTGACAAGCTGCCACGGATCATCAGAAATTCTTTAATTTCCCTAACCTGCCCTACTTTGATTTCAGCGCTGTCGCCTGCCAGCGTCACAGGAAGAAAATCCGGGTGATTTTCATGAACCAGAAGCTTGCATGAGCGACATTGGTGACAAGGCATGTCGCCTGTTCCCTGACAAAGCAGCATTTTCGCAAGTGAGTCACCAAAGCTGCTGACGCCTGTGCCGCGGAACCCATAAAGCAGAGTGGCGTGTGGAAATTGTCCTGCTAACGCGCGTTTAACGAGGCTTTTCCATTGCCTGTCATGCCAAGGACAAGGAGACATCACCGACCGCCCTTTTCGAAAAAGCGGCTTTTTAAAACAGCATGGATGTCGTGAGTCACTTTCACCGCTGTCTGCGCAGCACTGACCACTTGCCAGTGTGCCGGATTTCTCTTGGCCAGCGCCAGATATTCCGCACGAATCCGCTTTTGGAAGGCTATATTGCTTAGGTCAAAGCAATGCTGCTCACGCCTGTTGTTCATTGCGTTTGGGTCATGGCTGTCTTTTTCGGAAAAGAAGCGGTGTTCCTGAATGCGCTTTTGTGCTTCTTCCTCGTCCAAATCGAGCAAGATGACCAGGCTTGGCATGCAATTTTGGCAGATCCAGCGCGTCAAATAGTCAATGTCAAAATGATCCAGATGTGTGTCCGGCTGACCGCTGAGAGCTCCCTGGTAGGCATAACTGGAATGGACAAAGCGATCAGATATGACCCAAAAGCCTTGCTCAAGCGCCGGCCTGAGCAGTGTTTCAATATGCTCGGCGCGTGCGGCGAAAAAAAGCAGCAGCAAGGTTTCAGGAGTCGTCTTGTCAAAGTCTTTCTGAGTCAGGAGCTGGCGTAGCAATTTTCCGCTTTGTGTTTTTTCTGAAGGCTCCCGAGTGGTGACAACTTTCTGTTGGCGATCTTCCAGAAACTCTTTTATTTTATGGACTTGTGTGCTCTTTCCAGAGCCATCGATCCCTTCTAAAGCGATAAAGCGGCTGTCCTGACAGCAAGCATCTTGTTGATGGGTTCCGTGGTTTTCAGGCCTGTCCATTATTTCCGATAGGCATTTACTGATTTTCGGTGTTCTTTGTAGGTTTTTGAAAAGCTGTGCTTGCCACCACCTTTGACGACAAAGTAAAGATAGTCATTTTTTGCCGGATGTAGCGCTGCCTTGATAGAAGCAAGGCTCGGTGACGCTATGGGAGTGGGCGGCAGGCCATAAATCCGGTACGTGTTATATGGCGTTTTTTTACGCAATTGCGAGCGCCTCAGCTTGCCCTTAAAGTTTCTCCCCAAACCATATATCACGGTGGGGTCTGCCTGTAAGCGCATGCCTATTTCCAGTCTTTTGACAAACACGCCTGCGATCAGTTCTCTCTCGCTGTCAAACAAGGCTTCTTTTTCAATAATAGACGCCATGATGAGTGCCTCGTAAGCGTTTTTCAGCGGCAAACCTTCGTCACGGTGCTTCCATTCCCGAGACAGAACACTTTGCATTTTTTCGTGAGCCAGTCGCAAGACATCCAGGCCCTTCGCGCCTTTCGCGAAAAAATAAGTGTCAGGTAAAAACATGCCTTCGAGTGAGTCTTTCTGTATGTTCAGCAAGGACGCAACCCGGGTTGTGCGTAGATCACCGGGCACCAGACTCTTCTTGTCTTCCTGCATTGTGTCAACGATCTGCGCGTAGGTTTTGCCGGGAATCAAGACAAATTTGTGTAAGCGCACACCGCCTGCCAACAGTTTTTGTAGTGTTGCACTGCGTGCTATGCCCGTCTCAAGCTGATATTCCCCAGCCATGACCCGCTGTCCGGCACCGGTCAGGGTGGCATAAGCCAGCCAATACAACAGATGCTTTACCGACAACTGAGGTTCCAAGGTTGCCAGTATGGCTTTGAACCCCTGCCCTGGCTTTATTATTACGGTTCGTGTTTCCTGAGTAATGGGTTGCTTATAAAAAAATTTTACAAAATCCGCTGCAACACCAAGGCTGACCAGCAATACGAGTAGCGAAAGAATCCCCCAAAAATTTTTTCCTCTGCCGGTCACTGACGATTGTCCACCATTTTTTGTATTTTCCTGAATGCTTCCGGGAAATGCCATTCGCGCTCACCCAACTTTTTGACGGGCCACAGGCCGATAATGGCGTTACACACGAAAACGCAATCGCTTTTCAAAAAGTCCTCAAGCACGAGTTTTGTTTCGCTGGCGTCCAAACCTGCACCGGTGGCGTTTTCCAGCAGATAGCGGCGCAACACACCCAAAATGCCGCAACGGTCAATCCGCGGCGTAAGCAGTTGTTTGCCGCGCAAAAGAAACACATTGCTCATGGTGCCTTCCACGACAAAGCCGTCAGCATCCAGCATTAACCCTTCCTGATATTCCTGTCCCCACTCAGCGCGAGCCATGACTTGTTCAAGCCGCCCCAGATGTTTGATTCCAAGCAAGGGTTTGGCAACATCCATCAGCCTTTGCCGGCAGACACAAAGGCTGATTCCTTTCTTGCGATTCTGGTCGTTCGCAGACAGTGGTTCAATCCGCAACGTTCTGTTCGCCTCTACGTGGTCTTCAGGGCGATACCCGCGTCGGTGCCCTCCCCTGCTGACCACAATCTTCAGCACCGCATCCTGGCGGCAAGTCCTTTTACACAGCTCATCGGCTTCCTCATCCAGTTCTTGCTGACGTGAGAAGTGGATACCGAGTGCGCGACAAGCATTGGTCAATCTCTCTTTGTGCAATTGCCAGAGACAAAGTTGCCCATTGCGCACCAAAACAGTTTCAAAAACTCCATCCCCGTAATTGAAAGCTCTGTCTGTGACGCTGACGAAATCACTGCTTTGTCCATTCACCAGAGTGTGTGTTACTTGCAGTCGGGTTCCGGGTTCTGAAGATGCCCGATGCTTCAAGACTTTTCCCTGCACGAGAAAAACAAAAAGGAATTTAGTGCTTAAAGGCGACCAAAAGCCAAGGAGACATTGCTACCGCCAAAGCCAAAAGAATTTGAAAGCACAACGTTTACTGTGGCTTCACGCGCTGTATGCGGGACATAATCCAAGTCGCAGTCTTGGCCAGGTTCGTCAATGTTGATCGTGGGCGGGATTAGCTGATCGCGCAGTGACAGAGCGGAAAAGGCAGCTTCCACTCCTCCGGATGCTCCCAGCAAGTGACCAGTCATTGATTTGCAGGAGCTGACCATCAGCCGATGGGCGTGGGAGCCAAAAGCACGTTTAATGGCTTGTGTTTCTGCCAGATCGCCAACCGGAGTTGACGTGCCATGCGCATTGACATAGTCGACGCATTCCGGCGCAAGCTCGGCATCCTCCAAAGCACTTGACATACATTCGGCTGCTCCCGCACCATTTTCCGCTGGCTGCGTGATGTGAAAGGCGTCGCAGTTGTTTCCGTAACCCAGCAACTCGCAATAAATGTCCGCGCCGCGTCGGCGCGCCCGATCATGCTCTTCAAGCACGAGGATCCCCGCTCCGCTTCCCAGGACAAAACCGTCACGCCCCTTATCCCAAGGACGGCTGGCACGCTCGGGTTCGTGGTTGTAAGCCGTGCTGAGTGCTCTTGCTGAAGAGAAGCCCCCCACGGCCATTGGGCAACACACCATTTCGGAACCGCCGGCAAACATGACATCCGCGTCTCCCAAGGCAATCTTTCTGGCCGCATCCCCGATATTGTGCGCCCCCGTGGCACAGGCGGACACTGCAGAGTAACTGGGACCTTTTGCTCCGATGCGGATGGAAATGTTTCCCGCCAGCATGTTTATGATGTTACTGGGCACAAAAAAAGGGGAAATTCTCTTCGGGCCTTTCTCGAGATATTTTTTGTGAGCGATCTCGATTTCCGGCAGTCCTCCCATCCCGGAACCGACCATGACGCCGACACGAAAGGGATTTTCTTTGGCCATTTCCAGCCCTGAATCGTTCAAAGCGTCAACCGCTGCTCCTACGCCGTACACGATGAACAGGCTGACCTTTCTTTGTTCCCGAGGCTGCAAATACGCATCGGGATCAAAGCCGCTGACCGAGCCGGCAATCTTGGAGGGAAAATCTTTGCTGTCAAATTCCGTGATTAGGCGGATTCCGCTTTTGCCAGACACAATGGCATCCCAGGCTTTCTCAACTGCTGACCCAACAGGACTCACCACACCGAGCCCCGTAATAACTACCCTCCTTCCTTTCAAGCTATGTCAGGCAGTGTCAGGCAGTCTTATTTTTGACCTTGCCTTTTATGTGTGAGGTCATGTCATGAACCGTTCTGATTTTTTCCACTTCCTCGTCCGGTATTTCCAATTCAAATTCTTCTTCAATAGCCATCACAAGCTCGACGATATCCAGAGAATCAACATCCAGGTCATCGACAAAGGAAGCACGGTCCGTGACCTGCTCCTCCTCAAGACTGAGCTGCGAGGTGATGATTCTTTTTACTTTTTTGGACACCTCATCCTGTTCCCCTGCACTGTCCATTTCTCCAGCGTCTTTACTTTCGTCTGCGCTGTCAGAACGGACTTCGTTGTCTGCTTCAGTTATTACCATCAAAGTTGCACTCCTGCATATTAAAACCTTCGCACCAAAAAGGACGAAGCCAAGCGGGCAGTCCAGCGTTTCAAACGCCGACCCTGCTTTGATTGTCCCCGGGTGTCAATCCTGGGAACCCCAATGATTATATTGCAGTCTGCCTGCAAAAGAGTTTCTACCATTTATCGATACAAACATTGCAATGTATAACAATTTTGCCTTGGTTAGTAGCTGTTTCAAAGGTTTTGTTAATGGCCTAAGCCATGTACAAACCGCCGTTAATATTGATGGTCTCGCCAGTGATGTAACCGCTCTCTTCAGAAGCCAGAAAAAGAACTGTTGCAGCGACTTCTTCCGGTTTTCCTAATCTGCCAACAGGGATTCGCGGCAAAACCCTCGCGGGGTCTATCTTACTGGTCATATCTGTTTGGAAAAATCCAGGTGCTACGCAGTTCACGGTAACTCCTTTCGCAGCCACCTCTTGTGCCAAGCTTTTACTGAAGCCAAATAAACCCGCTTTGCTTGCTGCGTAATTGCACTGTCCGGGATTACCGCTCTGCCCGACTACAGAGCTGACATTGATGATTCTACCCCATTTTTTTCTGAGCATGGATCGCAACATTTTCTTGCACAGGGAGTAAACAGAGCTCAAGTTGACCGCCAGAACCTGATCCCAGTTTTCCTTTTTCATCCTCAGCAAAAGAGCGTCAGAGGTGATTCCCGCATTGTTCACCAGAATGTCCGGTTCCCTGCCTTGCTCTGCCAAGGCGTGAAACAGGGCTTCAAGTGAATCCCTCTCGCCAAGCCTGAGTGAATGCCCACCGCATTGTGGTTGAATGGCGCGTAATTCGTCGGCAACCACACCGGCTTTCTCATCAGTGGTCGCAGTCCCATAGACCGCTACGCCAGCCCGCGCCAACGCTCTCGCAACAGCTTTCCCAATGCCGCGCGAAGCACCGGTGACCAATGCCGTGCGGTTGTTAAATGTCAGCACTTTTACAGTTCTTCTGATTCCAGGATCTTTTTGAGATTCTCAGGGGTCTCCATGCTTTGCGCATAGAGGGTCTTGTCAATGCGCCGAACAAGACCACTCAACACACGTCCCGGCCCCATTTCCACAAAGCGATCCACTCCTGAATCTGAAATAGTCTTTATAGATTGATGCCATTGAACAGGTGTCTTAATTTGATTCTTAAGAGACAAAGCGATTTTGTGCTTTGACGTAACCACTTCTCCCGTCACGTTCTGGATGACCGGAATTTTCGGATTATGGAATTTGGCTTTTGACAGGTATCTGGAGAACTTTGCCGAAGTACTTTTCATCAGGGAGGTATGCGAGGGCACACTGACCGACAAGGGTACAACCTTTACTCCCTCGCGTTCTTTAATCAGTATTGAAAATTCGTCAACCAGTTCTTTGTCGCCAGCAACCACCGTTTGTTTTTGGGCGTTGTAGTTGGCGGGTTCCACTGTTCCCGATTTGCGCTTGCTGATGTCTCTGCACATCAGCTCTACGTGGTTTCTCTCAATGCCGACAACAGCTGCCATGGAAGATTGGCCAATCGGCACGGCTCTTTGCATCAACTCCGCGCGGTAACGAACCATGGGCACAGCGTCATCGAAATCCAAAACGCCCGAGCAAGTGAGAGCTGAGTACTCGCCAAGGCTATGCCCGGCCATGACGGCAGGCCTGAGATCCGTGACCCGGCACCAGATTTGCCAAAGCGCGTAGCTCGCCGTCAGCAAAATTGGCTGGGTATTGACTGTCAGGTTCAGAGTTTCTTCTGACCCCTTTGTCACCATGTCCAACAGGTTTACGGATAGCAGGTCAGAGGCTCTTTCAAAAGTTTGCTTGAATTCCGGGTATTTTTTGACATAACCACTAAGCATGCCAATTTTTTGCGAACCTTGACCTGGAAAAATTGCTGCAAAAACCACTGTTTATTCCCTCGAAGATGAGCTGACTGCAGTAAAAAGGACAAAAAACCGGGAGAGCGGCAATGCCGACACAACCTGCAATCAAGATACCCTGGTTAGTGCCGATTTAAATCGTCCCACCGAGTGAAGGAACCCGGACAGAACTTCCGAAGTTTAGCACAGATGCGGTACGATTCGTACGGGTTTTGCGCGTAAAAGCATCCAGGCGACAAGGTGCAGGCAATAGATTTTCCATCGACAGCACCTTGTTATTCTGACAAGTTGGTTGATAATGAAGCTGTTATTTTTTTTATGAAATAAACTGTGGTAAAAAATGGAAGCTTTGAAATGGAAGGCGTCGTTACTGATGTCTTGCCGAATGCCACGTTTCGCGTAAAGCTTGAAAACGGGCATGTTCTGACCGCACATATTTCAGGACGCATGCGCAAACACTACATACGGGTTTTGCGCGGAGATAAAGTGACAGTAGAGGTAACCCCTTACGACTTGAGCCGAGGTCGGGTCGTGTACCGCGCCCGCTGAAGTTTGCGCGCCGCCAGAGTGACGGCGGAGCCAACCCCTTGGGACTTTAGCTGAGGCAAAGGTCGCAGGCCGGTGTACTGCTTGGCAGTAAAATCTTTTCCAGTTCAGGCTGTTGCGGATAAAAACGAAGGCTTCGCCGGGTCAGCCCCGTTCGCGAGGCGTCACGGTCATTCCCAGACCCTTCCCTGACGACGCAACCCTGAACTTCGCCTTACCTCCCTTAGTCAGTTCCCCGAACAATATCTCATCCAGCAGGGGGTTCTTTAGCTCGCTATTGACCAATCGCTCCATGGGCCGCGCGCCCATAGTTTCGTCAAAGCCTTTTTTCGCGAGCCATTCGCGAGCCCCACTGCTCAGCTCAAGCTGCACGCGTTTTTGCCCAAGTTGCTTCTGTAAGCGAGAGACAAATTTGTCAACAATCAAAAGCACTGCTTCGTGCCTAAGGAAATTGAAATGAACAATTGCGTCAAGCCGGTTACGAAATTCAGGTAAAAACATGCGTTTGATTTCCGCGTCAGAGTCACTCTTGTCCCTCTTCCCTGCAAATCCTATTTGCTTCTCGCTTAGTCTGTGCGCGCCAGTGTTCGTGGTCATGATGATCAGCACATTGGAAAAATTAACTTTCCGTCCGTTTGCGTCAGTCAGCTCCGCATGATCCATGACTTGCAAAAGCACGTTAAAAACATCCGGGTGTGCTTTTTCAATTTCATCAAAAAGCACTACGGAGTGCGGGTTTCTCAAGACTCTGTCCGTCAGCAGGCCGCCTTGGTCAAAACCCACGTAGCCAGGTGGCGAGCCGATGAGCCTGGATACGGTATGGCGTTCCATGTATTCCGACATATCGAAGCGAACCAGAGGAACCCCTGTCAAAGCTGAGACTTGTCTGGCGACTTCTGTTTTCCCCACCCCGGTCGGTCCGGCAAAAAGAAAGCTCCCGACTGGTTTTTCCAGTTCTTTCAAGCCTGCGCGAGCCGCCTTGACCGCCCGCACTATGAGGGAAATGGCGTGTTCCTGGTCGAATACAACGAGGTTTAAGTCCCTCTCAAGAGTGCTGATTGCCTGACTCTCATCGTTGCTGATATGCCGTGCCGGAATGCGGGCGATACGCGAAACCACGCGCTCCACGTCTCGTATGCTGGCTCGGCAAGGAGATTCCGGGCTTGGGGCTTTTTTCAAGTGCAAATAGGCACCGATTTCATCAATGATGTCGATCGCCTTATCAGGGAAAGCCCGGTCTTCAATGTGGTTTCCCCCCAGTTCAACGGTCGATTGCAAGACCTTCCTGGAAAAGCGCACGGCATGAAATTCCTCGTATTCTTTTCGTAGCCCCAGCAAAATTTTCAGCGTGTCTTCACGTGAGGGCTCTTCGACTTCAATTTTCTGAAATCGGCGAACCAACCCTTGGTCTTTTTCCATAAAGGTACGGTATTCACGATGCGTGGTCGCGCCGATACATTTAAGTTGCCCCGTCTCCAGCAGAGGTTTGATTAAATTTGACGCATCTACCGTATTGCCGGAGGTTGCGCCGGCACCGACCAACATATGAATTTCATCGATAAAAAGAATGGCGTTTTTGTCTTCGGTCAGACGCTTTAACAGTTTTTTGAAGCGATTTTCGAAGTCCCCACGATATTTGGTGCCAGCGAGAATTGCCCCAAAGTCCAAAGCGTACAAGCATTTGTTGCGCATGACATCGTGCACATCATTCTGGACAATCAGGCGCGCAATTCCTTCAGCTATGGCGGTCTTCCCGACCCCTGAGGCCCCCACCAACAAAGGGTTGTTTTTTCTTCTTCTGCAAAGCACTTGAATCACACGCTCCAACTCAAGTTCTCTGCCAATCAGGGGATCTATGAGCCCGTTTTTCGCTTTCTCATTCAAGTTGACGGCAAAATCACTCAGTGCTTTTCTGTCTGGACTTTCGCTTTGAGACTCGCTTAGCTCTTCATCTTCCTCGCCATAAGGATCCAATGATTCATTCTTTCTGATGCCATGGGAAAGATAGTTCACGACGTCCAGTCGCTCAATATCCTGACTGGCAAGCAAATAATTCGCGTAAGCGTCGCGCTCTGAGAACATTGCGACCAAGACGTTCGCACCTACGATTTCGGGATCTTCCTCTTCTGGCCTTGATGACTGCACGTGTGTCATAGCCCTTAGCAGAATACGTTTGAAAGCGACCGTGGCTTTGGGAGAATAGTCAACGCTTACCTGCACGGTGGGCGCATGATCGGAAATATACGTGCGCAACTGACTCTGCAGCAATTTTACATCTGCGTCACAGGCGGACAGAATTTCGAGCACGCTGGCATTTGAAAGCAGTGCCATCAGCAAATGCTCGATCGTAACAAACTCATGCTTGCGCTCCTTCGCCAAGCTATAAGCCAGCTGTAAGCTTTTTTCGAGTTTCTGATCAAACATGGCTTAGTTTGGCTCTATTACGCAGAGCAAGGGTTGCTTCCGAGATCTGGAAAAGTTGTTGATTTCCAGCATTTTGGTTTCTGCCACATCTCTTGTGTACAGGCCGCAGACCGCTCTCCCCGTTTTATGCACTTTCAGCATAAGAGTCGTGGCGCGCGCGCGATCCATCAGAAAGAAGGCCTGCAAAATGCCCACCACAAACTCCATAGGCGTGTAGTTGTCGTTTAACAGGATGACTTTATAAAGCGGTGGCTTTTTTGGCCGGGTTCTGGTTTCAGAGGGGCTGAGCTGTTCGGAAAGCTTGGTCAGATCGTTCGTCACAGGCACTGTTGCGGGTTCCTTCGTCTAATAAAGGCAGACCGTCTGATGCTGGGGTGCCAATATGTTTTCATGCCTCATCAAGATCACCTATGAGTTTCCCCAAAGCCCCTACCCGACTGAGTCTGCGCAATGCTTTCGCTTCAATTTGCCGTATCCGCTCACGGGTAACGTCAAATTGCTGCCCCACTTCTTCCAGAGTATGGTCGCCGTGCATTTCTATACCAAAGCGCATGCGCAACACCTTTGCTTCCCGAGGAGTCAACTGGGAGTTCAGAAATTTCTGTATGGTTTCTTTCAGGTTGGATTCTGAAGCTTCCTTTTCAGGGGAAGTGACGGTTTTGTCTTCCACAAAGTCGCCGCGTCGTGCGTCTTCCTCTTCTCCAACCGGTGCATCCAGAGAGCACGGCTCCATTGCCACCTTGATGACTCTGCGGACTTTAGACTGGGAAATCTCCATGCGCTCGGCGATTTCACTAATGACGGGTTCGCGCCCCAGCTCCTGCACCAATTGCGCGGTCGCCCTGTTCAGCTTTGTAATGGTTTCTATCATGTGAACAGGAACCCGTATGGTTCTCTCTTGGTCGGCAATCGAGCGCGTAATGGCTTGACGTATCCACCAGGTTGCGTAAGTGGAAAACTTGTACCCCCGACGGTATTCAAATTTGTCCACAGCTTTCATGAGACCGATGTTTCCCTCCTGTATCAAATCCAGGAACTGCAAGCCACGATTGCTACGGTGCATATACTTTTTGGCAATGGAAATCACCAGGCGCAAGTTCGCCTCGACCATTTCTTTTTTCGCACGGTCTGCTTGCCTCTTACCCTGTGAAACCTGCTTGCCAATTTCTTGTATTTCGCCAATACGAAGGTGGGTCTGTTTTTCAATAGCCGCCAGCCTTTTCTGACCCTGCCTCAACACTGCCTCTTGCTTTCGCACGGCATTACTGTAGGGCAGGCTGCTTTTTAATTGCCTGCCCAACCATGCGGAATCAGTTTCCCTGCCCAAATATTTTCTCAGAAATTCCTTACGATCCAGCCCACCTTGATCCACAAAAATTTCCTTTACAGCTCGTTTTTGCTTTCTGATTTCCCCCAGCACACTGTCCAGGTTTTTGCACAGCTTGATAATCATGGCTGGTGCCAGTTTCAGCTTGAGAAATTTCCGGGCAGTCTTTTTGATAACTTTTTCGTTGGATAACCGAACCTCTGGCTTCTGCCCTCTTTTCAGGCCTTCATGAAGCCTCCTCAGGCGACCAAAGTACTTGGCAATTTCTTCCATGTTCGGTGTGAAGCGTTTGATGTTCTTCGTTTCCCATTTGTATCCTTCCCTTTCTTCTCCGGACGTAGTTGCGGGCACTCTCTCACTTGCTGCTGCTACTGCTACTGCTACTGCTGGCACCCCTGTTACTTCCGATGCTGGTGCCGTTTCTGGTGTCCCTGTTACTCCCAATGCTGGTGCCGCTTCTGGTGTCCCTGTTACTCCCAATGCTGGCACCGCTTCCGGTGCCGCCGTTACTCCCGATGCTGGTGCCGCTCCCGGTGACGCCGTTGCTTCCGATGCTGGTGCCGCTCCCGGTGACGCCGTTGCTTCCGATGCTGGTGCCGCTTCTGGCGTCCCTGTTACTCCCGATGTTGGCGCCGCTCCCGGTGTCCCTGTTACTCCCGATGCTGGCACCGCTCCCGGTGCCCCTGTTACTCCCGATGCTGGCACCGCTCCAGGTGCCGCCGTTGCTTCCGGTGTTTGCTTGTTTTTGTCGTCTATGATGTTGGTAAAAATATCAGTTCGACGCGCTTCCTGATTGATCATGCTGTCATAATTTTCCAACAACAGATCTATGCTGGGAGGGAATCTGCCAAGTGCTTGCAACATGCTAAGAGTTCCCGACTCAATGCGCTTGGCGATACTGACTTCTCCGGCTTTGTCTAAAAGATCAACCACCCCCATCTCACGCATGTACATTCGAACCGGATCCATCGTTCTGCCTGGATCCGCGTCAGCACCCGCCAGAACAGCGGCAGCGGCCTCTTCCGTTTCTTCATCCCTCGGTGCCTTCTCAAGAAGCAACAACTCCCTTTCGTCTGGCGGGGCTTCAAAAACCAGAAGGCCTACATCTTTCAAGATTGCCTCAATTTCCTCAATCTGCTCCTTGCCATAATCTTCAGGCAAGCTGTCAATGAGTTGGTCGCGAATCAGGTAGCCCTGATCGGCTCCCAGTGACATCAAGATTTTTATATATGAGTGTTTGTGCTCTTTCATGGGCTTTTCCTCAAACAACCTTCTCCTCCCGGGGAAGGTAGTGGACTACACAATAATCCTAGCATGACTCAGCCTTGCCAAGACCTGCCTTTGCTCCCATTTTGTGGTGGGAAGCCTCCGCTCGGGCTTGTTCAATTTTTCTCCAACTGTCTCGAAGTGGCAAAACACGGTTGAAAACCGGCGTTGCAGAATTGCTTTGCTCGTCAAGGCAAAAATACCCCATTCTTTCAAACTGCAAAGCTTGAGTGGGCTGCTCATCAAGCCCATTGAACAGGGAGGCTTCTCCCAGGCAGTTATGGAGTGTCAGCAGAGAGTGTGGGTTCAGTGCCTGCGAAGGGTCTGCCATGGTGGCGGCGAAAGGATCGAAAAACAATCGGTCATAAAGTTTCGCCGTAAAAGGGACAGCGTTTTCTTTGGCAACCCAATGGATGGTACCGGCCACTTTGCGCCCGTCCTGACTCCTGCCGCCTAATGTGTCGGGGTCATACGTACAGCGGACTTCAAGAATTTCTCCCGCTACGTTTTTGACGACTTCCTGACATCGCAGGTAGTAGGCATATTTCAACCGCACCTCACGACCTGGAGCCAGACGAAAATACTTTGCCGGGGGATCTTCCATGAAATCCTGGCGCTCAATGTAAAGTGTTTTGGAAAAAACCAAAGGGCGGGTGCCCCGCTCTTTCTGTTGCGGGTGGATGGGAGCCGTGATGACCTCCTGTTGGTTGTCCGGGTAATTTTCGATGACCAGCTTTAATGGCTCAAGAACCGCGAATGCACGCGCTGCGTGCTCGTTCAAGTAGTCTCTGACACAACTGTCAAGGAGATCCATTTCTGTCCAACTGTCTTTTTTGGTCAGCCCGACGAGCAAGCAGAAGTCGCGGATTGCTTCCGGAGGAACCCCCCGGCGCCGCAACCCGGCGAGGGTTACCAAGCGCGGGTCATCCCAGCTTTCTACGCTCCCTTTACGGATTAGTGCCTTTATGGCACGTTTGCTCGTCAATGCGTACTTTAGTTGCAGACGGGCGAATTCGATCTGCCGGGAATGAAAGATGTTGAGACTGCTCAGGAACCAGTCGTACAGCGGGCGGTGGTCTTCGAACTCCAGGGTGCAGAGGGAATGGGACACGCCTTCAATGGAGTCGGACAGGCAATGGGCATAGTCGTACGTAGGGTAGATGTGCCATTGTTTTCCGGTTCTGTGGTGAGGGGTGTTTCGGATACGGTAAATCACCGGGTCACGCATGTTGATGTTCCCGGAACCCATATTGATCTTTGCCCTTAAAACGTGTTCTCCGGCTTCGAATTCACCCACTTTCATCTTATGGAAAAGCGCCAGATTATCGTTAACGGATCGGCCTCGAAATGGGCTGTTCTCGCCGGCATCGGTCAAGGTTCCACGCGTACTGCGTATTTCTTCGGCACTTAAAGAGCACACGTAGGCTTTGTTCTTTTTAACCAACTCAACTGCCAGTGCATAAAACTCTTCAAAGTAGTCTGAGGCATACAGTAGCTGGTTCCAGCGTACGCCCAGCCAATTCACATCCTTTTGAATGGACATCGCGTATCCGGATTCCCCTCGATCAGGGTTGGTATCATCAAAACGCAAATTGCAACTGCCGTTAAAATCCTGCGCGATGCCAAAATTCAGGAAAATCGCCTTGGCGTGCCCGATATGCAAATGACCGTTGGGTTCGGGGGGGAAGCGGGTTCTGACCCGTCTGCATTTTCCGGTCTCCAAGTCGTTTGCCACAATCTTGCGAATGAAATGGCTTGGTTTTTTTTGAGATTTTTCGGTCATTTTGATAGAGGATTCGTTTCGTGCTGATAGTTGTTGAACAGGATCCCCCAAGCCACGATCAGGACGCACTGTCTCCGATGGGTATTTTAAGCGGACTTTCAGCTCCCGTCTCGCGCAACATCGCTTCTTTCCATTTGTTCTCGTCCATCGCCTCTACAAACTCTTTTTTGCTCGAAAAAGTACAGGACATGGTTCGCGGTATGCACGTCTGCGTGGCCGACACGCAAACGCAGGGGTACGGCCAGCGTGGCCGGGTGTGGGCTTCCCCCCAAGGGAATGTGTACCTTTCGGTGGCCTCCAGGACGAGTCTCACTCAAACACAAAGTAATTGGTTGCCTTTAATGATTGCGGTTGGTGTGGCGGAAATGCTGACAGATTTAGGCGCCGAAGAGATACAAGTCAAGTGGCCAAACGATGTTTACCACCGTGGCGGTAAACTGGCGGGCGTGCTGATTGAAAGAAAAAGCGGATGGGCCGTCATGGGTATTGGGCTCAACGTTATTTCTCGAAAAAATCTTGCGCCGCCAACCCGCGTAGGCAGACGCTTGGTGGCGACTTTAGATAAAGTGCTGACCCTTGTCCCGCCGCGCAACGAAATAATTGCTTGCTTGCTGGAGGTGATTTGTGAGGTTGTGAAACGTTGCGCAGATGCCTCAAGCTCCTCCCTGCAAGCGCACTGGAGTAAATTTGACATGCTCGCAGGCAAGGATTTGCTTGTTTCCTCGCCTGCCGGTTGCGTCAGAGGGACAGCGGGAGGGGTCAGCGAAAACGCTGAATTGCTACTGCACACTGGACAGCAACTCAGAATTTTCCCATCAAATAACATTACCATCCATTGGTAAAACTACTGTTCGACATAGGAAATTCATTTGCCAAATGTGCAATTGAAACCCCCGAAGGGCTGAAGCAGCTTACAAGCTTGCCGTTAAAGGAACTGGACACAGCAAGGGCGTTCGCGTCTTTGGCAGGGCTGACCATGCATTCAGTTTGGGCGGTCAGCGTGGCTTCCAAAACAGGAACCGATGCATTTCTCGCGCAGCTTGGCAAGCAGGGCTTCCAGGAAATTCATCTGTTCAGCCCCAGCCGCTCTCTGTGTGGAATCAGCACCCGCTACCGGGAGCCGGAAAAGCTCGGCGGTGACCGCCTCCTGGGAATGGTCGCTGCCTGGCACCGGCAGCAGACGGCAAGCATCGTAATTGACATGGGGACGGCCATAACCATTGATGCCCTGGATGCCAGCGGCTTTCACCTAGGGGGACTGATCATGCCAGGCATTGCCATGTCAGTTGACAGTCTGAGAAGTAATGCTGCGCGTCTTGATGCCCCCGTTGATGCTGCCAGAAGCAATGAATTGTTTGCCAAAGACACTGCAACCGCCATCGCCGGCGGTTGCCAAAGAATGATGGCTGCTGCCTTGCGAAACACCGTCAGCTCCATGCGCCACGTAACGGGCAAAGACACGAAGGTTTTCCTGAGCGGTGGGAATGCCGGGCTGGCGATGGCTGCGCTGAACGGGAATGCGGAACATTGTCCACTTCTGGTTCTGGAGGGCTTGTCTGCTTATGCCGCCGCACAGCAGTCTGCAAAGCAGGTTTCAACGGGTGCGACGCTTGCGTGAGGACAACGCTTGCGTGAGGGCAACGCTTGCGTGAGGACAACGCTTGCGTGAGGGCAACGCTTGCGTGAGGACAACGCTTGCGTGAGGGCAACGCTTGCTGCCACGCGGAAAAGGCGTTGTGCTATGCTTTCGCCCCATCAGGGATTTCTACGAATCGGCGTGTTCTGATGCAGATGTGCCCTGCCCTTTGTGGTTTCACGAGGGGAAACAAGGCTTCAGTGGTCTGTCATTGATGACGGACTGCGATTGTGCAAGGAGTTTACTAAATTGAAAACAGCGACTTTTTTTTCAGCCCTGGCTGCCGCTTTCCTGGTGCTGGCGACTACTGTTGAGGCCTCCCATGATGCCAAAAAGATGGCTTCTGGAGCAATGCTGACCAACACCTGCGTGGCTTGCCATGGGCCAGGAGGCCATAGTGGCGGTCCCGCGACCCCTTCTATAGCTGGTCTGTCTTTTAACTATTTCGTTGGAACTTTTTTGTCGTTCAAGCATTACGATGAGCCGGAGAAGTTGCTTGAAGTGCTGGCGAGTGATCCTGAGTTGAAAGATTTGGAAGCCCACCCGCGCTACGGGACGGTCATGACGCGCATTGCCAAAGGATATACGCTTGCCGAAATCAAGGAAATGGGGCAGGTTTTCAAAAACTCCAAAGCAATTCCTGCGATGCAGAAAAGCAATCCGGCACTTGTAAAGCTCGGTGGTGAAATACACCAAGAGAATTGTGAAGGTTGCCACGAAGGTGGTGGCAATATGGCAGACAGCGATACAGGAATCCTCGCGGGTCAATGGGGACGCTATCTGGCTTACGTATTGGAAGACTTCAGGCAAGGCAGAAGTAAAATATCGAAAGACATGGCAAAGCAAATTTCCGCAGTGCAAAAAAAGCACGGAGATGAGGGATTTGAAGCCTTGATTGAGTACTACACGAGTTTCAAACAGTGACTGGGGGAACGGCCATGCCAAAAATGAACAGAAGAAAATTCTTCAAATCAGCGGGCGCCACGCTTGCCACAGCTTCTTTTGCGGGTGCTGTCGGGTTTCCTCAGCTCGCCATCGCCAAAACCAAAAAAGTAGTCGTGGTTGGTGGCGGTTCTGGTGGTGCGATCGCGGCTCGATACATCAAGGCCATGGATCGAAACATTGACGTCACGCTCATTGAGCAAAACAAACATTACTACACCTGCTTCATGAGCAACGAAGTCCTGGGTGGCGAACGGCGGCTAAGCAGTCTGAAATTTGATTACTCAGGGTTGAAAAGAGACGGGATCCACGTCGTTCACGACTATGTGAACGGAGTCTCTCCGAAAACGAAAACTGTCAGTACCAAGGGCGGCAACCGTTTTTCATACGACCGCCTGGTGCTGTCCCCGGGGATTGATTTTGCCTGGGGCGCAATAGAAGGCTACGACGAAGCGGCAGCCCAAGTCATGCCTCATGCTTACAAGGCGGGGCCGCAAACCGAATTGCTCGTCAAGAAACTGGAGGGAATGCCGAAAGGGGGGACGGTCATTATCGTCGCACCGGAAAATCCTTTTCGTTGCCCACCCGGACCTTATGAAAGAGCCTGCCAAATCGCGCACTTCCTGAAAACCCGCAAGCCGGGCTCGAAGTTATTGGTGCTGGATGCCAAAGACAAGTTTTCCAAGCAAGGCTTGTTCCAGCAGGCGTGGAAAAAACTGTATCCCGACATCATTGAATGGGTTCCCGGTTCTGAAACCGGAGGTGGCGTAAAAGCCGTTGACGTCAAAAAGATGATCGTGAGCACTGATTTTGAAAGTTACAAGGGAGACGTTATCAACG
Source organism: uncultured candidatus Poriferisulfidus sp. (assembly GCA_965215765.1). Lineage (GTDB taxonomy): Bacteria > Pseudomonadota > Gammaproteobacteria > Poriferisulfidales > Oxydemutatoraceae. The sequence goes on along the minus strand of OZ244118.1, from coordinate 1,650,794 downwards.
TTATTCCGCCTCAAAAAGCAGGACATATTGCCCATGTCGGAGGTCTGAGCGACAAGACAGGCTGGTGCCCTGTTCATTTGGATACTTTTGAATCCACGATTCATCCAAACATACACGTGGTCGGAGATTCCAGCGTTGCAACCGGCTTGCCGAAATCCGGTTATGCCGCCAATTCAGAAGCCAAGGTCTGCGCTGCTGCCGTAGTGGCTCTGTTAAACGGCCGTAGCCCCGGTGTGGCTTCTTACGTGAACACCTGTTACAGCATCGCAGCACCGGGCTACGGCTTTTCAGTAGCCGCAGTCTACCGTCTAGGCGAGAAAGGCAAAAAAATTGAGAAACTGTCAGGAGGGCTCACTCCCAAAGATGCCTCTCCAGAGATACTGAAACGGGAAGCAGAATACGCCCACAGCTGGTTTCGTAATATTACGATTGACATGTTTTCCTGATTTACCCAGGGCTGTCCCGGAAATCGTTCTCGGTGCATTCCGAGGACTTACGGATATAGTCCCATGGAGTGAATTTGCGGCCAGGGTAGCGTAGGTGTCAGAACACAAAGAAGTGTTGCGATTGCTCTGCCGCCACCCGTGTTCTCTGGCTTTCTCCCTTGCCGAGATCCTGCGCAGCAGAAAACACACCCTGCTGGTTGTCGTCCGAAATAACACCGAGGCGCAAAGACTCAAAAAAGAGCTGGCATTTTTTGCCGACTCTGATACCCAGATCCTGGTTTTCCCGGAAAGAGGAACCCTGCCCTACGACCGTGTCTCTCCCTCAGCTGCCGCGATTGGCAAGAGGCTGTCCATCCTTCACAAGCTGAAAGAAATGAGGGGTGGGGTCTGCATCGCCTCGCTGGACAGCACCCTTTCCCGCCTACCCCCCCTGTCTTATTTGCAAGAACACAGCAAAACGGTTGAGGTTGGGCACGTCTTTGACATGCATGCGCTGACGAGGCACCTTGAAGGTGTCGGCTATGAAAATGTCAATTTGGTCAGAAGGCCGGGAGAATTCGCCTTACGCGGTTCTGTGGTTGATTGCTTCCCGCCGAGCCATGAGCAGCCGATCAGACTGGATTTCATAGATGATCTGGTGGAAAGCATTCGATACTTTTCAGCAGCAACCCAGTTGAGCGAGGCACAGATCGAGAAAATTTCCATTCTCCCGAGCCGGGAAATCGTACCGGATGAAAATAGCGTCAGAACATTCAGGTGTAATTTCAGAAGCACGTTCGCTGTAGATACCGGTGAATCAATGATCTACCGGGAAGTCAGCAAGCACGCTTTGCCGGAAGGGACAGAGAACTATCTCCCTTTGTTTTTCGACCACACAGTCGCCTTGTCTGATTTTCTGTCTTCGGACTCGTGCGTGGTTCACTTGGAAGCAGTCGCCTCTGACTTGAGAGAGCGTTGGTCGGAAATCCAGAACTTTTACCAGGAAGCCAAAAAACGAATGCCGGCAATTCTGGAGCCAGAAGAATTGTTTTTCGAGCCAGGCGAAATTCTGGAGAAGTTTTGCGCATTTGATACTTGCGAAATCAGCGACCTGCGTCATGAAAGCATTTCCACGTCTGACTTGTGCAAAACCCGGCATTTACCGGCGTTGAAAATCGGGCAGATGGAGGAAGACAACACTGGTGTTGCGCTGACCCCGTATCTGGAAAGCTTTTCTGGTCGTGCGCTGCTGACCGCCGCCAGCCAGGGAGTCAAGACTCTGCTTTTGGAAATGCTGGATACTGTTTCCTTGTGCCCTGAAAGCGTTGATGACTGGCATGCATTTCTTCACTCAGATGTCTGCCTGGGAATCACTATTGGAAAGTTGCAGGAGGGCACGGTTTTTACAGACCTGGGGGTGGCAGTGATCTCCGACTTGCAATTGCTGGGCAAAAAATTTCCTTCAAGCGAAACCACACGGCAAAGCCCGGATGCGGAAACGTTTATCAACAGCCTGGCTGACCTGGAATTGGGATGCCCGGTGGTTCACGAGGAACACGGGGTTGGCAGGTATCGGGGGATGAAAAACATTGATACCGCAGGCTTGATCACCGAATGTCTGATCCTTGAATACGCAGATAGCGATATTCTCTACGTGCCGGTCACTTGTCTGCCCTCTGTAAGCCGTTATTCGGGCGGCAACCCTGAAAATGCCCCGTTGCATAAGCTGGGCATGGAGCGGTGGAAAAAAGAAAAGCGTCGCGCCGCACAAAAAGCCTACGACGTGGCAGCGGAGCTACTCGATACACAAGCGAGACGCGAGGTGGGGAAAAAGAACCCCGTCAAGATTGACGAGGAAGCGTACGCACAATTCATCAAGTCTTTCCCCTATCAGGAAACCCCGGATCAAGACAAGACCTTGAGTGAAATCAAAAAGGACTTGCTGGGCTCAAGACCCATGGAACGCATCGTCTGTGGAGATGTGGGCTTTGGCAAAACAGAAATCGCCATTCGGGCAGCGTTCATTGCTGCCTACAGTGGCTACCAGGTTGCCCTGCTGACTCCCACCACTTTATTGTGCGAACAGCATTTCGAGAACTTCAAAGATCGCTTCGCCCCCTGGCCCATTAAAGCAGCCATGTTGTCGCGCTTCTGCAGTCCTGCTGAGCGAAAGGAAATATTGCTATCCCTTGCTGCAGGAACCACAGATGTCGTCATTGGCACCCACCTGCTGTTGCAGAAAAAAGTGTGTTTTGCGCGCCTGGGACTCGTAGTGGTGGACGAGGAGCAGCGCTTCGGTGTTCGCCACAAGGAATGTCTAAAGCGCATGCACGGCAACGTGGATATGCTGACCATGACCGCAACCCCGATTCCCCGCAGTCTCAACATGTCCCTGAGCGGACTTTACGACATCTCCATTATCGCGACGCCACCGGAAGGACGCCTGAACATTAAAACCTTCGTCACAGAATGGGATGAGGCTCTCGTCCTCGAGGCTTGTCAGCGGGAATTGCAGCGAGGCGGACAAATTTTTTTCGTACACAACCGCATTAGCTCAATCAATGAAATCGTGCGCTATTTGCAAGACCTCCTGCCTGGAGTTGAGATTCGTTATGCGCACGCACAAATGCCGGAAAAAGAGTTGGAAAGCATCATGCACGAGTTTTCGCAGTTGGTCTTCAGCATCCTGGTGTGTACAACCATCATTGAAAGCGGACTGGATATTCCCACCGCCAACACGATCATCATCGACCGCGCAGAACAATTCGGCCTGGCACAGCTTCATCAGTTGCGCGGTCGAGTCGGACGATCGCATCGCCAAGCGTATGCCTATTTCATCATCAGCAGGAGCCGTAAAGAGCTCAACGAAGAAGCAGTGAAGCGTTTGCGGGCGGTCGCAGCAGCCGAAGAACAAGGCATGGGATTTACCTTGGCCACTCACGACCTCGAAATCCGTGGGGCGGGTGAATTTCTCGGTGAAAGGCAAAGCGGCAAAATTCAGGAAGTCGGCTTCAGCATTTACAACCAGTTCCTGAAACGTGCGGTCGAAGCGCTGCGCGCCGGACATCTGCCGGACTTTGACAAACCCCTGAACGTTATTACGGAAATCAACCTGGATGAGCCCGCTCTCATTCCGGATGCCTGGCTACCTGATGTCGGCTTGCGCTTGTTTTTCTATCGGCAGATCGCGGCGTACAAACGGCCAGAACAACTGGATTTTCTGAAAGCGGAAATGATCGACCGCTTTGGTCCTTTTCCTGCCAGCGTCGACAACCTCTTCGTTTGCGCGAAAATCAGAATTCGTGCTCAGAAAGTCGGAATCAAGACGGTACACGCCGAACCGAAAAGATGCGTGTTTTACTTTGAGAAAGATCCGAAAATCAATATGGGATGTTTTTTGGCTCTTATGAAGGAATCTCCGAAGCTTTATACTCTGGATCCTTCGGGCAACCGTTTGATTTGCCGCATAGAAACGGAAACGGTTCAGGACAGAAGGCAATTTATAGACGAGCTGTTTGCAAAGATCACACCCGCCACTATTCAATGAACCTCGTTCGTAAAAAGCGACTGCTGCTTTTTCTTTTATGCCTCTTCTGCTTTTCCTCATTCGCCAAAGCGGAAGAAGATGCCTACGTCGAATTGCTGATTTTCCGGCACACAGACCTCGGGCAACATGCGTTGGGAACCTTGCTGGAAACACACGGAACAGCTGCCACGTCACCCATCGCTCGCTTGAGCTTCAGTACTGAAACAGCCTCCACGACTGAGCTTGCGAGCCAGAGTACGCTTCGGGAGCATTCGCCGCCGCCCGCTGGTTCGGCTGGTGGACCAAGGTTTTCCCTCGTCACAGCTGAAAAACGCCAATCGCTCACAAACGTGAAAAAGCGGCTTGAAGGCTCAAGTCATTTTGCTCTTCTGCACCACCTTTCCTGGCGGCAGGCGCTTCTTGACGCAGAACACTCTCTTCCAGTCTCTCTCCTGCCATCCAGGCCTCAAACAGGCTTGTACAAGGCCGTAGCCGAGCTCAGCTTCAGTCGCTACTTTCGATTGCAGCTGGAACTGTGGTACAGCCCTGCCCTGCCCGGGTCACCGCCTGGAAACCAGGAGACTTCGGAAAGAGTGTTGCCGGTTCGCTTCAGCGAAGTCATGGATAACGACAAACTGTATTACTTCGATCATCAGCTGTTGGGTGTTTTAGCCATTGCCCGAACAGAATAGAAGGCTTTTGTCTTTAACCGCGAAAGACGCAAAAAAACGCGAAAGGTTGATCTTTGCGATTCGTATGATTTCGGTTCCTGAATTCGTGCGCCAGCACAAATAATCATCCTGGGGAGCTTCCTTTTTGTGACAAAATGTCCCTTACCTGCACTTGACATGCACTGATTTGTAATGTACAGAAACATACCATATAAACGGCATGAAGGATTGTGCTGTTCAAATCCTAAGGAGAAACTAAGATGACTGAATACCACTCATTCTCGGAAGAGAAGGTGCAAGAGGCAATTTCTAGCGCACATTCACTTTGTGCGGATGAGCCTATAGAGGAAACAACTCTCGATGATGATGGTCGGTTACAGACGCTCGTAGAATGTTTACCGTTATCAATTAGTCGCTGTAGGGTATGTTTTAAGCACCCATTTTTGCCTAATGATATACGTATCCCAATTCCTGGTTGTTTTGATGGGAAGGGTGCAGAAGTTTGTCTGTACGTATCTACATTTTACGGCCAAAAAAAAGGTTTTGAGATAGTGGTCTATGTTGACGGAAAAATTATTGCCAGGAAGAAATTTAGAGACCTCCCCTGAATGCTTGATGCTAAGCTGGTTGCTATAGAGCACCAGAATGGTAACTCGTTGACGTAACGTCGCAGGCGTTTTCTGCCGATATGGTGGAAGACGCCAAATTTTTGTCAGGTTAACTGCCTGCTTCAAGCTTTCTTTGATTACGCTGTCCAGGCGTGCAAGACAGCACTTTTCCCCTAATAAAGCGACCGCGTCTTTTATCCCGGGAGCCGGAAGCCCTGCGGTTAATGCGGTGCGCAACGGTGAGCCAATCGAACTCATGGTGACTCCATTTTCCGAGCAAAAGTTTGTTTGTACATATGCACAACTATCATTATCCCAACCGGTGTTGAGGTAGTGATCACTGTTGCCGGAATACGTGTTGTTAAGCAGCAATTTGGAGTCGGTTGCTGACTGTTTGATGCCAAGTTTGTACTGTAAGTGTCAGAATGGTAACTCGTTGACGTAACGTCGCAGGCGTTTTCTGCCGATATGGTGGAAGACGCTAAATTTTTGTCAGGTTAACTGCCTGCTTCAAACTTCCTTTGATTACGCTGTCCAGGCGTGCAAGGCAGCGATTTTTTCCTAATAAAGCAACCACGTCTTTTATCCCGGGAGCCGGGAGCCCTGCGGTTAATGCGGTGCGCAACGGTGGGCCAATCGAGTTCATGGTGACTCCATTTTCCGAGCAAAAGTTTTTCAGTCCCTGTGCCACCTCATCGCTACTCCACTCCGCCAGGCCGGCGAGCATGTCTCGCACACCAACAAGCCGGGGAACCGCCTCCCGTAACTGCTGCATGTCCACTTCCAAAGCTGCGTAGTCCAGTTCTTCGACAAAGAAATACATGGATTTTTTCGCCATTTCTCTCAAAGTGGCACACCGCTTGACCATAAAGAATGCAATGCTTTTCAGATCTTCTCCAGATGCAGGATCCATGCCTTCCGCTCGGACTTGTGCGGCAAATGCTGCCGTCAGGGCATCGGGTTGGGCGGCAGTCAAGTAGTGGCGGTTCAAGGAATCCAGCTTTTTGTGGTTTAGCCTTGCCGGAGCCGGGTTGACAGAAGCGAAGTTAAAAAGCTCAATCATCTCGGCCAGGGAGAAAATTTCCTTGTCTTCTGCAGACCAGCCAACACGAACCAGGTAATTGAGAAGTGCTTCAGGCAAATAGCCTTCTTGGCGGTAAGACGTGATGCTACGCGCCCCGGAACGCTTGGACAGCGGGTTGCCGTTTTCGTCCAGAACCGTAGGAACATGCGCGTAAATCGGCACCGGCATTTCAAGGGCTGTAAGGAGATTGATTTGCTTGGGCACGTTGTTGATATGGTCCTCACCACGGATCACGTGGCTAATCGCCATGTCCGCATCGTCCACGACAACGCAAAAATTATAGGTTGGCATGCCGTTGGCGCGTTGGACAATCCAGTCATCCAGCTCTGAATTGTGGATGGTTATCTTCCCGAAAACCTGATCCTCAAAGCTTACAGACCCGTGCTCAGGGTTCTTGAAGCGAATGGCCGCCTGTGCCCCGCTGCGCGGTTGCTTTCGCTCCCTGCATCTGCCGTCATAGCGAAGCTTTTGCTTGTTTTTAATCTGCTCGGCTCGGCTCTTCGCCAGTTCTTCACTGGTGCAATAGCAGGGATAGGCATGACCCGTAAACAGCAACCGCTCTATTGCTTCCCGGTATCTGTCCAGTCGCCGTGACTGATAAAAAGGACCAGAGTCCCAGGACAAGCCCATCCACTGCAAAGCCGCCTTGATGTCCTTAGTCGCTTCCGAAAAAGAGCGTTCCAGGTCGGTGTCCTCAATGCGGAGCACGAAATGACCATTGTGGCGGCGGGCATAAAGCCAGGAAAAAAGCGCCGTGCGTGCGCCCCCCAAGTGCAAGAAGCCGGTGGGGCTAGGCGCAAACCTCGTACAAACAGTTTTCACAACAAAGCCGCTGGGCCTAACAGGTAATAGGCCGGGTACAAAAGCAGCAAGGTGTACGCGGCTGCCACCAAGTCATCAGCCATGACTCCGAAACCGCGTGGCAAATGGCCAGATATATTGACCGGGTAAGGCTTCATGATGTCAAAAAAACGAAAGATCACGACGGCTGCCAACAACCATTGCCAGTGTATGCCTGCGGGTAGCAGCACGAGTATCAGCAGCATTGCGACATATTCGTCTATCACAATGACACCAGGATCGTGCTGGCCTAGCCATTGTTCAGCCTTTGTGGCACTGATACACCCAAGAATTGCCAGAATGATGCAAGCCATCAGTGCCAGCCAGATTGAGGTTTGTCGCAAAAAAAGCCCGGCTGGTACAGCCACAATGGTTCCGGCAGTCCCGGGAATGCGGGGTGCCAGTCCAACGCCATACAACAAGGCCAGCGCAACCGCTGGCTCGCGCAAAAACGCAGGAAAAATTTTGGTGGCCATTTTGGTCAATAAGGAGACGAATGCGATTCGCAGGCAGCCTATCCGCCAGAAGAAAACTGGTCATGCCCCAGTTTTTTCGGCAAGGCGCACACCTCACCGGCAAACTGGCATTCCAGCGTTTCGCTATCAGTGATGACGCCTATTTTTGTGGCTTGCATCCCTTCTGTGTCCAGTGCCTTTTCAAATTTTTTAACACTACCCTCTGGAATCGTACACAGCAATTCATAGTCCTCCCCGCCTGCCAGAATGCCAAGCCGTTCTTGTGGCTCATCCAGATAGTCATGCCAGGCGCGATGGAAGGGGATATCATCAAGTTCGATGACCGCACCGACCTTGCTGGCTTCCAGTATATGTTTGAGGTTTAGCAGCAGGCCGTCTGAAACGTCTGTCGCAGCGGTAGCGTAGCGGGAAATTTTCATGCCTTCGCGAACACGAGGAGTCGGAAAGTGAAGCCGATCCGAGCAGTCCCGTCTGAGTTCGGGATGCAGGGTTTCCATGATCTTCGGCTCACGCAAAGCCAGCGTCGCCCCACCGACAGTGCCGGTCACAAAAATTGCGTCACCCACTTGGGCACCGGTGCGCGGCATGAAGTCTTTGCTTGCCTTGCCCAAGGCACAAACCGTGACGGAAAGAGGGCCACTGACCAGGTCTCCTCCAACCAGTTCCGTATCAAACTCCTTGGCAAGCGCGAGAAAGCCTTCCGAAAATTCTGCAAACCAGTCTTCATTTTGCCCTGAAGTGGAGAGCGTCAGCAGCAACCATAAAGGCTGGGCTCCCATCGCCGCAAGGTCGCTTAAATTCACGGCGAGGGATTTGTGTCCAAGTGCCCGCGGGGATTCGCCAAGCAAAAAATGCGTCCCTGCCACCAAGGTATCCGTGGTGGCAACCAGACGCTGATTGCCGAATTTCAGCAGTGCCGCATCATCTCCGGAGCCAAGGATCACGCTGGCATTGTTTTGTGTTTTGAAGTACTTGCCGATAAGTGCCGTTTCCGAAGCCGGAAAGGTAGAAGGTCTGGGGGAAGATTCCATCGGGAAGCTGTGTTCTTGTCCGCGCCTTTTGACAAAAGCGTCCAACACTGCGTTTACAAAGCGAAAGCCCCCGGAGGAACCAAAGCGCTTGCTGAGCCGTACCGCCTCGGAGATCGAGACAACCGCATCCATTTCTTCGACGTACAGGATTTCGTAGACCGCGTTCCGTAAAGCCGAACGATCGACGGGATCCACTCTGGCAAAGGGGTAACTCAAATACGGGGTGAGCAGCTTCTCTACCTGTTCGCTGTATTGTTCGCTGGCGCGAACCAAGAGGCGAAAATACTCCAAGTCTGCTTTTTCAGCGGCCTCGGCACTTTCAAACTGAAAGATGACGGTTTCTGCGTTGTCACCGGTAACCTCCCTTTGATACACCGCTTGCAGTGCCAGCTGGCGAGCCTGCGAGCGAGCGTTCAGGATTTGTTTTTTATTCATCAGGTTTTTACCTGGGGAGCCTCTTTCGCAAGGGCGTACATTGCCATCGCGGAAGACACCGCCTGTTTGGCGTAATGGATGCGCTCAACTGCATCCCGGCGTCTCTTGACTGCCAAGATGCCAAAACCGACCGGTATTCCCGTTTCCATACCCAGTGATTGCAGGTTTTGCGCGCAGGCATCCACGATCAAACGAGCATGTTCTGTCTTGCCTTCAATGACGCAGCCGAGCGCAACAATGGCCACCGTTTTCGGCTGCCCAGGGGTTCTTTTCGCCACCTGAGAAGCTGCGAAGGGGATTTCAAAAGCCCCAGGGACGCGCACCTCCCGAACCTGGTCAACCTGGATCCCGAGTTTAGTCAATGCGTCCTGTGCCTCTTGCAACAAGCTGTCCATAATTTCCTCGTTGAATCTGGAAGCCACGATGACCACCTTTTCATCAGATGCCAGCTGGTAGCTCTGGTTCTCTTGTTCAGTCTGACTGTTTTTCATTTTTCCAAAAAACGCTTGATGCTCAGACCAAAGCCACCCAAGCCATGAAAATGTTGGGGTGAGCCGGCCACGATCATCTGCCCCACGCCCAAGTCACTCAAAATTTGTCCGCCAACCCCCACGGTCCAGCGATGTGTCCCTGTTTTTGAAGCCGACCTTGCCCTGCCGCTCAGCAGTTCCTCTATTTCCTGTTGCAAAGACTGGTATTTCTCTGGCAGACGCAATATCACAATGGCTCCTTCACCGGCTTCCACTATCCGCTTCATGGTTTCTTCCATATTCCAATAATGATTCTTTTCAATTATTTGCAGTGTGTCTCTTAATGTGTTCTCTATATGTACGCGCACCAAGACCGGTCGCTCCGGGCAAATTTCACCCAAGGTCAAGGCCAGGTGAGTGGTTTCATTGAGCCGATCCTGATAACTGTGCAGTAAAAAGCGCCCTGCAGCTGTTTCAATTTCTGTTCGGCTGATGCAACTGACTGTTTTTTCATGGCTGACCCGGTGTTTGATCAAAGATTCTATCGTGCCGATTTTCAGTTGATGTTGCGTGGCGAATTTTTCCAGGTCATCCATACGGGCCATGGTGCCGTCATTGTTCAGAATCTCGACGATGACCGCGCTAGGGTCAAGCTTTGCCAGACGAGCCAGGTCACACCCTGCCTCTGTGTGCCCGGCACGCGACAGCACACCGCCATCTTGCGCCATTAAAGGAAAAACATGCCCCGGTCTCGTGACGTCTCTCGGGCTCGCGTTAGGAGCGACCGCTGTTTTTATCGTATGCGCACGATCCTGCGCCGAAATGCCAGTGGAAACACCTTCCCGCGCCTCGATTGAAACGGTGAAGTTGGTGCCATGATGAAGATCTGTCCCGCTGACCATTAAGGGCAGGTTCAGTTTCTGGCAATGCGCGCGCGTCAGAGTCAAACAAATGAGCCCGCGCCCTTGGCTGGCCATAAAATTGACGATTTCCGGGGTGACTTGCGTGGCTGCGACGACCAGGTCGCCTTCGTTTTCACGGTTTGCGTCGTCAACCATGATGACCATGCGTCCCTGGCGAACATCGGCGATGATTTCCTGAATGTCACTGATCATTTTCAGGCTCCCGCTTTTCCGACTCTGTTGATATTCAGGAGGCGCTCGACGTAACGCGCGATCAAGTCCACCTCAATATTCAGAAAGTCTCCTGTTTCCAGCTCCCCAAAAGTCGTGTTTTCCAAGGTATGCGGGATCAAGTCGATCACGAAGCCGGATGCCGTCAGGTCATTCACCGTCAGGCTTACCCCGTTCAAGGCAACGCAACCTTTCCTTGCCAGATAGGGCAACAGCGATTCTGGCGGACTGATTTCAAAGCACTCGCTGTTCCCCTTGCCGCTGCGAGACAGAATCTTTGCGACACCATCCACATGCCCGGTCAGCAAATGACCTCCAAGGCCGCGGCTCAAAGTCATCTCGCTTTCAAGGTTCAACTGGCTTCCGACCTGGATTTGCCTCATGGTCGTTCGAGAATTGGTCTCTTCCGACACATCTACAGAAAACGAACGCCCGTCCACGGTTCGCACCGTCTGGCAAACCCCGTTCAGGGCGATGCTGCACCCAGGTCGGAGCGGTGCCGCAAGCCCGTCAGCTTGCACCGTACAATGCGCGCCTTTTGATACGATCTTTTTCTCAAGCACAGTGCCAAGAGTTTCGATGATGCCAGCAAACAAAATCAGCCTTTCAATTTCACGCAATAAGAAGTTATGGGCAAAGCAGTCGCGTTGTTGAATTCTGCGCTCGCTTCAATTCCCTTTTCGGCAATGGCTTTGGGATCATCGAGCTCCTCGTAACATGCGTACATGGCTCCGAGAGCGAACTCGGCTCCGGCACCGATTGCCCAAAATTTCCGGTATTCAAACACTTCGCGAAAAGAAAAAACCGAATAGATGCCACTTTCGTTCACAATCATGACGTCCATCCAGGATGACTCATAAGGAGAATGGTCTTCTTCTTTGGGGTTCAAAAAGTACTTTTCTTTCAGCAGCTCATGCATGGCCAGAAAAGATGCAAAGATGCTGTCCCGGCTTGTGAAATCCAGTTTTTTTCTGTGTTTTGCCAAGAGATGGCGCATGACCAGTTCATGCGCCGGGGTGCCGGCCATACTGATACGGTTTTTGCCGCTGGAGAAAATCTTGTCGCTGTACGCATCGTATTTTTCAGATAACTTCAAGTCGCCACAGGTTGTCAGGCTGTCAGCAGCCAGGCAGGCGGTCTTGTTTTTTCGGACTGCAACTATGGTGGTCATTTGTTCTCTCCTTTTCTAAAAAGCAGGCGTAAGTCGTTACCAAGCTGCATGTTTTTGAGCAGAGTCACTTCGATGCGATCCTGCATGGCATCAAGTCTCGGGACATTCGCCATCGCCAAGGCATCGTTTCCAAGAAGGCAAGGAGCCTGATACAACAATAGTTCATCGTACAGCCCGGAAGCAATCAAGGCACCGCACAAAGTCCCTCCTGCCTCAACCTGCACTTCGTTGATTTCACGCTTCGCCAGTTCCTGCATCAAGTGCCCAAGTGGCACCCTCCCCGGCTCTTCCGGTGGCAACAACAAAACTTGAGCTCCCACGTCTTTCAGTGCCTGCGTCGCCACAGGCGAAGAACTGCAAGTAGCAAGCAGTACTGAACCTGGTTGTTGAAATATCTTGGCGTGGGGCGGAATCTTCAACCCGTAATCCACGATGACACGTAGCGGCTGTTTGATTTTTCTGGCACCCAGATCGCTTGCTTTGAGTCGGACATTGAGTTTTGGATTGTCGTTCAAAACGGTGCGTGAACTGCTGAGAATTGCGCACGAGCCAGCACGCCAGAATTGGACGTCTTGCCTGGATTCCTCCCCGGAGATCCAGCGACTGTCGCCGTTTTTCAAAGCGATTCTGCCGTCCAGACTGATCGCCAATTTGATTCGAATCCATGGCCTCTTTCGCTTGTGCCGGGAGAAGAAGCCGGGGTTCAATTTTTCGGCCTCTGCTCCCAAGGGGGAAAATTCGGTCACAAGCCCCTCCTCTTGCAGACGCGCGAAACCTCCTGTTGCGCCTGGGTTTGGGTCTGCGCTTCCGATCACCACGCGCCGGACTTTGGCGGCAATGATGGCTTCACAACACGGGGGCGTACGCCCGTGGTGCGCGCACGGCTCCAAAGTCAGATACATGTCGCTTCCTTGAGCCTGCCTGCCCGCCTGTTCCAATGCCAGCACTTCTGCGTGAGCTCCTCCTGTGTATTCGTGAAATCCCTCTCCCACGATTTGCCCGTTTTTCACGATGACACAGCCAACCATCGGGTTGGGTCTGGTCGTGTAAAGTCCTTTACGCGCCAGTTCCAACGCACGCCCCATAAAACGGAGCCCCGGTTCGTGTTCATCCCTTAGCTCAGACATGACGCCCGGACATGAGCGGAAAAATTACCGAGACGGTAACAGGGAAGATTCTGAAAGCGGCGTGCCTGCTTGGGATTTATCCGGAGAAAAGGATCACGACCATGGTGCCGAGGAATCAGGAGTAGACAGGAAATTTCTGGCACAGTTTCAAGACCTTTTCACGTACTGCGGCAATCGTTTGTTCATTATTGAGATCATCCAGAACGTCACACACCAGTCCCGTCAAATAAGTCGTCTCCTGTGCGCCAAAACCACGGGTGGTAATGGCAGGGGTGCCAAAGCGCAAGCCACTGGTCACAAAAGGGGACTGCGGGTCGTTTGGCACCGTGTTTTTGTTGGCCGTGATATTGGCTCTTCCCAGCGCGGCATCAGCTTCTTTCCCGGTAATGCCTTTAGAGATCAGGCTGACCAGCATCAGGTGGTTCCTGGTTCCTCCAGAAACGATCTCGTATCCCCTGTCCTGCAAGACGCTGACCATGGTTTGTGCATTTTTCTTTACATCCCTGATGTATTCTTTAAATTCTGGCTGCAAAGCTTCCTTGAAAGCGACTGCCTTGGCGGCAATCACATGCATCAAGGGGCCGCCCTGCGTACCGGGAAATACCATGGAGTCTAGTTTTTTCGCCAGCTGCGGGTTGTTTTTTGCCAAGATGAAGCCGCCTCGTGGACCGCGCAGGGTTTTGTGGGTGGTTGACGTGACCACATCGGCGTGCGGCACAGGATTGGGATATTCATCGACCGCCACCAGGCCAGAAACGTGTGCCATATCAACGACAAACCAGGCTCCAACCTGGTCGCTGATTTCGCGCATGCGCTGCCAGTCCACGATTTGTGAGTACGCGGAGAACCCACCGATAATCATTTTCGGCCTGTGCTGCTTCGCCAGTTCTTCCATCTCGTCGTAATCGATAAGACCTTTGTCGTTGATCCCGTATTGCACGGCGTTGAAGACCTTTCCGGAAAAATTGACTTTTGCCCCATGCGTCAGATGCCCGCCATGGGCAAGGCTCATTCCCATGATGACGTCTCCCGGCTCGCACAATGCCAAGTAGACCGCAGCATTGGCTTGTGAACCCGAATGTGGTTGCACATTCGCGTGACCAGCACCATACAACTCTTTCAACCGGTCAATCGCCAACTGCTCGGCGACGTCAACATGCTCACAACCGCCGTAGTAACGCCTGGCAGGATATCCCTCTGCGTACTTGTTGGTCAGAACCGAGGCTTGTGCTTCCATGACCCGAGGGCTGGTGTAGTTTTCCGAAGCAATCAGTTCAACGTGGTTTTCCTGCCTTTGTTTCTCCGCATCAATGGCTCGGGTTAGTTCCGGGTCGAAGTCGGCGATACACATATCGGTTGAGAACATAAGCTTTACTCCTGTCTTGAAAGGGGAATGGTAAAAGATACCAGAATTTAGGCGTACAGGCGTCTCAAACGCCACCAGGCGAAAACGCGATAGCCTAGCAAAATCATCAGAATCAGCGAATACAGCGCTGCCTTTTCATAATCGTCACGAATCTGCCACCAATAATGCACCATGCCGGAAATGGCAATGACGTACACCAGCCGATGCAGAATCTTCCATTTGTGCCCCAAGGCTCTGATGGCCTTTTTGTTGGAAGTTACCGCCAAAGGAATCAAGGCGAGTAAAGACCCGAAGCCAACGTAGATGAACGGTCTTTTGGCAATGTCGGCAACAATTTCTTCCCAGATAAAAAGATGATCAAAGCCGGAAAAGGTCAAAAAATGCACTAAGGCATAGAAAAACGCATAAAGCCCTACGGCACGCCGATAACTCAGCAATACCGGGAATCTGAAAATCTTGGCGGCCGGTCTGACGGTAAGGGTGATCAAAAGAAAACGCAGAGTCCAGTCGCCGGTGCTTTCGGTAAAAAATTCTGGGGGGTTCGGTCCTGCCTGGCCGTTGTAAATCGCCAAGAGAACCAGCGTCAGTGGCGTCAGGCAGGCAAGGTGAACGCCAAGGCGTACTGCTGTTTTCAAAAATAGCCAGGAACGATGCGAACCTAGAAGTTTTTCTGCAAGTCCATGCCTTTGTACATGGAAGCCACTTGCTCTGCGTAGCCATTGAACATTTGGGTTTTCCGCCAGGTAGGAAAGCCGCCAAGCAGACGCTTTTCACGTTTTTGTGACCAACGCGGGTGATCAACAGTCGGGTTTACGTTGGAATAAAAGCCGTATTCACCCGAGTCAATCAGGTTCCAGGAAGTTGGGGGCATTTTTTCCACAAACTGGATTTTCGTGATCGATTTGATGCTTTTGAAGCCATATTTCCACGGCACGACCAATCTCAGCGGGGCACCGTTTTGATTGGGCAACGGCTTTCCGTACAAGCCTACGGAAAAAATAGCCAAGGGGTTCATGGCCTCGTCAAGGCGCAAGCCTTCAACGTAGGGCCACTTGATGCTGGAAAAAAAGCTGCGGAACAGATTGGGTTTTTGTGCTGGCAAATTCTCGCGATCCAGAACCGTGGTAAAGGCGACAAATTTTGCGGAGCCTTTGGGTTCTGCCCTTTTGATGATTTCGGAGACTTCAAAGCCAACCCAGGGGATCACCATTGACCAGGCTTCCACGCAACGCATGCGATACACCCGATCTTCAAGGCTGTAAGGTTTAATGAAGTCTTCCAGGTTGTAGGTTCCGGGTTTGTGGCACTCACCCCCCACTGTAATGCTCCAAGGTTTGGTTTTCAGGGAGTCGGCATACTTGAAGGGGTCTTCTTTCCTGCTGCCCATTTCGTAAAAATTGTTGTAGGTCGTCACCACTTCGTAAGGTGTCAGTTTTTCGTCGGTGTTGAATCGGCTGTCAGGCAAATCTCCAAAATCTTTGTTCAGAGCCCCCATCGCTCTGGATGCCATCACCGTCCCGGCAATCGCGCCGCTTCCGACAATAAATTGCCTTCTGCCGCGATAGACAGATTCTGAAGTGATTTCACTGGATTCGGGTTCAGATTGGTGGCGAATTTTTATCAGCATAATGTTCCAAAGGTTGAAAAAAGCGTCGCAGTCATCCTAAGAAGAAGCCGCATATTTTGCAAGTTATGATGACTTGCAGTTTGGCCGAAAGATCTTTTGCACACGGCACAGCAGTCAGAGCCTACCAACGCCGCAATGTGCGGGAAAGCACCTTTGCCACGACTTGTGTCAACAGGTTCGGGAAAGCAAATCCTTAAGCCTGAGTGCCACCCACCGAATCACGCAGCATTCGTCAGGAAGCAAAATCTTCTCGCGTCTTCCGCGGTTGCTGAAGTAGCCGCCACTCACTTCACCATGACTGAGGCGGCTTGAGAGAAAACAGGAATGGGTCTGAGTGGACTCGAACCACCGGCCTCACCCTTATCAGGGGTGCGCTCTAACCAGCTGAGCTACAGACCCGGAAAGGAAAGCGAATGCTACGCAAACCGGGTTCAAAACACAACAAAACAAAAATGGTTTTCATGCGCTATTTATGAAGAAATTCCTTCATAAATTGATTATGTATATCCAGTTCCTTAGAGTTGGCTTTAATCACGATCGGGCGAAGCGTTGTTCCGCTGCCCGTTTGCCGTGCAGTGGTGACGGTGCTTTTTGGGGGGACGGGCACTTCAAAATCCAGAGGGGATTGTCCACCGGTCATCGCAAAATATACTGCTGCCAGAAGCCGGCAGTCGGTCATGGCATCGTGTTTTTCCCGCGCCGAATGGTCAATGCGGTAGCGGTCACACAACGCATCAAGGCTGTTTCTTTGTCCCGGGTGAAGTTCTCTTGCAGTTTCCAGCGTGTCAACGACCTTGCAATCACAAACCCGGCGAAAATCACCCAGTCCAGCAAGCTTAAATTCCTGAATCAGGAACCCGATGTCAAAAGGCGCGTTGTGAATCAGCAGTTCCGAGCCTTTGATGAAGGCAATCAGTTCCGTAGCAATATGAGGAAATTCCGGCTTGTCGCGTAAAAAATCATCACTGAGACCGTGAATTTTTCTGGCTTCCTCAGCCATTTTGCGCTGCGGATTGACGTAAGTATGGAAAGTGTTGTCACTGATGGAGTGACCACAAATTTCAATGCAGGCAATTTCCACGACACGATCCCCCCGCTCCGCCTTAAGCCCGGTCGTTTCGATATCCAGAATGATTTGTTTCATGGGTTGAGACTGCTGAAGCGGGCGATTTGATCCATGCGGTTGTTCATTTCATTTTGCGTTGCGGATTGACGTAAGTATGGAAAGTGTTGTCACTGATGGAGTGACCACAAATTTCAATGCAGGCAATTTCTACGACACGAACCCCCTGGTCATCGCAAAATATACTGCTGCCAGAAGCCGGCAGTCGGTCATGGCATCGTGTTTTTCCCGCGCCGAATGGTCAATGCGGTAGCGATCACACAACGCATCAAGGCTGTTACTTTGACCCCGGTGAAGTCTTCTTGCAATTTCCAGCGTGTCAACGACGATGCAACCACAAAGCCGGCGAAAATCACCCAGTCCGGCAAGCTTGAATTCCTGAATCAGAAACCCGATGTCAAAAGGCGCGTTGTGAACCAGCAGTTTCGAGCCTTTGATGAAGGCAATCAGTTCCGCAGCAATACGAGGAAATTCCGGCTTGTCGCGTAAAAAATCATCACTGAGACCGTGAATTCTTCTGGCTCCCTCAGGCATTTTACGTTGCGGATTGACGTAAGTATGGAAAGTGTTGTCGCTGATGGAGTGACCGCGAATTTCAATGCAGGCAATTTCCACGACACGATCCCCCCGCTCCGCCTTAAGCCCGGTCGTTTCAACATCCAGAACGATTTGTTTCATGGGTTGAGACTGCTGAAGTGGGCGATTTGATCCAAGTGGTTGTTCATTTCATTTTACGTTGCGGATTGACGTAAGTATGGAAAGTGTTGTCGCTGATGGAGTGACCGCGAATTTCAATGCAGGCAATTTCTACGACACGATCCCCACGCTCCGCCTTAAGCCCGGTCGTTTCGATATCCAGAATGATTTGTTTCATGGGTTGAGACTGCTGAAGCGGGCGATTTGATCCACGCGGTTGTTCATTTCATTTTGCGCGTGCGCCTTGACCCAATGCCAGTGTACCAGCTGTGCTTTTGTCAGTTCACGCAGTTGTCGCCAGAGATCCTGATTTTTCACTGCTTGCTTGTTGCTGGTGCGCCATCCGTTCCGTTCCCAGTTTGCCACCCATTTCGTGATGCCATCTTTCACATACATCGAGTCAGTGTAAAGGTGAATGGTACTTCCCGGCTTGATGTGCTTGAGCACTTCAATCGCCGCAGTCAATTCCATCCGATTATTGGTGGTCTGGGCAACATGGCCAGAAAGAACTTTTTCTGCCTCACCGTCCCGATATTGCAAAATCGCCGCCCAGCCCCCAGGCCCGGGGTTGCCCAGGCAGGATCCGTCTGTGTAGGCGCTTAGCTCTGTTCCCTGCATGGTGCTGTGGGTTGTCGTACCCATGAGTTATTGTCCAAAAACACGTCTGAACTCAGGCTTTTCAAATTTAACAGGGTTCCCGGCGTCTGCTTTTTTGCCTTTATGGCATACACGCCAGCGAAATCGTACAGTTTGTCAACTGCAACAAATCCTTTCATAAACCGCTGGGTAAACCGATGAAAACAAGGCTGGCTGATTCCCTGGGAACACAGAATTTTGAAACCCAGCAACCGTAGCCAGTCACGAATCTTGCGTGGCGCAAAATAGTGGCCAGACCAGGGAACGCCGCGTGACAAGCGTAAATGCTTCTGAAAGCCATGAATGCTGTACGGATTGAAAATGATCAACAGAAGCGTCCCTTCCGGAGTCAGCACTCTGGCTATTTCGCGTAAAACGGCGTGCGGTGCTGCGGAAAATTCCAGCACGTGCGTAGCGACGACAAGTTCGACGCTCCGGCTTTCAATGGGGAGTTCGGCAAAATGACACCGGACGCCGTTTCCGTGGTGACTAAGCTCAAATACGGGGTGTACCTGAGAATGCGCTGCCAGCAGGCTTCCATGGCAAGAAATACGCAATTCCAAGGCAAAATTGCCCATCGTGCCAGCCAGCCATTGCTTGGCCAGGGCGTTGGTGGCACTGGCAAAGTTTGCGCCGGTGCGACGCAAAAACCAGGATCCCAGTTCGAAGCTCAGAAATTCGCGTGATGAGTAGTCGGGGCGTTGTTGTGATGGATGCATGGCAGACCGTTTCAGCCGGTTTTCAGCAAAGGAACTGCGGCCAACAAATTTTTTGTATATGAAGTGCCAGGCGCTGCAAAGAGAGCCGTCGTTTCCTCGCATTCCACAATGCGCCCTTGAAACATGACCGCTACCTCGTGTGCCAGGTAGGACACCACTGCCATATCGTGGGTGATGAAAAAATAACTCAAGCCGTGGCGTTCCTGAAGTCCGGTCAGCAAATCAAGGATCTGAGCCTGAACCGTCAGATCCAAAGCACTCGTGGGTTCGTCACAAACAATCAATTCTGGCTCTACCGCCAAGGCGCGGGCAATACAGATTCTTTGTCTTTGGCCACCAGAAAATTCATGCGGGTAGTGATCCTGGCAGCCAGGGTCAATTCCGACTTCCTGCAGCAAATGGCAGATTTTGTCGTCCATTTCGTGTGCGCTCATCTCCTTGAAATATATCTGCATCCCCTCTTTGACCATTTCCCCGATGGTCATTCTCGGGTTCATTGACGAATAGGGGTCCTGAAAGACCGCCTGGACTCGGCGGCGAAACGCTTTTTCCGCACTTCCGGACTGCAACTGAATATCCTGGCCGTCAAAAAATATTTTCCCGGATGTTGCCAGGAGCAATTTCAGGATCGCCTTGGCAAGCGTACTCTTCCCGCTCCCGGACTCACCCACCACTGCCAAAGTCTTGCCTTTTTGCAAGCGCAAAGACACCCCGTCCACCGCTTTTACAGAGTCTTTTGAGCGGCTGAACAAGCCGGCGGACACCGGAAAATGCACTTTCAAATCCTGGATATCCAGCAACTCGGAGTTGTCGGACTTTTCCACACTGACCTCCTTGCGCCTCTCTCCTCCCAGCAACAAATGCGCCCGTTTGTCCAGACCGGGAATAACCGACAAAAGCTGTCGGCTATAAGGGTGACGGTTTCCTGCGAAAAACTCGCCCGTGCTCATTTCATCCAGAACACGGCCGCTGCGCATGACTGCCATTCGGTCGGCAACATTCGACACCACGGAAAGGTCGTGCGAAATAAAAAGCACGGAAATGTCCCGTTCACTCTGTATGGATCGTAACAACTCCAGAATTTGAGCCTGTATGGTTACGTCAAGAGCCGTTGTGGGTTCATCGGCGATGAGCAGATCCGGGTCACACGCCAAAGCCATGGCAATCATGGCACGCTGTTTCATCCCACCCGAGAGCTGGTGCGGGTACGAGCGGTACACCTGCGCGGGGTGCTGCAGTTCCATTTTCGCCAACCATTCGCAGGCGCGATCCCGGGCAGCGGCCTTTCGCAAACCATGATGTAAACGCAGCACTTCGTCGATCTGTTGACCCACTGTCATGACCGGGTTGAACGCAACAGAGGGCTCCTGAAAAATCATGGCGATCTTCGTGCCGCGTACTTCTTTCATGGCAAATTCGGGCAGCGACAGGAGGTCTTTGTCTTTCAGGAAAATCTCCCCGCTTTCATAATGCAAACCTGGCGGGAGCAAGCGCAACACAGACAAAGCTGCCAGGGATTTGCCGGCACCTGACTCCCCCACCAGCGAGAAGGTCTGACGCTTACGCACGGTGAAGCTGACGCGATCCAGCAAACGCCCGGAAGACTGCGAGACCACTGTCAGATTGTTGACGGTCAGCAAATTGTCACTATTCAATTCGGGCATTGTCCTGAAAAGTGTGCCACGCTGACAAAAAGCATCATGCCGATTCCTTTCCGGGCAACTGCGGCGTCCGGTGGGCTTCGGTGTGGGGGTCAAAAGCGTCTCTGACCGCATCGGCAAAGAGGTTTGCGCACAGCACCAAACCAAACATGAAAATCAGTGAGGCCACAAGTGACCACCAGACTTCTGGTTCTCTCGCCATTTCCAGGCGTGCGGAACTGATCATATTCCCCCAACTGTTCATTGCCGGATCCACGCCAATGTTGATGTAGGAAAGTATCGCCTCCGCCAGCACCAAGGTGCTGAACTCGAGCGCGGTTGTAATGAAAACGATGTGAGCAACATTGGGGAGCACGTGACGCAAAATGATTTTCAGCCGCCCTACCCCCACGCAGCGAGCGGCCTGGATATAGTCCATGCTCTTTACTTTCAGAGTTTCGGCTCTGAGCAAGCGGCAAAGGCCGGTCCAACTCGTGACCCCGAGCACCAGGCAAAGAAAAAGCAGCTTTGCGTTACTTCTTTCCGCGACGGAAGCAAAATCAGCTTCGTGTTGCGCCATATAAACTTGCAGCATCAAAACCCCGGCCGCAATCAACAGCACGGAAGGGATGGAGTTCAGAGTCGTATAAACATACTGAATCACATCGTCTACCCAGCCTAAAAAGTACCCGGCCACGACGCCCAGCAACAGCGCGAAAGGCAACATAAAGATGGTGGTCAAGGTTCCGATAAGCACGCCCGTACGGATGCTTTTCAGGGTTTTATAAAAAACATCTCCCCCAACCTTGTCAGTACCAAAAACATGGTAATGGGTGCTGAAAGCGAAAAGCGCAGTGAGCAAGAGAACCAGCAGGGAAAAGGCCAGCAGAGCTTCCCGCCAAGGCACAGCGCTTTTGCCGCTCATGACTTCTTGCACCGCCTCCCAAACGGAAGTGTCGGTGCGCCGGGCTCGCCTTATGAAAAAAGCAGCGTAAAGGAGCGTTAAAAAAATCAGCGCCCAGGCAAGGGCTCGAAAAAGGACAGGCAGAACGCCGCGAGGTGAGCCGCCCTCGGTTCCGACGGAATGAGCATCGGCAATTTTCAAACGAGGATAGGTGCTCTCCCAGCTTCCATCGGGAAGCTTTCGTGTTTCTTTGCTGAAAGAGTGTGTGGAAAACGGCTCTGAAAAAGTTTTTTCCTGTTTGCCAAAAATCAGAATTGGTGCAACCAGGTAATCAAAAACGCTGATGATGTCGGTGCCATAACTGGCGCGTTCTTCCGGGCTGTCAACGGGAACCTTGAAGTGCAGTGAATCCAGCAAGGCGACTGTCAGGTAAAACATGATGATGACCAAGGAAATCATGGCACTGCGTTTTCGGGAAAGCTTGCGCCAGGGGATGAGCAAATGCGGGTGGCGGCGAATGTAAAAAGTCGCCACAACCCCGGATGCCACCAAGGTCAGAAACAAAGCATCGGTGAGAAAAATTACCGGCACGGCATCAAGGAAGCATTAAGTGAGCCAAAGCACTTTGTGAGCAGAGCCAGCCCAAGCTAGCTGAACCGTACCCTGGGATCCACAATCGCATAAGAGATGTCCGTCAGAAACAGGCCTGCCATGTACAGTATCGAGCCCAGAAAAACCATGGAACGCACAATGGCAAAGTCCTGATGAATGATGGCCTCAATGGTGTAGCTCCCAAGACCCGGAATGCCAAAAAAAGACTCGATGATAAGACTGCCCATGAACAAGACGGGCAAGACGACTACGATCCCGGTCAAAATGGGAATCAGCGCGTTTCTCAACACGTGTCTGAACAGGATGCGTGCTTCCTGTAAACCTTTTGCCCGCGCAGTTTGCACATAAGGCTTGCCAATTTCCTCCAGGAAAATAGTTCGATACCAACGGCTCCCCGCGCCTATACCGCTCAGTATGCCCACGAGAACAGGCAGAATCAGGAACTTGGCAACGTCCAGGCCGGTGTCGTAACCAGAAATAGGCGCGAGTCTCAGCATTTTTGAAAACAGAAATTGCCCCATGATGATGTAAAAAATACTGGAAATTGACATCATGGCGACGCACAGAATGACCGATGTGTAATCCACGTAAGTCGCTCGAAAAAACACCATGAAGAAAGCAAAAGTGATGTTGAAAGCAAGGCCAATCAGCAAAGTGGGGATGGCGATGGCAAGGCTCGGCAAAGCACGCTGCTTGATGTCGTAGCCAATGTTTCGCCCACCATCAGAACGGCCAAAATCAAAAAGAAACAGTTCCAGCGACTCACGAACAAAAAGCGTCTCCGTAAATTTCTCCAGCCCTTCTTTTTCCTCGTTATAGAGCATGGGGTAGTCGTAACCGTGCTGTTTTTTCCAACTCACGATATCCTGTTGGTCAATGTTGCGGTTCCCCAAATGCATACGGGCGATATCGTCCGGCGTGTTCACGACAAAAAACAAAGCAAAGGTAATGAGGTTGATGCCGATTAATATCGGGAGCGCATAAAGCAGCCGGCGAAGGATATAAGCACTCACAACGCAGTGCGGTTTCTTTTTTTGTGGTAGCTCACGACAGCCGGAAGCAGCAGCAGAACCAGGATCAGGAGCATCGCAAGAATAGGCCAGCTGATCGGGGTGTTCCAACGCTCGGTTTTTACTGCGCGCTGATCACCATCCAGGCGCCAGAAGCGCAAAGTGTTTCTGGCCATGGCGTTGGGCTTTACGTTTTTCAGCCAGCCATGGTTTAAAGAGTAAGTAGTCGGGTAAAAGCCCCAAATCCAGGGGCAATCCTCGCGAACAATGGTCATCATTTGGCCAATAATAGCCAATCGCCCGGGACCATCCGACATGCCTTCCATGATCCTGAAAAGACGGTCAAACTCCGGGTTGGCATAGTTGGCTGCGTTTTCACCGCCATTGTTGACTTTGGAGTTCTCCCCGTACAACAGGAAAAAGAAATTTTCCGGATCAGGGTAGTCGGCATTCCAGCCCCACATGAAGAACTGTGCAGCACCGGTTCTGATTTTTTTCTGGAAAAGATTGTAGTCAACTGTTTCAAAGTTGATCGTGATCCCCAACTTGGAAAATTGCTTTTGTAGCCACCTGAGCCGCGGCTGATCTTCCGACGAGGACTGGGCGGTTACAAACTTCAGAAGCAAAGGTTTCTTTGTGCGAGCGTCTATGCCCAAGCCATAGCCTGCTTCTGCCATGAGCTCCCGAGCTTTTTCAAGGGATCTGCGCACAGGTGCCCCATCTTCCCATTTGTAAACGACATCGTTGATTCCCTTGCGACCGGGGACATAACCGGGTATGCCGGGTGGCAATGGCCCTTGCGCAGGGATTCCCTGTCCATTCTGGAATATGGCAATGAATTCTTCCGTATCAACGGCAATGGAAATAGCCTGACGCAACTTTCGTGCGCGCTCACC
Organism: uncultured candidatus Poriferisulfidus sp.; assembly: GCA_965215765.1. Lineage (GTDB taxonomy): Bacteria > Pseudomonadota > Gammaproteobacteria > Poriferisulfidales > Oxydemutatoraceae. Next base: position 1,626,568 of record OZ244118.1, on the reverse strand, counting down.
GTCACCCCCTACAACCGGGTCTGTCATGTTGAAACCAAAATAATAAATGGAGGGAGCAACGGAACTGTGCATGCCGATATCGTGCGACCTCATGTAGTCCGTCAGCTCAAACTGACCCCTCGTGCCCAAAGTCACGGCTTGGTCAAAACTTTCAGAGCCCACCCCCGAAATATCGTAGTAACCCTGTAAAAACTTGTTCCAATAAGGGATGCTTTCTTTTTCCAAGCTGTATATTGCTCTGTTGATGAACGGAACCTCCTTCCCCGCATCTACCAACAGGTGGGCGGACATATCTTCCTGAGTCCCTTCGAGAGGATAGTAGTCCTTTCGGTAGTGGGGGTTTCTTTCCAAGACCATGCGCAGGTTCGGGTTGTTTTCCGTGAGCATGTAGGCACCAGTTCCAATCGGGTACCAGTCCAGCGTGATATTTCTCTTCTGAAGGACTTCTTGCGCATAAAACCGGTCTGCCTCCCACGGCATGGGCGCGAAAAACGGCATGGCAAGCCAGTAAATGAACTGCGGGTACATGCTGTTCACGGTGATCTGATAACGGTATTTGCCGGTGGCGCGCACACCTGCCAAGGTCAGGGGGCGAAGATCAACCCACCCCGCTTGCTTCTTTTCACGCAAGCTCTGAATTTCAGCGTTCAGCGTTTCAAACCCTTGCACGTGCTTGCGTAACAACTGCGAAATGGGTGAACTGTTTGCAGGATCAGCCAATCGTTTTATCTGGTAGACGTAATCTTCGGCGACCAATTCACGCGTGGCTGCTTGTTCAAAGTCACTCAAGCGACGCATTGGCGCCCCCGGATCCAGGTGGTGGTAAAGATACTCGCCCGAATCCCGCATCGCGAATGAAGGGTGTGGCTGAAACAGCACACCACTTTTGAGCGTTATTTCGTAGACCGCGAAAATATCTTCTCCCGGCTCCAGTACCACGTTCCCTTCCCTGTCACGGTATGAAATCTTCGGTTTGTCTCTGCTGGTCAGCGGAATCAAATGATACGGGCGCACCAGGTAAGCGTACTGTAGTGGTGGTTCGTAAATTTGGGCGATGAAGCGGTATTCGTTGCTGGAATAAGAACGCGCAGGATCCAAAGTCTTGGGGCGCTCATCAAAAGAGACATGCAAGTCATTGCTGTCCAGCTTGCCTGAATAGGGGTTGTTCCAAGTCCCTTCACAGGCAAACAGCAGCAAGGTGGCAAAAAATGCCACGGTCAGAGTCAACGCCCGCTTCATGGCAGGGCTGTATGCAGATCCGGAAAAAAGAAAAACATGGCGTTTGTTCAAGCGGCTAATGCTACACTGCCCGCGAGGCTTTTTGCTCATTTCTACGTGATGGTTTCTCTCTACAGCGACCGGTCTCCATAACCCTTTGCGTGATGTTTTCAGGAGGTGCGCGGTGTTGCTCAAAAATAAAAAAGTTCTGGTTTGTGGCTTGGCGGGCGAGCGCTCAATAGCGTGGGGCATTGCGAAAACTTTCCATCAACAAGGCGCCACACTGGCACTTGTTTGCCAAAACGAACGCTTAAAACAGCGTCTCCTCCCTCTTGCCGCCCAATGCGGTGACGCATCCGTTTTTACTTGCGATGTCAGCGAGGAAATGCAGATCAGCAAGCTGTTTTGCGAGCTGGCCGACAACTGGGAACACTTGGACTGTCTGGTTCATTCGCTCGCTTTCGCGCCGCGCGAAGCCTTATCCGGCAGTTTCCTTGCGGGAACCAGCCGCGAAGCTTTTTTGCAGGCACACGAAATCAGTTCCTACAGCCTGACTGCGTTGGCAAGAGAAGCACGACCCCTCATGGGCAAAGTGTCCGATGGAACCATTTTGACCTTGAGCTATATCGGCGCTGTGCGCGCCATCCCGAATTACAACGTTATGGGTCTGGCAAAAGCGAGTCTTGAAGCCAACGTTCGATACATGGCGAGAGAATTGGGCCCACAGGGAACGCGCGTGAACGCAATATCAGCAGGACCGATACGCACCCTGGCAGCTTCAGGAATCAGCGGTTTCCGGCAGATGCACGCCTACGCTGCGGAACACGCGCCTCTGCGCAGAAACGTCACGATTGAAGACGTGGGAAATGCCGCAGCGTTTCTATGTTCGCCTTTGGCTTCCGGAGTGACCGGCGAAGTGCTCTATGTGGACGCCGGCTATCACTTGCTCGGCTGAGGGCTTTCGAGCCTCATTGAGCTGAGGACCATCGTCAGCTTCTTGTCTGAAGCACCCGCGTTTTCCGCCTTTTGATATCTCATTATCCCGACACGCAAGCAGCTTGCCAAATTAACCTGAGAATCAGCGGTTTCCGGCAGATGCACGCCTACGTAGCGGAACACGCGCCTCTGCGCAGAAACGTCACGATTGAAGACATGGGAAATGCCGTAGCGTTTCTATGTTGCCTTTGGCTTCCGGAGTGACCGGCGAAGTGCTCCATATGGATGCCGGCTATCATTTGCTCGGCTGAGAGCTTTCGAGCCTCATTGAGCTGAGGATCATCGTCAGCTTCTTGTCTGAAGCACCCGCGTTTTCCGCCTTTTGATATCTCATTATCCCGACACGCAAGCAGCTTGCTAAATTAACCTGAGAATCAGCGGTTTCCGGCAGATGCACGCCTACGCTGCGGAACACGCGCCTCTGCGCAGAAACGTCACGATTGAAGACGTGGGAAATGCCGCCGCGTTTCTATGTTCGCCTTTGGCTTCCGGAGTGACCGGCGAAGTGCTCTATGTGGACGCCGGCTATCACTTGCTCGGCTGAGGGCTTTCGAGCCTCATTGAGCTGAGGATCATCGTCAGCTTCTTGTCTGAAGCACTCGCGTTTCCCGCCTTTTGATATCTCATTCTGATATCTCATTATCCCGACACGCAAGCAGCTTGCTAGATTCGACCTCGTAATTAATTGGCACTGCGCCTAGTGGTGCCAAGAAGCAGCCAGAGTGGCAAGGCTGTAACTGATTGCCCGGATTCGGAAGAGACGTCCGGGGTCAATAGTGGTTACTAAGGCTGGGGAAGATCGTTCAGAGATATATCGAGATCGGCTCCACCGAGCAACGTCAAAAGTGCCGCTTCCAGCTCGCGCTCGTTGTATGAGAATGCTTCGCTAGCAGCTACCGCTTCATCAATTGCTCGGCCAACGCGAACTTTCCTCAGCTCGATAATGTAGTAAGACGCGTTTTCCGGGTGCTCCAGTTTGCGATAGCTTGGTTTGTTGTCACCGGGTTTTCTCATGCGAAACGCAGCCTCGCCAATCAGGCGTTCCACATCTGTACCTTCAGCGTCCCTTCTCACGAAACCCATGTCATGAACTTTAAGGCCTGCTTTACGTGCCTCCGAATCCAGATTTGATCCTGTGCGTAAGGCTCTGGTCATAGAAGATGCCTTGGCCTCTGCCAACAAAAAAGCTTTGCTGAGCAGCAATTCGGTCGTGATGGATGCTCTTACCTCGGAAAATTCCTTTTGTCTGGCTGTCCGGTAGCCTTCTGCCCGCACGACCACTGCGTGCCCCGCTTCTACCTCTATTACTTCGCTGTTGTAGCCCCTCAGAGTGACATCTTCCGCGAACGCAGCCTCCTTGATTTTTGGATACTGCATGATGCCCGTGTTGGAACTGCGGCTCACCCAAGAGGTTTTTTTCACTTCCAAGCCCAAGGTCTCCGCTGGGTATTTCAGAGAGTCCACGTTTTCATACACCAGGCTGCTCAACTGATCCAGCATGTCGTTGAATTCTTCCTGCGCCAGTTGCTCAGCCAGTTCGGATCTGATGTCGTAGCTGGCATCGTCAATGCTGATTATGCGCGACGAAACACGATCCAACAGCTTGAAAATCTGTAAACCGTAGGTCGTTTGGATCGCCGTGCTGAATTCACCCGGAGACAAAGACGCCAAGGTCTCAGCAATGTACTCTTCTCCCAGATCCTCATACGTGACCAAGGGAAGTTCGCCCCCCCGCTCTGCTGTCAGGCTGTCATCGGAATACTCTGCGCTCAGCTTTTCAAAATCCACTCCTTTCTCAAGCTCACCGTACACAGTTTCTATACGCTCCCATGCGCCCGCTACGCCATGTGCTTCCACGTCAAACAGGATATGCGCTATCTGTAGCTGCTCAGGAGCAAAAAACTCATTGGGATTGTCTGTGTAGTAGCGGGTGACTTGTTCAGTGCTGACAGAATCAGGGTTCAACAACTCTTTTTCGTCAAGCTCAATGTATTGCAGTTGCGCGGCTTCAGGCTGCGTAAATTTTTCCGGATTTTCTTCGTAATAGGTTTCGACTTCTGTGGTGCTGACGCTCCCCGGAACAATAAATTGACCCGCCACCAAGGTGACATAGCGTAGTCCGCGCTCTTGGAAAAGAAGCTTTTCGTATCGCTCTTTTTCATTTTTTAAGCTAAAAGCCGTTTCCACGATGAACCTGGGCACACGATTACTTAGTAGCGTGAGCCTGAGCGATTCTTCAAAAGTTGCTTCAGATTCTCCCCGTAAATCAATGATTCTTCTGTATTTTTCCTCGTCAAATTCTCCATCCCGCGTAAACTCGGGAAGGTTCCTGATGTAGTCGGCAAGCTCCAAATCTGTTACGAAGTAGCCATTCTTCTCTGCCTCAATACTCCAAATCCTTTCTCTTATCAACGAGTTAACGGTCTCACGTTGCACGAGTTGTTCGCTGACGTTCTGCGCTCCCATGACAGACTCCAGATATTGCTTGCGCTCACGGTAAGCCGACTGAAAAACGCTGTAGGGAATATCCTCGCCACCCACCTCCAGAACAACCGGATCGGTGCCCAGATAGAAGTACTGGTTAATACCCCAAAGAGCAAAAGGGACAGATATCAAGCCGACGATCAAATAGGCTATCCAACCACTCGCCTTGTCTTTAATTTGCATCAACATTTCATCACAATCCTGTTTAGACCATCAGAGAACAAGGAAGAACACAACAAAGGGACAACACCAATGCCAGCCTCGCGGTGGCGGAGCGGACGGGACTCGAACCCGCGACCCCCGGCTTGACAGGCCGGTATTCTAACCAACTGAACTACCGCTCCATCTCATTAATGAACGCCGGGGCATCCATTCGAACCGCCGCCCTGAAACGTAAAAACCGATATTTCGAAAAACTGTACCGCCACCCCTGTTGCAAGTATGGGTGCTGAGGGAATTGAACCCCCGACTTTCGCCTTGTAAGGGCGACGCTCTGCCGCTGAGCTAAGCACCCCCTCCGCCACCGACCTCGAATGCGCAACCAAGCGAAAATATTAACAACAGATGCTGCCCCCCACGCTGCACAACGGCCGCGTGACCGGCAAAGCTCAGGAGACTCGGTCTTTTAGTGTGCGCCCCGCTTTGAAAACGGGTTGCTTGGATGCGGCAATTTCAATTTTTTTACCGGTTCTGGGGTTGTGGCCTATCCGCGCTGCCCGGTCACGAACCTGAAAGGATCCAAATCCAATAAGTGCTACAGGATCGCCTTCTGCCAAGGAAGCACTGATACATTCAATAACTGCACCCACTGCTTTGGTTGCGTCAGTCTTGCTGAGCTCAGATTGCTCAGACACTTTTGTAATCAATTCTGCTTTATTCATAGTTTCTAAATCACTCAATGTTGTAAATAAATGGAGAAGCTCCGATATGGTTCAGAACTCCAAACACTTCCTTTTTCCTCTGCTCACTGAGAGACACAAGCCTGACAGTCAATGAAAGCTGAAAAAAGAAGAGAGGCTCACGCCCACGCTTTGATAAGCCAGGCGATGTAATACCACCCTCTCCAACCCAAGAACCTCTGTCACCTTCGAGTCAGAAACAAACGAAGGCACTGTGCGTGGCATCCTGGATCGCCATATTGTTCAAATCGGCGTGGCAATAGTCAAGTGCCAAGAGCGCATTAGGCGTAGCCGGCTTGGCTACCATGGTGACCTCGGGGCAAAAAAGCCGACGTTCGTGGCTCTAAAATTCGCAGAACCAGCAATCCCCAAGACCTGGCAGCTTCCCAGCCTGATGGAGCCAGGAACCACTTTCTCTGTAGCAATTGCACCCTCGATGCGTGAATCATTCCGTCATTCCTGTGTGGCATCAGCAGATGCGAACCTTTGTTGCTCCCAGAAAAAACGGCTCAACGACCGCCTTCGATCGTGCTTGCGTCAAGAAACTTGTCAAAGAACATGGCGTCACTCTGCATGCCAGCTTCAGCCAGTGCTTTAATACCAGCGTCAACCATCGGAGGAGGACCACACAGGTACGCTTCGCATTTCTGGATGTCCAAACCCACGTCCTGTAAGTAATGTTGCTGAAAATGATCGGTGACAAAGCCGCGTGATCCTGTCCAGTCGCTGTCTGACGGCTCATCAGACAGCACCGTTTCGAAAATAAATTTGTGCTCAGGATTCCATTCCCTGCCAATTTTTCCGATCTCATCCGTACAGTAACTGTCTCGTTGCCCGCGCGCACCGAACAAGAAAATCGCATCTCTTTTCGTCCCGATTCGACATGCGTGTTCGAGGATGGCCTTTATGCCGCTCATGCCGCTCCCTCCGGCGATACAGATCATCGTCTTGAGTCCGTCGTGCAAGCGAAAATCTCCATAGGGAGCACTTACACTCACTTCAGCATGAAGGCGGTTCTCGCCAAAAAGCCAAGCGGTAAATTCGCCTCCGGGAACGTTGCGAATATAAAAAGTCAGTGTGCCTTGCGCTTTATCTGCCAAGTCAGTGGCGAAAGAATAGGATCGGGGGCTGGCCAGCCCCGGGTACGTTATTTCCGCGTACTGGCCAGCGGCCATCCCCTCGGGGAAAGGAGAGTCGGCAGTAATCACCACCTCCAGAATGTCATGGGTCAGCTTTCGGATGCCGGTCACTCGCGCCTTGCGCGTTTCCACTGCCACCCTTTTCCCGGCACCCAACTCAACTTCGACCTCTATGTCAGTCTTCAAACGGGTCTGACAGGCAAGAATGTATCCGCTCTTTATATCCTCTATCGGCAAGACATACGAGAAGTCGGCCAAGGGTTTTATTTTGCCGGACAGCAGTTTGCACCGACACGTGCCGCAGCTTCCCACACGACAGTCGTGCGGCCAGTTCAACCCGGATTCCAACCCGCTCGCCAAAAGGTTCTGACCTTTTTTGACGAGTAGCCTGGTGTCTGAGTTTATGGTCGCTGTGCATTCTTTCTGACCGAAAGAAAACATGACTTACACCTCCCTCATAGACTTGAAAACCATTAAATCCTGCAAAGGCCCTTTAAATCAGCACCGCCGAGAAACGACAAAAGAGGCGTGAGTTGCGTAACCAGAAAAAGCTCAGCCAAAGCGAGCAAAGGATCAGAAAGTGTAGCGGTCGCTACTTCACGACTCGTCGATTGTCAGCGCCCCTGAGGGACATCTGCCGACGACTTCCCGAATTGCGCTCTCATCCGCACCGGACTGATCAATCACAAATTTATTGTCAACAACTTTGAATACCGAAGGCAAACCTTCAACGCACTTGCCAGCATGTATGCAGGTGTCCTCATCCCAATTCACTTTCATGAGACTATCTCCTTTCCAAGAATGTGACAGCAAGCTTTCATTTACTGTTAAGCCTGTATGTCAAGAAACCGGAAGTGTGCCACATCCCCAAGCTTTGAATCAACCGAAAGGCGCTCCTGCGCAGCCAATATGGACACAGTTTGCCCGCCGTGTGAAGCGAAAGGCATGGCGACGACGCAAGCCGTGCCCTCATTTGCGGTAGCTGTAACGCAGGGCTTGAGCGATTCAAAAATGGCAACATCTGCCTCAAGGCACACGAAAAATCACCGTCCACGAACTCAAATACACAATTCCCTTTTATTCACTGTTGGCAACCTTGCTGCAGCCCGGCCCGGCAAGTGAACTGCGGCCACCGGAGAAGGCGTTATGGTTATCTGTGTGCTGATCCTTTCCTTCACTTGCAGGTACGTGAGAGATGATCCCAATCAGTTTGCCGTCCTGCTGGAGCCTGGATAAAGGTTCAAGGGCGATTTCCAGAGATCCTTCATCCAAGGTGCCAAAGCCTTCATCAAGAAGCAGGGAATCCACGCGAACTTTAGGGCTTGCCATCTTGGAAAGACCCAGTGCCAGTGTGAGGCTTACGATGAAGCTTTCACCACCGGACAGATTCTTGGTTGACCTGATTACACCCGCCTGATAATCATCAACAACGTTCAGATCCAAGGGCTGCTCGTTGTCACGAACAAGCAGGTACCGGTCGGTCATCTTTTCCAGCTGACGGTTGGCATGTGCGACCATCAACTCAAAGGTCAGCCCCTGAGCAAAGTTGTGGTATTTTTTGCCATCTGCAGAGCCAATCAAACCATGCGATTTTTTCCCACCGGACAGATTCTTGGTCGACCTGACTTCACCCGCCTGATAATCATCAACAACGTTCAACCAGACCATGCAGCTTTGCCCACCGGACAGATTCTTGGTCGACCTGATTTCACCCGCCTGATAACCATCAACGACCATCAACTCCAAGGGCTGCTCGTTATCACGAACAAGCAGGTATCGGTCGGTCATCTTTTCCAGCTGACGGTTGGCATGTGCGACCATCAACTCAAAGGTCAGCCCCTGAGCAAAGTTGCGATATTTTTTGCCATCTGCAGAGCCAATCAGACCATGCGGCTTTTCCCACCGGACAGATTCTTGGTCGACCTGACTTCACCCGTCTGATAATCATCAACGACCATCAGCTCCAAGGGCTGCTCGTTATCACGGACAAGCAGGTACCGGTCGGTCATCTTTTCCAGCTGACGGTTGGCATGTGCGACCATCAACTCAAAGGTCAGCCCCTGAGCAAAGTTGCGGTATTTTTTGCCATCTGCAGAGCCAATCAGACCATGCGGCTTCTCCCACCGGACAGATTCTTGGTCGGCCTGACTTCACCCGCCTGATAACCATCAACGGCCATCAGCTCCAAGGGCTGCTCGTTATCACGAACAAGCAGGTACCGGTCGGTTATCTTTTCCAGCTGACGGTTGGCATGTGCGACCATCAACTCAAAGGTCAGCCCCTGAGCAAAGTTGCGGTATTTTTTGCCATCTGCAGAGCCAATCAGACCATGCAGCTTTTCCCAACGGACAGATTCTTGGTCGACCTGATTTCACCCTACTGATAACCATCAACGACATTCAACTCCAAGGACTGCTCGTTATCACGAACAGCAGGTGCCGGTCGGTCATCTTTTCCAACTGACGGTTGGCATGTGCGACCATCAACTCAAAGGTCAGCCCCTGAGTGAAGTTGCGGTATTTTTTGCCTTCTGCAGAGCCAATCAGACCATGCAGCTTCTCCCACCGGTGACACTCTTTTTCTGAGCCTCTATGGACACCTGCTTTTCCTTCATCCGTTCTTTGGCGGCCGCACTTCCACTTAGTTTGTGCTTGAGACCGGCAAGGTTCCGGCCTTATTTAACAAGTAGCCTGGTGTCGGAGTTTATGGTTGCTGTGCATTCTTTCTGACCGAAAGAAAACGTGACTTACACCCTCCTCCATAGACTTGAAAGCCACTAAATCCTGCAAAGGCTCTTTAAATCAGCACCGCCGAGAGACGACAAAAGAGGCGTGAGTTACTCCACCGCAAAAGGCTCAGCCAAAGCGAGCAAAGGATCAGAAAGTGTAGCGGTCGCTACTTCACGACTCGTCGATTGTCAGCGCCCCTGAGGGACATCTGCCGACGACTTCCCGAATTGCGCTCTCATCCGCACCGGACTGATCAATCACAAATTTATTGTCAACAACTTTGAATACCGAAGGCAAACCTTCAACACACTTGCCTGCATGTATGCAGGTGTCCTCATCCCAATTCACTTTCATGAGACTATCTCCTTTCCAAGAATGTGACAGCAAGCTTTCATTTACTGTTAAGCCTGTATGTCAAGAAACCGGAAGTGTGCCACATCCCCAAGCTTTGAATCAACCGAAAGGCGCTCCTGGCGCAGCAAATATGGACACAGTTTGCCCGCCGTGTGAAGCGAAAGACATGGCGACGGCGCCAGCCGTGCCCTCATTTGCGGTAGCTGTAACGCCGGGCTTGAGCGATTCAAAAATGTAAAACACCTGCCTCAAGGCACACGAAAAATCACCGTCCGCGAACTCAAATACACAATTCCCTTTTATTCACTGCTGGCAACCTTGCTGCAGCCCGACCCGGTAAGTGAACTGCGGCCACCGGAGACAAGCGTTATGGTTATCTGTGTGCTGATCCTTTCCTTCACTTGCAGGTACGTGAGAGATGATCCCAATCAGTTTGCCGTCCTGCAGGAGCCTGGATAAAGGTTCAAGGGCGGTTTCCAGAGATTCTTCATCCAAGGTGCCAAAGCCTTCATCAAGAAACAGGGAATCCACGCGAACTTTACGGCTTGCCATCTTGGAAAGACCCAGTGCCAGTGTGAGGCTTACGATGAAGCTTTCACCACCGGACAGATTCTTGGTCGACCTGATTTCACCCGTCTGATAATCATCAACGACCATCAGATCCAAGGGCTGCTCGTTATCACGGACAAGCAGGTGCCGGTCGGTCATGCTGCAGTCCGGCTCGGCAAGTGAACTGCGGCCACCTGAAACAGGCGTTGTGGTTATCTGTGTGCTGATCCTTTCCTTCACTACAGGTACGTGAGAGATGATCCCAATCAGTTTGCCGTCCTGCTGGAGCCTGGATAAGGTTTCAAGGGCGGTTTCCAGAGATTCTTCATCCAAGGTGCCGAAGCCTTCGTCAAGAAACAGGGAATCCACGCGAGCTTTAGGCTTGCCATCTTGGAAAGACCCAGTGCCAGTGTGAGGCTTACGATGAAGCTTTTCCCACCGGACAGATTCTTGGTCGACCTGATTTCACCCGTCTGATAATCATCAACGACGTTCAGTTCCAAGGGCTGTTCGTTATCACGAACAAGCAGGTACCGGTCGGTCGTCTGTTCCAGCTGACGGTTGGCATGTGCAACTATCAACTCAAAGGTCAGCCCCTGAGTGAAGTTGCGGTATTTTTTGCCATCTGCAGAGCCAATCAGACCATGAAGCTTTTCCCACCGGACAGATTCTTGGTTGACCTGATTACACCCGCCTGATAATCATCAACAACGTTCAGATCCAAGGGCTGCTCGTTATCACGAACAAGCAGGTATCGGTCGGTCATCTTTTCCAGCTGACGGTTGGCATGTGCGACCATCAACTCAAAGGTCGGCCCCTGAGTGAAGTTGCGGTATTTTTTGCCATCTTCAGAGCCAATCAGACCATGCGGCTTCTCCCACCGGTGACACTCTTTTTTCTGAGCCTCTATGGCCACCTGCCTTTCCTTTATCCGTTCTTTGGCGGCCGCACTTCCACTTAGTTTGTGCTTGAGACCGACAAGGTTCCGGCCTTATTTAACAAGTAGCCTAGTGTATGAGTTTATGGTTGCTGTGCATTCTTTCTGACCGAAAGAAAACGTGACTTACACTCCCCTCATAGACTTGAAAGCCATTAAATCCTGCAAAGGCTCTTTAAATCAGCACCACCGAGAGACAACAAAAGAGGCGTGAGTTGCGCCACCGCAAAAGGCTCAGCCAAAGCGAGCAAAGGATCAGAAAGTGTAGCGGTCGCTACTTCACGACTCGTCGATTGTCAGCGCCCCTGAGGGACATCTGCCGACGACTTCCCGAATTGCGCTCTCATCCGCACCGGACTGATCAATCACAAATTTATTGTCAACAACTTTGAATACCGAAGGCAAACCTTCAACGCACTTGCCAGCATGTATGCAGGTGTCCTCATCCCAATTCACTTTCATGAGTCTATCTCCTTTCCAAGAATGTGGCAGCAAGCTTTCATTTACTGTTAGGCCTGCATGTCAAGCAGTCGAAAGTGTGCCACACCCCCAAGCTTTGAATCAGACGTAAGGTGCTCCTGGCGCAGTCAATATGGGCACAGTTTGCTCACCGTGTGAAGCGAAAGGCATGGCGGAGACGCCGCCGTGCCCTCATTTGCGGCAACTATAACGCCGGACTCAGGCGATTCAAAAATGGCAACAACTGCCTCATGGCATACGAAAAATCACCGTCCGCGAACTCAAACACACAATTCCCTTTTATTCACTGTTGGCAACCTTGCTACAGCCCGGCCCGGCAAGTGAACTGCGGCCACCGGAGACAGGCGTTATGGTTATCTGTGTGCTGATCCTTTCCTTCACTGCAGGTACGTGAGAGATGATCCCAATCAGTTTGCCGTCCTGCTGGAGCCTGGATAAGGTTTCAAGGGCGGTTTCCAGAGATTCTTCATCCAAGGTGCCAAAGCCTTCATCAAGAAACAGGGAATCCACGCGAACTTTACGGCTTGCCATCTTGGAAAGACCCAGTGCCAGTGTGAGGCTTACGATGAAGCTTTCACCACCGGACAGATTCTTGGTTGACCTGATTACACCCGCCTGATAATCATCAACGACGTTCAGCTCCAAGGGCTGCTCGTTGTCACGAACAAGCAGGTATCGGTCGGTCATCTTTTCCAGCTGGCGGTTGGCATGTGCGACCATCAACTCAAAGGTCAGCCCCTGAGCGAAGTTGCGGTATTTTTTGCCATCTGCAGAGCCAATCAGACCATGCAGCGTTTCCCACCGGTGACACTCTGTTTTCTGAGCCTCTATGGCCACCTGCTTTTCCTTTATCCGTTCTTTGGCGGACGCGCTTTCACTTAGTTTGTGCTTGAGCCCGGCAATGGCATCGCGTAGCTGTTTCAAAGATTCTTCATGCTCTTTGAACTGCTGTTCCAGTTCCTCAAAAGGTCTGTCCGTAACCTTCTTGGCTGTCTCGGTGGCCAAACGCGTTTCGCGATCTTTTTGCCTGGCCTTGAGATCCGTTTGACCATCATCCAGTCTCTTGGCTCTTGCAGACAGGGTATCCCGCTGCCCTGTTGTAAGCCTGGCTTCAAGGAATTGTCTTTCATCTGAGAAACCGACAGGAACAAGTGCTGTAAAAAAATCGGCTTCTGCCCTTTTCAGTTCCAGAACTCCCAAGTTGATACGCTTTTTCAGGGATTCGACATGTGTCATGGCAGTGATCAATTTCTGTTGCAGCGCAGTGTGCCGGGTTCTGGCCTCCTTTTCTGCTTCCTCAGCACCAACAACTGCCTTGTTCAGACGACTCTCTTCATCGTCAGGATTTTTGTCACCATACAATTCTTCCCGCTCACCACTTCCAGCGGCGTGCTCCTTTTTCAGCGTATCCAGGCGTCCCTGTTTCTCGACCAAGGCATTGCTTTGAGTTTCCATGACCGCATCCAGACGTTTCATCTCGCTGTCAATGTCTGCAATCTGCCTTTCGAATTCAGTCTTTTTCTTAACCTGGAACAGCCATTCGTTCAGGCGTACCTTCAGCGACTCAAGCAGTGATGAAACATCGCCATCAGGAATTCCCGTAATACCAAGCGGCTGAAGTCTGGCAGATACGGCCTGTTTCAATTCGTTAAAAGTAGCGCGAACTTTCCCCAAGCTATCTTTCAGCTCAGCAAGGGCTCTCTCGGCAGCCTTCTTATCATTCGCTGCAGTTGCTTCCAGCTTTTCACTGTCCGTCAGATTTTTGCGGGCGGCACCCTCCCCTTCTTCAAGTTTCCTGATGGCAACCTCCTGATCCTCAGCCTCGATAATCAGCCTGGTGAGTACCTCAATTTTCTTTTCGGTTTCATCGGGAACAGGAACATTCCCTTCTGCAAAGGGGTGTTCTTCCGCACCGCAGAGTGGACAAGGTTTGCCATCTTCCAGTTTGGATCGGTGGTCTTCAAGCTCCGCAATCTTTGACAGAAAAGCCATTTCACGAAGCAGGGATTCCTTCTCGGTGCGGTATTCACGCAGCAGCCGACCATCCAGCAATTTGCTCAAAGCATCTTTCCCTTGCCGGAGGTTTTTTGACGCATTCTCAAGCTCGTGTTTGCGGATACCGCACCACTTTATGCATTCGTAGAGTTTCTTTGTCGCTTGCTCCAGAGCCGTGGCAGCCTTCTCGTGACCGGTCTCTTTTTGAGTGATCTCTTGTTGTCTGGAGAGCAAGCCGCCAAGCTGTTCTTCAACACCGGCCAAATTACTGAACAGCCATTCATCCTCCGCATGCGTCTTGAGAAAGCCATCAGCAAGTTCCAGGTCTTTTTCGGCCTTGGTTCGCTTTTCCTGCTCTTTCAGTCTGGCCTGTTTGTCGGCATCAATCTTTGTCGCATCCCTTTTGCAGCTCTCCTCACCTTCCGAAACAGTCTTTTTCTGCTCGGCAAGCTTCTGGTCAAGAGAACGAACTTTCTGAATAAGCGGTGCAGCAGCTTTCAGCCTTTCTTTGGCTGTAACCGTCTGCTGTTCAGTTAACTTGTGTGATTCAGCCTGTTCCCTGGCAAATGATTCCAATCCAGGAAGAGCCTGCTCTCCGGCTTTCAGAGCCGCCTGATCATTTGACTGCTGCTCCCGGATTGCCATGAGCGTTGCGTACGAACCATCCAGTGACGCAGCCTTAATGGCTCGGTCAAGTTTGTCTTGTTCTGGCTTGAAAGCCTCTACATCGTTCTGCAACTTAAGTGCTTCCTCAGACAGGCTGTTGATTTCCTTTTTCAACCCATCAATGGAAGTGAGCCACGTAATGGCTTTTCCCGTTTCAGCCGATTTGCCATTAAGACCCGCCTCTTCTTTTCGCTTTGCCTCGAGATCCAGTTGAACTTCTCTTTCCTGCTCCGGCTCCAGAATCCCAATGCCCGCTATTTCGGCCTGAAGCAGGTTCAGCTTACCCCGTTCTTCACGCTGCCGATCATGGACGCGACTTGAAATTCTCGAATAAATCTCCGTACCGGTAATCTGCTCAAGAATCTTCGATTTACGCTCAACGTCTGCCTTCAGGAAGCTGTCAAAGCCGCCTTGGGCCAGCAGGGCAGACCGGGTGAACCGGTCAAAGTCCATTCCCGTTTTTTTCTCAATGATCCCGGGAACCCGACTCCTTTTGGTTTCGATAAACTTGCCGGTATCAGCATCCGCAATCTGGTGCTCCGGACTCTGTAAATTGTCGCCAGCCTTTTTTCGGGCACAGCGCTGTTCCCAATGGCAACGGAAACGGCCAGCCTGAGATTCAAACAACACCTCGGCGTAACATTCACCGGTCTGACGGGACATGATCTCGTTTGTGCTCTTGGTGATTTTCCCAAGGCGAGGCGTTGCGCCAAACAAGGCAAGGCAGATGGCATCAAGAATGGTCGACTTGCCCGCACCAGTCGGTCCGGTCAGAGCAAAAATTCCATTGGACACATATTCCGGGCCCATAAAATCAATGACCCATTCACCGTTGAGGGAGTTAAGATTTTTAAATCTGAGCTCAAGTACCTTCATGGTTCTTGATTGCCCTGCGATGTTTTGGCCGAAGATGCGAAAATGGCAGTCAGTTCAGCGGTCTTGGGCAACGCATCAACCAGGTTCATGATTCCTGGCGCAAACTGCTTTGTCATGCCCTGTTCTCAAGCTTCTTTTTCATCGAATCAGTATTCCCCGATCAAAAGTCAAAGTGCATTCACGTCTTCTTCATGGATAGACTTGATTACTTCGTTATAGGATGCCGTCAGTTCCTCTCGGTCTTCATCCGGCACATCAGAGGCATCCAGGCAACGAGTAAAGACGTCACCGGGCTCCAGGTCATCAAGGGTTTCACCTTCCATAATCGTGCTGATCACCTGTCCAATAACCCGCCTGTTTTTTATCCGCCGAATTTCCATGGCAGAGTCAGCCAAAGCTTCATCGAGTGTGTCCCGCAGGTTGCTGATGATGTCGCTGCCGGTATATTCAATCTCAAGCCAGGCACGACTTCCTTCCTTTTTCAGCCCTTCCAGCCTTGCATGGATATCGTCCAGTGAACCCTCAATGCGAACCAGTTGCTGAAAACAAGGCACCTGAACCTCCCGAATATCCGGAGTGGTGCCAGTGATGCCGTTGGTGCCGTTGAACTCAATCAGAACAACCTTCTTTTCCTGAGTCGCTTCGCCATAGCCAATCGGGATGGGTGAGCCGGAGTAGCGAATGTGTTCGGAGTTGCCAACAATCTGAGGAACGTGCAGATGCCCAAGAGCGAGATAGTCGATTGATGAAGAAAATACATCCTCGCCGACGTGAGCCATTGAGCCCACATAAAGCTCCCGAACGCCATCTCCCTCAACGGTTTTGCCGCCTGCGCTGAAGAGGTGCCCCATGGCAACGATGGGAATACCGGTGTGGCCTGCTGCTTCAAACTCGAACCGTTTCAGCTCCGCAATGCCGCAGACATCCGCGTAGTGTTTTCTCAGCCCCTCAACGAGCTTGGCGTTTTTGTCGTCAAAGGTTTCACCGGGCTCGACCGTCCGGATGTCCTTGTCACGCAGATACGGCACCGCACAGACGATTGCCTCCGGTTGCCCATCCTTGCGAAGCACGATCACTTCATCATCCAGGACTTCTGTCATGGAACCGACCACATACACATTCAACACCCGCAGCAGTTCCTTGGGGGCATTCAGGAATGACGGGGAGTCGTGGTTCCCGGCAATTACAACAACATGGCGGCAACAGGACGCGGAAACCCGGCAAAGGAAGCGATAGTAGAGCGACTGCGCCTGATTACTAGGTGTACTGGTATCGAACACATCTCCGGCCACAAGGAGGGTGTCGACCCCCTCGTCATTGATGGTTTGAGCCAGCCAATCCAGAAATGCGGCAAACTCATCGTAGCGTTTCCTGCCGTATAGTGAGCGACCCAAGTGCCAATCTGATGTGTGAAGAAATTTCATTAAGCCGCCTACAGGACTTACGTATTTACCCGCTTTTTAAATTCTTTTCGCCACTGTCTTAGCTCTTCAAAATCAGATTCCAGTTCGTCTGGCTTTGGAAGTGGGACAGGCACCTCATCTGGTTGCGAATGCACAAAGCTTGAATACTTTGTCATTAACTCGTCAAAAAGGTTACAGTCTTCTTCTGAAATCTTTGCCAGATTGCCAATTATTCCCTTAGTACGAATTCCCCGCTCATAGCGACGAACAATGCCTGACATAAGCTCGTGCTCTATCATTCGTTCAAGAAGGTTCCTGAATTCCCTACAAAGAGCCACAGCGTATGGTTTATACTTCCCGCTACCATCCTCTTCAAGAATATTTTTTGCTTCAGGAAGCTTTTGATCGATGAGACAATTCAATGCCTTTACAGGTTTCTGTGCCACAAAAGGAGCATCTCCTGGTTCCCCAGTTCCCCATTCTTCCGCACTGATGCAAATAATTTTAGGCTCAATACCTTGTTTTTTTGCATGACCCTGAAGCATCAATGAAAGTGAAAGACGATGCGTAAAGATAATAACCTGTCTTCCTGAGGAGATAGAACAAAGCCGCTTGATAACAGCTTTTTCGTAGTTTTCATCAAGTGAAGAAATCGGATCATCAAACACAAAGGTAGACGGATGTTTTCTTCCGGTAACGTCGGCAAGAAATGCGGCAATAGACACGATTCGGTTCTCACCTTCACTAAGAACGTCATTAAGGGGGGCTTCATCAGCCCCAACCAGTTTAATAGTATGAAGAACTTTCCCTTTAGAAACCCTGGATTTGACTGGCTCAACCTTAAACCCAGAAGGTTTCAATCCTTTGAGTTCACGTTTAAAGCGATCAATAAAGGCATCTGTGATCAGCGTTTCAGCCAATTCTCCCTTTTTCTTGGATAAGGTTATGGAGTAAGCCAGCTTTTTAGCTTCCTGTATCTTCTGATATTTTTGGCGACGATTGACCTCTTCTTGAATCGCAGTCTTTTGCTCAGCAAGCCACTTTTTTGCCTGAAGATCCTTTAGATCCTTTTGAAGCTCCTCCCGATTTCCTTTCTCTGCATCTTCTGAGTATTTATTAGCGCTTTCTTCGTATCCTTGAGAAATTTTTTGTATTTTCTCCAACCAAGGCGGGGTCAGAATAATGCTCGTTAACTCGGCTACTGATGTAGCAGATGGTAATTTTATTTTTCTATCTTGAAGGGTGGCAGCCGTATCAATCAACTCCGTAAATATCTCCTGTTTGTCTATGCCGGCTGCATCAATCTTTGTTTTCAACACTTCTGTACTGGGGATATCAGGCAAGGTATCAATAGCCAATATCGCATCACTTTCTGCTTGAACTGCCTGTTTTTGAGTTTCTTCCTTTATGTACGACTCAAAAGTGGCAAACCTCAGCTTGGCCTCTTTAGTTAGTGATTGATGGCATAGCACACAAACAGAATCATTCTGAACAAATGGAAACTTCTTTCCTTCATAAGCCACCTCATCTGAGTATTTCCGGGCAGCATTCCATAGCTCCATCCAAACATCAGAACCCACTCCTTTTAGTGGTGCTTCGCTGAATGCATGCTCTGCAGCGGCGTCAGCTACCGATTTTTTCAGAGTGGCTTGTCTTTGGGCTGTAATGACTCGTTTACAATTTTCGTCAGAAAGTTGATTAAGGTAATTTTTAAAGTCTTTAATAATGCTACATGCATGCTTCTTTTTGTTCGCTAATTGCTTGGCCTTGTCAGCTGGTGAATGCTCTGAAATTCTTTTCTGCAAGCTTTGTAGTCTCGTCTCATCTTCAAATGTAAAAGAACAATAATTTTCAATTTCATCAGCCGAAGTGTTGGCGCTAATTTTTCCTACCCAATCTGAACTATCAGAACCACGAAGACTATTAGGGATACTTGGCATTTTTGATTCGAGCGCACTCGCTTCTGTATCAAGCTTCGCTGCAACCTTATCACAAACTTTAATAAGTCTGCTAAAAAAGGACAATGCCGGAGGTTCATAGCTGACTTCGCCTTCATTTTCCATAAACACCCGACCAAAAGAGCTATCGAAAATGTCTACAGAGCGCAGGTCGTCAGAAGCACCTTGATCTACCCACTCATACTTGTCTTCTTTCGGGGAATTTTCTCTGCGAAATGATATTGTGGCTTTCTTGGCAACAGCTTCAGTTGAGAAAACATTGTTGAGCAGATCGTCTCTAATACAATCCCTGGCTCCGCATATATGTTTCAGTAGCCTGGTATAGCCTGATTTTCCAGAACCGTTGAGCCCGTAAACAACTGTTAAGTTGCTGTCACCAAAATTTAGCGGCCTTCTAGGGGCAAGCTTATTGACCCCGGCAATTTCACTAATTGAACATAAGCGGATTTCTTCCGAATCATGTATATCAAAAGCATTGGCCGGGATGCTGTAATCCATGGTGGGAAACTCATCGTTGGCTTCCTGCTGACATAGCACTGTAAGATCGGAAATAGTTGCCTCGTCAAGGGCATCAGATTCTGACAAGCGCTTTACGGCAACCTGTTGCCATTTTGGTCTTCCCAATAGCCACTCAGTTGTTGATGATGACTCCATTTTCTTGATCCCCCTTTGAATTACAAATATTTATCCAAGAACTCTTCAAGCACATTCGCGCGGCAAGCTTCTACTTACTGTTAAGCCTGCATGCCAAGAGGTTGGAAGTGTGCCACACTCCCAAGCTTTGAATCAACCGAAAGGCATCCCTTGCACGGCTAGCACGGATGCCGCTTGCCCGCCGCATGAAGCGAAAGGCATTGCGACGACACTAGCCACTCCTTCATTTGCTATAGCTGTAAAATATTCGTTAAAAGCCCGAACCTTTTGGCTATAACCGCCGAGCGAGCTTTGAATTACACGTACTTCCCTGAGAAATCTTCAAACGAATTCGTGACTTCAAACTTGACATCATTTCCCAGAGCTTCGAAATGTTTCTCACCACATTTGATCTTGGCTTTTTCAGTTGGGCGAAGAGCGTCGCTGAATAATGTGCTTTTGGTTTCAACAACAAAGTAAAGTTTCTCTTTACCATTGACTTCAACCAGCACAGCCCAATCCGGGTTATAGCCACCAAGTGGGGTATCAATCTTGAACCAGCCGGGAAGCTTGGCATACAGCTTGATGTCGTCACTTCGTTCAAAAGCGGAGGCAAAGTCACGTTCTATGTCGGAATCGTACACCACGTGGTCAAAGACTGATTTCTTGCTTGCTACCATATTTTTTTCCAAGTACCCAAACAGCTCGTTATCGCTGAAGAGTTGCTGCGCGTAAAAATGCTCATCACCAATCTTTTGGTACTTGATGCCATCAACCACGAAGAGTCGCATCTGGCGTTGGATAATCGTCGAAGCCTGCTCAATAAATTTTTGCGGGTTGTCTTTGAACGACTCCAAGCGACCGCTATCAATGATGATCCTCGCTACAGTTCGGCGGGTAAGGTTCGTTTCGTTCACAATCTGAGTGAGAAGATCCGGAAGCACGAAAGACCGATCCTTATAGACATGGACTGTTTCCTCAAGCTGTTCTGCGCGAACGCCAGCCCCACTCTGACTAATTTTGCCTTTACGGTAAAAAAGCCTGGTTTTGCCAACATGTAGATTCGATTTAATCTCCTCAGCGCATTTTGAAGCGAGTGCGTCTGCATCAAAATCCACTCTGAAGGTTGTCTTGTATTTGATGCGATCCCAGAGTTGCTCGAACTCCGGGCTCAAAAGCACTTTTTTGTTCAGTGAAACCTTTTTCTTGTCATCTCTATTTTTAATGTTGAGGTTACCGGATACCCTCTTCAGAACCGCAGCGATTTTAGGTGCGTAAGGTTTGAATTCCTCTGGCAGTTTGAGTTTTCTCGTTTCCAACGCTGTCCTCAAGGAGTCCTGGACTTTGCCTTCTGTATCAATATAACCGGATGTTTTCAGGTGATCCCAGAGTGCTTTTGAGGCTTCAAAACCGAGGTGCCCATCGTTGTAGTCGTCAACCGAGGCGGGAATATTGGCAAATAGATGCTTCTCCACCACACCAAACCTGATGCCTTCTTCCTGTTCAATTTCTCTCTGCAATTGCTCGGCGAACTTTTCGTATGACTCATTCGCCATGACGGTGAGCGTATTGACTTCGAAACCATGAACCCGCTCGCCATCCTGATTAACCGCAATACGAAGACCGCGTCCGATCTCTTGTCGTTTCTTAATGACTGAACTGGTTTCGTTGAGCGTACAGATCTGAAAAACATTGGGGTTGTCCCACCCTTCCTTCAATGCGGAGTGGGAGAAAATAAACTTCAGCTTGGAATCAAAGCTGAGAAGCTTCTCCTTATCTCTCATGATGAGGTTGTAGGCACCTCCATCGGCGGCAGTTTTACCGGAGGCATCTTTCAGCATTTCTTTGCCTGAGGTGTCTTTCCTTTTGTCAACAGCAAAATAGCCGTTATGCACACCGGCGGCCACAGTATCCAAATCCATGCCGTCAAAGAGGTTGTTGTATTTGGGCTTGCGGATAGCTTGGGCATACTCCTCCTCAAACATCTGGGCTAGCTTGCCCTTTTGCGGGTTACCACCCTCATCGTACCAGCGGTAATTGGCCACCCTATCGATGAAAAACAAACTGAGCACCTTGATGCCCTCGGGATGTAGGCGCTTTTCTTTGTCCAGATGCTCCTCAATTGTTTTGCGAATCTGTAGGCGCTTGAACACGTCCTGATCAACTTCGCCAATGGCCTGACCCGGTCGCAGAATATCCGATTTACTGGTAAAACTGATGTATTCGTTGCCTTTTTCGCAGTAGATGTCTTCAATGATGTAACCATCGTAAAGCTCACGTCCACCACTGTACTTTGCATCCAGCAGGTCAGCACCACTTGAAACCGTCATGCTCTTTCTCTTGATGCTGCCGTTTTTCATGCGGCAATCGATCTCTATCTTGGCTGTGATCGGGCTCTTTTCATTTTGAACACTCAAAAGCTTAATGTAGGCTTTGTTATGACCATCTTTAACTTCAATCCCGGCCACTTCGATCTGTTTCACGAGCTTCTGCTCATAAGCATCAACAGAGTTCAGCTTGTAAAGCATGTGGTGTTTATCTACATGGGTGGCCGAGAAACGCAAAGTACAGAGCGGGTTCAATGACGCTATTGCCTCTTTGCTCTTTGGGGTGGTGTCAACGCTCTGGGGTTCATCCACGATAACAATCGGACTGGTTTCCTGTATGTACTCAATCGGCTTGGCTCCAGTCATCCGGTCATGGGAGCGGTGGATAATATTCGCCCTGCTCTCCTTTTCCGGATCAGTGAAGCTCTTTCTGAAGGCGTCAATATTGATCACCATGATCTGGATGTCGGGGTTGGTGGCAAAGTTTCTTACACAGGAAAGCTTGCTGGAGTCATAGACAAAATAATCGAAGCTGACATTTTCATAGAGTCTCCGAAAATGAGCGGTTGTCATCTCAAGGGATTTATGAACCCCTTCCTTGATGGCTATAGACGGCACAACAATGATAAACTTGGTGAAGCCGTAGAGCCGGTTCATTTCAAAGATGGAGCGGAGATAGACGTATGTTTTCCCGGTACCAGTTTCCATTTCAACAGTCAGATGTATTCCGTCCTTCGATCTGAATGACTCAGAGGGTGCCAGACCGTTTTTTAACTGAATCTTGCGAATATTGTTATGGACGTCTTCATCCAGCAGTTTCAGCCTGTTTCCAATGCCCAGATTGTTTTCCGTACCGGGAATAAATTGTTGGGTGGTGTATTGCAGCGGGGCGACTGTAAAATCGGTCTGGCAAATCTCCTGTCCTTCAAACACACCAGTAACGGAGGCTACGGCTTGTTTTTGGTAGCCCAGATTCGGATCAAATTGTATCTTCATATTACAAACTCCTTACATCTATTCCAGCCAAATTGAGAATCTGGATCGCATTGGTTTTTACCATATCATCCTTAAAACCAGAGTCGATGAATACAACTCGCATGATTTCAGGATTAAGCTCATCCTTCAGTTTGGCAATGCCAGAAGCCACCTCAAGGGAAATGGTATCCGACAGGCAGACAAGCAAAGCTCCCATACCGATATCGAAGACCTTTTGTCCGGCAACAACATGTTCGGTTATAGGAAGGGTCAGATCCAGACCGCATTTCAGCAATACTTCGTAAAGCACATCCTCATCGCTGCGATTTTTTTTGATGTTACCAACCATTCTTGTAATGAAGCCATCATTCAGTGAGTCATAATCGGCTTCCCACGGTCTGATATTGGTTGAGTCAAGCTTGAATACCTTGAAGCCAAGGTCACCATCATAATCGGGGTTTTCTTCATTGATTTTTGTGGCAGCTCGGCGGATACGTTCCTTACTGATTTGTGCAATAGTTTTGTAGCCTAAATTGTACGCTTCTAATTTTTTATCTGTAGCTTCTGGAAGTTGTACCATTATAAACCTACGGTTTGCATTATCTTCAGAGTTAAGCTTGATGATTGCGTGTGCTGAGGTTGCTGACCCAGCAAAGAAATCTAGTATCAAATGTCTTTCTGTTGAGTTGAGTGTAACGGCCTCAATTAAAGATTTTATCAATTCTACTGGCTTAGGATAAGTAAATCCTTTTAAATTTAGATTCTCGAGATCAATTATTCCTTTCTCAGAAAGAACTTTTACAATCGAATACAGTTTGGAACTTGCTTCTTCAATAGGGACATACCTACATATTGTGTGCATTCCATCTTTGTTTTTCTGTAAGAAGTAAAGTCCTTGCTTAATCAAAGCATCAATTTTACGTTTTTTATCGACTCCTTTATATTCTTCCAGTTGCTCATAAAAACACCTTCTATCTCCTAGAGATTTATCGTATTTACCAAATGTTTTTCTTATAAGGTCGTCTTCAATTAGAAATGACTTACCATTTCTTTTGACAACTTTATTCTGAATAACCTTTTTGCGCCTCAAGACAATCTTTTTTCCTAAGTCCCTAGCGTACACGTGTATGTAGTCATGACCTTTCACTAAATACTTTGCTTGTCCACCGCCTTTAGCACGCTGATGAATAATTGTTCCCAAAAAATTTTCCTCTCCAAAAATCTCATCACATAGCTTCTTTAAATTTGCTTGTTCATTATCATCAATTGAAATAAAGATAACCCCGTCATCTTTCAGCAAATTTCTGGCCAGCATCAAACGCGGATACATCATGTTCAACCAGTCGGTGTGGTAACGACCGCTGGTTTCGGGGTTACTTGAGAGGTTGCGACCTTTGTCATCCACTTGGCCGGTAATTATCTTGTAGTTCTTAATGTTGTCTTTGAAGTTGTCCTTGTACACAAAGTCCTTGCCAGTGTTGTACGGCGGATCGATATAGATCATCTTCACTTTCTTGTGATAGCTCCTCTGCAGGAGCTTAAGCACTTCAAGGTTATCACCTTCAATAAAGATATTCTGGGTCGTATCCCAGTCCGCCGACTCCTCCTTGCAGGGGCGAAGTGTGCCGGTGCTTGGCATCTGAGCGATCATCCTGGCCTTGCTTTTGCCATTCCACGTGAAGCTGAAGCGTTCGTCACATTTGTCAACAAACTTACCGAGAACCTCCTTCAGAATGTCAAAATCCACCTTGCCTTCAGTAAAGGCTTCAGGAAAAAGCTCTTTCAGCTTGCCTATGTTTTCTGCCACGATATCTTTTGATTTGCCATCCATTTTATCCATAACTAATCTCCTATATTTTTAACCGCGAAAGTTGGCGTTTGTAATTAGTATGATTCCAATTTTTGGGTAGCTTTCAAGATTTACTAAAGACCTTAATTCAAGGCCTGATGTTTTGAGACAATTCAATAGCTGCGCCTTGTGTTCAGGGCTATTATTTCGACAGCCTTGAGTTCAGTAATGTTTGCCATAGTAAATAAAATTAAGCTTATAGTCTGCTTCAAATGATTGCCCTTAGCTTTTTCGTGTGTTTTGCGCTTTTCGCGGTTGTTAAATTCGTGGTTCATAGTTCTCTCGCCATCTTCTTGAGCTCTTGTTCAAGTTTCTTGATTCGTACATTCAGCTCCACCTGTCGGTTAAAAGCCGCTTTTTTCAGCTGCGTACGTAGCTCTGACATTTTCGATTCAATTTCACGGCATTGCGCCAGACGCTCTAGCCGAACACCCACTTTGTCGATGGTGAAAGTTCCTGACAACACGGAGCACTCATACCCGATAAACCGGTCTACCCAAGCATTGTACAAGGCACCGTAGTGCTGGTGAGGCAGACCATTCCATCCAAGGGAAGCGATAAAAGCAGCTTCACACTCGTTTAGCCCGCCACTATTCATCCAGCCTGTAGTAAAAAATCTTTCGGTAACAAGCACTCCATGTTCCGCCTGACTGAACCGTTTGGGCACAATGCTCAGAGCGAATTCCTTTGCCCCGGTGTAAAAGCCTAGCATTAAGGGATACGGGATCATCCTATGAATAATCTCGGCAATACGTTTATGCCCCTTTTCGGAAACAAGTTCAACCCGTAGAATTTCCACTTCAAGATATTCCCTCTTACTGTCTTTAAAAGGCAGAACCGGACAGGTTGAAGGCTTCAGAGTGTATTCCCAATAAACACTCTTCACGTTTTCACGAAACAGCCTTTTATCCCTGGCAACCAGTTGACCGCTTTCCAGAAACTGCTTTTTAGGAACCCGTTTAGCAAACAGAGCCGCCTCTGGAAAGGAGATGGTATTCCAGACGTATTCAATGGCTTTATTCACCGTCCACCTTCTTACCAAAAAGTAGCAGATAGCTGACAATCTCGAAGCTATTCATGCCTTAAAGTCGTTTTTGTTGATCACCGTGTGGCGAAAGTGAAAAGATTTTCCATACCACGTTCATCAGTCGCACCGGTCAGCATCTTTGCGGCTTTCAACAGTATTCCCCGATACTACGACATGTTGGAACCATACCGTTACTCCTTATAAACAGCGTGTTCTTTTTCTGGTAAGTCATTACACCCTGGATTTGAAAGCTGATTTCTTGGAAGCGATAGCTACCTGCTTGCTGACCCGTGCCGTGCCCTCGGTGTTATTTCTTTCCTTGCCGCCGATGTAAGTTTCATCCACTTCCACGATGCCGGACAGTTCGGCGGACTCAACCTTACACATCACACGGAAGCGGTAGCGCATAAGACTGACTGATTTCTTCTGAAAACTGCAACGTGAGTTGTCCTCGCGGCTAGTTTTCAACGACAGATGGCAATGGAACCATTTGTGCAGGAAGATATGCGAACGCTTAAATCCAAGGAAAATCGGGCATTTCTGCCTTTCATCTCAAGTATTTAGAAAAAAGCATCCCCAGGGGGATTCGAACCCCCGTTGCCGCCGTGAAAGGGCGAAGTCCTAGGCCTCTAGACGATGGGGACAAATTGGGTTCGTGATGATAACACTTTCAAGAGCCATTTTCTCGCAGAAAAGCCTCGCGAGTCCTTGCAGCCTTGCTATCTGGAACGGCGTTTTGACACTCCTTTGAAGCGCACCCGGTCGCCTGAGACGAGACTGGCAAGCTGCCCGGCGCGTACTTCCAGGACGTATCGTGCCGCTTTTTCCGGAACAAACGATTTTGGCCAACTTTCGGGCGAAACCTTCCTTGCTACATGAACCACGCTTCCAAACTTGTCTATCCACGCGATGTCAAGTGAAAAGTTCATGTTTTTCATCCAGAAGCTATGTTTGGCGTCTCGCTCGAAAACGAACAGCATTCCTTGGTTATCTGCAAGTTGTGTTCGTCCCGACAATCCCAAAGTGCGCTTTTCTTTGGTGCTCACGACTTCCACCTGGAAAATTTTTCCTGCCGCTTCCACTTGCGCTTGTTCATCTGTGTTCGCCGTGGGAACCTTTTCGGCACCAGCTGACGCGACATGCATCGCCACGAAAAGAAAAACAAGGAGGGATGAAGTGAACAGTCTGCTCACGAGGTGCGGCCTTCAGTGCGCTTTGCTGGAGGAAAAAAGACTCCGCTATTGCCGAAAACCACAATGGAGCCAGGCGGTCTCGAACCCCCGACCTCTTGCATGCCATGCAAGTGCTCTCCCAACTGAGCTATGGCCCCAAAAAATTCTCTGTAACTGTACGGACTCACAAAAAAATGTCAAGAAAGCTTGACTGACTTTCTTGCTCTGTTTAAGACAGGTTTGCAGATGGTTCTGGAGGAACATCCGCATTTTTCCCTTCTGGCATTCGCTGCAGAATATGATGCTGTATGGGGTAAGGCATTTCTGCACCGTGCTTGTAGATAATTTCAACTATCGCCAGAAGCATCTCCTCTCTCACTTTGGTAAAGCTTTTGTAGTCGACTTGAGTCGTGTAAAACTCCACGGCCAAATCAATCGTGAACGCTGAAAACTTCCTGACAATAACATTCAGGTAGTCGTTGTCGACTTTTTCGTGCTGGGTCAAAAGCTCTTTGATGTCTTTGGAAATGTCGCCAACTTTATCCATGTCTTCCTGACGAAGCCCGAACACCTGATCAAAGTAACGCAGTTTCATGTGCGTAAAATTTTCAACAATCACAGTCGAGAAAAGGGCGTTCGGCAAATACAGGGCGTGGCCGTTATAGGTTCTTATCCGGGTGATGCGCCAACCAATATGCTCCACAAAGCCCTCGACCGAACGGTCGGGCGAGCGGATTTCGTCTCCTTCCACAAAAGGCCTGTCCAACGAGATCATGACCGCACCGAAGAAGTTCGCCAACGGATCTTTGGCGGCCAGACCTACCGCCAGACCACTAACCCCGCCAAAAGCCAGAATCCCCGACACACTGACTCCCGTCTCACTCAAAGCGGTCAGCCCGGCCGCCAAGACAAGGGAGATGCGAATCAGTCTTGCGACCATGCGGGTACCAGTCGCGTCCAGGCCTTTACCTCCGGCAGCAATGCCTTCAATCATTTCCTCTTCTACTTTTCGGATAAATCTCAATGAAAACATCAATAGGCACGCAATAATCCCGATGTGGCGTATGGTGGCCGACAGCGCTATCGTTCTTGTCTGATTTTCGCTGA
Source organism: uncultured candidatus Poriferisulfidus sp. (assembly GCA_965215765.1). Lineage (GTDB taxonomy): Bacteria > Pseudomonadota > Gammaproteobacteria > Poriferisulfidales > Oxydemutatoraceae. The sequence goes on along the minus strand of OZ244118.1, from coordinate 1,598,795 downwards.
CGAAAATTTCCAGAATGTACGTAAAACCGACCAGATAAATCAACAGAACCAACGGTCCGGAGAGGGTAGAAAAAAAAGCGGTTTCCCATTTGCGTTGCCCCCTCTCCAGCCTGCCCGAAATAGCTTTAATGAACACTGCGGCCAGAAAAGCAACCACAATGACAGCCAAAGCCGATATAAAAACTTCGCTGTAGTCCAGTATCAGGTTGGCTCCTGCCGATTCCATTACAAAACTGCGCAAATATTCCAAGACTTGGGACATTTCTTCCTTCTGCGCTTCCAGCATGATGGCTGTCTCGGTACTAGCGTTCGCGGCTGTTGAGGTACTGGCGTTCGCGGCTGTCAAGGTACTGGCGTTCGCGGCTGTCAAGGTACTGGCATCTATGGTCATTTTTTCGCCCCCTTCAATAATCAGATTAAAAAGCTGCCTGACATAGTGTTTTTACTGCATTTCCCAGGTCGCTTGCAAGCATTCGGTTGAAAGTGTTCCGCAGAACCAGGCTTTGTTTTTTATTGAGCCAGGATTTACGCTCCGGCCAGTATTCCGCTTTCAATTTGCGCGAAGAGGCAATTTTTAGGTTTTTGACGACTCTTCCGGACCGCGTATCGAACAGCAGCAGAGCGGTGTAGGCATAAAGGTAAACAGACTTTTCGTGGTATGCGTTCCGATAAAGTCCAAAGCCCACAAAGTGACGATCTGTATTCAGGACTCGGTCTGTAGACTTGTTTCTTAAGATCAGCAGCCATTTCTCGACTCCCAGCGCTTCGCCAACTTTTTTCAACTGTCCTTTGATTTGTTTCACATCGTGATTTTTGCTGTAAAGCCAACCGGACTCACTCGTATCGTAGACGCGATTTAACGCTCGCATAGCCCTGTGAGGCGGCTTCTTGAAGCAACTCCCGTTTTTTCCGGTGAGCAACTTTGACAACAGATGCTCATCTATGCCCCAGCTTTTGACGTTGACCACTTTGGATTCGTCTGAAAAGGCGAGTTGCCCGAGATAAACCACATTCAAGCGCTGACCTAACAGGGAAGCGATTCCGATTTTCTGTCCTTGTCTGTTTGTCTCTGCCAAGGCGTTGGCATAACAACATTGGACGCAGAGCAACAGCCACAGAATGCGAGCCAAAGCCTTCAGCTTGGGTGTCTGCACGAAGTGGCTGTTCACGGGTCAACCGCACCTTAGCTGTCTGCGGGAATGGCTCTTCGCCTATGGCTCATCTTATTGGACTCATCTTGTTGTTGAAGTGGCAGTGCCGAAACGGACTCAGTCTTTGTCGAAAAAATGGTCGCTCTTGGGAGTTTTGTCGCCTGGTTTTTGTTTTTTCAGTAGCCGTATCACGCTACGCGGCAATGGGGATACCAGGTAAACAGACGAAACGATCAAGGAAAACAGCTGAATATCCAATGAAAACAAAACAAATGCTGAAACGAGCAGGAACATGGCAAGAAGCGAAATGCGCGAGCCAAGTTTGACTTCCTTGAAACTGTAGTAACCAAAATTACTCACCATCAGAATGGAGACCGAAACTATGGAAGCTGACATCAACCAGCGCAACCATTCGTCGTCAATCCCGTGGTCTTTGCACACCCCCGCCAGGGAAACCAGAAAGACCGCAGCAATGGGGCACGGCAGACCCAGGAAAAATGGACGGACATCCTTGCTGGTGGCGGCGTTGAAGCGTGCCAGGCGCATGGCGGTTGTCGATAAAAATACAAAGCAAAGCAGCCATCCAACCCGTGCCCATGAGGTGTCGGTAACAAAAAAAATCCATTGATGCAGCAAGATCGCTGGCGCACAGCCAAAAACGATTACGTCACTGAGACTGTCGTATTCGGCACCGAAGCGGGTTTCCGAAGACATCATTCGCGCAACTTTCCCGTCGAGAAAATCCAGAATCAAGGCGACATAAATTGCCAGAACGGCACTTTCATAGCGCCCATTGAGCGCCAAAATCATGGACCAAAAACCAAGAAACAAAGAGGCGCTGGTGATTAAGCTGGGCAGTATATAAACGCCTCTCCTTCCTTTCGCTTTCAATCTGCTTCCCTGATATACCTAGTTTTTCACCAAGCGATTGCTGTTGATCCACGGCATCATGGCTCGCAAACGACGCCCTGTTTTTTCCATTTCACTCGTGTTGGCTTCTTGCTTTGCTGCTTTCATGGTTTTCGCGCCTGCCCGGATTTCCGCGACGAACTCCTTTGCAAAGGCTCCCGAGCGAACTTCGGAAAGTATGCGTTTCATTTCTTCACGCACAGCCTGATTGATCACCCTGGGGCCGCGACTGATGTCGCCGTATTCAGCAGTGTTGGAAACCGAGTAGCGCATATTGGGGATCCCGCCCTCGTAAATCAAATCCACAATGAGTTTCAACTCATGCAAGCACTCAAAATACGCCATTTCCGGGGCGTAGCCGTTTTCCACCAAGGTGTCAAAACCCGCTTCGATCAAGGCTGTCACGCCACCACACAACACTGCCTGTTCCCCAAACAGGTCGGTCTCGGTTTCCTCGCGAAATGTCGTTTCAATGATGGCGGCTCGCCCACCACCTATAGCGCCGGCGTAGGCCAACGCCAAGTCATGGGTACTGCCGGACACATCTTTGGCAATCGCAATCAGGGCAGGAACCCCTTTCCCCTGCACATAGGTGGAACGAACCAGGTGTCCCGGCCCTTTGGGAGCCACCATAAATACGTCCAGATCGGCACGCGGCTGAATCATGGAAAAATGCATATTGAAACCGTGAGCAAAACCGAGAGCAGCCCCTTGACGCAGGTTGGGAGCCAGATCCTTGGCATAGATTTCAGCTTGGCACTCATCCGGTGCCAACAGCATCAGCACGTCTGACTGTGCTGCAGCCTCGGCAGACGTGACGCAAGTCAGCCCGGCTTCTGCAACATGTTTACAGGAATTGGAAGTCTCACGGAGGCCAACGATGACATCCACACCCGAGTCTCGTAAATTCATGGCGTGGGCATGGCCTTGGGATCCAAACCCGATCACTGCCACTTTCTTGCCTTGCAAAAATGCTGCTTGCACATCCTTGTCGTAGTAAATGTTCATTGTGTTTTTTTCTCTCCTTGGTTTTTGTTTCGGGTCACTTTGGTGGTGCCAGATTCGGCCAGTGCCAAGTCTTCACAGCTGACACTGATTGCACCCGAACGTACAACCTCCAATGGATGCCAGACAGACAGTGCCTGAGCAAAATTCTCTATGTCTTCGGAAGAGGAAATCATTTCAAATACACATTTGCCAGCACCACTTTTTGTTAAACGTGCCCCGTACTCTTCTGCCATTTTACACAATTGGCAGAAGCTTCCCTCAGATTTCTGCGTGTCTCCACAAGGGACTTTGGCAAGCAGCATTTCCCGGTCTATGTGATTGTTCGGAAAAAGAACCGATACCCGCACCACGTTTACCAACTTGTTTAATTGCTTGATGATTTGTGAGATTTTTGCCTCGCTTTCGCGTGAAATAATCGTCATGCGAGACAAACTTTTTTCTTCTGTCACCGCGACTGTCAGGGAATCAATGTTACAGCCACGAGCTGAAAACAGGCCGGCAACCATAACCAAGGCACCGGGCTCGTTTTCAAGCAATACCGAAATGACTCGCCTGTCCGCCGTACTCATGTCACACAATCAGTCATTTCAGGGGGAAAACACCACCTGACAAAGTGTTGGCTTGCGGAATGAAGGTCACCATCCAATCTTTGCCAGCAACAGTGGCGACTACGCCTTACGAATCAAAAAGTAAAACTTTCCTTGCTCCTCACGACTTTCCAGCAATGCATTCCCGGATTGCCGTGAAAAGGCTTCAAAGTCCTTGACGCTACCAGAATCGGTAGCAATGATGCTGAGTTGCTCGCCGCTTGACATTTTTGCCAAAGTCTTTTTGGTATGCAGGATGGGCAGCGGGCAATTCAACCCACACAAGTCTAGTTCTTGGTTGCTATTTGACATAGTTCTCCTTGGTTTTTTCAGTTAAAGATCGTGATTCTACAATTTCACGCTTTGCCAGGCGATCTTCAGCCCTTTCCGAGTTCAGGACTGAATCTCTTGGTTTTACGATACCCGCTTTGACTCGGAGGCGATACGCTTTCCCCAGCTGTGGGCTTCACTCAAAATTGTATCCAGGTCTACAGACAATAGCTGCCTTTCTTTTAGCAGCATGCGACCTCCCACCCAAACGTGACTGACCTGTGAACGATCAGAAGCATAAAAGAGTTGGGCGCATGGATCATAAACCGGCTGTGTTTCCGGACATCGCAAATCCACTGCCACCAAATCTGCTTGCTTCCCAACGAGAAGCGAACCAATTTCAGAGTCCAGATTCAAAGCACGTGCCCCTCCCAATGTTGCAATCTTCAGCACTTCATTCGCTGGCAAAATAGTACTGTCCATAGCTGACACTTTAGCAAGAAACGCCGCGCTGCGTCCCTCCCCCAACATATCCAAATCATTATTGCTAGCTGCCCCGTCCGTTCCCAAAGCTACGTTGACCCCTGCTTCCAGCAACTGCCTAACCTCGCAAACCCCGCTGCCCAGCTTCATGTTTGATTCGGGGCAATGCAACACATGCGCCCCTCGCTTTGCGAGCAGGCAAATTTCATCCTCTGTTAAATCAGTGGCGTGAACGGCAAGCAACCGGCAACTTAAAAGACCCAGCCGATCCAGCCTCGCCAGAGGGCGCATTCCTTCACGCTTTTGCGCATCCTCAACTTCTTGTCTGGTTTCATGTACATGTATATGTATGGGCAAATCCAACTCTTCTGCCATCGACCGCACACGTTTTAGCGTTTCATCGCCCACAGTGTAGGGGGCATGCGGGGCACAGCTGAAGCGCAACAAGTCTTCGCCGTGAAATTCTTCGTAAACGGCGCGGCCTCGCGCCAGATATTCATCCGGGTTCGCGGCCCAATTGGTGGGGAAGTCCAGAACCAGCAGACCCAGGACGGCACGAATGCCAGCTTGATTTGCGACTCGGGCGGTCTCTTCCGGGAAAAAATACATGTCATTGAAACATGTGGTTCCTCCGCGGATCATTTCCGCCACGGCGAGACGGCTGCCCGCTGCCACAAACTCGGAATCTACCCAACGTCGTTCGGCGGGGAAAACGTGCTCCTCCAGCCAGGTTTGAAGAGGCAGGTCGTTGGCAAAGCCTCGAAACAACGTCATCGCTGCGTGCGTGTGCGCGTTCACAAAGCCGGGAAGCAAGACATGCCCGGGTAATTTCAGATGTTCTCTCGCCTGCCAGTGCTTGGCCTCGGCAAGCGGTGACAAAGCCGCTATTTTTCCAGCTTTTACCGCCAAGACATGGTCGCGCAAAAGCACATCGGGTTCTACGGGCAAAATCCATTCTGGCTCAATTAGAAAATCAAACATGATATTCCTCTAAGTTATTGAGATGATTCACTTTTCGTGATTTACTTTCTGTCAGGCCGGGTTGTCGATATCGACAAAATGGTGTTCCAGAGAAAAGCGCTCGGCGAGATGCTTCCCCAAAGATTCCACACCGTAGCGTTCGGTGGCGTGGTGCCCGGCAGCAAAATAGTGAATCCCCTCTTCTCTGGCAATGTGGGTCGTGCGCTCTGAAATTTCACCGCTGATAAAAGCGTCAAGGTGGTGGCGTACTGCGACAGAAATAAAGTCCTGCGCGGCTCCGGTACACCAGCCCACTGTACGAATCTCGTGTTTGCCACCGAGAATGAGCAAAGGATCACGGCGCAACTGCCTGGCAAGCAGCCGCTTGAGTGCTTCGGCGCTCATGCTTTTGTCCAGGGTGCCGTACATGAGCAAGGCGGGTTCACCCTGCTCGCCAACCCACTCGCAATGCCCAACAGGAAGCAAAGTCGCGAGCCTGGCGTTATTGCCTATTTCCGGGTGAGCGTCCAGAGGCAAGTGGTAGGCAAGCAAGCTGATCTGCTCACTCAGCAAACGGCGCAGACGACGGGCTTTCATCCCCGTAACAACGGGACTTTCTTTATTCCAGAACAGTCCGTGGTGAACCAGCAAGGCATCGGCATTCCGCTCCACTGCTGCTTCTACACAGTCCAGGCAAGAAGTGACTCCGGAGACAATGCGTCGAACCTCCGAACGGCCTTCAACCTGTAAGCCGTTCGGGCAATAGTCCTGAAAGCGGTGGGCAGCGAGAAAATCGTCCGTGTAGGACACCAAGTGTCGCAACTCAATCATTCACGGGCGCAGAATTGAGCACACGGCAGTCAGCTGACTTGGCGTGTGCGTACAAGCCTTCCTGGCTGGCCATCGTGCTGGCACAGCGAGAGAGCAGCCCGGAGCCGGCGCGACTGCACTGGATGGTACTGCTTCGCTTTTGGAAATCATAGACACCTAGCGGAGAAGCGAATCGCGCTGTCCCGGAAGTGGGCAAAACATGGTTCGGCCCGGCGCAGTAATCTCCCACGACTACGGGTGAATACTTTCCGATAAAAACCGCGCCAGCCTTGTGTATCAGACCCAATATCGAATGCGGATCATCAACCTGGATTTCCAGGTGCTCCGGAGCTATGCGGTTGGCAATTTCCGCCGCTTCTTTCAGGTGGGTCAGGGTGACCATCAGCCCACAGTTCTGCAAGGCTTTTTTGATAATTTTAGCCCTTGGCATTTCTGCGATTAGTGTTTGCATGGCCGCCAGAACGCGACCTGGCATTTCAGGATCGGTTGTGAGCAACACTGCCCTGGCATCTTCGTCGTGCTCTGCCTGAGAGCAAAGATCAGCCGCCACCCACTGAGGGTCTGCGCTGCCATCACAAATAACGACGACTTCCGAGGGACCTGCAAGCATGTCAATTCCCACCTGGCCGAACAATTGGCGTTTCGCCTCAGTCACGTACTGATTTCCAGGGCCGACAATCTTGTCAACTTTGGGAATGCTTTCGGTTCCAAAGGCGAGAGCAGCGATAGCGTGGGCACCGCCGACTCGGTAAATCTCCTCTATGCCGCAAATAGCGGCAGCTGCGAGCAAAAGCGAAAACCCAATTCCATCCTGCGTTGGCGTCACGACGACGACGCGCGGAACACCCGCCACCTGTGCCGGCAAGCCCGCCATCAACAAGGAGGAAGGGTAGCTTGCTGTGCCTCCCGGGACATAAAGCCCAACGGACTCTATCGGCTGAACGCGTTGACCTACCCGATTCCCGTCATCATCTTCAATTTCCCAGGGAGTGAGTTTTTGCGCCTCGGCGTAGCGCCGTATCCGTTCAGCTGACTTATCTAGTGCTCCCTTAATTCTCCCGTCTAACTCATTCACAGAATTGGATATTTTATCTTTTGAGACTCTGAACAGGGAGGCATCATCGCCGCTGTAGGCGTCATATTTTTGCGCATAACGCAATAAAGCGGTATCGCCGTGCAAGCGAACGTCCGCCAGAACTTCACGAACCTGGGAAACCAGCTCAGAGGGAGTCTCGCCGGCTGAAGATAAAAAAGCCTCTAAACGCTTTTCAAAATCGCTTTGACGAACATCCAGATGTTCAACAAACAAGCTCAACGCGCTCTGTCACGCCTCACGTCTACAGATTCAGCCAAGAGTGCCAGTAACTTCTCCGTATCTTCCCATGACAGACAGGCATCCGTTATGCTCTGGCCGTAGACGAGCTTCTCTTTTGGCACCAGATTCTGGCGACCACCAACCAGGTGACTTTCAATCATGATGCCGATAATGCTTTCCTCTCCACCGCGAAGCTGCTCGGCAACAGATTCACCGACCAGCAGTTGCCTCTCGTGCTGTTTGGCACTGTTGGCATGACTGAAGTCAATCATTACATTGGGCTGTTTTTCCACCTTTGACAGCATTTCAGAACACTGTTTCACGCTGGCCGCATCGTAATTACTCTGCTTGCCCCCACGCATGATGATATGGCAGTCGGGATTGCCGGATGTCGAAAAAATTGCCGACCGACCCTGTTTGGTAACGGACAGAAAATGGTGCGGCAAAGCCGCTGAACGTAGCGCGTCTACTGCAATTTGCAAGTCCCCGCTCGTGCCGTTCTTGAAGCCTACGGGGCAGGACAGCCCAGAGGCGAGTTCGCGATGAACCTGGCTTTCTGTTGTGCGGGCACCTATGGCGCCCCAACTTATCAGATCGGAAACAAATTGCGGACTGATCAAATCCAGGTATTCAGTCCCCGCTGAAACCCCCATCTCGTTCAGGTCAAGCAACAGCTGTCTGGCCATTTTCAAGCCCTTGTTTATTTTGAAGCTGTCATCCAGGTCAGGGTCGTTAATCAGCCCTTTCCAACCGGCAATCGTCCTCGGTTTCTCGAAATAGACACGCATCACAATATGCAGGCTGGATTTGTACTGTTCTATGCAGTAACGCAGCCTTTCTGCGTACTCGTGAGCGGACTCAAGGTCGTGTATCGAACAGGGGCCAACAATGACCACAAGGCGGTTGTCCTTTCTGGACAAAATATTCCGGATTGCTTCACGAGACGCGCAAACACAATCGGATGCTTTTGTACTCATCTCAAGTTCGGCCATCAACTCCGCAGGAAGCGTCAGCTCCTTAATCTCGGTAATTCTCAAGTCATCCGTTTTACGCATAGCTGTGTCTTTCTCCATGTTTTTAATGGTGAACCGTTTCTTTCAGGAGGCTCACGATGGTATTGATGCGCTTGAATTGCGTCTTCATGAGCGCCTTGTTCGCGACCAAGCGCGCGGTAATGGTCGCGATTTCATCGTAAACTTTCAAGCCATTCGCCTGCAATGTTTTTCCGGTATCAACAATGTCCACTATCAAATCCGATAAATTCAGGCTCGGTGCCAGTTCCGTTGTGCCGTGAAGTTTGATAATTTCCACCTGCTCTCCTGCCCTGGCAAAGTGTTCCAGCGTACTGCTGGGATACTTGGTTGCTACGCGCAAGCGCCGCCCGTTTTTCTCGTTTCGCGTGAGCGTTCCAGGGGAACCCGCAACCACCAAGCGGCAATGCGCAATATTCAGGTCAAGCAGCTCGTAAACCTCACTGCCTTTATGCTCCATCAAAACATCTTTGCCGACTATCCCCAAGCCAGAGACCCCACGCTCCACATAAGTCAGAACGTCGACCCCGCGTAAAACCAGCAGATTAACTTCGGGATCAGAAGTTTTTATCACCAGTTCGCGGCTCTCATTAAAGCCGTCCAAGGGGGCGCAATTCAGCGCATCCAGCATAGGCATCGCGCTTTTCAACACACGCCCTCTGGAAACAGCAAAAAAAATTTTTTTCTGGTCTCGCTTCTGTAACAACAAAAAAGGCCTCTCCGCTACCCGCCCGGCACCCGCGTTGGCACACGCCGGATATTTGCTCCAAGGTGTGCCAGTTTTTCTTCGATGCATTCATAGCCGCGATCAATGTGGTAAATATTGTCGACGACCGTTTCTCCGTCTGCTACCAGACCCGCGAGGATCAATGATGCGGAAGCACGCAAGTCTGTCGCTGCCACCTTCGCTCCGTGCAGTTTTTCTGTTCCCTCAATGTGCGCGCAGTTGCCTCGTACGGTAATGGAGGCTCCCATCCGGCATATTTCATCAACGTGCATGAATCGGTTCTCGAAAACCGTCTCTGTCACCACGCTTTTCCCTGTAGATATGGCGTTCAGACTCGTGAATTGTGCCTGCATATCAGTTGGGAAAGCAGGAAAGGGGGCTGTCGTGATGTCAGTCCCTCGTGGGCGTCGCGTGCTCATGTCAAGGGTGATGCTGTTTTCGCTGACCTGTATTTCAGCCCCTGCCTCGTACAATTTGCACAAGACCGCGTCCATCAGTTCGGCACGGGCATTCTCAACCGTGACTTTGCCCCTGGTAATCGCGGCAGCCACCAAATAAGTGCTTGCCTCAATGCGGTCGGGGAGGACATCAATGGTGCATCCCGAAAGAGTATTGACTCCATGGATTCTGACCGTCGACGTCCCTGCTCCCTCTATATTCGCCCCCATGCGGTTCAGGCAATTCGCCAAATCTACCACTTCTGGCTCTCGAGCCGCGTTTTCCAGAGATGTGGTTCCTGTAGCCAGCGTGGCCGCCATCATCAGGTTTTCTGTCCCGGTTACCGTTATGCAGTCAAATACCAGACGCGTCCCTTTCAGCCGGGACTGGCAACTGGCTTCGATATAGCCGTCATCACTGATTTTAATCGTTGCCCCCATTGCTTTCAGGCCGTTCAAATGAATATCAATAGGCCTTGAACCGATCGCGCAGCCCCCGGGGAAAGCCACTTTTGCAACACCATGCCGAGCCAGCAGAGGTCCCAGAACCAGCACCGAGGCTCGCATGGTCTTCACAATGTCATTGGGGGTAAAGAAACTGCGCAAAGTGCTGCTGTCGACTTCAACGGACGTCGACTCGTCCACGACGACTGTAACGCCCATCTGCCCGAGCATGTCGATCGTTGTGGTGACATCGTGCAGATGTGGAACATTTCGTATTTTTAACGCGCCATCCGACAGCAAGGATGCCAACAACATGGGTAAAACCGCATTTTTTGAACCGGACACGCACACCGACCCGTGCAAGGGAACGCCTCCTCTTATGTGCAATTTCTCCATGAAAGCGCTATTGAGAGTTGAGTATCACGGAAACCGGGCTACCGGTCAGAGGTCGCCACGCTAGCAAACAGGAACATATCAGGGAAGGTCTGGAACAACCGGTGTTGTCTGGTTTTTCAGGCGCTGGATCAGTGCTTCCAATCCTTTGGTTCTTATGATTTCCGCGTAACTGTCGCGAAAAAGCCTCACCAGACTGATATCCCCAAACCTGATGTCAATAATTTTCCATGGCATCTTGTTGCGAAAGATATAATCTACCCGGTAACCCGCTCGTGATTGGCCAAGGGGAGTGACCATGCTGGCCACAAGAACGTAGTTTTTTGGTTGCGGCAGATCCAGATATTCAATTTTTACTTCAGAAACCAGTTGTATCGCCTGCGCATAAGTCTTCTTCAATCGCGTTTTGAAAACCTCGGCAAAACGACCACGCTGATCTTCATTTGCGTTCAACCACGCCTCCCTTCCAATCACCAACCGGCTCACATCATCCAGATTTACCAAGGGGACCAATCTGCTTTCCACCAGATCTTCATAAAAAGCCTGGCTCTTTCTTTGCGTGGCGTCAGCACTCTTCAAGTCCAGCAGAATCTGCTCAACGGTGCCTTTAACCAAATCTCGCGCCCCTTGTTCATTTCCGATTGCGCTACCACCGGAAAACAGAAGCAGGACAGCAACTACAATTACAGTGTACATAATTTCAAACCCGGTTTTCCTGTCCGCCGTTTCCCTCGTGGTAACACAAGGAAGCGGACGGTCTCTATCATACCCGAACCAACGCTCACCCGAAGCGTGTTCTGCTGGCCGCCGTCGGCAAGCTATACTCCAAAAGCTGAATGATGGTCACGATTTTTAATATCGAAAATTGAAACACTTTTACTTTTTCAAACCAGTGTCACTCGCCACTCTGTGGCTCTTGTCAGCCCTGCCCTATCTCGGTGAGGCGCAGAATTTGGGGCCAAGGGCACCAGATCTGGAAGGCACCAACGTACCCGGGCTGACCTTAAGTAAAGAAAAATGGATCGGCGAAGTCATCCTGTATGAACTACGAGCCTCACTCCCGATAGTGACGGACGTTGAGTTGAACGAGTATCTTCAATCGCTTGGCAACCGCCTGGCATCCGCACCCCCTGTCAGCGCCTTGGATCTTCGTTTTTTGTTGACAGAAAATGAAACCATTAACGCCTTTGCCACTTTTGGAGGAAATGTCGTCATTTTCTCAGGCTTGCTCATGGAAACTGAAAATGAGAGTGAGCTGGCCGGCATACTGGCGCATGAAACCGTTCATGCCATCAGAAGGCACGCACCGCGCATGTTGCAATTGTCCAAAGACATTCAGCTGGTAAGCCTCCTGTCTGTTGCTGCGGCTATTATTGGTGCCGTAGCAGGTCAAAAACTCGCGACGCTGGGACTATACGCCGGAGTTTCAGGCGCGATCGAAAAACAATTGGGATTTTCCCGAGTGTTTGAAAACGAGGCAGACCGCTTTGGCATGGAGCGTATGGCTGCAACCGGATTTAATCCTCGCGGCATGCCCGCTTTTTTCAGGAAACTGTGGAGCCATGAAAACGCCAGGCTGGCATTTCCGGAATATTTGCGATCCCACCCTCTGACAGAGAACCGCTTGGCAGACAGCCTGGAAAGGGCTTCAAAATACAGGAAGAACCTGCGGGGCAATAGTGAGGAATACCGTTTTGCCAAAGCGCGCCTGGAGGCATTGCTCAATCCACAGAAATACCAGAACTCTGCCTTTCCCGACAATCCATTGAGTCTGTACCGGCAGGGCGTTGCTTTGATACGGCTGAACAAGGCAAAAGAAGCATTGCGCGTTTTGAGGGGGATTGACAAACCCGGTCTCACGATCGACTTGGCAATCGCGCGAGCCCACCTGGCTTTAAGGCAAGCTGATGAAGCCGCATCTGTGCTTGCCCGCCTGGACAAACTGCACCCGGGACGAATGAGCGTGTCTTTTCTGGTCGCCGAAACCAGAATACAGCAAGGAAAATTCGATGCCGCGCTCCAAAGGCTGGCACAGCTTGCGCATCTCTCAGACCGCTATCCGGAAATAAATGCGCTGCGATCCAAAGCGGCATCAGCAGCAAAAAAGGACTGGCTCAGCCACGAGTATCTAGGGGACTACTACTGGCTGACCGGACACTTCGTAATAGCCATTGAACAGTTCAAGCTGGCTGAAAAGAGCGCAAAGTCGAATCGCTCCTCACGGCTGCGTACCAGAAATAAAATCCAGGAATTGACAGCTTTACGTGAGAAAATCCTGAAGCAGAAACGCTAAAGCAAAGATCATAAGGGTGAACGGGGATCCTCAAGGAAACCACATCCCGTCTCTTTATAAACATCAAGTGCAGCCCACTGGGTTGTGCGCATACATCAGAAAACAAACATTTTGCGAGTTTCGCGTTTATACATCTGCAAACAAATCGTCGTCTTGAAGTGAGTGCCGGAGTTTTCCGTTCCCCGACTGCTTGGGGAAAGCCAGGTTTCGCTCAGATTTTTTCGTAATAACGAAACTTCTCGGGGAGGAGGCGAAAATCCACCAGTGCTGTCGCAAAAATCTTCAGCGGTTTCGCTTCCGCTTCATAGCACAACTGGTAATACTGAAACTTCATGACCATGGCAGATGCGAAAACTATGCTGGCAAACGTAATGAATGAACCAACAGCAAGCATAGAGGCACCTGAAATTGCCTGGCCAAAAGTACAACCCAGAGAAAGAACGCCGCCAACACCCATCGCCGTTGCCCCGATGATATGGCGCAAGAAGTCACGAAAGGACACGAACCATTCGACGCGAAAACTGCGGCTGAACAAAGCGTAGAAAAAAGACCCGAGAACCACGCCAAGCGTGATTGCCAGGGCAAAAGTCAAAAATTCCGCAGCGAAGCCCTCTTCCAGAAATCTGAGAAAATGAGCACCGGGTTTGACAAAAGTAAAGGACTGGGCACCGACGTCAAAAGGTCGTACGTCTAAGAAATCTATTTCTTCCAGCAAATGCCTCCCCATAGGGCCGGCAGTCGCGTACCAGGCGGAGGTTACCAACAAGCCCATTCCTATACCGCCCGCGATGTTGCTCACATCAGACCGTCGCACCAGAGACAGCAGCAGCCAGGAAAACAAAGGGATGCCCACAAGCAGCCCCAATATCCAGCGTTTCTCCTCTCCCCCAAACCCGAGCATCTCCCCTGCCAGGACAGACAGGCTTTGGCTGCTGACCCCGTATTGCTGTAAATCAATAGTCGCAGGCTGCATCCATTGCAAGAAAAATAAAAAGCCGAAATTCGTAAAAATCATCAGATACGCAGCCACTCCCATCACCAGAAACACCACTACTGACTTCAGGTTCCCTCCCCCTATCCTGACCAGGGTTTTATTTCCGCACCCGGAAACCAACACCATTCCTGCCCCGAACAACAAGCCTCCCAAAACGTATCTGGGCCACAGAAAGACTGGAGTCCCATAAGGTGGTTTGCCGGTCATTCCGCTGTCAACAAGCGTCGGGTCAATACTGCCCATAGCATCCAGAACAGCCACCCCGAGCATTGCGCTGGCGAGCGCCAAGACCCAAGCGCGCATCCTGCCGCTGTCACCGATATTGACCAAGTCGGAAACAGCTCCCAAAGTGCAAAAACTGGTTTTGGAAGCCAGGATGCCGCCCAGTAACCCTGCCGCCAAGCCCGACAACAATATCAACTCATGAATTTCCACAGCTTCGACTTATCGCTTTCTTATGCGCTGGCTTGCGGATTCTCTGTTTTTAACCGCGAAAGGCAGCATTCATCAAGAAATAAAGCTTTTTCGTGTGTTTCGCATTTTTTCGCGGTTGTTAAATCCGTGATTCGCGTTTCTCTGAAACACAGCCAGGCAAATGACCAATATCAACCCCAGCAAAGCGAGCGGGTCATACGCACCGGCAAAAACCAGCAATCCTAAAGCTGCAATCAGCAGCCCCCCCAAGTCGTTGCGGACTCCGACCGCACTTTCGCCCTCAGGCTCGGTAGCTGCATCCACACCAGGGCAGGGTTCTGGAGCCGAGTAGTAATCCCCCCCCTCCCTGCTTCTGCTGAACGATTCCCAATTGTTCTTTTCGAAATCGTAGCGAGCAACGCCATCTTCTGCCTTTCCAGTCACGGAACCCACGGTTATCAAGGCAGCTATTGAGCCGGGAGCCGGGTCGGCGTCGTTCGCCCCGTCATCCACAATATGCAACAGCAGACAGCTGTCCCTTTCATACAGGCCTTTTTTCCACGTTCCAGGAGCTCGGGAGTCTGCAATACTTCCCGTAACGGGAACATCCAAAGGCAGACGTATGCGCGCATAATTAGGCGTCTGGAGTGCCGGAGAGACCATCCGGATACGAAAATCAAACATTCTTGCTGTGCTCAGTGGCGTAGACCCAAACGGCGGTGGCTTACCCGAAGCACTCACGTAGGGAGTAGACAGCACCCCGAGGCGCGCCAATTCGGCTGCCTCAGCACTGCTGTCTGTGGAACGCAGAAGCAAAAAACCGGGGAGCACTTCGATTTCTGCAAAAGCATTTCCGTTAGTGGCTATCAAGTTCAGCGTCTCAGGGATGGAACCCAGAGGTGCAGACGCGAGTACTGGAACCGTCCCCCCCCACCAGTTACGGGTGATGCTGTCGTCACCGCTCCACCTTCCCTCCACTTCCGCGCCCAAGCGTAGCACGTTGCCATCAACATAAGCTTGCGGCAAGGAAAACCCATTCACTTCTCCGCGGTTGCCACCATTGGCACAGCTCGCGCCTTCCGTCTGCTCGAAGGGCTGCTCCAAAGGCGCGTAAGCCGCGCTGACGGAACAGATTTTCGGCAAACCGTCATAACTACCATAACCTGCCGCCTGTATTCGAATCTGTATGGGCGCTTCCGGTCTGAACACTAGTACTTCAGATGCAGTTGCTGGCGAGTCTTGCTCATACACATCAAACCTCACCCGCGGTGGCAAAATCTGATCTCCTCTCGTTATGTACAGGGTGTCTTTACCGCAAGTCGCAAAGAAGCTGGCTGGCTCGTTCCCGTCCTTGTCTATGAACCGTTTTTCGCCTGGCTCCGCGAACAGCTCTTCATCATTGCACCGCAACCGCAAAGTTTTGCGCACCCCGGAACCTATGCTTTCGTATGTAAATTGAAAGGAAAGCTTCTGTGTAAGCGGAAGGCGGATACCATCAAGTTTCATCTCTACCCCATCTTCAAAAATGGTAATCAGCTTCGTGAGACTGGGATAGGGCTCAGTGCTTCGCCTCCTCAAACTCGGCATATCAGCTCCGGACACGTCCAGAAATGTGATTAAGGTTCCGCTTTCAGCAGCATTTGAAGAAAGCACAATGTCGTCCCCAAAGTTGATTTGTGGTGCCAGGTAAACGCTTTGTTCAGCCAGTCTTGAACCATTCAAAGCCCAGTTGCCATGCTGATCCACTCCCAGCCAGAAAAGGGTGCTCAGACCGGGCTGAAAGGAAGCACCACCCTGCGCTTCATACGCAAGTCTGCACACGCTTTCATAATTACCAGGCAGAGTCTCCCCGCTGCAGGGACCGCTGCTTTCTTTCACGTAGGCTGTCAATTCGACGCAAGCAGGGCAACTGACACCTAGTTGCTCAATACTGGCTGGCTGGCTGGCAAAAGCGGAGATTTTGCTTTCCGCATTTGGGTCAGTAAACGTAATGGCCGGGCGTGCAGATATCCCGCCGACCAAGTCATTACTGCCGCTGTCACGACAATTTGTGCCAGTGCGCGCTTCAACGTTGTTGGGAACTGCGTCTCCGTCACTGTCGGCATAAAATCTTGCAACCCCGGTCTGGACGCCTTGGGAGCAAAATTCAGCAACAGCGTTCATGACCTCATCATCCGAGGAAGCCGCAGTTATCAGCCCCAAATTTTTAAGCAGTTGAAAGAACCTGGCGGTCAACAGCCCGGTCGGGGTGCTGAGAGTCACAGGCCCGTCATGCACCACAGACACCTGATAAAGCACCAGTGAATCGGGAGTCTGCGACCCTAAGGTGCTTTCCAGTTCGAGGCTAATGTTCGCCTCAGTTGGAGGAAAGCTGTTGCCGGTCGCGACTCTCAACCCGCGTAAAAAAGCAGTTGCTTCATTTACCCCCATTTCTTCGGCGATCTGAATGCTGCCTTCCACCAACAACTTAAAATCTTCATCATCCGGACCACGCCAATAAAGTTGACCGGATACCGGGTAATTGGCTTTGAGAGAAATGCTGCTAACCCTTTCACCGGGTTCCGAAGTGCTTATAAGAATTTCATCATCCAACAGCACTCCCTGGGTGTCACTTTCGCGCAACTGAACATTGCTGTCTCCTTGCCTGACTTGCAAGTTGCCACCCGCCTCACCTGCGGCGCGTTGTGCGTAACGCACGGCGTTTCCGGCATCATCCGCCAGATTTTTCATGGAATAAAAGGACTGCGAGTAGTTGGGGTACGGGTAAAGGGCGATTTGTGGCTCCCTGGTGTCTTCCTGCCGGGGGCAAGTGAGTTGACCAAGCTGAAGGGGAACCGAAGTCAGCGTGCTGGGAACCGGAGCATTGGGGTTAAAAGCTCCCTGATGCAAAACGTGTACAGAGAAACCTGGCAGATCCGATTCAGAGGCGGCGGATGCAGAAAAACGCGTGTGGCTAATCGTGGAGTCGTAGTCACTGGAAAATCTTTTGTTGAGAACGTGTGTGCAGTCTTCCACTTCAGCTGAGGAAAATCCGGAGCTAAAAACCAGACTGTAAGAAATGGCAGAGAAACCGGAAGCGGGATTGGATGCAATCCAGATTTCAAAAGTCAGTTCATCATTCTGTTCTTTGAGATTCTCAATGCTCAGATTCACCTGCCCTTTGCATTCCTCACAGTCGGGAATCTGTAACCCTGCAATCCGGAAAAAGTTCCCTTGTTCAAAAGGGACTTGTGGCAAGGCAGCCACAGATAAAAGCAGGCCAGCCGCACCCAAAGCCACTTGAAACAGGTTGGGAAGTCTCACTGACTGTCGCTTCCTGTCGTACAAGTGCCAACGTCACTTGTACGCTCCGGGTCCAAGTTGGGGCTGACGCCTCGCACCACATCCTCGACATTCACCGCTCCGTCAAGGTCACCATCGGCTCGGGCGTAGGCAAATGGTTTCCTCGAATCCGCCTGATAATTCAAGAAGAACTGAACGTCCTTTATCCCATCTACGATTCCATCTCCGTCCAAATCTCCAGCTGTCAGACAACTATTCCCGCCGCACGCGCTTTGCGGCGTTGCGGATGACCCTGTCGTGCCAAAATCAAAAACAAAAAGCCCCGCTTCTGCGTCTGCGGCTAATGCTTCCGATGTTCTAACCCCTAAGTGGTTGTGGTGCTTGACTGAAAAGTAAAGATCGCCGTCAGCCTCTGAAAAATACAGCGGCGGACACGCCTCAACACCACCATTCAGGCATTGCGTTTTTTCGTCGGCAGAAAGTGCGGTATACGCCAGCGGGTCAACGATCATTGAATTTTCCAGAAGCAAAGCCGTCTGGCACCATTTCTTTGCTCCGACCGTTGCTGTTGACGCTTCCACCAGCACCCAATCCACCACGCCTATAGCCTCAGTCGCGTCAAAGTTCCCCAAAGTCCCGAACAAGGCAGAGAGATCTGCTGATTCGCAATCACTGGGGTTGCAAAATTCTGCGGATAAGGGAATCAATCCAGCGGTAGCCAAGTCCGAGCGCATGAGGGACGTTGTCCCGTCATTTCCCATTAATTGACCCTGCCAGCTCCCCATAAAGATGACAACAATCAAAAAACACAGTCGATTCACTTCTTTAGCTCCCTATTTACTGACAGCGGTTCTGCAAAAATCCGCACTTTCCTGAAAATCGCTCTGACACCTGCATTCCAAAAAAACCTTTTAATCAAAACGTACAAATCAATCGCCCCTCCGTAAAGGGTACTGATGCAGACATTCTAAGTCTCCGACCCCTTAAAAACAACAGATGCCCGTCTCCCGCCGCCAATTATTTTTAGTTGTTACAGTGAAAGGCATCCGTGCAAATGAATCACAGACCAGCGAGTGACGAACTCCGTTGACCACAGCGACACCCCGGTGACAGTGCTTTCATGGAAATCGCATCACCAGCGTTGCCGAGCCTGCGGGCGGCGCGACTACGGCTGAACGGAGGAGGTTCTTTGTGTTTCACCTTGAGAAGAAATGAATGCGATGAAGTGAAGATTCACAAAATCCGTTTGCACTTGGCTCAACTGATGTCCGGCAAGCGGGGGGTTGCTGGCAAACTTGAGTTGCGAAACCGAGATACAACTCCTGCCTACATCCAGATATCTATCAAACAGCGAATTGCAGTAGTCTTTTAGCGAACGCATTGTCAGGGCATCCGGGTCTTCATCCGGCGCAGGCTGCCCAAGGTTTGGAAATTTAGACTCAAATCGTCCTTCTTGCGTCAATTCTTCGAAAAACTTTGCAGAAAATCCGTCTTTTGCGTCTTTCAAAGTACCACCAGACGGCGTGTCTGTGGCCGGAGCCGCTCCCCCTGCACCCTCCTCTGCGCCAGGTAAAAGCTGGTATAAATGCTCAACTTCCGTGGCTTCTGCCATTTCCTCTGCGGCACGCAGGAAGCTCTTTCTGTTTCGAATAACTTTATCATCCCAGATAGACCACTGCCTTGTGGTGTTTACTGAAAGAGTCGTACTTCTCGTGAGCACACCGGCTATTTCTTTCCTCTCATTCCGAACGTTCGTCCGATATTTTCCCGACGCTTGGTACTTTAGCCAATGTAAGGCCCAGCCCAAAAAACCTTTACTCCTGACTGCATAGCCAGCGACTTCGCCGTCAAGACCTTTCAGCCTCTGCACTTCCCCAAAAGGTTTGCTTCGTGCTTGAACAAACAAGGCACTGGACAATCCCATCACCTTTCCCCTCTGATAACTTCTACCATAACCAAAAACCTCCCATTGGCTTCAACAACGTGCAATTATATCCCGTGCTGCTCGTGAGAACACACTCCGGTTCACCAAGCCCCAATTCCTTGCCCTTTATTTTTGACCGCGAAAGGTAGCATTCATCAGGAAACAAAACCTTTTCGCGTTTTTCGCCCCTCCCGTGGTTAAAAAACAAACTGACCTGCGCGTTCCATGCGGTTATTAAATTCCTGGTTCATGGTTCTCTCGCCAGTTGCCTGGGCTCTTCATCAAAGGAAGGCTTCTTATAGAAAACTCCTTCTTCCTGCTTGAGCAATGCCTGGTTGGCGCGTTTCAAACGAACTTCCCTTGGTAGATGCCAGTGCAGTTGACCGTGCTCACGCTGAGCTGCCCCAGAGTTTTGTCTTCTTCCTGTGTGCTGAAGGCTCCCATATCCAGTCGGTGCGCCTCTGGCGGGGCACACACTTCGGGCGACCTTGTGCGTGTGTTGCACCTCCGGCAAAAGGTTGGCCGCGAAGCCTTGATCTGCCAGAGATTCCTGATTCTGGCCAGAAGCGAGTGCGCTTGACGTGATGATGGACACACCCACGAGCAACCACTTCAGACAACCATTGCTCCCGGTTCTCTGCGTATCCGGAAACCTGAAATCTGCTTTTTGCATTGTGAATGGCTCAGAAGCCATGCGGGCAGAAAAAAGAGAGCACAACCCGCCTGCGATATAAAATTCCTGCCACAACGTTCGCTACCTGCTTTTCTGGCTGATGCATTGCACATACTTATGACTGCCTTTCTTGACATCCCACCATTATCCAACTCAAGAGGAGATGCCAATTTTACCCGACTAGATTGGCTGGATTCCTGGTCTGAATCCGAGTGAAGTCTTGACGCACCGGGCGGGCGGCACAAAACAGCCGGGAACCCAACCCGCAGACCTCGCGAGCATGGTGTGGCTTGCTTGCAGGAGCAACAGCACCCGACTCTGAATGTTGCGGGCGGTTATTTCGCGACCCGTGCGCCGGTATTTCTTTAAACAGCCGGGAACCCAACCCGCAGACCTCGCGAGCATGGTGTGGCTTGCGTGCAGGAGCAACAGTGCCCGGCTATAGAATGTTGCGGGCGGTTATTTCGCGACCCGTGCGCCGGTATTTCTTTAAACGGCCGGGAACCCAACCCGCAGACCTAGCGAGCATGGTGTGGCTTGCGTGCAGGAGCAACAGCGCCCAACTCTGAATGTTGCGGGCGGGTATTTCGCGACCCGTGCGCCGGTATTTCTTTAAACAGCCGGGAACCCAACCCGCAGACCTCGCGAGCATGGTGTGGCTTGCGTGCAGGAGCAACAGCACCAGGCTCTGAATGTTGCGAGCGGTTATTTCGCGACCCGTGCGCCGGTATTTCTTTAAACAGCCGGGAACCCAACCCGCAGACCTCGCGAGCATGGTGTGACTTGCGTGCAGGAGCAGCAGCGCCCGGCTATAGAATGTTGCGAGCGGGTATTTCGCGACCCGTGCGCCGGTATTTCTTTGGTGCCAGGTTTATAATTCCGGTCTGTTCAACAATATTTTTCCAAACCCCGGAAATCACGGCCAATGCACCAGAAAAAAAGCGAAAAGCCGCTACTTGCAGCCTACCAGCAACGCTTGTTTGAACTGGGCTACAGCGCAGACAGTACCCAGTTCAAATCTATTCGGGCACTGGAGCCCTTATTCGGAAAAGTACAGGAAAGTTCGTGCCCTGGCACTTGGCCGAAACGGCTGGTTCGCCTCTTGCGCAAGAGAATCACACCCGGTGGACTTTATGTCTGGGGGAAAGTCGGGAGAGGGAAAACTTTTCTGCTGGACGTGTTTTATGACACTCTGGTGCTAAAGAAAAAGCGGAAATCGCATTTTCACCAGTTCATGCAAGAAACCCATTCCATGCTCAAAGCAATCGGGAAACGGGAAGCGCCGCTGCAAATTGTCGCGACGGAGCACGCCAAAAAAAGCAAAGTCATTTTTCTTGATGAGTTTCAGGTCACTGACATTGTTGATGCTGTGATTCTTGGTGAACTCTTGCCGGCGTTCCACGCCTGCGGAATTTTCTTGTTAATGAGCTCGAACACAGAACCGGACGACCTTTATCTGGATGGTCTGCATAGAGAAAGATTCTTGCCAGCCATCCGGTTCATGCAAGAGCACTACCAGATCGTCAACCTGAACGGCTTCAGCGATCACCGTCTGAACCTGTTGAGTAAAAACGATATTTTCATGGTTCCGAACAGCCAGAAAAACCAGCACATTATGGCAACCTACTTCAAACGCCTTGCCAACCGGGAGAAAGGTCGAAATAAAACCATTGAACTGCACGGACGCAGCATCCCTGCTATCGAGAGCGCGACCGACACGATCTGGCTGGACTTTGAAGTGTTGTGCGGAGGGCCGAGGTCGGTCGCCGACTACCTGGAAATTGCCAACCGATTTACCCATGTCCTGCTTTCCGGAGTCCCTGTTCTCACGCACCGAAAAGATGCCGCGCGTCGTTTTATCAATCTTATTGATACTCTGTACGAACGACGTGTTAAGCTTTTGACAATAGCTGATGCCGCACCACACGAGCTGTGTACAGCAGGGAGTCTGAGTGGCATGTTCCATCGAACAGCGAGCCGCCTCATCGAAATGCGTTCCCGGCAGTATCTGGGAAAAAGTCATATAAGATGGGGAATGGAAGCGACAGATGATGTGACTTAAAGTCAGCTGATACAAAGAGGAGGAATCTATGTCGAAAAAAACAGTCAAGGTGTCCATTACGGGAGCCGCGGGAAATATTGGTTACGCCTTGGCGTTCCGCATTGCCGCTGGCGATATGTTGGGTTCTGAACAACCGGTCAGGCTGCAACTGGTGGACATTGAACCGTGCAAAAAAATTCTGGGCGCCGTGGCCATGGAATTGGTAGATTGCAATTTCCCTCTGCTTGACGGTCTGGAATGCACCGTGTCGCCATCTGACACTTTCCGGGATAGCGACTATGCGTTGCTGGTTGGTGCCCGGCCTCGTGGAAAAGGGATGGAACGTAAAGACTTGTTGTCAGCTAACGGCAAAATTTTTCAAGCCCAAGGGAGATGTCTTAACGACAACGCTTCCCGGGATGTGCGTGTCGTAGTCGTCGGGAATCCGGCAAACACCAATGCATTGATCGCTTTGCGCAATGCCCCGGACTTGGATCCCGGGAATTTCTCTTGCATGACCCGCCTTGATCACAATCGTGGCATTGCCAAGCTGGCACAAAAGACCGGGGTTTCTGGACGCCTGATTAACCGCATGACGATATGGGGAAACCACTCGGCCACACAATTTCCAGATCTGTCGCATTGCATGGCTGATGGTGAATCGGCACTTGACCTCGTTGGACACCGGTGGTGGGAAGATACTTTTGTGCCTGAAGTTCGTGAGCGCGGTGCCCGGGTCATTGAAGCCCGTGGTGCCTCATCCGCCGGGTCTGCCGCATCTTCAATCATTGACCACGTCCGAATTTTGGCACACGGCACCAAAGCACATGACTGGACCAGCATGGGAGTGCTTTCTGGCAGTGCGTACGGAATCGTGCCGGAATTGGTTTTCTCTTTTCCCATCACCACCGAAGACGGAAACTGGCAAATTGTCGAACATCTGGAGCACAGTGCCTACGCGCAGGAAATGCTGCAAAAAACCGAGCACGAGCTAGTCGAGGAACGAGACGAGGTTATCGAGCTCCTCAACTGAAAATACAGCGTTTTTAACGGTTGTTAAATCCGTGGTTCATGGTTATCTCGCTGGCCGCTTGAGTTCTTCACCAAAAGCCCCAATTCAAAGCTTTCTCTGTAGTATTCATCAGAAAACGGAACCTTTTCGCGTTTTTCGCGGTTAAAAAACAAACTGACTTGCGCGGTTTTCGCGGCTGTTACAGTTGCTGAGCAATAAGAAACTTTCTGAGTTGGCGAAATTCTTCCCGACGCACCATATCCCAAGTGACGTGCAGGCGCTTCTTCCTGCCGTTTTCATCCACCAGCAACACTTCGACGTAACGGCGAAACAGGTGTACGACCTTGCCGTTCATGGGCTCTGAAAAAAACGATTCGTCATGACGCCTGAGACTGATGCTTTCGTGCGGCCCCAGGCAGATTTCCGCATAAACCTGCGAAGTATTGCTCCAGAAAAAACGAAACAATGGCAGAACAAAAAACACCATTGCACTCTCAAGCACCAAGAAGGGAAGCAGGGACAGCCAGTCCAGCAACCAAGGGAGCAAAAGACCGACAAAGCCCAGACACCCCGCGACCCACACTGTCAGGCGCGGCCGCTTAAGGGCAATGCGCGTCATTCTTCAACGTCGGTGCCGCTGAAAAGCGGCTTCACTCTCCACTGTCAGGTGCCATTTCAGGCAAACCCTCGCGAATGATGCTGGCTATTTCCAGCCATTCAACATGACGCTCGGGAATTTCCAGCGTGCCCATAATCACCTGGTAAAGAACCGGATCCTGCAACCCCAGCAATTCCTTGAATGCCCGCTGGTAATTGCGACCCGCTTGAGGGTAATGCTGGTACAAGTAATACGTGACCATTCTGTCCAGTTCCCTGGTTCCGCGTCGACACTGCCAGACGAGGTGTTTGTAGTCCCTGTCATCCATCCCTGAGAACCCCCGATCGCAGTCAAAAACCAAGCCAAGCCCAAGCTGCCACCTCGCAGCCGGGAAGTTGACGTTCAGACCATAGAATCCGTTGGTGAACTTTGAGAGCTACCCCAAACTGGAATCATACGAATTGCAAATGCCAACTTTCGCGACTTATGAACCAAGAATTTAATAAGCACGAAAAACATGAAACACACGAAATGTTTGTTTCCTGATGAACGCCGCCTTTCGCAGTTAAAAATATATCAGCCTTTTCTGGCCACTATCTCCTTCTTTATTTCTGCGATTGCACGAGCAGGGTTCAACCCCTTCGGGCAAGCTTTCGCGCAATTCATGATCGTGTGGCAACGGTACAGCTTGAAGGGGTCTTCCAGGTCACTCACCCGCTCTGCGGTGGCTTCGTCCCGACTATCGGAAATCCAACGATAGGCCTGCAGCAAAGCGGCAGGGCCAAGATAACGGTCGCTGTTCCACCAGTAGCTGGGACAACTCGTGGAGCAACACGCGCAGAGTATGCATTCCTCCAAACCATCCAAACGCTCACGTTGCTTCTTTGATTGCAAGCGCTCCTTTCCTTTTCCCGGCGGATCAGACGCCTGCAGCCAAGGCTTGACAGAAGCGTACTGCTGATAAAAGCGGCTCATGTCCGTTACGAGATCCCTTACCACAGGCATGTGTGGCAAAGGATAGACCTTAATGTCTCCTGTTAACTCGCGTATCGGCTTGAGGCAGGCAAGCGTATTCCTGCCGTTTACATTCATGGAGCAGGAACCGCAAATCCCCTCGCGACACGAACGCCGGTAGCTCAAAGTCGAATCCATCTGATTTTTTATGGCGTTCAAGCCATCCAAAACCATTTGCCCACAATCACTGCGAGGCAATACATAAGTATCAAGCCGCGGGTTGCTTTCCTCGTCAGGATTAAAGCGATAGACCTTGAACTTCAAGACGTCCTTCCCGTTTCCTGCCTCATATGTTTTTCCGGGTTTCACCACGGAATGTAGCGGTAGTCTGAATTGCACTTCTTGATTCCCCCGCTGTCAGTAGACCCTTGGCTTAGGTGGGATGGACTCCAGCTCGTTCGTTTTGGGATCCAACTGAACCGGACGCGTCCGAGTTTTGCACTCGCCATGCTCGTCCACTCGAACCATGCTGTGTCTCATCCAGTTTTCATCATCACGTTCAGTAAAGTCATCGCGCGCATGTGCCCCCCTGCTCTCTTCCCGGTGCAAGGCGCAAGACATGGTCGCAGCCGCCAAAGGCAGAAGATTGGAAAATTCCAGAGTTTCAACCAAATCAGTGTTCCAGACCAAGGAGCGATCAGTGACTTTCAAATCTTTAAAGTTGCTATAAACCTCGCGTAATTTTCCAACCCCTTCCTGCAGGCTTTTACCCGTCCTGAACACGGCCGCGTGGCTTTGCATGGCTTTCTGCATGTCCAGGCGCAACTGCGCAGTGGGCGTGGCACCACTGGCATAACGCGTTTTGTCAAAGTTCGCCAGCAATCGGTCAAGGCACTTTGGGTTGACCGGCGCATGTTTCTGGTCTGGCTTGAGAAGGTCAGCGGTGCGATGTGCCACTGACCGCCCAAAAACGATCAGATCCAGCAAAGAATTCGACCCCAAGCGATTGGCACCATGCACCGACACGCAGGCTGCCTCGCCCGCTGCCATCAGACCCGGCACGGTTCGCAAAGCTGACTGATCCGAACCACCTTCGTGGCAAAGCACTTCACCGTGGTAGTTGGTCGGTATACCTCCCATCGTGTAGTGGACGGTCGGCAAGACCGGAATTGGGTCGTGCCCCACATCAATGCCGGCGAACAAGCGAGACGATTCGGCAATTCCTGGCAAGCGCTCGTTAATGACGGCTTTGCCCAAATGCTCAATGTGCAAGTGAATGTGATCTTTCTCCGGGCCAACGCCTCGACCATTCAGGATTTCCAGCGTCATGGATCGGCTGACCACATCCCGTGAAGCAAGATCCTTGGCATTCGGAGCATAACGCTCCATAAACCGTTCTCCTTCAGAATTTGTCAAATACCCGCCTTCACCTCGCGCCCCTTCGGTGATCAAACAACCCACACCATAAATTCCGGTCGGGTGAAACTGCACAAATTCGGCATCCTGCATCTCCAGGCCAGCCCGGATCACCATCGCGTTCCCGTCACCTGTACAGGTGTGTGCGGAAGTACACGAGAAATACGCCCGACCATACCCTCCGGTTGCCAACACCACCAAATGCGAACGAAAAACGTGCAAGGTGCCTGTCTCCAGCTCCCACGCCAGCACCCCCTCGCACCTTCCGTCTTCGGTCATCAGCAAATCAATCGCGAAATACTCGATAAAAAACTGAACATCATGTCTCAAAGACTGCTGATACAGCGCGTGCAAAATCGCGTGCCCGGTGCGGTCGGCCGCAGCGCAAGTGCGACGCGCAGAGCCTTCACCGAAGTGGGTCGTCATGCCACCAAAAGGCCGCTGATAAATCCGCCCGTCATCCGTTCTCGAAAAGGGCACCCCGTAGTGCTCCAGCTCAATCACCGAGTCGCGCGCCTCGCGACACATATAGGCGATGCAATCCTGATCTCCCAGCCAGTCAGAGCCCTTTACCGTATCGTAGGCGTGCCAGCGCCAATCATCCTCACCCATATTGCCCAAGGCTGCGCTGATGCCTCCCTGAGCCGCTACCGTATGACTGCGCGTCGGAAACACTTTGGTGATGCAGGCCGCTGACAACCCACTCTCGGCCACGCCAAGCGTCGCCCTCAAACCGGCTCCGCCAGCACCCACCACGACCACATCGTAGTCATGATAGACACAGGAATAGGCAGGCTTCTTAATCTGCGTCACGAAGCAATAATCCTGACAATGGCCAGTAGCCCGGCTACGGGGAGGAGGAAAAACAACAAGTCCAGAAACACAATCGTTCCGACTTTCAGCCACTCGGTATGGACGTAGTCTTCAACGACGACACGCAGCCCCAAAGCCGCATGGTAAGCAGAAACCATCAGGAAAGAGGCCAGCAAAACAGTATTCAGAGGAGCACGAATCCATTCCTGGAAAATGCCGAGTTCAAGACTTGGCAAGAAAGCCAGTGAAAACCCCAGCCATAGCACCAGCGGCACCAAAGCAACTGAAGTCACCCTCTGTAGCCACCAATGAGAAGAACCCTCATGCGTGGAGCCAGATTGCGAAAAGTTGCTTCCGGTTCCGCTCGCCATCACATCAAGAAGTAGGCGGCCCAGGTTAAAACCGTCAGTGACAGAGCCCCGAATATCACAAAGAAAGTTGAGCGGTCAACCGTGCGCAGTTCAAACCCCAGCCCGGCGTCCCAGAAAAGGTGCCGAACACCGTTACACAAATGGAAATAAAGCGCCACGGTTGCCGCCAACATCAACAACTTCCCAAACCAGCCCGACAGAAGCGACTGCATTGGCTGGTAGGCATCTTGACCCACAGCTGCCAAGGAAATCAAAAGTACAAAAACCGCATAAGCAAAAGCCAGGAAAACGCCGCAGGCTCTATGCAGAATTGACAATACAACCGTCAGAGGCAGGCGATAGATCTGCAGGTGCGGAGACAGCGGCCTGTGATCGCCGAAAAACTCTCTCATGTACTTCTTTCCATAATCAAGCGACTAATGCTAGCACTGCCTCAAGTGCCAAACAAGCGCAGGTTCCTCAAGCTCTGGTTTTCATGGTTTTCAGGGGCGCAAATTCTGGCTTTTTACGCTGAGTACGGCGAAGGCGTGCTAGTATCGCCGCCAGCTTATATGTGGCTTTTGGCCGCAAAATTGTCACTCACCCAATCGGTGTCCCGAGCAAAGAGTTGTTAGCGAATATCGAGCGCCGAGAGCCGCCACCAGTACCACGAAAGCAGAAACCTGCCATCGCTTATGCTTGCCGTTGCTTGCGCACCGTTTTCAGACTTGGCAATCATGCCCCCGCGAATTGACATGCTTACAACGACCCGGATCGTGTGGTGCCGATAAATTCTCCCCGCTCACTCCTGAGAAAAATTTTTCCGAACCTCGAACGGGTCGGAGAAAACCCACGCCTGCGCTCTATTTTCGGGAAACTTCTGATGCGCAAGCAAAACTGGCAGCTCAGGCATCGAAACGTTTCCATGGCATTTGCCGTCGGCCTGTTTTGTGCTTTCATCCCTGTTCCTTTTCAAATGCTCATCGCGACCGCATTAGCCCTGTTGACGCGCGCCAACATCGCCATTTCCGTCTTGTTGGTGTGGGTTTCCAACCCGATTACCATGCCACCGATTTTTTATTTCTGCTATCTGGTGGGACGCAAGATTCTGGGGATTCCGGAACAGCCTTTTTTCTTTGAGTTGTCGCTTGAGTGGTGGGATCATGCCGTCGACAATATCTGGCACCCTTTTTTACTGGGGTGCCTGGTGATGGGACTCATCGTCAGCACCTGTGGCTATTTAGTCGCGGAACTCTACTGGCGCTTGCATCTGGGCTATGTCTTGCGGCAGCGCAGAGGCATTCACAACAGGCACAAATAACCGCTCCCAAGCCGCCGAGAGGCCTTCTCATGGCCACAAAAGCCGACACCTTTCAAATCTGCCGGGCACGCACGCCAGAAACCAACAAGCTCAACAGGCCAGCAACTTGCCTTCCACCAACTCGTAACGCTTGCTGAATTTTCCTGCCAACACTTCAGAATGGGTCGCCAAAAGGAGTGATACGCCCTGCTCAGACTGCATGCTGAGCATGAGTTCCGCAACCTCAGCACTGCTTCGACTGTCCAAGTTGCCAGTTGGCTCATCAGCCAGAAGTAACGAGGGCTTGCCAATCAGCGCTCGGCAAATCGCGACTCGCTGGCGTTCTCCACCCGACAACTCTCCTGGCCGCCGGTCAGCAAACCTGTCTCCCAAGCCAACATGCTTCAATATTGTGCGCGCACACGCACGCGCCTCCCGCATGTTTTCATTGCGTATATAAAGCGGCATCGCCACATTTTCCAAGACAGAAAACTCTGGCAACAAATGATGGAACTGGTAGACGAAGCCGATTTCAAGGTTGCGCCATTCACACAAAGACTTTTCGCTCAGACCATCCATGCGCTTATCGCGGTAAAAAACAGCCCCGCTGTCGGGCTTCTCCAAGCCGGCAATCAAATGAAGCAGCGTGCTTTTGCCACTACCTGAAATACCGGTAATCGCAACGCTTTCACCTTGGGGCAACGCAAAATCAAGAGACCGCAAGACCTCTCCTCTGTCCTGGTCTCCTGTTTCATAGCCTTTTACCAGCCCTTGGCAAGACACCAGCGTCGCCGGGCTGTCACTCATATTTCAGGGCTTCCGCAGGGCGTACACGAGTTGCCCGAAAAGCCGGGTACAAAGTCGCCAGACCCGTCAAAAACAGGGAAATGAGACAAACCATCGTCACGTCACTGAAAAGGAGCTGCGAGGGAACTTCTGTAATCGGGTAGACGTCAGGAGACAAAAACTTGAAGCCGGTCAAGCCTTCAATGGCCTGTACCAGCTCTTCCAGATAAAAAGCCAACGCAGAGCCTCCAGCCGCACCAAAAAGCGTCCCTGACAACCCCACCATGGAACCCTGCAAAACAAAGACCCTCACCACTTTGGCCGGGATGAGCCCCATGGTTTGCAAGATGGCAATTTCAGCGCGCTTTTCGTTCACCAGCATGACGAGCATGGACACGATATTGAAAGAAGCAATTGCGACAATCAGCGTCATGACGATCAACAACATCAGCTTTTCCATTTCGATGGCACGGAAAAAATTGCTGTTCTGCTGTGTCCAGTCACTGACCCAGTACCCTCCCCCCAAATCTCTTTCAACCTGATTCCCTATCTCCGGTGCCTGAAAAAGGTCATCAAAACGCAACCGCACCCCGCTGACCTTTTCTTTCATCTTCAACAACAGTGCAGCATCTTTCAGGTCAACAAAAGCCAGGCTCCGGTCATAGTTGCTGAGTCCGTAGCTGAAAATACCAGTCACTTTGAAGCGGCGAAACCTTGGCATGAACCCGGTTATACCGACCTGTATGTCAGGAACAATCACCGTCACCTTGTCACCGAGGCCAGCACCAAGAGAACGCGCGAGCTCATCACCCAGCAGAATGTGGTACGAGCCAGGGGTCAACGAGAAACTGCTTCCCCAAAGCATCAGCTCTTCCAGATCAAAAACTTCTTTTTCCAGCGCCGGCGTGACACCACGCACGTAGACACCGCGGCTCACTCCCCGATCAAGCATCATGGCATGAGTCTCAATAAATGGTGCTGTTCCAATGATTTTCTTATTATTCTTAAGAATATCCATGACTTCTCGAGAGTCGATGCTACCCGACGTGGCCATCACGGTGCCATGAGAAGCATAATTCAACAGACGCGTACGTAATTCTTCCTTGAAGCCGTTCATGATGGAGAGCACGGTAATGATGACCCCCACACCCAGCCCAATGCCAACAATGGAAATAATGGTGACAAAAGAGATGAAACGGTTGCGTTTGCGCGCTCGCATGTAGCGCAAGGCAATGACCCATTCAAGTTTCATGTTTCCAGACCCGCCAACCGCCCGGCGAGCGACGCAATACGATCGCGCGGCAGCTCTTCAGTCACGACCCACCAACTCTTTGACTGTGATATCCACTGCCACTCCCGGCTCGACCACGATGATTTCGCTACTGCCCAAAAAATCACCGGGCATGACACCGGCACGCCCGCTTCGGGAAATGTGCGCGCGAAGCTGTACTCGGACTCCATTAGCCAAGTGTACGCCCGGAACCACGGAATCTTCTTTGCGCAAACGTACCGAAAAGGGAAGCGCCTGCGCTTTCATGCGCACCACCGCCAGCGGTGCACGAGAACCGCTTTCCGCCTGCGCATAGACAAACACGGTGTCTTCCGGCATGACTTGACCTTGTAACTCCGGTTCAAGAGACACGTTCACCAGGACCGAAGCCGTTTGCGTACTTTCCGCATCCAGACGCCGCGCCAAAACAATCTGCTCATTTATAAAAGAGTGTAAATCCGGATCCTCCCCCGTCGTAGACAACAAAGGCTCCCAGTAGTTTACAGCTTCCAGATAGTTTTCCATTCGGAAACTCAAAATACCCGCCAAAAACATGGCACTTTCCCGACTTGTGTCATTTTCCAGCAAGTGCTCGTGAATCAGGGCTTCTGCTTTGGCAAAGTGCGCTTTCTGATCACCCAGCACGATGGACTCCGTATATTCCAGAATGATTCTGGGGCTGGTCATTGTCGCCAGTTTCTCCACTTTTTCGTACGCCCGAAAAGCCAGCTCATAATTTTTGAGAACCATGGCTGAACGTGCCAGCAACAGCCACCCTTCTCGATTGCCGGGTTCCTTCTCCAGGCTTTGTTCAACCGTAGCCACTATTTCTTCCAAGGTCATTTGTGTACCCGGGTCGGGAACCATTTCTGACCCGCCACCAGAAAAATACAGGCTCCCCAGCACCAGCCACAATCCCGCAAGCCCTGCCGCCAAAAAGGCACCGCGCCGGTCTCCGGAATGAGCCGTTTGAACGCTTCGCTGAAGCTGCGGAGCCTGGCGAGCCTGCAAATAATCCTTTTGCGAAATCATGCCGGTCGCCCGGTCGTTGTCCAGCTCTTGCTCGAGTACTGCCTGCAACGCCGCCTCCGGGTTTTTCTGCGATGTCTGCTTCTTCTTGGCCAACAGAGGGCGCAAGACAAAAAACAACACAGGAAGCAGGAGCGCGCAGGCCAGCAACAAAGGAAGCGAAGCGAAAACGGAGCTCATGGTCATCTCCGTGAACGAGCACGGGCCCTGATGTTTCTGAAAAGAAAAAATATTCCAATCGCAAGCAGAACAAAAGGAGCACCCCACAAAGGGAGCGTGGCGGGGCTTACCGGCGGGCGATATCGAACAAAATCGCCATAACGCTGGGTCATAAAGGCAAAAATATCCTCGTCGCTTTTGCCCATTGCCAACATGCGCTTTATTTCCAGGCGCAAATCGCCAGCCAGCCCGGCGTCAGATTCGGCAAGGCTCTGGTTCTGGCACACCAGACAACGCAGCTCTTTCAAAATATTCTGATAGCGCGCTTCTTCAGCTGACAGTTGCTCTTGGGCGGCAACTGAAGTCAGGAGCCACAACACCACGAACAACAGGAAGCGACTAATGCTCACCCGTACGCACTTTTTCGATCAACGGCAACAAGTGATCCCTGACGGTTTCCGACCTCAGTGCCCCCACGTGCTTGTAACGAATCCTTCCCGAAGCGTCAATCAGAAAAGTTTCAGGCACCCCGTACACCCCCCAGTCAATCGCCACCAAGCCTTTCTCGTCAAAAAAATTCAAGAGATAGGGATTACCCAGCCTTTCCAGCCATTCCTTTGCCTTGGGGCGTCTATCCTTGTAGTTCAAGCCATAAATCGGGATGCCATACTCTTCAGACAGACGCATCAACACCGGGTGCTCCTGAACACAGGAACGGCACCAGCTTGCCCACACGTTCAGCAAAGACACTTTTCCCGGAAAAACACTTTCGTCCAACTGCTGCTCCGGTCTGTCCACCGTCGCCAGACTGAAACGCGGAACTTCCTCATCAAGCAGCGGAGACGGTAAAAGCGATTTGTCCAAAAACAAACCGGCGTAGAGAAAAGCTGACAAGGCCGCAAAGACCAGCAAAGGGAGGAAGTACCTCACGAGCGCCCGCCCTGCCTGCCGGAGAGAATCAAATTGAAAACCACAAACGCATGACGCAGGAACCATTGCCTACCCACCATCAACATCGCTTGCCGCTGGACGGAAGCGACCCTCACTTGAAATCCGAAAGCGATAGCGTCTGTCCAGCGCCGCGAGCAAGCCGCCCAAAGCCATTAAAAAAGCTGACAAGGCCTGCAAAGATCACCAAAGGGAGGAAGTACCTCACGAGCGCCCGCCCTGCCTGTCGCAGAGAATCAAATTGAAAACCACAAACGCATGACGCCGGAACCATTGCCTACCCACCATCAACGTCGCTTGCTGCTGGCCGGAAGCGACCCTCACTTGAAACCCGAAAGCGATAGCGTCTGTCCAGTGCCGCGAGCAAGCCACCCAAAGCCATTAAAAAAGCTGACAAGGCCTGCAAAGACCACCAAAGGGAGGAAGTACCTCACGAGCGCCCGCCCTGCCTGCCGCAGAGAATCAAATTGAAAACCACAAACGCATGACGCCGGAACCATTGCCTACCCACCATCAACATCGCTTGCCGCTGGCCGGGAGCGACCCTCACTTGAAACCCGAAAGCGATAGCGTCTGTCCAGCACCGCGAGCAAGCCGCCCAAAGCCATTAAAAAAGCTGACAAGGCCTGCAAAGATCACCAAAGGGAGGAAGTACCTCACGAGCGCCCGCCCTGCCTGTCGCAGAGAATCAAATTGAAAACCACAAACGCATGACGCCGGAACCATTGCCTACCCACCATCAACATCGCTTGCCGCTGGCCGGAAGCGACCCTCACTTGAAACCCGAAAGCGATAGCGTCTGTCCAGCGCCGCGAGCAAACCACCCAAAGCCATTAAAAAAGCTGACAAGTCCTGCAAAGATCACCAAAGGGAGGAAGTTCCTCACGAGCACCCGCCCTGCCTGCCGCAGAGAATCAAATTGAAAAACACAAACGCATGACGCCGGAACCATTGCCTACCCACCATCAACGTCGCTTGACGCTGGACGGAAGCGACCCTCACTTGAAACCCGAAAGCGATAGCGTCTGTCCAGCGCCGCGAGCAAACCACCCAAAGCCATTAAAAAAGCTGACAAGGCCTGCAAAGATCACCAAAGGGAGGAAGTACCTCACGAGCACCCGCCCTGCCGGCCGCAGAGAATCAGATTGAAAACCACAAACGCATGACGCAGGAACCATTGCCTACCCACCATCAACGTCGCTTGCTGCTGAACGGAAGCGACCCTCACTTGAAATCCGAAAGCGATAGCGTCTGTCCAGCGCCGCGAGCAAGCCACCCAAAGCCATTAAAAAAGCTGACAAGACCTGCAAAGACCACCAAAGGGAGGAAGTACCTCACGAGCACCCGCCCTGCCGGCCGCAGAGAATCAAATTGAAAACCACAAACGCATGACGCCGGAACCATTGCCTACCCACCTTCAACGTCGCTTGACGCTGGACGGAAGCGACCCTCACTTGAAACCCGAAAGCGATAGCGTCTGTCCAGCGCCGCGAGCAAGCCGCCCAAAGCCATTAAAATCGTGCCAAACCAGACCCAGCGGATAAAAGGCCGGTAATAAGCCCGCACTACCCAACGCCCGGGAAGCGTCTCCTCACCTATCGCCACATACAAGTCTGCAAGGGGTGTCACGTAAATCGCCGCTTCCGTCATTGGCTTGTCCTGAACCAGATAAACCCGCTTCTCGGGATAGACATCGGCCACTTTTTCGTCACCGGAAAAAACTTCAAAAGCCCCGACTTGTGCCAGGTAGTTCGCCCCTTCCTCTTGTAAAACCGTGTGAAAGCGCAGTTCGTAGCCGGCCAAGCGGACACTGCTGTTCTCGCTGAGCAACACTTCCTTCTCCTGACTCCAGGCGTGATTCAAAGCCACGCCGATGGCAAACAACCCCACGCCAACGTGTGCAATGCTCATGCCGCAAAAAGTACCCCATGACCATTTTCCGGTAGCCGCCACTTTGCACAATCGCCAAAGGCTCGTCACAGCCAACAGCAGCCCAGCCGCAACCGCGAACCATGACAAAAAGCTCAGCTCCCATGGGGCAAGCAAAGCGACCACGACCAACCCCGCGAGCACCACAGTCAACGGCAAAAGCAATCCTTTGAACACCGAGACAGACGCCTGCTGCCAACGCAAGCGCGGACTAATTACAGCCAGGAGAACCAATGGCAACGCCAGGGGGATAAAAACCAACTCGAAGTACGGCGGACCAACAGAAATCTTGCCGGCATCTAGCGCGTCAAGCAGCAAAGGATACAAAGTCGCCACCAATATGGACGCTGCCGCAACCGTGAGAAACACATTATTCAACAGCAAAAAAGTTTCCCGCGAAAATAGCTGGAACTCGCCCGTGCTGACAATTTTTCTCGCCCGAAAAGCGTAAAGCGTCAGGGCACCTCCAACCACCAAGGCAAGGAACAGCAGAATAAACACACCGCGCCCCGGGTCTGTGGCAAAAGTGTGCACGGAGATCAGCACGCCGGAGCGCACGAGAAAAGTCCCCAACAGGCTGAGTGAAAAAGCCAGGATGGCCAACAGCACCGACCATTTCTTGAAAGCGTCCCGCTTCTCGCTGACTGCCAAGGCATGGATCAGAGCCGTGCCTACGAGCCAAGGCATAAAAGACGCGTTTTCAACCGGATCCCAGAACCACCAGCCTCCCCAACCCAGCTCGTGATACGCCCACCAGCTTCCCAACGTAATCCCGAGCGTCAGAAACACCCAAGAGAACAGTGCCCAAGGCCGCGACCAATGCGCCCAGGCCGTATCCAATCGACCAGCCAACAGTGCTGCGCACGCCAGAGCAAAAACCACAGAAAAACCGACGTAGCCCATATACAGCATAGGGGGATGAAAAATCAGCCCGGGATCCTGTAACAAGGGGTTCAGATCTCGCCCGATCTCCGGCACTGGAAACTGCCTGGCAAAAGGGTCTGAAGTCAACAGCATGAACAACAAAAACCCGATGCTGACCAAACCCAGAACTCCGAGTGCATGGCGTAAAAGCTGTCGCTCCAGACCTTTGCCAAACAGCGTCAAAGCGACAGTCCAGCTACTCAGTATCAGTACCCAAAGAAGCAGCGAACCTTCATGCGCCCCCCAGATAGCAGAAAGCTTGTATTGCACAGGCAGAAGAACATTGGAATTCTGCGCCACATACACCACGCTGAAGTCGTCGGCCAGAAAAGCAACGCCAAGGCAGACAAATGCGAGCAGAACGAGAGCAGCATGAACGCGGGCAGCCGCCGCGACCCCCTGGTGGAGCACCGAAAATGGCAAAAAGGAGAAAAGCGACTGCAAGACTGCGACCAAGGTGGCCGTGAGCAAGGCAAAACGACCCAGCCAAGGTGCCATGGGAGCCAACTCGGCCCACCAAAAATTACCCATCGCCCCCACAGTACTCCCCCAGACAGTTTTCGCTTATTGGGGGATAGACAGTGGTTTACCGCCCTTCATGAAGTCAACTGTGCCTGCCGGCATGTAGTTTTCGTCGTGCTTGGCAAGCACATTGTGCGCCATAAAAGTTCCATCATCACTGAGCTTTCCGGTCGCAACAATCCCCTGCCCTTCGCGAAACAGGTCAGGGAGCAACCCGGTGTACGCCACCAGAACACGCACTTCCTGATCCTGCAATTCAAAATGCACACTGGCTCCGTCCGTTGCGTGCTTGACGCTGCCTGTCACCACCATACCACCCAAGTTGAAAGAAGCCCCGTCAGGTACCTCACCTCCAGCCACTTGGCTGGGAGTATAAAAATACAAAAGATTCTCGTTCAATGCATACAGAGTCAAAGCCGTGGCCAAGGCACTGCCAAGACCCAACACAAGAACAAAAATCATCCGCCGTTTTTGTTGCGCTTTCATCTATCGAGGTTTTTTCTCCTGCTCTTGCCTGCGGATGCGCCGCAAGGCTCTGAGCGGCAAATACGCGTTCAAAAGCAGCACCACGCCGGCAATGGCGTACGCTGACCAGACATAGCCCCCATAGCCACCCATCGTAAACCAGCTTCCCCAGTCCATGACTTCCAGCCCTTCTTTAGCCAGCCGCCTGTTGGCGCATGGCAATCACATGACACAGTCTGAGCAGCAGCACACCGGCAATGGCGTACGCTGACCAGACGTAGCCTCCATGGCTCCCACGACCACCCATCGTAAACCAGCTTCCCCAGTCCATGACTTCCAGCCCTTCTTCAGCCAGCCGCCTGTTGGCGCATGGCAATCACATGACACAGTCTGAGCAGCAGCACGCCCAGAAAGTACATCATAAATCCCGCAGCAGAAGTGAGCAGCGGCCACAAAATGTCCGGATGCGCAGCAGGCGTAGCAAAGCGCGTCACGGTCGGCCCTTGATGCAAGGTGTTCCACCACTCTACGGAAAAATGCACGATCGGCACATTCACCACACCCAGAATCACCAGGATGCACGCGACACGCGCCGCTTTCCCAGGATTGGGAATCGCTGTTGCCAAGGAAATCACACCAATATATATAAACAGTAGCACCAATTCAGACACCAGACGGGCATCCCATGCCCAGAACGCTCCCCACATGGGGCGCCCCCAAATCATGCCGGTCAACAAGGCAAGCAGTGTAAATGATGCGCCGATGCGCGCACACTCCAGACAAGCCAGTTCCGCGATCCTGATGCGCCATACCAACGCCAAAACGGCCATGAACGCCATGACCATATAAACAAACAAAGACAACCACGCCGCCGGGACGTGAACGTAAATAATCCGGTAGGCATCCCCCTGTTCATAATCAGCGGGGGCAAAAAACAATCCCCAGACAAAGCCGAACGCAATGACGAAAACACTCAGCAACAAGACCTTTGGGTATACGCGCTCTGCCCAACCCACGAAGCCACGAAGTGCCGCCAGTTTCCCCAAATTCACGAGCAAAATACCGATGTTGGCAAATCACAGAGCCCGCCAGTTTCCGCGATTCGCCTACCGGAAAAAGCCTCCCGCCTATACGTCCCTTCACGAGCTGAGTGCTTCATTCCATCACCACGCGCAAGGCACTGGCTGCCAGAACCGAAAACACAATCAGTCCCAATATGAGAATGGCAGCCAGAATCAGCAAAAGACCAGTTGAACTGAGGCCAGTTGCAGCGAAATCAACAGCGCGGGCACCAAAAATCAACGGCGGCACGTAAAACGGCAACATGACGAGCCCAAGCAACATGCTGCTTCTGCGCAAAGTTACCACGAGTGCCGCTCCCACTGCGCTGACCAGAGTGATGATGGCAGTACCCAATAATAGAGACAGAAAAGCCACCCAGAGTGCCTGCTCAGGCAGCCCCAGCAAAAGACCATAGAGCGGTGCCAAAACACTGATGGGAACTCCCGTTGAAAGCCAATGCACAAAAATTTTGGCAAGCAACAAAAGCGAAAGCGGCCGAGGCGAGAGGCAAAACTGTTCGAGTACGCCAGTCTCGTAGTCCGGGCGCAGAAATCTCTCCATAGACAAAAGATTGGCGAGCATGGCTGCCACCCACAAAGCACCTGGAGCCAAGCGCACAATGAAGTCGTCGCTCGTAGTGGTCGCGAGCGGAAACAACAAAAGCACCAGACTGAAAAACACGACAGGCTCCACCCAGGCAGCGCGGTGCCGCAACAAAATCAAGAACTCTCTTTTCAGTACTGCGCCCATTATGCGTTCGCTTTCAGGATGCCGAGCTTTTCCGATCCGGCAGTACCAAACTGCGCGATTTTTTCCCCGCTACCGGAATTGCAACGTGTGCAGCAACCAAAGCCGCGCCCCCACCCGCCAAGTGCTGTTCAATCATGCCAGTCAAACGCCTCGCCCCATCCTCATCAAGAGCCGACAAAGGTTCGTCAAGTATCCACAGCAGGGCCTTCTCCAGCAACAAACGACTCAAGGCGACGCGTTTGCGCTGTCCTTCCGACAAAGAGCCGCACGGCTTGTCCAGAAAATTTTCAACTGCCAGCACACCAGCGATTTGCCTGACGTCACTTTCGTCTACCGCCTGATTTTTCAAATTGCTGGAAAAAAGCAGGTTCTCACAAGCACTCAGTTCTCCCCTGAGCGCGCTTTGGTGACCCACATAACTCATGGCGTTCCGGTAATCATCTATATCGTCTTTGATGGGCTCCTTACGCCAAAACACTTCCCCTGAATTCGGTGGTGTCAACCCGGTCATAACACGCAACAAGGATGTTTTGCCGACCCCGTTAGAGCCTCTGATTTCCAATATTTCACCACTGCCCAGAACGAAAGAAAGGTCTCGCCAAAGCAAGGCACCACCTCTGGATAACGACAATGATCGGGCTTCAAGCATCAGGGGTTTGGCAGAAGGAACGAGACAGGTTCCCGCTCGGAATTATACGCACATTCATGAAAGCCACACTCATGGCAGGTGGTATGCGACTACTTTTCTGCGGCGGCTGTGAAAAGCGGCACTCTTAAGAATCAGGAGAACCACTTTGGAACTCTCGCCCGCCAGCCGACACGCCTCAGGCACCACGCAGCAGACACGCCGTGAAGCAGTTGGCACGGGATATGCGACTACTTTTCTGCGGCGACCGTGAAAAGCGGCGCTCTTAAGAATCAGGAGAACCACTCTGGAACTCTCGCCGCCAGCCGACACGCCTCAGGCACCACGCAGCAGACACGCCATGAAGCAACGGACGCCAAAGTGCTGACAAAAACCAGCTGTGCCTCTTCCGGGAAACTAGGTGCGGCACGCGCGAGACCATGACCTTGACCTTTAAGACCGAACCGCAGGTTGATACAATCAAAGTCATGGATCAAAGCTGTCTGGATCCCATCCGGCGCCTTTGCGTCGGGATCCTCTTTCTCACACTTCCTGGTGTCTTTTTCACGACATCCCTGACTGTACACGCCGAAGAAAGCAAGACCGTACACCTTGCTTACCTGAAAAAAGCCGGCGAACAACTGCCAAAATTATCCAATCTGGACTTGCCGCCGGAAGATGACGGGGTTGCGGGCGGAGAACAAGGCACGGTTGACAGCAATGGAACCGGCAAATTTATGGGATTGCATTTCGTTTACGAGCACGTAATCGTCCCTCACAAAGGTGACTTGCTCGCTGCCTTTCAAACACTTTACGCCAAAGGAATCCGCAATTTTGCCATTGACGCGAGCGCAACTGAGCTGTTGCGCCTGGCCGACTCAAAGGAGGGAAAATCCGCAGGGTTCTTCAACGTCGGTTCCGGTGACGACCTCCTGCGTACTCGCGATTGCCGGGAGAATGTTCTGCACATCACCCCAAGCGACGCAATGCGAGCTGACGGACTTGCCCAGTATCTGGTCACGAAACGCTGGAGAAAGTGGTTCCTGGTTACCGGCACGCGCGAGCGGGATCAAAAAATGGCAAGCGCTTTCCGCCGCTCGGCAAAAAAATTCGGAGCCAAAGTAGTGGCTGAAAAAACATGGGATTTTGGACCAGACATGCGACGCACAGCAGCTTCCAGCGTACCGGTCTTTACCCAGGTCGAAGAGTACGATGTACTGGTCGTTGCAGATGTTCTGGGGGAATTCGGCGAATACCTGATGTACAGAACCTGGACACCGGAAGTCGTCGTGGGCACGCAAGGATTGTTCCCCGTAACTTGGCACCGGACCCATGAAAGATGGGGAGCTGCGCAAATTCAAAGCCGCTTTCTGAAAAACTACGGAAAAAGAATGTCTGAAATGGATTACAAGGTCTGGCTCACGACCAGATCTGTTTCCGAAGCGGCTATCCGAACCCTTTCAAACGAGCAGGACACCTTGTGGAAGTACCTGCGTGGCGAACGGTTTGAGCTGGCCGGATACAAAGGAGAGAAAATGACATTCAGGACATGGAACGGGCAACTTCGCCAGCCGATCCTGCTGGCGAGTCCGACCTCTCTGGTTTCCGTTTCGCCACAGCGCCAGTTTTTGCACGAACATTCCTTCCTTGATACTCTCGGCTTTGACAGAAGCGAGACCGGATGTCAGGCAGGAAAACAACAACAGGAGAACCCAAAATGACCATTAACAAACCGTGGCGTCACGCCACCTTGACTCTGCTGTCCGCCTTGGCACTTGCCATTTGCTGCCAACCTGCTTTCGCCGATGTGGCTCATACCATCTACGTGTCTAACGAGAAAGACAACTCCATCACGATCATCAACGGCACAACTCTGAAAGTCGAGGACACGATCCCTGTAGGGCAACGCCCGCGAGGCGTACTCGTCAGCAAAGACCAGAAATTTCTGTACATCTGCGCAAGCGATGATGACCAGATTCAGGTTCTTGATCTGAGCAGCAGAAAAATCGTGCGCTTCCTGCCATCGGGTCCTGATCCGGAACTCATGGCGATGTCTCCGGACGGGAACCTTATCTACGTTGCCAACGAGGACGACAATATCGTCACAGTTGTTGACATCGGGAAACGCAAGATCACTTCGGAGATACAGGTCGGCGTCGAACCGGAAGGCATGGGCATCAGTCCCGACGGAAAAATCCTGGTCAACACCTCGGAAACCACAAATATGGCGCACTTCATCAACACCTCCACTTACAAAGTCTACGCAAACGTGCTCGTGGGGAGCCGGCCACGTTTTGCAGAGTTCACCCATGACGGGAAACAAGTCTGGGTCACATCCGAAGTAGGCGGAACCGCACACGTCATCGATGCCCAAACCCAGAAAATTTTGAAGACCATCAATTTCAAAATTGCCGGCATCAGACCCGAAGCCATACAGCCGGTTGCGGTTCGCATAAGCCAGGATGACAAAATAGCTTATATCGCGCTCGGGCCAGCTGCTCGGGTAGCAGTTCTGGATGCCAAAAGCTACGAGATTAAAAAGTATCTGTTGGTAGGAGCACGCGTCTGGCAAATGGCTTTCAGCCCGAACGAAGAGCGCATTTACACAACCAACGGGGTCAGTAACGACATTTCCGTTATTGACACCACAAAATTGCGCACGATCAAATCCATTGCTGTAGGAAGATACCCATGGGGGGTAGCGGTAAGCAAGCAACTGTGAGCAGCACTTCCCGACCTGTCCTGGAGGTTTCTGATCTCAGTTACTTTTTTGGCAAAAAGCAGGCTTTAAAGCAAGTTAACCTGCAAGTATCGGCAGGCGAATTCTGTGTGCTCCTCGGAGCCAATGGAGCCGGAAAAAGCACTATTTTTTCCTTGATCACCCGGCTCTACAACAGCCGTGCGGGTGTCATCCGGGTTTGCGGCCATAACCTCAGAAAACGTCCCTACTCTGCGCTCAAGAAGATGGGAGCTGTTTTCCAGCAACGCTCGCTTGACGCAGATCTTACCGTCTGGCAAAACATGAAATACGCCGCTGCCTTGTGTGGGTTTTCCACCCGGCGCGCCACGCCACTGATAGAACAGGAACTGCAACGTATGGGGATGGAAAGCCAGCTCCACGACCCGTTGAGGAGCTTGAGTGGTGGCCAGGTCAGGCGTGTAGAGATTGCGCGCGCTTTGATGCACAAACCCGCTCTGCTGGTGCTGGATGAACCGACGGTCGGTCTTGACGTCAAAAGCCGTGAATCGATTATTGAGCATGTGCGCAATTTACGCCGTGGTGGCACCGGAATACTCTGGACCACGCATCTCCTGGATGAAATCGACCGCCAAGACACGATTCTGGTTCTTCGCAGGGGGGAAATTGCCGTGCGTGGCATCGCCGAAGATATTGCCAATACCAAGAATTTCAGCATGTTCAAAGAGAATCTTGCCAATTTACTTTAACGCACAAACCGCTCTGCTAGTGCTGGATGAACCGACGGTCGGTCTTGACGTCAAAAGCCGTGAATCGATTATTGAGCATGTGCACAATTTATGCCGTGGAGGCACCGGAATACTCCTGGATGAAATCGACCACCAAGACACGATTCTGGTTCTTCGCAAAGGGGAAATCGCCGTGCGTGGCATCTCTGAAGACATTGCCAATACCAAGAGTTTCAGTATGTTAAAAGAGAGTCTTGCCAATTTACTTTAAGAGAGACTGACACCCATGCCCCCAGACACCCCGTCTACTCAGGAACGACTTTCCAGCGGCTTGCTGGCCGAACACTGGTTTTGCTTCAAAGGCATTGCCGCCCGTGAGATGCTACGCTTTTTACAGCAACGCGCCCGGTTTGTCGCCTCCCTGGTCAGACCGCTGGTGTGGCTGTTCATTTTTGCAGCCGGCTTCCGCTCCGTATTGGGAGTTTCCATCATCCCTCCTTACGAGACCTACGTGCTTTACGAAGAGTACATCGCACCTGGGTTAATCGGCATGATTCAATTGTTCAGCGGCATGCAGACTTCCCTCTCCATGGTGTACGACCGCGAGATGGGGAGCATGCGCGTTTTGCTGCTCAGCCCGATGCCACGCTGGTTTCTGTTGGCAAGCAAATTGCTTTCCGGGGCGATGATTTCCGCCTGTCAGGTTTATGTCTTTCTGGTGATTGCCTGGTTCTGGGATGTCCGCCCGCCAGAAATCGGATATCTGACCTTGTTCCCGGCACTGCTGCTGAGCGGCCTGATGCTTGGCGCAATAGGGTTGTTTATTTCATCGGTTATCAAGCAGCTGGAAAACTTTGCCGGGATCATGAATTTTGTCATTTTTCCCATGTTCTTCGCGTCCTCCGCTTTATACCCTTTGTGGCGAGTTAAGGAATCCAGCCTGCTGCTCCACAAAATTTGTGAGCACAATCCCTTTACTTATGCCGTAGAACTCATTCGCTTCGCGCTTTACGGTCAGCTGAACGTCTCCGCGCTGTTATGGGTGGGCTTCTTTACAACGCTGTTTATTGCTTTGGCGATCTACGGTTATGACCCCACGCGAGGCGTCCTCGGCACCAGGCGCCGAGGTGGCTAATTTAAAAACACAGCAGCCACACAAGCTTCCCCGGGCTACAAAGAAAGGTCGTGGAAAAGCCCCCAAGACCAAGGCGTGAGCCCGCAAGGCACGAACAGACAAACTGAATGGCAACTGAAAAATTTTTTCGCATCGTGACGCGAAAAAGCCCCTTGGCGTTGGCACAAACCGAAATATTCAAAAAGCGTTTGCGCAAAGCACTGCCTGAGGTCAGAACCGTCACCATGGGAATGGACACGAGTGCTGACCGTGACCTCAGCCAACCGCTACGCGTTTTTGGCGGCAAAGCGCTGTTTGTAAAGGAGCTGGAAAAAGACCTGCTTACTGGACGGGCAGACGTCGCTGTCCACTCTCTGAAAGACGTGCCGGGAACATTGGCTGACGGGCTCATGATCGCAGCCGTCCTGAAGCGCGCCGATGCCGCCGATGCCTTTCTGGGCGGCTCTCAAACCCTGCTCGCCGATTTGCCCAAAGGCGCAAGTGTCGGAACTTCCAGTTTGCGCCGCAGCGTGCAACTGTTGAACAAACGGCCTGACCTGACGATTGTCAGTCTTCGCGGCAATATACAGACCCGACTGAGCCGCCTTGAGAGCGGTGACCTTGATGCGATCGTGCTGGCTTGCGCCGGTCTGGAACGAATGGGCCATCAGATACAGCCACACCAGAGACTCAGCAGCAGCCTCATGACGCCTGCCATCGGCCAAGGTGCCATCGCGCTGGAATGCCGAAGCTCGGATCACGCACTCCGGGAACTGCTGGCAACGGTCAACCATCAGGAAACCTGGTGCTGCGTCTGCACCGAGAGAGCTGTCGGAGTCAGGCTGGATGCTGACTGCTTCTCACCCTTGGGCGTTTATGCCACGATTGCCTCCAAACGCATCAGAATCCACGCCCGTGTCGGCA
Organism: uncultured candidatus Poriferisulfidus sp.; assembly: GCA_965215765.1. GTDB lineage: Bacteria > Pseudomonadota > Gammaproteobacteria > Poriferisulfidales > Oxydemutatoraceae. Next base: position 1,554,252 of record OZ244118.1, on the reverse strand, counting down.
ATGCCGAGACGAATGCGTTACTGAATTGCCATCAAGAGGCGTCAGTTTCAAATGCCGCTGATCTCGCCAAAACCGTAGCGCAAGAACTGTTGCTTCGAGGTGCCCGTCAGCACCTGTCAGCGCAGCAGAGCAATGCAGAAGACTGAGAAAGCCCTGCAAGGCTTGCGCGTTCTGGTTACCAGGCCGCAGGAGCAAAACAGCACGATGCTGACGCTGCTGCGCAACGCCGGTGCTTTGCCTCAGGCTTTTCCGGTAACCACAATACGTGACCGATCCGACATCGTCGCCAAAACGTGCAAAGCAGACGACATCCTGGCGAGCAAGCTGCTCATTTTCATCAGCCAGAACGCGGTGGTGTACGCAAACCGCCTGTTTGCAAAAATCGGGATCAACCGGCACGCGCTCCCAGCGGTGGCGGCAATCGGCAAAAGCACCGCCGAACAGCTGTCGCATTACGATATTCCGGTATCAGCCTGCCCCGAAAACCCTGGCTCAGAAGCCTTGCTGCGCCTTGCCTCCGTTACCCGGACAGCCAGCAGCGGGCGAGTCACCATCTTTCGCGGACTCGGAGGAAAAGAGCTTCTCGCCCAAAAGCTCAGGGAAATTTCAGCACACGTCGTGTACCTGGAAGTCTACGAAAGAGCTCTGCCGACATGCCAAGCCCTGCAGTTGATACCCGGAAAGCCGCTCTACGACCTGGCAATGGTCACCAGCATCAACGCCCTGCAGAACCTCTACACGCTGACTGCCAAAGCAAGCCGCAGCCAGTTGCTGACGTCAAAGCTGTTGCTAGGCAGCAAAAACCAGGTGGCCACCTACCAGGCGATGAAATTTCAAAAACCACCCTTGGTCGCGAGAAGCCCGTTGGATCGCGACATGTTGCAAGCCGCACAAGATTGGTGGCAAAACAAATACCGGGAACCCTGATGCGAACCGAAAAGCCCGACAAGCCGACACGAGCAAAGAGCCAAATCACCCCACTTTGTTTCTGCTGAAGTGCTTTCTTTCCACTCCTTCACAGGCAGTCTTTTCCGAGCCCCGAGCTGTGTCGGGCATACAAACACCGCGGTGCCGGACACGGCTCCAAACAGGACGCTGGTTTCAAGCCAGGTGCAAACATTACCGCCTGCGCCCCATGCTCCGGGAAAAGACGACAAAAACGCAGTCGCTCCCGCCACACTTCGCTCACCGCAGCAACTCTTTATGCGTTTAAGATGCACAGTGCTGTGGCTGAATCATGCAAACAGAGTCGCCAATGACCTGGAGCGCATGACAAGTTGCGAAACAGCCGAAACAGCCTGATTTGGCAAGCAGGAAGAAAACATGGTCAAGACATTCGCCAGTACTCAAGCGTGGTTCAGGCAGCTTCCAAAGACAAGAGAAGCCCTACACAGACGACGATGACCGAAAAGGCCGCAACCACAGAGAAAGACCACCGGATGGATACATCTTTCCGGGAAGCCTTGCCTTGCCCGGACAGCACTACTTTTTGTCAATTACCCTGGTTGGGCATCACCCGCTTCAGCGGTGAAGATGCTGGTGATTTTCTGAACCGGCAATTTACGAATGACTTGAAAACGATCGACAGCAGGCATTCAAAATATACCGCTTACTGCAACCCGAAAGGTCGGGTCATTGCACTTGGACAGGTCTTTGTTTTCGGAGGTGATTATTTTTTCAGCCTGGAGAGCAAGCTGTCAGAAGCCGTTCGCAAACGCCTGTCAATCTTTGTTCTACGCTCCCGTGTCAACCTGACAGACACAACTTTCAAGTGTATCGGAATCATGGGAACACGTAGCGAAGAGGTCGTGCGCAAGCACTTCGGGTACGCCCCGACTCAAGCGCATGGCCAGTGGTGTACGAAGCACCATGTCGTGATCCGGGTTGCTGGCAATGGCTGCCCTCGCTTTGAAATATACACAGACGAAGCGCATTTCACCGCCTTGCAAGACACGCTGTTACAGGATGCACAGCCAGCTGAACCAAAGCTTTGGAGAGCCCACGGGCTCTGCAACGGCTACCCGGTAATCAACGAAGCAAGCACTGAGCGATTTCTGCCGCAATCCCTCAATCTGGACTGGCTGGGTGCGGTCAGTTTTTCCAAAGGCTGCTTTCCCGGACAGGAAATTGTCGCGCGGATCCATTACCGAGGCAAAGCCAAACAACGCGCCTGTCTGGTGCGAAGTGCGGAACACCAAGAAATGCCTCCGGGAAGCAAAGTGTTTGTCCACAAATGGCATCCGGAACAGCCTTGCGGAGAAATCATAGACTCCTGCCCTGCTCCAACTGGAGACGCTTGGCTGGGGCTTGCTGCTTTGCGGGTGAGCGATGCCGCTACGGGCACTTTGGGGAGCGTCGAGGGCTCAACTCTGGAAATCCGCCCTATATCGCGACCTGCAGAAACAGAAGACTAGACACTATGGAAAAGACCTCAAATGACCATGCCTGCGTGACAAGCAGGATTTCCCCTTCACGAATGTCTGAGCATTGCGAGCCATGTCTGCAAACACACCAAGCGTTTTTGATGTCAGCAAGCGTTTCTCTGTCTGGCAGGATGTTTTGCGCCCACCTCTGATAGCAGTGCTTATCGCCTTGCTTCTGCTACTTGGAGGCGTGGCACTGTTTCGGCGCAAACGGGGCTTGGCTCTGTTTATGCTGGCCACGAGCGGCCTGATTGTTGTTCTGCTGATTCTGGCCTTTAGCGGAAATATCTAGGCACCGTCATCGCTCGGCGGATACCACATCCCAAAAGCCTGATGAGAAGAATCCGGCACCGGCGGGCTGCTTTGCGGGTGAGCGATGCCGCTACGGGCACTTTGGGGAGCGTCAAGGGCTCAGCTCTGGAAATCCACCCTATACCGCGACCTGCAGAAACAGAAGACTAGACACTATGGAAAAGACCTCAAATGACCATGCCTGCGTGACAAGCAGGATTTCCCCTTCACGAATGTCTGAACACTGCGAGCCATGTCTGCAAACACACCAAGCGTTTTTGATGTCAGCAAGCGTTTCTCTGTCTGGCAGGATGTTTTGCGCCCACCTCTGATAGCAGTGCTTATCGCCTTGCTTCTGTTACTTGGAGGCGTGGCACTGTTTCGGCGCAAACGGGGCTTGGCTCTGTTTATGCTGGCCACGAGCGGACTGATTGTTGTTCTGCTGATTCTGGCCTTTAGCGGAAATATCTAGGCACCGTCATCGCTCGGCGGATACCACATCCCAAAAGCCTGACGAGAAAGATCCGGCACCGGCGGGCTGCTTTCGGCCTCGCAAACATGCTCCATGAAACTGTAAAGCTGTTGCAACAAGCTTCGCGCCTCAACTTCGGATAAGGTGTTTTTGGCGACCAGCAAGGCACTCAGCGCAGACAAGTATTGCGCGGCAACCAAAGGGTCACGACATTGCTGATCGTGTTCCTGCAAGCTATGCAGCATGCGTTCAACGAAGTCACGAGAAATTCTTAATTCATCCATAACTTGGCACTTTAACACCAAAACACCCGCGCTTTTTCTTTTGGCAAAACCCCCGGCTCAACCTCATCGCTTTCTGGTCAGGCTGCCAAGATATTCCAGCCGTTCCTTGAAATAAGCTTCCCAGCCGTGATCCGTTGGTTTGTAATTCGCACGATCCGAGTTTGGGGGGGGCTTCCAAAGTTCACCAAAATCCCTGATTCCTTGCTCTTTATTTTTAACTGCGAAGGGCTGCATTCATCAGGAAAAAACTTTTTCGTATGTTTTGCGTTTTTCGCGGTTGTTAAATTCGTAGTTACGCTCCCCGGCTCAACCTCATCGCTTTCTGGCCAGGCTACCGAGATATTCCAGCCGTTCCTTGAAATAAGCTTCCCAGCCGCGGTTCGTTGGTTTGTAATACACGGTTTCGGGAGCCTCATCCGGAAAGTATTTTTCTCCTGCTGCAAAAGCATCCGGTTCATCATGCGCGTAGCGGTAAGCCTTGCCATAACCCAAGGAACTCATCAACTGCGTTGGGGCATTGCGCAAATGCAACGGCACAGGCAGGGATTGTTGCGCTTTGACCTCTGACATCACAGCCTTGTAAGCCGCATAAACGGCGTTGCTTTTCGGGGTGCATGCCAGATACAAAGCCGCTTGCGCGATACCAAGCTCGCCCTCAGGACTTCCCAGACGCTCGTAGCACAACCAGGCGTTCATGCTTACAGTCCAGGCCTGCGGGTCGGCGTTTCCCACATCTTCGTTCGCGATGCGTACCAGCCGGCGTGCGATGTAGAGCGGATCGCAGCCTCCGTCCAGCATTCTCGCCAGCCAATACAGGGAAGCGTCCGGATCACTGCCGCGTATGGACTTGTGGAGTGCAGAGATCTGGTCATAGAAAATATCCCCGCCGCGGTCAAAACGCCGCACATCCTGTGCGACCAGTAAAGCAATGGTTTTTTCATTGACCACTCTCGCCCCAGCAGGGTCGGGCTTCGTGAGCAGCACCGCCTGCTCCAGCAAGTTCAACGCCTTCCTGGCATCTCCATCAGCCGCTCCGGCGATGATGCGGCGCAATGGCTCAGCCAGAACCACTTTTGCAAGCATTGCGTCCTGCTCTATGGCACGGCTCAGGATGGCAGCCAGCGTTTCTTCTCCCAAGGACTCCAACACATAAACCCGTACCCGGGAGAGCAAAGCGTTGTTTAAGGTAAACGAGGGGTTCTCCGTCGTGGCTCCCACCAGAAAAAAATCCCCGTTTTCAACGTATGGCAGGAAGGCATCCTGTTGCGCTTTGTTGAAACGATGCACCTCATCCATAAACACCACGTTCGGCGTCAAGGTCATTTGGCCAGAGCCTGCCTGCCCCGCTTCGCGAATGTCTTTCACGCTTGCAGACACAGCAGAAAAGGTCTTGAAATCCGCTCCGCATTCACTGCACAAAACTCTTGCCAAAGTCGTTTTGCCGCACCCGGGCGGTCCCCAGAGAATCATGGAATGCAATTTTTGCGTAGCCGCCACGTTGGCGAGCAGCTTGCCAGAACCCAGCAAATGTTCCTGACCCAGGATGTCAGCGAGCACCCGTGGTCGCACTCTGGCAGCAAGCGGGTACTTCACATTACTTCCGGCTTTTTTGCCTGTTCTGTCTATCAAGGTCGCGTGTATCGGTCGCGGTGTGCCTAATGCGGGGTAGTCTGTTGGAAAATGGAAAAACTGCCTGCCACATCAACATCGGGTGGCAAATACAGATGGTAGGTCGAAGACCTGAGCTTTTTGTTAATTTTCCGTTCGCTAAATTCCACCACAGATTTTTGCGACAAGCGATCCATCAGTTCTATGCGCCTGATGGCCTGACCACGGTAAGCCAGGCGCAACTGGGAAAAGTCGGAATCGACTGATTGCGGGCTTAAAACCAGCCAATAATAACCATCACTTTTGGGCAGAAACTGCACCGTGTAGTGCTCGCGAGGAAAGTCCTGACCCAGTAGCAAAACCATCGGCAGTTGCCCAATGGCGTCAGACAGGGGAGAAACAGCTGCCTGCTTGAGATCCAGATCGTAATTGACAAAGTCTTGCCCGTTGGAAACGAGAATTTGCCGGGTGGGCGAAGAGTATTCCCAACGAAACATGCGCGGCCGGCTGATCCACACCAGCCCCTCCGAAACCTCAACCACCTCTGACTTCTCGTTGTACAGTCTTTGTTCAAAAGATGCCGAAAAAGTGTCAAAACCCAACAATTCAAACAGTTTCTGCTCTGCCTTGTTTTCCTGTGCCTGGCAGGGCAAAGCGCAGGCGAGCAAGAGAAGGCATAAAACACGGCCACCAATCCGCACAAGCTTCATGCCTGTTTCACGAGCGGAGTCGGCACCCATCTTCCTTTCGAGCGCAGCCAATGTCCTGAGCTTGCCCACAATGGCTTCGTTCATGCATCCTCCGGCGGCACCAAAACTTCGCGTTGCCCATTGTCCTTGACTTCGCTCACAATGCCCTCTGCTTCCATTCTCTCCACCACATTTGCCGCTCGGTTATAGCCGATTCTGAGGCGACGCTGGACGCTCGAGACCGAAGCGCGGCGCGTCTCGGTCACGACCCGTACGGCCTCTTGGTAAAGCTCATCATCGCCCGCCCCCCTCGAAGCCGCTCCCCCCTTCGTGTGGCTTTCTGACTTTGCCGCACGCAAAATATTAATGTCATGTCCGGGACCTTCCTGACGAGACAACAGTTTTGTAACACGAGCCACTTCCTGATCCGAAACATACGCCCCGTGAACGCGTTCAGGGGTTTGTCCTCCCGGTTTCAGAAACAGCATGTCGCCGCGCCCAAGTAATTGCTGGGCTCCGGACTGATCCAGAATGGTTCTCGAATCCACCTTTGAAGACACCTGGAAGGCAATGCGCACAGGGACGTTGGCTTTTATCAAACCGGTAATAACATTGACAGAAGGGCGCTGCGTGGCAAGTATCAGGTGAACACCGGCAGCTCGTGCCTTCTGTGACAGACGGATAATCAACGCTTCAACCCGCTTGCCGACAATCTGCATCATGTCGGCAAACTCGTCGATGACCACTACCACATAAGGCATGTGCTCCAGGATCTCTCCCTGCTCCCCCCCATCTTCGCCGGGAAGACGCAAAGGCTGCCCGGCAAGCTTTGCGTCAGCGATTTTTCGATTAAACCCGTTGATGTTGCGCACCCCCAGCTCAGCCATCGTGCGATAGCGCTGCTCCATTTCTTCCACCGCCCACCGCAAGGCGTTCACCGCCAGCTCCATATCGGTGATGACCGGTGTCAGCAAATGTGGAATCCCGTCGTACACTTTCAGTTCCAGAAGCTTTGGGTCGACCAGCACCAACCGAATTTCCCGGGCGCTCGCCTTGAAAATCAGACTCATGAGCATGGCGTGAATGGCAACTGATTTGCCAGACCCGGTCGTGCCTGCAACCAACAGGTGTGGCATTTTTGCAAGATCTGCCAGTACCGGAGAACCTGCCACATCCTGTCCCAGAGCCAAGGTCAGGTTGCTGCTGGAACGCGCATAATCATCAGACCTCAACAGTTCCGAAAGACTGATGGTTTTTCGCTCCTCAGCCGGCACTTCAATCCCAATGTGCGGTTTTCCGGGAATCACCTCCACGACCCGCACACTAGCTACAGAAAGCGCTCTGGCAAGGTCTTTTTCCAGTGCCACGATGCGGCCAACTTTGATGCCCGCAGCCGGAAGCAACTCGAAGCGGGTAATCACGGGGCCTGGACAGATCTCCATAACCTGGGCTTCAATCCCGAAATCGGACAACTTCAACTCCAGCTGTTGCGCCATCGCCTGCAGCGATTCATCCGAACGGGATGGCTCTTTGGCAGATGGCTGATCCAGCACACTGACATCGGGAATCTGATAAGGCACAGCTACCTTATCGCCCTCAAAAAGGTCTTTTTGTGCGGTGCCCAGCGATTGTTTCGTAACCGCAGGCTCGTCAAACCTGGGTAAAATTTTCGGAGTCTTGCGGTTTTTCTGGCGCTTCCGGCGTTCGCTTACTTTCTCCTGTATGTGCGCGCGCATTTGCCTGGCTATGCGTGTTTCACGCTGTTTGCGAATAAAGCGCCGCACTGCACCGGGAGTGCCCAGAACAAAGCTGCCAGTTTGTTCTGTCATCTTCAGCCAGGGCGGACGAAACAACATCTGTACCGCACCCACCGCAACCGTCAACAGGGCAATGGTGGCTCCCACGATGCTGAAGTAATTCACGAAAGCCCGGGCAACATATCCTCCCGTAAACCCTCCGGATCCTGCCGGCAAGCTTTCCGAGTGAAAATGCACGGTTGCCAAGCCACTGACCGCAAACAAAAACAGGCAAAAACCGATGAAGCGAACCATCTGAAACTGCCATCCCTGCGGTTTTCCCCGGGTCGATTGGTGCTGCCTGAAGGCAAGATAAGCCAAAGGCACTGGCAACAAAAACGCCGCATATCCGCCCAGGAAAAACAAAGTGTAGGCGACCCATGCGCCCACTTCTCCAAACCAGTTTGCGGCCGGATGCTCAACACCCACGTTAGCCCACGAGGGATCATCCACGTCAAAACCAATCAGAGAAACCAGCAGGAATACAAGCAGAGCCAAAGACACAAAAGACACAACTGAGCGCGCAGGCTCACGGGGAAACACTGTTTCTTTCATTTGTGAAGCTTTATTCCGTCTCATAATTGCCTGCTACAGCAAAAGGTCACTGCGGACGATCATTCTACAAAAGTCACGCTGCCAAACCGGCGTTGCATACGATACAGGAACGGGAAAGACGGCTGTCAAAACATTTTCCTGGCGAAGCAAAAATTAACGTAAAAGGTGAAAAACAACAGCTCTCTGACTATTTACGCAAATAAATGACCATCCACGAGAATTCTCTGATATAGACACAGACTTGTGAGTTGAAAAACAGCGTCTGACGCACAGAAGCACCCGGAGATCCATTGGTGGTATGAATGAAAGCCTTTGAAACAGCCGTCTTTTCCGTAATGGCACAGAGTGCTTTAGCCCTGCTCATTACTTTGGAAAACGATGCCTGGTTTTCCGCTGGCCGGCTTTTCCTTTTCTTCCAGTTCTTGGCATTCGTCAATGCCTGGATCTGGTGCCACTACAAAAATAGCGCGCCCATTCCCGGGTCGTTGTCGGCCTGCCTGTTGCCTGCGATACTTTGCGGCTTTGCGAATGCCCTTGCGGCTTTTACGCTGGAAGGGAGTCTTTTTGACCCAGCCCACCATCCCGAAAAGAGCGCAAGCCTGCTTTTTTTCTCAGGCACTTTCTTCATCCCGGCTGCCATCTTCCTCTGCCAACGTGAACGCATAAAGACGCTGGAAAAAAGCAACGCACGCTGGAGGTATCTTCGCCACCATTTTCTTTTTAACAGTCTAAATACTACCGTTTGTCTACTGCACGCACACCCCGAACTTGCCGCAGCTAATCTCCATCAGCTAGCAGAATTATTCCGTGCCGTAATGAAACAAAATCACATCATCAGCCTCAAAGAGGAACTGGAAACCGCAAAACTCTATCTGGGAATTGAAAAGACCCGACTTGGCGGAAAACTCAAAGTCGTCTGGGAAATTGACCCGCAAATCTCGCTGAAAACCCGTGTCCCGGCAATGTTCTTGCAACCACTCCTGGAAAACGCCGTCTACCATGGAATAGAAACCTGCGCAGACACTGGCACAATTTTTGTTTCCATACATCAGCACGACGTGTGGTTGTGTTTTGAAATTCGCAACCCGGAAGGAAAGCTTCCTGGAAAGCATACGCACGGAAACCAGCAGACACACGAACGCATTGAGAAGCTCTTGTCGCAAGTTTTCGGCAATCGCTCTTACATCAGCCACAGGCAAGATGCCTGCGTGCACATCGTAACTTTCAAAATTCCAATGGAGACAGAACTATGAATGTACTAGTCGTTGACGACGAAGATAACGCCCGTGAGCGTTTGTCCCTCATGATCGAAAACTTTCCTGATTGCCACGTCGTGGGGAAGGCGCACGATGGCATCGAATCGGTATTCATGGTGGATTCCATGCCGGTGGATCTGGTTCTTATGGACATCAGGATGCCTCGTATGAACGGCATTGAAGCGGCTCGTCACATCAGCAGCACAGAAAAGCCTCCGATCATTATTTTCGTCACCGCCTTTGCCGAACACGCCCTGGATGCTTTTCATGTCCACGCTGAGAATTACCTACTCAAGCCAGTGCGTCGCGAATCTCTGCTGCGAGCCTTGGAACACACACAGCGAAACACTCGCCACCTGATCCGGGAACCCGATTCTTTCAGCGACAAAATGAAGAGCTACATCTGCTGCCATACTGGAAAAAACATGGAACTCATCCCGCTGAGCAACATTTATATACTGCGCTCGGAAGAAAAGTACTCGGTGATTTATCACAGCAGAGGAAAATCCATCGTGGATCGTTCCCTCATCAGTTTTGAAGAGGAATACGCCACAAAGCTGCTACGCGTACACCGCAACACTTTGGTCAACAAAGCATACGTCAAGAGTCTCCTATGCTCCGGCTCAGGCAATTATTTTCTGACAGTCAAGAACATGGACAGGCAGATTCGCGTCAGTCGTCGCAATCTCTGTGCGATTCGCAATTTCATGAAAAATTTTTCCGGCTTTCTGAAATATGTGACGCAGAAACGACAAGCGCTACCACACGAGCATCACTGAAAGAAACACGCCATCAGGGGCTTTGCAAGCGCAAAAAAGTCCCTTGAAAAATCTTGGCAGGACGGATTCCTGGCAGAATTTCCCGACCCAAGGGGTGGTCACCGAAACGTGAACAAAGGCTTCTCTAAGCGAATTGTTGCTCAGCGTGGTAAGAAGAGCGTACCAGCGGCCCGCTTTCCACGTGTTGAAAGCCCAAACGCTTGCCGAAGCTGCGGTAATGCGCAAATTCCTCCAAAGGAGCGTATCGTTTCACTGGAAGATAGCCCGCCCCGGGACACAGATACTGTCCGATGGTCAACATGTCGACATCGTTTTCACGCAAATCTTCCAGAACCTTCTCTACCTCCAAAGGGCTTTCACCAAGCCCCAGCATCAAACCTGACTTTGTCGGGATAGCGGGCTGCAAGCTCTTGTGTCGCTTCAACATCTGAAGCGAGTGTGCATAGTCGCTACCCGGGCGCACGTGGGCATAGAGAGAGGAAACCGTCTCAATGTTGTGGCTGAGCACATCGCACGGGGAAACACAAAGCTTTTTCAAAGCGACATCCAGCCGCCCACGAAAGTCCGGAACCAGAATTTCTATTTTTATACCGGCGTTGCACGCGCGCACGGCGCGTACGCAATCCGCAAAATGCCCCGCACCACCATCGCGCAAATCGTCCCGATCGACTGAAGTGATCACCACATAGCCAAGACCCAGCGCCTGAACCATCGTCGCCAATCTTTGTGGTTCCTGTTTCTCAAGTAGAGCAGGACGACCATGCGCGACGTCGCAAAAACTGCAACGACGTGTGCACTGATTTCCCATGATCATAAAAGTCGCCGTCCCGGCACTGAAGCATTCGTGCAGATTCGGACAGCGTGATTCTTCGCATACGGTTGTCAAGCGCTTTTCCCTGAGCTGGGTTTTCATTTCTGCGATTCGCTCCGGATTACCAGCCCGAGTCCGCAACCACCGCGGTTTGGCAAGTGGGCTGCCTGCCAGATGTGCGGCGCGCTGAACACGCTTCAGGACTTTCGCGCCACCACGCAGATGGGTGTCCGGAGTCAGCCGGGAAAGCGTTCGCTGCTGACTGCCGCTCATGGGAATGACAGCTTTGAAGACAGGTCGCCAGACATCGGCCTGCCCGTCAATGCGAAGAGAAAATTTTCCAGAAAATTCAGAGGAAGCTCCTTCGGGTCATGATCCGACAGATCACAAAACCGCACCACGGGTTGTTCGGAAACTCCACAACACACGATATTCCGGAAAACAGACAGGTCATTGCTGACGTTGAAAGCTATGCCGTGGTAACTGCAGCCGCGGCGAACCCGCAGTCCCAGAGAAGCAATCTTTGCCCCCTTCACAAACACGCCGGGGGTGCGGGGTTGGCGTTGTGCGATGACGCCATGCTGCCGACAGGTGGCGACCACCGAGCTTTCAAGCAAAGTCACAAGATCCCGTACGCGTATTTTTCTGCGCGGCAAATCCAGGAGTGCATAAAGTATCCATTGCCCCGGCCCATGGCACGTGGTCTTGCCTCCGCGGTCGCTGTTCAGGACGGGCAAATCATCTGCGTCCAAAACATCACGCAAGTCACCGCGCACACCAAGCGTAATCACGGGATGGTGCTGCAAAAGCCAAACTTCGTCCGGGGTGTTTGCATCGCGCTGCAAGCAGTGTTGTTTCATCATCTCGAAGGTGTCTGCGTAGTCCCGGGGTGGCAAAATCTTCACGATCAGAGGGGGGACGCCTTTCCCGTCGAATGTCATCAGTGGAAGCGATGATCGGGGATACAAGGAACGCTGAACCTGAGACAAAAACCGCTGTTACGAAGCCAAACTTCGTCCGGGGTGTTTGCATCGCGCTGCAAGCAGTGCTGTTTCATCATCTCGAAGGTGTCTGCGTAGTCCCGGGGTGGCAAAATCTTCACGATCAGAGGGGGGACGCCTTTCCCGTCGAATGTCATCAGTGGAAGCGGTGAACGGGGATACAAGGAACGCTGAACCTGAGACCAAAACCGCTGTTACGAAGCCGGAACCGCCTTTAACCCATTTCCGGGATCATCTTTCAGGCAACCCACCTGGTTCGTCAAGCACTTGAGCGTCATGAGACCGTTTCCGCCAATGCCGACTTTGGCATCCTGGCATCATGAAGGGCAAGCATCGCCTCTCCGTTTGCGCATGCCGCATCGGGGCGAAGCTCAGTCAGGCAACGATAGTGCCCATAACGGCAGGTTCTTTTTCTGCAAGGACTGCACGGCAAATTCCGATTCATGATCCGCGCCCGGGTGTGCAAAGGCGGGGTGAAATCCGGAGACGAGGAGCCATAAAACACCAGTGGTGGGCAGTCAGTTGCCGGTGCCAGGTGCGACAAACCCGAATCATTTCCGATGGCAAGCCCACACAGCGACAACAAATCTGCCACATCTGCCAGACTTGTGCGCCCGCACAAATTGACCGCTCCCGGTGCCTGCACAACGATCCGCGACCCTGCATCGTTTTCACTTTCACCGCCAAAAACCCAAACCGGTCTGCCTTGTTTCCTGAAATGTTTGGCCACTTCTGCGAAATAGTGGACTGGCCAACGCTTGGATTTCCCGAAAGCCGCACCCGGCAACAAAGCCAGAGCCGGTTGCTCGCAAGACAAGGCAAACTTTTGTACGCAACGGGCGCGGTTTGATTCGTCAATTTTCAAACGTGGAAAACGGAAGGGAATTTTGCTTTCTGACCCACTCGCAGGACGACCCAAAGCAAGGAAACGATCTACCACGCGCGGCAATGCCACCGGATCAAGCGTGCGTCTATCATTGATCAGCCCATAACGCAGTTCTCCGAGAAAGCCGGTACGAATGGGGATTCTGGCGAACCAGGGTAATAAAGCGGACTTCAAAGAGCGGGGCAAAACAATGGCACGCGTAAACCCGGAAGCTCGCAGTGAACGCCCGAGCTGTCGCCGCTTTGCCAAAAGGAGCTCGCCATGCTTAAAAGGCAACTCAACAATCCGGGTAATTTCCGGCATGCGCCTCAAGAGTGGTGCAGACCAGGCAGGAGCCGCCACTGTGATCTCCACGTCAGGGTATTGCCGCTGCAAATCACTGAACAGGGATTGTGCAAAAATCATATCGCCGACCCACGCCGAACCCACGATAAAAATCTTCTCTCTCTTTGTCACGCCAAAAATCCTTCAGAGACGAGCTTTTTCGAGCATCTCGCTGGTTGAAAAACCTTTGACGTACGGAATAATTTTCACCTCACCGCCATTTTCCTGCACCTGTTTTGCCCCAAGCACTTCATCGGCACGGTAATCCCCCCCTTTCACCAACACATCCGGCATCACCTCGCTGATCAGCCGCTCCGGCGTGAGTTCCGAAAAAGGAACCACCCAGTCGACGCTTGCCAGACCAGCAACCACTTGCATCCGGGACTCAAGGGACACCAAAGGACGACTTGATCCCTTCAATCCGGCAACCGAAGCGTCATCGTTAATGGCAACCAGCAGGCGATCCCCCAGAGCAGCTGCCTGCTGTAAATATTCCACATGACCGACATGAAGCAAATCGAAGCAACCATTGGTCATCACCAGACGCTCTCCCAAGGCGCGTGAGGCGCGCAGAACCCCTGGCAGTTGAGCACCGGAAAGAACAGCGGAAAAACCGAAACCATCGCCACCACCGTCAAGCAAATCCCGGCGACGCACGACTGAAACGCCAATTTTCCGAACCGCCGCTGCCGCTGCCCGGTTGGCAAACTTTGTGGCCGCCGATAGCGAACAACCGGCAACACGAGTGGCAGCCAAGACGGAAACGACTGTATCCCCTGCCCCGGTCACGTCATAGACTTCCTGGGCTTCCGCCGGAAAGCACTCAACACCAGCCGCGGAAAAAAGCGTCATACCCTGGCTTCCCCGTGTCACCAGCAGCGCACCGAGCTTCAACTCCTGCAAAAGCTTTTCGCCTTTTGCCAAAAATTCCGCTTCGCTTCCAGAAGCCCCGACAACCGCATTAAATTCCCCCAGGTTCGGGGTTAAAACATCCACCCCGGCATAACGCGAAAAGTCCTGACCTTTGGGATCCACAAACACCGGCAGGCGGCGTTTTTTCGCCAAAGCGACCCACTCTGCCACTTTGCCGAGAACCCCTTTGGCGTAATCGGAAAAAACCACGGCATCGCACAACGGCAACAGGGCAACAAATTGCTCTTTCAACTCTTCCAAATAGCATTCGTTGAGGTGCTGTTCGCGGTCAATGCGCAATAGCTGCTGGCTGCTGCTCAGAACACGCGTTTTCAGAGTGGTCTGCAGCGCAGCAGAAACAACCCAGGGACATTGCACTCGGCTTTCACCCAGAAGTTCCATCAGCCTCCTGGCCTCATCGTCTGCGCCAACCGCGCCCAGAAGAGAAACTTCGCCACCGAGTGCACTGAGGTTCAACGCGACGTTGGCTGCCCCGCCGGGGCACTCATCCTGTCCCGTGACGTGTACAACCGGCACGGGCGCCTCAGGCGAGACTCGCTCAACATCGCCATAAAGATAACAGTCGAGCATGACATCGCCGACCACCAAAAAACGGATGCCCCGAAAATCGGGCAAACCCAGGCTATTCAGAAGAGAATCAGAAGGCTCAGCCTTGGGAGGCATGGCGCTCGGTTACGGAAGTGTCCAGATAACTCAACCAGTCAGAGTGGGCAGGCAACTTGCCGTGCACAAGGTCAAAATATGTGGACTGCAAACGCTTGGTGACGGGGCCACGTTTTCCGTTTCCGATCGTTCTGCCATCCACTTCCCGAACCGGCGTCACTTCCGCAGCCGTACCAGTCATGAAAACCTCGTCAGCTGTGTAGACCTCGTCCCGGGTAATACGGGTTTCGCAAACCCGAATCCCCTTGTCGGTGGCCAACTGCATGATCGTGCGGCGGGTAATGCCGTCAAGCGCTGAATACAAGTCCGGCGTGTGAAGGTGCCCATCCCTGACCAAAAAAATGTTTTCCCCACTACCTTCGCAAACGCAACCGTGCGCGTCCAGCATCAGACATTCGTCGTAGCCGGCATCAATCGCTTCGTGCAACGCCATGATGCAATTCAAGTAGCCCCCGTTGGCTTTCGCTTTCTCCATCATTGCGCCCGGATGGTGGCGGCTAATGGAAGAGGTTTTCACCTTGATGCCGGTTTCCATATTTTTCGCACCCAAATAAGCACCCCAGTCCCATGCGGCAACCATCAAATGGGACTGAAGATCAGTGGCGCGCAGGCCCAGAGACTCGCAACCCAGAAACACCATAGGTCTGATATAAGCCCGGCTCAGCTTGTTAAGCTCCAGAATTTGCATTTGAATATCAACCACCTCTTTGTGGCTGCAAGGCATGCTAATGCCCACGATCTTCGCCGAGTTGAATAGCCGTGTGGTGTGTTCCTGCAAGCGGAAAATCGCGACACCCCGCTCTGTTTCGTAGGCGCGCACCCCCTCAAAAACTCCCAAGCCATAATGCAATGTGTGGCAGAGCACGTGAACTTTGGCCTCTTTCCAAGGCACAAATTCTCCATCCAGCCAAATCCATCCATCTCGCTGATCCATTGGCAAACTCGTCATGTGTGCTCCTTATTTTCCAGGGAAACCGAACAAAAACCAGAATCGTGACAAACCGCCATTCTGAAGCAAGACAAGACGCGGTTTTTCCACGTGAGCCAGTCTTTTGCCTCTCAATATGGGCTGTTTGCCCCTGATTGGTGTTCCGAGCGTCCATCATAGCCTGTATGAAAGCGAAATTCGTCATTTGCGCGTTTTGCGAACCCAAATAGAAGCATCAAGCGTCTTTCCGGGCTCATCTGGGTCGTACAAGCCTCTGCTCGCCTTGCTCACTTCCCCGATTGACATGGCTCGCGAAGCGCGTGCAGCAAGGTCGTTCCGGGTCGCTTGAAGCTTCCCCATTCACAAGCAAGACCTATAATCAACCTTTTACTTCAATATTTTATAATTGATTTATAAAGATATTATCCAATCATTCAGTGAAGCGAAAAGCTGTCCTGGCAGAAATGCTGCTGAAATGAGAAGGCTCTTCAAGGAACCATTTGTGTTTTGCAACGGAAGCACCACCATGCTTTCTCTGGGGATGATTCACCTTTGCGCACGCTCCCGCTTGCAAGCAGCTCAGGCATAAAGCCAGCTTGACAGAGAAATAGGCTTCATAAACAATAGTCATTATCACTTTCCCCAGGCTTGCGTACCTCACCTTTTTCCACCCGAAAACCTTTAATGCCCGAGAATCATTATCGTCTTGCAAGGCGACGCATGGCGCACACGCCTTGCTGCAAAACTTTGATCGCAGGCGTTGTCTTCCTGCTTTTGTGGCTCCCCCTGTCTCACCAGCCCAGTGCAGTCGGAAACGAAAGTGGCGACGACACCCCTCAGGCAAAAGAAACCGAGAAGACCGTGAATGTGTATTCGGCACGCCAAAGACACCTCATCAAGCCTCTGTTGGATGAATTCACGGAAAAAACCGGCATAACAGTCAATTTAACCACCGCAAAATCGGACGCACTCATCGCGAGACTGCATCTGGAAAAAGATCACCCGAATGCTGATTTTTTCATCACCACTGACGTCGGGCGCCTGCATCGCCTGAAAGAACTGCAACTCCTGCAGCCTCTGAAATCTGCCTTTCTGAAGAGAAGCGTGCCACCGCAATACCGCGACCCGGATGGGCAATGGTATGGCTTGTCCGTGCGCTCACGCGTCATCGTGGCTGCGCTTCGTCTGCCGAAGTCTGAAAGACCCGAACGTTACGAAGATCTGGCTGATTCAAAATGGCACAAAAGAATCTGCGTGCGCTCGTCGGACAATGTGTACAACCAATCGCTGATTGCCTCACTGATCATTGCCAACGGCCAGGCAGCCACTCAGGACTGGGCAAGATCTTTGGTTGGCAATTTTGCCAGATCACCAGCGGGAGGTGACCGAGACCAAATACTGGCAGTGGCACACGGCGGCTGCGACTTGGCTTTGGTCAATACTTATTACCTGTCGATGATGCGTGACGGCGAAGACGAAGACCAGGCGAAGGCGGCAAAGAAAGTGGAAATTGTCTGGCCAAATCAGGCAGATCGCGGTGCACACGTCAACATCAGCGGTGCCGGGGTTATCAATGGTGCCCAACACCCCAAAGCTGCGCTAAAACTTCTGGAGTTCCTGCTCAGCGACTCTGCGCAAGCCTGGTACGCGCGCGTGAACCATGAATACCCGGTCATCCCCGGTGCTTCTGCAAACCCTGATCTTTCTGGTCAGAAAACCTTCAAACGTGATGATGCTGCCCTCCACAGGCTTGGTGAGCTGAATTCTGAAGCTGTGAAACTGGCAGACCGCGCCGGCTGGCGTTGAAACCTTGACGGTGCCGCGCTGGATTGCGTTGCTGGCGCTGTCAGCTTGTGTCGTCGTCGTAGCGCCGATTGGCTCTCTGGGGCTCTATTTTTTTGGCTCTGACACCGAAATCTGGCACCATCTCGCAGAAAACCTCTTAACGGAATATTTCATCAATTCGCTGTTGCTTTGCACCGGCACTTCTTTGCTTGCGGCTCTGCTTGGAAGCAGCAGTGCCTGGCTCTGCACCCACTGCAACTTTCCGGGTCGCTCATTCTTCAGATGGGCACTTGTGCTCCCTCTTGCCTACCCTGGCTACGTCATCGCCTACACCTATACCGGACTGCTTGACTATGGCGGCGTACTGCACCATTGGCTGTCCATGCTGAACCTTTCAGAGCCCTTGCCCGTTCGCTCCCTCGGCGGCGCTGTCTTTTTACTCGCTTTCGTTCTCTACCCCTACGTATACATACTGAGCTACGCGGTGTTTCGAGGCTACCTAAGGCGTTCTTTGGAAGCTGGCAGGATGCTAGGAGCAAGCCCGCGAGAGTGCTTTTTTCGCCTCAGCTTGCCCATTGCCCGTCCCGCCGTGGTCGTCGGCATGGCTTTGGTCTCCATGGAGACCTTGGCAGATTATGGCGTGGTGCAGTATTTCGGGATCCCGGCACTCAGCTCGGGCATCCTCAAGGCCTGGTTTGGACTCAACAGCCTGGGAACGGCGGTTCAGCTTTCGTTGATACTTCTGGTGGTCGTTCTGCTGTTCCTGACGTTGGAAAGGATTTCCCGCAAGCAGGCCCGCTTTGAAGACACACAGATCTCAACGCCGGAAAGCGAGCCATACCAGACTGGCAAACCCCGCCTGGCGGCGACCGTTTATTGCGGGCTGGTGTTGTCTCTCGGCTTTGTGATACCGACTGTGCAGCTGCTGTATTGGGCATTCAAGGACAGCAGCGGGTTCTCGGGCGATTACACCACACTGCTGGGCAATACGCTGCTTCTGGCAACAACAGGCGCCTTGCTGGTGCTCGTGGCCTCATTCATCCTGTCCTACTCCCGCCGTGTAGCACCTGGGCGCATTTTGGGTTTTGCCACCGAAGCCGCTACCCTGGGCTATGCGATCCCGGGTGTCGTCGTCGCCATCGGCGTGCTTGCCATGGTCACAGTCTTGCGCAATATTGGTGCATGGCTTCACCTAGACGCGAGTCTTTGGCAAAACACGGGATTGGCTTTGTTGCTCCTTGCCTTGGTCGTTCGTTTCCTGACCATGGGCTTCAATTCCATGCGCCTGGTTCTGGAAAAAATTCCGCTTAGCGTTGACGAAACCGCCAGAAGCCTCGGTTCCGGATTTTTTCGCACACTCTCAAGCATACATTTGCCGTTAATGAAAAACGGTGTTTTTGCCGCCTTTCTTCTGGCTTTCGTGGAAATTGTCAAAGAATTGCCGGCGACGCTGATTCTGCGCCCCTACAATTTCGACACCTTGGCGGTGCGGACTTTTGAGTTCGCATCCGATGAGCGGCTGACCAGCATCGCAGCTCCAGCACTGACGATCGTGCTCGTAGGCTTGCTGCCCATCGCAGTCGTGATTCGTTCCCTGAAACTGCACTGAAGCAGGACGTAGAGTCGGCCACAATCGGCAATGCTTTGAACCTGCCCTGACTCGCTTAAAATGAGAAACACCATGCCGAGACAAAAAATGACAACGCACCCTTCATGAGCGAAAACAGCGAAGCTTTCCTGAAACTGGACGCAGTTTCCGCCTCTTTTTCCCAGCAAAGCATCCTGCATGGCATCAGTTTTACCCTGCGCCAGCGGGACATTGGTTGTTTGCTGGGGCCCAGTGGCTGTGGGAAAACGACCCTGTTGCGTTGCCTGGCCGGCTTTCAGACGCTCACGCAAGGCACGATTCACCTGGACGGAACATTGCTCAGCTCCGCCAATTTCCACAAAGCGATAGAAAAGCGCCAAGTCGGCATGGTTTTTCAGGAGCGTTCGCTGTTTCCCCACTTGAATGTGGAGCAAAACATTGCTTTCGGGCTGCGCAAGATCAGCAAAAAATCGCTGCACCACCAAATCGATAAACTGCTGTCGCTGCTTGGCCTGGAACACTGCAAAAAGTCGTACCCCCACGAGTTGTCCGGCGGCGAACAACAACGCATAGAACTGGCGCGAGCGCTTGCACCCCAACCCAGACTGCTGCTTCTGGACGAACCCTTTTCCGGACTGGATCAAGGCTTGCGCATGCAATTGGCAGATGCGATCAAAAGACTGATCAAAGAACAGAAAATTACTGCCTTGTTTGTAACGCACGACCAAAGTGAGGCGCTGACACTGGCGGATTACGTGGGGGTGATGTCACAGGGACGCCTATTGCAATGGGATACCGCCTACAACCTGTATCACCAACCTGACTCACGCGATGTCGCGACCTTCGTGGGCATGGGCAGCCTCCTCGCAGGGCAACTGATTGCCGGGAATAAAGTACGCACCGTACTGGGGGATTTCCCAATGGAAAAACTGGGCGAAGACACTAAAAACGACCGCTTCAGCGTTCTCGTCAGACCGGACGACATCGTGCACGACGACAATAGTTCATGGCAGGCCACCGTCGTGACAAAACAATTTCGCGGGGCGGAATTTCTCTACCAATTGGTGCTGAAAAACGGCGAAACCATACATTGCCTGGCACCGAGTCACCATAACCACCACATTGGCGAGGCGATTGGCATTCGACTGGATATGCAGCATACGGTCGCTTTTCCCGAAACCGCCGCCGCTCGCGATCCTGCCGACAAAAGCACGCAATAAGCCAAACCTCCCACAGCCCGAACAGAAGCTTTGGGTCAAAATAAAGAGGATTCAGCCTGCGGTGCCTGCAATCCGGGGGGCTAGGAAATACAGCAGCATTGGCTAACACGCCAAGAGCAACGGACTTAGTGCCAAACTTTGTCTTCCTCTGCCAGCTACCGACCCCGAAAAGTATTCCGGATGTTCAATTTATTCACGACCGGTGCCTTCACAAACTTTATTTCCGGTTCAGCCCATTTTCCTCCCTTATGGTGATGCCTGCAATCCCGGGGGCTGGGAAACACAGCATTGGCCAACACACCAAGAGCACCGGACTTCGTGCCAGACTTTGTCTTCCTCTGCCAGCTACCGACCCCGAAAAGCATTCAGGATGTTCAATTTATTCACGACCGGTGCTTTCACAAACTTTATTTCCGGTTCGACCCATTTCCCTCCCTTATGGTATTGCCTGCAATCCCGGGGGCTGGGAAACACAGCATTGGCTAACACGCCAAGAGCACCGGACTTCGTGCCACATTTTGTCTTCCTCTGCCAGCTACCGGCTCCGAAAAGCATTCAGGATGTTCAATTTATTCACGACCGGTGCCTTCACAAACTTTATTTCCGGTTCGACCCATTTTCCTCCCTTATGGTATTGCCTGCAATCGGGGGAATGGGAAATACAGCAGCATTGGCCAACACGCCGACAACAACGGACTTCGTGCCAGACTTTGTCTTCCTCTGCCAGCTACCGACCCCGAAAAGTATTCAGGATGTTCAATTTATTCACGACCGGCGCCTTCACAAATTTTATTTCCGGTTCAGCCAATTTCCCCACCTTATGGTGATGCCTGCAATCCGGGGGCTGGGAAATGCAGCATTGGCCAACACGTCAAGAGCACCGGACTTCGTGCCAGACTTTGTCTTCCTCTGCCAGCTACCGACCCCGAAAAGTATTCAGGATGTTCAATTTATTCACGACCGGTGCTTTCACAAACTTTATTTCCGGTTCAGCCAATTTCCCCACCTTATGGTGATGCCTGCAATCCGGGGGCTGGGAAACACAGCATTGACCAACACGCCAAGAGCACCGGACTTCGTGCCACATTTTGTCTTCCTCTGCCAGCTACCGACCCCGAAAAGTATTCCGGATGTTCAATTTATTCACGACCGGTGCCTTCACAGACTTTATTTCCGGTTCAGCCCATTTCCCTCCATTATGGTAATGCCTGCAATTCGGGGGACTGGGAAATACAGCAGCATTGACCAACACACCGACAACAACGGACTTCGTGCCAGACTTTGTCTTCCTCTGCCAGCTACCGGCTCCGAAAAGCATTCAGGATGTTCAATTTATTCACGACCGGTGCCTTCACAAACTTTATTTCCGGTTCAGCCCATTTCCCTCCCTTATGGTGATGCCTGCAATCCGGGGGGGCTGGGAAGCACAGCATTGGCTAACACGCCAAGAGCAACAGACTTCGTGCCACATTTTGTCTTCCTCTGCCTGCCACCGACCCCGAAAAGTATTCAGGATGTTCAATTTATTCACGACCGGTGCCTTCACAAACTTTATTTCCGGTTCGACCCATTTCCCTACCTTATGGTATTGCCTGCAATCCGGGGGGCTGGGAAATACAGCATTGGCTAACACGCCAAGAGCACCGGACTTCGTGCCAGACTTTGTCTTCCTCTGCCAGCTACCGACCCCGAAAAGTATTCAGGATGTTCAATTTATTCACGACCGGCGCCTTCACAAATTTTATTTCCGGTTCAGCCCATTTTCCTCCCATGTGGTATTGCAGTACCAAGAGTTTATCCAGCGTTTTGCCCAATCCGATGATCTTCTCTCCCAGAAAAACCAGGCCTCCAACGAGCGGCCCACCGACCAGTGAGGCAGCGACAGGCAGATTTCCGCTCAAATTGGGCACTACCTCAATATTCAGGTCATACAATTCTTTTTCAATGTCTGTTTTCCCTTGAACTTTAATGTACATAGTGGGACTGTTAATCAATAGTTTCCTGGTGTGCATTCCACTGTCCTGAAAGCTGAAATCTCCGAACAGCTTGTCAAAAGGCAGACCTTTTGACAAAAGGTCGCTGAAATCAAGGGACAGGCGCCGCAAGAGGACAGAAAGATTCAACAGGCCAATGAGTTTACTGGCTGATGGATCTATCTGCTGGAGAACCCCGTCCTTTAGCGCGATTTTCGCGCTTCCGGTAATTTTTCCGAAATCAAAATCACCCGGGCTTCCTGGCCAGAAAAAATCGACGAGAACATGTCCGTTGCCTTTTTCAAGCACCGCTTCCCGCTCTTTTAGCGGCAACAGGCTGCCGAAATCCTGCACCTTGACGAGTAGTTTCATGCGTGTTTTCTGACCCACTTTCCAGTCTCCCGAAAACTCCAGCTTGCCCTTGGCTTCGGGAAGAGCCGCTGAGAACCGCGAGACATTCACGCCCGCATCAGTCAGCCGAAATGTTGTGTCAACCGTTGTGAAGATCCGATCTCCAAACTTCAGGCTTTTCACTGAAGCCTTTATGCGGGGTAGCTGGGGCAAACGGGTCACGCGAGTGCTTGCGTCGGCGTGGGAAAGCATTTCAGGGGACAGAAACAACCTGTCCAAGTTGATATGCCCGGTGGCATTTGGGTCGCGTGGTATCAGTGCCTTGCCCTGTAACCAGTCAGAACGAGCCTTCACACGAATTCTCTGCGCCTTGTCGACCTGGACTCCGAGCCACAGCTTCCCTGTTTGCGTTGACCCCAATTGCAAAGCGGCAAAAGAAAGTTCTACCGAGCCATCTCCGGAAAAAGTCGGGTTCGCAGTGTTCTCTGGCCAGTAGCGAGACCAGGCAAGCACGTCTACCGCTTGCAAGAATTCTGCTGACACGTTCACCTTACCGGGAAGCGGCAAGCTGTCCATAACATAGTGCACGTCAGCAATGCCCTTGAGCTTCGCCTCCACCTCCATACCTGAGTTTTTACGAATGAAGTGCGCCGTAAATTCGCGTTTCTCTGCCGCTTCCTTTGCCAAAGGAGCGGGCAAATCAAAGGTGCTCCCAAGCAGTTCCGAGCGCAAATCAAACGAAACTCCCTGTTCGGATCGTGCTTCATCTGAGCTTGGGATCAACAGCTGAATATCCCAGTTGGAAGCTCCCGAAATACGTTCCTGGAATTTCGGCAAATAACGAGAGACCAAATACTCGCTTGATAATTCTCCTTGAACTTGAATTTTGAAGTTGCGCGCTTCGCGAGTCACTTCCACAGCAAGTTGCTGTCCGGCAAGGAGAGCACCAAATTGCCCTTCCCGAGACCCGCCCTCATCAAAATGCAAAACACCATTTACGGCATCAAAATCCAAGTCCTGCTCCGGTAATTGCAAACGGGCATTGTCAAAATGAACCCTGCCCTCAACGCGCAGGGGCGACTCTGCGCTCCTGACAAGCGGGGCATCAACTTCCACCGTGATATCTCCCGCCCCTTTCAGTAAAAATCGCGGCACCTTTGCCATCGCCGAAGGAACACTCTCCAAAAGGTAACCCGGCAACTGTTCCAAGTCACCGGCTGCCTGCACACGTACTTTGATAACAGGGTGCTCCAAGTCCGGAACTTCCACCCTCGCTTCGGTTAACTGCAACCCGTAAAACTGCGCCTGACTCGCAACCACCGTCAGCTGCTCTCCTTCAAGTTTCACCTCTCCAACAATGTGGGTCACCGGTGCTACCGCCTTGTGGTAGCGAATCCGACCATCATTGACCTGGAAGTTCGCAAAAAACTGCCCGCCACCTTCGCCGAAAAAAGTAGCGCGCACGGGGCCGGACAAACCCAGTACTGCGTACTCCGCTACGCCGGAAAGCAGCGATTCATTCAGCCAGTCCTGCAGCTTGGGCTTCATCAGCTTAAGCGGCAACAAGCCACGCACCTCAGTCAGAGAAACCGACCGCATTTCCAAAAATGTATGGATGACCGGTTCCTCCTCGCCAAAAGTGCCGAAGAAATCACCTCCTGATTGCCCGCCGGCAATAGCGGCAGATTCAATGTGCGACAAAACCATCAATCCACTGCTGGATGGCGTCAGGTGCAGAGACCCGGAAAAGTCCCGGATCAATACGGGCAGCTCAAAGATGCTCAAATCGGACACGCGCAGCTCCTCTGCTTCCATGGCGACACCAAAACGGGTCAACCGGGGTGTAGCCAATAGCGAGGGCGGAACCAGCAAGCGCACTGGCAAGGCAGAATTCTGTGCCGCTGCTTCCGGTAACAGCTCATGAGAAAAGACTGCTGCCGTCCGCATTGAATTCCCGGAAAAGGCGACCGTCAACGAAGAAGGAGACGATTGTTCGCTGAAGATTTTTGACACATAGAGGTTGCTTTTCTCGTCAATATACGGAACGGAAAAGTACAAATGGCTTTCCGATCCTGCTGTGTGCTCATGTCGCAGGGAAAAACTGCCTTGTTTTATTTCCACAGCCGGCGAAAACAGAAACAGCCTGGACATGTTCAGCTCACTGGTGCTTTGCGTGCCTGTCCAGGAAAATTCCGTTTCCAGCTTCAGCGGGAACAACTCATCCGCTTTGACGATACCGAAAAGTTCGCCATCGTCCCCAAAGTCACCCTGATAGTCCTGCAGTTCCAGTTTTCCGGTCAGGCTGCTGAAGTTTCCTTCATCCAATGTCCCCCATATAGTGCCTGTCACCCCCCCCTGCCCCAGTTTGTTGAAGACAAAAAAATCCCCCCAAGGAGCCAAAAGCAACCCTCGTGTCTTGACATAAAAGTTGCCATCTGCAAGCCGACCTGAGCGGAGTGAGCCATTGGCCAGCACGCGTATTTCAGCGAAGCTTTCTGCTCGTTCACTCCGTAGTTCCAGCTGCACGTTTTCTTTTTCCACCAACACCGCAAGATCGGCATTGGCCAGGATTAAAGTCGCATTGGCATGGTTCACGAAAGTAAAAGTGCTGTTCCTGAAGCGTATGGAAGTGCGGTGGCTTTCAGAGCCTGAGCGAGCAGTGGCGGGAAGCAAGGCAAGAAACTCGGGACGACCACTTTCGTCAAGGCGAATGGTCACAGAAGAACGATAGAAATCGACTTCTGAAAATATCGGCTTGCGCTGCACGATCGACTCGTACAGATCCATCTGTAAATGAAGAAAATCACCACTGAACAGGACGTTGGAGGAGTTTGGCAACTTCACTTCCAAGTCTGACATTTCCACAAACATGGTCGGAAAATGAAAGTGAAGCTTTACATTTGAGGTCGCGACCTTCACACCATATCGCTCGCTCAGCTGCTCAACTGCCGCGGCGATCTGTCTTTGCGCAGAGGTGGAATACTGAAGATACAAAATCGCGCCGGCAAACAGCAGAATCAGCGCAGCGAAAAAGTAGGTCAGCGTTTTAAGCACGCTTTAGAGTTCTGAATGCTTTGCCAGCTCGGCAACGATGATGGCCATCTCGCCTCAGGCAGGTTGGAATTCTGCCTTACCAGGCAGTGCAACTGTTCTCGTCGCAGCTCTGATTTGGCTCACAAAAAATCAATGTTCCTCTGTTGCAGGCAATGGTGTGCCCCAGAGCTTCTCCAAAGCGTAAAAATCACGGCAATCTTTCCGCATAACGTGGACAACTACCTCCCCATAATCAAGCAAAACCCATTCGGCATCGGCGTTTCCCTCTATACCGAGTGCTTTCACCCCATCGTCTTTCAAACTCTCCACGATACTCTCAACGATGGCTCGATTGTGGGGTCGGGCTTTTCCGGTTGCGACAAATATGCGATCAAACAAGGTTGTAAGTCCTTTTACCTCAATTTCCACGACATCTTCTGCGTTTGCTTCCAGCAACAGCTTGCGAATCTTTTCCGACAGTTGCTCCAGAGTCACTGGCACCATCCATAGAGGCGGTGCTCACGAATGTAATCCCAGACACCAGCAGGCAAAAACTCGCATGGCGACTGGCCTTCAGCAATCAGCTTGCGAATTGTCGTGGCAGAAATATCCACCTGGCACTCCCGGTAAAAACATACGCCCCCAAAAGGGCTTCGCGTCAACTCGGCCAAGCCGACAAAGCCACCCGGAGGCGGAGCGGGCGAAGGTGCGCCCGGCCGAGCCATCACGATGCAATGGGCAAGTTCCAGAATCCGCTCGCAACGAAACCAACGCGGCATATCTGCGTACGCATCCTGCCCGAGGATAAAAGCCAGAGATGCTTCCTCTCCAACTTCCATGCGTATTTCTTGAAGCGTATTCGCGGTAAAGGAAGGGTCTGCACATTCCATCTCACGCGTGTCAATCATCATTCCGGGAAGAAATTCCACGGTGCGCAACATCGCGAGACGGTGTAAGGCAGGAGACACCTTTTTGGCAGACACAGGCTCTCCGCACGGCAAAAGCGAAATCTGCCCCACCCACGGTTGGACTGCCAATTTGAAAAGCGGTCGCAAATGCCCAAAATGAAGTGGGTCAAAAGCGCCCCCGTACACCGCAATCAGCTGCAAGGAGCCGGAGCCATCTCAGCGTACCTGACCACTACCGAAAACCACGTATTTCTGATTGGTCAATCCTTCAAGCCCCACCGGCCCACGCGCATGCAAGCGATCCGTGCTGATGCCAATCTCTGCTCCCAAGCCATATTCATGTCCGTCCGCAAAGCGCGGCGAAGCATTCACCATGACCGAACTGGAATCCACTTCGCACAAAAAGCGCATGGCGTTCGCTCGATTCTCCGTAACAATCACGTCGGTGTGCGCTGAACCATAATGGTGAATATGCGCCATGGCCTCATCAATGTCGCGCACCACTTTCATCGCCAGAATCGGTGCCAAATACTCCATGTACCAGTCCTCTTCGGCAGCAGGCTCCCGACCCGGCAACCACTCCAGGCTTTTCGGGCAGACCCTCAGCTTCACCCCTTTTTCTTCCAGCCCTGCAGCCACCCTAGGCAAATAAGTCGGTGCGATTTCTTCGGCAACCAGCAAGGTCTCCAGAGCGTTGCACACGCTGAAGCGTTGTGTTTTGCCATTCACCGCGATGGCGCAAGCCATATCCAGATCGCACTTCTCATCCACGTAGACATGGCAATTGCCGTCCAGATGCTTCAGTAGCGGAATCTTGCTTTCACGCGAAACCCGTTCAATCAGCTGCGGCCCGCCACGAGGAATGATCACGTCGATCAAACCTTCCAATGCGAGCATTTCACCAACCTTGTCCCGATCCCTGCCCGGAACCAGATAAACACAATCTACCGGCAATCCCGACTGAGCCAAACCGGCGCGCACGCAATCCGCGATCGCCCGGCTGCTTTCGGCGGCATCCGAGCCACCCCTGAGGACGACCCCGTTGCCAGACTTGATACAAAGAGCCGCAGCATCAGCGGTTACATTCGGTCGCGACTCATAAATGATGCCTATGACTCCAAGTGGCACACGCATGCGTCCCACCGTAATCCCGGATGGGCGCTTGCACAATTCATTGATTTCTCCAATCGGATCAGGTAGATCTGCGATTTTTCGAATGCTTTCAATCATCGCCATGCAGCGGTTCTTGTCCAAAGACAGACGCTCAAGGGAACTGGCATTGACTCCTTTCTTTTCAGCAAACTCAAAATCGCGCCGGTTTGCTTCCAGAAGTGCCGGCACGGAGCGCTCAAGGCTGACCGCGATTTCCGTCAGTGCCAAATTTCTTGTCTTGGTGCTGGAAAAAGCCAAAATGCGTGCGGCCTCACGCACCACCCGCACCCGGTCTTTCATGGTCTGAGAATTCGCGCCCGCTTCTATGTCCATTTGCGTATCATCTTACATTAAGCAGTGGAAACGAAGTGCCGGCAACGCATAAGACCAATTCTAGCAACTCTTGCCATTCCTTGCCGTCACTGGCACCTTTGATCGAAGCGTCAATCCGCGCGCAGCTGTGCAAAAGAACCGTCCAATTTTGTCGCGGCCGGCGCTCAAAAGCCTGCTGCAGCCTTTTTCTGCGCGACTCCCACTGGGTTTGCAGAACCGGTTGCCAGCTTTTGTTGGCAAGCAGCAATTGCTGCATTTCCACCAACAGACGAAGACGATCTGCCAAAACCCACAACACCAAAGTAGCGGGTTTCTTTTCACGCTCCAGGCGACGCAGGATCCGCACCGCACGCACGCATGCACCACTCAGTGCCGCGTCCGCCAACGTGAATACGTCAAATTTTGCGTCATCGCGCAACACAGTCGCCAATGATTCCAGACTGATTTTTTCGTCGGGGAACAGCAGAGACAATATTTCCACTATACGCGCAGCCTCCACCATGTTGTTTTCCGTATTTTCGGCGATGGCACTCACTACTTGGCTCCCCAACTTCAAACCCAGCTTCAATCCCCGGTGCCTTATCCAAGCCTTCATTTGTATCTGGCTTTTTGTTTTCATTTCAACCATCACACCAATCTTCAGTATCTTTTTCACCCACGCCGCGCGCAGATCCGCTTTATCAACGTCCACGAGCAAGATCACGTCTTGACCCAGCTTCGAAACCAGTGCCAGCAAGTGGGGATTTATATGGGCAGGATTTTTCGCCTTGCCAAAACGAAGCTCAAGCATTTTCTTCTCCCCGAACAGTGAGCCATTGTCGGCACTTGCCAACAGCGCACGCCAGTCGAGGCCTACGTCTGCGTGATGCACTGACCTGTGATCGTACCCCTGCCTGTGTGCCGCCGCCAACAGCAGGCGGCTGGCTTCGAAGCGTTGCAAGGGTTCTTCCCCACACAACAGATAGACACGGGCGAGAGAGTCTTTTAGACTGGATTCAAAGGTTGAAAAATCCATTCTCCCGAACAAAACTTCAGTCATGACACCTATCCATTCCATCGCTTTTGCAGGTCTCGGCATCATGGGAAACCCGATGGCTCGCAACCTCCTGAAAGCGGGTTACAGGCTTCAAGTGTACGCCCGCAAGCCCGCGCTCCTCGAAGAATTTACAAAGCTCGGAGCCTTGGCTTGCAACAGCCCTGCCAGCGCGGCGGAAAACGCCGACTGTTTTATTTCCATCGTGTCGGACTCCCCTGACGTGGAAGCAGTCCTGACTGGGCCTGATGGTGCCATTCATGGTTTGAAAAAAAACAGCATGGTCATTGACATGAGCACAATCTCTCCGCAAATCACGCAGACTTTGGCGAGAAAATTCGCAGAAAAGTCCATCGAGATGCTGGACGCCCCGGTATCCGGCGGGGAACCCGGCGCGATAAACGGAACGCTCTCCATCATGGTTGGAGGCAATGGCGAAACGGTAAAGCGAGCCTTGCCGGTCTTGCGGGTTCTGGGTACCACCATCGTCCATATCGGCAGCAACGGAGCCGGGCAAACCGCCAAAATGTGCAACCAGATGGTGATCACGCAAACCATGGCCGCTGTGGCTGAGGCCATGGAATTTGCTCGCTCCTCGGGCGTAGACCTGAGGCAAGTTCGGTCGGCACTACTAGGTGGGAGCGCACAGAGCCATGTTCTCGAAATTTATGGACGACGCCTGCTGGAAAAAAATTATGCACCGGGCTTCAAAGTTGCTCTTATGCACAAGGATCTAAAAATCGCCAAAGCCACCGCCACCGCCATGGGACTGAAACTCCAGGGACTGAACGCTGCACTTTCGCATGTGGGCGCCACCGTCAATTCCGGACATGGGGAACTGGATTGCGCCATGATTATGGAAACAGTCCGAAAGACCTCCCACACTGACTGATCTCCGCAGAAAGGCCGGGCGAGCCTGCGATTTTTTGCCACCGCCATGGAACTGAAACTCCAGGGGCTGAACGCTGCGCTTTCGCGTATGGGCGCCACCGTCAGTTCCGGACATGGAGAACTGGATTGCGCCATGATTATGGAAACAGTCCGAAAGACCTCCCACACAGACTGACCTCCACCGAAAGGCCGGGCGAGCCGGCGGTCTCTCGCCACCGCCATGGGACTGAAACTCCAGGGACTGAACGCTGCACTTTCGCGTATGGGTGCCACCGTCAATTCCGGACATGAGGAACTGGATTGCGCCATGATTATGGAAACAGTCCGAAAGACTTCCCACACAGACTGACCTCCACCGAAAGGCCGGACGAGCCGGCGGTCTCTCGCCACCGCCATGGGACTGAAACTCCAGGGACTGAACGCTGCGCTTTCGCGTATGGGCACCACCGTCAATTCCGGACATGGAGAACTGGATTGCGCCATGATTATGGAAACAGTCTGAAAGATGTCCCACACAGACTAATCTCCACCGAAGAGCCGGACGAGCCGACGGTCTCTCGCCACCGCCATGGGACTGAAACTCCAGGGACTGAACGCTGCACTTTCGCGTATGGACGCCACCGTCAATTCCGGACATGGGGAGTTGGATTGCGCCATGATTATGGAAACAGTCCGAAAGACCTCCCACACAGACTGATCTCCACCGAAGAGCCGGGCGAGCCGACGGTCTCTCGCCACCGCCATGGGACTGAAACTCCAAGGACTGAACGCTGCACTTTCGCGTATGGGCACCACCGTCAATTCCGGACATGGAGAACTGGATTGCGCCATGATTATGGAAATAGTCCGAAAGACATCCCACACTGACTGATCTCCACCGAAAGACCGGGCGAGCCGGCGGTCTCTCGCCACCGCCATGGGACTGAAACTCCAGGGACTGAACGCTGCACTTTCGCGTATGGGTGCCACCGTCAATTCCGGACATGGGGAACTGGATTGCACCATGATTATGGAAACAGTCCGAAAAACCTCCCACACTGACTGATCTCCACCGAAAGACTGGGCGAGCCGGCGGTCTCTTGCCACCGCCATGGGACTGAAACTCCAGGGACTGAACGCTGCACTTTCGCGTATGGGCACCGCCGTCAGTTCCGGACATGGGGAACTGGATTGCGCCATAATTATGGAAACAGTCCGAAAGACCTCCCACACAGACTGACCTCCGCGGAAAGGCCGGGCGAGCCGGCGGTCTCTCGCCACCGCCATGGGACTGAAACTCCAGGGACTGAACGCTGCACTTTCGCGTATGGGTGCCACCGTCAATTCCGGACATGGGGAACTGGATTGCACCATGATTATGGAAACAGTCCGAAAAACCTCCCACACTGACTGATCTCCACCGAAAGACTGGGCGAGCCGGCGGTCTCTTGCCACCGCCATGGGACTGAAACTCCAGGGACTGAGCGCTGCACTTTCGCGTATGGGCACCGCCGTCAGTTCCGGACATGGGGAACTGGATTGCGCCATGATTATGGAAACAGTCCGAAAGACCTCCCACACAGACTGACCTCCGCGGAAAGGCCGGGCGAGCCGGCGGTCTCTGACTACGCAGCACGTCGGTATTTCTTCGCCAGGTACTTCAAATGTCCCAGAATTTGTTCGCACAATTCGTCGCGCATACGCCCCAGGTCTTCCTGACGCTTTTGCTCACTGGCTACCGGATTGTTCGGCTCATTGGGGTAACCCCCGTATACGCTGAAGTGCCTTGTGCTGAGCACGCGAACTTTTCCTTTTCCTTTAAGGGCTGTCTGAACCTCTGCGTCCAGACGCAAATCGTATTCGAAAGAACCCGCCGCTGTACCAATCACAGCGACCTGTTCAGAAACTTTGTGGCCTTGAACCTCCAACTGCCAGACTGCCTTTCCACGCGCCACGACTCTCACCCCATGGCGGTTCAACACAGAGCGCATCGCCACGTATAAGGGGTCGTAATGCGTCAAACCCACCACAGCGATTTTTGTCGGAAGTTCCGTGTGCGCGCCAGATTTTGAACTGTTGCCGACCAAGTGATAACCACAAGCGGTGAGCATTGGCACAACCGCCACCAACCACAACCATTTCCATTTCCCGGTCATGCCTAAACCACAAAATTTACCAAGCGATCGGGAACAAAAATCACCCGCCTGACTTGGCTTTCTGTCACAAAACGCTGCACAGTACTGTTCGCCAACGCCAGCTCGCAAACCTGCTCTTCGCCGCTTCCCTTCATGAGTTCCAGTTTGGCACGCAACCTTCCATTGACTTGCACGACCACCGTCACGCGATCCCGCCGCAATGCTTCCCTGTCGATCTGCGGCCAGGAGCTGTCAATCACCGGCTCGTCAAAGCCCAGACGAAACCATAAATGATGAGTGATATGCGGCACCACAGGCGCCAACAACTGCACGATTGCGACATAGCCTTCGCGCTGCACCTGATGGCCACCTTGCGAACGATCTGAAAAACGCAACAAAGCATTAAGCAAAGACATAATCGCCGCAATCGCGGTATTGAATACGTAGCGAGAACCAATGTCATTGCTGACTTTTTCGATGGTTTTGTGTGTTTGGTAGCGAAGTTCCAGACCAGCGGCACGATCCGCCTCCGCCTTCACCGGAGACGCATCGCAATGTTCACAGACCCCACGCCACAAACGCTTCAAAAAGCGGGAAGCCCCTTCCACACCCCCTTCCGACCACTCCATGGATTGTTCCGGTGGTGCCGCAAACATCATGAACAGACGAACCGTATCCGCCCCGTAGCGTTCAATATAACTTTCCGGATCCACCACATTGCCTTTGGACTTTGACATTTTCACGCCATCTTTCAGCACCATGCCCTGAGTCAGAAGGCGCGTAAACGGTTCAGAGTCGCTAACCAGCCCTTGGTCACGCATCAGGCGGTGGAAAAAGCGGGCGTACAGCAAATGCAGAACCGCATGCTCAACCCCGCCCACATACTGATCCACAGGCAACCAGTAACTCGCCTCCTCGTCAAGCATCGCTTGTTGGCAACCGGCACTGGCAAAACGCGCGTAATACCAGCTGGATTCAAAAAAGGTATCAAAAGTATCCGTTTCACGGCGCAAAGCGACACCGTCCTCGTTCACCCCGGCATCACAGAAGCTCCCGTCTGCAGCCAGCGGTGACCCCTGCGCAGACATGTCCACCTCTTCTGGCAAAACAACCGGAAGCGCATCGTCCGGCAACGCCTGCGGCTCGCCATCGGCATAAACAATCGGGATGGGACAACCCCAGTATCTTTGTCGCGAAATCCCCCAGTCACGCAAACGATAGTGGGTCACTGCACGGCCTTGTCCGCTGGACTCAAGCGTTTCGCGCAACATGGCGAAGGCCTGACTGTAGTCCAGGCCGTCCAGCTGCCCGGAGTGGCATACCACTCCTTTTCCCACAAAGGCACCTTGCTCGAAGTCCCAGTGTCCATCGTCAAGCGGACGAATGACCTGGCGTATTGGCAAGCCATATTTTCGGGCAAATTCCCAGTCTCTCTGATCATGCGCGGGCACCGACATCACGGCGCCAAATCCGTACTCCATCAACACGAAATTTGCACACCAGACCGGCAGGTATTCCCCACTGATCGGGTGGCGGCAACGCAACCCGGTATCCACCCCGGCTTTCTCACAACGGCTGTGCGCAGATTCAGAAACAGGCAGCTGGCGACAGGCATGGACAAATTCTGCCAATTCTTCATTGTGTTCAGACCGCTCAGCCACCAGTGGATGCTCAGGAGCCAGCGCCAGGTAGCTCACCCCCATCAGCGTATCCGGGCGAGTCGTGAACACGACCAGAACTTCTTTGCGATCCACGCAGGGAAAATTAATTTCCAGGCCTTCCGAACGCCCAATCCAGTTTCTTTGCATGCGCCTGACCGATTCCGGCCATTCCGGCAAATCGTCCAGACCCTGCAACAATTCATCCGCATAGTTCGTGATGCGCAGAAACCACTGCGGAATCTTTCGACGCTCAGCCAACGCACCGGAACGCCAGCCCCGGCCTTCAATCACTTGTTCATTTGCCAACACAGTTTTGTCAACCGGATCCCAGTTGACGAAAGTTTCTTTGCGGTAAGCGAGCCCTTGGCGGAAGAGCCGACCAAAAAACCATTGCTCCCAACGGTAGTAGTCCGCATCACAAGTGCTGATTTCACGCTGCCAATCGTAAGCAAAACCCAAGCGACGGAGTTGCTGTCTCATGCGTTTGATGTTTTTTCTTGTCCATTCGCGCGGGGACAATGACCGGGCGAGTGCCGCATTTTCAGCCGGTAAGCCAAAAGCGTCCCACCCAATTGGCTGCAAGACATTTTTGCCTCGCATGCGCTGATAGCGACTGATTACATCACCGATCGTGTAGTTGCGGACGTGCCCCATGTGTAAAGCCCCGCTGGGATAGGGAAACATGGACAGGCAATAGAATTTTTCGCGCTGCGGATCCGGCCTGGCCTCAAAACAGCGGTGTTCCTGCCAATAGGATTGCGCCTCGCGCTCCAGTCTTTCCGGATCGTAGGGGTTCAGAATTTCCTCAGAAGCAGCACCCTGTGACCGTGCTGTGGAAGCATCAGTGTCGTTCATCACTCTCCAGGACTTGACCGGAACCGCCTTGGCAGCAGTTGCCGTGAGCGGCACAGAAAGTGCTCAAACACGGCACGGCACATGCTTTCGCACATTGGCATCAGCATTCCGCTATCCCTTGAACCCGCCTCTGGCACAAGCAGAACGGCACTTGGGCAGAAGAAATGTCAGCAATATCATCAGAAAAGAAGCCAGTAAAAGCGGCAAATCACCCCAGCGCATAAACAGCGTGATCCCGGAACGTGGCTGCAAAGTACCACTCAGCACCTGCTCGGAAAATAACGGAGCTTGCGCAATAACGGAGCCGTCGCGGGCAATGATAGCCGAAACACCAGTGCTGGTAGCACGCACCATTGGCAACTGAGCCTCGGCAGCCCGCACACGCGCGATCTGCAAGTGCTGAAGAGGTGCACTGGAATCGCCAAACCATGAGTCATTACTGATGCTAAGCAAATAGTTGGCCTGCCGGGAGGCTTCGCGCATTTCATCGGCAAATGCGACTTCGTAACAAATGGAAACGCCGACCTTGTACCCGCCAACTGACAGCAGAGCCGGTTCTTTGCCTGCCAACATATCTGACATGGGAATACGGACCAGCGCAGAAAAGATATTCAACAGACCACGCCACGGCAAATATTCGCCAAAAGGCACCAAATGGCGCTTGTGATAGAACTGCGGCTCCTCACCAAGAATAACCAGGCTGTTTTGGAAACGCTTGCTTTCCGAATCGCGTGAGAACACTCCGCTGACCAACACCGTTCCCCGGGACAGAAGCTCTTTTGCCAATGGCCGAAAGACCGAACTTTGCAAATTTTCGTAAATTTGCGGCAAAGCGGTTTCCGGCCACACCACAAGATCGGCATCCACGCTTTTCGTCATCCGAAGGTAGCGCTCAACAATGCTGTCGTAATGTTCCGGTTTGAATTTATCGTCCTGGCGAATATTGGCCTGCACAACCCCTACCCGAATAGTTTCTGGCAAAGGCGAGGTCCAGGATACTTCACTGGAAAGCGAAGCCCCGACCACCACCACCGCCGCGACGCAAAAAGCCCCCGCCTGCCGCAAAAAGCCAGACCCACGCCGCAAAACACCGCAAAAAGTGTTGGAACACACCAAAACGAGCAGGCTCGCCAGAAAAACAGTCAGCCACGACACCCCGTACACTCCGATTAGGGGGAAAAGCCCGAAAAAAGGAGAATCAATCATGGCCTGACCCAACAGGTTCCAGGGGAAATCCGCAAATGAGACGGTTCGCAACCACTCGCAAAGCACCCATGCCGACGGCCAAAGTAATAGCGTCAGATACATATTTGTGCTCTTTTTTCGTGCCAGCGCCACCACCGTAGCCAGCACCGCAAAAAACACCGCAAGTATCGCTACGAATAAAGCCGTGGCGCCCAACGCAACAAACGGGCTTGCCTCGCCGTGATCATGAAGACTGTAGTAAAGCCAGTAGGAGCTGCTCCCCATGTATCCCAAGCCAAAGCAGTACCCCGCCAGTGCCGCTGCACCAGGCGTTGCCAAGTGCCAGCCGGTCAGCACAAGACCCAAAACCGGAATGGTCAGCCAGTAATACGAAAACGGAGCAAAAGCCGTTGTCAAAACGAGACCCAACAGCAAACACGCAGGTGCCAGGAACCAGCGAAGTGAACCGAAAGAAGAAGTCCTTAACACCATGACGCTGCGACTATCCGGCACAACCGCCTGGCAGCCATGACGCTGCGCCGGGCGTTGCCAAGTGCCAGCCGGTCAGCACAAGACCCAAAACCGGAATGATCAGCCAGTAATACGAAAACGGAGCGAAAGCCGTTGTCAAAACGAGACCCAGCAGCAAACACGCGGGTGCCAGGAACCAGCGAAGTGAACCGAAAGAAGAAACCCTTAACACCATGATGCAGCGACTGTCCGGCACAGCCGATTGGCAGCCATGACGCAGCGCCAAGCGTTGCCAAGTGCCAGCCGGTCAGCACAAGGCCCAAAACCGGAATGATCAGCCAGTAATACGAAAACGGAGCGAAAGCCGTTGTCAAAACTAGCCCCAGCAGCAAACACGCGGGAGCCAGGAACCAGCGAAGTGAACCGAAAGAAGAAACCCTTAACACCATGACGCAGCGACTATCCGGGACAGCCGCTTGGCAGCCATGCCCGGGAAAATCAGTAATGCCCTATTGCACCCCAAGTGGATTCAAGGCACACCCAAGCTCAATTGCCCGTTGCCTGGAAACAAAAAGTTGCAAATCGACGACCACGGTAGGCCAATAAGTACCGGTGTAAGCAGGTGAGGAGAACCAGCTCTGCCAAAACTCCGTATCTCTCGCCCGGTAGGAGAGCCATTGCTTCTGCGCGAGTTCCAGCTTGCCCTGCTTATCCTGAGGCAGACGACTTTCCAGCGTGGCAAGGCGGGTTCTAAGCAGTGCTTCCAGTTTTGAGGCTTCCAGCTTTACGCACTCCTGCATCTGGACCGTATCACCTGCGGCAGCTTGACATGACTTGGCGTCGTGTGTGATTTTTGCCACTTCCGAATCATTCAGAGCGTCACACAAAGCTGCCAAACCGACAACATGCCAGAAACATAGCAGCAAACAAGCCGCCCTCAAAAACATTTTTTTCATGCTCCCCCTCATTCTGAATAACAGCCAAAGTATGCATCAACCACGAGAAATCGCTATGCTACCGCCTGGTGAAATTTTTGCACAACGAAAGCATATCCCAGACCCTCACCCTTTCCCGTTGCGAACTGCGTCCGCCTTGCCCAGACCGGCGCACACCTGAAACAGGAGTTGCACCCGCCCATCATCTTGAACACGGCACGCAAATTACCCATAGCTGAGCCAACAATAATCAACAATCGTGTCAAAAGATTTTTCCCTGTGGCTTGTGCCATCCGAACCAAAGGCCAGTTTCCTGCAGGCACAGATCAAAAAATTGGCAGGGCAATTTGAAACTGTCTCCTTCCCTCCCCACATCACACTGATCGGAAGACTGACGCGAACGCAGTCCCGGCTAGTGACGAAAGCACAGGCACTCACCGCCGATTTGCCCCCACTCACGGTCACCCTGAAGGGCTATGGCTGGCGAAACACGTACTTTCGCTGCTTTTACCTCAAAGTGGCACATTCCCGGGAAATCGAGTTGGCACAAAAGGCGATCAAGAAGCATTTCGGGCTAAAAGGCGCGCTTTCCGAGCCCCATTTAAGCCTCGTCTACGGCCATCTGGGAAACGAAAGCAAAGAAGGACTTGCCAAAGAATTATCCACACTCGACAAAATGCGCGTGAGATTTGAAACCATAAGGCTGGTCGCCATGTCTCAAAGCCTTGACCCGAAGACTTGGCGAGACGCTCGACTCCTTCAGCTCGGCTCGAACCGGAAGCAGCGGTCGCGAAGCACTATGACCGCGCAAAGAGCGAGCCTGGCAGCACACCACCTGATTCGCGACAAAGGGGTGTTACCATGATCTGCGTGACTAGCGGAAATTTCTGGCAACAAGAACGACACCAGAACTACCCTGAAGACAGGGCAAAAGTCGCCTCGAATTGTTCCCCAACGAAGGTCTGAAATGGGCAAAAGAATCGTTATTGGCAAAGAAGAGTGGTGCGCCTTACCAGAACTCGGGTTGCCAATGATCAAGGCGCGCATTGACTCAGGAGCCAAAACTTCCTCCCTGCACGCATTCAACATCCGCCTCTTTGAAGAGGACGGTAAAAAATACGTCCACTTTGACATCCATCCTCTCCAAAGCAATCGTAAAGCCATTCAGAGTTGTCGGGCAGCGGTCGTCGGCAAAAGAGAAGTCAAAAGCTCAAGCGGCGTAAAAGAAAGGCGCCTGCTCATAAGAACGCCAGTCGCGCTGGGAGATGAAAGCTGGGAAATCGAAATCACGCTGGCCAATCGTGACCCAATGGGCTACCGCATGCTGTTCGGCCGCGAAGCGATGAAGGAACGCGTCCTCATTGATCCTGACTCATCATTCTGTCTCGGCGCACTTGACGAACAAAAAGTGCAGAAAGAATACCAGGCAGTCAAGCCCGGCAAAGACAGCTTGAATATAGTTCTACTGGCCAGTAACCCCCTCCTTTATTCCAACAAGCGGATCATAGAAGCCGGAGAGGAACTCGGGCACGTCATGCGCTTCGTCAATATTAGCCAGTGCTACATCAACATCAGCTCATCGAACCCCCAGGTACGTTACCGAGGTGGTGAACAACTATTGGCAGATGCCGTTATTCCCCGCATCAAACCAAGCATGACCTACTACGGCTGTGCGGTCACACAACAGTTCTTCTCAACCGGCGCATACTGCCTGAATGATTCCATTTCCATTGCGCGCTCAAGAGACAAATTGCGTTCGCTGCAAATTCTTTCCAACAACGGCATCATGATGCCCACCACCGGGTTTGCCAACTCACCCGTCGATACCGTAGAAATCATCAAAATGGCGGGAGGGGCACCCGTCATCATCAAACTGCTTGAAGGGACGCAAGGCAAGGGTGTCGTGCTCGCAGAAACCGGTAAAGCTGCGGAAAGTGTCATCAACGCCTTTAAAAGCCTGCACGCCAACATTCTCGTGCAGGAATTCATTCGCGAGGCGAACGGAAAAGATATCCGTTGCTTCGTAGTAGACGGAAAAGTTGTGGGTTCTATTGGGCGGGAGGCTGCAGCAGGAGAATTCAGAGCCAATCTGCACCTCGGAGGAACAGCACACGAAATCAAGGTCACCGCTTCCGAAAGAAAAATTGCAACACGCGCTGCCAAAGCCATGGGTCTTAAAGCCGCAGGCGTGGATATGATTCGCTCCAAAGACGGGCCCAAGGTGCTGGAAATCAACTCTTCACCAGGCCTGGAAGGTATTGAAAGCACTACTGGCAAGGACATCGCCAAACTCATGATTAAATGCATAGAAAAGCATGTCAACGGAAAAAGAGGACAGAGCAAGGTGCCCATTTCCAAGTACCGGGCAAAGTGAACCGGGAGTGTGTGTCGCAAGTCACGAACCGCCAATCCCCGGGCATACGCAAGCACAGGCAGAAACCCTGGCTCCGCTTCAGTTGCACACCACACGGGCACACAAGGTCACCAGACAGCTAAAAGCTTGAACCCCGCCACGCAAGGCATATCGCATCGGCCGTAAATAACCGCCTCATGATGACACGGGCAAACATGGCTCTGCCTGCAGAAATTTTTCTCCCCGGATTTGGCATGAGCGTTCAGGCTTGTGGCAAACTTCCCGACCGCCATTTCTGGAGGCAAGAAAAGAGCGATCCGGGCAACTTTTTGCCGCAAAACCACCGAGCCTCAAACGAGAGAAAATAAAATGGAATATGCACCACACGATTTATTGGGAAATATTGGCGTCGGGTTG
This sequence comes from uncultured candidatus Poriferisulfidus sp., assembly GCA_965215765.1. GTDB lineage: Bacteria > Pseudomonadota > Gammaproteobacteria > Poriferisulfidales > Oxydemutatoraceae. The sequence goes on along the minus strand of OZ244118.1, from coordinate 1,514,295 downwards.
ATCTTGCTCACGTACTTCCTGTTACAAATAGGGAAATTAGCCAGCAACAACATTTGGTATTTGCTAGCCAACATACTTGGCCCGGTCATGGTCGGGATATCGTTGCTCTACGACTTCAATTTGTCAGCTTTCATTATTCAGGTTGTCTGGTTCTTCACCAGTCTGATCGGAATGGGCCGATATTTTTGGGGTTCTTCCCCAAAGCCTTCTTGAATGATGAGCGTTCGCTGTCACGAGGAGTCACGAGGAACCAACTGACAGTTCAGCGTGCTTTGTCTCTCTCTGTCGCTCTGACTATCACCGAAGTCGTTACATTTCCTCGTCTTGAGCTTGGTGTACGCATCAACCAGCTCGTCACCAAACGCTTTCCCGGAGCGCGCTCAGTTCAAAGAAGAACAGTGCTGGCTAACTACCGGCGACAAATCGAGGTTTATCCAGACGAGATAAAATTTCTTTATATGAAATGTGATGCCGCTGGATGAGTTCCGCAAGCTCCGCACCTGCACAAATTTCTACTGAACAATCCTCCCCTATAGTACGGGTTCGGGTTGACAATTTGGTTGCATTCGTAAGGAAATAAAGACCACGTACTGTTTTCTTCATTGACGACTCGTAAACAGGCTTAGCCCCAACCACCTCTTGAATGGCTTTATATCCATCATACTTACCACCGGTATGCTTGACTTGAATCAGAACAATCTGATCACCTGTCACCAAAACACCATCGGCACCAAAGTCATTTCCTGATTTGGTTAGCCACGCATTTCCGGCACCCAACTCCCTGGTTAGCAGCTCTACTGCTAACGCTTCAAATTGCTGCCAGCTTAATTTCAAGCAATCATCAAATGTTATTGGATTGCTGACCAGTGCTTCTATATCCCCAAACCCACCAGGGTTGGGAAGCACACCCTCTGGCGTTATTACTGCATCCTTCAACATTGTTTTGGCAGCAAGCAATCGGTGTAGATTCACATCGAATGACTCAACTTCCGGGTGTAGAAGCAATGGAAGGTAAATGTGTACATCTCTCTTTTGACCTATCCGGTAAACTCGATCTGTAGCCTGAGCTTCCTTGGCTGGATTCCAATGACGTTCTAAATGTATTACATGGTTCGCACCAATTACGGTCAACCCAACACCAGCGGCAATTGGAGACATGATAATTACATTAAACCCTTCTCTCTCCTCAAAATCAGCAATCATGGATTTTCGTGTCGGGACAGACTTTCGCTTTGCAACAGCTTTGGCATCGCCATTGATTACAGACAAAGGATCGAGCCTATACAACATACCGAGAGAAACGCTTAAAAATGCTTGCAGTCTTTTATTAACACAAAAAATAATGCACTTCTCACCATTAAGTTTGATTAAATCCAAAGTAGAGATCAGCGCATTCAGCTTCCCTGATTCATTAAAAACCGCCTTTGCTGACTTTTTATCTTTTACGATTTCTAATCTGCCCGCATCAACCAGCCTTGGATGTAATGAGCTGTCTCTCAATCGTTGCAGGGTAGACAAAACGTGGCTCTCATCAGACTCAAGCTGACTGGCGACAGCTGCGTCATAAACTTCTAGTTGATATCCAGACATTTCTTTACCAAGTTCAGGTTTAAATTCCCAGCTGGTTCCGGTAATGCCCACATATATCTTCTTTTCGGGAAGACCATCCAAATTATCATCCTTTAGACGGCGAAGCATAAGCGCACCGACTTTAATTCTAAGTTCCCTTCCTAATCTGGCCCTGACTTCATCAACCTCATCTCCTGCAGACAGGAGTATTGGCCTTACAAATTTCTCTCTGAACTCCTGATAACTTCCCAAAAATCCGGGGCAAGCCGTATCCATCAGACACCAAAAATCAACCAAACTGTTTTCAACTGGAGTACCCGTCGCCACCAACTTAAATTCAGCTTTCAATCCCTTTGCAGCCCTTGTCTGTAGTGCATTGGGGTTTTTTATATTCTGTGCTTCGTCAAATATCACCATCCCCCAGTCAATCAGGCAAAGAGAGAATTGATAATCCCTCAGAGTATGATAAGTCGTTATTATCAGTCTTCCAGGCATATCCAATCTGTCAGCCAGAAAGTTCTTTCCAACTTTTAGTGAATATCTGGGAGAAAGGTCACCTTCAACGGCAGAAGAACCGCGAATCTCCGCACCACCCTCCCGATAGTTCGGTAGGTCTGCATTTGCTTGCAATAAGACGATATCCTTGAATGGTGAGTTACTAAACGTTTTATCTACTTCGTCTTCCCACACCTCCAACAAACCCAGAGGAGCAACTATCAGTATTGGCTTTTGGGTGTTTCCCTCCGCAAGCATCTTTTTGTAATAATGATCTGCCGATGACAGAGCCATGTAAGTTTTCCCCAAACCCATGTCATCAGCCAAAAGCCCACCGCAGCCACCTGTACGCGAATTCATTAGCCCAACAATCCATCGGACACCTCGTTCTTGATGTGGATACGGGCTCCTGTCGTAGTTATTCCAGACTAATTCTTCTTTGGTACAGACATCATCTATGCTCGCCTCAACACCAGGAGAGAATGAACCCAGATCCTCATCGTTCAAATCAATGTCAACCACGAGCACTTCATCTCCTCCATCTCCCGGCTCTACTCCACCCTTGACATTGTCAGCTTCATTTTCTGCCGTTTCTTTCTTTGGTTGCAACAATGAAGACGATATTTCAGATATGGTCTTTTCTACGCTTTGGCGATCACTGACATCAAACTCTTTTTCTTCAAACTCTACTGTCGCTGCACCCGTCTTTACGGCATTGTTGAAATCACACTCAAAGGTGGTCAAGGTTTCCTTGTCTTTGATATATTCCTTGAGTTTTGTCACGGCAAAAATTGATTCAGTTGATGCCGCTTTTGCAAACCAATCTATACCTGACTCATCTTTCTCACCAAAGTAAGCGTGCTTAAATGCGGTTGCACCATGCACCCTGACAGAAAAACCCAAGTCCAGGTCTACCAATGAAGCGTCAATATAAGCAGTTGGCTTACTCAAAAAATCTTTGACTTTATCTTTCGGTATCACTCGGTTAGAGATTATTTCTTTTACAGCCTTCAACTTATCTTCATCGAACAGGATAATCTCATCACCAACCTTTAATGTATTTTTGTTATCTTTAGCAATCTGCCCAAGTACTTTTTGGATTCTTTCGTGGCTGGATTCCTGTCCCATAAATGGCGTTAATACAAGATTCCCCATTTCATCAAACTCGGCTTCAACCGAAACCGAGTCAGGGACATTGACATTCAACGAGTCAAAATGTGCCAATTTTATTCTGCAGCCAGACTTTTTGCATTCTTGCAACTGGTTTAGATAAAGCAAGTTGTCGTATTCTGACTTCTTGCTGTGGCAGTGTGCTTTGTGAGAAGAAAAAACCCGATACTGATCATTGGTTAAAATGTACTGTCTTGTTTTACTGAATTTCAGGAGTGGCCCATCAACTTCATAAGAATGGGTAAAATCGCCTTTGTGATTACTGACTTTCAGGTCTATTGAAAAATTGGACTTTCCAGTCACACCATTGATAACTGCTTCTATGTCACCATCCCAGTGCTGAGGGAGTTTGAGAATTTCATTCGTCCAGTTATCCAGCCTTACAACGGTTTCAGAAGGTACGATAAACCCATTTGGTATGCCTTCTGCCTCACCCTGCTCTTCCAGCATTTTAAGAGTTACAGACTGCGCTGTTACCCATTCACCAGCATCTCCAGCCAAGATAGCTTTGGACTCGGTTTTGTCTACATAGAAAATCAATCCTTCAGGAGAAGACTGAAATTTATAGCCCACGTCATGACCCGAAGCACCGAACAGCATCTTGACAATGCTCCTTAGTTCCATGTATCAACACCAAAGCGACGGATGTAAGATGAATATTCAGGGCCAGTGAGTACTTTCTTCATTTCAATACCCACTCCAATAGAATTTAGTGCCTCAACCGCTTTTCTCTGCCAAGAAAAATTAGCTGGATTATGCTGAATTCTGTCGACCAGATGGTGCCCTTTATATAACATCAATTCTTCCATTTGTGCGGTTAGCGAGGCATAAGTTTCAAAGCTTTTGTTGTAATCAAAGACCGACGCACTTTCATCCAAACTTTCATAGACCCGTAAGTAACAGGAGTGGCTCCCCTCAATAATGTGTCTATCGCCCAACTGAACGTGAATAATCGACCTTGCACCTTCCACATTGGAGTAGTTAGGTAAATGTTCAGCCTTGAAATTTGCCTTTAAGTAATATTCTGCATCAGAACTCAAGTAAAGGCGTGTATGAGTAATGTGACCGTCATCCAGCAATCCTTCGAGGAAATTCTTTCTCGAGGGGTACATTCTCATCAATTCAGCGTTACCAGAAGTTCTGGAATAGTTTTTGAGCGCATCCAAAAACAGTCTCAAATCCAGCCTTGACATCCATCCACGAACTTTAGCTATTCTTTGTAAGCCTATATGATTCCACCATTTTATATAATTTCTGCTGTTATTTGGTACTCTGGGGTCACCAGCAATCGCGACAATTGTATCCCGCCATGAATCACAAATCTTTTCATGCGGGGCTCTGTCAATCAATATTTTCAATACACGATGGCCAAGCATATCCTCATCGTCATATCTGGATTGAAACACAACAGGCTTTTGCAGCTCCTTCAGTAACACATGATTCTTGTTGACGGGGATAGAAGACAATTGTTCAACATAATAGATTCTCTTTGATAAAGTCATAAATCGACCAGATGAGTAGTTATGTAGTTTCAACTCCTCAATTTGCTGGTCAAAGTCAATCTGTGATTCGACAGCACTGGTTGCAAGCCAGCGTGGCCCATTAATAGAAATTAGATCCCGATCATGCTTTTCAGACTCATTGCGCAAACCGCGCGCCCAGATTAGCCAATAGATCAAATCATCCTTTCCTTCGATTTCATCGAATTGATTCAAAAAATGTTGGTACATTGCACCGATCAGAAGCGATCCGGGCTTAGGCGTGAGTTGATAAATCTTTTCGAAAAGCTTGTCTCTTATCTTGATGAGCTTTCCATGATCAGGAAGCGCGATGGCAAGAGCCCTGACATGGACTTTTGATACAATTGCTGTATCAACATATCTATTTAATTTTACAGTGGTACTGATGTCAGAAGATGCAGCCTTAAATTTTTTATTTTCTGTGCCCGCTTTCTTTGTAATTTCCTTTAATTCGCCGGTTAACCTTTTTATTTTCTCAAGGTTATTACCAAATGGTTTATCAGATACTGAGAACTCTAACCGTCTAATGGATGGTCTCATTACTCCACTATCCGCTCCAGCAAGCTTATAGATGGCCGCTTTACGGTAAAACGGATATCAATTCGTCTATTTCTTATCTTTTGCTGTGGCGTATCCTCAACAAGCTGCACTCTTCTTGTCGCAGCATAACCACTCACGGAGAACAATGGCTGACCAAAAGCATTCCTCATGCTATCAAAGCTGGGCGAAACATCTATATCCTCATCCCATATCTTCCATACTGAAATAGCCCGATCAACTGACAAACCCCAATTTTTCTTTCCTCTGTACCATATTGCGTCGCTGTCTGTGTGTCCTTCTACAAACACCGTATCAAGATGCTTGAAACGTTTGTTTTTTATAATAGCAGCATGCAAGACCTTGCCTATGCCTCGAACCGCTTGATTCATCTCTTCATCAACCGGCAGCTCATCATCACCAGAATTGAACATGAGCGTTCTTTCCGGGATACGAATAACTGTATCGTTATCAGCGATTTCAACAATTATGCCCCGTTTTTCCAGTTCTTCCTTAACTTCACTAAGGATGGCCTGTCTTGCCTGCTCAGCCTTTTTGAGATCCTCAATGCCTTGCTCAACATTCTGCGTCTTTTCAGTGAGCTCTATGATTAAAGCGACTACTGCTAGCAGAAAAACAACCAGCAACGCCGACATCAAGTCCGAGAAAGAAATCCAGTAAGGATTCTCTTCATCAGTGTTTGATGACTGATGAGACATAAACCGTTTCATCAGCTAGCCGACTTGTCTTGAATCTCATCAACAACGCTGGCTAACGCTCTTGCCGCATTATTCATTTGTTCGGTGTACTGAGTTGTTGAACCTGCCCATACCTTTAAATGTTCTGCTGTTTGTGAATTGGCCTGCTTTGCATATTCACTTATCAACTGCGATATTTCATTCGATAAATCGCTGACATTTCTTTTCAGTTCCGCCTGGAATTCTGACTGCGACCCCTTAAGGTCAGAAAAGGTCTGCCCGGCGGTCAAGATCATTTGATTAATCTTGTCGGACAGGTGACCAAACTTCTCAATGTCTGCAAGCAACTGCCCTCGCAATTTATCCATGCGCTCAGAGCTGTTTTGATTTTGATTGGCCAAATCTTTCGTGCTTTCTACTGCATGGGTGATGGCTCCCGACAGCTTGTTACCTGCCTCCCGTATATGCGAGCCAAACGCATTCAATCTATCCGCAGTCAACCTCAGTTCTTCCGATGTTTTTTTCATGCCTTGCGTAGCTAGCACACTGGCATGAGCGGAACTTTCAACATTCTGCTGCAAAGCTTTACCTTGTTGGAGTATTTGCTCTGACGCTTGCCGGTGCATATTAATGCTTTCCTCTGCATTAGAAATCAGACCAGTTGCGCTCTGGCTTATAGCCGCTGCTTGTTGCGTGATGGCCTCATTAAGCAATGTCTCTCGTTTAGCCGAAACGACCTCACGCTTATCAATCTGGTCGCCCATCCTGGTTATTTGTTCATCAACAAACGTTGTCAGCATTCTTCCTTGTTCATTACTTTGGCTTACCAGCTGATTGACCTGTGACGAGATCGTTGAAATTAATTCTTCCTCTCTTGCAGTCGAGGCTACCTCACGCTTATCAATCTGGTCGCCCATTCGGGTTATTTGCTCGTCAACAAACTTGGTCAACACTCTTCCCTGCTCATTACTTTGGTTCAACAGCTGAGCAACCTGTATTGAGATCGTTGAAATCAATTCTTTTTCTCTTTCAGTTGAGGCAACCTCACGCTTGTCAATCTGGTCGCCCATTCGAGTTATTTGTTCATCAACAAACTTGGTCAACACTCTTCCCTGCTCATTACTTTGGTTCAACAGCTGAGCAACCTGTATTGAGATCGTTGAAATCAATTCTTTTTCTCTTTCAGTTGAGGCAACCTCACGCTTGTCAATCTGGTCGCCCATTCGAGTTATTTGTTCATCAACAAACTTGGTCAACACTCTTCCCTGCTCATTACTTTGGTTCAACAGCTGAGCAACCTGTATTGAGATCGTTGAAATCAATTCTTTTTCTCTTTCAGCCGAAGCGACCTCACGCTTATCAATCTGGTCGCCCATTCGAGTTATTTGTTCATCAACAAATTCGGTCAGTATTCTTCTCTGTTCATTACTTTGGTCTACCAACTGAGAGACCTGAGTCGAGATCGTTGAAATTAATTCTTTTTCTCTTTCAGTTGAGGCGTCTTGAGATACTTCGATCTTTCTTACAAAGGCTTCCATTGACTCCCTTTGCTCTACACCCTGCTGACCAAAGCCATCCATAAATTTTCCAAGAAGACTTCCAAGAACCTTCTGACTGCCTTCAGAGGTTTCGTTCACCAACTTGTCAATAGCTGGAGCCATGATTTTGTTGAGACTGTTCTGCAAGCCTTGCTCAATTCCTTGTGTCGCCTGCAAAAGAGACTCTTGCATCTTCTCGCCAATACGCTCTGCGAGCCCCTGTAAGCTTTCTTTCGATTGTGAGCTACTATCAGCAATATTCTGTAATTGAGATTCGGCACTAAAGCGAAGGAATATTTTGTCTACCCTGACTTGCAGAGTGACGATTTTCGCGCGAATTCTTTGCTCCAGGAGCTTTTCGATAAAATTAAATATGACGCTTAAAGACACACCCCATACTGATGTCAAAAAAGCAATCTTGGCACCATCAATAACTGAGGTAACACCTAACTTCATTTCCTCAACAGAAACTTTTGAAGAAATATCTAATTCTGAAAGCCCCAACTGCAACCCTACGAAAGTACCTATAACTCCTATCGCTGTAAGGAAGCCGGGCACAGCTGCAACCAACCTGTTCTCAGTAACACCTTTCGCCAAAGTAGATGAATTAAAGAAGTGTGATGCATCAAGAATGTTATAAAGATGTACAGATTCTCTTTTCTTTACTTCAACTAATGTTTCAGTGAACTCCAGCCACAAATGACCTATCAAATCTTTTTTCTTTTTAGCAGCGTCTTCAAGATCCCCCATTTTATTGGTTACTGTATCTGACTTGAGACCAGCAAGTCTCTTTTTGAGCCATGAAACACGCAGGGAGGCACGAAAATAGGAAAAAAGCGACTTAGCCAGAAATGCTATCGTCACTATAAGCAGTAGGCCAACAAAAAATGCGCTAAGCTGAATCGGGACTTCTGGAGGGAAAACAAAGTTATCAATACCCGGCCATAACCAGTGGAAGTTCAGTGTGTTCTCCATTTGCACTCCTGTTGTTTTCAGATTTCTATCAAGTTATTGATAGGACAGGTGATTGTACACTTAAATTTACAAAGGCTACTTGACTTTCTGTTTATCCATCTCTGTAAACAAAGGCATCCAAATGAAAGTATGCACAACATCAGAGTCTGCTTCTAAAGAACAGCTGCTTTATGCAATCAGCATGCCCTCAGTACGGACATGTCTCTACGCCATGTATAAGGTCAGCGTATCGCGTAAGCGCATTTCAGGCTTGTAATTGTCAAAAGAAATTGGTGTTAACCAAAAGACCGCTTGGCACGTATTGCAACGAACCGGGAAGTATGCAGCAATTACAGCGTAGTGCTTTCTGGCATTGTAGAAATTGGCAAAACCTGGCACACAGCAAAAGACATAACAAACGCACGGGCAAACATGGCTTTGCCTGCAGAAATTTTTCTCCCCGGTCTGGCATGAGTTCCCAAGCTTGTGGCAAACTTCCCGCCTGTCATTTCTGGGAGCAAGAAAAAAGCGGTTCAATCGGCTTTTCGCCCACAAAATCACCGGATCTCAAACAAGAGGAAATAAAATGGAATACGAACTCCACGATTTAATAGGAAACATTGGCGTCGGATTGATCTTGGTCACATACCTCTTGCTGCAAATGGGGAAAATAGCCAGCGAGAGCATTTGGTATTCGCTAGCCAACGTACTAGGCTCGGTCTTGGTCGCAATATCGTTGATCTACGACTTTAATTTGTCGGCTTTCGTCATTGAGGTTGCGTGGGCATTGATCAGCCTGATCGGGATAGGCCGATATTTTTGGGGTTCTTCCCTGAAGCCTTCTTGAGTGGGAATTCTTGGCCAGGTTGAACCCGCCGCACCAGCACGAGAAGACGCGAGGAGATGACTAGCAGTCCAGCGTGCTTTGTCTCTCCCTGTCGCTTTGACTGTCTCCGAAGTCGTTGCATTCCTTCGTCTTGAGCTTGGTGTACGCATATTGAGGCTGCGTGGGCATTGATCAGCCTGATCGGGATAGGCCGATATTTTTGGGGTTCTTCCCTGAAGCCTTCTTGAGTGGGAATTCTTGGCCAGGTTGAACCCGCCGCACCAGCACGAGAAGACGCGAGGAGATGACTAGCAGTCCAGCGTGCTTTGTCTCTCCCTGTCGCTTTGACTGTCTCCGAAGTCGTTGCATTCCTTCGTCTTGAGCTTGGTGTACGCATATTGAGGCTGCGTGGGCATTGATCAGACTGATCGGCATAGGCAGATATTTTTGGGGTTCTTCCCTGAACCCTTCTTGAGTGGGAATTCATGGCCAGCTTGAACCCGCCGCACCGACACGAGGGCACGCGAGGAGCTGACTAGCAGTCCAGCGTTGCTTTATCTCTCTCTGTCGCTTTGACTATCTCCGAAGTCGTTGCATTCCTTCGTCTTGAGCTTGGTGTACGCATATTGAGGCTGCGTGGGCATTGATCAGCCTGATCGGGATAGGCAGATATTTTTGGGGTTCTTCCCTGAAACCTTCTTGAGTGGGAATTCTTGGCCAGGTTGAACCCGCCGCACCAGCACGAGAAGACGCGAGGAGATGACTAGCAGTCCAGCGTACTTTGTCTCTCCCTGTCGCTTTGACTGTCTCCGAAGTCGTTGCATTCCTTCGTCTTGAGCTTGGTGTACGCATCAAGCAGCTCATCACCAAACGCTTTCCTGAGAGGCGTGCTCTGTTCAAAGAGGGTCAAGGCATCAGTGAGGTTTGACGGCAATTCATTGCCCGCCTCAATGTGCTGCCCTTCCTCGTACATATTGATATAAAGTGGCTTCCCAGGGTCGCGCTTGTTATCGACACCATCCAGACCGGCAGCGATTATGCCCGCCTGTAGCAAGTAGGGGTTCGTCGCCCCGTCCATCAAACGCAACTCAAAGCGACCCTCAGCAGGCACCCTGATCATGTGTGTGCGGTTATTCCCGGAATACGTCACAGCATTCGGTGACCAAGTCGCCCCAGATGACGTGGTGGGTGCTCCGATACGCTTGAAGCTGTTAATGGTGGGGTTGAAAACAGCGCAAAGGGACGGCGCATTGTGCATCAAGCCACCCAGAAAATGGTAAGCGAGGGGTGACAGACCGAGGCTGTCATCGGAGTCGAGAAAAAGGTTTTTCACCCCTTCTTTGTTCCACACGGAGACATGCGCGTGGCAACCGTTACCAGTCAACTCAGGGAATGGTTTTGGCGCGAAGGTCGCACGTGCGTCATGCTTTTCAGCGATGGTCTTAACCATGTACTTGAAAAACACATGCCGGTCAGCAGTCTTTAGCACGTCGTCGTAACCCCAGTTCATTTCAAACTGACCGTTGGCGTCCTCGTGATCGTTCTGGTAGGGCTCCCATCCCAATTTTTCCATACAGTCGCAAATTTCGCTGATAACGGGATAGCAACGCATCAACGCCTGTTGGTCATAGCAGGGCTTTCGTTGCACGTCTTTGGTATCGAAAATTTTCGTACCTTCAGCATTGACGAGAAAAAACTCGCACTCAACACCGGTCTTTACCCTGTAACCGGCAGCTTCGGCGCGCGTAATTTGAGTCTGCAAAGCGACCCGCGGTGAAGCGGCGACGTCTTGGCCGCTCATCCGGAGGTTAGAGGCCAGCCAGGCAACCTCGGGCTTCCACGGTAACTGCATCAGGCTGCTTGGGTCGGGCATAGCAAACATGTCGGGATCAGCGGGCGTCATGTCGAGCCAAGTCGCAAAACCGGCAAAGCCAGCTCCATTTTCTTGCATTTCCTCAATGGCGCGAACGGGCACCAACTTGGCGCGCAAGGAGCCAAATAAATCGACAAAACTGATCAGAAAGTATCGGATGCCTTTCGCCTCAGCCACGGCTGCAAGATCAATTGTCATTTTCTTCCCTCATTTTTCCTCCTTGTGCTTGTGGCCTGCTGCATATACGAATCAACTCGTCGTACCCGACGAGCGTACCGTTGAACTCGGTCTTCGCATCCAGCAAGCAATTCCAGACGTATTCTGCCAGCGAAACATCCACCAATAAATGAAAAGCCGGGAAGTTCCCGATGCTTGTGCGAATTATAAAGCTGCCGACGCGGGCGACCACAGTCTGAGCAACGCTGTCAATCGGGAAGCTCCCGGAGCGCAAGTCAAGCGCGCATAATTTCGCAAACATCTGGCTCGCCTGCTCACCCATGACAAGAAACCAAGCATGGGATGCATGGCGGGGTGCAAGATAACATCCCTTTGGTGCCTCTTGAGCGTGTGCTTCGCTCAGCTTTGTGCAAGTTTCCGTACGCCCATCCGCAGAATCCAAAATCAGCACTTCTCCATCCGTCAACCGCGCCAGAAGACTACCGTCATTCTGCGCGACAGCAACCCCGCTACGTTCCGGGACTTGCAACAGCTGGCTGCCCACCCAATCAAGCGTTCTTGGTCCCCTGAAACCAACACGCGGCAAAGGAGAAAGATCAGCAAGTCCCAACTGGCCGACTGCGGCATCCTTCTTGCCATAGCTGGCGGCAATCACTGTATTGTTCAAGGCGTGAAAGCTGGCTCCCTGCTCCAGCAAGGCACGATAAATCGGCGAGCGCAAAAGAAAGTCGTCTGCCTGTGTGTTCCTTTCGCCCACTATGTTTTCTGCCTCTTGTTGTCAGCGTCGTAGAAGGGCATTTCCGCCACTGTCACGGGAACCAGCTCTCCATTTTCCAGCTTGACCTGCATCTCGTCACCGAGCGCAACATCAGGGCGGGCAAATGCCAGACCCACGGTTTTTTCCAGCGTCGGCGAGTACCCCACCGATGTGACACGCCCGGCCACTTTGCCTTCCTCGATGATCAGGTTCGATTCCAATGGCGCGTCCCTTTCTTCCCCTTCATGCGTGAAACCCACCAGCTTTCGCCTGAGTGGCAATCTTTCGCGAATGGCAACCGCGCGGCTGCCGGCAAAATAAGGTTTCTTTTTCGCAATCGCCCAGCCCATCTGAATTTCGTGAGCCGTCGTGTTCGCGTCAGTGTCCTGGCCGATGATGACATGACCTTTTTCAAGTCTGAGCTGACGCTGTGCATCGACACCGACGGGACAGATCTGGAACTCGCGACCAGCCGCGACCAGCGCATCCCACAAGGCCTCGCCTTGTGGTGCCAGAACATGAACTTCGTAGCCGAGCTCACCAACAAAGCCCACTCTCATAATGCGCGCGGGAATGTCCGCGACTGAACCATCTTGCACCGCCAGATAGGGAAAAGCCTCAGCAGACAAATCGACACCGGGACAAAGCTTTTTCAATACGGCGCGTGAATTGGGGCCAGCGATATTGACGCCCGCATACGCCGACGTCACATTTGCCAGATCCACGTCCAATTGCCACTGTGAATTCCACCAGAGAAGGGTGCGAAAAATCTGGTCTGACCCTCCGGTCGTCGTCGTGATGTAGTAATGCTCGTCTGAAATCCGGGCAGCGACACCATCGTCAAGCACTGCCCCGAACTCGTTAACCATCAACAAGTACCGTGTCGTTCCCACCACCTGCTTTTTGTAGGAAAAGGTGTAGGCACGATTCAGAAACTCTCCGGCATCGGCACCACGAACTTCGATTTTCCCGAGCGTGGACACGTCGATTAGCCCGACGTTGTTACGAATCGCAAGCGTTTCACGGCGTATGCATGCGGAAGCCTGTGGCTCCTCCCCGTAAAATCCAGGGCGCCACCACAAACCAACCGGCACCATAAAAGCCCCGGCCTCAAGGTGGCGATGGTGTATGGCGGTACGTCTTTCAGGCTGGAAACTGCGACCGGCAAGCACTTCAAGGCGTTCCGGACGCAACGGCGGGCGGGCGGTTGTCACGCCGCACTCGGAAAGGCTGCGTGATGTTGCATGCGCCACAATGCGGGCTGTCGGCAGCGCCGAGTGTCGACCCTGCGAGGGGCCCATGCCAACAGTCGAATAGCGTTTGACAAGCTCCAACTCATCATATCCGTCCGCACAAGCATTGAGGATGTCCCTGATTTGCAAATCTTCATCAAAGTCCACAAATTCCTTGCCCTTCGGGTGGGGGAAAATGGGCCAGTCGAAGTTGGGTCTTTTGTGCGAGCTTTCCGGGGACACAGGCGGCGCAGAAGATTCCAGACCCAAAGATCTTGCCGCTTCATGACCGGCACGTCTGCCATCAAGCACGAGGGTGTCAAGATCGTGATAGCCATTCATGGAGCCGGCTGTGAAAACGTGTTTTGGCAGATCAACAATCTCGAAAATCGAAAGAGCGTCATCGTGGGTCAACTTTCCTCCGGCCTGCAGTGCCAGCTGGTACGCCGGCATTTGACCGCCCGTCATGCACAGCAGGTCGCAATCCACATTTTCAGAGCTCTGCTGGCAAGCTCCCCGGGCAATGATGGAAGACACAGCGACTGAAACGAGTCGCTTTTTCCGCGAATGTGCCTCGTACACGGCACTACCGGCGACCGTTCGTATGGCACGGGATTTGACCTCTTGCGACAAGGGGCACTCAGGGGGTTCGGCACGCATATCGACGACGGCGGCAACTTCACACCCGGCGTCGGCAAGGTCGAGTGCCGCACCGTAACCTTCGGAACTCTCAGTGAGAACAACAGCTTTTTTGCCCGGACATACCCCGTAAAGCTTGAGCAACCGTTGCGCGGCGGAAACCAGCATGATGCCAGGCAAATCGTTGTTGTGGAAAACAACGTGTTGCTCCAGCGTGCCAGTCGCCAGGATCAACTCACGAGCGCGTACTTTGAACATGCGGTTGTCGCGAATAAGGGGTAGCCAGTTATCCGCGAACCAGCCATTGCAAACCGCGCCAGTCAGGATCTCAATATTTTGCTTGTCGGAAACCTCGGCGCGCAATTCCTTTCCCAGGCGCGACTGCTGTTCAGAGTCGGGAAATCGCGACCAATTCAGCGACCCTCCCAAAATGTGGCTTTCCTCCACAACCAGCGTTTGCGCCCCAGCATCTGCCGCAGCCAACGCCGCAGCCAGGCCGGCGGGACCGCCACCAACCACCACTACGTCGTAGAAGGTATAGACCTTGTCGCAATAGTCCGCTCGAGCTGACAAATCCACAGTCCCCAGCCCTGTTTTTTTCCGAAACAGAGGTTCCCACAGCCGCTCCCAGATACCTCGGGGACGAAAGAATGCCTTGTAATAGAAACCGACTGGCAAAAAGCGCGAAAAATAAGACAGCCATGCCTCCCGGTCTCTTCCGAGGCTTCCGCTATAGTTCTGCCCGGTGATTTCCATGCCCTCAACCAGTGGGCGCAAGTCAGCAAACACATTCGGCTCGCCACCAATTTGCAACAAAGTATTGGCATCCCCGCCCACCAGCGACAACAAGCCTCGCGGCCGATGGTATTTGAATGACCTCGACAACAAGCTGACCTGATTGGCGGCCAGAGCACTGGCGACGCTGTCGCCGCTATAGCCGAGATACTGCTTACCCTCAAAGCGAAACCCGAGCGGCTTTTTGCGGTCTATGAGCAAAGCACCGGGAAGGCGGAGACTAGTCATTTATGCTGTCTCGCTTTGCGCCAAAAAATTCCTTGGTCGTGAGTGTTCTGATCACTTCATCGGTTACCGTGTCGCGCTCGGCAATGAACCAGTACGAACTCGCCGTGTGGCACCACCACTCCAGCCTCCGACCCATAACCGTATCCTGCCCCCACAAGT
This sequence comes from uncultured candidatus Poriferisulfidus sp., assembly GCA_965215765.1. Classification (GTDB taxonomy): domain Bacteria; phylum Pseudomonadota; class Gammaproteobacteria; order Poriferisulfidales; family Oxydemutatoraceae. Next base: position 1,499,128 of record OZ244118.1, on the reverse strand, counting down.
GGGCAAGCCACTGCCCCTCATCGTTGTTCAGTTCCTGGGAGTCCATATCCACTTCGCCGAAGCAAATAAATTCGTTGATATTGCGCAGACCATTCAAAGGGCAATGTAGCTGCTTCATCCCTCAGCACTCCCCATCAGTGGCTCGCAGCAGTCGCACCCGCTTCATCCAGTAATTCAAAGGTGCGGAAACGATCAAGCCGGAAAGGGCGAGACAGCTCTGGTGAACGTCCCTTCGCCACGGTCTCGGCCATACATTTGCCAGCGATCGGGATTGCCTTGAACCCCCAGGTTCCCCAACCTGCATCCAGCCAATAGTTCCTGACCGGGCTTTCTCCCATGATCGGGGCATAGTCTGGAGTCTGGTTGCTCAGTTCCTGGGAGTCCATATCCACTTCGCCGAAGCAAATAAATTCGTTGATATTGCGCAGAGCATTCAAAGGGCAATGTAGCTGCTTCATCCCTCAGCACTCCCCATCAGTGGCTCGCAGCAGTCGCACCCGCTTCATCCAGTAATTCAAAGGTGCGGAAACGATCAAGCCGGAAAGGGCGAGACAGCTCTGGTGAACGTCCCTTCGCCACGGTCTCGGCCATACATTTGCCAGCGATCGGGATTGCCTTGAACCCCCAGGTTCCCCAACCTGCATCCAGCCAATAGTTCCTGACCGGACTTTCTCCCATGATCGGGGCATAGTCTGGCGTCATGTCGGTCACCCCTGCCCATTGGCGCAAAATACTTGCCTTGGACAGGAAGGGAAACAACTCCAGGGTGCTGGCGATCAACGTCTCTTTCAAATCAAGCGTCGAGCGGGTCGAGTACAACTCGTAGGGATCCGAACCTCCGCCAATAACGACTTCGCCTCTGGCCGTTTGGGAAAAATAAGCGTGCAGGCCGGCAGAACTCACCAGTGGGTCAAGAAACGGCTTGACCGGCGTGGTCACCATGGCTTGCAGAGGATACGCATGAATCGGCAGCCGAAACCCAGCCATGCGCGAGACAACCGTACTCATGCCCGCAACCGCCTGGACAACGTGCTCGCAAGCCACTTCGCCACGATTCGTAACGACGCCGGTTACGCGGTCACCCTGCTTTCGTATCCCTGTCACTTCCGTACGCTGGTGAATTTCGGCACCAAGCTCCCAAGCCCGGCGTGCGTATCCCCAAGGAACCGCATCATGTCGCGCAGTACCCCCGTCCGCATGCCACAAGCCACCGCAGATCGGGAAACGAGCACTTTGGGGCATATTCAGAAAAGGCACGATTTGCCGTACCCGGTCACGATCCACCAACTCCAGACGAACACCCAAGTGTTTTCCGGTCTCAGCGCGCAATCGAAATGTCCTCATAGTGCTACTGGAATGCGCAAGCGTGAGTTGGCCTCTCTGGGAATAAAGCATGTTGTAGCCAAGCTCGTTGGAGAGGCCTTCGTACATTTTCACTGAGGCTTGGTAAAAAGCAATTGACTCAGGAGATAAATAATTCGAACGAATGACCGCCGTGTTTCTAGCCGTGTTACCGCCACCGACATACGACTTCTCGAGCACCGCAACATCGGTGATCCCATGGTGCTTTGCCAAATAGTAGGCGGTTGCGAACCCGTGCCCACCGCCCCCGATGATGACGACGTCATAGCACTTTTTCAGCGGGCGTCGCCCGGGAATGTCACGCCTGGCCGGGTAGAGCCTGGACAAGCCGTATCGCAAAAGACCGTAAGGCATCAGACAAGACTACCGATAAAAAAACAGCTTTTCCAGGTCAATTCATATCTTGGAGTCTGGGTGCCGTGCAAATCGAAAAGAAGCTCACGCATCACAGCTCGCGAGTCGTCCACTTCCCTTCCCACACCGTTGCCCCCAAGCAGAGGAAAACACCCTGTACTCCAGGGTGTCACTTCCGCGCACCACCTTAAGCTTGAACTGCAGTCAATCAAAGAAAGCATCCGGCAATGAAAGCATCCGGTCACGGAAACGCATTTTCGAGCAACAGTCCATCAGAAGATTCCCGCACATTGAACACTGCGGACTCTGGCGACCAGTACCCTGCGACAGCACTAAAGTCTGCCCAATCGTTCCTGAGTTCTGCATACGAAATCACTTGATTGCCAACCCTGAAAACCAGAAATGCCAAGTTTCCGCCCTCTACCAGGGACTGACGTTCCTGCTCCGACCAGTCCCAACCTAAAGGACAGTCTGCCACCTTTCCAGATGGCACAAAGTGAGGCGAAATGTGAACCTGGCTCCACTGAAAACCCGTCGCTCCTGCGAGCCTGAACGCACGGTTCTCACTGTGCGCAAAGCCAATCTCCTGGTGAAGCCGCGCCCTGAACTGGCGATGCTCTGTGCAATCGTAGTAGCGAAAGACATAGTAGAAAATCAACACCCCAACAGCCAAGACACTCGCAAAAACAAGCCCCGGCTTAGCCGGAAGGCTGCTCAATGCATCACGAATCACCGCCATAACGCCCGGAAGCGTGATCCCCTAGCCACCAACCAACAGGCTTGGCAACGCAAGAATCCGGCACATAACAAAAGTACTTCCCCGGACTCCTGCGGAATCCGGGGTCAGACTTATTTCATCATGCGTGAGATATGCTCCTTGGCTTCCGCCCTGCCATCCTCCTGGCTTTTGACTTCGTTGTAGCTTTGCGTAAAGTGCCAGCCAACCCAAAAGATCAGCGCAGCCACCACAAGCCACATTTCAGTGCCTACGAAAGGATAGAGGGGGCCGATATCGGCAATTTCGCCCGCCCAGTTTTCAAAGTTTCCAGTTGTCATTTTCAATTCTCCTTATCCAAGGTCATAAAACATTCAGTTTGCGCGCAGCCTCTTCGGTTGCGGCAGTGAGTGCGCGTTTATCGGCATGACACGCATCATCAGTATCAAAGTCCAGACCGGCCAGCTCAATCTCTGGCGGAATGCGCAGAAGATTTGCAGCTTTGAGAATCTTGGAAGCAATGTAGGCCGGAATGAATCCTAAAACCCCAAACATGATCACGGCACCCGCAAGCTGCCCCTGGGGGCTGACTGACGCGTAATCAGTATTGGCCGAAGACGGATAGCCCCAGAGCAGGAAGCCAGCGGCCAGCAACCCGAAAACCCCGGCATAGCCATGCACCGCAACCGCCCCGACAGCATCGTCTATCTTGAACGTTCTCTCAACCCAAAAATGGAGGTTGTACATAACCACCACTCCGGCTGCGCCAACAAACATCGCCTGGATCGGATGATAGAGATCATTCCCGGCAGATGCCGCGATGATGCCAGCCAGACCTGAAGAATAGGTCCAGAAGGCGTCTCCTTTCGAAATGATATACCCAGCCATCAAGCCTCCTGACAGAGACATTAGAAAGTTGAAAGTAATCGCCGAAAGAGTTGTCGGCGTAAGATAGATGTTCGTGGCAGAGAAAAACACTCCGTCACCGGTTTGCACATCAATGATGGGAACATTACACGCAGCGTAGAAGCCCCAAAATCCGGTATAGATCAAAAAGAGCCCAATCGCCACCAGCCAGGGATTGTGCGGATTGATTTGGTTCGCTGAACCGTCAGCGTTGAACTTGCCGATCCGTGGCCCCAATACAGCGAGGACACCCAAGGCAAAGCCACCAGCAATGGCGTGAATGACGCCGGAGGCGTAAGCATCGTGGTAACCCAGTTTTTGCACCATCCAGCCATCTGGGTGCCATCCCCATGAGGCATCAATAATCCAGCACACCGAACCGATGAGAACTGCCAGAATCCAGAAAGCACTTGAGCGTATCCTTTCAATCACCGAGCCAGAAACAATGGATGCTGCTGTCCAGGAAAAGAGCAGGAACGCCGCCCAGAAAACTCCGTTAATCCGTGACCAGAAGATCGTGTCATCCCCTGTCAAGCCAGGGTGTGCCGGCGTACCGCCCATGTGTGAACCCATCACCTCGCTCCAGGGAGTTGCCCAAGGCGCCTCAAGCAGCCCACCTGTGATTCCGGGACCATTTGGAAGTGCAAAGTAAATCCACCACCCAAAGAAGAAGAAAGTAATGGTGACCAGTGGGATCAACATTGTGTTCTTCATCAGGGTATGCATGTGATTCTTGCGCCGCGAGGCACCAACCTCGTAGACACAAAAGCCGACGTGAATCAAAAACATCATCACGACGGTAACCCAATAGTAAAATTCAGTGAAAATTACGGTAAGAGACGATAGTTCATCAGTCATTTATTTTCTCCTCTTCAGTTAAAAAACAGAACACACTGCCGGTTGCACAACTTTTACAGTTGCGCTAACGCCGCAACGCAACCTTCGAATAAGCTGCTTTCAGCTCAACCAAGGGATGGTTTTCGGACATTTGAAATTTGATTAATAATTCACGCGCCAGCATATCGCGATCCTGCTGGTTGTCAGGCAACTCCATTCCCTCTGGAACGGTAACCCAACCGTTAATGTTTCGGTCGAATACTGCTGGTCTGTCCTCTTCAAAGCCCATGTGGACATCTTCCAGCCAATTCAAATCCTGCCACCCCATCACTTTGATATATTTCGCGAGAAACGGGGGCATGCGGCTCATGTCGGGAACGAGGTTGACGTCATAGCGATAGCCAATATGCTGACCTGTCAGCTCTTCGTGTTTCTTGATGTCTTTGCTCATCATCTTCCTCCGAACGATTAGTAGCGTGTCATGTCAGGGCGGCCAACCGTGTGTTGGGTACCAGCCAAAGGAACCTGAGCCATTGCCGAGGCCTCCATCGTCAACGCTGCCAAGTCTTCGGGTTCCAGTGAGTGTACATTGGTTTTGCCACAGGCTCGCGCAAACAATTGTGCCTCAATCGTCAAGGTGTGCAGAAAATTGTAGATCCTCTCAGCACCTTCATCAGGATTAAGTCGCTTCCGCAAATCCGGATCCTGCGTCGCAATACCCACCGGACAGCGCCCTGTATGGCAGTGATAACAACGCCCCGCACTCACGCCAATTTCTTTCTTGAAATTAGATTCGGGAATGTTTTTGTTGCAGTTCAACGCGATCAGTGCTGCATGACCAATCGCCACAGCGTCAGCACCCAACGCCAAAGCTTTGGCAAGGTCGGCTCCGTTACGGATACCTCCCGCATAAACCAGCGAAATTTCCCCGCTTTTCCCGACGTCATCCAGCGCACGCCGTGCCTGGCGGATCGCGGCAATCCCCGGGACACCGGTATCCTCAGTTGCCAAATGCGGCCCAGCACCGGTTCCGCCTTCCATGCCGTCTATATAAATGCTGTCCGGGTTGGTCTTTGCCGCCATGCGCACATCGTCATAAACCCGAGCCGAGCCCAGCTTGAGCTGAATTGGAATCTGACCATCCGTGACCTCACGGATCTCGTCAATCTTGATCGCCAGATCGTCCGGCCCCAGCCAGTCAGGGTGCCGTGCCGGGGAACGCTGATCTATACCGGCGGGAAGGGAACGCATTTCAGCCACCTGATCCGTCACTTTCTGCCCCATCAGGTGCCCACCCATTCCAACCTTGCAACCCTGGCCAATGAAAAATTCAACGCCATCCGCCAGCACCAAGTGGTGAGGATTGAAGCCATAACGAGACTGAATGCACTGATAAAACCACTTTTCGGAGTAACGCCGCTCATCCGGAATCATCCCGCCTTCACCTGAACAGGTCGCAGACCCAGCCATGGTTGCCCCGCGTGCCAGTGCCGTTTTCGCCTCGTAGCTCAAGGCACCAAAGCTCATGCCGGTGATGTAGACCGGTATGTCCAGTTCCAGTGGTCGCTTGGCTTTAGGACCTATGACGGTTTTTGTCAGGCATTTTTCCCGGTAACCTTCTATGACGAACCTCGTCAGCGTCCCGGGCAAAAACGTTAAATCGTCCCACGCAGGGATTTTTTTAAACAGGGAAAAGCCGCGCATTCGGTAGCGCCCCAATTCTGCCTTGACGTGGATGTCATCAATGACGGAAGGCGAAAAAACAAAGCTCGAGCCGAGAACGTGTCGGTCATCGGACTGACCCTCGTCGACCTGTTCAAGAACCTCGTCCGGAACCATGGATTCTTCTGTTTTCATCGTTTCATACTCCTTATTGTTTTCTCATTACAGAATCAGTTTTTTCTCGGTTGGTTCCAGGTTGTCGTAATTCCACAACTGCTTGCCTGATACAACCTTGACCATGTTTTCCAGCCCGCCTGGAGAGTCAAGGCCGTAATTTTTCAGCTTGTTTTTCAGCCATTGCACATCCAGTTCTGTCATGTCCTCTGACACCGCGTCCACACCCAGGCTGGAAATTTTGCCGGCAATATAGATCGTCCCGTCGTACATGGAGTCGCCAAGGTTTGGCCCCGCATCCCCAAGAATCACGATGCGACCTCGCTGCATCATAAACCCTGTGTTCATGCCAACTCTGCCGCCGACCACGATCGTTCCACCTTTCTGGTCAATACCCACACGGGAACCGGCATCACCTTTACACACCAGGTCGCCACCGCGTAATGCGGCACCTAAAGTCGAACCTGCGTTCTTTTCAATCACGACCGTCCCGGCCATCATATTTTCGGCACACGACCAACCTACCCGGCCATTGATGTGAATGTTGGGACCGTCCACAAGACCACACCCAAAATAACCCAGGCTTCCATTGAATGTCAGCTTGAGACGGTTGAGTATGCCTGCGCCCAAGGTGTGCTTTGCCCCTGGATTGTCGACAGTGATAGAACCGTAGCCTTCGCCCATAAAGTGGCAAATTTTTCTGTTGATCTCACTTGCAGTCAACTCCGCAGCGTCAAAAGATGCCGCTTTTTCGAAATCGACAGGCAGGGAGTCGTGATACACAAAGTTCTCTGCTTCCACTGCCGAGAAGAAGACCTGCTGGGTACGACCCGTCAGGCGCTCCTTGTGCATATCTGGTGCGTTCATCTGCTCCATACTCTCACCTCTCCTTCATAAGGATCAGAACTGTCAATTTCGTGGGAGAAGATGCTGCGAATGGCAACCTCCTCCGAGGCCATCACCGTACAATTTTCACCCTCGTAGAGAACCAAAGGTTTGGCTGCCATCGTGTCCTTTGCCATCCCCAGTTCGTCTTTGGTCGCCAGAATGTAGGTAAAGACCCCGTCAAGCTCACCGACAGATTTCTCCATCGCTTCGCGCAAAGTATTCCCGGCTTCCATTTCATTCGCGATATACACCGCGACCAACTCGGAATCACAATCAGACTTGAATCTGTGACCTCTTCTTTCCAGTGCCCTGCGCTGAGTCCAATAGTTGGTCAATTGTCCGTTATGAACCACCGAAATGTCGCTGTACGGGTATGCCCAGAATGGATGTGCAGAACGGATGTCCACGTCGGACTCGGTGGCCATACGGGTATGGCCTATCGCGTGTGTACCGGTGAACCCGCCCAGCGTGTACTGCTTGAAAACATGGTCGGCGTCGCCGAGATCCTTAATCAGCTCCAGAGAGTTTCCGAGGGACAAAATTTCAACATTAGGCAGATCTTCCACGCTGTCTACCAATTGCCGTAATTTTCCCTTGTCAGAACAGGAGAATTCGATGCGAACCATGTAGTCGGTCATGGCCTTTTCTGAAATCACCGGAAACCCGGCATCTCCAAAACGCGCCAGTACCTGCTTTCTTCGTTCACCCGCTTTCTGAAAGTCGGCACTTTTCTTCATCTCATTCTGTTCAGCCAGCTTGGCGCATATAACGTACCTGTCGCCCTGTACCCCGTCACTGTAAAGAGCGGCTCCAACCGAGTCCGGGCCACGGTGTACCAAAGCCTGAAGCATGGCCTGCATTTCGGAACCAATGTTGCCCGGTGACCCAGTATGAATAATGCCTGCTATCCCACACATATTCGTTAATTCTCCCAGGTTTCTGCGGCAATCGGCGACTGCCCGCATCTCAAATCAAACAAGTAGCCAGCCCTTTCGTTCATGGCAGGTAATCAAGGTAGGTTTCGGTATCCCAGTCGGTGACCGTCAGGTTGAACCTTTCCCACTCATCTCTCTTGTAGTGAAGGTACACCCGCAACATTTCGCCTGGCATGGCACTTTTTACGACCTCGTCTTTTTCGAGGGCATCCAGCGCAAGACCCAGGCTCATCGGCAGTTTCTCTACCGTCTTGCCTTCTTTGATGACATCATAAATATTTCTTTCTTCCGGCTCGCCTGGGTCAACGTTGTGCGTCAGACCGTCATCAAATGCTTTGAGCAAGGCACCCGCCATAAGATACGGGTTCACCATGGAGTCGACCGACCGATACTCAAAACGCCCGGGAGCAGAAACACGCAACCCGCACGTACGGTTCTGGTATCCCCAGTCAGCGTACAGGGGAGCCCAATAACCCGTATCCCACAGCCTTCTGTAAGAGTTGACCGTCGGGGAACCAATGGCGGTCAGAGCCTGTAAATGCTTCATGACACCACCGATTGCGTTCAGGCCGATCCTGCCGGGCTTGCGAGGGTCTATCTCGAGTTCGGGCATAAAGGTGTTATCGCCTCCCCGCAGGTAGGTGAACACACCTTCCAACCCTGGCAGAGGATCCCTGTGCAAGGGATTGACGTACTCCTCACCGCCACGCCACAAGGAAACGTTGTGATGGCAACCTGATGCGGAAACCCCCATGAAAGGCTTGCTCATGAAGCACGCAATGATGCCGTGCTCACGCGCAACCTGCGCGCATATTTGTCTGTAAGTAGCGAGGCGATCCGAGTTCCTCAGCGGATCATCAAACTGCCAATTCAGTTCCAGCTGACCTGGAGCGTCCTCATGATCGCCCTGAATCATGTCCAGCCCCATCGCCTGGCCGTATTCGATGGCCCGCATGAAGATCGGGCGCAATTCTTCAAACTGGTCTATGTGGTAACAGTTGGGCTTGGTCACCCCCCCGATGCTCTTGCCATCCTCACCTCGCTTGAGCCACATCATTTCTGGCTCTGTCCCAATCCTCATGCTCAGACCGTCATATTTCTTTTTGAATTCCTCATGGATGATTCTGAGGTTCCCCCGGCAGTCCGAGGTCAGGTGCGCCCCGGCGTTCTCCCGTTCCTCCCGATTCCGGAAGCAGGTACAGAACACGCGCGCCACGCGCTTGTCCCAAGGCAACTGGCAAAAGGTTTCAGGATCTGGAATACCAACCAGCTCTGCTGCTTCGGCACCGTAACCAATGTAGTCACCATGGCGATCCACATAAAGATTCGCGGTTGAGCCATAAACCAGCTGAAAGCCACGCTCAGCGTTCCGCTCCCAGTGATCAGCAGGGATTCCCTTGCCGACTATCCGGCCAGTCACCGAAATAAATTGAAAATAGATGTACTGGATGTCCAGGGCATTTATTTTTTGGCGTACTTCCTTGACCAGGTCGGCGCGACCAGGAGCCTCAACGTGTTCTTGAAGTTCCATAACTTGTTCTCCTTAATTGTGTGTACATAAACTATCAGTAAGCCAATCGCATCAAAGATGCTCTCAACTCCAAGGAAAGGGGCTGTTCGAAACCGGGTGAACCCGGCCCTGTGAATAGCGCGAAAAGCGAAAAGGCTGCAACATCTCGCTTTTTCCCCCTAAAAGCTCTTCAGCGACCAATTTGCCAATCCCTAACATTTTATAGCCGTGGTTAGAGTCGGCAATGACGTAGCAATTGTCGTGAAAGACGTCAAAAATCGGAAAACTGTCAGGCGTAAATGCGCCTATGCCTCCGGAAGGCTCCTTCCTGAATTTAGGCAAGGTTCCGGCAAAACGTTTCTGGCAATGTGCAAGTGCTGAAACCCACATGTCCGCAAAATCTTCCCCGACAACAAAATCGGGTGAGGCTGGACCGTAAGGATCAACCCTCACTTTATCTGGATCAACATCAATTCTATACGGTGCCGCACCACCCTGCACCCCGCCAAACCCCCAATCCGGTTTGTAATATATGCCCCACATCTCATCGGTCAGCAGTTCGCCGCTGACATCCGAATGCAAAGGAACCACCGAATCCACATGGATCACCGGAGGAATTGAGCCATCGTTGGCCAACAAATAGCTTGGGTCGAGATCCAGCGTCCCTTCCTGCAAGCACCAGTACACCCACATCGGCACCAACTTGTTTCCTTCTGCGACCATTTCTATCTTGCGCGGCAAGGACAGCATTTCCCAGACTTGCTTAACCCATGGCCCAACAGCGACGACAACCTGCTCGCACGCAATCTCCCCTGCGCTCGTTTCCACCGCAACAATCGCGCTGCCACCTGCGTCAAACCTGAAGCCTGTCAATTCGGTCTGCGTCAGGATGCGCACCCCTTGGCTTTTGACTTTGGCCTCCAGACCTTGCATTGATTTTATGTTGTTGGCGTAGCCACCACGCTTCTCGTGTAACAAGCAGGTGATGTCTGTAGCGCGCCAGTCGTGAAAAATGTTTCTCATGTAGGCAGAACAAGCCTTTTCACCTTCGACCAGAACAGACTCATAACCGATGTCCCGTTGTTCCTGGGCAATCCCCGCGACATGCTCACGCATGATCTCCGGCGCAATCTGTATATAGCCCACCGGGTGGTAGCTGTAAGCTTCCTTGTCGCTTTCCCAAACTTCGACGCTTTGCACCATCAACTCCCGCATCGCAGGCTGAAAATAGTTGTTGCGAATGACACCGCACGCTATCCCGGAGGCACCTGCCCCGACCTCTTCCTTGTCAATTACCACAATATCGCCGCCGCCACCTTCTTTACGAGCCTGCAACTCAAGTGCCAGATGGTAGGCGGTGCTGAGCCCGTGAATGCCTGCTCCAATGACCACATACTTGGCGTTCGCGACATTTTTCATTTTTTGTCCCTTCGTTTCTGGCAAACATTTCCAGCAAAGTGCTGGTGCAACAAGCTCTCGAAAGACCCGACATCCGGATTTGAACACACCATGAACTCAGGGCACACAGGCGATACTTTCGAGTATTCAGTCACGGCGAGTTTCTTTTTTCAGCTTCAGGCTGGCACCCGGAAACGCAGAACAATTCCGAGCAGACCCTGACGCAAAATCAATCGGGTCTGCGCTGAATCCCCTAGCCCAATCAGAACCGCGAACCGGTTGGAAGCACGGTCATCACAGATAGAGGTTTTATCGCCATGGCGCGCGACTATGGCACCAAAGCTAATGACTTGTCAAACCTGAATCTCTTCTCTTGCTTTTGCATAAGGGCAGCATGGTCGTCCCACCTTGGAGTCTCCCCCACCGGTGCGGGATTTCTGTTCAAGTCGACTCGTCCCGTCTGGCACGAAAAGCAGTGCTTTCGGTGGGCAAACCGGCTTCTCCACGCCATCAGGTGCGCAAAGCCTCAGAGCCTGCTTTTGCTTTTGCATAAGGGCGGCGTGGCCGTCCCACCTTGGAGTCTCCCCCCACCGTGGCGGAATTTCTGTTCAAGTCCGACCCGTCCTGTCTGGCACGAAAAGCAGTGCTTTCAGTGGGCAAACCGGCTTCTCCACGCCACCAAGCGCGAAAAGCCCGGAGCCTGCTTTTGCTTTTACATAAGGGCGGCGTGGTCGTCCCACCTTGGAGTCTCCCCCACCGTGGCGGGATTTCTGTTCAAGTCCGACCCGTCCCGTCTGGCACGAAAAACAGTGCTTTCGGTGGACAAACCGGCTTCTCCACGCCATCAGGCGCGAAAAGCCTGGAGCCTGCTCTTGCTTTTGCATAAGGGCGGCGTGGTCGTCCCACCTTGGAGTCTCCCCCACCGTGGCGGGATTTCTGTTCAAGCCGACCCGTCCCGTCTGGCACGAAAAGCAGTGCTTTCGGTGGGCAAACCGGCTTCTCCACGCCACCAAGCGCGCAAAGCCTCAGAGCCTGCTTTTGCTTTTGCATAAGGGCAGCGTGGTCGTCCCACCTTGGAGTCTCCCCCACCGTGGCGGAATTTCTTTTCAAGTCCGACCCGTCCTGTCTGGCACGAAAAGCAGTGCTTTCGGTGGGCAAACCGGCTTCTCCACGCCACCAAGCGCGCAAAGCCTCAGAGCCTGCTTTTGCTTTTACATAAGGGCAGCGTGGTCGTCCCACCTTGGAATCTCCCCCACCGTGGCGGAATTTCTGTTCAAGTCCGACCCGTCCCGTCTGGCACGAAAAACAGCGCTTTCGGTGGGCAAACCGGCTTCTCCACGCCATCAGGCGCGCAAAGCCTGGAGCCTGCTTTTTGCTTTTGCATAAGGGCAGCATGGTCGTCCCACCTTGGAGTCTCCCCCCACCGGTGCGGAATTTCTGTTCAAGTCCGACCCGTCCTGTCTGGCACGAAAAACAGTGCTTTCGGTGGGCAACCCGGCTTCTCCACTCCATCAGGCGCGCAAAGCCTCAGAGCCTGCTTTTGCTTTTACAAGGGCAGCATGGCCGTCCCACCTTGGAATCTCCCCCCACCGTGGCGGAATTTCTGTTCAAGCCGACCCGTCCCGTCTGGCACGAAAAGCAGTGCTTTCGGTGGGCAACCCGGCTTCTCCACGCCAGCAGGTGCGCAAAGCCTCAGAGCCTGCTTTTTGCGACGTCAGCTTTCTCTTGACCAGAGCATCCAACAGGAAAATCATGGGTCAGAAAACTGCCGTTCCCTGCCTCTGCAACTTGGTGCTATACTTGTCGTGAAGTTTAGGGTTGTACACGGAACGATTGCCAAACGATCGGTTAAGAGTCGGGGTTGTCGGGAGTCGGGCATGTACGAGTTGCTTTCAGGGAGAGCGGCAGAATGGAAGTACGGATTGATAGCGATACGCTGGCAAGAACTGCGAACAGGCAGTTTGCCCTTATCAGGTTGCAGGCAAACGAAGGGCAACCGCAGCAGGTTGTCTGCAAAAGTTCTTTTTTCACTTGGGCAGTTCATTGCCTTCGCTACAATTTCAGCAAAGGATACCAAGGCAGGGTACACACCATGCGGCATGAGATTCTGCAAGCACTCTCTGCAAGACTTGACGAACCATCAAGCCCCGAGGACTCTTCTGGCAGGATAAACAACATCGTCCGTAACAGAAGGGCTTTTAATCAATACACCCTCAAGCAGTTGAATGCTTCATCTCAAGCTGTTGAGTCCACGGAAACGCCGACCGTTGCTTCTTCTCCGGAAAAAGTTCCTGCTGACAAAGCATGGCTTGTCGGCGACACACCGAATACTTCGTCTCAAGCTGTTGAGCCCACGGAAACGCCGACCGTTGATTCTTCTCCAAAATTTTCTGCTGACAAAGCATGGCCTGCCAACGACACGATGTACGACACCTTTTGGCACAAGAAAGGGGCAGAGCTTGCGAAATCCGGGTACAGAAACCTTTTTCGATTCCAGAAAAACGGGAGCACCCAGGATTGCCCGAATATCAAGCTCAGCACAACCGGCAGGAGACACGGTTCCGAAATTATTTTCTCAGAAGTGACGCAACGAAGCGAATGCCGTAGCCAAGGTCTTTCTGCGACATTCAGCCTCGGGATCGTGCCAAAAACGACCGCAGGATGCGTCATTAGCTATTTACAGCTTACAACCCCGATTTCTGGCGGGCGACATGAAAAACTCTACGGGTGGGTCAGTCTTTTGCCTAGGGGCAGCATAGGTGACAAAGATGCAGTCCAGAAAGATTTGAAGTGGTTCGGCATGACCGGCAACCCTCCTGAACGATCTACTGATGCTCATCTTCGTGTCTTGGGGATGCGTATAAGCGAACCTGTCAAAAGACTGGTTGAGAAACATTTCAGAGAGGGTGCGACCGAAGCAGAAGTAATAACCGGTCTGGACAAAGAACTTGAGCGCGCTTCTGACCCGGAATATATAAAAGGGTACCAGGAAAGAGGCGAGTCACTGAGCACTGAGGAATTTGAGTACTTGGCACAAGGGGTGAAAGATTTTGCCACCTTGTACTTTGCTGATGGCAGCTAGTGACCTCGCTTGAGAACGGGAGCACTCCCGTTCCGCCTGTTTCGTTGAAAGCCCCGATGTAACTGACAGAAGGCAGCATGGGTGCATAAAACACCACAGCGTGATCACGCTACCCCGCTTCAACGTACCTTGCCGTTCCAGCAAACAGACTCTGCCGCCCGCTGAGGTAACCACTTCTGCCGTGGCACGGGAACGGACGCAACCTGCATAAACCCCGACATCTCACCCGAGAATTAGCGAAAAGCCGCAACGCTGTGCCATAAATTTTTATTTACGTCAGACCTCAAGCAAGACTACAATGCCGCCTTTACATTGGCCACTTTTACCTGGCATCAGCTAAAGGCCATCAGATCAACAGGATCTTTAATCCCAAGCAAACTGGAGAAATCAAATGAAGAACACCGTTTCTAACCGAAGAATAGAAGCAATGCCATCTTCCTGCATCACCTTGCTCGTCCCGGAAGGCAGCAAAAGAACAGAAACCTGGGAGAAGCTGAACATGGCGTTGGGTGATTTACTCGAACTGACCGCAAAGCAAACAAAATTTAAAGGGAAGCTCGGCACTTCTTTCACGTTGCATCAACCTGACAAAGAGCACAAGGCCGTTATCGTAGTAGGCCTTGGCAAGACGGAAAAACTGGATCGCGCAAAATTCATACGCGCGGCGAAAGCTTGTGCGCAGCTTGCGGTGAAGCTGGATCCTGATGACGTGGCGTATACCTGCACTTACTGTGATTTCCCGGGAGGAAGCGAGGAGTGGTCTTTACGAACTTTCTTGCTGGAACTGCTGAATGCCGGTTACCGTTATGAGAACAAGAGCAGTAAACCTCCCCCGAAAAAGCGGTTGAAAAGTTTTCGTGCCCACCTCAGTAGCAAAGCGACCAAGGGCAAAAAAATCATTCGAGAGGCGGAAGCCATACACCATGGCATGACGCTGGCTCGAGAACTTGGCAATTTGCCCCCCAACGTCTGCACACCGTCCTGGATGAAAAAGCAAGCAGAAAACCTGAAAAAGCTTTTTCCGAAACTGCGCGTTAAGGCGATCGACGAAAAAGGCATGAGAAAGCTGAACATGGGGGCTTTTCTTGCCGTCAGCCAAGGGAGCTCTGAGGAAGGGAAACTCGTGTGCATCGAATACCGTAATGGTGGAAAACAAAAGCCGGTGGTGCTGGTCGGGAAAGGCGTCACTTTTGATACCGGCGGAATTTCAATAAAGCCCAGCCCGGCTATGGACGAAATGAAATTTGACATGTGTGGTGCCGCCAGTGTTTTGGGAACCATCCGCGCTTGCGTGGAACTGGAACTTCCCCTCAATGTGGTCGGCGTTCTTGCCTGTGCTGAAAACATGCCTGGCGGACGAGCATGCAAGCCCGGCGATGTGGTCACCACCCTGTCCGGAAAGACCGTGGAAATATTGAACACAGACGCAGAAGGCCGTCTGGTTCTTTGTGACGCACTCAGTTACGCCGAGAAATATGAGCCGGACTGTATCGTGGACATCGCCACCTTGACCGGAGCTTGCGTGGTTGCGCTTGGGAAAGGGGCAAGCGGACTGTTGGGCAATGATCAGGAGTTGTGCGACGCTTTGCTGGCTGCCGGCGAACAATCCGGAGACCGCGCCTGGCAACTGCCACTTTGGGACGAATATCAGTCGGAACTTGACAGCAACTTCGCGGATATCGCCAATATAGGAGGAAGAGGGGCTGGCACCATTACGGCAGCCTGTTTCCTGTCTCGCTTTACAAAAAAACAACGCTGGGCACACCTTGACATAGCAGGCACCGCCTGGCTGTCGGGGAAGAGTAAAGGCGCTACCGGAAGGCCGGTTCCTCTATTGACTGAATTTCTGCTGGGGCGCGTAGAAAACGACTGACTGTTTCCATTTTTCAGATTGATGGAAAAAGTCTTTAATCCGGCTGATATCGAAAAACGCTGGTACCCCTACTGGGAAAACGGCGGTCTTTTCAGACCGCAAGGAAGTGGTGAGCCCTTCTGCATTGTCATCCCTCCGCCGAACGTAACCGGAACGCTCCACATGGGCCATGCTTTCCAAAACACTCTGATGGATTGCCTGGTTCGCTACCAGCGTATGCGTGGCAAGCGCGTACTCTGGCAAGCCGGAACCGACCACGCCGGCATCGCCACGCAAATGATCGTTGAGCGCTGCCTGGAAGCAGAAGGCAAATCCCGACACGAGCTGGGTCGTGAAAAATTTGTCAAGCGCGTCTGGGAATGGCGGGAAGAATCCGGAGGGATGATTTCCCGGCAGCTAAGGCGCCTGGGCAGCTCGCTGGATTGGGAGCGAGAGTGCTTCACCATGGACAAGAAACTCAGTCGCGCCGTGTTTGAAGCCTTTACAAAGCTCTATGACGATGGATTCATTTACCGCGGCAACCGCCTTGTCAACTGGGATCCAGTATTAAAAACTGCCATTTCTGATCTGGAAGTCGTCACCGAAGAAGAGCCAGGCAAGCTGTGGTACTTCCGTTACCCCCTGCAGGGCAACGGCGAAGAGCATTTGACCATTGCCACGACACGCCCGGAAACCATACTGGGAGACACCGCACTCGCCGTGAACCCCGATGACCCCCGCTACGAGGGCTATGTCGGCAAATACGCGACGGTTCCCTTTGCAGAACGTCGAATCCCCATCATTGCGGATCCGTCCGTAGACCCGAGTTTCGGAAGCGGGTGCGTAAAAATCACGCCAGCGCATGACTTCAATGACTACGAAATGGCAAAGCGCCACAATCTGGAATTTCTCAACATTTTCGACGAAGCAGCCGTGTTAAATGAAAACGCCCCGCAGGCATACCGCGGCAAGGATCGCTACGCCGCCCGTAAAGCAATCGTTTCAGCACTGACTGAACTCGGACTTCTGGAAGCCGTCAAAACACACAGGCACGCCGTACCAAGAGGCGACCGCAGCCACACAGTTATTGAGCCCCGGCTCACCGAGCAATGGTTTGTGAGAACTGACACGCTGGCCGAAAAAGCAATGGCGGCAGTACACAACAAAGACATGGGCTTTGTGCCGCAAAACTGGGAAAAAACCTATTTTGACTGGCTTGAAAACATTCAGGACTGGTGTATCAGCCGACAACTGTGGTGGGGACACCGAATCCCCGCCTGGTATGACGCACAGGGAAAGATTTATGTTGCCCCCAACGAAGCACAGGCACGCAAGAAGTATGGCCTTGGCAAGACCCTGAAATTAAGCCAGGACAACGACGTTCTGGACACTTGGTTCTCTTCTGCCTTGTGGCCATTTGCCACCCTGGGCTGGCCGGACAATCCGCCGGAAGTGAAGGATTTTTATCCAAACAATGTTCTGATCACCGGCTTCGACATTATTTTCTTCTGGGTGGCGCGCATGGCCATGATGGGTCTGCAACTGACCGGGGAAGTGCCTTTCAGACAGGTGTACATACATGGACTGGTGCGCGACAGCGAAAACCGGAAAATGTCCAAATCCAAAGGCAACATTATCGACCCGCTTGATCTCATCGACGGCACAACCCTTGAGGACTTGATCACGAAACGGACAAGCGGACTCCTGAAGCCGAAACAGGCCGCGGTCATAGAAACGGAAACACGCAAACAGTTCCCCGACGGCATTGATGCTTTCGGCGCCGATGCCCTACGCTTCGCATTCACCGCGATGACATCAACCGGACGTGACATTCGCTTCGATCTGCAGCGCATCCGTGGCTATCGAAATTTCTGCAACAAACTCTGGAATGCGGCCCGCTTCGTCATCCTCATTTGCGAAAAAAACCAAGCACTGCTCTCCTCCGATATTGTCCCGGCAAAAAGAACCCTGGAGCATTGGCTGGAGCAAAAACTCGCCAACGTGATAGCCAGGGTTGAAAGGAATTTCACACACTACCGCTTCGATTTAATCGCCAACGCGCTTTACGAATTTGTCTGGCACGACTATTGCGACTGGTTTATCGAAATGTCCAAAGTGACGCAGCAATCAGGGACGACCGAAGAAAACCGCAAAGGCAATCTGCTGTGCATGATTGAAACGCTGGAACGCAGCGTTCGCCTCCTGCACCCGATCATTCCTTTCATCACAGAAGAAATCTGGCAGCAATGCAAACCCCTGCATGGCGGAAAAGAAGAATCAATCATGCAGCAAGCCTGGCCGCGCATGGAGAAAGCGGAGAAAGTAAGGCAGGAAAGCCATGACGACATCGAATGGCTACAGGCTTTTATCACCGGCGTACGCAACATTCGATCGGAAATGCGCATTCCTCTGCAACAACCAGTACCGGTGCTGGTTCAATATGGAACGCCCAAAGATCGTTCGCGAGCGAGAAAATTCGAACTGGAAATCAGCAAGATCGCAAAAGTGAGTTCTCTGGACTGGCTTGACGACAACACAACACCCCCCCGCTGCCTGACCGCACTTTTCGGCAAGAGGAAACTGTTGGTGCCACTTGAGGGACTGGTCGATTCCAAGGATGAAATAGCACGATTGAACAAGCAGATTGAAAAACTGGGCGGTGCCTTGAACACCGTTCATCGTCGACTCGAAAGTCCCGGCTTCGCCGCCAAAGCACCGCCTCCGGTTCGCGCACAACAACACCAAAGAGCGCACTCCCTCACTGCACAAATCAGCGCCCTCAAAGAACAACTCAGCTCCCTACAATAAAGCCCCCCTGCTCCTGTTCCCACGACTCAACTCACTGCAATACCCCCCTGCTCCTGTTCCCACGACTCAGCTCCGGATCAGCCCTTCCCTTCCAAAAGCAAGCAAACCACCGACAAGAAAAAGCCTGCGTACAAACACTGTTATCGTGAGGAGGTGCGGCAAACAAAAAACGAAACACGCCTTCATGGCTACCTCAAAGAGCGACTCAGCTCACTGCAATAAAGCCCCTGGTTCCTGTTCCCACGCCTCAGCTCCGAATCAGCCCTTCCCTTCCAAAAGCAAGCAGACCACCGACAAGAAAAAGCCTGCGTACAAGCACTGTTATCGTGAGGAGGTCAGCAAACAAAAAAAGAAACACACCTTCATGGCTTCCTCAAAGAGCAACTCAGCTCCCTGCAATAAAACCCCTGGTGCCTTTTCCCGCGACTCAGTTCCCTGCAATAAAACCCCCTGGCTCCTTTTCACACGACTCTGCTTCGAATCAGCCCTACCCTTCCAAAAGCAAGCAGACCACCGACAAAAAAAGTCTGCGTGCAAGCACTGTTATCGTGAGAAGGTGCGGCAAACAAAAAAAGAAACACACCTTCATGATTACCCGAACGGGCGGAGTTGTTTCCCGACAGGCTTTGTTGCATTAACCACAAATTCAATAGAATGCCGGCTTGAAGCGCGCCCGATGCTGCAAGAAATAACTTCGCCGAGTGTTTTGTTTTTTCGCCGCAGAGATAAAAGTGACGCTGCCAAGAACTTCTGAAACCGAGGATCAGAAATGCAAAAACTGAAAAATGGGCAATGGCTCTATTCGGCATCAGACCTGACCACTTTCCTCAACTGCCACCACGCCACATTTCTGGAAGCCGGGCGCTTTGAAAGCCCGCCAGAAAGCCGTGACGAAGACCCCGCCAGCAAGCTGCTCCGGGAAAAAGGCATCGAGCATGAAGTTGCCTGTCTGGAAAACTGGAAGCACCAAGGAAAAAGCATCGCAGAAATTCCCGCCAACGCACCACCGAAAAAACAACGCGACCTAAGCCGCGAGGCACTGCACGACGGCGTTGACATCATTTATCAGGCACTCTTGTTTTGCGAACCCTGGCGCGGGTATCCAGACTTTTTAATCAAGCGCGAAAAGCCTGAGACATCGGAAGACTTTTACTATGAAGTGCTGGACTGCAAGCTCGCCAAAAACCCCAAACCCGAGCACATCATCCAACTCTGCCTGTACTCGGAACTTCTCGCGAAAATGCAAAAGACCCGGCCGCAGGAAATGCACCTTTTACTCGGCGACAATGAACAAGCCAGCTTCAAGCTGGACGACTTTTTTGCCTACTATTCCCACGCCAAAAAACGCTTCGAGAATTTCCTGCCCGAGCTGCCAAAAAAATCCGAGCCCGAACCATGCCAACACTGCCGTCTTTGCAACTGGCAGGATCAATGCCAAGCGGAATGGGAAACAAAGCGCCATCTGAGCTTGGTCGCCAACATTCAGCCATCACTAATCAAAAAACTTTGGCAAGCCGGAATTAAAACCGTCGAGGAGCTGGCAAACACGGCACCGGGAAGCATCCCGAAATTCAAGACCGAAACGTTCCTCAGACTCCGCTCGCAGGCCAGACTGCAAAGTCACAAAAAAAGAACCGGAGAAGACCAGGTTGAAGTCATTCCCCCGATTGCCGGAAAAGGTTTCTCACGCCTGCCAAAGCCCAATAAAGGAGACATTTTCTTCGACCTGGAAGGAGACCCCTTTCACCCGAATGGCCTGGAGTATCTGTTCGGGTTTTACTGCTTGGAAAAACCCCGCGGGGTGTACCACTCGCTCTGGGCGCACGACCACAAGGAAGAAAAACAGATTTTTGAAGAGTTCATGGAGTTCGTTGGCAAACATTTACGCCAGCATCCCCAAGCCTTCATTTATCACTACAACCATTATGAAACTACAGCGCTGAAACGCCTGGCATGCCGGTACACCAGCCATGAAGAGGCACTGGACACACTCCTGCGGCAAAACAAATTTGTTGACCTCTATCGGGTAGCCGTGGAAAGCATCCGAACCTCCGAGCCCGGTTACTCCATCAAGAACCTCGAAAGCTTTTACATGGACAAACGCAGCGAAGAAGTGGCCACCGCCGCTGAAAGCATCGTCGTGTACAACCGGTGGTGCCAAACAAGCGAGCCAAACCTGCTGGAAGAACTCGCCGCATATAACGAGGTCGATTGCGTTTCCACGTATAAATTGCGCGATTGGCTGCTTACGAAGAGACCGGCAGACCTGCCATGGTTCCGGGACCCCGACAACAAGGAGCAAGCAGACACAGAAAGCGAACCCGACATGAAACCCGAACGCAAGCCGTGGGAAATTGAGTACGAAGCCTTCCAGGCACAATTGCAAGAAAAAGCATCCGAAGACAACGCTCACTTTCATGAGCTCGTGTCCAATCTGCTGGAATTCCACAACCGCGAAGACAAGCCGGATTGGTGGGCTTTTTTCGAACGCCAGAACCTGAGCGAAGATGAGCTGGAGGATGACACGGAATGCCTGGGCGGCTTACGACTAGTCGAGCCACCGGTAACGGAAAAACGCTCTTTGGTTTACCTCTACCGTTTCCCGCCACAGGAATACAAATTGAGAGCCGGAAGCACCGTAACGAATGCCGAGAACGGTGAGTACGCAGGAAGCATCCTGACGATCGACGAAGACACCTGCCTGGTTCGAATCAAAATCGGAGCCAAAAAGTCCGCTTTGCCAGACAAGCTTTCACTGGGCCCGTCCGGCCCCATCAACTCCGCAAAGCTCCGCGCCGCCATTTACAAGATTGCCGAAACCGTCATCGCCGGCAGCACAGACCACCAATGCGTACTCGACCTTTTGCGCAAACGAACCCCCAGAATCAGAGGCAAAGCCCCCAACACCGCCGTCATAACTTCCCCAGACCTGCTGTCAGGGGCACTGGAAGCCGTCGCCAACCTTGATCACAGCTATCTCTTCATTCAAGGGCCACCCGGCACCGGCAAAACTTACACCAGTGCCCACATCATTGTGGGGTTGCTGAAACGCGGCAAAAAAGTCGGGGTGTCTTCCAACTCTCACAAAGCCATCCACAACTTGCTCGCCAAAATTGAAGACACGGCAACCGCCCAAGACTTTTGCTTCCAGGGTGTCAAAAAGGCCTCCGGATCTGATGAAAGCATCTATAAGGGCGACTTTATCGAAAGCGTCGCCTCCGTCAAGGAAGTCTCGAAGTCAAAAGATCTATTTGCTGGTACGGCATGGTTTTTTGCCGAAGCAACAATGACAGGGCTCCTTGATTACCTGTTCATTGATGAAGCCGGCCAAATGTCCCTCGCCAAAATAATGGCAATGGGAGCTGCCACACGAAACATCGTGCTGATTGGCGACCAAATGCAGCTAGGACAGCCAACCCATGGCACCCACCCAGACGAAGCCGGCCTGTCCGTTCTGGAATTTTTACTGGGTGAGCACGCGACCATCCCACCAGAACGCGGAATTTTTCTGGAGAAAACCTGGCGACTGTGTCCCGAAATTTGCGACTTCACCTCACGAGCGTTTTACGACGGTCGCCTGATGCCACATAGCGGCGCGGAGAAACGCGAGCTGCTTTTCAAGGACATCTCCCTGCCCAGCGCAGGCATCGCGTGGATCGCAGCACACCACCAAGGGTGCTCACAAAAAAGCGTCGAGGAAGGCAAAATCATCAAAGAGCAGTATCAGAAACTCTTGCAGCAACAATTCAAAAGCAGCACAGGAGAACGACGCCGGCTGACCGAAGCAGACATCCTCGTGGTCAGCCCCTACAACGTGCAAGTCAATTATCTGCGTTCGATTCTGCCAAGTGACGCACGAGTCGGGACAGTGGACAAATTTCAAGGTCAGGAGGCAGCAGTGGTTCTAATCTCCATGGTGACTTCCAGCGCTGAAGACCTGCCACGCACCATCGATTTTCTGTTCAGCCAGAACCGGCTG
Source organism: uncultured candidatus Poriferisulfidus sp. (assembly GCA_965215765.1). Taxonomy (GTDB): domain Bacteria; phylum Pseudomonadota; class Gammaproteobacteria; order Poriferisulfidales; family Oxydemutatoraceae. Next base: position 1,476,666 of record OZ244118.1, on the reverse strand, counting down.
AACGTCGCCATTTCCCGCGCACAATGCCTGGCAGTAATCGTTTTCAACCCACAACTTTTGGAGACCCCGTGCCAAGAGGTGTGGAAAATGAAGCTGCTGAATACATTTTGCCAACTGAGTGAATACGCCACGCAGGTGCCACCTGACAAGGACACCGAACCCGACACATCGTAGGCACCCTGACAGCTTTCCCGAATCGGCAAGCGGCACAGTGAATACACCACGCAGGTGCCACTTGGCGAGGACACCGAACCCGACACACCGTAGGCAATGCAACCAACCGCTTTCCCGAATCGGCAAACGGCACACTGAATACACCACGCAGGTGCCGCCTGGCGAGGACACCAAACCCGACACATCGTAGGCACTGCAACCAACCGCTTTTCGGAATCGGCAAACAGCACAGTGAATACACCACGCAGGTGCAACCTGGCGAGGACACCGGATCCGACACATCGTAGGCACTGCAACCAACCGCTTTCCCGAATCGACAAACGGCACAGTGAATACACCACGCAGGCGCCACCTGGCGAGGACACCGAATCCGACACATCGTAGGCACTGCAACCGCCTTCCCAAATAGGCAAACAGCACTCTGCCGCTTGATAAACAACACCATCGGGGAAAAGATACCCCGCACTCCAAATCTCACGAAGTATTTTTTCACATCACCAAGGAGGAAGGGAAAATGCTGATCGGCGTACCAAAAGAAATCAAGAATCACGAATACCGCGTTGGTTTGACACCGGAGAGCGTCTCCGAAGTTATCTCGCACGGGCACAAGGCACTCATTGAAGCAGAAGCCGGAGCGGGAATTGGAGCACACGACGATGACTACCGAGAGGCAGGAGCTGACGTCGTGGACACAGCAGAAGAAATCTACGCCCGCGCCGACATGGTCGTCAAAGTCAAGGAACCGCAGGGCAATGAACGCACCATGTTGCGGGAGAATCAGGTTCTCTACACCTACCTGCACCTGGCACCAGACCCGGAACAAACAAAAGCACTGCTGGAATCCGGCGCAGTCTGTATTGCCTACGAAACCGTAACGGACAACAGCGGCAGACTACCGCTGCTCAAGCCCATGAGCCAAGTGGCCGGACGCATGTCCATCCAGGCCGGTGCCCACGCCCTGGAAAAAGAAGCCGGCGGACGAGGCGTTTTACTCGGTGGCGTGCCCGGCGTCGCCCCCGGGAAAGTGCTAATCATTGGAGGCGGAGTCGTCGGATTTAACGCAGCACAAATCGCAACCGGACTGAAAGCAGAAGTCACCATCATGGATCGGGACCCATCCGTACTCGAGTATCTGTCATTGCACTTCGAATCCCGCGTGAAAACCATTCACTCCACCAGAACCAACCTGGCAAATCTCCTCGCCGACACCGACCTGGTCATCGGAGGCGTCCTCGTCCCCGGAGCCTCAGCACCCAAGCTTGTGCGACGTGACATGCTACAAACCATGCAAGCAGGCTCGGTTCTCGTAGACGTTGCGATCGACCAAGGTGGCTGTTTTGAAACCTCAAGACCGACAACACATTCCGACCCAACCTACACCGTAGACGGCATCGTGCATTACTGCGTCACCAACATGCCGGGAGCAGTCGCCCGAACCTCCACCTACGCACTCAACAACGTCACCTTAAGCTACGCCATCACCATCGCCGACCGCGGCTGGAAACAGGCACTGCGGGATGACCCAAACCTGCGCAACGGACTCAACGTATGCGCCGGCAAAGTGACATACAAAGCCGTTGCCAACGACCAAGGTCACCACTTCTGCCCCCCCATGCGCATGCTCGGCGCGTGACCCCCGCGCTCAGCCTCTAGTCAACCAAAGGCGGACTGAAGAAAGCTCGCTTTTGAAACGCGCCGTTCCTTGGTGTTGAGGCACCCGCTCAAAGCGGACGACAAGGATCGTAAACCACCCCCAATGTTGCCTTCCGGCTAGCCCCGGTCACCTCCGGCAGATTTCCCGTTAGGTTGTCTAGACGACGCTGCGCCAACCAGGCAAAACAACCCGCCTCAACCCGATCTGGATCAATCCCCACTCCACGTATGCGCCGGCAAAGTGACATGCAAAGCCGTTGCCAACGACCAAGGTCACCACTTCTGCCCCCCCCCGCACGCTCGGCGCATGAACCTTGCGTGAACCCCACATTCAGACTCTAGTCAACCAAAGGCGGCCTGAAGAAGACCCGCTTTTGAAGCACACCTTTCCATGGTGCTGGGGCATCCGGCAAGGAGGCACGTGCCAATCCCCGAATCCCTTCAAACTCTCTGACCCCAAGACGGTGCTGATTTCCTTGCTTGCTGACCTGCAAGCCATTTGAAAGCCGTTACCGTACTGCAAAAACCATCAGCTCAAAGCGGACGACAAGGATCGTAAACCGCCCCCAGTACTGCCTTCCGGCTAGCCCCGGTCACCTCCGGCAGATTCCCCGTCAGATTACCTAGACGACGCTGCGCCAACCAGGCAAAACAACCCGCCTCAACCCAGTCAGGATCAATCCCCACTTCACGGGTCGTGGCCACCTGCCGTTGTGGCAACAAAGCCGACAAACGCAAAAGCAAATGCATATTGTGAGCCCCGCCCCCACACAAAAAGACCCGGGCAGCACGCTCCGGCGAAAGCTGCTCGACTGCATCAGCAATGGAGCGAGCTGTGAACTCGCAGAGAGTCGACTGCACAACCGCCGCATCCGCAACCGGACAACTCGCCAAACAAGCTTCAAGAAACGAAGCGTCAAAGCCAGACGCGCACAAACTCTTTTGTGCCTCACACAGCATCCGATTTTTTTGCAACAAAAGATGCAAAAGTCCATCGTGGAAAGGCGCGGATGCAGCCCAGGCACCCCCACTGTCAAAGGGCAGCTCCAGATGGCGACGCGTCCAGTCATTCATCAGAATGTTCCCCGGGCCAACATCGCACGCCACAAGCGCGCCCGTCGCCCCAAAAGCACTAATGTTCGCGATCCCACCAATATTGACGACCACGCAGGCCTCATCAGGCGGCGCCAGAAACGCCTGATGAAAAGCGGGAGCCAGAGGAGCACCCTCCCCCCCCAACGCAACATCGGCACTGCGAAAGTCAGCGACCACCGCCAACCCGGTTTGTGCGGCAACCACACTCGGATCCCCCAACTGCAAGCTGAACGGACTCTTGCCAAAAGGACGATGCATGATCGTTTGGCCATGCATCCCCACCGCCATGATGTCCTGATGCCGCAGACCATGGCTTTCAATCAGCGCATTGACCGCGCCCGCAAACCACCTTCCAATCTGCACCCCAAGCTCGGCATATTCGGCAATGTCGATCATTTCAGACTGAATGCTGGCAATCTGCCCCGGAAAATACTCCGGAAGCGAGCTTTTATGCGAGGCGACCAAACGACAGCCATCCGCAAAGCTGAAAGCTGCCGCATCCACAGAGTCGGCGCAAGTCCCGGAAAGCACGCCTATGTACAAAGCCGTCATGTCACTACTTTACACAGCATCAAGGAGAATACGACAAGCCGAAGAACAGGTCTGTGCTGGCTCACACGTCCCCGCCAGAAGTTTATAATGTGCGCCGAGTGCAGCAACGGAAGAATCAGCATTAAGTGAGGAACCTTGGCGGTTCTTGGCTTGGCTGGCTCCGCAAGAGGAAAGCACACGAAACACCGGAGAGATGGCCGAGCGGCTGAAGGCGCTCCCCTGCTAAGGGAGTATGGGGTAATCCCCCATCGAGGGTTCGAATCCCTCTCTCTCCGCCAGTTTGAGATTTTAGCTTTTTAAAAATCTTATGCGCATGCGATATGGGTTCCCCGTTTGTAGCAATGTGAGAAAGGTTGATTTTGCGGCGAAACAACAATCCAATCTAATGCAAAAATTACTATCTGCTTATAAGTTTCTATTGATGGCTTAGTAAACCAAGTATGGCAAAAAAAGACTACACAAAGTGGAGTACAGAAGACTTGATTGATGAAATTAAGCAACTCCACAAGCGCAAAAAGTATGGTCTTGTTTGGGAAGAGAAGCAGGAAGATGTTGTTGAACAATGCAAAATGAAATTTCCAGTTTTAGTAGAAGTGAGGGACAAAGAGATTTCAAGTGACCCGGGCAAACAGGTCAATTTACTTATTGAAGGCGATAATTACCACGCGCTTTCAGTTTTAAATTACACGCACAAGAGAAAAATTGATGTGATCTACATCGACCCTCCATACAATACAGGTGCGCGAAATTGGAAATACAATAATGATTATGTAGATAGAAATGATGCCTACTCTCATAGCAAATGGCTATCAATGATGAATAATCGCCTAAGAATTGCTAAGCGATTGCTGAAGAAGGATGGAGTTTTGATTTGCGCGATTGACAAGAACGAACTAAACAGGCTCGGTTTACTTTTAGAAGATGTTTTTGTCAAGCATGAACTGCACTGTGTAACAATTGTTCATAACCCTCGTGGCGTTCAAGGCAAAAACTTTTCGTATACACACGAGTACGCATATTTTGTTTTACCTGCAGGAATTAAGGTAATAGGGCACAGAAAATTAAATGAAGCCGAAATAACTTGTCGAAATTTGCGCGACAATGGAGGCGAATCATTGCGGACAGATGCCCGCAATTGCTTTTATCCTATTATTCTAAAAGATGGTAAGATAACAGAGTTTGGGGGCGTTGTTCCTAAAGACGAACACCCAGAGAAACAAACCATTAAAAAAGAAGGTAAAATATATATTTACCCGATTGATTCACAAAGAATAGAAAGAAAGTGGAGATATGCTCGCCAAAGTGTTGAAGGAATAAAGGAATCTCTTCTTGCAAAGAAAACAAAAAATGGCTACGAGATAGTAATAAGAAAGGACTATGGAACGGTAAGAACTGTTTGGCAAGATAAAAGGTATGACGCAAACGAGCACGGAACAAAGCTTATTCATGCTTTAGTACCAGAAACACACTTTGATTTTCCAAAATCCATCCACACTGTTTATGACTGCATAGCGCCTATTCTGCACAAAAAAAAGAACGCAATTATCTTAGACTTTTTTGCCGGTTCTGGCACTACAGGCCATGCTGTTTTAAAGTTAAACAAAGAAGACCGCGGAAGTAGAAAATTTATTCTTTGCACAAACAATGAACTAAACAGCGAAGAACAAAGGCTGAGAGATAAAGGATTATCAGATGAAGAGATCCAGTCACATGGTATTTGCCAAAGTGTTACTTACCCAAGGATAAAAAATGTCATTAACGGTTACCTTGATGTTCAAAGTGTTCCGGCAAACTTAAAGTATTACAAAACCAGCTTTGTGCCAGCCAAACCGACTGACCGGAATAAAATTATTTTGACTGAAAAGGCTACGGAAATGCTTTGTGTTAAAGAAGACACTTTCGACAAAGTTAAAGCAAATCAGCAATACAAAATATTTCGAAACAAAAAACAATACACTGGCATTATTTTTAGTTATCAAGCCATTGATGATTTCAAAAATGACATTTGTAATATAGACAAAAAATGTAGTGTTTATGTATTTTCGCTCTGTGATGATACTTTCGAAGACGAATTTGAAGAGTTAAAAGGAAAAGTGAAGCTATCACCAATACCGGAAGCAATTCTACGCGTTTACCGCCGTATATTTAAATAAGATGTATATGCAATTAAAGAATTATCAAAACACAGCTATCAGAAAATTACTTGACAGAAGTAAAGGACTTCTTGCACAAAGTGGTGAAAAGAGAATTATTTTCAAAGCACCGACTGGCTCGGGAAAAACAATTATGATGGCGGAATTTTTGAAACAAATTGCTGATGACCCAGAAGTTAAAGCACCGCTCGCATTTATTTGGACAGCACCAAGAAAACTGCATATGCAAAGCAAGCTAAAGCTGGAAGAATATTATAAAGACTCGCGCGCTTTAGAATGTTCTGAGTTTGAAGATTTAAATGACAAACAAATTGACGAAAATGAAATATTGTTCTTGAACTGGGAAAGCATAAATAAAAAATATAAGAACACGATTGTTAAAAAGAACGAAAAGGAACTTTATCTAAGTAAGATTATTGATAATACCAAAGAAGAAGGACGAAAAATTATTTTGATTATTGATGAGAGCCATCATCACGCTACAAGTGAAATTTCACAGAATCTTATTACCGACATCATGCCAAAATTGACAATTGAAGTTTCGGCGACACCTGTGGTTCAAAACCCCGACGAAATCGTTTCCGTACCGCTTGAACATGTAAAGATCGAAGGCATGATCAAAAAGTCGGTCAATTTGAATCTTGATTTTACTAATTTACTTGAAGGTGACAACTTAAAATCCACTCTTTCGGACGGAACTGATGCATTTGTGCTTGAACAAGCATTGAATAAACGAAAAGAATTGGTGAGGGCGTACAAAAAAGCAAACATTGACATAAATCCACTTTTACTCATTCAGCTACCGGATAGAAGAACACGACAAGAAGATAGAATCAAAAAAGAAATTGTGCGTCTTTTGAAAGATAATTACGATATAACGGTAGAGAGTAGACGATTGGGAATTTATCTTTCCAAAGAAAAAGAAAATTTAAAAAATATTGCAAGGCATAATCAAGAAACGGAAGTGTTGATTTTTAAACAGGCCATTGCTCTTGGCTGGGATTGCCCTCGCGCGCAAGTTTTGGTGCTTTTTCGTGATTGGAAAAGTCTTACATTTTCCGTGCAAACTCTCGGGCGTATCATGCGTATGCCTCAACCAGAAATTGGACACTACAAGCAAGAGATCTTGAATAATGGCTATGTTTACACTAACCTTGCAGATATTGAGATTAAAGAGGATGTCGCACGCAATTATATAACAATTCACACTAGTAAACGGATTAAGGAATACAAACCACTTAAATTAGAATCAGTCTATCGTTTACGCCAACGAGAAAAAACCCGATTGAACCCATTCTTTAACAAGATATTTCTAGATGAAGCACAAGAATATGATCTAGAAAACAAAATTAGGACAGTGGATCAGAGCGTAGAAACTTCATTAATTTCTGATTTTAGAGGTGAGTGGATAGACAAACTCGCAGATAAAAGAATCGAAGGGACAAGCATAATCAATGTTGCCAATGAAGCAGATTTGCAAAAGCTCTTTGACTATTTTGTGCGTAACAATCTTTCTCCTTTTTATCCAGAAGACCGTTCAATTGGGAGAGTAAAAGAAGCCATTTATCATTTTTTCGACCGGTGCCTTGCCATGCACTGCAGAGATCACTTTGCAAAAATCATCAACATTGTTTTAAGTCAAAGAAATGCTGAGCATTTTACGCACGTTATTGATGCAGCAAAGATGGCATACGTTAATGAAACGCAAAAGAGATTAGAAGAGATTAAAACAAGATCTAATTGGGAATTGCCGGAAGTGCTTAACTTTAGCGGAGATAATGTGAAACTGGAAACTAAGAAGTCCGCTATGAAACCATTTTATTATGATAATCGATGGAAAACCGAAGAAGCGTTCATCAAGTTTTTGGACAAAGAAGGAAATGTTGAGTGGTGGTTCAAGAACGGTGATCACGGCGCAACTTTCTTTGCAGTTCAGTATAAAGATGATGACAAACAAAAACTATTTTATGTGGACTTTATTGTGAAATCTAAAGACGGTAAAATTTACCTTTTTGATACAAAAAGTGGTAGAACAATCAATGATGCAAGAGAGAAAAATGAAGGCTTACAAAGTTATATCAAAGAACATAAAGAAATTTTCGGCGGAATTGTGGCAAACACAAAAACAAGTTCAAATGGTTATTCCGGTCGCTGGATGTGTTATAAGGGAGATTCTAAAAATCTTGTATCAGAAAATTTCTCTAAGTGGAAGTTATTGATAATTTAACTACGACTAATGATTACCATTTAGCCGTAGACACTTTTGGCAACGACACAATAAAGCCCATTGAGCCGAAACCGTGAATAAAGACAAAAAACGTTGGCAATACAGATTCGATAATTACAAGAGAGCCTACATTTTATTGTCAGAGGCCATAGAAAGTGACGTGGAAGGGCATTTAAGCCAACTTGAAAAAGAAGGTGTTATAAAAAGGTTTGAATATTGCGGCGAATTGGCATGGAAGACCTGTAAAGATTATTTAGAAAGCCAAGGTGTGGTATTTCCTCAGATCACACCCAGAGCCGTACTTAAAGAGGCCATTGCCAGCAAATTGATAACTCACGGGCAAGTCTGGATGGAAGCATTGGATACGCGCAATGCAATAAGCCACACTTACAGCTTTAAAGAGTTCGAGCAGGCAATAGATGAAATAAGACAAAAATATCTTAGTTGCTTCAGCGAGCTTAATGAAACATTGGCGGGAAAATACATGAGAGAAGAATGACCATTGATCACGGGTTACAAGAGAAGCAACTGGAACTCATCAAAGATATTTGTGGGAAATTTGCCAACTGCATTGATAAAGTATCTTTGTTCGGTTCCAGGGCCACAGGTTCTTATAAAAGTTATTCAGACATAGATCTGATTGTTTATGGAGATATAAATGATAAGAGTATTAACAATTTATGGACACGCTTTCACGAGAGCAGCTTGCCATATAAAGTTGACATAAACGCCTACGAATTGATTACCCATCAGCCACTAAAAGATCAGATTGACCATCACAGTAAAACTTTATTTTCCAAAAACCAACTGTTAAAAAGCTAGCGTAGCCCTGCAATTAAAGTCCCACAAGCCAGGCTCGCCTTAAGCTTCTGTTCAGCATTGCAATTCAATTAACGCATTAACCGAGCCCCCAAACCATCTTCAGATTTGCTGCCTAAGGACGGTGCATTCGGTAACTCTAATCTTTCCAGACAGGGTACGGCAATCTACCCTAGGAAATGCGCTGGATGCTAGTTTTTATGCGGGCTATAAGACTACAGCCATCCATGAAGCTAAAGCAACCGCTCGCACAGAATCAGCTCAGTGGCAAGTTGACTTTACAGTGGCAAAAGGCATAAAATTGCCGTTGTGGTCGTTGGTGTTTTTGGCAATGACGCAAAGAAAATAACCGAGGTTGGAGTATGGATATTGAAGCGAATATAACACCTAAAGTTTTGTTTTGGGCAAGAGACACCGCTGGGTGGACAATAGAAGATGTAGTAAAAAAGCTAAACCAGAAGAAAGTTGATATACAAACCATAACCGACTGGGAAAAAGGCGCGAGAAAGCCAACATTTAGCCAACTTGAAAAATTGGCAAAGTTTTATGAAAGACCAGTAGCTGTATTCTTTTTTACAAAGCCTCCAAGAGAAAGTAAATTGGAAGCATTGTTCCGTACTTTACCAAAAGACCATGCTAGAAGATTGCCACCAAGAATTCGCTTTCTGACCAGGGAGGCAATGGTCAGGCAGATAGATTTACGCGAACTAAAAGGAGAAGGGCATCTCGATAATCGCTTGCTGGAATTGCAAAGGAGCTCATTTAGTGCCGGTGAATTAGCAATACGGGTGAGAAGTATTATAGATGTCCCTCTTGAAGAACAATTCAGTTGGAAAAAAGGAGATTGTGCCAACGCATTAAAGATTTGGAGACGGAAGTTAGAAAATTTAGGTATTTGGGTATTTAAGGACGGTTTCAAGGAAGATGATTTCTGTGGCTTTTATTTGCCCGATAATGCTTTCCCTATTATTTATATAAATGATAGCATGCCCCATTCAAGGCAAATATTTACACTTTTCCACGAATTGGGTCATTTTTTACTTTCTAAAGGAGGAATTGACTTTCGTGACAGCAAGGCAAATGAATTATCAGGGGAGCATGCGCAAGAAGAAGTTTTTTGTAACAAGTTTGCCGGATCTTTTTTAGTCCCGGATGGCAGTCTGGATATCATTCACCAAAATTTTAATAATGACACCATTCAAGACCTAGCCAACGAGCATAAAGTCAGTCGCGGGGTTATATTGCGTAAATATTTAGACAAAAATATAATTGGAGATAAAGCCTATCAAGATAAAATGAAACAATGGAAACATGAGAGTGACAAGCTAAAACAGCAAAAGAATGCTAATAAAATAAATGATGGAAATTACTACGCCACACTTGCCACTTATTTAGGAAGTAAATATTTAGAGCTGGCATTCTCGCAATACTATATGGACAGAATAGACGAATATCAATTGGCTGATTACCTTGATGTCAAGCTTGATGCAATACCTGTTTTAGAAGGATTAATGTTAAAACCTAGTGACTAGTAGTGCCCTTTATACGGATACTGGATTTTTCTGTGCGTGAAGGCATAAAACTTTAGCCCTGTTCGAACTGAGAAGGAGAAATCTCTCCATCACCCGCAGGCATCATACCGCCACCTAAATCAAGTCGGTTCTTCAGACGAGCGTGCTTCAGCGCCCGTTTCGGGCAAGCGTTCAAGCTTCCATCTTGGCCAATTCTTTTTCCAAAGTCTTTCGTCCACGACATCGCAAGCATCTATGATCTTCTTTTTCCACTTCCATTTGCGCTTTGGCTCCAGAGAAAGCTGGTGGCGCAAGTCTTTGCCAAACTTGTGGTATATTGGATAACGTAGCTTAGGAGATAAGCTGAGAAGACAGATGTAGTAAACCTCCTTTTTAACTTTGTCTTCAGCGTACCTGTAAAGGTACGTATCACGATATTTATACTTTAGGGTTTCTAGGTAATAATAGTAGTTATCAAGGCTTTCAGAGCCAGCTTCCGCGCCCTTCTCAGGAAGTTCTTTTGTGGTCAGATCCTTGATTTCTACATATACGTCATAGTTCCCGCCATGTCCCTCAAACTCAGCTATAAGATCCACTTTTTTCATTGGTGCCTCGTTACTTTTATCAAAATCAATAACTCGCCTTGCGCCTTCAAAATAAAAGCAGAAACCGTCTTTAGTAATTTTCATTTGCCAGCACTTCCCATTGACCGACTTATCTCACGGTCAATCAATTTACCAAAAGTTTCATCTATGCTATTAGGCTCAACGTCCTCTAAATGAGCCGTATGACTTGCCCTAATATTGTTGTAGCCCAACTTGTCCCGCCAAAGACTGTGAAATCTCACTTTATCTTGCTCTTCACATTGCAGATCAAATTCCGCCAAAATCAAGTACTCATGCGTCGCGATAAAAACCTGCACTCCCATACGCTGCAGTTCAAGCAGAGCTTTGACAACTGGCTCCATCATGACTGGATTCAAATTCGCTTCCGGTTCATCCCAAAAAAGCACAGAATTCTCCCCCAACACTCCGTTCTGCACCAAAAGCCACAAAAGAGCAATCTTTTTATATCCCTCTGACACAAGCATGAATTCAAGAGAGCCTTGCTTGCTCTGCAAAAAAAATTGTTCCCCCTTTAAAACGGCTTTTCCAGGCAAGATACTCCTAAGCTCCTTTAGAATTTTTTTTCGTTTCTTCTCTGTTGGTCCCCTTAAAGGGGGAGTAGAAGCCTTCAGGAGAAGGTCTGCGTAAATATCCTCAAAATGGATATTCCGATAGGTGGCGAGCGATACAAATCCTCTGGAATGGGACAAAAACTCTTCCGCAGGAATATATGTAGCATTCAAAGAGTCCTTTTCCTTCTGCCAACGCGAGTAGGAACTTGACAGCGTCGCTTTTTCAGGGTTTTTGTTGGCAGTAGAAAGAGCGAGACGAATCGTAATGCTATCTCCTCCTTCCAACGCCCTGGTAACCGCAAGACTTCCCGTCTTACAACCCTGTACGCGCTGCACCAAGCGCCCAATCCGATCTTCAAAGGGTCGGAAAACCCCGAGGATCTTTTGAGCAAAGGTTTTCTGGTCACTCGCAAAAGAGCATGCCGCATAGGCAGCCTTCATCAAGTTGGTCTTTCCCGTGCCGTTTTCTCCAACAAAAATGTTGATCCCCTTTGAGAATTCGACTTCAAGATCAGAAAAAGCTGTAAAGTTTTTAAATTTAATTTTCTCAAGCATGTTCAACTCCTTAACTTGTCTATATGCATAACCACCGAGCCTTTTTCCAAGACCAATTTCTGCTACTGAGCACGCACCAACAAGAACTGCTCATTTTCAGGTTGCGGACGAATTTTCTCTAAAAGCGAAGAACTTGTAATTTCTGGCTGTGGAAAACCGCTACCCGCTCGCTGAATCAACTGGTGCATTCTATCCAAAAAATTATTGGTAGCAGCGAGCTCTTTGCCTGACTCAACATCATGCAAACCAAACGTACGGATCGCTTCCCCAAAATAGACTGAACCGCATTCGCTCCCAAGTTCTCCTACAGGCATCAGCTTAGCTCCCTTGATATTCTCTGCTTGATTTCCTTCAGCGTGAGCCGTTGCTCTTTCAGTGCATGAATCTGCCGTATGCGCTGTGCCATGTCAGGCGCATAGAGTTGGTATCCGGCTTTTGTGATTTCAGCAACTTCGAGTAATCCCTCCTTGGTCCAGTGACGGATAGTGGAATTGCTCTCTTCAACCTGTTTGGCAAGCTCGCCGATTTTCAGGTATCTCCCTTCATCACCTGTGAATACACTTTCTCCTGAAGCAGCCTTGAGATAGATATTGAGCGAACGGTCTGCCGCTTTGCCGATAATCTTTAAGTAGTCATTTTTCGAGCCGCCGAGCTGTGCTTCTTCCAGCGAATCCATATAGGTCAGCCGGTCACGCTTGCGGATAATCGCTGCCGGATAGCCTGTCATTAAAAGGATCATGTTCATCAGCAGTCGGGCAGTCCGGCCGTTGCCATCGGTGAAAGGATGAATGCTCACCAACTGGTAATGCACCTCTGCCGCCAAGTTAACCGGGTGAATATCTTTGGCATTTCCGAGCCAGTCGGCGAACTCTTCCATCAAATCAGGCACTCTGAGCGGATGGGGCAACACAACGCTTGAACCAGAGATCCGGACAGCTTTGTTGCGGTAACGACCTGCGTTCGCGTCATCAATACCTTTCAGGATGGTGCCATGGATATGCAAAATGTCTTTCTCCATCAGGCTACCAAGTTTGCGCCTCACCAGATCCTTTACCCAATCCAGCGCTCGGGCATGGTTAATAGCCTCTAAATGTTCGACAAGAGACTTTCCACCCACGGTCAGCCCCTTCTCCACCACAAGAGCTGTTTCGCTGCGTGTCAGCGTGTTCCCCTCGATAGCGTTGCTGGTATAGGTCAGCTCAACACGGAACCAGTCTTCCAGATTACGTACAAGCACATCCGGCAGCGGGCGTAAGCCGTCAAGTCTGTTCTTTTTCTCTGTGAGCGCGTCATATTTCATGCCATGACCATAAAGCATAACGTTATGGTTTACAAGAAAGATAGAGTCGATGGGTTATCACTGAGCGTCAGTACCCCCTCTAAACAAAACCATTTGGGGCATTCGAGACAGTCCAAGCACCGCTGCGCAGTGAGAAGTACTACTACGGTAGAGGCGATTCTTTTGCGTGTGCCGTAAATGGAGACCATAATCACCCCAAGTTGTGGGGTGATTAACATGTGGTTACACGAACACAACGACTGGCTAAACTTCACTTTTGATGCCAGTGCGCTGGCCGCGCAACGAACTCAACGTATGCGCCGGCAAAGTAACATGCAAAGCCGTTACCAACGACCAAGGCAACCACCTTTGCCCCACAATGCGCATGCTCGGTACGGACACCCTGAGCTCAGCTTCTAGTCAACCAAAGGATCCTGAAGAAGGCTTGCCCTTGAAACACGCCGTTACCTGGTGTTGAGACATCCGGTAAAGAGGCACGAGTCAAACCCCAACCTCTTCAAACTTTCTGAACCCAAGACGGCACCCATTTTCTTGCTCACTGACCCGCAAGCTAGTTGGAAACCGTTACTGTACCGAAATAAGCACCCGCTCAAAACGGACGACAAGGACCGTGAATCGCCCCCAATTCCACCTTCCGGCTTGACCCGGTCGCCCCCCGACAGATTGCCATGCAAAACCGGGAATTACATTTGGTCACCCGAGTCTGATGTGCTAGCATCAAGTGCCGTTAGGACTACCCGGAACGCATCAAAACCGCTGACTGGATTAAGTCCGGAATTAAAGAAACGCTACTACTGACAGCTTTGTGGCCGACTCTTTATGACACACTCCAAACAATTTAACATCATGCTAATTGACAGATTTAAGCGGGCAATGAGAGTTTTAAGATATCTTTCCTTTATTTTTTTAGCTAGCATCTCTGCTTACAAAACACCTGTATTTGCACAAGACTCCATACAAGAAGCATGCTCAAACACCAAGGTTTCCTTACCAATCTTTATTCCCTTAGAAGGGATTCGGACTGCAATGGAAAAAGCGGTTCCGCGTAGAGAGGCCGGCAGGAAAAATCAAAGCTACCCCATAATAGCTGATGGTTGGTTTAGTTGGGATATTAAACGCTCAAATATTCAGTTGAGTGGTGGTAATGGACAGCTTCTTGCAGCCACAAAATTAAGTGGCGTTTTGAGAGCCTTTTCTGATGGCATTATAAATATCAGTGCTCACGCAAATGTACGAGCAGAAACGAAGCTACGGGTTAATCCTGAATTTCAAGACAATTGGAGCATAAACCCAGATATAAGTGGCAATGTTACTGTCCTTGAGGCGGAAATTCCTATTGGCCCCATTAAAATTAGTGCCAAAAGCAAGCTGCAACCTGAGGTAAACCGACTTCTCAACAAACAAAAGATGAGGCTTGATAAATACGTTGAAGAGGCTTCAAGAGAGCACGCAAAGGAAATTTGGTCTGCGCTGAATATCGTAGAAAAGCTTTCACAAGATCCACCCGTTTGGCTTGTTGTGACTCCACGAGCATTTGCTACCAGTCAACCTCGCATAACCAGTACCGGGGTTTATCTTCATTTTGTAGCAGAAGCTGAAACAGACTTAAAAATAGGAACTCCACCTAAGAAAAGCACATACAGTGTCCAACTACCGTCTAAATTGAGGATTCTGGATACATCAGAAAATGGTTCTTTAGATGTGGCCATGCCCATAATTATTAATTTCAGAACTTTCAATTCTCTTATTGAAGACCATCTGAAAAATGAACCAGTAGCAAAAGAGGAGGCCTTTGGCACTATCAAACTCAATGAAATGGTGCTTGCATCTCCTGGTCGCGACAGCTTTACTATGAATAGTGTAGTCTCATTAGAATCTCTAGGGTGGCTTGAACGCTTGTGGAATTGGATTACTGGAAAAGAGGTAGGAACACAACGCATAGTACTTACTGGAAAGCCAACATTGTCTCCTGATGGTAAACAAATTATTTTCAGAAACGTAAGTCTCTCAGAAAAAAGCAGCAACTTGATTCTAAAACTCAAAGAAACCTACGAAGGTTTGACCGGAGAACTGGTTGAGGGTTTGATTCAAGATAATGCCAACATAAATCTTGATAGCTTTATTGCTAGGTCTGAAAAAGATATGCAAGTAGCAATTGACCGCTATGCCAAAAAATTACAAGAGGAAAAAAATATTAATGTGACTGCCAAGATTCTGCCTAAAACACGCCTTGCTTCAATTGACACAGACAGGCACAGCTTCCTTATTAAGGCATGTGCCTCAGCAACGCTAGCGATTGACAGCATCAGCTTTAACTTCTAGTGCTATAAGTTCAATGAGCTACCCAGCCTTTCATAACACTCGTTCCTGGTCTCTCAAGGAAACACATCCCCTTTCCTGGCTAGGTCTGGCCAAGCACCATACTTGTAAACTTCTTCATGCACACTAAATTCTGACAAGAAATTTACCAGCCAAGAAAGCGAAAAGCTTAAAGTCAGGGATTTCTGGAAGATGTCTGCCCAGCACCAAAAACAAGAACTATGCACACAAGCTGAATAGCCTGCTACTACCTGAAGCTGAAAAACATCTCGCATTAACACGCTTTAGACACCAAACTCAGGCTTGCGGGTAGCCTTCCTAAGATAGTTTATACCGCTTTCGGCCCTAAGTTCTCCTACAGGCATTAGATTGCCTCCATCAATATTTTCTTCTTGATTTCCTTCAGTGTGAGCCGTTGCTCTTTCAGTGCATGAATCTGCTGTATGCGCTGTGCCATGTCAGGCGCGTAGAGCTGGTATCCGGCTTTTGTGATTTCAGCGACTTCGATTAATCCCTCCTTGGTCCAGTGACGGATAGTGGAATTGCTCTCTTTAACCTGTTTGGCAAGTTCACCGATTTTCAGGTATCTCCCTTCATCACCGGTGAATACACTTTCTCCCGAAGCAGCCTTGAGATAGATATCAAGCGAACGGTCTACCGCTTTGCCAATAATCTTTAGGTAGTCGTCTTTCGCACCGCCAAGCTGTGCCTTTTCCAGCGAATCCATATAGTTCAGCCGGTCGCGCTTGCGGATAATCGCTGGCGGATAGCCTGTCATTAAAAGGATCATGTTCATCAGCAATCGGGCAATCCGGCCATTGCCATCGGTGAAAGGATGAATGCTTACCAGCCGGTAATGCGCCTCTGCCGCTAAATCAGCCGGGTGAATATCTTTGGCATTTCCTAGCCAGTCGGCGAACTCTTCCATCAAATCAGGCACTCTGAGCGGATGTGGCAGTACAACGCTTGAACCGGTGATCCAGACAGTTGCGGTAACGACCTGCGCTCACGACATCAATACCTTTCAGAATAAGGCCATGGATATGCAAAATGTCTTTCTCCGTCAGGCTGCCAGGTTTGCTCCTCACCAGTTCCTTTATCCAGTCCAACGCTTGGGCATGATTGATTACCTCTAAATGTTCGATAAGAGATTTTCCACCCACCGTCAGTCCCTTCTCCACCACAAGAGCTGTTTCACTGCGAGCCAGCGTGTTCCCCACGATAGCGTTGCTGGTAAAGGTCAACTCAACACGGAACCAATCATCCAGATTACGTACAAGCACATCCGGAAGCGGGCGTAAGCCGTCAAGTCTGTTCTTTTTCTCTGTGAGCGCGTCATATTTCATGCCATGACCATAAAGCATAACGTTATGGTTTGGAAGTAAGACAAAGATGACGGATTATCACTGAGCATCAACAAGCCCTTTAACAGAGCCCTTTGAGGGCATCCTGAACAGCCCGCAGCTACAGCTCGCAATGATTCTTTTCGTTTGTGAGGTGAATAGAGGACATAATCACACCAAGCTATGGGGTGAATAAAAGCTATAATCACACCAAGTTATGGGGTGATTAACATGTGGTTACACGAACACAACGACTGGCCAAATTTCACTTTTGATGCCAGTACACTGACTTCTAAACTGGCGGATGTGCGCCATCGCCAAGGGTGGCTGCTAGGCAGAATGGAAGGCTTGAGCCTCACATTAAAGCGTGAGGCAAGCTTGGCCACGCTCACAGATGATGTTGTAAAGTCATCGGCGATTGAAGGCGTGAAACTGGATGCTGAGGAGGTTCGCTCCTCCATTGCCCGCCGCTTGGGAGTTGACGTTGCTGGCCTTGTCCCCTCAAGTCGCAGTGTTGAAGGCGTTGTGGCAATGACGCTGGACGCCACACAGCAGTTTAACCAAGATCTAACAAACAAGCGTCTGTTTAACTGGCACACCGGCCTCTTTCCAACGGGATCAAGTGGCA
Source organism: uncultured candidatus Poriferisulfidus sp. (assembly GCA_965215765.1). Taxonomy (GTDB): domain Bacteria; phylum Pseudomonadota; class Gammaproteobacteria; order Poriferisulfidales; family Oxydemutatoraceae. Next base: position 1,459,160 of record OZ244118.1, on the reverse strand, counting down.
TGCACCTAGTGACTGTCGGTAGATGGCGCACTATGGATGCAGGATCCATGCAGGTTGTTTCTGGACCTATCGGGCGTGAAAAAGTCCATTTTGAAGCCCCGCATGCGGGTAGAATCGAAACGGAAATGGCAGCCTTTCTATCATGGTTCAATGTCAACGACAGCACCGATCCAGTAATCAGAGCTGCTCTGGCACACCTTTGGTTTGTGACCATTCACCCCTTTGAAGATGGCAATGGCCGGGTCACAAGGGCAATTACTGATATGGCATTGGCACGCGCTGATGGCACGTCTAGCCGTTTCTACAGCCTTTCCAAGCAAATTGAGTCAGAGCGCAAAGATTATTACAAGCAACTGGAACACCAGCAACGCAGCACACCAGATGCAACACCCTGGATTGAATGGTTCCTGGCTTGTCTTGGACGTGCAATTGAGAATGCCGAGGATAGCTTGCGCACTGTTTTATTTAAGGCGCAACTGTGGGAAAGCATCAACCAGCGAACTGTCAATGAACGCCAACGCCTAATCATCAACCGCATGCTTGAGGATGAATTTAAAGGCCATATAAATACTTCCAAATACGCCAAGATGGCCAAGTGCTCAATAAATACTGCGTCGCGAGACATTCAGGAATTGAAGGCACGTGGCGTTTTTCTTCAAAACCCCGGTAGCGGACGGAGCACAAGCTACCGTCTGCGAGAGAATACTTCAGAATAAACCGTCGTCCAAGCTCCCAAGCCTCAAGCCTGCACACTTCAGCCAACCGCGATATGGAGGTCGCACCTATAAAGCTTCAGCAGTCGGTGAGCTTCTCGGGGAGCTTCTTTCTGAACTACCAAGAAATTCTTGGTAGTTGCCTGGGATTTCCCAAGCGTTTGGCAAATACAGCGGGGGCACCTGTCTGAGCTACCGAGGATTCCACGGCAGTTGTCCCCTGTCGTAGGTTCCCCTTCACATGATTATCTCTCAGCTAAGTGGCTGGCATTCCCGGCCGGGGCATCAAGCAGCTCCATCCCGCTTACTTTTTGCCATAGCTCAGAACGAACCGCACTGTTTTTGAGCTAGGTATCGTCTCTCCCATGCTTTTTCTTGGCGATCTGTTGTTCGATAACTTTGATCTCCTTGTCAAAATCGGATTCAAACAATCGGTCTTGAACAATGCGGTATTTCTCAAACTCGCTTGTTGCATGGTCTTTGGCTATTTCAGTGCTGATTGAGCCAGCATTTTGCAGCACACCACGTTCGTCAAATTCAAGGAATTTATCCAGACGGGTCGCCCAGTCCTCCATTGTCATCGGGATTTTGCGTCTGGCACGACTTTCTGCCAAATCCAAATAAGCGTTGACAACCCGACCCAAAGAGTCCAGTTCCTCAGTTGTCAGGTAATTTTTGGCAGTTACGACATCAGTTTTGACGATTCTGCCATCTGGAGCACTCCCCCACCTAGTCAGCCCCATGTGCGGCTGCGTGCTGTCGGCACGTTTTGTGATCAATTCGGGCGTGGTGTGCCCATGAATAGCGTAATGCAGCTTGTTCTGCACGACGGCAAAAAATTCACGCGTGGCAGGAGCACTCTTGTGATAATCCACACTGGTGGCGTAAATGTCGGTGATTTTTTGATAAAAATGGCGCTCACTGAGACGAATTTCACGTATTTCAGAAAGTAAGCGTTCAAAATAGTCTTCACCCAGAAACATACCGTTCTCCAGGCGTTTTCTATCCAACACGTAGCCTTTTATGGAAAACTCACGCAAGACTCGGGTCGCCCATTGGCGAAATTGCGTGGCACGCTTGGAGTTGACGCGGTATCCAACTGCGATAATGGCATCCAAGTTATAAAATTTCAGGGTTCGACGAACGTCACGGGAACCTTCTTTTTGAACTACCGAAAAACCCTCGGTAGTTGCTCCTTCCTGCAGTTCTCCCTTCACATAAATATTTCTCAGGTGAGTACCTATATTACTGACCGAAGTGTCAAACAGCTCTGCCATCAGCTTTTGAGTCAGCCAGATGGTCTCATTCTCGTAGCGAACTTCTATGCCCCCCCCCACCGCCTGCTGGGTGAAAATCAGAAATTCGGCTGTACTGTTGCGAATGGTGAGACTTTGAAGTTTCTTCTTGTTCATGTTGTCACGTCCTGCTTGCTGGTTATTTTACCCAAGTACTCCTTGATTTTGGGTTCAGGAACACCTGAAAAGTTGACAAAACGTTCAACTCTGAAGCTCCTTGGTTCGTACTGAAGCCCAAAGCTTGGAACCGTTGATTTCCGATGGGTGTCCAGCCTGGCACCAAAGTCTCAAGCCTGTACGCTTCAGCCATAATAACCGGGTGCCATTCCTCAACACACCATTGACGTTACCTGCGGCATGGTTTTCCCGGATGCCACCTTGGTAACCGCTGGCTAACCCCGTGGAGCTGGTAGAAAAAAAGACTTGGCCGTTACTTAATCGCTCCTTCGGCAGCAGTCGAACTCGGTGTGGGTTACGCATTTGAAAGCTGTTGGCTGGAATGCGACTCCCTATGAGAAGCAGGTCTTAAAGCAACTTTCCTTGCACTACCTTCATCTGCCCCTTAATGTCCTCGTAAACCTTTTGCATGTTGGCCTGTCCCGAAGGTTCGGATCTGGGTAGTGGTCTCGCTCCTCCTGACAAAAGTACCTTATTCCCCTTGGCATCCGCTGGCATATCCTCATATTCAGCCACATACAGCAGCTTATTGCACTTGATTGCCTCCTCGCCGGCATGCCTGGTTCCTCCTTTTTCCCCGGCTTCAATGACGATCACGGCCTTGCTCAAGCCAATAATCACCCGATTACGAGTCAATGCTTGATAAAATTTCCAGCTAGTGCCAGGATTAAATTGGCTGATCACCAAGACCCTCTCCCAATCCCATACCGGCTTTAATCCCCTCTTGATGCGGAAGTGATTAATGCCCTCCGGAAGCACGAGTATCGTTGAACCACCAGCCAACAAGGCGTGGTAATGTGCTTCAAAATCGACTCCGGCGGCGTTGCCAGATATCACAGTGAACTCAGGGTTTCCAGCGATTTGCCTGACACAGTCTTGTACTGTATCAATCCCCTTTTTGCTCGATCTTCTTGTCCCACTGAAGCCGATACCCGTCGATCTCAATAAATTGACATTCCCTTGAAGGTATAGCTTTTCGGGTGCCTTATTCCCCAACACAGTGGTCAAAGACTCCGGATAACCGGAACCACTTCGGGTCACCTGTCGAATTTCTGGTTCCATCATAGTCCCTCTCTGTCTTTGTTCATGAACCACCTCAAAATTACTGATTGTCCTTATCACTCATCGCTTTCACCATGCTCAGACCACATACTTGATATGCTCCGACCTCTTGGAGTTTCATGGCGATGTACTGCATTGTCGTCCCGGATTGATACTCATCGTCAATAAGAATGACCTGCTTGCCTGCAATTTCAGCTCCATTAAAGCTTAGTCGAGCCTCGTCCCATGCTGCCCATTTCTCGCAAAGTTTGATGTCTTTGAGCAATTTCTTTCCTGCACCGAAGCGAAAACCGTCAGTTATGTTGTCCTTCCCAAGTCTGCTACTCACAACCTTTGCAACTTTAGAAGGCAGATCAAAACCCTTGCCCGGATGAGGCGGCACCGCACAGACAAGATCTGCTGGCTTGTAGGGAGATAAATCCTTTATCGCGTTCACGCAATGTTCCGCAAGATCCCGAGTTGCTAGCGAGCCAGGTTTCTGCTTGGCACGGTATACATGAAGATCAATTTCCGTTCTTTTTCCTGTGTTTTCATCACGGTTAAGGCTAAGCGCAACAGAGGCGTGCAAGCAATCGCGCAGAAACACACGGCTGCCTTGGTGCTTTATCCATGCGCCTATTGCATCGAATTCTGTCTCAGTGTGAATTACTCTCCAATGTGAGTCTTCATTGAAGCGGTCACGTGGATTTGGAAAGAGTTCAAACGGGAAAATCCTTTTGAATCCTGCACCAAATGGGACATAAATTCTACCAAAATAATTTTTGCCGGTTGTTTTTGCCAGCTGTGATCTATGGGTTGTTTCAAAACAAATGCGCTTCGGTATTTTCTCTCGCATCAGCTCAACAGACTCTTTCGTGATGGGCTTCATGCATGCACCGCTTGATTAATCTTTGCTGCCTCGTTCCGGAACCAAATCAGAAAAGCGATTCTTTTTGACCCTGTTACAAGGTCATTGCAGACTGCCATTCAATGTCCTCGTAGACCTTTTGCATGTCGGTCTGTCCCGAAGGTTCGGATCCGGGTAGTGGTCTCCCCCCTTCTGCCAAAAGCACCTTATTCCACTTGGCCTCTGCTGGCATACCCTCGTACTCAGCCACATACAGCAGCTTGTTGCGCTTGATTGCCTCCTCGCCAGCATGCCTGGTTCCTCCTTCTTCCTCGGCTTCAATGACGATCACGGCCTTGCTCAAGCCAATAACCACTTGGTTTCGAGCCCTTGCTTGACAAACTTTCCAGCCAGCATCGGGATAAAACTGGCTGACCACCAAGACCCTTTCCCAATCCCACACCGACTTTAATGCACGTTTGATACGAAAGTGGTTAATACCCTCTGGAAGCACGAGTATCGTTGAACCGCCAGCCGAGAGGGCGTGGTAATGTGCTTCAAAATCTACTCCGGGGGCGTTGCCGGATATCACCGTGAACCCGGATTTTTTTGCAACCTGCCCTGCGCAGTCTCGCGCTACATCAATCCCACCTTGGCTTGGCCTTCTTGTTCCGCTAAAGCCGATACCCTTCAACTTCAATAAATTGACATTCCCTTGAATGTACAGCGTACCGGGCACCTCCTCTCCCAACGCAGAAAGCAAACGCCCCGGATAATCACTGTCACTTTGATCCACCTGCCAAATTTCTGGTTCCTTCATAGTTCTTTCCTGTATTTGTTCATGAACCGTCTCGAGATTGCTGGTTGTCTCTGTCCCCTCTCGATTTCACCATGCACAAGCCACATACCTGATACGCTCCGGCCTCTTGGAGTTTCATGGCACTGTACTGCATCGTCGTCCCGGACTGATACATATCGTCAATGAGAATGATCCGCTTGCCCGAGACGTCAACTCCATCAAAGCTTAGTTGAGCTTCATCCAACGCTGCCCATCTATCATCAAGTCTGATATCCGCGAGCGATTTCTTTTCTGCCCGGAAGTGAAAATTGCCAGTTATGTTGTCCTTCCCAAGACTGTCCCCCACAATCTTTGCAACTTTAAAGGGAAGGCCGAGACCCTTGCCGGGAGTCGGCGGCACTGCACAGACAAAATCTGCGGTCGCGTAGCGAGGTAGATCTTCTATCGTGTTCACGCAATGTTCCGCTAGTTCCCGAGTTGCTCCTAGGTCAGAATGCCACTTGGCATGGTATTCAAGGGCACCAATTCTTGTTCTTTCATCTCTATTTGCGTGTTTAAAGTTAGGGCTAAGCGCAACGGATGTGTACAAGCAATCGTGTAGAAACACACGACTACCTTGGTGCTTTATCCATGCGTCTATTTCATCAAACTCTGCCTCATCGCAAATCATTCTCCAACATGAGCCTTTACGATCGTATGGATTTGGTGGGAGTTCAAATGGAAAAATCCTTTTGAACTCGGCATAAAATGGGATACAGATTCTTCCAAAATACTCTGAGTCGGGTGTTTCTCTCGGTTGTAATTTATGGTTTGCTTCAAAACAAATACGCTTCGGGGTGTTCTTTCTCATCTGCTCAACGGATTCTTTCGTGATGCACTCCATTTGGGCACCACTTGGTAGCCTCTTGTCGCTTCGTTCCGAAACAAAATCAAATAAGACATCCGTTCCTTCGAAATATCTTGTCTCAGCCATCCTGTTCGCCTCCGGCGCATTAGGCGTTTCAGGACGTGCATGATGCGGCTTTATGTCACTTGGCTGCCCAACAATGTTTCCCCCCAAAAACCCTTCATCTCTCAATAATCTCTTGCTGCTTCGTCCTTGATACGAATCAATTGGAGCATCCGTTCCTTCGAAATACCTTGCCTCGGCTATCCTGTTTTCCTCTGGCGTATGAGGGGTTTCAAGACGTGTTCGTTGCGGCTTTTTTTCGCTTGGCTGCCAAAAACTGTTTCCCCCAAAAAACTCCTCATCTCTCGATATTCCCATGCGGCCTCGCCTTGGATACGAGTCAATTGAAGCATCCATTCCTCCGGGATACTGCGTCTTGGCCACCCCCTTCGGCTCCGACGGATGAGGCGTTTCAGGACGTGCTCGTTGCGGCTTTTTGTCGCTTGGCTGCCCAATGATGTTTCCCCCAATAGGCTCCACATCCTTCAATAACCCCTTACCGCTTCGTTCCGAAACTGAATCAACCGAGGCATCCATTCCTCCGGGATACTGCGTCTTGACCACTCCCTTCGGCTCCGACGGATGAGGCGTTTCAGGACGTGCTCGTTGCGGCTTTTTGTCGCTTGGCTGCCCAATGATGTTTCCCCCAATAGGCTCCACATCCTTCAATAACCCCTTACCGCTTCGTTCCGAAACTGAATCAACCGAGGCATCCATTCCTCCGGGATACTGCGTCTTGGCCACTCCCTTCGGCTCCGACGGATGAGGCGTTTCAGGACGTGATCGTTGCGGCTTCTTGTCGCTTGGTTGCCCAATGATGTTTCCCCAAATAGACCTCGCATACTTCAATAACCACTTGCTACCTCGTTTCAAAACCAAATCAACTGAGGCATCCATTCTTCCGGAATAATCTGTCTTGGGCATCCCTTTCGGCTCTGGCGTATGAGGCATTTCAAGACATGCTCGTTGTGGCTTGTTGTCACTTGGCTGTCCAGTGAGGTCTTTCCCAACAGATTCTTCTTCATCCTTTGATAGCTTCTTGCCGTCTCGTCCCAGAACCAAACCAACTGAAGCATCTTTTCTTCCGGAACAACCTGTCTTGGTCACCCTCTTCGGTTCCGGCTTTTGAGGCGTTTCAGAACGTGTTCGTTGCGGCTCTTTGTCGCTTGGTTGCTCAGTAAGATCTTTCCCAATAAAATCTTCTTCATCCTTCAATAGCTTCTTGCCGTCACATCCCAGAACCAAACCAAAAAGAAATTTTTTTTGAGTTGCCACTGAAGCCATTTCAAGCCGCCAGCCAATATTCGCGCATGTATTTTGCTTTTCGGATTGCTTTGAAAAAATAGTTTTGAGCAAATGCTTGCCTCCAAGCCCCAACAGCTTCTTGTTCCCTCGACCACTAACTGACATATCCTGATACTTGACCACATACAGCTTCCGCTTGAGCCTGAGCGCCTCCATCCCGGCGTACACAGCTTCCCCTTTTTCCTCGGCCTCAATAGCAATCACTGCCTTGCTCAAGCCAATAATCACTTGGTTATGAGCCGTTGCATGAAAAAGATTCCAGCTGGTGCCAGGATCAAACTGGCTGATCACCAAGACCCTCTTCCAGTCCCATACCGGCTTTAATGCGCGCTTGATACGAAGGTGCTTAATGCCCTCTGGAAGCACGAGTATCGTTGACCCACCAGCTAAGAAAGCGTGGTAATGCGCTTCAAGATCTACTCCGGCAGCGTTGCCGGCTATCACTATGAATCCGGATTTTTTTGCAACCCGCTTGGCGTAGTCCCGAACCGTATCAAACCCTTTCTGACTAGGTCTTCTTGTTCCACAAAAGCCGATACCATTTAATCCCAGCAAGCTGGTGTTACCCTGAAGGTACAGTGTCTCGGGTGCCTCCTCGCCCAATACAGAAAGCAAGCGTTTCGGATACATGCCGTCACTTTGACCCACCTGACAAACTGGTGCTCCCGTCACGTTGCCACTCTATTTGTGTTCACGAACCATCTCAACATTGTCGCTTGCCTGTACCTCATATCGCCTTCACGTGCTTAACTCACGCGCATTCGGTACACCTTATCACATGGAATTGGCTAGGTAGCCAGCGGCAATAATTGTGGTGGGTTTTAAAACTTCTGTGCTCAGTGGGCGTAGCAGGGAGCTTCTTTTTGAGCTGCTGCCTTATCTCATGGTTCCCTTCGCTTGGATATCCCTGACCAAAGCGAAAGAACAACATTTTCAGTCAAGGCGACAAACAACTCTGCCTAATTGTTTTTGCCATAGAGCAGAATGAGCAACACTGTTTTCCAACTAAAAAGATGCAGAAATTCTTCGTGGAAAAGCGAAATGCAACTGAATGTCAACTCTGTCCAAGGGTAGCTCCAGATGGCAACGTACCCAGTCATTCATCAAAATGTGCCCCGGGGTCGACACCGCATGCAACCAACACGCACCACACCGAGAACACCAATGTTCACAATCCCACCAAAATTTACGGATACGAAGGTTTCGCTCGGTTGCATCAAAACATTTGGTGAAAAGCCGGAGACAGAGAAGCAGCAAGCTCCTCCGACGCCACACCTGCCTACGAAAATCGGAGACCGGCATTGACTAAGTTTTTAAGGCTTGACGAAGTGTTTTTATTTTGATAATTATACGAACACTATTTGTGCATCGGGTACAGGCAACTGCGCCCTTTTTAACTTGAGGAATTAATGGGCAAGTGTAATATGAAGAAAACCATTTTCTTATCTCTTTTGCTGTTTTGTTATTTGCCAAGCTCCTTAGCTAAAGAGAAATACCAAGTCTGTTCCATAACAATCAATTCCTCTGATGAAATCAATACATTCAAGGATCACTTGAGTGAGAGAGATTTCAATTTTGTGGAATTAGTGCCTCTGGGTATAGAGGGCACTCCGAATAATGCCCATTGGTTTAACAGAGCTTGCGAAGACGAAAAATATCGTTGTGATATTTTGGTGATTTCTGGACATTTTGGTGGCCTATTTTTTGGAGAAAATCACAGCCGTATCCTCCCGGGCGAGATGATGCAAAAACAATCCTGTTCCAGTTCCTGCGGTGGAATTTTATCCAATGTGAAGGAGGTATTTCTATTCGGTAGCAACACAATGGCACAAAAAGGAAGAGACCAAAGAACTCCAGAGGAGTATCTAGACGTGTTGTTGGATCACAACATGATTCAAGATATAGCTGAAACTGTAGTGGCCTCTCGTTATCTCCCTTATGGCCTATCCTTTAGGGAACAAATGGAACTGATTTTTTATGGTCAAACAAACATTTATGGATTTGATTCCTTAATCCCACCCGGTAAACACATTCGAGGTTCCTTAAATAATTACTTTCGATCCATCAATCAAAAGTACGGCGATTATGCATCTTATCTAGAGCAACTACAGTCAGGGAAATATAACTCTTTGATTCATAAAACTATTGGAGGAAATATCACACAAGGCCATGGATTGTCTCGCAAGCATCCCAAATTCTCTAGCTTTCAGAAAATGTGCCCTCTGTTCCAAGACTCCTTAGACAATTATGAAGGTCTCCAAATTGTGAAAGATTTATTTCACTCAGGAGAAGGTGTTTTGGCTTTTTCAGCGATTAAAAATTTTATTTCGTCTCGATCCTTCTCCTTGAATAAAAATGTACGGATTTTTACTGAATTAAAAAATGACCGCACCATAAAAAAAGAGTTTGTCGGCCTATACGGCAAAATCAGTGAACACTCACCTTACGCAAAAATTCAGTTTTTAACTTTTTTAAACTCCTTTGGATGGATTACAAATTCACTATACAAAAAAGATTTACGAAGATACGCCCTAAAGATTGTGGGGCAACCCACCTCCGAGGCTTATGATTTCTCTACCGCTCTCATCTATAACGAAAAGATAGATCCAAAAGCATTCGACTGGTTGGAGGATGATTTTGATCAGGATTTTTACCAAAACATTTGGTCTCCGCTGATTATAGAATCTCTCGATATAAACAATTATCTGGTTCATCGTCGGTTAATCAATCTTTGTATAGAAGGCATGCGTGAAAATAATCCCCCAGCACAAGAAAATCTCTTGGTTTGCTATCAAGTTTTAAAAACTTTGGGGCATCTGGATGTAAGTGACCCAATCACCGTTGAGGCAATCGCAAAACTTTTGAATGTAAAATCTTTTCCTGGCTTACTCTTTTACGCTATGTATGCTTTAGGTCACACTAGTGTAAAGGATGTGCGTATTCACCGTGAAATTGCAAAACATGCGAATTATAATGATACGTGGGTATCATTACAAGTTGTTCGGACATTAAGAAAGCTGAAATCGAGTGATTTGCAGGCATATAATAATGTCAAACAACTTGTTGAGCGCACAAAAAATGATGAGCTTTTTTTGGAGTCCTTACAAACTCTTTATATAATGGAAAGTTCTTCTTCCACATTGAAAAAAGGAGCCAATAGTCATCTGAGCAAGCATACCAATCGAGTCAAAGACATTGTGAGCCAAACCAATGATGAGGAGCTTTTACTGAAAAGCCTAGAAACATTTGGAATTTTAGAAATTTCTTCTTCTAGCTCTTTAGCCAAAATCATCAAGCAAAGGCAGCTGATTGAACATCCAAGAAAAGAAATCAGAGAGTGGGCTCGTAGTTTTATTTAACAATAAGACTTTGATTTGATTGAAGATAGATTGCTCTGGCACCATGGGATTTTTAGGATCAGTGGAGAATACAGAATCCCGGTAGCGGACGGGGCACAAGCCACCATCTACGAGAGGAAACTTCAGAATAAACCATATTCATGGCTCCCTAGGCATCAAGCCTGCACACTTTATCCAGAATAACCGGGTGCCATTCCTCAACACACCATCAACGTTACCTGCGATACAGCTTCCCGGGATGCCACCGTGGTAACCGCTGGCTGAACTCAGTGGAGCTGGTAGAGAAAAAGACTTGGCCGTTACTTAATCGCTCCATCGGCAGTAGACGGGCCCGGTGTGGGACACGCATTTGGAAGCTGTTGGTGGGAATGCGACTCCCTCTGAGAAGCAGGCCTTAAAGCAACTTTCCTTGCACCATCTGCATCTGCCCTTCAATGTCCTCGCAAACCCTAACATCCTCGTAGACCTTTTGCATGTTGGCCTGTCCCGAAGGTTCAGATCTGGGTAGCAGTCTCCCTCCTTCTGCCAACAGTTCCTTATTCCCCTTGGCATCCGCTGGCATATCCTTATATTCAGCCACATACAGCAGCTTGTTGCACCTGATTGCCTCCTCGCCAGCATGCCTGGTTCCTCCTTTTTCCCCGGCTTCAATGACGATCACGGCCTTGCTCAAACCGATAATTATCCGATTTCGAGCTATTGCATGAAAAAATTTCCAGCTAGTGCCAGGATTAAATTGGCTGATCACCAAGACCCTCCCCCAATCCCATACCGGCTTTAATCCCCTCTTGATGCGGAAGTGATTAATGCCCTCCGGAAGCACGAGTATCGTTGAACCACCAGCCGAGAGGGCGTGGTAGTGCGCCTCAAAGTTGACTCCGGTTGCGTTGCCAGATATCACAGTAAATTCAGAGTTTCCAGCGATTTGTCTGACACAGTCCCGTGCCACATCAATCCCGCCTTGGCTTGGATTTCTTGTTCCACTGACACCGATACCCGTCGATCTCAATAAATTGACATTCCCTTGAAGGTATAGCTTTTCGGGTGCCTTATTCCCCAACACAGTGGTCAAAGACTCCGGATAACCGGAACCACTTCGGGTCACCTGTCGAATTTCTGGTTCCATCATAGTCCCTCTCTGTCTTTGTTCATGAACCACCTCAAAATTACTGATTGTCCTTATCACTCATCGCTTTCACCATGCTCAGACCACATACTTGATATGCTCCGACCTCTTGGAGTTTCATGGCGATGTACTGCATTGTCGTCCCGGATTGATACTCATCGTCAATAAGAATGACCTGCTTGCCTGCAATTTCAGCTCCATTAAAGCTTAGTCGAGCCTCGTCCCATGCTGCCCATTTCTCGCAAAGTTTGATGTCTTTGAGCAATTTCTTTCCTGCACCGAAGCGAAAACCGTCAGTTATGTTGTCCTTCCCAAGTCTGCTACTCACAACCTTTGCAACTTTAGAAGGCAGATCAAAACCCTTGCCCGGATGAGGCGGCACCGCACAGACAAGATCTGCTGGCTTGTAGGGAGATAAATCCTTTATCGCGTTCACGCAATGTTCCGCAAGATCCCGAGTTGCTAGCGAGCCAGGTTTCTGCTTGGCACGGTATACATGAAGATCAATTTCCGTTCTTTTTCCTGTGTTTTCATCACGGTTAAGGCTAAGCGCAACAGAGGCGTGCAAGCAATCGCGCAGAAACACACGGCTGCCTTGGTGCTTTATCCATGCGCCTATTGCATCGAATTCTGTCTCAGTGTGAATTACTCTCCAATGTGAGTCTTCATTGAAGCGGTCACGTGGATTTGGAAAGAGTTCAAACGGGAAAATCCTTTTGAATCCTGCACCAAATGGGACATAAATTCTACCAAAATAATTTTTGCCGGTTGTTTTTGCCAGCTGTGATCTATGGGTTGTTTCAAAACAAATGCGCTTCGGTATTTTCTCTCGCATCAGCTCAACAGACTCTTTCGTGATGGGCTTCATGCATGCACCGCTTGATTAATCTTTGCTGCCTCGTTCCGGAACCAAATCAGAAAAGCGATTCTTTTTGACCCTGTTACAAGGTCATTGCAGACTGCCATTCAATGTCCTCGTAGACCTTTTGCATGTCGGTCTGTCCCGAAGGTTCGGATCCGGGTAGTGGTCTCCCCCCTTCTGCCAAAAGCACCTTATTCCACTTGGCCTCTGCTGGCATACCCTCGTACTCAGCCACATACAGCAGCTTGTTGCGCTTGATTGCCTCCTCGCCAGCATGCCTGGTTCCTCCTTCTTCCTCGGCTTCAATGACGATCACGGCCTTGCTCAAGCCAATAACCACTTGGTTTCGAGCCCTTGCTTGACAAACTTTCCAGCCAGCATCGGGATAAAACTGGCTGACCACCAAGACCCTTTCCCAATCCCACACCGACTTTAATGCACGTTTGATACGAAAGTGGTTAATGCCCTCTGGAAGCACGAGTATCGTTGAACCACCTGCCGAGAGGGCGTGGTAATGTGCTTCAAAATCTACTCCGGGGGCGTTGCCGGATATCACCGTGAACCCGGGTTTTTTTGCAACCTGCCCTGCGCAGTCTCGCGCTACATCAATCCCACCTTGGCTTGGCCTTCTTGTTCCGCTAAAGCCGATACCCTTCAACTTCAATAAGTTGACATTCCCTTGAATGTACAGCGTACCGGGTGCCTCCTCTCCCAACGCAGAAAGCAAACGCCCCGGATAATCACTGTCACTTTGATCCACCTGCCAAATTTCTGGTTCCTTCATAGTGCTGTCCTGTTTTTGTTCATAAAGCCCGAGGGTGCTGATTGTCTCTATCCCCTCTCGTTTTCACCAAGCTCAACCGACACACTCCGTATGCCTTACTACATGGAATTGGCTCGGCAGCCAGAAGCGATCGTGGTGGTGGATTATAAAACTTCGGTGCTCAGTGGGCATCTCGGGGAGCTTTTCTTTGAACTGCCGAGGAATCCTTGGTAGTTGCACGGAGTTTCCCGAGCGTTCGGTGGGCATCTCAGGGAGCACCTCGGGGAGCTTCTTTTTGAACTGCCGAGGAATCCTCGGTAGTTGCCCTCTCTTGTGGTTCTTTCTTCGCTTGGGTGCCTCTCGGTCAAAAGCGAAAGATCGACATTTCCGGTCGAGGCGTCGAACAGCCCTGCTCTGCCATTGGCTTTTGGATCAGCCAGGTAGCCTCAGCTCACTTTCAGGAGTTTCGGTTTCCTTGTGAACGGTCGGTCTTGATGCCGGTTCCGGCTTCTTCAAGCGTATTGTCATGTGTCATGGCGGGGAGTGCTCAGCCTGAAGTTGTTTTCTTTCGGCTCCGCAAAGCCGGTCATGCCTAGCGAACCGCTCCGCCTAGAAGTGCCTTCAATCGCAACATGTACACCACCAAGTCTTGGTGCTCGCGAAAAACTCTCACAGTTATTTCGTCGTTGAATTTGCCACCGCGAATGGCAAATCTTATGGTAAACGTCGCTTGCCTCAGCTCGCTGGGAAGCGGCAACTCAACGTTCACTAGCTTGGGATCATCAGTGCGAGAAAAAAATACCTGAGAAGAAATGTCCGTTGGGGTGCTGCGCTCCAAACTCCACGTCACCACCCCATCGCAGGGAAACTCGTCGTCACCAACTCTCAGCTCAATCGTGGCTGTGGTGGCGGTGGAATCAACTTCCACTTCATCTCGAAAGTTGATGGGTCTCAAGCGAATCCTTGGAGACGAATTCATTTCGTTCATGGTGACGGTGAGCTGATCACGGCGATCACCATCATTGTCTTCCAGGCTGAGCATAAAATTGCTGCCGCTAACGGCTGTACTGCGCTCAAATCGCACCATCACCTGCGTCGTCCCGGCAGTCAGAGTTGAACCGGCGTCATCGCCGTTCACGACAAAGAGGACGGTCGTCATCACTGCGGGCTGGGGTCTGAGCTTCCATTCCAAGACATCTGGCTGTACTCCCTGCAGTGCCTCAGCAGCCATTTCCAACTCTTTTTCTCCTGGCAACAGGCAGAGGAGAAACTGGTTAACTCCAACTTCGCTCACATCACTCCCCAAGAACTTGCCAATCAATGTGGCGGGAAACATAAGACCGCGAATTCTCGGAAGGGTGTCCTGATCTCCAAAATCCCAAGTCTGCGTGCTCCAGCCAGAATAGATCTCTTCTCCCTGACAAGCCTCTCCGGGAGTGGTCGCGCAGCGAAGTTGCTCAAAGCTAAGCGCCGCGCTTCCTGGTGTGCTGCCAAGATTTTGCCCCACTAACAGATTTGTCGTGCCACCGGGCACTGACACCACTAGCAGTGCATAGCTGTCTGTGATGATGCCTTTTACATCATTTAAGCCTGCCAACCCTCCCGCATCGCTTGCTCCCCTGACAGTGCTCGCTGCATAGCTCCGCTGGATGCTGCTGTTATTCCTTCCAACCAGCCCTCCTACTGCCGTTGTTGCTGTGCTGACATGGACTGTGCCGATTGCATAACTGTCACGGATCGTGCTCTGGTTATCACCAACCAGACCTCCAAAACTGCCGCCGGATGTGCCAAAAATCTCGACCGTTCCACCCGCAAAGCTTTTGGAAATTTCTCCTCCAACAAGGTGTCTGCCGACCAGTCCTCCCACTCCGTTGACTCCTTGAACTCTGGCCACCACACGGCTACGAAGAATAGAAGCTTCGTTAAGACCAACCAGACCGCCCACATTTTCTTTGCCTTTGACCACGATGTCTTGACCCAATGAAAAAACATCCTCCAGGCTCCCTGATACCTGATGGCCGACGGCTCCACCCACAGAGATCATTCCCTCTACAGTTACAGCACCCAGATACGCACGACGGATATCGCCAGAGGCCTTATAGCCGACCAGTCCCCCCACATCGCTTCCTCCGGCAACTTTGCCAGAAATGCGGGCATTTACCGTAATATCCTGGATATCCCCAAGGCCATGATATCCAGCGATTCCGCCTAACTGTGCTTTCCCTGAAATAGTCATCGGCGACATCGGCGACAGAACCAGGACGTTCTCAATGTTCCCCGAGTGGTTATAGCCAACAACGCCTCCTACATACGTGGCACTATCAGTACCGGCAACCCTGCCTGAAATATCAACATTCTCAATGTCTCCCGCGTACTTGTAGCCAGCCACACCGCCGACAAAGTTCCTCCCTTTTATGGAAACATTCCGGGACTGAAATTCGGCGATGCTGCCCCCGAGAGCAACACCAGCCACTGCTCCAACTCCATCTTTCCCTTCAATACTCAGATCCGAAAAATTGATGCGCTGCAGGCGCGATTGAGTCGACACGATGGAAAACAAGCCGATATGGTCTTCTTCCGGGCGTGCTATTTTCAGGCTCTTGATCACGAAGCCTGCACCATCAAAGGATCCGGCAAATGCTTGCTCCGAAAGTTTCAGTGTGGAGCCTTCACTCAACCGCACTATTCCCTCGGCACTGGTTTCTTCAATCACTGCAGACAGCGTGGTGCTCACGGAGCTCCCGCCAATCGGCTTAAAACCCAAGCCTTTGCTGTTGTCATTGTCTTCAACGTTATTCATCAATCCGCTTTCTTCAGCGTCGATGTCGCTTGCCAGCCGGTAATGCGCATCAAGCTCGGAATCCATATCCTGTAATTGGCAAAGGTTGGTGAGCTGATACGGGTCTCCGGGGTCTCCCGTGCCTTCTGTTGCTTCCAGATCTTTACCCCCTCCCTCGCAGCTGAAGCGGCTGTAGACCGGGCGTTGCGAGTCATCAAAGCCTTCTGGCAAACCGAGTTTATTAAAGTAGGCATCCCCGTAAGTCAGCGCACCCCTTACCCTTCCATCCTGGTACATTTTGCTAAACCTGGAGAGGCTCCCTAAACAACCAGGGAGATTCTCGCTGTGCGTGTATACCCCTACCACCTGCGCCGTTGCTTCGTCTGGAAATCCGGGTGCACCTGAGGCGCCACCTAATGGGATAAAGCGATCAAAGGAAGCCTCAAAATGGGTACACTCAGGCCCCGTGCATGGTGGGAAGATACCGGAAACGCCCTCCTCAAGAAAACTAAGCTTCTCGACCTCAAACTCCGAGAGTTCTTGCTCATCACCACCATCATGGTGGATAACGAAACCGTTGAAGACGTCACGGCTCGCAGCATCCCAACCCAGAAACCCGACCACCACGTTTTCTGTCGTCCCACTCCCTGCCAAAACCAACTCCCCATCAATATGTAACAGAGCCCAGTCACCTCGTTTACTTCCAGCAATGAAATGCGAGCCCGTTCCTGTGACACGAGCACTGGCGGAGTTGCACTGGTCAGCCAAAAACTCAAACTCGGAGGTTACGCGTAGCGTCGTTGTTTCCTTTGCCGGATCAAAATCGTTCCCAAACGGTGGAACAACGCAATGCCAGGCGGTGAGAAAATACAAGGCACGATCCGTTGTCTCGTTGTTCAGCAAGCTGCCCGAGCATACGAAGCTACGGCCACTACCCTCAGTCAAAGCCATGCGCGCAACTCCTTTGGAAGCCATCTGAATGGTCGTGGATTCGCTGCTGGCGCATACATCGCGCCCACCGGCAGTGCAGCCCCCCGCTCGTTGCGCCTGAGGGGGACTAAAATCCAGTCCCGCAACGTTGCCCTGTGCGTCCCTGAAGGTGTGGCTGATCAACGGGATGGAAAATGGAAAGTCCTCAGGCTTTGACTCGTCCCCCAAGGGAAGCCAGTACTCCACGACCACGGTATCGCCCAGCGCCGAAAGTGACCAAAATGCGTCGCCGTCCTCCGGCTTGCGCCCAACATATTTCCGGACGCGCCCCGGGCTGCTGTCTGACAGGCTATAGACCTTGACCGCAGCCCCACTGCCTAGGCTGAAGTCTTCAAAACGCACTTGCAAAGACATGGCGGCTGGCGAATGAATCTGCGCCTGCCAAATTCGAAACCCGCCTTCTTCTTTGACCATTGCCCAATTTGACGGCAACAGTTGCACCGGCCTGCCAATCCCGACGTACATCTGTACCGGGTCACCCATCATGGTGACAATTTCTTCCTGCTCTCCAGAGCTCAGCTGCGGCAAATCCCGCCGCGTTGCCTGATACGGGTAGAGCATAAGGGCGGCGTCTCGCGCGTGCGCAATCACAGGAGCCAACCCGGCATTCATCAAGCTTGGCCCTATGGCATTTATGCTCTGCGCAAATCCATTGCCAGCAACCAGAAACAAGGCGAATGAAAGCGTCAGAAAGGCTCTCGTGACTCTAATTTTTCTCTCTCCGAATGAGCCGATACAAAGCATCATCTTGCAACCACTGCATCTTTTGAAGCAGTGTTGGCTACGAGCAACACCAGGTTGGCATCCCTGCGCCAGCAGGGCTGAAAGCGACAGGATAGCCTGTTCTTTTCTGATTGCCCACAATCGGTCAGAATCACCGGACAACAAGGCCTTTTTTGAAGCTCAGAAAACAAGCATGAATTCTACAGACCCGACACCTCAGGATTCCTCGCCTCCAGCGTATCTGACTGGCAACAAGAAGCGTGTGGCAGTTGCCATTTCAGGTGGCGTGGATTCGGCAGCCAGTGCTTTGCTTTTGAAACGGGAAGGACATGAGGTCTTTGGGATTTTCATGAAAAACTGGGAAGAGGAAGACAGCGAAAATTATTGCCACGCCGCCGAAGATCTGCAACAGGCAGAGCAAGTCTGTGACCAGCTAGACCTTCCTTTGCGCGTTGTGAATTTTTCAGCCGAATACTGGGACGAAGTATTCCAGTCTTTCGTGGCTGCAATTCAATCCGGACTGAGCCCGAACCCTGACATTCACTGCAATGAAACCGTCAAGTTCCATCATTGCCTGAAACATGCCAGGCACTTGGGCGCGGATCGGTTCGCCACAGGTCACTACGCCGGCATCATGCAGCTTCGAGACAGGTTCAAACTGCACAAAGGGGCAGACGACAACAAGGATCAAAGCTACTTCCTTTGTCGCCTGACACAGGAGGCGCTGAAGCTCTGCTGCTTTCCTCTGGCGCAATGGAAAAAACCTCAGGTTCGGCAGCTGGCAGCTGACCACGGCCTGGAAAACGCACAACGCAAAGACAGCTACGGAATATGCTTTATCGGCAAACGGAGGTTCGCAGACTTTCTCAGGCAATACCTGCCGTGCGAAGAAGGCAACATCGTCAACACCAGCGGCCGGGTCTTGGGGCAACACAGCGGTGTTTGCTTTTACACCATAGGGCAGCGTAAGGGTCTGGGAGTCGGCGGCAACAGGGAACACGAAAACATGCCTTGGTACGTGGCGGACAAAAAGCTGGACAGCAACGAGCTCGTGGTGGTTCAGGGGCGAGACCACCCTGCCCTCTGCCACGACACCTTGATCGCCGACGACATGCACTGGATAGACGCTCCCCCGGAAAAGCATGCTCGGCTTTGTGCCAAGGTTCGCCACCGCCAGGACGATCAGCCCTGTCAGATACAGCCACGCGGCGCAGGGCAATGGGAAGTGCGCTTTGCGCTTGCACAACGCGCGCTGGCTCCCGGGCAACACGTGGTTCTGTACGAGGGACAGGAGTGCCTGGGAGGAGGTGTTATCCGCAGCAGTGGAAGCACTTATAATGACCGAGCGGAGTAGCCGGAGCCATCCGGCGAACCTCCTTATTCTTTGACGACTACAAAGGGAAACACATGAATCAATCTAAAAGCGATGTGAATGCGGCCGTAAAAAACAGCTTCGGGGCACGAACCATCATTGATGGCAACCGGGGCAATAGCGGGAATAGCCGCCCACTCACAATTTTCAACCCCGATGCTGTTCCGGGAGCCGAAACCCTGCCCTATTGCCTGAAAGTCCTCGTTGAAAATCTGCTGCGCCACGAGGATGGAAACCTGGTGAAAGCCGAGGACATCACGAAGCTCGTCCAAAAGACGAAAAACGGCAAGACAGCGGAAATTGCTTTTTTTCCTGCGCGCGTGCTGATGCAGGATTTCACGGGAGTGCCCGCTTTGGTAGATTTGGCGGCAATGCGCGAAGCCGCACCGAGATTCGGGCTGAACCCGGCTGACATCAACCCGATGAAGCCGGCAGAGCTCGTGATTGACCATTCGCTGCGGGTGGACAAATTTGCCAGTGCAGACGCGCTCGACCTGAATACCAAGCTGGAATTCAATCGCAACCGTGAGCGCTACCGCTTTCTGAAGTGGGGAAAAGAGGCCTTCGCGAACCTGCAAGTCGTTCCCCCCGGCTCCGGGATTGTCCATCAGCTCAACCTGGAGTTGCTTGCCAAGGTGGTTGCCACAACCGAGGAGGAGGAGGGAGAGACGATTGCTTTCCCGGACACTTTGGTCGGAACGGATTCTCACACGACAATGATCAACGGCATCGGTGTGCTCGGCTGGGGAGTCGGCGGGATTGAGGCCGAAGCCGTCATGCTCGGTCAATCGCTCAGCTTGCCTGTCCCAACTGTCGTCGGGGTTCGCCTGGAAGGAAACTTGCTTGAAGGAACGACGGCGACTGACTTGGTTCTGCGCATCGTGGAGTTGCTGCGTGAATACAACGTGGTCGGAAAATTTGTGGAATTCCACGGGCCGGCCTTGGATCATTTGTCTCTCGGTGATCGGGCGACCATCTCGAATATGGCACCGGAGTATGGGGCAACTTGCGGCTTTTTCCCGATAGACGAGCAGTGTCTCCAATATCTGCACTTGACAGGGAGAGACAAAAGACAGGTACAACTCGTTGAAACATATTCAAAAGCTACAGGGTTATGGCGTGACGACGACCGCCAGATTCATTACGACGAGGAACTGTCTTTGGATCTCGCATCAGTGCGCCCGAGCCTCGCCGGACCGTATCGGCCACAGGATCGAATCTCGCTGGAGGCGGTGGCAGACAGTTTCACCGAAAGTCTGGCGGCAATCAAAAAATCACCAGACAACAAGCCAAATGTGAATCGATCTTCCATGAGCGACGGCATGGTCGCCATCGCTGCGATCACGTCGTGTACGAACACTTCCAACCCTTCCGTCATGCTAGCAGCCGGGCTGGTCGCTCAAAAGGCCGTGGCACTCGGACTTGAAGTCAAGCCATGGGTCAAAACCTCTTTGGCTCCCGGCTCCCGGGCAGTCAGCGACTATCTCTCTGAAGCCGGACTTGCCGAGCCTTTGCAGCAACTCGGGTTCCACACGGTCGGCTATGGTTGCACCACCTGCATTGGGAACTCCGGGCCACTGTTGCCGGAAATCTCGCAAGTCATCAAGGAAAAAGACCTGGTCGCTGTGTCCGTTCTGTCCGGGAACCGGAATTTTGAAGGCAGGATTCACCCCGAGGTCAGACTGAATTACCTCGCTTCACCGCCGCTGGTCGTGATTTATGCCATCGCAGGCAATATGTCCGTTGACGTTTTTGCTGATCCCGTTGCCTGGAGTCGAGACGGGGATCCGGTCTATTTGCGGGATCTCTGGCCGCAAAGCAAGGACGTTTTGGCGTTGGAGAAACGCGTACTTTCCATGGAGCGGTTCAAAGCGTCCTATAAGGGGGTCTTCAGAGGCGAAGAAAATTGGGCGCAACTGGAAGGAGGAAGTCAGCAATTGTTTGACTGGCAACCCTCTTCGTACATCGTGCACCCTCCCTATCTGGAAGGAGTCGGTAAAGAGCCCGCATCATTGGAAAGCATCAAGGCAGCACGAACACTCTTGTACCTGGGGGATTCGGTCACCACCGACCATGTGTCGCCCGCCGGAGCCATTGCCGAGGACAGCCCGGCAGGTTGCTACTTGAAAGAGAAAGGGGTCAGCCCGGGTGACTTCAATTCTTATGGCTCACGGCGCGGCAACCACGAAGTGATGATGCGCGGCACCTTTGCCAATATCCGCCTGCGCAACAAGCTGGTTCCTGGCGTAGAAGGCGGGTTCAGCAAACACTTCCCAAGCGGGGAGGTGTTGCCGGTCTATGATGTTGCCATGCGTTACAAGGCGGACAATATTCCGGCCATTGTGCTGGCTGGCAAAGAGTACGGCACTGGCTCATCGCGTGACTGGGCGGCAAAGGGACCCATGTTGCTCGGCGTGCGCGCGGTCATCGCAGAAAGTTATGAACGCATTCATCGCTCAAACCTGATTGGCATGGGCGTCCTTCCCCTGCAATTCCAGGATGGGGAAACCGCCGAAAGCCTGGGTCTGGATGGCAGCGAGCTTTATGACATAGCGGAAATAGCACCAGGACAGAAAAGCATAGAGCTTCAGGTCACCACCGCCCAAGCGGGCGAAAAAACCTTTGTGGCAAAGATTCGTCTGGATACGACGCGCGAAGAAGCCTATTTTCAGCACGGCGGCATTCTTCCTTACGTGATGAGACAACTCGGAGCCAGGCATGACGCCGCTCGCACTGGATGAGCGGCGAGCACAATTATTTTGGGTCGGCACCAGAAGACCTGAAGTTAAGACGCAGGATGTCAGGATGATCGCCACACAAGAGGCCTGCTGCGCAGCGTTCGGAATCTATGGCTCGCGAGTTGAGATGAAAATGACTTGGCAGTCTTAGTCGGAGATTGTCGCGGGTCGGGATCCACAAAAACAGGAGAAACAAGAATCATGAGCGAAAAATTCAGAACCGAATCTGACAGCATGGGGAACATACAGGTTCCGGTTGATGCTTTGTATGCTGCGCAAACGCAAAGAGCTGTCAACAACTTTCACATCAGCGGCAAAAGAATGCCGCGCGCCTTCATTCACGCCTTGAGCCTGATAAAAGCGTGCTGCGCGTTGGCGAACAAAAAACTGGGCTTGCTGGACGCGCCGATCGCAGACGCGATCGTTCATGCAGCCAGAGAAGTGGCGGACGGGAAGCATGATGCCCATTTCCCCATAGACGTCTTCCAAACCGGTTCGGGAACCAGCTCGAACATGAATGCCAACGAAGTCATTGCCACGCTTGCTTCGCGCGCGAGCGGTCTTGCCATACACCCGAATGACCACGTCAACGCCGGCCAAAGCTCCAACGATGTGATTCCGACCGCCGTTCATGTCAGCGCATCGCTAGAATTATCGGCAAAGCTGGTTCCTGCCTTGCGTGCCTTGATCGCAGAACTGAACGAGAAAAGCGTGGCGTTCACGGACTTTGCAAAAACCGGTCGCACCCACTTGATGGATGCCATGCCGGTCACCTTCGGGCAGGAACTGGGTGCCTGGAGCACGCAAATCAAAAACGCTGTTCATCGTCTCTCTGACACTTCCATACGGCTCAATGAGCTTGCGCAAGGCGGAACCGCAGTCGGCTCTGGAGTCAACGCGCATCCAGATTTCCCGGAGGTTTTTTGCGACGAAATCAGCCGCGAAACAAACATTCCCTTCCGCCCCAAACCCGATAAATTTGAAGCACTCAGTTGTCAGGATGCTGCAGTTGAGACCAGCGGCCAATTGCGGGTTCTCGCGGTGAGTCTGATGAAAATCTCCAATGATCTGCGCTGGATGAACTCCGGGCCGCTCGCCGGGCTGGGTGAAATCTCTCTGGTCGCCTTACAGCCTGGCAGCAGCATTATGCCGGGCAAGGTCAATCCGGTGATTCCCGAAGCGGTCAGCATGGTTTGCGCACAAGTCTTTGGCAACGATCTATGCATCACCGTCTCTGGTCAGTCAGGAAACTTTCAACTGAACGTCATGCTGCCGGTCATCGCTCTGAACCTTTTGGAAACCATCGACCTCCTTAGCAACGCCTGTACCGCATTAACCGAAAAAGTGTTTGCCGGCTTTACTGTGAACCAGGAAAAAGTCGCCGAACCGCTGGCAAAGAACCCAATCCTGGTCACTGCTCTCAACTCGGTTATTGGTTACGAAAAGGGTGCAGCCATCGCAAAAAAAGCCTACCGTGAGGGACGCCCCATTCTTGATGTGGCAGAGGAAAATACCGACATTCCACGTGCCCGGCTGGAAGAGCTGCTTGACCCACTGAAACTCACCAGCAACAAGCAAAAAAATACGTGAGCGAGCGGAAGTCGAACAAGGACGCAACTCAAGAGCAATAAGGATGCGGCGAGGGGCGCGGCGTGAAGCCCCGAGAGCCACAGACCAGAAACGCAAAACCTTGCTCCTGGGATGCGGCGCGGCTCCATGAGGAGCACCACCTGTCATTTCTGCCAGCCAGACGCACCAACGTGGCAAAGAACGCCACTCTGCTTCAAAACGATGGCTTGGTGGCGCATTAGTGACACACTTAGTGACATATACGGCGTAAAAGCACTTTCGTCTCCCGGGTATCTTCTTGTGACACCGCCTCCCACAGGGCTTCAAGATTTTTCTGCAAATTTCCCCAGTCCTCTGCTCCTTCCTGTGAGCGCATGACGCGTTTGTGCCGCGTGTCTTCAATGTCCGACTCGATTAACAACTGCTCATTCATCTTCTCTCCAAGACACGCTCTGGCTTGTATGAGAAGCACCATCTGTCGTTTCTGACAGCCAGGTGCGCCAACGTGGCAAAGAACGCCGCTCTGGTTCAAGGCGATGGCATAGTGGCCATTAGTGACACGCTTAGTGGCATATACGGCGTAAAAGTGCTTTTGTCTCCTGAGTATCTTCTTGTGACACCGCCTCCCCCAGGGGCTTCAAGGTTTTTCTGCAAATTTTCCCAGTCCTTCGCTCCTTCCTGTGAGCGCATGACGCGTTCGTGCCGCGTACCTTCAATGTCCAACTCGATTAACAACTGCTCATTCATCTTCTCTCCAGAACGCGCCCCGGCTTGTATGAGGAGCGCCACCTGTCGTTTCTGACAGCCAGGTGCGCCAACGTGGCAAAGAACGCCGCTCTGGTTCAAGGCGATGGCATAGTGGCCATTAGTGACACACTTAGTGGCATATACGGCGTATTAGTGCTTTTGTCTCCCGGGTATCTTCTTGTGACACCGCCTTCCACAGGGCTTCAAGGTTTTTCTGCAAATTCCCCCAATCCTCTGCTCCTTCCTGTGAGCGCATGACGCGTTCGTGCCGCGTGTCTTCAATGTCCGACTCGATTAACAACTGCTCATTCATCTTCTCTCCGGGACGCGGCGCGGCTCCATGAGAAGCACCATCTGTCGTTTCTGACAGCCGGACGCACCAACGTGGCAAAGAACACCCTAAAAGTGAAGGTTTGGGATTTTTTCAGGCGGGTACAGCAGAATGTCGTTGTGTATGTGGGGCAGGGTGAAAGGGAAGGTCGAGAAGCCGTACGACAGGGTTGGCAGGTTCAGTAAGTGTGCCTGTTGCAGTATCAGTTCGCCGTCAGCGAACGGGTTTATTATCAAACTCTTTGCAGGGAGATGCGGTCTGGCTAATGTGAATAGCATGCGCCATAAGCTGGAGTAACGAGAGACGTCATCAATCGGCGGGTTATGAAAGTTTCCTTTCTTTAGCTTGTCAGATAAACAAGTTTTCTTTCTTTTCATGTTGATTTTAGACAAAAAGAAGGGCGACCAAAGGTCGCCCTCCAAGCTTACTTTATTTGCTTTTCAAAGTTACAAACTTTGGCAGAGCTTAAAGCCTTATTAAAACCGGCTAGGGATATCTGAGTAACCCATATGATTTTAGCATTTTTCGTCCACGGGCCCGTTACGCCAGTCCAAGCTTGAATCTCGAGTTCGACGCCTCTTTGCATCGCGCTTAAAAGTTCGAAGCCGTCAGCCAAGGTAAATTTTTTTACGTTGGGTGCCCAGTAACTGGGTAGAACTTGAACGTCAAGAGGTGCCCAGTTACTGGGTAGGACTTGAACGTCAAGAGATGTAAAAATGTCTGCGGTGGGGTCAAAATTATCATAAAACTCGAATAAAAGATGAGATGCGTCAGGTTTAGTTTTTGGCCCGAGAATTGAGCTGCCTCCTTTGTTGGTGTAGAAAGCGGCAATTAAATCCCCATCTTTAAACTGAAAGTGTATTTGTCGGTTCACGGAAAGAACACATTCCGGGGCTCCGCGACTCATGTGAGACCTAACCGTAAACACTTTGTTTTTATAATCTAAAGCAAAAGCGTAACTGGGTAAAAGTAGTAGCAAGGTTAGAATTATTTTCATAATTTATTTTTCCGTTTTGGTGGTGATGGGGGTTGGTCTTCGTCTTTCATGAATACCGTACTTTTAGAATCAATTAGTTCTTTGAGAAGAAGTCTCCGTCTTTCTCTTTTATGGCTAATTAAAAATCGCAAGTCCTCTTCCTGTAGGTCAACACTCTGGTTCAAAGCGAGGGCACCGTGACCATTAGTGGCATATACGGCGTAAAAGCACTTTTGTTTCCCGGATATCTTCTTGTGACACCGCCTCCCACAGGGCTTCAAGGTTTTTCTGCAAATTCCCCCAATCCTCTGCTCCTTCCTGTGAGCGCATGACGCGTTTGTGCCGCGTGTCTTCAATGTCCGACTCGATTAACAACTGCTCGTTCATCTTCTCTCCAGGATGCGGCACGGCTCTATGAGAAGCACCACCTGTCGTTTCTGACAGCCAGGTGCGCACCAACGGGCAAAGAACGCCGCTCTGGTTCAAAGCGAGGGCTTAGTGGCACAGTGACACACTTAGTGGCATATACGGCGTAAAAGCGCTTTTGTCTCCTGGGTATCTTCTTGTGACACCGCCTCCCACAGGGCTTCAAGGTTTTTCTGCAAATTTTCCCAGTCCTCTGCTCCTTCCTGTGAGCGCATGACGCGTTTGTGCCGCGTGTCTTCAATGTCCGACTCGATTAACAACTGCTCATTCATCTTCTCTCCGGGATGCGGCGCGGCTCCATGAGAAGCACCATCTGTCGTTTCTTCGTTTCTGCCAGCCAGGTGCGCCAACGTGGCAAAGAAAGCCGCTCTGGTTCAAAGCGAGGGCTTAGTGGCACAGTGGCGCATTAGTGACATATACGGCGTAAAAGTGCTTTTGTCCCCCGAGTATCTTCTTGTGACACCGCCTCCCACAGGGCTTCAAGGTTTTTCTGTAAATTTTCCCAGTCCTCTGCTCCTTCCTGTGAGCGCATGACGCGTTTGTGCCGTGTGCCTTCAATGTCCGACTCGATTAACAACTGCTCATTCATCTTCTCTCCAGGACGCGGTGCGGCTTTATGAGAAGCACCATCTGTCGTTTCTTCATTTCTGCCAGCCATGGTGCGCCAACGTGGCAAAGAACACCGCTCTGGTTCAAAGCGAGAGCAAAGTGGCCATTAGTGACCATTAGTGGCATATACGGCGTAAAAGCACTTTTGTCTCTTGGGTATCTTCTTGTGACACCGCCTCCCACAGGGCTTCAAGGTTTTTCTGCAAATTTCCCCAGTCCTCTGCTCCTTCCTGTGAGCGCATAACGCGTTCGTGCCGCGTGTCTTCAATGTCCGACTCGATTAACAACTGCTCATTCATCTTCTCTCCAAGACGCGGCGCGGCTCCATGAGAAGCGCCCTCTGTCGTTTCTGCCAGCCAAGGTGCGCCAACGTGGCAAAGATCGCCCTCTGGTTCAAAGCGAGGGCAAAGTGGCCATTAGTGACCATTAGTGGCATATACGGCGTAAAAGCACTTTTGTCTCCCGGGTATCTTCTTGTGACACCGCCTCCCACAGGGATTCAAGGTTTTTCTGCAAATTTTCCCAGTCCTCTGCTCCTTCCTGTGATCGCATGACGCGTTTGTGCCGTGTGCCTTCAATGTCCGACTCGATTAACAACTGCTCATTCATCTTCTCTCCAGGACGCGGTCCGGTGTAACGAATTTCAATATCTCCGTCCGGATTGCCCGCATCTTTCACTGACAAGCCGTACAAATGCACCATTCTTTTTGCCATGCGATCAATGCTGACTGGTTCCCCCATGTCCAGCACAAACACTTCGCCACCTTCTGCCATTGCCCCTGCCTGAATTACCAGTTCGACTGCCTCGGCGATGGTCATAAAGTAGCGTTTCATGTCAGGGTGGGTAATCGTCAGTGGCCCGCCAGCCGCTATTTGCCGCTTAAACAGAGGAAACACGGAGCCGGAGGAACCCAGAACGTTGCCGAAACGCACCACGCAGGAACGTGGGCTCTGATCCGTTTGCGAGCGCGCTCGAAGAATCAGTTCCGCGAGTCTTTTACTGGCTCCCATCACGCTCTCTGGCCGCACTGCCTTGTCAGTAGAAATCAGCACCAGTGTCTTCGCGCCTGTGCGCGCCGCGCAATCAAACAATGTCAGAGTTCCAAACACATTGTTGCGCACGCCCTCCGCGACATTGCTTTCCACCAAAGGAACATGTTTGTGGGCAGCGGCGTGGTAAATCGTCTGGGTAGCAAAATTGCGCATGGTGCTTTCCAGCAAATTGCGATTCAGCACTGAGCCCAGAATCGGCTGAAGCACACCGCTCTCAAGTTCGGGGAATTTTTCCCGCAATTCCAAATCAACCTGGTACAAGGCGTGTTCCGAGCTATCCAGAAAAACCAGGCATGAAGGGCTGTTTGCCAGCACTTGGCGACACAATTCCGCCCCTATCGTCCCTCCGGCACCCGTCACCATCACAGACTGACCCCGCACATTGGCTTCCAAAAGCTCGCTGATCGGCTCTATTTTTTCCCGCTCCAGCAAGTCTTCAATTTCTACCAGCTGATATTTGTCGGGATCCAGCACCCCTTCGGTAATGTCTGACATGCTCGGCAACATGCGCACGCGTACCGGATACGGCTCAAACAAGGTCAGCACCCGTCTGCGTTCGGCGCGAGAGGCGAAGCGCACCGTAACAAACAGATCCTTTACGTCAAAGCGTTGGCACAACTTTGCGAAATTGTGCAAGGAAAACAGCGGGATCCCGTTGATATGCCGCCCTTCTTTCTCCACAGATTCATCGAGAAAAAAAGACGGCGTAAAAGCCGTGCCATGACGCAAGGCACTTGCCAGTTGTACTGCGGATTCGTTCACCCCATAAATGGCCACCGCCTGCCCATAGCTTCCGACCAGCAGGTTGCGAACTGCCAAGCGACTCATCACGACCAAGAGAAAGCAGCACAGCAGATAAATCAAGACCACCGAGCGCGGCACATCCTGCACATCCGTCAGCAGGAGCGTCGTCCCCCACGCCAGTGCCGCCAGGGTCGCTCCCTTGACGGATTGCCAGATCAAGTCCGAGCCAAGGTAACGAACAAATACCCGGTAAAAGCCACTGAACCAAAATGACAAGAGCGTGCCCAGAACAGCCAGCAGCAGTGGAAAAGCCCATTTTTCCTGAACTGCAACCCATTCTCCAAAGCGCAGTGACAGGGCAAGCCAGAACGCCAGTGCCACCAAAAACGCGTCAAAGCCGAGCATCAACAATATTTTCGCGAACCCGGGAAGCTCAACGAGCCGCCGGGCGGACGTTAACCGACGAGGGGATCCGGCCATGAGCTACGAGAATGTTTGTCGACTTTCAACACCAGGAAGACCAGAGGGATGAAAGCCAGGATGGCCAGAGAAAAGCCCCACTCCGGGAAGGTGGCAGCCGCAAAAGCCAAAGGGAAAAACCAGACAGTATTGATCAGCAACACTCCGAGCAGTACGCGGCGGTGCGCCCGGGCTCGCCCCTTTGCCGGATCGACATCTGCTTCATTGGACGCTTGCCAATACATCGCCAGCCTTTGATAGGCATGATCCCGATGAGCCTGCGTGATTTTCTGCCGGTTTTTCAAGCGCAAAACAAGTGTGGTGGTGGCGTCGGCAACAAAGACCCCGAAAAGAATCAGCCAACACCAGACATTCAATACGCCGTGGGTGGAGGTTTCCATCGCCAACAAAGCCAAAATATAACCGAGAAAGCCGCTCCCTGTATCCCCCATGAACAGTTTGGCGGGAGGGAAATTCCAAAAGCAGAAGCCCAGCGCTACAGCGAACAGGCTGGCAAAAATGAAGTGATGCAGCTGCGAACCTCCGAGTAGCAAGGAAATGGCCAAGGCGGACAGAGACATCGTCATGGCCTGCAAGATGGCTATGCCGTCAGTGCCATCCATGAAATTAAAAAAATTGATGCACCAGACAAGCGCAATGCCAGCCAGTATGCCGACAAGCCAACTGTCATGCACCACGACCGTTGCAAACGACAGAGAAGGAACAGCAAGCAGTAGCAGCACCGATAAGGCCAACAGAAAATGCAAAAGAAGCTTGACAAACGGGTTGATGGAGTAGCAGTCGTCGACAAAGCCCAGACCCGTAATCAATCCGCCGCCCGCAAACAGGCACAGCAAAAACGGCTTGAATAAAGACCAGTCGGCCACATTCACGAGAAAGTAACAGAGTGTTGCCGCCAGAAAAACCGCGATGAAAGCGATGCCGCCTCCGCGGGGGGTCGGCTCAAAATGCGAGCTCCGGGCACCCGGTCGATCCAGAATATGGTGCTTCAGCAACAGGCGGCGAGCTTGTCCACTGAGGAACCAGGAAGCCCCAAAAGCCAGCAACAGAATTAGTGTCTCAACCAGTGGTCGACCGTTTCCTGGATCCCTTGGCGAACGTCAAAAGGGGGCGACCAATTTAAGGTCTGGCAAGTTTGCGAAATGTCCGCTTGCAAGCTTCCGCATAGTCTCAACATGAGACCTTTCGCGCCTGACAGCGTTCCAAGTGCGCCTAACAACCGCTCGGGGAATGGAAACAGGCGTGCGCGTTTTTTCATGGCAGCCGCAACCATTCTGATCAGTTGTGGCGTAGACAAATCCTGCCCATCAGAAGCCATGAATGTTTTTCCTGCGGAATGATCTGAAATCAGACAGCAACACACCAAGTCGCAAAGGTTCGCGAGACTGATCAAACTACGCTTATTGCGAACGCTTGCCAAGGGAAGTGGCAAGCCTTGAGAGACGACTTTCATGAGTTGTAAAAAATTGCCTTTGACACCCGGCCCGTAGACCAGCGGCGGGCGAATGACTACGGCTTCCAGGCCACCGGCTAACAAGCGGTAGCGCAATGCCTCTTCTGCCTCATATTTGGATGTTGCGTAAGCGTCACTTGGCATGAACGGACTATCTGCTCGCAGAGGCTCCTCGCTACTGTCACCATGCACTTTCAAAGTGCTGAGGTAAATGAAGCGCCTCACCTGCTCTCGCTCCATTGCCCGGAGCAGACAATTCATGCCCGCCAGGTTGACGTTCCGGAAATATTCATGGTCAGTTCGTGCTTTTCGATCCAGGCGGTGAGCGGCACCGGCCAGATGCACCACCGCACCTGCCCCTGTCAACGACTCGCACCACTCGCTTTCACAGCTGATATCACGGCAGCGGTAGTAACTGACACCGTAGATCTTTTCTGCCGGCTCACTGCGCACCAAGGCACGCACCACAAGGCCGTGTTCCACCAAGTCTCGCAAAAGGACACTCCCTATAAACCCACTTGCCCCGGTTACCAAGACCGGGGCGTTCACGTCAAACAAGCCAGTTACCGGGAATTCGCCCTGAGAAAAAAGTCGTGAGAAAAACCAGCGGGAAAAACGGGAGAACCGTTCTGCGCCTCAGCTAGCCGGTGCATCCAAATAAAAAACATCCCGGGATCACGACCATCCTGGTCGCGAAAAACGACACCGGCTGAAAAAGCACTTGCCTAGGTCAGCAAGACGAGAACATTGCCCGCAGGGTATGCAGGCACCAGAACTGAAGTTGCGTTACAAGAAGTGAAATTCCGAGAAATCCCGGGGAAAGTCGTAGGAAAGAGGTTCCTGCGCGCGTGGAGAAACCTGGAACCAGACAGA
The DNA here is from genome assembly GCA_965215765.1 of uncultured candidatus Poriferisulfidus sp. Classification (GTDB taxonomy): domain Bacteria; phylum Pseudomonadota; class Gammaproteobacteria; order Poriferisulfidales; family Oxydemutatoraceae. Next base: position 1,428,061 of record OZ244118.1, on the reverse strand, counting down.
CAGAACTTTTTGAACCCCAAAGCCCGGCACCTTAAAACCGAAAGGCTGTTCCGGAGTTGCCGCACAAGAGCCGCTTCTAAAAAGGAATATCGTCGTCTTCCAGGCTGTCTGCCGGCGTCTGCGTCTGCGTCTGCGTCTGCCCGGCAAAATTCTGGGAAGGCGTACGATCCGTCCTTCTCGATGAAAACTGAGATGTAGAGGCGACATTACCATGCTGCTGCCGGGTGTCATGCCGCTCATCGTCTTCAGTATGGCGAGGAGTTTGATCCCCCTGTCGCGCATGATCACTCGAGCGGTGACCTAACATTTGCATTTCACTGACGACGATCTCCGTTTGTTGTCGCTCTTCACCGGAATTGTCTTTCCACTTTCGTGACCTTAAACGCCCTTCTACATAAATTTGCGATCCTTTGTGCAAATATTCAGCAGAAATTTCAGCAAGCCGACCAAAAAACACCAGACGATGCCATTCCGTGCGCTCAAGCTTTTCACCCGTCGTTCGGTCTTTCCAGGTGTCATTCGTTGCCAGAGACACGCCGCACACCGCCGAGCCATTAGTGGGACCATAACGCAAATCAGGGTCCTGACCTAAATTTCCAACTAAGATAACCTTGTTAACTCCTTTTGACATAATGAATTATTCTCCTTTCAAAATTAGCACTCTTTGCCAATAAAAAACACAGCAACAGCATTGAGTGACTCAAATGATTATACCCCAGCACCCTGCAAATATAGAGCAAGTTGCCTCTCTTGCAACGGGAAAAGCCCACTTGGAATTACTCCCCGCTGCTGTGGATCGGCGGCGGTGCCTTCACGTTTGCCGTAAACAGTAACCACAGGAAACACAGGACAAAACCAAACAAACCGGGAACGCCATGCCCTGCAGACGATTCAATTAATCCTGCGGCAAGCCCCCCAACAAAAATACCGATAAATTGACAAGAGCTGAAAACACCCAAGCAGGCACCTCGGTGCTCTTCTGGTGCCACCCGGCTGACCATTGCTTGCAAACTGGCCTCAAAAAAATTAAATGCCACGAAAAAGGTCGCCCCGAAAAGTAGCAGCCACGGCCACTCGGGTGGCATCACAAAAAACAATAATTGTGCAAAAACCAAAAGAAAAGCGTTGCTCAGAAAGACAAGCCTGAACCTGGATTTTTGCTCAGCAATCCTGAGTAACCGGAAGGCCACCAGAAAAGAAAGTGCCAGAATCGGTATATAAAACTTCCAGTGCTCAAACAACGGAAAATCAAACTGGTCACGAAGCATAAATGGCAAGACCATAAAATTAGCCACCAAGGTAGCGTGCAACACAAAAATGCCGACGTGAAACTTTATGAGTTGCGCATGGAAGAACCACTTTAAAACTCCAGTATCTGAAAGGGATTGCTTTTTCTGAAAACCGGTTTTACCCGGGTTTGGCACCACGAAGAACCCGAGAAAAAGCGCGATCCCGCCACCCAAGGCAACGGAGTAAAATACGCCCTTCAGACCAAAGTTGCTCAGCAACAGCGGAGCCACCAAAAAGGCCAGAAAAAAAGCGGCTCCGATTGACAAGCCAATCATCATGGAAACTTTGGAACGCAACTCAGCCCGCACCAAGTCAGCAGCTAATGCCATGGTTGCAGCAGAAACAGCCCCTACCCCCTGTAAAGCACGCCCCAGCACCACTTGATAAATGGATTCAGACTCTGCGGCGATAACACTTCCCGCTATAAAAATCAAAAGACCGGTGGCAATCGCAGGCTTACGACCAATGCGGTCAGAAAGGATGCCAAACGGTAATTGCATGACCGCCTGCGTCAACCCTACGACCCCTAGTGCCAACCCTGCAAGGACTGCGGTGGCATCTGGAAAATCCGAAACAGCCACTGCCAGCACTGACAAAGGCATGAATACGCCCAACATCCGTACGAAAAATACGCCGGAAAGAGACAAAGCCGCGCGCCGCTCCAGACGATTCAAGCTCAAATTATTCAACGCTGTATCAATATTCCAAAACAGATCCCCTTGTCAGGAAATCTGGCAGATGTCTCGTTGGACACCCCAAAAAAAATGCATGACGGGTTCAGGAACGCCGAAACGCGATCCAGTTCTTCATTGTAACCGGAAAGCAGTATCCCCAAACGCGGCAACCGCTCTGCTCCCCGCCTAGATGATGGAAAGATGAGCGCGTGCTGCCTGCAATCTGAAGTCGACTAAGCCAGTACCGGCAGAGTTGAAAACACGACATCCCGCCACGTGCCTGCCCTCTTTGAACTCTCTTCGCAGGCAAGAACAGAAACGGCAACTTTTAGCAGCGCACCGCCTGCAGTCTGAAGCAGACTAAGCCAGTATCGACAGAGCTAAAAACACGACAACCCGCCACGTGCCTGCCCTCTCCGTACTCTCTTGCAGGCAAAAACAGAAACAGCAACTCTTAAGCAGCGCGCTGTGTGCAGTCTGAAGTCGACTAAGCCAGTACCGGCAGAGCTGAAAACACGACATCCAGCCACGTGCCTGCCCTCTGCGTACTCTCTTCGCAGGCAAAAACAGAAACAGCAACTTTTAGCAACGCGCCGCCTGCAATCTGAAGTCGACTAAACCAGTACAGGCAGAGCTGAAAACACGACAACCCGCCACGTGTTCGCCCTCTTTGTGCTCTCTTCGCGGGCAAAAACAGAAACGGCAACTTTTAGCAGCACGCTGCCTGCAATCTGAAGTCGACAAAGCCAGTGCCGGCAGAGCTGAAAACACGACATCCCGCCACGTCCCTGCCCTCTTTGTGCTCTCTTCGCAGGCAAAAACAGAAACAGCAACTTTTAGCATCGCGCTGTGTGCAGTCTGAAGTCGACAAAGCCAGTGCCGGCAGAGCTGAAAACGCGGCATCCCGACACGTGCCCGCCATCTTTGTGCTCTCTTCGCAGGCAAAAACAGAAGCAGCAACTTTTAGCAGCGCGCCGCCTGCAATCTGAAGTCGACTAAGCCAGTGCCGGCAGAGTTGAAAACACGACATCCCGCCACATGCCTGCGTTCTTTGTACTCTCTTCGCAGGCAAGAACAGAAACGGCAACTTTTAGCAGCACGCCGCCTGCAATCTGAAGTCGACTAAGCCAGTGTCGGCAGAGCTGAAAACACGACATCCCGCCACGTGCCTGCCCTCTTTGTACTCTCTTCGCAGGCAAAAACAGAAACAGCAACTTTTAGCAGCGCACCTCCTGCAGTCTGAAGTCAACTAAGCCAGTGCCGGGAGAACTGAAAACACGACATCCCCCACATGCCTGCGTTCTTTGTACTCTCTTCGCAGGCAAAAACAGAAACAGCAACTCTTAAGCAGCGCGTTGTCTGCAGTCTGAAGTCGACTAGGCCAGTGCCGGCAGAGTTGAAAACACGACATCCCGCCACGTGCCTGCCTTCTTTGTACTCTCTTCGCAGGCAAAAACAGAAACGGCAACTTTTAGCAGCACGCTGCCTGCAATCTAAAACCGACTAAGCCAGTACCGACAGAGTTGAAAACACGACATCCCGCCACGTGCCTGCCCTCTGCGTACTCTCTTGCAGGCAAGTTTTAGTAGCGCGCTGTCTGCAATCTCTGGCTCTGTTTACGAGATAACAACCCGGCAGCGCTAGCGGAGCAGCACTTTTTGCCCATCCTGCAAATTTCGCACGCCCTCAACCACGACACGCGCCGTTGAAACCAGCCCGTGTTCGATAACGACTGTGTCAGCCAAGCGCGCACCCAGCCGTACCGGCACACGCCTTAAAGTGCCATTATTTTCGACAAAAACTGCTGCCCCGCCTTCGTATTGCACCGCTGAATCTGGCACGGTAAGAACCCGGGTCATTTCTTCGCGAGACAGTTTTACTTGCACGATATCTCCCGCACTTAGCCCCTCCCCCGAACAATAGATTCGCACTTCATGCGTCAAGGTCTCTGAATCTGGTACCGATTGCACTGAGTGAACGCGGCCAGACAAGTTTCGCTCCTTCGCCGTAATGGGCACCTGCGAGTTCACCTGAATATATGCCAAGTCCGTGTTCGCGACGTGAATGACCGCTGCCAGGCTGGAAACATCTGCCAGAACCAAAACCGTCTGGCCTCGGTTCACATAATCGCCCTCCTCCACAGTGATTGAGTTAATCACCCCGTTGTAAGGAGCCAGCAAAAATGTTTTTTGCAGGTTCTCGCGGGCCTGACGCAGGTGGGTCGCGGCCAACAGGTACTTAATGTCTGCCGCTTTGCGCGCGTTGAAATATTCTGCCGATTCGGACTCAACCCTAGCCAATTCTCGTGTCGCCGCATCCAGAGATGAACGTGGTAACAGCGACTGTTTGTCCAGATTCTCCTGCCTTTCGACTTCAAGGCTTTGCAAGGCGCGCCGTTTTTCCGCCAGCTCGAACAAGGTCGTATAGCGCGCTTTTTCGACCTCTATCAGCTGTAGTTCGTTTTTGGCGATAGCCAAGGCGTTTACAAAGTCGTCCGACCGAAGCCGCAAAAGGACTTCCTTCGCCATCACGGTCTCTCCGACTTCCCTTTCCCGATGACTGAGGACGCCGGAAACTTCAAAACCCAGACGGCTTGTCTTGACTGGCTCAAGGCGACCGTAGAACAGTTTTTCGGTCGGCACACGTCTCTCCTGTACTGCAACAGTCCTGACCACTTCCAGACTCATCACTTGCGCAATCGGTTCCGGCTTTGGCTTCGTCCATAACAAGACCAGCACTGCCACGACCGTGGCAAGGATGAGCAGCAAGCTGATGTTCCGTTGCAAGGGCTTTCCTAAAACACCGGAAGGAGTGTCAGGCACACTGGACGCTGTAAATTTTCTCTGGTGTCGGGGACAGGCGACAAGCTGTTAGTTGCCCCCCCCACACGCAACCGCTGTCAAGACCCAGTACATCCTTTCGTACCATAAGCCCTAAAGCAGACCAGTGTCCAAAAAGCACCCGCCATCCAGCCTCTCTCCGGTTATCCAGATCAAACCAGGGGAAATAGCCGGCTGGCTGGGAACCGGGGGAGCCACTTTCACGCAGGGCAAGATGACCGTCTTCATCACAGAAACGAATCCTGGTCAAAGCGTTGACAATAAATCGCAAGCGATCGGAAGCGCACAAGTCCTCCCGCCACCGGGGTGCCCCTTGGCAAAACAGGCTGTCCAGAAACGCGACGTGGCTCGGCCCACGCAAACGGTCTTCGACTTCTCTTGCCAGGGCAATCGCATCACGAATCGACCACTGCGGCAACAGTCCGGCGTGTACCAACAAGAGCTTGCGTTGCGTGTCACGGTGTATCAGCGGGAGATGTCTCATCCACTCGTAGAGCGCACCGCACTCCCGGCTTTTCAACAGGCTGTCTAGCGAGCCGTCAGCGGGTGGGGTACCCTTTCCTGAATAAATTCGCAAAAATGAAATGTCGTGGTTGCCCAGAACGCAGTTGACGCTGTCACCCAAATCACGAATCAGCAGAAGCGTCTCGTAAGAGTTGGAGCCACGATTGACCAAATCACCCGTCAACCACAGACGATCAGCATTCTTGTTGAAGTTGATACGCTCCAGCAACGCCTCAAAAGCTCGCAGGCAACCCTGCAGGTCACCTACCGCATAAAGAGCCATTTACCGATACGCGCTTAGTGCAGAACGTTGGGGATGGCCAGCATGAACTCATCAATCGGGGCTTCGAATTCTTCGCCATCTACTGCTTTCATTTTGTAGGATCCCCGCATGGTTCCGACCGGCGTGTCAATCAAGGTTGCGCTGGTATAACAGTAGGCTTCGCCGGGACGCAAAAAAGGCTGCTCCCCAACCACACCATCACCTTGGACTTCCTGTATCTTGTCGTTGGAATCACAAATGATCCAGTGGCGGGAAATAAGCCGGGAAGCGACCGTACCATCATTTTTAATCGTGATGGTGTATGCGAAGGCGTACCGCCCTTCCTCCAGATCGGAATACTCTTCCAGAAACAAGGTTTGGACCTGAGTCGTAATGATGTAGCGTCCGTCAGTTATCTCTTGTTTCATGTTTTTTGGCATCCATTCGGTTCAGTATAGCTTCCAAAGCTTCCAAGGTCAGCATCATTGGTCTGCTGGCAGGATTCAGCCCAAGGCTTTTCAGCTCTTCCGCATCCAGCATTCCGGCAAATATATTACGAATATTCTTGCGAGGATGCATAAAAGATTTGCTCACCAATTTTTCCATGCGCTCGGCAAACTGCGAGGACATCGGTTCTCGCGAGGCCCGCAATCGGACGAAGCTGGAGCAAACTTTTGGCTGTGGATTGAAAGCGGCGGCTGGAATATCGAACAGCAGTTCCGCATCGCAGTACAACATGCGTGTTGCCCCCAGACGCGACCAGTCGCGCTCTCCCGGGCGGGAGCAAAGCCGCTGGGCAAATTCCTTTTGCAGACAAAAATGCATATCACTAAAATGTGGGGACATTTTCAAATAAAGCAACAACAAAGGCGTGGAAATATTGTAGGGAAGATTCCCCACCAGTCGCATGCTTTCTGAACTCACCAGCGGCAAGTAATCGAAGGTCAGCGCGCTTGACTCGTAGATGTGCAATTTCTTGCACCCCTCATAGCGGGCGCGCAAACGGGCGACAAGATTCACATCCACTTCCACGGCATGAAGCACCACGCCCTCTTGCAGCAAAGCATCTGTCAGTGCTCCTTGACCAGGCCCGATTTCTATCACCGGCTCATTCCGGCGCGGGCTGATCACGCTGATCATTTTCTCGATGACTTCAGGGTCGCGGAGAAAATGCTGACCCAGCCGTTTGTTTGCTTTCACTTGTACCGCAAATTGGCAGAGCCAGTCGGAAGAGGCGCACGAGCCGCAAGCTCGGCAGCAAGCACCACGCCCTCTTGCAGCAAAGCATCTGTCAGTGCTCCTTGACCAGGCCCGATTTCTATCACCGGCTCATTCCGGCGCGGGCTGATCACGCTGATCATTTTCTCGATGACTTCAGGATCGCGGAGAAAATGCTGACCCAGCCGTTTATTTGCTTTCACTTGTACCGAAAATTGGCAGAGCCAGTCGGAAGAGGCGCGCGAGCCGCAAACTCGGCAGCAAACACCACGCCCTCTCGCAGCAAAGCATCTGTCAGTGCCCCTTGACCAGGCCCGATTTCTATCACCGGCTCATTCCGGCGCGGGCTGATCACGCTGATCATTCTCTTGATGACTTCAGGGTCGCGGAGAAAATGCTGACCCAGCCGTTTATTTGCTTTCACTTGCGCCACAAATTGGCAGCATCAGTCGGAAGAGGCGCGCGAGCCGCAAACTCGGCAGCGTGTTTCAGACTGGACGGGTCGGCACGCCCGCTGCCCGCCAAGCTCAGCGCCACCCCATGGTCAACAGAAGCGCGAAGAATCGGCAAACCCAAAGTCAGGTTGATCACACGCTTAAAGCCCATGCTTTTGATGACCGGCAACGCCTGATCGTGATACATCGCGACTACGGCATCTGCATTTTCCAGGCTCTGTTCCGTAAAAGCCGTGTCCGCTGATACGGGCCCGGTCACTGCAATCCCGCTTTCACGCGCACGTGCAATAGCCGGTTGAATCATGTTCTGTTCCTCATCCCCAAGATGCCCCCCCTCGCCCGCATGTGGGTTCAGGCCGCAAACCAGAATCCTCGGATTGTCCACATTGAAATAAAAACGCAAGCCAGAGCTGACTGCTCTCACCGTTTGGAAAACCCCCTCATTACTGATTTTTCCCGGGACTTCCCGCAAAGGCAAATGTGTGGTGACCAATGCCACCTTTAGCCCATGCTCCAAAGCCAGCATCATCGTGACATTGCATTCGAAGCGCTGCGCAAGATACTCCGTGTGACCTGAGAAAGCGAAACCACTGTCGTTGATCACCGCCTTCTGCACCGGACACGTCACCATCGCAACGTCCTCTTCATGAAAGCATTTGTCGCTTGCAGCTTCCAGTTGCCTGATGACGTAAGGGGCATTTTCGGGATCAGGAACGCCAATGCGTACCGGGCGATGGACTAAGGGGATGTGCAAAACAGAAAGTACCGCATCATCAGAGGCAGAATCGTGCTTTGTTTTTTTTAATTCACAAAGCTTGACCGGGTTCGCCAGCAGTTGCGCCCTGGCACGAAGCATTTCCAGATCCCCGACAAGAACGTACTCGCAGGAAGGGCGATCGTTGCGCAAAGACAGGGCAATGTCCGGCCCAATCCCGGCCGGTTCTCCCGTAGTGACCAGGATCGTTCTTTTGGCGTGGGGCAAGTGCTGTCTACTGGGGAGGGAAGAAGTGAAAATCAGCCCGCCTGCGAGACTGACTTCCTGCGCAAAACACGGCTTTCACCCGCAAAAAGCTTGCCGGATCAGTTCCTGCTGTCGTGGGCGACAGAAAGAAGCGAGCCACCAATGTTCACTTGGCACCAATAATCCTCACGCTTCTCGTGTCGCGTAAATGAGCCAGCCAGTTCTGGATTTCAGACTGAGACTTCTCCTCCCGGATGACCTCAGAGGCTCTCTGGTACGCCCCCTCCAGGTCTGACTTCACCTCGTGTACTTCCAGGACTCTCAGCAAATGCCAACCGTATGGGGTTTCAAAAGGCCCCACAATCGTTTTCGGCTTGGCAGCGACCAGACGCTCCGCAAACTCGGGCGTTAATTTTTCGGGATCAAGCCACCCAAGGTCACCACCCTTGTAGGCACTCAGGGAGTCTTCAGAATATTTACGCGCCAGCATCGAAAACTGTTCACCTTTACGAATGCCTTGCTTCCAGGCGTCCATCCGCTCCTTAATCAGTGCCTCACTTTGAACCGGATTGGGCTTTAGCAAAATATGCTGTGCCTTGTACTTGTTGCGAGTACCACCGCTAACGGCTCGTTGCACTTCAAGTATCTGGTAAAACAGAAAGGCGTCGCTGGTTTTCAACAGCCGACCGGTGATCCCCGGGCCTATCTCGCCGAAGCTGTTACGAACGGCTTCCGGCAAAGCTTCAAAGTGCAACCAGTTGAGTACCTGAAACTTCGCGCAGCCCCGACAAATTTCCAGTTCACGCAAAAGAGCAGAAGTTCGCTGCCGTAACCAGAACAAAGTATCAATGTTTTCGCGCTGCAGTTTCGCAACGAGAATTTTCAATAACTTGCGAGTGCCTTCAGGGGCCGACTCCATCTTGAAGCGCACCATCGCCATGCGGAATTCAGGCCTGAGGTCGCCGACCTCGTCCATGAGAAATTCCCGAATTTCACTCTCCTTGATATGCATGCGATCCAACACCTCGTGCCGTAACAAAGTGTTGATCGCAATATCACTCCGAACCTGCTTCCTGATCCAGGAGTAGTCATCGCCCACTGCGCTCAGATAAGCGTCCAATGTCATACCCTTGTTCGCAGCCAAAGAATTCATCGCCTGATCAAGCCTGACGTCATCAATGACAATGCCCATCTTGCTGGCTTCCTGGAGTTGCAGTTTTCTCGTGATCAATTGCTGCAAAACTTCCTGTCTGAAGAACCGCATATCTGTCGGGATCGAGCTTCCCTGGGCGCGCATCATGCTCTTCGCGCGCTCAATATAATTGTCCAGCTCAACCTCGGTCACGACGTGATTCTCAATGACCGCGACAATGCGATCAATCGGGCGCACTGTGGCTGCAGTGGCTGTGCTTGCAGAAATCAGGAAAGCACTCACCAACGCTGTGCCAATGATCACCCGCGAGCAAGCGCCAAAAATTTTATGTATTTTTCTCATCATGCAATCAGTTTTGAAAAAAGTATCTGCCCGGCTCTCGCCGAACGCTTCCACCGGTGCTGCCTAACCCGCGAAGGGAAAACCGCAAGCCAAAGCGGGTGTCATAGTCAAGTTTTCCTTGCGAAAAAGTGGCGGTATTCGGGCTGACGTTGACCAGCAGGCGTTGCGCGAAAAAGCCGATACTCCAACAACAGCTTTCATACTCGAAACCAGCAGACAACTCAAGATCACGACCCCCTCTTATATCTTGACTCCAGGCTCCGTGCGCTTGCCAACTGTCGCCAATCGGCGTGTCAAAAGCAAACCTTAGCTGCCTGAATTTTTCTACAGCCCTGCCGCTTTGCTGCTCATCGCCTCCCACTTGCAGAGAATGAAAGGAAAGCCCGTAACGCGCCTGATTCTTTGTGCGATAGAACAAGGAATGCTTTGAGCCACCAGCAAAGGCGGTGCGTTTTCCGAACTGCACTTCACTGAGAAGGGTCACCCGGTCATTGAGACGCAGCCGCACATCGGCCACCACATCAGACCGCTTCTGCTGGTTGTCAATGGCAGACCTGAGCCCGACTTTTTGATCGCTGAAATAATGAATTTGCCCAATGCGTGCGCGGGCAACTTCTGCGCCGCTTTTCTTGCCCTGTATCTTGCCAACCAAACCCAGGCCGAGTTGATTGGCATCTCCCAAGCGGTCAGACCCGCTAAAGCGATTGTTCGCAAACAAGCGATCATAAGAAAATTCCTTGTAGCCTGTATCAAAATTCGGGAGCTGCTCCTGTGATTTGTGTGGCACGTACAAATACATGAATTCCGGCTCCAAGGCGCTCGTGAAGTGTCGATTCCCATGGTGATTTTCAAACAGCAATTTTCCTCTGAGGCTGAACAGCGGAACCGTGAGGGACTGATCATCAACACCTTTGAGCGAGTAGCTGCTATGACGCACCCCAAAGCCCGGAGCGAGGTAACCCCAAGATTTCCGGAAGAATTTTTGCATCTCAAACTGACCGGACAAACGTTTCCCCTGGCGTTCCCCTGACAAAGACGGGTCAGCTGCAAAATCCGTCCACCGCAGCAACGTATGTACATGCAAATCAAGGGACTGAAAGAAATGGTCACCGGAAAGCCCGATGTCAAAGTCTCTTTGGTAAATACTGTCAGCTGAAGGATACGCGCCACGAGCCCGTTGCAGATTTTCCGCAAACAGCTTCAGCCGCCAGCCTTTCCACACATAATCCAAGCCAGCCCAACTCGGCAAATAGCCATCGTACAGCAAGTTTTTGTCCCTCAAAAAGTCCTGGGAATAATCAAGGTCAGACACGCGGTGCAAGAGCGCGGAAATGCCCAGGCTATCGCTGATTTTCGAATCATGGCGCCAACGGTAGGAATAACGATCCGAACCATAATCATCATCGTCAAGCCAGTCGGATTGCACATCGCCTTCACCAAAGGGCAGCAGATAACGAAACGTGCCACCTACCTGTACGCCCCGCTTGCTCATATAGGTTGGCCGGAAAAGGAAGTCCGCATTGGGAGCCAAATTAAAGTAATACGGAAAGCCGACTTCCGCACCATGTTGACTGCTGTAATCAAGCTCAGGGGTCAGGAAGCCACTTCTGCGATCCTTGCCGAGTGAAAGCTGAAAATAAGGAAGCGACAAAAACGGGATGCCAGCAATATACACAGTTGGCTTGAGTGCCCTCACCACCTCTTTCTCCCGATCCAGGAGAATCTTGTCAGCGCTGAGAAACCAGGCGGGAGACTTGCTTAAACAAGAGGTGTATCGCACATTTTTACTCGCCAACAGTCTGTTTTTGTTTTTATGAATCTGTAAATGCTCACTCGACAAACCTTCTCTTCCCCGACGATAACGTACCGCCCCTGAGAAACTGCTAGTTCCCTTCAGACGGTCAAGTTTGAACTCCCGCGCCGTCACGAAGTGGAGTTTCTCTGAATTAGAAGCCGCACAATGCTTTGGTGCGCTTGCCTGCGCCTCACAACAAATCAGGACAAAGCAAGAAAACAAAAGCAGGCCTCTGGCAAAGAGCGGCTCTGTACAGCGCATTTTGAGTAAAGCCCGCCTTTTACTTTTTCGGAAGCTTTGCAAAAAGCACAGAAAGCCAGCCGCCACAAATACTCCCACTCTGTTCTTTCGGGCCACAAAAAACGCGACACACCATTGGCAGATGGTGGAACTACCCCGAAACAGCCTGTTCGGCCGCGAGCAATCGCCAGCTCGGCTCAGTAGTCGCCGAAGCGATGAAAGGCGGGTTTTCCAGCGTGTCACGCTGGTTATATCTCAAAGGCGCACCATCGAGGCCCAGCAAGTGACCACCCGCTTCTTCCAGAATACATTGAGCCGCTGCAGTGTCCCATTCAGATGTATGACCAAAACTGACGTACAGATCCGCAGAGCCTTCTGCGACCAGGCAACATTTGATCAGGCTACCTCTGTAAATCAATGTGTGACGACCCACGCGATCCAGAAATTTCCGCATTTTTTTCCCGGCACCTCCGCGCCCAACCAAGACACGCGGGAGATCCGGCACGGTCGTGCAAACCTTCAGAGGTACGCTTACACCGTCTCCGCTTTCCACAGTCGCCCCATAACCAGCTGCTGCACTGTAATGCAAGTCGAACATGGGTGCAGAAACAACCCCGAGACATGGGCTGTGGTTTTTAATCAACGCAATATTGACGGTGAAGTCAGAACGGTTGTTCACAAATTCCCTCGTACCATCCAGCGGGTCAACGAGCCAGCAAAGCCGGCTGTCTTTCCTGTCCCGGTAATCCACGACTTTCCCTTCTTCAGAAATTATCGGCACTGAGGGTAATAATTTCAAAAGTTGCGCGACAATGATGTCGTTAGAAATATAGTCGGCATCCGTAACCGGTGAGTGGTCAGCTTTCCTGAACACCTCAAAGCCTTTTTTGCGCACCACCAGCACCGCAGCGGCAGCCTCTTTGGCTATTTTCTGAACCTCAAGCAACAAGCCCGGCATGTCAAGCATGTCAGGAAAGTCAGGGTTTGCTGTTGGCATCATGTTCGAAAAAAATTCAAAGTTGCTCGTTCCCAAGCCGGAAATGAAAGCGAGCTTGACCCCGGCGTAAAACTCGTATGAAGCATGAAGCTGATCATGTCATAACCAAGCCCGACAAACGTAAACATTGCTGACACCATTCGCGTGTCTTCATCACCATCGTTCTCTTTGTTCAGGTGGCTTCAGATGCCAGGCAGACGACAGGCAGGTAAAGACAGGCTTGCCGTTGAACAGCACCACACATCAACCTGCCTTGCCGACCAAGCGTCTGTAAAGATGCGGCAAAGTCTACAGGAATGCGGCTCAGGCTGTAAGCTGAACGCCACACAAGCCAAGCGCAGCGAGAGACCACGGAGGATCACTCAGCTTTGGCTTTCATTGCTTGAAAGGTCACATGCTTCAGCGCTTGAAACAGTCACTCTCCAGCCGCAACCAAGCCGACAACAGATCTCCCGATACAAAAAATAGGCTTCACCACAAAGGGGATGCCCGCTTCTACCGTCCCTTCAGCCACAACGAAACCGGCAACAGATCTCCTGATACAAAAAAACGGGTTTCATCATGAAGGAGATGCCCGTTTTACTCGTCTTTAGAACTGCGCTTATTCAGCAGTTGTGGGGGCATCATCACCCCGACTCTAGCGACCTTGTTCACCAAAAAGCCGCCCTGCTCTGCATATTGCCTGATTGCTTCCCCTAAACTTCAATCCTGATGTTTATTCAAAGGGGTTGTCATAAAAATTTGGGTTCCTGCTGATGCATACCCAGTCTTTACCCGGGTGCGATCCTGCTAGTTGTAAGCTAAACCTCCCGGTTATAGCTATATTACGCCCCACGTACTTCCTCCCGGTTATTGTATTCTTGGTTATAGTCCAAGTATTAGTAAAAATTTGTGTGGTGGCTTCTCCCGGGCTAAGTATAAGTTTTCCGTCATTGAGGCTTTTTTCGTCTCCGTCTCCGGGGCAGTATGCCTTCTCCCTCCCCCCTCTCGTTTCAAAACAAGGTCGAATCAATATTCTCTTTTTACAATCATTTCTAAAGGTAAATCTGTATCCATTTTTACCAAACACGGGCTCAACCTCTACCGGCCCATGACTAACTTTTATGCACGAACGTGGTGCATCCCAACATGTAGTAACGCACGAATACGGTGGCTTCTGACATGCTATGAATTCATCACCAGTAAGAGTGAGTTCACTAGGATCAGCGGATTCACGATGATCAACAGCGTTGAAGTCGCGACCGCCTCCCGAGCAGCCTGCTAATAGCAACAACAAGATCACAAATACAAATTTATTCATAATTCAAGCTCCTACATATTGTTTAGACACACAGTCTAACGCCATCCTAATGAAAGTAATGAAGCAGTTCCTACCAAGTGCTAACTTTGAACCACTTCTGCCTCAGTTACGCAAGCTGTCCGGGAAGGCATACTAGATCACAACCTTCCGCCAAGCCTATTAAACTACAGCTGCAGGCAGACGACAGGCAGGTAAAGACAGGCTTGCCGTTAAACGGCACTTCACAACGACCTGCCTTGCCGACCAAGCATCTGTAAGGATGCGACAAAGTCTACAGGAATGCGACCCAAGCTGTAAGCTGAACGCCACACAAACCAAGTGTAGCGAGAGACCTTGGTGGAGTCACTCAGCTTTGGCTTTCATTGCTTGAAAGGTCACGTGCTTCAGCGTTTGAAACAGTCCCTCCCAGCCGCAACCAAACCCTCAACGGGTCTCTTGATACAAAAAACGGACTTCACAACGAAGGAGAGCCCGCCTCTGCCGTCCCTTCAGCTGTAGCCAAGCCGGTAACAGATCTCCTGATACAAAAAACGGGCTTCGCCACGAAGGAGACGTCCGTTTCTACAGTCCTTTCAAGCTGCAACCAAGCTGGCAACGGGTCTCCTGATACAAAAAACGGGCTTCGCCACGAAGGAGAAGCCCACTTCTACTGTCCTTTTAAACTGCACCTGCTAAGCATCCGCATAATCAATGGTCTCCATGATTCAGGCGTATTGGTTCGCTGGAAAGTTCAAGTTGTCACTGACTTTCGAACCATACTGACAGGTAGCGAAACTGTTTCGAAACAACCTTTTCAGCTACAAATAATTGGCAGTTCAGCTCGGTAGCCGCGGAAGCGATGAAAAGACGTCATTCGCATGTCTTCATCACCATCGTTCTCTTACATCAGGTAGATTCAGATGCCAGGCTGACGACAGACAAGTGAATGCAGGCTTGCCGTTAAACGGCACTTCACAACGACCTGCCTTGCCGACCAAGCGTCCGTAAGGATGCGACAAAGTCTACAGGAATGCGGCTCAGGCTGTAAGCTGAACGCCACACAAGCCAAGCGCAGCGAGATACCACGGAGGATCACTCAGCTTTGGCTTTCATTGCTTGAAAGGTCACGTGCTTAGCGTTTGAAACAGTCACTTTCAAGCCGCAACCAAGCCGGTAACAGATCTCCTGATACAAAAAACGGGCTGCGCCACGAAGGAGAAGCCCGCTTTTCTCGTTTTTGGAACTGCGCTTATTCGGCAGTCGTGGGGTCAATCATCTCCCTGACTCTGGCGATCTTATTCGCCGGAAAACCGCCCTGTTCAGCATGTTGCCTGATTGTTTCCTCATTGGGAGCAATGTACGTGCAATAGACTTTGTCGTCTGTCACAGCACTTTCCACCCACTGAATCTCAGGTCCCATATCTTTGAGAACGCCGCAGGATTTCTGCGAAATCCCTTGCAGTTCATCAGAAGTGAGATTTCCCGCGCCGGGAATTTCCCGTTCGATTATGTATTTTGGCATTTTCAAGTTCCTCCGTTAAAACGACCAAGTCAAAGCGAATCCACCATGGTAGGACTGCACATCCAACCTGGTATGTGCTGGTCCGTTGAGTGTGCCATAGTCCCTGGACTCATGAAGCTGGTGCGCAATATGCGCGTCAAGCGTCAAGAAAGGAGCCAGAAAACCTTCGTACGTGAACCCTGCTGTCAAGCGATGCTTATAGATGACGGGTGCTTCCATGGCCTGCAACCAAGTCCAGAGTGTTTCGTTAAGCGGGAAACATTGACCGCCACCAGCGATTATTGGAGTGCCACTACAAACATGGCTAGCACCCTGAAGCTCACCGAAGTCAACTCCGCCGATCCGAGTCGGGTCGTCTGCGTAGCCGTACCCGCCACGTAAAGTCCAGGGCCCGTCAGCGAATTCCACACCCAGTGAAAACACGCTTTGATCTTCGTAAAATCTTTGCCAAAAATCAGCCCTGCTCCAGGCCTTGAAGATATAATCTGCGGCAATGCGCCAGTTCCCGTCAAGCTGGTGTGAAATACCGATGCCAATATTCTCAGGTTGCTCCGCCTTAAGCGTTAAATAACCTACATTACTCAGACTCGGATCCGCGATCGGCAACTGATTCGGTGGACCATTAGCAACCAGAAGCATGTTATTCCAGTTATGCTCAAGCTTGGTCTGGTAGTAAAAACCCACCTCCGTATCGTCGGCCAGGTCGTATTCCGCACCAAACGTCAGGCGCACACCGTAGTCGTGACCTTGGCCGGAAGTACCCGCCAAGCCAGCCTCAAGCATCCCGTACGAAATAGTCACCTCAAGCCCCACATCTAAGTCATCCGTGACCTCATAGCCGGCACCCGCATTAATTCCCAGGACAATGAACTCCGCGCCGGCTCCCAATGCAGCCGGGTCGCGGCGCCAATCAACACCAATCCCGGAAACAGCGGACAGACCCAAACCCAGCACGACCGGAACGCCAACTCCAGCCAAATCCTGCGTCACCGCTATTTGCGGAACCGCATAAAACTCGGCACCAGACGTGACCTTGGTGTTTCCAATAAACGGATTATTCAGCCCAGCCGCCTTCGCGCGTGGGTAGTACAAAGTCGCACCAAATGTGAAGTCCGTTCCTCCTTGAAAGTCCGTCAGGTTGGCAGGATTGCCATACACAGCTTCAACGGGACCGTTGTTGCTGCCCGCAATCGCCGTTCCCGCCATGCCGCCCGAACGGGGTGAAAGGACATTGTGCAAGTCATAACCATAAGGTCCTGCGATTGCCGAACTTGATATGAGCAAAAGTGCCGCTGTGCTTCCAAAGCCCAGAGCAAATGCCCTAGTGCTTTTGCCCAACGCTTTTGACAAGCCATAGTGTTTTTGGAACATATTTTTTAGCCTCATTTGTATGTAACGTTTGCCTGCTAGTCTTTAAACCAGCGCCAGGAATCTTCCCCCCCGACCTTTATAAATAACCAGACATTAACCATCAGTGTGATAAGCAGTGCCAGTGCGGTGCCCAGAGACCAGATGATAACATCCAGCGTCCATTCACCTTTGTAGATGTGATCACCCACTCCCAACTGCACCAAACCGTAGCCAACGAGAACTGACCAGACGACCATCGCCAGCGTCCCCTTGAGAATTGATAACTTCATGTGTTCGTCTCCGAAAAACCGGTCAGGAACCGACGTTGACCACAACGTCACGCAGCTGTCCGCTCTGGACATCTGCGCTCGTCGGCAAACTGTCGTAAGGAACAACCTTGTCCTTGCTGGTCGCAGTGTGCGCTTGCACTGACTCCCACCACCCGGAAACGCTGCTGTGGCTGCTCACCAAATCTCCCTGGCCATCAATGATCAATTTGTTCACGCACGCCGCCAAGTGAACGTCAGCAAGCGAAAACTGACCGCAAACAAAGTCACCTCTTACGCTGGATCCCTTGCTTTGAAGTTGCGCATCTACGAAGTCAAGACATTTCGAGACGACTTCCCGATTACCCATATTGTTTTGCAAAACGTCAGTGGCCATTTGGGACAACTGCCATTGCTTTGCCCTCAACAATCCATTCCGAATCACCAGCGAGGGACCAAAACCCTTGTCGTCAATAAAAGAAAGAACCGCATAAGTTCCGAAAACAACGTAGTCGACGTCTCTGATAATGGGACCCATACCGAGAGGCGACATGGTCTTGGTTTCGCTTGAATCCGGATCAAACAGCAAAGCCTCAAGATCGATCCCCTTATCCGCAGCTGCCATAAGGCATTTAGCGGTGTTAACGCAGGACGGCGCTCCCCAGATTTTTATCCTTGTTTTTAAATGGTCTCCAATTGCCATAGTTATTAATCTCCCCTTTTCAGGTAGTGAAACTGTATAAATATAAAGTTGCTAACAGAAAGAAGCCCACCCTGCGGTGGGCTTTCTCTCTAATGAATCCTGTCAAACGACTCTTTCAGGCTTAAGCCGCAGAAAGTACGTCGTTCTCGGCAGGCTTACCCGTGAAGCCTTCCTGCTTGTTCATTCTGGTCGCTATTTTTAACTCTTCAGGAGAAGCGAAATGCTTGTCCCAGGCAGCCAACCGCTTGCTCATGTAGGACTTCCACAGAGGCGGAACGAGAGCCATGGCAAAGGTCGTAAAATACCCATAACCTGTGTTGGGGGCACCCACTTCCTCAAGCTCCCAGAAATGCGTCTCACCGCGATCGTGGTGATCTGCCTGGCGACCAATCTCAATGAAAAACCAGCTCGTGAACGCTGTCGAATTGTCCCACGAATGACGGTAGTCAATGGGCTGCCCTTTCACTCTGATGAGACCGTAGTGCTCAAGAAAGTTCAGCGCTTCTAATTCAAAGTTCGAAACAACCCAAACGATAGCAAGGCAACCAATGCCAACCCAGCCACCGACCACAAAGAACAGGAACAGAGACGGCAGGCTCATTGCGAAGCCACGAATCCACCGGTTTTGCCATGAAAGGAAAGGAACTCCCATCGCATCCAGCCGCCTACGCTCCATTTCAAAAAGAAACCTGGATTGACCGAAATAGCTCAAAGGCAAGTGACCGTAAATCGTCCGACCCCGAGGCGCGGTCGCCGGATCATCCTCTGAGCCCAGCTCCAGATGATGGTTGTAAACGTGGGCGTAGCAAAAGTGGCTGGACCCGGAAAGCCCCATCATCAAGCGGGAGATCACAAACGAGAAGCCCTTGGTGTGGGACAGCTCATGTCCATAAATAATCCCTATGCCCGCAAATATACCGATGGAATAGGTTGCTCCGACAAGATCAGCTCCGGTAATTCCATTCGTGATTGGCAACCCCAGGAACGTGCCCACCGTTGTGACCTCGACACCAGTAACATACTGATGAACCCGCCAAGCCAGCACCACTTGTAGCAGAACAAACACCGGCAACATGATGTACATCACCGCGTTCTGCAAAGTCGGGATGCCAATGGTATTGCCATCTTTGTCAAAGCCTGCCCCGGCAGACTGAAACTTCATGGCGGTATCAATGACAATGCCCGCAAACAGAAGGACTACTCCAACCCAGTTGAAGATCCCCCCCAAAATGACCCCAAACATCGCAATGAGGATAAGCAAAGGTGCCAGAAAATATCTGGCATTAACTAAAATCTTATTCATAAAAATCAACACTCCAGTATGGTGAAAACAACCAACGGTAACCCTTAAATCAACACCGGGTAAACCGATATACGCGCATTTTGTTGCTACGGTATCTACATGTCAACCCCTAAGCCCCCAATCTTGCACTCCTGACAGACGTAAAACCTGCCCCCCCTGTAACGCCCCCCAAGCAGCCCGAAACGCACACGCCTGCAACCGATTCGCAAAACCATTGGGAAGCAGCTGACTTGGGGGGCGTTCGGTGGCAAGAGAGTAAGCACAAACTGCGTGAAGATTGGCCAGATTACAGACCATCTGGGCACAGCGTGGAGGAAGAAGCCCCGCCACCGACCTGCGAGCCGACCCAAACGAGAAGCGGCGAACGCGGGAAGGAGCCATGCAGCAAGAGCTTTTCTGACAGTCCCTTCGGGATTTCGACTTGCGAATGGTGGGAGCAGGATTAGATGGGGCTTCCCCTCAGTAATGTGTGCTGTTGCTGGCGGACCCCTTCCTGGTTCATGAGGTTCTGGCTGGTTTTACTGTGCCGTCCGGCGTCTCAAGGAACTTTTTGTGTCAACTTGCTCTTATGAGAGCCAGAACTCTGTGTCCCATGAAAAGACGTGTCTGTAGCGCAGAAATTCCGCCCAATTCAGACATCTCACATCCAACTCCTTACAGACAAGCGGAATCTTGTACTTGGAACGACTACTGGGGGGGTATTTGCTTGCTTTCTTCCGTGACCACCACAAATTGGTGTTCCCAAGCGTATGCGACAAGAGACATGTCATTGCGGCTGACTCCTTGGCCCCTCTCCTCAATTTCAAAGTACCGGCATAACTGCAGAACCTTCTCACCCCTCACGTCGGAGCGCACAGGGTTGCACGGGATCCCACGAAGCCATGTCTTAAGATCACCAAACCCATTGAATTCATCGGTGGATATGATCTCATCCAGCATCTCCTTCAAGACCTGAATGTGTTTCGGAAAACACGTCTTTCAATCGCTTGTAAAGCGCGGGGAAAATATCCGGAGGGCACCGGAATCCATACAAAAAACGCTCCCGGTACTCACAACAGTTGTTCCTATTCCCTGGCATGGCTGACCTTGGACAGCGACAAAAACGCGCATAGCTTGCTCAAGGGGATTTCCTTGTCATAAAAAGCCTGCAACACGGCTCCGGTGTACAAGCCACCGAACTGCCGAAGTGTCTCCTTGGGGATGTTCCGAATCCCCCCGAATTTTCCCTTCCGTTTCGCACGGGATTCTTGCCACTCAAGCTCCCAATACTTCTTCACGTCATTAAAGGCAGTGCTTTTCATCATCCCTAGTCGACACATCTGAACAGCGGCCGCCCAGCGGCTTACCCCGAAATGCCCAGCCACATGTTCCAAGGACTTGGAATTCTCGGCAGCCACCACGGAGAGTCGCACCTGCTTTCTCACATATCCCTTGAAGGCTTTCGGTGGCATCAACAGGTCGCCCGCAAAACGATTGCAGTTCGCTTCCTCATCGCCCGAACCCAAGTCCTCAAAGTCTCCGGTATCCAGAAATGTCTTCTGCCTCAGCACGTGCGCCAGCTCATGCATGAGGGTAAAGGTCTGGGCGCGATGGCTGTCGGAATCATTGACAACGATCACCGGCAGGGTTGTGTGGAACAGGGAAAGCCCACGCATCATGTTGACCTCCATTTTCGACCAGTGACTGGAACGTCGGGTCATGAAGACCAGGATATTTTTCTCTTCGATAACCTTCCTCCACAAGGCGAAAGTATCTTTCTCTTTTCCCACGGCAATTTGTTCCTCCAGGGAAACCCCCAGCCATGCCCGAACCTTCTCGGGCAAAGGAACACCATGGTCATTCAATGGGCCGTCAAATGGAGGGATCGCGTTGCCCTCGACGCTGCGCAAGTCCAGGAGATGTTCGCGCAGACCTTCCAACCTATGCACCAACCTCTTCACGCGATAGGAACTTTTGACTTTTTGTCTGCGCAAGGAGCGAAAAACCGGAGTTTCCTGGAGGCGGAATGCTTGGGGGATCACTTCCTCCAGAAATACCCAGGCAGGAACCAAGTAGGTCTCGGCAAGCTTGCACAACTGCCGATACGTCGGAAGATGATCACCGCTCTCTATCTCAGACAGTTTCAGTGCCTTCATGCCACTAAGCTGCGCCGCCTCGTTCAAATCAAGACCGAGCTGCTCACGACACTGCTTCAGTACGCCCGCGTTGACCCCTTCAATCCTTTGAACTTTACCCATGCACAGAGTTCTCGCGCCCGAACAACATTGATTCCGCCAGCGTTTCCTGACGGAATCAGTATATCAGCAACGCTGCCGAACCGACACGCTGCTCAAGGCTGGGCAGCCCGGAACGTGCTGCGTCTGCAGGCTGCATCAAGCTGGGTGATGTCTCATCAATGATCGATTCGCAAAAGACGCGAAGCTCGGGCTTTCTGTAGACGGGTGGTGAAGACTTGAGTCAGGCTCCAGACTTGGGGTGCGAGGAAGTCTGGTTCTGCGAAACTCATCTCGTGGCTGTCAGGGCACACTGATGAGTCAGTGCAGGAATTGGCTTTCCATTTCGAGCGCAGTCATACCCAAAATGAACGTGATGTTTGCCAAGCTCGACCTTTTTGACCTTCTTCCAGTACACGAAACTGCAAGTGGACAATTCCGACCATCTGGAGCGAAAGTCCGGAGCTTCAGACGCTCAAATAAAAGCTTTGCCTGGAAATACCCGCGATTTGGTGAAAATGAACGGGGGACGGTGTTTTATGACGGATTGTCAGGATCGCGCACGTTGCCTCGATCTGCCACAGCCTCATCGTAGGCAGGCGGCGCTTCGTCTTCGTATGCAGGCGGCGCATCATTGACAGGCAGCGGCTGATCGTCGTGTGCAGGCGGGGCACCAAGATCCTCCTGCCTATCAAAATTCTCTTGCCCATCAAGAGGAGGAATATTATCAATCTGGTCGTAACCGGGGAGTGCAAATTCTTCTTCGATTTCGGTGGGAGGGTCAAATGCATCCGTGGTGTACAAGGGTGCTTCACGTTCCCAGATTCCCGGGGATACCCTGCATCCCAGTTCTGCCACCTCCGCGAGAACACTACGAACCAAGTTTGAACGTAAGGGTAAGCGCTTTGATGCGTGCGTCTGAATCAGCAGAACCGTGTAATGATCATTGTGGTTCTCAATTCCCAGTTCAAGCAGCGCTTCTGAAATAGCTGTAGCAAACTCGTTAGAGGCCTGTCGCCTTGTCTGATGCGTTGTCCCAATACAGGGAAACCCTCGATCCTCAAGCCAGCACACGCATCGGTGATAGAAATTTGTGCCACGCTTTTTAATTCTGACCGAATAACCTTCCGCGTCCTGCAATAAAAACTCGTTTTTGGCTGTCTTCGCCAAATGCTCATCACCCATCGGGATGTCATCACCACCCTGCTCATCCGGCAGTTGCCTCACGTAAGAATCCTTGTACAAAGAAAATAATTTTGTGACGGCCACTACTTCTACCTCATAAAAACGTCAACACCCCGCTTCAGCCACGAAGCAGATGCGGACTCACCAAATACCACGCACTGTGATCCTGGGCACACATTAACGAACGAGGGTCGGTGTTTCATACCTGGTTGTCAGGATCGCGCACGTTGCCTTGATCTGCCACAGCCTCATCGTAGGCAGGCGGCACTTCGTCTTCGTATGCAGGCGGCTCATCAAGAGGAGGAATACCATCAAGCTGGCCATAATCGGGCAGATCAACCACGTCTGGTTCGCAATCAGGGTCAAATGTTTCTTTGGTGTACGAAGGCGCATCATGCGCCCAGATTTCCGGGGATTGCCTGTATCCCAGTTCTGCCACCTCCTCAAGAACGTCACGAACCACACTTGAACGCAAGGGCAAGCTCTTCGACGCGTGCTCCCGAATCATCTGTACCGTGGGATGTTCATCATGACCATCAATTCCCATTTCAAACAGTGCGTGTGAAACAGCTTGGGCAAAATCGGTAGAGGCTTGCTGCCTTGTGTCACGAATCCTCCCAGCACGAGAAAACACTCGAGCCTCAACCCAGCTCACGCATCGGTGATAGAAATTAGTGCCATGCTTTTTAATTCTGACCGAACGACCATCATCGTTCTTCAATAAAAACTCGTTTTGGGCTGTCTGACTCAAGTGCTGTTCAGACATGGATTTGTACCCAACAAAACCATCTTCCGTCTCCGGCAGTTGCCTCGCGTAAGAATCCTTGTACAGAGAGAATAGTTTTGTGATAGCCATTACTTCTACCTCATAAAAACGTCAAGACCCCGCTTCAACCACGAAGCAGATGCGGGTTCGCCGGGATACCACGACTGTAGTCCAAGGCAGACATTAACGAACGAGGAACGGTGTTTCATACCTGATTGTCAGGATCGCGCACGTTGCCTCGATCTGCCACAGCATCATCATAGGCAGGCGGCGCTTCATTGACAGGCAGCGACTGGGCTTCGTATGCAGGCGGGGCACCAAGATCCTCTTGCTCATCAAGAGGAGGAATTCCACGAGCCTGCTCGTAATCGGGGAGTTCAACATCTTCTACGGGGTTGAGGTCAGGTTCAAATGTTTCTTTGGTGTACAAGGGTGCATCATGATCCCAGATTTCCGGGGATCGGGTGTATCCCAGTTCTGCCACCTCATCAAGAACAGCGCGAACCAAGTTTGAACGTAAGGGCAAGCTCTTTGATGCGCGTTCCCGAATCATCAGTACCGTGCGGTGTTCATCATGACCCTCAATTCCCAGTTCAAACAGCGCATTTGAAACAGCTTCAGCAAACTCGTTAGAGGCTCGTTGCCTTGTCTGACGCATTGTCCCAATACGGGGAAACCCTCGATCCTCAAACCAGCACACGCATCGGTGATAGAAACTCGTGCCACGCTTTTTAATTCTGACCGAATGACCATCCACATTCTTCAATAAAAACTCGTTTTTGGCTGTCATCGCCAAACGCCCATCACTCATCGGAGTGACACCACCACCCTGCTCATCCGGCAGTTGCTTCACGTAAGAGTCCTTGTACAGAGAGAATAATTTTGTGATGGCCATTACTTCTACCTCATAAAAACGCTGAACACCCACATCTGCCGCAAAGCAGATGCGGACTCGCCAAATACCACGCACTGTGATCCTTGGCACACATTATAAACCAAATCCCTTTCTGTTACAGAAAAGGCGCTTCGCCCGCACGACCAGTGCCTCATGTCTGGAAATGGCTCCTCTTCAATCTCGCAACTTCCCTACCGGAAACTTTGTCAGAGAAAAGTGGGCGACACAGCAGTCATCAGGTTGCCATGCGTATGACAGCCAAGTGCTGAGAAAGCGGCAGCGTGGCAAAAGCCCCGAAAACTGCCAGGCAAGCCTGTAAAAAAACAGCTGATACCACCGCTAATGTAGCTGGTGACCAAGCTGTGAAGACCTCACCCTGTTTCTATTTGCCCACAAGCGGATCCTTCACTTCAAACCTGGTGTTCACTTCAACACAGATTTCATCCATATCGTTCAGCGATCCAGCCAATTTTTGGCGTTTTCAAAAAACCGGAACCAAGGGCTTGCGTCCCCCCATTCCTTTGGTCTCCAGGAAAACTGCACCCCTCTGAAGGCTCGTTCAGGATGAGGCATCAGGATGGTGATGCGCCCATCATCATTGCAAAAGCCGGTAACGCCGGCCGTGCTCCCATTTGGGTTCTCCGGATAATTTTCCGTTGCTTTCCGGTCTGCATGGCTCACGAAACGCAAGCAAGTGTTCTGTGCAAGCGCTTCCGGGATTCCGTTTTCAAAAACAGCCCGACCTTCGGCATGTGCCACCGGAACCATAAGTAAGCTGTTTGCCATCCCCGCAAAGAAAATAGAGCGCGTGTCTAACACTTCCACCAAGCTGAGGCGAGCTTCAAACTGCCTTGACCGGTTGCCAATAAAATCCGGCCAGGACTCCGCCCCGGGAATCAACTGCTTAATTTGCGAAAACATCTGGCAACCATTACAGACGCCTATTCCGAAAGTATCGGTGCGCGCAAAAAACCTTTGCAACTCCTCGCGCACCACCGGATTGTAGAGAATGCTGGCCGCCCATCCACGCCCCGCGCCCAGCACGTCACCGAAAGAAAACCCTCCGCAGGCGGCCAGTCCGTGAAAACTCTTCAGCGAGCAGTTCCCTGAAGCCAGATCGCTCGTATGCACGTCAACCGTCTCAAAACCCGCACCATGAAAAGCTGCTGCCATCTCGCGCTGACCATTCACGCCCTGCTCCCGAAAAATCGCCACTTTCGGACGACACAAGCCCTTGGTTCCTGATGATTTGGAGGTGACGGCTGCCCGCCGAGAAGAAGGGACATCATTGCGCCAGCTTGGACGTAATCCGCGCGCACCCTTTTGAAGCACAAAATCGCGTTCTTGACGGGCACAGACCGGATCATCACGCAGGGACTGAATCCGATAGCTCGTATCCCACCACCATTTTTTCAACTGCATCAAGTCCCAACACCACTCCCGACCGGCAAGCAGAAGGCGGAACTCAAGATCACGACTCGGTTGCCCGATTTGATGACAGCAATCACCAAGACCCGATGCCGCGGCAAGTTGTTCAACCTGAGGCAAGACGTCGGTCGCAACCTGTATGACCAAACCCGGCTCTTCGGAAAACAGAGCGTCCAGCACGTCTCCAGACCCACAAGAAGGCTTTATCACCAAACCGACGTGTGCGGCAAAGGCCATTTCGCAAAGCGTGACAAAAAGCCCGCCATCCGAACGATCGTGACAAGCAAGCAACATTCTCGCCTGACGCAAACGGCGCAAGAAATCATGCGTCTTTCGCAAGTCATCAGGACAATCCAGATCAGCCGGAGGCTTCCCGGAAACACCACACACCTGCTCCAGCACCGAACCACCTAAGCGGTTTTTTCCGCGCGACAGGTCTATGAGCAACAAGACCGTATCCCGATCGCATAGCAGTTCAGGTGTGCTCGTCTTGCGGATGTCAGCAACCGGGGCAAAACTCGTGACCACCAGCGACAGTGGCGAAACCACTTCATGTTGTTTCCCATGTTCCTGCCACCCAACACGCATAGACAGCGAGTCCTTGCCCATCGGTATCGCAATACCCAGCTTCGAGCAAAGGTCGGTTGTCACCGCGCAGACTGTTTCATACAAAGCAGCATCCTGACCCGGATAACCGTGTGCTGCCATCCAATTGGCAGACAACCTGATGTCTGCCAAGGCAGAAATATCGGCTGCAAAAATGTTTGTCAGAGCCTCAGCTACGGCCAAGCGTCCAGAAGCGGGAGCATCCTGAACCGCCACCGGTGTACGTTCACCCGTGGCCATCGCCTGACCCGTATAAGCAGCGTAATCCACGGCACACACAGCACAGTCACTGACCGGAACCTGATGCGGCCCGACAAGCTGGTCGCGACAAACGAGCCCGCCCACCGTTCGATCCGCTATCGTAATCAGAAAATTTTTCGACCCCACGGCCGGAAACATCAACACGCGTCTGACCGCTTCTTCAAGCTCTGTATCTGCCGGAAACAAAGTGCCTGACGGGGGCACCTGCCCTTGGCATGGTTCCACAATGTTGCCCGAATTCGCCATCGGCTTGCGCGATGCCCGCGCACCCATAGATGAGGAAGAGGATGGGGGTGGGGATGGAGAGGACGGCGATGGCAAATTGATGACCCTCGAACCATCAAGAGATTTCCCAAGCAACATGTCCATTGGGACAGACGCCGGTTCGTTGCCATAACGACGATCACGGACGATCAAAGGGGCATTTTTTCTTGCGACTCCGATAACCGCGGCCGGACAACGCTCCCGCTCGCATAAAGCAGAAAGCGGACGCAAGTGTTCACGCGCGACTGCCAGCACATAACGCTCCTGTGCTTCATTGCACCAGAGCTCAAGCGGGGACATTCCGCGATCCGCGCTGGGAACGTCGGCAAGCTCGATAGTCCCACCACAGCCCCCACCTGCCAGCAACTCAGGAACTGCGTTGGCAAGCCCGCCCGCACCAACATCATGGATCGCCAATATCGGGTTCGCCTCCCCCAATGCAACACAACGGTCAATGACTTCCTGGCAACGCCGTTGCATCTCCGGGTTCGCCCGTTGCACCGAGGCGTAATCCATCTCACTACAATTTGTGCCCGCAATCTGTGAGGACGAGCTTCCGCCGCCCAGACCAATCAACATCGCCGGCCCGCCCAAAACCACAACCACGGCATCGTCAAGGTCTTTGTGCTTCGGGGAAAACCCCGGGGCGATCCCCATACCACCACTAATCATTATGGGCTTGTGGTATCCCCAGTGGGTGGTCTCCTCCCGGTGTTCAAAAGTCCGGAAAAAGCCGCCCAGACCAGGCCTGCCGAACTCGTTGTTAAAACGCGCGGCACCGACTGGCCCTTCCATCATGATCCGGCAAGGATCGGCAAAAGATGGCGGAGCGGAGCCCGCTTTCTCCCAAGGCCTCGGGTGTCCCGGCAAACGAAGATCAGACACAATGAAACCGCATACACCAGCAAGAGGACGGGCACCACGCCCGGTAGCCGCCTCATCACGAATTTCGCCCCCTGCACCGGTTGCTGCACCAGGAAAAGGAGCAATGGCGGTTGGGTGATTGTGCGTTTCGACTTTCATCACCATCGCCAAGTCTTCCGGCTGGTTGCCATACACCCCGGTATCTGACGCAGGCTGCCAAAAATTTCCTCGCGAACTGTGTACGACGGCAGCATTGTCTTCGTAAGCGCAAAGCACTTCTGCCGGAGACTGCGCCCGCGTCTGACGCACCAAATCAAACAATGTGAATCCCGAGTCAACCCCTCCGACATGCCACCGAGCGTTGAAGACATGATGGCGGCAATGCTCGGAATTGACCTGGGCGAACATCATGAGTTCCAGGTCAGTAGGCGAGCGCCCCAAGGCAGCGTACTGCCGTAACAGAAATGCGATTTCCGGGGCGTCGAGCCGGAACCCCAAACGCTCACCAACAGCCTCAATCACCGCGCTCGCCTGCCCTGCGTCGGTGCCCAAAGTCACAATGGAAAAAAGAGCCGGCTTTGTACTCTCAAACAAATGATCCAGTTCCCGAGCATCACGAATGACTCTTTCAGTCATCCGGTCATGAAGCTCGGTCATGAAGGCTTCGACATCAGAAAGCTGGCCGCCGCCCCCTGAGTCACCCCCTGAGTCACCCCCTGAACCACCCCCTGAACCACACACCGGGTCAAAGCGATAAAACAGCCCCCGTTCAACTCGCCGCACCGCGTTGAAACGCGCCACCTGACATATATCTCTGGCACCGCTTGACCAGGCAGAAATCAGACCAGCGCGTGGAAGAACCAGATAGCACCCGGGTCGAGCGAGTTCCTTGTCCAAATCCTCGGCAAGGCACTGCCTGGCATGAAAGAGTTCGGCAAGCCATTCGAAATGCACAGCAGGCATGTCTGGCTCACAGTCAAGGAAAAAAACCTCACGCACCCACAGCGCGCTGGCAGGCAACTCACGGCGAAAACGTGCTGCCTGCTCACTTTCGGCAACCAGTCTTTCTTTGCCAACAAAACACTTCATCGCCCGCAACCTCTCACACAACGCAAAAAAATCGGCTTGCCGGAGCGCGCAAGTCTGCTAACAGCACAACCCGCACGTCGCCCCGTATTCGCCCCAACAGCCGGCGGATATTGAAAACCGCCCGGCGGCAAGCAAGGTACTGCCTGGCATGAAAGAGCTCGGCAAGCCATTCGAAATGCACGGCAGGCATATCAGGCTCACAGTCAAGGAAAAAAACCTCACGCACCCACAGCGCGTTGGCAGGCAACTCACGGCGAAAACGTGCTGCCTGCCCACTTTCGGCAACCAGGCCTTCTTTGCCAACAAAACACTTCATCGCCCGCAACCTCTCACACAACGCAAAAAAATTGGCTTGCCGGAGCGCGCAAGTCTGCTAACAGTACAACCCGCACGTCATCCCGTATTCGCCCCAACAGCCGGCGGATATTGAAAACTGCCCGGCGGCAAGCAAGGTACGTCAAAAAAACCAAACCGGACAATCAACGAATGCAGCATTGCCTTCGCCACGTCAAATAAGGGGGGGCATGATTTTCTGCGTTCCACTCGGGAACAGAACTGAAAGACCGGGGGACAGAACCAGGCACACGACCGCTCAGGGCGTACTCCGCTGGCTCTACCGGCAGGCAGTAAAACGCTCCTTAGGATTCGCTGGCAAGAACTTCTGCCAAGCTGACCAATTGTTCGCGGAAAACCCTGGGCTTGATCTCGCGAAAAGAGATCACCAATGCCTCTTCGTTTTCTTTGCGTTCTTGCTGCTCGTAAGCCGTCATGCGTTCTTGCTGACCGTAGGTCGACAAGCGTTCCTGAATCCGACTTTTCATTTCTGGAATCTGTTCTTCCAAGCCACGAAAAAACCAGCCCATGGTGACACCGTACTTGACGGAAATCATGCACAGCTGAGCTATTGATACCCGACAGATTCCGCTTTCCATACGTGAAACTTGCTGGGGAGAGCGATTGAGCACAGTTCCCACATCCGAAAGCGCGTCTTCGTGCAAACGCCTCAAGAGCCGAATTCGCCGCCCGAGATGGGCGTCTACTCGTTGTTGTATGCTCGGGGTCAGTGCTAAGCGCAAGTCCTCTTTGGGTGGGATGGTTGAAGACACTGAGCATTAGAATAACTATTCTGGCACCTATGTTTCCTTCAAAAAAAGAGCGTAATCCCAACTCTTTTACGTTTAATGGAAACCTGGTTCGCCAACAACCCCAAGGTTGCGGGGAGGACGCGCCAAAAAACCGGACGCATCAAATAAAAACCGCTGGAACCCCCCGCTGCCCCTAGGACACCACAAGATGTCTTGAAGGTGTGTCTATCATGGCATAAATCAGAGCTTGTCAAACAGATCCTTGAGCAATCAGATGCGCACAGATTCGAATGCCTTCTTTGAGAAATATCATGCCAGGAGATGGCCGTTCAGCACGCTGATCCGGTGTGAAACTTTCTCCCGACTCACCATGACTGGCAAAAGCAATGAATTTTCCAAAGCCTCAGCCTCCTCAGCCAGACAAAAGAGATGAAGCCAAAAACAAAGAAAATCCGGGTTTCTCACCAAAGGTCACGACACTTCGTAAGCGACCCAGCTTTGTCGCCGACAAAGGCTGCCGTGCGGACAATGACCACAGTCCTCATCGCTTCCCCAAGCAGGCAAAGCCTTCCCATTTGCAAAGTCGCCGTAAAACTCCTCCAGACGCCGCAAGGTTTTCTCCTGCAACTCGACAAGCTCGGCACCGGTTGAAGCTGTGGTGCGCAAAGCCTTGTAAGGATGCATTTGCAAGTAACGCACCTCGTGTATGTTTTCGCTCATCAGTGCATAACTGAAAAGCTGCATTTCACCCCCTCGCTCAATGCGCGTCCTGGCGGGAACCTGCCCGGTGTGAAACTTTCTCCCAACTCACCATGACTGGCAAAAGCAATGAATTTTCCAAAGCCTCAGCCTCCTCAGCCAAACAAAAGAGACGAAGCCAAAAACAAAGAAAACCCGGGTTTCTCGCCAAAGGTCACGACACTTCGTAAGCGACCCAGCTTTGTCGCCGACAAAGGCTGCCGTGCGGACAATGACCACAGTCCTCATCGCTTCCCCAGGCAGGCAAAGCCTTCCCATTTGCAAAGTCGCCGTAAAACTCCTCCAGACGCCGCAAGGTTTTCTCCTGCAACTCGACAAGCTCGGCACCGGTTGAAGCTGTGGCGCGCAAAGCCTTGTAAGGCTGCATTTGCAAGTAACGCACCTCGTGTACGTTTTCGCTCATCAGCGCATAACTGAAAAGCTGCATTTCGCCCCCTCGCTCAATGCGCGTCTTGGCGGGAACCTGCCCGGTGTGAAACTTTCTCCCAACTCACCATGACTGGCAAAAGCAATGAATTTTCCAAAGCCTCAGCCCCCTCAGCCAGACAAAAGAGATGAAGCCAAAAACAAAGAAAATCCGGGTTTCTCGCCAAAGGTCACGACACTTCGTAAGCGACCCAGCTTTGTCGCCGACAAAGGCTGCCGTGCGGACAATGACCACAGTCCTCATCGCTTCCCCAGGCAGGCAAAGCCTTCCCATTTGCAAAGTCGCCGTAAAACTCCTCCAGACGCCGCAAGGTTTTCTCCTGCAACTCGACAAGCTCGGCACCGGTTGAAGCTGTGGCGCGCAAAGCCTTGTAAGGCTGCATTTGCAAGTAACGCACCTCGTGTACGTTTTCGCTCATCAGTGCATAACTGAAAAGCTGCATTTCACCTCCTCGCTCAATGCGCGTCCTGGCGGGAACCTGCCCGGTCTTAAAGTCCACCACCACCCGCCCGGATGGAAGCCACACCACCAGATCCGCCCTGCCCTGCAAACACAAACCATCCGCAAAGGCTTTTTCGAGCTTCACTTCACTTTGCACGTCCTCGGCGGTTTGAAAAGACGGGTCTTCCAGGCACCAATCCACATAACGCGCGCAAATATCATTCGCAGCCATGAGCCAGAAGTGATTGGCATAACTGTTTCGAACATACGGCGAAAACTCCCGCTCCACCTCTTCCCTCATCAAAGCAAGGAAACGTTCCCGGTCTGAGGAACAGGCATCCCCATCCCCTCCGGCAGCAAGATTTTTCATTTCGCCATGCAGGATCGCCAGGCAATTGTGCAAGTGAGACCCGAAGTCGCGTTTATCCAGAAAACTGCCCGCTGCGTTCTGTTCTCGGAAAACCAGACAGTTCTCAACAAAAAAACGGTACGGACAACGACTGGCAATCTGGAAAGCCCCAACGCTGATCGTCTTTGGCCAACTTCCGGCAGGGGCATCCGGGGCAGGCATGCGCGGAAGACTTTTCGAAACAGAAACAGCCCGGGCTGGCAAAGAATTTTCAAACAAAGGCTCATCCGCAAGGTCGTCCTGGTAACAAAACTCGTGAAAACTCCTCAAACTGTGTAACCAGGGAGCTGCTTCCACCCTCCCGCTTCGACCATGAGTCTGGCAACTCAGCAACACCTCGGGAGCCGACTCAAGCAAAGCGCGAAAACGACCCTGCTGGAGATTGCGCAGGACTTCCTTCCCGGGCAAGCCAAGATTCTGACGCACCTGCTCATTCAGCAACATGCCACGCAAGGACGACAAGTGCTGAAGATCCAAAGCCGCAACAATCAGCGCCTGCGACTGCAGCAAAGCCGCCTGCTGCAAATTGTGCAGAACAGCGTGAGGTTCCCCCGACTCCACTTTGATTTCCGGCTTAAAACTGTTGTGCTCCAAAGTATGCAAGACCCATGAACGCCAAAAATCCCAGCTTGCTTCTTCATCTCGTTCCGAACCAAAGCGACGTATCGCTTCTAATCGCTCAAGAACTTCTCTCCCCGCCGCATCACGCTTCCAGACATCCCTGATGCCAAACGCCGCGAAAGCCGAAAACAGAGCCGCAAAAAATTCGGCACTTTTTATCCGGCGCCCAAACAAGGCCTCCAGCCCGGCAAGCCTTTGTCTGACACCTTGGAAGAAAAGACCCGCCTCCCGGCTCGTTCGACGCCGTGAATCGCCGTGCTTGCCGTCAAGCACTTCCAGCAACTCCTCCAAAGTGACAAGCGGATAATCCACCGCTGCGATTGCCTCTCGAGCCGCCCGAACGAAGCGCGCCAAGCTCTCCTGAGAACGCCTGAAGTTGCAATAGGGAGAACGAAGCAAACGCAAAATTTCATCACAGCGAAAGCCCAGACCTTCCTTGGGCAACAAGAGCGAGACCACAGTGGCACAACTGGTTGTTGACAACGCCCACCCGGAAGAATCCAGCAGCTTGACCCCCTCGTTCGCCAAGCTGGCATGCAGCATCCTGGCAAGCTTGCGGTCAAAACTGACAACCGTGACCACCTGCTTTCCCGCCGCCAGCCATTCCTGAGTGCGCAGGCACAAACCTTTGGCGTGCTGCGCCATGCTGCCAGGCCAGAAAATTTTCAAACGAGCCGCTACCGGGCTTTGCGGAAAATGACTGCGACAATAGGTGGCACGCTCAAAAAGAGTCCTGCCAAAGTCAAAAGCCTGGTGCAAGAATCCACTCGCACCATCCCCGAGATTCGCAGCCATAACAAGGCCAGGGACTGCCCGATGCACAGCAGCAGCCGTGCTCACATCCCCTGATGATGCGTGCAAAAACGAGACGGCTCTGCCCTGCCCGAGCAGCTTTTCAGACCAGCTTGCTTCGGGCGGGTCAAGGTGATCAAGACCACACAGAAAAATTTTCTCAAAGCCATTGCCCAGCACACCAGACTCAAGATATTGCAGGTAGAGCGCGTGAAAATCAGGGAGCTCATCGTCTTGCGATTGCGCCTGCCAGACATGAAAGAGGTCGAGAAAAACACGCTCCGGAGCCGTTGTGGCCAAAACCCTCTCACCGCGCTTCGCCACACCGCAAGCCGCCATTTCATCAAAGGTCACTCCCAATTCCTCACCAAGCTGCCACAGGTTGCCGCGTTTGAAAAAACTGCTGCTTTCTTTCAACGAGAACGCCAGAATGAATTTTCGCTCGTGTGGCTCCAGAAACCGCCGCTCGCCCAAAGCTCTCTGCGTGGCAAGCAGCTTCAACGTCGTGATTTCGGGTGGGATAAGTGCCTGTGCCCCGTTTTCGCGGGCTGCGATTAACAGCTTTTTCAGCAAGACCTGCTTGTAGTGCAAAGCAGGAAGCAGCACCAGGTAAGCACTAAGGTCCGGGAGCTGTTTGGCACCACACAGAACGACAGAGCGGGCGCACATTGCCAACAGATCTTCGCGATAGGGAAATCGCAATACACCGGGACTTCCGGTTTGCAGCCCGGTTGCTGATGCTGTGGTCACGGCTGCAAAATATTTGCGAAAGGCAACACCTGGCTAAAGCGAGTTGCCGTGTCCCCGGCAAAGAACCGTAATTGCCGAAACCCCCGCCTCATGGTCAACGAAGCAGATGGCTGAGACTGTTCATTTTCCGGCTCCACAGATCGGCATCCTCACGGTCAGCATGGCCAACGAAGCAGATGGCTGAGCCTGTTCTTTTCCTGGCTCCACAGATCAGCATCCTCATGGTCAGCACGGTCAGCGAAGCAGATGTCTGAGCCTGCTCTTTTCCTGGCTCCACAGAACAGCATCCCCACGGTCAGCATGGCCAGCGAAGCAGATGGCTGAGATCGTTCTTTTTCTGGCTCCACTGACAGCATCCTCACGTCAGCATGGCCAACAAAGCAGATGACTGAACTCGTTCTTTTCCTGGCTCCACAGATCAGCATCCCCACGGTCAGCATGGTCAGCGAAGCAGATGGCTGAACTTGTTCTTTTCCTGACCCCACAAATCAGCATCCTCACAGTCAGCATGGTCAGCGAAGCAGATGGCTGAGCCTGTTCTTTTCCTGACCCCACAGATCAGCATCCTCACGGTCAGCATGGCCAACAAAGCAGATGGCTGAGCTTGTTCATTTCCCGGCTCCACAGATCGGCATCCTCACGGTCAGCATGGCCAACGAAGCAGATGGCTGAGCCTGTTCTTTTCCTGGCTCCACAGATCAGCATCCTCATGGTCAGCGAAGCAGATGGCTGAGATCGTTCTTTTTCTGGCTCCACAGATCCGCATCCTCACGGTCAGCATGGTCAGCGAAGCAGATGGCTGAGCTTGTTCTTTTCCTGGCTCCACAGAGCAGCATCCTCATGGTCAGCATGGTCAGCGAAACAGATGACTGAGCTTGTTCTTTTCCTGGCTCCACAGATCAGCATCCTCACGGTCAGCATGGTCAGCAAAGCAGATGGCTGAGATCGTTCTTTTTCTGGCTCCACAGATCCGCATCCTCATGGTCAGCATGGTCAGCGAAGCAGATGTCTGAACTCGTTCTTTTCCTGGCTCCACAGACCAGCATCCTCACGGTCAGCATGGTCAGCGAAGCAGATGGCTGAGACTGCTCTTTTCCTGACCCCACAGATCGGCATCCTCATGGTCAGCATGGTCAGCGAAGCAGATGGCTGAGCTTGTTCCTTTCCTGGCTCCACAGATCAGCATCCTCACAGTCAGCATGGTCAGCGAAGCAGATGACTGAGCTTGTCCTTTTCCTGACCCCACAGATCGGCATCCTCACGTCAGCATGGCCAACAAAGCAGATGACTGAGCTTGTTCTTTTCCTGGCTCCACAGATCAGCATCCCCACGGTCAGCATGGTCAGCGAAGCAGATGGCTGAACTTGTTCTTTTCCTGACCCCACAAATCAGCATCCTCACAGTCAGCATGGTCAGCGAAGCAGATGGCTGAGCCTGTTCTTTTCCTGACCCCACAGATCAGCATCCTCACGGTCAGCATGGTCAGCGAAGCAGATGGCTGAGCTTGTCCTTTTCCTGACCCCACAGATCGGCATCCTCAGGAGCCGGCTTTTTTTCGGTAATGACAGGCCAGGCTTCTGACAACTCCGCGTTCAGTGCCAGAAAATGACTCTGATCTTCCGGAAGTTCATCATCGGCCACGATCG
Source organism: uncultured candidatus Poriferisulfidus sp. (assembly GCA_965215765.1). Taxonomy (GTDB): domain Bacteria; phylum Pseudomonadota; class Gammaproteobacteria; order Poriferisulfidales; family Oxydemutatoraceae. Next base: position 1,392,406 of record OZ244118.1, on the reverse strand, counting down.
CATCGACCGGGCACTCGGGAACGCATAAAGCACAGTCAATGCACTCGACAGGATCAATGGCCAAAAAGTTCGCGCCCTCATGAAAACAATCTACCGGACATACCTCAACGCAATCCGTGTATTTGCACTTTATGCACCCCTCAGTTACTACGTAGGTCATTTCCCCCTCCTTGCAAAAACGCAGACAAAAACGAATGCCCGCACGAAAAAATATCTCTCACCGGCAGAACGGCGACTGCAAAAGCCAACATGGGCAGACCAAAAGCGCCTGGCATTCAGCACACCTCGTAAGCAAGCTCTTGCTTCAGCCACAGCTTTTTCGGAGCCTCCAGACGACACAAGTGTTTCGCCTCTGCACAAAAGTTGTCACGACTCATAAGCACTCCACCCAGACTGCGCAAATGTCTGGTTTCCACCTGGCAGTCAATCATTGAAAGACCATGATGCAACAAATGCTTGCACAACTGGCAAAGCACCGCTTTGGAAGCATCCGAAACTGCGGAAAACATGGACTCGCCAAAAAACATGCGCCCGATTCCCAAACCATACAGCCCCCCCAGCAAACTCCCGTCAGCATGACTGACCTCAACCGAATGCGCAAAGCCCATGACGTGCAAACGGTTAAAAGCATCACGCATTTCCGGCGTGATCCAAGTGCTTTCCCGCTTTGCACGACTAGCGGCACAAGCACTGATGACATCGGAAAAACGCGCATTCAAAGTGTACTGCCAACCCACCTTTCTCAAAGATTTTCGCAAGCTCCTGCTGACATGCAACTGTTCCGGCCTCAGCACCAACCGAGGGTCAGGTGACCACCACAGCAAATTGTTCCCACTGTCGTCAGGCCAAGGGAAAATCCCATTGAAGTACATCGTAAGCAGCACTTCCGGGCACAACTCCCCACCAACGGCAGCGACATCCTTAAAAGACCCGACACCTGCCGACACCACCGAACGCGGCCACATCGAGTTCATCTCAAGATACAGACACGGCTGACACGGCTGACACGCATGTCACTCGCCATGCTGCGACACGGATGCCCCGTCCACACGGTACGGAGACTTTGCCAGAAGGACAGGCAGCATGGCACGCTTTTGCGCCTCCTCCCGACGACAGAATTCAGCAATGAGTTGACCAAACTGAGGGCGGGCAAACCAATGAGCCGACCAAGTTTCGGTGGGCAAAAATCCACGAGGAATTTTATGCAAGCCCTGAGCACCCGGCTCAAAACGCTTCAAACCATTGCTGATGCAATACTCGATCCCCGCATAAAAGCACGTCTCAAAATGCAACAACTCGTGAAAGTCCTGGCAACCCCAATAGCGCCCATACAAAGCATTGTCGTCACGAAAACAGAGCGCGCACGCTACGATTTCATCTCCTTTCTCGGCAAGAAAAGCCACAAAACGATCCGGCATGGCAACCACGATCTGCTGAAAAAACCCCAAGTTCAACGCCCGAAAACCAGATTTGCAAAGATAAGTATTTTCATACAAAGCGAAAATTCGGCGCGTACGACTCTCACCAAGATCTTGTCCCGGAACTGCCGTCACACGTAATCCTTGCTCCCTCACCAGACGCCTCTCACGGCGAATCATTTTACGTTTTTTGGAAGTCAGGACAGCGAGAAAATCATCAAAGCACCGATAACCCCGGTTATGCCAGTGATATTGATAGTCCAACCTCGTAATACAAGACTGCTCCGAAAAAAACCGCTTCTCGCCAGCCGTGCAAAACAGCCAATGCACCCCACTGATCCCCAAAGAACGCACCAGGCTTTTTGCCCCCTCAACCAAGTCACCGCGCAATTGCCGGGAACCACACAAACGACGCCCCGTCACCGGAGTAAAAGGAATGGCAGAAACCAGTTTCGGGTAGTAAGCGTGACCAGAACGTTCGTAAACATCAGCCCATAGCCAGTCAAACACAAACTCCCCAAATGAGTGGCTTTTTATGTAAAGCGGCGACGCAGCCAGCAAACTGCCTGCCTTGTCTTTTATGCCATGGTGAAGCGGCAACCAGCCAGTGCGCTCGTGTACGCACCCGCTGCCCTCCAAAGTGGCAAGAAACTCATGCTGAAGGAACGGGTTTTCTCCGGACATCAGGCGAGACCATGAGTCGCGGTCAAAATCGCGCATGGTGCCAAAATCTGAAGTGGTGGAAGCGGGTGCCGACAGGAGTTCAGGATTGAGCGGGGTCATGTTGGGATCATGCCAGGGGCACGTTGGGGGGTGCGTTGGGGGGCGAGGGACACGTCAGTCGCATTGCGGTCGCATGGGGTCGCCTTGGAACACTTGATGGTCACGTTGGATCCACGTCAGCCGCATTGAGGTCATGGGGTCTCCCCTCGTAATACAAGACTGCTCCGAGTCTTTTATGCCATGGTGAAGCGGCAACCAGCCAGTGCGCTCGTGTACGCAATCGCTGCCCTCCAAAGTGGCAAGAAACTCATGCTGAAGGAACGGACTTTCCCCGGACATCAGGCGAGACCATGAGTCGCGGTCGAAATCACGCTTGGTGCCGAAATCTGAAGTAGTGGAAGCGGGTGCCGACAAGGGTTCAGGATTGAGCGGGGTCATGTTGGGATCATGTCAGAGTCATGTCAGGGGCACGTTGGGGTCGCGTGGGGTCGCCTTGGAACACGCGATGGTCACGTTGGATCCACGTCAGCCGCACGGTAAGGTCACGCGCAGACAACAAAGGGGAGACAAGTGTCACCGGCATCACCAACAGGATCGGCATTAATAGCACGACAAGGCACGACCGGCATCACCAACAGGATCGGCATTAATAGCACGACAAGGCACGACCGGTATCACCGATAGGATCGGCATTAATGGCACGACAAGGCACGACCGACATCACCGACAGGCCGGTATTAAGACACGACAAGGCATGACCGGCATCACCGACTGGCCGGTATTAAGACACGACAAGGCATGGCCGGCATTAATGGCACGACAAGGCGAGACGATGTGAAGCAAAGTGAGGCAAGGCAAATTGGAACAGCACGGGCGAGCAGTTCAAGCAGGCGATCCGGGTGAGGCAAGGCGAATTGGAACAGCACGGGCGAGCAGTTCAGGCGGGCGGTCCGGGCGATGTGGGTGAACCAGGCATCCCGAGCGATCCGGGTGAACCGGACGATTCTGGTGAAGCAAGCGTTCTTGGCGATCCGGGCGAGGCAAGACGAATTGGGGCAGCACGGGCGAGCAGTTCAAGCAGGCGATCCGGGTGAGGCAAGGCGGATTGGAACAGCACGGGCGAGCAGTTCAAGCAGGCGATTTGAGTGAACCAAGCATCCCGAGCGATCCGGGTGAAGCAAGGCGAATTGGAACAGCACGGGCGGACTGTTCAGGAAGGCGATTCGGGTGAACCAGTTGATTCGGACGATGTGCAAAAAGCGCAAAAAGTGCGCCCGACAAGGAAAGAAGGAACCGAAGCGAGCTTCCTGGCAGGCAATATTCAACGCAGCGAATTACCCGTCGGAAACCGCCATGCAAGTCAGAGTCTATTTCTCCTGCGCAGGAAGACTTTCCAGATAATGTTCAGCATCCAAAGCAGCCATGCAGCCCGTGCCAGCGGAAGTCACCGCCTGACGATAGATATGATCGGAAACGTCACCCGCAGCAAACACCCCGGCAACACTTGTTTCCGTCAGACGCGTCGGCACACCCAAGCCAGTTTTGATGTAGCCGTTTTCCATGACCAAGTGCCCATTGATGAAACCCGTATTCGGCTTATGACCAATGGCGATGAACACCCCATCCATAGGAATCCGGCTCAATTCGCCCGTGACCTTGTGACGCACACTGATCGCGTTGACCCCAGCATCGTCACCCAGCACCTCCGCCAGCTCGCTGTCATAGAGAATGTCAATCACACCTTCCGACTCACGCGCAAACATACGACCCTGAAGAATTTTCTCGGCACGAAACTCATCCCGCCTGTGTATGACAGTGACATGCCCAGCAATGTTGGCAAGGTACAACGCCTCTTCCACAGCTGTATTGCCGCCCCCCACCACCGCAACCTTTTGACCCTTGAAAAAGAAGCCATCACAAGTGGCACAGGCCGAAACCCCACGACCCTTGAAAGCGGTTTCTGAATCCAGCCCCAGATACAGCGCTGAAGAACCACAGGCAATAATCAACGCGTCGCAGGCATACTCCTCTTCCCCGAAAAGCTTGAACGGACGCTCGGAAAAATCGACCGACTCAATGTGGTCATCCGCCACCTCAACGTCGTATTTCTCAACATGCTCAAGCATCCTTTCCATCAGATCAGGACCCTGCAAGCCAGAGACATCCCCAGGCCAGTTATCCACCTCCGTCGTGGTCATCAATTGACCACCCGGTTCGGCTCCACTGACAATCAGAGGGTCAAGATTTGCCCGTGCAGCATAGATCCCAGCCGTATAGCCAGCTGGGCCAGAACCTAAGATAATCAAGCGAGTTTTTTTCATTTCCGTGTGGTTAAGCTGCGGCAGTATAGCAAACCTCCCCTGCCGCAAAGACGATCACCGACCATCGGCTTGGCGTCAACTGACCATCGGCAAAATAACATTCAAACACCTGCCAGCACCAAAGTTGACAGCCCGCATTATCGGCTCGCACCCGCCGATTCAGCGAGCAAATGCCAAGCAAATCATTGCGTGATTGGCGAAACACGGGTAAAATACACAGCGATAAAACCATTGGGGGCGACTTGGATTCGACATGAGTAGCGAACCCGGAGGTGCATGTCGAGGATGCAACACTCTCGTAAAACCGTTGTAAAAATCTAGCTGACGAAACATACAGCTTACCGGCAGCAGCCTAAAAAACTGATGCCTGTTTGTGCCAGAGGTACCCACACCGACTGACATGGGCATAATTGAAAGTGGGATCGCCATCTGGATTGTGCGTGACCGGATGGTTCAACAAAGTGCACTAGCTTTCCTGCTCCCCGTTTTGCCGGAAACAAGAGAGCGAAATTAAAGGCGAAACTAAGCATGTAGAACCAAAGGCAGAGGGCTTGTGGACGCGGGTTCGATTCCCGCCGCCTCCACCAATTTCAAAAGGTCAGCCTTTCTCGGCTGGCCTTTTTTTTGCCTGCTGCCGCATACCGGCACGGGTTTTCTTTTCCCCTTGCTTCTAAAGGGTTCGCACCTCTCAAAACCAAAGGTCATCGCGATGGACGACGAGACAGATGTCTTCGGAAAATCGTTTGATAAGTCCGAAGAGCCTCTCCGCACTACCAATCCACCACACCACCATCTCACTAATAACTCCTTCGCTACAAACTCCCCTCACCTGTCTGCTCTCTATTGCCTGCCTGTTACTCCTTATCTGCATTCTTCGGATCCAGACCAAAGCTCGTCTGTGGCTCGCCCTCGTCATCCGGTTTCCGATGGAGACAAGCTGATCCAAGACGCTGCTTTCACGGATTCGACCTTTACGTCTCAAGCACTGCCCCCCACCTGCTCCGGCAGGTGACTGAATCACTCGAACAAAAGACCGGATCACCGCTCTTTGATAGCTGGAATCCTTACTAGAAACTTCCGAAGACCACGGAGCTCTACACTTGTGTGTGAGTAATGTGTTTAGGTAGCAGTGCTGGCCGGAATGGCAACCGCCCTAAGCCTTCCTACGCGGACGCGTCCTGAAGATTCGGAATCTCTCCGCGCTCCAATTGGTCGTACGCCAGAAGGACGTAGCGCTGCGTTCGGTACTCGCCAAACTCGCTCAGTTCATTGCGCTTGAGGACTGGGAACGGCGAGCTTGGGGGAGGCGCGTCAAGAATCCACTCTAGATCGGAGCGTTCTAACCCGTACATATGGGTGTAAATCGCATCAAGCTCGCACTGCAAGCAATGGCGGTGCCGGGCGTCCCAGCGAAATGGAAGACCAAAGTAGCCAAGATCTCTGGCGAACCCCTCTAGGTCGTGGGCTGTATACGTTAATTCCAACACGCGCGGCACGACCAATTCGGCATACGTAATCGACTCGATGCACACTTTCTCCAGATAGAGTTCCGGAGGTAGGACAGGTAGCTGCTTAACAATAAAGAAGCTCATATTGGGTCCCCCCACTGAGAAGCGCGCTGCCCAATCCAAGGGGAGGCTATTCATATTCGCCAGCACGAGCACCGAAGCTATCGCTCGTTCTTTTCGGTAGTCAATTGCAGTGGCACTGTTTTGTGCGCCTCTCCAAGGGATGGTTGATGTGAGGAAAGCGCATTCGTTTGTGGCTCCGGTGATACTGCGGAACGCATGAAACCACTTCTCATAATCGACATCGAGCAGAAGGGCTTTGTTGCTCACTGGCACTCCCCGTATAGAGGTGAAGATAGATGTTCGATGGTCTGTTGCCCGGGGGATGTTCCTGAAGACAATGAACCAAAAGTGATTATCGTTCCAGAGTGACCCAAACCGATAGTTGGAATCATGGCAAAGATACCTGTCCGCTCTTCGGTGGCTCGGGTAACATTCCTGAAAGCTAGTTGCGAGCCACTTCTACGAGGATCAATAGTCGGTCGGTCAAGTGATGTGGCGATTTCTGATTTGTCAAGTCTTTTTGTCAATTCATTTTCGTGAACCCAATACCGGGGAACAATGGCCGCTTGGGGGTCTGCCTTTTCTTCCGAAGTCATGCGTCGGGCGCTTCCCTTTCCTATATCGTCAGCCGAAACCCCATCGAACGTGGCAAAACGATGGTCGTACTGATGGATCAATTTGGCTTCGTATAGAGGCAGGTAACGCTCCTCGCCCCGTAAGAAAACGTTGCCTTTTTGTAGCCACCCTTCTTCTTCCAGCTCTTCACGGGTACGGAAGAGATCGGAGTGAATCGCCATGTCGAACGCTCGCATGAGCTTGATGCCCCAAGGGTTTACATCAGGTTCACTACCACGGGTCTCCCTCCAGAATGCTCCTGCGCGGCGGTGCAGCTTACGAGCGATCTCCATCTCCCGTCGAGTGCGAAAAATGGGGCAGGTTCGCGTGTTGGGATTGAACAGGATGAAGTCCTCAGCAGATAGAGTAAACCGACGCTCCTTTTCTGCAAGCTGATCCGCTTGGTGCAGGAAAAAGGCAAACTCAGCCCGTTGGGAGGGGCACTTGATACCAGCCAGCGTGAGTAAGCAAAACCTGTAGGAACGGTGAACGCCTGGGAAAATAGCCTCACGATTCTCGAAGTCGTAGAGGCTGACGAGCCTCCCCTTAGTAACAATTTCATTGAAGAAAGCCTTTGTCGAATAATCCGTGGCAATACCAGTGGGCACTACCAAACCCGCTTGCCCGTTTGGTGATAGGAGCCGGAGGCACGTTTCTGCGAATAAGGCATAGCTGTTCAATCCACCATAGGCCGTCAAAGGATATCGTCCACTACCACGGCAGAATGCGTTGGTTGCATCGTACCAGTCCCTATCCGACTGGAATTGCTGGTAAAGCACTGGGTTATCCTTCGCCAATTTGGAGATGGCCGCCTTTCGTTTTGCACCCGGCAAACTGGCAATGCCAGGTGCTCGGACTGCGAAATATTCTTTCTCGTTAAGCCGAGAGACTTCCCACGGTGGATTCCCAAGAACGACATCGAACCCGCCGCACTGAACGATCTCGGCAAAGGCAAGGTGCCAGTGGAAAAGCTTGTACTTGCGTTCTAACTCGGCAGTTGCTGTCTCGACACTGGGGCACTCCACACCTTCGGTGTGCGTCTTTCTCCGAAAATGTGCCTTGACAAAGAAGTCGGCTCGAAGCTCCTCAAGCGTTCGAGTATCACCTTGGCGTGCTTCTTTCCAAGCGGCAGACTTACAATCAATTTGATCAAGCGTTTCTTCCGGCATGGCGTTGTGGTCAGCCGCAGCAACCGCAACTTTAAACATACTATCTTCGTCATACAGGCTGAGCTGCTCTGAATCTCTTACTTGACTGTATCGCTTTTTGAGATCACGGCTGTTGGCTCTGCCGGCCCCCGGGGGGTTATAGGCCTCGCCCGGAATATCGTTGGCCATGATTTCAGGGTCAAGGATACCGATCAGACTATTGCCGCACTGAATATGAGAATCAAGAAACGTCAGCGGCTTGCCCGGCTCCACTGTCTCGATCCAGAGGGCGGTCTTGCACAACTCGACCGCGAGCGGATTCCGGTCGACACCATAGATACAGCGTTGAACGACTTCCCGTAGTGCATGCTGGCGTGAAATTTCTTCGGAAGTGTCCGTGCCCAACTCAATGCGCATAATTTCGGTGGCTATGCGTCGTGCCGCCGCCAAGAGGAAGTGCCCAGAACCACACGCTGGATCAAGGACGTTGAGATTGAGAATGGCTTTTCGTGGGTTCTCGGGGTGTTCAGCGATAGCCTGGGCAAGAACCGGATCAAGTGCTGATTTCGTCAGTTCGTTTACGAGGGCAGAGGGCGTGTAGTAGGAACCGGTTAGCTTTCTCTCGTAGCCTCTGGTCTTTTCGACGTTCCGGTCGCTGGTGAAGCTGAAGTTCCACGGCATGGTGTTCTCGTCTACCACTGGCTGAAGCTCCAGTAGACTTTCGTAGACGGAACCGAACTCTTCGGTGTCCATGTCCCGGTAGTTGACACGAACGAGTGCTTGGCCGGAATGAAAGAAACCAAGACTCCGAACGGCATCCAGGAATCGCTCATTCATGATGGCCGCACTGTCGAGATTGGGGTGCTGCCCGGCACGGAACAGACCACCTAAAGCGGGTAGACCGAGAGCCGATTCCCCTTGAGCGAGAGCACGGAACGTAATCTGAAGGCTTTGCCAGATATCCCAGTGACGATCGCAGTACCGCCGGCGTTGCGCACGATCGCGCAAGCGGGAAAGTGAATACCCGCCAGCAAACACAGCTCGCTGGTTACTTGTGGTATCCGGCGCGTGAAGCAGATCGCGCTCTTCGGACGCAAAGAGAAAGAACAGTCGGTAGACGAGCCCGAGGAGCTGCTGAAAATAGTGCTCAGGTGAGAGCTTGCCATCCTTAAGTGCGGCACGTAGATCATCATTGTTCGGATGCTGCAGGAACCCGTTGCCTATATGCCGTAAGGCCTCGGTGACGCCGACGCGGAGATTCTCCCTAGCTCGTTCACCGGTCTCATAAGCCTTGGCTCGCCAGGTTTCGATGATGCAGCTAGACGGCTTGTCGCCGACTGGCTTGAAACGGCTGGCATGGATGGCGAGCCAGAGCGCAACAAAGTCAGGATAGAGTTCCTTCGTAAAAACAAGATCCAGGTCGGCCTCAATGTAGGAGGGGCGCGTCAGGCTTGGGTTGTCACGAAGGATGCGGAGCTTGGAGCCGTTCGAAACGATCCCCCACAGCGTTCTGTCATCAGCATTGAGATACTCCTGCATCAGTCCGTGGGGAGACTCTCGGTGCCCTTCGTAGCCGAGTTTTGGATCGGCCTTGTCAAGATTAAAATCATGCGTTACCAGCAGGAGCGGAACTGCCTCGCCACAAGCGCGGTGGGTCAGCTTGAAGACGCGATCCTCCAATGTAACGCTGCTGGCTGTGGTCAGGTCGTCATAGCCCAAGACGGTGCGCAATAAAGGCACAAGCCATTCGTCAACGTCGACTTGCCTCGCACCAAGTTCTTGGCGAGCGCGGCGCACGGAATAATGGGTGTAACAATCGTTGGCGATGCGCCAATACCGGGCTAACTCCTCCTTGAGCTTAAGTGACTTCGAGAGACCATAGTCGGCACCACTCTGTTGCGGTGCCTCCAGTGCGGCTATGGTTCTAAGAAACTCAGGTGAAAAAATGCCGCCTTTGATCCTGAGCGCCGTGAACCCATGGCTGCTTCGTGTGCGCGCCATATCTAACTCACAAACTTACCATGGGCATAAACACGTAGACCCCGATCTTGTCGACGGGCAGCGCCGGAACCACGTTGTATCGGAGACCCTTGGCGTCACTGGCCTCACGGATGTGTCGGTGATCTGCCAACAACTCATCGGCGCGCGCGCGCGCGATGCGCTCGAATGTGCTGTCTAAGGTATGGATTGACTTGAGCGTCTGACTAATGAGTCTGGTCTTTTGACCATCCTCCATATTCCGACTAGGTTCCAAAGAGAGCAGCGATAGGGCACTGCTCTCGGTCAATCGTTCTGGCGCGCTACCACTTCGGACGACGACCTCAATGCACTCCTCGGCAAAGAGCGCCTTCAACAGTGCGTACCGGTCATCTGCGCCACGTTGTTCTACCCGAAGCAGACTGCGCAGACGCAGCAGGTAGAGCACAGTTCGGGCTTTGACCCCTCGGGTGAAAATCGCACTCACCCGAGCACCGATCTCCGGTTTGTCGGCATCTAGCGCCTGTTCTGCCACATAGTCCGCAAGGATTGAGACCAGCGGATGAGTTCGGTGGATATGTACCGTGCCCGTAGGCACGGACTGGCCAAATGCGATTCTTGCCGTTGGCTTGAATCCAATGGCATCAAGACGATCTTGGACTGGTTTCGGAAAGTGCGCGACCGGCAAGTAACTGTAACCGTTTCGTGGCTCAAGTGCCGCACCCAAGCGCTCAGCAGCGAGGCGTACGAAGCGAGCCACATCATCGCGCCCGCCTAGCACAGAAACCGACTTCTCCCATTCCGGAAAAACTTCGTTCGGGCGTAGACGGCGCTGGGCAAAAACCGTCCGCGTCATTTTGTCCTTCTCCGCCTGCCAAGCGTCGTCTACTTCGACCTCTGTGTCATGAAAATCAAGAGTCACCTGCCTGACCCGTGAAGTGTTGACTCCTTGAAGAAGGATCGCCTTCATGATGGCGTCGACGACTTTGTTGCTGTCGGCCGGTAATGGCACGGCTACGCCGAGTTCCTTACGAATCTTCTCGGCCTTTCGAAGGATTACGCGAAGCACGGCACCGTCGACAGGATTGTCCTCCCCGTAGAGCATCAGTGTACGCACGGTTGGAGAGTCCTGCCCAAAGCGATCCGCACGTCCCTCGCGTTGTTCGTGGCGGGTTGGATTCCAAGTGAGATCGTAGTGGATCACCGCATTGAAGTAATGTTGAAGGTTGACCCCCTCAGAGAGGCAGTCCGTGGCCACGAGAACCGGTGTGACATCCTTGTCCAGTTCTCCCAACGCCTCTACTCGTTCTTCACGCTGATCGGAAGTCTGCTCCCCGGTAATCACTACCACGTGGGCGTTTTCTTTTACTAAAGCGACCGACAACTCCGCACCAACGTAATGGGCGGTGGCTATGTAGCGACAGAACACAACCGGACTGAATCCGGCCAAGACGAGTTGTCGTACCTCTTTGATCAACGCCCCGAGTTTAGGATCTTGGCTAGCGCCACGGAGTCCGTCAGCCTGTTCGATAAGTCGGTGCAGAGCCGCGACACCTTCGGGCGATTCCACGGTGCCGGCGGGTACACTCTCGTTGAGAGTCAGGCAATCATCGGCTTCTTCATCCATGACCGTTTTGCTTGCAATTTGGTCGAGATCATCTACCCGCACTCGTTCGGTGTCGCCCTCTGCCGTTTGCAGTCGTGTGCGAAGAGACATTGTCGCGGCAGCAGGGCTAGAGGAGACACACCTCAGCAACGCGAGTGCCGCCCACCAGGACATGCGCTGCTGAAGCTTGGTGCCACCCTCAGCCCGCTGAACCATCTCCCGCGCATAGGCAAGCACTTCGTCGAAGAGCTCTCCCCAGGCACCCGTCAATCTGTAGGTAGCTTCTCGACTCTCGCGGACGGGAAAGCCGACAGCATCGTTCCACTCGGCAATGTCACTGCGCCGACGCTGGACGAAGTGTCGGGCGAGTTCCGAGCGCATTTGCTTGCGTGCCTCCCCTTCGGACATTTCAAGAAGCTGGGCAAATTTCGGCTCCAATAATCCCAAGAGGTTGTGAAAAGCCGTGTCGTCTCCCGAATGCGGTGTGGCAGTGAGAAACACCATGCTTCGTCTGGGTTCGGCAGCCAAATCCTTGAGGAGTCGGTAGCGCTGATGGCGCGTGTTGGTGTTCGACTGGACGCAGGTATGAGCCTCATCAACGATGACGAATTCCGGGCATGCGCGCAGGAAGTCACCCCGGCGCAGATCCGACTTAATGTAGTCGAGGGAAACAACCGTGTAGGGATAAACCTCGAAGATTGATTCGTCCGGCCGCAGGCCACGTTCGAGGCGTATCGCCGTACCTGTTCGGACGACCTCAGTCTGGATGCTGAATTTTTCCGCCAACTCCTGCTTCCACTGCTCGCAAAGGTGCGGGGGACAGATGACGGTCAACCGTTCGATCTCGCCACGGTCGATGAGTTCCCGCGCGATCAAACCCGCCTCAATGGTCTTACCAATGCCGACGTCGTCGGCGACCAGGAGCCGAACGGTACTCAGCTTGAGAGCCATTAGCAAAGGCACCAGCTGATAGGCTCGGGGCACGACGTTGAGGTTGCCAAAACTGCGAAAGGCTCCGGCACCTGCCCGAAGTTTGAGGCGAAGGGCATCCCGCAACAAAAGGGCGGCTTCCTGTGAACCCGGTGTGCATGAGTTGGGCAGGTTGAACGTTGCTGGAACCGGCGGGACGGGCTCCAGCGGCAAGTAGATGAGCGTGGCGTCATCTTCCGCGCCCCCGAGCGGCCGAAGTTTCAAGAGATCTGGTCGCATCTCGGGCAGAACGACCCATTCGCGTCCCCGCGCTCTGACCAAGTCCCCCGGATTGAACTGAACTGCTGCTTCCATTACCGCACCACCCCTTTAGTCGTCTGCTGACTTCATAGTGGATCCAAAGACCCAAGCGTACTCACCCGTGATGCTGTTCCAAGACGCCTGATTCGTAGTGAAACGCACAACCGTGAAACCGGCGTCCTCAAGACGCTGACTTATCTCAGCATCCAGCGTCTTTTGGGTCTGCCCTTCATGGTGGGGGCCATCGATGTAGACCAAGGTTTGATAGTTGGTGTAAGCGAAATCAGGCCGTGTATTGAATTCCTTGAGGTAGCACTGTCCTCGATCTGGGAGGCGGTACCCATTCATTTTCAAAAAATTGAGCCACTTCTTCTCCAGACTTGAAGTGGACACGTTCATCAGCTCATCAAAGCTGTCGCAATAGCTTGACGTGGTCACCAAGCTCTTGCGCTCCCCACGCGTCAATCGACAGAGGAGATCGAGCATAGCCTCGTTCCGCCGATCAATTTGAGGATGGTCTGGCTGGTTGTAGTAGCTGAGCAGACAGCGATAGCAGCCGGCCTCGCATTCGTCGTATTGATTTTCCAAGTCGCTGAAACCCTTCCAGCAATCTGACTTTGAGGTGAAATGACAAACCTCCAAGGCTTTGCGGGCGACCCGTATCATTGCGTCATGGTCGTTAGCCAGACGCGTGAGTACTCCTGCACCACCTTCGGCAGCCTCGTAGAAAAGGATCGTGGTGCGGTGGTCTCGGTCGGGCAGAAGCTCGGCGGCGAGCTCCGCCTCCTCCAATTGAAACTCCTGCTCAATACCGCGCTTGAGCGCGTATTGCAGCGAGATCATGGCCTCGTCGGAAAGGTCAGTCTTCGGTCGTAGGACAAGGACGTTTCGGGTGTCCTCAACAAAGGGCGTGATGCGCTCAATGGTTTTTCCTTCGCGTACTTTGTCATCTTCCGCATCAGTCGGTGCCTGCGAGTCCTTCGTCCACTCACCGGTATTTGCATCAATGCTAAAGCCGTAAATCGACTTTCGCTCTCGCCGCCGCCAGCCCAGATTGATGCGCCATAGGGTCGATGCCGGTCCGTAATGGAGCCCCAGAAGTGTCTCTCCTTTCTCCTCCAGTGCGATGCCCTCGACGCGTAGCTTGCCGTTATCTTCACTGAAGCGAAAAGTCGTAACCATCTCGTAACCCTGGCGTTGCCTCTCTTCCTCGTCGGACGTAATGCGTGTCGCCCTACGGGTCGACACCTGCTCAATGCGATAGAGATTGGAGATAGTGCGCCCGCCCTTGAGAAGTCCCTCACAACTTACGCAGCGCTCGAATTCTTTCTGACCTCCGAAGTGTCCATAGCCGCAGGCCGGGCAGATGCGGGCGGCCAGCGTCGGTAGTTTTGTCGAAGCGGCCACGCTCACCTCACGGACAGTGTGAATGGCTCGCCGGACGCGATATGTGCTTCCTTCGTGGTAGATGATGGATTGCGGGCCGAACTCGGTGAGACCCAGGAATCGGGGTCGAGTCAAGAACGAGTCCCGAGAAACCTTCTCCCGTCGTCCGGGGATAAAAGCCATCAGCGGTAAACGCGGGAAGTTGTAACCCGGCAGGAAGCCCTCCGCCGCAAGGTAGCGGTAGGTGTTAAAGTCCGAGCTCATTGTCGGGCCCGTGTCGAGTAACAATCTCTGCTGCATGTAGGCTTCGTCGTGTCGCGCCTTAGCTTCTTTGCGCTCCAGTTTAGTTGCTGCGGCCTTACGGATGATGTCGTTGGCAAACTTTATCTGGTTGTCCATTGCCCGGTATAAAGAGCGCCACCGGTCAAAGGCCTCACCAAACCGACGCTCCGCCGAGTTCATGGTGCTACCGAGCCACGTGTCCGTGTACCAAGGGGCGGATTGCTTCGGGAGGTCTTCTGCGAGCGTTGCCAAGATGCTCTCCGCACGCCTTTTCGCCGACCCCACCGCTATAGCTCCGCCTATCTGCCCAGCGACCTCGCTGTTTAGGGGTAGATCAACGGTGTTATCCAAATCAAGCACGTTGCGCACCAAGCCTAGCTTGATGCCGGTCTCGGCGAGCCAGACGGCCTGCAGGTGGCTACGGATGAGATCCTCGTTAGCGAGATCAATGGTCGGTGAATTAACGGCGCCCGCGACCATGCGTGTTGGGTCAGAGAAGAAGTACTGGTCATGCGGTGACTTGGCAGCACAGTAGGTGACCACCAATGCCGGTTGGCCGCTGCGACCTGCACGACCGCTTCGCTGCGCATAGTTTGCGGGCGTTGGTGGCACGTTCCGCATGTAAACCGTGTTGAGCTTGGAGATATCCACGCCGAGTTCCATGGTTGGCGAACAGAAGAGGATCGGTAGACCGCCTGGTTCCAGTCCCTTTCGAAAACGCGTCTCTCGCTCTTCGCGGATCTCCGCATTGACCTGCGCGGTGTGTTCGCGAGCCTCAAGTTGGTGAAGGAACTGGTCGTCTCCGTCCAGGAGATCCGAGACGTTTTCGTAAAGAGTGCGGAAGAACGTGTTACTGGAGCTCTCACCCGCACCGTCGACATCGCCGCCACGCCGCCACTCAAGACAGGAGCTGTCGATTTGGTAACCGATGCGGGCATCACCCAAGTTCGTGGGCTTGACGTAGCCATGGACGGTCAGCACACCCAAGATGTCGTCAACGACGGCATTGTAGACAGGCTCGCCGAACTTCGCCGGATAGTGGCGGTTACCTTCGCCCCAGCGCGCCTGAGACTTCAAATACCGACCGAAGACGGAGCGATGGGATATATTCAGCATCTGGTAGTCCTGTTGGCGGCCACGGGAACGTGGCCGTGGAACCATGAAAGCGTGGGAGAATAGGCGTTCATCCTCCGATAGACCCCAGGGCTCCCTCAACTCATTGAAACTCCGGTTGCGCATCTGCTCCTGGAAATTTGGCTCGAGATAGATGGTCTTGATACAGAGTGCCTTGCGCATGCGGTCGAGAAGTTCGTGGATGATTTGGTGGCGCTGATCGGGCGTTATAGAGCCTAGCAGAGGGTGTTTTTTGCTCCATTCCTCCTCGTCTTTGCAACAATCCAAGAGTCCCCGATATCGGATCTTGAGAAGCTTGAGTTGCTCCAAGTTCGGGTTGGTGATCCGCCAGCCCCGCTGCAGATCGAAGTAGAGCCGGTAGCCTATGACGTCGTGGAGCGTCCTGATGGTGCTCTGAGCCTTGATACCCTTGGATCCGGGGTTGTCGGCGTAGTCCGCCGCACCCAAGTGCAAGCTCTTGAGCACCCGCTGAGCCAGCTCGGCGTTAGTGAGATACCCATTCCTGTCTCCTTGTATGGCGGCAAGCAGTGCACCTCTCAGCAGCAGAATTTGAATGAAGTCGTTGAAGTGCCCTGCCTGAAGGCTCGCGTCCTGGCGGTTGTCGGTAAAGGCGAGGAGCTTCTTGGTTTTTTCATCAAGATCGGTACCGATAAGATGCTTTAGCGAGGACAACGCCAGCATGGTTGTTGCCGAACTGCGCCCTTCACTTGACAATCCGGAAAGCTTGCTCAGATCACTGCGTACGCTCCCGTCGTAGTGGGCATCGCATTCCGGGTTGAGGCAGAATCGAAACGAACCGGAAATAAACCATGCGGGCAGGCCTTCGTCGGCTACACCGCCGCAGGTATTCGACCGAACGGCGAGAGGACGATAACGTCGGAAGTTGCGATTCAACCGTGGCACACTCTCCTTAAATTCCAGCCAGTCCTCAGGGTATTGCCCTTCAATATCAGCGGAATCGAACATCTCGTCGCTGTCTGGCATGAGATAGCCGAACCGAACATCTTCGCCTTCAGTGGAGCGCTCGGACAGATCGCGCGGAGTGAAGGATTCAGGCTCCTTGTCTACGAGCTTCGCCCAAACCGGGAAGTATTCCTGACCACATTTCCTGCAGAAACAGAGCGTAAACAGAGGGCGTCCACGGTCTCCCGGTTTGAATTGCTGTCCGTGTAGCGTGAGGTACCGCTCCTTCGGCACTTCAAGGGTGGAATAAACGTTCCCAGCACCGCTGATAAACTGATGTAGCCGGAAGGCGAAGAAGTTGCGGCCGCTATCATCCTGGCTTTGATAAGCCGCGAGCAGGAAACGCGAGAGGTACTTGCGGCAAACTTCAGCCCCGAGGTCACTATCCTTCGCAAGCCGCTCTGATGCTTCAAGAACCGTTAGCGGGCGCGGAATCCGAACGAGCTTCCCATCCTGCACGACCGAACCGAGGTTCCGCTCCACCCAAATCGCAACGGGATGTCTTGAAAGATCTGGGTGGGATGGATTCCCGGGAACACCAGCCTTGATGGCACAACTCAGGCTGGTTCCGTCTATGGCTACGTCTTTGTCTGTAACGCGCTCAAGGGTCTCAGTAATAACGTTGTTGGAGTAAACGGTGACACCGAACAGCCGACTGGCGATCCCCGCAACTGCAACGTTCCGATCCTCGGCTGTTCCTTCAGACAACATGGTCGCGGATGTGCCGATACAAAGAAGGTTCTCGCTGAACCGCTCCCGCACACGTCGAACCAGCATGGCCACGTCAGCACCCTGTCGTCCCCGATAGGAGTGCAGTTCGTCCAGAACTAAGAATCGAAGTCCTACGGCATGTTCACGTACCGCCTTATCGGTCTCCAGGAACCTCGTCATGATCAGCTCAAGCATGACGTAGTTCGTCAGCAGGATGTCGGGAGGATTCTTGGCAATCCGCTCCCGCTCCACATTCGACTCTTGGCCGGTATACCGGGCGAAGGTCACCGGCTCTCTACCCTCGCCATATCCAGGCTTCAGGAACTTCCCCAACTCCTCGAACTGGCTGTTACACAGCGCGTTCATCGGATACACGACGATGGCCGTGATGCCTTTACAGGGATCACCTGCTTTCTTTCGTCGCAAGACATTGTCGACGATGGGAATGAAGTAACTGAGCGACTTGCCGGAACCCGTACCTGTCGTCAGCACATAGCTCTCGTTACGCAGTGCGATGTCGATGGCTTCGGCCTGATGCTGGTGTAGTACGAGCGGGTTACCAATGGTGCCGGTTGTTTTCTTGGTCCGGAAGATCTTGCGACATTCTTCGTCTAACGTGCCCTTTGAGACGAGCTCATCAATGGATCCACCCCGCACAAAGTTCGGGTTCAACTGTATAAGTGGTTCAGGCCAGAAACGTCCATCTGCGTACGCCTTATTGACGGCCTCGCAGATGTCCTGCGCCTTGATGGTGGTAAAACTTCTTGAGAAGTTTTCGTATTCGGAAATGAGCTTCTCGCGGAAAGCGAAGACGTCCATCAGGCATCCACCTTTCGCGCGAGCCCCTCACGAGACCCAAGTCCTCGCAAGGCGCGTTGAGAGTGGGTTGTTTTCAAGAGTGTGCTAGCCAACGCGATACACCTCCTCATCAAGTTCAAACCGGATTTGAAGAACTCTTCACTGCTAAAGCTCAGATCCGGTTAATCTCAGCTTCGGCACGCTGAAGTTGTTCCGTGGCTCACCCGAAATCAGGGATGTCGCCAGGGTTCATACCCTGAATGGTGCCATAATCCCGACAGACACCATACACAGTTCCGCTTACGGAACCAATCTCACCGACCAGGGACGGACTTACCGAACAGTTTCCAAGCCTGTCGGAACGCAATGAGGTTGTGTTCACGAACCGAGTCCAAGAGGTCGGTATTGGACAAGGCGGACCAGCAAGATCAACCGGTCTCGGTCTCCGTGATCATCGCGACATCGTAGTAGTGGCGCGAGATCCGATTCTTGCCGGGTGGCAGTCGCTGCTCGTCTCGGTATCCACAGTACAAGCCATGAAGGATCAGCAACTTCTCCCAATAGGTTCGCTGCGGTGTGATCACTCTGATGTTTTCCACACCAAATGACCAGTCGGCTAGTTCGTCGGCAATATATGGAGTGATGGTGTGGCTTGAGTTGGGGTTAAGCGCAGACCTTGCCCCCAACTCAATCTTCAAGCGCGGCATTACATAGTCGTCATCGTCACTCGGAAACAGTGTGGGGTACTCAACGAAGAGCGTCTGTTGGTCGACGTCGCCCTCATCCGGAACGACGTGGCACCCCTTCACGATCTCGTCGATCCGCCTCTTTAGGGCGGTTTGCAGGCCTCCTCGAATGTAGCCGCTACAGGACTCCCTCAGTTCTTCGAAGAGGGCGCGCCGTTTCTTGTTCGAAAGATTGCTTGGGTCGGGTCGCGCTCCCCCTCGAAGCCAAGTCCATCGCGATGGAAGACGAGACAGATGTCTTCGGAGAATCGTTCGATAAGTCCGAAGACCTTGGATAGCGATGTCCCCCCCTTGAAGAGCAATCTCGGATGCCTTCCAGACAGCCGGTTGTAGAGCACATCAAGGACAAGGCAAACCCAGAAGTCCTTCTCAACGTGGCCGGTCGGCATATCAAGACTGATCGCGGCTG
This sequence comes from uncultured candidatus Poriferisulfidus sp., assembly GCA_965215765.1. Taxonomy (GTDB): domain Bacteria; phylum Pseudomonadota; class Gammaproteobacteria; order Poriferisulfidales; family Oxydemutatoraceae. The sequence goes on along the minus strand of OZ244118.1, from coordinate 1,373,368 downwards.
TCACGAAGGCATCCCGCTTCTTCCGCACCGGGAGCGAGAGAAAGGACTCGTAAGCCTCACTCACGCGACAACGGGCCAGCCGGTTGTGATGCTCCGAGTAAGCGGAAAGCCCAACCGGTAAGATCCCGGCTGTGTTGGCGTAGGTTACGCTTCACGTGGTCGGGCAGACGGCGTTTCAAGATCGGAACGACACGTGCGTCCGCAGCAGCGTAGGGTCCAAGCCACCGCAGTGCTTGCACCACTGAAGCTGCGGGTCTCCTTGGTCTCTTTGCCCACCGCATGACGCTTGGACTCGCATGGCGAAACCGAACCGTTCGCCCGTCTATCTTGAGCGTCCTTGAGTGGCCGTCCGTTATGTAAATCACCTTGACGGGAACCGCATTGGTGAGACCAAGCCGATTCGCAGACTCCAGGCCACCCGGCATGACGCTGATACCATCTCGGCGCGCTATCGCTGCGATGGCGGCATCCATATCGGCCGGAGCGGGGCACTTCAGCATCTCGCTGAACCTCGGCATGTCATACAGACCGCGGCCAACCCGGCGCAACCGATCCCCTTTGATGAGGCGGTAAAGTGCCTGATCAACGGCCTCACGACTTCCCAGATCCAAGAAGTCCTTGGGCGTACACACCCACTTCCCTCTACCGTGCGCAGACACCCTCTTCATTATCTTGTCAACCATACTTGTCATTGGATCATCTCCTTTTGTCGAATCCCGCTCTTGCGGTTAGTAAGAAATTTAATCTATTTTTCTTACAATGTCAATGAACTTCTTCTCCCTAGTCCCAGACAATTGTCGAAAGCTACTCACGCTGAACATGCCATCGCCAACGGCAGACTGGCATTTATTACCAGTGCGAGTTTGACCTCCGCCAAGATGGTCGCTGCAGCGATTGTGGCGGGATTGCTGCCCATACTTGTTGGGACTGGCGCAGGCTCAGAAGCCGTAAGCCGCATCGCTGCCCCGATGGTGGGCGGCATGCTCAGCTCGGTTCTGCTAGCCTTGCTGGTGTTGCCAGTGATTTACTTTTGGTGGCATAAACTAAGCGTGTGAAACCAAAGACGAAGGTTACCTGGACACGGGTTCAATTCCCGCCGTTGCCACCAACTTGGCAAGGATCAGCCGCTCTCGGTTGGGATTTTATATTGGCTGTCGTCACGTACTGCTGCCGGTTTAGACGACCTCGCACAGACTTCCAATCCACGACATTCTTACCACCATCCCACCAAATACCACTCTCTGGAATAAAGGACCTCTTGAATCAATAGCTTATTAACGTACTGATCAAAGGGTTTGTTTGGAACAATTGAGCGGGCGTACAAAAACTATCACTGGTCAAGCAATACCGGATAGTCGCTTCCAAATCGCCATGTAGTCTTCACCTGACATGGCTGAGTTTTCCGGTTTGAGGCGCGACCAATTCTCTTTTTTAAGAGATTTCAAATAGTCACCAGCGAGACGTGAAGATGCAACAACATCAACTTGACCATGTTGAACTTTAAAATCCTTTCCTGCACGCTCAGCAATACTTCTTGGAACGTTATTCATCCTCATTAAAACACCTTCCTCGGTGCTGACCCCATGGTAGAGCATGGCCGGCAAATTATTCAGCTTGCGCCTTTCATCGTCAGTCATGTTTTCAAAATCAATTCCAGAAGTTGGCATTTTACTTAAAGCAGAAAGCCCCCAAGCACCATTATTTACAAGGTTTCTATAAACCGCTTTACAAGCCTTGGAAATTTTGTCTGTTAGCGATTTACCTTGAAAATATTCGGTCGCAATAGTCTTAATCGAACTACCTGTTACCCACGCCTGAGTTATATCTGCAAGTTTGCGATGCTCATCACTTTCACCTTTACTAATCATCTCACTAAGGCCTTCTTTTAATTGGGGAGCGCGCAACATAATCCCCATCAGATCAGGTAGTACAGATTGACTTTTATCACCAAATAAACTTAATGGCTCCCAGTCTGCGGATGTTAGCTTGTTTTCAAGTTTGTGTAAGTCTAATAAAGTGGATCTGACTCCCTCCGGAGAAAAGCCTGTGGCATCAGCGAGAGTAGCATTTACAGGGTGATCAGCAAGTTGTTTAACATAATACTTTGTTGCTTGTAACAGTGCATCAGCCTTTGCTTGAGACGCAGCGTCCGCTTTGGCTCTGAGAGACTCAAAGCCATAGGTATTTCTGAGTAACTGTTCTGCTTCGCCTATAACTGCGTCTAAATTCCGCTTTTCATTCCACAGGTGAGCAATATGGCTACGAAAGTCAGCCCACTGTTCTTCTCGGATGACCAAGGTTAGCTCACCCAAACGTCCGGACATTTGGAGTTCATCAAGCAATTCAACTAGCCTGGATACCAGCGACTCGGTTGCATCTCTTACATATTTTCTGATCTCATTTGGGTTAGAGCCAGCAGCGATACCCACCACACCAACACTATCATGCATGATGCGTCCTGCACGTCCTGCCAGATTCCAAAATGCACCATGAGACATTTCACGACCATACGGATGCTTTCGTGTCGCTAAAAACACAGAGGAGACAGGGAAATTGAGACCTTGTGCAATCGTGGTGGTGGCGCACATAACGCGAATATGACCAACTTCTGTTAACCACTCAATTAACGTCAGAGCTTCTGCTGGCAAGCCTGCATGGTGAACAACAACCCCCTTAGAAAGCATGTCTATAAGCTCAAAATCAGCGCTTATTTCCGTTTTTAGGAAACGTTGCACCAATTTCACATCATCAGAGATTTTCTTCAATGGTTCAAGCTCATCAGCAACTTTACGCGCTATACTCCACGCATCTGGAATCGTTTGAGCAACCGCAATGCTTGTTCCTCGTTTTGAGAAAACTCTTGCCATTGCTACAGCTTGTGTAGAAAGACCTTTCGCCTTAGAGTAGGTTAGTCTCTGTAAGGGACAATTGCCATCTACTTGATGCCTACCACGTAAATTAATTGTACTTTGAGACGTTGTCAGGGTTTCAAAATTTAACCGCCAATCGCCGGGTTTATCGCCCTTCTCAATATCAAAGAGCCCAACGATTCGCTCATTAGGTTGCCAAGCAGATGTACCTATACTAATACTTTTTCCTCTACCTGGAGCCAACCACTGGGTTAAATCGCTAGCATTGGGCACGAAGGGTGTTAGTAATAAGAAGTTTGCGAGGGGTGACTCCTGTTTAATCGTCGCTAATAGCAATTCAATGCGTAAGCCTCTTTTCTCATCTGAGATGTTATGGGCTTCATCCATCACAACCAGGGCCAATGGTCTTTCAATTTTTTTATTGCGCACCACCAACTGAAGTTTTTCTGGCGTAGCAACCAACACTTGAAAAGCACGCCTTTCACCTAATAAAGCTTCTTCAAATGCATCAACTTCGATAGCACCAGTTAACAGTTCTACCTGAATACCGAGTGAGCCAAAATCCTCACGAAGACGACGTGTGATTTGAGCTACAAGCGCTCGTGTTGGTGCCACATAAGCTACCCAACCGTCGTCCTGATCAAACTGGTTTAGTGCTTGTAATATTCTGAACTGGGCGAGAGCTGTTTTGCCTCCAGATGTAGGCAAACCAACTATAATCGCTTGACTGGCCGGATCTAGCAAACCTTGTTCTTGAAATGCAACCCTTTGTGGCGGCAACAATTCGAACAAGCTTTTATGTTCGGTTACATGAGTGACAAAGCGTGCCAGCCGAGAATTCACCGTATGAGCAACCCGCCAAAGTGAGCCACCCACCATTCTTCTGCCAGTAACATGTAACCAGCGTAACACCATTTCAAGTTGAGGATCCTTTGATGCCTGAGCGGCTTTCAATGCGGCTTCAAAATGCTGGTCAAGCTCACTATCAATTACTGGTGGCACTCCCTGTAACATGTAAGTAGCGAGCCTCTCGGTTGCTTTGGCCCAGTGATAAAGTGAGATCAGGCGCATCGCCAAGCTTTGCGCTTCGACGCCTTGAGTCCCACCCAACAAATCAATTTCATAGATTGCTTGATCATTTCTAAGCCTGACAATAGTCTCTGAGATCTTATTTAAATCTTCCCAGCTATTTTTCCTCAGCAATCGCAACCAACAGTCAAATATGCGATATAGCAACCGCTTATCCCAAGACACTTCTTCAACAGAAGGAATCCTTATGGCATACCACTGTTCGTCAAGCCAACGGCGCAAGTCTGTCCAACGATCACCACAATAGGCTAACCCAGCCAAGTGTAAAACATGAAATATTCGTGATTCTTCCTCGCGAGGAACCGGGATTACGCGACATATGCCAAACGCACGATGTGCACCGGCTTGAGCAATTTCTTTGAGGTTTAAATTCTCTAGGTTGGTTGCCGGGTGAAGTAAAGCATTCAGTCCTTCTATGGCCGCTAATTCATAGGCCATCGCAACTCGCTCCAACAGTTCAAAGTTAGGACTTTCGTCTGCAAGTTGGATTAAACCTCCAAGTGAGTCTGCCACCAGCCGCAACTCAGCCTGTTTTAGAGCCTTACGGCATACATCTTTACCTACAGCCTGCACAGCCCAGTGCTTGTCAACATTGTCTAAATGCTTTTGCAATACAGTCATTGAGCCCTCTCATCAGTAATAGCTAGCTGAGCACGCTCAGACAGAGTCCCGATGGCATTTTGCGGCAGATACAAAGCATAAATTTCAATATCTGTTTGTACTGGGCAGTCTCTAGCCAATGCTTTAGCACAGCCGGAAATATCTGTTGCTTGAACCGTCACGTCACGCACCAGAACACCATAGATAGCAACGTCCTTCATGTCGGATTCCAGATATCGCTTTACAGCACTCTTATACATGAATTCCCAACCGGATCTTTTGGCGTGGTGACCAAGATACCGACACAAAGCACTCTTAATCTGGCGTTCATCCCGCAAACCTTGTAGTTGCTTACCAAGACTGGTCATGACGCCAGGTGGAGACTGTTGTTGTCCAGATGTTTTCACTTCACCAAAGGCGAAGCGATATGGTAGATCGTCATTATTTGCGGGTTGAAACCCTGTCAAATCACAGCCAGCGGGACTAGCTTTGGGATTCTTTAGGTCTCTTCCATTTGGCCAAGGAAAACGGCAGCCACCCTTATCAGCTACGAAGGCTTCCGCAATGGCCTCACCAACTTGCCAGTTTTTCGGAGCCATATCACCGATGAGCATTTGTTGTAGCCCTTCTTGCTCAAAACCTGTGCTTGCCACTCCGGACAACGATTGCAGTAACTCACCAATGCCTGCCGTGTCTTGCAAAATCTTTTTAACCGGCCCTTGGAGCATTACATCGACTTGCGCATCATCGTATGACAAGCCACGCGCAACTACTCGCGGAACACCTACATTATAAGAGAATTTCGGAACAGGCATTACCATTAGATTAATTCTCTTCTAAAGGCTCTATCGAAGATTGACGGTATTAGCACTTCCAACTCAACTTCATTATCAGACTGGGCTTCCTTTATTTTCGCAACACAGTTCTGAAGCTGACTGAACTAAAGCAGTTTTTCGTAATTTGGATCAGAGACTTGTATTTTCTCAAGTTTGTTGTTGGAATTTCCGAACAAGTTTGGGTTTCTCTAACAAAAGGTTCACCGACACCTAACCTCATACCGAGCAAAAAGCACACACTATCAGATTGCATCTGCACGTATCGATCAATTTGTTGTGCAAAATCACCAATCATACTAATTTCTTTTTCCCAAATAAGCCATCATTTCATTTGGATTATTACGGATTTTTTGCTCATTTTCGGTGGTTTTCCTAATCAACTCTCTGGACGGAAGCAGCAACTACCTTTCTGTTATCGTCATAAGCTACTCTGGCACTTCCTGGTGAGCCTGCTGATTGACTTTGTCTCTGTTGGTGAACCGTTGCGTGGCACCCGAGCCAAGATTTAATGCGGTCAACAGCAAAGCATTAAACTGACCAACGGCAAGTGGCTCACTGATAAGCCGAGAATAACTCGCTCGGCAGACTCTGCATCTTTGCATGACAGCTACTCTACCTCTTCCTCAGAGGTTTAGTCAAGGATCTCAACCTTAGGAACTGGGTGTCAATGCCCAATGATTGTGAGTCTGAAGGCAGATATAGACTGCTGAGGTGAATCCATCGAGTCGCTTATTGAGAGATCCGGACTCACTTTAGGTACACGCCTCATGTTACTGTTTTCTAGCCCTTGCCAACGCTCGCCGAGCAAACCAAAAGCTCATCACTGTGGCAAATAAAACCTGCATTTTCCAATCCCGGATTTGCGACAAGTCCACGACAAAACCTATGCCTTAATTGGTTGCAAGCACCCAATGGCACCACAGCCACCTCATCACCACCTACTATTTTCCCTATGATGGCTATGCTCAGTTGGGTTCTTGACGTGCCCCGTCAATGCTGAGCCGTGCTAACACCATTTCCTCACTAATTCAGGAAACACCCGAGTTAAGGAAATGTTACCAATGCGCTTATATACTACGTTCCCTGGCTCCAACCAGATTTCTATATGTTCAGATAACCGCATCTTCGTTGCCAGCCACGGAAGATGGGTCAGCTGTGAATTAATTTCCCAGTAAATTTGAGCCGGACTCACCTTGTAATGCGCACAACCATTTGGCATACATGCCATTAAACACAAAACAACCACACATCTATGCTCGGTCACAACTCCTCTCTAACTGAACCGCTCATAATTATTAATGCTTACCTGTGACTGGTTGATACAGTTCTTCTAATAGATGTATCTTGGTTCTTTCAACTTTTTTCTAATTCTCTGTAACTCCTAACCATTAAATCTATTTTTTTGCCACAATCTTCCAGAGTAGAAAAGAAACTTTACTCTTGTTTATCTCAACACATTCACTAGTTCCTTTTACTTTTCCTCTCTGGATATAGAAGCCCGACCGAACTACTCATTTGAAACAACGCTTAATCCTCTCAACTCTGCACTACCCGGTTCTACTTTAACTATATCTGCTTTATCCAGACCCAGCCCGAATCCTGGACAGGAAGGCCACATCGTTAGTAGCGAGTGAACCTTAGGGTGCCCATCAACCTGACTGCGGGCGACCGACCTGGCAAGCCGGCTTGCACCCAAGGGACAAACGTTTGACTATTCCACCTGAGTCCGCCACTCAATCATCCCTGCCTAAATCTGCCGATCCACGCACTGCAATCAGCATCGAGCTCGCTTCTTGCGTACGGTATCCACCTGACAGAAACTGGTTGGCTTAAAGTCACCGGATCGACCGGTTTGGTACGCCAGCGCACCGTATGAGATCACTCCGAAAGTAAAAAAAGGACCAGATCGGCGCATGGCTTCCTGCCCAACGACGACTACCACTTAAAGTTCGCCTCCGGCGGCTCGGTCAAGTAAGATGCAACCAAGGGATCGACAAAGTGGAAAACAGGACACGGACAAAAAAACAGAGCGATGCCAAGACGTAAAACCTGTGCCGTCGACCTGTTCTGCGGAGTTGGTGGACTGATATACGGCCTCGCGAAAGCCGGTGTTGATGTCCGCCTCGGCGTGGACATTGATCCGGCTTGTGAACATCCCTATACCGCCAACAACAGTGCCAAATTTCTGCTCAAGTCGGTGGAAAAACTTGAAGCCAGCGAACCAGAGTGCCACACAGAAAGAACGGGATCAAACTCTTGGCCGGCTGCGCTCCGTGTCAAACCTTTTCCACCTACAGCCGAAAGGCGACCGAATCAGACAAACGCTGGCGGCTCCTGCTGCAATTTTCGAGACTCGTGGGCAAGCTGTCGCCGGATCTGGTGACCATGGAGAATGTTCCGCAACTGGTCATTCAGAACGTTTTTGGTGAGTTCGTCTCCAACCTCGAAGCCAACGGGTACTCGGTCAAGCCCAAAGTGGTCAATTGCGCCGAATACGGCGTCCCTCAACGGCGCAACCGCCTGGTGTTGTTGGCGTCCAAACTCGGCTCGGTCTCACTTCTCTCCCCACAGCAATTTGGCAGTGAACCGATAACCGTCAAAGAGGCCATTGGCGACTTGTATCCGCTTGAAACCGGGACGAGCCATCCAAAAAACCCTCTTCATAAGTGCTCCGCTCTTTCCGAAATTAACATGCGCCGAATAAAAGCTCCCAAACCAGGGGGGACTTGGCGTGACTGGCCTAGGGAGTTGGTGGCCGACTGCCACAAAAAATTGTCAGGAAAGACCTACCGCAGTGTTTATGGACGCATGACTTGGGGAAATCCCGCCCCCACAATAACGACCCAGTTCTCAGGATTCGGCAACTGTCGCTTCGGGCATCCGGAGCAAAACAGAGCGATTTCGCTCAGAGAAGGCGCGATTCTGCAAAGCTTCCCGCCGAATTACCAATTCACTCGACCGGGAGAACAGGTCTGCCGAATATCCGTCGGCAGGCTGATCGGTAATGCCGCTCCCGTCACGCTCGGAGAAGTCATCGGAACCAGCTTGCTGTCACAAGTTTCGGAAGCGGTCAAAAGGGCGTACCGGCCAAGACGGAGAAGCCGGCAACAATGATGACAACCAATGCGAGTTCGGCAAGCGGTGTCGTCCGTTTCGGTTGTGTTTCCAAACCAGGACAATTGTCGGGAGCTGTGCACGCCAAATGTGCCGTCGCCGATGGTGGGCGGCATGCTCAGCTCGGTTCTGCTAGCCTTGCTGGTGTTGCCAGTGATTTACTTTTGGTGGCGTAAACGGTTACTTAAATAACAGAGGAAAGAGATGGTAGAAATTATTCCCAACTGGCACCCGATGCTGGTGAACTTTACTGTGACACTGCTGATCATCACAGGCGTGCTGCAATTAATAAACTGGCTATCCAGGAGTGACAGCGAACGCACAACAATCCTCGTTGTTCAAAAATGGATGGTGCTGGTCAGTTCCCTGTCAGTTATCGCCACAGTAGCCACCGGCTTGTACGCCTATTACACCGTGGCTCACGACACCCCATCCCATGTTGCCATGACCAATCATCGTAACTGGGCACTCACCACGACAGCGATATTTTTAGCTGGTGCGGTGCTGTATTTTGCTTTGCCACGTCTGCGGCAAACGCTTGCCGGAACCTGTTTCGTCGCAGCTTTGGTGTTGGTGTCAATCACCGGTTACAAAGGCGGCGAACTGGTTTATCGGCATGGCTTGGGGGTGATGTCGTTACCCCAGGTGACCGATAAAGGCCATGACCATGGGCATGAGCACGACAATGGGCACGACGATGGACACGACAATGGACACGACGATGGGCATGACGATGAGCACAACGGCGAGCACGACAACGGGGATGACGAGCATGGCAATGGAGACGACGAACTAGACGATGAGCACAACGGTGGACACGACAATGACCATGACAACAAGCACGATGACGAGCACGACAATGGGCGTGACAATGACCACGACGATGAGCATGACAATGGACACGACAACGGGCATGACAATGGGCATGACAATGACCACGACAAGCTAGACGATAAGCACAACGGTGGACACGACAATGACCATGACAACAAGCACGATGACGAGCACGACAACGAGCACGACAACGAGCACGACAACGAGCACGACAACGGGCATGACAATGGGCACGACAACGAGCACGACAACGATGAGCTAGACGACGAGCATGACAATGGAGACGAAGGTGGGCATGACAATGGACACAACAATGATCATGACGATGAGCACGACGACGAGCACGGAAGCGGTGAGCACAGCGAGCATGCTGAGCATGACCATGGGACGAAAGCGGAAAAAACAGATGAGCATCACGACGCTGAAAGAGAGGACTCTCATCAGGAAAACCACGAGCATTAGACCAAGTAAGCTCAAGGCAGTAGCGGCTGTGTATTGGTGATGGGGTGAAAAACCGCACTGGCTCAGGCTCGGAGCGGTATCGAAAATATATTCCTTCGGTTGACCCAAAGATGACATAACAGGCATACGCCAACCTTCCCCACCCAAGATGCCAAGGTGGATTCTGTTTTCAAAAGGTCTGTAGCCGTTTCACGTCTTTCTGAACGCCCTCCCCACACTGCCAATCCACCACATAACGCCACCATCTCGCCGATACCCTTTAGCTACCGGCTCTCCCCATCTGCCTGCTACCCCTTCCCTGCCTGCCTCCTGATTTTCTGTTTTCTCCAGACCCGGCCCGAAGCTCGCCCGCAAACCACAACCGCGAGTGAACCCGAGGAACGCCCTCTTGAGAAGTTAAGGCAAGCCATCAACCAATGTTCCGGCAGTACCTTCTTTCTGACTTCGCGACCACCATCAGTCGACCGCCAAGGTGCTTCCGGCCACCTCCCAACCAAATTTCAACACTGAGCAGCAAGCCGCCGCCAGTGCCGACCGCAAGACCAGCAAAAATTCAAAAATCAAGCTCAGCGTTCAAGGCAAAAACAGCCACGTGAATGACTTGTACCCTCCAAAGAATGACCAAACCCGGGCAATTAGATTTACAGCTTGGAAACTGAACCGATACCCGATAACCCAAGCAGAGAAAAAACGTTTCTCTAACCAGATTTGGCGGGAAATTGCTTTATCATCCGAAGTGTATTTTTACCCAATCAAGTTGCCGAAAATGGCCACAGAAAATGACCTCCGAAGAATTGGCACAGGTATCCACCTTCGCCCCCGAAGAGACACCTTTAGCCAAATAGCTCCGGCATCTCAACCTCATTAACAGTGAAACCGCAAATTTCCTCCAACATCAACCCGCAGCCTATATGGCAGCACGGTGAACGGAGCAAGAACGTGGTCAGTATTTCTGGCAATTTCCTGAGTGATCCCCCCCAACTGTTCGTGTGGTGCGAACAGACGGCAACAAGAATGGAAGGCGGATAATGGCGCGAGCAGATTTATTGATTCACCTTGTCCGATCCGGCACACAGGGCGACAAGCTCACCTTCAAGAAGGTTGCCGAGGCGATCATCGCCGAAGAACGAGCCAAGCAACACACGGTGTTGGCCGAGAAACTTGAGGAAACGCTCCGCTCCGCGCCGACTGAGCACCCCGTTAATGGTGGTGGTTCTATGCTGGATCAAGGTACGAGCAACCTGTTCCATGAGATCACGCCTAGACGAAAGCTCTCGGAGCTTATCCTTCGTGATGAAGTGCGGAAGATTTGCCACAGCTTGATTGAGGAGCAGCACCGAACCGACCTTCTCAGGTCATACAATTTGGAACCTCGTAACCGGGTACTTCTCATCGGACCACCCGGCAATGGAAAGACGTCTCTCGCCGAGACCATCGCAGAAGCACTTATGGTGCCATTACTTGTGGTTCGCTACGAAAGCGTCGTCGGCACATTCCTGGGTGAGACGGCTGTCCGCCTGAGGAAGCTCTTTGAGTATGCCTCCACACGGAGATGCGTCCTCTTCTTCGACGAGTTTGAAACCTTGGGCAAGGAAAGAGGTGACCTTCACGAAACCGGTGAAATCAAGCGTGTTGTGAGCTCACTTCTCATGCAGATTGACGACCTGCCGAGCCATGTTTTGGTCATCGGAGCCACCAATCACGCGGAACTGCTGGATCGTGCCGTGTGGCGCCGCTTTCAGGTTCGGATGACTTTACCCAACCCCACTCGAGCCAGCCTGACCGAGTGGTTCGAAAAACTTGAGAACCGGATCAATATCCCTCTGGGGGTCAAGCCCAATTCTTTGGCAAGACGTTTCCAAGGATTGAGCTTCAGTGAAGTCGAAGAATTCGGCACAACAGTGTTCCGTCAGTATGTGCTTGAACTGCCAGATGCCGACATGAAAAGCATCGTGTCCAAAACTCTCCGGCACTGGTCAGCAAGATCGGCCACAGTAGCGCAACAAGGCAGTTCAGACGTTAAGAATGCCTAAACGTATGCTATCTTTGGCCACAAGCACTGGTATTCCTGTGCCCATGTTCATGTTTGATCGCTTAAGAGAAGGAAGAGGAGCTAATGAAAGTCGTTAATGATGTTTTATTCATTGACACAAGCACTAAAGGCTATTATCAAGCAGGCAAAATCCAAAACGTCTTGATTGATAAACACTTAGATAAAATCATTGCGGTGCAATCAGAAATTTCAACTCATGACCCCAAACCAAGAAAAAAGAGAACAAATAACTAAACTACTGAAGGAGATGGATCTAGTGAGCGACTTAACCCACAAACTCGTTGCCGAAGCTCGTCGCATAGAAGAAGACTGCAACCATTCGTCCAAAGGTCATTATTATGGCTCTAAGCGATGGAGCAAATGCCATTTAGCCGCAGGATTGCCTGCGGCAATTCTCGGTGCTGTTGCTGGCGTTTCAGCATTTAATGGTTGCCCACAGTTAGCTGGTGCCCTAGCTATCTTTTCTGCAGCACTGACTACTACTCTGACATTTCTTAAGCCTTCGGAGCGGGCTGAAAATCATAGATCTGCGGCAGGTCAGTACTTAACTTTAAGAAACCAAACCCGCATGTTCAGAGAAATTGATCTTGAAGAGACTGGGTTTACACCCTTGACAAAAGAGCGACTCGTTGAGCTCGCCAAAAAAAGAGACGAACTGAACCAGGCGTGTCCAGCCATCAGCCAAAAAAGCTACAAACTTGCAAAGGCCGATATTGATGCAGGCTATAGCACACACCAAACAGATAAGGAGAAGAAATGAATGTTAACGGCCACCTTACACGCTTAGCAGCTACCGCCATTATCAGACGCACGGAAAGAGGAAGTATTTCCCGCTCATTAGATGCTCTGAAGGCTCGACTTAAAACTCACTTCAGAAATGACATTAGCAAGCGACTTGTTTTTGGATCCTATAAGCGCGGCACAATTCTCCCTAGAGTTATGGATACTCATTCTGACATAGACTATATGGTAATATTTTCTGATGGATCATTCAAACCACAAACATATCTTAATCATCTCAGAGTCTTTGTTAAACGGTATTATAAACGCTCCCAAATCACTCAGTCGAACCCCACCATTGTACTTATCCTGAACCACATACGCTTCGACCTCGTGCCTGCCATCGTAGATGGTTGGGATAGGTTGAAAATCCCTGCAAAAGCTAGCGACTATGAAGATTGGATATTAACTGACCCTGCAGACTTTAATAAAATACTTTCTTCAGCAAATCAGTCAAACCAGAATTTGATTAAACCATTAGTCCGGCTAGTTAAATATTGGAACGCATGCAATAACTACCCTTTTGAATCCTATAACCTCGAACAGATGATCGTGAGTCATAGGTTCAAATTTTCATATATACGTTGCGCACCCCAGCTAAAAGATTATTTCTATAGTTTTATGCGAACGCTATATCAGGATCCATCCGATTCTCAATATAAGCAAATTGCGATTAACAAGGCGAAACAAACAATTGATGCTGCCGTAATGCTGGATCATATGGGTCATCATAAAATGGCAGAATTTGCCATTTCTAAATTATTACCCCGAATCTAGACACCTGCATGGGAGCATATACAGCTGTTGATTCACAGACAAGTCGCGTTTAAACGGAGCCTTCACAGATCTCATCATGGTATTGATTTATGCTGCGTACACCAATGCTTCAAAACTGCAACGACATACCGGTTCATTTAGTTTCCGACCATCACCCAAACCTACTGTTTCACAAGAGCTTTGGGCAGCTTGCTGATGACAAGGCTTACGACTTCAGTCTGCGGCTACCTTCTTCTCTGAAATCATGCGCTGGGTAGTGGCACTTGGCTGTCACATTGGCATGGGTTGCCACCTAGATCCACAAAAACTCAAGAGTACCGCACGGCACTCCTTGGTTTGATGTGTAAGACAACGACTTGGCTCCATCTGCTCGGCAAAACAAAGAACGGTTCAACACGAAATGCAGGGATACCATCGAAATTAAAGCGAACTGCTATGGGGATGCCGGAAAAATCCCGAACCCTGCCGCATTTGGGATGGCTGCATTTCTGGAAGTGAGCGAGGGCACCAAGATAGACATTTACAACTAAGTCCGAGTGCGCATTCTCCCTCCACCTACTGCAATTTAGACCCACGGGGACTAAATCAAGTCAGAAGGTGCTGGTTGACCCCGCTTCCCCCACCAATTAAAAAAAGACAACTCATCTCACTGGAATCAGTTCCCAGGGTGACCGGTTTTCTTTTTTCCCTTGCTCCTAAAGAGTTTGCACCCGTTTCAGATTTTCCCTAACGACCTCTTCGCACTACCAGTCAACCCACCACACCACCACCTCACTGACAAACCTTTTCTCTACCGACTCTCCCTTCTGTAGGCTGTCTCTGCCTGCCCTCAACTCCTTTCTTACTTGTCTCCTGGTTTTCTCATTTCTCCAAACCCAGCCCAAAATTCGCACGGAAGGCCACAGCACCGAATAGATCCGAGCTTTTGCCCTTTGGTGGGTCACGGCAAGCCTTCAACCAAAATTCCGGCAGTATCTTCTGCCTGGCTTTACGGACTCACTAGCAGACCACCGAGATGCTTCCAGCCACCTTTCAACCAGATTTAAGCACCAAACAGCAAACGATCATCAATACTGGCCACATGATCAGCAAGAATTTAAAAACCAACCTCAATGTTCGAGGCAAAATTTGATTTTCGGCTTGAAAACTGAACCGGTGTCCGATAAACCAAGCAATGAAAAAACGTTTCTCTACTCAGTTTGGCGGAAAATTGCTTTATTATCCCGTGCGTACTTTTACCCAACCAAGTTGCCGAATATGACTGCGAAAAAATGACTTCCGAAGAATCAGCACAGATATCCGTGTTCTGCCTCAAAGTGCTAGCTTTAACCGAATATCAGCTGTACCCCATTAAGCTGTTAAGCCACAAATTTCTTCCAACATCAACTCGCAGCCCATGTGCCAACTCGGTGATCGAAGCGAGAACGTGGCCGACATTTCTGTCAATTTCTTGGGGGTTGCCCATCAAAAGAGATGCTGGCGCAGCATACCTTTACGGAAAAAGAAGACCAAGCAGAGGAGAAGAAGCATGAATAAAGGACAGCCAGGAAGCCTATGCTTGGGCTGGCAATGTGAGGATGATTAGGGTGAACGTGCCAAAAATAAGCTCTCTCGAGGATATTTCTGCCTTAAAGGAAGGTATTGATGTCGAGTGCAAGCTCGCCCAAGGAAAAGACGGAAAGGGTGCGTTGCCTAAAAGCTTTTGGGAAACCTACAGTGCGTTCGCGAATACCGAAGGCGGTTATATTTTTCTGGGGCTGCGCGAAAAATCTGACGGTGACTTTGAACTGGCAGGTATAAAAAATGCAGAAAAAGTTATTAATGAGCTTTGGGCCACGATGAACAGCACGGAGAAAGTCAGCGCGAACATTTTGCAAAACAGCTCAATAAGACGGCTCACCATCAATGGCAAAATGATCATTCAGGTGTACATCCCCCGAGCTCCACGTGAGCGTAGTCCGGTTTTCATAAGTGGTAACCCCCTGACTGGCACTTACCGGCGATTGAACAGCACTGACATATCGCAAGACAATGAGTCGGTTAGACGCATGATAGCCGAGCAAGTTGAGAAGAGTCGCGATGCAGGAATTCTTGTCGGCTATGGCCTTGATGACTTGGATACCGAGAGTTTCAGTTCATACCGCCAACATTATATAAATTTGCATCCCGACCACCCTTGGAGCCAACTAGATGCACAACAGTTTCTCCATCGCATTGGTGGTTGGCATGAAGGAAGGGAGCCTGGTCGTTCGGGTCTAACTCGAGCAGGACTGCTTATGTTTGGTCAGACGGTGGTAATTAATGAAATCTTTCCAAACTATATGCTGGATTATCAGGAGCAGTCCGAAACCAAATCGGAGCTCCGTTGGGTTGATCGGCTGACACCGGATGGCTCGTGGTCGGGCAATGTGCATGATTTTTATATGCGCGTCATTCGTAAACTTACATCGGAACTTAAAGTGCCCTTTAGGCTGAAAGGCGACCGACGGCAGGACGATACTCCAGCACACAAGGCTCTGCGCGAGGCTTTGGTCAATACCTTAATACATGCCGACTATACCGGGCGCACGTCAATTTTAGTGGTAAAGCGCCCAAACATGTTTTTGTTTCGTAACCCAGGTTCAATGCGCATTCCTGTTGAGCTTGCCAAATCCGGTGGCTACAGTGACTGTAGAAACCGTCTTCTGCAGAAGATGTTCCGTTTCATCGGCTTGGGTGAACGTGCCGGGTCGGGTCTACCAAAAATTTTGTCGAGATGGGAAAGCCAACACTGGCGCCAACCAATGCTGAAAACCTTGTGGATACCATCAGAACATACACTGCTTGAATTACATGCGACAAGTCTTTTGCCCGAAGGTACGATAGAAGACTTGCGTGCGAAATTGGGTGATAGCACCTTTGACGGACTGACCAAAAATGAACGTCTGACTTTGACAACCGCACATATTGAAGCTACAACTGACTACAGCCGTATGATGCAGATTCTCAATATTCATCCGAAAGACCTAAGCTTCTTGTTCAGAGGGTTGGTAGATAGAAAGTTGCTACTGCAAGGAGACAGTGGCCACGGCACCATCTATCGGCTGCCAAGCGTGCGCAAGGCTGATTTCGTGGGCGAATGGGCCAGCGCGCAAACAAGTTATAAGGATTTGGCAACGAGCTCTGGGGGTTTGGCGGCAAGCTCTGGGGATTTGAGTGCAAGCTCTGGGGGTTTGGCACCGAACTCTGGGGATTTGAGTGCAAGCTCTGGGGGTTTGGCACCGAACTCTGGGGGTTTGAGTGCAAGTTCCCCCAAATACCAACTCCTTGATGATATTGCAGCAACCATCGCAAACAGGAGAAAAGCCCCACAAACCGAGGTTGAGGCTGTGATATTAAAACTGTGTGCTCAACAAGAAATGCGTATGGAAAATTTAACCCGCTTGCTCAACCGCTCTCCAGAAACTCTGCGTAAAGGCTACCTAAAACCCCTACTGAAGGGAAAGAAGCTCAGATTAAAATACCCCACAAAGCCTAACCACCCAAAACAGGCTTATCTTACTGAAAAGGTACGCAATGAATAAAATACAACCTTCAGCGGATGTGAAGCTCGCCCTCGGGTTAGCATGAGCCATAGTGGAATCGTTTGCTGTTTAAGTCGATCCGACAAATTTATCTTGGCAATTATTATCGGTGATGGCGCATTTGGAGGGTCTTACTACGTGAAAACGCTTTTTTCCGCCAAACCCGACTTTGGCTTAGCGACATCAACCATGATCTCAGTGACCTGCCTTCAAAAGCGGTAGAATCGGAGCAAACATTATGAAACTCACGAAAATAACACTGGAGAATTATCGCTGCTATCGAAGCTTGTCGGTCAATCTTCATAAGCAAATCACAGTACTTGTGGCAAATAATGGCCAAGGTAAAACGGCTATTCTGGATGCCATACGCGTTGCCTTATGGCCATACGTCAGTCAGTTTGATCTGACAAATGTCGCTTTTGCTGACCCAGCCAATGCCATTGCCATTGATGATGTTCGCATCATTAGAGTCGGCGAGGCTTCTTCATCAGTCGCAGACGGTGTATTAGATAAAATGGCTCGCCAAATGCCCTCCTCAGTAAAAGCTGAAGGTAACTACGGTGAGGGCGAAACATCCTGGCGACGTTATCGCGACAGTGAAACGACAAAATCTCGCACAAAGGGCGGTAAGCCCTGTCGTGAATTAATGGCTTATGCCAAACAGTTACAGCAAGCTGTCAGAAACCTGGAAGCACCACCCCAATCATTACCTGTGTTCGGCTATTACGGTACAGGGCGCCTGTGGAAAGAAAAGCGTTTGACTGAAACCAAAAAAGGCAGAAAATCTAATGATGCATGCATTCGAACCTTTGCCTACCGAGACTGCCTAGACCCAGCCTCAAGCTACCGACAGTTTGAAGAGTGGTTTACGGCAGCTTGCAAGAAAGTGTTTGAATATCAAATACAAAAGTTGCAGGGAGATACAACACCCATTGACGTAGGTTCCAAACTTAAAGCACCTGTCGAAGTGGTTCGAGATGCCGTTAATAAAGTACTGAAGCCAGTTGGTTGGAAGAACTTAAACTTCAGCCAACGCGATAAAGCCTTGGTTCTCAAGCATGATGACCATGGCGTATTGAAAGCGGAACAGTTGAGCGACGGTATAAAAAACATCTTGGCGATGGTTGCCGATATTGCCTACCGCTGCGTATTGCTTAACGGGCACCTAGGCAAGGCTGCAGCGACAAAGTCGACTGGTATCGTGATGATTGATGAAGTGGACATGCACCTTCATCCAAAATGGCAACAAACCGTTGTCGGTTCACTGCAAGCCGCATTTCCCAATATTCAGTTTGTATTAACCACCCATAGCCCACAGGTACTGTCCACTGTACCCGCCGAGTGCATCCGCATCATAGAACATGAGTTCAATACCGATACCGGCAAGATGGAATCCTCGGCAGAGCCAGCAACCGTACAAAGTCTCGGCGTTGCTAGTTCAGATGTCATGGCGCATTTGCAAGGCACTGACCCTGTACCAGACGTGGAACAAGCCCAGTGGTTGAGCGAATACAAGAAATTCATCGTTCAGGGTGAGCATACAAGCGAAAAGGGCAACAAATTAAAAGAAAGAATTATCAACCACTTCGGTGAAACCCATCAAGAATGGCTGGACTGTAAGCAAATAATTCGCATACAAGCAATGAAAGCCAAACTGTCCAAACTCAATGATTGAGGAAATGTTATGCATAAATTAACGCGCCCAAAAGAGCCTGACTGCTTAAGCCAATATCGACATGGCCGCGACAAATGGGACAATGTCTCGCAAGAACATAGAGAAGAAATTTGGCAGAAAATACATGAAATGCAGAAAGGCCGCTGTGCTTATTGCGAATTCTGGATAAAAACGACAAGCAAAAAATGCCACATTGAGCATTTTCGTCAACAAAGCCGTTATCCACAAGGAACCTTTTCATGGAGCAACCTATTTGGCTCCTGTAATCGTAAAGACAGTTGCGGAAAACATAAAGATTCTCCGAAAAATCCTCTGAAAGGCTACTGCCACCGTGATTTGATTAAAATGGACGATGAAGACCCAGAGAACTTTCTGACGTTCCTGCCAGATGGCAAAGTTTTTCCTACTAAAGGGTTATCACGTCCCGACGAGAAGCGCGCCGAAAAAACCATTCGCATTTTTAACTTAAACGGTTCGCTACGCCAAATACGCAAATCAGCACTAAAATGTCATCTGAAGAAGGCAGAAAAAATCGCGGACTACGCCGATAAATTAGACAAAAGCGAATGGGTGCCAATACTTCAAGAAGAATTAGACGACATCAAAGACTTGCCCTTTGCCACAGCAATTAAGCACACACTGACACCGACAGGATACTACGACCAAAATATTCAGCCTTAAAAAGTTACTCAAAGTGCCGCTACTAGTTAGGTGAAACTGATACCACTGCTACCCGAGAAGAAACTATTCGCCACGATCACCCCGACACCCCACATATCTGATAAGCACGCCACCCACTAACCGCTACAGGTGTGGTGATTTCCCTGCCTGTCCCTGATTTTTTGTTTTTCCCAAGTCTGACCCGAAGCGCGTCGGAAGCTCGCATCGCTTGCCTGCGAGTGAGTGACCACCGTCCCGCAAAACGTAGTCGTCTCCGCTCCGCGCTGACACTCAACCAGTCAAGTTGCAATGGTAGCGGTGTCTTTCCAGGTTAGATGAAGGTTCTGTATGTGGGGAACCGCGCATCGGTATCGGCAAAGCAGCACTCACGTTCCAACCGCTGATCTTAAGCCCCTGTACTGCGGGTCTTTCAACTCAGCCGTTAGCAGCACTCAGTTCAAGCACGAAAAACGTAACGTTTGCCATTGCTCGCGTTACGCATACGATGAACGATTGTCTGTGCTTGAAACAGTCCGTTAGCGAACCGACATAAGCTACCTTTATTCAATCAGAATGTCGCCATGGCCGACGACTACGTCTTCCTTCGCGTCCGGCGCCAATCGATACACATGCCTCGCCCTGAAATACGGGTCGAACAGCACATATTCTTTTCGAAAATAAAAGGCAGCGAACTCTGTGCCACCTTCGCTAACCAATAACTCGCTTCTTTCCTTCTCGGATGGAAGGAGCGTATTGATGTGATGTGCCGGGCGGCGAAATCCTTTTATCTGCCGCCCCAGCAGCTTTTCCAACTCAGCAACGCTTGTGTCCCCAGGTAGATAAATCGGAGTCGCATCACCTCGGGTGCGCACGGCAATCTCAACATCGATCATTCCGCGTGCCTTATTGAAGGATGGGCAACATTTAATCCATTCTTTGTTGTGCCGCTCATCTTTCCGGAAATCACTAGGAACATTCGTGAAAAACCAATCGTCTCCGTCAAGTACCGAGAGCGTCCGCGACGAAAACAAAGTTCCGTCCACGTCCTTCAGTTCTAGCGTCATCTTCAGCCGCCTTGCGTGCTGAATGTTCAACCGGGTGTCCGGAAAATCGCCAGCCGCAGCAGCACGCATGCGGCGACGAAGAACCTCTACCGTGTATCTGTGACTAGTCACATTTGAAGGATCCTTCGTCAGATAAAGCAGCCGCGCCGCAGGTTTCGCGGTTCGAACGAGCCACCGTTCAGGGTTGATCCATTCACCCATTACCCGATCTCCGAGCAAGTCGGAAAAGTAACGTCCATCTGGAACCTTTGTTTTCCCTTGCTCCACGCTTACTCGCAAGCTGGTGCCAAGCTTACGAAAGGAATCCTCAAGGTCGTGACTCTCTTTGTCGCCAACGACACCGTTGATCATAAGCCAATCAAGAAAGAAGAAGTCAGCTCGCCCATACGAGCCGATTGTGCCGTCCACACCTGGCGCTGGGACAACCCATTGGTAGGTTGCCGGCAAAACAAGAGTTCGCACTTTACCAGCCTTCGAAATTGGAAGCGAGTTTACGGTAAGCCGCATCCCCGGCTCGAGATCAAGGCTATTGAGCTCCTTGTTTTCATCAGCGAGGAGCTCGTCTCCCGTTGACCACCAAGGAAGATAGGTCAACTGTGAATTAAGTTCCTCGTAATTTGTAACAGAACTCGCCACATATCGTGCGCAACCGTTTGTCAGGCACGCCATCAAGCAAAAAACGACCACATCTCTATACTTCACCATTACTCCTCCCGAGCTAATCCCTCTTAATTACCAGCCAAGCGGCACTTGACTGTTCGCCACTATGTTTAATCTCTGGAACAGTGTCAACCGAAACGCCATCTTTGAACGCCGCTCATGAACGGTCGAGACCAAAGCCTCGAAGCCTGCTTAGCCTTCGCCAAGATCATCGTCTCCGCCAATCTCGGTATCCGGAACCGATTTCTGAGACATTTGGACTAATAGTTCATCGTGTGTATTGATTGCTTGACTACAGAAAATCAGCGACACCTCAAACACGGCTTTTGCCGGATAGCTGGTGGGGCACTATGCCAACTTGGTCAGTCTGTCGCCTACCAGCCAGACCATGCTGCACCACGTGTCGCGCCACTTGGCACGAGAAACAAAAAACTCGCGCAACAGACGACCGGCTCTAACCGTGATGGACTGCCCTACCCTGGATCAATGGGTGACCATTCGCCAACTTTTGCAAAAGCAAGATGACAATCTGAACACGCGCAAGTCCGTGACCTTTACCCGGGTTCTGACACTGACTTCGGTGGATAAGCGGTCAATTTTTCCGGACAAACGGTAGCGTTTTTTCCTTTCATCCGTCAATTCAACCATAAACGAAGAGAACAGCGAAGCTTTGGGAAGGTCATGGACTGCCCCACAGGTTCTCACCTACCAATGCGGGCTGAGTGACGGGGATCCTCCAGCGTGCTTGACGTGACAATCCATCGCGACAAAACCAAAGCGGTGGTTCGGGTCGCGGACAAGGTCACCAAGATCATGCGCGGCATGCAACTTGGTGCAGCCGGGATGCTCCGGCAAATCAAACAATGGTGCAAAAGCAAGATGACAATCTGACCATGCGTAAATCCGCGACCTTCGCCTGGATTCCGACACTAATTTCGGTGGATAAACGGTAGGTTTTTCCAGACAAGCGGTAGCTCTTTTTCCTTTCATCCGTAAATTCAACCAAATGGCAAGAGAAACAGCGGAGCTTTGGGAAGGTCATGGACTGCCCCACACGTTCTCGCCTACCAACGCGGGCTGAGTGACGGAGATGCCTACAGTGTGATTGACGTGACAATCAATCGCGGCAAAACCAAAGTGGTGGTTCAGGTCGCGGACAAGGTCACCAAGATCATGCGCTCCATGCAACTTGGCGCAGCCGCAATGCACCGGCAAATCAAGCAATGGTGGAAGAAAATATTCCTCGGAACATTGGCTGGACATCTGCTGAGCCAGAGGCATGGGGTCAAGTTAACGACCGATCACAGCAACACCGAATGCAACGGAAAAGACCGCCCTATCGCATGGGTTGGCGCACTCGAAACCACCATTACCTGGATGTCGAGTTCAATGCTCTCAAGTGGGATAAGTATTAGTGAATCATCGGCGTCAACTGGAATGTGGGGAAATGCATCAATGCTCAAAAGGTTGCAAACAGGCGCGTTTTACTGTAAACAGAGGCAATGCGGTCGTCAGAGATGAGACTGGCGGGCGGCTCTGATATATTTTCTCACCGTAACTCCGCCAAATGATAGTGGTGGATGGGAGTGGATTCAAATGGCAGAAGAAACTGAAAAAGAATTGCTTATCACGTTAGATTTTTCCGGCACTAAAAAGAAATTTACCAATATTGATGAACTACGCGAATTTATGCAATCCCAACGGGATGCATGGTCTTGGTTAGAACAGGCAGCACGGGAAGATGACAACTTGGCTCAGGTATGGGATCCCTTTAAGAGGTATTTTACGCAAGCTGACCAATTCATTGAGTTGCTAGAGTGGCATCCGGATGATCAGAAAAAACAAACTGAACTGACCAAAGTTTTTAGAGAGCAAACCCAAACTGCAGTAGATCAAGGGTTCACTCTGGCTGATGCCCCCAATGCACTCTTTGTTTTAGACCTAAAAGACAAAAAATCTCCTCAAGTCGCCGGTTACGCACTCGCTTCTCTGAATAAAGAGAAAATAAGCCTGTTCAGCCCCGATGCGTATGAAGGAGCGTACTGGGCAATGAAATACCTTCAAGGCTCTGCAGCAGATTCCATTGAAGCGCAACGAAAAGTTCAAGACTCGGTTCAACAGAGGTGGTCGGATAGATTTGAAAAGCAACATGAGGATCTTGAAGAAAAGAATGAGCACCAGATCAGGGAAACCACAGAATTGCAAGAGCGTACAGTATCGCTTATGAAGAATGTGGAAAAACAGGCAACTCTGCGAGCAAGTGAATTTGAAAGACAGGTAAATGAGCAAATAAGTGACTTTGAAAACCGGATAGCTAACCAAGGAAAAATATTTAGAGAACAAGCTGCAGAGCTGCAAGAACAATCTGATCTGGTTACAAAAGGAGCCGATGAACTAGCAAACCGTCAAGCAATAATAATTAAACAACGGATGGCTAAGCACGAAAACGTCCTTAGACATCATATAGATAATCAGGGAAAAAGACTTAAAGAACGAGCAACAGAGCTGCAAGAGCAGTCAAGATTACTTTCAAAAAGAGCTGAAGAACAGATAACAAGTCAAGCGACTATATTTGATCAACAGATGGACAATCAAGAAAAGATATTTATAGATAGAACTGCAGATATGCAAGAACGATTTGATTTACTTTCAAAAAAAGCTGGAGAGCAGGTAAATAGTCAAGCGGTTATATTTGATCAACAGATGGACAATCAAGAAAAAACATTTATAGATAGAACTACAGTTATACAAGAACGATTTGATTTACTTTCAAAAAAAGCTGGAGAGCAGGTAAATAGTCAAGCGATTATATTTGATCAACAGGTGGACAATCAAGAAAAAACATTTATAGATAGAACTACAGATATGCAAGAACGATTTGATTCACTTACAAAAAGGGCAGAAGAACAGACAACTAGTCAAGCAATCACATTCAGACAACAGGTAGGTAAGCATGAGAATGTCTTCAAACATCAGACAACTAGACAAGAAATTACACATAGGCAACAGGGAACTAAACATGAGAACATCTCCAAAAATCAGAGATATAACCGAGTAAAAGAATTTAAGGAACAAACAACAAAGCGAACAACCATATTTAGACAACAGCTACTAAAGCATGAAAATATATTTAAATATCAGATAGCACCGCTAGTAAAGAAATTTGATAAATTGCACAAAGAGACGGAGAAAAACTTTAGTGCTTTTAGCAAGTTCCTTAAGCTCAGCGCATCATACCATGAAGCGACAAAGTTCTGGCTAGATAAACAGAAAATACACATAGGAGAACGAAAAAATGAGCGTGTAGCTGCTGTAACTATTGCACTCTTAACTGCTATTATTTTTACCGTAACGGCTGTCTACTTGTTCCACCCAAAGGCAAATTTTAAAAGTGATTTTTTAAGCATAATCAGCACAATCAACATGATAATGCCTTCTGCTGAAGCAGCTGACTCGCCAACGCTTTGCGATGCACTAACCTGCGACCCTGTAGTCTGTAGTCCAGTACCTGGCGCACCAGCACTTTGCGGTGCAGGGACTGCTGGTTCATTAGCATGCAATCTGGTACCTTGCAGTTCAGCGGATTGCAAGGCAGTGGACTGCAAGGCAGTGGATTGCAAGGCAGTAGATTGCAAGGCGGTAGATTGCAAAGCAGTACCTTGCGAAGTAACAAGTAAAAAGATAGCAGCTAATTCAACAACAGCTACTTCACCAACAGTAAACGCGGCAAATGTGACAATAAATAGTTATATAGATAACCAACGGAAGATTTCTATGTTGCAAAAAACAGCTACTACTCCAACAAGAAGCGAGCCTAATGGTAATAAGAATGGGCAAGTGGATGACTTATGGAAGGTCTCTATATTACTCATGATATCCACCCTGGGCTTTTGGCTGACGCGTGTGTCGGCGAGAGGATTTGTCTCTAACCAGCATTTGGAAATGGACTGCCGAGAGCGTATCACAATTTTATTCACATACTTCGCACTACAGGACAGCGACAGCCCTCTAAGAAGTAACGAACGTCCAATAGTACTTGAAACAATGTTCAGACCAGGCACTACAGGCCTTATTAAAGATGATGGGCCAGCAAATATTCTTGAAACTCTTATAAAAGCCACGAAGAGGCGATAAAGGATTATTCATCATCAATTATGACCAGCCGAACTCTTAAGTTCGTCGCTACCGCAGGAGGTCTAAGCAAGGTGAGTGAACGAAGAGATTTGTCTTGGCGGTACGATTAGCGCACACAATGATCTGTGATTAATCGACAAGGAAACAAATGGCTGAACATGCCCCGGAAGGCAGCCTAATGAGTGATTTAACCTCCAAAATTATCGCCAAGGCTTTTCGCATAGAAGAAGACTGCAACCATTCGTCCAAAGGGCATTATGATGCTGCTGATAAATTGAGTGGCCGCCATAGAATCATAGGCTTAGTTACAGTAATTTCTGCCACTGCTACCAACATTATGGCATTTAATGGTCTGCCGAAGTTAACTGGCTGTTCGGCTATTTTGTCCACAGGACAAGCTGCTAGTTCTGACATTCCTTAAGTATTCTGAACAGGCTGAAAGTCATAGGGCTGTAGCAGGCAAGTATTTGGGTTTAACAAAGCAAACCCGCTTGTTCAGAGAAATTGATCTTAAAAAAGATGGGTTTACTGACAAGACAAAAGAACAGCTCATTGCCTTCGCTAAAATTAGTGATGACCTGAACCAGTCAGCACCAGGTATTAGCCGAAAACACTATAAACTTGCAAAAGCTTATATTGATGCTGGATACAGCACACACCAAACAAATAAGGAGAAGATATGAACGTTAACGACTATCTGACCAACTTAGCCTCTAAAGCCATTATCAGTGTTGAGGAAAAAGCGGGTATCATGTGTTCAATAAACACTTTGGATACTAGGCTTAAGGCTTGCTTTTCTGATAATATTACCAAGCAATTTATTTTTGGATCCTATGTTCGCGACACAATCCTTCCTAGAGCCATGGATCCTAACTCTGACATTGACTATGCAATAGTGTTTTCCGGTCCGTCGCTCAAACCTCAGACATATCTCAACAACCTTAAGGACTTTGCCGAATGTTATTATAGAACCTCTGTAAAATCTCAATCTAACCCCACCATTATACTTACCCTGAACCACATACAATTCGACCTTGTTCCAGCGATAGAATGGAGTTCATACGGTTTTAAAATCCCTGCAAAGACAAGTAACTATCAAGACTGGATACAAACCAATCCTAATAAATTTAATCAAAAATTTGCGTCTGCAAACAAATTTAATCAATGTTTGATAAAACCTTTGACTCGGCTGGTTAAATACTGGAACGCACGCAATAACCACCCTTTTGAATCCTATGTCCTTGAGCAAAAAATGTTAAACCCTAAATTTTTGCCGTCTTATATGTGTGGTCTGCTTCATCTGAAAGATTACCTCTACTATTTTATTGAAAAACTTGATTTAGACTCGTCTCCCCCTCAATGGAAGCAGGATGTGCTTTGCAAGGCTAAGCAAATAATTATTGAAGCCAGAAAACAAGATCATGATGGTTACTCTGTAGCAGCGACACCTACAATCGCTAAATTATTCTTGTAATCTGAGTACTTTCGTATGTGGATATTATGGATATTGGCAACGCAGGCGTACTTCGTTTAGTAATATCTTCTCCAAGTCTCGGCACTTTAGCAACTGCCTATTATCAGAGTATGCGCTGTCCAAATGATGCAGCCGAACCTAAAATAGGCGAAAACATTTCTTCAGAGCAGTTCACTATTAACTCAAATGGAAAGTGACTAGAAACATACAAAGATGACGTCAAGTGATTCCGGGATTTTAAGACTACGTCAAGTTGTGGTACGCCGAAGCTATTGATCCCTGTCATCTCCACCAAATTCAAAAGGTCAGCCGTTCTATGTTGGCTTTTTCTATTGCCTGTTGCCGTGTCTGGCACAAGTTTGGGCGGGTTCTGTTTTCAAAAGGTCAGTTGCCTCCTCTCACCTCCCCGAGTGTTTCCTTCCTACCGTCTCTTTCTGTCTGCCTGCTACCCCTCCCCTGCCTGTCTCATGATTTTCTGTTTTCCCCAAGCCTAGCCCGAAGCTCGTCTGGAAGGGTGCATCGCTGGCAGCGAGTGAGCCAAGCGGTTACTCGCTGAGCGGCCTGGAGGCTTCCAAGCCGGCGGGAGTGGCGTATGACGAAAATACAGGCGCGTGGTTGTTCCGCCTGAGCCCACTGCTCAATCGTGTCTACTT
The DNA here is from genome assembly GCA_965215765.1 of uncultured candidatus Poriferisulfidus sp. Taxonomy (GTDB): domain Bacteria; phylum Pseudomonadota; class Gammaproteobacteria; order Poriferisulfidales; family Oxydemutatoraceae. Next base: position 1,346,070 of record OZ244118.1, on the reverse strand, counting down.
GATCCCGCTGAATGCCGCGCCAACATGGCGAACAAAGAATCGTAAAAAGTCGATGCAAGTATCCTTGAGTCTTCTTTTGCCACCTTATCCGGACAAGAGCGGTTGATAATTAGGCTGTGCCTGAATATAGTAGCAAGCGTTTTAAGCAGGGGAAGCTCCCCTTGCGTCATCGTCCTGCCTCCGGCGTGGCGAGGAAAACCTAATTGCCCGTCAGGAGTTAGAAAATTGGCAGAGATCAAAGACCGCTGGCTATCAGCAGATGAGATCGGCAAATACCTCGGGGTCAGCAGTGACACTGTGTACCGCTGGATCAACAGACACGCGATGCCCGCTCATCGCATGGGTCGTCTTTGGAAATTCAAAAGAGACGAAGTGGATGCGTGGATGAAAACTGGAGGTGCGGCTGACAAGCCGGACACCGGGCAATAAGGGATGACCATGGTCGCACCGATTCACGACAAGATAAAACGTTCGTTGGAGGCGGCGGCTGGCTTGTATTACCGCTTGGTGTTGCTCGTGGGCGAGTCCGGTTCCGGCAAGACTGGTGTTCTTCGGGGTATCGCCGATGAGTTCGGCACATCTGTCATCAATGTCAATCTGGTTCTTTCAGGCAAGCTGCTTGAGATGACAGCCAAACAGCGGTCGCTGCAACTACAGGAAACTTTCAACTTGGTCGTGGACAAAGCTCAGTCACCGGTGGTGCTGGATAATCTTGAGATTCTGTTTGACAAGGATCTCATGCAGGATCCCCTGCGGCTGTTGCAGGGGATTTCGAGAAACCGTGCCGTCTTGGCTTCATGGAACGGAACTTCTGTCGACGGCAGGCTTTTATACGCCGAGGCAGGCCATCCGGAGTACCGCAGCTATGGCTCGGTTGATGCGCTGATCGTGAGAATGGATGGAACCGCCACGATCGATTCGGCAACAAATAACAAGGGAGCAGAACAGGCATGAAATATGGAGACCTTATTCAATGCGCCCCGATTGAATCGGTCGTTCAGCTGCGTGACGCAGACGAATCAAGCACTGCGCGTGGCTTGGTGGGCACTTATGTCATTTCAGAGGCTGGCCATCCGGAGTACCGCAGCTATGGCTCGGTCGATGCGCTGATCGTGAGCATGGATGGAACTGCCACGGTCGATTCGGCAGCAAATGGCAGAGGAGCAGGACAGGCATGAAATACGGAGACCTTATCCAATGCGCCCCGATTGAATCGGTCGTTCAGTTGCGTGACGTAGACGAATCAATCGCCGAGCGTGGCTTGGTGGGTACTTATGTCACTTCAGAGGCAGGCCGTTCGGAGTACCGCAGCTATGGCTCGATCGATGCGCTGATCGTGAGCATGGATGGTATCGCCACGATCGATTCAGCAACAAATAACAGATGAGCAGAACAGGCATGAAATACGGAGACCTTATCCAATGCGACCCAATTGAATCGGTCGTCCGGTTGCGTGACGCAGACGAATCAAGCACCGCGCGTGGCTTGGTGTGTACTTATGTCATTTCAGAGGCTGGCCATCCGGAGTACCGCAGCTATGGCTCGGTCGATGCGCTGATCGTGAGCATGGATGGAACTGCCACGATCGATTCGGCAACAAATAACAGAGGAGCAGAACAGGCATGAAATACGCTGACCTTATCCAATGCGACCCGATTGAATCGGTCGTCCGGTTGCGTGACGCAGACGAATTGGGCACCGCGAGTGGCTTGGTGGGCACTTATGTCATTTCAAAGGCAGGCCATCCGGAGTACCGCAGCTATGGCTCGGTTGATGCGCTGATCGTGAGCATGGATGGAACTGCCACGATCGATTCGGCAACAAGTAACAGAGGAGCAGAACAGGCATGAAATATGGAGACCTTATCCAGTTCGACCCGATTGAATCGGTCGTTCAGCTGCGTGACGCAGACGAATCAATCGCCGCGCGTGGCTTGGTGGGTACTTATGTCATTTCGGAAGAAATGGCTGAACGGCTCACGCAGCTTGTCATCCCGCAGATGCAATTTGCCCAGCCGGCTGACAACAAGGGGCTTCTGGTTGTCGGTAACTACGGCACCGGTAAGTCGCACTTGATGTCGGTGGTCTCCAGTCTTGCCGCGGACGCTTCTTTGCTGGAAGAGTTGCGCCACCCCGGTGTCCGTGATGCCGCGATTCAGATCGCAGGTCGCTTCAAGGTCATCCGTACCGAAATCGGATCCACCACCATGCCTCTGCGCGAAATTCTGGTGGGCGAACTGGAAAGGCATCTCAAAACACTAGGCGTGGAATACGTCTTTCCCGGTGCGGGCGACATCACCAACCACAAACGGGCCTTTGAAGACATGATGGCTCGGTTCAACGAGGTGTTCCCTGACCACGGCCTGCTGTTGGTGGTAGACGAACTGCTTGACTACCTTCGCACTCGCAAGGACCAGGCACTGATCCTTGACCTCAGCTTCCTCCGAGAAGTTGGCGAAGTCTGTAAGGATCTGCGCTTTCGTTTCATGGCGGGAGTACAGGAAGCCATTTTTGACAGCCTGCGCTTTGCCTTTGCCGCTGACAGTATCCGTCGGGTAAAAGATCGCTTCGAACAGATCCTCATCGCTCGCAATGACGTCAATTTCGTGGTGGCTGAGCGCCTGCTCAGGAAAACCGCCGAGCAGCAAACCGAGATTCGCAACTACCTGGTATCTTTTGCCAAATACTATGGCGACCTTAACGAGCGGATGGATGAGTTCGTCCGGCTCTTTCCGGTGCATCCCGATTACATTGACACCTTTCAGCAGGTCACCATGCTGGAAAAGCGAGAGGTGCTCAAAACTCTGTCCATGAGCATGAAAAGCATCCTGGGCAAAGACGTACCACAGGATGAGCCCGGTCTGATCGCATTCGACAGTTACTGGAACACACTCAGGCAGAACGCATCCTTCCGTGCCCATCCCGATGTTCGATCTGTCATCAAGTGTAGCGAGGTACTGGAATCCCGCATCAAAAATGCCATCACCCACAAGCAATACAAGCCGATGGCACTGCGCCTGATTCATGCGTTGTCCGTCCACCGTCTTACTACCGAAAACATCAACACCCCCGTGGGCGCGTCCGCCGAAGAATTGCGCGACCGCCTGTTCCTGTTCGACCCTCTGATCGCCGAGATGGGCGACGACGAACCCGAGAAGGTCTTGCTGAGCCAAGTGGAAACCGTCCTGGGTGAGATTCGCAAAACAGTCAGCGGCCAGTTCATCTCTCTCAATAACGACAATCACCAGTTCTACCTCGACTTGAAGAAGACTGAAGACTACGACGCGCAGATTGACAAGCGGGCTGAAAGCCTGGAGCAGACTCAGCTTGACCGCTACTATTACGAAGCACTCAAGCGGGTTATGGAATGCCAAGACACCACCTACGTGACCAGTTACAAAATCTGGCAGCACGAACTGATCTGGCAGGAACGCAATGTTGGCCGTACCGGTTATCTTTTCTTCGGCACTCCCAATGAGCGATCCACTGCCGTGCCGCAACTAGACTTCTATCTCTATTTCATCCAGCCAAACGATCCGCCTCGTTTCAAGGACATGAAGGACAGTGACGAGGTCTTTTTCCGGCTGAAGGACTCCGGTGAAGAGTTCCAGGCCTCACTGAAGATCTATGCGGCTGCCTCGGATCTTGCGACCGCCACATCGGGTTACGCCAAGGACACCTACGAATCGAAGGCCAACAGCTTCCTGGGGAAGCTGTCCCGGTGGCTGCAAGAGCACATGTTTGATGCCTTCGAGGTGACCCATCAGGGTCACACCAAGTCCATGCGCGAGTGGGCCAAGGAGACATCTATTCGCGACCAAGCGGGTCTGTCTCCCAACGAGACCATCAACTTCCGCGACCTGATCAACGCCATTGCCGGTATCTGTCTGGCCACGAACTTTGAGAATCAAGCTCCGAACTACCCGGCATTCTCAGTGCGGATCACCGGCGACAACCGCGCACAAGCGGCGAAGGAAGCACTGCGGGCCATCGCTGATCCGAGCCCCCGCCGCACCAAGCAGGCCAACGCCGTGCTGGATGCCTTGGAACTCCTCGACGGAGACGAAATCGCCCCCCACGAGTCGAAGTACACCAAGTTCATCCTTGATGCCGCCAAAGCCAAAGGGCCCGGACAGGTCATAAACCACAGCGAGATCATCCGAAAAGAGCACGGAATCGAGTACATGGACCCAAGCGGCTCGCGTCTCGAACCGGAATGGGTGGTCGTCATCGTGGCTGCGTTGGTCTACTCCGGCGACATCGTGCTTTCCATTCCGGGCAAGAAATTTGACGCCACCGATCTGTCGCAGCTTGCCGCCACCAACATCAACGAGCTGATCAGCTTCAAACATCTTGAGCAGCCTAAGGAGTGGAACTTGCCCGCGCTCAGAGCTCTGTTTGTGCTGCTCGGCATGACACCAGGCATGGCTCAGCTCGTCACCCAAGGCAAGAGCGAACCGATTCAGGGCATGCAGCAGGCGGTAGGCAAGGTGGTCGAACGTATCGTCATGGCTCAGAAGACTCTGCGTGAGGGACTACACTTCTGGGAGCGGGATCTGCTTGAAAACACCGTCCTCGCCAACCGAGCCAACGACCTGGACAAAGCCAAGGACTTTTTTGAGTCGCTCCAGAATTACTCGACGCCAGGCAAGCTGAAAAATTTCCGCTACAGCGACCACGAAGTTCGAGCTTATAAAAAGGACTTAAAAACCCTGGATGAGCTGGCTGCCCTGCGCGAGTTCGTCGTGGATCACCGCGCGACAGCAACCTGGCTCTCCAGCGCCGAAGCGGTGCTGCCCGATGGGGACAACTGGATAGATCGTACGAAGGCCACCCAGCAAGACGTGCTGGATGTTCTCAAGCAGTCGGATTTGGCCGAACTACCCACTCAATCCCAGAGTATCGGGAACAAGCTTCAGGAGCTCAAGAAGGGTTACATCGACACCTACATCGGCCGGCACGCCAAGGCTCGGTTAGGCGTGAAAGACGACAGGCGTAAGGCGGCTCTGCTCAATGGTCAGCGACTAAAAGCCCTGTCCGATCTGTCTGGAATCGACCTGATGCCCCGGCAGCAGCTCACTGATTATCAGAACCGTCTCGGCGAGCTGAAAAGCTGCTTCGCTTTGACCGAGCAAGACCTTGTCACCACCCCCACCTGCCCGCATTGCAGGTTCCAGCCTTCGGAGGAAACGGGCGCGGTTGGTAGCTCGCAGTTACTCGACCACTTGGACACGCTGCTTGACACCAGGATCTTGAGCTGGACTTCCATCATCCTCAAAAACCTCGAGGATCCAGTAGTCAAGAGCAACATGAGCCTGCTGAAAACCGATGACCGTGAACTGCTGAATTCCTTCATCAAGTCACGGGAGCTGCCGGAGCCACTGAACAGCAACTTCGTCCACGCCCTGAAGGAGGTGCTCTCCGGCTTGGTCAGGGTTACTGTCAAGGTACAGGAGCTGCGAAACGCTCTACAGGTCACAGACGGCCCGGCAACTCTGGCGGAAACGAAGAAACGCTTTGAGGAATACATTGATGAGCTCACCAAGGGAAAGGAGCCGGACAAGGTGCGGGTCGTCATAGAACACGAGCGACCTGGCAAGTGACAAAGCTCCGACAGATTGTTCGCTTGCGGAAAAACCAAACCGGGCGACACCAGCGCAGATTACGAAGATGACAAAAAACAACATGAACCTGTCCGGTTTGCCGATGGAAGCACCTCAAAAGCCATCAGGCTCGGTGACTTGCCTTGGTATGACCTTCGAAAACGACGAGGCTCGTCGCACCCACTTTACAGAGGAGTTGCGCAAAAAACTGCGCGACCCGGAGTTCCGCTTATGAAGATGACAAAAAACAACATGAACCTATCCGGTTTGCCGATGGAAGCACCACAAAAGCCTTCCGACCCGGTGACTTGCCTTGGTATGACCTTCGAAAACGACGAGGCTCGTCGCACCCGCTTTACAGAGGAGTTGCGCAAAAAACTTCGCGACCCGGAGTTCCGCAAGATTGATGGCTTTCCCATCGGTGACGATGAGGACATCCTGAGTCTGAGCAACCCACCCTACTACACCGCCTGCCCGAACCCATGGATCGCCGATTTCATCGCTGAGTGGGAAGCTCAAAAACCGGAACAGCCCGAAGACTATCACCGTGAACCTTTTGCGGCCGATGTGAGCGAAGGGAAAAACGACCCGATTTACAACGCACACTCCTACCACACCAAAGTTCCGCATAAGGCCATCATGCGCTACATCCTCCACTATACGCAGCCGGGAGATATCGTGCTTGACGGCTTCTGCGGAACCGGTATGACGGGCGTAGCTGCGCAGATGTGTGGTAACCGTGAAGCAGTCATGTCGCTCGGATACCTAGTGAAACCGGACGGTACCATTTTGCAAAAGGAGGTCGATGAGGATGGCAAAACAATTTGGAAACCATTTTCCAGGCTAGGGGTACGGCGGGCAGTCCTGAACGAGCTTTCACCGGCGGCGACCTCTATAGCCTACAGCTTCAACACACCGGTAGATATTCATGCCTTTGAGCGAGATGCCACACGCATACTCACTGAGGTAGAAGAAGAATGTGGCTGGATGTATGAAACCAGGCACTCGGATGGGCGTACCGGCAAAATTAACTATACGGTCTGGTCAGACGTGTTTGTCTGTCCGGACTGCACTCGTGAAGTGGTTTTTTGGGAAGTAGCTGTTGATAAAGAAGCCGACAAGATGTTGGACAATTTTTCATGCCCGCACTGTTCCTCCGCGCTGACCAAAATAAAAATGGAGCGGGCGTGGATCACGAGATACGACTCTGCCCTGAAAAAATCAGTTAAACAGGCAAAGCAGATTCTCGTTCTGATAAATTATATTGTGGATGGAAAACGCACAGAGAAGACTCCAGATTCCTTCGACCTGGCACTGATGGAAAAGATTGAGAATAAAGAAATTCCCTATTGGTTTCCAACCTCTGAAATACCTGATGGATTCAACACACGTCAGCCAAAGGGTTCACATGGTATTACGCACGTCCATCATTTCTACACGAAGAGAAACTTATGGATATTAGCTAGCGTCCATCATAAAGTTTTTCAGGTAAAGAACCCTAGGCTGATTGCCTGGGTTACATCAAGCCTGACTCGCACTACTAAAATGTACAAATTCACGCTTGATCGAAAAATGGGAACAATAAGTGGAACGCTATACGTTCCGTCTTTATGGACTGAAAACGGGGCATTTAAACTGCTTAGGCGTAAAATTGGCGACATGAAGAAAGCAGGGAGCTCTGGCGCAAAAAACTTAGCAGGCTGCAATTCATTTGAAAATCTAAAAATTTCCTCTGAATCTATTGACTATATCTTCATAGACCCTCCATTTGGAGCAAACCTTAATTACTCTGAACTTAATTTCATTTGGGAATCATGGTTAAGGGTTTGGACCAATAACAAGTCTGAAGCCATTGAGAATAAAGTCCAGGGGAAAGGGCCACACGAATATCGCCAATTAATGATTGCGTGTTTCAGGGAGGCCTATCGTGTGCTCAAGCCTGGTCGTTGGATGACGGTGGAGTTTTCCAACACCAAAGCGTCCGTTTGGAACAATATCCAAACTGCGCTTTCTTTAGCAGGATTTATTGTTGCTGATGTGTCCGCACTGGACAAAAAACAAGGAAGTTTCCATGCCGTAACTACCCCTACAGCAGTCAAGCAAGACCTTGTTATCTCTGCCTACAAACCAAACGGCGGCTTTGAAGAGCGTTTCCAGAAGAAGGCGCAAACAGAAGAAAGCGTGTGGGAATTCATCCGATCTCATTTGAAGTATCTTCCTGTTACCAAACACCAAGGGGCAGTTCTGCAACCCGTGCCAGAGCGTGATCCTCGCATTTTGTTCGACCGGATGGTTGCTTACCATGTCCGCAACAGCTATCCGGTTCCAATCTCCAGCAAAGAGTTTCAGAACGGACTCAAGCAGCATTTTTCAGAGCACGATGGCATGTACTTCTTGCATGAACAAGTAGCCGAATACGACCATAAGAGAGCAACCATGGGCAAATTAAAGCAGATGTCCATTCACGTTTCAGACGAACCCTCCGCGATTCAATGGCTACGACAGCACATCAAGAAAAGACCGCAGATCTTTTCCGACATCAACACCCAATTCATGCAAGAGCTCAGTGGCTGGAGTAAGAACGAAACCCAGCTCGACTTAAAGGAACTTTTGTATCAAAACTTCCTGTGCTACGACGGTAAAGGCCCAGTTCCAGAACAAATCCACGCCTACCTATCCAGCAACCGGAAGGGCTTGCGCAAGCTACCCAAGGATGGCCATGCACTGGCGGCGGAGGCTCGCGACCGTTGGTATGTACCCGACCCCAGTAAGGAAATCGACTTGGAGAAGGTGCGCGACAAGGTGCTACTCAAGAAATTCAAGGAATACAAAGAGACAAAAAAGAAGATCAAGGACTTACGCAGGGACGCCGTCCGTGCCGGATTCAAAGAAGCCTGGCAGGCTCGCGACTATGACACCATAGTCGCCGTTGCCAACAAGATCCCCAGCAATGTTCTGGAAGGGGATCCAAAGTTGCTAATGTGGTATGGCTTGGCTGTAACAAGAGCAGGAGGCGAATAATGGCAAAAATAGAAGGATTCAGGATTAGAAGTTTCAAAACATTGAAGGAGGTGCTCTCTGGCTTGGTCAGGGTTACTGTCAAGGTGCAGGAACTGCAAAACGCTCTACAGGTCACAGACGGCCCGGCAACTCTGGCGGAAACGAAGAAACGCTTTGAGGAATACATTGATGAGCTCACCAAGGGAAAGGAGCCGGACAAGGTGCGGTTCGTCGTAGAACACGAGCGACCTGGCGAGTGACAAAGCTCCGACAGCTTGTTCGCTTGCGGAAAAACCAAACCGAACGACACCAGCACAGATTACGAAGATGAAAGAAAACAACATGAACCTGTCCGGTTTGCCGCTGGAAGCACCTCAAAAGCCTTCCGACCCGGTGACTTGCCTTGGTATAACCTTCGAAAACGACGAGGCTCGCCGCGCCCACTTTACAGAGGAGTTGCGCGAGAAACTACGCGACCCGGAGTTCCGCAAGATTGAGGGCTTTCCCATCGGTGACAATGAGGACATCCTGAACCTGAGCAACCCACCCTACTACACCGCCTGCCCGAACCCATGGATCACCGATTTCATCACTGAGTGGGAAGCTCAAAAACCGGAACAGGAGGAAGGCTATCACTGCGAACCTTTTGCGGCCGATGTGAGCGAAGGGAAAAACAACCCAATTTATAACGCGCACACATACCACACCAAGGTGCCGCATAAAGCCATCATGCGGTACATCCTCCACTACACGCAGCCGGGAGATATCGTACTTGACGGCTTCTGCGGAACCGCCATGACGGGTGTGGCCGCGCAGATGTGTGGTGACCGTGAAGCGGTTATGTCGCTCGGCTACCAAGTAAAACCGGACAATAGCATTTGGGAAACAGATGTCAATGAAGATGACAAAACAGTTTGGAAGCCGTTTTCCAAGCTAGGGGTACGGCAGTCAGTTCTGAACGATCTTTCACCGGCAGCGACTTTTATAGCCCACAACTACAACACACCGGTAGATATTCATGCCTTTGTGCGAGATGCCACACGCATACTCGCTGAAGTAGAAGAGGAATGTCGCTGGATGCATGAAACCAGGCACTCGGATGGGCGCACCGGCAAAATTAACTATACAGTCTGGTCAGATGTGTTTGTCTGTCCGGATTGCACTCGTGAAGTGGTTTTCTGGGAAGTAGCTGTTGATAAAAAAGCCGGCAAGGTGTTGGACAATTTTCCATGTCCACACTGTTCCTCCTCGCTAACCAAAAGAAAAATGGAGCGGGCGTGGGTCACGAGTTACGACTCGGCTCTGAAAAAATCAGTTAAACAGGCAAAACAAGTTCCCGTTTTGATAAATTATATTGTGGATGGAAAACGTGCAGAGAAGCCTCCCGACTCCTACGACCTTGCACTGATGGAAAAGATTGAGAGTAGAGAAATTCCCTATTGGTTTCCAATCTCTGAAATACCGGATGGATTCAACACACGTCAGCCAAAGGGTTCACACGGCATTACGCATGTTCATCATTTCTATACGAAGAGAAACTTGTGGGCACTCAGTGCATTGCTTTCCAAATGTGATCTGCGTTGTCGTCTACTTTTCCAATCAATTGTCGCCACCCTTTGTTCTAAATTGGTTAGATATAACATGCACAACCGGGGCAATGGTGTTTTAAGCGGAACGTTATACGTCTCATCGCTGAATGCGGAAGCAGAAATCACAAAACTGGCAATCGGGAAGATCCATGCTTTTGCAAAAGCATTCGTATCTACAAAAAACGGAATTGTCCATTGCCAAAGTTTTGAGAGTGCACCCATCAAAACAGCATCTGTAGACTATCTTTTTCTCGACCCTCCATTTGGAGCGAATCTTAACTACTCGGAACTTAATTTCATTTGGGAATCGTGGTTAAAAGTTTGGACCAATAACAAGTCTGAAGCTATTGAGAATAAAATCCAGGGGAAAGGGTCACACGAATATCGCCAATTAATGATTGCATGTTTTAGTGAAGCCTATCGTGTGCTCAAGCCTGGCCGTTGGATGACGGTGGAATTTTCCAACACCAAAGCGTCCGTTTGGAACAGTATCCAAACTGCGCTTTCGTTAGCAGGATTTATTGTTGCCGATGTGTCTGCACTGGACAAAAAACAAGGTAGTTTCCATGCCGTAACTACCCCTACAGCAGTCAAGCAAGACCTCGTTATCTCTGCCTACAAACCAAACGGCGGCTTTGAAGAACGTTTCCAGAAGGGGGCGAGAACCGAAGAAGGCGTGTGGGAATTTATCCGATCTCACCTGAAATATCTTCCTGTCACCAAACACCAAGGCGCAGTTCTCCAACCCGTGCCAGAACGTGATCCACGTATTCTGTTCGACCAGACGGTTGCCTACCATGTTCGCAAAGGCTATCCGGTGCCAATCTCCAGCAAAGAGTTTCAGAACGGACTCAAGCAGCATTTTTCAGAGCGCGATGGCATGTACTTCTTGGATGAACAAGTAGCTGAATACGACCAAAAGAAAGCAACCACGGGTGAATTGAAGCAGATGTCTATTTACGTTTCAGACGAAGCAACTGCAATCCAATGGCTGCGACAGCTCATCAATAAAAAACCGCAGATCTTTTCCGACATCAACACCCAATTCATGCAAGAGCTCGGTGGATGGAGTAAGAACGAAACTCAGCTCGACTTAAAGGAACTTTTGGATCAAAACTTCCTGTGCTACGACGGTAAAGGCCCAGTTCCGGAACAAATCCACGCCTATCTCTCCAGCAACTTGAAAGGTTTGCGCAAGCTATCCGAGGATGACCCCGCACGGGTGGCGGCGGCTCGTGACCGTTGGTATGTACCCGACCCTGGTAAGGAAGGCGACCTGGAGAAGGTACGCGACAAGGCACTACTCAAGGAGTTCAAGGAATACAAAGAGACAAAGAAGAGACTCAGGATTTTCCGCATAGAGGCCGTCCGTGCCGGATTCAAAGAAGCCTGGCAGGCTCGCGACTATGACACCATAGTCGCCGTTGCCAACAAGATCCCCAACAATGTTCTGGAAGGGGATCCAAAGCTGCTAATGTGGTATGGCTTGGCGGTAACGAGAACAGGAGGCGAATAATGGCAAAAATAGAAGGATTCAGGATTAGAAATTTCAAAACGTTGAAGGATGTCACACTCGGTTATGTGTTGAGTAATCAGGAGGGAGAGCCATTGACGCCTATGACGGCAGTTATTGGCAAGAATGGTGTGGGGAAAAGCGCATTATTTGATGCATTCAGCTTCTTGGCAGATGCTCTGAAATCTGGCGTAGAAGAGGCTTGCGATTCACGTGGGCGAGGTGGTTTTGAAAGAATTCGCTCGCAAGGTTATAAAGGAGGAATCGAGTTCGAGATTTATTACAGAGAAGACAGGAATTCTCAACCAATTACTTATGAAATTGCCATTTATGTAGATGGTTCTGGCCGACCAATTGTGCCAAAAGAGCACCTCAGCCAGAGCCGCAAAGGCCAGAAGTCTGGTAGGCCTTATTCTTTTCTTGCATTGAGTGGCGGACAAGGTGTTGTGTGGAAAGGGCATGAGGAAGGTCAACAAATCAATGAGGAACAAGAAGGTTTTGACCTAAGTGCCTCAAGGGAATGGATTAGGTCGCGCGATCCAGAAGAAGTGCTCAAAAAGGTAGAATCTGTCGAACTTGATGATATACGCAAGCTCGGTATCGCCACGCTGGGATCATTGAAACAGCACCCGAGAATTTCTGCATTTCGTCGGTTCATCGAAGGATGGTATCTCAGCTATTTCACCCCTGATGCTGCCCGTAGCCTTCCGCTTGCTGGTCCCCAGAGGCATCTCAATATCCACGGGGACAATCTCGGGAACGTTGTTCAGTTCATGGAGCGAGAGCACCCGGATCGTTTCAAAGGCATTTTGAACAGGATTGCCAAGAAAATCCCCGGCGTTAACCAGATCAGCACTGAAAAAACCAAAGATTCCAGATTGCTACTCCGGTTCGATGACGAAGGTTTTCAGGATCCGTTTTATGCCCAGCAGATGTCTGACGGCACACTAAAGCTCTTTGCCTATCTCCTGCTGCTTGAAGATCCGACTCCGCCGCCGTTCCTTTGCATCGAAGAGCCCGAAAATGGTCTCTACCACAAATTGCTTGAGTCTTTGACCCAGGAATTTCGCGACCATGCAGCTAGGAGCAAAGGGGGATCGCAGGTCTTTATTACGACACACCAACCCTACTTGGTCGATGCGTTGGACGTAAACGAAGTATGGATTCTTGAAAAAGGGGCTGATGGTTATTCAACCATACGCAGGGCAAGCGACGATCCCTTGGTCAAGAATCTTGTTGAGGAGGAACTGCCCCTTGGCGGGCTCTGGTTCAGCGATTATCTGGACGTAAGGTAGTCTGATGCATTTTGAGTTCCTCGTTGAAGACCAATCCGGTGGGATGGTGATCAATACTCTCGTTCCCTGGATTATTGGCACTCACCATACGTTCAGAATTAAAACCTACAAGGGAATCGGACACCTCCCGAAGGGTATGAAGCCAAGAAGTGACGCTAACAAACGTATCCTGCTTGATCAACTCCCTAGGCTGCTTGGAGGATATGGAAAAACCTACCCTAAGGACCCCACAGATTTCCCAGTTGCAGTCATTGTCATTTGTGATCTTGACGACAGGTGCCTGAAGTCATTCCGTAAGGAACTCCTGGACGTCCTGAATGCATGCAACCCCAAACCCGAAACTCGTTTTTGCATCGCCATTGAGGAAGGCGAGGCATGGTTCCTTGGTGACATTCCGGCAATCAAATCTGCTTACCCACGAGCCAAAGAACGCGTTCTGAAAAAATATAAGAGCGACTCCATCTGCGGCACATGGGAAAAACTCGCCGACGCAATTTTTCCTGGCGGAGCCACTGCTCTCAAAGCACGAGGCGGGCAGGCTACCGGGAGGGAAAAGTCAGCTTGGGCGAAAAAGATCACCCCCCACATGGATGTTGATAACAATACTTCTCCCAGCTTCTGCCACTTCCGGCTCAAAATTCGGGAGCTTGCCGGAGTTGGTGGCTGATGGAAGCAGAGTGGCAATACAGCACCGTTCATAAAAGTCCCTGCAGGGTCATTGAAGAACAGACCATGTGGGGGGAAACGGTTTGCCATGTCTGGTTACAAAGCCAGGACGAGGTGCTGAGCGTACCCCGCTCCTCCCTGCAACCACTAGACGCCAGCCTGCAGCCGGAAATCGAGACCAAGCGCATTGCTTATGCAGATCCGGATAACCTGCTGACCGAGGAAAAGCTGGCGTTCGAACTGCGCGGTCGCGGGTTCAAATTGAACGCCTGGGGTTGCCCGAGGTACGCCAACACCGTCATGGCCTCTGTGATAGCGAGGAAACTGAGTGGCGACATGAATTGCAATCCGCGCGGCAGTTCGTGCCGGAAATCCGGCCACTTCTGATGCTGAGCATCATCAATGAAAACGCTCAATGAGTAGCTGGCGAGACGCCATCCTGGGTAACTTTGCTCCCAAGGCCAGCAAGCTGACCCTGGCCGCAGATCCGGACAACCTGCTGACCGAGGAAAAGCTGGCAATGGAACTGCGCGGGCGCGGATTCGATCTGATTGAGTTCAATGACCCGGTCGAGTTCAGGTATGCATACGAGTCAAAGTATCGCTTGATCTGGGATCAAGGAGGACATACCGATCTGGTGGTGATTCTCCGTTTTCACGATGAGGAATTGGAATCGCTGCCATACGATCTGCTCCAATCCGGAAGGCGACTGTCTTTCAATCTGGGCGACCTGTTCCCCAACCTGAGCTACCCGGTCATCGAAAAGCTCGACCGGAGCCTGCTTGACGCGCTCTTTGACGCTCAACGCAAGTCACCACCGGATCGCATGGGCGACAACGCCACCAAAGATTTCACTCTCCGCCATGTATTCGGCATCGCCGCAGAACTGATTTCCGGCGAGGTAGAACTGCTGCGGACACTGCTTCGCTTGCACTACGGAAAGACTCAAGCCCCGCCCACACTGGCACGGCGACTCATTCAGGTCATTAAAGAACGTGCAGAATTTGAGACATGGCCCTTGGATGAAATCGTCCCGGACGAGGAAGCATTCTTTGCCTTCCTCCAAGAGCGCTGGCCGGTGTTTCTTGCCAAGCTTGGCAAAGGCGAACAGATCAGAGATCACTCCCCGGGATATGCCCTCAAATATCCCGGACCGGATCATCTGCCGTTCGGACATCAGGACATCAGGATTTACATCGACAACCTGTTCCTTGAAGGGAAGCTGACTCCGGTTGAGGCTGCCGACATTGAAGCAGGCACTGAATCCTGGGTTCGAAGCGGCATCACAACGACCAGCGTGAATGATGAAGCACTTCGGGTCTCCCGCCTGTTTGACCGTGTCGAAAAAGAGTTGCCAACAGAAGAATCCCGACACCTGGACTGGATCGCCTTCGCCCTCAAATGGGGCGAGCTTTCCTCACTGGTTCACTGCGGAGATAACGCCCGGCATCAAGACCGACTCAAGGAAATCGGCGACACCCTGAACACAGCTTTTGCCGAATGGCTGGTGGATCACTATGCCAGCCTGTTCAACCTGCCACCTACCAGCCCGGCCATGCTGCACCACGTGCCGCGCCACCTGGCACGAGAGACAGAAGACTCGCGTAACAGGCGAACAGCTCTAATCGTGATGGATGGCCTTGCCCTGGATCAATGGGTGACCATTCGCCAACTACTGCAAAAGCAGGACGACAATCTGATCATGCGCGAATCCGCGACCTTCGCCTGGATTCCAACACTGACCTCGGTATCCAGACAGTCAATTTTCTCGGGCAAGCCACCGCTCTATTTCCCCACATCCATCAATTCAACCAACAGAGAAGAGAAGCTGTGGAGGCAATTTTGGGAAGGTCACGGACTGTCCCGACAGGATGTCGCCTACCAGCGCGGGCTAGCTGACGGAGACGCCGCCAGCGTACTTGACGCGACAATCCATCTCGGCAAAACCAAGGTGGTGGGTCTGGTCGTGGACAAGGTTGACAAGATCATGCATGGCATGCAGCTTGGTGCAGCCGGGATGCACAACCAAATCAAGCAATGGTGCAAGAAAAAATTCCTCGGAACATTGATTGGACATCTGTTGAACCATGGGTATGAGGTCTGGCTAACGGCCGATCACGGCAACATCGAATGCGCCGGAAAAGGCCGCCCCGCCGAGGGTGTGACCGCTGAGATTCGCGGCGAACGGGTTCGTGTGTATCCCACACCGGAGCTCAGATCCCGAGTCGCCGAATCGTTGACGTTTGGCCACGAGTGGAATCCGGCCGGACTGCCGGCAGGTTATTTCCCACTGGTGGCTGAAGGCAGGGATGCCTTCGTGAATCCTGGCACGGCCATCGTTGGTCATGGCGGTATAGCCATCGAAGAGGTCATCGTGCCCTTTGTGAAATTTAAAAGGAAAGCGCGGTGAGGGGCAAAAGGCACGAAATCATCGGGATTAAGCAGGCCATCCGTTTTGAATGGATGCAGAAAACAGCCAATCTGTTGATTGCAGGGCTAAGCGCCAAAACCATCCGCCATGAGCTGCATAAGTTTCTCACGCACAGAAGAGGCGATGGTTCCGAAGGGAAGCGAAGTGACCGAACCAAGACCTTTGCCGTCAACAACCTGATGACGATCTGGGTATCCCCCGACCCGGAGCTGATTCCCCTTCGGGATGCATCACTGGTGTTTCTGAGGGAACGCCCTTCTCGGGGGCTGGCTGTGCACTGGGGAATGATCACTGCTGTCTATCCATTCTGGTTCAATACAGCCCGGCAAACCGGACGTTTGTTAGCCTTGCAGAACCAGGTAACCCAAAAGCAAATCGTCAGTCGTCTCAAGGAACAGTATGGCGACCGACAAACCGTGAGCCGCTGCGCACAACATGTCATCCGGTCCTTTGTCGCCTGGGGAGTCCTGAAGGATGCCAAAGCCAGGGGTTGTTATGAAAAAGCGATACCGCTCGACGTGGCCGATTCCGACCTGACGATTTTGATGTTCGAGTCCGCGCTCCATGCTACCCCGGGGGGCAGAGAACCGGTGAGGCTACTGCTGAACAACCCATCGTTCTTCCCATTCCAGCTTCCGATGATCACTGGTGATTTGATAGCGCAGCGCAGCGAGCGGATCGACGTGGTTCACTGCGGGCTGGATGACAAGCTGTTGAAGCTAAAGGACAGATGACCCAACAGATGAAGCAGAAACGCCCCGGGCATCGGAACACAGCTATCCCACCCGGGGGCCAGAGAGAGCCGATGAGGCTACTGCTGAACAACCCATCGTTCTTCCCATTCCAGCTTCCGATGATCACTGGTGATTTGATAGCGCAGCGCAGCGAGCGGATCGACGTGGTTCACCATGGGCTGAATGACAAGCTGTTGAAGCTAAAGGACAGATGACCCAACAGATGAAGCAGAAACACCTTGGACACCGGAGCACAGCTATCCCACCCCGGGGGGCTGAAGAACCGGTGAGGCTACTGCTGAACAATCCATCCCTCTTCCCATTCCAGCTTCCGATGATCACTCGTGATTTGATAGCGCAGCGCAACGAGCGGATAGACGTGGTTCACTGCGGGCTAGATGACAAGCTGTTGAAGCTAAAGGACAGATGACCCAACAGATGAAGCAGAAACGCCCTGGACACCGGAGCACAGCTATCCCACCCCGGGGGGCAGAGAATCGGTGAGGCTACTGCTGAACAACCCATCCCTCTTCCCATTCCAGTTCCCGATGATCACTGGTGATTTGACAGCGCAGCGCAGCGAGCGGATCGACGCGGTTCACTGCGGGCTGGATGACAAGCTGTTGAAACTAAAGGACAGATGACCCAACAGATGAAGCAGAAACACCCTGGACACCGGAGCACAGCTACCCCGGGGGTCAGAGAACCGATGAGGCTACTGCTGAACAACCCATCACTCTTCCCGTTCCAGCTTCCGATGATCACTGGTGATTTGACAGCGCAGCGCAGTGAGCGGATCAACGCGGTTCACCACGGGCTGGACGACAAGCTGTTGAAGCTAAAGGACAGATGACCCAACAGATGAAGCAGAAACACCCTGGACACCGGAGCACAGCTACCCCGGGGGCCAGGGAACTGATGGGGCTACTGCTGAACAACCCATCACTCTTCCCATTCCAGCTTCCGATGATCACTGGTGATTTGACAGCGCAGCGCAGCGAGCGGATCGACGCGGTTCACTGCGGGCTGGATGACAAGCTGTTGAAGCTAAAGGACAGATGACCCAACAGATGAAGTAAAAACGCCCTGGACACCGGAGCACAGCTATCCCACCCCGGGGGGCTGAAGAACCGATGAGGCTACTGCTGAACAATCCATCACTCTTCCCGTTCCAGCTTCCGATGATCGCTGGTGATTTGATAGCGCAGCACAGCGAACGGATCGACGTGGTTCACTGCGGGCTGGATGACAAGCTGTTGAAGCTAAAGGACAGATGACCCAACAGATGAAGCTGAAACACCCTGGACATCGGAGCACACCTATCCCACCCCGGGGGGCCAGAGAACCGATGAGTCTGCTGCTGAACAACCCATCGCTCTTCCCATTCCAGTTCCCGATGATCACTGGTGATTTGACAGCGCAGCGCAGCGAGCGGATCGACGTGGTTCACTGCGGGCTGGATGACAAGCTGTTGAAACTAAAGGACAGATGACCCAACAGATGAAGCAGAAACACCCTGGACACCGGAGCACAGCTGCCCTGGGGGCTAAAGAACCGATGAGACTACTGCTGAACAACCCATCGCTCTTCCCATTCCAGCTTCCGATGATCACTGGTGATTTGACAGCGCAGCGCAGCGAGCGGATCGACGTGGTTCACTGCGGGCTGGATGACAAGCTGTTGAAGCTAAAGGACAGATGACCCAACAGATGAAGCAGAAACGCCCTGGACACCGGAGCACAGCTACCCCGGGGGCCAAAGAGCCGATGAGGCTACTGCTGAACAACCCATCACTCTTCCCATTCCAGCTTCCGATGATCACTGGTGATTTAACAGCGCAGCGCAGCGAGCGGATTGACATGGTTCACTGCGGGCTGGATGACAAGCTGTTGAAACTAAAGGACAGATGACCCAACAGATGAAGCAGAAACACCCTAGACATCGGAGCACAGCTACCCTGGGGACTAGAGAACCGATGAGGCTACTGCTGAACAACCCATCGTTCTTCCCATTCCAGCTTCCGATGATCACTGGTGATTTGACAGCGCAGCGCAGCGAGCGGATCGACGTGGTTCACTGCGGGCTTGATGACAAGCTGTTGAAACTAAAGGACAGATGACCCAACAGATGAAGCAGAAACGCCCTGGACACCGGAACACACCTACCCCGGGGGCTAGAGAACCGATGAGGCTACTGCTGAACAACCCATCCCTCTTCCCGTTCCAGCTTCCGATGATCACTGGTGATTTGACAGCGCAGCGCAGCGAGCGGATCGACGTGGTTCACTGCGGGCTGAATGACAAGCTGTTGAAGCTAAAGGACAGATGACCCAACAGATGAAGCAGAAACGCCCCGGACACCGGAGCACAGCTACCCCGGGGGCTAGAGAACCGATGGGGCTACTGCTGAACAATCCATCGCTCTTCCCATTCGCTTCATTTATTGGCTCTACCGGCACACCTGTTTCGCAAGATGACAAAGACACTCGTGCAGTGTTCGGTGATTATGTCTTCATTACGATATAAAGGATGCCGTAGAAGATGGGACTACGGTATCCATCTATTATAAATCACGCCTCACCAGTCAGACCTAAACCATGCAGAGATTGCATTGCTACCTGATCAGGTTGCGGAAGTCGTTGAAGACGAAAAGGATGTCTGCGCACGTGAAAAAACCAAGAGTGAATGGAGCCGCTTAGAAAAGCTGGTTGGAACATTCCCTCGCCTAAAACAGATAGCAACTGATTTGATCAGGCATTTTGAGTCTTTAAATGCAACTATGAAC
The DNA here is from genome assembly GCA_965215765.1 of uncultured candidatus Poriferisulfidus sp. Classification (GTDB taxonomy): domain Bacteria; phylum Pseudomonadota; class Gammaproteobacteria; order Poriferisulfidales; family Oxydemutatoraceae. The sequence continues at coordinate 1,326,456 of OZ244118.1, read as the reverse complement.
GGTAAAGCCATGATCGTTGCGATGAGCCGTGGCATCTGCGCGCACCTATACAAAGAAATTATTGCCTTATGCCCTGAGTGGCACTCGGACAATCCAGAAGAAGGCGACATCAAGATTGTGATGACGGACCGGCCTCAGACAAGCCCTATTGCAACCTCACATCTATAACAAGGAAACCAAGAAACGCTTAGACAAACAATTTAAAGACGTTAACGACCCACTCAAGCTCGTCATTGTACGTGATATGTGGCTGACAGGCTTTGAGCGCCTTGATGTCACACAATGTATGTCAACAAGCCAATGAAAGACCACAACTTGATGCAGGCAATAGCACGTGTGAACCGCGTATTTAAGGACAAGCCAAGCGGGTTAGTGGTCGATTACATCGGCATCGCCAATGAGCTGAAACAAGCATTGAAGACATACACTGGCTCAAAGGGTAAAGGTGCGCACCTACTTACCAGTTGATGAGGCTTATGCAATTTTGCAGGAAAAATAAATGCCATTAGTGGCCTGTTCGCAAAACCGCCACAAGCTGAAAGTCTGAATAACTCAGACTTCGAGAAAGATGCACACAAGGTTTTAGTGCCTGTAGCAAACTATATTCCAGATTTAGAAGACGGTAAAAAACGATTCCTGGATTTGGTGTTGGCAGCAAGCAAGGATCACTCACTCTGTAGCACAATTGATGAAGCCAAAGTTTTAAAGAAGGAAATGGCGTTCTAATTTGCAATTAAGACCGCCATCAGCAAGTTCACGAGTGTTCACAAGAAGCTGACAATTGAAGAGAAAAACTCAATCCTTAAGCAAATTCTGGACAACGCCGTATTGCTAAAGGCATTGCCGATGTATTCGCGTTGTGTGGGTTAGAAAAGCCAAACATCAGATTGCTTTCAGAGGAGTTCCTGGAAGATGTGAAAAAAATGCCATACAAGAATCTCGCCGTTGAGCTTCTGGAAAAGTTACTCAATGACGATATTCACGCTAAAACCCGTAATAACGTAGTTCAAGAGAAAAATACGCAGACCGTCTGCAAGAAACATTACGTAAATACAATAATCGCGCGATTGAAACAGCACAAGTCATTGAAGAGCTCGTACGAATGGCAAAAGATTTTCAGAAGGAAATGACTCATAAAGCCGAGCCAGGATTTAGTCTTGTTGAAATCGCCTTCTATGATGCGCTTGCCAATAACGAAAGCGTGGTTCGAAAGCTAGGGGATGAAATCTTAAAGAAAATTGCCATTGAGATTACAAACAAGCCGCGAAAATCCACAGAGCCAAAATGAAGATACTGGTTCGAAGGACACTGAGCACTGGAAATGCCCGCAGACAAGGCAGCAGAAGCAGTTAAACTGGTATTTAAGCAGGCTGAAGCTCTGTCAGATTCATGGACGAAATAGTGGTAAGATTGGAGATTTGCAGAGAGGTGTTTAAAAATGATTAATGAATCACATTACGATTTGACAGAACCACGGAAGGAACATTTCGGGGATGCGTCAGTCAATAACCAACGTTTTGAGTGGGCGAAGTTTTATGAGAATTTTGCAGATAAGCTATTAGAGCATAAGGACGATCGAACACAGCTGATGAGGGCTGTCCATGAATTGCCTGATAAATGTGATGGCATTTCACCTCTCCTGGATCAACTTCCTGATGGCACACGCTCACCTCTGGAAGATATCTGCCCTTTTACTATATTTGCTCTATTCAATCGAGGAATCAAAGACACGAACAGGACAGCGATTGCAAAGGAACTTGCCAACTTTCTGGGTGTGAAGACCCCGGTAGCGAGCGCCTTTGATGGCATTCCTATTGTTAATAATCTGAAAACTTGGTTTTTCGAAAATAAACGCAACCGTGGCGAGAATGACATTGACACTTTGTGGATGCTTTTTGCAACGGCAATAGAGTCCGCTAACAGTTCTGAATCTGACACGAACACAGCGCTAACAAAAGCATACGACGAGGCATCCAAGTGTCGGGGGACAGGCTGGAATTTAACAATGGGCTTATATTGGATCCGCCCATGGAAATACCTGACTCTGGATTCTCTGTCGCAAATATATATAACCAAGGAGCTAGGGTTGGTGATAGGCAAGAACGGTGCGAAGGGGCGTGCCAGTGGCAATGATTATTTTAGCTTGGCACGCAATCTTGAAGATAGATTTCAGGAGGATGGTTACCCAGTTCATTCGTTTCCAGATCTGTCGTTAGCAGCTTGGGACTATAAAGATATAGATGCGCCCGTTCACTCAACCGCAAGCGATTCAAGTGCTGACGAAATAGCAGAAGCTCAAGAAACTGAACCCAAAGTTTCGACAGCACCCATAGAGCCTTACTCAATAGATGACATCATTTCTGATGGTTGCTTTTTAGATCGCGCTAGCATTGCAAAAATATTAGAACAACTGAAAATTAAGAAGAATCTAATTTTGCAAGGCTCCCCTGGTACAGGAAAGACCTGGCTGGCAAAAAAGCTGGCTTTTGCGTTAATGCGTCAAAAAAATAACAACGCACTTCGAGCCGTACAGTTCCATCCTAATCTTTCATACGAAGATTTCGTACGCGGATGGAGGCCATCAGGTGACGGCAAATTAGCTTTGGTGGATGGCCCTTTTTTAGAAATGATTACTGAGGCCAAAAAGGATGGCAACACCAAACATGTCATGGTCATCGAAGAAATCAACCGTGGCAATCCAGCACAAATTTTCGGTGAAATGCTCACCCTTCTAGAAGCAGATAAACGCACACCTAGTGAAGCACTAGAGTTGATCTACAGAAAACGCGATAGAGAGCGGGTCTATATACCGGACAATTTATATGTGATAGGCACCATGAACATTGCTGATAGATCACTTGCTCGAATGGATCTTGCGTTACGCAGACGGTTTGCCTTCTTCGACCTAAAACCCACCTTTGATGAGCAGTGGCAAAACTGGGTACACAATAACGCCGGGGTCAGCTTGGGCATATTAAAGGAAATTGGGCAAAGATTAACGTCGTTGAATGACGAAATTGAAAAAGACCGAAAGCTGGGCCCCCAGTTCAAAATCGGTCACAGTTATGTAACGCCAAATTCTATTATCCATAACAGCGACCCGATTGCCTGGTACAAGCTTGTTGTTGAGTCTGAGATATGCCCGCTTCTAGAAGAATACTGGTTCGACGATATAGAGCTTGCCCATAAAGCCCGCGACGCATTAGTTGAAGGGTTTTAATGACTGCTCTGGCAGAGACAAACCTGGAATCTGGCAATGCCATACGACTCATTGGAAATATTCCTGTGCGTAATTTATGGCTATTGATGCTTTATGCCTCAGACCTTTATCAGCACATTGGCACCCGTAAGGTAGACGTTGAGAACAATCCGGATCAGATAGCTGATCTGGTTGCGGAGATACTGTGCCACCAAGTAGAACTGCGATTGATGCGTAACCTCAGTTATGGCTACGAATCCAAGGTAGCCATAATCAACAGAGTACGTGGGCGCATTGACACCCTTACCACTGAACGCCGTCGTTTACTAGATAAGGGTAAGGTTTGCTGTAAATACGATGAACTGGCCATAAATACACCGCGAAACCGGTATGTTCGTGCAGCCTTGGAACGGCTTGGAAAGTTCGACATAAAAACATCGCTAGCTCATAAATGCCACACATTAACAATAAGCCTGGAGCGACTGGGGGTAAGCAGAGAAAAACCCGATGGATATAGTAGCAAGTCAGAGAGATTCGGTCGCCATGACAGTGGTGACCAAGTGATGGTTGCTGCTGCTGACCTGGCGTTCTCACTCTCACTACCAACGGAGTTTGACGGTTATTTCCATCTAACAACTCCGGACACGCAAAAGGAATGGCTTAGAAAATTGTTTGAAAGAGCCATCGCCGGCTTTTATTCCGTAGTACTGGATAAAAAAAAGTGGCGCGTTTTTGCAGGTAAGCAATTCAATTGGCAAGTCTCCCAAAAGACAGCCGGAATTGACAGCATCCTGCCAAAAATGAAAACTGACATCATCATCAAAAATCGGAGTTCTGGATTGCGGCTTGTCATCGATACAAAATTTAACTCAATTACTATGAAGGGATGGTATCGAGCGATAACTCTTCGCAGTTCGTATATTTATCAGATGTATGCCTACCTGCGCAGCCAAGAAAAGACTGGCGACAAATTGTCACTTTCGAGTATCGGCATGTTACTGCACCCATCAATTGACTGTGAAGTGAATGAAAAAGTGACCATACAAGAACATCCAATTCGTTTTTGTACAGTTAACTTAGGAGAAACAGCAACCGCCATCCGTAAACGTCTATTGCTGCTTTCAGAAACAAGTTTTAATGAGGGGAATTATGACCACCTTAGAGCAATTCATGCTGCCACTGATAAAGACCTTGGTGAGCCCGGGCAGATCCGGCAACATTGATGAAATTTACGATAAGGTCGCTGAGCTGGAAAAATTAGATGTGGAAATCTTTGCGGGTTTTGCATAACCCTGAAACAAGCAATCTAACCGAAATCAGCTATCGCCTTCGTGAACCCGTACTTATTTGAAAAAAGCCGGCTACCTTGAGAATTCATCTCGTGGTGTCAGGGTGCTACCGAAGCCTTGGAGATCGAAACCGGCCACGCAAAGTCCATGCCAGGCATACCGATGCACTGTGAACAGGCTGGGTCAGGTGCCAAGGCAGGAGTGCTGAGTACGCTGGTCTACATACTCTAGGTCAAGAAAAACGAGGCGGATCTAAAGGTGCTGATCTTTATCAAGTTCGTGACGACACAGGAAATGTTTAAGGAACTTCTGGAGGTGCGGGGGATAGCAGTGGCCACGCTGAATGGCTCCATAGATAAAGGCGGGCGCAAGCGGGCGCAAGATAATTTCCGCGGGTCGTGCCGTGTCTAACGCTGGCTCCCTCCTCATTTCTTCCCACGAGACCGCCAACATCTGTTTGCCCGGAAACCGAACCTGTTGCAGAGCAGCCCTCTATCACACCTTCGTTGTAACCAACCAGTGACCCTACTTTATAACGTCCGGTCATACGCGAGCCGACCAATACTATGCCTCGTATCATCGCACCTGCTGCCAAACTGGAGAACAGACCTACGTCTTCCGTATTACTACGACTGATCGTCAGCGAACTGATCACGTGGGTGCTCGCGTTCACGAAAGAGCCCGAAAATCCATCTTTCTCACGGCTTGCAATCGGCTCAAAATCGGTAGCCGTACTTGCGTCAATACTGGCCACCAGCAAGTAGTGCGCTGTTGGGGTCGAACTGATGTCTTGTAATTGACACAGCGTGGCGATTCGATAAGGAGAACTGCTGGTTCCACTCCCCTCCTTCACCTTCATTTCAGGCGTACACCCATCGCCCTCGGAGGATTTGCGGCTTGCTGGCCGGAAAAGTTCGTTGAAACCACACCAGAACACCAAAACATTGATGGGGACGCTGATTGTCTGAATTTACAGAACAGCCGAGGAACAGCGGCCGAGCCCGTGATGATTAGCGGCTTGCCGCCGGGTGTGACCTGAAAACAAAAAAGCATGGGCAGACTGCTGCATACCATTGGTCGGGTCTGTCAGTCAGCATACGAGCAAGGCAAGCCTGGTTCAGCGGTTGCGGTTCTAAAGCGTCTTCCCGTGATGGTCTTACGGAACAGCATGGGCAGGCTGCTACATACCATTGGTCGGGTCTGTCAGTCAGCATACGAACAAAGCAAGCCTGGTTCAGCGGTAGCGGTTCTAAAGCGTCTTCCCGTGATGGTCTTTCAGCTTCTCCCTGCTGACAACCCGGTAATTACACGACCCCGATTCCCCACCTTTCATGTCCGCCATGATCTGCGCCCGCAGGCACCGGGAACTCATCCTGCCTTCCCGTGATGGTCTTACGGAACAGCATGGGCAGGCTGCTACATACCATTGGTCGGGTCTGTCAGTCAGCATACGAGCAAGGCAAGCCTGGTTCAGCGGTTGCGGTTCTAAAGCGTCTTCCCGTGATGGTCTTTCAGCTTTTCCCTGCTGACAACCCGGTAATCACGTGACCATTTTTAGAGCGAACAAGGCTCAGCTCCAGATCGGCACCTTAGAGAGCCTCTGTTATCCGGTAAGAAGCCACGAAAACAGCCAAGGGAAAGTCGCGACTGCCGGCATAACCGGGCAGCACACAATGCCCTGTACAGAGCAAGGCAAAGGTATTGGTGACTATGCGCTGCGGCAAGCGCCTGTTTCTCATCGCCTGTCTGGAAAGCATCAGAGCCTCGTGCATGGTATTTTGTTCCGGAAGACACACCCATGTCCTCCTCGGAAGTCCAACAGCGATAACACACGGGCGAATTGATAGCAGGGAACACTGGCGGAATCCCCTGGCGCACACGTCTCACGCTGCTGTCCGGCGGCTTGTCAGTTCAGAAGAATGACCCCGGCGACCACGACACACTCGGCTTCCAGAGAATTACCTTGAGAGGGATTGATGACCTCCTGTTTGCTTTCTCTCGGCCAACAGGCACAACACAATGACGTGGTCACTTTCATGCTATTGGCACCCATAATGAATTCCTTATGGTGCAGCAATATCTGTTAAAGAAGCGGAGATTATCAGGTCTTTCAATACTCTTCTGTCAGCTCCCGACACAATAAGCCTGTCAGGTTTAATAACATGGTCTGCATGGATAGCAAGCTCTTATACAAAGGCCTGTGCGAGCAAGCCTGCCCGGGAGTATTTTCTGTCTGGATATATATGAGCCTGGCTTACCGGGGAGCCTTTGCCGGTGCATCAACCACCAGCATTCAGGATTATCTCGGAACAACGCCTATTCGCAACCTTCCTCTGCCTCGCGCGTAACTATCTGTCCTGCCTCTTTTGCTATCCCGATGGACGGGCGTACTCCCTACCGTACTGCGCCTCCCAAATACACCTTCACACGTAACCGTATAGCGGTGAGGCCTTGAACCTGAACCTGAACCCGGTCTTCATTTGCAACAACACTGTTCTTGAGTACAACGTAAAAACTTATGCCTGCCAGCCCCTCATTGCCTACTACCACAAGCGTTACCGGGCTGGCGTTAGTCGTGCGCACTGAGCTGTCAATAAACATTTCGCTGGTCGTACCGTCTGCGAGACGAAAGTAGACAAAATGACGCAGCGAGGTCGGCACACCGGAAAGAGACCACGTCAGAGTAACTGGATCCGAAGAACCCGTGTAGCCCACAGAGAAACTGAAGGTGGTGGTACTCCCAATCGGCACCGGGCTGTCATCATCACCGAGAATATTAGGTGTATCCTCTTCAATCAGAACCTGAACCCGGTCATCACTGGCAGCAACATTGTTCTTGAGCACAACGTAAAAACTCCGTCCTTCCAGCCCCTCATCGCCCACTATCACAAGCGTTACCGGGCTGGCACTACTCGTGAGCTTTGCGGAATCAGTAACCGTTGTGCCGGTTGTACCGTCCCCGAGGTCAAAGTAGACCAAACGACGAAGCGTCGATGGCACGTCAGAAAGAGACCACGTCAGAGTAACTGGATCCGAAGAACCCGTGTAGCCCACTGAGAAACCAAAGGTGGTGGTACTCCCAATCGGTACCGGGCGAATATCATCGTCCTGGACAATATTGGGTGGACCTACCTCAGTCCGAACCTGAACCCGGTCATCACTGGCAGAATTATTGTTCTTGAGCACAACGTAAAAACTTCTGCCTGCCAGCTCCTTATTACCCACTACCACAAGCGTTACCGTGCTGGCACTACCCGTGAGCTTTGCGGGATCAGTAAACGTTGTGCCGGTCGTATCGCCTGCGAGGTCAAAGTAGACCAAATGACGCAACGTGGTCGGCACACCGGAAAGAGACCACGTCAGAGTAACTGGACCCGAAGAACCCGTGTAGCCCACAGAGAAACCAAAGGTGGAGGTACTCCCAATCGGTACCGGGCGAATATCATCCCTGACAATATTGGGTGGGCCCTCCTCAGGCAGAACCTGAATCAGAACCCGGTCAACACTGGCAACAACATTGTTCTTGAGCACAACGTAAAAGTCCTTGCCTGACAACTCCTCATTGCCCACTACCACAAGCGTTACTGTGCTGGCACTACCCGTGAGCCTTCCGGAATCAGTAACCGTTGTGTCGGTTGTATTATTTCCGAGATCAAAGTAGACCAAATGACGCAACGAGGTTGGCACATCTTCGAGAGACCACGTCAAAGTAACTGGAACCGAAGAGCCCGTGTAGCCCACAGAGAAACTAAAGGTGGTGGTTCTCCCGACCAATGCCGGGCGAATGTCATCATCCCGGACAAGATTAGGTGGTTCCACCTCAACCCGAACCGAAACCCGGTCATCATTGGCAGAAACATTGTTCTTGAGCACAACGTAAAAGCTCCTGCCTGCCAGCTCCACATTGCCTACTACCACAAGCGTTACCGGGCTGGCACTACCCGTGAGCTTTGCAGAATCAGTAAACGTTGTGTCGGTTGTATCATTTCCGAGGTCAAAGTAAACCAAATGACTCAGCGCGGTTGGCACATCTTCGAGAGACCACGTCAAAGTAACCGATTGTTCTGCAGGACCCGCATAACCTACAGAGAAACTGAATGTGGTGATGCCCTCAACCGGTGCCAAACGAATGTCCTCATCCGGGCGGATATAGGGTTTCTCCTCCTCAAGCCGAACCCGAATCCGGTCATCATTGGCAGAAATATCATTCTTGAGCACAACATGAAAACTCTTGCCTGCCAACCCTACATTACCCACTACCACAAGCGTTGCCGTACTGGCACCGTCCGTGAGCTTTCTGGAATCAGTAAATGTTGTGCTCGTCGTACCGCCTCCGAGATCAAAGAAGACCAAATGACGCAGCGGGGTCGGTACGCCTGAAAGAGACCACGTCAGAATGACAAATTCTCCTGAAGGACCCAGGTAATCTGCCACCAGAGAAAATTGCGTGGTGCCCATAGAACCTGTCATCACCACCAAGTCGGCGGAACCATTGATATACGGCTTTAGGTTCAACTCCGAATTCCGGTTGCTCGACAATTGCGGCAAGTCCGTAGCACTGCCAAAATCCCAGACATTCGTATCCCATCCCACGTAAGTCCTTTGGTCTGAACCCGACAGACTACAGGTCGCGCTGGACGTCATCGGACAACGCAACTGCGTAAAAGTGCGTTCTGTCCCAAAGCCATTGTTTTGCCCTCTAGCAGCATAATAACTGTTACTGATGCTGCCAACGCTTGAACCCGCCAGGCCGCCAACATTATTGCCGCTTCCAGAAACCGAACCCGTCGCGTAGCTGTCGCTGATGACTCCAACGCCTAAACCAACAAGGCCACCAACACTAAAGCCGCTTCCAGAAACCGAACCCGTCGCGTAGCTGTTGCTGATGACGGCCAGGTTAAATCCCACGAGGCCGCCAACATTATTGCCTCTTCCAGAAACCGAACCCGTCGCGTAGCTGTCGCTGATGACTCCAGCGCCTAAACCAACAAGGCCACCAACACTAATGCCGCTTCCAGAAACCGAACCCGTCGCGTAGCTGTCGCTGATGTTGCCTTCGCTCAAGCCAACAAGGCCACCAACACTAAAGCCGCTTCCAGAAACCGAACCCGTCGCGTAGCTGTCGCTGATGTTGCCTTCGCTCAAGCCAACAAGGCCGCCAACTTGATTATCCCCGAAAACCGAACCCGTCGCCGAGCAACCCATTATCATACCGTAGCTTCCACCAACCAGTGACCCTACTGCATCTTTCCCGGTCGTACGCGAGTCGACCAGTATGATGCCTGCTAGCGTCGCACCTGCTGCCAAACTGGAGAACAAACCCACGAAGTCCGTATCACTGCGACTGATCGTCAGCGAACTGATCACGTGGGTACTCGCGTTCATGAAAGAACCCGAAAATCCACCATCCACATTAAGTGCGATCGGCTCAAAGCCCGCACCATCATTCCACCCCTCAGTCTCACTCGCGTCAATGTCCGCCACTAGCTCGTAGTGCGCTGTTGGGCTTGAACTGATGCCTTGCAATTCGCAGAGCGTATCAATTCGATAAGGAGAACTGCTGGTTCCACTCCCCTCGTCAGGTGTACACCCCGCGGAGGCGTCTTGGGCAAAGGCGGGCGACAGAACACAGGACAAAACAAGCAGCAGGCTAGCGCACGCTGCCTTTCCAAAATCTGTCAAGTCCGCGCCTGAAACCGCACGCCTGACACAAAAAATACCAAGTTTTGGCATAAGCACCTCAAAAAATTAACGACAACGAACGAAAGTCACCAAGCAACTATACGCTATGTTGTGACACCAAGCAAAGCAACTACCGAGCCTTACGAACAGAACTGTCATTCTACTGCATAAACAAGAATATCCGCGATCCAGTAAAGCCTGGTCAAATAGAAAGCTGTCAATGGCGCGCTTTAACCCTTTGCGGGCAGGAAGGAAACAGAACGGAAAACAACGACCTAGCTCCTCGTCAGGTTATGTGGCTGTGCGGGAGCTTCCGGACGTGTCGTACATCTGCACAGTGTACGGCGTCCAGCCACCCGAGGTCATCAGTGACCGCTCGGGAAATATGTGGAATGGCAACTTGCTTTCTCTCGGCCAACAGATACAACACAATAATGCGATCACCTTCATGCTATTTGCGTTCATGATGAACTCCTTATGGTGCAGCAACGCTTGTTAAGATGGGGAGACCACCAGGTTTCTTAATACTCTTTTTCTTGCTCTTGACACAATAATCCTGTCAGGTTCAATAACACGGCTTTCATGGATGGCAAGCTCTTCTATAATGACCTATAGGAGCCAAGCCTGTGATGATTAGCGGCTTGCCGCCGGGTGTCACCTGAAAACAAAAGAGCATGGGCAGACTGCTGCATACCATTGACAGGGTCTGTCAGTCAGCACACGAGCAAAGCAAGCCTGGTTCAGCGGTTGCGGTTCCCACTGCGTCTTCCCGTGATGGTCTTAAGGCAAGAGCATGGGCAGGCAGCTGCAATTGGTCGGGTCTGTCAGTCAGCATACGAACAAAGCAAGCCTGTTTCAGCGGTTGCGGTTCCCACTGCGTCTTCCCGTGATGGTCTTTCAGCTTTCCCCTGCTGGCAACCCGGTAATCACACGACCCCGATTCCCCCACCTTTCATGTCCGCCATAATCTGCGCCCGCAGGCACCGGGAACTCATCCTACCTTCACGTGATGGTCTTGGAGAAGAGCGTGGGCAGGCTGCTGCATACCATTGGCCGGGTCTGTCAGCGCACGAACAAAGCAAGCCTGTTTCAGCGGTTGCGGTTCCCACTGCGTCTTCACGTGATGGTCTTACGGAACAGCATGGGCAGGCTGCTGCATACCATTGGTCGGGTCTGTCAGTCAGCATACGAACAAAGCAAGCCTGTTTCAGCGGTTGCGGTTCTACAGCGTCTTCCCGTGATGGTCTTTCAGCTTTCCCCTGCTGACAACCCGGTAATTACACGGCCCCGACTCCTCACCTTTCATGACCGCCATGACCTGCGCCCCAAGCACCGGAAACTCATCCTGTCTTCCACGATAGACAACTGAAACCTGACCTTCATCCCAGTCGAAAAATAAGCCCCACACTGATATCCTTCCCGACCTTTGCCGCGTAGTTCAAAGGCACAATGCGAACTTCAGGCAAGAAACAAGGGAAAAAGACCTGAGTAAGGCTGTTTCCGTGTCGTCACATGACCATTTTCAGAGCGAACAAGGCTCAGCTCCAGATCGGCACCTTAGAGAGCCTCTGTTACCGGCAAGAAGCCACGAAAACAGCCAAGGGAAAGTCGCGACTGCCGGCATAACAGGGCAGCACACAAAGTCCTGTACAAAGCAAGGCAAAGGTATTGGTGACTATGCGCTGCGGCAAGCACCTGTTTCTCATCGCCTGTCTGGAAAGCATCAGGCTCCTGTGCGTGGTATTTTGTTCCGGAAGACACACCCATGTCCTCCTCGGAAGTCCAACAGCGATAACACACGGGCGAATTGATAGCAGGGAACACTGGCGGAATCCCCTGGCGCACACGTCTCACGCTACTGTCTGGCGGCTTGTCAGTTCAGAAGAATGACCCCGGCGACCACGACACACTCGGCGTCCAGAGAATAACCTTGAGAGGGATTGATGATTATTTGCTTTCTCTCGGCCAACAGACACAACACAATGACATGGTCACTTTCATAGTATTTGCGCTCATGATGAATTCCTTATGGTGCAGCAATACCTGTTAAAGAAGCGGGGATTATCAGGACTTCCAATAACCTTCGGTCAGATCCCGACACAATAAGTCTATCAGGTTAAATAACACGGCTTCATGGATAGCAATCTCTTCTATAAAGGCCTGTGCGAGCCAAGCCTGCCTTTCCAGCGGACTTTTCTGCCTGAATATATATGAGCCAGACTTGCCCGGGAGCCTTTGCCGGTGCATTAACCCGCCAAAGCGTTCAGGATTATCTCGGGACAACGCCTATTCGCAACCTTTCTCTGCCTCGCTCGTAACTATCCTGTCCTGCTTCTTTTACTATCCCGGTGGACGGGCGTACTCCCTACCGTACTGCGCCGCCTAAATATACCTTCGCACGTAACCGTATAGCGGTGGGGCCTTGAACCTGAATCCGAACCCGGTCTTCATTTGCAACAACACTGTTCTTGAGTACAACGTAAAAACTTATGCCAGCCAGCCCCTCATTGCCTACTACCACAAGCGTTACCGGGCTGGCGTTAGTCGTGCGCACTGAGCTGTCAATAAACATTTCGCTGGTCGTACCGTCTGCGAGACGAAAGTAGACAAAATGACGCAACATGGTCGGCACACCGGAAAGAGACCACGTCAGAGTAGCTGGATCCGAAGAACCCGTATAGCCCACAGAGAAACTAAAGATGATGGTACTCCCAATCGGCACCGGGCGGTCATCATCACCGAGAATATTAGGTGTATCCTCCTCAATCTGAATCTGTCTCCGGTCATCACTGGCAACAACATTGTTCTTGAGCACAACGTAAAAACTCCTGCCTTCCAGCCCCTCATCGCCCACTATCACAAGCGTTACCGGGCTGGCACTACTCGTGAGCTTTACAGAATCAGTAACCGTTGTGCCGGTTGTACCGCCTCCGAGGTCAAAGTAGACCAAATGACGCAACGAGATTGGCACATCTTCGAGAGACCACGTCAGAGTAACTGGATCCGAAGAACCCGTGTAGCCCACTGAGAAACCAAAGGTGGTGGTACTCCCAATCGGTACCGGGCGAATATCATCGTCCTGGACAATATTGGGTGGACCTACCTCAGTCCGAACCTGAACCCGGTCATCACTGGCAGAATTATTGTTCTTGAGCACAACGTAAAAACTTCTGCCTGCCAGCTCCTTATTACCCACTACCACAAGCGTTACCGTGCTGGCACTACCCGTGAGTTTTCCAGAATCAGTAACCGTTATATTGGTCGTATCGTCTGCGAGTTCAAAGTAGACCAAATGACGCAACGTGGTCGGCACACCGGAAAGAGACCACGTCAGAGTAACTGGATCCGAAGAACCCGTATAGCCCACAGAGAAACCAAAGGTGGTGGTACTCCCAATCGGTGCCGGGCGAATATCATCATCCCGGACAATATTGGGTGGGCCCTCCTCAGGCAGAACCTGAATCAGAACCCGGTCATCACTGGCAACAACATTGTTCTTGAGCACAACGTAAAAACTCCTGCCTGCCAACTCTTTGTTGCCCACTACCACAAGCGTTACCATTCTGGCACTACTCGTGAGCTTTCCGGAATCAGTAAACGTTGTACCGGTCGTATCATTTCCGAGTTCAAAGTAAACCAAATGACGCAGCGAGTCCGGTACGCCGGAAAGAGACCACGTCAAAGTAACCGATTGTTCTGCAGGACCCGCGTAACCTACAGAGAAACTGAAAGTGGTGGTGCTCCCAATCGTCGCCGGGGGAATGTCACCCGGGCTCCTGATATAGGGTTGCTTCGCCTTCTCAATCCGAACCCTGACCTGGTCATCACTGACAGAAATATTGTTCTTGAGTACAACATAAAAGCTTATGCCTGTCAGCTCCTTATTGCCAACTACCACAAGCGTTACCGTGCTGGTACTACCCGTGAGCTTTGCGCTGTCAGTAAACGTTGTACCGGTCGTATCGCCTGCGAGGTCAAAGTAGATCAAATGACGCAACGTGGTCGGCACACCGGAAAAAGACCACGTTAAAGTAACCGGTTTTCCAGGAGTGCCCGCGTAACTTACTGAGAGGCTAAAGGTGGTGTTGACTTCAATCTCCGCCAAGCGACTGGAAATGTTTTTCTAAGAATTCGATGGAAATGCTAGTGCTGGGATAGTGAATTTCACCGAATTTGTGATACATCAAAATAATGGCAGAACCATCATTCGTTTCACACAACTTGGATTTTCTTTCTGCCTCGTTTTCACTTTTGTAAGTGATCTCTCTATTTTTCAATGTTCCAGAATTCAAGTTATTAGAAGAATCAGAGCGGGAGGAAAGTTTTTGGCAAGAGGGAAGAAAGAAGCTAACAAGAAGAAAAAGAAAAATGGAGAGCATTTCACAGTATCTTCAGGATTTATCACATTTTTCTATCCGTTTGCAATTTTTTCTGATGATTGATCGAATTTCTGATAGATAACTTTCTTCATTCGAATAGAGTGACAATCCGCTAGACATTTGCAGAGCGAGTTTGCAACTGTCTTTATTTTCATAGGATTCATATCTAACCTCTCTTAGCTTTGAGTAAACGGGTAGGGAATTTAGTATTTGCATATAAGTGTAAAATCCCAACTCAATATTTCCATTGAAATTATAGACGCAAAGACTTGGCTCCCTTCGTGCTGGTACGCAACGATCATGACTTTTTACTTTTTCAGGAGAGGAAAAAAGAACCTGCAGACCGAATAAATTGGAAGCTTCTTTTGCTAAATAAGAGGAGCCGAAGCCAGATTCAATACTCGCTTGAGCCAAAGCTAGAGAGGGTGGAATTTCTCTTATTTGTTTCTGGATAGCTAGAATGCAATCTTCACTGGAGATTGCTTTTTTTTCATGCCGACCCTTTGAATAAATATAACAATGTTGGATGCCATTTTCTTGGTTATCCACATATTGTTGAGCAAAACGTTCCGGTATTTCCAGTTGTTCGTGCTCAACACAAAGATAGTTGTAATAGCGACAACGAGTGCCGTTTTCATTCATTGGTAGAAGTTGGTATCTCATGAGGATTCTCGCTAATAAAGTCTGGTCATCTTCAGAAAGCTCTTTTTCTTTCTGAAGCTTAGTAATGAGTTCAAGGCTTAGTAGACGATCATCCGTAATTTTTTTATTCAAAAAATCCACAGTCCCTAAATGATCGCAAATGAATTTTTCGGGAAGGGTACTTGCTTTAGTTTGGCCTATGCTTTTCGAAGAAATGAAACAAAAGAGCATAGATATGCATATCAAAAAAAGTCGATAATTCATAATATTTCTCACTATATTCACTCTCTTCTTTGCTCAGAAATTTTTAGAGGGTTCTTACTTTGCAAATTATCGGTTTACTCGTTTCTTTTATCTATTGTACAATTATCTTCTTTGTATCCTAATGTCATCACTCTGGAGGATATAAGGTTGCTTCTCCTCCTCAACATCAACCCGAACCCGGTCATCTTTGGCAGAAATATCGTTCTTGAGCACAACGTAAAAACTTATGCTTGCCAGCCCCTTATTGCCCACTACCACAAGCGTTACCGGGCTGGCACTGTCCGTGAGCTTTGCGATATCAGTAACCGTTGTGCTGGTCGTACCATCTCCAAGGTCAAAGTAGACCAAATGACGCAACATGGTCGGCACATCGGAAAGAGACCACGTCAGAATGACAAATTCTCCTGAAGAGCCCAGGTAATCTGCCACCAGAGAAAATTGCGTGGTGCCCGTAAAACCTGTCACCACCACCAAGTCGGCAGAACCATTGATATACGGCTTCAGGTTCAACTCCGAATTCCGGTTGCTTGACAATTGCGGCAAGTCCGTAGCACTGCCAAAATCCCAAACACTCGTGTCCCAATCCTCGTAAGTCATTTGGCCTGAACCCGACAGACTACAGGTTGCGCTGCACTTCGTCGGACAACGCAACTGCGTAAAAGTGCGTTCTGTCCCGAAATCATTGTTTTGCCATCTGGCAGCATAATAGCTGTTAGCGATGTTTGCGTTAACCTCGACCTGACCCGCGAGGCCACCAACTCTCTCTTGCCCAAAAACCGAACCCGTTGCGTAGCTGTTGCTGATGCCGCCGGCGACAATTGTTCCCACGAGGCCACCAACTCTATCTTCCACGGGAACCGAACCCGTCGCGTAGCTGTTGCGGATGTTGCTGCCAGCGCCAGCAAGGCCACCAACACTACCTCCTCTTCCAACAACCGAACCCGTCGCGTAGCTGTCGCTGATGAAGCCTGAGCTAAAGCCAACAAGTCCGCCAACAGTATCGCCTCCTCCAACAACCGAGCCCGTCGCGGAGCAACCCTCAATCACACCTTCAACGCTTCTACCAACCAGTGACCCTACATCGTGACGCCCGGTTATGCGCGAGTCGACCAGTATGATGCCTGTTAGCGTCGCACCATTCGCCAATCGGGAGAACAGACCCACGTTATTCATAAGTACTGCGGCTGATCGTCAGCGAACTGATCACGTGGTCGCTCGCGTTCACGAAAGAACCCAAAAAACCATCTGTCACAGTGCTTGCGATCGGCCTAAAACCCGCACCACCATTCCAACTCACGGTCTCGCTCGCGTCAATGTTGGCAACCAATTCGTAGTGCGCTGTTGGGCTTGAACTGATGCCTTGCAATTCGCAGAGCGTGTCGATTCGATAAGGAGAACTGCTGCTTCCACTCCCCTCGTCAGGCGTACACCCCGCTTGGGCAAAGGCGGGCGACAGAACACAGGACAAAACAAGCAGCAGGCTGGCGCACACTGCCTTTCCAAAATCTGTCAAGTCCGCGACTGAAACCGCACGTCTGACACAACGAATACCAAGTTTCGACATAAGCACCCCAAAAAACTAATGACAACGAACGGAAGTCACCAAGCAACTATGCGCCATGTTGTGACACAAGGCAAAGCAACTGCCGAGCCTTACGAACAGAACTGTCATTCTACTGCATAAACAAGAATATCCAAGGTTCAGTAAAGCCTGGTCAAACAGTAAGCTGTCAATGGCGCGCTTTAACCCTTTGCGGGCAGAAAACAGAATAAGAAACAAAGGCTTGACCTCTCGTCGCAGTCATAAGCGCGCAGGAGCGTTCCGGTAAGGAATCGTGCATTCGCGAAGGACAAAGCTTTCAGTCAGTCACTGTCAAATATCGGAAATTGTCAGGGGCTATCAGTGGCCGCTCGGGAAATATGTGGCAATGGCAAAAGATGCCTGGGGCAATCGGGCAGCACGGATGCTTATTCTCCTTCGACCCCGGGGTATATGACCGGATGCGGTTTCCATATATTCGCGCCTTGCCACTCATGGCGTGGCACGAAGAAAACAGAACAAGAAACAAAGGCTTGACCTGTCTTCGGAGTCATACTAGTGCGCAGGAGCGTTCCGGTAAGGAATCGTGCATTCGCGAAGACTAAAGCTTTCAGTCAGGCGGTGATAACACACGGGCAAGCTGATAGCTTGGAATGCCGGCGAACTGAGTGGTGCTCACGACCGCTACTGTCTGGCGGCTTGTCAGTTAAGGAGAATAGCCACAACACCGTCGGATTCCAGAGAATTACCTCGAGAGGGATTGATGACCTCCTGTTTGCTTTCTCTCGGCCAACAGATACAACACAGTGACGTGGTCACTTTCATGCTATTGGCACCCATGAAAAATTCCTTATGGTGCAGCAATATCTGTTAAAGAAGCGGAGATTATCAGGACTTCCAATACTCTTCTATCAGCTCCCGACACAATAAGCCTGTCAGGTTCAATGACACGGCTTTCATGGATGGCAATCTCTTCTATAAAGGCCTGTGCGAGCCAAGCCTGCCCGGGAGTTTTTTCTGCCTGAATATATATGAGCCATGCTTGCCGGGGAGCCTTTGCCAATGCATTAACCCGCAAAGCGTTCAGGATTATCTCGGGACAACGCCTATTCGCAACCTTCCTCTGCCTCGCCCTTACCTGTCTGTCCTGCCTCTTTTGCTATCCCGAGGGATCGGGCGTACTCCCTACCGTACTGCGCCTCCCAAATACACCTTCACACGTAACCGTATAGCGGTGAGGCCTTGAACCTGAATCCGAACCCGGTCATCACTGTCAAAAAAATTATTCTTGAGCACAACGTAAAAACTTATGCCTGCCAGCCCCTCATTGCCTACTACCACAAGCGTTACCGGGCTGGCGTTAGTCGTGCGCACTGAGCTGTCAATAAACATTTCGCTGGTTGTACCGTCTGCGAGACGAAAGTAGACAAAATGACGCAGCGAGTTCGGCACACCGGAAAGAGACCACGTCAGAGTAACTGGTTCCGAAGAACCCGTGTAGCCCACAGAGAAACCATAGGTGGTGGTACTCCCAATCGGTGCCGGGCGAATATCATCGTCCTGGGCAATATTGGGTGAACCTGCCTCAGTCCGAACTTGAACCCGGTCATCACTGGCAGAAATATCGTTCTTGAGCACAACGTAAAAACTTCTGCCTGCCAGCTCCTCATTGCCTACTACCACAAGCGTTACCGTGCTGGCACTACCCGTGAGCTTTGCGGAATCAGTAACCGTAGTGCTGGTGCTACCGCCTCCGGTGTCAAAGTAGACCAAATGACGCAGCGAGAACGGTACGCCGGAAAGAGACCACGTCAAAGTAACCGATTGTTCTGCAGGACCCGCGTAACCTACAGAGAAACTGAAAGTGGTGGTGCTCCCAATCGTCGCCGGGGGAATGTCACCCGGGCTCCTGATATAGGGTTGCTTCGCCTTCTCAATCCGAACCCGAATCCGGTCATCATTGGCAGAAACATTGTTCTTGAGCACAACATAAAAGCCCTTTCCTTCCATAAGACCATCACGCACGACAGCAAGCGTCTCAGCAGAACCATTTTCCTCTGTGCTGGTTGTGCCATCCTCAAGTTCAAAGTAGACGAAATCGCTTAGCGTGGATGGCTCATCGAAAAGAAGTGACCACGTCAAAACGACTGATTCACCAGGCGGTCCCGGGTAGTCTGCCTCTAAAGAAAAGCGCGTGATGCCCGGATAACCTGTCCCCACCACCAACTCGGCGGACCCATTGATATACGGCTTCAGGTTCAACTCCGAATTCCGGTTGCTCGACAATTGCGGCAAGTCCGTAGCACTGCCAAAACCCCAAACACTCGTATCCCAATCCTCGTAAGTCCTTTGGTCTGAACCCGACAGACTACAGGTCGCGCTGGACATCGTCGGACAACGCAACTGCGTAAAAGTGCGTTCTGTCCCCAAGCCATTGCTTTGCCCTCTGGCAGCATAATAGCTGTTACTGATGATGTTGAAGCTAAAGGACAGATGACCCAACAGATGAAGCAGAAACACCCTGGACACCGGAGCACAGCTACCCCGGGGGCCAGAGAACCGATGTTTCTGCTGCTGAACAATCCATCGTTCTTCCCATTCCAGCTTCCGATGGCCACTGGTGATTTGACAGCACAGCGCAGCGAGCGGAGAAACGTGGTTCACTGCGGGCTGGATGGCAAGCTGTTGAAACTAAATGACAGACGACCCAACAGATGAAGCAGAAACGCCCTGGACACCGGAGCACAGCCACCCCGGGGGTCAGAGAACCGATGAGGCTACTGCTGAACAATCCATCGTTCCTCCCATTCCAGCTTCCGATGATCACTGGTGATTTGATAGCGCAGCGCAACGAGCGGATCGACGTGGTTCACCATGGGCTGGATGACAAGCTGTTGAAGCTAAAGGACAGATGACCCAACAGATGAAGCAGAAACACCCTGGACACCGGAGCACAGCTACCCCGGGGGCCAGAGAACCGATGAGGCTACTGCTGAACAACCCATCGCTCTTCCCATTCCAGCTTCCGATGATCACTGGTGATTTGATAGCACAGCGCAGCGAGCGGATCGACGTGGTTCACTGCGGGCTGGACGGCAAGCTGTTGAAGCTAAAGGACAGATGGCTCAACAGATGAAGCAGAAACACCCTGGACACCGGAGCGCAGCTACCCCACCCCGGGAGCTAGTGAACTGATGAGGCTACTGCTGAACAACCCATCACTCTTCCCGTTCCAGCTTCCGATGATCACTGGTGATTTGATAGCGCAGCGCAACGAGCGGATCGATGTGGTTCGCTGCGTGCTGGATGACAAGCTGTTGAAACTAAAGGACAGATGACCCAACAGATGAAGCAGAAACACCCTTGACATCGGAGCACACCTGAACAGCTCGCCGACAATAAGTCATGACCTGCTCACTTATATGCAGATCTTCGCAGAAGGTAGTAAACAGCGGGCAGCACCAAGAGTGCCAGAAACAATGCGCTGACCATACCGCCAACCATTGGTGCGGCCAGACGCTGCATCACTTCAGAACCTGTGCCATCGCCATACATGATGGGCAACAAGCCCACGATTGTTGCGCCTGCAGTCATCACTACCGGTCTCACTCTGAGTACAGCGCCATCAAGAACGGCTTGTCTAAGTTCGACCTTGGTTACTGGCGCAGTACTTGTTCGCGCCTTTTTCATGTTGGCGAGGGACAGGTTGAGATATACCAGCATAATCACCCCGATTTCTACAGCTACGCCAGCGAGCGCGACAAGCCCAACGCCTACCGCGACCGAGAAGTTGAATTCAAGCCAATACAACAACCAGATACTGCCAATGACAGCGAGCGGGAGCGTTCCCATAATAAGAGCCACTTCGATAAAACTTCGAAAGTTCAAATACAACAGGACAACGATGATGGCGAGTATAAGAGGCACCACATAGCTTAGTTTGGCTTTCGCGCGTTCCATATACTCGTACTGCCCGGACCAGTTGATCGAGTATCCTGCCGGGAGCGTCAGTTCTCTGTCCACGATCCTTTTCGCATTATCAACATAGCTTCCCACATCAACGCCGCTAATATCGATGAAGATCCAGCCATTAGTCCGAGCGTTCTCACTCTTGATGCTTGGGGGACCGTCAGCAATGGAAATACTGGCAACATCACCGAGTGCTATGCGCTCTCCGCGTGGTGTCACGATAGGCAGCAACGCCAATTGTTCAGGTGAATTGCGGTATGCCTGCGGGTAGCGGATATTGACGGGGTATCGTTCCACGCCCTCAACGGTCTGCGTGATGTTCACCCCCCCGACAGCCGTGGCGATCACTTGCTGGACATCGGCGATGTTCAGACCAAAGCGCGCTGCCTTTGCACGATGAATATCAATATCAAGGTAGCGACCACCTACGACACGTTCGGAATAAACGGAGGCAGTCCCTTCAACATCCCTGAGTATCTCCTCGAGTTGTTGCCCGATGGACTGAATAATGGACAAGTCAGAGCCGGCGACTTTGATACCGACAGGCGTCTTGATACCGGTTGCGAGCATGTCGATGCGCGTTTTTATCGGCATTACCCAGGCGTTGGTCACCCCAGGTACCCTTACAAGCGCGTCGAACTCCTCTTTTAATGATTCCATTGTGACACCATCGCGCCATTCACTGCGTGGCTTTAATTGAATAAACGTTTCAATCATTGTGAGCGGTGCCGGATCCGTTGCCGTTTCTGCTCGGCCTATTTTGCCAAAGACATTTTCAACCTCAGGCACAGTTACGATTAATTTATCGGTTTGTTGCAACAGCTCCCTTGCCTTGCCAATCGATATGCCAGGGTGGGTGGTGGGCATATACATCAAGTCTCCTTCATCCAGGGGCGGGATAAATTCGCTGCCTATTTTCTGTAGAGGCCAGAGCGTGCTGAGCAACAATACCACCGCGAGCAAGACTGTTGTTTTGGGGAAAGCCAATATGGTTTTAAGCACCGGCATATACAAACGAATCAAAATCCGGTTGACGGGATGCTTGTGTTCAGACAGCACACGCCCGCGAATAAAGTAACCCATGAGAACGGGCACCAAGGTAACGGTGAGCGCCGCAGCAGCGGCCATGGCGTATGTTTTGGTAAATGCGAGTGGACTGAACATGCGACCTTCCTGTGCCTCCAGCGTAAAAACAGGCACAAAACTGACCGTAATGATCAGCAAACTGAAAAAGAGTGCAGGCCCGACCTCGGTAGCTGCCTTGGTAACAATCGCCCATCGATTCTCAGAGCTTAGAGGGGTCTTTCCTATATGCTTGTGCATATTTTCAATCATGACGATCGCACCATCGATCATGGCACCAATCGCAATAGCAATGCCCCCGAGCGACATGATATTTGCGTTGATACCCTGAAAATGCATCACGATAAATGCCGTCAATATCCCGACGGGCAAACTGACAATCGCGACGAGAGATGAGCGAACATGAAAAAGAAAAATCATGCAAACCAGTGCAACAACAATAAATTCTTCAATCAGTTTTTGCCACAGATTTTCAATGGCACTTTGAATCAACCCCGAACGATCGTAAACCGTGACGATTTCCACGCCTTCAGGTAATCCCTTTTTCAACTGTTCGAGCTTTTGCTTTACACCGTCTATCGTTGCCTGGGCATTTTCCCCGAAACGCATGACCACGATGCCGCCCACGGCTTCTCCTTCACCGTTTAACTCAGCTATGCCTCGGCGCATTTGGGGGCCGAGTTGAATATCTGCCACGTCTTGCAGCAGCAAAGGAGTGCCATTCTCATTCACACCCAAAGGTACGTTGGCAAGGTCGTCTTTGTTTTGCAGATACCCTGAAGCCCGAACCATATATTCCGCCTCAGCCATTTCCACAACGGAAGCGCCCACTTCCTGGTTCGCTCGTTTTATGGACATTTGAATGTGAGAAAGAGGAATACCAAACGCGCGCAGTTTTTCAGGGTTCACAGTCACCTGGTATTGCTTGACCATGCCACCCATCGCGGCCACTTCAGATACACCTGGAACCGTTTGCAGCTCGTATTTCAAAAACCAGTCCTGCAAACTTCGTAGCTGGCTAATATCATGCTTGCCGGTTCTGTCGATCAAGGAATAGACATAAACCCAACCAACGCCCGTCGCATCAGGCCCAAGCTGAGGCCTGGCTGCTGCGGGTAAAGCCGGTGCAACCTGGCTCAGGTATTCCAGCACGCGACTTCGCGCCCAGTACAAATCCGTTTTTTCATCAAAGATGATGTAAACGTAGGAGTCGCCAAAAAACGAATAGCCGCGAACAGTGACTGCTCCCGGCACAGACAGCATGGCGGTTGTGAGCGGATAGGTGACCTGGTCTTCTACCACCTGCGGCGCCTGCCCCGGGAATGTTGTCTTGATGATTACCTGAACGTCGGAAAGGTCGGGAATGGCATCGACTGGTGTATTCTTCAAGGAAAACAAACCGACACCGACCAAAATGGCGGTCGCCAGAAGAACGAAGAGCCGGTTGCCGATTGACCAGCGAATAATGGATTCAATCATCGCTTACTCCCCACCTGCCGTCTCGTGCTGAGGTGCTGAATGATTCATATCGCCCCGACTCATTTTGGAATGATCCATTTCGCCCCGGTTCATTTCTGAGTATCCATCTCTGCATGGTTCATCTTCGTGTCGCCTTCTGCAGACGCGCTGTTTCCATTCGTATCCGCACCAGAAGACATAATATGGACTCCGGTGATTTCATACTGGCCACCGGTGATTTTCGTAATTTCCATATTCAGCAGTGTTCCCGGGCTCAATTCGTCAAGATTGACCTTTTCACTGACTTGAAAATCCATGGTCATTTCTGGCCATTTCCAGGCATCAATCGCATCATGCCTTGCCGTCACCATTCTTTGACCTTCCATCACATCTTCTATGCTGCCGGCTACCCAAACAGAGCCTGGCAGGTCGCCACCATGGTGCATGCGCTTAAAATCGGAAGTATTGCTGGACTCCGAGTCAAGAAGAAACTGGGCAGATGTAACAACCTCTTCGCCTTCATTCAGCCCCTCAAGTACTTCCACACTGTTTTGATCCTGCGCACCAACTTTCACGGCAATCGACTTGAAACTGCCTCCACCCAAGGCGAGCACGACACGATCCTGGCTTCCTGTCCGAATAAGGGCTTCGCGTGGAATAACCAGAAACTGCTCGTCTCTGTCTGAATGAACCGCAACTTGAGCAAACATATTAGGTTTGAGCTCATGCCGGGGATTATCAAAACGCAAGCGAATCCGTATGGTGCGCGTTTTGCTGTCCAGCGTCGGATAGATATAGTCAACACGCCCGTTCCAGGTTTTCCCCGGCAGATAATCCAAGGTCATGGTGACCCGATCACCTGCCTTTACCAGTGACGCCTGTCGTTCAAAAACCTCCGCTTCTACCCAAACCTGATCAAGCGCACCGATACTTAACATCGTTGTTCCGGGTTCCACGAAAAAACCTTCGCGGATATTGAGGTTGTCAACAACACCGCTTTGAGGCGCGTAAAACGTGATGGTTTGCTGAATCTTGCTGCCGCGTTCGAGTTTCCGAATAAACACACCGGGAATCTGAAGCGCCTTAAGCCGATCCTTGGCCGCCTGGACAAGTCGGGTATTTTTTCGCTTGAGTGCGAGCACCAGCTCTTCCTGGGCATTGACCAACTCCGGCGAATACAGGGCATAGAGCGGTGCACCTTTTTTCACCGGGTCGCCCGCCGCCTTGACATAAAGTTTTTCTACCCAGCCCGAGACACGCGGGTGTATATGAATCAGCTTGTCTTCATCATATTGGACATAGCCAACCGTCAATATTTCACTGTGCAGTGACTTGCGTTCGACCAAAGCTGTTCTCACGCCCAGGTTATTCACAACATCCGGCGATATATTGATCGTCCCCGGACCCGCATCATTGGCTTTTTCACCTTTGTCATACACCGGAACCAAGTCCATTCCCATTGGCGATTTGCCAGGTTGGTCACGGCGGTAATTGCGATCCATGGGAGCCACCCAATACAACGGCTCCTTCTCCGCACCCTGATTGGCCAACTCGAGGCCCCCACCGACAAACATCAGCGTCAAGGCAATACCTGCAACCGCACCCACTGTCAAGGCACCCAACAGTTGGGGAACTCGGCTATTTGATTTATTCATTGACATGCCCCCCTTTATTTGCTGGAAAAAGAGCCAGAGACGCCGAATTGAGTGCCCGCCGGCATTCCGGTCAGAAAATAATTAAGCTGCGCGACGGATTTTTGAATATCGACATGAACATTAAGCGCTTCTACCCGCGCATTGAGTTCAGCAATACGAGCACGTACCGCTTCGGCAAAATCACCATCACCATTGCTGTAAGCGGTAAGCGACGCTTCAGCCTGCTCATACATCTCTCGAAGCAGACGAGTATCAAACAATTCTTTCCTTTCAAGGAGTCTCAGATACTGCGCTTGTGCCGAATCAAATCCGGATTTGAGCTGGCGCAGCATCAATACCCTGTCTGTTTTTACAGCCTCCTTGTCAGCAGTCGCCGCCTGAACCTGCTTGTCCTGATAGCGACTCGTAAACAAAGGCACATCAAAGTTCACACCCACCGAAAAGAAGCCCGGCCGGTCATTCCCAAAGGGGTCTTGATCCCGATAGCCGTAACTCGCATTGACACCCCATTGCGGCTTGTAGCTTTGCTCAGCCAACCTGATACTGGAATTCATCGCACTGATTTTTTGGTCAATGCCTCTTAGCTTTGGATGGCTATTGAGCAGAACGACCAGCCGCTGCGAGTTTTTTCCGGCATTCGACCGGCCAAGCAAATCAGGGTAAAGCAGCTTGATACTCGAATTGGCATCCGAGGTATCTGAGATCGAAATACTTGGATCGGACAACCATTCGCCCAGACGTGCGAACTGGATATCACGTTGCTGATGCAACTGAGTCAAGCGATCTTCCAAACGCGTGAGTTCAAGCTGTGCACGAACAAGATCTTGCTGACGGGTTCGCGCAAACGCAGTGGCATAGCCGGACTGGGCAACGTCCACAAGATGCTCAAACAAGCCCCGGTCTTTCTCTATAAGACCTACGGTTTGCTGACTGCGGCGCGCCTCCAGCCAAAGGTGCGAAACGATCACCGCCACGGAAGCCTTCCGGTCTTCACGCGCAAAGGGCTGTATCCTGCTCAGCCTTTCGAGCTTTTCCTGCCGCAAAGACCGTGTATTCCCGCGCGGGAACATTTGACTGACACCCACCTTAAGCTGCGTCATGGGCTCCTGACCGAAATTGAAACTGTCGGTCGGCAAATTGGCGACACCAAGGCTCACAGTGGGATCAGGCAAGGTCCCCGCGCTGACGCTAAGAGACCTGAGATTTTCCTCACGAAAGCGACTCCCGTCCAGCCATGGATCGCCAGCTTGAGCCTTCCTGACAGCCTCAGCCAACGAGTATTCAGCGGCATGGCCTTGCGCCCCGAAACAGACCATTGTCAAAGCCAGTGCCCAAGAGACCATCTTTGGAAATTGAACCGACATGATTAATATTGCTCCTTGACAGACGCCACTTCGGCATACACTTCTATTGAACCGTCCTTCATCACCAGCAGAATGGAATAAGGACTGAAACGCTCCCCCCTCTCCATGCCCGGACTACCCACAGGCATGCCCGGCACAGCCAGCCCGGCAGCACCAGCCGGCGGGGCAGACAGGAACCTCTCAATAAATTTGGCAGGAACATGACCCTCAAAGAAGTACCCATCCTTGCTCACACCGGTATGGCATGACTGCAGGTTCGCAGGAATGTTGAACTTCCTTTTTATGCTGCCCAGGAAGCTCAGGTTCTGGACTTCAGTGCCAAAACCCCTGCTCTGCAAATGAGATACCCATTCGCCGCAGCAACCACAGGTCGGGCTTTTATAAACTTCAAGTACATTGCCCTCCTCAGCCCTGCCCGAATTGGGATATGAGCAGGCCGACAAAACAAGCAAGGCAAACAAAGCAAGCGGAAAGACGCTTTTCGGAAAAATCTTCATGAGATAACCCTCGTAAAGGCCTCAAACCGAAAGATTCGAGGCATGAATTTGAGAGGGTCTTTTTATGACCCCCGGCTAACAAGCTGCGCGTGAATCAGGCGCAACTATCCTGTGGTCAGCCGAGAATGGGAGGGCGGTAGAGTGAGCTTACAGACTCAGAGATAGAGGCAGGTCGTACAAAAAAATTGACTGAATGAGACGGCACAAGTTCCATAGTGTTGAATGAACCGAGGATGGCACTCGCGGCATGACAATTCAAAACGGAGCAACCATCATCGCAGCACAACAGAGCACCTGCCGAGACAGCATCGCCATTTTCGTGATGGCGCACCATGGTGCGATCATTGTTGCCGTGGCAAATGGAAGACATTTGGGAAACATCGGCGGGAGAATCAATCATGGCGGCGGCAAACGCGCTAACGCCAAATAACTGGCCTGTGTGAGCCAAAATCATGAAAAGTACCCAGATACGGGCGTTTTTGGCGTTATTTTTAAGTGTCACGTGACCGCACCAAAAGTAAGTTAATGCTTCATGTTAACACTTAAGGCGTTTGGTTCAAAGCCCCACGCGAGGGATTTTTTGGCCGAAGACAAGCTGTTTAAGGCTTTATTTCGAGCGAAGGGGAAACGTGATGCCAACAGGCGGTGGGGCTTCCAGGAGCCTGGGTATCAATGCGTGAACCATCAGATTCCGTGAACGCAAGGGGCTCACGCCAGCGGAGCCTAGGCAGAGCTTCCTCTTGGGCTTGACCTTCACGCGGAACAGGATTTTGGCCTGATTGGCAACGTGTTCAGAGAATCTCAGTTGGCTGATGTGGGCGACGACCGCGGAAAACACCAACTCGAGCGAAAGACATCGCTGGAATCTTGAGTGGCATCGATGCTTTTGTGCCCGAGAAGTCCAAACAGAACCCGGGGCACTTCATTGCTGAGGGATCACGACTGACCAACAAGCAGAAGACCACGGTCATCATTGAGCGGCCGAGCTATGACCGTATCACCGAAGCCCACAGTTTCGACACCTTCGCGACCGGACAGAGCAAGCAGAATTTCAGCAAAGACAGCGTGGAGCCTAAGAGACACATTTACGATTACGCGATTACCAACTCAAAAATTGACCGACATTTCGTCAGAGAATTGGATGCCAGTACCAAAGTGGTCGTCTGCACCAAACCTCCTCGCTGTTTCCTGATTCCTGCTCCTGTTCCTGCAGGCAACCACAACCCAGATTAGACCATTCCCTTTAAGACAGGCTCTGTCAAACACATCCACTTCGTCCCCGAAACCAAAGGCAACATGTCCACTCCCGAGGCATTTGATCTGCTCAGGCATTGGCTACAACCAACTACATCCCCTATCACGACTACATTCGCCTTGTGCGGCTACTCCACGAGACCGAAAAATTGACCAAGGACACGTGAAGTACGAAGTTGTGACCAACTATGGAGAGATGATGGAAATTGCCTGCAAGGTAGCGGCACCACGGCACCCGGAGCCGACGCATTTAACTTCCCACCATATCTCACTCTGCGTAGCCAGCAGGGTTTATTGAAACAATGTTTCAGGTAAGGCCCAGACGCATCCATGATAGCTTGGGCAAGCAAAAGCCACAGGTTGCCACCAAAGAACACGTTGAAAGACCCAAGACGGCGAAAATGCCGAGACCTAGGGATTCCAGCATGCGACAGGCGGTACCACGCCATTTGCGTAGGCTGAGCACTTACGAAATCACCACTACCTAGATACCGAGATTGATTTTCTCAAGAGAAATACAAATTAGTGAATTTTCGGCATCGCGAGAAAGCAGTCACGTGTATTAGTGCTAAAAGGTTGCAAACAGGTTTGGTTTGTTATATACAAAGGCTATGTAGGCATCAGAGATGAGACTGGCGAACTGCTCTGATATATTTTCTCGCCATAACTCCACCAAACAATAGTGGTGGATGGGAGTGAAACCAAATGGATTTACGCATAACAGATGAGACAAAAACATTTATAACGTTAGATTTTTCTGGCACAGAAAAGAAATTCGCCGACATTGATGAACTACGTGAATTTATGCAATCCCAGAAAAGTGCTTGGTCTTGGCTAGAACATGTAGCTCAAAAAGGTACAAACTTGGTTCAGATGTGGGGGCCCTTTAAGTGGTATTTTATACGGGCTGAAGAATTCATTAATCAGTACCGGCGACATTTGAATAACCACGATAAGCAAATCGAACTGGTCAAAATTCTTAAAGTTCAAACTCAAACTGCAGTAGAGCAGGGGTTTATCATGGATGTTGCCCCAGACGCACGCTTTGTTTTAGGTTTAAAAGAAAGGAAATCTCCTCAAATTGCCGCTTACGTACTCGCTTTTATGAATAATAAAAATGTGACTACTAGTAACCTTCCTGCATATGAAGGGGCGTATTGGGCAATGAAATACAGGCAAGGCTCCACAACAGATTCCACTAAAATGCAGCAAGAGATTTACGACTCAATTGTACAGAATTGGACAACTAGATTTGAAAAGCAGCATGATTATCTTGGAGAGAAGAACAGGCAACTAATTAAAAAAATTAAAGAAGTAGAAACCAAGCAAGAATATACCTTTGAAAAACAAACAACTAAACATACAAGTGCCTTTGAAAAACAAACAACTAAACATACAAGTGCCTTTGAAAACCAGATGGCTATGCACACACGTACATTAGAAATGCAATTAGCCAAACAAACAAGTGACTTTAGAAACCTAACAACTGCGCAAGCAAAAACCTTTGATAACCTGATTGCCAAACAAGTGGGTGACTTCAAAAGCCATACAATACAGAAATTGAAAATATTTGAAAACCAAACAGCCGAACAAGCAAGTGCTTTTGGGAACATGACAACTGAGCAGGCAAAAGTCTTTGAAAGCCAAACGGGCAAACAAGAGTGTGACTTTAAAAGCCAGACAACGCAGCAATCAAAAATATTTGAAAAGCAAACAACCGAACAATCAAATGCCTTTGGAAAGCAGACAACTGAGCAAGCAAATGCCTTTGAAAATCAAACAATCGAACAAGCAAATGCCTTTGGAAAACAGACAACTAAGCAAGCAAATACCTTTGAAAGCCTAACAGCCAAACAAGCGAGTGACTTTGGAAACCTGACAACTAAGCAAGCAAATACCTTTGAAAGCCTAACAGCCAAACAAGCGAGTGACTTTGAAATAACGCTTGATGAAACAAGAAAAAAGTTAGCTGATTTTCAAGCACACTTAAACGAGAAGGTCGCGTTGGAAGAATCGGTAGAATACTGGACTAAAAAACGTGCCAAGCACGAAGCAGCGACGCAGGTTGCGGCTTACCGTACTATAGTCATTGCTGGTTCAACTCTAGTAGCTTTTATCTTGGTAGCCATCATTATTCTCGTAACAACTGAGGATGAAGTTAGTCCAGTGAAAATTAGCATCTTGGTTGCATTATCCACCTTTGGCGTTTGGATAACACGCTTATCAGCAAAGATATTTATATCTAATCTGCATTTGGGAGCAGATGCCTATGAACGTGTCACAATGTTTCAAACATACTTTGCGCTGCTAGCCGAAGGTAAAGGTCTGAATGATGACAACCGTGAAATAATTCTTCAAACGTTATTTAGACCCAGCTCTTCAGGCATTATTAAGGATGATGGACCAACAAGTGCTTTAGAAACTTTAGTCAAAGCTTTGAAACGGCGTTAAAGGGTTATTCATCTTCACTTATAACCGACCTAGGCTCTCAAGATCATTGCGGACGGAAACTCAAACAAAACGAAATGGACAAAGGTATTCCCACCGTCAGTACTGCTTGCGAATTTAAGAACCAGTCATTGACCAACTAAAGAGGGGTGAACCAATCAATTTGCAACAGCTCAAAACAATCTCTTCAGACAACCAAGGCTTATGCCGCTAGCGAGATGGGGCTGGCTTCGGAATGACTAATATTCCTTGAGATGTCGCTGGCAAATTTCCGTCTGGTTTCGTGATACCGTCACCGACAATTTTTGCAGCCTATAGTGGAGATCGTGTCATTGAACCGTTGAAAGGAAGTTATGCACTTGACATCTAAATTTTTTTAGCAGTAGAAAAGCAGTAGAACCATGCAAAACTCGACCATCAGCGCATATGAATTGTTTGCCGAGTTTGGCGACCTCCCCTTTCGTCAAGCCGTCACCCACACGACACACTAATTCCGCACCCATGGAACACGCATTCTCCGAAAACGGACGGATTCAGTTTGTTAGAAACGGCCCTCACCTCCCCGAAAGCTTGCTGCAAGCACATGAGGATGGACGTGTGGTGTTCTTCTGCGGTGCTGGCATCTCTTGCCCGGTGTTACCGGACTTCGCCGGCTTGGTGAAGGAACTCTATGCCAAATTGAAACCGGCACGAGACCCGAGACAAGAAAGGGCGATTAAGATCGGACAGTACGACGTTGCTGTCGACCTGCTAGACGAGGAAATTACTGGTGGTCGTATGGAAGTACGTCGTACACTAGCAAACATCCTGAAGATTCCAACCAAATTCTATGGGGACACAGTTCACGAGAGCTTGCTGGAATTGGGCAAAAATCTCGGAGATGGCAGTACGCGGCTGGTCACTACCAACTTTGACCGGCTGTTCGAGAAGGTAATCGCGAAAAAGCGACTGCGAGGTAAATGTTTTTCGGCATCAGTCGTCACCAACTTCGACTGGCTACTAAAAAAACCAGCCACGTATAAGCCACTTGAGGTCGAACGTTTTGAGGCACCAAATCTGCCGTCTCGGAAGAAACAATGGGATGGGCTGGTTTATTTGCACGGTCTACTGGCTGAAGAACCGGCACCGCCTAGCGAGCCGGATCATCTAGTCGTCTCCAGTAGCGACTTTGGACGCGCGTACTTCACCGAACGTTGGGCTTCCCGCTTTGTCAGCGAGTTGTTTCGCAACTACATCGTGTGCTTCGTCGGCTACAGCCTCAACGACCCGATGTTGCGTTACATCACGGGCGCAATCGCCGCCGAACGCGAGCAAGGTGTGTCAACACAAGAGATGTTTGCCTTCGGGCACTATTCCAAAGGCAAAGAGAAGGAACAACGTAAAGAGTGGGAGGTCAAGAAGGTCACGCCCATCCTCTACCTCAAAGCCGAAAACAAAGAAAATAAGCACGCCCATCTACTCGAAACCTTGCAATACTGGAGTAAGGCCTACCGAGGCGGCGTGAAAGTAAAGGAGTGTATTGTTGCCGAATACGCTGAGAGATGCCCCTTGGAGAGCACGAAAGAGGACGACTTTGTCAGCCGCATGATATGGGCACTAAGCGATCCGAGTGGCTTACCCGCCAAACGCTTTGCCGAACCAGATCTAGCACCATCGCTCAATTGGCTGACGCCCATGAGCAAGGAGCTTTGTCGTCAGACTGGCTTGGGTTCTTTCGGCGCCCCAACCAAGGAGGATTTTGGTGGGGGAGGTACATCCAGCCTGCTCAATAAACCGTCACCAAGTAAGTGGAATCAAGTAATCAGGCAATTGGCACCTTGGCTGACACGACACCTCAACAACCCGACTCTATTGCTGTGGATGGCCGAGCACGACTACTTGCTACACCATATTCTGGCAAATCCAATAGAGTCCCAGCTAAAGAAGCTTAGCAGGCTCAAATTAGACGGCAACGCAACCGGGCTAAAAAGCATTTGCTCCACCGCGACTGAAGCGATACTTGGCTCCCCGATGCGAACGCTTTGGCGTTTGCTACTGACAGGGCGAGTATCGTCTGCCCCTAGCTGGATACGTAGTTCTGCCCTTTACCTCTGGAAAACCCGTTTCAGGCGCTATGGGCTAACGACGGCCTTGCGTCTGGAGTTGCGAGAGTGTCTGACACCACGCGCCCAATTTCCACTACACAAACACTTGCTAGAAAAAGTCGGCTACGACTGCAAGCCGGAGCACATCAAAAAATTTGCCGGACAAAGGATCGTGCCATTTGCGGATAAAGTCCTTCTCGGCTTAGAAGATCTAGCCAAAGACAAGTGCTGGATCGCGGCATTACACGAACTGCTGACCGAATTTAGCTCCCTATTACGCGATGCGCTTGACCTGATGCGCGAACTCGGCAGCGCGAGTGATCGAAACGACCCATCCTGTGATCTGTGTCCGTCAATCAGTAAACATGCGCAGAACACGGATCCAAACGACTGGACATGCTTGATCAGCCTGACCCGTGACGCATGGCTCTTCACGGCGAAGCAATCACCCGAGCGGGCGCTGGATGCAGCGGAGGCTTGGTCACAGGAATCCTATCCGCTATTTCGACGTCTGGCGCTTTTTGCTGCAACTCAAGGCAAGACCATACCCAGACGTCAAGGACTCGGCTGGTTGCTAGCGGATGAACATCGGTGGCTGTGGGTGCCTGAAACCAGACGGGAAACCATGCGGCTACTGGTTGCCTTGGCTCCGCAACTCACTAAAACTGAGATGGTAAAACTTGAGAAAGCCATCCTAGACGAGTCACACACCAATCAAGCGCGTCTTGGCATCGTAGACTGGGATATCTGGCTACGTTTGGCCAAGATTGATCAAGCCCGTGCAACCTTAGGTAAAGATGATTGGCTGAGCAAAGATGGTAGGAAAAAATTTGCTGAGCTTTGCACTAAACACCCTAAATGGAAACCTGCTAAGGATGAACATGACGAATTCCCTTTCTGGATCAGCGTTACCGATGGAGGCAATTTCGTCGGCACCCCACCTCGTCCTCTCGAACTAGTCGAATGGCTAAAACAACCCACTACCGACCACCGACAGGTAGATGACTGGCAACAGCGATGCCAAGACAACTTCGCCACTACTGCCTACGCCCTGTGTGCATTAGCAAAGGAGGGTGTCTGGCCTGGCGATCGGTGGTCGATGGCTCTACAAGAATGGTCGCGGGAGAAACTGATCAAGACCTCTTGGCGTTACATGGCACCGGTGCTCACCAACGCGACGGATGAGCAGTTGCAGCCTTTTTCCCTCGGACTCAGTCGATGGCTGAACACCATCGCAAAAACCTTTGTAGGTCAAGAGGAAATTTTCTTGGCACTTTGTAAACGCGTGTTGACACTGAAACACAAGGATGAAACCGGCAGTAACAATGACTTCGTAACGTGTGCCACCAATCATCCGGTGGGCTGTGTTACAAAGGCCTTGCTAAGTTGGAGGTGCCGGAAAGAATCCACAGGTGGGCAAGGCCTTCCCGGCGAGCTCAAACCCACCTTTACCTTACTTTGTGATAGAAACGTCGGTATATTTCGCCATGGTCGCGTGTTTCTCGCTGCCGGTCTCATGCCACTGTTACATGTGGATCGAGATTGGGCAACGAAACACCTGCTACCCTTGTTCGATTGGCAGGCTTCTAAAATCGAAGCGTGTGCGGCATGGCAAGGCTTTCTCTGGCACCTCAGACCGAGCCATTATCATCCCTTGATGCAGGCTCTCAAGCCTGCCCTCCTCGGAACTGCAAGCCACTATAAAGTGCTCGTTAACTGCGGAAGACGGCGCACTTTGTTCGGCGAAAAATACACTTCGTTACTGACCTTCGCCGCACTCAATTGGGGCGACGCTTTCGAAAACAAGGGACTGGCTACTGCCACCCGTGCACTGCCCCCGGATGGGTTGCACTATGCGGCTCAAGAGCTAGTCAGGACGATAGAAGGTGCTGGCGAGCGGCGAGCTAACTACTGGAGGGAGCGAGGCGCACCATATATGCGCAAGATTTGGCCGAAGACACGGGACAAAATCTACCCAGCCGTCACGACTGACCTCGGTCGTGTATGTGTCGCAGCGCAAGATGCATTTCCAGAGGCATTTGATATGCTCAAGCACTGGCTACAACCAACTACCGACCCCGCCAATTATTGCGACTATGGCTATCTTGTGCAACGGCTCAACGAAACAACAATCTGTAGCCAGTTTCCCGAGCAGGCGTTAGACTTTCTGGTCTTGGTGATACCTAAGCAGCCGTGCTGGATACCCGAAGAACTTGGAGCCTGCCTCAAAGCCATCCGCTCTGCCAAGACTGCCGATCCAGAATTGGAAACAGACGGCAGATATAGACAATTAATGGTGCGCGCACACCAACAAGAAGCGGATTGAATTTCGACTTTTCCATACGGCTTCACATCAGCATGACTCCGTAACAGCCATAGCCCGATAGAAAGAACTGACACAGATGCACTTTCTCAGGTCGACCATCCTCATCAATCATTGAAAGCCTAGCTGTTCTCAGCCGGGGAGACATCTGGTCGCACCAACTCCCGAATATTTACTGAGGTGCTACTACAGAGATCTCCGAGTTCTGTCGGTCGGACGTACAGCTCTTCCTGTGAAGCATTCCTCTCTTTCCTCACCCCCTCCTCCCAACCTTCACTACAAAAAACCAATGGTTTGCACCTTTCAGCAGGTGGTTTAGCTTCCTAGTCAACAGCAAGCATCTTGAGAACCACCGCCCCAAGTCAATAAAACTAGCCGGCGTCCCAAGCCTCAGTCACATCTTTTGTCTAAATTTGCGAGCACCCAGCCATTCGGTGTTTTACTTCACGCCATGCATCGGCCTGCGAGGCAAGCAGGGTTTATTGGAACGATATTCCAGGTGGGAGTTCAGACGGGTGTCCATAAAAACTTGGCAGGAACACAACTACGACATGATGGTCGCCGTTGCCAGCAAGTTCCTTGACAACGTTCTGGTAGAGAATCCAAAACTACTCATAAAAGGTACACGTCTCGGCGGTAACAAGGACAGGATGTGATTAATGCCAAAAATAACCGGGCGATGAAGCAGAAATGCTATGGACACTGGGAGCGCATCAAAATGGTT
Source organism: uncultured candidatus Poriferisulfidus sp. (assembly GCA_965215765.1). Lineage (GTDB taxonomy): Bacteria > Pseudomonadota > Gammaproteobacteria > Poriferisulfidales > Oxydemutatoraceae. The sequence continues at coordinate 1,290,602 of OZ244118.1, read as the reverse complement.
CGTCGACATTGGTGAACGATTGATCGCCTCGAGATGACAAAAATGCCGAGGCTTGGAAGTTCCGGCATGAGAAAGGCGGGCAATTTTGATATATAATTCCGCTTTTACTCCGCCGAAGTAGTAGTGGCGGACGGGAGTGAAACAAAATGACAGAAGGAACTGAGAAAGAAACACTCATCACCTTGGATTTTTCCGGCACTGAAAAGAAATTCGCCGATACTGATGAATTACGTGACTTTATGCGAACCCAACGTGACGCTTGGTTTTGGTTAGAGCTGGCAACCAAGAAAGATGTCAACTTGAAACAAGTATGGGATCCATTTGAGAAGGTTTTTAGGCAAATTCTCCAATTCATTGAATGGTGTAAAACGACCCAGATATACCATTTACCTCGCTATGGCCCGGCTATTAGTTTTAGAAGTAACGCTCAAATCGCGATAGACGAGGGCTTCATTCTGGCTGAGGCTCCTATTGGACGCTTTATTTTAGATTTGAAAGACAATAGATCCCCTCAAGTCGCCAGCTATGCAGTCGCTTCTTTGAATAAAGAAAAAGTAAACCTGCACAACCCTGCTGCATGTGAAGGGGCGTATTGGGCAATAAAATACCTTCAAGGGTCTATAACAGATTTTATTGAAACGCAGCATAAGGTTCTTGGGGAGAAGAATGAGCAACTGATTAGGGAAACTACAGAGCTGCATGAAAAATCTAGTTTACTTACAAAAGAAATAGAGGAGCAGGCAACTAAGCAAGGAAGAAACTTTGGAAACCAAGCAGCAAAGCAAGCAATGGACTTCAAAAGCCAAGCAGCAAAGCAAGCAATGGACTTTGAAAGCCTGGCAGCAAAGCAAGTAAGTGGATTTAAAACCATTAGAGATGAAACCAAGACAACATTAACTGATTTTATGGCCGTCGTTAAAGGGGAGACTGTACTGAAATCATCGGCAGATTACTGGACTGAAAAACGTGTTCAGCACCGAAATATGGCGAGGCTTATGGCTGGTTCCACTTTGCTTATTGTTTTCCTGACTACTGTTGTTTTTGTAGTCATGGCTACCGAATATTTTGCAACATCTTCTAAAGCAGTAGCATCTAAAGCAGTAGCATCTACCGCAACAGCATCTACCGCAACAGCATCTACCGCAACAGCATCTACCGCAACAGCATCTACCGCAACAGCATCTGAAAAACCAGTATCTGATAAATTATTGTCTAGAGATGACGTATGGAAATTTTCCATCATGCTCTTGATATCCACCTTAGGTATTTGGCTAACACGTTTAACGACAAAATTATTTATATCTAATCTGCATTTGGGAGCAGATGCCTACGAGCGTGTCACAATGATTAAAACATACTTGGCACTGCTGGTTGATGACAAAGACCTGCAGGGTGATGATCGTCAATTAATTCTTCAAACGTTATTTAGGCCTAGCTCTACAGGCATTATTAAGGATGCTGAGCCAATGAGTATTCTCGAAACTTTAGTAAAAGCTTTCAAGCGGTGATAAGGGATGATTTATCGTCACTTATGTCCAACCGATGCTCTCAAGTTCGTTACCGCTGTTGGCGGTTCAAGCAAGACGAAGTGGATGAAGGGACTCAGTCCTACGATGCGGCTGGCACCCAACAATTGGGCATCAATCAACTAAGTAATAGTCATGGCAGAATCGATTTACGACAACTTGTACGATCACTGTAGACTGGCAAACGCTTATTTCGCTGATGGGATGAGATTGGCTTCGGAATGACTAGTATCCCTAGGAATGCCGCTGACGAGTTCACCGTGCAGTTTCGTGATACCGTCGCCAATGCGCTCATGAGGCCAATAGTGAAGACCATGCCGTTGAACCACAGAAAAGCCACCACCGACCTTGAAGATAGTTGTGCTAGGCTTAGTTGCCCTCATCGCCGCTCCGCCACCCATCAGGCCGACGACAGACTAATCCCAACAACGCTGAAACACACACTGCGGAGGCGATTGAATGCAGTTTGTTAGAAACGGCCCTAGACTCCCCAAACGCTTGCTGCAAGCGCATGAGGGCGGGCACGTGGTGTTCTTCTGCGGTTCGGGTATCTCCAGTACAGTGTTACCGGACTTCGCCGGCTTGGTGAATAGGCTCTACACTGAAGTAGGAGTAACACCAAACCCGAGTCAAAAGAAGGCGATCAAAGCCGGGCAGTACGACATCGCTGTCGGTCTGCTGGAAGTGCAGATTGTCGGCGGTCGCGCAAAATTGCGTGAGAAGCTGGCAAACATCCTGAAGGTTCCAACTAAACCCATTAAGAGCATAGCTCACGAGTGCTTGCTGACACTGAGCGAAAATCGAGGTGGCAATACGCGGTTGGTCACCACTAACTTTGACCGGTTGTTTGAGAAGACAATTACGGATAAGTCGCTGCGAGTTAAGCATTTTCAGGCACCACACCTGCCGATTCCGAAGAAACAATGGGATGGATTGGTTTATTTGCACGGTCTTCTGCCCGAAGACCCAACGCCAAGCGAGTTGGACCGTCTAGTTATCTCCAGTGGTGACTTTGGCCTCGCATACCAAACTGACCGCTGGGCTACGCGCTTCGTCAGCGAATTGTTTCGCAATTACATCGTGTGTTTCGTCGGCTATAGTCTCAACGACCCAGTGTTGCGCTACATGACGGACGCAATCGCCACTGATCGCCAGCAAGGCGAGTCGTCGCCGGAGATATTTGCCTTCGGGAGCTATACCGAAGGCAAGAAGCAAGAACAGCGTGAAGAATGGGTGGGTAGGAATGTTACGCCTATCCTATATCTCAAAAACAATCAGCACATCCACCTACTTAAAACCTTGCAAGCTTGGAGTGAGGCCTATCGCGACGGTGTGCGCGGCAAGGAGCGTATTGTCTCCGAATGCGCCAGGATACACCCTTCGGAGAGCACAAAAGACGACGACTTCGCTAGCCGCGTAATATGGGCACTAAGTGATCCAAGCGGCCTACCCGCCAAACGCTTTGCCGAACTGGATCCGGTGCCATCGCTTGATTGGCTGAATCCCCTGAGAAAGGAGCTTTACAACCGTACTGACTCGGATCGCTTCGGTATCCCAACCAAGGCAGATTTTGGCAGTGAGGGTGCATTAGAGCAAGCTCATAAATTACCCTCACACGACTCAGTACGACTTATAACCTTCTTTAACATCGGCACAGTCGATGGCAAATGGAACGAAGTGATGTGGCGATTGGCATCTTGGCTGACCCGCCATCTCAACGACCCGGCTCTATTACTGTGGATGGCCAACTACGGCGACTCGCTACACCATAATTTGGTGAATCTAATCGAATCCCGGCTAGACAAGCTGAGCAAGCTTGAGCGAGACGGCGACACGTCTGAGCTAGAACGCATTCGCTCCAACGCGTCCAACGCGATACCAACCGCCTCAATGCGAACGCTTTGGCGTTTGCTACTGACTGGCCGCGTGTCTGGTTCTAGCCAAGCACGCTACACTGCCCTTCACTTCTGGATAGCCCGTTTCAAGCGTGATGGGCTTACTACGAGCTTGCGGCTGGAGTTGCGCGAGTGCTTAGCACCACGCGTCTCACTACACAAACCCATCAAATTGCGAGCAGAAGTCGGCGGCGATAGTGAACCGGAGCGCATCGAAGAACTTGTCGGATGGGAGATCGTGCTATTTGCGGATAACGTCCTTCACGACTTAGAAGAACTAGCCAAAGACAAGCGCTGGATTGCGGCATTACCCGAGTTGCTGACCGAGTTTAGCTCCCTGTTGCGCGATGCGCTTGATCTGATGTACGAACTCGGCAGTGCGAGTGATCTAATTGACCCATCCTGTGTTCTGCGTCCATCAATCAGTGAACACACACAGAACAGGAACATGTACGACTGGACAACCTTGATCGACCTGACCCGAAACGCGTGGCTTTCCACGGCGGAACAATCACCCGAACGGGCGAGGTGGGTGGCGGAAGGTTGGTTGCGGGAACCTTATCCGCTATTCCGACGTCTGGCGTTTTTTGCGGCCGCCCAAGGCAAGACCATACCTAGCCGTCTAGGACTCGCCTGGTTGCTAGCGGACGAGTATTACTGGCTGTGGTCGGCTCAAACCAGACGGGAAACCATGCGGCTATTGGTTGCCCTAGCTCCGCGACTCACTAAAACTGAGATGGCAGAACTTGAGAAAGCCATCCTAAACGGACCGCCTCCCGCCAGACCCGAGAATAACATCGATCACGAGCATCAAACCGACATCGTAGACTCGGATATCTGGCTACGTTTGACCAAAATTGATCAAGCCGGTGCTACCTTAAGTGAAGATGGCAGGAAAAAATTAACCGAGCTTCGCGCCAGACATCCTGACTGGAAACTTGCTAAAAGTGAACGAGACGAATTTTCTTCTTGGATTAGCTTTAGCTGGGGCGATAAGGACAACTTGGTTACCACCCCGCGTCGCCGTCGCGAACTAACCAAATGGCTAAAACAAACCACCACCAGTCACCGGCAGGCAGATGACTGGCAACAGCGATGCTACGACAACTTCGCTACTACTGCCTGCGCCCTGTGTGCATTAGCAAAGGAAGGTGACTGGCCTGCCGGTCGCTGGTCGATTGCTCTTCAAGCATGGTCGGAGGAGAAGCTTACCAAGCGCTCTTGGCGCTACATGGCACCGGTACTCTCCAATGCGACGGATGAGCAACTGCAGCCCTTCGTCCTTGAATTCAGTCAATGGCTGAAAGCCATCGCAAAAACCTTCGTAGGTCAAGATGAAATATTCTTGGCACTTTGCAACCGCACATTAACACTAAAACATAAGAGCGAAATCAGCAGCGGCTATGACTCTGTAACACATGCCCTAAACCACCCAATAGGCTGTGCCACGGAGGCATTGCTAAGCTGGTGGTTTCGGGGAACACCTAAAGAAAGACAAGGTCTACCAAGCGAACTTGAACCCACCTTTACCATGCTTTGCGATAGAAGCTCAGATGAATTCCGGCATGGTCGCGTGTTTCTCGCCCTCAACCTCATACCGCTGTTTTGTGTGGCTCGGGATTGGACAACGGAACACCTACTACCCTTGTTCGATTGGCAAACTTCTGAAATAGAAGCGTGCGCAGCATGGCAAGGCTTTCTCATGCCTCAGCACTTTTATCCTCCCTTGATGGAGGTTCTCAAGCCTACCTTCCTTGAGACTGCAAGCCGCTACGAAGCACTCGCTCGCTACGGCGGGAAATACGCTTCGTTATTGACCTTCGCTGCGCTCAACCTGGGCGAGACTTTCAAAAACAAAGAACTAGCTGCTGCCACCCACGAACTGCCGTCGGATGGATTGCACTATGCAACCCAAGAGTTGGTCAGGGGGATAGAAGGAGCTGGCAAGCGACGAGCCAACTACTGGACGAACCGAGTCGCACCATACATGCGCGAGATCTGGCCGAAAACTCGGGACAAAATCTCTCCAGACGTTACGAACAACCTCGGCTGTGTGTGTATCGCAGCGCAGGAGGCGTTTCCCGAGGCATTTGATCTGCTCAAGCACTGGCTACAACCAACTACCGACCCTTCCGGCTATCACGCCCACTATCACTATGCCCTTCTGCAGAAACTTCACAAAACCAAAATATGTAGCCAGTTTCCCGAGCAGGCGTTAGCTTTTCTGGACTTGGTTATGCCTAAGCAGCAGTGCTGGATACCCAGAGAACTTGGAGCCTGTTTGGAAGCCATCCAAACCTCCAAGCCGGAATTGGAAAGAGACGTTAAATATCAACGGCTGATGGTGCGCGTGCGTCAGCAGGAGGATTGAATTTAGACTTTTCTGTCCGAGTCGTATCATCATGGCTCCTTAAAAGCCATAGACCGATAGAAAGAACTGACCAAGGAGCACTTTCTCAGGCCGACCATCCTCGTCAATCGCCGAAAGGCTAGCCGTTCTCAGCCGTGGAGCCATCTGGTCGCACCCATTCATAGGCGTTTACCGGGGGTTACTACAGAACCACGAGTTTTGCCGTTCGGTCGTACAGCCGTCCTGTGGAGCATTTCTCTCTATCCTCGCCACCCCTCCTCCCAAGTTTCGCCACAAAAAGCCAATGGTTCGAGCTTTTCAGCAGGTGGCTTAGCTCTCTAGCCGTCAATCTTGACTACCACCGCCCTCAGTCCATAAGACTAGCGGGCATGCCAAACTTCCGCTCATTATTTCCCTGCCTGTCTCTTAATTCTCTGTCTTCTCCTGACCCAGTCCGAAATTCGCTCGGAAGACCACATCGTTAGCAGCAAATCAACCGGCTTGGAAGGAATTGGTCTCTCTTCCAGCAGGTTTTCCTACCACCAATCGCCGAGCAAAAGACCACCGTCAGACACCTCGACAAGACAACCGACAGGCGCAGCAGATGAACAAACATACGGAACCCATTGGGCGTGGTATAGACGACCCGCTTACCATGCTCTTTTCTGACGTCTCCGCTCCGCTCCTGCGACCCAATAGTGATGATCGCACCATTGAACCGTTGAAAAGGAGTTATACGCTTGACACCGGGTTTTTTAGCAATAGAAAAGCAGTAGAACCATGCAAAATTGGTTCATCGGCACATATAAATTATTTGCCAACTTGGCTCACACCTATTGTCAAACCATCACCCACGCGACACACTGATTCCGGAACCATGAAACACACATTCTCCGGAAGTAACTGAATGCAGTTTGTTAGAAACGGCCCTGACCTCCCCGAACGTTTACTGCAAGCGCATGAGGATGGGCGTGTGGTGTTCTTCTGCGGTGCTGGCATCTCTATGCCAAAGCTACTTACCAAGCCGAAGCCACTAGCCAGGCCAAAGCCACTGGGCTTCGCTAGCTTGGTGGACAGTCTCTATGCTAAATTTAGAATGACACCAAACCCGAGGCAAGAGAAGGCGATCAACGCCGGGCAGTACGACATCGCCTTCGGTCTACTGGAAGCGAAAGTTGCTGGTGGTCGCACGGAAGTACGGCAGGCACTAGCAAACATCCTGAAGATTCCGCCCGAATTCAATAGGAGCACAGCTCACGAATATTTGCTGGAATTGAGCAAAAATCGTGGCGACAGCACACTGCTGGTCACCACTAACTTTGACCGACTGTTCGAGGAGGCAATTAAGGGTAAGCTGCCGCAAGCTAAGCCTTTTCAGGCCCCCCTTCTACCGATTCCGAATAGGCAATGGGACGGGTTGGTTTATTTGCACGGCCTTCTGCCCGAAAAACCAACACCAAGCGAATTGAATCGCCTAGTCATCTCAAGTAGTGATTTTGGCCGCGCCTACCTCACTGAACGCTGGGCATCGCGCTTCGTTAGCGAATTGTTTCGCAACTATATCGTGTGTTTCGTAGGCTATAGCCTCAACGACCCGGTGTTGCGTTACATGACGGACGCAATCGCCGCCGACCGCCAGCGGGGCGAGTCAGCACCAGAGATATTTGCTTTCGGGAGCTACTCCGAGGGAAATAAGGAAGAGCAGAGCGAAGAATGGGAGGACAAGAACATCACGCCCATCCTCTATCTCAAAGTCGAAAACAAAGAAAATGATCACGCCCATCTGCTTGAGACCTTGCAAGCCTGGAGTGAAACCTACCGCGACGGTGTGCTTGGGAAGGAGCAAATTGTCACCGAATGCGCCAGGATGCTCCCCTCGAAGAGCACGAAAGAAGACGACTTCGTTAGCCGCATACTATGGGCACTGAGTGATCCGGGCGGCCTGCCCGCCAAACGCTTTGCTGAGCTTGATCCGGTGCCATCGCTTGATTGGCTGGAACCTCTGTGCGAGAAGCGTTTCAACCGTACTGACTTGGATCGTTTCGGCATCTCAACCAAGGCAGGTTTTGACGATGGATACACATTCAGCCTGTTCCAGAGACCGTCACCATCCAACTTGGCACCAAATATGGCTCTCGTCAACACGGGTGCACAAAATAGTAAATGGGACAAAGTGATGCGGCGATTGGCGTCTTGGCTAACCCGTCATCTCAACGACCCAACTCTATTACTGCAGATGCCCAGCCTCGGCGGCTCGCTACACCATAATCTGGTGGGTCTAATCGAATCTAGGCTGGACGAGTTAAGCGAATTCGAGCGAGACGGCAATAAAACTGAGCTAGAACGCATTCTCTCTAACGCACCCAACGCGATACCGACCCTCCCGATGCGAACGCTTTGGCGTTTGCTACTGACCGGTCGCGTGTCGTTTGACCCTAACGGGGCACGCTCCACCGCTCTCCACTTCTGGAAAGATCGCTTCAAGCGCGATGGGCTTACGACGACCTTACGTCTGGAGTTGCGCGAGTGCCTAACACCGCGCATCTCACTACATAAACCCATAAATTTGCGAGCAAAAGTCGACGATGACCGCGAACCACAGCAGATCCATGATCTTGTCGGATGGGAGATCGAGCTATTTGCGAATAACGTCCTTTACGACTTAGAAGAACTAGCCAGAGACAAGCGATGGATTGAGGCATCATCCGAGTTGCTTATCGAATTTAGCTCCTTATTGCGCGACGCACTTGACCTTATGCGTGAACTTGGTGGTGCGAATGATCGAAGCGACTTATCCTGTGTTCTGCGTCCGTCAATCAGTGAACATGCGCAGAACGGGAACCGATACGATTGGACAGCCTTGATCAGACTAACCCGCGACGCATGGTTCTCCACGGCGGAACAATCACCCGATCGGGCACGGTGTGCAGCGGAGAGTTGGTCGCAGGTGCCCTATCCGCTATTCCGGCGTTTGGCATTTTTCGCAGCCGCTCAAGGCAAGACCATACCCAGCAGCCAAGGACTCGGTTGGTTGCTAGCGGATGAGCATTTGTGGCTGTGGTCGGCTCATACCAGACGTGAAACCATGCAATTGCTAGTTGCCCTGGCACCACGACTCACTAAAGCTGAAACGGCAAAACTTGAGAAAGCCATCCTGAACGGACCACCTCCCGCCACACCCGAGAATCACATCAATCACGAGCACCAAGCCGACATCGTAGACTCGGATATCTGGCTACGTTTGACCAAGCTTGATCAAGCTGGTGCAACCTTAAATGAAGATGGTAGGGAAAAATTGGCAGAGCTTTGCGCTAAACATCCTGGCTGGAAACTTGATGATAATGAACGCGACGAACTTTCTGTCTGGAGAAGCTTTAGCTGGGGCCATGAGGGCGACTTGGTTGCCACCCCGCGTCGTCGTCGCGAACTAACCAAATGGCTAAAACGACCCACTACCGATCGCCAACCGACACATGACTGGCAAGAGCGATGCCGCAACAACTTCCCCACTGCTGCCTGCGCCCTGTGTGCATTAGCAAAGGAAGGTGACTGGCCTGCCGGCCACTGGTCGATTGCTCTTCAAGCATGGTCGGAGGAGAAGCTTACCAAGCGCTCTTGGCGCTACATGGCACCGGCACTCTCCAATGCGACGGACGAGCAACTACAGCCCTTCGTCCTTGAATTCAGTCGTTGGCTTGAAGCCATCGCAAAAACCTTCGTAGGTCAAGAGGAAATTTTCTTGACACTTTGCAAGCGCGTACTGACACTGAAGCATAAGGAAAGAGCCAACAGCAGCGATGACTCTGTAACAGATGCCCTAATCCACCCGGTGGGCAGCGTCACGGAGGCGTTGCTGAGCTGGTGGTATCGGCGGGCACCGGGAGATGGACAAGGCCTTCCCGGCGAACTCGAACCCACCTTCACCATGCTTTGCGATACAAACCTCGACAAATTCCGGTATGGTCGTGTGATTCTCGCCGAAAACCTCATGTTGCTATTCAGTGTGGATCGGGGCTGGACAACGAAACACCTGCTACCCTCGTTCGACTGGCAAGTTCCTGAAAGCGAAGCGTGTGCGGTGTGGCAAAGCTTTCTTATGTCTCTACGCTTTGATCGTCCCTTGTTGGAGGTTCTCAAGCCTGACTTCCTTGAGACTGCAAACCACTATGAATCACTCGCTCGCTACGGCGAACATTACGCTTTATTACTGACCTTCGCCGCGCTTGACCGGGGCGACACTTTCGAAACCAAGGAACTGGCTACTGCCACCCGCGCACTGCCACCTAACGGTTTGCACTATGCAACCCAAGAGCTGGTCAGGATGATAGAAGGAGCTGGCAAGCGGCGAGCCAACTACTGGACGAACCGAGCCGCACCATACATGCGCGAGATCTGGCCGAAGTCACAGGACAAAATCTACCCAGCCGTTGCGGCTGACCTAGGTCGTGTGTGTATCGCAGCGCAAGAGGCGTTTCCAGAGGCATTCGATCTGCTCAAGCACTGGCTACAACCAACTACCGACTCCTCCTACTATCGCGGCCACATTCAGCTTGTGCAGCAGCTTCACAAAACCAAAATATGTAGCCAGTTTCCCGAGCAGGCGTTAGATTTTCTGGACTTGGTGATACCTAAACCTGAACAGCAGTGCTGGATACCCAGAGAACTTGGAGCCTGCCTGGAAGCCATCCAGACATCCAAGCCAGGATTGGAAAAGAACGCTAAACACCAGCGACTAATGGAATGTGTGCGCCAGCAAGAATAGGATTGAATCCCGACTTTTCCGCACGGCTGCGCATCAGCATGACTCCGTAAAAACCACGGCTCAATGGAAAGAACTGACAAAGGAGCACTCTTTCAGGATCAAACAAGCGACTACTGTGCGAACTCGCTAGTACGAATAATGTGAGATGTTGCTCAGACCGAACCCTATGACTTTAAGTGCCACACCCAGATATGCTGCTGCTCGCTACCGGTAATGGATTGGGTGGACACCGCGATGGTGGCGATAGCTACTTGCAGGTTATTTTAGCTATGATTAGAGCCTGCCTCATGTACAAAAACTCGCAAGGAAACCAAAGTGCTCAAATTAGCTTGTATTGTGCAAGCAGCACGTCATGTCGCCCAAGCCGAGCCACGCCAAATGAGCATGGGAGACAAGCAGTGTCCATTCTGTGGAATAGCCAATACGCCGATACACAGGCGAACAACATCGGAATTTAGACATGTTTGAAATCACTAGTGAAATCTTGAAACGAATTCGGCTGGGTGAGGACACCTCTCTTGAACTGAGAAATTTGCAATACAAGGGCAACCAAGTCATTAGACCGCACCGGGATAGCATGGCGGATGGGCTGGCTGCGATGGCCAATACAACAAACGGCGTTTTTATGCTGGGAGTTGACGATAGGTCAAAGGAGATTGTTGGCATCCCTTTAGACAAATTGGATGACGTCTTATCCTGGATAGAAGATATATGTACATATCTCATTACACCTCCGCTGCTCTGCCTAATTCGGAAAGCTGAGAACCCCACTGACAATGATGGGAAACGGGCTATTGTCAGAGTGGATGTCCCCAAGAGCCTTTTTGTTCATAGAAGCCCAAGTGGATATTTTCACCGAATTGGCAGTTCCAAACGTCAAATGACAACCGATACCTTGGCCAGGCTTTTTCAACGAAGAAGCCAGACCAGAATGATCCGTTTTGACGAGCTGGCGGTCACGGCTGCTCCGCGAAATTGCCTTGAAAAAGTAATGTGGCAAAAATTCAAAACACCGCCATCCCCAGCAAATGACGAGGAATTTTTACTGAATCTTAAGCTCCTCACGCGGGACGATGATGGAAACATTTACCCAAGCGTCAGCGGTGTACTGATGGCGTGTGAACGGCCACAAGATTTTCTCACAGGCGCATTTATTCAGGCGGTTGCCTACCGTGGAACCGAGCAAAGTTCCCACTATCAGCTGGATGCACGGGATATTGAAGGGCCATTGGATGTGCAAATCAAAGAGGCTTACAGGTTCGTTCAAAAGAACGTGAAGGTATACGCCGCAAAGGAGCCAGCACAGCGGGACATACCACAATACGAGCCGCAAGCCATTTTCGAGGCGTTGGTGAACGCTGTCGCACACAGGGACTACTCAATCCATGGTGCCAAAGTTCGATTACATATATTCTCGGATCGGATCGAAATCTCCTCGCCCGGCGCACTTGTCGGCACGATGACGGTTGGGAGCCTTCCCTACCGCCAAGCCTCTCGAAACGAATTGCTCACAAGCTTGCTTGCTCGTTGCCCTATACAACTTGAGAACTTCTCCAGTGGTCGCAACTTTCTCATGGACAAACGAGGTGAAGGAGTAACTGTCATCCTTTCCAAAAGCGAAGATCTGTCAGGTCAGTGCCCGGTGTATCGCCTGGTTGATGATTCTGAACTGGTGTTGACCATATACGCAGCCAAGTCACCTCATGAAGAAAGCTGGTTATGAGAATGAAACCACCCAAGCAATATGGCTCCGTTCAAAACAATGCCCGGAAAGGTATAAAGAAGTAAAGTTTGTGATAGCAAAGCACTTGACGAACGACCCCGCCCTCTCTCTGAAACCAAAGGCTCTAAACCATCTTGGGACTGAAGACCAACCGGAAAAAGGAAGTTGGATGAGCCTGAAAACTTCACTTGGTGTACACCCTACGTTGCACTGCCACCCATCAAGCCGCAGACAGACTAATCCCGGCAACGCTGGAACGCACACTTTCCGAGGGCAATTGAATGCAGTTTGTTAGAAACGGCCCTCACCTCCCCGAACACTTGCTGCAAGCGCATGAGAATGGACGCGTGGTGTTCTTCTGCGGTGCTGGCATCTCCAGACCAATGCTTCCGGGCTTCTCCTGCTTGGTGAAAAGGCTCTATAACAAGTTGAAAGGGGAACTAACACCAAGTCAAAAAAAGGAGCTTAAAGAGGAGCTTAAAGAGGAGCTTAATGCCGGGCGACCCGACATTGCTTTCGGCCTGCTAGAAGCGGCATTTGACGGAGATCGCACGGTGGTACGTCAGACGCTAGCAAGCATCCTGAAGATTCCACCTGAATTCACTAGGAGCACAGCTCACGAGTGCTTGCTGAAATTGAGCAAAAACCGTGACGATGGCTGTACGCGGCTGGTCACCACCAACTTTGACCGGCTGTTCGAGGAGACAATTAAGGATCAGACACCGCAAATTAAGCGTTTTTATGCACCCCTTCTGCCGATTCCGAAGAAACAGTGGAATGGACTGGTTTATTTGCACGGTCTACTACCCAAAAACCCAACACCGAGTGAGCTGAATGATCTAGTCGTCTCCAGCGGCGATTTTGGCCGCGCATACCTCACTGAACGTTGGGCTGCACGTTTCGTCAGCGAACTGTTTCGCAACTACATCGTGTGTTTCGTCGGCTATAGCCTCAATGACCCGGTGCTGCGTTACATGACAGACGCGATCGCCGCCGACCGCCAGCGAGGCGAGTCGCCGCTGGATATATTTGCCTTCCAGAGCTATTCCAAGGACAAGAAGGAAGGGCAACGCGGAAAATGGAAGGGCCAGAATGTTACGCTCATCCTCTATCTCGAAGACAAAGAGCACACTCACCTGCGCAAAACCTTGCAAGCCTGGAGTGAAACCTACCGCGACGGTGTGCTTGGGAAGGAGCAAATTGTCGCCAAATGTGCCAGGATGCTCCCTTTGGAGAGCACAAAAGAGGACGACTTCGTTGGCCGCGTAATGTGGGCAATAAGCGATCCGAGCGGTCTACCCGCCAAACACTTTGCTGAACTAGATCCGGTACCCTCACTTGGTTGGCTGAAACCCTTGTGCGAGACACGTTACAACCGTACTGACTTGGATCGTTTCGGCATCCCTCCCAAGACAGGTTTTCCCAAGAGCGATCCGTTTAGCCTGCTCCATAGACCGTCACCATCTAACTTGGCACCATATATGTCTCTCCTCAGCACCGGCGCACAAAATGGTGAATGGGACGCAGTGATGTGGCAATTGGCACCTTGGCTAGCCCGCCATCTCAACGATCCGAATCTTTTGCTGAAGATGGCTGGGAACGACAGGTCGCTACACCATAATCTGGTAAGGCTAATTGAGTCCCGGCTAAACAAGCTGAGCAGGCTTAAACTCGACGACAACATAGCTGAACTGGAACACATCCGTACCAACGCGCCCAACGCGATACCAATTCCCCCGATGCGAACGCTTTGGCGGTCGCTACTGACCGGCCGCATATCGCCTGCCTCTGGTGGGACACGCTACACCGCCCTTAGTCTCTGGAAAGATCGCTTCAAGCGTGATGGGCTTACGACGACCTTACGTCTGGAGTTGCGCGAGTGCCTGACACCACGCGTCTTGCTGCACAAACCCATCAATTTGCGAACAAAAGTCGGCGACGATAGCGAACCGAGTCGCATCGGAGAACTTGCTGGATGGAAGATTGAGCTATTTGCGAATAACGTCCTTTACGACTTAGAAGAACTGGCCAAAGACAAGCGCTGGATCGTGGCATCACCCGAGCTGCTGACTGAATTTAACTCCTTATTGCGCGACGTGCTTGACCTGATGCGCGAGCTTGGTGATGCGAATGATCGAAGCGACCTATCCTGTGTTCTGCGCCCGTCAATTAGTGAACACCAACAGAACAGGAACCGATACGATTGGACAGCCTTGATCAGCCTGATCCGCGACGTTTGGCTCTCAACGGCGGAGCAATCGCCCAAGTGGGCGCGGTGTATAGCGGAAGCTTGGTCGCAGGAATCCTATCCGCTATTCCGACGTCTGGCGTTCTTTGCAGCCGCTCAAGGCAAGACCATACCGAGACATCAAGGACTCGCTTGGCTGCTAGCTGATAAGCATCGGTGGCTGTGGTCGCCTGAAACCAAACGTGAAACCATGCGGCTACTGTTTGCCCTGGCACCGCGACTCACTAAAACTCAGATGTTAAAACTTGAGAAAGCCATCCTCAACGGGCCACCCCGCACCACACCCAAGAATCAAATCGATCGCGAGCACCAAGCCGACATCATAGACTCGGAGATCCGGCTACGTTTGACCAAGATTGAACAAGCTGGTGCAACCTTAAATAAAGATGGTAGGGAAAAGTTGGCAGAGCTTTGCGCAAAGCATTCTGGCCGGAAACTTGATGAGAATGAACGTGACGAATTTTCTGTCTGGAACAGCATTAGCTGGGGCGATGGTGGCAACACAGTTGCCACCCCGCGTCCCCTCCACGAATTAATCAAATGGCTAAAACAACACCCTACCAGTCACTGGCTAGTAAATGGCCAGCGGACAGATGATGACTGGCAAGAACGATGCCGCGACAACTTCGCCACTGCTGCCTGCGCCCTGTGTGCGTTAGCGAAGAAAGGTCACTGGCCTGACGGTCGCTGGTCGCTGGCTCTTCAAGTATGGTCGGAGAAAAGGCTGGCCAAACACTCTTGGCGTTACATGGCGCCGGTACTAGCCAATGCGACGGATGAGCAATTGCAGCTCTTCGCCATTGAACTCAGTCGATGGCTGAAAGCAATCGCAGAAACCTTCGTAGGCCAAGATGAAATTTTCTTGGCACTTTGCAAGCGTGTATTGAAACTGAAACACAAGGATGAAACCGACAGCGGCAATGACTTCTTGGCATGCGCCATGAATCACCCGGTAGGCTGTGCCACGGATGCATTACTAAACTGGTGGTATCGGAAAACACCTAAAGATGGACAAGGCCTACCCGGCGAACTCGAACTCACCTTCACCATGCTTTGCGATACAAACCTCGACAAATTCCGGCATGGTCGCGTATTTCTTGCCGTCAATCTCATATCGCTGTTCCGTGTGAACCGGAATTGGACAACGAAACACCTGCTACCCTTGTTCAACTGGCAGACTTCTGAAATCGAAGCGAGTGCAGCATGGCAAGGCTTTCTCATATCCACACGCCTATATCGCCCTTTGTTGGAGGTTCTCAAAACTGACTTCCTTGAGACTGCAAGCCACTATGAAGTGCTCGCTCGCTACGGCGAAGAATACGCTTTATTACTGACCTTCGCCGCGCTTGACCGGGGCGACACTTTCGAAACCAAGGAACTGGCTACTGCCACCCGCGCACTGCCACCTAGAGGTTTGCACTATGCAGCTCAAGAGCTAGTCAGGACGATAGAAGGTGCTGGCGAGCGACGAGCCAATTACTGGACGAACCGGGGCGCACCATACATCCGCGAGATCTGGCCGAAGACACGGGACAAAATCTCCCCAGACATTACAACTGACCTCGGTCGTGTGTGTATCGCAGCGCAGGAGGCGTTTCCTGAGGCATTTGAATTGCTCAAACGCTGGCTACAACCAACTACCGACTCCCCCTGCTATCGCGGTCACATCCGACTTGTGCGACAGCTTCACGAAACTACAATCTGCAGCCAGTTTCCCGAGCAAGCGTTAGATTTTATCGACTTGGTTATGCCTAAGCAGCAGTGCTGGATACCCAGAGAACTTAGAGCCTGTTTGGAAGCCATCCAGACCTCCAAGCCGGAATTGGAAAAGAGCACTAAACACCAGCGACTGATGGAGCGCGTGCGCCAACAAGAAGTGGATTGAATTTCGACCTTTCCGTACGGCTTCGCATCAGCATGACTCCATAAAAGCCACAGACCAATAGAAAGAACTGACCAAAGAGCACATTCTCAGGTCGACCATCTACATCAATCATTGAAAGGCTAGCCGTTCTCGGGCGGGGAGCCATCTAGTCGTCCCCATTCCCGAATGGTTGCTAGGTGGTTACTACAGAACCACGAGTTTTGCCGGTCGGTCGTACAACTCGTCCTGTGGAGCATTCCTCTCTTTCCACGCCGCCCCTCTTTCAACCTTCACTACAAAAAGCTAATGGTTTGCGCTTTTCAGCAGATGGTTTAGCCCGCTTAGCATCAATCTTGAGCACCGCCGCCCTCAATCCATAAGGCTGGTGGGCATCCCAAGTCTCCGGCATCCTTTCCCTGCTTGTGTTCTGATTTTCTGTTTTTCCTGGCTCAACCTAAAATTTTCCCGGAAGACCACATCGTTAGCGGAGAGTGAACCAGAGTGGATAGCGACCAACCTGCCAGAAAGCTTCGCTCCGGCAAACCCTACATGAGCTCAAAGAACGACACCCGAACTCCGCACCTAGACCGAAATTCGCCCGGAAGACCACATCGTTAGCAGAGGTGAGCCAGAGAGGATGGCGACCAACCTGCCTAGAGGACTTCGCCCTGACAAGCCCGGCGTGAACCCAAAGAACAAACACCCGACTCTTTACACCCGAACCTGCCCACTACTCTTCCACCCGGATCTGCCTCACGACCCTTCCATCCAAACTCGCCGCCCTGCTCTTCCGTCCGAACCCAACGCACGTTCCTTCCGCACGGATCTGTCTCCCGTCCCTTCGTCAGAACCCACACCACACCTTCCGTCCGACCCCAACACCCGTCCCGTCCGTCCGAACCCACCGCTCATCATTCCTGCCCCAACCTGTCGGGTGCCACGTGTTGGAATCGGCATCAAGCCCGCTTCTTGCGTACGGCATCGCCTCTGCCAGAAACTGGTCGGCTTAAATCGCCATAAACCTTTAACACCCGGTGCCCAAATCATATATTTTCAGGCGGTTCACAGGGGAACCTCACCTACTTTCCCGAACTTCGCCTCTGACCTGCGCGCGACCTAGCCCAACCGCCCACGAGGAACCTGAAAAATGGCCAAAATGCAAGATCGCTGGTTATCGACAGGTAAACTTGCGAGCACCTCGGAGTCAGCAATGTCACCATGCACAAGCGACCTGATAAACATAAAATACCTGCGCGTCACGTGGGTCGCCTCTGGAAGTTCAAAAAAGACAAAGTGGACAAGCAGATGAAGGCCGGCAGCGCTGCCAAATATGCAATGAAAGGTCAAAACCACGAATGAACAACGGCAGATACAGCTTGTCATTTACGACGGGTAGCCTTTTTTACCTCGAGTCGGTAAGGCTGACTGCACTGTATCTTGAACTCGGTAGCTGGGTTTCGGTTCGCGACAAGGTCATCTCGGAAAACCTGTTGCAAAGCAGAACCATGAGTACGCTGAGGCGCGTCTACCGGGAAGTTAGCTCTCGGCTGAAGACTCTGAGCCTCGGTGAGCTTGAACTTCTTGTTGATGGAAGCCGCCAGGAACAAACCCACCTCTTGTGGCTCGCGATGTGCCGCCGGTACAGGTTCATCGCTGACTTCGCAGTCGAAGTTCTTCGTGACCGTTACATCTCTTTCAAGACGGATTTGAGTCACGAGGATTTTGACGCCTTTCTCAACCGGAAGTCCGTGTGGCATTCGGAACTGGATGAGATCCGACCGGTAACTCGCAGCAAGATGCGGCAGGTGCTTTTCAGGGTGCTTCGCGAGGCTGGTCTTTTGACGACCAGCAACATGATTAACTCGGCCATACTCAGCCGGCGCCTGTTGGATACCATCCCTCGGGGTAGCCGCGAAGATGTTTTGTACTTCCCTGCTTTTGAATCCGACCTGAAGAGGATGGCGCAGTGACGGCAGATACAGCCAAAATGGATACTGAGGACAAATTCCGGCACTTGTTTGCAGTCATCTCCAGCCAGCGTTTTCTCAAAAATCAGGGTCTTAACAATGAGGTGCCGTTCTTCATTTGCCCTTTCGAACCGGAAGAGTCCGTTGATGTGGAGCAGCTCCGACATAAGCTGATCAAGCGCTTGGAAAAAAACAAGGTTCGGGTTCTGGAGATCAATCTTTACGACCTTTCCGTAGGCATTCTGAAGGAGCGTAATATTTGGGATTTAATTATCGAAATGGAACAATCCATCTCCAAGGAGGAGCTCAAAGACTTGTTGCAGGGGGTGTTGGATCCGGAGACACACCTTGTCCCGGCCATTGCAGACAGGATGAAAAAAGCGGATTTTGATGTACTCTTTCTTTCGGGGGTCGGCGAGGTGTTCCCCTATATCCGTTCGCACTGTGTCTTGAATAACTTGCAGAGCGCGGCGAAGGAAAAGCCGACCGTCATGTTTTTCCCGGGGGACTACACTCACTCGCCGGAGTCGGGAGCATCGCTGAAGCTCTTCGGAAGGCTGCATGACGACAAGTACTATCGGGCATTCAACATCTTTCATTGCGAGGTGCAACAAGAAAAACGTGACAACTCTAAAGAACATCTTTGAGAAACCGGTTGGCCGCCTGATAGAAGGGGTCATCAAGGCAGACGATAAAGCGAGCCTTCGCATTGAAATAGAGGAATACGTGCTCACCAAGGAAGTTACCAACAGTCTCGACTCGTTCCTGGGTGCCTACAACGACTACGAGAATGCCAATGGTGTCTGGATTTCAGGCTTCTTCGGATCCGGCAAATCGCACCTTTTGAAGATACTGGCTCTGCTGTTGGAAAATCGGGAAATAGAAGGCAAGACAACACTCGATCTGTTGCTGTCCAAATGTGGTGATGACGAAATTCTGCGGGCTAACCTTAGGCGGGCAGCCAACATCCCGTCTAAAAGCATTCTGTTCAACATAGACCAGAAAGCGGACGTCATCAGCAAAACCCAGACTGATGCCCTTCTGGCTGTCTTTGTCAAAGTCTTTGACGAGATGTGTGGCTACTACGGCAAACAGGGACACATCGCTCAGTTTGAGCGTGATCTTGACAGTCGCGGTCTTTATAAACAATTCAAAGAAGCCTACCGCTCTGTGGCGCCTCAAGGCTGGGAGAGAGGTCGTGAGCAGTCTCTTCTGGAGAGCGAGAACATCGCCAAGGCCTACGCTTGCGTCACAGGCAAGGACGAGGCATCCGCCAAGGGGATACTGACCAAGTACCGAGACGAATACAGGGTCTCCATTGAGGATTTTGCCGAACGGGTTCACGCCTACATTGAGCAGCAAGAACCTTCGTTCCGGCTGAATTTTTTTGTCGATGAGGCGGGTCAGTACATAGCCGAAAATATCAAGCTCATGACAAACCTTCAGACTGTTGCCGAAAGTCTTGCCACCAAGTGCCGAGGTCGCGCGTGGATCATCGTGACCGCTCAGGAAGACATGGAGATGGTTGTGGGCGAAATGGGCAAACGGCTGGGTCACGATTTTTCCAAGATTCAGGCGCGATTTCCCAACCGCATGAAATTGACCAGCGCCGACGTGGAGGAGGTCATTCAAAAGCGCCTGCTGCAAAAAAGCGCAGAGGGCACTCGGCTGCTGTCGGACATCTATGGTGTGCAGTACAACAACTTCAAGACTCTGTTTGACTTTGCGGACGGTTCCCTGCCCAACTCGAACTTTCGGGATCAGGATCACTTCATTGACAGCTACCCGTTTGTCCCGTACCAATTCTCGCTGTTCCAGGCGGCCATTCAGGGCTTGTCACAACACAATGCCTTTGAGGGCAAGCACAGCTCGGTGGGTGAGCGTTCCATGCTTGGCGTGTTCCAGCAGGTCGCAGTCCATATTAATAATCATGAAATCGGCCAGCTGGCGACCTTTGATCTGATGTTTGAGGGGATTCGTACCGCGCTGAAGTCCAACATCCAGCGAGCCATTATTCGAGCTGAAGGTAACCTTGAACACCCTGACGAAGACTGCTTTGAGATCCGACTGCTGAAAACGCTGTTCCTGGTCAAATACGTCAAGGAGTTCAAGCCAACACCGCGAAACCTGTCGACCCTGATGCTGGATGCGTTCAATCAGGGGCTGCCCGAACTTCAGAAAAGGGTCGCAGTTGCCCTCGACCTTCTGGAACAACAGACTTATGTGCAACGAAACGGAGAATTCTACGAATATCTGACCAACGAGGAACAAGATGTCGAACGGGAAATCAAGAACACCGATGTGGATCTCTCTGACGTTGCAGAAGAGCTTCAAAAAATTATTTTTGACCATGTCATCAAGCAGAAGAAGATCCGCTACGACAAGAATGGCCAGGATTACCCCTTCTCCAGGAAGCTTGATGACCGCCTGTACGGGAGAGAGCATGAACTGACGATCCACGTCGTCAGCCCGTTCCGCGAAAGTGCTGAGAGTAGAGCCGTGCTACTGACGCAGAGCAAGGTTCGGGACGAACTGCTGGTCTGGATGCCACTTGATGAGCAATTGGTTCGCGATGCGCTCATGTACATGCGAGTCGAGAAGTACATTCGCCAAAACACCTCGAACGCCCAGCGTGAGGCGATCAACCTCATTCTGAGTCACAAAGGTCATCTGAACCAGGCGCGATACACCGAACTTCAGCAACTTGTGCAGAAACTTATGAAAGATGCCGAGTTGTTCGTGGCGGGTAGCGGTATTGAAGTCATCGCTGAGGACGCGCAAACCCGTGTGCAACGCGGTTTTCAACTACTCGTTGAACGTACGTATCGGAACCTGCGGATGCTGCCCGACAAAACCTATAGCGAGGATGGCATTGCCCGGTGCCTCGAACAGCCGGAGCAGGAATTATTCGGCAATGACGCTTTGCCCGAACCCGAGCATGAATTGCTTGCCTTTATACAGAGCAACAAGCAAAGCGGGATCCGCACCACACTGAAGAGGTTGCTGGAAAAACTCGAACACAAGCCATATGGCTGGTATTACGCGGCCATACTCTGCACGCTGGCAAAGCTCTGCGCCCGGGGCAAGGTTGAGGCAAGCACCGACAGCAATTTTCTCGAAGGGGACAAGCTGGAGCGAACGTTAAGGAATTCACGTGCCCACGACAATGTGGTACTGGTGCCTCAGATCGAATTCACCGCCTCTCAGATTCGCGGACTCAAGGAGTTCCATGGAGATTTCTTCGATGAGTCACCGCGTGCCAATGAGGCAAAAGCACTGGGCAATGAGACCATAAGAAGGTTTCAGGAGTTGACAGTCGTCCTCATTCGGCTGGCTGAACGGGTGTCTCAATACCCATTTTCGGGTGCCCTTGAACAGAATCTCAAGCAACTCAAGAAATATAGCGATAAGCCCTACGCTTGGTATCTAACCGGGTTGATACCTTTAAAAGACTCGCTACTTGAAATGAGGGAAGCCGTGATTGACCCGGTTCGTGATTTCATGGATGGGGAACAAAAGAAAATTTTCGATGATGCGTACGAATTTGTGCAGACGAATGAGCCCAACTTCCGCTACATTGACGGCGATGAAGTGCTTCAGGTAAACAATGCCCTGAAGGATCCGGAATGCTTTAAGGGCAACCGTATGCAACAGCTAAAGACTCAGGCTGAGGCGTTGCAAATGAAGGTCATTGACAAAATCAGCATAGAAAGAACCAAAGCCAAAAGGACCATAGACGCGCTTCAAGAACGCTTGTGCTCCATGACCGAATTCAGCGATTTGAGCAGCGAGCGGCAGGAACTGATTGTCCAACCCTTCAACGAGCTTAGGGCGGACATTGAACGAGGGAAACTGATAGCGGTCATCCGCGATGCCGTGCACTGTTTTGAGAGAGACAATTATCAGCAACAGCTTTCGCAGTTGGTAGCTTGGTCAGAAACGCCTGCTATTGATGACGCGGCTCTGAAGAACGAAGGAAACCAAGCACCGCAAGCCGAAACCAAGGCCGAGTACGTGTCTAGCCGTTCTGTGCAAGTCCCCTTTGATAAAGCTTGGCTGGCTAACGAGAGTGACGTGGAACACTATCTGAAATCTATGCGTGAAGCACTGCTGAAAGAAATCCGCAAAGGCAAAAGAATCCAAATATGATTGAGCACCTCCACCTGAGAAATTTCACAATATTCAATAACTTGAAGCTGGATTTCTCTCCCCGGATTAACGTAATCATCGGTGAGAACGGCACAGGCAAAACCCATTTGCTCAAAGCTGCATACTGCCTGTGCACCGGCGCGGCACTGTTCAAGAACAGGTTCCGTTTGATAAAGCTTGGCTGGCTGACGAGAGTGACGTGGAACACTATCTGAAATCCATGCGCAAGGCACTCCTGAAAGAAATACGCAAAGGCAAAAGAATCCAAATATGATTGAGCACCTACACCTGAGAAATTTCACGATATTCAATAACTTGAAGCTGGATTTCTCTCCCCGGATTAACGTGATCATCGGTGAAAACGGCACGGGCAAAACTCACTTGCTCAAAGCTGCATACTGCCTGTGCGCCGGTGCGTCACTGTTCAAGAACAAGCCCGATGCCGACGCCGAAGATCTCAAAGATGCACTGACGGCCAGGCTGCTCCATCTTTTCATGCCTTTGGACGACAAACTGGGAAAGATGCATCACCAAGGAGCAACCAGCCAAGCCTCTCTCCACGCCCGGTTTGCCCAAGACCAAAAGATCACCGCGACCTTTTCCAGTAATTCCAAGGCACTGGTCATCCCGAACCGGAATAACTATGAGCAGTACCGATCAGAGGCGGTTTTCATCCCAACGAAAGAAGTCCTTTCCTTTATGAAGGGTTTCAGCAGCCTGTATGAGAAATACGGCGTCTCCTTTGATCAGAGGTATCAGGACATCTGCCTGTTGCTGGATCTCCCTGAAGTCCGAAAAGAAATGCTTCACGAAAAATCCAAATGGGCCATTGCGGAGATCGAAGGCATCTACAACGGTCATTTCGTGTTCCACGGTGGCGGCAGAGTCACCTTCAAAACCGGGGATGCCGAATACTCAGCCAACTGCGTGGCGGAAGGTTTCCTCAAGGCAGGCATTCTTGCTCGCCTGCTGGAAACCGGCGCGATCGAGCCCGGTGTCAGCGGCTCACTGTTCTGGGACGAACCAGAGTCCAACCTGAATCCCAAGCTGGCAGAACTGCTCGTGCAAATTCTGCTGGAACTGTCGCGCAATGAGCAGCAGATCATTCTGGTAACCCACGACTATGTGATGCTTGATTGGTTCAACCTGCTTATGGACAAAAGCAAGAATGACCACGTGTGCTTCCATAGCCTCTACCGTGACCCCGACACCTCCGAGATCAAAGTTTCTTCCACAGAGAATTATCTGAAAATCAGTCCGAACCCAATTGACGAAGCCTTTGGCTCCCTCATAGACCGGGAGATCGACAACAGCATGGGCGGCCTCGGCAGATGAAGGTGGTTCAGACTGATGGCTTCGAGTTCCGGTTTGAGAATGCCCTGGATGCCTTCGTCTTTGATGAGACAGATCCTGAAAAGCCAACATTCCACGGGGCCCCCATGAAGGGCGTCGATATCGTGGCAGAGTTCGCCGATGACTACGTCTACGTCGAACTGAAGGACTTTCACAATCCGTCATCCTACGACGACTTCGGCACCACGAGTGACTGCAAAGAATGCTCCCGGCAGACCAGTTTCAATCACTTGAAGGGCTACCTGAAGTACAAGTTCAGGGATTCCTACCTTTACCGGCACGCTGAACAGAAGGTGGAAAAGCCCGTTCACTACATCTGCCTGACCAACCTTGCTAACGCCAAGAACAGAAAAATGCAGCAATCCTTGAAAGTGGAGCTTCCGGTGGGCAAAGCCTCGCCTCGATGGGTCAAGGCACTGGCTTCAAGCTGCCTGGTCGTGAACCTGGACAAGTGGAACAAAAAATTTCCGAAGTGGTCGGCCAAACGCATTGATGCCGCCACCAAGGCGAGCGGAGCATGAATGGATGGAGACAACCAAACTCAAAAGGTTCGCATGCTTCGCCAGACGTAGCCTGAGACAACAAGTCACCGAGAAGCTGGAGGCCGTGCTGTTCGAGGAAAGTGCCGCCAGGCGTGAAAGTGCGGAGGCGGTCAGGAACCTCGAACTGATAGCGGTAATCCGCGATGCCGTACACTGTTTTGAGGGAGACAATTATCAGCAACAGTTTTCGCAGCTGGCAGCTTGGTCAGAGACGCCTGCTATTGGTGATGCGGCTCTGAAGAATGAAGGAAACCAGGCGACGCAAGCCGAAAACAAGGTCGAGTACGTGCCGAGCTATTCTGTGCAGGTTCCGTTTGATAAAGCTTGGCTGGCTAACGAGAGTGACGTGGAACACTATCTGAAATCTATGCGGGAGGCACTCCTGAAAGAAATCCGAAAAGGCAAAAGAATCCAAATATGATTGAGCACCTCCACCTGAGAAATTTCACGATATTCAATAACTTGAAGCTGGACTTCTCGCCAAGAATTAACGTGATCATCGGTGAAAACGGCACGGGCAAAACTCACTTGCTCAAAGCTGCATACTGCCTGTGCACCGGTGCGTCACTGTTCAAGAACAGGTTCCGTTTGATAAAGCTTGGCTGGCTAACGAGAGTGACGTGGAACACTATCTGAAAGCCATGCGTGAAGCACTGCTGAAAGAAATCCGCAAAGGCAAAAGAATCCAAATATGATTGAGCACCTCCACCTGAGAAATTTCACAGTATTCAATAACTTGAAGCTGGATTTCTCTCCCCGGATTAACGTAATCATCGGTGAGAACGGCACGGGCAAAACCCACTTGCTCAAAGCTGCATATTGCCTGTGCGCCGGTGCGTCACTGTTCAAGAACAAGCCCGACGCCGATGCCGAAGATCTCAAAGATGCACTGACGGCCAGGCTGCTCCACCTTTTCATGCCTTTGGACGACAAACTGGGAAAGATGCATCACCAAGGAGCGACCAGCCAAGCTTATCTGCACGCCCGGTTTGCCCAAGACCAAAAGATCACCGCGACCTTTTCCAGTAATTCCAAGGCACTGGTCATTCCGAACCGGAATAACTATGAGCAGTACCGATCAGAGGCGGTTTTCATCCCAACGAAAGAAGTCCTTTCTTTCATGAAGGGTTTCAGCAGCCTGTATGAAAAATACGGCGTCTCCTTTGACCAGAGGTATCAGGACATCTGCCTGCTGCTGGATCTCCCTGAAGTCCGGAAAAAAATGCTTCACGAAAAATCCAAATGGGCCATTGCGGAGATCGAAGGCATCTATAACGGTCATTTCGTGTTCCATGGTGGCGGCAGAGTCACCTTCAAAACCGGGAATGCCGAATACTCAGCCAACTGCGTGGCGGAAGGTTTCCTCAAGGCAGGCATTCTTGCTCGCCTGCTGGAAACCGGCGCGATCGAGCCCGGTGTCAGCGGCTCACTGTTCTGGGACGAGCCGGAGTCCAACCTGAATCCCAAGCTGGCGGAACTGCTCGTGCAGATTCTGCTGGAACTGTCGCGCAATGGGCAGCAGATCATTCTGGTAACCCACGACTATGTGGTGCTTAGATGGTTCGACCTGCTTATGGACAAAAGCAAGAATGACCACGCGTGTTTCCATAGCCTCTACCGTGACCCCGACACCTCCGAGGTCAAAATCTCTTCCACAGAGAACTATCTGAAAATCAGTCCGAACCCAATTAACGAAGCCTATGGATTCCTTATCGACCGGGAAATTGACAACAGCATGGGTGACCTCGGCAGATGAAGGTGGTTCAGACTGATGGCTTCGAGTTCCGGTTTGAGGATGCTCTGGAGGCCTTCGTCTTTGACGAGAAAGATCCCGAAAAGCCAACATTCCACGGAGCACCCATGAAGAGTGTCGATATCGTGGCAGAGTTCGCCGAGGCCTACGTCTACGTCGAACTGAAGAACTACCCCGATCCGTCTTCTTACGATGACTTTGATGCTACGAGTGACTGCAAAGAATGCTCCCGGCAGACCAGTTTCAATTGGTTGAAGAGCTACCTGAAGTACAAATTCAGGGATTCCTACCTTTACCGGCACGCTGAACAGAAGGTAGAAAAGCCCATTCGCTACATCTGCCTGACCAACTTTGTAGTAGTAAACGACAAGAAATTATTTATCGCCAGTTATGGGTAGCTGATGCCCCCATGATTGCTGCTACGGAATATCTTGAAGGTACTTATAGAACTGCTGACTGACCTATTACAGCTTATTTCGGTTCTCTTTAGGATGTAGTTTCGTAGAGCCATCTGTCGGGCGCACCGAATCAGAGCAAATTTTTGGAAGGCTTTTTCTAATGCTCATAAGTACGCTAGAAGGTTCTTTGTTGTCTAGATTTCTCGAAAGCCAATTACAAAAAGCTGTCTTACGCATATCTTTCAATCTCCCCGCAGCAATAGCTAGTAGCCCCTTGTTGTCATAATTTTCCAGAAGCAGTTTGAGATCTCGCTTTTCGATCGCATTACTGATCAACTTTCTTTTTAACTGTGCAATCTTTTGGATGTCAAGCTCGCCTGTTAGTCGTTTATATTCAGATTCGATATCATTGACACTCTTCTTGCCACTCAAATCAATCTTCTTTAGCAATCGACTAATCCTCCGGCAACAGTAGCGCTTAACTGCCTCTTCGAGATTCTTTTTTGCATCAGCAAATATATCATCTTGTAAATCCTCAAGCAGCTTGTCTAATTCGACACCCATGTGTTCATTGCTCTCAGCGATAGCGCGGCTAACTTTAGGCAACAATATAATGTTCTCAATCTCTGACACCTTGAGTGCCGAAATTCCTTTTTTCTCAAGTCTCTTGATCTCTTCCTCGTCACGGTCGTCCGCATCGACAATTCCCTTGCAATCCACCCTCGTCAGGGTCTCACTTTCCTGCATGGTTTGTACAGAACGGATGACAACTTCGCAAGAACCCCTCGGAATAATAGTCCTATCTGGAAAACAGTTTCGATAAATTGACTTATCAAGGCTGGTATCACTACCCTCGACGAACAGAATTGGCTTACGGCTTCCAAGGATTAGTGTCGTAACCTCTTCATCAAAGCCACTATCCTCTGGCACGAGTTGCATTCTCCATTGCGGCATATCCTGCGCATAAGTGTTATGCGGCGAGGGGGGCATAAGTCTATAGCTGTTAACAACATACTTTTGCCCCACTCTGGATGTAGCAAACTCCAAGTCATGCGTAACAAAAACAAACGCACAATCCGGACGTGCTCCCTCCAGACGATCCCACAATTTGCTCATTATCGAATGATGAACATGAAGCTCAGGTTCATCAATAATCAGCAACGAGTCATTGGCGGCGGCAAGAGTCTGTCCAATCAAGTAGAAAATCGCGCGCTCACCATCGCTCATTTCAGACGCACTGTAAGGCTCGTCACCGGGACCAATCAAAACCTCAATATTGTCGCCAGTAATCTCTAGTTTTCTTTCCGGAAGTAAATCTTCCCAAATTTCTTCAAGTTTCTGAAATTTTGTAAATTTGACTTCAAAATAGCCACCTACATGCTTTCTCCTGTGGGTCTCAAGTGATACGTTGGCTTGGTCGGCAAACAGAACTTGAAGCAAATGGTCGTAATCATTTAGTTGCGCCACAGCCCCCCTACCTCTCCATCTACTACTCCTCCTACGAGAAATCTTGCCGCTTGTATTCTCAGAGTTATCGCCAGTTCTGAGACCTGCTAACGCCTTTTCTTCACTAATTTTGGAAACATTAGGGTTAAGGGATTGCGCGCGGTGCGCCGAAATACGATGTGCTCTTAGCTTGAAATCAGTTTCAATATATTCAGATAATCGCGTCTTTCCACTGCCATTTGCGCCGACGAAAATAATGGAAGAACCGGCCTTAAGTGTTATATCAATCTGGCCGTCCGGACTCGGAATGGAAAGCTTGAATAGCGCGGAGGTGTGTTCTCCGTGGCTCATTTTCTGCTCTTTCTCACACTTTCGTTTACACGTTTTCCATTTGCTTATCGAACGCTTGCCTCACCAAGGTCATAACGTACGGTAGCTTTTCCAGTTCGCTGAGACGTACCTCTACATCACCAGTGCTATCATGACCAATATTGGCGACATCCCTCGCCAGACCCCTAGGGTCGTGGAGTTCGTGGAACTGCATGCTCAGAAAAAGCAGAAGGTGTTCCTTTCGCAGCACGACGTTAACGAAATTGGTCTTCGCTTTGTAGGCGATGTAGTACTTGCGAAACCCTTCTATTACACACGGGTCGAGCACCAACACATCCTTACGGAGCGTATCGAATAGAGCCCGCATGGGGGAGCCTGCGGCGAGCTGCGAATAATCATCAATGGAGTAACTTGTCTTCTTACCGCTCTTGGGGCGGTATGACTTGAGCACGTCAGCAGGCAACGAGGGCTCCGCCCACACGCTAGCGGCCAACGCCGCTAGCCGTTCAGCACGTCTCTGAATGGCAGGTTCATCCCACCGGTCAAGTTTGCCCAGATCCTCGTTTAGCTTTAGAGGACTCTCTCTGAACCCGCCTGTCATGTCACGTTTTTCCAGAAAGGGTCGGTCACTGTATTCGGAGTTGTAGCCGGTAAGCGTAAGGTTCCCAAGCGTATGTAACTGAGTTTCCTGCACACTTCTCCACTCAGGCCCAAGATCATTCTGCCATTCCTCAGAAAGATTTTCGTTTTGCGGAAGAATGTGTTCAATGGTGTATTCATCGACCGGCACACACTCCTTGCGGCCATGGTTTTCCAGGCGACGCAGGAAGTAGTGCACACGAAGAAATTTGTAGAGGTTGCGCGTGATTAGTGCGTGCCTGAACGCCTCATTTCTCGGGAAACGTCCGGAGAAAGTCAGCCACAGGAGATGAGCCTTCATGCTCTCCAGATATTTATCCTTCCGCAATGCCCGTCTAAAGGTGGCAAAGATCTTGTTGAGCGCATTGGGAGGAACTTCACACACTGCTCGGCGTAATACGTACGCCTCCACCAAACGAACAGCGGTCTCGAAATCTGCGCCATCCAGCCTTTCGTGCGCATAATCATCGTAGAGCTCAAGCAAGAGCGGATAAGCGACGTTCACCTTCAATTCTCTTAGATCACGAAAGGCCACTGCAAGCTTCTTATCGGGTTCTTTCCCCAGTTCCATAGAACAGTAATAAGTCGCAAAGTCATGAATGTCCCTGACTAGAGCGTCCATACCACCGGCAACCACATCGGACGTTTGCGCGAAAGACTTGAACGCCTTGTACACCCCGCGAACCTTTGGAATCTCTCCCGTCTTCAGCGTCAGGTAGTGCCGCATGAAGCCAGCGAAACCTGAGCCACCTCCCTCCTGACCAAAATCCACCTCCATCGGCCGCCAATGCTCCTCGTACAGTACGGTCTGGTGATCAGGTTCCAGCCCCATCAGGACGAAATTGCGGATCAGATCTGCTTGGTTAAGCTCAAGCCCCGCCGAATTCATACTCTCAAAAATGAGCTGAGGGTTGTCCTGATCTCGCTCGAGCGTGACGTCAACTACGGTCAGCTTTGCAAGACCGTCGCAAAGCGCAGAAAAGTTAGTTCTGGGATCTTTCACCTGGCTCTCGAAGAAGGCGAAGTTTTCGTTGATGCGCAGAGACTGATCGGCGGGTTGTGCTTTCTGTTGAACCAAGGCCAAGAGGCTCGTCTTATCGGTCTTAGAAAGCAAAAGCTTGAATTTGCGTTCTCCTGCCTCCAACGAATTCAGCATGTAGTACTCGCGTAGCTTCCTGGCCGAAAAACCATCAACGGGCTCGTCATCCCCCAACTGCCGCGCCAAGGCTTCGAGAATCAAAGTAACCGTGGTCAACCTTTGCTGGCCATCAATCACGAGGAGTGGTGATTGTCTGGTGGCCTGGGAAACCCCCCTCTCTATGTAGACCACGGAGCCCACAAAATGAGCCGAGATCGCATTGTTACTGCCAGCGCGAATGATGTCATCCCAAAGCTGGCGACATTCACGCTCAGTCCATGAGTATGTCCTCTGATAGATTGGGATAACGAATTGCCACGAATTCTTTAGGAGGGTCAGAAATTTTGCTTGCGTAGCTTTCATGGTTGAAGAACTCGTGTGCTTTCGGACAAGATGCTTAGTGCTGTCAGCACTGATTCATTGGTCATAAGTTTTCCTCGTGGCTGTGGTGCGAGCCGAATCCCGAAATCTGAACAGCTTCTGGTGACTGAGCACAACAGAATCAGGCAGGATGGAACCGCACAAGACGGCTCGGATGCTAGCACACTGAAGCCACTTGGCTCGCTCAGGCATCGCGGCCACCAAGGTGCTGATCAAATGATTTTCCAAGCGTCCCGAACGATTCCAAGCGACCGCCACCGAACTTCTTACGCAGACTGAACCTTCTGACCAAAATATTGCCGAACGCTTTGCCGCCAAGAAACCGAAGGAAAACTCACGCAAACAAGTCCCCTTTTTGTTGCGTCCATATTTTCTCTGAAGGTGGCAAGAGTCCCCTGTTTACGTTCAATCAGTGACACAGAAGATGCGAAAGCTCTCACGCCGAAAAGACCACACGAAACTTGGCAAAGACAACATCACGGTGGACTACGGCTACAGTGGGTCGGGAAAACCCCGGCCATGTCAGAGCCCCCAAGCGCGTTCTCGGTACTCTCAACCCCTGGATCTTCCCCGAAACACCTTCAAAGCTTTGGCCGAATTAAACGTTTTGACCACGTGTGCGAAAAAGCAAGCCAGCCAAACATGGTAAATGAGCTCGCGGCTGATGAAAAATTTTATGACACGCTTTCTGAGCGCACACATGAACACCATAAGCTGTTCTCTTCGTCTCCTGGCACCATAAAACCGCACTCAGCCCATAAGACTAGCGGGGATCCCAAGCCTCCAGCCATGTCTTACCTGTCTGGTAGAACTGCCTCACCAACTCCACGTATTCCAAAAAATCCTTGTTCTCAGTCGCCAGCCGGTTGCACGTGTCCCAATCGATCTCAACCTTCTCACGCGCCGGAATTATCACCTGGCTCCAAGTAGGAGCATCGGCTCTCAACTCAATCAGCCCGATACCATGAACTGTAGTCAGCCCATAAGACTAGCGGGGACCCCAAAACTTCACCAACGGGTCACCTGTCTGATAGAACTGCCTCACCCGCTTCACGTATTCGAAAAAATCCTTGTTCTCAGTCGCCAACCGGTTACTCGTGTCCCAGTCGATCTCAACCTTCTCACGCGCCGGAATTATCACTTGGCTCTTAGCAAGAGCATCGGCTCTCAACTCGATCAGCCCAATACCATGAACTGCAGTCAGCATACGCAGTTCCTTGAGCGTACCCTTCCCCGTAATTTTAGACGCGACCAAATATCCGAGGTTGGCCCATGACGAATTGGAAACGGCCTGGAAGAAACATTCACGAACGTTCGACCGGTTGATCCCCAGCTTGACCTCGAACGACCACAACTTGGTGCGCCTATCGGAATAGAGTTTCACACACTCCTGCACCTCCGGGTGCCAATCACTACCCAAGACCTCCATCCCGACCACATCCGGATAAAGCCAACGGTTGCTACCTTTACTCCCGTGTTTATTCGATGAACGCTTCTCGTCAATGCGTTTCGAGTACACCTTGAACTCCTTCCACAGGTACTGCGAGAGCTTGGGGTACAGGTCGTGCTCGCTGAGCTTTGTGGCATGTGTGTCCGCCGCATCGGTCGTGCTCGTAACTGTTGCGACGGTCGTGCTCGTATCCGCCGCATCGGGCACACTCGTATCCATCGCATCGGTCGTACTCGTAACTGTTGCATCGGACATACTCTCGGCTACCGCTACCTCAGCACTACCTGTCTGCTCCGAGTAATAGTACTCGCGCGGCAAGTTCTCGGTAGTCTTTAACTCCGGGTATCGCCTCTGCCAACTTGAGCCGTGAGCACCAATTTCTGAGGTCACTTGGGCTAAGAGTTCATTGTACGTGCTGATTACTCGGCTGTTCTTCTTCTTCACTTCGTATATGTCGTGGAACTTGGCAATGATCCCTTCGGCGATCTGCAGCGCAGTCAGCTTTACATTGGGACGCTCCTTCAAGTATTGCAATACTCTCTCACGCTGATACATACCTATCCCTCATTGATTATTCGAGCGTTGCCCCTCTCCAAGTTGAAGGTCGGCACAACGCAACCGAAAAAACTTATCAACCTTCTCGACAGAAAAGGTCGTCTCTGCATGAGACTTAACCTTCAACCCATCCCTGACAATACCACAGCTTATGGCCGCCACCGCTTGCTACCGGTAATGGATTGGGCGGACACTCGATGACGGCGGTAGCTGCTTCAAGGTTATTTTGGCTATGATGAGAGCCTGCCCATGTACAAAAAACTCGCAAGGAAACCAAAGTGCTCAAATTAGCTTGTAGCTGGCAAGCAGCACTGCGTGTCGCCCAAACCGGATCCCACTAAATGAGCATGCGCAACAAGCAGTGTCCGTTCTGCGAAATAGCTAACACACCGGCGCACAAGCGAATTATTTCCGAAAACGAGTACGCGTTTTTCATGGCCGATGCATTTCCTGTCAGCGATGGGCACAGCTTGGTCATTCCCAAGCGGCATGTCGGTTCCTTTTTCGAGACCACCGAAGCTGAAAAGCTCTCATTACTGCGTTTGCTGGATCAAGCCAAAGCCACTGTTGATAAGATTCATCACCCGGATGGCTACAACATTGGCATCAACGATGGCTCAGCGGCGGGGCAAACCGTGCCGCATTTGCACATTCACGTGATCCCGCGTTACCACGAACGAGGTAAAGACCCCCGTGGCGGTGTGCGCTGGGTCATCCCCGACAGAGCCGATTACTGGAGCAAACAATGAGCTTGCTCAACTTTGAACAACAGTTTTCCAACCTCAGGCTCAACACTCGCGGTGGAAAAAACAGCCCTCACAAAGTGGCGATGTTATTGGCAGTCATCGACCAGATTGAAGATGGCACCATCACCAAAAATCGCATCTATTTTGGAACCCCGCTGAAGTCTGCTTTTACCCGTCATTTCAATCGACTGGCCGGCCCAAACGACAGAAATAACCCACATCTGCCCTTTTTTCATCTGCGCAGCAGCGGCTTTTGGCACCACCACCTGAAGCCGGGCAAGGTAAGCACCTACGGCACGCTTTCTACAGCCACTGGCACCGGGGTCATTACCGACAACATAGCCTTTGCCTATCTTGATGATGAGTTGTTTGAGCTGCTCGGCTACGGCGTGGCACGGACACTACTCAAGTTGTCTCTTCTCAAGAATCTGAACAAACAAGTTCATGGCGAGATTCCGGGAGACAGCACTGCCTGGAGCTGGCTGGAATGGGGCAAGGTTCTTGACCGGGCACCGCCGGAACGCGTCTCCAGCGTACAGGAACCAAGGCATGAATACCTTCCCAGCAAAGTGGACTACGTAGAGCTCGCACGTAAAAATCGCAAACTCGGTGAACTGGGTGAGGCCTTTGTTATTGGATATGAACGATACCGTCTGGACAGATCAGGACGACCCGACCTGGCAAAGGAAGTGGAATGGAGTAGCAACAAGCGGGGCGATGGCTTGGGTTATGACATTCGCTCGTTTAATCCACGTCAGGATAAAGAGCTGTTTATTGAGGTAAAAACCACCAATAGTGGCAAACACCAGCCGTTTTTCATCAGCGAGAACGAGGTCGCTTTTTCCAAAGAACGCGCCGACCAATTCAGCCTTTATCGAGTGTATGACTTTAGAGAGTGCGCCAGAATCTTCCGGCTGGAGGGGGCGGTGAACCAGCACGTACTTTTGCTACCTCAAAACTATAAAGCGATCTTTAGCTAGCTGCTGCAGACAGGCCTGCCCAGACCAACCTCGTAGAGGCGCAACCGACTCCTTTTGGATCCTCCGGTCGGCTGGTTGGCAACAACAGCATCAAAGTTCAATCCTTCGCATACCCTTCTTTGGCGGCTTTTTTCATGTCGGCCAACTCACCATCGGTCAGGAAATTAAAATACGATTCTCTCTTTCTTCCCGAAAGGTGACCGTTGTTTTGCAGGCAGAGCCGGATAAAGAGGTCAAGCAGTCGGTCTGGCATGTCCACGACTTCCTGAATGGCCTGCCTGGTCTCGTCATAACTCACAAGAAAATCGAGCTCTTCCACCAGTTCACACTCGACGGTGAGTCGAACGAACTCGCTCAATGCCTCAACCTGGGCTGTCATGTCAATGTGGCGATACCAAGAACTAGTCTCTCCCGACACGGTCATCCGACCGAGAGCGTCCAGATCGTGTTCAATCAGCTTCATTAGCGGACCCGAAAACTCCTCCAAGGAACCATCATAAAGTTCCCGATTTTTCAGCATGGCGGCAAAAACCAGAAACATGAAACCTTTCGGGGTCGCACTGCGCAAGAACACTACGAACTCATCGCCCCCACGCTGATTTGCGCACTAGCCACCACCGACAAATTGGATCAATTAACCAGACTTGGTTGAACTACGATCCGGGAGCCGAAGCTCGCTACCACCCCCTACCCTCACTTCTCAAGACCTATCGTTACCCCTTCCAGCAAACGCGAAGGGCGTACGCCTAACGTCAACAAGACCAGCCAGCCGGCTTGCGAGACAGGACACGGTTCAAAGGTATCTTGAGGCGCGACCTTCATTGACCTTAACCGGCAGAACTTCGACCCCACCTACCTACACACACTCCGCCCAACATGGTTCACCCACCGGTTCTCAAACAATGTGAAGACCGCTGAGAGCAGGCATCGAGATCAAGGCACACCACTGACGCGCAAAATGCGGCCGACGACTTTCATTGCATCTCCACTAGTGATTCCTGCTCACCTACTTGACACACAGACCTTGAACAACGGGCAAGCTTCATGAGCTCATACCACATTGACATGACCGATCCATTGTGATATTTCGGGTCAAAGTAGGGATTGGTGCTGCCTTGCAGCAAGGTGGGGGAGCAAACAACCAAACCTTGGAAAAATAGTGCCCAAATGCACAGGAGATGCCAGTGGCAACCGAACCTAAAACAGCTAAACAAATTTTCGAACTTCTTGTAGGTACTTGGAAAAACATGCTCGACTGTGAATGGATGCCCGAATTAGGTTGGAACTTCATAATTCAGCCCAGACCCACCCCATACAAACCCACCGATGCGAAATTTATGATCAGATATATGCAAATGCTTGAGACGCTTGAGATCAGTAGCCTCAAAGACCCTGACCCACTAAGGAATGTCGGGCTCACAGGAGAAGCTGGCTCTTGGTTAGCTAAGTACTACGAAACCTACATAGAAGATGCTAATAAAGAAGTAGAAGACGGAAAACATGAATTTCTCCATCAGGAAGTGGGTCACTTCCTGATGAACGTCATAAACAAAGAGGGCGATACAAAGAAAGATGATAAAGCCCCCATCATCCGTCAAGCCACCGTTTCCCCAACAAATACCACGCTAACAACAGGGAAGATTAAGCGCGGTGAAGTTAAAGATGCTAAAGATATTTATGATGCCCGACCTCATGCCATATCTGGGTTCATCCCTTCGTTCATAGACCCAGAAAAGATTAACAAAGAATTCGAAAAAACAAAGGATGAAATAGATAGAAAGGGCGGGCCGGATTTTACGAAGTCACTTAAATGGCTAAGAGAAAGGTATCAAGATAGAGTAGCAGGGGGCTTTGAGGATTGGGTATTTCATTTTGGAAACAAATGGCCTTCGCCGGAAATGGTGAGTGGCCAACGTGTAGCGGATACCGTCCACACTTGTAACCTGCGTAGTGATTTTTGGATTTCGCAGAGGGAGATAAAAGGATCGCCCCAAACGTTGCTACAGTACGCTCAAGTGATAGACTTGGAGTTTCACGGCTTTAAGTGGCCGCACGTGGTGGTGAATACGCTTATAAAGCAACCGGAAGAGGTTGAGCACCAGGTTCCGGAGAGGCGTCCTCCGAGTCGTCTGATACCTCCGATACCTCCGGGTTCTCCGAGACCTCCGGTCCGCTAAAGAGCCTGCGATGCAGACATCGTGGTTGCTTGGGTTGAGCTAAGCGATACAGACTGCGTCGTTTCCCGGTAAGGGGGAAGTGACGCAGGTTTCAGGAGAAGGCGGTCGTCCGTAGGGATGGGTTAATCATGTCCCAACAGCGTTTCTGGCATCCGACACCGCCTAGCTAAAAATTCTGTGCCTAGGTGTCAGCCAAAGGATAGCTCTAACAGCAGTTCACGCAGGATCCTTGGTTCAGTTCTTTTCATACCCTTCTTTGGCGGCTTTTTTCACGTCGGCCAATCACCATCGCTCAGGAAATTAAAATACGATTTTCTCTTTCTTCCCGAAAGACGGCCGTTGTTTTGCAGGCAGAACCGGAGAAAGAGATCGAGCAGGCAGTCTAGCATGTCCACAATTTCCTGAATGACCCGCCTGGTCTCGTCATAACTCGCAAGAATATCCAGTTCAGCAAGCAGCCCTGAAGCAGACCCACTTGATGCGGTAATGCAATCGCATTACCATTCGACTATGTGCCTAACTTACCCTATGGAGGTTCAATATGGCAAATGCATTATTAGTAAGCGAATCTACTCTGGCTGACAATCACCAACCCACAGTGCCAGATGCTGCACATGAGGATTTGCATCGTACCACCCAACCTGATGGCAATGTACTGCTGTATCGCGCGGATCAAGACGAGCCCGATCCTGCTTTAGATAGTTTTTTAACGTTTTTGGCGAATGACATTGAGCAAAACCCACAGCGTCTGAAAGCAGTAACACCAGAATTGGTTTCTCGCATTCAGAATTTGGTCGGCGATATCGATATTGATCTTGATGCTCCTCTTGATGATGCGGATGAATAATTTTGCCACGACAATCCAATGTCGTCATCAATGGATGGACTATTTTCGCTCATTCGCTACTTCTTGATGAAATTGACAGGCTCATTGAAAAAGTAGAAGAACTAAAAAGCAAAGACCCGGTCAATTACGTAAAAAAGAACGCCAGCAAAAGACTGGTCGCGATCGCTAAGCCAGTCTTTAAAACCATCCCAAAAGATCTGCCCATCCCCAAGTACCGACAAGGCTCAACTTTGGGAGATGACCGCAAACATTGGTTTCGCGCCAAATTCGCTCAGCAATATCGTTTGTTTTTCCGATTTGACTCAGCATCGAAAATTATCGTGTTTGCCTCGGTCAACAATGAAAAACAAAAGAACTTATGGCAGTAAAACCGACGCCTGTCGCGTTTCCGAGAAAATGCTCAACAGCGAGCATCCACCTGACAGTTGGGAACAACTACTCAAAGAAGTACAGTGTGACTCAAACCGCTTGAATGGCATCACCAAAAAATTATTGGAGTAAATTCAATGGACGTCGCGGAAGAACGAAATGAAGGTGCTCCCTTGGAATCGCAAACAGGGAGGCTTGATTTAGCCAGCACCATTTGGAACACTTCGGCCAGGAAATGAAGATGAAGTACCCCGTCAAACAGGGCAGGCGAACACTCCGGGGAGTGTGCCCACCAGGAAACCATGTCCCCTAAGCAATCTGGCACTGTTCGTGACTTCAGCTTTGTCGCTCGCATCGTTGAGGTGAAACAACCTCAGGCAATCATGCTCAAGAACGTCAAGAGCCTGACGAACAAGATCACGGCGAGATGTTGAGAGGCGGCACTGCTTGGAGCCAGCTGGAATGCGAGGTGATCGTGCACGATTATTTCGCCATGCTCGGTCAGGAATTATGCGGCGAAAGGTACAACAAAGCGGAACATAGGCGAGGGCTGGGTTCGAAGCTTTCAAACCGTAATGAAGGCTCTATTGAGTTTAAGCATCAAAACATCAGCGCGATATTGGTTGAAATGGGACTCCCGTACATACAGGGCTATAGGCCACGTTTCAACTACCAGCAGCAACTCAGGAAAGTCGTTCTGGCTTACGTGATGGCGCATCAAGACAATGTGAAGAACATCGCCCGGGTAGCCGAGACAACCGACATCCTTGCTCCAACTCAAACCGACTGGGCCAAGGTTCTTGATCTAGACCCGCCGAGACGCATCGCCAGCATACGGGAACTAAGGCGTAAATACCTTCCCAACATAGTGAATTACGCAGAGCGCGAGCACAAAAACCGCAAGCTCGGTGAACTAGGTGAGGCCTTTGTTATTGAATATGAGCGATACCGCCTAAACAAGTCAGGGCGACCCGACCTAGCAAAGGAAGTGGAGTGGAGTAGCGACGAGCGGGGCGATGGCTTGGGTTATGACGTTCGCTCGTTTAATCCACGCCAGGACGAGGAGCTGTTTATTGAGGTGAAAACCACCATTAGCGGCAAGGATCAGCCGTTTTTCATCAGCGAGAACGAGGTCGCATTTTCTAAAGAACGCGCCGGCCAATTCAGCCTTTATCGAGTGTATGGCTTTAGAAAGTCCCCCAGAATCTTCCGGCTAGAAGGCGAGGTGAACCAACACGTACGCTTGCAACCCCAAATTTATAAAGCAAGCTTCAGCTAGCTGCTGTTGGCAGGCCTGCTCAGGCCGACCTCGTAGAGGCGAAACCGACTTCTTGTGGATACCTCGGTAGCTGACCGGCAACAACAGACTCAAAGATCAGTCCCACGTGTATCCCTCTTTGACGGCATTTTCCATGTCTGCCAACTCGTCATCGGTCAGGAAATTAAAATGAGATTCTCTCTTTCCTCCCGAAAGACGACCGTTGTTTTGCAGGCAAAGCAGGAGAAAGAGATCAAGCAGGCGGTCTGGCATGTCCACGATCTCCTGAATGGCCTGCCTGATTTTGTCGTAACTGGCAAGAAAATCAAGCTCTTCCACCAGTTCACACTCGACGGCGAGTAGAACGAAATCGCCCAATGCCTCCGCCTGGGCTGTCATGTCAATGTAGCGGTACCAAAGGCCGGTCTCTCCCGGCACGGTCATCTGGCCGAGATCGTCCAGCACGTATTCGACCAGCCGCATCAGCGCACCAGAGAACGCCTCCAGGGAATCATCATAAAGTTTCGGATTTTTCAGCATGGCGACGGAAACCGGAAACATGAAACCTTCCGGAACTGCACCACGCAAGGACAGGATATTGTGTATGAGAAAGCGGTGAATGCGGCCGTTGCCATCCTTAAAGGGGTGCAAGAAAACGAAGCCGTAGGAGATGGCTGCGGCATGGACAATCGCCGGTATCGCACCTTTTTTCATAACTTGGTGGGCAGCGAGGAGCCCTGCCATCAAATCGGCAAGATCGTCAGGCTTCGGACACACGTAGTGAACAAGCTGTTTCTGGCAGGAAATGGTCTGCCCGACGTAACTTTGATCTGTCCGGTAGTCTGTATCTTGGAAACGCGGGTCGACAATGTCGTTCTGCAGAGAGAGCAGAAGAGACTTCTCGCAAAAGTCCTTGTGCTCTGCCACCTTAAGCAGGCCGATGAATTTTTCTGTCCGGGAAGCACTTGGCTTGACGCGCTCAATCTCGAATGAGGATTTGGTTTCCCTGTTATAGAGATAGCTCAATGCCCTCCTGAGTAGTTCAGGCGAATAGGAACTGGCGAGCTCTTCGCACTGCTTGCTCAGATCGACCCCCTCAATAACCGCGAGCTTCTCCGTGCGCCGAACGATGGGACAGAAAGATCTCCCGCCAAGCAGGTTGTCGACGACTCGCTGTCGTTGTACGCGTCTACCGGGCACAACGGTGTAGTACCGATCCGGCTCCAGAAGCATGACGTAATTCCCTTGCCTCAGATCCGGCAGCGGAAGCTCTCGCCCGGTCAGAAGTTCATACAGAAACCAGATTTTGCGCGTGTATTTCCCGGTAGGCTTCGAGGTGATCCAATCCGTAATCTCACCCGCTGCAACCACGTTGAAAAGAGCCGACAGGATGCCCAGGTTGGCACCGTCGTGCTTAAGGGCAAACTCCAGATGATCTCCCGTCCTGTCTCCGTGCCAATAAGACGAGGGGTAGACGGATTCGACCCGCCCGTCCTGAGTGGTCGAACGCAGTGTGCCGGTCGTGCTGACTGCGGACGTATGCCAGTTCGGCAAGACGTTCAACTGGTATCGTTCAATCAGGAGTGCGTACCCAGCCGACCGATTATGTGTGGCTTTCAAAGTCATGAATCCTCAAAAAACTGTTATGATTCTCGAAAAATGATTATATACGGACATTATTTCGTAAATATAGTTATTTTGTAAACACACCTCAGGACAACTGTTTGACAAGTAAAATTACAGATAAATAAGAGCGACATTCTGGAAAAACATGTTTGGAAGACGAAAAACGATTAGAAACCAGCACTTCTCCATAAAAACGCATACCAATTTCATCTCAAGACACCAGCATCCAGAACCTGCCCGGAAACAGAAACCAGATTTTGCGTGTGTATTTCCCGGTAGGCTTCGATGCGATCCAATCCGTAATCTCACCCGCTGCAACCACGTTGAAAAGAGCCGACAGGATGCCCAAGTTGACACCGTCGTACTTAAGGGCAAATTCCAGATGATCTCCCGTCCTGTCTCCGTGCCAATAAGACGAGGGGTAGACGGATTCGACCCGCCCGCCCAGAGTGGTCGAACGCAGTGTGCCGGTCGAGCTGACCGCAGACGTATGCCAGTTCGGCAAGACGTTCAACTGGTATCGTTCAATCAGGAGTGCGTACCCTGCCGGCCGATTATGTGTGGCTTTCAAAGTCATGAACCCTCAAAAAACTGTTATGATTCTCAAAAAATGATTATATTGCAAGCATTACCTGGGATAACTGTTTGACAAGTAAAATTACAGATAAATAAGAGCCACATTCTGGAAAAACATGTTTGGAAGACAAAAAACGATTAAAAATCCGTACTTCTTCACAAAAACACATACCAATTTCATCTTAAATCGCAGCAAACGACACCAAAACTCCTTCCCAACAGAAAACCCATGACGCAAATGAAATTGCCACACGATGAATGGCACTTGATTTTGCCGGCTCTATTTGGAACACTTCGCCCAGGTAACAATGATGAAGTATCCCGTCAATCAGGGCAGGCTAACCTTCTGGAAATGTGCCTACTTGGAAACCGTGTCCCCTAAGCAACCTGGTGCTGAACGTGACTTCACTTTCATTGACCTGTTTGCAGGCATTGGGGGCATAAGGCGCGGATTTGAGAACGCTGGCGGTGAGTGCGTCTTTACAAGCGAATATGACAGGCATGCCGTCAAAACCTATCTGGCCAACTACCGCTGCAACCACGATATTCACGGCGATATCAGGGAGATCACCCAGCCTGGCGGCATGACCAGGAAGCAAGCCTGCAACCATATTCAGAGGCACATACCGGATCATGATGTCCTCCTGGCAGGCTTTCCATGCCAGCCATTCTCCATTGCGGGCGTTTCCAAGAAAAATTCGCTGGGAAAGGCGCATGGCTTTGAATGTGCCACCCAAGGCACTCTGTTCTTTGATGTCGCGCGCATTATTGAAGTGAAGCAACCTCTGGCAATCGTGCTTGAGAACGTCAAGAACCTGAAAAGCCATGACCGGGGCAAAACCTTCGAAGTCATCATGAAGACGCTGGACAAGCTGGGTTACGACGTGGTCGACCGCGAGTATGGATCTCAGACACCTGACCCTAAAGTCATCAACGGCAAGCACTTTGTCCCTCAGAACCGGGAGAGGATCGTCATTGTCGCATTCCGGCGCGATCTGAATGTGGCGCAAGGTTTGACCCTGAAAGACATCAAGGCGTATTTCCCGAAAAGACAGCCCAAGGTTGGCGACATTCTGGAACCTGCGGAAAATATTGATGACAAATACATCCTGACACCGAACCTCTGGCAGTACCTGAAGGATTACTCCAAAAAGCACAAGAAAGCGGGAAACGGCTTTGGTTTTGGCAAGGTGACGGCAGAAGATCGGTCTACGCGCACCCTGTCCGCTCGCTACTACAAGGACGGGGCTGAAGTATTGGTAGACAGAGGGCCCGACAAGCGTCCGCGCCGCCTGACTCCGAGGGAGTGTGCACGTCTGATGGGCTTTGACAAGCCGGGAGAAAGCAACTTTGTCATTCCCGTTTCCGACTCACAAGCCTACAAGCAATTCGGAAACAGTGTCGTTGTGCCGGTCTTTGTTGCCGTTGCCAAACTGATGAAGCCTTACATCATCAAGGCGCTGAAACGGGCAAGAAAACTGTCTGCCACACCGAAGCCAGCCATCCACAAGCAGGCACACGAAACCCGCAAGATTGCCTGATGGCTGACATTGTCTCTCCGGAACAGCGCGGCCGGATGATGTCCGGCATCAGGGGCAAAAACACGAAACCCGAACTGATCGTCAGAAAAGCCCTGTTTCACCGTGGATTCCGATACAGGCTCCATCTAAAGAGCCTTGCCGGAACGCCTGACCTTACGTTCCCCAAGCACAAGGCAGTCATATTCATAAATGGCTGCTTTTGGCATCAACATGACTGCGAGCTGTTCAAATGGCCCAAGTCAAACAAAGAATTCTGGCGAGAGAAACTTGTCAAAAACAGGCTTCGGGATCAACAAAACCATCATTTGCTTTCCCTTGGCGGATGGAAAATCTTTGCAATATGGGAATGTTCCATTAAAGGGCGCAGTGCCGATGACATCAACAGAATGCTGGATGACGTGTCCGACTGGCTAGTATGCGGAAGCAGAGAATCAGTCGTCGACGCCGTGGACAGGTGAATAACAACGACAGGGGTCTTTGACACCGTCGCCGCCAGGGAAGCCAGTCTCGATCACATGCTGAAAATGACGCTTCACCTTCTTGGGTTTGACGCTAAGAAAGCTGTCATGGCTAATGCTGGCGGCATCAAGCCAGACAACTGACGGCACAGGTGCTGTTGCTGCCAGCTGGGGCTTCCCGAAACTGATGAATCACTGGAAACGCAAGCACTCCCAAGCTGTTTACATCCCCTGCCAAAGAAGGCCGAACAAGCAGACAGGCGGCCACGAATACCATTACGGCAAAGACATAGAGCTTGGCACCGGCACAAATTTTGAAATGCTTCTCGCCTCCATGGCCGCAGGCTACATCTCCTATGACCCCGGCATAAAGCTGGAAAACTCCCTCAACCCAAAAGCATCAGCAAAACGCCGCAACCAGTTCAGAATTAGCCACAAGCACCTGAACACACTCTATCAGGATTACATGTTTGTCGATGTGCCGAAACGGACAGAAACACGCTGAACTAGTGAAACTCTTGCACTTGCCCAAGTCTGCACAGTCATGACAACTCGCACCAAAACAACCCCGAGCAGTTCCCGACTGTAAGCCAAAGTAAACGAATCACCCCGCATACGGTCGCCACATCCCCACAAGCTCTTGATTGCCAATCAGAGGAACCAACCCTCATCTGTAACACCCCTGCTCAGTGCCTCTCTGGCGTTCTCTCCATCGGTCACCAACTGAATTTCAATTGACCATCCACCTCAGATTTCATATATTCCACCGGAGTCACTTTGTTTCCTTTAACAGTGAGGTAGTTCATTCATGGCCATTGAAGAAAGTCGGGTCGGTGTCGCAGAGGTCACGTCAAGAATCTCTCGGCTCACCAAGTGGGACAGTCACTCTGTTTCCGGCTCGTCAGAAGTGGGCGATTGGGCTAAACTGAATAAGACACCAAGGTCAAGTGCCAAGAAGGACAGCGGCAGACGCTTTACTGGCCTTGTCTTGCCAATTCACGCGGCGAAGACAGGGATGCCAACACCATGAACAGCGGATTACCCAATAGCAAACACCATGAACTTGTCGGCGAACTACGCCGACGCTTTCCGCTGTTTGAGCAGCTCCGGGGTCGGTTTGGCACAGATATGGAAGAGGAGCGAATACCTTGGTTTTTTGCACTTCTCCTGTCAGCCGCAATGAAAAGCGAACCGGGAGCGTGTTGCTTCGTGCTAGACAAGTCGCCAGGTACCACGGCAGTCGCCGCCATTCTCTTGGGTCTACTTAAACTCCAAAAGGAATTCCCGGAGCTGGCAAAAACCTACACCCAATCAGCTCTGCACCAAGGGCAGCACGTCAGGGTCAAGCCAAGCAATCATGTATACGAGTACGACGGCATTTTGGGGGAGGGACTATCTAAACTGAAACTTCTGGATGGAAAAGACTGGCGTAGCTTCCCCGTAACTGACCTGCTCCGGCTTGAGCGGACTGACCGGGTATGTCCCAAGGGTAAACTTAATTCTACTCTAGGTACGTTTAAGCGCAGCCCCCTTGACAAGTTGCTTGGTATTAGGACCTGCGGTAACAACAGCTTGATCCGAAATACCGTGCTTCTTTTCATGGCAAAGGCAAAGTTCACAAGAATCGTGAGCGCAGTCACTCTGATGCATGAACACGGCGATGAGTCTGGCAGCGTCTCAAACTTTCTACCGTGGGGCACCATTACACAATGCGTTGAATTGGGACCGAAGGATGCGTATCCGGCAATAGGAGAACCAATCATTGCAGTAACAAGGGTTCCCGAAGACTTGGCGTTGGCATCGGCAAAGGCAAAGGCTGCCACTAAAGTTGTTCTTGTGGACGGAGCCCGCAGCATAGTCAGAGATCTTCAATCATACGA
Organism: uncultured candidatus Poriferisulfidus sp.; assembly: GCA_965215765.1. Taxonomy (GTDB): domain Bacteria; phylum Pseudomonadota; class Gammaproteobacteria; order Poriferisulfidales; family Oxydemutatoraceae. Next base: position 1,245,675 of record OZ244118.1, on the reverse strand, counting down.
CGATATTACTGAACGGCAGAAGGTTGTGATTCTCGCGTCGCCAGAGGAAACTGATGCACTGGATATTCTAAGAGACCGTGACTGTCCCGTTTGGTACATGTCCCCGGATGAAATTCTTATAGGTGAGACTTGCGCTGAAGCCCGTGTGCGCAGGAGCTTTGTTGGTGCAACCATCCGAGCCGCAGACACACGACAGCGCGCCCAAGTGACCGTTGTGAAATGCAATGACAGCGCACTCCAAACCGTGGCCGACTCTCTGGAGCAAGCTGCGGTAATGGTTGATGATGGCGAGGAAGCACACGAAAGTGAGAAGATACTCGCTCGGCTCTATGGAATACTCTTGGAGTGTAGCGAATGCTGTTTTGGGGTTGGTGACGAAACCAAAACCAACCTGCAAGTAGCCAGGAACCAAATAAAGCAGGATGGGAAATGGCTGGATCGTGGGGTCGTCAGGAAACTTGAAGAAGCAGGTTCCAGGCTGGAAGCCATCACCGCCAGTGGAGTGTATGGTCAGGAGAAGATCAAGGAGTTGCTAAGCTTCACCAGCGACAAACAAGATGGGTCGTGGGCAGTGGTCACGAGATTACCGCGAACAGCTGGGAATCTTCGAACAGAACTCGGCAGCAAAGGGATCAATGTGCCCGTACTATCCGTGTCCGAGATCAACCCTGACATTGATTTCGCAGGTATTATCGTTCCATCATGGCCGAACAAGCAGAGATTCACCCAACTGAAAGCTCGGGCAGTGACGCCAGATATCCGAGTTTTGGCCTACCCTTTCGAGGACAAATGGGTATCACATCACCAAGCGCGTGAAGAAGCGGTAGAGCGATCAAATCTGATGGAAACCGAGACGCATTCCTCGGTCTTAGGAATTGAAACTCGTTTTCTAACCTCCCTTAACCACCGACTTGAAGCCAATCCGCCAAGCCATGAGGATGAACCCGAGCTACCGATCCTCAGAGTTGAGGGTCGCGTCACACGTAGTCGTACCATGCGGCCTGCCATCGCAACTGAGGGTGAACACAGTCGTGAAGCGCAGCTGATTCAATTCTTTGGAAATTGCCATGCATTACTCACCGAATGGGCTGAATTGCCCTTGCTGAACCAACTGGTTGGTGGGATGCACACGGGTGAAGCCAAACTAACAGCCGTCACCGCATCCCGGCTTTCTCCGAAGGATTTTGTGCTGTTCAGAGACTCGGGAGACAAGGGGTTTATCAGGCTGATTGCGGAAGACATCCTCGGTGAGAAAGAGTATGGATGGATCCGAGACGTCGCGGAGCATTGGAAATCCCCACTTCGGCTCCTTGGCACCAGCCCCGCTGATATTCAACAGTGCTTGGCAAATCATGGTCTCAACCGGACGACGACGACCATCAGAGGATGGCTGAACAACCAGCACCGTATCGGCCCTGGAGACTTCAACGACATTGAATTTATTGCAAAAGCCACAGGAGATACGGAACTTCTGTCAATGAGAGGGAAGATAGAAGAAGCCATTTTCCAAATTCGCAGTACCCATATATCTGCGGGAACCCAGTTGACCCAACTCCTGCTTGATGAGCTTGATGGACGATTGAATCAAATTGGTAGACAGCCTTTACTGCTTGACCTTGGTTATGGGAAAGCTTGGTGCGTACAGGTCGAAATGGTGGATCCGGTGCAGCAGAGGTATCCATCAAACCAAATCAACCGACTCCTGTGGGGTGAAGACAATGCATTCTGAGAGAGTATCGCCATGGCAAAGATGATTCCCTCCCAAATAGAAGACGAAGGCGTCAGCAATGCTGAGAAGCAAATTTTTGAGAAGCTCAAAAGTGACTCGTCCACAAAAAACTGGATCGTGCTGCACTCGTTTGGGTTGGCGCGAAGGGCGGAAGGACCTTATGGTGAAATCGATTTTGTCGTAATCATCCCTACCGAGGGAATCGTCTGCCTCGAGGTTAAGGGCGGGGGAGTATCTTGCCAGGCAGGTACTTGGCAAACAACGAATCAACACGGAAATACTTTCGTTCTAAAGAAAAGTCCTTACCTTCAGGCAAGAAGTGGAATGTTCGCTCTGAAGAAATCGCTAGTCCAACACTTTGGAACAGGTGCCGCCGAGTCACGATGCCCAATCGGATGCGCAGTGGCTTTTCCGAACGTAACCTGCCCCCCACTTACTCCGGAGTTAGATCGCGCAGATGTTATCGACTTCGACGACCTGAGAAACCCGATTTCCAAATCAATCATGCGAGTGGTGCGCCGACGATTACGGGAATTTCAACCGCGGGAGAGCGAACCCCTCCCAGCCCCTTCGGAAGCCAAGGCCATAGTAAACTTTCTGCGCCCTGATTTCGAAAGGGTAGTCTCAAAAGGTGCGTCTATTGGGTACACGGAGGCGAGGTTACTACGCCTCACGGAAGAACAGTACGCCAGACTGGACGAACTTGAAGCAAACCCCAGGTGTCTGTTCGTTGGTGCCGCTGGTACCGGTAAAACCCTGCTCGCTCTGGAACACGCGCGTCGGGCGGAACGCTCAGGTTCGAAAGTACTTCTCGTCTGTTTTAACCGCCTACTGGGCGATTGGCTCCGTCAACAAACCAAAGGCACAAACATCACTGCGGGCAACTGGCACGCAGTTGCCAGGCAGTTCATCTTAGACAGCAACTTCGCAAGCGACTTTGAGAAACAAGAAAGTGAATCACTCAAGAGTGGCAACGATGATTCCTTATTTGATGAGTGGTATCCCCTCTTTGTAGAAGGCGCACTGGAGGAAATGGGGGCTCAATTCGACGCACTGGTAGTAGACGAGGCTCAGGATCTCGTTCCCCAACACGCGCTCGGCTTTCTAGATCTCGTCATACGAGACGGACTTGCTGAGGGCAATTGGGCAATATTAGGCGACTTCACAAGCCAAGCCCTATACGGCGATACTGTTGACCCTTTCGAGATTCTGTCGCAGTACACAGAGAATATCGCTAGAGCAAAACTCACGCTGAACTGTAGGAACACCCGAAGGATTGCAGAAGAAACCACCATTTTGGCAGGATTCGAGAAACCTCCATTCAGGCTTGGGGAGGAGGCAGGGCTTCCCGTTGAACACAGGTACTGGAGAACGCCTTCCGACCTTGTAGAATCTCTGACGCACGTCTTGGAAAACTTGGCCAAGGAGCAGATGTCCATTGACAACGTTATGCTACTTTCGCCACGCCGCTTGGAGAACTCAAGCTTGGTGGGGATTGACCGAATATCACACTTCCCTCTGGTAGACAGCTCCCGAGATATTGTCAATACACACCCGGGAGCTATAAAGTTTTCAACAATTCAAGCATTCAAAGGTCTTGAGAGCCAAGTGATAATCATTGTAGATGTCGATGCTGTGGATGATATAAAACAGCAATCTTTACTATATGTTGCGATGTCAAGAGCCCGAAGCCTCCTAATCCTCATGATCAAAGAAAGTGCCAGAAAAGCGGTTGAACTTCGTGTCAGGAAAGCTATTGAACGGAAACTTTGGCATGAGTGAGACCCTGGACGCTCGAAAATTCATCGTAGATTTCCTGCGTAAGGAGCTCGTAGGTCCTTCTCCCGGTTTTCCGCTCGTTCAGCTTGACGGTCAGGAGATCCTTCGTGCCCAGGATCCACCAAGACAGCGATATTCCGCCGGCGTCTTGTTCCCCATGAAAGCCCAAGTGCTTCGCCAAGACGAGACGGGCGCTGACGAGGAAGCCTCGCAGGACGCAGACACGCCAGAACCGGATCAGCTCGTTGAAGGCTCCAAAACCAAGGATTCTCTGAAAGAAACAAAGACAGGTACTGGTGAAGTCCCGCCCGATACGGACCAAGATGTCACGCTCGCGAACGAGTTCCTCCCTAGCGCAATGGGTCTTTCAGCTTTGCTGGAAGTACCTGAAACCTTGCGGGTCAATGTGCAGGCGGGAATCTATCGGCATGAGGAGCTTCAATTGGGTATGAAAATCGGCAAGGATCGTGGGAAAACGTATCCGAAGGGTTGGTGGCGGCGCCCTATTGAACGCGCTCTGGAACTGTCCTCCAACAAACTCTTGGGAGATGGTAACGTAACGCTCAAGAAGACCGTTTTTGAGGAGGGCGGTAAAATTGCTCTTGAACTTCATGTTGTAAGCCGCCCTCACGAACAATCGGACAAGTCTGGTCGGTTAAGGCTGATTACGTTTACTCTCATTAATCGCAGGCAGGGCGAGAGCAAGACGCCCAGCAACTCGGATTGCTTTTTTCAATGCGGCTTCAAAATCACTGCTGCGGATGAACAGGCGTGCTTCTGTAGTTATCCCGAGCAGCCACATGACCGGAACAATTCTGACGAGCGATCCCTCCAACTCCTGCATCTGCATCGTCGTACTTTCGCCGTAGGGCATGGCTGTGCCGCTGACTGGCAGGATCCGGATGGCGAGCGCACAACCCTTATCCACACCGAAGTCATGCCGACCTACGAGCTCAGACCAGTTCTGCCGAAGCAAATTACGGAACTGGATCTGAGCATGATGGACTTGGCATCAAACGAACTCACAATGTCAACAGACCTGTGCATGAAACTCTCAGACGAATACGCAGCGTGGATCACCGCCAGGGAAGATGAGATTGCCCAGAGAACGGATCTGTCACCGGAACTCAAGGAGTCCGCTCTAGGGCACATGGAAGAATGCAGTGAGTGTCTTCGACGTATGCGAGATGGCGTTCTCCTCTTAGAGCAGAATCACAAGATAGCACTGGCTTTCCGGATGATGAATGAAGCCATGCACATGCAGTCCGTCCACTACAAGATTTCCTCGGAACAATCCCGGAAATGGAAGGAAGTCGATGGCAAACTTGAACTGGAAAAACCATTTGTCAGACCTTGCTATAAAGACTCGGAACATAATCGACGCTGGTGGCCGTTTCAGCTAGCCTTCATTTTGATGAATCTTAGGGCTGTTGCCGAGCCGGACTGCCCAGAGCGCGACATTGTTGATGTGATCTGGTTTCCAACCGGTGGGGGGAAAACGGAAGCATATCTCGGGCTGTCCGCCTTCAGCATGTTCCTCCGAAGGCTTCGGAATCCTGATCACGCCGGAACGTGTGTACTCATGCGTTATACGCTCAGGCTATTGACGACCCAACAATTCCAGCGTGCAGCATCCCTGATTTGTGCATGCGAATTTATCCGACGCAAAGACTCAAGCCGGCTAGGGTCAGAACGCTTTTCCATTGGTCTGTGGGTGGGCGGTGAGGTTACCCCAAACACTGAGGAGTACGCGGTAAAAGCACTGCGAGAGCTCCAATCCAAACAGGGCGTCAACAAGTTCATCATGCTCAGCTGCCCGTGGTGCGGCGCAGCGATGGGCTCACAGCAGGTCAAGCGGAGCACGAAATGCAAGGGCTACAGGAAACTGCCACATCCGAATCGTGTCAGGCACATTTGCGAAGATCCGGGCTGCGAATTCAGTTCCGACGACGGCCTTCCACTTGCTGTTATCGACGAACATATCTACAAATCGCCCCCAACACTTCTGATTGGCACCGTTGACAAGTTCGCGATGCTTGCGTTCCAGACAGAAGCTCGGCATCTGTTTGGAGTAGACACCCCCTATCCCCCTCCGGAACTGATTATTCAGGACGAATTGCATCTAATTTCCGGCCCACTCGGTTCGATGGTCGGCCATTATGAAACTGTGGTGAACGCCTTGTGTATAAACGAAGAAGGAAACCCTGCAAAGATTGTCGCTTCTACTGCAACGATTTCTAGAGCTAGAGAACAAGTGAAAGGCCTCTACGGGAGAGATGCCTTTCTCTTTCCACCACAGGCTTTGAAGGCAGGAGACTCCTTCTTTGCCAAGGAGCAGAAGGAACAGGCAGGCAGGCTATATGTCGGAGTGCTCGCAACAGCACTCCCTTCCCATGTAACGGCACAGGTGCGAACGATGGGAGCCCTGTTGCAGGCACCCAAACTATTCGGAACCAGCAACGCCGATACCATCGATCCCTATTGGACGATGATGGGCTACTTCAACAGTCTCCGCGAACTGGGCCACGCCGCCACCTTGATACGGGCGGACATCCGAGAATTCTTGAATGCGATGTGGGATCGCTTGGGACTGCGCCTTGATGAAGTAAAAAAGGCTGCTGCGGATCCTCGGCGATTCCTGAAGCCGAGTGTGGAACTCACCAGCCGCGTTCAGAGCAATGAAATCCCGGCAATTCTCCAGCGATTGTTCACTCATTACGATGGGTCGGCGAAATCGGATGCAGTTGACGTCTGTTTCGCCACGAATATGATCCAGGTTGGGCTTGACGTCCCTAGACTAAGCCTGATGACCATTATCGGACAACCGAAAACTACGTCCGAGTACATACAGGCGTCGAGTCGGGTTGGCCGAGACATCAAACGCCCTGGCATCGTGGTCACCAACTACAACCCGTCCAGGCCGAGAGATCGTTCTCACTACGAACATTTTCGCTCTTATCACCACGGTATTTACCGGCATGTGGAGCCGACGAGCGTTACTGCCTTCGCAGCACCTGTAAGAGAGCGGGCTCTCCATGCGCTTGTGGTCATACTGTGTCGATTCTGGGGTGACGATGAACTCCGAGACAGGCCAAGCCGACCGCCGAGCGACGAACTTGTCCAGAGAATCAAGGAGATTATTCAGAAAAGGGTGATGTCGGTTGACCCGACCGAATGGCACAGTACCGAAGCATTGTTCGATGAAATCATCCACAGGTGGACAACTATCCAGCCTCCCAGATACGGAGATTTCGGCCCACCGAATGAAGAATTGCCGCTGATGTATCCGGCGGGAGGGCAACAACACCCGCTTTGGCAGAATTGGCCGTATGCAACTCCAAGCTCTATGCGAAATGTGGACGCCGAGTGCTCGGCTCGCCCGTTGTTTCGTGTCTATGATGAGCAGACACCCACCTAAGCGGGTTCAAAAGAACGGCACTTCTTAGGGATTTGAACATGACCAGCTTATGCCAAACCTAAGACCGATCAGAAGAGGTCAACTGATCACACCCTTCGGGGTTGGAGCCTTGGTGAATTTCCGCCATGATGAGTCTCTGATGACTGCCGGACTCGACGAATGGCCATTTGCCAAGGACGAGTGTCCATCGGACTGGCTCGTTAGGGAGGAGCGGTTACAGGCGAGGCTAGGCGTTACTCATCTCAGGCTTCCTCCAGATTACAGGGAACCCGGACAGCACATCCAATTTCCGAACCAACACATACCTTTTGTCCAGTTCCCGCGATGGCACTACTGCCCGAGACGAGGAGCGATGGAAAAACTGCCGTTATTTGGCAGTCGTTCAAAATGCCCCTGTCGTCCAGGTCTGGACTGCGAATCAATCCCTGATTGGAGGCGTCCCCGACTAATCCCGAGCCGATTCATTGCCGCTTGTCCAAAAGGGCACATTGAGGATTTTCCATTCATGGAGTGGGTTCACAGAGACGGAGTCTGGGATCAAACGCACAGACTACGGCTTCTCCCGGGACGCTCGTCCGCCAGTCTGTCGGGCATCAAGATTAAATGTAGTTGTGGAAAGGAGGAAACCATGACGGGAACCTTCAATTTCGATGCCGAGAAAGGAGGAGCACTTCACAAAATCGGTCACGACTGTTCTGAAAGCATGCCTTGGCTTGGTGCTCAGGGAAAACGTGGCGAATGCGGCGAGCACCTCCGAGTCGTCCAAAGAGGTGCGTCTAACGTCTATTTTCCGCTGACGGTGTCGTCCATCTATCTCCCCCTCTGGGGCGAGGGCACGGGCAGGGCGATCAACAAGATTCTCGACGCTCCGAAGGCCTGGGACTCGCTCACTGCAGGCTTGGACGATGGTAAATACATCCAAGCAGTGCGCTGCGAGACTCTATCCAGCATCTACGAAGTCGATCCGGTGGAGCTCAGGAAGGCTGCACAAAAGAAACTTGATGAAACACCTGGACTAGGGAGCGCAGGGGCTCGTTCCGAAGAGGAGTTTCGGAGACAGGAGTACGAAGCACTCCGAACAGGAAGAGGTGGCGACACAACTGACCTGATGGTTGAAGTACGTGATGCCGTTTCATACGGATCGTATTTGGCTGAATTCTTGAACAACGTCTGCCTGGTCAGAAAGCTAAGGGAAACAAGGGTGCTCGTCGGTTTCTCCAGGCTTCTTCCCGCCGAAAACCACTCATCAGCGAAACCGCTTCCTATCTCAAAAAGCGCAGATCTGAATTGGCTACCTGCAACCGTCGTTCATGGGGAGGGCATTTTTTTCGACTTCAATCCTCAGGAGCTCCGCGTTTGGACAGAGAATCCAAAAGTGAAAGAGCGGATATTGACCCTGAAGAAGAGGTACAACCAGAGACGACTGGAACGCGGACAGGAGGAGTCAGAGATCACAGCGAAGTACGTGCTGCTGCACACCTTTGCACATGTTCTGATCGGCCAGTTGAGTTTGGACTGCGGATACGGAAGCGCATCTCTGAGGGAACGAATTTACTGTGAATCGGAAGACCCCGATCAACCAATGCAAGGTGTGCTTATCTACACGGCATCAGGTGATTCCGAGGGGACTCTCGGTGGACTGGTGCGGCAAGGAGAGCCGGACCGGATGCGGAACGTCGTCGAGCGGGCAATTCATCGCGCACAGTGGTGTTCAAGCGACCCCGTCTGCATCGAGTCCGCAGGACAAGGCAGCAACAACGCCAATCTGGCCGCATGCCATGGCTGTGTGTTATTGCCGGAAACATCTTGTGAAACCGGGAACCGACTACTCGACCGCGCCCTGATTATTGGAGAGGTCGAGAGTCCTGATGTCGGTTTCTTTTCACACCTTGTACCCTAATGAAGAAGCCGTAAAAGCAGAAATCCAAGGACACGATGGAAACTCACCACGAGGTACCGGAAGTCGCGCACACCATACCCAACCAACACGGCGAACAGATGCAGCCCTGCTTCAAGCCACAAGCAGGAGATGTCACCCAAGAAATACGGACAAACGATTAGAAGTCTTTTTCAAAGCTTTGCTACACCCAATTCTTGGTAATATCCGCAGGCACGGACACAAAATCAAAAATTATCAGCACAGAGTCGCTGTTGAGGCTGCTTTCAACAAATTTTAGTGAGGAAAGCCATGATCACACTAGAGCAGTTGATGCCCCCTTTATTAAAAGCCTTGGCGAACCTTGGCGGCTCAGCAAGGATTGCTGAGATAGATGAAGAAGCCGTAAAAGCAAAAATCCAAGGACACGATGGAAACTCACCACGAGGTACCGGAAGTCGCGCACACCATACTCAACCAGCACGGCAGGTAGGTGCTGTCTTGCGTCACGCCGCGAGCAGAAGATGTCGCCCAAGAAATACGGACAAACGATTAGAAGTCTTTTTCAAGGCTTTGCCCGTACTTAATCCTTGGTAATATCCGCAGGTGCTGACACAAAGTCAAAAATTACCATCACAAAGTAGCTGTTGAAGTTGCTTTCAACAAATTTTAGTGAGGAAGATTATGGTCACACACTGGAAACTGATGCTCCCTTTATTAAAAGCCTTGGATAACCTCGGCGGCTCAGCAAGTATTGCTGAGATGGATGAAAAGGTTGCTGAACTGGAAAATCTTGATGAGGAAACACTGGCAGTTCTACATAACCCTGAAACAAGCAACCAAACCGAAATCAGCTATCGCTTGGCTTGGGCTCGCACTTACCTCAAGAAAGCCGGTTACCTTGAAAACTCTGCTCGCGGTGTTTGGGCTTTAACTGATAAAGCAAGACAAGCCAAAAAAATTGATGGCCGTGAAGTGGTTCAATATGTCCTCTCCCTAGACAAGAAAACCATTGCAGCCGACGTGGATCCAGGAGATCCGAACATCGCTATTGGAGACTCTCCTGAAGAGAATCTTGGCTGGCAAGGAAAGCTCCTCCACTTTTTAACTACTGAAATGGAGCCAGATGCGTTTGAGCGGCTTGCACAGCGAATGCTTCGCGAATCCGGCTTCATGGATGTTGAAGTGACTGGCCGAACCGGTGACGGGGGCATTGATGGCAAAGGCATTATGCTAATAAATGGACTAATAAGCTTTCGCGTCGCCTTTCAATGCAAGAAATACAAAGGCTCAGTCAGTGCATCGGAAATCCGTGACTTTCGTGGTGCGACTGTGGGGCGAGCTGACCGGGGAATGTTCATCACCACCGGCAGATTTACCAAACCTGCAGTAGAAGAAGCCAACCGGGATGGTGCGGCACCAATAGACCTGATAGATGGTGCTCAGTTGGCTGACAAATTGAAAGAACTGGAACTCGGTGTTAAAACCGAGTTGGTAGAGGAAGTCACAGTTGACCAGAATTGGTTTTTAAGTCTGTAGTGAGAAACCGGCAGCAACTTTGTTTCCTCGTCGCGGCCATCCGCACTTGGTCGTGAGTTATGGCTCATTCCCAAGGAGGCGACCTACATACGTTAAGCAGCTATATCGACCTGACCAGTCGCAGAAAAAACGGCCACACAGGAAAGGTGGTAAAAACGAATCAGTTTAAGAACCGGACTGACTTTTGAATCGGAGAGGATAAAAAATTTATGGAAATTAGAGCAGAAATCGCTAGCCGCTACTCAGTCGCGGCCCAGCAGAATCAAATCCCACTCATAACACAGCTACAGCTAACAAATGTTCATGAGGAAACATTTGAAAACCTGACTGTTCGAGTCAGGTTTGATCCGCCTTTAATAGAACAAAATGATTGGATCATCAGTGAAGTGAGACCCAAGCAATCCATTGATTTACCTGGTAGCAGCTTAAGGCTGCCAGCTTCAACATTGCTGAAATTGTCCGAACGAGTTGTTCTTGATGTGGTATTCGAAGTTTTCCACAACGAGAATATTTTGGCTAAACACACCGACAAAACTGAAATGCTGCCCTATAACCACTGGGGCGGCGAGTCCACAATGCCTGAGTTGCTTGCCGCTTACATATTTCCTAATTCGCCGGTTGTTGAAAACACCATAAAACAGGCTGGCGAGCTCCTTAAATCTAAGGGATACGAGTCCAGGTTGGATGGCTATCAGTCAAATACTCGTGATAGGCCTTATTTGGTGGCCAGCGCGATATGGTCAATCATTTGCGACAAAGAATTGACTTATGCCGAGCCCCCCGCGAGTTTTGCGAGTATGGGGCAGAAAATAAGGGTACCAGAGCAGATTGAGCAATCGGGGCTTGCCACTTGTCTTGATAGTGCACTTCTGTTTGCAGCCTGTCTGGAGCAGGCCGGGTTGAACCCTATAGTCGCCTTAACTAAAAGTCACGCAATTGTGGGGGTTTGGTTAATTGATGACACATTTGCAACCTTGACCAATGATGACCCCATGGATATTCGTAAAAAAGTGGCAACAAAGGATATCCTGATTATTGAAACCACTTTGATCACCCGTGATACATCGCATGCATTTAGACAGGCACAAATATTTGCGAATGACTGCATATCTGAGACGAATGAGTCTGACTTTATCTACGCCCTTGATGTCAGGCAGGCCAGAACCAGAGATATCAGCCCCATAATGAGAGAGCATATTGAGCCAACAGACCGCCCTTCGCCTGAGAAAAAACATAAAAAAACCGACTTAAGCCCGGCACCATTGCTACCTCCAGTAAATAGTCTTGAGGAAACGACGGAAATTACCCCGGACACTCGGGTTGAGCAGTGGAGACGTAAACTGCTTGACTTGTCTAAAAGAAACCGTCTCATTAACATTAGTAAAAGAACCGTCTCCTTGCCAATTTATTGCCCGGACCTGGAATTTCTTGAAGATCAGTTGGCGGCAGGTAAATCATTTCGATTTATCACTCCCTCGCAAACTCCGTTTGCTTCTCAGGAAAGAGACCCAGAGCTTTACAGGTTCAGTACCGGAAATGACCTAGAACGAGAATTTGCCAGGAAGCAGCTTGATAAGCGGGTACTTCTTGTTAATCTTGCAGAGAAGGATTTAATCAGAAACTCGATTACTTTGCTAAGAAAATCCAAAGCTGATTTTGAAGAAGGTGGAGCCAATACGCTTTATATATCTATCGGCCTGCTGAGATGGAAGGAAAGGAGAGGTAAAATAAGTTATAAGGCTCCACTTATTCTAATACCAGTAACGCTGACCAGGCCAAATGCAAAATCGAAAATTAAAATATCCCAAATTCCAGATGAAGACCCAATCTTTAATCTGACTCTCATCCAGCTTCTCCTGCAAGATTTTGGCATCGATCTCACAGAGTTTCAGTCTACGTTACCAACTGACAAAAGCGGGATTGATGTAGGACTGGTTTGGAAAAAAGTACGGGAAAAGATCAAAGATGAGCCCGGGTTTGAGGTAATTGAGGATCTCGTGGTAAGTACTTTCTCCTTTGCCAAATTTCTCATGTGGCGCGACCTCACTCATCGGATTGAAGACTTGAACAGTAGTATTTTTGTTGAACATTTGATTAATAGGCCAAAAGAGAGTTATCCACATTCTGCAAACTTTATTAAGCCAACTGAAGTTGATCGGCTGATACCGTCAAAGGACTTATTCATTCCTCTTAGCGCAGACAGTTCTCAAATAGTTGCGATCCATACTTCAGAAAAGGGAAAAGACTTTGTACTTGAGGGTCCTCCCGGCACAGGAAAATCAGAAACGATAGCCAATATTATTGCTCACAACATTGGGGTTGGCCGTAAAGTTCTTTTTGTTGCAGAAAAAATGGCTGCTCTGAATGTGGTTTACTCCCGGTTAAAAAGAATTGGTCTAGAGCATCTATGCCTCGAATTGCATTCAAAAAAGGCGAACAAAAGAGACTTCCTTGAACAGTTGGACAGAGCCACGAAATTCCATCTGGATCCAAAAGGTAATGAACACTTAACAATTGCCAATAATCTTGACACTCAGAGAGATAAGCTTAACACTGTGGTCACGGAGCTACATAAAGAATCACAATATGGTATTAGCCTGAGATCTGCAATAGCAAAATCCGTACGTAGTCAGGAGAAAGTGGCAATATCTTTAGATTGGGGCGACTCTCTGTCAGATGCACCTATTCAAAATCCTCAAGATTTAGAGAAGATGCTTGAAGAAGTTCAGGCTTTTGGACTGTCCTTCGCCGATCTTTCTCAAGAAGATTTTGAACACTTGGATTATTTGAAAATTACTGACTGGAGCTTTAGTTGGCAAGACAAATTTATCAAAACTTCCAGTAAGCTACATTCGCTTCTGGCGAAATTCTCGGAGACCTTAATATCATTCAAAGATGCACTTAAGCTTAATGCGAAAACTGACAAATTAGACGAGATATCTCAATGGGTTGATCTTGCCAAAATGGTTGTCGAGTATGCAAATAATCCATTCCCGCAAGCTATAGATAAAAATTCGGAACAGTTTTTATCTGATCTAAAGAGCCTTGCGAAACTAAAAAAAGAACTGAATTCACTGTTATCCCAAAATGAGACGAGCTGTGATGCCTCTTCAATACGGAACTGGCCAGTAGCAGAATGGAAAAAGAGCCACTCTGAATCGCTTGACAGTTGGGCACCGAAAAAAATGTTTTATAATTATTTTTTGATGAAGCATATCAAAAATCATGGGCTAAAAAGACCTGTTCTGAACCGCATTCCTGATTACGAACGAATGTCGGCTCTATCTGGAAACATACATTCACTCTTGGCCAGTGAGCATATACAAGCTGCCAGAAATAAACGGGGAATGGCTGTTAGGGAGGTAGATTCTATGGAGGGTGATGCCATAGCCCTCAGACAGAAAATTTATAAACGGGTGTCCGTGTTCCCCGACCCATCTGCTCTGGTGATGTCAATTCAGAAAATCCTCGTTGATGACAAAAATCCTTTAGATGCCTCTCCGACTCTCCGTTACGCTCAAGAGTTGATAAATCAGTATTCACCATTAAAAACATGTATTGAAGAATTTTGCACGGAATCTGGTAGTGAACTTGCTCATGAGGACACATTTGATAGTGTTCAGAAAAAGTTGTCCACAGTTCCTGGCCAGAAAAGCCGGTTCGCCCCATGGTGCAAATGGCAACATGAAAAGGAAAAAGTCTCTAAGTATCAGATAGATAGCCTGATTCATGCAATTGAAACGCGTTCAATTGACATCCAAGATGCCCGCGATAGCTTATACACAATTTTTTGCACCTGGTTGGCTAAACGGCTAATGGATGAATCAGAAAACAAATTAAATTTTAGCTCATCTGAACAACAAAGCAACATTGAGCAGTTCAGGGAGCTAGGTACAGAGTTAGCAAACATAACCGGTACTACGATATCTAACAATTTCTCACGAACAGCTCCAAATATCAATGATCGCACCGCACCCAAAGAGTTTGGGGTTTTAGCGACGGAGCGCCAGAAGAAAAAACGCCATAAGCCGATCAGAAAGATGATTACTGAAATGGGAGGTTCACTTCTCAAACTGACCCCATGTTTCATGATGAGCCCACTTTCTGTGGCACAGTATTTACCTAAAGAGTTCACTCAATTTGATCTTGTCATCTTTGATGAAGCCTCTCAAATAACTGTCTGGGATGCTGTTGGGAGTATAGCGAGAGGAAAAAACGTGATAGTCGTGGGTGATCCCAAGCAGATGCCTCCGACAAACTTTTTTAATAGATTGGATGGTGATAGTGACAATGAAGACGTAATGGATCTTGAAAGCATACTGGATCAGGCACTTGCCGCGCGCGTACCACACCATAGGCTTACCGGTCATTACCGATCGCGCCATGAAAGCTTAATAAGGTTTTCGAATGTTTCTTATTATGAAAATTCCTTAATCACATACCCTTCAAACCACACGAAAGAATCTGCTGTGATTTGGCATAAAGTAGATGGCCTATATGGGAAAGGAACCAATACAACTAACCCCAAAGAGGCAAAGATGCTCGTCGAATTTATCGTCGGACGACTCAAAGACCCATCCCTGTGCGATTTATCAATAGGTGTGGTAACGATGAATACAGCTCAGCAGAGGTTAATAGAAGATCTTTTAGATGAAAAGCGTCGAAACTATCCAGAGATTGAGAGATTTTTTGGGGATGCCACAGAAGAACCGGTGTTTGTAAAGAACCTTGAAACAGTCCAAGGTAATCAGCGTGACATTATTTGCATCAGTGTTGGTTATGGGCCAAAGGAGCCAGGCGCAAAAAACATGTCCATGAGCTTTGGACCATTGAATCGCCTTGGAGGTGAGAGAAGACTCAACGTGGCAGTTACTCGTGCAGCAAGTGAAGTGCATCTGTTTACAAGTTTTGACGCTTCCATGATTGACTTGAGCAGGACAAAATCTGTAGGAGTTCGTGATCTTAAAACCTATATAGACTTTGCAGCCAGGGGAAACATAGCTATTGCAACGGCAGAAACCAGATTCTATGGAGCCGATGCTTTTGACAGTGATTTTGAGGAGTCTGTGGCACTAAAGCTTAGAGATCGTGGCTGGGAAGTCAGGTCGCAGATTGGAATTTCTAATTTCAGAGTTGACTTGGGTATTGTTCATCCTGAATTTCCAGGTAGTTTTTTAGCCGGCATTGAATGTGATGGAGCCACGTATCACAGTTCTCCGAGTGCTTGTGACAGAGACAGGGTTCGGCACATAGTCTTGGAAAACCTTGGCTGGAAACTACTAAGAATTTGGTCAACTGACTTTTTCAGAGATCAGGACGGTGTCATTGAAAGAGTCTGCAAGCAGTTGGACACCCTTTTAGAGGACTCGACCAAGGCTGCCGAAAATCAGGTTCCAGAAGAACCCGAGGATGCTTCAGTCGAACCAACCGAATAACTAGACACCCACCGACACCAATCAGACGGACAAACGTGGGACGCTGAACGTGGTTGCAAAAAATCTCCTCAGAAGCATCCATCAAATGCCGGGCAAGAGGTGATTGCACTTTCCCTGGACAGCATCGCCCTGCTCTGTCGGTTCTAAGCCCACAATTGCTTACACTGATTTTTGTAATTGCGCAAACACCAAGTACAAATTGCCTTCAGGTGTCATGGTGGGAATACTTTTTGGGCGTGATGTTCCCGACGGCACACCGAGAATTTGAGAGTTGGCAACAGGGCTTGCGAAATTGACGGCTACCCACCGTGCCAAAAGAAAATCAGTTCCCGCAGCCTTTGGAAAGCAACCCGTCGAGTTCTGTTTTTGAGATCAGGTCAACGACTGTCCGATGTGGGCGACCCAACTATCCATGCGGTGCTCGCCGAGTTCCACGCGAATGGTGCAACGCGATGTGTCAGGCGCGGCAGAATCGTCACTTGGAGAAAAATGGCACCTGATGCGTTTGAACGGCTTGCACAGCGAATGCTTCGTGAAGCCGACTTTGAGCACGTGGAAGTTACCGGCCGTGCCGGGGATGGCGGCATTGATGGTAAGGCATTGTTCGAATAAACGGGCTGATGAGCTTTCACATTGCCTTTCAATGCAAGAAATACAAAGGCTCAGTTGGCGCACCAGAAATCCGTGACTTTCGTGGGGAGACTGTGGAGCGAGCTGACCGGGGACTGTTCATCACCACCGGCAGATTTACCAAATCTGCAATAGATAAGCCAACCGGGATGGCACAACGCCTATAGATCTGATGGATGGTACTCAGCTGGCTGACAAACTGAAAGAGCTGGAACTCGATGTTAAATTGGTGGAGAAAGTCACAATTGACCAAAGTTGGTTCCTAAGTTTGTAGAGAGAACCTGGCAACATATCGAGTTAGGCTGGGACGGCTCATCCGGTCACGAAAGCACTGTGACTCGGAGCCACCGCTTGACCAAACACAGCACCGCTTGGCCGCCAACCTGAGCCGGCAACCAGGTTTGGTCGCCAAACGAGAAAGTCACAGTTGACCAGAATTGGTTCCTGAATTTGTAGAGAGGATCGGCAACATATCGAGTTGGGCTGGGACGGCTCATCCGGTCACGAAAGATCAGTGACTCGGAGACACCGCTTGACCAAACACAGCACCGCTTGGCCGCCAACCTGAGCCGGCAACCAGGTTTGGCCGCCAAATGAGGAAGTCACAGTTGACCAGAATTGGTTCCTGAATTTGTAGAGAGGATCGGCAACATATCGAGTTGGGCTGGGACGGCTCATCCGGTCACGAAAGCTCAGTGACTCAGAGCCACCGCTTGACCAAACACAGCACCGCTTGGCCGCCAACCTGAGCCGGCAACCAGGTTTGGCCGCCAAATGAGAAAGTCACAGTTGACCAGAATTAGTTCCTGAATTTGTAGAGAGGATCGGCAACATATCGAGTTGGGCTGGGACGGCTCATCCGGTCACGAAAGTGCTGTGACTCGGAGCACAGCTTGGCCGAACACAGCACCGCTTGGCCTCCAACCTGAGCCGGTAACCAGGTTTGGCCGCCAAACGAGAAAGTCACAGTTGACCAGAATTGGTTCCTGAATTTGTAGAGAGGATCGGCAACATATCGAGTTGGGCTGGGACGGCTCATCCGGTCACGAAAGTGCTGTGACTCGGAGCCACCGCTTGGCCGAACACAGCACCGCTTGGCCGCCAACCTGAGCCGGTAACCAGGTTTGGCCGCCAAACGAGAAAGTCACAGTTGACCAGAATTGGTTCCTGAATTTGTAGAGAGGATCGGCAACATATCGAGTTGGGCTGGAACGGCTCATCCGGTCACGAAAGCTCAGTGACTCGGAGCCACCGCTTGGCCGAACACAGCACCGCTTGGCCTCCAACCTAAGCCGGCAAGCAGGTTTGGCCGCCAAATGAGAAAGTCACAGTTGACCAGAATTAGTTCCTGAATTTGTAGAGAGGATCGGCAACATATCGAGTTGGGCTGGGACGACTCATCCGGTCACGAAAGTGCTGTGACTCGGAGCCACAGCTTGGCCGAACACAGCACCGCTTAGCCGCCAACCTAAGCCGACATCCCTGCTTCTTGGCAAGCAAAACCCTTCTTTCCCCTTGTTAAACTCTTCGGCTCGGATCACCGCCCGGCACTTGTATTTCTGGTGGCCAATACAATACAATCACGCGCCGCCGCAACCACAGTTCACAACATGGCTTCGGAGGACGCTAGCCGCACAAGCACACTGGAGTTTTGTTGCGTTAGCCAGATGCATTTCCAGCCCATCAGCAAGGATAACAATGAAATTTGAAACGATTGCCGTACATGGTGGTTACGAGGCCGAGGCGACCACTCGCGCTGCTGTAACTCCGATTTACCAAACGACTTCCTACACGTTCAGGGACACACAACATGGTGCTGACCTGTTTGATCTCAAAGAGGTAGGCAACATTTACACGCGCATCATGAATCCCACCACCGCTGTCCTTGAGCAGCGGGTTGCTGAAATGGAAGGCGGGATTGGTTCCTTGGTGGTATCTTCCGGGATGGCGGCGACCAATTACGCCATTACTGCCATTGCCGGTGTGGGTGACAACATTGTTTCTTCAGCCACGCTTTACGGGGGCACGTACAACCTTTTCGCACATACTTTTCCGACTATTGGCATAGAAGCTCGCTTCACGAGCAGCGATGCCGAAGCCATGGAAAAACTGATTGACGAGAAGACCAAGGCGGTGTTTTTTGAGTCAATCGGCAACCCTGCTTGCGACGTTCCAGACCTGGAGGCCATTTCCGAAATGGCTCACCGTCACGGGGTGCCGGTCATCGTTGACAACACGGTGCCTACCCCTTATTTATGCCGTCCGTTCGAGCATGGCGTGGACATTGTGGTGCACTCCCTGACCAAGTACATGGGCGGACACGGCAACAGCATTGGTGGTGCCATCGTGGATTCGGGCAACTTCCCTTGGGCTGAGCACGCTGAGCGTTTCCCTCGCTTATGTACGCCTGACCCTTCTTACCATGGGGTGGTCTACACGGAAGCTTTGGGCAAGGCCGCATTCATCGGTCGCGCTCGGCTCGTCCCGCTGCGCAACACAGGTTCAGCCATTTCGCCTTTTAACAGTTTCCTGATCTTGCAGGGTCTGGAAACCTTACCGCTACGCATCGTGCGCCACTCTGACAACGCTCTTGCTGTCGCCGAATACCTTCAGCGACATGAGCGGGTCGCTCGGGTCAACTATCCTGGTCTCCCGGATAGTCCGCACAGCGAAAACGTCAAGCGTTATCTTCGGGATGGAAAGGCTGCGGGCATTCTCAGTTTTGACATCATCGGTGGCAAAGAAGCCGGTGCAAAGTTCATTGATGCTTTGAAACTGATTTTGCGTCTGGTGAACATTGGAGATGCACGCTCTCTGGCCTGTCATCCTGCCACCACAACGCACCGCCAGTTGGCAGGTGAGGAGCTGTTGTCTAGCGGGGTAACGGAGGAAATGGTGCGGCTGTCCATCGGCATTGAGCACATTGATGACATCTTGGCCGACCTCGAACAGGCACTCAGTGCCTCTGCAGCCTAAGCCCACTTCCTTGCATTGAAGTGCTGCTCGCCCTCCACAGGGCGGGCAGTGCCAGGGCTCGTCGCGGTGTGCAGTCACTCAGCGCACCACACCCAAATTTCCGGATTTCTCGGTGGCCAACTCGACAACCAGATCCTGACTCTGCGGCCACCGGCGTTATAAGCAGCCACGCTGACCATGGCTGACCATGGCTGACCATGGCTGACCATGGCTGACCATGACTGACCAAAGGCAGGCCAAAGCTAACCAAGGTCTGATGCTCTGATACGCCCAAGGCTGAGGCATGGCTGGCGGTTTCTTGCTAGCCGCGTAACATCAATGAACTGAGAGAAATATCCGGCTCGTGCAGGAGACGGCGCGTTACCAGGTAGCTAAAAAAGACACGACGAACGTAAGCGTGCGTTTCCTCGAATGGCAACCCGGACACCCAGGTTTCCGGATTTCTCGGTGGCCAACTCGACAACCAGATCCTGACCCTGCGGCCACCGGCGTTATAAGCAGCCACGCTGACCAAAGGCTGACCAAAGCTAACCAAGGTCTGATGCTCTGATACGCACAAGGCTGAGACATGGCTGGCGGTTTCTTGCTAGCCGCGTAACATCAATGAGCTGAGAGATATATCCGACTCGTGCAGGAGACGTCGCGTTACCAGGTAACTAAAAAAGACGCGTCTAACGTAAGCGCGCGTTTCCTCGAATGGCAACCCGGACACCCAAATTTCCGGATTTATCGGTGACCAACTCGACAACCAGATCCTGACCCTGCGGCCACCAGCGTTATAAGCGGCCACGCTGACCAAAGGCTGACCATGGCTGACCAAAGCTAACCAAGGTCTGATGCTCTGATACGCACAAGGCTGAGACATGGCTGGCTGTTTCTTGCTAGCCGCGTAACATCAATGAACTGAGAGAAATATCCGGCTCGTGCAGGAGACGTCGCGTTACCAGGTAGCTAAAAAAGACGCGACGAACGTAAGCGCGCGTTTCCTCGAATGGCAGCCCGGACACCCAGGTTTCCGGATTTCTCGGTGGCCAACTCGACAACCAAGTCCTGACCCTCCGGCCACCGGCGTTATAAGCGGCCACGCTGACCAAAGGCCGACCATGGCTGACCAAAGGCCGACAAAGGCTGACCAAAGCTAACCAAGGTCTGATGCTCTGATACGCACAAGGCTGAGACATGGCTGGCGGTTTCTTGCTAACCGCGTAACATCAATGAGCTGAGAGAGATATCCGGCTCGTGTAGGAGACGGCGCGTTACCAGGTAGCTAAAAAAGACGCGACGAACGTAAGCGCGCGTTTCCTCGAATGGCAGCCCGGACACCCAGGTTTCCGGATTTCTCGGTGGCCAACTCGACAACCAAGTCCTGACCCTCCGGCCACCGGCGTTATAAGCGGCCACGCTGACCAAAGGCCGACCATGGCTGACCAAAGGCCGACAAAGGCTGACCAAAGCTAACCAAGGTCTGATGCTCTGATACGCACAAGGCTGAGACATGGCTGGCGGTTTCTTGCTAACCGCGTAACATCAATGAGCTGAGAGAGATATCCGGCTCGTGCAGGAGACGTCGCGTTACCAAGTAGCTAAAAAAGACGCGTCTAACGTAAGCGCGCGTTTCCTCGAATGGCAACCCGGACACCCAGGTTTCCGGATTTATCGGTGACCAACTCGACAACCAGATCCTGACCCTGCGACCACCGGCGTTATAAGCAGCCACGCTGACCATGGACTCGCTGAAGTCCCTGCGCAATTTTGCCAAGTGCGCCGCCCCCAGACGAATATTCAAATCAACATCCAGCATGCGCCATTTGCTGGGAGCTTTTACACCAATCAGCCTGGCACTGTCCCGCGCCGTGGGATGCAGCAGCTGCATGAGTCCGCGTGCGCCGGCAGGCGAGACTGCATCTGCCAAAAAAGCACTTTCGGTTCGCATCATCGCGTACAGCAGGGCGACAGGCACGGCACTTTCCCGCGCTGCTCGACGCACACTTTTCTTGAATGGCAGTGGGTGGCGTAAATAGTACTCACTGTCGGATGGGGAAACGGCCATTGCGCGGATGGCACAGTAGGACCACTGCCAGCGCTGGCACAAAGTCGACAACGCCCGCCTTTCAGACTCTTGCAAGCGGACAGGCAAAAAACGCAGCTCGCGCCGGGCATCGATGGTGCGACCCAGATCAAGAAACACACGCATCCTTTTGACCTCGTCTCGGGTTGCCACTTTGCGCAAAATACTCGCCGAGACACCGGCTGCTGGTGCCCATCTGTATGGCACACGCAAATGATCCGCCGCCAGAAAATTGAAATACCCGGTTCCTGCCGCCAAGGTTCTGAAAATTGCTTTGGCATTTTTCGCAGCCCCGGTGGCATCAAGTGCCATCGCGCGCCAGTATTGCCATTCCGAACTTTCACGCTTGCCCGGAGCCAATGCTGCCAGATTCTCCAACACTCGAGCCCACTGCCCGGTGCGGATAGCAATACGGATCATTTCCTGATAAACCCGCTCGCTTCTTTTTTGCGTCGGAATACTGGCAAAGACCTGGTACGCTTCCCTGGAATACAACTGCCGCGCCAGCCCATAACCAAGCGCTATCCCCGCCTGATGATGGTCGTGACACCTTGCCCTGCCCATCTTTTGCCACACGTCCATGGCCATTTCTGGCTCACTTTTTGCCAGGCGGCTCATCGCAGCGGCCAGCACGTCTCCTTTAAAGACCGAACCTCGGCAACTCTGCCCTAACGAAGCCAGGACTTTCTCCGGATGCCGATGCGCTTCTTTTAAGTGCTGGAACCAGACGCGGTTACTCGGTGCCAAATTCCCTGACAGTTGTTGTGCCAGGCGGGCACTGCCTCTTCGTTTGATCAGCACCAGCCTGTCCCAAACCATCTTTTGATCAATCACCCCTCTTCTCAATCCCCAGACAAAGGGCGCATCACATTCCTCCGGTTGAGAACTCGCCACCAGCCACAAGGCGCGCACTGCCTCTGAAGCCAAGGTGTATTCTCTGGTGTGGATCAGACTGCTTGCCGCCAGGCAGGAAAGCTTCCGTATGCCGTGCTGGCGTGGTTCCTGATAATGGGCGGCAAACAGCTTCCACTGCTGGCGTTTTGCCAATTGCTCAAGCCATGCGTTGCGCAAGTGCTCGCCATACGGCGTATCGGGGTGGTCATTCAGAAAAGCAACTATCTCGCCTGAGTCCGCAGAGCGCACGCGAGCCCGCAAATGCGTGGCTTGCAAATAAGGCAACAAAGGATGCTCACGCAAAAGCCGGGAGTATCGGGGCAGGGCTGAAAGAACGCCTTTTGCCAAACGTTTTTCGACTTCCAGAAAGTGGTGGTGCTCGGAAACGCCTGGAAACGCCGCCTGCCCGGCATGGGTGGCGGCAAACAGGCAGAGAAGCAGGCTAGCCTGGAAAAGTCGGCAAATACCTTTCACTGCCGCATCCCTGCTGGCAAAGGAAAGTCACAGTGTCGTCGTTCATTGACTTCTTTCTGGAGCACGTGACTCGTATCACAGACTTGTGACTTCAGCAGACCTTCCTCTTCTCCAGCCTGCTGGTGGTGTTCGGAAACGCCTGGATACGCCGCCTGCCCGGCATGGGTGGCGGCAAACAGGCAGAGAAGCAGGCTAGCCTGGAATAGTCGGCAAACACCTTTCACTGCCGCATCCCTGCTGGCAAAGGAAAGTCGCAGTGTCGTCGTTCATTGACTTCTTTCTGGAGCACGTGACATGTATCACAGGCTTGTGACTTCAGCAGACCTTCCTCTTCTCCAGCCTGCTGGTGGTGCTCGGAAACGCCTGGATACGCCGCCTGCCCGGCATGGGTGGCGGCAAACAGGCAGAGAAGCAGGCTAGCCCGGAAAAGTCGGCAAATACCTTTCACTGCCGCATCCCTGCTGGCAAAGGAAAGTCGCAGTGTCGTCGTTCATTGACTTCTTTCTGGAGCACGTGACATGTATCACAGACTTGGGACTTCAGCAGACCTTCCTCTTCTCCAGCCTGCTGGTGGTGTTCGGAAGCGCCTGGATACGCCGCCTGCCCGGCATGGGTGGCGGCAAACAGGCAGAGAAGCAGGCTAGCCCGGAAAAGTCGGCAAATACCTTTCACTGCCGCATCCCTGCTGGCAAAGGAAAATCACAGTGTCGCAGTTCATTGACTTCTTTCTGGAGCACGTGACATGTATCACAGGCTTGTGACTTCAGCAGACCTTCCTCTTCTCCAGCCTGCTGGTGGTGTTCGGAAACGCCTGGAAACGCCGCCTGCCCGGCATGGGTGGCGGCAAACAGGCAGAGAAGCAGGCTAGCCTGGAAAAGTCGGCAAATACCTTTCACTGCCGCATCCCTGCTGGCAAAGGAAAGTCGCAGTGTTGCCGTTCATTGACTTCTTTCGGGAGCACGTGACATGTATCACAGGCTTGTGACTTCAGCAGACCTTCCTCTTCTCCAGCCTGCTGGTGGTCTCGGCAACTTTGGCACCTTCATCAGGCCCCCGGCCGGAGCATCAGGTGCTATTTCCTGACCCCCTCCACGTTCAGCTCCATGTCAACAAATTGTGACGTTTCGGACATCAGTTTCCGGTAATCAATGCCAAAGTCCGCCAGGCTGAGCCGGGTCGTTCCGGTAAAGCCGACACGGTGACCACCCCATGGGTCAGCTCCCATGCCGACAAATTCCGCCATGATGGTTATTAGCCTTGATTTGCCTCTTAGGTTCAGCCTGCCTTGCACTTCCATTTTGCCGTTGCCCAAATCCCTGAAAGCGGTACTGACAAAAGTCGCCTCGGGATACTTTTTGGTCTCTAGAAACTTTCTTCCTCGCAAGTGCTTGTCGCGCTCGGCATGGTTTGAGTCAATGCTCGCCGTTTCCACGGAAACCCGAATGCTGGACTCGCTGATTTTCTTCGGGTCATAAGAAAAAGTGCCGCTAAAGCGATCAAAACGCCCAAGCATCCAGCTAAAGCCCAGATGCCGGATCTTGAACTGAATGGAAGCATGCATGCCCTTTGTGTCGATCCGATAGTCTGCGGCCTGAGCCGCAGAAAAGGTCAAAGGACAGACCAAAGACACCAGCACAACACTGGTCGCAATGCCCCTCAGTCGTTTCAGGAAAAATTTTTCAAGCTCCATAGTCTCCTCCGTATTGCTTAAAATTCAGCCAAATTATTTTATCTGGCACATAAAATCAGTCACGACCCAGCATTTGAAGCAAGGTTCGATCACGATGTAAAAAATGGTGTTTCAATGCCGCAGATGCATGCAGTCCAACCAAAGCCATCAGTACCCAAGACAAGTAATAGTGCATATCACCAGCCATATCTTCCGGCCCGGGGACTTCGGTCAGCAGCGCCGGCACGCTGAACCAGCTAAAGACTTCCACCGGCTCACCTTCGGCCGTGGGAATTAGATAGCCGGTGAAAGCAATGGCGAAAATCAGCCACAGCATGGCGAGGTGCACAAACCGTGACGCAATCTCCTCCCAAGGTTTTAGCGCGGGAGAGCGAAACGGACGACGAACCAGCATTCGGTGGCAAAACCAAAACAAAACGATCGGGAACAGCAACATGCCAAAACTCTTGTGGTAGTAAGGAGCGGAATAGTAGTACGCGTCGTAATAGTTCAGATCGGTCATATACAAACCGAGCGCGAACAGAGAAAGCACCAGAACAACGGTGCCCCAGTGCACAGCAATCAGCGACCAGCCAAAACAACTTTTTCCACCCCGGTGTCGCGGTCGTACTCGCACGGTTCGCTTAGTCCGTCACCCGGCAAGAGCTTCGCCTCCGGCTCCCCGATGTCGACCCGCCTATGTGCATATCATCAATAAAATAGCCGGCAATCCTTTCTTCCAGCCAGTAGCGTGGGCGCAAAGGCGAACTACCTGAAACAAACCCGACATGACCCCCGTATTCACTGGCTTCAATGCTAACATGCGGCGACAGTTCGCTGTCCTTGGGTAAGGACTCGGGCAGGGAAAAAGGATCATCTCGTGCCTGCAACACGAGGGTCGGAACAACAATGTCACGCATGTAGGGACGGCAACTCGCAGACCGATAGTAGTGCTCGGCGTTCTGAAAACCATGCAACCTGGATGTCGCCACCTCATCGAATTCCCGGAGAGTTCTCGTAGAGATGACTTCCTGCCTGGAAACCCCCGGAATCGAAATGAGCGCGGATTTTCGCAAAAACTTTTTTTTCAGGCCAATAAGCAGGTTGACTTGATAGATCCGCGAGAACCCGTGCGTCAGGCAGTAAACGGTTTGCGCAAGATCAAAAGGCACCGAAACAGCGACTGCTGCCTCCAGGCTGGAGTGATCTCCCCGCTCCCCCAGGTACTTCAGCAACATGTTCGCACCCAGGGAATAACCAATCGCGACAATCGGGCGGCCAGGATACCAATGCTTGAGACGTTCAATGACAAAGCCCAAATCACCCGTTTCCCCGGCATGAAAGCTGCTTGGCAGACGATTGGGCTCTCCTGAGCAATTTCGGTAGCAGATAAAAACGCAGAAAAACCCTTGTCTTACCAATTTTTTCATCATGCCGACCGCGTAGCGAGAATTCAGAGAGCCGCCAAGACCCGGCATGATCAGCGAGATCGGGCCATCCGGCGAACCCGCGAAACGCAGATCCAGAAAATCCCCGTCGGGCAGTTCCAGCCGTCGATGCTCAGTCGTAATGGGCAAAACGGGCCGAAGCAAGTTTGCCCAAAGCGTCTGAGAATGGGCACCGGGCAGCCACCAGGCAGGACGAAACTCACTGCGAATCAGCATGAACTCTTATCTTTCCCGGAAGCACGGCATCCTCAACTGAACACACAAGCAAGACCATTGCTTCCCGGGTCGGAAGCCTTGGGCACTTTTTCGATACTCTGGACATGGCTTTGAAGCAAGTTTGCCCAAAGCGTCTGAGAATGGACACCGGGCAGCCACCAGGCAGGACGAAACTCACTGCGAGTCAGCATGAACTCTTATCTTTCCCGGAAGCACGGCATCCTCAACTGAACACACAAGCGAGACCATTGCTTCCCGGGTCGGAAGCTTTGGGCACCTTCTCGATACTCTGGACATGGTTTTGAAGCAAGTTTGCCCAAAGCGTCTGAGAATGGGCACCGGGCAGCCACCAGGCAGGACGAAACTCACTGCG
This sequence comes from uncultured candidatus Poriferisulfidus sp., assembly GCA_965215765.1. Lineage (GTDB taxonomy): Bacteria > Pseudomonadota > Gammaproteobacteria > Poriferisulfidales > Oxydemutatoraceae. The sequence goes on along the minus strand of OZ244118.1, from coordinate 1,219,151 downwards.
AATCAGCATGAACTCTTATCTTTCCCGGAAGCACGGCATCCTCAACTGAACACACAAGCGAGACCATTGCTTCCCTGCTCGGAAGCTTTGGGTACTTTTTCGATACTCTGGACATGGCTTTGAAGCAAGTTTGCCCAAAGCGTCTGAGAATGGGCACCAGGCAGGACGAAACTCACTGCGAATCAGCATGTACTCTTATCTTTCCCGGAAGCACGGCATCCCCAACTGAACACACAAGCAAGACCATTACTTCCCGGGCCGGAAGCTTTGGGCACTTTTTCGATACTCTGGACATGGCTTTGAAGCAAGTTTGCCCAAAGCGTCTGAGAATGGGCACCGGGCAGCCACCAGGCAGGACGAAACTCACTGCGAGTCAGCATGAACTCTTATCTTTCCCGGAAGCACGGCATCCTCAACTGAACACACAAGCAAGACCATTGCTTCCCGGGTCGGAAGCTTTGGGCACTTTTTCGATACTCTGGACATGGCTTTGAAGCAAGTTTGCCCAAAGCGTCTGAGAATGGGCACCGGGCAGCCACCAGGCAGGACGAAACTCACTGCGAATCAGCATGAACTCTTATCTTTCCCAAGGGCACGGCATCCTCAACTGAACACACAAGCAAGACCATTGCTTCCCTGCTCGGAAGCTTTGGGCACTTTTTCGATACTCTGAACATGGCTTTGAAGCAAGTTTGCCCAAAGCGTCTGAGAATGGGCACCGGGCAACCACCAGGCAGGACGAAACTCACTGCGAGTCAGCATGAACTCTTATCTTTCTCAAGGGCACGGCATCCTCAACTGAACACACAAGCGAGACCATTGCTTCCCGGGTCGGAAGCTTTGGGCGCTTTTTCGATACTCTTGACATGGCTTTGAAGCAAGTTTGCCCAAAGCGTCTGAGAATGGGCACCGGGCAGCCACCAGGCAGGACGAAACTCACTGCGAATCAGCATGAACTCTTATCTTTCCCGGAAGCACGGCATCCTCAACTGAACACACAAGCAAGACCATTGCTTCCCGGGCCGGAAGCCTTGGGCACTTTTTCGATACTCTGGACATAACTTTGAAGCAAGTTTGCCCAAAGCGTCTGAGAATGGGCACCGGGCAGCCACCAGGCAGGACAAAACTCACTGCGAATCAGCATGAACTCTTATCTTTCCCGGAAGCACGGCATCCCCAACTGAACACACAAGCGAGACCATTGCTTCCCGGGTCGGAAGCTTTGGGCACTTTTTCGATACTCTGGACATGGCTTTGAAGCAAGTTTGCCCAAAGCGTCTGAGAATGGGCACCGGGCAGCCACCAAGCAGGACGAAACTCACTGCGAGTCAGCATGAACTCTTATCTCTCCCGGAAGCACGGCATCCTCAACTGAACACACAAACGAGACCATTGCTTCCCGGGTCGGAAGCTTTGGGTACTTTTTCGATACTCTGGACATGGCTTTGAAGCAAGTTTGCCCAAAGCGTCTGAGAATGGACACCGGGCAGCCACCAGGCAGGACGAAACTCACTGCGAATCAGCATGAACTCTTATCTTTCCCAAGGGCACGGCATCCTCAACTGAACACACAAGCAAGACCATTGCTTCCCGGGTCGGAAGCTTTGGGCACCTTCTCGATACTCTGGACATGGCTTTGAAGCAAGTTTGCCCAAAGCGTCTGAGAATGGGCACCGGGCAGCCACCAGGCAGGACAAAACTCACTGCGAATCAGCATGAACTCTTATCTTTCCCGGAAGCACGGCATCCTCAACTGAACACACAAGCGAGACCATTGCTTCCCGGGTCGGAAGCCTTGGGTGCTTTTTCGATACTCTGGGCATGGCTTTTTGGGACATGGTTTTTTGGCACGAGGCACCCTGCCTGGCGTATCCGCTTTCGCGTACCCGATTTTTTTGCAACGCAATTTCCATTGTGCAGCCTCATTTTTATATGCAGTACCGTACCCGGTCTGGCAGCTGTTTCGCTAACCGACGACTGGAACCGTAGCATCATACTTTCAAGCCCGGCGGTTCGAATAGTTTCCTTGGCACCGCATCTTACGGAAATGGTGTACTTCGCCGGAGGTGGGGATCGTTTGGTCGCCGTTTCGGAGAATTGCGACTACCCCAGCACCGTCAAAAGCTTGCCGCAGGTCGCAAACCACCGCTTTATCAACTACGAGAGGATCAGTGCCCTGCGCCCCGACTTGGCGCTGGTCTGGGGAGCCGGTTTACGCGGTGCACAGTTGGCAAAGCTCGAGGGGCTGGCAAAGCAGGTGTTTGTTTCCGATCCTGCCGACATGAAAAGCATTGCCGATACGCTCCTGAAAGTCGGCACGCTTTTAGGTCAGACGCAGCCGGCGCAAAAAAACGCGGAACGGTTCATGACAGAACTCGAAACGCTGCGCCAGAGAAACGCCAAAACAGAAAAGCTGAAAACCCTGTACCTGATTTGGAACAACCCCTTGATGGCAGTCAACGCAGATCACTGGATTTCCAAGGCTATTGCCTTGTGTAATGGCAGCAACCCGTTCTCGGCCCAATCTCCTCCGGTCATCACTTTGAGTCGTGAAGCGCTGTATCTGGCACACTTCGACGTCGTCTTGCACGATTCCAGGTTCGAAGAAATCAACTTCGGGACTCTGCGCGAGGTGCCAATTTACCGCTTTGATTCCAGGCCATTGAACCGCCCTTCTCCAAACATCATCCACGGCATCAGATCCGTGTGCACAAGTTTGCAGAAAGCACGAGCCGAGCGCCCATAAAAGCGCTGATAATCATTGGGTGCGTGGCTTGCCGCACAACCGCAGATGTATTGCAGAATGAGAACCGCGAACGGATGCCGCCTTGTGTTTTAACGTCAGCTTGCGGGTACAGTGACCGAGGGCGGCCAATGTGAAGGCACTGTTGTCGGTGGTGGGGGCCATCGGGGACTCGAACCCCGAACCTACTGATTAAGAGTCAGCTACTCTACCAATTGAGCTAATGGCCCGAAAAAACAACCACCGGACAACGCATTGGGGTGAGCGATGGGGATTGAACCCACGGCCTCAGGAGCCACAATCCTGCGCTCTACCGACTGAGCTACGCCCACCATATTCTTGCCCGGTCATTATACCCCACGTAGCACCGCCGACATATGCAAAGGGTACAAATGCAAACGAAAACGCGCCTGGCAGGACTCGAACCTGCTACCCTCGGTTTAGAAGACCGATGCTCTGTCCGGATGAGCTACAGGCGCAGAATCAATTGGATGGCTTCAGGTTTTTTGCAAATGCGTCACGCTCCGACAGCATTTCAAAGCTGGAAAGCAACCCGGGGCATCGATCTCGCCAGGAAATTTGTGCCGAGCTCATCCTGTCCAGAAAATCAAGCGCGCAGACCAAGGAGACATCCGCTACAGTCAATCGCCCGAAACAAAAGTAATCCTCGGCTTTTGACCTTTTTTCAAGCCACTCCAGTGCTGTAGCCGCTTTCGCATGTTGCCAGCCTGCCCAGCGCGCAGAAACGTTTCCCTTGTCCACGAGTCCGGCCATAGCCACGACAGCCACTGCGTCAACGATCCCGTCTGCCGAACTGACCACGGTTTTCACCTCTGCTCGTTGTTCCACGTCAGTGGGGATAAGGAAGGGTTCGCCACCTTTTGCATCCAGATAATCCACTATGACATTCGAATCAAAAACCGCCCGGCCATTGTCATCTATCAGTACCGGAACTTTCCCCAATGGGTTATTTTCGGTCAGCACCGCCGGACGTGACCTAGGATGGGTCGGCACCCTTTCGTATGCCAAACCTTTTTCGTCTGCAACAATGCAGACTTTCCGAACATAAGGGCTGGTTTCTAAAACTAAAATTTTCATTATCGTTAACCTGAAGTTAAAAAACGAACCAAATTCACACGAATCGGGGCAAGAGGATTTGAACCTCCGACCCCCTGCTCCCAAAGCAGGTGCGCTACCAAACTGCGCCATGCCCCGTGCTGCGAGATTATCCTGTGTTTTGCAATAACATGTAACCCTCACGGGGTCGGCACCCCGCCACCATTGTTCAGTCAAGTGCCAAATCACAGGCTCACTGCCTCCTCAATGGGAAGCCGCCACCACCATCTGTCAGCAGAAAAAGCAAAGCCTCTCAGAACCAGACCATTCGTAGCGGGACGAGAAACAGGCTTCTCCATCTGAAGTCCTGCTGTTGGGCTCAGATGCAGAGTCTGCGTTTTTCAGGCGCTTGAACGCAAAGAGAGAAAACCGGCAAAAACCGGTCTGTTAAAAGCAAGCGCACCCGATCTTGGCCAAAGCGGAGCGGGCACTCTGCCCTGCATGTCGGGTTCTGCTTGTGAGCAAAATGACATCAGTCTTTTTTACCGGCTCCAGATCATAAATATGCTTTATGGTCTTAATCCTATATTTATTGATTATCGGAACCAGACCATAACAAAGTCATGACTGAACTTGCGCGCTCGCCTAGGCAAATTGGCAACCTGATCCGCCGCACTCGCAAGCAGCGAGGCTGGAGCCAGACCCGGCTCGGTGAAAAAGCCGGGCTCGGCAAGAAACCATATCGCTCATTGAAACAGGGAACCCGGCAACAAAGCATGGAAACCATGCTCACTCTGCTGGCTACGCTTGATCTTGAATTTTTGACTGCGCCCGTTCAAAGAGTCAAGTCTCTGATATAGAAAAGCTCTTTAAGCGGAGCGGGCACTCTGCCCCGCATGTCGGGTTCGGCTTGTGAGCAAAATGTCATCAGTCTTTTTCATCGGTCTCTGATCATAGATATATTTTATGGTCTGAAACCTATATTGATTGATTATCGGAACCAGACCATAATAAAGTCATGACTGAACTTGCACGTACGCCCAGGCAAATTGGCAACCTGATCCGCCGCGCCCGCAAGGAACGAGGCTGGAGCCAGACCCGGCTCGGAGAAAAAGCCGGACTCAGGCAAGAAACCATATCGCTCATTGAAACAGGGAACCCGGCAACGAAGCTGGAAACCATGCTCGCTCTGCTGGCCACGCTTGATCTTGAGTTTTTGATTGCCCCCCGTTCAAAGAGTCAAATCTCTGATATTGAAAAGCTCTTTGGATGAGTCGCCGTCGCAAACACCCTCCCTTGAGGGTCTGTCTGAACAACCGGCTCGTAGGCAGCCTTTCCAAAGAACCGAGCGGCGCCACCGGCTTCCGCTATGACGAGACGTGGCTAGGATGGGAGCAGGCTTTTCCCGTCTCACTTTCGCTGCCGTTGCGTGAAGACCCCTATCGAGGTGCGCCGGTTATTGCTGTCTTTGAAAACCTCTTGCCCGATTCGGATGATTTACGTCGGCGAGTTGCCGAAAAAGTCGGGGCGGCCGGCACAGATGCCTACAGCCTCCTTTCTGCCATCGGACGCGACTGCACCGGTGCTCTCCAATTCATTCCCGATGGTGCCGAAGCCGACACCGACAGCACACGCATTGAAGGCGACCCGCTCAGCGAGGGCGAGATCGAAAAATTGCTGGCCAATCTCTCGCAAGCCCCTCTTGGTCTGAGCCGAAATGACAACTTTCGAATCTCGATAGCAGGCACGCAAAAGAAAACAGCACTTCTTCGGCATGGAAACAGCTGGCTGAAACCACACGGCACCACACCCACTTCACACATACTCAAGACAAAAATCGGACATTTATCAGATGGTGTTGATCTGTCCAACAGCGTCGAAAACGAGTTCTATTGCCTGCAGTTGGCTCAAGCCTTCGGCCTGCCAGTCAACCAGTCTGAAATTCAGACATTTGGTGACACAAAAGCGCTGGTGATCACACGCTTTGACCGCCATTGGACAAAAGATGGAAGGTTGATGCGCTTGCCGCAGGAAGATTGCTGCCAAGCACTGTCCGTCCCGCCAACGCAAAAATACCAGAGCTATCACGGGCCAGGAATGGTCAAAATCCTGAACCTTCTCAAGGGCAGTGACAATCCGGCTGACGACCAGACAGTCTTTTTCAAAGCACAGATTCTATTCTGGCTAATAGGTGCGACAGACGGGCACGCGAAGAACTTCAGCATTTTTCTAGGGCCGGGCGGGCGCTACTCGCTCACGCCGCTGTACGACATCCTGACATTACAACCGACCCTTGATGCCCATCAGATCACGCGCAAACAAATGAAGTTGGCAATGTCTGTGGGGAAAAACAATCACTACCGGGTCGCCAGCATTCACGCCCGACACTTTTTCCAAACCGGCAACATGGCAGGCATACCCAAGGCAATCGTAAAAACGGCCATTGAAGAAGTCGCGGACACGGCAAAACATGCAATATCAAAAATGGAGAGCATCCTGCCGAGCAATTTTCCGGAAGAGATTCATGCATCGGTTAAAGCAGCCGTAACCAACAGGCTTGAGGAACTGTGCCTGACAGATGTCACATAAAGAGATAAATGCCGCGGTGCATACGGCTCAAAACAAAGCGCGTCAGCATGCGAACAATCTTTTCTCTCTCATCAGTGCCACGGGGCGATTCCGTCGGCACCACAAGCCGAACTGCCGGCTCACCTGTCGCTGAACCGAACCTGTCCACGAGTCTAAACCTTCAAGCACATCAACGGTCGTCGCACCGACAAGATCACGCAAAGATGCTGAGCCAGCATTCCTCAGAAACGTCTGAAAAACGAGCCAAGGAGCAACGAGAACCGGATACAGGAACCACAACCTGTTCAATCATCAGACCACGCGATCCGGCAGCAACGCGCTCTCGTTGCCAGTTTCTCTACGGTAGCGTTCGGCGAGATCTTCATCCGAGAACTTTGAGCTCCCAAGCATATACAGCAGGACTTCACACAGGATTACACGATGGCTTTTTATGATCGTGTTCGTGCTTGTGTTCCACATCAACTCCGCAAACGGAGGCTCAGATAACTTACGTGGCAATTTTGTTGCGAGCTTCACGGCTTCTTCCAGCGAGTGGTCTCTGTTCAGCTCTGCAATGACCTTGACAAAGACATCAAGACCAATCGGGCGAAACAATGCGCTACCCCCGTGGGAACCGCGATATTTCAGAACTGTGTCTTTCGTATCCTCGCTCGCAAAGAATTCTCCCAGCTCTGGGAAATGTTTTTTCAGCAGATTAAAAAATGACTTCGCATACTTGAAATATGCTTCGAGGTCCTCATCCGAAGGACGCGCATGCTGAAGCTCGGCTCTGGTTCTTTTTAGATCAAAACGGGTCTTTGTGAAAATGATCGTCAGAAGATCATAAAGATAGCCAATAGTCGTCAGGCTTGTTGAATTTGAAATGGGCATGCTGTTTGATGCTACGAACGCAACTCGTTCACCCCCGAAGAGCGTTGTTTTTTCGATGAGCCAACGAGCACAGATTGCCATCGTGTCTTCTTTATCCAAAGCAACGATGTCACTTTTTGATACAGGGCGTGTGGTCTTTTTAAGAGCCGAAAAGAGCCTTCGCGTACGCTTGAGCCCCTTTGCTGTGGCTTGGTGGGAGACAAAGATGACGGATAGCGTGTCGTATGGATCTTTAACCAGCCCTTCTTTGACGGCTATCTTTATTCCGGCAAGTCGATGCCGCCCATCAATCACAAAAAGCTTCTCACCCCCGCTAAGGATAAGGAAACCAGCAGACTCCACTGTCTCCTCACTCAGGTTCTCCAGGTCTGCTTTGGTCGACCGGTCACGAATGTTAGTCACAGCGCGCCAGACAGGTCGTCCACCATAGGCTCCAATGACGAGCGAATTGAAAAACCTTTCCTTCTGCGTACCTAAGTAGGTCGCGATTTGACGACCACGACCCAACTTGAGTCGACGCTGAATCATACCGGACAAGCCTTTGTTCCCATGCAACTCATCCGCATATCGGACACGTTCGCTGACCTCATTGATATCCATGAGACAGGAATAAAAAACCCAGTCACCCATAACTCCACGAAGTGCGGGCAAAACTATTTGCTCTCTCTTCTTCACTAAAACATCCTCCTTATTTCTCTTAAATTAGTATAAACATCACCTACCGAGAATGTTGGCAAAAAAGCCGCATTCAGTTGCTCTGGAGCGTTACCTGGATCAAATATACACACAACTTCTAGCTGTCAGAGGCAGAAGCTCACGACATTTTTGAGAAACTCACTGCTGTCATTGAACAGCAGCGGGACGCAGTTTGCGAAGAAACCGAGTTGAGCGAGGTAGACAAGAGGTTTCTTTGGGGAGAAACAATCACTACCGGGTCGACGGCATCCACGCCCGATACTTTTTCCAAACCGGCAGCATGGCGGGCATACCCAAAGCAGTCGTAAAAACAGCCATTGAAGAAGTCGCGGACACAGCTAAACATGCAATATCAAAAATGGAGAGTATCCTGCCGAGCAATTTTCCGGAAGAGATTCATGCATCGGTTAAAGCAGCCGTGGCCATAAGGCTTGAGGAACTGTGCCTGCGGTAACTGGATGTTGCCTCCAGTGCGCCCCCTATCGTAAGGTAGTGATGTTGTCAATTTTCAGGTTGGAATTTTTAGCCTGAGAGGCGAAAATTCACTTAGCTTTGCCCAATTCCCATCCACGACACAGGTTTTTGATTTTCAATGAATTCTCCTGAAACGATCAATTTTGACCATCAAGCAAGCACGTCCGTTGATGGCCGTGTTTTGAGCAAGATGTTGCAGCATTTCACCCATAAATCAGGAAATCCTCATTCCTCCAATCACGCAATTGGGTGGGAAAATGCGCGAATTTTGAGTGAATCGACTCAAAGTGTTGCGAGAATGATCGGAGCCGGTGAAGATGAAATTATCTTTACATCCGGCGCAAGCGAAGCCATTAACCTAGCTCTTCTTGGCTTGGCCAAACGCAACACAAAAGGTAAACGTCAGCGCATTCTTGTTAGTGCCATCGAACACAGATGTGTTCTCGAAGTTGCGCGAGTTCTTGAAGAGCAGTTCGGCTATCGCGTAGAACAAATTCCGGTGGACGCAGATGGCAAAGTTCAGGTGTCGGTGTTGTCAGACTGTCTTGACGACGATGTTTTCGCGGTGTCCATCATGGCCGTGAACAACGAAATCGGATCAATTCAAGACCTTGAATCTCTGTCCGAAACCATCCATAACGCTGGTGCCATTTTTCATTCAGATGCAGCTCAGGCACCGATTGCGATGGACCTGAGGGGTGCCGCAGATCATGTCGATCTCCTGAGCCTGTCGGGACACAAAATGTACGGGCCGCAGGGCATAGGCGCCCTTTATATTCGCCGCGGACTCCAAGACAAAATTGAGCCGTTGATCTACGGTGGTGGTCAACAAAATGGGCTCCGGTCGGGAACAGTTCCCGTTCCGCTATGCGTGGGCATGGCGGCGGCATCTGAGCTTCTGACTTCCCGGGAAGGCCAAGAATCCAGAATGGTGCTGCGAGAGAGTCGTGATCGGTTCGTTCAAGCCCTATTAAGCTTGAGGTGGAAAGTCAGCTTAAACGGCCCACCAACTAAAGAGCGCCATCCTGGCAATGCCAATATCTGCTTCCACGGGTTTTCCGCAAGCGAGATTTTGAACACATTTCAGCCAATGTTGGCCGCTTCAGCAGGTTCGGCTTGCGCAACCGGAATTCCAAAACCTTCCCATGTTCTCAAAGCGATCGGGCTGTCTGGTGATGATGCGGATGCATCCATTCGGTTCAGTCTTGGTATCGGCGTCAGTGATCAGGAAGTAACAAAGGCTGTTGAGATCATTGAACATTCGCTCGAAAGTCTAAGCTGCACCCTGAACCATCCTGCGTAGAGACCTCATTGTTCTCGTGAGCCGCTCAGAGTGGTCGATCAATGAACTAGGCAGGCTCTTGGCAGCTTTGGGTCTGTAGCCGTTCCAAATCCATTTTCACACTCAAAATTCCTGGTAGAAAAGTTCACCCGCATACACGCGGCTGCTCAAAGATTTTAGCCTAGGAAGGCCGCACCAAAGGCGCGGACTAACCCGCCTGTTTACGCTTGTCAAAAGGTAATATAATCTCGTTCAACACGCTTTCTCTTAATAATCTCTCTCTCAAGACTTTTTCTAATGTGGTTCTTACAAAGATAAACCAATTTCATCAGCCCAGTGTTCTTCTGTAATTATGGCTAATGGAATACCATTAGCACGATATTCCATTGCCTTTTCTATTTTACGACCAAAATTCTCGTGTGCCCAACTGTCCGTTACATAAGTGCCTAGAACTAAGTAGTCAAGTGACTTTGTTACACGTTTTGCATTTATAGCACCTATTGAGTCTATTGCTTCTTGGCATTTTTTCCTTGTGCCAAAGACACACATCCCTGTAAACAAAAATGACATATCTTTAACTACAATACGAGGTCGTGGTTTATTTATAGGTAACAATGTTGTTTTTGCTAACTCACCTATTTCTGAATTTTTACCAGTTATGGTGCGCAATATCTTTAATAGCTCCAAAGACTCATCTTTATCAAGAAAATTGTCTTCTAGCATTTCACTAACTTTATTTATAAGATTTACAATTATAGGGTTACCAACAGCTTGTTTGCTTTGGATTAGCCAACTTAATAAGAACTCAGCTTCTGCTTGATTTACCTTACCGTCAGCAACCAGCCCTTTGCTCAAGCCAATTAATGTATCAATTTGCCTGTCTTGAATATTTTTCCGATTGAATCTGGTAAATATATCCATTTTCATTCCTTTAGCCCTCGTTACCTGGCACAATTCTCTACTGCACTAACACTGCGCATTATAAGCCTGCAGGGTAACAAAAACTGGCTGGCCTGAACGTGCGTCCGCCAAGCTAGTCAAGTGTGCCAGTAAAAAGGTGCTCCTGATTGAGCGATTTGAACACACTCCCGAAGACGAGGGCTGGTCGCGTAAAGTCATGGCCTCCGCGTTAACACTGCTTGGACTTGATGAAATGATGGCACGTTACGCCAGCTACGAGACAGAAGCTTTTAACCGAGGATCAAAGCGGTTGACCGGGGAGTGATTTGTTATGCCTGCTGCTCTTCATGTTCTTTTAATGCTGCCTTAATTTGCTCTGCATAATTAAAAACATCATCCAGAGAATCAATTTTTATTCGTTTTTCTTCTTTATTGGCAAAAATACCTATATATTTTTGTGGTCTGTTAAAGTGCATTCTACAAATGGGCTTTCTGTTATTGTCATCTAATAAAATACCGCAATAACTTTTTGTGTCTCTCATGGAAATGCGTTTCACATCAACATCATTTCGCAAGATGGCTTTCACGATATTGTAGCCTTCAATTTCCTCTTCTGTAGTATCAATGCCGTTATCCGGCACTATCACTTCAATGTTCAGGTTTTGCTCTTTTTCTGGCTCATTCTTTACTCGAGCAAAATTTAATCTTTCATTTATTTTTGCATTAATAAATTGCTTTCTTGCTTTTTTTACAATGTTTGTAAAATTATCCAGTACTTGTTTTGTTAAATTGCCCTCAACAACTTGTGAAGCAAAAAATCTAACGAAATCTTCAGATGGATTGGATAACTCTGCTTCAAGAATTTTTTTAATTGCTCTTGTATATTTTAGTATACTAGCAGTAGCAAGTATTTCATCAAGTGAAAATGTTGCTTTTGTAAACTTCTTTAATTCATCAATTTGGTGTGCTTCAAATTCTAAAATATTGAACGAAAAAAATGGCCTTGTGTCCATCTTATTACGCTCATCCATATCAGAATAAAAATCATAAGTAATTCCATTTGTAAGAATTGCAAACCGTGCTTCTGTGGCAGAAAAGTATCTATAAAGTTGTGATGCGTGGTCTTTGTGCAGGACTTCTCCTGACCATTTACATTCAATTAGAATAATAATGTCATTGCCTTTTTTAATTGCATAATCCACTTTCTCTCCTTTCTTTATTCCAACATCTGCTGCAAATTCTGGTATTACCTCAGTTGGATCGTTTACATCATAACCGAGAGCTTCTATAAATGGCATAATAAGTGTGTTTTTTGTCGCCTCCTCGGTTTTTATGTGCTCTAACCACTTAGGGGTGCGAGAAGCAAGGTTTTTTATTTTATCTATAAGATCCATATTATTTCCTCAGTGACATTGTAATTAAATATAATTATTATAAGACCAGACCGCATTATATCGCGATACTGAAAACTGACTTTCTTCAACATTCAAAGCAAACCAACTCAATAATCTTTCATTCGCCTGAATGGCATTCTCTGCGATTTCAACCAACGCATAAGCGGCATCCTTGTTGCCACCGTCACGCATGGCGCGGATGACAGGCCCGCGAGAACAATTTCTGCACGTCATCTTTTTCCTTCTGTTTCTGTAGTGTGGTTCATTCCAAATGTTCCCCAATTCTTAAAGGTTGCTACATTACCCCCAAAACCCAGTAATTGCAAGATTTGCAACAGTGACAATCTCTGCCTCAGTGTGTCCTCCCGCCCTAACACCACGCGTTAGCCGTGCTGCGGCAAGACCTTGCTCGGATGACAAATCACGAAGGCATATACACCTCGCTTGTCATCGGGCACTTTGTTTTTACGGTCTCCACCCTAAGGAATTGACTTCCAGTTCAGAGAAGTAACGACATAGTCATCTAACTTTAGACGCTTGGGCGAGATGGCAACATCAAGCATAAACCGCCTCAGTCTTCGTATGCTTTATCGGCAAAATCAATTGTCAATTCCATGTTCATTGTTTATCTCCTTCAGGCTTTAGACCTATCTGTTTGTGACACGCAAGACCCTCCTCTCTGTAGACCGCCACTCCCCCGAGTTGCGAAAGAACAAACGAGACGGACAGCAAAGTCATAAACTCATTCTTTACACCAAAAGGCACCTGAGCCAAAGTTCAAAAGGCTAAGCGGTATCAATAGCTCTCCTTTCGTTGTCTTTAGTGTGTTTGAGTGCTTCGCTTGGTTTTGGTCTAACCGACGCCAAAAAATGAAACCAGGAAGGCGGGCAACGACCTGATGCGCAGCCACCCTGCACATAATGCTCTGTGTGTAGCCTATAAGTACGTTTCATGGTCTATATACAGACCATCCTCTTGACAATGTGCTGAGTATTCACTAGTTTGGTCTACAGAGAGACTATGAAGCACCTTTATGGCCTGTATATAACCCAAATATAAAAAATGCCAAAATCCATCACACGCGCTTACTCCCACTATTGCCACCATGCGTCTTCATTACTCGGCGGCCTGATCTGTGCAACACGCAAAGAACGCAAGTTCACCGCGCAGAAAGTGGCAGACCGCGCAGGTATCTCCAGAGGGTTGCTGCGGCGCATCGAAAAAGGCGACCCCAAATGCGCGATCGGCACGGTGTTCGAAGTGGCAACCATCGTTGGCATCAAGCTGTTTGACGCCGATGAAAACACGCTGACGAAGTATCTGCGCCAAACCAAAGACAAGCTGGCATTACTGCCAAAGTCCATTCGCCAAAAACCCAAGGCGGTATACGATGACTTCTAGCAGCAACAGGGAAGCCTTCGTCTGGATATGGTTGCCAGGGGAAACGGAGCCTGTTGTGGCAGGACGGCTGGAAGCCGATAACGGTAACGTCCAGTTTAATTACGCCAAAAGCTACCTTGGGCGGATTGGCGGTAGCAAGCCCGCAATCCCGATTTATGAGCCGGAGTTACCGTTAAAAGCCGGAATGCTGCCCCTGCCCGATGAGCTGACCATGCCCGGCTGCATCCGGGATGCCTCGCCCGATGCCTGGGGACGGCGTGTGGTGATAAACAAGATGCTGGGACACAAGGACGTGGGCGCGGACACAGGCTACCTAGATGAGCTGAGCTATCTGCTGGAGTCCGGGTCCAACCGGATCGGTGCAATTGACTTTCAGTGCTCGCCAACCGAATACATTCCTCGTGTCGCCAACAAGGCCGACAACGTCAGCGTGGAGGAACTGATGGAGTCTGCCGAGCGAGTAGAAAAAGGCATCTCTCTCTCGCCGGACTTGGATCAGGCATTGATCCATGGAAGTTCTATCGGCGGTGCGCAACCAAAAGCCTTGATCCAGGTTCAGGACAAACAGTACGTCGCGAAGTTCCCATCGAGCACTGATTCCCATAGCATCGTCAAAGCTGAATTTGTCGCCATGCGGCTGGCCTCACTGGCTGGCCTGAACGTTGCGCCCGTCAAGTTGGTCAAGTGTGCCAATAAAAAGGTGCTCCTGATTGAGCGATTTGACCGCGCTCCCGAAGGCGATGGCTGGTCGCGTAAAGCCATGGTCTCCGCGCTGACACTGCTTGGGCTTGATGAAATGATGGCGCGTTACGCCAGCTACGAGACACTCGCTGAAATCATCCGCCACCGTTTCACCGACCCAAAAACAACGCTTCGGGAATTGTTCTCGCGGCTCGTCTTTCACATTCTTTGCAGTAACACCGATGACCACGCGCGCAACCATGCTGCGTTCTGGGATGGCAGCGAGCTGACCCTCACTCCTGCGTATGACATTTGCCCACAAAACCGCACAGGCAATGAAGCGTCACAGGGCATGCTGATTTCAGGTGCCAACAGACGCAGCCAGCTTAAAAGCTGCCTTGAAACCGCGCACAACTTCTTGCTGCCAAAGGCAGAAGCTCGCGGCATTTTCGAGAAACTCACTGCTGTCATTGAACAGCAGTGGGACGCGGTTTGCGAAGAAGCTGAGTTGAGCGGGGTGGACAAGAGGCGTCTTTGGGAACGGCAATTCCTGAATCCGTATTCGATGACAATCGATTAGGCTGCGTGGTTCACCAATAAGCCTCGCGGCATACGAACAGACTCGAACTGATTGGTAACTCAGTCGGCGCTGGTGCTTTGAGCAGGTGCTTCCAGAAGTCCCCAAGACGCGGCGGAAGAGACTGAGCGAGCGTTTCAGGCTCAGGTCTCGGTAGCCACAAGCACCCGCCATACTTCCTGTCTGGCTCGCTGGCCTGACTCGCTGGTCTGGGCGTACGCGGTGGCGGGACAGGAGACCGGGAAAGTGCTGCGCCACCCGAGTCAGCATTGGTTCTGTACGCTACAGGCCAGGGCTGGTGACAATATGCCCAAGACCGTTCAGCATCTTGATATAAACCAGCGCATCTTCGCGGCCATGCTGCGCGGGGTAGTAGTCTTTTTTGACGGAAATCACTTGAAAAAACTCGGATTCGTAAAGGGATTTGGCTTTGTCGTTACTGGAGCGGACTTCAAGAAAAATACAGGAAGAGGCTGAGCGAGTGTTCCGGGCTCAGGCCTTGGTAGCCAAGCACCCGTCATACTTCCTGTCTGGCTCGCTGGCCTGGCCTGCTGGTCTGGGCTGCTGGGCTGGGCGCACACGGTGGCGGGACAGGAGATCAGGAAAGTGCTGCGCCACCCGAGTCGGCATTGGCTCTGTACGCTACAGGCCAGGGCTGGTGACAATATGCCCAAGGCCGTTCAGCATCTTGATATAAACCAGCGCATCTTCGCGGCCATGCTGTGCGGGGTAGTGGTCTTTTTTGACGGAAATCACTTGAAAAAACTCGGATTCGTAAAGGGATTTGGCTTTGTCGTTACTGGAGCGGACTTCAAGAAAAATACAGGAAGAGACTGAGTGAGCGTTCCGTGCTTCGGCCTCGGTAGCCGCGCACCCGTCATACTTTCTGTCTGGCTCCCTGTCTGGCTCGATGGCCTGGCCTGCTGGTCTGGGCGCATGCGGTGGCGGGACAGGAGACCGGGAAAGTGCTGCGCCACCCGAGCCGGCATTGGTTCTGTGCGCTACAGGCCAGGGCTGGTGACAATATTCCCAAGGCCGTTCAGCATCTTGATATAAACCAGCGCATCTTCGCGACCGTGCTGCGCGGGGTAGTAGTCTTTTTTGACGGAAATCACTTGAAAAAACTCGGATTCGTAAAGGGATTTGGCTTTGTCGTTACTGGAGCGGACTTCAAGAAAAATACAGGAAGAACCTGAGTGCACCGCTGCCTGGCATGATGACTGCAAAAGCTCGCGTCCCCAACCCTGCTTCCTGTGCTTCGGGGAAACGCATAAATTCAGGATGTGAGAGCTTCGCTGACCATGCACCACGATGACATAGCCGACAATTTTCCTTGCGTGTTCAACAACGTAGGAGGGATATCCCAAAAGCAAGCAGTCGCGAAAGACTTTCTCACCCCATGGAAAGCCATAGCTGGCCTCCTCGATGCTGACAACATCCCCAACATCATCGGGCGTCATTTCTCTTATTTGCATTCTTGTGTTTGTACGGGCAGACACCAAAATGACAGCAAACCAGGGATCTGTTCAGGCATCATGGTCAAGGCCACGTGGCAGGAAAAAATCATGACTCGCAAGTCGCGCGTAAACCAATCTGGCTGTCTCCTCGGAAGTATTTTACTTCTACATGCACCGACCAGGCGACCCGAATACCTACGTCCGGTACTTGCCGGCAAGCTATTCCTGACCCAGATGGAGTGTTCACCGTTGAACAAGCCCGAGAGAAGATGCGCAAGCTCCTCATAAAGATGGGCGATTGCCCTACCGCCCTCACGCATGGTGATGCCCCCGACCTTCACCTGGAGTCGAGCAAGAGGCGGCTTGAGTGAATTCTGAAGAGCCACCGGATGTGTGAACTTCATCCCCTCAAGGCCTGTCGCCGGGGACTTCCGGGAGGCGGGACGGCGATCCTGGTTCAGACTGCGTGTGAGTGCGATTCGCCTATACCCGAGCACAAGGGCATAAGTAGAATCTAAGGATGACCGGGAACACGCGATATGCTCCGACCGTACCAGAATGAAAAGTGCATGAGTAGAAAACTTCCCCACCCGATACCCTACCAAGGCAGCAAGCGCAAGCTGGCTCCCATGATCCACACGGTGCTTCCCGCGAAGATCGAAACGTTCTATGAACCCTTTGCGGGGTCTGCAGCAATGACACTCTATGCAGCGCATCACGGCCTGGCTCGCCGGTTTGTAATAGGTGATTGCCTTGAGACGATCATTGATCTGTGGAAGTCCATTATCGAAGCCCCGGGGAAGACAGCCAAGCGATACGCTGAGATTTGGGAGGGACAGAGGAAAGACAACCCGGACTACTTCAACAGAATTCGGGAACGCTACAACAACGAGCACGATCCCGTTAGTCTGCTCTACCTTATTTGTCGATGCGTAAAGAACTCCGTTCGCTTCAACTCCGCGGGTCGGTTTACCCAATCCGCAGACAAGCGCCGCCGTGGAATGGCGCCGGAGAAAATGGCAAATGCCATCATGGGTGCGTCTTTCCTCTTGAAGGGCAAAATCGAGCTTCGCAAGGGCGACTGGCTGCTGACAACCGAGGACGCGCGACCCGAAAACTTTGTGTATATGGATCCACCATATCTCGGCACGACAGTTGGGCGTGATAAGCGGTATCACAAACAACTGAAACTGAACAGTCTCATCGCTGGCCTGGAGTCCTTGAATCGGCGGGACATCCGCTTTGCCCTGTCGTATGACGGCATGACAGGGAAGAAGGAATATGGCCCACAGCTCCCCGAACACTTGGACATGACTCGCCTCTTGCTCCATGCCGGTCGTTCCTGCCAGGCAACCCTGCAAGGAAAAGATGACGAAACCATCGAAAGCCTTTACCTCTCGGGCAACCTGGAAGCACCTGAGAAAAAGGTCTTCGAACAGCCGAAAAACTTTCAGCAGGCCTTAGCCCTGTAACTTCCGCTTGATGAGGGTACTCACAGAGATGTCCTCCTTCTTTGCCTCTTCTGACAACCTGTCGTATGAAGCTACTTCATCATCATCCCACCTGAGATCCGCGCGTCGGGCTTCGACCATCGCAACATGCGTGTGGCCTTCGGGAAAGACCCAGTAGCAGGTTCGACAAGTGTCTTCATCGAGTAGCCCCGTCCAGTTTCTGCAGTGCTCGCACGACCACGCCTTTGCCCGCTGATTTGAGGCATCAAGAAGCATATAGGCTTCAAGATTGTCTTCGTCGTGTTCGCTGTCACCCGCTATCTCGTAGGGGATGCGGTGATCAATTTGCAAATACCTTGCGTCTGTCGGCTGGGCTGTGAGTGCATCAAACTCGCCATAACGCTCAACCAGCGCATCCTTGAAGGCTTTTGGAAACGCCTTGCGCCGACCGATTCGACCTCGCTTGATTTTGGCGGGATCGTCAAACTTGTAAGCCGCGATCTTCCTGCCTGTCCAGTTGCTCTTGATACGAAAGGTTTCCAGCGGCACACCTTCTTCGCGTACGTAACGCGCAACGCGGGGAGGATGGTGATAGCCGTAAATTTCCCGTAACTCCTCGGTGGTGATGTACCCGTGCTTCAGGATGTGACCAATCATGATCCTGGAGCACTTCTTGGTCACATTCTCGCAAAGGGAAAGGATTCGTGGGTCTGTCTTTTTCTTTTCCATGCAAGCGTGCTGGTCCAAACCAAATTGCTGATGTACAGAGTGCGAAAATGGTTGGCCAAAGCCAGCATGCTGTGAAACTGAAGCGGGGCTACCTGACACCCAAGGCAAAGGTTCTGACAAGACGCTGAACGCCATGCTTTAGTGCCACTTAGCCGCCACTGACGGCCATTCATCGGTTTGAAAAAATGGCGGCTACAGACCTTCCGGCTTTTTTGTGTGCGTCCCGAATGCCTGGCCTGTGATGTCCGGGACTCACCGAAGGACGGGGAGTGCTCTTTCTGAAAAAGTGTCTTGGAGTGGTGCCGGCGAGTGGATTTGAACCACCGACCTACTGATTACGAATCAGTTGCTCTGCCGTACTGAGCTACACCGGCAATCGTGTGCGCTATATTTTGCACGGACTGAACTGCTTTTGGCACAGCACAGTCGCAAAACCCACTCAAAGCCCAAAGGAGATCCCCCTGGGCGTATGTCTCTTAATCAGATGCCTTTACTCTGCCAGAGGCTAACCTTCTAACTTGACTTGCCCTTGGCGGCCAACGCTGAACCGCCATTGGAAATAACCCGCGGGTCAAGCTGCCAGGCCTTCGTTTCTGCGGCTTCCTGCCCCGGGACAGAAACGAGCCCCAACGGAAACGTGGACAGTGCCGACAATTTGTACACGGATGGATACAGAACGCCGCAAAAATACAGTCCATTCGCCGGTGCGGCGGCAGCGGCAACCGTGCGATCACGCATCGCCAGTACCTCGGTCAGCCACTTTACTGTCCGCCTTCCGCGACCAATTTCCAACAGCGAACCGGCAATGTTACGCACCATGTGCTGTAAAAAAGCGTTCGCCGTGATCGTTAAAATCACGAATATCCCCACACGGCGGACTTGCACGTGATGCACCGTTCGCACGGCATTCAGTGCCTGGCAACCTGCGGCTCGGAAACTGCTGAAATCCTGTTTGCCAATGAGCGCCTGAGCCGCTTCGTGCATTGCCTCCACCTGCAATCGTTGCCTTTCCACGGTGGCGCGGTCTCGCCAGACGGAAGAACGCTCCGTGCCATCCAGAATCAAATACTGGTAACAACGGGCAAGGGCACTGTAGCGGGCGTGAAACTCTGCAGGAACCGAGACGGCCCATTGCACGGAAATCGCATCCGGAAGGTGTGAGTTGGCTCCTCGCCGCCACTCACGAAGCGGCCTGTCAGCACCCGAGTCAAAGTGCGCCACTTGGCACAGAGCATGAACACCGCTGTCCGTACGTCCGGCACAGCTCAGGGAAACGGGATGCGCGGCAATTCGGCTCAAAGCAACGTTCAGGTGCTCCTGAATCGTCTGCACACCCCGTTGGCTTTGCCAGCCGCAAAAGTCGCTTCCGTCGTACTCGACGCCGACTGCATATCTCACCAGAGGTCGGGCGTTTTCCGGCTGGCCATACGATGGCTTCTCTGGCGTATCCGCCACCACTGCCACAGCGTGATCAACATCAGCACAAAGGTCACCACCGCCAACACCTGCCAAGGACGCTTGGTCAGCAATATTTCCCAGTTCTCCTGAAAAAACCGAAAATCAAAGTCGGCACTGTTTGCGCCTGTGTCGGCATTCGTTCCTTGCACGGGCACCCGCTGATCTCGCAGAACCTCAAGCTGGCTTCGCAGAGCCAGCACCTCGTTTTGCAGAGCGAGATTATTTTCCCGCATCTGCTTCAAGTGCGTCTCCTGCCCTTCCCGAGGCAGAAGCTCCCTGGTGTGGCGCCCTTTCCAAAGCAGTCGCTTCAACAAGCTGCCGGGCGGGTCAAAAAGCAATGCCAAAACAACGTCCTTCGTGGTGCTCTGCCGCGCTCTCAAGGAATCGAAACGCTGCCTTTCCGCCGGCGTCATCAACGCCAGCAGCCCATTGATGAAGGCCGTCTCTGGCTCGTCCTCGATCCTCAGCACCGGCATTTTGATGCCACCTCCGCGCTCCTGGCCATCGCCAACACGCACGAGCTCTGTGAAAACTGAAACGGCGGGGACTTTGCCATTGGATCCCAGTTGTGCCACCAGGACAGACAGCACTTCCGGCGCAGACAGGCTTTCCTCCGGTGACGCCGAACCCGACAGAGAAACCCGCGGCTTCAAGGTCACGCGATAGGTGGTGTATGTCGCTTGGTTGTTTTGCGTCACAGCGATGACCAAGCCAAAATGCTGCCGCTTGATAAAGCCAATGCTGCTGAGCGACAAGTAGGGAGGATAGGCACTCATAACCGGCTCGATCACCAAGCGCTCGTGAAACGGACGCCAGCCAACATGCTCCTTGATGAAAATCTCAGGTGCTGCAATTTCAACTGTTGCAAGAGCTTCAATCTCGCCAAACACCTCAATGCGCGCAGCAAGAATCTCTCCCACGTGGCTGTCTACGGTCAAATCACCCAACTCGAAAGCAAGCACCGGGCGCACTGGCCAGGCCATCGCCACGAGCACAAAAAGTGCCGTCAGGAACTGAGATAGTCGCGTTGCAAGCACTCGGCAATCTGTACGCTGTTCGTCGCTGCCCCTTTTCGCAAGTTGTCTGCCACCACCCACAAATCCAGCCCTTTGGGGTGTGAAATATCGCGGCGTATTCTGCCTACAAACACTGGATCTTTACCGGCTGCTTCTGTCACCGCAGTCGGGTATCTGTGACCGCCCACTTCATCAACCACCTCTACCCCACTGGCACTGGCAAGTACGTCGCGCACCTGCGCAATATCCGGTTCAGACGCAAATTCAATATGAACCGCCATGGAGTGACCATAAGCCACCGGAACCCGGGCTGCTGTCGGATTCACCTTCATCTCAGGCTCGCCCAATATCTTGCGCGTTTCCCAAACCATCTTCATTTCTTCCTTGGTGTACCCGTTCTCTTCAAAATCACCAATATGCGGCAAAACGTTGAAGGCGATCTGACCGCCCCACCCTTCATGCTGTTCGCCAGCGAGCGCAGCACGACTTCCCGCCTCCATATCCGCTATGGCGCGACGCCCGGCACCGGACACAGCCTGATACGTCACCACGTTGACCCGCAGGGCATGAAAGCAGTCATGCAGGGGCTTGAGCACCATTACCATTTGAATCGTCGAGCAGTTTGGATTGGCGATGATGCCCCGCTGCCGGTAAAGCGCGATGGCCTCGCCGTTGACTTCCGGAACCACCAGCGGAATATCAGCTTCATTGCGATACTGCGAAGTGTTGTCAATCACCACGCACCCGGCTTCAGCTGCGCGCGGCGCATGGCGTGCTGAAATTTCGGCACCGGCAGAAAACAACGCAATCCGGGCATTGGAGAAATCGAAAGCACCAAGATCCTGGACTTCAAGCTCACACCCGTCAAAAGGCAAGACCTTGCCCGCCGAACGATGGCTTGCCAAAAGAAATACCTCACCACAGGGAAAATTCCGCTCAGCGAGCACTTTGAGCATCGCCTCGCCTACCACACCCGTAGCACCGACGACTGCCAAATCAAGCTTTTGTTCCATACCTTTTTTCCTCTGACAATCCAAGCGGAGCCAGATTATGCACCAAGCAGAGAGCTGACAACCAAGTCGCCCATTTCCGAACAGGTGACCGCAGGCTTGTCATTTGCCAAATCAACCGTCATCCCCTTCTGAAGCGCGCCATCAATCGCCTTCTCCACTCGCTCCGCCGCTTCCTGCTCTGCCAGTGAATGGCGCAGCAGCATGGCAAAAGAAAGAATTGTCGCCAACGGGTTCGCTCTGTTCTGACCCGCAAGATCAGGGGCGGAACCATGCACAGGCTCAAACAGCCCTGGCCCATCATGCGCAAGCGAGGCTGACGGCAGCATGCCAATCGACCCGGTCAGCATGGCCGCCAAATCGGAAAGAATGTCCCCAAAAAGATTGGCAGTCACAATGACGTCAAATTGCCGGGGGTCGCGAACAAGCTGCATGGCCGCATTGTCCACGTACATGAAATTCATTTCCACATCCGCATAGTCACTGGCCGTACGCTTTGCCACTTCTCGCCACAGCTCAGACACTTCCAGGACGTTCGCCTTGTCCACCGAACACACCCGCCCCCCTCGTCCGCGCGCGGCTTCGCAGGCAACACGCACAACACGTTCTATTTCCTCGCTGTTGTAAATCATCGTGTTAAAGGCTTCTTCACCGTGGTCATTTTTACGGCGCCCACGCGGTTCACCAAAGTAGATGCCACCGATCAGTTCCCGCACAACCAGGATATCCAGCCCGAACAAGAGTTCGGCTTTCAGTGACGAGGCGTTCACCAGGCTGGGAAAAACCTTTGCCGGACGCAAATTGGCGAACAGCCCGAGCTCACTGCGTATGGCCAGCAGGCCGCGCTCCGGTCGCAGCTCACGTGCCAATGTTTCGTATTTTGGGGCACCCACCGCGCCGAGCAAAATCGCGTCACTCTGCTTCGCCTCTGCCAGCGTGATGTCGGGTAAAGGCTTCCCAAGCGCCTCCACGGCACAGCCACCAATGAGGCCGGTTTTGAATTGAATGGGGCGTTGCAGAAACGGCGAGAGAGCCTCTCCGACCTTGAGTGCCTCTGCCACTACCTCCGGACCAATGCCATCACCTGGCAAAAGCAAGACCTGGCTGGATGAAGCGCCCGGCTTCATGTCCGCTCAGGAGGCCGGGTCACCCGAAAAAACCCAAGGGGAGGTGCGTGCGTGCTCTTGTTCGTAAGCACGAATTTTCTCGGCATGTTCCAAGGTCAAGGCTATCTGGTCCAATCCTTCCAACAGGCAACGCTTGGGAAAAGCGTCAATTTCAAAGTGCCACTGTGACTCACCATCGGAAATCACCTGTTCAGGCAAGGAAATATGCAGGCTATAACCTCTTTTCGCCACCGTTCTCCTGAAAAGCGTGTCGATTTCAGACGCATCCAAAACCACCGGAAGCATTCCGTTTTTGTAACAGTTTCCACGAAAAATATCGGAAAAGCTCGGTGCCAACACCGCGCAATAGCCTGCCTGCAGCAATGCCCAAACTGCATGCTCGCGAGACGAGCCACAACCAAAATTATCGCGGGCAAGCAGCACGGATCCCTTCTGGTAGCAGGGTTCGTTTAACACAAAATCGGGATTCAAACGACGCTTGGAGTGATCCGTCCCGAGGTGCCCCGGGTCAAGGAATCGCCATGAATCAAAAAGAACCTCACCATAGCCCGTAGTGGTCACTGCCTTCAGATACTGCTTGGGAATGATCTGGTCGGTGTCAACATTGTTTTTATCCAATGGCACCACCAGTCCGTGGTGAGTTGTGAACGACCTCATGAAAGCTCCGGCCAGTCGCGCACATCTACGAAATGTCCCGCTATGGCAGCTGCGGCGGCCATCGCAGGGCTGACAAGATGCGTTCTCCCGCCACGTCCCTGACGCCCTTCAAAATTCCTGTTGGAAGTAGCCGCATAGCCCGTAGTGGTCACCGCCTTCAGATACTGCTTGGGAATGATCTGGTCGGTGTCAACATTGCTTTTATCCAATGGCACCACCAGTCCGTGGTGAGTTGTGAACGACCTCATGAAAGCTCCGGCCAGTCGCGCACATCTACGAAATGTCCCGCTATGGCAGCTGCGGCGGCCATCGCAGGGCTGACAAGATGCGTTCTGCCGCCACGTCCCTGACGCCCTTCAAAATTCCTGTTGGAAGTAGCCGCATAGCCCGTAGTGGTCACCGCCTTCAGATACTGCTTGGGAATGATCTGGTCGGTGTCAACATTGCTTTTATCCAATGGCACCACCACTCCTTGGTGAGTTGTGAACGACCTCATGAAAGCTCCGGCCAGTCGCGCACATCTACGAAATGTCCCGCTATGGCGGCTGCGGCGGCCATCGCAGGGCTGACAAGATGCGTTCTGCCGCCACGTCCCTGACGCCCTTCAAAATTCCTGTTGGAAGTAGCCGCACACCTTTCGCCCGGCTCCAAGAGATCATCATTCATACCCAGACACATGGAACAGCCCGGTTCACGCCATTGAAAGCCTGCCGCCTTGAAATGCTGATTCAACCCTTCCTCTTCGGCCTGACGCTTCACCAATCCTGACCCCGGAACCACCATCGCCAGCCGAACGTTTTGCGCGATTTTCCGACCCTTTACCACCTGCGCTGCGGCACGCAAATCCTCGATTCGCCCATTCGTGCAAGAGCCAATAAACACCTTGTCAATTGAAATATCCTGAACCGCAGTATTGGCAGCCAGACCCATGTAATCCAGCGCGCGCCGACAGGTATCGGCTTGCACGGAATCTGAAAATCGCTCCGGAGCCGGCACACGCCCGGAAACCGAAACCACCATTTCAGGCGATGTTCCCCAAGTGACCTGTGGCTCTATTTCTTCTGCCACCAGCCGCACCTCTGCATCAAATTGCGCATTCTCATCTGAATGCAGAGACTGCCACTGCCCCAGCGCTTTTTCCCACAATTTTCCTGAAGGCGCGAAGGGGCGTCCGGAAAAGTAGCGGCCAACACGGTCATCGAAGGCAATCATGCCGGCACGCGCGCCTGCCTCAATTGACATATTGCAGACCGTCATGCGCTCCTCCACGGACAAAGCGCGAATGGCACTGCCAGCGTATTCAAAAACGAACCCCGTGCCACCAGCCACGCCAATCTTTCCAATCAGCTTCAAAATAACATCTTTGGCAGTGACTCCCGGCGGGAGTGCCCCCGTCACGTTGATCCTCATGCATTTTGCCTTTTTGATTTGCAGGCACTGCGTTGCCAGAACGTGCTCCACATCCGATGTCCCGATTCCCAAAGAAAAAGTCGCAAAAGCACCATGCGTGGAAGTGTGCGAATCACCGCACACCACGGTCATGCCAGGCAAAGTAATCCCCTGCTCCGGGCCGATAACGTGGACAATGCCTTGGCGAACATCGCTCATTGGAAAGTAGTTGATGCCAAACTCACGACAGTTTTTCCCCAGCGTTTCCACTTGCAGCCGTGCAACCGGGTCACGAATGGGGTGTCCCCGCCCGACCGTCGGCACACTGTGGTCTGCCACTGCCTGAATGGAATCAGTACGCCATGGCTTCAAGCCACGGCTCCGCAAACTGTCAAAAGCCTGTGGTGAGGTCACCTCGTGGATCAGATGCCGATCAATATAGATCAGACAATTGCCTTCAGCGTCCTCATGAACCAAATGGTTCGACCACAATTTGTCGTAAAGTGTCTGTCCGCTCATCGCCCAAGCATTATACAAGCTCACCGGTACTCTGCCCGTGTTTCGTCTCGAAAATCAGGCTGGAAACACCGGCTCTGACGCAGATGAACCGGCTCCCCCGTCGGCGATGCCGGAGAGAATGACCGGTCACCGGCATGCGCTTACAAATCATTCCTGCACGGTCACGGCGCAGGCCGGAGAAGAGAAAGTATTTCCTGGAAATGGACTAGAATAACGAAGTCGCCATGAAGCAGTCCGCCGAGTACCAAACTCCACAAGGGAACAGGAACAGGCACCGCGACAACTGACGTCCCCTTGAAAGCAGACCATCAGATTCGCATTGATTCGCAACAAGATGCCGCCAATGACGCAAGCGCAGGAATTGCCGCCGGCTTGAACAGGACAGAGACTTCAAGTCGGGCACTGCCCATAAGATTGTTGCCATTTCATTGCGCACAACTTTCCGCGTTTGTTCCAGCATAAGGAGGGACTCCCAAATCAGCATACGAAAATACCAGGATACGCAGCCGAAAATTGCTGCGAATGCCTATATCGACCCGGAGGCAACGGTCATCGGTGACGTGACCATCGGTGCCGACAGCTCCATCTGGCCGATGTGTACTTTGCGAGCCGATGTGAACATCATTCGCATCGGGACACGCACCAACATACAGGACGGCAGCACCCTGCACCTGACCGGCAAAAACCGCTTTTTCCCTGAAGGACATCCTTTGCTGATTGGAAACGAGGTGACCGTCGGGCATGGTGTCATCTTGCACGGTTGCCAACTGCACGACCTTTGCCTCATCGGCATGGGAGCCATCGTCCTGGATGCAGCCGTTGTGGAAAGTCACGCCATGGTCGCGGCCGGCTCCCTCGTGCCTCCTGGCAAACGCATAGAAGGGGGCTATCTGTGGGTAGGCTCGCCGGTGAAGAAAATCCGTGAATTAACCGCCGGGGAACTGGAATACCTGAGCTTCTCAGCTGGCGACTATGTGCGCGTCAAAAATAATTTCATGCACACCGCAGCCAACAACCAATAGCACAACCAGTAGCACAACCAGCACTAATCAAATAGTCATGCCTGACGCGCGCGGGCTCTTACGACCATGAGCCGTGGGCTGGCGGCTGGCTGACGCGCAACAGGAACCCCACGATGACGATCCCGGGCGACCTCGACTGCCTTAAGAATCCTTGGTCATCAACACTTTTATAACCGGCAAGGTGTCTGGCCGTCGTCCGTGCCACAGATAAAAGGAAGCAGCCGCCTGCTCAACGAGCATTCCTGTACCGTCGTATGCGCGATCGACACCCTGCTCTTGCAGCCATTTTGTGAATGGTGTGCTGCCTCCATGCGCGTAAACCAGATCGTAGCCCCAGGCGAGCGAACGAGCCAAGGCTGCCGGCAAATAAGGCACGGCGCCACTCAAGCTCGCGGAAGTCGCGTTAATGACACCGTCAAACTTGCTGTCGGCAAGCTCTGCGCTATCGCAAACACGCAAGGGATAAGACGCAAACTCTTCCACGATTTGCGCGGCACGCTCCGGATGCCTGTTGCTCAAAGCGATGTCACGCACACCTGCCTGAAACAAGGCCCAGAGAATCCCGCGACACGCGCCGCCCGCACCAATGACCAACAGTTTTCCACCATTCAAGTTGACCCCCAGCCTGCGCAAGTCGTTACATAGACCCACGCCGTCCGTGTTATCGGCATAGACGCTGCCATCATCGCGAAAACACAAGGTGTTGGCAGCTCCGGTCTGCGCGACCGGCGCACTGACTTCAGTCGCCAGGCCGCGAGCCAACTGCTTGAAAGGCAAGGTCACGTTCAATCCCCGACCTCCCGCGGCAACAAAGAGTGCAACGCTGTCGGCAAAAGCATTCGGGGGAGAATCAATCGCTGTGTACTCGATAGACTCACCCGCCTGGCTGGCAAACATCAGATGAATCCTGGGAGAAAGGCTGTGCGCCACGGGATGCCCGATCACGGCATAACGCGTTTTCATGCCCTAACTTCCTTTTGTGCTATCCCTACCCTGCATCTCTACCACCCGACCATTTTTCTCCATTTGCGACCTTTTCTCTCCCACCAAATCTTTTTTCTCCATTTGCGACCTTTTGTCTCCGTCTCCACGAGCCAAATCAGGACAAGCATAGCTATAGCAGTTGACAAAAATGAAGATCCCTTGTCAGAGGAATTTCCTCTCACCTCGTCATAGGACATTTGTCTTTCTATATCTGCAGCAAGTGCTTGGTCTAATATTCGCCCAGCCGCTTCAAGTTCTTCTTCGGAATAATATTGACCATAAGTAACACTCATACTAATTACACCTATAAATAAAAATAATAAAAAAAATTTCATTCTTTCCTCCCCTTTTATTTTGATTTCCTCTTGTTGGTGTTGATAGTACCCCGTTAAGTAGGTTGAGAAATGACCTTTTTATGGTTTTCTAAGCAGACAAAGTTCGCTCAAACAAGGTGAAAACTTCCCTAGCGTGAACCAAGTGTTCAGGAACACTTCCTTTGTCCGAGCAAGTCCTCTTTTCAATTCCATCATGAATTTATCCCAAACATGAAGCCACTTTACGTGCTTCCTAATTGAGCTTTTGATTTTGTCTTCAAGTTACTCGTAGTGCTTCACCGTCTTATTTATGCTTCGGCCAGCCACCGGGCTGCCGACATCGCGTAGTAGCTCAATATGCCCTGCGCGCCGGCTCGCCGGATGGCAAGCAGCATTTCCAGCGCGCACTCACGCTCACGCAGCCATCCATTACCGGCGGCTGCTTTCAGCATGGCGTACTCGCCACTGACCTGGTAGGCAAAAACCGGAGCCTGGCAACTCTCTCTTATGCGCCTGATCACATCAAGGTAGCAAAGTGCCGGCTTTACCAGAATGATGTCGGCACCTTCCTGCAAATCCAGAGCCACCTCATCAAGCCCTTCCGCGACATTTGCCGGATCCATCTGATAACTGCGCTTGTCGCCACTGCCAAACGCCGCCGCCGACCCCGCTGCGTCACGGAAAGGGTCATAAAAGGCAGAAGCGTACTTGACCGAGTAGGCAAGAATCCGAACATTATGGTGACCCGTCTCTTCCAGTGCCTGTCGTATCGCACCCACGCGTCCGTCCATCATGTCTGACGGCGCCACAATGTCTGCCCCCGCCTGAGCATGCGTGAGAGCTTGCTGCACCAGAATATCCACGGTTTCCTGATTCAGCACGTAGCCCTTGTCGTTGATGACGCCATCCTGGCCATGTGAGGTATAAGGATCCAAAGCCACATCGCTGATAACACCAAGGTTCGGAAAAGCATCCTTTATCTTTCGAATCGCACGTGGCACGAGCCCATCAGGGTTGCAGGCTTCCTCGGCTCGCAAACTTTTCAGGGATCCATCAACAGCCGGGAACAAGACGACCGCCGGTATTTCCAAGGCACAGACTTCCCGGACTGCAAGCAAAAGCTGATCCGGCGACAAACGATACACCCCCGGCATGGAAGGAATCGGCTCACGTACATTCTCGCCCTCGCAGATGAAAAAGGGCTGAATCAGGTTGTCAACAGACAGCCGACTCTCGCAGGCCAGGCGACGACTGAAAGCATCAGCCCGCATCCGACGCATCCGGGTCATGGGGAAACGACGTGTCACCGCACCTCCCGCAACCAATCCCGAGGCTTGAGAAAGTCCCTGTACAACGTCTCTTCAGGCGTTCCCGGAGACGGACGCCAATCGTATTGCCAGCAGGCAGTAGGCGGCAACGACATCAATATCGACTCAGTGCGCCCACGCGATTGCAGACCAAACAAAGTGCCACGGTCAAGAATAAGATTGAACTCCACATAGCGCCCCCGCCGATAATTCTGGAACGCTTTTTCCCGCTCCCCCCACGGCATCGTGGTGCGACGCCTGACAATAGCAGAATACGCCGGCCAGAAGCTTTCGGCAATCGCACGCGTAAAGGCAAGGCACCGCTCGTGCTCCCAAACATTGAAATCATCGAAAAACAGCCCACCCACGCCGCGCGTTTCCTGGCGATGCTCAAGCCAGAAATAGGCATCGCAGGCTTTCTTGAAACGCTCGTATATCCCCTCACCGAAATCTGCGCAAACGTTGCGCGCAGCCTGATGCCAGGAAATCGCATCCTCCAGAAACGGATAATAAGGCGTGAGGTCAAACCCTCCCCCAAACCACCAAGTCGGCTCACCATCCGGGTTGCGTGACAGAAAAAAACGCACATTGCAATGAGCCGCAGGAACATAAGGATTCAACGAATGCAGCACTGTCGACACGCCCGTTGCTGTGTAGCTTCCACCAGCAAGCTCCGGATGCGCCGCAGTCGCCGCAGCCGGCAATGCCTTGCCATGCACCAGAGAAAAATTCACGCCGGCTTTTTCAAAAACAGCACCGCCACTGAGGCTTGAACTCGTGCCTTGGCCACCGCTTGGCTTTTCCCAAACGTCATGGGCGAAAGCGGCATTCCCATCGAAGCTCTCGACCGCCTCACACAGTTCCCTGTGAAAACCCTTGAAGCAGGCAATCACCGCATCCAGAGAAATTACCTCGCGACCCATGTCGTTCAGCCGAGCTTGCGCGTTTGCAAAGCAGAACGCTGCTGTGTGGACACCTCTCGCTCTCGTGTAGCGCCCAACCCTTGTCCCGCAAGGGAAAGCAAAGCAGAACGGTCGTGTGTGGTAATCCCCCGCTCTCGTATAGTGCCCAACTCTTGTCCCGCAAGGGAAAGCAAAGCAGAACGCTGCAGCGTGACCATCCCCCGTTCTCGTATAGCGCCCAACTCTTGCCCCGCAGAAAAAATCAATGCCGACACCTCCTCGTCAGCTTTCCGCACCTTCCGCAGGCGAAACCATCTCTGCCACCAGAGCTTGCAAGCCTGCCTCAACATGGCCGGTCGCACGACAAAATCATCTTCTGATCACCCGGCCACTGACCGCATCCCTTATGCTTGTCGGCCGGTCTTCGCCTCCGACTTCCCCGGCAACAATGCAATCAATTCCGCCCTGCGGATGGCTCTTCGAAAACGTTTCGGCAACGGCTGCGGCACTGCGCAAAGGAGCCTGACCATTGAGATTCGCGCTCGTAGAAACCAGTGCCATCCCACAGGCCTTGCACAACGCAGCAGCAACCGGATGCGCCGTAACCCGAAGCGCGATTGTGTTGCGTCCACCGGTCAACAGAGGCGGACAGACAGCACTTGCCGGAAATACCCAGGTACTCGGGGCAGGCCAATGCGCAAGAACCTTTTCGCGCACCGCCCCGCTGACGCGCTGACAAAACGGGCGCAACTGCGCGAAGCTCTCGGCGATGATGATAAAACCCATGTCTTGCGACCTTCCTTTCAGGGATGCGATACGAACCAGCGCGGCCTCGTTCCATGGGTCACAACCCAAGCCAAAAACCGCCTCCGTGGGATAGGCAATCACGCCACCCGCACGGACAACTGACGCAGCCTCTTGAATGGTAGAACCGTACCCCATAGCCATTTAACGCGTGAACACTAATCGCGGAGAATAACAAACCCAGCCCGCCAAGAAAGCAACCACACCATTTTCGCGCCAGCCAAAACCGCCTCAGCCTAGACATCACCGGCGTGCAGACCACAAAAAGCTGTATTTGCTGCAATGAGCGCAAAAAGAGCGAGCCAAGCCTTCCCCAAGCCAGCACTCTGCGTCCACCAATCTACAGTACCGATCTAAAGTGCCGTTCTATGGTGCCGGACAGTAGCATCTCGACCAGTAGTCACCTGACCAGCAAACACGCCTACCAGAACTCGCGCCAGCGGCAGCCACCGCAACGAACAGACACACCGATCAGTAGACACACCGACCAGTACTCGCGCCAGCGGCAGCCGCACCAGTCAGTAGGCACCTCAACGACAGCCTCCAAAAGATGGTGCTCGCCAATCACGGCAACCTTTTCCAGATCTGCAACGGTTCGCGGCATACGCAGTATCCGATACACCACACGTGTGGACAGATTAAGTCGGTCGGCACCCTGGCTAATAGACATCCGGTCAGTAAACATCCCGGTAGCAGACATCGAAAAAGCGAGCAGCACTCACGCCGAGCACAGTTCCCTTTCCAACTTGATTTACCCCTCTAACCGCTGGCCGAAAAAGCCGAACCCGCGCCACCATTCGAGAGATGATTCGGGTTCATAAGCTTGTCCATGGAACGATAGGCGAGAGCCTCCAAAAGATGGTGCTCGCCAATCACGGCAACCT
The DNA here is from genome assembly GCA_965215765.1 of uncultured candidatus Poriferisulfidus sp. GTDB lineage: Bacteria > Pseudomonadota > Gammaproteobacteria > Poriferisulfidales > Oxydemutatoraceae. Next base: position 1,187,458 of record OZ244118.1, on the reverse strand, counting down.
TTTCCAGGTCTGCAACGGTTCGCGACATACGCAGTATCCGATACACCACACGTGTGGACAGATTAAGTCGGTCGGCACCCTGGCCAATAGACATCCGATCAGTAAACACACCGACCAGTACTCGCGCCAGCGGCAGCCGCACCAGTCAGTAGGCACCCCGGCCAATAGACGACCCGACCAGTAGTCACCTCAACGACAGCCACGCCGACCAGTGGACACTCCGTTCAGTAGGCACCCCGGCCAATAGACGACCCGACCAGTAAACACGCCAGCGGCAATCACCCCAACCATTAGACACACCGTTCAGTGGGCACCTCGGCGGTGGGCACCAACAAAGCGAGCCACGCTCAGTCCAAGCGTAGTTCCCTTTCCAGCTTGGTTTACCCCATCTAATCGCTGGCCGAAAAAGCCGAACCCGCACCGCCATTCGAAAGATGATTCGGGTTCATAAGCTTGTCCATGGAACGATAGGCGAGAGCTTCCAAAAGATGGTGCTCGCCAATCACGGCAACCTTTTCCAGATCTGCAACAGTTCGCGACATACGCAGTATCCGATACACCGCACGTGTGGACAGATTAAGTCGGTCGGCACCCTGGCCAATAGACATCCGATCAGTAAACACCCCGACCAGTACTCGCGCAGCGGCAGACGCACCAGTTAGTAGGCACCCCGGCCAATAGATGACCCGACCAGTAGTCACACCGATCAATAGGCACCCCAGCCAATAGACGTCCGATCAGTGAACATCCCGGTAGCAGACATCGAAAAAGCGAGCCACGCTCAGTCCAAGCGTAGTTCCATTTCCAGCTTGGTTTACCCCATCTAACCGCTGGCCGAAAAAGCCGAACCCGCACCACCATTCGAGAGATGATTCGGGTTCATAAGCTTGTCCATGGAACGATAGGCGAGAGCCTCCAAAAGATGGTGCTCGCCAATCGTGGCAACCTTTTCCAAGTCTGCAACAGTTCGCGACATACGCAGTATCCGGTACACCGCGCGCGTGGACAGATTAAGTCGGTCGGCAGCACGGTAGAGCAACTTTTTTTCACGACCCTGCAAGCGACAATGTTTTTCCAACTCAGAACCGGTGAGCGCCGCATTGGGTTTGCCCTGCCGCTCCATTTGCACAATGTTCGCCTCAACGATCCTGGCTTTAAGCTGGCTACTTTTCTCACAGTGGCGCACAGCATCGCCTCCCGCACTCCACTTCACACGCGGAACCCTGACATGCATATCAATACGATCAAGCAGCGGTGTGGAGAGCCGCGCGTAGTACCGACGCAAAGCGGCCTCGCTACACCGGCAAGCACCCTGCTCGTCAACGTCACCCCCATCCGGGCAGGGATTCATCGCAGCCAGCAATTGCACGTCCGCCGGATAGTCCACACTGCCTGAAACACGCGCCACGGTAATCTTTTTGGCTTCCAGAGGTTCCCTTAACACTTCCAGCACACGGCGACCGAACTCAAGGATCTCATCAAGAAAAAGCGTGCCATTGTGCGCACGCGTGATCTCTCCCGGCCTCAAATCACTGCCACCACCCGCCAAAGCAGCCGGAGACATGGTGTGATGGGGAGAGCGAAAGGGTCTGCGATACAGATTATCAACCGTGACAGCCTCACCACACAAAGACCGCACCGCCGCCACCTGCAAAGATTCTTCCCGGCTCATGGGCGGCAAAATTCCCTGAAAACAGTTCGCCAGCATGGTCTTTCCACACCCCGGCGCACCCAGCAACAGGATGTGATGCCGACCAGCCGCAGCTATCTCAAGTGCCCTCTGCGCATGATGTTGCCCATACACTTCTGAAAAATCAGAACCGGGAGCGACCGTGTCCGACTTGACCGCAAACGGTTTGACACGACACAACTCCTGACCCTTGGAAAAATGCTCGCACACTTCCAGAAAGTTTTTTCCGCTGTAAACTTTGGCTTCACTGACCAACGAAGCCTCAGCAGCATTCCCCGGTGCCAGAACCAAAGCATGACCATTGCGATATGCGGCAATGGTCGCAGGCAACACGCCACGCACAGGGCGCAAAGTCCCATCCAGTCCCAACTCGGCGAGAAACTCATAGCCTGCCAGTGCTTTCTCAGGCAACTGCCGGCTTGCCACAAGAATGCCCAAGGCGATAGGCAGGTCAAAGCGCCCACCCTCTTTGGGCAAATCTGCCGGAGTCAAATTGACGGTGATACGCCGACAAGGAAATTCAAAACGACTGTGGGAGATCACGGCGCGAACCCGGTACTTGCTTTCCCGAACCGCCTTTTCCGGCAACCCGACGATGTCCAGCGACGGCATACCCGCAGCAATATGGATTTCCACCCCGACTGCAACCGCATCCAGACCACGGCCAGCGCGACTACGAACTATGGAGAGTGACATTTCCCGAATACGCAGGTCTTCGCGACCCGCTACTGCTCCCCCCCGAGCCTTGAAGTTGGCAAAAAGATTTGACTTGTCAGTTTTTAGGGGAGTTTCTTTTGTTCGTGCCCGTGACGGCGGTAACCCAGCGACAGGCGGCCAAACGAAACAACCAAGCGGCTAGCCGCACAAGCAGCACAGAGAAGCGCGGAGAGGAACAAGAAGGAATGAAAAATTACGCTTCCTGCCCAATGACCATGCCGCTCATTCACTCATCCACACAAGAACACAAGGGCAACCTTTTTTGCCCTTGTCGGAGCCGACGAAAGTATCAAAAATGAGGAGCCAGTGAGCGCATTCGTTTGGACAAAATGAGGGTATTCAAGTAGGATTGCACCCGCAAATGGTGATTACCGACAGGGTGACTACGGTAGTGACTTTAATTGTCTTCTCCACTCCTTACGGATAGAGGAAAAGCTAACTTCATAATGCTGCTTGTCGCATATTCGCTAACGACATCAGACAAAGGTTCCCTCAGCCTTTCGTCGGGCAAAAAACCCAAATGTTAGCCAAGATTCTTAGCTAAGAAGGTTTCACCAATGCCAAGAATGTCCAAACCCAAAGTACTGGAGTTGTTTGCCGGTGCAGGAGGTCTCGCATTAGGTCTGGAACGCGCTGGATTTAACGCGGTCGGGTTGGTCGAGATTGACGGCGACTGTGTAGAAACATTAAAGGCAAATCGCCCACATTGGAATGTAATACACACCGGCGTGGAGGATATGGACTACTCTGAATTTAGAGGGGTAGACGTCATTTCCGGCGGATTTCCGTGTCAGGCGTTCTCCACCGCAGGGAAAGGACTGGGATTCTCAGACGAACGAGGCAACTTGTTCTTTGAGATGATGAGATCAGTTCGCGAGCTCAGACCCAAAGTAGTGTTAGCAGAGAATGTGCAGGGTCTGCTAAGCCATAATCGCGGACAGACGCTCTCCAAAATTTTGCACGCCTTGAAAAAAGAAGGCTACATCGTCCACAGTCAGCTGTTAAACGCCGTAGACTTTGAAGTGCCACAAAAGCGCAAGCGGCTAATCATCATAGCAACCATGGGTAGCCTCATCATTCCAGAGATAGTGGGTTCAGGCAAACCCAGGAAGACGATAAGAGACGCATTGAAGGGGTGCCCGCAGTCTCCCGGAGCAAGCTACTCCCGGACAAAACAAAGAATCATGGATATGGTGCCTCCAGGAGGATGCTGGACTTCTTTGCCGGATAGTGTGCAGTTTGAATATATGGGAGCAGCATATGGAAATAGTGGAAACATGGGAGGCAGGCGTGGCATGGCAAGGCGCATGGCTTGGGATGAGCCATCACTGACCATACTATGCTCACCATCTCAAAAGCAAACTGAAAGGTGCCATCCGGAGCAGACAAGACCATTCACTATAAGAGAATCTGCAAGGTTACAAACATTCCCGGATGATTGGAGTTTTTGTGGTGGCCTAGGTTCTCAATACAAACAGATAGGAAATGCAGTGCCAGTTCTTTTTGCCGAACGCATTGCGCAGCATGTTATGTTTGTTTACAAAACAATGATAAAACTCGGGATGGCGGCATGAGCCACTTAAGCTGGATATCTGATGACAAGCTGTGTTCTGCCGTGGACACACTCGTTGAGAGATGTACTAAAGCCAGAGATGAAGCAGAAACAAAAATTCTCAAAAACGTCGTTGACCCCTTTTCTTGCCTTACTGTGGCATCAACATTCAACATAAAAACACAGGTCAAACTTTTGAAGCTGCAAAAAAACGCATCGATTTTATCGGGAATTGCCAGCGCTATCGGAAATTTTCACCAAAATATTCTTTCTTCTGTGGACGGATGGGTTAACCATGATGCTGGTTATGATATTAAGAATGACTCCAAAAGAATGTTGGCAGAAATTAAGAACAAACATAATACATTGAATGCAACAAATCGCCAGCAAGTCATAGATGACTTAGATACAACAGTTAAGCAAGAAAGAGGGGACTGGACTGCGTACTTGGTTCTCATCATCCCGAAAGAGCCAAAGCGTTACAAGGTACGGGAGAAAGGGAAAAGCCGCAAGATATATGAAATAGATGGGGCATCGTTCTATACAATGATAACTGGCGAACCTGATGCGATTCATGATTTATTTTCTGTCACATCAGCGGTGCTTCAGAAAAAGTCCGGCATCGACTTCTCAAAAGAAATAAAGTCGTATTGCACCCACATCCTGGAACAAAGTATCCCAGAGTAAGTGTGGCTATAAAAGAGAATAAAAGTGTTTGCAAACTAATTTTATACACCGTGCGTTGAATAACGGATGGATAACAATATTTATAAGGTTCAGTAAGTAATGGCAGTTAAAATGGCAAGGGACGAACCAAAAAAATAAGCAGTTTGAAAGAACTGATTGAGTATCGTAAGGGTAATGTTTCGTTAGTTGTCTCAAAGAGTGACCATGCACCCGAAAAGGTAAAAAGTTGAAAGTAAAAGTACCCCCAATCAAATCTCAGGGAATAAAAACTAAACTTGTACCTTGGATAGGTAATGTTGTTCCCGAAGAATTTGAAGGACGTTGGATAGAACCATTTATGGGTACTGGCGTTGTTGGCTTTAATATAGCCCCGAAACACGCCATTATGTGTGATAGCAACCCACACCTTATTAATTTTTACAATGCTGTGAAAACTGGTGAAATAACCTCTGAGATTGTCCGAAAATATTTGAATGATACAGGTTCACTACTTCTGAAAAAAGGAGGAGAACACTATTACGCATTGCGCAATAAATTCAATGAAAACCACCAACCTTTAGATTTTCTATTTGTGAACCGTTCTGGTTTTAATGGAATGATCCGTTTCAATCGGAATGGTGGATTTAATACACCATTTTGCAAGAAACCCAATAGATATGCTCAAGCCTATATTACAAAGATTGCAAACCAGGTTGATTATGTATCGCAGCTGTTAAAGGTGAAAGACTTTACATTTAAATGCCAGTCTTTCGAAGACACTATCAAAGCAGCTTCATCAGACGATATTATCTACTGTGACCCACCATATATTGGTAGACATGTAGACTATTACAATGGATGGGACAGCGAACACGAGCAGACTTTGTTTGACAGTCTCTGCGCCTCTGATGCGAGATTTATTTTGTCCACGTGGCATCACAACGACTTTCGAGAAAACGAATACATCAAAATACTTTGGAACAGATTCAACATTCACACTCGTGAACATTTTTATCATGTAGGCGGACGTGAAAAAAACAGGAATCCTATGACTGAAGCTATCGTCACAAATTACGACGTGCCAGATATTCATGAACCGGAACAATATGAGCAACTCCAGCTTACCAGTTTGACATGAATTCTCACACTAATTTCAAAATGATATTGAACGACAAAATAAGGAGTCATGGATCTGATGCCGCAGGGGGAAACCAAGTTTACGTATCAATCCTCAAACCAGAATGGCTCGTGAACCACTTAAGTTGGACTTCTGAAACCAAACTGTATTCTGCCGATAAAGCTGGGTCAAAAATTTACAAAAACGCCGTTGACCCCTTTTCTTGCCTTACCGAGACGTCAACATCCAGCATAGAAACAGCAGATACTGGCCAAAGTCTGGAGTTAGTGGCATGAGTGGAGCGAAGACTATCCTCTCCTGCTGTGACAATCTGCAATTCATGCACCGGTTACCTGATAGACACTTTAAGCTGATTGTTACCTCCCCGCCCTACAACTTGGGAAAGGTCTATGAAAAAACCCGATCTGGCTTGGATATCTATCTGGCTACACAGAAACGTGTTATTGCCGAATGTGTTCGCCTCTTGGATGATCAGGGATCAATTTGTTGGCAGGTTGGAAATTATGTTGAGAGCGGAGCCATTGTCCCGCTTGACACGTTGCTATATCCGTTATTCGCGGGTCATGGGCTTAAGTTGAGAAACCGTGTTGTATGGCACTTTGGGCATGGGCTCCACTGCACCAAACGATTGTCTGGACGCTACGAGACAATAAACTGGTGGACCAAGACGGATGACTATACATGGAATCTCGATCCTATCAGGGTTCCGTCAAAGTACCCCAACAAACGATATTTTAAGGGATCAAACGTTGGCAAGCTGCCTTGCGATTCCAAAGGCAAGAACCCCGGCGATTTTTGGATGTTCCCAAATGTAAAGAGTAATCACCCTGAAAAAACTATCCACCCGTGCCAATTTCCCGTTGAGTTGGTAGAGAGACTTGTTCTTTCAATGACGAATGAATGCGATGCCGTGTTTGACCCTTACATGGGCGTCGGATCTTCTGTTATTGCGGCAATCAAGCATGGACGGCTTGGGTATGGCTGCGACACCGTGAAAGAGTATGTATCAATTGCCCGCCAGCGTGTCGAAGAACTCAATGCCGGGAGTTTGAAACTTCGCCCCATGGGTAAACCTGTCTATGATCCTGCCTTGCCGAAAGGCGGTCACTAGCCGATGCACCTAGTAACAAAGTACTCCCATTTTAACGGTGAAGAATACCTGTTGGTTCACAAACCGAATTTGTGGGAGGAAGTACGCGAGGTGATAGCCGAGGTAGATGCAGAAAGCTGCAAGAGCAAGATTTCAAAGGAGAAGATGAATCCAAGCAAGACCCTGTACTCACCGCCCGATATGAACAAGGAGTTCAAGAAAGGATTAGAAACAAGAGGATGGAAAGAGCATAGAAACACGTTTTGGGAAGCGGATGACGAAAAACAGTCGCGGTCAATCTATACCCATTCACCAAAAGAACAGAAGGAGGCTAGAGAGAAAGTCAGACTTGAGCCCTCTTATAACCAAACGTGCTTCTTGAAAGAGCGCGTGGCCATTGAAATCCAATTCAGCAATTACCCTTTTGTCGCACATGAAAGATTCGTCAAACACTTGAGCTTTTACACATCGGACGTTATTGACGCAGGAATTGAAATATCACCTATAAAGGAATTTGGAATGGAAATGTTCAGCGGAGTACCCTGCTATGAGCGAGACCAGTTAAACGTTACTAGACATGGCTGGGATCCTGCAGCTGTCCCGTTGGTTTTAGTCCGTGTTGCTCCTTAGCGAAGCATTCTCCAGATCTTAACCTTGACAACCCACCTGCATAACTCCTCAAAAAAACGGTAACTGGGAACATGATGCGATTCATGATTTATTTTCTGTCACATTAACAGTGCTTCAGGAAAGGTCTGGCATGAACTTCTCGAAAGAAATGAAGTCGTATTGCACCAACATGCTGGAACAAGGCATCCCGGAATAGAATTCAGACATGAAAAAGAGTAAGGTGTAAATTGAGTTCTACTTTAACGGGAGTTGTACACGGTAATTCCGTGAACAGTTGCGAGCGATTCAAGTATGACATGACCAACTAAATGGAGATGCCATGGAAAAAGTAGCTTTTTTGAAGCCCAGCTTGATAAAGGATCTAGGTTGCCTTAGTACTACCCAAGACAGTTACCACTGATGGCACACCACGGATCAATGTTATGAAATACCTGTACTTAAAAGGTGCATAGGAAAAGTGGAGGACATTTGTCTTGTGTCAAGAATTTTGGAAACAGTAAAGCAACATGTGCAGAACTGAATACAAGAACGTCAATTCGATACCAACTTTCATCACGGCAGATGAATCAAGGGCTTTGTGTAATATTTTCACGGACACAATGAAAGCACAATTTCAACAAGAGCTATAAGGAGTAAAGGTCAAATGAAAAAAAAGGTGTCTCTTGAACCTATTATTTTTGCTGCAGAACAAGGCAATATCGAGGCTCAATATAGTATGGGTGCAGTGTACTATAGCGGAGAGGGTCTTGCTAAGGATTATAGGCAGGCAATGTACTGGTTCAAAAAAGCAGCAGTTCAAGGTGATGTAAGAGCTCAATTGGGTTTAGGTATAATGTATTATCGTGGGGAAGGTGCTACCAAAGACTATAAACAGGCAGCCTATTGGTCCAGAAAAGCAGCAGACCGAAAGGATATGGATGCACAACATAATTTAGCCCTACTGTATTATGAAGGAAAGGGTTTTACAAAGGACGATAATCGGGCAGCCTACTGGTTCAAAAAAGCAGCGGCTCAGGGGGTGACTGATGCTCAATATAATTTAGGTGTAATGTATTATGAAGGGAAAGGCGTTGCCAAAGATGACAATGAGGCAATTTATTGGTACAGAAAAGCCATAGACCAGGGAAACGCACAAGCCCAGTATAATTTAGGCATAATGTATCGTCGTGGAGAAGGCGTAGCCAAGGATTATAAACAGGCGGTTTATTGGTACAGAAAAGCTGCTAAACAAGGTCTTAAGCAAGCTCAACACAATTTAGGTTGCATGTACGAAGAAGGGAAAGGGGTTACTCAGGATAATAATCATGCAGTTTCCTGGTACAGAAAAGCGGCAGACCAAGGAGATGCGTGGTCTCAATCTAGTTTAGGCAAAATGTATAAAGCAGGAAAAGGGGTTATCAAGGATGAGAAACAGGCAGTCTATTGGTTCAAGAAAGCAACAGACCAAGGGAGTCCGAATGGTCAAACTAATTTAGGAAAAATGTATGAAAAAGGAAAGGGAGTTATCAAGGATGAGAAACAGGCAGTTTATTGGTTCAGAAAGGCAGCAGACCAAGGACATGCGGCAGGTCAGTCAAGTTTGGGCAAAATGTATGAAAAAGGAAAAGGTGTTACCAAGGACGATAACCAGGCAGTTCATTGGTACAGAAAAGCTGCAGACCAAGAACATGCAGATGCTCAAATCAATTTAGGCAAAATGTATGAAAAAGGAAAAGGTGTTGCCATGGATGACAAACAGGCAGTTTATTGGTGTAGAAAAGCTGCAGACCAAGGACATGCAGGTGCACAATCTAATTTAGGCCAAATGTACCGCAGTGGTCGGGGCGTTGCCAAAAATGATAAAGAGGCAGTCCACTGGTTCAGGAAAGCAGCAGACCAAGGGACAGCAGAAGCTCAATTTAATTTAAGCATAATGTATCGTAATGGACGTGGCGTTGCCAAGGATGGCAAACAAGCGGTTCATTGGTTTAGACAAGCAGCCGACCAAGGGCATGTGAAAGCCCAATATAATTTGGGCTGGATGTATGAAAAAGGGAAAGGTGTTTCCAAGGATGATGAACAGGCAGCTTACTGGTACAAAAAAGCAGCTGAACAAGGTGACGAAGATGCCCAATATAATTTAGTCGAGCTAGTCGGTCAAAAGGAAGGCATTATTACAGATGATAAACAGGCAGCTTACTGGTACAGAAAAGCAGCTGAACAAGGAAATGAGAATGCTCAAAATAATTTAGGCAAAATGTATGATGAAGGAGAAGGTGTTGCCATGGATGGCAAACAGGCAGTTTATTGGTACAGAAAAGCAGCAGATCAAGGGCATGCAAAAGCTCAACATAATTTAGGCAAAATGTATTATTGTGGGCGTGGCGTTGCCAAGGATGATAAACAGGCAGCTTATTGGTACAGAAAAGCAGCAGACCAAGGGGTGCCGGAAGCTCAATTCGGTTTAGGCCGGATGTGCTACAGCGGGGAAGGCGTTACCAAGGATGATAAACAGGCAACTTACTGGTTCAGACAGGCGGCAGACCAAGGGAGTGAGAGTGCTCAAATTAATTTAGGCAAAATGCATGAGGACGGGAAAGGCGTTGCCAAGGATGATAAACAGGCAGTTTATTGGTACAAAAAAGCAGCAGACCAAGGAAACGAGAATGCTCAGACTAATTTAGGCAGAATGTATGAAGAAGGAAAAGGTGTTGCAAAGGATTATAAACAGGCGGTTTACTGGTTCAGACAAGCCGTAGATCAAGGAAGCGATGATGCTGAGAGGGCTTTAAAAGCACTAAGAGCTAAATGAAGACAGGCTTGCTCGACTACGAAATAATCACGAGTCGCTAACAAGGAAATCCTCGTATTCCCAAGTTGTTTGGTCATAGTGTGTGGTGATAACGGTCGGTTTGCGCCGATCGCTCGCCTTTCCGGGAAGCCTTGGCCTCATGCGCTAAGCAACAGTCGTAAATCTTGGCACAAATCAGGAATAAGCGTAAAACGTCGGACTATGAAAGAAAAAGAGTGAATGCCTAAAGGCCTGGACAATGACTCTTAACAACGCCTGGAAATATACGGGTTCCTGTCTCCCTGAACCTCTGACACTTTCTTATGGATGCGACACTCGCTTACTGTCGGCGGGTACTGCTCATCCCATGTATTGAACAAATTCCTCTGCTCGCTGCTCAGCGTCAACCCATGCTTATCCGACATATAGAAATAGGTTCTGGCAATGGTTCCGCGACTGTTCTCTGGTGGCTCTGCGGCTCTCTGCTTAAAGTTCACCTTCATTGGGCACTCGCCATATTGATCAGAAGTAGAAGAGCCAAGCAACCCAAATCTGTAGTTGCTCCGGTCACCATTCACCTCACCAACAGCCGGAAACAAATTATGCATGTCTCCCTCAAAAGCACGGAACACTTCATCTGTCTTGGCGCAGTTCTTGCGACCCGCTTCCATCCAACACTGCATTTCGTGCCCGTATTCCCATGCTGAAACAACATGCTCCCACTCTATGCGGTTAGCTCGCTTCTGCTGTTTGCGCACTGCATACCCACACGACTCCAGATCAGGCTTGGGTTTCTTTTTTCTGAAAAAGATGTCACAGCCACAGTAAACCGACACTGGGTTGGCTTCGGCCTGGTAGATCTTGACCAAGCGATTCTTGGCTTGGGAAAAACTGAACTCCTTCTGTTCTGCTGAGAGAGGCAGGGACAACAGAAATAACAGAGTTAGAAATAATCTCATAATGGTTGTCTTTCCTGTTGCGAGCAATATTGAGTTTGGAATAGTCCACAGAGGTCTGAAACGAAGGCGGCCGAACCACCCTCAGAATAAGCACAAAACACGCCTGAACTAACCTTATATGCACTATTTTAAGTTATTTCTTCCAAAAATGACACATGCTTGTGTCCCATGCGATTGGGGTACATTAGAATTTCTGGCGTTGATAAAGCCACCGACCGTCAATTGGACGGAATAGGTTTGGACAGGACATTTGAGGACACGTGTTCAGGTAACAGCACAAACCGGCCAGCTCTTGACCGGCTAAAAGACTACGTTCAAGTGGGCGACACTGTAGTCGTCCATGAAATTGGTCGGCTGGCTCGTAACGTTGGAGACTTGATTGGTCAGCTTAGGTTGCTCAACACCAAGGGAGCGGCCGTTGAGTTCAGAAAAGAAGCCTTAACTTTCGCAGCGGATGAGACGAAACCTGCGAACAGGCTCATGCTGACAGTGCTGGAAGCTATTTATCAATTTGAGCGTGAAATGGTGCTGGAGCGTCAGCGTGAAGGTATCGCGAAAGCCCAGCGGGCTGGAAAGTACAGGGGTAGACAAAACAGCATTAACCGCCAAGCCGTCTGGGCTTGCCTTGATAAGAAAATGAGTATTCGCAGAATCGCCGACTACTTGGGCATCTCCGCAGGGTCAGTCCAGAAGATCAAGAAAGAACGATAGGCACCTGTAGGTATCTGCGGTCAGAAGCTTATGCCTCATCTACAGTGCTGAAAGTAAGTGCCTCCGGCACCGAGCAACACCAAAAAAGCATCAACCCGGGATAAATCAGTGCTCGTTGGAACAAGCATTTTCTCCAAACGACATTAGCCTTCACGACATGCCGTAGCTACTCCGGGTCTTGAAGTAGGTAAAAAACTTGGTGCTCCAGCTTGCCGGATAGCACTCGCTAGACAAAGGCCACAAGCTAAAAGCGACACAGACAGCTTCCGGTATGGACATCAGACCGACTTTTCTGAGCCGGAGCGCAGCCTCACCCACGAGGCTCATTCTCACCACCACCATGGTGGCGGTAAGCCAGAGTACTTACTGGCTTTTCTGAAGCTCTTGGCAACGCTCGGAAATATATAGGTTCATGCCCCCCTGAATCTCTGCCACTGTCTTATTGATGCGGCATTCTTTATCAGTAGGTGGGTGCTGCTCATTCCATGCGTTAAATAAATTCCTCTGCTCCTTTTTCAACGTCAGCCCATACTTGTCCGACATGTAGAAGTAGGCTCTGGCGATGGCTCCCCGACTGTTTTCAGGTGGTTCTGCGACTCGTTGCTTAAAATCTATTTTCATATGACATTTTCCGTATTGATCAGAAGCAGAGGGGTCAAGCAGTCCAAATCTATAGTTGCTACGGTCACTATTCACTTCACCAACAACCGGAACCAGATTGTGCATGTCGTTCTCAAAAACACGGAACACTGCGTCTGTCACATTGCAGTTCCAGCGATCCCCTTCCTGCCAACACTGCCTTTCGTGTCCATACTCCCAAGCTGGAACAATGTGCTCCCATTCCACGCGTTTGGCTCGGTTTAGCTGTCTGCGCGCTGTATAACCACATGACTGGAGGTCAGGTTTTGGTTCGTTATTCTTAAAAAAGATGTCACAGCCACAGTAAAACGATACTGGCTTGGTTTCAGCTTGGTAGATCTTGACCAGGTGCCTCACGGTTTGGTCTGTGACGTAGTGTGGCCATACCAGTGGGGAGCTTGGTTCCGTTGGAGCTTCCGGCTCTGTTTGAAGTCTCTGCTCTGTTTGAAGTCTCTGCTCTGTTTGAAGTCTCTGCTCTGTTTGAGATTCTTGGTTTAGCGGGAGATACATCTCAAATATATAGGAATATATATCAGGTGCAAAGCTAACAATAGTTATTATAGAAGCTGTAATTCCAATATAATTAAACGTTTTCTTGGCAATTGTGGTCGTATCCAAGCTAGGTGTTACCTTCATTGAGTCAAGGATAGTCCATAGCAAGCTACAACAAAGGCAACCAAACCATCCAAAGGAATAGACACAAAGCGCATCTTAACTAGCCTAAAGTGCACTATTTTAAGTTATTTCTTTCAAAAATGACACATGCTTGTGTCCCATGCGATTGGGGTACATCCGAGTTTCTGGCGTTGATAAAACCACAGCCCGTCAGCTGGAAGGATTGGTTTGGACAGGACATTTGGAGACACGCGTTCAGGCAACAGCGCGAACCGGCCAGCTCTTGACCGGCTAAAAGACTACGTTCAAGTGGGTGACACTGTAGTCGTCCATGAAATTGGTCGGCTGGCTCGTAACGTTGGAGACTTGATTGGTCAGCTTAGGTTCCTCAACACCAAGGGAGTGACCGTTGAGTTCAGAAAAGAAACCTTAACTTCCACGGCAGATGAGACGTAACCTGCGAACAGGCTCATGCTGTCAGTGCTGGTAGCTATTTATCAGTTTGAGCGTGAAATGGTGCTGGAACGTCAGCGTGAAGGCATCGCGAAAGCCCAGCAAGCCGGAAGGTACAGGGCAAACAAAACAGCATTAACCGACAAGCCGTCGGGTTGCCTTGATAAGAAGATGAGCATTCGCAGAACCGCCGACTACTAAGGCATCTCCGCAGGGTCAGTCCAGAAGATCAAGAAAGAACGATAGTCACTGCAGATATCGACTACAGGTGGGTTACGCCTCGCTAACAACGTTGAAAACAAGCACCCATGACCACCAGGAACACAATAAATATCCAATCCGGTATAGACCAAATACGTCAACTCAGGTATTCATTATGTTGACACTGATGTAGGCCATGGCAGCATGCAAAGCTTGTATATTCTAACCATACATGGCATGCAGAGAATGGTATGTAAATGGAGTGCTTGAAGTAGTAAAGCAAAGAATAAACCAACAACAGGTTACTTGATATCAGTTCACAATAAAATAAAATTATAGCAAATGGTAATCAAACTTCAATGGAATTTATTATGATGAGTCAATGAATGGATCTGTTAATAATTTAAAGAATCAGAAAAGGAGAAAAGAAAAAAGTCAGAAAAAGAGAAAAGCAAATCTACGTGATAAATTAATAAGACTAAGTGAATAATGATAAACGAAACAGGAGAAAACATTGAAAGAAAAAACATCTCCCATCCTACAAGTCTAGTGTGGCTTAAGTCTTTCACATTCTTAATAGGCTTCTTGCGAAAGGGGTTCCAAGCATGTAGAACGATTGTATTATACATGCTTTGTCGGAGCACTTGTTCAAGAACCTGTCTTTCGAAAAGCTTAAATTCAGTACAAAATAGAGCAAGAGGCAATCTTTCTTCAATTGTTCTTATAACTTCAAATCTTCTTACAGCAATATTTTTGTATAACCTTATTGATCCAATCCAATTAGCGCAGATAATAACTGACAGATAAGAGATAATAGTAAGGGATAAAGTAACAAGAGTACTTAGGCTATCAGCATCGTGACCTAAATGGACATAACCTATAGCTCCGATAGCAGCAATATTTAAAGTCAGAAAAAATGAATTAGATTGTTGCAGCCTTCCGTTTAATCGATCAGTTAATTCGACATACATTTTGTATTGCTCTAGTAAATCATTTCTATAATTACTCCCGTATTTGAGTTCATCAGTTCTGAATAAGTCTTTTTCATTAAGTATCTTGACCAAGTCTTTACTATTATCCCGCATTATAAAGTTGCCTAACTTTTTTAAGTATTTTTTAAGAGACATGATCTAGACCACCTTCCTTTGAATGATTAAAGCAAGTGAGCCGGTTTCCCAGCTATCGGCTCTGTTTGCAACAACTTTGGGTTTCTTTGATGCTTTTTTAGAACTCAGCAGCTTAGTTGCAACTATAGATTTGGAGTAACCATGCCCGTTTTTAGCGACATCTATATCCATTTTACTTCCTCTCTTCTCTTGCGCTTGCCAGAACCGACAAAGCTGACAAGCTAAAAACGGGAGTCTAGAACAGAATATTCTTGCCTTAGCTAGTTTCTTTCGTCTCTTGAGCCAGAACTAGAGCCAGAATCCGAATCCGAGTCCAAAAATGCGTCCAAGCGACGCTCCAACTTGTCCAGCCTTTCATGCAGCTTTGCCAAAACCTGCTTCTGAATATCAAATTCCTCACGACTGACCATGTCCAGCTTGCGCACAACCGGTTCAACGCCAGCTTTAAGCCCTCTTTTGACTTCGCTGAAAACCTCAGGCAATTCTCGGCACACTCCTTCCATCAGTTCAACAATATGTGATCTCTTTTCCATTTTTATGCTCTCCATCCAATGCTGCTACCAAAGTCCGTAACAAGTGAAGCCGCAGCATGACTCTTCATTTTCAATGGGACTTTGGAAGACTGTTTGCAAAATCGATCATTCTTTGCGTTGATTCGAACGCTTTGCGCCGAATCTGGTCATCGACAAAAATTTCGTTGTTGCCGTTGTCCAAAACCTCCTCAAGGTTGTCCAGGCCGTTCATCGCCATCCATGGGCAATGCGCGCAACTCTTGCAGGTCGCTCCTTCGCCTGCCGTGGGGGCTTCGAGAAACTCGCGGTCTGGTGCCAGTTGCTTCATTTTGTAGAAAATCCGGTTGTCCGTGGCGACAATGAATTGTTTGTTTGGCAGCGTTTTGGCGGCATTGATCAGTGCCGTGGTTGAGCCGACAACATCTGCCAGACGAATGATTTCCTCGGGGGATTCGGGGTGTACCAGAATTGCCGCGCCGGGATGGCGTTTTTTCATTTCCTGGAGGCCTCGGTGCTTGAATTCTTCGTGAACCACGCAGCTACCTTGCCACAGCAACATGTCGGCACCGGTTACCTCCCGAATGTAGCGTCCCAGATAGCGGTCGGGTGCCCAGAGGATTTTCTTGCCTTCGTCCATGAGTTTGGCAATGACTCGAACCGCAATGCTGGAAGTCACTACCCAGTCGGCTTGGGCTTTGACGGCGGCACTGGTGTTCGCATAAACCACGACAACGCGGTCTGGGTGTTGTTTGCAAAATTCCGAGAAACGGTCGGCTGGGCAACTTAAGTCCAGCGAGCAGGTGGCTTCCAGCGTAGGCATCAGGACTGTTTTCTCCGGGCTGAGGATTTTTGCGGTCTCGCCCATGAATTTCACTCCCGCCACCACCAGGGTCGTGGCGTCTGACGCGTGGCCAAATCTGGCCATTTCCAGAGAGTCGGAAACCAGCCCGCCGGTGTTCTCTGCCAGTTCCTGCAGTACTTCTTGGGTGTAGTAATGTGCCACGAGGACGGCGTTTCGGGCGCGCAGTTTGCGGGCGATGCGCTCCATGCGCTCAGTGCGTTCGTCTCCGAAATACTCTGGTACGCTCGCACAAACAGTTGCTGTCGTTGGAACCACTAACTGTTGCGACGTACCCATGGGAACACTCATGGCTTTCAATTATAGCCTGCTACGCAAGCATTCTGCGACATTTCACGTGGCGATCCGCGACTTACACGCCATCTCTCCGCCACCTTCCCGCGACTTCCATGTGACTTCCATGTGACTTCCTGGCTCTGTCGGCAATGACAATGGGACAAATCCTTTTACGATCGCGAACACTGCAAAGCTGAACAGGAAGATCGAAAACCGTCACAGCATCTTCCGGTTCCGGAGCACTATTCATCGCCTGTTCCCAATCTCCTCCGCTATTCACGTGACCCGATCATCCGGTTTCGGCATAGACAGAAATGCCACTTTCCTGCCTGAGTTGACCCACCACACTCGCTTCCGGGAAGCCATTCTCCTGAAACAGCGCCAGTACTTTTTCAAGCACCGTCGGCGCGCAGGACACCAGAAGTCCGCCGTTCGTCTGCGGGTCAAACAGAAAATTCTGACGCCAGGCAGCGATGCCCCCGACAACCTTAAGGTGGCTCGCAACGCTGTCTCGGTTTCTGCTCACGGCACTGCTCAAAGTACCGGACTGGGCAAAGGGGATGGCAGCAGCGAGCAGCGGTATTTTCTCCATACGAAGTTCGGCTCCCAAATTGGCACCCCGACACATTTCCATAAGGTGGCCGAGCAGTCCAAATCCGGTGATGTCGGTCATGGCATGAACTCCCGAAAGCTTGGTAATTTCTTCTCCGATCGAATTCAACTGGGTCAGCACTTCCAACATGCCATCCTGGTTTGAACTCGACAGTTGTCCTTTTCGGAACGCGGCAGCCAGCATTCCGGTTCCCAAGGCTTTGCCGAGCACCAAGGCGTCTCCGGCATGTCCGGTGGTCTTGAAGAGCAAGTACCGCGTTTCGACTTCGCCAATCACCACGAGTCCGAACACCGGGTCTGCAATTTCAATCGAGTGGCCACCGGCAAGCGGGATTCCCGCCTCTGAACATTTCTCCCGGGCACCGCGCAGGATTTCCCTGACTGCCGGCACGCCCAGTTTTTTCAGCGGCACAGCCAAAACACTGAGCGCAAACAAAGGTTTTCCACCCATCGCGTAAATATCTGAAAGCGCATTGGCCGCAGCCACACGACCAAAGTCGAATGGTTCATCCAGCAGTGGGGTAAAGAAATCGGTCGTCACCAACAGGGTGCGCTGATCGTCAAGACGCCAAACCGCAGCGTCATCGAGACCGCCCCCTGCGAGCGATGCATCGGAAGCCGTGGTGTGCCCGTCAACAATGTCAGCCAGCAATTCCTCGAGAATGGCGGGGGGGATCTTGCAGCCGCAGCCACCTTGAGTGGAGAATTTTGTTAACTTCGCAAACATGGTGAAAAAAGTACGCGGTTCCGAGCAGTGGAAGCTATCACAAATAGAGTCCTGGCCAGCAATTATTGACGTGCGCGCGCCCGCAGAATACGCAGATGATCATGTTCCGGGGGCAAAAAACTTTCCGGTACTCAACGATGAGGAGCGACAGAAGGTCGGAACTCTGTTTACGCAACATTCCCCATTTTCGGCGAGAAAAGCGGGGGCGGCGTTCGTGGCACTGAATATCGCCAGACATTTGTCTGAACACTTTTCGCACTTTGACCAGGGTTGGCGGCCTTTGGTCTACTGCTGGCGTGGCGGACAGCGCAGCTACGCCATGACCGATGTGCTGAAGCAAGTGGGTTGGCGAGCCACGCAGTTACCCGGTGGCTACAAGAGCTACAGGCGGGAGGTGCTGTTGACGCTGGAAACCTTACCTGCCCAGTTGCGCTTTATTGCCTTGGCTGGCCCTACGGGGGTCGGGAAAAGCCGCCTTCTGGAACATCTCAAGGCGCGTGGAGCACAGTGTCTGCTCTTGGAAGAGATCGCCAACCATCGTGGTTCGGTGCTGGGTGAACCGCTCTCCGGGAAACAGCCTGCCCAGCGTCGCTTTGAGAGCCTGCTGTGCAGGGAGCTTCGGCACTTTGACCCAGCACGTCCGGTTTTCGTGGAAGCGGAAAGTCGGCGGATTGGCAAAATACAGTTGCCGGACAGCATGTTCAAACAGTTGCGTTGCGCCGAGCACTTGCTTCTTGAGGCACCTCGTGACCGGCGTGCAGAATTCCTGAAAAAAGAGTACGCACACTTCCTGAGTGATCTCACTTTGCTTGAAGAGGCGCTGACGAAGCTGACTCCTTTCGTCGGCAAGGAGAAAATCACAAAATGGCTGGCTTGGCATCAGGAAGGAAGCACGGAAAAAGTCATCTTCAGCCTGCTTGGCGAGCACTATGATCCTCATTACCGACGCTCTCTCGGCAAGTATTCCCGGCAAGTTCCCCACACCACCTCGCTGACTTTCCCGGAAGTCAGCGAGGTCGTTCTAGAGCAGGCATCAGCACAAATTCTGGCGGGCTTAAGTCCGGAGCATAAAACCTGAGGCTTCTGGCGGGCGGCGTACTACGCGGGTAACAGTCAGTCGCTGGCAAGTAACAATCGCGGCAGTCACCACCGGCTGACTCGTCGTGTGCGACATGCCACCTGGCTCTGGCGCACCAGCGTCCTTGTCAGGTCAGTCCAGACACCCGGTAGGCTTCTGGCAGGCGGCGTACCACACAGGCGACAGTCGCTGGCAAGCAATGGTCGTCGGCAGGACACCGGCTGATTCGTTGTGCGCGACATGCCATCTGGCTCTGACCTTCCGACCAGCGTCCTTGCTAGATCAGTCCAGACACCCGGTAGGCTTTGGCAGACCAGTGTATTTGCGAGCCTGGCAGGCGGCATACCACGCAGGCAACAGCCGCTCGCTGGCAAGCAATGGTCGTCGGCTGGACACAGGCTGACTCGTTGTGCGCGACATGCCACCTGGCTCTGACCTGCCAACCAGCGTCCTGGTCAGGTCAGTCCAGACAGCCAACAGGCTTCTGACAGGCGGCGTACTACGCAAGCAACAGTCGCGGCAGCCACCACCGGCTGACTCGTTGTACGTGACATGCCACCTGGCTCTGGCTAGACGGTGCCCTTGTCAGGTCAGTTCAGACAGCCGGTAGGCTTCGGCAAACCAGCGTACTTGCGAGCCTGGCGGATGGGGCCGTCAGGAAACAGTTCATACAGGTACTGGCTGTTGCCTTTGTCTTTGCCGAGGCGTTTGCCTATCACCCTGATCAAGATCCGCATGGCCGGAACAATCCGGTACTCCTGATAATATTCGCGGACATAGTTGATGACCTCCCAGTGGCTCTCGCTCAGTTTCGCTCCCTCCCTTTTTGACATTGCCACTGCCACTTCTGGCGTCCAGTCGTCGAGGTTCACAAGATAACCTTCTTCGTCTGTTTCGTAAGTTTTTCCTTCTACTTCCAATCCCATGGTTTTTCCTCTAGCTCAGCTCAGGTGCTTTAGGACGTAACACGCCAATAACCGGCAATCCCGACACCCGGCAGCTCAGGCTGGCGCACACGCCTTGCCTGACCCCGTTCCACTTCAATACCAGGCATGGACATGTTCGTGACCCACCACCAAGTCAACAAAGCCGGCGTAATCCACGACTTTGACGCCCGGAATGACACCGGAAGAAGCCACGCCTCGGGCTTCCAGGTCTGCCCCCAAGGCACAAAAATTCAGGCTCGCCATCGCCGCGCTGACGGTGGCGGAAAGACTGGTGCCGCTGGCGGCCGCATAGACTGAGTCCTCGATCAACAGCACCGTGTCCCCGCTACTGGCAAGCCGCAAACAACTTGCCAGCGCCTGATTCTCAAAAGGTGATTTGCTGACGGTATGCAAAACGGCTTGGCACTTTATTCCCATTCCTGCTGACCCGCCTAGAAATTCAACACGATTTCCTGAGCCGCAAACACTGCGGCAAGCTCCTGTGAACTAACCAGGTGCATTGATTTCTTCTCCGCCCAGTCATCGGCCTCGTCTTCGTAAACAAGTCGCAACAAATCCGAAACCTTCAGGCCGCGGGCAGCAAGAGATTCTTTTTCCACATAAATGTCTTTGATGTCGAAGTCGCCCAAGGCCGGAAACGTTTGCGAAAAGTTTTTCAACCCAATCCCGCTCGTATTTTGCTTTTTGCACAACTGATACACCCCGTCATCAATAAAAGCCAGGGAAACTTTCTGTTCAAAAGCGGCGGCGATCAATGCGATTTCCAAAGACTCCAAGGCATAAATTGTGCCGTGAGGAGCACGCCTGTTCACAATCATGAACGCTTTCTGGATGCTGGAGCCGCTCACGCTTTCAACCTCCGAAAACCACCAGACGATCGGATTCAAGGCTGGCTTCGATCAACTGGCCGAGGCCGGAAAGCCGAAAGCCTGACGCCAGGTTGTCGGCGTCTTTGCCGTGACGTTTGGCTTCACTCTCGCTCAAAAGACCACGACGCTGTGCTGCGGCCACGCATATCACCAAGTCAAGGTCATGCTGTTTGGCAAGCTCCGTCCAACGCTCCACTACGTGCCGCTCATCCTGTGGTGGAACCGAAAGCCTGGTGCCGTTGTTCACGCCGTCATGGTAAAAAAACACTCGACTGATTTCGTGTCCTTTCGCAAGCGCGGCACAGGCAAAATGCCAGGCAGTGTCTGAAGCCTGGTGCGTATAAGGCCCACTGTTGACCATCAATGACAGCTTCACGACTGACCACCAAGGCGGGCAAACGCCGCTTGCGATACCCATGACTGCCAACAATCCGGGAAGCTGCCAAAAGCGAATCGCGGCGAGCCATTCAGACGGCATCTTGGTGCGAGGCAGCCATCAATGCGAGTGCTGCTGATCAATGCCAGGGCAAGACCAAAAAACGGCAGCTGCCCAACTTTGTTTAACCAGTTCTTGATACCCATCTCATTTAGCCTTCGAACAGACAAGTTATTCTGACCACGACCACGGTGCTCAAGCTCAAGCGTTGCCAAAAGCGAATCGCGGCGAGCCATTCAGACGGCATCTTGGTGCGAGGCAGCCATCAATGCGAGTGCTGCTGATCAACGCCAGGGCAAGACCAAAAAACGGCAGCTGTCCAGCTTTGTTTAGCCAGTTCTTGATACCCATCTCATTTAGCCTTCGAACAGACAAGTTATCCTGACCACGACCACGGCACTCAAGCTCAAGTGCTGCCAAAAGCGAATCGCGGCGAGCCATTCAGACGGCATCTTGGTGCGAGGCAGCCATCAATGCGAGTGCTGCTGATCAACGCCAAGGCGAGACCAATAAACGGCAGCTGTCCAGCTTTGTTTAGCCAGTTCTTGATACCCATCTCATTTAGCCTTCGAACAGACAAGTTATTCTGGCCACGACCACGGTGCTCAAGCTCAAGTGCTGCCAAAAGCGAATCGCGGCGAGCCATTCAGACGGCGTCTCGGTGCGAGGCAGCCATCAATGCGAGTGCTGCTGATCAACGCCAGGGCGAGACCAAAAAACGGCAGCTGCCCGACTTTGTTTAGCCAGTTCTTGATACCCATCTCATTCCGCCCTCAAACAGACAAATTATTCTGACCACGACCACGACCACGGCACTCAAGCTCAAGCTCAAGTGCTGCCAAAAGCGAATCGCGGCGAGCCATTCAGACGGCATCTCGGTGCGAGGCAGCCGTCAATGCGAGTGCTGCTGATCAACGCCAGGGCGAGACCAAAAAACGGCAGTCGCCCAGCTTTGTTTAGCCAGTTCTTGATACCCATTTCATCCCACCTTCGAACAGACAAATTATTCTGACCACGACCACGACCACGGTGCTCAAGCTCAAGCGTTGCCAAAAGCGAATCGCGGCGAGCCATTCAGACGGCATCTCGGTGCGAGGCAGCCATCAATGCGAGTGCTGCTGATCAATGCCAGGGCAAGACCAAAAAACAGCAGCTGCCCGGCTTTGTTTAGCCAGTTCTTGATACCCATCTCATTTAGCCTTCGAACAGACAAATTATTCTGACCACGACCACGGTGCTCAAGCTCAAGTGCTGCCAAAAGCGAATCGCAGCGAGCCTTTCAGACGGCGTCTCGGTGCGAGGCAGCCATCAATGCGAGTGCTGCTGATCAACGCCAGGGCGAGACCAATAAACGGCAGCTGCCCAACTTTGTTTAGCCAGTTCTTGATACCCATCTCATTTAGCCTTCGAACAGACAAGTTATTCTGACCACGACCACGACCACGGTGCTCAAGCTCAAGTGCTGCCAAAACGAATCGCGGCGAGCCATTCAGACGGCGTCTCGGTGCGAGGCAGCCATCAATGCGAGTGCTGCTGATCAATGCCAGGGCAAGACCAAAAAACAGCAGCTGCCCGGCTTTGTTTAGCCAGTTCTTGATACCCATCTCATTTAGCCTTCGAACAGACAAGTTATTCTGACCACGACCACGACCACGGTGCTCAAGCTCAAGTGCTGCCAAAAGCGAATCGCGGCGAGCCATTCAGACGGCATCTTGGTACGAGGCAGCCATCAATGCGAGTGCTGTTGATCAATGCCAGGGCAAGACCAAAAAACGGCAGTCGCCCAGCTTTGTTTAGCCAGTTCTTGATACCCATCTCATTTAGCCTTCGAGCAGACAAGTTATTCTGACCACGACCACGACCACGGTGCTCAAGCTCAAGCACTGCCAAAAGCGAATCGCGGCGAGCCATTCAGACGGCGTCTCGGTGCGAGGCAGCCATCAATGCGAGTGCTGCTGATCAATGCCAGGGCGAGACCAAAAAACGGCAGTCGCCCAGCTTTGCTTAACCAGTTCTTGATACCCGTCTCATCCCACCTTCGAACAGACAAGTTATTCTGACCACGACCACGACCACGACCACGACCACGACCACGGTGCTCAAGCATGGCAAAAGTCAGGGAGGACACCGGCGGGAGTTCGCTTTTGAAATGACGGGACGCCGCAAGTGCTGGCATGGTTACCCCCACCTGGCTCCGCATCTTCGTGTACTCCGGGTCATTGATGAGCATTGGCGGAGGAGAGGATAACAGGCGGCGGAATGAATTACATTTTCTCTCAGCATCCGGCATCGCGAGGCATCCGGCAACTTATGCTTTGTCCAAAAGTAATCCATAGCGTTTCCCGGGCTCACATCATGCGGTCTTCGCCTTCCTCTGTTTCAAGAAGCAAGCGGGTCGGCGTTCCGGCGTATTTGAATGACCCAAAAA
The DNA here is from genome assembly GCA_965215765.1 of uncultured candidatus Poriferisulfidus sp. Classification (GTDB taxonomy): domain Bacteria; phylum Pseudomonadota; class Gammaproteobacteria; order Poriferisulfidales; family Oxydemutatoraceae. The sequence continues at coordinate 1,163,756 of OZ244118.1, read as the reverse complement.
AACCATGAAATACCTGCGGAGTTGCCAGCCTCCGTGCTACACTCCTCAACAGTTCAAAAGAACTGAAAACTCGCAAGTAACGAGCAGAATTTGCCGACATGATCCAGCACAAAAATCCAGTCAAAAGTCTGGAAACTGGCTCCGGAAGGATCGTTCGAGCTTCAGCAAGTCCGTTGTCCCCATCTGTGATCTCGGCGATTTTCCGTCACTCTGAACAAACGACTCAGTACCAGCACCTGTCAGAGAAGCCGTATCAATCATTACGGCAAAGACAGTAGTACGTTTTCTCTTTATGTACCAGTCTCGAGCCGGTCGCTTTTCGGGTTCGACAATGCAAGCAGGAACTTGTTATGTGTTCTCCGCTCCTTCCGGTGCGGGAAAAACTTCGATCATCAAGTGGCTTGTCAAGCGAAACAGCAACTTGGCGTTCAGCGTTTCTCACACCACGCGAGCCCAACGCAGGGGGGAGCAAAATGCCTTGGACTATCATTTTGTTGACCAGGTGGAATTTCAGAATATGGTCGACAACGACCAGTTTCTGGAGTACGCCGAAGTCCACGGGAGCTATTACGGAACCACCTTCGATGCCATGAATACAGCGCTGGCAAACGGGGATGCGGTTTTGGAAATCGACTGGCAGGGTGCTGCGCAAATTCGCAAGCATCTTGCAAATACTTGTTCTATTTTCATACTACCCCCTTCGCACGAAGAGCTGCGAAGACGCCTTCTAAAGCGTAACTTGGACACGACCGGGATCGTGGAAAACAGGTTACTCAGTGCCGCTGATGAAATGGCACACTGGCAGGATTTTGACTACCTGGTTGTCAACGAAGACTTCCATGTCACTTGTTTTGAGATAGAGCGACTGATGAAGAATTACCAGCAGGGAAGCCACAGCGAGCAGCTTGTGGGTAAAACGCTGCAAGCACTTCGCCTGTTGCCGGATGAGCGGGCGGGCTGAGCTAGCATGTGGGTTGAAAAAATTACTGCCAGGCTAACCGAAGCGCAGGTCATCTGCGATTCCAAAACGCCTTCCGGGACAGTACATGTCGGCTCACTCCGTGGTGTGCTGATACACGATTCGATACTGCGGGCTCTGCACATGCGGGGAGTCCCTGCGAAATTTTTTTTTGGCGTAGACGACCTGGACCCACTGGATGACCTGGCTGAAAATTCCACACCAGAACTCCGCAACTACATGGGGGTTCCTCTTGCCAGAGTTCCTCCCCCGCCGGGGTCGGATAAGAAAAGTTTCGCTGAACACTACATAGCTGAGTTTCTCGATATTTTTCCGCGCCTCGGAGTCAGGGCTGAAATTTACCGAATGAGTGACCTTTACAGTAACGGGGCGTTGAATGAAAGCATTGACCTCATTTTGAGCCGCGCACACGAGATTCGTAAAATTTTTTCCGAAGTCAGTGGCACAAAACGCGGCAAACAGTGGCACCCGTTTCAAGTGGTTTGCGAAAACTGCGCCCGGATTGCCACCACTGAAGTCACAGCTTACGAAAATGGGGAGGTTGAATACCACTGTCGTAAAGACTGGGTCAGCTGGGCAAGCGGCTGTGGCTACAGTGGCAAATGCTCGCCTTTCGACGGGGCGGGGAAGTTGCCTTGGAAACTGGAATGGACTGCAAAATGGCACCATTTAGGAACCACTATCGAAGGCGCAGGTAAAGACCATTGCACCAAGGGAGGTGCTCGCGACATAGCGAACGCCTGCTACCGAACAATTTTCGACAAGCAGCCGCCTCTAAATGTTCCTTATGAATTCTTTTTGTGGGGCGGTGAAAAAATGAGTTCCTCAAAGGGAGTCGGTGTGTCTGCTGGCAGGATGGCGTCCTTTCTGCCCCCCGATTTGTTGCGTTATCTGATGATACGTACTCATGCAAAAAAAACCGTGAACTTCTCTACCGAGTTTGATTACATCGTCAAATTGTTCAACGAGTACGATGCCCTGTTGCTGAAAGTACAGCATGACAAAACAACCCAAAGCGACAAGCTTTTAGCCCACCTGATCCAGTCCGACCCGCCCAGGAACACCTTTTGCACAACAGACTTTCAATTGCTCGTGGCTTTGAAACAACTACCACACGTCGACCCAATCAGGGAAGTGGAAAAAAGAAATGAAGCACCACTGACAGAAACGCAAAGAGCCGAACTACTGCAACGGCTGAGTGCAGTGAGCTACTGGCTCCATCACTTTGCCGAAGAGCGGGAGCGCATAGAGTTGCAAGAAAAGCTCCCTGATTCAGCACTTGACTTGTCTGCAGCGCAAGTAGGGTTTCTCAGGTTGTTGGCTCACAAAATCCCTGAGAAGGCGGGCAAGGACAGCGAATTGCAAAAACTTGTTTTCGATACCGCCAGAGCCACACCTCTGCCTCCAGACTTGGCCTTCCAGGCGATTTACGTCACTCTTCTGGGCAGAACGAGCGGGCCACGCGCTGGTGCCTTGCTGAGTTGGATCGACCATGATTTTCTTCGTCGGCGCTTCACGGAGCTCAAGTTTTCGCTTTCACAGTTCTGGCTGGAAACCAGCATAAGTACAGACGCCTGCCAGCGTTGGCTTGACAGCCAATCTGACGAAAAACCAATGTTGAGCCTAGCCACTTGCTGGAAGAAAAATAAACGGGAAGAACTGTCCGTTATTGATCTTATCTTCATCAACCGTAACGGCAGGTTCTATCTCAAACGAATCAATCCCAAGGCGGGAAACGTGGGCAAATCATTCCTGAGCGAAGAGCAAGTGGTCAGCGTCGCCAGAAGTCTTATCAAGGATCTACCGGCAATACCGGGAACCAGTCCCGGCAATAATGTCAAACTTTATTATGTGGAAAAGGAATTCCCTGCAACTTTTCCTGTATAGAAACCAGAAACGATTGTAGCTTTCCGGAAGCCATGACGGCAGCCACATCCCGACTTCTGCAGAAACAGTCCCAATAACAGCCCTTCAGTTGTATAACAGAGGCGGCTTGGCAAAGATAACGCTGGAAATCTTATGCCATAGAAAGACCACCTCGTGTGCCCTTCTACAGTTTTCTCTAAACTTTATCGACCAGCTTCTTCACGACACCTTCAAATTCCTGTCTGAATAACGGAATAAAGTCCTCCATGGTGGCTTTATCTATTTCTTTAAACGGAATATCACTACTTTTCTCTGCTGCGGAATCATAATGTTTAGAAAAAATTTGTGTCGCAGTTTGTTTGTGCCGTTGCCATGTTTCCCCATATAAATGTTCCTTGGTTGCCTTATCAGATGAATTCGCATCAAGATCAGGTCCTGCCTCACGAATAACACGAAAGGCAGCAGCTTGCACACTACAAGCTCCATATCTCCTTTTTTCAAGTTTCTCCGTAAAAGCTTCTGTTGCTGCCTTTTTGGCCGCAGAATCTGGCTGATCGATCCCAATAGACTCAACTCCCTCTAATTCGTCTAAACGTGCAGAAACATAGGCTTTAAACCGATCATGATCCCCTATTTTAAGTTCTAAATCAACAAACACTTTTTCTTGAATTTTAGCCGCAGATAAATTTCTACCCCGTCCCTTACTCTCTTCATGTCGGGCTTCTTCACATTCTTTCGCGTACGCCATGGTGCCAGAAATAGGGTCATGCCCTTCATCTGATGGGAATCTTAAACTAGCAAGTTCCAAAGTCGCGCCTCTAACAATTTCTTCGCGCTGTTCCTGGGTAATATTACGACCGCTCGTCCTCAACTCGGCATCCAAATGTATACTAAAAATCCCTTTCGTCTGTTGGCAAAGCCTCTCAGTGAACTCAGCACTAGTCAGATCTGCAAGTTTTTTCCCATCGGCTTTATGAGTTTCCCCTACCGTTTCGGAAGACAATTTTGGGTCATTTCTGACAGACTCATCGCCATGGACCGGGGTTTGATGCCCACTCTTGTCATGACCGTTATCGCTCGTATTTGTTACCACCTGTTCTGGTTCAGGATCACGCTCAGGCAAAGCATCCTGATAAACTAGAGCCTGTGCAGGGGAACCCGTGTCAGTTTCCGAAAACGCCGCTTTGGCAATTTCTGGCAGCCTGTCCTTCCCGCTGCCATTTTCCAGTGACGCGACTCCCCGAAGAATGGATTGAACAAAACCTGAGCGCAGCGGCAAATCACGCACCTGAACAGATTTTATTTGCTTCATTAGTTGGTGTTCGTCTACTCCTTCGGTGTCCACGCCTATTTCTGTGAGTGCATTCTTAACATCTTCAGAAAATTCCTTGCTTTGCGATTGCCGTCTTGAATCCGGGTGGTCGCTGCGCGTAAGCGAAAAAACACGGTCTTCAATCCAGCACATAACGCGATCCAGAAAATTACCACCACGCTTGCTAATGCGAAGAGCATCCCCTTCTAAACCACGCAGTTCATTTCGAGACGCTTTTTTTAGCTCCTTTGGATTCAGTGGCACGCGACCCGCGTCTTCTTCACCAGCTTTACTGTAAGTAGCCGAGTACTTCGTAAATAAATTCCCAACACTGTTTGCCATCATGACCTCCTGTAACAATTCACAGCCACAAAGTGTGGCCAACGCAATTCGAGCACACTTCTGCAACCCGAAAAACGACCTTTTCCGACCGTAATAAAATTATTGACTATCAAGCATGGGTGCTTGATATTTCTTAACCCTTCTTGCCACCTTTCCCAGACCGGAACGTAAAGAATAAGTGGCTGCTCACGCATTAAAACAGTCATTCCACACACAGTTTCCCTACCTCCGTTTGTTCATGTCGGCTCGAACCTGAACCCATCTCTCCAAGACCGACTGACAACCATTTTAACCTGAAAAACCCATAACATCCAATCTTCCGCCTGCTTCGGGCGACAGAGCCACCTTCTTTATCCCGTTTAGGGACTCTGGCTTTTGAATTCTTGGGGCACCCAACGCAGTTTGCACAGGAACAAGCAGGTGGATAAAAGTCGGTCATCACCGGAAAGCACCACTTGGATAGCAGAACGAGCGGGCCACGCGCTGGTGCCTTGCTGAGTTGGATCGACCATGATTTTCTTCGTCGGCGCTTCACGGAGCTCAAGTTTTCGCTTTCACAGTTCTGGCTGGAAACCAGCATAAGCACAGACACCTGCCAGCGTTGGCTTGACAGCCAATCTGACGAAAAACCAATGTTGAGCCTAACCACTTGCTGGAAGAAAAATAAACGGGAAGAACTGTCCGTTATTGATCTTATCTTCATCAACCGTAACGGCAGGTACTATCTCAAACGAATCAATCCCAAGGCGGGAAACGAGGGCAAATCATTCCTGAGCGAAGAGCAAGTGGTCAGCGTCGCCAGAAGTCTTATCAAGGATTTACCGGCAATACCGGGAACCAGTCCCGGCAATAATGTCAAACTTTATTATGTGGAAAAGGAATTCCCTGCAACTTTTCCTGTATAGAAACCAGAAATGATTGTAGTTTTCCGGAAGCCATGACGGCATCCCCATCCCGACTTCTGCAGAAACAGTCCCAATAACAGCCCTTCAGTTATATAAAAGAGGCGGCTTGGCAAAAACACTGAAGATCTTATGCCAGAGATAGGCCACCTCGTGTGCTCTTCTACAGTTTTCTCTAAACATTAAACTCCAAACACTCTTCGGCGACACCTCCAAATTCCCGTTTGAATGACGAAATAAAATCTTCCATGGCGGTTTCCTCTACTTTGTCCAACAGAATATCACTATTTTCCCCTGCTGCGGAATCGTAATGTCTGGAAAAAATTCGTGCCGCAGCTTGTTTGTGCCCTTCCCATTTCCTTCCAAATAAATGATCCGTGTATGCCTTACGAATTTTAGAATCTGGATTAGTCACAACCATAAGTGCATCATATCTTGTCGCACCAATAACACCATAGGCATCCACTTGCACACAACCACCTCCATATCTACTATCTTTAAGTTTCTTCGTAAAAACTTCTGTTGCTTCATTTTTGGCTACAGAATCTGGCTAAACGGTACTTAATTCTTCAAATCGTTTATTAATATAGACATTCAGCAACTCATCGTTCTGATCTTGTATTTCACCGCATACATATCCAAGCACTTTATCTTGGATTTTAGCCGCAGAACGACTCTTCTTCTCACTATACAGGACTTCCTCCCGTTTTTTCGCGTACGCCATGGTGCCAGAAATAGGGTCTTGCCCTTCTTCTGATGGAAATCTTGAACTAGCAAGTTCCAAAATCGCGCCTTTAATAATTTGTTCGCGCTGTTCCTCGGTGATAGCACGACTGCTCCCATACAACAACTTAGCCCTCAAACGTTCACCAACATGCCATTTCATCTTTGGGTAAAGCCTCTCAGTGAACTCAGCACTAGTCAGATCTGCAAGTTTTTTCCCATCGGCTTTATGAGTTTCCCCTACCGTTTCGGAAGACAACTTTGGGTCATTTCTGACAGACTCATCGCCATGGACCGGGGTTTGATGCCCACTCTTGTCATGACCGTTATCGCTCGTATTTGTTACCACCTGTTCTGGTTCAGGATCACGCTCAGGCAAAGCATCCTGATAAACTGGAGCCTGTGCAGGGGAACCCGTGTCAGTTTCCGAAAACGCCGCTTTGGCAATTTCTGGTAGCCTGTCCTTCCCGCTGCCATTTTCCAGTGACGCGACTCCCCGAAGAATGGATTGAACAAAACCTGAGCGCAGCGGCAAATCACGCACCTGAACAGATTTTATTTGCTTCATTAGTTGGTGTTCGTCTACTCCTCCAGTGTCCACGCCTATTTCTGTGAGTGCATTCTTAACATCTTCAGAAAATTCCTTGCTTTGCGATTGTCGTCTTGAATCCGGGTGGCCGCTGCGCGTAAGCGAAAAAACACGGTCTTCGATCCAGCACATAACGCGATCCAGAAAATTACCACCACGCTTGCTAACGCGAAGAGCATCCCCTTCTAAACCACGCAGTTCATTTCGAGACGCATTTTTTAGCTCCTTTGGAGTCAGTGGCACGCGACCCGCGTCTTCTCCAACAGGTTTACTGTAAGTAGCAGAGTACTTCGTAAATAAATTCCCAACACTGTTTGCCATCATGACCTCCTGTAACAATTCACAGCCACAAAGTGTGGCCAACGCAATTCGAGCACACTTCTGCAACCCGAAAAACGGCCTTTTCCGACCGTAATAAAATTATTGACTATCAAGCATGGGTGCTTGATATTTCTTAACCCTTCTTGCCACCTTTCCCAGACCGGAACGTAAAGAATAAGTGGCTGCTCACGCATTAAAACAGTCATTCCACACACAACTTCCCTACCTCCGTTTGTTCATGTCGGCTCGAACCTGACCCCATCGCTCCAAGACCGATTGGTAACCATTGTAACCTGAAAAACCCATAACATCCAATCTTCCGCCTGCTTCGGGCGACAGAGCCACCTTCTTTATCCCGTTTAGGGACTCTGGCTTTTGAATTCTTGGGTCACCCAGGCGCCGATTGCACAGGAAAAAGCAGGTAGATAAAAGTCGGTCATCACCGAAAAACACCACTTGGACAGGCAAAAGCGAGTGACCAGAGGGTTGCGCACGGCTATCCGGCACAAAAAACAACCCAAGCAACAGCAGGTTATGCGTTTGGGTGACAAACCGAAGTACATTCCTTTTGCCAACACCAAACCGGGTGCCTACCCCATATCACGAGTCGGGTCTCTGGACCCTGTAGACAGGCCTCTCATTTGTGGTGAAGGGGCGGCTTGCAAAAATGGTGCTGGAGATCTTATGCCAGAAAAAAACCGACTCGTGTGCCTTACTACTTTTTCTCAGATTTAATCGCTACCACGGCATTCTCGAATTCACGCTTAAAATACTGAGCAAATTCTGTATTGGTAGATTTTTCTACGTTGCCCAGCGAAACATCACCTTTCCTGAGCCGCTTCATCATAATGAGCAGAAAAAATGTCTAACGCAATTTGTTTGTATATATGCCGCCACATGTACGGGTCGGGTCTCTGGACCCCTGTAGACAGACCTCTCATTTGTGGTGAGGGGGCGGCTTGCAAAAATGGCGATGGAGATCTTATGCCAGAAAAAAACCGCTTCGTGTGCCTTACTTTTTACTCTTTAGCTTTAATTTCTCTCACGACAACCTCGAATTCATGTTTAAAATACTGATCAAATTCTTTTATGCTGGCATCCTTTACGTTGTCCAACAAAATATCACCTTTCTCAGCTGCTTTATCATAATGATCAGAATAAATGTCTAACGCAACTTGTTTGTGTATGCTCCGCCATTTGTTTCCATGTTTAGGCATATGATCACAATATGCTAAATAAAGAGGAGTACCTCTTCCGTAACTAAAAAACCTAATAAGATCATATCCCTCTTCAACAATAACGTCTCTGGCAACACCTGATACATGCAAGGTTCCTTCAAGATTCGCCAAATAAGCTTCCTTTGCAACTTCCTTTGCGGCGGCAGCTTCCTTTACATTGGTTGCTTCCGTTACATCATTGGGTGGTGTCTGCGATACATTCTGCGCATCATTCCCACTTGGTTTCCCTTTATCGCCTTTCTCATCGGCTTTGCTAGTTGATTCCACTTCGGAAAGAGACAGTATTGGGCTTTCTTCGTCAGTCACATCTTTATCGCCAAAATTTTGATGTTCTCGTTCACCAATTTTCTTACTGGGTACATTTCCTGCTGATACATTGGTTGCTTCCGTTACATCATTGGCTGGTGTCTGCAGTACATTCTGTACATCATTCCCACTTGGTTTCCCTATATCGTCTTTCTCATCGGCTTTATGAGTTTCCCCTACCGTTTCGGAAGACAACTTTGGGTCATTTCTGACAGACTCATCGCCATAGACCGGAGTTTCATGCCATATCTCGCCATGACTGTTATCGCTCGTATTTGTTACCACCTGTTCTGGTTCAGAATCACGCTCAAGCAAATCTTCCTGATAAACTGAAGCCTGTGCAGGGGAACCCGTGTCAGTTTCCGAAAACGCCGCTTTGGCAATATCTGGCAGTCTATCACTCCCGCTAGCATTTTCCAGCGACGCGACTTCCCGAAGAATGGATTGAACAAAACCTGAGCGCAGCGGCAAATCACGCACCTGAACAGATTTTATTTGCTTCATTAGTTGGTGTTCGTCTACTCCTTCAGTGTCCACGCCTATTTCTGTGAGTGCATTCTTAACATCTTCAGAAAATTCCTTGCTTTGCGATTGCCGACTTGAATCCGGGTGGCCGCTGCGCGTAAGCGAAAAAACACGGTCTTCAATCCAGCACATAACGCGATCCAGAAAATTACCACCACGCTTGCTGACGCGAAGAACATCCCCTTCTAAACCACGCAGTTCATTTCGAGACGCTTTTTTTAGCTCCTTTGGAGTCAGTGGCATGAGGCTCGAGTCTTCACCCGCTCTGCTATAAGTAGCCGAGTACTTCGTAAATAAATTCCCAACACTGTTTGCCATCATGACCTCCTGTAACAATTTACAGCCACAAAGTGTGGCCAACGCAATTCGAGCACACTTCTGCAACCCGAAAAACGGCCTTTTCCGACCGTAATAAAATTATTGACTATCAAGCATGGGTGCTCAATATTTCTTAACCCTTCTTGCCACCTTTCCCAGACCGGAACGTAAAGAATAAGTGGCTGCTCACGCATTAAAACAGTCATTCCACACACAGTTTCCCTACCTCCGTTTGTTCATGTCGGCTCGAACCTGAACCCATCGCTCCAATACCGATTGGTAACCATTGTAACCTGAAAAACCCATAACATCCAATTTTCCGCCTGCTTCGAGCGACAAAACCACCTTCTTTATCCCGTTTAGGAACTCTGGCTTTTGAATCCTTGAGTCACCCGGGTGCCGTTTGCACAGGAAAAAGCAGGTGGATAAAAGTCGGTCATCACCGAAAAGCACCACTTGGACAGCAGAACGAGCGAGCCACGCGCTGGTGCCTTGCTGAGTTGGATCGACCATGATTTTCTTCGTCGGCGCTTCACGGAGCTTAAGTTTTCACTTTCGCAGTTCTGGCTGGAAACCAGCATAAGTACAGACGCCTGCAGCGTTGGCTTGACAGCCAATCTGATGAAAAACCAATGTTGAGCCAAGCTATTTGCTGGAAAAAAATAAACGGGAAAAGCTGTCCGTTATTGACCTTGGCTTCATCAACCGTAACGGCAGGTACTATCTCAAACGAATCAATCCCAAGGCGGGAAACGAGGGCAAATCATTCCTGATCGAAGAGCAAGTGGTCAGTGTCACCAGAAGTTTTATCAAGGATTTACCGGCAGTGCCGGGAACCAGTCCTGCGATGATGTCAAACTTTATTATGCGGAAGAGGAATTCCCTGCAACTTTTCCTGTATAGAAACCAGAAACGATTGTAGCTTTCCGGAAGCCATGACGGCAGCCCCATCCCGACTTCTGCAGAAACAGTCCCAATAACAGCTCCTCAGTTATATAAAAGAGGCGGCTTGGCAAAAACGCTAAAGATCTTATGCCAGAGAAAGACCGCCTCGTGTACCCTTTACAGTTTTCTCTAAATCTCAGATTAGGGTGATGGCATACCCTTAACAAAATCAATTTTAAATTGCACAATAAATGCCTGTATGGTGTCTTCCTCTACTTTGTCCAACAAAAGAACATCACCTCCCATTCTTGCAGCCATATAATTATTAGAAAAAAGTTGTGTCGCGGCTGTTTTGTGCCGACTCCATGCATCTCCATATAAATTATCTTGATATACCCTACGAACTGGAGATTCTTTATCAATTAAAAGAATGTCAGTATTATATCCTGCCTCACCAAGTACTTCACTGGCAGCACTATGTATACGTTTTTTAATTTCCTGTGTGTCGAGTTTCTCCCTAAAAGCTTTTAGTTGACTAACTTTTGGTGAAGAATTTGGATCATCCACAGGTGATACCCCTATCCCTAATTCGTCTAAACGTGTAGAGATATACGCTTCCAGCCAAGCCTCATTGTCTACAAATAGTTCGAGTGCTGTCTCAACAAGTGCCTCATCTTCAGAAGCAGCCACAGGCTTAGCAAAACTTTCATTCACATTCTCATAAAACTTGTTCTTTTCCAGTTCTTTCGTGTGCGCCATAATATCAGAAATAGGGTCATGGCCTTCTTCTCCCGGAAATTTGCGTTTAGCAAGTTCCAAAGTCGCGTCTTTCACAACTTGGGTACTCTGTTCCGGGTTGATATCACACTGGCGTCTTTTCAACTCAATTTCCAGGTAGCCTACAACAAACTTCCTTGTCTGTGAGCAAAGCCTGTCAGTGAATTCAGCACCAGTCAGATCCGCAAATTTTTTCTCATCGTCTTTATGAGTTTCCACTTCCATTTCGGAAGAAGGCAGACTCGGGTCATTTCTGACAGACTCATCGCCATGGACCGGGGTTTGATGCCCACTCTTGTCATGACTGTTATCGCTCGTATTTGTTACCACCTGTTCTGGTTCAGAATCACGCTCAAGCAAATCTTCCTGATAAACTGGATCCTGTGCAGGGGAATCCGTATCTGTTTCCAAAAACGCCGCTTTGGCAATTTCTGGCAGTTCACCCCACCCGGCATCGCGCTGCAATCTCGCAACATCCCGAAGAATGGATTGAACAAAACCTGAGCGCAGCGGCAAATCACGCACCTGAACTGATTTTATTTGCTTCATTAGTTGGTGTTCGTCTACTCCTTCAGTGTCCACGCCTATTTCTGTGAGTGCTTTCTTAACATCTTCAGAAAATTCCTTGCTTTGCGATTGCCGACTTGACTCCGGGTAACTGCTGCGCGTAAGCGAAAAAACACGGTCTTCAAGCCAACACACAACGCGATCCAGAAAATTACCGCCACGCTTGCTAACGCGAAGAGCATTCCCAAGACCACGTAGTTCATTTCGAGACGCTTTTTTTAGCTCCTTTGGATTCAGTGGCTCACGATCCGCGTCGTCATCACCAGCTTTACTGTAAGTAGCCGAGTACTTCGTAAATAAATTCCCAACATTGTTTGCCATCATGACCTCCTGTAACAATTCACAGCCACAAAATGCGGCCAACGCAATTCGAGCACACTTCTACAACCCGAAAAACGGCCTTTTCCGACCGTAATAAAATTATTGACTATCAAGCATGGGTGCTTGATATTTCTTAACCCTTCTTGCCACATGGCCCAGACCGGAACGTAAAGAATAAGTGGCTGCTCACGCATTAAAACAGTCATTCCACACACAGTTTCCCTACCTCCGTTTGTTCATGTCGGCTCGAACCTTAACCCATCGCCCCAATACCGATTGACAACCATTGTAACCTGAAAAACCCATAACATCCAATTTTCCGCCTGCTTCGAGCGACAAAACCCACCCACTCTGTCCCATTTAGAGACCTCTTCTTTTGAATTCTTGGCTCACCGGGGCACCGTTTGCAGAGAAAAAAGTGGGTGGCATAAAAACCGATCAGCACCGGCAAACACCACATGGGCAGGCAGTAGCGAGTGGCCTGTGGGTTGCGCTCGGCTATCCGGCACAAAAAAGCAACCCAAGCAACAGCAGGCTCCACTTATAGTGACAAACCTGGAGGCATTCCTTTTGTCAACACCAAACCGGATACCTGACCCATGTCAGTGAGTCGGGTCTCTGCTGACAGACCTCTCATTTGTGGTGAATGTGGGCTTGCAAAATTGGCTTTAGAGATCATTCGTCAGAAAAAGACCGCCTCGTGTGTCTTACTGTTCTTCCTTAGCTTTAATTTCGTTCACGACACGCATGAATGCATGTTTAAAATATTGAGTAAATTCAGCTTTGGTATCATCCCCTACGTTGTCGAGCGAAGAATCACCTTTCTGAATTGCTGCATCATAACGAGCATCAAAAATGTCTAACGCAACATTTTTGTGTGTTTGCCTCCATGTGTCGCCATGCGTATGATCATTATACGCTAAACGAACTGGAGATTCAGCATTTGCTGAAACATATTCAAAATCATATCCTGCATCACCCATAACATCTTTGGCAGCATTTAATATACTATTTTTATAGGTTGGAGCTTCTAACAGTTTCGAATAAGCTTTCATTGCTGCATTCTTTGCGGCGGCAGCTGCCTTTACATCGGTTGCTGCCTTTACATCGGTTGCTTCCGTTGCATTGGTTGGTGGCTGCGGTGCATCCTTTACATCGTTCCCACTTGGTTTCCCTAACAAGCGATCTAAATCCTCAGAAATAAATGCTCTCACTGATTCATTAATTCCAAGACATATTTGTTCCGATAATTCTTGAAGCACATCATCTTCCACAGCACTCAGGTAATGAGCATGTGTTCCGCTATCAATTTTTTTCTTATACTCTTCTTTCGCATGCGCCATGGTACCAGAAATAGGGTCTTCGCCTTCATTTCCTGGAAATTTGTTTTTAGCAAATTTCAAAGTGGCGCCTTTCACAACTTGGCTGCGCTGTTCCGAACTGATACTAACATTGCGTCCCATCAACTCATTGCCAAGTTCGACTTCAATAATTGACCTTCCCGTGTATTCGCAAAACTTTTCTGTGAATTCTTCAACAGTCAGATCCATAAAGTCCTTACCGCCTTTCTCATCGGCAATATTAATTGGTTTCACATCGGAAAGAAACAGGCTCTGGTCTTTTTCGTCAGTCACATTAATATCATCCAAATTTGGATCCTCTCGTGAGCCAATTTGCTTACTGCATACAGCTCCTGCTGATACCTGTTCAGGTTCAGAGGAGTATCTATACCCTGCTGGAAATACTCGATCGGCAATTTCTGGCAGTTCACCCTTCCCAGCATCGTGCTTCAATTTCGCAACTTCATCAAGAATGGATTTAACAAAACCTGAGCGTAACGGCAAATCACGCTTCCGTACAGATTCTATTTGCTGTATTAGCTCGTGTTTGCTTTCACCTTCAACATCTTCGCCTATTTCTAAGAGCGCATCACTAACATAACCAGCAAATTCCTGGCTCTGCTTTTGCCGACTTGACTCCGTGTAACTGCTGCGCGTAAGCGAAAAAACACGGTCTTCAAGCCAACACACAACGCGATCCAGAAAATTACCGCCACGCTTGCTAACGCGAAGAGCATTCCCAAGACCACGTAGTTCATTTCGAGACGCTTTTTTTAGCTCCTTTGGATTCAGTGGCTCACGATCCGCGTCGTCATCACCAGCTTTACTGTAAGTAGCCGAGTACTTCGTAAATAAATTCCCAACACTGTTTGCCATCATGACCTCCTGTAACAATTCACAGCCACAAAGTGTGGCCAACGCAATTCGAGCACACTTCTGCAACCCGAAAAACGGCCTTTTCCGACCGTAATAAAATTATTGACTATCAAGCATGGGTGCTTGATATTTCTTAACCCTTCTTGCCACATGGCCCAGACCGGAACGTAAAGAATAAGTGGCTGCTCACGCATTAAAACAGTCATTCCACACACAGTTTCCCTACCTCCGTTTGTTCATGTCGGCTCGAACCTTAACCCATCGCTCCAATACCGATTGGCAACCATTGTAACCTGAAAAACCCATAACATCCAATTTTCCGCCTGCTTCGAGCGACAGAGCCACCTTCTTTATCCCGTTTAGGGACTCTGGCTTTTGAATTCTTGAGTCACCCGGGTGCCGTTTGCACAGGAAAAAGCAGGTGGCATAAAAGTCGGTCATCACCGAAAAACACCACTTGGACAGGCAAAAGCGAGTGACCAGAGGGTTGCGCACGGCTATCCGACACAAAAAACAACCCAAGCAACAGCAGGTTATGCGTTTGGGTGACAAACCGAAGTACATTCCTTTTGCCAGCACCCCCCATGTCACGAAACAGGTTCCTGCAGGTCAACCTTTGCAGCTGAAAGATGTGCCGAGTCAAGCAAAGGTCGAACAGTGGTGACCGGAAAACTGCCGGTGGCTGACCGTTGCCGAAACGCACCAATCTCAAGCCAACATGCAGGCAGCACAGGTAATGAGGGGCACACGGGGCAAGCACAGGTCATGGTTGCTGCCGTGGTGGCGGCTGGAAAGCTGGGGCACACAAAGGTGCTTGTTACTAAAATTTCCTTCGACCCGCCCGGCTTGAACAGGTTCGGGATCGGAAATTTGAACTTCCGCACCTTCTTGACGATGGGATGCTTGAGGTGGCGGTGGCTAAAGGAGTCTGACTGATGACCCGGCTGACTGCGAAAGATCGTCTTGGGGTGGAGGTGCAGGTTGTAATTGCCCGGGCGGTGGCTAAAACCTAGGGGCACACGGGGCAAGCACAAGTCATGATTGCTATCGTGGTGGCTGCTGGAAAGCTGGGGCACACAAAGGTGCTTGTTACTAAAATCTCCTTCGACTCGCCCGGCTTGAACAGGATCGGAACCGGGAATCTGAACTTCCGCACCTTCTTGACGATGGGATGCTTGATGCGGCGGTGACTAAAGGAGTCTGACTGATGACCCGACTGACTGCGAAAGATTATCTTGGGGTGGAGGTACAGGTTGTAATTGCCCGGGCGGTGGTGGCTAAAAACCAAGGGCACTTGGAGCAGGCGCAAGTCATGGTTGCTGCCGCGGCGGCTGGAAAGCTGGGGGGCACACAAAGGTGCTTGTTACTGAAAATCTACTTCGACTCGCCAGACTTGAGCAAGGTCGGGAGCGGAAATTTGAACTTCCGCGCCTTCTTGACGATGGGATGCTTGAGGCGGCGGTGGCTAAAGGTGCCTAACTGTTGGCCCGACTGACTGCGAAAGATCGTCCCGGGAGAGAGGTGTAGGTTGTAATTGCCTGGGCGGTGGTGGCTAAAACCCAGAGGCACACGGGGCAAGCACAAGTCATGGTTGTTACTTGCTGCGACGGCTGCTTGACTTCACGTGCTGTCCTTTACCTGTCCCCTGCTACCGCTCTTCCATATAACTCTTCGACACGTGTACCCATTTTAGCCTTATGATTAGTGGCTAAGCCATCAATTACATTTCCCGATGCCTGCTACTGCATCTGTTAGCTGGTTCCATTTCCTGCAATCCTCAGAAGCTTCAGATTATCGTCTGTTACCTCTTTTACCTTTTAAGTACTACCACAACGTTGAATAATATATTCCATCATTTCAGAGGCGATCTGGTCAGCGGTGGTTGATTTCGCTTGCGCATGTGTCCTGTCGTTATAAAAACCTTTTTCGTGAAGCGCCGGATCAACCAACTTGTCCTTTACAGGCTTAAAAAGACTTTGTTGAAGTTCTAAATCGTTCTGTTGCACAAACTGAAAATCTCCTTCGACTCGCCCTGCTTGAGAAAGGTCGGGATCAGGAATTTGAACTTCCGCACCCTCTTGACGATGGAATGCTTGAGAAACCTGCGGTAGCTGAAAATTTGGGGCACCCCAAGGTTGTCCTTGTTGCGGCGGCGGCTAAAGGTGGCTAAAGGAGTCTGACTGATGACCCGACTGACTGCGAAAGATCGTCCCGGGAGAGAGGTGCAGGTTGTAATTGCCCGGGCGGTGGTGGCTAAAACCCAGGGGCACACGGGGCAAGCACAAGTCATGATTGCTATCGTGGTGGCTGCTGGAAAGCTGGGGCACACAAAGGTGCTTGTTACTGAAAATCTGGGGCACCCCAAGGTTGTCCTTGTTGCGGCGGCGGCTGGAAAGCCGGGGGGCAAGCACAAGTCATGGTTGTTACTTGCTGCGACGGCTGCTTGACTTCACGTGCTGTCCTTTACCTGTCCCCTGCTACCGCTCTTCCATATAACTCTTCGACACGTGTACCCATTTTAGCCTTATGATTAGTGGCTAAGCCATCAATTACATTTCCCGATGCCTGCTACTGCATCTGTTAGCTGGTTCCATTTCCTGCAATCCTCAGAAGCTTCAGATTATCGTCTGTTACCTCTTTTACCTTTTAAGTACTACCACAACGTTGAATAATATATTCCATCATTTCAGAGGCGATCTGGTCAGCGGTGGTTGATTTCGCTTGCGCATGTGTCCTGTCGTTATAAAAACCTTTTTCGTGAAGCGCCGGATCAACCAACTTGTCCTTTACAGGCTTAAAAAGACTTTGTTGAAGTTCTAAATCGTTCTGTTGCACAAACTGAAAATCTCCTTCGACTCGCCCTGCTTGAGAAAGGTCGGGATCAGGAATTTGAACTTCCGCACCTTCTTGACGATGGGATGCTTGAGGAACCTGCGGTAGCTGAAAATCTGGGGCACCCCAAGGTTGTCCTTGTTGCGGTGGCTGCTGGAAAGCTGGGGCACACAAAGGTGCTTGTTACTGAAAGTCTACTTCGACTCGCCAGACTTGAACAAGGTCGGGAGCGGAAATTTGAACTTCCGCACCTCATTGACCACAGGCTTGATCATAGAGTGATTGCTACGGTATACCCTGATCGGCATTCTCTGGTGGGGGCTCTATCATCAGGTTGTTTAAATTTTCAGAAACAATCGTTTCCATCCAGTCCCCTTGGTTTACGCCTATGTTGTATCCTATTAAAGAAACCACAGTCTTTTCCAAATCAGCCGGGGATCTAGGGAAACCTTTTTGCTCATTCTCGGCAACAAGTTGCTTGTGCATGTCTTGAGCAGTCACAAAGGTGGTAAGTATACGATCTTCGCCTTCACCCCCTGGATATTTGTTATCAGCAAGTCTCAAAGTCGTCTCTCGAACAATTTGGTCGCACTGATGGTTGGTGATGCGACATTCGCGTTGATCCAACTGCCCATCCACAATTTTGGAGACAAAATTTGCCATGTATTGGCAAAGCTTTTCAGTGAAGTCACCACTAGACAGGTTTGCAAAGTCTTTATAGTCTCTCACATCGGCTTTATGAACTCCCGCCGCCATCTGGGGAGGCAGTTGCTGATCGCCGCCAGCTACATTCTTGTTGGCCGGAATGTCGGGAGGAGGCTGGTTCTGATCACCTCTGTGTGCCACATTCCTATCGTCCGGAATTTGATGCTCACCTTCATCACGACCGCCATAATCCACACCTGGTACTGCTGGTGGTACTGCTGGTGGTTCTGCCAGAAACGCCTGCTTGGCAATATCTGGCAGTACACCTTGCCCACTGTCACCCTACAGTAGAGCAACTTGCCAAAGAATGGATCGAACAAAACCTGAACGCAACGGCAAATCACGCTTCTGAACAAGTTCAATTTTCTTCATTAGATAATGATTCTCCACACCGTCAGCATCATGCTCACCTATTTCTGTGAGCGCAGCACTAACATGCCTGGCAAATTCACTGCTGTGCTTTTGCCGAATTGTAGGCTCTCGACCAACGCTTCTCGTAAGCGAAAGAACACGGTCTTCAAGCCAACACACAACGCGATTCAGAAAATTACCGCCACGCTTGCTAACGCGAAGAGCACCCCCGTCAAAACCATGCAGTTCATTTCTAGACGCTTTTTTTTGCTCCTTTGGATCCAGCGGCACAAGATCCTCGCCTTCTCCACCAGCTTTACTGTAAGTAGCCGAGTACTTCCCAAATAAATCCCCAACATTGTTTGCCATCATGGCCTCCTGTAACAATTTACAGGCACGAAGTGTGACCAACGCAATTCGCCCACACTTCTGCAATCGAAGAAACAGCCTTTCCCGACCGTAATAAAATTTTTGACTATCAAGCATGGACGCTTGATGTTTCTTAACCTTTTTTGCCACCTTCCCCAAACCGACACGCAAAGAACAAGTGCCTGCTTACGCATTGAAACAACCATTACTACATACAACTTTCCCACCTCCATTTGCTCACATCGGCTAGAACCTTAACCCATCACTCCAAGACCAATTGGCAGCCATTTTAACCTGAAAAGCCTTTAACGACCTGTCTTCGCCTGTTTCGGGCAAAACAAGACCCACCCGCTTTGCCCCGTTTCAGAGGCTCGACCCTTGAATTCTTGAGCCACTCAGGTGCAGTTTGCACAGAGAAAAGCAGGTGGCATAAAAATCAATCAGCACCGGCGAAACACAACATGGACAGCATAAGCGAGTGACCTCCGGGTTACGCACGACTACCCGACAAAAAAGCGAGCCAAACAACAGACGACTGCCCGTATGGTGATAAACCGGGAAGCATTCCTTTTGCCAACACCAAACCATGCACACCTTCCATGTTATGAGGCGGTTCCTTCGAACCATCCTTCACAGCTGAAAGATGTGCCGAGTCAAGTGAAGGTCGAACACATGGTGACCGGGAAACTGCCAGTGGTGTGCGGATACTGAATCCGACGTGACGAGTTCTTGAACTCCAACATCTATCGATTATCCTTGGAGTAAAAGGTGCAACATATTCATAATTTCTACGATGTCTAATCATGTTGTGTAGAAGATGAATTACCCGTAGCTTACCCGTATAGTAAACCAGAAACATACGCAGTTATCCTGTGCCCCGACAACACTCAACCCTGACTTCTGCAGAAACAGTTCCAGCAACAGTTTCAATAACAGCTGTATAGAATAGGCGGCTTGGCAAAATTAGTGTCAGAGATTTTTTGCCAGAAAAAGACCGCCCCGTATGCCCTTCTGCAGCTTTCTCTAAACCTGAGGTTAGACTTTTTGCATGGCATACCTAAATCCACCTGAAAAATTGATGATAAACAACTTCATGGTGGTATCCTCTACTTTCTGCAAATCAATTTTTTTACCTTCATCTAGCGCTTTCTTTTCCTGATTATCGTAAACATTAGAAAAAGTTCCTTTCGCAAATTCTTTGTGATTCTCCCAACTATTTCCAGCTATATGATCAGCATATACGTGATGAAGTGGAGAACCAAAGTCAGATTCAATACCGGTGGCATTAGCATACCCTGCCACATCAATAACCTTATGGGCAGCAGCTCGCACACGGTTTTTAAGTTCATTCCTTTCAAGTTTCCGTACAAAATCATCTATTGCCCTTCCTTTAGCAGGATCAAGATTTGGCTGACCGATTCTAATTGCCTCAGCTCCATGCAAAGAATCCGGGGCATCCAAAGGTTGGTTAACCGGAGGTGCTGCTCGCTGCACTTGGGGTGGATGAGGGGGTATCTTTGACCCAACTGGTTGCGAAAAATCATCCGGGCCAGGCACAACTTGTGGTCGCATCTGCGGCGGTGGTGCAACTTCAGCTGGTGCTTTTGGAGCGCCCCCTACTCTCGTTTCATACATGTTTCCAACAACTGCATCTAAACCAACCTTATCATTAGTGATCCAGCCATCTATTACAGCATTCAACGCATTCTTCTGCAACTGTTCATCGGTATCATTAGGCTCTGCAACAGACCTCAAAAGACCCAGATTCTCGTTTGCTACATTTTTTACCTGCAGATAACCGCCATTTTTATTAATAACATAGTCCCCCATATCAGTGGTAATGGCTCTAAGGATGACACTAGCGTTTCTCATAGTCTCTTGTGTTGGATTATTATATAAGCCTTTCTTTTCAAGCACCGGATAAACCAACCTGGCCGATATGAGATCAAAAAGACTGGCTTTAAATGCTTCATCGTTCTGTTGCGTAAACTGAAAACCTTCTATGGCTGGCTCTGCTGGAACAGGGTCGAGATTGAGAGGTTGAACTCTCACACCCCCTTCATGTTGGGGTGCTTGAGGCGCCATCAGATCCACGTCCCCATGCCCAGGTAGTAGCTCAGGCACAGGTTGTTCTTGCGGTGCCTGCGGCGGTGGTGGAACTTCTCCTGGTGCTTCTGGCACGTCCGCTACTCTTACTCTCGCTTCATATAGCACATTGACAGCTGCATACATATCATCCTTATGATTAGTGGCCAAGCCCACAATTACATTTTCAAGTGCCTGATTCTGCAACTGATTCTCGCTAGCATTTGGATTACTTGCAAGCTTAAGAAGACCAAGATTTTGGTCTACCGCTTCTTTTGCCTGTTGAGCACCACCATGATGTTTAATAACATGATCCACCATATCAGAGGTGATGGCATCAGCGGTTAGTATTTTCGCATCTGTTGTATCGATATAAAAGCCTTTTCCTTCAAGCACCGGATTAACCAACTTGGTCTTTACGGGATCAAGAAGACTGTTTTTAAAATCTTGATCGCTCTGTTGCGCAAACTGAAAGGCTCCTATGGCCTGCTCAGCTTGAACAGGGGCTTGCATAGGGGCTTGCTGCTGCGGTATCCCCTGATTAGCATTTTCAGGTAGGGCGACTGCCCCCATCAAATTTAATCTTTCAACAACATAATTTTTCACCCAATCCTCGTTTCCGTTGCATATATTGCATGCTGTTCTATAAAGCACATCATGTTCCAATTGCTCTGGGGTGGCGCGATTTGTTGCTTTATTATTTTCACCAACCCATCTTTCATGCAGATCTTGCGCAAAGTTATAGGTGCCAAAAATAGGTCTTTCACCGTCTTCTACTTGATATGTGAAAACAGCAAGTTCCAAAGTCGCGTGATTCACAATTTTATTGTAGACTTGGCTGGAGATTTTAATGCCGCGCCGATTCACCTCCTCATTCAGGCAGGGGCCAATAAGCATATCTCCCGTGTATCCGCTAAGCCTTTCAGTAAAGACAGAGCCAGACACCTGTGAAAATTCGTCAAATCTTTTTGGCTGTATGGGGTCGGCAGGGTTATTGCGCAGAATATTGGGAACAGGCAGGTTCTGCTGAACAATTTCAGGCTCATTATCCCTATTGGCCGGAACTTGAGGCAAACCTTCGTCACGATCGCCATGAACCACTTCCGCCGCTCGTCCAGGTTCCAGTTGTCCATCAGGAACCACGACACCTTGATCACGGATCTCTACTTGATGGATCACTTCTGCTGCTGGAAACGCCATTTGGGCAAAATCTGGCAGTACACCCTGCCCAGCAGTACGCTGCAATGCCGCAACTTCCTGAAGAATGGATTGAACAAAACCGGAGCGCAACGGCAAATCACGCTTCTGAACAGATTCTATTTTCCTTATCAGATCGTGTCTGCCATCACCTTCAACAACTTCGCCTATTTCTGTGAGCGCAGCACTAACACAATCAGCAAATTCCTGGCTCTGCTTTTGCCGACTTGACTCCCTTTGACCGCTGCGCGTAAGCGAAAAAACACGACTTTCAAGCCAACACACAACGCGATCCAGAAAATTACCGCCACGCTTGCTAACGCGAAGAATATCCCCGTCAAAACCACGTAGTTCATTTCGAGACGCTTTTTTTAGCTCCTTTGCAGTCAGTGGCTCGCGCTCCGCGTCTTCTCCACCAGCTTTACTGTAAGTAGCCGAGTACCTCGTAAATAAATTCCCAACACTGTTTGCCATCATGACCTCCTGTAACAATTCACAGCCACAAAGTGTGGCCAACGCAATTCGAGCACACTTCTGCAACCCGAAAAACGGCCTTTTCCGACCATAATAAAATTATTGACTATCAAGCATGGGCGCTCGATATTTCTTAACCTTTTTTGCCACCTTTCCCAGACCTGAACGTAAAGAACAAGTGGCTGCTTACGCATTAAAACAGTCATTCCACACACAACTTTCCTGCCTCCGTTTGCCCATGTCGGCTTGAACCTCAACCCATCGCTCCAAGAACGACTAGAGACCATTGTAACCTGAAAAGCACAAACATCCAATCTTCCGCCTGCTTCGGGCGACAAAGCCCACCCGCTCTGTCCCATTTAGAGACCCCACCTCTTGAATTTTTGAGTCACCCGGGCGCAGTTTGCACAGAGAAAAGCGGGTGGCATAAAAGTCGATCAGCTCCGGCGAACACCACATGGACGGCGGAAGCGAGTGGCCAGTGGGTTACGTACGGCTATCCGGCACAAAAAAGCAACCCAAGCAACAGCAGGCTGCGCGTATGGTGACAAACCGGGGCGCATTCCTTTTACCAACACCTCCCCCATGTCACGAGACAGGTTCCTGTAGGTCAATCTCTGCAGCTGAAAGATGTACCGAGTCAAGCAACGGTCGAACACATGGTGACCGGAAAACTGCCGGTGGCTGACCGTTGCCGAAACGCACCAATCTCAAGCCTACAAGCAGGCAGTAGTGCTATGAAAGGCTTATGCGGGCACTGCATCCGGCGTGACGAACCCTTGGATTCCCACATCTATCGATTGCCCTTGGAATAAAAGGTGCAGCATATTCATAATTGCTGCGACATCTAACTTTATTGTGTAGAAGAGGGGGGGTCTGTAAGTTTTCATGTATAAAAAAACCAACAACAACCGCAGTTTTTCGAGGTTATAATCAGACTCAATATTATCAGCATCATACCCTGCCCCACCAATAACATCACGGCAACAGCACACATACGGTCTTTAAGTCGCGGCTTTTCTATTTCCTCACCTTTAGCGGAACCAGCATTTGACTGATTGACTCCGTCACCCAACTGGCTACAAAAAGCCCAGGGCTCCCGAAGGTTGTGGTTACCACGCCTGCGGTGGCTAAAGGTGGCTAAAGGTGGCTAAAGGTGCCTAACTGTTGGCCCGACTAACTGCGAAAGATCGTCCCGGGAGAGAGGTGCAGGTTGTAATTGCCCGGGCGGTGGTGGCTAAAACCCAGGGGCACACGGGGCAAGCACAAGTCATGGTTGCTGCCGTGGCGGCGGCAGGAAAGCTGGGGCACACAAAGGTGCTTGTTACTGAAAGTCTCCTTCGACTCGCCCGGCTTGAGAAAGGTCGGGATCAGGAATTTGAACTTCCGCACCTTCTTGACGATGGGATGCTTGATGCGGCGGTGGCTAAAGGAGCCTGACTGATGACCCGACTGACTGCGAATGATCATCCTGGGGGGTACAGGTTGTCATTGCCCAGGCGGTGGTGGCTAAAACCCAGGGGCACACGGGGCAAGCACAAGTCATGATTGCTGCCGCGGTGGCTGCTGGAAAGCTGGGGCACACAAAGGTGCTTGTTACTGAAAGTCTACTTCGACTCGCCAGACTTGAGCAAGGTCGGGAGCGGAAATTTGAACTTCCGCACCTCATTGACCACAGGCTTGATCATAGAGTGATTGCTACGGTATACCCTGATCGGCATTCTCTGGTGGGGGCTCTATCATCAGGTTGTTTAAATTTTCAGAAACAATCGTTTCCATCCAGTCCCCTTGGTTTACGCCTATGTTGTATCCTATTAAAGTAACCACAGTCTTTTCCAAATCAGCCGGGGATCTAGGGAAACCTTTTTGCTCATTCTCGGCAACAAGTTGCTTGTGCATGTCTTGAGCAGTCACAAAGGTGGTAAGTATACGATCTTCGCCTTCACCCCCTGGATATTTGTTATCAGCAAGTCTCAAAGTCGTCTCTCGAACAATTTGGTCGCACTGATGGTTGGTGATGCGACATTCGCGTTGATCCAACTGCCCATCCACAATTTTGGAGACAAAATTTGCCATGTATTGGCAAAGCTTTTCAGTGAAGTCACCACTAGACAGGTTTGCAAAGTCTTTATAGTCTCTCACATCGGCTTTATGAACTCCCGCCGCCATCTGGGGAGGCAGTTGCTGACCGCCTCCAGCTACATTCTTGTTGGCCGGAATGTCGGGAGGAGGCTGGTTCTGATCACCTCTGTGTGCCACATTCCTATCGTCCGGAATTTGATGCTCACCTTCACCACGACCGCCATAATCCACACCTGGTACTGCTGGTGGTTCTGCTGGTGGTTCTGCCAGAAACGCCTGCTTGGCAATATCTGGCAGTACACCTTGCCCACTGTCACACTGCAGTAGAGCAACTTGCCAAAGAATGGATCGAACAAAACCTGAACGCAACGGCAAATCACGCTTCTGAACAAGTTCAATTTTCTTCATTAGATAATGATTCTCCACACCGTCAGCACCATGCTCACCTATTTCTGTGAGCGCAGCACTAACATGCCTGGCAAATTCACTGCTGTGCTTTTGCCGAATTGTAGGCTCACGACCAACGCTTCTCGTAAGCGAAAGAACACGGTCTTCAAGCCAACACACAACGCGATTCAGAAAATTACCGCCACGCTTGCTAACGCGAAGAGCACCCCCGTCAAAACCATGCAGTTCATTTCTAGACGCTTTTTTTTGCTCCTTTGGATCCAGCGGCACAAGATCCTCGCCTTCTCCACCAGCTTTACTGTAAGTAGCCGAGTACTTCCCAAATAAATCCCCAACATTGTTTGCCATCATGGCCTCCTGTAACAATTTACAGGCACGAAGTGTGACCAACGCAATTCGCCCACACTTCTGCAATCGAAGAAACAGCCTTTCCCGACCGTAATAAAATTTTTGACTATCAAGCATGGACGCTTGATGTTTCTTAACCTTTTTTGCCACCTTCCCCAAACCGACACGCAAAGAACAAGTGCCTGCTTACGCATTGAAACAACCATTACTACATACAACTTTCCCACCTCCATTTGCTCACATCGGCTAGAACCTTAACCCATCACTCCAAGACCAATTGGCAGCCATTTTAACCTGAAAAGCCTATAACAACCTGTCTTCGCCTGTTTCGGGCAAAACAAGACCCACCCGCTTTGCCCCGTTTCAGAGGCTCGACCCTTGAATTCTTGAGCCACTCAGGTGCAGTTTGCACAGAGAAAAGCAGGTGGCATAAAAATCAATCAGCACCGGCGAAACACAACATGGACAGGCATAAGCGAGTGACCTCCGGGTTACGCACGACTACCCGACAAAAAAGCGAGCCAAACAACAGACGACTGCCCGTATGGTGATAAACCGGGAAGCATTCCTTTTGCCAACACCAAACCATGCACACCTTCCATGTTATGAGGCGGTTCCTTCGAACCATCCTTCACAGCTGAAAGATGTGCCGAGTCAAGTGAAGGTCGAACACTTGGTGACCGGGAAACTACCAGTGGTGTGCGGATACTGAATCCGGCGTGACGAGTTCTTGAACTCCAACATCTATCAATTACCCTTGGAGTAAAAAGTGCAACATGTTCATAATTGCTACGATGTCCGATCATATTGTGTAGAAGAAGAATTTCCCGTAGCTTACCCGTATAGTAAACCAGAAACATACGCAGTTATCCTGTGCCCCGACAACACTCAACCCTGACTTCTGCAGAAACAGTTCCAGCAACAGTTTCAATAACAGCTGTATAGAATAGGCGGCTTGGCAAAATTAGCGTCAGAGATTTTTTGCAAGAAAAAGACCGCCCCGTATGCCCTTCTGCAGCTTTCTCTAAACCTGAGGTTTGATTTTTGGCAAGTCCTTCCTGAAATCAGCTTTAAAATTGATGATAAACACCTTCATGGCCTGTTCCTCTACAACATTCAAATCTAACTGTTTATGATCTCTTATCGCATTGTTTTGCTGAATGTCGTAATTATTTGAAAAAGCTTTAATCGCGAATTGTTTGTGTTTCTCCCACGTATTCTTGGATATATGTTCAGCATATGTGGGATGAGCTAGAGAGTCATAGTCAGATTCAATACCGGTGGCATTAGCATACCCTGCCTCTTCAATAACTTCATAGGCAGCAGCTCGCACAAGGTTTTTAAGTTCATTCTTTTCAAGTCTCCCCAAAAAAATATTTATTGCATTTTCTTTAGCAGGATTGAAATTTGGCTGATCAATTCCAATTGCCTCAGCTCCTTGCAAAGAATCCGGGGCACCCAAAGGTTGGTCAACCTGAGGTGCTACTCGCTGCGGTTGAGGTTGTTGAGGGAGCCTCATTGACCCAACTGGTTGCGAAAAATCATCATGGACAGGCGGCACAAATTGTGGTCGCATCTGCGGCGGTGGTGGAACTTCACCTGATGCTTCTACCGCGCCCCCTACTCTCCTTTCATACATGTCTTCAACAGTTGCATTTATACCAACCTCATCATTAGTGATCCAGCCATCTATTACACTATTCAACGCGTTCTTCTGCAACTGTTCATCGGTATCATTCGGATCTGCAACAGCCCTCAAAAGACCCAGATTCTCG
Source organism: uncultured candidatus Poriferisulfidus sp. (assembly GCA_965215765.1). GTDB lineage: Bacteria > Pseudomonadota > Gammaproteobacteria > Poriferisulfidales > Oxydemutatoraceae. The sequence continues at coordinate 1,136,943 of OZ244118.1, read as the reverse complement.
CTTGCTACATTTTTTACCTGCATATAACCGCCATTTTTATTAATAACATAGTCCCCCATATCAGTGGTAATGGCTCTAAGGATGACACTAGCGTTTCTCATAGTCTCTTGTGTTGGATTATTATATAAGCCTTTCTTTTCAAGCACCGGATAAACCAACCTGGCCGATATGAGATCAAAAAGACTGGCTTTAAAAGCTTCATCGCTCTGTTGCGTAAACTGAAAACCTTCTATGGCTGGCTCTGCTGGAACAGGGTCGAGATTGAGAGGTTGAACTCTCGCACCCTCTTCAAGTTGGGGTGCTTGAGGTGCCTGCCGTTGCAGAATCGGAGCTTGCTGCTGCGGGTTTTTAATTTCCGTATCATATACCACCTCGACAAAATTATTCATTAATTGCGTTTGTTCAGTGCCCAATTTCTCTATTGTATTATTCAGCGCTAAATTTTGCATCTGTTTCTCGGTATCACCAGGGTCTTTAGTTAGATTTAAGATTTCCAACATATCGTCTACTACTTTTTTTGCTTGTGCATCACCACCATAATATCCAATAACCTTATCCACCATACTAGTGGTTATATTTTCGGCGGTAGCTAATTTAGCATTTGAAAAACCATGTACATAAAAGCCTTTCTTGTCAAGAAATGGTTTAACAAACTTGTCCTTAACGGGCTCAAAAAGACTGGCTTTAAAATCTTCATTGCTCTGTTGCGCAAACTGAAAGCCTCCTATGGCTGACCCTGCTGCATCAGGGGCAGGATTGAGATGTTGAACTCTCGCACCCTCTCCAAGTTGGGGTGCTTGAGATGCTGCCTGCGGTGGCCGAGCCTGGGCTTGCTGCTGCAAGATTTGAATTTGTCCATCATATACCACGTTGAAAGCTGAGTCCATATTCGACGCACGATCAGCGCTCAAGTTTTCAATCATATTTCCAAGTGCCTGAACCTGATTATTGTTGTCACCTGTATTTTTTGCCACCCCAAGCTCAGCAAGACTCTTGTCTGCTGCCGTTTTTACATTTTCAACATTACCATAAAGAACAATAATATGACCCGTCATTCGAGAGGCTATGACATCATTGGTACTTAGTTTATCATCTGTGTTCCTCCCTGTATAAAAGCCTCTTTTGTGAAGCTTCGGCACAACCAGTTTGGTCTTTACTACCCCCGTAAGACTCTTCATAAAGTCATCGTTGTTCTGATTCGCAAACTGAAAGGTACCTTCGACCGCCTCTGCTCGAACAGGGTCATGAACAGGAGCTTGCTGCGGTATGCTCTGATTAGCATTTGCAACCAAGGGAACCGCTACCATGGTATCAATTTCACTAGAAATATAACTTTTCACCCATTCCTCCTTCCCTTCGCACATATTGTTTGCTACAGTCATAAACACATCATGTATCAATCTGCCCGGGGGGTGGGGGTTTTGTAAACTATCATTTGCTGTACGCCGTTCAGCATGTAGATTTTGCGCAAAATCATAGGTGCTACGCATACTGTCACCATTGACTTCACCAAATGTAATCTTAGCGAGTTCCGAAGTCACTTGACTCACAATTCTGCCGTAGGCTTTGTCGGTTATTCTAGAGTTGTTGCGCCTTTGCAACTCCTCCGTCAGGGAGGAGCCAACAAGTTTATCTCGCGTGTATACGCCAAGCCGTTCACTAAATGCTTGGACAGACATCTCTGCAAAGTCGTCAAGGCTTTTTGGCTGTATGGGGACGGCAGAATCATTGGCCTTAACATTGTCAATAGACACGTTCTGGTAAACAGCTTCGGGCTTATTACTCCTCTCCTCGGGAACATTAAGCCCACTTCTGTTAAAATCGCCTTGAACCGGTTCTGCTAGTTGTTCAGATTCAGGGCCAGTAGGAATCTGAACTCTCGCGGCAGCTTGACGTTGGGGAGCTTGGGGTGCTCCCTGCGCCGTAGCGTCATGCCGAGGTAGTGGAGCACGCAAAGTTGCTACCAGATTCTGCGGCAATGGTGCATAGCCTCCTTGTGCTTCTGGCACTTGCTGCTCCAGTTCTTCAATTTGTGCGCCATCTACTATGACTCCATATATCCTTCCGACAGCTGCATTCATATCTCCCTTCTGATTAGTGGCCAAGCCCACAATTACATTTTCAAGTGCCTGATTCTGCAACTGATTCTCGCTAACATCTGGATTACCTGCAAGCTTAAGAAGACCAAGATTTTCGTCTACTGCTTCTTTTGCCTGTTGAGCACCACCATAATAATCAATAACATGACTCACCATATCAGAGGCTATCCTGTCAGCGGCATCTGTTTTCTCTTGTGTCACTTCGTTATAAAAGCCTTTTTCGCGAAGCACTGGATTAACCAACTTGGTCTTTACGGGATCAAGAAGACTGTTTCTAAAGTCTTGATCGCTCTGTTGCGCAAACTGAAAGGCTCCTTCAACTGGCTCTGCTGGAGCAAAGTCTGGAGCGAGAACTTGAACTCTCGCATCCTCTTGAAGTTGGGGTGCTTGAGGTTCCTGCGGCAACTGAACCGGAGCTGGCAAAGGTACTTGATGCTGCTGGCCACCAATTTCTGCTTCATATAACTCATTGGCAGTTGCATTCATCTTATCCTTTTCATGAGTTGCTAAGCCCTTAATTATATTTTCAAGTGCTATATTCCGCAACTGATTCTCGCTGAGAGTTTCACGATTTGCCAACTTAAGAAAATAAAGATTTTCGTCTACTGCTTCTTTTGTCTTTTGAGCATCACCATAATGCTGAATAACACGACCCACCATATCAACGGCTATCCTGTCAGCGGTGTCTGTTTTCTCTTGTGTCACTTCGACATAAAAGCCTTTTTCGCGAAGCACCGGATTAACCAACTTGGTCTTTACGGGCTCAAAAAGACTGTTTTTAAAATCTTGATCGCTCTGTTGCACAAACTTAAATCCTTCTCCGACCGCCCCTTCTGGAGCAGCCTCGGGAACTGGGGCTGGAGCTCTCACATTCTCTTGAAGTTGGGGTGCTGGAATCGCTTCCTGAACATCTTCCCTATCTAATGGGGCATGCACAGGTTGATCTTGCGGTGCTTGAGGTTCCTGCGGCAACTGAACCGGAGCTAGCAAAGGTACTTGATGCTGCTGGCCACCAATTTCTGCTTCATATAACTCATTGACAGCTGCACCCATATTTTCCTTCTGATTAGCGGCCAAGCCCTCAATTACATTTTTAAGTGCCTGACTCTGCAACTGATTCTCGTTGAGATTTAGATTCTCTGCAAACCTAACTAAACCAAGATTTTCGTCTACTGCTTCTTTTGCCTTTTGAGGACCACCATAATGCTGAATAACACGATCCACCATTTCAGAGGTTATCCTGTCAGCGGCATCTGTTTTCTCTTGTGTTATTTCGTCATAAAAGCCTTTTTCGCGAAGCACCGGATTAACCAACTTGGTCTTTACGGGCTCTAAAAGACTATTTCTAAAGTCTTCGTTGTTCTGTTGCGCAAACTTAAATCCTTCTCCGACCGCCCCTTCTGGAGCAGGCTCGGGAGCTAGATCTGGAACTCTCGCATACTCTCGAAATTGGGGCGCTTGAGGCACCTGCAGCTGTTGTTCCGGAGCTCGCAAAGGTGCTTTATGCTGCCGCGGCTCATGTCCTGCATTCCACCCGGGGGCAAAATGATGGGGTTCAGGCAGATTCTGGGGAACAATTACAGGCTCATTATCCCTATTGGCCGGAACTTGAGGCAAACCTTCGTCACGATCGCCATGACCCACTTCTGCCGCTCGTCCAGGTTCCAGTTGTCCATCAGGAACCACGACACCTTGATCACGGAACTCTTCTTGATGAATCACTTCTGCTGCTGGTGGAAACGCCATTTGGGCAATATCTGGCAGTACACCCTGCCCAGCATTACGCTGCAATGCCGCAACTTCCTGAAGAATGGATTGAACAAAACCGGAGCGCAACGGCAAATCACGCTTCTGAACAGATTCTATTTTCCTTATCAGATCGTGTTTGCCTTCACCTTCAGCACCTACGCCTATTTCTGCGAGCGCATCACCAACATGGGCAGCAAATTCCTGGCTGTGCTTTTGCCGGCTTGAATCCCTTTGACCGCTGCGCGTAAGCGAAAAAACACGCCTTTCAAGCCAACACACAACGCGATCCAGAAAATTACCGCCACGCTTGCTAACGCGAAGAATATCCCCGTCAAAACCACGTAGTTCATTTCGAGACGCTTTTTTTAGCTCCTTTGCAGTCAGTGGCACACGATCCGCGCCTTCTCCACCAGCTTTACTGTAAGTAGCCGAGTACTTCGTAAATAAATTCCCAACACTGTTTGCCATCATGACCTCCTGTAACAATTCACAGCCACAAAGTGTGGCCAACGCAATTCAACCACACTTCTGCAACCCGAAAAACGGCCTTTTCCGACCGTAATAAAATTATTGACTATCAAGCATGGGCGCTCGATATTTCTTAACCTTTCTTGCCACCTTCCCCAGACCTGAACGTCAAGAACAAGTGGCCGCTTACGCATTAAAACAGTCATTCCACACACAACTTTCCTGCCTCCGTTTGCCCATGTCGGCTTGAACCTCAATCCATCGCTCCAAGCGACTAGAGACCATTGTAACCTGAAAAGCACAAACATCCAATCTTCCGCCTGCTTCGGGCGACAAAGCCCACCCGCTCTGTCCCATTTAGAGACCCCACCTCTTGAATTTTTGGGTCACCCGGGCGCAGTTTGCACAGAGAAAGGCGGGTGGCATAAAAGTCGATCATCACCGGCAAACACCACATGGACAGGCAGAAGCGAGTGGCCTGTGGGTTACGCACCGGGGATATCCGGCACAAAAAAGCAACCCAAGCAACAGCAGGTTGCGCGTATGGTGACAAACCGGGGGGCATTCCTTTTACCAACACCTCCCCCATGTCACGAGACAGGTTCCTGCAGGTCAATCTCTGCAGCTGAAAGATGTACCGAGTCAAGCAACGGTCGAACACATGGTGACCGGAAAACTACCGGTGGCTGACCGTTGCTGAAATGCGCCAGTCTCAAGCCAACATGCAGGCAGTAGCGTTATGAAAGGCTTATGCGGGCACTGCATCATGAGTAGACTATGCTTTACGCTCAAACCACTGTCCTAAATCGTGTCTTCACCAGTGCTTGGATTAAAATGTCCAGAAACATACGCTTCTATCAGATCCTCACGTCCTGCGCTTATTTCGCGCGCCAATTCACGAAACGCTTGCGTTTCCCTGTCAACCACGGAATCGACACTCTCATTCAATGCTAATCCATCATATATATCTTGCGCTCTCTGTTGAAGAGGCACTCTAAAATCTGGCACAGACGCAGACGTAAAACTTGTACGGGCGAGTCTTCCGGTCAACACCTTTGCAACCGCCTTAGTGTCACGCGCATAACCTGCCTCCGTATAGGAGTCCAAACTGGTTTCCGAGAAAATCCCCTGGGTTTCCGTGACTACGTATGGCCGCACAATTTCTTCTACGTGATCACTAAGCCGATCGAAAAACATTCCATTATCCATAGAACTTAAATTGTCCGCCTTGGCTCTGCCGGAGCCCGGTATAGAACTTAAATTGTCTGCCTTGGCTCTGCCGGAGCCCGGTTGGGGATTGGGGCCAGAGTAAGAGTGTGAAAGCTCTACGCTATCATCGTCACTCTCCCCCTCTGAGCTGCCATCCACGCCTATCACTTCTCTTCTTCCTGCTTTTTCAGGAGAAAGAAAAAGTAAATCAACATTCAATTCTGGAGTCTTGCTCCGGGCAACTTCGCCATTAGATAGAAACGCTTCTTTGGCAATTTTTGGCAGCCTGCCCTTCCCGCTAGCATTTTCCAGTGACGCGACTTCCCGAAGAATGGATTGAACAAAACCTGAGCGCAGCGGCAAATCACGCACCTGAACAGATTTTATTTGCTTCATTAGTTGGTGTTCGTCTACTCCTTCAGTGTCCACGTCTATTTCTCTGAGTGCTTTCTTAACATCTTCAGAAAATTCCTTGCTTTGCGATTGCCGACTTGAATCCGGGTGGCCGCTGCGCGTAAGCGAAAAAACACGGTCTTCAATCCAGCACATAACGCGATCCAGAAAATTACCACCACGCTTGCTAACGCGAAGAACATCCCCTTCAAAACCACGCAGTTCATTTCGAGACGCTTTTTTTAGCTCCTTTGGAGTCAGTGGCTCGCGCTCCGCGTCTTCTTCACCAGCTTTACTGTAAGTAGCCGAGTACTTCGTAAATAAATTCCCAACACTGTTTGCCATCATGACCTCCTGTAACAATTCACAGCCACAAAGTGTGGCCAACGCAATTCGAGCACACTTCTGCAACCCGAAAAACGGCCTTTTCCGACCATAATAAAATTATTGACTATCAAGCATGGGCACTCGATATTTCTTAACCTTTTTTGCCACCTTCCCCAGACCGGAACGCAAAGAACAACAGTCATTTCACACACAACTCCCCTACCTCCATTTGCCCATGTAGGCTCGAACCTGAACCCATCGCTCCAAAACCGATTGGCAACTATTTTAGCCTAAAAAGCCTGTAATGACCAGTTTCTCGCCTGTATCGGCGGTAAAAACCACCCGCTCTGTCTCGTTTGAAGCACCTGACTTTTCAACTCCTGAGTTCCCCGAACACAATCTTTCACAGAGGGCAGCAGGGCTTGCTCTGTTTTTTTCTGCTGTGCACTACTTGGTCTCCTGCACACTTTGCCAAACGTACACAAGCACTTGGACATTTTCCAATGACGCAAGCTGTGGGCACTAAAACAGCCTTCCATGCCCCATTGTCTGCACCTGCTCGCCGCCTTGGCAGCACCTGAACCCAAATCAAAAGCTGTGGCAAAATAACAGGTCGCTATCGTAAAAACAGCACTGCTGAGACTCCTGAAATAAAGGAACCTGGAAAAACCATGAACAAACCGGTCGTTGGACTCGTTATGGGCAGCAAAAATGACTGGCAAGTCATGAAGCTCGCCGCTGAGTGCCTGAACAGTTTCGCCATTCCCTACGAAAAGGAAATCGTGTCGGCACACCGTACGCCGACACGAATGTATAAATACGCGAAAAGTGCAAAAGGACGTGGTCTGAAATGCATCATTGCTGGTGCCGGAGGCGCAGCTCATTTGCCAGGCATGCTTGCGTCGCTGACGCTGCTTCCTGTACTTGGCGTACCGATTGCAGGAGGAGAGCTGCAAGGAATGGATGCCCTGTGCTCAATTGCACAAATGCCCAAAGGCGTACCGGTCGCGACTTTTGCCGTTGGTCCGGCAGGGGCAGAAAACGCCGCCCTCTTCGCTTGTGCTTTGTTGGCAATGCGCTCACAAGTGCTATACCAGAAATTGGCCACATATCGCGAGAGCATGGCTGACGCAGTGCTCAATTCCAAGCTTGCCGACTGAGGCAGCGCTTCTCGCCACTTGGGGAATGGACTGGCGAAAGCCGAAAAAATCCTTTCTGAATAAAATTTCGCACAACCAATGATGGTGTTTGCTATCGAAACAAAACTCTTGCACAGGTCTCGGCTACCCAATGGTCGTGCCTGAAAACAATAAAAATTCTGCCCAGGCAACCAGACCTTTGCCGAAAGGTTCGACTCTGGGCGTTTTAGGCGGTGGTCAGCTTGGCATGATGTTTGTGACGGCGGCACGAGCCATGGGCTATCGCACAGCGGTATTTGACAACCATGCAGACAGCCCGGCAAGCAAGGAAACCGATCGGCATTTCTGCGCTCCCTACGACGATCTGAATGCGTTGTCGGAATTTGCGAGGCATTGCGACTCGGCCACTTTCGAATTTGAGAACATCCCAATGAACACCGCGCGGTTTTTGTCTGATAGGCTGACCCTTTGCCCGTCCCCGTATGCCTTGGGAATTGCCCAAGACCGGATTGCCGAAAAAACTTTCTTGCGCTCTGCAGGATTCAGCACAGCTAATTTCACAGTGATTGACAAGCTGGCAAATATTGGCGAGCGGTTTGCCAAACTGGCACCTCCTGCAATCATGAAAACCGCGCGCGGCGGCTACGACGGAAAGGGGCAGATGCTCGCAGAAACACCCCAACAAGCTCGTGATGCCTTTCTCGACCTTGGATCCACACCCTGTGTCCTTGAAGAAAAAGTGGCTCTGGAACACGAACTGTCTGTCATCGTCGCGCGTGATGCAGAAGGCAACAGCTTTTCCTACCCGGTTGCGGCAAACGAACATCGATCCGGGATTCTGTACAAAAGTATGGTTCCGGCACCCATTTGCGAGACGCTGCACCAAGAAGCACAGTCGCTTGCTGAAAGACTGGCTCACGCCCTGAATTACTGCGGTGTTCTCGGGGTGGAGTTTTTTGCCACTGAGGGAAAGCAGCTTCTGATCAATGAGTTTGCGCCACGCCCGCACAACAGCGGGCACTACACAATTGACGCCTGCAATGTTTCACAATTTGAGCAACAGGTACGCATGATGGTCGGCCTCAAAGTCGCAAAGGCAAGGATGAAGCACCCCGCTGTGGTCATGATGAATCTGCTTGGTGACTTGTGGCACAACGAATTCCCTGACTGGTCTTTGCTACAAAAGCACACCAACCTGACATTGCATCTGTACGGAAAAGATGAGGCGAGACGAGGCAGAAAAATGGGGCACTTCTGTTTGCTGGGAAACACCTTGGCAGAGATTTCTGAAGTTGCCAATCGCTTGCACGAAGGCGTCAGTCATCACGTTTTACAAGCGGATGGAGTCTGACAGGCTTGTCCTGTCTTCCTGACTCGAACAAGACAAGCATGAATCGTTCCCGGGCTTTGCGCATCCATGACAGTGGTTCAGGAAACGCGCGTATTGAAGAGTTGCCACTACGTACACCCGGGGGAAACGAAGTACAAATCGCGGTGGCGTATTCCGGAATCAATTACAAGGATGCTTTGGCAGTTTTGGGAAAGGCACCGATTTTGCGCCGCTACCCCCTGACCGCAGGAATTGACCTTGGCGGATACGTCACAGAAAGCAATAGCCCAAACTTTCGGGTCGGAGACGCGGTGCTGGCGCAGGGATCCGGGCTCAGCGAAACACGTGATGGCGGTTTTGCCGACTACGCGACGCTTCCTGCGGAGTGCGTGGTGAAAATGCCGGAAGGCCTGAACCCCAGAAGTGCCATGTTGATAGGAACAGCGGGCTTTACTGCCGCCTTGGCCATTAAAAGAATGGAGGAAAACGGACAAAGCCCCGAACAGGGAGAGGTTCTGGTCACGGGTGCCAGTGGCGGGGTCGGAAGTTTCGCAGTCAAGCTGCTGGCTTTGAAAGGCTATGACTGCCTGGCGGCTACCACCAAAGCGCAGGCACATAACTTTCTTTCCCAAGTGGGAGCAAGACGAATCTGCCCGCCACTCAGCGCGACAACAGAGCCACTTGGGAAAGCCCTTTGGGGGGGAGCCATAGATAACTTGGGCGGTGACGCTCTGGCAACCGCCATAAAGTGCACCAGACCGAGGGGCAATATTGCGAGCATCGGGCTTGCGCAATCTGCAACACTGCATTTGACGACGCACCCGTTTATTTTGCGCGGTGTCAATTTACTCGGGATAAGCTCTTCGAATTGCCCCATAGCATTGCGCCGCCAAGTCTGGGAATCACTGGGCGGTGACATGCGCTCTGTTCACCTTGATCAGTTCTGCTACTCGGAAATTACGCTTGACGCGGTGTTGCCAACCGCACAGAAACTGCTGCAAAACGAGGTTATCGGACGGATACTCGTCCGGCTCTGAATCAAGCAGCACACGGGACTGGTTTTTTCGCCTCGAAAGTGCCCCATCCCTCTCGCCACGATTTCAGTCTGTCTGGAGACCAGATCGCCTTGCCTGACCCTTGACGCGCGACCCGAAACTTCCGCCAAAATTTTGCCTGAAACAACAAAGGATGCGCCACTGACGGTTACCTGAACTACACTTCACCCAAAGTTGAAAAATATGGGAACCACGCCAGCAACAGCAACATGGCCACCACCAAATCAAGTACGAGGATACGGTTGAGTCGCTGGCATTCCAAGCGGGAAGCACCGCTTGAGAACGGTCGGGTCAGCAAGGCATCCAGCAAAAGTATTAAAAAAAAAGCGGGGCCATTACAGGTGCCACCAACACGAACAACACCTCAGGCCACTCCAGAATGAGTTCCGCTTTCGGATCCGGAACCAGAAACACCATTGCCAGCCCCAGAAAAACCAGAGCCAGCCTCAAAAAACCAAAAGAAGAAATCAAAACGCTTTTCTCCACGGCCTGTCGCCGTTTGCCACACAAATCCTCTGCCAAGTCTGCCTGACCACTTCTCGCCCGAACCAGCACTGCCTCAAAGCCATTTTGCCAGCAACCCCGCACTCGGCTTGGGTTACCATAAGCCCCCTTGGCTCAAGCCGCGCAACACAGTGAAGTGAAAGACCAAATCTGCCCCTCCATACTCGCCGCAGACTTTGCCCGACTCGGGAAAGAAGTGTCTGCTGTTCTCGATGCCGGCGCCGACATGGTGCATTTTGACGTCATGGACAATCACTATGTTCCCAACCTGAGTTTTGGTTCCATGGTCTGTAGTGCCCTACGAAATTACGGCGTTGTCTCCCCGATTGATGTGCATCTCATGACCCGACCTGTGGACAGCCTAATCACCGCCTTTGCCGAAGCCGGAGCCGACTATATCAGCTTCCACCCGGAAGCAAGCGACCATGTGGATCGAAGCCTCCAACTGATCCACGACTGTGGTTGTAAAAGCGGCTTGGCTTTCAATCCAGCGAGCGGGTTTTCCCGCCTGGATTACATCCTTGACAAAGTTGACATGATTTTGGTGATGGCGGTCAACCCGGGCTTCGGCGGACAAACATTTCTCCCGCTGGCGTACAAAAAACTGGAACAGGCACGCCGCCTTATTGATGCCAGCGGACGACAAATTCGCTTGCAAGTCGACGGCGGCATCAATACCGAAAACATAGCCACCGTCAAAAGTGCAGGTGCCGATACTTTCGTTGCCGGCTCGGCAATTTTTGGCTCTCCTGATTACCGGAAAACCATAGACACCATGAGAACCAAGCTCCGCTCTGCTACTGGCAAAGCAAAGTGAGCACGGCTAGCTGGCAGCAAATTCACGGGTTCGGACACAAAAAATTCCACTCGGTTTTCCGCAACCATGATTACTGAACAGCAATACACGTGTTACGCACGACAAGGCTACGCCACAATAGCCGCACTGCTGGCTTGGATACATCCCTGGGAATTTACTTGGAATCCGTCAGCCAGGAAGAACGCCGGGGGGCACTTCGCAACCTTGATTACTGAACAGCAATACACGCGTTACGCACGACAAGGCTACGCAAAAATAGCCGCAAGTGCAGGAACTGCCTGCTGGCCTGGATACACCCCTGGGAATTTACTTGAAATCCGTCAGCCAGGAAAAACGCCGGGGGGTACTTCGCAACCATGATTACTGAACAGCAATACACGCGTTACGCACGACAAGGCTACGCAAAAATAGCCTTGGTCCAGGAACTGCCTGCTGGCCTGGATACACCCCTGGGAATTTGCTTGGAATCCGTCAGCCAGGAAAAACGCCGGGGGGCACTTCGCAACCTTGATTACTGAACAGCAATACACGCGTTACGCACGACAAGGCTACGCCACAATAGTCGCAAGTGCAGGAACTGTCTGCTGGCTTGGATACACCCCTGGGAATTTGTTTGGAATCCGTCAGCCAGGAAGAACGCCGGGGGGCACTTCGCAACCTTGATTACTGAACAGCAATACACGCGTTACGCACGACAAGGCTACGCCACAATAGCCGCAAGTGCAGGAACTGTCTGCTGGCTTGGATACACCCCTGGGAATTTACTTGAAATCCGCCAGCCAGGAAGAACGCCGGGGGGCACTTCGCAACCATGATTACTGAACAGCAATACACGCGTTACGCACGACAAGGCTACGCCACAATAGCCGCAAGTCCAGGAACTGCCTGCTGGCCTGGATACACCCCTGGGAATTTGCTTGGAATCCATCAGCCAAGAAGAACGCCGGGGGGCACTTCGCAACCTTGATTACTGAACAGCAATACACGCGTTACGCACGACAAGGCTACGCCACAATAGCCGCAAGTGCAGGAACTGCCTGCTGGCTTGGATACACCCTTGGAAATTTACTTGGAATCCGTCAGCCAGGAAAAACGCCGGGGGGGCACTTCGCAACCATGATTACTGAACAGCAATACACGCGTTACGCACGACAAGGCTACGCCACAATAGCCTTGGTCCAGGAACTGTCTGCTGGCTTGGATACACCCCTGGGAATTTACTTGGAATCCGTCAGCCAGGAAGAACGCCGGGGGGCACTTCGCAACCATGATTACTGAACAGCAATACACGCGTTACGCACGACAAGGCTATGCAAAAATAGCCTTGGTCCAGGAACTGCCTGCTGGCTTGGATACACCCCTGGGAATTTACTTGAAACTGGCAAACGCCCCGTTCGGCTACCTGTTGGAATCCGCCAGCCAGGAAGAACGCCGGGGGGCACTTCGCAACCATGATTACTGAACAGCAATACACGCGTTACGCACGACAAGGCTACGCCACAATAGCCGCAAGTGCAGGAACTGTCTGCTGGCTTGGATACACCCCTGGGAATTTACTTGGAATCCGTCAGCCAGGAAGAACGCCGGGGGGCACTTCGCAACCTTGATTACTGAACAACAATACACGCGTTACGCACGACAAGGCTACGCAAAAATAGCCTTGGTTCAGGAACTGCCTGCTGGCTTGGATACACCCCTGGGAATTTACTTGAAACTGGCAAACGCCCCGTTCGGCTACCTGTTGGAATCCGCCAGCCAGGAAGAACGCTTGGGGCGCTTCTCCATTATTGGTTTGCCCTGCAAGGAACGACTGGAAATTCGCGGTGATCGACTGACCTGGTTCAATGGCAACACCAGCACCGACGTCCGGCATGATGCCCCTCTGGACTACCTGGAACACTTTCTGGCCGAGCGCAGCATGCCAAATCTCGCCAATGCGCCTCGCTTTTCCGGCGGTCTGGTAGGCTACTTTGGCTATGAGATTTCCGGTCTGGTGGAGCCTTGTCTGGCAAATATTATGCCGGCCGCAAATGAACCGGATGTTCCTGACGCGCTGCTGATGGTTTCAGACGAAGTCATCGTCCTGGACAGACTTCGCAACATGCTCCACATCGTTGTCTGTGCAAACACCCACGAGGAAGAGGCTTACGAAAAAACCAGGCAGCGTGTTGCCAGAATTGCCGAACAGCTACGTGACACACCTGTATATCCTCCCCGAAACGAGACACTTGTGCCTGTTTCCGAAAATGACTTTTCTTCGCTGACCGGAGAATCCGCTTTCAAATCTTCAGTCGAAGACGCTTTGCGATACATTGAAGATGGCGACATCATGCAGGTAGTCGTGTCCCAAAGATTACAGGCTCGCTTTACTGGCTCGCCACTGAGTTATTACCGGAGCCTGCGCCATCTCAATCCCTCTCCTTATATGTACTACCTGGATTTGGGGGAATTTCACGTTGTCGGTTCTTCTCCTGAAATCCTGATCCGCAAAGAAAACGAACTCTTGACTTTGAGCCCGATAGCCGGAACTCGACCGAGAAGCGAGGATCCAAAAACAGACCGCGCACTGGCCACAGAACTGCTCAATGATCCCAAGGAGCTGGCTGAACACCTGATGCTGGTGGACTTGGGGCGCAACGACTTGGGGCGGGTATGCGAAACCGGCAGCGTAACTGTCGAAGGCATGATGAAGGTGGAGCGTTACTCGCACGTCATGCATATTGTGTCCAACATTGTCGGGCGGTGTGCACAAGGAGTGTCCACCATGGATATTCTCAAGGCATCCTTTCCAGCCGGAACCGTGACCGGAGCACCAAAAATTCGCGCCATGGAACTGATTGCACAATTCGAGCCGGTAAGGCGGTCGATCTACGCAGGTTCGGTGGGCTATATCTCTTGGGACGGCGCCATTGATACCGCGATCGCCATTCGGACAGCACTCATCAAAGATCAGACGATTTATGCCCAGGCAGGTGCGGGGCTGGTATTTGATTCCCAGCCGCAAAACGAGTGGAACGAAACCATGAACAAGGCGCAAGTGCTCATTCAGGCCGCTGTTGCGGCCAGCCAGCAGAACTGGATCAGCGGATGATCCTGGTTCTCGACAACTACGACTCTTTCACGTACAACCTCGTCCAGTACTTGGGCGAGCTCGGTGCAGAGGTGTGGGTAGAACGAAACAACCAGATTACGCTGGACGAAATAGAACGCCGACAGCCGGAGCGCATTGTGCTCTCTCCTGGGCCTTGCCGACCAGAGAAAGCCGGAATATCCCTGGAGCTGGTTCGTCGTTTTGCCGGGCAATTGCCAATCATCGGCGTCTGCCTTGGACACCAGAGCATCTGCCAGGCCTTCGGCGGAAAAATCGTACGTGCACAACACATCATGCACGGCAAGACCTCCTTGATTCACCACGACGGAAAAGGGCTGTTCGAGGGCTTTGCAAACCCCTACCAGGCAGTCCGCTATCACTCGCTGTCCATTCAAAAGGAAACCCTGCCAGACTGCTTTGAAGTGACGGCCTGGACGTTGAATGCGAACGGAACAGTCGAAGAAATCATGGGCATCAGACACCGGGAATATCCCTTGGTCGGTGTCCAGTTCCACCCCGAATCCATCTTGACAGAGAACGGGCACAAACTTCTGGATCACTTTCTGCATGACTGCCTATAAGGAAATTCTGGAGACGCTGCTTGCCAGACGGGCACTTGCGCCCCACCAAGTCACAGCGGTCATGAACGCGCTGATGTCGGGTGAGCTTGACGCTGCACAGACAGCCGGGCTTTTGATCGCCTGGCGCGCAAAAAAAGAAAGCGCTGAAGAAATTGCCACAGCGGCCATGGTGTTGCAAAAATTCGCCCTGCAGACGGAGTCTTGGCCAGCACCTTTGACTGACACCTGCGGCACGGGCGGAGATGCCTCCGGCACTTTTAATATCTCCACCGCTGCTGCCATCGTCGCTGCCGCCGCCGGAGTCAAAATCGCCAAACATGGCAACCGTGCCGTGTCCGGGTCAACCGGAAGCGCTGACGTTTTGGAAGCAGCCGGAGTCGAAATTTCCTTGCAACCCTCCGAAGTGATTCGGTGTATTGAAGAAACCGGGCTGGGCTTTCTCTTCGCACCGGTCTACCACACTGCCATGCGCCACGTCGGCCCTGTACGCAAAGCCTTGTCAGTGCGGACAATTTTCAACTTGCTGGGTCCCTTGGCGAACCCTGCTCATGCCGATAATCGTTTGCTGGGTGTGTTCGACCCCACATGGCTGTTTCCAATGGCTCGAGCGGCCACCCAACTTGGCGTGCGCCATGTCCTGGTGGTACACGGCGAAGACGGAATGGACGAAATATCCATTTCCGCAAAAACTCGGGTCGTGGAGCGGGTTCAGGATCAAGAATCAATCTACACACTGAGCCCGGAAAACTTCGGCTTTGACCTGGCAGACAAAGCAACCATCAGTGCCTCCGGAGCGGCAGAAAGTCTGGCGATCATAAAACGGGTGTTCGCCGGCGAGGCGGGACCCGCACGGAATGTCGTGGCGATGAACGCCGGAGGAGCCATTTACGTTTCAGGGATGGCAAAAACCCTTGAAGAGGGGGTCACCATTGCCTCAACAGCGATTCAATCCGGTGCTGCCGAAAACACCCTCCGGAAACTTTGCGAAACCACCGCACAACTCAGGAGGGAGAGAAATTGAAAAGACCAGAGGGCTTGTTGCGAAAAATACTTGAGCAGAAAAAAGAAACAATAGCGGATGCCAAAAGGCACCGGAAAGTGACCGAACTCAAAGAGCGAGGCGAGGAACAGGGATACACGCGCGGCTTCCTGACCGCTTTGCAAGGCATCACAGAAAAGCAGGAGACCGCGGTCATTGCCGAGATCAAACGCGCCTCTCCCAGTCGTGGAATCTTGTGCGAGCCGTTTCAGCCGTTGGAACTGGCGCGACAATACGCTCAGGCCGGTGCTACATGCCTCTCGGTTTTGACGGAAGAACATTTTTTCAAAGGCTCAGGCGTTCACCTTGACATGATTCGCCGCTACTGTTTTTTGCCCGTCTTGCGGAAGGACTTCATCATTGACCCTTGGCAAATCGTGGAAAGCCGGGCTTACGGCGCCGATGCCTTATTGCTGATTGCCAAGGCATTGAGCGGACAACAGATGGCCGATCTGCTAAGCCAGGCCGATGAACTCGGCATGGACGCGCTGGTAGAGATTCACGACGAAGCAGATCTGGAATACGCGCTTGAACTTGGCGAAGCGCTGAAATTGATTGGCATCAACAATCGCAACCTGAGTGACTTCACCACACGTCTGGATGTCACATTACGCTTGGCGTCCGAGATACCACCAGAAGCCAACTACCTGCTCGTCAGCGAAAGTGGCATCCACAATCGCGCTGATGTTCTCAAACTGCAAGACGCTTCGGTGTACGCCTTCCTGATCGGAGAAGCACTGCTGACCGCGGATGATCCCAAGGACAAGCTGCGGGAAATCTGCGGAAAAGACGAAACGGCCTGACAACTGCTTGATCGCCTGATGGCAAACGGCGAGCGGCATCCACAATCGCAACCTGAGTGACTTCACCACACGTCTGGATGTCACATTACGCTTGGCGTCCGAGATACCACCAGAAGCCAACTACCTGCTCGTCAGCGAAAGTAGCATCCACAATCGCGCTGATGTTCTCAAACTGCAAGACGCTTCGGTGTATGCCTTCCTGATCGGAGAAGCACTGCTGACCGCGGATGATCCCAAGGACAAGCTGCGGGAAATCTGCGGAAAAGACGAAACGGCCTGACAACGGCTTGTCGCCTGATGGCAAACGGCGAGCGGCATCAACAATCGCAACCTGAGTGACTTCACCACACGTCTGGATGTCACATTACGCTTGGCGTCCGAGATACCACCAGAAGCCAACTACCTGCTCGTCAGCGAAAGTGGCATCCACAATCGCGCTGATGTTCTCAAACTGCAAGACGCTTCGGTGTACGCCTTCCTGATTGGAGAAGCACTGCTGACCGCGGATGATCCCAAGGACAAGCTGCGGGAAATCTGTGGAAAAGACGAAACGGCCTGACAACGGCTTGTCGCCTGATGGCAAACGGCTTCAGTGCCTACGCAAAAGCGCGCCCAAAAACGCGCTGCCCAATCAGGAAGCTGGAAGTCAAGATGCTTTTTCAGCCCTCACCTGCCGCATAAAATTTTCATACAGCTGGCGAGCCAGCTTGTTAAGTTCCGGCATGACACGCGCCGCATCTTGTTCCAGTCTGGACAGTGCTCCTGCCCCCAAAGACTTTTCAAGCACCTGTTCGAGTTCGGGTATGCTGCCCCACTGCCTGACCGTGTCTTTGCTGATTTCTACATGAAACTGCACCGAGAACGCCTTTTCAAAACCCCTTAAGCCCCACGACATCGCATTCACTTTACACCTTGGCGAAGAAGCCAGAACCGTTGCTCCAGCCGGCAATTGGCTCACTTCAGCAAAATGCCATTGCAGGCATGGGATGTTTTTTGGACAAGCTGCAAAAAAATGACTGGACTGACCTGACTCGCTCAATGCGACTTCCATCACCCCGATTTCCGCATCTTTTGAGGGACCGACTTCCCCGCCTAATGCGACCGCCAGCAGTTGATGCCCCAGGCAAAAACCCAAAAATGGCTTGTTCAGCGTTTGCACCCAGTGCCGTATCGTTTCGGTCTCCTTAAGCAACCAGGGATAGCTTTGTGTCTGCCAGACATCCATCGAGCCACCCATGACCAAAAGCGCGTCGTATGCATCCAGGTCAGGAATACTCTCACCTTCGTCCAGCTCCACCGTGTCCCAACTCACGCCGTCTGAACGCATAAAGTCACGAAAAACACCGAGGTGTGCACACGCTATATGCTGAAATACCAGAAAATTCATCATTCACCTCCTTATGTAAGCAAGGCCGCCTTTATGGCACTTTTCAAGCCTGGTCGGCCTTATACAATTTTTCTCCCCGGCTCGGCAAAAAGCGTGTTGTTGGCACGCCATGGAGCACCAGACCACGAGCCAGCATAAAAGCACACATCGCCATCCAGAGTCCATCGTTGCCAAAATCGCGGGGAAAGTACCAAAGCGGCCTGACAACTGCTTGATCGCCTGATGGCAAACGGCGAGCGGCATCAACAATCGCAACCTGAGTGACTTCACCACACGTCTGGATGTCACATTACGCTTGGCGTCCGAGATACCACCAGAAGCCAACTACCTGCTCGTCAGCGAAAGTGGCATCCACAATCGCGCTGATGTTCTCAAACTGCAAGACGCTTCGGTGTATGCCTTCCTGATCGGAGAAGCACTGCTGACCGCGGATGATCCCAAGGACAAGCTGCGGGAAATCTGCGGAAAAGACGAAACGGCCTGACAGCCGCTTGATCGCCTGATGGCAAACGGCTTCAGCGCCTACGCAAAAGCGCACCCAAAAACGCGCTGTCCAATCAGGAAGCTGAAAGTCAAGATGCTTTTTCAGCCCTCACCTGCCGCATAAAATTTTCATACAGCTGGCGAGCCAGCTTGTTAAGTTCCGGCATGACACGCGCCGCATCTTGTTCCAGTCTGGACAGTGCTCCTGCCCCCAAAGACTTTTCAAGCGCCTGTTCGTATTCGGGTATGCTGCCCCACTGCCTGACCGTGTCTTTGCTGATTTCTACATGAAACTGCACCGAGAACGCCTTTTCAAAACCCCTTAAGCCCCACGACATCGCATTCACTTTACACCTTGGCGAAGAAGCCAGAACCGTTGCTCCAGCCGGCAATTGGCTCACTTCAGCAAAATGCCATTGCAGGCATGGGATGTTTTTTGGGCAAGCTGCAAAAAAATGACTGGACTGGCCTGACTCGCTCAATGCGACTTCCATCACCCCGATTTCCGCATCTTTTGAGGAGCCGACTTCCCCGCCTAATGCGACCGCCAGCAGTTGATGCCCCAGACAAAAACCCAAAAATGGCTTGTTCAGCGTTTGCACCCAGTGCCGTATCGTTTCGGTCTCCTTAAGCAACCAGGGATAGCTTTGTGTCTGCCAGACATCCATCGGGCCACCCATCACCAAAAGCGCGTCGTATGCGTCCAGGTCAGGAATACTCTCACCTTCGTCCAGCTCCACCGTGTCCCAGCTCACGCCGTCTGAACGCATAAAGTCACGAAAAACACCGGGGTGCTCACACGCTATATGCTGAAATACCAGAAAATTCATCATTCACCTCCTTATGTAAGCAATGCCGCCTTTATGGCACTTTTCAAACCTGGCTGACCTTATACAATTTTTCTCCCCGGCTCGGCAAAAAGCGCGTTGTTGGCACGCCAGTGCAAATACCAGATATGGAGCACCAGACCACGAGCCAGCATAAAAGCACACATCGCCATCCAGAGTCCATCGTTGCCAAAATCGCGGAGAAAGTACCAAAGCGGCAAGTACACCACAAGGGTCGCAAACAGCAGACACACCATCATCTCTTTGAATCTCAGCAAGCCAATAAAAACACCGTCGTAAAAAAAAGGAACCACGCACAACAGAGGCATCAACACCATCCAATAAAGAAATTCCTCTGCGACCACCTGCACCTCGGGCAGATCCGTCAACAAATGAATGAGCCAGCCACCACCGAAGCCGTAAAACAGAGAAAAACAGCCGCCTAGCAACCCCGCCCAAAGCCAGCCAGCCGCCAAAAATTTTTTCGTCCCCACAAGGTCACGGCGACCCGCGCAATACCCGACCAAAGTTTCAATGGCGTATGCGAATCCGTCAAGCGCAAAAGCCGTGAACATCAGCATGTTGATCAAAATGGCATTGGCGGAGACATACTCCGCGCCCAACTTGGCAGATTGCAAATTGAAAAAGAAAAAGGCAAACAGTAGCAACAAGGTTCGCAGGAACAGGTAATAGTTCAAAGAGAGCAATGCCCACAACTGGGACGCCTTCCATTCCGAAACGCGCCAGGCACTGAAGCCGGCGGGGAAGAGACGTCTCAGCAGCCAGATAGCAGGTATCAACCCACAGTATTCAGCTATCACTGAAGCCAAGGCAACCCCGGCCACGTCAAGCCCCATATAAAACACAAAAAACACATCCAGAACGGCATTCAAGGTGTTTACAAACAGCATCAGCACCAACGGACCCAGCGGCTTTTGCAAGCCCAGAAAAACTCCCCAGAAAATAAAATTGGCAAAGGTTGCCGGAGCCGCCCAAATCCGCACGTCTACATAATCGGAAATCAAGGTTCTCAACGATTGACCCGGGTGATACAAATACAAAACCAGTTCTACCAACGGTCCTTTCAGCAGAATCAGAATGCCCGCAAGGAACAAACCCAGAAACAGCACTTGGTGAAAGCACCGCACCAAGGTTTTGAGTTCCCCTCCTCCGTATAACTGTGCGGTGATCCCGGTCGTGCCCATGCGCAAAAACCCGAAAAGCCAGAACAGAAAATGCATCACAGCAATCCCGACAGCCCCCGCCGCAAGAAAAAGCGAATCGTCAAGATGGCCAAGCACTGCGATATCCACAAAACCCAGCAAGGGAACCGACAGACCGGTCAACATCATGGGAAGCGTGATTTGCCAAAGCCTGAAATGCTCAGGCGGCAACCAGGAATGTAGCAGTCGTTTCAGGAAAATGGCGGGTCAGGGAGACAGCTTTCAGCGAAGCACTTTTCGCTCACCTGTCCGATGGGATCACGACCATGTCAAAATCTCCCTTTGTTGCACCGCATTCCGGGCACGTCCAATGAGCCGGCACATCCTGCCACCGTGTGCCGGGGGCAATGCCATCTTCCGGCACCCCATGCTCCTCATCATAAATCCACCCACAGACAAGGCACATCCATTTCTTATAAGTCATCTTGACCACTCCTGACAGGAAAAATAACACCCGATTCGCAAACAATCAGGCAATAACACGCAACAGCCTCACTTTGCACCACAAGGCGGGCTATTCTACTCGGCAGCATCCTTCGTCAGAGCAACGCGATTGGCCGAGACCCTGATTCGACGGTGTGCCCGATTGCATAATGAAGCAGAATGAGTCACCAGAAACAAAGATCGCTGATTCTGATTTCTCTCGCCTTGGCAAACAACAACTGCACCGCTGGCAAAAGCCCTCGCTTGTGTAGCACCGCCATTTTCTACGCTGCTGCGTGGCATCCGTTCTGCCTCTTTGGCTAACAACAAAACACCCATCGTACTGTGCATTTCCGGATTCGACCCGACCGGAGGTGCCGGGTTGCAGGCCGACATAGAAACGGTTTCCGCCTGCGGGGGTCGCCCGGTCTGCGCACTTAGCTGCAACACCATCCAAAGCGGAAGCACCATCTTTTCCTGGCAAGCCACGAGTGCCCGCAGTCTGCGCGCTCAGATTCAAACACTTTTTTCAGAGTTCAAAATCTCTCTGGTTAAAACTGGAATGCTGGGCCCTCATGCCAGAACTCTCAGCGAAGTCTTGAAGGAATTTCCACCTGTCCCTTTGCTCATTGACCCGATCATCAATGCCGGGACGGGTCAGTCGCTCAGCACGACAGCCGGAATCACGGCTTTGCAAAAGCGGCTGCTGCCTATGGCATGTCTGGCAACCCCTAACCGTGAAGAGGTGCTGTTGCTGGCTCCGGGAACACATCATGCAGACACGGCAGCACAGGCTCTGCTTGATACAGGATGCGCGGCGATATTAGTCACCAGCGTGGAAACCACACACAGAGAATTGAGGCACCGCTTGTACCAGACAAAGAGCCCCACACAAACTTTCCGCAGCCGCCGACTGCCGCATCGCTATCACGGCAGTGGCTGCACATTGGCAAGCGCCATTGCCACGTACATGGCTTGTGCCCATCCTTTGGAAGCTGCCATCCAAAAAGCACTGGATTTCACGCACACCGCTCTTCTTGGTGCCGTGCAAAGCGATAAAGGAACATGGCTGCCAAAACGCTACTGACTTGTTGACCTCCCCCATCCTTGCCGGTCTCTACCCTGTTTTATCGCCAGAACTGCTGGCTCGCCTGTTGCGTACCAGAACGCTGGATGCCTGGCTTGCGGCTGACTTCAGCATCCTGCAATACCGCGACAAAAGCGGAAATGCCTTTCACAATTTGCCGAGGATCATGGCTCTGCGTGATGCCTGTGAAAGAAACGGGATTCTTTTGCTCGTGAACGACGACCCAGTGCTTGCTCATGTCACAGGGGCACACGGCGTACATTTGGGAGCCAAAGACCCGGATATTGCCACTGCCCGACTCATGCTTGGCACTGTAAGCATCATTGGCATTTCCTGCTATAAGCACCTGGATTTGGCGTTGCAGGCACAGGCGCAGGGCGCGGACTATGTGTCCTTCAGCTCACCTTTCGCTTCGCAGACCAAAAAGCGCACCCCTCGAACAACATTCAAAAAACTGGCTGAGTTTCGACAAGCCCTGCGCATTCCGATGTGCGTCATCGGTGGGGTGAGCCGGCACAATCTGCACAAGCTTCGCGGCAGCGGTTGCAAACTTTTTGCTTTTATCAGTGCCTTGGAAACCGGTGATCCGGTGAAGTCTCTGCACCTGTTGTGCTCAGACCTCCCGCAAGACCACGCCCAGGAAACGAGGGGACAAGGGCATGAGGGTCATCCGTCCGGACTTCTTCCTGAAGCAAAATGCCATTAGGCGGGCAAGCGGTGCGCGTGAATGGCACTCGTGGCGAGCAATGCCTGGTGATGGGCTGCCACATCGTGAACACGATTTCGACAAGCCCTGCGCATTCCGATGTGCGTCATCGGTGGGGTGAGCCGGCACAATCTGCACAAGCTTCGCGGCAGCGGTTGCAAACTTTTTGCTTTTATCAGTGCCTTGGAAACCGGTGATCCGGTGAAGTCTCTGCACCTGTTGTGCTCAGACCTCCCGCAAGACCACGCCCAGGAAACAAGGGGACAAGAGCACGAGGGTCATCCGTCCGGACTTCTTCCTGAAGCAAAATGCCATTAGGCGGGCAAGCGGTGCGCGTGAATGGCACTCGTGGCGAGCAATGCCTGGTGATGGGCTGCCACATCGTGAACACGATTTCGACAAGCCCTGCGCATTCCGATGTGCGTCATCGGTGGGGTGAGCCGGCACAATCTGCACAAGCTTCGCGGCAGCGGTTGCAAACTTTTTGCTTTTATCAGTGCCTTGGAAACCGGTGATCCGGTGAAGTCTCTGCACCTGTTGTGCTCAGACCTCCCGCAAGACCACGCCCAGGAAACAAGGGCACGAGGGCACGAGGGTCATCCGTCCGGACTTCTTCCTGAAGCAAAATGCCATTAGGCGGGCAAGCGGTGCGCGTGAATGGCACTCGTGGCGAGCAATGCCTGGTGATGGGCTGCCACATCGTGAACACGAAATACTTTCACGCCGCTTAAGTAACCATAAACCGTGGTCGCGATACTCGCCGGCTCTCTTTGTTGCGGCAACTCGTCTCGCGAAAGACTGGCGATAAAACGCTTACGACTGGCACCCAGCAAAACCGGGTAGGCATGGCGGGTCAAGTTTTGGAGATTGGCAAGCAGTTCCAGATTGTGTTGCAAGGTTTTTCCGAAACCAATGCCCGGATCCAGAAGAATTTTGCTGGCATCAATCCCGGAGTCTTTCGCATCCTCCGCGCGCTGTAATAAAAACGCCTCCACCTCAGCCACCACGTCTTCATAGTGCGGGTCGTTCTGCATGTCCTTCGGAGAACCCTGTTTATGCATTAAACACAAATAAGCCCCGCTTTCTGCAGCAAGCCGGAAAATGCCAGGGTCTTCACAGCCAGCGGAAATATCATTCAGGATGCTGGCACCCGCCGCCAAAGCCATATCTGCGACTGCACTTTTAGTGGTGTCAATGCTGACCGGAATATGTGGAAAACCTTTCCGTATCGCAGAGATCACGTCAATCACGCGACGCCCTTGTTCGGCAACAGAGACCCGTTCGGAACCGGGACGGGTCGATTCCCCACCAACGTCGATGATATCCACCCCCTGCGCCACCATTGCCTCAGCATGCCGAACCGCCTTGCGCGGATCGAGATAATTCCCACCGTCTGAAAAACTGTCCGGCGTGACGTTCAGAATCCCCATCAGACAGGGTCTCGAAAAATCCACGTCTGTGATCTTCACGACTGCAATCCCGCTCGTTGCCAAGTTGCTCTTGACACAGCCCACCCGGCGCGCAGGGCTTTCCCAGTCAATGCAGTTGGCAAAACGGCGAAGAAAGCATGCCGCCTCAGGCTTGGCTTTCTACTTTCAAAATAGCCAGAAACGCTTCCTGAGGGACTTCCACATGACCAATACGCTTCAAACGCTTCTTCCCGGCTTTCTGTTTGTCCAGGAGTTTTCTTTTGCGCGTAATATCGCCGCCGTAACACTTTCCGGTCACGTTCTTACGCAAGGCCTTCGTGGTGGAACGGGAAATGATCCGGTTGCCAATGGCGACCTGAATGGCAACGTCATACATCTGCCGCGGGATCAGGTCTTTCATTTTTCGGCACAGCTCCTGCCCCAAGTACCGGGTATGCCGACGGTGCACAATCATGGACAAAGCGTCGACGCGCTCACCATTCAGCAATACATCCAGTCGCACCAGGTCACCTACCTGGTATCCCGCTAGCTTGTAATCAAACGACGCATAACCACGGGTCAGCGATTTCAGTCGGTCAAAGAAATCTGTGATGACTTCACTCATCGGGATCGTAAATTCCAGAGAAATGTGCCGTCCGTTGTACTGCAATTTGCGTTGCTGACCACGCTTTTGAATGCACAGGGTGATGATGCTGCCTACGTATTGCTCAGGCAGGATGATCGTGACATCCACGAGCGGTTCGCGAATTTCAGCAATTGTGCCGGGAGCAGGCAAATCTCCGGGCTTGCGAACTTCCAGAAGCACCCCGCTGGTGCCCAGAATCTGGTAACTGACTGTCGGCGCGGTGCTGATAATCGTCAGCGAATATTCCCGCTCCAGCCGTTGTTGCACGATTTCCATGTGCAACATGCCAAGAAAACCGCAACGAAAGCCAAAGCCGAGTGCTTGAGATACTTCTTTCTCATAGTGTAAAGAAGCGTCATTAAGCGCCAGCTTCGCAAGGGATTCTTTAAGTGGCTCATAGCCCTCTGACTCGGCCGGGAAAAACCCGGCAAAAACCAAGGGCTGGATTTTCGCAAATCCTGGCAAAAATTCCTCGGCAGGACATTTTGTATGCGTAAGCGTATCCCCGACTTTGACTTCGGAAATGTCTTTTACTCCGACAATGACATAGCCCACTTCACCAGAACTTAGTTGCTCTCTTTCGCTTTGCTTCGGTCGGAACACCCCGATTTCTTCGACGTACCAGGAATGTTCCGTTCTGAAAAACTTTACCGCATCTCCTTTGCACACCGTTCCCTGAACAACTCGGATGAGTGACACGACCCCCTGATAACGATCAAACCAGGAATCAACGATCAATGCTTTCAACGGTGCGTCCGCAACGCCTTGAGGTGGCGGCATTTCCTGCACGATTCGCTCCATGAGATCGTGAATCCCGATATCAGCGCGGGCACTGACCAGCACTGCGTCAGTCGCGTCAATTCCAATCATGTCCTCAATATCCTGCTTGACCCGATCCGGATCTGCCGCCGGCAAATCAATCTTGTTGATCACGGGCATCACCTCCAGATTTTCAGCGAGAGCCTGGTAACAGTTCGCGATGGTTTGCGCCTGTACGCTTTGCATGGCATCCACGACCAGCAGACATCCTTCACAGGCGGCCAAGGCGCGGGAGACTTCATAACCAAAATCCACGTGCCCGGGAGTATCGATCAAGTTGAACTGGTAGTCTTGTCCGGAATCTGACACGTAATCCAGTTGCACAGACTGCGCTTTGATCGTAATGCCGCGTTCTCTTTCCAGATCCATGGAATCCAGCACCTGCTCATCAGAATTACGTGCGTCCCGTGCGCCGCAATGTTCGATAAAGCGGTCTGCAAGCGTGGATTTCCCATGATCGATATGCGCAATGATCGAGAAATTTCGAATCTGTTGGGGCAAGTGGGTTGTCATGTCTTGTCGCAACGCATATTAAGGATGGTCGTCACGCGCTTCAGTACTTCAGCAAGTGCTTGCGGTAATACTTGAGCTCCTGGATGGATTCGAGAACGTCATCCGCCGCCAGATGCGCTGAAGACTTCACAAAGCCCTTTGCGACTTCCGGTGCCCAACGCTTTGCCATCTCCTTCAAAGTGCTGACATCCAGGTGCCGGTAATGAAAGAACGCACACAAATCTGGCATCAGGCGAGCCAGAAAACGGCGATCCTGACAGATCGAGTTGCCGCACATGGGAGACCTTCCAGGAACTGCCCAAAGCCTTAGAAAGCGCAATGTTTCCGCCTCTGCCTCTGCGTACTGCAACGTGCTTTTCCGCACCTTGTCCAGCAAAGCTGAAGCCCCGTGCTGCCTGGTATTCCACGCATCCATTTTGCCGAGCACCGCCTCAGTCTGATAAATTTGCAACGCAGGTCCAAACTGCATTTCCTGCAACTGCGCGTCAGTGACAATCGTGGCTATCTCCAAAATGGCGTCGTTCGCCGTGTCAAGACCGGTCATTTCCAGATCGATCCAAACCAGATTGGCAGCATCAATACGCACAACATCCCTCCAGGCTCATAAGCAAGCCATCAGTAAAAATTTCAGAGTCCCCGGCCTTTCTCTCTCATTCAAAACAGTATAATCAGCGGCCATGAGATATCTTGCAGACAACGCGAACCGGTGGCACCGCACACTCGCCACTGCTCTCGTTTGGCCAATGCTGTTGTTTGGCGGCTTTTCGGCTTCTCAAGGAGCCGACGAAGCACCTGTTCACTACCAGGAACAATGTACTTCCTGTCATATCCAAATGACAGGAGGCGATGGCTCGCTATTGTATTCAAGAAAGGATCGCATTGTTCAGGACTACCAAGGTCTGGTCAAACAAATCCGCAGTTGCCATACAAATCTCGACATTAACTGGAATGACGCCCAAACGCAGGAAGTGATTGACTATTTGAACCACAATTTCTATCGCTTCCAAACGTCGTCACCCGGTTGAACGGAGAGACAGTGCCGGATTGCAGACGAAAGTCTCGTATGGCACCACTTGAACTGCCGAATGTCATCCAGACTCCAGCAGCTCCATCACACCAGACAGAGCGACAATCACGGACTGGCTTCGAACCTCTGCGCGGTTACCGGAAAAGCGCACACTGCGACTGCTGACAACTCCGCCCCGCTGTTGCCATGCAAAACAAACCAGTCCCACCGGCTTCTTCAAAGTCGCGCCCCCGGGGCCCGCGACTCCACTGACCGAAACCGCAATGTCCGCCGCAGTCATTCGCAACAACGCACCCTGTGCCATTTCCCTGACCACGGCTTCACTGACTGCCCCTTCTTTTGCCAAAGTCTTTTCCCGGACACCCAAGAGTTGTTGCTTGGCACGGTCACTGTAAGTCACCAGTGCCCCCTCAAACCAGATCGAGCTTCCCGATACATCCGTGCAGGCTTTTGCGATCCAGCCACCCGTACAGGACTCGGCACTCACCAAGCGCAACCGGCGCCTGCGCAACTCGGATGCCAGTGATAACACCGCTTCATGAATATCAGACATTCTCCGCATTAGCCTCCGCCCGACGCCCCAAACAGTGAAACCCGTGAAACACGATCAAAAAGCACCAATCCAGGCAGCGGTGGCGCACCCATGACCGGCGTACACACCTCTGTTTTTGCGATCCAGCCACCCGTACAGGACTCGGCACTCACCAAGCGCAACCGGCGCCTGCGCAACTCGGATGCCAGTGATAACACCGCTTCATGAATATCAGACATTCTCCGCATTAGCCTCCGCCCGACGCCCCAAACAGTGAAACCCGTGAAACACGATCAAAAAGCACCAATCCAGGCAGCGGTGGCGCACCCACGACCGGCGTACACACCCCTGTTTTTGCGATCCAGCCACCCGTACAGGACTTGGCACTCACCAAGCGCAACCGGCGCCTGCGCAACTCGGATGCCAGTGATAACACCGCTTCATGAATATCAGGCATTCTCCGCATTAGCCTCCGCCCGCCGCCCCAAACAGTGAAACCCGTGAAACACGATCAAAAAGCACCAATCCAGGCAGCGGTGGCGCACCCATGACCGGCGTACACACCCCTGTTTTTGCGATCCAGCCACCCGTACAGGACTCGGCACTCACCAAGCGCAACCGGCGCCTGCGCAACTCGGATGCCAGTGATAGCACCGCTTCATGAATATCAAGCATTCTCCGCATTAGCCTCCGCCCGACGCCCCAAACAGTGAAGCCCGTGAACCACGATCAAAAAGCACCAATCCAGGCAGCGGTGACGCACCCATGACCGGCGTACACACCCCTGTTATGCAACAGTATCTGCGTATCAAAGCTGAATATCCGGACACCTTGCTTTTCTACCATATGGGGGATTTTTACGAACTGTTTTTTCACGACGCCGAAAAAGCAGCGAAGCTCCTGGATATTACTTTGACTTCTCGTGGCCGTTACGGCGACAAGAAGGTTCCCATGGCTGGCGTACCCGTACACGCAGTGGAAGGCTATCTCGCCAAACTGGTTCGCATGGGAAAGACGGTGGCAATCTGCGATCAAGTTGGCGATCCGGCGCAGAGCCGCGGCCCTGTTGAACGCAAAGTGGTACGTGTGCTGACTCCGGGCACTGTCGTGGAAGACATGCTGCTGGACGAGCAACGAGACAATCTGGTCATGGCAGCACATAGCGACGGAAAGACGGAACGACCCGTATTTGGCATCGCGACGCTTGAGCTCAGTTCTGGTCGCCTGACCATCCGTCAGACGACCCACCGTGCCACGCTGGACGATGAAATAGAACGCCTGCAGCCGACAGAACTTCTGGTCAGCGAAACCCATACTTTCAACCTGGAAAAGCGAGAGGCGCAATGCTTGCCAGCAACCGTGTTCCTGGTCAGAAATGCACACAAGCTGTTATGCCGACAGCTTGGGGTGCTGAGTCTGGAAGGCTTTGGTTGCGTTGAAAAAGACATGGCTGTTGCAGCTGCCGGGGCACTTTTGCAATACGTGCTGGACACCAGAAAATCAGAGCTGCCACATGTGCGTAGCATCATCGTGGAAAACGACAAAGATTTTGTACACCTCAGTGCCACGAGCCGCCGCTGCCTGGAAATAGAAAAATCGGCTTCTGGTGACCATAGGCGAACGCTCGTCGGCATTCACGACCACACCGTTACGAGTATGGGGGCACGCTGTTTGAGACGCTGGTTCGCCAGCCCTTTGCGGCAACAGGAAATCCTGCAAAAACGCCAGGAGCTGATCGGCGAACTCGTACATAAGGAAATCCTGCACAACTTGCGCACCACACTGAATCACTGCAATGACCTGGAACGCATGCTCGCGCGCGTGGTTCTGGGGACAGCAAAACCACGAGACCTGAATGGCATTCGAGAAACTTTGGAACAAGTGCCAACTTTGAAAACTATGCTGGGACTCCTGACAAGCCCGCTGGCCAAAGACCTTGACGCCAAACTGCACCCCGAACCGGAGCTCGCACAACGTCTTGCGCAGGCAATCGTGGACGCTCCCCCCGCCACCATTCGTGATGGGGGTGTCATCCGCCCCAAATACGATCCGGAGTTGGATGATTTCCGCGGGCTGCATAAAAACGTTTTCAAGCATTTGATGGAAATTGAAAGTCGGGAACAGCGTAGAACCGGAGTCAAGAATTTGCGCGTCGCTTACAACCGAGTACACGGCTATTACATAGAAATGCCACGCGCAGTTGCCGAGAAAGCCCCGGAAGACTACCGAAGAATGCAGACGCTGAAGCACTCGGAGCGCTACTCCATTGCGGAATTGAAATCGCTGGAAGGCCGTGTGCTTGCTGCCCGCGAGCAGGCACTCGCCAGAGAGAAAAAATTGTTTCAGGAAATCCTGCTTTCTTTCAGCCCCTTCATCGGTCACCTGCAGGCAACATCCGTCGCTCTGGCCGAGACGGATGTCATGAGCACCCTTGCCAAGTGTGCAGAAGAACGAGGCTACTGCCAGCCAACACTGACCCGCTCACGGGGTATTCACATCAAAGGCGGACGACACCCTGTCGTAGAGCTCAGCCAGGACGACATTTTTGTAGAAAATGACCTGGTTCTGAACGAGGAGCAACGCATGCTCGTCATCACGGGGCCGAATATGGGTGGAAAGTCCACCTACATGCGCCAGGCAGCGCAAATTGCCTTGCTGGCATACATCGGCGCCTGGGTGCCGGCCACGTCAGCGACCATCGGCCCCCTCGACTGCATCTACACGAGGGTCGGTGCAGCAGACGACATTGCTTCCGGGCGATCCACCTTCATGGTGGAAATGACAGAATCCGCCAATATTTTGAATAACGCCGGAGCGGACAGCCTGGTTCTGATGGACGAAATCGGCAGAGGAACAAGCACCTTTGACGGGCTCAGCCTTGCCTGGGCGTGTGCGGCACAACTGGCGAGCCGGAACCGCTCATTGACATTATTTGCGACTCACTACTTCGAATTGACAACGCTCTGCGAAAAATACCCACAAGTGAAAAATGTTCACATGGACGCAGTAGAGAGTGCTGGAAGAATCGTGTTTTTGCACAAAATAAAAACCGGGGGAACCAGCCGTAGCCACGGCATTCAGGTCGCACGACTCGCAGGGCTTCCGGAAGCTGCACTGAAACAGGCACTTGAGAAGCTGGAAGAGCTGGAAGCCTCACGGTGCATCCCAACCCCCGCTCCGAAACGGCCGACACCCATACTTGACCCCCACCCGGTGTTGAAATTTCTGGAAGGGCTCGACCCCAACGAACTGTCTCCTCGCCAAGCGCTCGCCACCATTTACGAACTACGCAAAAAGCTGAAAACCCCAGGTAGCTAAAACGAAACGAGAAGAGCACCCATATCAACCCTCGGCATCAACACTGCCTACCAGAGTCATCGGCTTTTCACCAGCTTGCCTCACACGTCTCCAAACAGATCGACAACAACAGGCTTGACCGACAGGCCGTCCTGATAAATAGAATGGCAACAGGAAGCAAGCGACAGAACCGGGCAAAGCGTAGGCATTAAAGACAAGTACTGAACTGCCGAAAAAAAACCAGGTCGTTAAAACAAAACGAGAAGAGCACCCATATCAACCCTCGGCATCAACACTGCCTACCAGAGTCATCGGCTTTTCACCAGCTTGCCTCACACATCTCCAAACAGATCGACAACAACAGGCTTGACCGACAGGCTGTCCTGATAAATAGAATGGCAACAGGAAGCAAGCGACAGGAACAGGCAAAGGGGATGCCTTAAAGAGAAGTGCTGAACTGCCGGAAAAAAACCAGGTCGCTAAAACGAAACGAGAAGAGCACCCATATCAACCCTCGGCATCAACACTGCCTACCAGAGTCATCGGCTTTTCACCAACTTGCCTCACATATCTCCAAACAGATCGACAACAACAGGCTTGACCGACAGGCCGTCCTGATAAATAGAATGGCAACAGGAAGCAAGCGACAGAACCGGGCAAAGCGGACGCATTTAAAGACAAGTACTGAACTGCCGGAAAAACCCCAAGCCGCTTCCGTCGGTGTCCCCGAGTCGGCAAAATGCTAAAATAGCATGTGTGTAGTTATGTGGTTGTATCAGGTGAGGGAATAAAATGCAAATAAACAGCAGTGTCATTCAAGCAGCAGCCAGCAGCCAGTTAGGCAGGCTGGAATTACGAAACATCGATGGCGACCAGACATGCGTCTGTAACAAGTCATTCTCAGGCTGGGTCGTACACGTGTTTCGCTACAAGTTCAGTAAAAATTATCGAGCGCAAGAGCAGGAAACACGCAGGCAGATATTAGCTGCGGCTCTTGGTAACGGGAACGAGGAGTTCACGCTCTCCGAGGTGCAACAAGACTCTGTGCTGGACAGGAGGCGGTTTAACCGCTATATCGATACTGAATTAAAAAAACTTGCCAGTAGCGGCACCACAGGTCATGAGGGACCCGATGTCATCCATCCGAGCACATCAGCCCAAAACACCCAGGCCGAAAAAACACTCTCCCAAGCCACGAGTGAAGAGCCGGAATCAGTTCAGGAACCCAGTGCCACCCCTTCAGACACGTCAGTACAAACCTCCCAGACTGCTGAAACACTCGCCCAAGCCACGAATGTAGTGTCAAAACCAGATCAGCCCAGTGCCACTTCGGCAAAAAGTTCCGGTGATAGCCACGTTCCGCCTGAAACCAGGAAAAAAACACAAAGACCAAACTTGAGCAGACCAACAGCATCCAGCCAATCCAAAACGGTACAAAAAAAGGCCAGCAATGAACCCTTTAAGCCCAAAACAGTACAAAAAAAGGCCAGCAATGAACCCTTTAAGTCCAAAACGGTACAAAAAAAGACCAGCAATGAACCCTTTAAGTCCAGAGCTATGCCCAAAAAGGTCAGCAGCGATGCAGGTGGGAAACTCCAACCGACTTCTGAAAGGAAGCCCATCCAAGGCAGAACAAGACAAACTAGCTCCACCGAAAAGGCCAAACCCCAAAAAGCCACCTCTAACCGAACTAAGACATCGGCTCCCATATCCACAACCGGAAAAACCGCCGCAGACTCCCGACCAGTAACAACGGAAACAATTACGGTTAATTATGAGGACACAATGTCAAACTCTGACAACCAGACATGGATTAGAAAAAGAGATCTCTGGGCGCGCGATCATCTTACAGAAGATCATGTTGCTGCTGTTTTTTATGTCGGAGGTGATTCGGGGGAAATCCCTCATAACATCGCAATCTCTGAAATTAGAAGGGAATGCGTACCCACTGTGGCAACCTTGGAAAAAAGAATTGGTGAGAGGTTGGAGCAATATAACCCTGATGCAAATGCCAATACCAAACACTTCCTGACCTACCTCACGCTAAGAAATGATCGGGTGCCAGAAGAGAGAGGCAGGCTATTTGAAACTGAGGACATGAAGAAATCTTCACCCACCGCAATATGGCGTGATAGTTTTAGTGCCGGCGGCATATTGGGTATCCCACCTAACGTCACAGAATGTGGGAGGAGACTCCCGACTGAGACCTTGATGTTTTGTGCCAACAAGATCATCAGTAAACTGCCGGTAGAAACAAAAACGGGAGTCTTTCGGGGCGATGAGGGAGGCGAGGCCTATAGTTTGGTGGCTGAAATGTACGAGAGTTCAGCGGATCCTGAATACAGAAAAGAATTCAGCCCGAACGGTCAAGAACTTGCAGAGAAAGATTTTGAGTGGCTTTTGGAATACGTTGCATCGTTCGGATCATTTTGCAACCAGTAGATCTATTGGCGAATTGGACGCTCGCACGGATTTTGTGTCGGCTTATACCCTGAACGTCAGATATAAGGCATCTCCGGAGTCTCACACTCTCTCACTCCGCCAAGCGTTCAAGAACTTACGCAGAGAGTTTTGAGTGGCTTTTGAAGGCCACTACATCATTCGGAATATATTGCAACCAGTAGATCTATTGGTGAATTGGACGCTCGCACGGATTTTGTGTCGGCTTATACCCTGAACGTCAGATATAAGGCATCTCCGGAGTCTCACACTCTCTCACTCCGCCAAGCGTTCAAGAACTTACGCAGAGAGTTTTGAGTGGCTTTTGCGTGGCGTTACATCGTTCGGGGCATATTGCAACCAAGAGGACTATTAGTGGATTGGGTGCTTGCACGGATTTTGTGTCGGCATATATCCTGAACGTCAGATGTTCAGCGGATCCTGAATACAGGAAAGAATTCAGCCCTGACGGTCAAGAACTTACGCAGGAAGAATTTAAGTGGCTTTTGGATGGCGTTAAATCGTTCGGAGCATTTGCAACCGACAATAGGGCTATTAGTGGATTGGACGCTCGCGCAGATTTTGTGTCGGCATATATCCTGAACGACAGATATAAGGCACATCCAGAGTCTCGCACTCTCTCACTCCGCCAGGCGTTCAAGTCCCCACCGCATCCCCTTTCCTGTGTCCAGTCAAGGCACTTCCAACGGGAGAAGAAAAAGACATGAGCCCATTGTTGGAATTTGCCTCTCCTCTCCCACGATGCGGTAGCGTGGTGTTTTGTCTGTGCCAAGAACGTGTCAATACAACAGCCCCTGCTTTGTCTGCATCGCGCACGCTTGACAACACGGTTTCCGAGCTCGGCATGCGGTAACCGACAGCAATCCGGGATTTTGGAAAAGCCTCTCATTTCGCCGGATGATTTCATTCCCGGCTCCATGACTGCACCAACACCGGGAAATTTGAGAAAGGTGAATACGACCTCGTTCACCAAAATACTTGGCAACTCCGGCTTTCACTCCCTGTAAAGCAAGTCTCTGCCCCATCACGCACCAGGCTGCACTATCGCCAGCGGCAACCCGTTCACCTTGGGAACAAATGGCAACAGGAATCAAGCGACAGGAACGGGCAAAGCGGATGCCTTTAAAGAGAAGTGCTGAACTGCCGAAAAAGTCCAAGTTACTTCCGTTGGTGTACCCGAAGTCGTCAAAATGCTAAAATAGCGAGCATCGGGCTGGTAGCTGTATAAGGTGAGGAAATAAAATGCAAATAGACAGCAGTGTCATTCAAACAGCAGCCAGCAGCCAGTTAGGCAGGCTGGAATTACGAAGTGCCAATGGCAACCAGACATGCGTCTGTAACAAGTCATTCTCAGGCTGGGTCGTACACGTGCTTCGCTACAAGTTCAGCAAAAATTATCGCAAGCAGGAGCAGGAAACACGCAGGCAGATATTAACTGCAACTCTTGGTAACGGGAACGAGGAGTTCACGCTCTCCGATGTGCAACGAAACTCTCTGCTGGACAGGAGGCGATTTAACCGCTATATCAATGCTGAATTAAAAGAACTTGCCAACTGTGACACCACAGGTCATGAGGAACCCAATGTCATCCCTCCAAGCACATCAGCCCAAACCTCCCGGACTGATGAAACACTCGTCCAAGCCACACAAACTGTCTCCACCGAAAAGACCAAACCAAAAACAAGCCTGCCAACAGAAGTAACAACCAAACCCGAAAAAGCCACCTTCAACCAAGCGAAAACAACGACCCCCATATCCACAACCGGAAAAACCGCCGCGAGTACCCGACCAATAACAACGGAAGTACTTACGCTTAATTATGCGGACACAAAGTCAGACTCTGATAACCAGACATGGATTGCAGAAAGAGATATCGAGGTGCGCGATCATTTTAAAAAAAATCATGTTGCTGATATTTTTTATATCGGCTCTGATTGGGGGAGACTCTTTCCTGACCTTGCAATCTCTGACGTCGGAGGGAAATGCGTACCTACTGTGGCCACCTTGGAAAAAAGAATTGGCGAGAGATTGGATCAATATAACCCTGAGGTAAATGCCAATACCAAACACTTCCTGACCTTCCTCACGCTAAATCAAAAGGGGGCACCGCTGGGGGGGGACAGTCTATTTGAAATTGAGGAAATGAAGAAATCTTCACCCACCGCAACATGGAGTGATGATTTTAAGGATGGCGGCATATTGGGCGTCCCACTGGATGCCACAGAATGCGGGAGGGTACTCCCTACTGAAACCTTGATGTTTTGTGCCAACAAGGTGATCAGCAAACTGCCGGTAGAAACAAAAACGGAAGTTTTTCAGGGCGGAGAGGGAAGCGAGGCTCGTCGTTTGGTGGATGAAATGTACGAATGTGCAGGGTATTCTGGATACATGAAACAATTCAGCCCTGACGGTCAAGAACTTACGCAGGAAGAATTTAAGTGGCTTTTGGATAGCGTTAAATCGTTCGGAACATATTGCAACCGACAATAGGGCTATTAGTGGATTGGGCGCTCGCGCAGATTTTGTGTCGGCATATATCCTGAACGTCAGATATAAGGCACATCCAGAGTCTCACACTCTCTCACTCCGCCAGGCGTTCAAGTCCCCACCCATCCCCTTTCCTGTGTCCAGTCAAGGCACTTCCAACGGAAAAAGAAAAAGACATGAGCCCCTTGTCGGAATTTGCCTCTCTTCTCCCACGATGCGGTAGCATGGTGTTTTGGCTGTGCCAAAATTGAACCAATACAACAGCCACCGCTTTGTCTGCATCACGCACACTTGGCAACACGGTTTCCGATCTCGGTATGCGGTGACTAACAACAATCCGGGATTTTAGAAAAGCCTCACATTTCGCCGGATGATTTCATTTCCGGCTCCATGACTGCACCGACACCGGGAAATTTGAGAAAGGGGAATACGACCTCTTTCACTAAAATACTTGGCAACCCCGGCTTTCACTCCCTGTGAAGCAATGCTCTGCTCCATCACGCACCAGACTGCACTATAGCCAGCGACAACCCGTTCACCTTGGGAACAAATGGCAACAGGAAGCAAGCGACAGAACCGGGCAAAGCAGACGCATTAAAGACAAGCGCTGAACTGCCGAAAAACCCCCAAGCCACTTCCGTTGGTGTCCCCGGAGTCGGGAAAATGCTAAAATAGCAAGCATCGGGCTGGTAGCTGTATAAGGTGAGGAAATAAAGTGCAAATAGACAGCAGTGTCATTCAAACAGCAGCCAGCAGCCAGTTAGGCAGGCTGGAATTACGAAGTGCCAATGGCAACCAGACATGCGTCTGTAACAAGTCATTCTCAGGCTGGGTCGTACACGTGCTTCGCTACAAGTTCAGCAAAAATTATCGCAAGCAGGAGCAGGAAACACGCAGGCAGATATTAACTGCAACTCTTGGTAACGGGAACGAGGAGTTCACGCTCTCCGATGTGCAACGAAACTCTCTGCTGGACAGGAGGCGATTTAACCGCTATATCAATGCTGAATTAAAAGAACTTGCCAACTGTGACACCACAGGTCATGAGGAACCCAATGTCATCCCTCCAAGCACATCAGCCCAAACCTCCCGGACTGATGAAACACTCGTCCAAGCCACACAAACTGTCTCCACCGAAAAGACCAAACCAAAAACAAGCCTGCCAACAGAAGTAACAACCAAACCCGAAAAAGCCACCTTCAACCAAGCGAAAACAACGACCCCCATATCCACAACCGGAAAAACCGCCGCGAGTACCCGACCAATAACAACGGAAGTACTTACGCTTAATTATGCGGACACAAAGTCAGACTCTGATAACCAGACATGGATTGCAGAAAGAGATCTCTTGGTGCGCGATCATCTTAAAAAAAATCATGTTGCTGCTATTTTTTGTATCGGCGCTGATTGGGGGAGACTCTTTCCTGACCTTGCAATCTCTGACGTCGGAGGGAAATGCGTACTTACTGTGGCCACCTTGGAAAAAAGAATTGGCGAGAGATTGGAGCAATATAACCCTGAGGCAAATGCCAATACCAAACACTTCCTGACCTTCCTCACGCTAAGAAAAAAGCGGGCATCG
The DNA here is from genome assembly GCA_965215765.1 of uncultured candidatus Poriferisulfidus sp. Classification (GTDB taxonomy): domain Bacteria; phylum Pseudomonadota; class Gammaproteobacteria; order Poriferisulfidales; family Oxydemutatoraceae. Next base: position 1,099,431 of record OZ244118.1, on the reverse strand, counting down.
CTGGGGGGGGACAGTCTATTTGAAATTGAGGAAATGAAGAAATCTTCACCCACCGCAACATGGAGTGATGATTTTAAGGATGGCGGCATATTGGGCGTCCCACTGGATGCCACAGAATGCGGGAGGGTACTCCCTACTGAGACCTTGATGTTTTGTGCCAACAAGGTGATCAGCAAACTGCCGGTAGAAACAAAAACGGAAGTTTTTCAGAGCGGAGAGGGAAGCGAGGCTCGTCGTTTGGTGGATGAAATGTACGAATATGCAGGGTATCCTGAATACAGGAAAGAATTCAGCCCTGACGGTCAAGAACTTACGCAGGAAGAATTTAAGTGGCTTTTGGATAACGTTAAATCGTTCGGAGCATATTGCAACCGACAATAGGGCTATTAGTGGATTGGGCGCTCGCGCAGATTTTGTGTCGGCATATATCCTGAACGTCAGATATAAGGCACATCCAGAGTCTCACACTCTCTCACTCCGCCAGGCGTTCAAGTCCCCACCGCATCCCCTTTCCTGTGTCCAGTCAAGGCACTTCCAACGGAAAAAGAAAAAGACATGAGCCCCTTGTCGGAATTTGCCTCTCCTCTCCCACGATGCGGTAGCGTGGTGTTTTGTCTGTGCCAAGAACGTGTCAATACAACAGCCCCTGCTTTGTCTGCATCGCGCACGCTTGGCAACTCGGTTTCCGATCTCGGCATGCGGTAACCGACAGCAATCCGGGATTTTGGAAAAGCCTCTCATTTCGCCGGATGATTTCATTCCCGGCTCCATGACTGCACCAACACCGGGAAATTTGAGAAAGGTGAATACGACCTCGTTCACCAAAATACTTGGCAACTCCGGCTTTCACTCCCCGTGAAGCAAGGCTCTGCCCCATCACGCACCAGACTGCACTATCGCCAGCGGCAACCCGTTCACCTTGGGAACAAATGGCAACAGGAATCAAGCGACAGGATCGGGCAAAGCGGATGCCTTAAAGAGAAATGCTGAACTGCCGAAAAAGTCCAGGCCACTTCCGTTGGTGTCCCCGGAGTCGGCAAAATGCTAAAATAGCAAGCATCAGGTTGGTAGTCGTAATGGGCGGGGAAATAAAATGAAAATCGATAACAAAGTCATTCAAACAGCAGCCAGCAGCCAGTTAGGCAGGCTGGAATTACGAAGCACCAATGGCGGCCAGACATGCGTCTGTAACAAGTCATTCTCAGGCTGGGTCGTACACGTGCTTCGCTACAAGTTCAGCAAAAATTATCGCGAGCAGGAGCAGGAAACACGCAGGCAGATATTAACTGCAACTCTTGGTAACGGGAACGAGGAGTTCAACCTCTCCGATGAGCAACGAAACTCTCTGCTGGACAGGAGGCGATTTAACCGCTATATCCATGCTGAAACTGAAGCCAGCACCCAACCCACAGATCACAAGGAGTCCAATGCTACCCTTCCGGACGCATCAGTCCAAAAGACCCAGGCTGATGAAACACTCGCCCAAACTATGAGTGAAACACCGATACCAGATGAGGAACCCAGCGTCACCCCTCCGGACGCATCAGTCCAAAACACCCAGGCTGAAAAAACACCCCAGCCAACCGAAAATGAAGTGCCGGCTTCAGGTCAGGAGTCCAATGTCATCCCTTCAGACACATCAGCCCAAAACACCCAGGCTGAAAAAACACACCAGCCAACCGAGAATGAAATGCCGGCACCAAGTCAGGAGCCCGGCACCACTTCGGCAAAAGAATCTGGTGAGGGAAAGCAGCCTGAAACCAGGGAAAGAACACAAACATCAAGCTTGACCAAACCGACAGCAGACAGCAGCGCCAAAACTGTAGAAAAAAGAACCGGCAACGAAGCCGCTCATTCCAAAGCTGTACCAGGAAAGATAAGCAACAAAGCAGAGGAAAAACTCCAGCCGTCCTCTGAAAGGAAGCTCAGCCAAAGCGGGACAGAAGGAGCCGGTTCCGCAGAAAAGGAAAAGCCAAACGAGAGCCTGTCAAAAGACACTTTGAAGCAGCCGAAAGTAACGAACCCCCAACCCGCAACCACAAAAACCGCCGCGAAGGCTCGGCCGGTAACAACAGAAGGAATTATGGTTCCTTATCGGGACACAGTGTCGGAATCTGATAACCCGACATGGGTTGGAAAAAGAAATCGCTGGGCAGCCAAACATTTTAATGGAGATCATGCCGCTACTGTTTTTTATGTCGGCGATGGTAAGAATTCAATCGCCCATGAGTTTAAAATCGCTTTTGAGGGAGGCAACTGCCCGTCTACTGTGGCCACCCTGGAAAAAAGAATTGGCGAGAGGTTGAAGCAATGTGCCTCTAAGGCAGGTGCCAATACCAAACACTTCCTGACCTACCTCACGCTAAGAAGTGATCAGGTACCGGAAGAGCGAGACAGGCTATTTGAAATTGAGGACATGAATAAATCTTCACATTCCGCAACATGGAGTGAAGATTTTATGAATGGCGGCTTGTGGGGCGTCCCGCCTAACGCCAAAACATGCGGGCGGAGACTCCCGACCGGGACCTTGATGTTTGCTGCCAACAAGATCATCAGCAAGCTGCCGGTGGAAAAAAGAACGGGAGTCATTAAGGACGCTGCCGGTCGTCGTTCATTAAGCAACATGCGCAGCAAAGCGGCGGATCCTGAATACAGAAAAGAATTCAGCCCGGACGGTCAAGAACTTGGGCAGGAAGATTTTGAGTGGCTTTTGGAAAAGGCCACATCGTTCGTGTCATATTGCAACCAAACCGGCGATTAGCGGATTGGTCGGCTCGCGCAGATCTTGCATCGCCATCTATCTTGCACGTCAGATATAAAGCACCTCCAGAATCTCACACTCTCTCACCCCGCCAGGCGTTTTAATCTCCACCACATCCCCTTCCACATGTCCAATCAAGGCACTTCCAACAGGGGAAGAAAATGATATGAACCCCTTGTCAGAATTCGCCTCGTCTTCCCCCACGATGCGGTAGCGTAGTGTTTTGTCTGTGCCAAGATCATGAATGACGGCAGTTGCACCAAAGACCACTTTCCCACGGGCATTCACTTTCGTCACATCAATGACTTCTGCTGTGGCCAGCTTGCCTTCAATGCCTCTGATGCGCCCTTCGCAAAAACTTTGCTTTTCCCGGGCAACCTGATACTCCGCATTTTCACGCAGATCTCCATGCTCACGCGCTTTGGCGACTGCAGCCGTAATGCTGGGGCGTTGCCGGGTTTTCAAAAAGTCCAACTCTTCTTTAAGTTGCTTTGCCCCCGATACGGTTAGAAATACACGCGACATAAGGATTCTCCTATCTATTCATTTCTGCTGTGCAGATCTTGCAAACTACACAAAAATTCTGGCTGACAGTGTAAAGCTTCTACCAACGCAAAAGCTCCCGCTAAAGTAGTGGTGTAGCAGATTTCATTCACCAATGCTTCACGACGAATCTCAAAAGAGTCTGCTATAGCCTGACGCCCTTCTGTCGTATTCACGATCAAAACCACTTCCTTTCGCTTGATTTGATCCACGACGTGTGGTCGTTTCCCCTCTTTGACTTTAAACACGTACTCACACTCCATGGAAGCCGCACGCAAGGCACGTGCCGTACCTTTTGTCGCCATCAGGGAGAAACCCAGCTCAAGAAAGGAGCGAGCCAATACGACGGCTCCTGCTTTGTCTGCATCGCGCACGCTTATCAACACGGTTCCTGATCTCGGTATGCGGTGACCAGCAGCAATCTGAGATTTTAGAAAAGCCTCCCCGAAGCTTCTCCCAAGCCCCATCACCTCACCGGTTGACTTCATTTCCGGCCCCATGACTGCATCAACACCGGGAAATTTGAGAAAGGGAAATACGACTTCTTTCACCGCAAAGAAATCTTTGGCAAACCCGGCTTTCACTCCCTGCGAAGCAAGGCTCCGCCCCATCATGCACCGAGCGGCAATTTTCGCCAGCGGCAACCCGGTCACCTTGGAAACAAATGGCACCGTACGTGAAGCGCGCGGATTAATCTCCAGCACATAAATTTCGCCACCACGTACCGCGCATTGCATATTCATCAAACCTTTCACTGCCAGCGCCTTGGCGAGCACTGTGGCCTGGCGGGCAATTTCAGCCAGCACGTGCTCTGGCATGGAATGAGCCGGTAGCGAACAGGCGGAGTCCCCGGAATGAATACCGGCCTGCTCAATATGCTGCATGATCCCACCGATCAACACCTCTTCCCCATCGCACACAGCATCCACATCAATTTCTGTGGCGTCGCAAAGAAAATCATCCAGCAAAACCGCTTCTCCAGCCAACACGTGCGTTTCCTTGCGCATATAAATTTCAAGCTCTTCCTGGTCATGCACAATAGCCATAGCCCTGCCGCCGAGCACATAAGAAGGCCGTACTACCAAGGGATAGCCTTGAGTCCTGCCGAAAGCAAACGCCTCCTCAGCCGTACACACCGTGGCACTGGAAGGCTGGCGCAACCCCAATTGGTCGAGCAACACCTTGAAGCGTTCACGGTCTTCTGCCAAATCAATGGAGTCCGGCGAAGTTCCGAGCACACGCACCCCGGCACGCTCAAGCGACCGAGCAAGCTTCAGAGGCGTCAACCCACCATACTGAACCACCACTCCCCAAGGCTTCTCCACATGAAGAATTTCACTCACATGCTCCATCGTCAGCGGTTCAAAATACAAACGGTCAGAAATATCGTAATCCGTAGATACTGTTTCAGGATTGCAATTCACCATCAAGGTTTGATAACCCATTTCCCGCAAAGCCAGCCCCGCTTGTACGCAACAGTAATCAAACTCAATACCTTGCCCGATGCGATTTGGGCCACTGCCTAAAATCATGACTTTGGTCGCGCTGTTACTTGGGGCTGCCTCGCACTCTTCCTCGTAGGTCGAGTACATATAACAAGTGTTTGTCGCAAATTCAGCGGCACAAGTATCCACACGTTTGAAAACCGGCCTGACCCCAAGCTCCGTACGCCGCTTTCTGACTGCGCTTTCGCTCACGTTGAGTAACTTCGCGAGGCGGGCATCGGAAAAACCGGATCGCTTGTAAGCCATCCACTCCTCCATGGACATTCTTTCCAGGCAGTGGCTTGCCAGGTCTTTCTCCATATCCACAATTTCGCTGATTTGCCATAAAAACCAACGCGAAATCTGCGTCAGCACAAACACCTCGTCCACGCCAAGTCCAATCCGGAATGCCTGCGCGACCTGCCACAAGCGCCTGGAACTGCAAACAGACAACTCTTTCCTGATCCAGTCGGCCGCATTTTCGTGAGCAGGAGGTGTGCATTCGTCCAAGCCTGCCACCCCGATTTCCAGCGCGTAAAGCGCTTTTTGCAAAGACTCCTTGAAAGAGCGCCCCATGGCGAGCACTTCCCCAACTGACTTCATTTGTGTGTTCAGAGAATCTTCAGCTTCCGAAAATTTTTCAAACGTAAAGCGTGGCACTTTGGTCACGACATAATCCAAAGTCGGCTCAAAAGAGGCTGGCATACGCTGGCTGCTGATCGTGTTTTCCAACTCGTCCAAGGTGTAACCCACTGCCAGTTTCGCCGCCACTTTCGCGATCGGGAAACCGGTCGCCTTGGAAGCCAGCGCAGAAGAACGTGATACCCGCGGATTCATCTCCACGATGACTTGCAGGCCAGTTTCGGGGTTGACTGCAAACTGCACATTGGAACCACCGGTATCAACACCCACTTTGCGCAGAACAGCCACTGTGGCGTTGCGCATGCGCTGATATTCCTTGTCAGTCAGAGTCAACGCCGGTGCGACAGTGATGGAATCTCCAGTGTGTACACCCATCGGATCCACGTTTTCAATCGAACAGACGATGATGCAGTTGTCGCGCTGATCGCGCACAGCTTCCATTTCATATTCCGCCCAACCCAAGAGGGACTCCTCAATCAACACCTCACGAGTGGGCGACAAATCCAGACCACATTTGACGGCAGAAGCAAATTCCTCCTGCCTCCTGACCACACTGCTGCCGCTTCCTCCCAAAGTGAATGAAGGACGCAATATCAGCGGAAAAGAAAAACGGCGAAGCGCTTCTTGCGCTTCTGCAAAATCATGCACCAGCATTGAACGAGCGGTCAGCAATCCAATCTCATCCATTGCCTTGCAAAAGCGCCCGCGATCCTCAGCAATTTTTATGACCTCTGAGCGTGCACCGATCACTTCCACTCCAAATTCCGCGAGCACCCCATGTTGCTCCAGATCCAAAACACAATTCAGAGCCGTTTGTCCGCCCATCGTCGACAACACAGCGGAAGGCCTTTCCTTTTCAATAACTTTGGCGATCGACTGCCACTCAATCGGTTCCACGTACGTGCTGTCGGCTTCGTCAGGGTCAGTCATGATGGTCGCCGGGTTAGAGTTCACCAAGACGATGCGGTAGCCTTCTTCCCGAACCGCCTTGCACGCCTGCGTTCCAGAATAATCAAATTCGCACGCCTGACCGATGACAATTGGGCCAGCACCGATAATCAAAATGCTTTCCAGATCAGTTCTTTTTGGCATGATCTTCCATCAAATTTATGAAGTGAGCGAACAGCGGCGTGAGATCGTGCGGGCCGGGGCTGGCTTCCGGGTGACCCTGAAAACCGAAGGCGGGCTTCTGCGTGTGATGAATCCCCTGCAGGCTCTGGTCAAAAAGGGAACGGTAGGTGGCAGACAGGCAAGACGGCAAAGAACTCTCGTCAACGCTGAAGCCATGGTTCTGGGAAGTGATCAAAACTTTTCCGGTAGCCAGCTCCTCAACCGGATGGTTGGCACCATGGTGACCGAATTTCATTTTCACAGTCCGTGCACCACACGCCAAAGACAACAGTTGGTGCCCCAGGCATATTCCAAACAAAGGAATGCCTGCAGCCAAAATTTCGCGCACCGAGTCGATCGCGTACGTACAGGGCTCCGGGTCGCCTGGCCCATTGGACAAAAACACGCCATCAGGCTGCAAAAGCAAAACTTCACTCGCCGGAGTTTTGGCTGGAACAACGTGTACCCTGCAATTCAAGCTGGTCAGGATTCTCAAAATCGTCCGCTTGATCCCGAAATCGTACGCCACCACGTGGAAATCGCCGTTCTTGCGGGTGTCAAATCCACCCCCGGGACGCCACAAGCTTTCATCCCAGTCATAAGCACTGGAAGTGCTGACTTCCGCCGCCAGATCAGCACCTGACAATCCGCGAAAGCCCAGCAAAGCCTTCTTCGCTTCTTCATCGCTGTGGCTTGCGCTGTACAAAACCCCATTTTTTGCACCCTGCTCGCGCAAATGCCGCGTCAGGCGCCGAGTATCCACATCACAAATCGCCACCACGCCCCGTCGCTTCAAAAAGTCATGAAGCGAACCCTCGCTACGCCAGTTCTGCTCTACGAATGGAACATCCCGCAGCACCAGACCGGAAGCGAAGACTTTGGACGACTCGGAATCTTCCCCATTGACCCCGACATTGCCCACATGCGAACACGTCAAAGTAATAATCTGTTGCCGGTAAGAGGGGTCGGTCAATATCTCCTGATAACCCGTCATTGCCGTGTTGAACACCACTTCGCCAACAGCCATTCCCTCAGCTCCCACCTGGCGACCACAAAAAACCGCACCATCCTCAAGCAACAAACTTGCGGGATCCCTCGTAACCCTTGTCATTTCATAACTTCATGGCTTTACATTCGTGTTTTCAAGGGTAAATCTCGGCTCTCGGTGCAGAAACGCAGACCATCTGTGATGCACATCGTACTAAAAGAACGACCAGACCCGCCCGAAGGACGTAGCGAAGCGGCTATTATACGGTTCATTCAAGGCTGGTTGGGAATGCGTTTGCCCAAAATGCCTTGAGCTTGCGAACACCACAGCACAACGCACAGGAAGCGAATAGACATAAACACCGTGCGAGCGCGGAAATCACCTCCCGGAAAGACAGGCGAAATATTGACCTTTGGCTTGGCCATTGGGCAGACCATTGCTGTTTTGCTGTTTCTGCTGTTCGCCCAGCCCGCCCTGTCACAACTTGAGCTTCAGGGGAACTTCACGCAGGGAGGGCTGATAACCGGAAGCACAGAGCCCGGCAATTCCGTGTACCTGGACGACCGGCTGCTGCACCTGACCCGCGATGGTAAATTTGTTTTTGGCTTTGGAAGAGACGCGCGACACGAAGCCCTGTTGAGAATAGAAACTCCCGAAGGAAAAGTGGCCAGCAAAACCTTGAAGGTCGCGAAACGTCGCTACCAGACACAAGAGATTCACGGTCTGCAAGCCCAAAAGGTCACCCCTGACCCAAAACACTTTCCGCGCATCCGAAAAGAAACCCGCATGGTGCGCGAGGCACGGGAAACAGACAGCAACAAGCGTGATTTTGCCGAACCGTTTATCTGGCCCCTGTTCGGACCCATCACAGGAGTCTACGGCAGCCAGAGAGTGCTGAACGGCAAGCCCCGCAGACCACATTACGGCATTGACGTGGCGTGTCCGAAACACACCTTGGTACGCGCACCTGCCGGCGGCGAAGTCACACTCGCGGAAGATGATCTGTTTTTTTCAGGAGGAACACTCGTCATAGACCACGGCCATGGTATTTCGTCCTCTTTCCTGCATCTCGAAAGATTGCGAGTCAAGCGCAAGGATCAGGTGCAACAAGGAAGCGTCATCGGGGAAGTCGGTGCCACAGGACGCGCAACCGGTGCTCATCTTGACTGGCGTGTGAACTGGTTTGAAAAACGACTGGATCCGCGTTTTCTGGTCGGCGAAATGCCCACAAAAGACTGCGCATCCAATGCGACCCGGGAAAAGCCGGGCTGACTGCGCAGTAAGAGCCGGCGCTCAGCCAGGCGGCCAGCAAAACCTTGAAGGTCGCGAAACGTCGCTACCAGACACAAGAGATTCACGGTCTGCAAGCCCAAAAGGTCACCCCTGACCCAAAATACTTTCCGCGCATCCGAAAAGAAACCCGCATGGTGCGCGAGGCACGGGAAACAGACAGCAACAAGCGTCATTTTGCCGAACCGTTTATCTGGCCCCTGTTCGGACCCGTCACAGGAGTCTACGGCAGCCAGAGAGTGCTGAACGGCAAGCCCCGCAGGCCACATTACGGCATTGACGTGGCGTGTCCGAAACACACCTTGGTACGCGCACCTGCCGGCGGCGAAGTCACACTCGCGGAAGATGATCTGTTTTTTTCAGGAGGAACACTCGTCATAGACCACGGCCATGGTATTTCGTCCTCTTTCCTGCATCTCGAAAGATTGCGAGTCAAGCGCAAGGATCAGGTGCAACAAGGAAGCATCATCGGGGAAGTCGGTGCCACAGGACGTGCAACCGGTGCCCATCTCGACTGGCGTGTGAACTGGTTTGAAAAACGACTGGATCCGCGTTTTCTGGTCGGCGAAATGCCCACAAAAGACTGCGCGTCCAATGCGACCCGGGAAAAAGCCGGGTTGACTGCGCAGTAAGGGTCGACGCTCAGCCAGGCGGCCAGCAAAACCTTGAAGGTCGCGAAACGTCGCTACCAGACACAAGAGATTCACGGTCTGCAAGCCCAAAAGGTCACCCCTGACCCAAAATACTTTCCGCGCATCCGAAAAGAAACCCGCATGGTGCGCGATGCACGGGAAACAGACAGCAACAAGCGTCATTTTGCCGAACCGTTTATCTGGCCCCTGTTCGGCCCCGTCACAGGAGTCTACGGCAGCCAGAGAGTGCTGAACGGCAAGCCCCGCAGGCCGCATTACGGCATTGACGTGGCGTGTCCGAAACACACCTTGGTGCGTGCACCTGCCGGCGGCGAAGTCACACTCGCGGAAGATGATCTGTTTTTTTCAGGAGGAACACTCGTCATAGACCACGGCCATGGTATTTCGTCCTCTTTCCTGCATCTCGAAAGATTGCGAGTCAAGCGCAAGGATCAGGTGCAACAAGGAAGCATCATCGGGGAAGTCGGTGCCACAGGACGTGCAACCGGTGCTCATCTCGACTGGCGTGTGAACTGGTTTGAAAAACGACTGGATCCGCGTTTTCTGGTCAGCGAAATGCCCACAGAAGACTGCGCGTCCAATGCGAACCGGGAAAAGCCGGGCTGACTGCGCAGTAAGAACCGACGCTCAGCCAGGCGGCCAGCTAAAAGCCCGGCCGGCCAGCAAATGTATATGCAAATGAAACACAGTCTGTCCGGCTTCTGCTCCATTATTGATCACCAGACGAAAAGCGTCTTCGCACCCCAACAAAGATGCCACTTCCCGAGCCTTGACCAGCAAATAACCTAACAGCTCCAAGTCTTCTGCCGTGGCATCTGACAGCTTGGGAATTGGCTTTTTGGGAATAATCAGCACGTGAATCGGCGCGACCGGCCGCACGTCTTTAAAGGCGAGGCATCGATCGTCTTCAAAGACGATATCAGCAGCGATACTGCGGTCAATGATTTTCTGGAAAATGCTGCCTTGAGCCATCAAGAGAACAAGCCTGTGAAACACGGGGTAACAGCCCCCAACACCTGCCTGCAAACAAATGTGGGTCGTGCAGGATTCGAACCTGCGACCAACGGATTAAAAGTCCGATGCTCTACCAGCTGAGCTAACGACCCGTACATCAACTCAAAACGAAAATAATCACTGCTGATATCGGGTCGGATCCGGAATCTTTGCTTCCATAAAACCTTTCCTGCGGAAATAGCAGGATTCACACACGCCACACGCCAACCCGCCCGGGCGCGCACTATAGCATGACACTGTTTGAGAATAGTCCAAACCCAACTCTGTTCCCAAGAGAATAATGTCTGCTTTGCGCATTTCCACCAAAGGGCTATGGATCCTGATCTTGTGCCCACTTTGGCCAGCCCGAGTGGCCAGATTACAAGTCGCTTCAAAGGCCCGGAAGAACTCGGGACGGCAATCAGGATAACCGGAATAATCCACCACATTGGCACCAATAAAAATATGGCGACTGCCAAGCACTTCCATCCAAGCCAAAGCCAGCGACAAAAAAATCAGGTTACGCGCCGGAACATAAGTATTTGGGATCCCCTCCCTTGCGGGATCCATTTTCAGAACCGGGATTTCCGCATCCGTCAAAGCCGAACCACCAAACACCGCCAGGTTCACAGGGAAAACGACGTGCTCCTTCACCGCGAGCTGCTGAGCAATTTTCCGCGCAGCATCCAGTTCTGAAGCGTGTTTCTGGCCGTAGCTGAAACTCAATGCATGGCAGCTATATTCAGCAGACGCCACTGCCAAAACCGTTGCCGAATCCATTCCCCCGGAAAGCAACACCACAGCCGGAGGAAGTACCTTGTCGACTGGATGGCTCACAAAAAGAAAATTACGGGAAAAGGAGGGATTCGCTAAAGACGACCAAGCGAAGTCATCTGCCCGGTATATCTCCCCACAGAATTTTGTGGATTTGCAGTTGAAGACGCACATCAAGGCCGTCTGCCATGATCCACTCGGCAAGCTCAGCCGGCGACTGGCATCCCCACGCCGGAGAAAAAAGAACCTGGCAAGGAAAATCCCATTTCGCCAATTGCTGCCTGGACCACTCATAGTCATTGCGGTCACAAATCACAAACTTGACCTGATCGCTTTTCTTCAGGCAACCAAGATTTGAAAAATCATTCTTCTCCGCTTCACGAGAACCCGGAGTCTTGACATCCATAACAATAGTGGTTCTGAGATCAACACCACTCAGCTCTAAAGCACCACAGGTTTCCAGCGACACATGATGACCACTGTCACACAACCGTGTCAGCAAGGGCAAACAGGCCTTCTGCGCCAATGGCTCACCCCCCGTGACGGTCACAAAACGGGTCGGGTAATCGCTGACAGAACGAAGCACTTTTTCCATTCCCATCCGCTGCCCACCATGAAAGGCATATTCCGTATCGCAATAAGAACAACGCAAAGGACAACCAACAAGACGCACGAACACAGTTGGCACACCCGCCGTCAAAGACTCCCCCTGGATGGAAAAAAATATTTCACTCACCCGCAAATCATCAAGAACCAGGTGCGGCGAAAGAACCGGGTGCGGCGAAAGAAGCGGCTCAGGCACTCACTGCTGCGCGTTGGAACTGAGCATTTTCAGGCGACGCTTGGCAGCCGCACTGATCCGCTCGTCCGAGACACCCGAAAGCGCCTCAAGAAACATTTTCGCCTGCCGAACCTCACCCTGTGCGTGATAGATCTCGGCAAGCTTAAAGCGCACGTCGTGATAACTCTCGTGTTGCGGATAATCCCGGAGAAACTGTTCAAACACCAGTCGCGCTTTTTTGTGTTCTCCCTGCTCGTACCAACTCTCGCCGATCCAGTACCAGGCAGAAGCCAAATGCGCACCGTCACGATGCGTGTCCACATATTCCTGGAGCTTCTGCCTCATGGAGACGAGGTCTCCACTATCCAGCGGAGCAAGCGCCAAGTAGTAATCCCGGTCATCGTCGCTCTGTGAACCAGCGGCTCCCTGCCCTTCCTCAGAGCCCGGATATGGCGATGCTCTTTCAGGCAAAGCGCGTGGCGAGCTGTCAACAACCAGACGGGCAATACCCGTCTGACGCCTGGGTGAAGTCGGGACAACGCCCGGCATCAAGCTGCCAGTCTCGGTGCTCTGCCCCACTGGTTCAGGAAGTGACCCGGAAAATGACTCGGGAAGCACCACTTGACGTGGAGAAGACGCGACCGCTGAAAAATTCTTCGTCTTCTCCGCCAACGCAGCCACCTCTTGTTTCAAGCGTTCCAACTGGCTACGCAACACTTTCGACTCGGCGCGAAGCACTTCATTTTGCCCTCTCAAGGCTCGCACCTCTCCATACAGACTTTCAACACGCTCCAAAAGAATGACTTGTAAATCCTGCACCTGCTGCCCCCCGGACGGAGGCACTTCCCCAGCATCTTGATTTTGCGCCTGCAGAGCACAGGAGCACAGGGCAAAAACAGAACCAAAGGCTGCCCGCCTTAAATACCCCGGAACACCAGGCCGAAGCGAAAAAAGCGAAGGCAAGCCGGCAATCACTGTCTTAAGGAGACCACGAAATCGCCCGGACATGACTTCTTTGCAACTTGACCTGCCTGCCAAAAAAGACCATCAACAGTTGCGATACCCAAAACACTCTCCGAGCCATTACTCGTGAAAAAGCCGGCAATCATTGTCTTAAGGAGACCACGAAATCGCCCGGACATGACTTCTTTGCAACTTGACCTGCCTGCCAAAAAAGACCATCCACAGTCGCGACACCCAAAGCCCTCTCCGAGCCATTACTCGTGAAAAAGCCGGCAATCATTGTCTTAAGGAGACCACGAAATCGCCCGGACATGACTTCTTTGCAACTTGACCTGCCTGCCAAAAAAAACCATCCACAGTCGCGACACCCAAAGCACTCTCCGATCCATTACTCGTGAGAAAACCAGCAGTCATTGTCTTAAAGGAGACCACGAAATCGCCCGGACATGACTTCTTTGCAACTTGACCTGCCTGCCGAAAAGACCATCCACAGTTGCGATACCCAAAACACTCTCCGATCCATTACTCGTGAGAAAGCCAAGCAAAAAACCATTGCCGAGAAAGCGCGGGCTTTCGTCACGGCGTCCAGTGCTTAAAACAATCTCCGACTCCTCGCCCAGAGACCTGAGCACAATGGAATACTTCCCGCCACGAACACTCAGAAAAGCCAAACGGGATCCATCAGGAGAGACTGCCGCATCCGAGTTGTACGAACCCGAAAAAGTCACCCGTTGCGGGTTCGGATTCACCCAAGCACTGTGGTACAACTGCGGGGCACCACTGCGATCCGAAGTGAAATAAAGTGTGCCATCCGGTGCCCACGCCGGTTCCGTGTCTATTGCGAGATTCTTGGTAACCCGCTGCACCTTTTTCGTCAACAAATCCAGAACGTAGATCTCTGAGTTTCCATTCCGCAAACCAGTATAAGCCAGGTAGCGACCATCGGGCGACCAAGCAGGGGAAAAGGCTGCTCCGGTCGAAGGCCCCAAGGTTCTGACCGGGCGCCGATTCAAAGGCTTGATGAGCAACTCCGGCTGACCACCGGCAAAAGACACAAAGGCAACTTCCTTCCCGCTTGGCGACCAGACAGGAGACATGAGCAACGCTTTCGACTGAAACAAAACAAAGGTGTTTTGACCATCAATGTCACTGAGGCAAAGACGGTAGATACGACTCTTCACACCGGTTTTCTCCGAACTGACAAAAACCAGCTTCGAAGTAAAAATGCCAGGCATACCAGTCAAGCTTTTGTACAGCGCGTTGCTGGCCGTATGCGCCAAGCGACTGACATGGCTCAGATGTTCCGGAAGAGAACGAATGCTGAACGACTTGGCAAACACACGCTGCCCCCTGATCGGGTCATGTAACTCAAAACGCAACTCCGGCAACTTGGTCACCGGGCTATATATCACCTCACCCGTCACAAACTTCTCGATCCCCCGTTTGCGCCAAACAGCATAATCCGTTTTTCCCTGTCCCACCGGCACGACCAGACTCAGGTCACCCAGTCCACGCACCGCAAACTGGCCCGTAAGTTCCAGATCAGAAGCAATAATCCCGCTGTAACTTCTTGCCTCCCCCTCTTCCCCGGGAAAAGGCAAGATGACGATGGGAATCCTGCCTCGCTGCCCCTCCCGAACATCAACCTTGAGCACCGCCAAAGACGAAGGCATGAAAAACAGAAGAAACCACGAAAGCAAAAAGAGAAACAGGAACCTGCAACCTCTGAACGCGAAAAAAATATTATTTCTGAAATTCATTTGAACCCCTGGCGAAAACTCTTGCTAGAACCCAAAACAGCACCCAGCCTCACTGAGGCCAGAATGTGATCTCGACCTCCTCATCAAATATCTCCTCATCACCCGGCAATGGCAAAGGTGCCGCTTTCAACACAGCATCTTCGAGAGATTGACGATACAACTGGTTGCCATCGCAGGACTGAATCTTCACGCTCCTGACGAATCCGCTTCTGTCCTGCTGGAAGCGAATGGTGCAATTACCTTCACCAATACCACCTGGCGGAACAGTCCACACCGACCGAACCTTGTTCTGGATATCACGTATATATTTGTTGACCAGCAAAACCAGTTCCCGACTGCGACGCTCCGCGGCTTCCGCACGAAGCCGCGCATCCTCTTCAGCTTTTGCTTTTGCCGCTGCCGCCGCCTTGGCCTCCTCGACCTTTCTACGCGCCGCTGCCGCCGCCTTGGCCTCCTCGACCTTCTTGCGTGCCTCTGCCGCCGCCTTGGCTTCCTCAGCCTTCTTACGTGCCTCTGCCGCCGCCTTGGCTTCCTCAGCCTTCTTGCGCGCCTCTGCCGCCGCCTTGGCTTCCTCAGCCTTCTTGCGCGCCTCTGCCGCCGCCTTGGCCTCCTCGGCCTTCTTGCGCACCTCTGCCGCCGCCTTGGCCTCCTCGGCCTTCTTGCGCGCCTTCGCCGCCGCCTTGGCTTCCTCAGCCTTCTTGCGCGCCTCCGCCGCCGCCTTGGCTTCCTCAGCCTTCTTACGCGCCGCCGCCTCCCTCTTTTGCACTAAGGCCTGCGCCTTCTTTTTTGCTTCACGCTTTCTCGCACGCTCAGCTTCCCGTGCCTCCAACTTCTCACGCTGAAGCCGTTCTTTTTCTCTTTGTTCAGCCAATTTTTGCTCCTGCAAGATGCGTTTTTTTTCTTCCTTCTGCTCAACCCAACGCTCGACTTGTGCCGCACTGACCGCCTTGGCGTGAACGACCCTCTCCAAAGAAACACGAGCCGGAGTGGTGCCTGTCCTCGGGGCTGCGATCACGATACCAAGCGCAAAGAAAACCAAGGCATGCAGTGCGAGGGATACAAAAAGAACAAAAGGAAATAAAAACCTGTCTTTCCGCGCCTTTTCACCCCGAGACCTTGCCGGGTTCACTTCAGAAGTTTTTCTCATCAGGAATCGGAGCCGTGATCAAGCCAACAGTTCGCCCTCCTGACTCACCTTCAGGAAAGAGCTCCTGAACGGCGACCAGAACCTTCACCACATCACCATATCTCGCGTGATCATCCGCACGCAAAAAAACCTCGTAACGATTTTCCGGCAACAACTGCTGCAAAACTTCCGTAACCTCCTGCAAGCTCATACCCACTTCCCCAAAACCCTGACGATTGACCCACATCTTCCCGTCACGCTCCACCGTCACAATCAAAGGATCGGCAAGCGGCGCACCATCCTCGCCACTGACCGGCTTCCCGTCTACCTCAGGCAAACTGATTTCCACCCCCTGCTGAATCAAAGGAACCGTAACCATGAAAATAATCAACAACACCAACATGACATCGATGTAGGGCACAACATTGATTTCCGAAATCAGAGGGCGTCTTCGCACACCATGCATTGTTCAACTACCTACAGTTTCGTCTGCCTGACCCTTCGAGTACGCCTGCGCTCTAGTTTCGTCTGCCTGACCCTTCGAGTACGTCTGCGCTCTAGTTTCGTCTGCCTGACCCTTCGAGTACGTCTGCGCTCTAGTTTCGTCTGCCTGACCCTTCGAGTACGTCTGCGCGCTGAGAATCCCGAAAAATTCCTCAACAAAGTTGCCATAGCGAGCAACCAGCCGCTCGGTCGCTTCACGGTAACGGTTATACGCAATGACAGCCGGAATGGCTGCAACAAGCCCCATGGCAGTCGCCACCAAAGCCTCCGCAATGCCTGGCGCCACGAGTGCCAAAGTCGCCTGATGCACGTCGCTCAACGCAATGAAAGCATGCATGATGCCCCACACTGTCCCAAACAAACCCACGTATGGAGACACAGAACCCACGGTCGCAAGGAAGTTCAAACGCTTTTCCAACTGCTCCTCAAGGCGCGAAACAGCCACCCTCATGGCACGCGCAACCCCATCACTCAGGACTTTCTCGGCAAACGCACCCTTTTTGCGCAAACGCTGAAACTCCGAAAAGCCAGACACAAAAACCTCGCCCATTCCGGAATTGTCATCACGACCAGAGTAGTCCTTGTGAAGCTTGAACAGATTAGCCCCACCCCAGAACTTGCCCTCAAATTGATCCGCTTCCGCACGAGCCACCTTCAGCTCCCGCCATTTCTCAAAAATGCACGCCCAGCTTAAAACCGAAGCAAGCAACAGGATCAGCAACACAAACTGCACTACCGTCCCGGACTCGGCAACCAAACCGTAAATTGTCATATCGTGGGGCTCATGAACTTGAGATGTGCAGTCTAGCTTAAGCTCCGGATAAAAAACACGAGCGAGCCGAAACAAGAAGCACTTTCGGGGTGGGGAAAACGAGCCAAACCGGCAAAGTGCGATGGAAGGTCGGATGGCTGAAAGGCTGAGACGCCGGAGAGCCTGAAGGTCGGATTACCGGAAGGCTGGGAGCCCGGATGGCTGAAACGGCGGGAGGCTGGGAGCCAGAAGGCTGAAACGGCGAGTGGCTGGAAGCTGGAACACCGGAAGGCTGAAAGGCCGGATGGCTGGAAGGCAAGAGGTCTGATGGCTGAAACACCGAAGGCCGGAACACCGGATGGCTGAAACACCAGAAGGCTGAAGCACCGAATGACGAGATGACCGGAAGGCTGAAGCACCGAATGACGAGATGACCGAGACACCTGAAAGCCGGATGACCAAAACGCTGAAACACCGGAAGGCTGAAGCACCGGAAGGCTGAAGCACCGGATGACGAGATGACCGGAAGGCTGAAGCATCGGATGACCGAAACGCTGAAACACCGGAAGGCTGAAGCACCGAATGACGAGATGACCGGATGGCTGGAAAGCCGGAAGGCTGGAAAGCCGGAAGGCTGGAAAGCCGGAAGGCTGGAAAGCCGGAAGGCTGGAAAGCCGGAAGGCTGAAGCACCGAATGACGAGATGACCGGATGGCTGGAAAGCCGGAAGGCTGGAAAGCCGGTAAGTCGGATGACCGTACCGCTGAAAGGTTGGAAGGTCGAATGACCAGAAGGCTGGAAGCTGGAACACCGGAAGGCTGAAAGGCCGGATGGCTGGAAGGCAAGAGGTCTGATGGCTGAAACACCGAAGGCCGGAACACCGGATGGCTGAAACACCGGAAGGCTGAAGCACCGGATGGCTGAAACACCGGAAGGCTGAAACACCGGATGACGAGATGACCAGAAGGCTGAAGCACCGAATGACGAGATGACCGGAAGGCTGAAACACCGGAAGGCTGAAGCACCGGATGACGAGATGACCGTACCGCTGAAAGGTTGGAAGGTCGGATGACCAGAAGGCTGGAAGCTGGAACACCGGAAGGCTGGAACACCGAATGACGAGATGACCAGAAGGCTGAAATCTTCGACAGTGACATGGAGACGTCAGGCACACACCGCATCGCCTGCGGGTCGAAGCGACACAAAATCGTGACAATGCTTGAAGAATGCTCCAGCAGATTGCTACAATGGCGGCGGCTTCTGACCCAGATCCCGTCCCCCAAACGGCGAGATTGCAGTTGCATGATGCACCGGTTGAGACAAGCGAATGTTTGAAAGGTTACGGAGAGATGGCCGAGTGGTTTAAGGCGCACGCCTGGAAAGCGTGTATACGGGGAATTCCGTATCGAGGGTTCGAATCCCTCTCTCTCCGCCATTCTAAAATTTCAGCGTTTAGGAAAGTTTTACGCACCTACGGTGTGATCGCCTCGCCTCCACTCAACCACAGCGAACCGAAACAAAATATATCACCATGTACAACGGTGATAGTTGTCGGTTTGGCCTGAAGACAGAAGGAGAAAAAATTATACGTTGAGACTCGGATAATAAATATAATAATTAAATTATGATAATACTTGGAATAATTTTAACAATTCTTGGCTTCATTGTTTTTCAATGGTCAGCCAGCGCACAAAGTAAGGCGGTTATCGAACAACAAAATATTTTTAATAGACCAATAGCCGTTATTACTATAAAGCTCGTATGGATTGGGCTTGTTGCGGGTGGCTTTTATAGTATGTGGGAAGTTCATCCAAAGAACATTATAACAATCATCTGTATTTATGCAATTTTATGGACACTTAGCTATTTTATGGGAAGTGAGAAGTCTAAAGCGAAAAAATTATTTATGTGTTATAGACATTCAAAGCTTTTTCGCCCAAACGCAAGCAATGACGAAATTTTTAGAGAAACAGCCAATGCATATTTCCGGGAATTAGAATGGAATGAAGATAAGATTAAAATTACCGTTGTGGCAATTTTTGAAAAAGGAATAGGTAGTAAAGAAGCTGAAGATATAAAATATGTGGCAGGTTCTATTCTGGCTTTTGAAAGATCACACGGTAATTTTATCATTCATTGTTTTAGAATGCCAATGAAGTATTTTTCAAAAACACAAAAAGCTCTAGATGAAGCTTACAGTACAGTTATCGTTAATGCACGAAAAGTTATAGCGCGACCAAAGTTATCAAGAAACACGTCTAATTGGGTTAAATCAATAGGGCTTAATCTAGACGAAATGACTAACGAGCAATTGACCTTTTTCTCGGAAATAGACGACATCAAAAAAAGCGCTCGGATTATAAAATCTCTGTATTTTCTATCTTTTGTCAATATTCTTAAATCTGTTTACAGTCTAATGATGTTGGAGTATGTTGTTGCTTACATTTGTGTAGTTTTTTCATTAATGATTTGGTGGTTGGCTAATAAAATTCAGATAAAGAGAATCGGTAAAAAACTTCACGAGGCTGGCATAATGAAATATGCTCAACAATCAGCAGAGAATAACAAGTAATACTATGAGTTTTGGCACTTGCTAAATCAAAATTACAAAATTGAACAGAAAAAAGAACGTCGCATTGCTTATCTCCTCCGTCTTTTTGTTTGTAGCTTTATTTGATGGCTTGCCTTACGGATTTTTTACACTCTTGCGGTTTGTGGTCTTTGCGAGCTCGGCATATGTCGCATGGATGGCATATCAAGTACAAAAAGAAAAATGGATTTGGACTTTTGGATTTCTTGCTGTACTTTTCAACCCATTTATCGTTATTCATTTAGGCCGCGATATTTGGTTTGTCATTGATTTTATCGTTGCTGTATTTATGATTTTTTCTCTTTTTGTATTAAAGTTAAATGACCCAAAAGCAGAATAATTGACCCCTTCGAAAAAAAAGCAGGTTCTCTGAAACCGGTTTTTTCGTATTGATCACCCTGCTTAACAAGGCTTCCGACCCGACTCAAGCGTACCAGGGCATTTTCATTCCATCCCAACATTTGCCCCCACTAGCTCACTCTACGGCCGACATTCTCTGTAATCAGTTCCCAGATCGTTTGGAATCAACAAACAAGACTGCCAGCCTACCAGAGTGAAGTGGGTAGCTGGCTTACGTGCATCGTCACGCCAGGTGATTACATACGCATTCTTTATGCTATTTACCGTAGTGAATATTAGTACGTTGTACGTGTTGATGGCCGAAAAGAGGCTAGCCTTTGTGGTGGCCATGCAGCAAACCCTGAAACCCGAAAACCCAAGCACTGCAATACGATTGCCAATTAATGCAATAAGCCAATTTTGGCTAGTAAAGCTTATATACGCCATCAATATGACAAATGAGGCATATTGACAGAAAGACATAAACCATCTAAAGTGACAGAAAAGGTAAGTACAAAACCTTTAACGCCATTAAACAGACAAAATAGGCAACTTATGAAAATAAATAATGACCATTCAGATGAGGCAATACTAAAGGAGATGGGTGAGCGCATCACCCGGTACCGCCTGAATCAGGATAAAAGCCAGGCATTGTTAGCGCAGGAAGCCGGTGTTTCGCACCGGACTTTAATCCGGGCTGAGCATGGTCAATCAGTCCAGGCTTCGAGCCTTATGCGTATTCTGCGGGCACTGCAACTGGTAGAAAACCTCAACGCCCTTATCCCTGAACCAGTGGTGAGTCCAGTTCAGCAGCTGAAAATGCAGGGAAAGCAACGCCGAAGGGCCTCTTCAAAATCAGCGCAACCAAAAAGTGAAAGGTCATGGTCGTGGAGGGATGAAGAATGACTGTCGCCCGGGTAAAGCTTTGGGGTAAACCTATCGGGGCAGTAAGCTGGGGTGAAAATACCGAGCCTGCCCATTTTGAGTATGAGTCTGATTTTATTCACAGCGGTATTGAGGTGGCACCACTCACCATGCCGCTTTCAAAGCAGATTTATTCATTCCCGGCTTTGCCCCGAGAAACATTCCATGGGCTTCCTGGTTTGCTTGCCGATTCATTGCCGGACGATTTTGGTAATGCTCTGATTAATGTCTGGCTTGCTAACCAAGGGCGCTCGCCAGGAACCTTTAACCCGGTTGAGCGTCTTTGCTATACCGGTACCCGGGGCATGGGAGCGTTAGAGTATTTGCCATCACAGGGACCTTTTACGGACAAATCCGAACCAGTTGATGTTAAGGCATTAGTTGAACTCGCCAGCAAAATTTTGACCGAACAGAATACGCTTCAGGGCTCTCTTGACCCTGAACTGGGAAAGGACTCTTTACAGGACATTTTGCGTGTTGGCACTTCGGCTGGTGGAGCCCGAGCAAAGGCGATTATTGCCTGGAATCAAAAAACCAACGAGGTGCGTTCTGGCCAAGTCAAAGCAGGGAAAGGTTTTTCCTATTGGATATTGAAGTTTGATGGGGTCTCGGGCAACAGGGATAAAGAACTGGACGATCCGGCAGGCTACGGGCTCATTGAGCATGCCTACTACCACATGGTTAGAAAAGCTGGAATCGACATGGAAGAGTCACGACTACTTAAAGAGAACGGTCGCAACCATTTTATGACCCGGCGTTTTGACCGGACAGATTCTGGACAGAAGATTCATACGCAGTCCCTCTGTGCCATGGAGCACTTTGAATTCAAGAAAGCGGGAGCTCATTCTTATGAGCAGGCACTGCGCACTATTCGCAAGCTGGGAATGCCGATGGCAACGATTGAAGAACAGTTCCGGCGAATGGCTTTCAATATTATTGGCCGTAACCAGGATGACCATGTCAAGAATATTGCTTTCTTGATGGATAAGTCAGGCGACTGGTCTTTATCCCCGGCCTTTGACATGACCTACAGCTACAACCCACAAGGTGACTGGACGAGCAGGCACCAGATGTCATTGAACGGAAAGCGTGATGGCTTCACGATCGAGGACTTTAGAAGCTGCGCGAAAAATGCATCCATGAAGCGTGGCAAAGCAGAAGAGATTGTTCGGCAAGTGCAGGAAGCTGTTTTGCAATGGAAGCATTTCGCTGACCAATCAGGTGTGCCGCCAGAAGTCGCTGACGGCATTGCCAAAACACATCGAACAGATATTCTGAAGTAAGCCCATTGGGTTTAGGTCTGTCTGTTGCAGACCCGCGATTGGGTAGACTCAGCCAGATGCTGTCCCTCATAGACCAGCACATCCTTCTCTCAGTAAACCACGCAGCCACCCATTTTAAGGAATAGCTGTTCCCAGCCAATGGAGTGCCAACGCTCCAAAGTGCGTTGTGTGACACCCCGGCGTTCAGCCAATTGCTTCTGATTGATGTGGTTACAGGATATTATAGGTGGTTCATGGCTTTCGCTCCTTTTCGTTGCTTTTGCAATGAACGCTTCCTGTTACGCAGCTATCAAGTAGATAATGCTGTTGGCGGGTGCTTGATAGTGATCAGTGTGTATAGTCAGCAGCATTAGTTTTATGGTGCCTTTCCACCGCCATTAATTTGAAGGAAGCATCTCTATGGCATGGTAGGCATAGCTTCAAAAGCCTAGCATTTGCGGGATTTTCTGCGTTTTAGACCTGAATTGGTTGTCTGAAAAACACCCATTATTCTCTCATTTCTCTCCTAATATGTGCGATTTCCTGAGAAATTCCGTACCAAGAAACTACCGGTACTCAACTTTTAGTCATGGGAATCATGGTGTTAGCAATTGAGCGATTTGCACCAATATAATCAATGGGTAGTAAAATTGGCTGGCGCGTAGCCACAATCTTCGTAACTGGAACTGTTTTGTGATTTGTTTATGGATAACATCAATGAAGCGTGCTTTGCGCAGCTCTCTGTGGATGCAAATCTTGCCTTCCTGCCACTTTGGTCATTCAAACACACTGGGTGCCTTAAAGCCCAATCCTTCCACAGGTTCCGCACCGTTGGGGTTATCCCAATAGCACGTTTCAGGCGTTCAATTGTCTACTAATAGATTCTACGGGCTTGCGTCAATTTATTCATACGCTTCCCCAAATACAAGTTGGTGAGAGCGAAAAAGAACGGCTAGTTTCGAGGTTGTCTAAAAATTCCTTCCAAATTGATTCGCCAAGTAGGCGGGAACAATAAATGCCTGCTTGGCATACAAAGAAATCCAAAACCGAAGACAAATCGTCAATATAGGTATTGAGCATTGCCTCAGTGTTTTTTCCATAACCCAAAAAAAGAGGCTCCCTGTAGTTAGCTTTACCGTGGTAGCGAGATACTTGATGTAAAAAGCATAATGTCTTTTTGCTTAAGTGCTGATCTCTAAATTCTTTGGCTTTTTCCGTTCTAAAATTACTAACATCCAAGTTTTTAAAATCGTCAGATAACATTAGATCTTTTTCTGTCTCCTCGCGCAACCATGTAGTACTTCCAGAAAAATATGAATGACACGCACCATACGCTTCATCAGTGGATTGCGGAGCTTCCCCGCTTAAATTAAATCGCTCTGGGCCTAGAAGCTTTTCCACTTCGGTTTTAGCATCTTTTCTTACTAATGTAGTAACTCGAAGGTCAAAAGGGCACGCGATCAAGTTATTTGCAGATATCTTGCTATCCCAATCATCAGCCGTATCGGCGTGACTATCTTGGAAGGAACCAACCTTCGCAGCAATCATTGCTGAAGCCGCCGGATAAACACCATAATACAAAGCAGTAATGCCGACTCTTGCTACGTCAGCCTTACTGGGGATGGATTTCAATGCACGTAATGCTGAGCATTGATGTAATGCGAAAATCAATTGTTCAAGAGTGGTATTAACCTCGCGTTCTTTCGAGCCACGCTCGGTAACCGAAGAATAGAAAGACTTAGAAAACTCGTGGCCGACTCCATTGTTGCGAACGAGAAGTGCTAAACCCCTCATCCAGTTAACCGTAGAAGGCAAAGAGAAAGCAGGATCTGGCACCCCTTTGGGTTCCGAAAGCGTACCCACTTTTGTCATGCGATAGTGTAAAGACATTGTAGTACCTCTAATTTTAAATACAAGCTATTATATATTAAGCCGAATAGATTCACAAACCTGACTTGATTCTATACCTGCCACAGACTGACCTGACAGCTTTTAAGTCCTTTCAGCAAGCAACTCCTTAAACGGCACTTCATTAGATTGCGGTACATCGCGTTCCAGATAAGTTTTAATGAAATTCTTGCGCCATTCATGACTTGTTGGCTACCTGTAGATTCGATCTCAAAAGGGTTGAGCCCCGGAAGCTCTGAATAATTGATGCGCCCGGCAAGACTTTCCGAGCTTTGCTTGAGCAAATCATTAGATGCCGATCCAAGAACAAGGAAACGCCCATTACCTTTTCCCTCTCTACGACCAGCATCAATAACCCCACGCAAAGACATGAACAAATCCGGATAGCGATGAATCTCATCGAGGATAACCAGTTTATCCGCATGCAAACCAAGATAATGGGCAGGATCTCTGAGCTTTTGGATATCTTCCTGATTTTCAAGATCAAGATAAATAGAAGGCTGACCCTTGGCGATTTCAAGCGCAAGGGTGGTTTTACCGACCTGACGCGAGCCAA
The DNA here is from genome assembly GCA_965215765.1 of uncultured candidatus Poriferisulfidus sp. Taxonomy (GTDB): domain Bacteria; phylum Pseudomonadota; class Gammaproteobacteria; order Poriferisulfidales; family Oxydemutatoraceae. The sequence continues at coordinate 1,074,730 of OZ244118.1, read as the reverse complement.
GAATGGCCACAGCGGGTTCCGAGTCAATTTTTCAGTAACCTTATGGGCAAGCTCTCTTTTGTACATTCATGCAATATTAACAATAAATGTTAAATTTACAAGGTAATCAAACTGAGAGAGACAATCTACCGTCCCAAAACCGTGTCGTGCGGTGAATGGCGGGGTTATTCACCACAGATTATGCGGCAGTAATTATTTCCAATGAAAGTAAAACAGGATACGAGCTCTCGGTATGGCACGGTGTTTGTGCCCATTGAGATTTCCATGCTACTTACAGTGGGAGGTTCAAACTCACGGTATGACGCGGCGAAAAACCTGATAAAGCCTGTCTTTACCCATGAAAAGTACCGCAACACCATGTAGATGCATAGAAAACCTGATCTCAAAGCGGTTTCATTCATCGCCATTAAGCAAAAAAACCAGTTCTCTGAAACCGGTTTTTCGTATCAAGTGCCCTGTTTGTCTGAGCTTCCGGCTGATTCAAGCGTACTTGGCTCTTTCCGCTCCATCCCGACATTTGCCCCCGCTGGCTCTCTCTGTGGCAGATATTCACTGTGGAACCTGACAACCTACGAAGTATTGACTGTACTTCCGATTTAACCAACACCAGCGATGATGTCGTCAAATGACGGAGGATTGCTGCACATCATTCCGACGTACCACCTTTGACAGCCATGGGATGGGCATCCGGCATGAAAAAAGGGTCAGCAAAATGGCATTGAGCGCAGTCACTGGGTTCATGTAAACGAACCGAATCGATCCGATACGCTAAGAATACCACCATGTCAGCCGGTGCCAGCCACCATGACCAAAATTAGAGTGGATATCAGGTAGAAGAAGCTTCCTTGCCGTATTTTTCCAGTGCCCTCGCCATCCAAGCTGGCAATTGAGCACCTTTCAATTTCTTAAAGTCCTTTTCTGTCAGGCGGGCACGAATCAGATACATGCATGTGTCAGGGGTGATGAGTGGTAGAAGCTAGCCAACGGAAATGCACAAGACACAGGCATAAATCTACTCCAGCAAAATGCCACTGGGACGTACGGGTTGTGCTTCGCCTGATTAATGTGCCGTTAAGAATGTTCAATAAGATGACTAGCATATTTTACATTCAATTTGTGTAACGTAGCTCTTCAGAGGCTCACTCACGGACGGAAGGTAAACCTGAACAAGCACAGTGTAAATTCAGCAAATTCGTATGGTAAAACTAGGTGGATGGCAGAAAGGCATGAGGCTGAAGTTACGGAGAAAAGCAGAGGCCACACTATATCATGCAGGTTTAACAAAATTATTTTCTACGTCCTTTACCAAGTTCATTAGCATCATCCGCCATATCCATATTCATATTTTTTTGAGTAACCCAGTATAACCAATCAAATATCGGGCTGGCAGTAGAACGATAGTTACACCAAAGATAATTAAGTGTATTTAATTCATTTTTGTCATAAAATTGATTACCTGATGCAGAATCATATTTATTAAATAGTCTTTGAGCTTCAAGTGATACGTTTCTAACTTCTTGTAAACATGAACGGGTTACGAGTAATTCGTCTATCAGAATGGCAAAAAATGGAGATAAAGGCACAAATATATTGAAAAAATAATCTGATATCTTATAATCAAGGAGATGCATCAATAGCAAACTAAGTATAATTGTAATGAAACAAATAAAAAATAGTACAAATTTATATTTATTTCGAAGTTCGTTCTCCCATGTACATGTATGTAGAAGGCAAAGCGAGACTCCTACATTTTCAGGAAAATTAGAAACAGATTTGGGATACCACTCAATAAGATTGGCGTGATCAGTCGGTTTTTTATCTAGCCAAGACTTTGAAAATTTTTGTATTTGAGAAGGTCTGATTTCAAGAAAAGTTGGCTTTGTCCCAAGTCCAAGAACTTCAAAGTCATAAAGTCGATGTAATGTACAGCCGAGGTTGATATAATAGTTTACAGAACAGTGTTTTGCCAAAGCAATAATTAGAATCAATAGTGGGCTTATGGTTAGAACAATAACTGCAAGATTATCTGACAGGCAATTTTTTATATTTTGATTGTTGATAATAATTAATAGCTCGAAGAAAACTAATAGTAATGTAATACTCCAAATGCACGATTTAAACAATTTTGCACGATTGTATGCGAATCGAAACGCAGCGGCAATTTTTACATTACAGTCACTTGACTGTTTTTCGTGAATGTTATTCACGTTGCTTATCCGTAACCTGGAAACTCTGGCCCAAATATTTCAGCCCACTTATTGATTGATGATGAGTGGTCATTATTCATTCTAAAGAATAATGCTTCATTTGCTTTGAGTTCGTCCTCTAATGCTCGTGATGATATCTTGTCCCGCTCATCTGTTGTGAGTGTATTAATATTTCCTTGGATACCCTTATTGTCTTGAATGACATCAAATATCTTTGATTTAATGTAACCAAGCAGTTGCGGAATTTCTGAGTCAATACATTTATTTTCTGTAACCGGACGGCATTCATAATGATTAAGGATTAATGTTTCTAGGAGATACGACCCCATAATAGGCTTGGTAAGACGTTTATTCCAGTACTTCAGGATTCGTATAAGATTCAAGATGTTACCGTCATGAGCTTGATTAATTCGTTGTGTTCTAAAGTTATCAACTTTTGGACCAGTCTTTTTCCAGTTGCCATTCCCATCAGGTATAATATAACAGGGTTTCCCAGACGCAACACACGAGATGAAAAAGCATGGAACAATATCGAAATCCCAATCATAGCTAATTAACTGGAGCACTGCCGCTTCCTGATTTCGCTTAATAGTGGAACTTTTGTACTGTGGAACAGTTTTGAGGCTAGTTACAAATTTATTAACGACTTTTCTTGAATTTATAATGGCACTTCCGTCGTCACAAAATACTTTCAATCGGTCTGTTCCATCAGCAACAAACATAAATAGTGTCGAGTATTTCTCATAACATGTGCAGTTATCTGCCGCTAGACAGATCATTATATCAATGTCATCTAAGGGTCGTATTTTTGTTTTTCTTGAAAATGATCCAAAAAATATTTTTTTCTCGTTGCTAATAAGAGGGAATTTTTCGATACTCTCTGGAAATTCAGAAATTCTGTCTACAAGCCAAGATCGACTCGCTTTAGCCTTTTGGGTGTCATCTTTGCATAAGTTCACCTTGTTGCTTAAGAATTCATTAAATGCCTGAGTTACGGTAGTTGCCATAAGTATTCCTCGTTTGTTGTTCTATAGATATGAATAGTCATAATATTTTTATCTCTTTAACTTATCAACCTTAGCGAGCATGTGGTTATCTGTCTCAAGTTATGCGGCATAGTAGCTTTAAACGCCACATCGCTTGACAATAGCTTATACAAGTATAAATCATTACGCATGTTCTTTAGCAGCATTTCTTCAAATATCTTCCCGAATGCCAATTCATGGTTGTGTTTGTCTTTGTTGTTTTTGTATTTTTCTTCGAAGTCAGTGTGTTTCTTAATGCCATCAGCATTACAAATAAATTTTATGCACGTTCTTCATGTATAGAACTCCAACCCTGGTATCAGCGTTCATTAAAATTACGAATAACCTCATCTAGCATTTCTTGCACATCATCTCAATCATGGGTATCACATCGATTTTGGTTTTGTGGTCAACTTCGAACTCTCTATCAACTAATTCAATATTATGATTAAGTTTTATCCGATCAAGACCACAGGTTGGTAAGTACACTGATTACAGTAATTCGTCAATTTTGTCAGAATCTAGATCTTTTATTTTCAGCTTATCACTCAGGCAATCGTCAGCGATAGACCAAATGAAAAAAACGATTTTGTTGTGGTCAGCGTGGTTCATGGTGCGGTGCTCAATCCTACGGCTGCTTATAATAGTCATAAAATCATCAATGTCAATAGTGACATGTTGACATGATCAAAAAGATTATGATTAAAATCGAGAAACTTGCGTCTCCCTCTCTTGTGCCTCTAAATCACTGTATCGTTAGGGTTGAAACATTATAATGACCTCATGTTGTACATAATTAATGATTATCTAAATGGAAAAAAATCAGTCACTCACGAACTGAATGATGCTAATAAGGTTGTTTATCTAGGGATCACGAATAACCCTGAACCACGTGAGCAACAGCACAGAAATGACGGTAAGAAATTTGGCCACTTGAATTTTACATCAAGATGTATGCCCAAGTCGAGCCATGAAGAAGGAAGCCGATAGACTTGCAACATACCGTAAGAATCATGGTAGAAACCCAAAGTACAATAAAGATTCTTGCGGCTAGTTGTTTGTCTCAACTGCTCCGTTATTACCAGCGATTGGGTAGACACAGCCAAAGGTTGCACTTCACAGGCCAGTACACCCTTCTCACGGTAAACCATGCGACCACCAATTTTGAGGAATAGCTGTTCCCAGCCAATGGAGCGCCAACGCTCCAAAGTGCGTTATGAGACACCCCAGCGTTCGACTAGCAGTCCACCGCGCACAATGTCTGGCCGTTGTGGTCGCCAATCCCAAGCTTCTGGAAATCCCGTGCAAAACCGCAGAGCAGATGAAACTGGCCAATAGTTTCTGCCGGCTTGACGAGCACGCAGCGAGCCGCGGAGAATCAGCCCAAGTTTTTTCTCATCTCTTCCAAAAAGAGCGGAAGAGAAATCACAGTCGTTTCATTGCCAATAGGGAATGTGTCCTCACCAGTGTAAACAACAAATTTGCGTTTAACCGCCAAGTCCTCACAGGCTATATGAAATCCCTTTTTTACATTGGGGGTTTTGCCGGACTGAATCTCAATTGCCCAATAATCACCAAGACTAAACTCAAGTAAAAGATCAATTTCTGCTCCAGCAGACGTTCTGAAGAAAAACGGATGCATAGATGACGGCAAGACAGAAAGGATGTTTTCAATCACAAATCCCTCCCAGCTTTTCCCTAAAACAGGGTGTCCCAGCAGACGCTCATAATCAGGTATCTGTAAGAGCGTATGCACGATACCGCTATCTCTAACGTAAGTCCGCGGTGATCTGACAAGCCGTTTTTTGACATTACCGCACCATGGCTCAAGCCTACGAACAAGCAACAGATCAACCATCAGATCAAGGTAACGGCTTACTGTTACGCTCTTCACGCCAAGAGAGCTGGCCAGCCTTGATGCATTGAACAACTCACCTTGGACATGGGCAAGCATCGTCCAAAAACGCATTAGCGTTGAAGCGGGAATTCGTGGCCCCAGCTGCGGTATATCGCGTTCCAGATAAGTTCTAATGAAATTCTTGCGCCATTCATGGCTCTCGGCATCACTTTGTGCAGCATAGCTATCCGGGAAGCCACCACGCACCCAAAGCTGTTGGAGATGTTGGCTACCTGCTGCTTCGATCTCAAAAGGGTTGAGCCCCGAAAGTTCCAAATAATTGATACGCCCGGCAAGACTTTCCGAGCTTTGCTTGAGCAGATCAGTGGATGCCGGTCCAAGAACAAGGAAACGCCCATTGCCTTTTCCCTCTCTACGACCAGCATCAATGACCCCACGCAAAGACATGAACAAATCCGGATAGCGCTGAATCTCATCGAGGATAACGAGTTTATCCGCATGCAAACCAAGATAATGGGCAGGATCCCTGAGCTTCTGGATATCTTCCGGATTTTCAAGATCAAGATAAATAGAAGGCTGACCCTTGGCGATTTCAAGCGCAAGGGTGGTTTTACCGACCTGACGCGAGCCAAGAATGGCCACAGCCGGGTTTCGAGTCAACTTTTCAGTAACCTTATGGGCAAGCTCTCTTTTGTACATCCATGCAATATTAACAATAAATGTTAAATTTACAAGGTAAAACTAGGCCGAGGGAGACAATCTACCGTCCCGAAACCGTGTCGTGCGGTGAATGGCGGGGTTATTCACCACAGATTATGCGGCAGTAATTATTTCCAATGAAAGTAAAACAGGATACGAGCTCTCGGTATGGCACGGTGTTTGTGCCCATTGAGATTTCCATGCTACTTACAGTGGGAGATTCAAACTCACGGTATGACGCGGCGAAAAACCTGATAAAGCCTGTCTTTACCCATGAAAAGTACTGCAACACCATGTGAATGCATAGAAAACTTGAACTCGAAGCGGTTTCATTCACCGCCATTAAGCAAAAAAACCGGTTCTCTGAAACCTGTTTTTCGTATCAAGTACCCTGCTTGTCTGAGCTTCCGGCTGATTCAAGCGTACTTGGCTCTTTCCGCCACATCCCGACATTTGCCCCAGCTGACCCTCTCTTGAGCCGACGTTCTTCGTGAGCTGCCTGACAACCTACGAAGTATTGATTGCACTTTCGATTTCACCAACACCAGCGATAATGTCGTCGAATGACGGCGGATTGCCGTACACCATCCCAATGCTCACCATCTTCTCATAATCCTTGCGCAACTCGGCGATCACTCCATCACCGGGGATCAGGCGGAGTTCGTTAGCGAGACAGGCTTCGTAGTTGGCATAGGCAGCATTGAAAAAAACCTGCTTGTGCCGCACCACATTTTCGAATAGTTCACGGTTATTAATCGCAGCCCTTCCGGAGTCATGCTTTGCCAGCATCCACAAGTCATACCAATGCCGGGAAAGGCGATGGGCATTTTCCTTGAACTCCTTACGGTTGCACTCAACGTGGATGAGAGTCACCTTCTCCCAGAAGGTTCGTTCCGGTGACAGGACGACCACATCGCCAGAAGGAAGATCGAAGTCGGGAACCAATGGTGCCATTTCGGGAGTGGCGGTATGTCGCTCGTTCGGGTCGATAACATTGCGGCCACCCAACTCGATTAGGATGCTGCTTTCCAGGTAGTTGTCAGTGCTCTCGATGGCGGAGGGGTACTGAACCCAGACCTTCTCGCCGTCATCGGACACATTGACACCGTACTCCTCCGGACTAGGCATCGCACTCAATTGGGTGGCGATATAAGGGGCAACGATGTTGTTTGCATATTGAAGGACATAGCCCTTCATCCTTTTGCCGAGTTTTTTGATGGCGCTCTTGCTCACTCCATCAGCAAATGGGTCAAGGTGATCACCAAAGGCTCGGTAGTCGATGGTGATATCTACGTCTTCGGAGAAGCGGTTGATGGCACCATAGATCTTCGAGAGGGATGTACCTCCTTTGAATGCCATGGGGTGGGCATCCGGCATAGAAAAAAGGGTCTGCAGTGACCAACAGAGCCATACATCTTTTTCCAATATCCTCCCTGTCTTATCCAACTGCACACCAGCATCCCGAAGAATTTCTCCCCTGACGGCTACTGGCAGATGCAGGAACTTCTCAGACTTACATTGCTTACTTGTCATACTCTTCCACCGCACGTGCCATCCAAGCTGGCAGCTGAGCACCTTTCAATTCCTTAAAGTCCTTTTCTGTCAGGCGGGCACGAATGGCTCCGACAACGCTGGGGGTCACATTGTTTTTACCCAAGTACCACAAAGCAGAGATTGCCATTCCAGATGTCCTGCCAGCCAATAGAAGCTTCCGGCGACTGACATGCCTGAGATAAACCGTCAGATTGCGAATTCGGAAGTCCCGGGTCGGTCCGCTGGTATAAAAAATCGGCCGTATGGGCATCTGGGTGGACAACTGGAAGAGATTGGCTGCCTCTGCACCATGAACCTGGATGATTTCACCTTGATCCTTGGCCATCACTTCCACAACTTTGCGTACGTCTGGAGCGACCATGCCGACATAGCGATTTGCCTTTGGACGCATGAATACCCCACGGATAATTCGCTGAATGACTCCTTCACTGACCAAGCGTGACAGTGCCTTATCCACCGAAGCACGCGAACCCAGCTTGAGGAGCTGCTTGTTGGTAAATGGCTCTGCCAGCCGGAAGCGCAACACACGCTCGCGGATCGTTTTAGCTACAGACATGGTTTTGCCCTCCTTTCACGTCAGAAAAGATACTATATTTTCTGACATATTCCAAGCTGACAAAATTCTGGAAACAAGTGCCTGCCATCAATTTCTGCGGCATGTAACTAACTGAATAAACGAAAAATATCACTGCCTTTCCTAGGGGATGCTGCACAGATAACTGTCAGCGCTCTCGGTAGCAGAGGGGTACTGAACCCAGACCTTCTCGCCGTCATCGGACACATTGACACCGTACTCCTCCGGACTAGGCATCGCACTCAATTGGGTGGCGATATAAGGGGCAACGATGTTGTTTGCATATTGAAGGACATAGCCCTTCATCCTTTTGCCGAGTTTTTTGATGGCACTCTTGCTCACCCCATCAGCAAATGGGTCAAGGTGATCACCAAAGGCTCGGTAGTCGATGGTGATATCCACGTCTTCGGAGAAGCGGTTGATGGCACCATAGATCTTCGAGAGGGATGTACCGCCTTTGAATGCCATGGGGTGGGCATCCGGCATGGAAAAAAGGGTCTGTAGTGACCAGCAGAGCCATATATCTTTTTCCAATAGCACCGCTTCTTGCCCAAGCTTCACTTTAGCGACCTCCGGGATTTTCTTACGGGCACCGACTGGCAGATGCAGGAATTTCTCAGACTTACATTGCTTACTTGTCATACTCTTCCACCGCACGTGCCATCCAAGCTGGCAGCTGAGCACCCTTCAGTTCCTTAAAGTCTTTTTCTGTCAGGCGGGCACGAATGGTTCTGATCACGCTGGGGTTCACATTGTTTTTCCCCAGATACCATAAAGCAGAGATTGCCATTCCAGATGTCTTGCCAGCCAATAGAAGCTTCCGGCGACTGACATGCCTGAGACAAACCGGCAGGTTGCCAATCTTGAACTCCCGACTCGGTCCACTGGTATAAAAAACTGGCAGCACGGGCACCTGGGTGGACAGCTTGAAACGATTGACCGCCACAGCACCTTGAACCTGGATGATTTCACCTTGATCCTTAGCCATCACTTCCACAACTTCGCGGACACTTGGAGCAACCATGCCGATATAGCGATTTGTCTGTGGGCGCATGAATACCCCACGGATAATTCGCTGAATGACTCCTCCGCTGACCAAGCGTGACAGTGCCTTATCCACCGAAGCACGCGAACCCAGCTTGAGAAACTGCTTGTTGGTAAATGGCTCTGCCTGTCGGATGCGCAACACACGCTCGCGGATCGTTTTAGCTACAGACATGGTTTTGCCCTCCTTTCATGTCAGAAAAGATACCATATTTTCTGACATATTCCAAGCTGACAAAATTCTGGAAATAAGTGCCTGCCATCAATTTCCGTGGAATGTAACTAACTGAATAAACAAAAAATATCACTGCTTTCCCTTCCTGTAGACCTTCCGACCTTCTCACGGTTACCTCGCCACCATTACCACGTGTTCATTGCTACCACGAGGTACATTGACATGACTGCGAAACATCTTAATCGAGCCGAGCTAGCCGACCCACCGGGAACTCTCCCAGCAAACCTTGGGTCGCTGGCTCGCCACCGGCTGAGAGGTCTGCTTCCACAGACCAGCGACCTCGTTGCCCACCTCAAGGCTCGCCGTGAGGAGACAGGAAGCAACTCAACGTTCAAATTGCCAAGAACAACTTCAATGGCCAATCAGGCATGGGAGTAAAGTCACGCCCGTTGATAGAACTCAGCAGCTCTGTCATTTAGCGCATCAACGGTTACGGCATAAACAGCCATAGCCTGGCTGGCTTGGGAGATACGTTTCAGGGCATCGGTGAACAGAAAGGAACCAAAACCTTTTCCCTGGTGAAATTCCGCAACGGCGAACCGCCCCAGCAGAACAGCGGGAACCGGATACCGGGGTAGCCCCTTACGCAATTTTTCGGGCAAGTCATTAACATCTAGGCTGAAAGCACTGAGGCTGTAGTAGCCGACTAGCTGCTGCGGTGTTTCTGACCGCGAGGCAACAAATACCTTGTTGATGCGTCGCTTGATGTCTTGATTGGCATGCTGGCGCAGGTACTGGTTTAGAGATTGTTCACCGCAGTTGAAGGATTTTCGGTCATGCACCTCACCGAGCGGTGAGATAACCAGATCCAATTGGACAGCCTCTTATCGCTGAACGTGTTTTTTGTGCTCTGCGAAGGTGTGCCTGAGTTTAGCGTTGGGCTTGGGAGGATTCTCCAGGGCGTTTAAGAAAACATCCCAATCAGCTTGGGATAGGGTAAGAGTCTCGGGCCCGTGAATCACCTCATCAGCCGCACGCAGAGCCTGCCCAAGAACAAATTCTGGCAGACTCTTATGGACGCAGGCAGCCGCCCGTTCCAGCTTCTGCTTGGACGGAGAGTCAAAACAAATATGCACCTGATGTTTCTTGCTAGTTTTTGTGTTGGACATAAGGTCATCACCATTTAACGTTTCAAGTGTACGCCTCGTGTATGCGCAAAACAAGACAGAGACTGCCCTAGAAGAAAGTATCCCGAGATACACCGGCAATCGGTCAGTGCCTCTTTGCTTGAGATTGCTGCAGGACAGATGTGGATGGCTGATGGTTTTACCAAGTTGCGTTGTTTTCACCCTGAACACTTATAAATAGTGATGTTGACGGGTGTTTGATACCGGTCAGTGGTATACAGTCAGAAGTACTCGGTTTGCAGTACCTTTCCGCCCCATCTCAACATTTGCCCCCCTGCTCTCTCTTGAGCCGATATTCTCTGTGAGATGTTGACAACCTGCCAAGCGTTGACTGCACTTTGGATTTCACCAATACCAGCGATGCGGTCGTCAAATGACGGCGGATTGTCGTACACCATTCCGATGTACCACCTTTGACTGCCATGGGGTGGGCATCCGGCAAAGAAAAAAGGGTCTGCAGTGACCAACAGAGCCATACATCTTTTTCCAATATCCTCTCTGTCTTATCCAACTGCACACCAGCATCCCGAAGAATCTCTCCCCTGTCAGCTACTGGAAGGTGCAGGAACTTCTCAGACTTACATTGCTTGCTTGCCATACTCTTCCACCGCACGTGCCATCCAGGCTGGCAACTGAGCACCTTTCAGTTCCTCAAAGTCCTTTTCTGTCAGGCGGGCACGAATGGTTCTGATCACGCTGGGGTTCACATTGTTTTTACCCAGATACCACAAAGCAGAGATTGCCATTCCAGATGTCTTGCCCGCCAATAGAAGCTTCCGACGACTGACGTGCCTGAGATGAACCGTCAGATTGCGAATTCGGAAGTCCCGGGTCGGTCCGCTGGTATAAAAAATCGGACGCATGGGCATCTGGGTGGACAACTGGAAGAGATTGGCTGCCTCTGCACCATGAACCTGGATGATTTCACCACGATCCTTAGCCATCACTTCCACAACTTTGCGTACGTCTGGAGCGACCATGCCGACATAGCGATTCGCCTTTGGACGCATGAATACCCCACGGATAATTCGCTGAATAACTCCTTCGCCGACCAAGCGTGACAGTGCCTTATCCACCGAAGCACGCGAACCCAGCTTGAGAAACTGCTTGTTGGTAAATGGCTCTGCCAGTCGGATGCGCAACACACGCTCGCGGATCGCTTTAGCTACAAACATGGTTTTTGCTATCCTTTCCATGTCAGAAAAAATACCATATTTTCTGACACATTCCAAGCTGACCAAGTGCTGAAAATAACTGCCTACCACCAATTTCCGTGGAATGTAACTAACTGAATAAACGAGGAATATCACCGCTTCCCCTTCCTGCAGACCTTCCGACCTTCTCACGGTCACCCCGCCACTGTTACCACGTGTGCATTGCAACCGCGAGGTTCATTGACATGGCAGCGAAACATCTTAACCGAGCCGAACTGGCCGACCACCGGGAGCTCTCCAGCAAACCTTGGGGTGCTAGGTCACCACCGGTTGGGAGCCCTGCCCGCAGACCAGCGACCTAGTTGCCCACCGCAAAGCCCGTGAGGCGACAGGAAGCAACTCAATCAGGCTGGAGCAGCGATAGAGTCCATTGACAAGAACAACTTCAATGACCAATCAGGCATGGGAGTAAAGTCACGCCGTTGATAGAACTCAGCAACTCTGTCATTTAGCGCATCAACGGTTACGGCATAAACAGCCATAGCCTGGCTGGCTTGGGAGATACGTTTCAGGGCATCGGTGAACAGAAAGGAACCAAAACCTTTTCCCTGGTGAGATTCCGCAACTGCAAGTCTTCCTGGCAGAACAGCGGGAACCGGATACCGGGGTAGCCCCTTACGCGATTTTTCGGGCAAGTCATCAATATTCTGGCTTGTAGGCACAAAAACCGTAGTAGCAAATCACCTGCTGCGGTGTTTCTGGCGGCGAGGCGACGTGTACCCTGATGATGTGTCGTTTGCTGTCTTGGCCAGCATACTGGTGCAGATATCGGTTGAGTGATTGCTCGCCACAGTCGAAGGATTTTCGGTCATGCACCTCACCGAGCGGTGAGATGGACAGATCCAATTGGACAGCCTCTTATCGCCGAACGCGTCTTTTGTGCTCTGCGAAGGCGTGCTTGAGTTTGGCACCCATCTTGGGAGGATTCTCCAAGACATTTAGGAAAACGTCCCAATCAGCCCGGGTTAAGGTATAAGGCTCGTATTCGCGGATCTCCTCATCGTCCGCTTCCGGCAGGCTCTTGTGAACATAGGAGGCAGTCGCCCGTCCCAGCTTCTGCTTGGATGGGGAGTCGGGAGGGATATGCATCTGCTGTTGCTTGCTAGTTTTTGTGTTGGACATAAGATCATCACCACTTATCGTTCAAGTGTACGCCTCGTGTATGCGCAAAACAAGGCAGAGGCTGCCCTAGAGGAAAGTATCCCGAGATACACCGGCAATCGGTCAATTTCTTCTGGCTGAGATTGCTGCAGGACAGATGTGGATGGCTGATGGTTTTACCAAGTTGCGTTGTTTTCGCCCTGAACACTTATAAATAGCGCTGTTGGCAGGTGTTTGATACCGGTCAGTAGAATTATAGTCAGGAGCACTCGGTTTGCAGTGCCTTTCCGCCCCACCTCAACATTTGCCCCCCAGCTCTCTCTTGAGCCGATATTCTCTGTGAGATGTCTGACAACCTGCCAAGCGTTGACTGCACTTTGGATTTCACCAATACCAGCGATGAGGTCGTCAAATGACGGCGGGTTGTCGTACACCATTCCGATGTACCACCTTTGACTGCCATGGGAGGGCATCCGGCATGGAAAAAGGGTCTGCAAAATGACATTGACGCAGTCATTGGGTCTGTGTAAACAAACTGAAATCGTTCTGATACGCTGAGAGCATCGACATGTTGGCCGGCACCGCCGCCATGGCCAAATTGGAATGGATATCAGGCAGAAGCAGCTTCCTTGCCGTATTTTTCCAGTGCGCTCGCCATCCAGGCTGGCAACTGAGCACCTTTCAGTTCCTCAAAGTCCTTTTCTGTCAGGCGGGCCCGAATAGTTCTGACCACACTGGAATTCACATTGTTTTTCCCCAGATACCACAAAGCAGAGATTGCTATTCCAGATGTCTTGCCAGCCAATAGAAGCTTACGGCGACTGACATGCCTGAGCTGAACTGTCAGATTGCCAATCTTGAACTCCCGACTCGGTCCGCTGGTGTAAAAAATTGGCCGCATGGGAATCTGGGTGGACAACCCTAAGAGATTGGCTGCGTCTGCACCTTGAACCTGGATGATTTCGCCACGATCCTTGGCCATCACTTCCACAACTTCACGGACACCAGGAGCGACCATGCCGATATAGCGATTTGACTCTGGGCGCATGAAGACCCCACGGATAATTCGCTGAATGACTCCTTCGCTGACCAAGCGTGACAGAGCCTTATCCACCGAAGCACGCGAACCAAGCTTGAGGAACTGCTTGTTGGTAAATGGCTCTGCAAGCCGGATGCGCAACACGCGCTCCCGGATCGCTTTAGTTACAGACATGCTTTTTCTCTCCTTTGAATGTCAGAAAAGATACCATACTTTCTGACATTTTCCGAGCTGACCAAAATTCCGGAAAAAGTGCCCGCCATCAATTTCTATGGAATGTAACTAACTGAATGAACAAAAAATATCACTACTTTCCCTTCCTGCAGACCTTCCGACTTTCTCACGGTCACCCTCCCCAACCGTTATCACGTGTGCATTGCAACCGCGAGGTACACCGACATGACCGTGAAATATCTTAATCGGGTCGTACTTGGCCGACCACCGGAACTCTCCCAGCAAACCTTGGATCGCTGGCTCGCAACCGATTGAGAGGTCTGCTACCACAGACCAGCGATCTAGTTGCCTACCGCACCGCAAGGCTCGCGAGGAGACAGGAAGCAACTCAATCAAGCAGAGTGGCGATAGGTCAGTTGTCAAGTCTAGAGCAGAATTATTTTTTACGCCCTTTAACAAGTTCATTAGCATCAACCACCATATCCATATTCATAATTGCCCTGGTAACCCAGTATAACCAATTAAAAATTGGGCTGGCAATAGAACGATAGTTACCCCAAAGAGAAGCAAGTTGATTCAATTCATTCTTGGTAACAAATTGATCATCTGATGCAGAACAATGTTTATCCCATAATTTCTGAGCGTCAAGAGATGCATTTTTTGCCACTATTGAACATGAATTATTTAAAAGTAATTCGAGCACCAAAATACTGATAAGTGGGGATAATGGTACAAGTAACTTGATAATATATTCAGATGTTCCGTAATCAAGATGATGCTTCAATAGCAAACTGACTAAAATTGCAATGAGTCCAACAAATATCAGTACAAGTCTATGTTTCTTGCGAAGCTCGTTCTCCCATTTGATTGTATATAGAAGGCGAAACGAAATTCCAGCATTTTCGGTCAGATTAGAGACAGATCCAGGCCACCACTCATAAAGATCAGGATGATCCGTCGGATTCTTATCTAACCATAACTTGGAGAATTTTTCTACTTGGAAAGAAGTGATTTCAAGTATGGTTGGTTTTGACCCAATGCCCAGAACTTCGAAGTCATAGAGTCTAAGTAGTACACTGCTTAGACCGGTGAACCTGTTTATCAGATAGTGTTTTCCCAAAGTGTTGGCCAGCATTAATAGATAGCTTATAGATACTACCATAGCTGCAAGGTCTTCTGGAAGGTAACTTTTTAAGTATTGATGGTTAACGGCAGTTGATACATGCACGATAGTCAACAGTAACGCGACACCCCATATCACCGATTTCCAGTATTTTGCTTGACTGCGTGCGTGACGATACGCAGCGGCAATTTTCACATTACCGTCACTTGATTCCTTCTTGTTAATGTTATTAATGATGCTTAACCGTAGTCTGGAAGTTCAGATCTAAACATTCTGCCCACTTACTGATTGAGCTGGAGTAGTCACTATTTGGTTCATAGTTCCACACTTCAGCAGCTTTGTATTTATCAGCCTGCTGTCCTCAAGCTCTGTCAGCCCCATTACGTTTTGCTGCAACGCGACCTCGTCCAGCACTTTTTCTTTGCCAGGTTCCCGCAAGGTGTCCAGCCTGCGCAACACCACCATGGGCAAGATGGCATCTCGGTATTTGCCACGCTCATAAACATCGCGCAGGCAATCGCCAGCGGTAGACCAGATGAAAGAAACAAGCTTGTTGTGGACAGTGTGGCTCATGGTGGGGTGCTCAATTTTTATGGCTGCTCATATTAGGTAAAAAGTCATGTCGGTGTCAATAATGACATGCCGGCATGACAAGGAAAATTAAGATTAAATCCCGTTGGGACTGAGGTCTGGCTCTCTTGTGCATCCGAATTGCTGTACTGTTGAGGGTTGAAATCTGATGATGACCTCATGTCGCGCATGAGGTAATGATTATCAAACAGAGGAATATCCAATGGGTAAAAAAAGAGACACAGTCACTTATGAACTGAAAGATGCCAATAAGGTTCTCTATGTTGGAACCGCGAACAACCCAGAACAACGTGAGCAGCAGCACAAAAATGAAGGTAAGAAATTTGGACACTTGAGAGTTACATCAAAACGTATGACCGAAGCCGGAGCCATGGAGAAGGAAGCCCAAAGACTTGCAACCTACCGTAAGAATCAAGGCAGAAACCCAAAGTACAACAAAGATACCGACGGCTAGTGGCTTGTCTCAACTGCCACCGTTATTGATCCGCGACCGGGTGGGCTCAGCCAAATGCTGTTCTTCATAGGCTAAAACATCTTTCTCCCGGCAAACCATCCGGTCACCCATTTTAAGGAAAAGCGGCTCCCAGCCTGTGGTGCGCCAACGTTCCAAGGCGCGTCGTGAGATGCCCCGGCGTTTGGTCAGCTGCTTCTGACTGATGTGGTTCAGGATAACCGTGCGTGGTTCATGGCTTTCGCTCCTTTGCGTTGTTTTTGCCATGAACCCTTCCTGTTATTGCAGTTATCAGGTAAACACTACTGTTGACGGGTGCTTGCTACCTGCCAGCAGTGTATTGTCAGCAACATTTATTTTGGGGTGTCTTCTCACCACCACTAACTCGAAGGAAACTTTTCCATGCCTTGGGTCGGCATAGCCTCAAGAGCCCGGCATTTGCGGGCTTTTTTGCGTTCCAGACCTGAACTGGTTGTGTAAGAAACGTTCGCCTTTCTCTCATTTCTCTCCTGATATGCGCCAATTTTCTGAAAAACCCCGTACCAGGAGAATGCCAGTACGGAACTTCTCTTCTGCGGAATATTTCTTGCGGGTACGACGCCCAATATCGCGCGACACTGCTCTTCGCCGTCATCACCGTTTCCTCTCACGACCAACAATGAGCCAAAACTGTCTCTTGGACAATCAGGCTGTCCAGTTCATGCGATGCTGACGGGACACATGCCGAGGATTAGCCGCACAACGTCGAACTTTTTACAACGGAACCATCCCAATGTTGCAGTCTCCCGCGCACAATGTCTGGCCTTTGTGGTCGCCAATCCCAAGCTGTCCAAACTTCACTTCAGCGGTCTCAGGGATTCTCTTGCGGGAACCGACTAACAGATGCAGGAACTTCTCGGACTAACATTGCCTGCTTGTCATACTCTTCCACCGCACGCTTCATCCATGCTGGCAGCTGAGCACCCTTCAGTTCCTTGAAGTCCTTTTCTGACAGGCGGGCGGGCACGAACAGTTCTGACAACGCTGGATTTCACGTTGTTTTTCCCCAGATACCACAAAGCAGAAACTGCCATTCCAGATGTCTTGCCAGCCAACGGAAGCTTCCGGCGACTGACATGCCTGAGACAAACCGTCAGATTGCCAATCCTGAACTCCCGACTTGCCCCGCTGGTATAAAAACTGGCTGCATGGGCACCTGGGTGGACAACTCGAAGAGGTTGACTGCCACTGCGCCTTGAACCTGGATGACTTCGCCACGATCCTTGGCGATCACTTCCACAACTTCGCGGACACCAGGAGCGACCATGCCGATAAAGCGATTTGCCTTTGGGCGCATGAGTACACCACGGATAATTCGCTGAATGACTCCCTCGCTGACCAAGCGTGATAGTGCCTTATCCACCGAAGCACGCGAACCCAGCTTGAGAAACTGCTTGTTGGTAAATGGCTCTGCCAGTCGGATGCGCAACACACGCTCGCCGATCGTTTTAGCTACAGACATGGTTTTACTCTCCTTTTCATGTCAGAAAAAGAACCATACTTTCTGACATATTCAGAGCTGGCCAAGTTCTGGAAATAAGTGCCCGCCATCAATTTCTGTGGAATGTAACTAACTGAATAAACGAAAAATATCACTGCTTTACCCACCTGCAGACCTTCCGACTTTCTCACGGTTACCCTGCCGCCATTACCACGTGTTCATTGCTACCACGAGGTACATCGACATGACAGCGAAACATCTTAATCGAGCCGAACTAGCCAACCGTCGAGAACTCTCCCAGCAAACCTTGGAGCACTGGCTTGCCACCTGCTGGGAGCCCTGCCCCCTCAAGACCAGCAGTTGCGGCCTACCGCAAGGCTCGTGAGGAGATAGGAAGCAACTCAATGTTCAAATTGGCAGGAACAGCTTCAATGGCCAGTTAGGCATGGAAGTAAAGCCACGCCGTTTATAGAACCCAGCAGCTCAGTCATTTAGCGCATTGACGGTTACGGCATGAACGGCCACAGCCCGGCTGGCTTGGGCGACACGTTGCAGAGCACCGGCGAGCAGAATGGAACCAACACCTTTTCCCTGGTGGGACTCCGCAACGGCAAACCGTCCTGGCAGAGCAACTGGAACCAGATACCGGAGTAGCCCCTTACGCTGTTTTTCGGACAAGTCATCGGCATCCGGGCTGGAAGCACTGAGTCTGTTGTAGCCGGTCACCTGCTAGGTATTTCTCGCGGCGAGGCAACGTGCATCCTAATGATGTGCCGTTTGCTACCTTGGCCAGCATGCTGGTGCAGGTATGGTTGAGGGATGGTTCGCACAGTCGAAGGATTTTCGGTCATGCACCTCACCAAGCGGTGAGATGACCAGATCCAATTGGACAGCCTCTTACCGCTGAACTCGTCTTTTGTGCTCTGCGAAGGCGTGCCTGAGTTTGGCGTTGGGCTTGGGGGGATTCTCCAGGGTGTTCAGGAAAACATCCCAATCAGCTCGGCTTAGGGTAAAAGGCTCGTATTCACGGATCTCCTCATCGTCCGCTTCCGGCAGGCTCTTGTGAACATAGGAGGCAGTCGCCCGCTCCTGCTTCTGCTTGGACGGGGAGTCGGGACGGAATCGCTGAACGCATCTTTTGTGCTCTGTGAAGGCGTGCCTGAGTTTGGCGTTGGGCTTGGGTGGATTCTCCAGGGTGTTCAGGAAAACGTCCCAATCAGCTCGGCTTAGGGTAAAAGGCTCGTATTCACGGATCTCTCATCGTCCGCTTCCGGCAGGCTCTTGTGGGCATAGGAGGCAGTCGCCCGTTCCCGCTTCTGCTTGGACGGTGAATCGGAACAAATATGCATCTGCTGTTGCTTGTTTGTTTTTATGTTGGACATAAGATCATCACCATTTAACGTTTCAAGTGTACGCCTCGCGTGTGCACACAACAAGATTGAGCCTGCCCTAGAGGAAAGTGCCCCGAGCTGCCCAGCAGTCGATCAGTGCCTCCCGGCCGAGATTGCTGTAGGACAATGTGGCTGGCTCATGGCTTTGTTCTGTTAAGTAGTTTTCACAATAAACACTTCCATTTCCCGATTATCAAGCAAGAAGCATCGTTTGTAGGTGGTTGTCACTGACCAGTAGTGTATAGTTAGCAGAATTCGGTTCGCGGTGTCTTTCCGCCGCCGATTTCTGCTTTTTGCGAGGCTGAAGTTGATATGCTGACTATGGATTTTACTATTAACCACACTGGCTGTTAATCATGACTTTGGGGACAAGCAAGGAATTGTACGCCTGTGAATAACTGAAAATGAAGGTAAAAGAATTCATTATTAGAGATGTTCGCTGTTTTGAAGGTGAACAAAAATTTAACATTCGCCCTATAACGTTCCTCACGGGTGAAAACAGCACAGGTAAATCAACCGTGCTAGGTAGCTTTCAAGCTCTAGCTGACATTCTGCGCAATGATGGTTACAGAACTCCTATTGACTTTAATTCGCCACCATACGAAATGGGCGTATTTGCTGATATTGCACGAAAAAGGGTAACCCAGGTAAAAGAATTCGTTTTGGGGGTTAGTAGTGAGTACGAAAACAATCAAAGCTTTCGACAAGTATTAACACTTAGTCAGAATGAGCGCGGCGTAGCGCCGGCTATTCGAAGGTCAGAATGGCAATTCAGCGACGGCAAAATTACTTTTGAATTCATAAAATACCCCAAAAACAGGTGCATTACTCTCGGAAAGAATGAGAATGAGTTTATAGTTTCTGGAGATTTAAAACTTGGCGAGGGCATTGAGCTGGGGTACACCACTAATTTATTCACAAGATTACATGCCTTTGAAAAGGCTAACACTGTTTTAGGGAAACTCATAAGATATTTAGAAAGTAAAAACACTTATCCTAAAGAAGGTCGTGCCAGCTTCCAAAATAGTTTTAACCGTTTTTGGTTGTACGATATTGTTAACACCCATAGCATTGCACCCGTCAGAGCCAATCCACAACGCACCTATAACCCAACAGGTATAATCAAAACATCTCATGGCAGTGAAATACCAATGGTTCTCATGGATTTACAAAGGATAGAACCAAAAACTTGGAAAGGCTTAAAAAAGAAATTAGCAGAGTTCGGGAAATCGTCAGGGCTATTTAGTAACATTGGTGTGAGAACATTTAGCAAGTCAATAATTAGCCCTTTTCAGCTGCAGGTTAAGATTAATGGTTCTAAATCAAACCTGATTGATGTAGGCTATGGCGTCAGTCAAGTCTTACCAATATTGGTTCATGCTATAATGGATGAGAGAACAAAATTTCTCATGCAGCTACCGGAAGCACATTTATATCCGAAAGCACAAGCTGCATTGTCTTCGCTGCTAATCAACAGCGCAGAGGAAAATAAAAACTCATTTGTATCAGAAATTCAAAGTGACGACATGATCAACCGTGTCCGCATAGAAATCATGAATGGGAGAATTAAGCCGAAAGACGTTTCATTAATTTATCTGGAAGCCATCAATAATAAAGTCGCCGTTCATAATATTGAGTTTGACGACCAAGCTAATTTTATAAATGCACCTAAAGGGTACAAGAAGTTTTTTCATAATGAAATGAACAAATTGCTTGGATTTTGAGAATAATTCAAAATGTGCTTAATACTAGACGCTAGTAAATTTGGAGACTTTATCGACCCGGACAATAGTGATATGGCTCCAGTCAAAGAATGGATAAAAAAGAGTGGCAAGATTGTTTATTCCCAAACAACTGAATTAGAAAAAGAGCTTAATAAATGCCCTAAAATGAAAGAATACTTTGAAATTCAGAGAAAGGTGAATAAACTAAACTCAGTTAACAAAGAAAAAGTCGAGAAAAAAGAAAAATCTTTGAAAGACTTAAGTTCTGATGATCCACACATTATCGCTTTGGCTCTGGTTTCTGGCACGAGATTATTGGTCTCTGGAGACAAGAATTTGCATAAAGATTTTAAAAGTATCGTGAAAGGAAATGTTTATCAAAATAAAAAACACAAACGCCTTCTAAAGCAAGATGCTTGTCCCTAAGCTCCATTAAGACGTAACGTCATGCACTATCTAAGAGTTCCCAATGCTGCCACATATAATAATTTTATCTTAGAATTTTTTGATTGCCAGTAACTTCCATACTTATAAAATATTGGAATGTCCTCGTTCGGGGCCTTTCCCAAGTGGAGGTCAGTTGTCCGAAAAAGTCGGACAACTGAAAGCGCACCAATCAGATAAGTTCCAACTGTTACTGCATTAACTCACCCAAAAAGCAACAGAAACGAAAAATAGTGGATCAGTCACAATTTGTGGCCAGCTAATTTGAGGGGCATGCACGACAAGAGCATCAAAGGCTGAGTTTCACTTGCCCCACTTCAATTATTTCCGGCAGCACAGTTCTGTTGACTTTAATGGCTGGCTAGGTAGTCAACGCAGCGCTCTTAAACGACTCCAAATCCTCTGTTGATGCAAACGGTACCTGTGCAATGAAGTATTTCCCCCGGGTAGTCTCACTCCGCTTAAACGGTCTGCAACCGCACCCTTTTTGCGCAAACGCTGAAACCCCGTAAATCCAGACGTAAAGTCTCGCCCATCCCGGATTATCATCACGACCGCAGCACGCCTTGTGAAGCTCAAACAGATTAGCCCCAGACCAGAACTTGTCCACAAATTCATCCGCTTTCGCACGAGCCACATTCAGTTCTCGCCACTTCTCAAAACTGTGCACCCAGCTCTAAACCGTGACAAGCAACAGATTCAGTACCATAAACTGCACTACCTCGGCGGATACAGCAACTAAACCGTAAACTGACATATTGTTAGGCTCATGAGTTTCAGATGTGTTACCTAGCATAAGCTCTGGAAAAACATGAGCAAGCCGAAACAAGAAGCATTGCCAGGGTGGGAAAAACAGGTCAAGCTAGCAAAGTGCGCTAGGAAACTGGAAGGCAGTAATTTTCGTTAGCGACATTAAGGCATAAGGCGTACTTCTGGAAAGCGTGTATGCGGGGAATTATGTAACAAGGATTTGAATCCCTTTCTCTCCTCCAAACAAAAAATCAGTTTTCTGAAACCTGCTTTTTCGCATCAAGCACCCAATTTATCGGGGCTTCCCGCCGACTCAAGCGGGCTTTTCTCTTTCCGTCCCATCCCGACATTCTCCCCCCTTAGCTAACTCGGGGGTTGATATTTCTATGTCTAGCTTGGAAAGCGTACCCTTCAAGTCCCGTTGATACATTTACTTAACCACAACAAACCAAACGGTTGTCAAAATTTACCCTGAATTTTTCTACTGCCGTGTTTATCCCTCAGTCACCCTGCATCTAAGCACCCTGTTTTGTCACCACACTCAGGAGATTCGAAATATAGCTATCCTTTTCATCCTTCTGGAACAAAATGTGATTCTTGGTAAAATCTCGTTTTGAAGCACTTCCCCCGCTCCACCAGTTAACATCTGCCCGAAGAGTATTGGATATAATAAAGGAATCCAGAAAAACGTTCGGGTCTCCAAGCTTATTTTGGATCTCTTTTACCTCTTTATGGAATCTTACTTTCGGGTCATCAAACCCATGTACACGAATTAGCCCTTTGGGATCAACGAAGCAAACGTACTGTTTATCTCCCTGTATGATCCAGAGGATAAAATCTGGATAGAAATTCTCAGCCTCAAAAAAACCAACACCCCTACCCCTACTCTGGTTACGGAGTAGGAATAATTCTTTGTCATCAAAGAATTTAGTGGACTTGCTATAAAATCTTTTCAAGTCATCAACAAAGTCATACTCACCCCTATTAAGCGCTACGGGCGATATCTTTAAAATTTCATCGTTACTGAAGTAGATCAGCGGCTGATAAAGATGCTGTGAAAAATCAGATAGCTTCAGCTTGCCGAATGGTATGAGGCCACGAAAGCTCTTATCAGCTAATTTATCTCTCAGTTCAATGAGTTTCGCTATCAAATGCTCCTGGCTGCTATCTACCGTTGCCTTGTACTCTTCGACAAAGTTATCGTCAGTTTCGCTGACTGCGTAGTATTCTCGATGTGGTGCTTCATATTCATTTTTACGGAAAGAGTAGTAACGTTTCACGTATTTCTTTAGCAGTGCTATGGCAATTTCCTGCCAAATCAGAATGCGTTCGAAATCACGAACTTCAAGTGTGTCTTGTGGAATGTAAAGACGATACCAGCTTGTGTCTGTCAATATATTAGAAATGGCCTCTCTGTCAAGTAGGAGGTTATACCAAGCTTTTTCATTCTTGTACTGCGCCAGTTCAAAATAGATCTCCTCAAGGTTCATGAAAGCAAGATGGTGGTCTTGCAGAACATCTTCATTGAGTTGATTATCCATTGCAGTAGCAGTCACTCCAGTTGAACGTTTGGCCTGGATTTTTGGATACCAATTTAGTGTTACTTTTCCTGTCATCCCATACGGACGAGTCTCCAAGGGTGGACGTTCTGCTTGCTTGAAAGGTTTAAGATCCTGTTTGAGCCGAACCAGTTTCAGGTCTTCCCTTACCAAATGCTTGATCACAGGAAGCATAACTATTTCGGTTCTTGCTTCACCAACGCCTTCAGCTTCCAGGTACGCCTCAAATTCCTTCATATAATCAGAGCGAATTCCGAAAACATTGAGTGTTTCCAGAAAAGCAATATTTTCTGGATGTTTAATTTCCCGAATATGATTGCTGCGCTTTAACGAGAAACCATACCCCTTAAGACGTACGCCACGACCATACAACTGGATGATCTCAGAGCCTTCTGAACGACCAACATTCATCATACCCATAGTGCTGACCCGCCATGAACTCCAACCTTCCGTAAACTTCTTCGCGCCTAGCAGCAGGTTAACAGATGAATCTTTTTTATTGATTCCCTTGAAAAGCGATGAGAAAAAAGCCTGATGATCGACTACCATATTTCTGTCATCCTTTTTTTCGCAGAGTTTGATTAGCTTCGCGGCATCGCCCACATTGACCAAGCCGAACCAACTGTTCTCGCCAACACGAAGTCCGATTTCCCCGCCACTCCCTTTTAGGTGAACCACATGTAGACTGCCACTGGCACTAGCATGAAAAATGATTTTTAAAACATCCAGAAACAGTGCTTCAGCTTGATCAGTTGCCCAGCGGTTCTGTAAATAGGGGAATGCCTCACCGAATATCGCCCGTCCAAACTCATCACGCAGATCATCCTGCTTATTTAAAAGCAGTTCCAGGAATTTGACTGATTCACCGCCTTTGTTGCGAATAAAGCAAGAAATAAAATGCAGAATAGCTTGGATGTCAGAGACGGTTTCCGCATTGGCCTCATTCCTTGCAGTCACTTTTCCGCCAACAAATATCCATAACGGATCAGCAAGTAAATAATGAGAAAGTTCCTTATACTTGTCTTTGTATATGCATTTCTGCTGGTAAAACGCCAGTATGCAGCCAGTCAGGTAAAGTTGTTTTTGCTCCTCAAACTGCGCTTTACTTAAGTTAAGAATGTAATGGTCTTTGCCATAGCCGTCACCGTGAAAGAATTTGTAGGAATAATCAAACAGAATACAGCGACTATATTGTTGGCTGAGGAGATATTTTGCACTATCCGCACGCTTTCCAACGGGCGCAAGATCAGAACCGCTAGCCGCTTTTATGGCCTGACCAAAGGTTGCGGAATATTCAAATGAAAAACCATTCTCACAGAGTTGGTTACGTTTACCCCGCCAGTGCACACCACCAGCACCCCGGTGTCCTTCATCTACCAACACCAGGTTGTTGGATTCGAAGGATTCAACTGCAATGGTTTTCTCACCACTTTTTTCCTTGAGCTTGTGTATGTCAATAATCTCGACGGACGCACCGGTATACAGCCTACCACCGTCTTTGACGAATATATCGGCTTCAATACCTGAAAGATCCAGCTCATCTTTATGTTGGTGAGAAAGCCCTTCGTTGGGTGTCAGCAAAATGACCCGATTAAACTTCAAGTTTCGCCCTGCCTTTTTCAGATAATGTGTAAATTGCAGCATGTTGACGTGCATAATGAGTGTCTTCCCACCGCCTGTAGCAATCCATACTGCCAACTTGTTGAGATCAGACTCCTTGAAAGGTTTAATCTGCTCGCGCTCAGGTAAATCCTGATTGAACTGCCCACGGTATTGATTCAGATCGTCACATAATCCAGAACGGTCTGTGAAATATCTGTCCAAGTAATGCTCCGTGAACAGTAAGGACAGGTACTGGAAATAGAGCGGGAAAAGGGTACTTCCACCGCGGTTGCGCTTCTCTGTGATCTGTTTCCAATGGCGAACGATGTTGTCGTCGTAGTACTGAAGACGGTCGTCGTCCACTGTTCGGCTTTCTTCTGGCGTCAGAGTGATGATTTCATGGGCATACTTGCTACAGTTTTCCTCAGTAAACCCGATAAGCTGGTCAGCAGACAGCGTATTGCTCAGAGCTTCCAACTTGTCTGTGCCGAACTGCATCAGCATCCAACGACTGAGTACCAGCTTGTCTTCAAATCTTGCCATAGTAGCTTGCTACTCAAACATCCTGTACATCAAACATTAAGCGCTTGAATTCAATCTCAATCATTTTCACCTTAGAGTGAGGATCATCCAGGGTATGGTCACCATTGACATAGATGTGGTCGTATTCTGTGTCCCCAGGGTTATACCCGGATTTATCGAAAAATTCTTCAAGCACAGCGTTATCTTGTTCTTTAACGTTGCGCCAGATGACTAGCACAGATTCTTCTTTGGGGTTAGTTCCAGTAATCACCTTGAAGTCGCGTACCGTGTCAATATGTTGGATAGTCAACCCAAGCAGGTAGTTAAAGGTCTCAACCAGATCAACTCGTGTAGGTTTGGTGATACCCACACTGTCTGTAGCAATATTAAGTTTATAGTTAAAAGGATCTTCAAATTGCTCGGTATTGAGCAACGAGCCGCTGTCACGCGCTTCAACATCAAGCCAATAACCGAGCATGTAATCTTCACGAAGTTGAGGATGAGATTTGAGAAGATCTTGTTGTTGTTTTGTGCGACCCCTGAGGATAAGATTGTTCAGAGCGTCTTCGTAAGATTCAAGTCGAATGTATTTGAAGCAGTGGGAGATTCCATTAAAAAATCCATTTTCGTCTGGCAGAGGAACACCATCTTCCCAATCATTCGAATATATGATTTTTTGTACTCTTGGTTTGGTTGCAGAATCAAAATGAGTTCCCATTTCAACAAGGATATATTTCCTCCTGTTCCCATCCTCCCTATTCAAATCAACTATTGCATGAGCAGTTGTGGCAGAACCCGCAAAGAAGTCCATAACTATTGGATGCTGGTATTTATAAGTCATTGATTCGATTGAATCTCTAACAGTGTAAATTGATTTAGGATATGAGAATAATTCTCTGCTTCCCAAAATATCTGCTACCAAGGCAGTACCGTGTGGTCCAGCATTGTACAAAGAGTCAGTCCAGTTACTCATTAGGTTGTGCCTTTTATTAGAGTTATCAACGACAAGCTTAATTGAACCTGATTTTTTAATAGCAATTTCACCATTATATAAGCAACTGTACGCTGAACTAAATGATCGGCACCACACTTTTTCTTCACCGCTTGGGCTTAATGGATATCTTCTAACATAGCCTTCATTTGTCATTTTTAGAGAATACACATCATCTAAATTTGGTGGGGGCTCAAATCCAACGATTTTATTACCAGCTTTGTCTACTAGGATTGCATAAAAGCTATTCGGCCTTCCTGTTCTTGACTTATTTGGGCCGGGGCCACTAAGCATATAACTTCTAAGTTCTACGTCATCAGTCTTTTTCTTTCCCTTAAGAATATCCAGTCCGCTCGGTGTCATTACAAGCATATATTCGTGTGTTCTTGAAACATTATGACTCATGCCGCCTTGCGGATGGTGGTTGACAACTACCATATTACGGTTATATTTAACAAATATATCGTCAGCAATTGAGCATAGATTTGATAATTCAAGGTCGTCAATAGCAATGGCATAACATGCATGGGCTTTTAATAATGCAGTAGATGCTTTCACACGATCATACATCATACTGATCCACGAGGAATCTTTAAAATTATTTTTATAGATAATTTCAGATGCCCCAGTGTTGTAGGGTGGATCTATATATACCGCATCCAGCTTACCTTTGTATTTATTTCGCAAAATTGTTAGAGCATGAAAGTTCTCAGAATTAATCAGCAATCCATCACACTGCTCATCAAAGTTTTCTATTGAAGCCAATAGGTCTGTTTTAAACTCATCTCCAAAAAACTTGGTATCTAAAACCAGATAAAGATTTTCCTTCAAATATCCCTCTGTGATCTCTCTATCCTCTGTGGTAAATCCCAATTTTATCCAATCAACTATCTGTGCCTCACAAGCAATAATTTCCCCATACAACTCAGCCGGTACCCGGTCCAGCGTTATGCAGTAATTTGTTTCCACAACAAACTTTTTCTTGAGCCACAGTTTCTTCTGGAAATCTTCCATTTGTGCCAGCATACGAATCAACTTATGGGCAATGGTGCGCATGACTTTAATCTTGCGTAGGTGCTTCTCGGTGAGTTCAAAGGCTGCGTCGTCAATGTCATCCAGATGAAAAACTTCATTCTTGATGTAAAAATCCAATTCCCGGCACAGGAAGCCACCTAGGTCTTTGTGGATAAAATAGTCGAAGGTGTTTCTGGCAGTATAATCGTTCAGGTGTTTTTCCAGCAGGGTGCGATCGGGTTTCTTCTCCGTTGGTGCTTTTTGGTTCAACAAGCCCAGCCACTCGTCGAAGCCTTTCTGCTCAAATATGGTTTTAACAGCATCGCTGTTTAGTTTTTCCTGTTTCTCTTTCCCTTTCGGCGCGTACTGGAAGCGGATGGTTAATTCACCATCTATAACCGCCAGTGGGTTGTCATATTCCAGTACAAAACGCCGCTCTTCTCCGCTTTTGGCTTTGACGTTATCTTTTTCTATATCTGCTTCCACAAGATGGATGCGTACGCTTTTCTCACCATCTTGTTCTACAGTAAAGGCATAATCACGCAGATGCTCGGATGACTTAATGTAATACTGATCCTGATTGGCCCAGTAGAATTTTACCTCTTCACCTTCATAGGGGATGGCATAGGCATCTGATTTGTAACGACGTTGGGAAATAAAATCACCTTTGTCATAATAGCGGCTGAAGAAGATGTGCAAGTGTGAGTAGACATCGTTCTCCACTGCAGTGACGTCTACTGCTGAGGCAATTTTCTCCAGAAGTTCCTTTACTTTTGGTGTTTGCTCCGGTTCCACACCGGCCTCAGTGAGCGTTTTTATGAGTTGCTTCAGCTTAGCCTCAGCTACTGTTTTCTCACCTGCCGCAAAGTCTGCAAATGCAGCTTTTACTTGAGGTAATAACTCATCTTCCAGGAACTGATTAATCTCATCCCTTTTTTGATTCATGATCCGGTAGATACCAAAGTCTAAATCCGCCTTGTCCATCTCAAAAATGGTTTGCAGGGTCTTAATCAGCTTCTTGTACGCATCACTCATGGTTTTTCCTGTCGTTATTTATCTGACACACGGCCAGGCAACTTGCCACCGTATGGTGAATAGTCGTGCTCTATCAGTGTGCTGGTTCATCCGTTGTTCCAATACATCAATCAATTCGGCGCACTTTTCTGTGAACTCGTCCTCCACGTCAAAAACACGTCGGCTCTGACAGCGTTTATTGGTTCTATGGATCACGTGTGAGGTGTGTGTCTTACCACCACCCGCAGTAATCCATACTGCAAGCTTACTGTGAACCGACTTCTTGAAAAAATTCAATCTGCTCGCGCTTAGGCAAGTCCCGATTGAGCTACTCCCGGAAGTGATTAAGATCGTAGCACAACGCAGAACGGTCTGTGAAATATCGATACCAGTTCGGGTAATGCTCAGTAAGCAGTAGCGAGAAGCACTGTCTCTGTGGTTGTGCTTCTCTGTGATCTGTTTCCAACGGCGAACGATGTTGTCGCCGTAGTATTGAAGACGGTCATCGTCCACTGTTCGGCTTTCTTCTGGAGTCCGGGTGATGATTTCATGGGCATACTTACTGCGGTTTTCCACACCAAATCCGATAAGCTGGTCAGCAGACAGCGTATTGCTCAGAGCATCCAACTTGTCTGTGCCAAATTGCGTCAGCATCCAACAATTGTGTACCAGCCTGTCTTTAAATCTTGCCATAGTAGCTGTTATTCAAACACCCTGCACATCAAACATTAAACGTTTGAATTCAATCTCAATCATTTTTACCTTAGAGTGAGGATCATCCAGGGTGTGATCACCATTTACATAGATGTGATCGTATTCCGTGTCGCCAGGGTTATACCCGGATTTATCGAAGAATTCTTCAAGCACAGCGTTATCCTGTTCTTTAATATTGCGCCAGATGACTAGCACAGATTCTTCTTTGGGGTTAGTTCCAGTAAGCACTTTGAAGCCGCGTACTGTGTCAATATGTTGGATAGACAATCCAAGAAGATAGTTAAAAGTTTCGACTAGATCCACTATGGTGGGTTTGGTAGCACCCACACTGTCGGTAGCAATATTAAGTTTGTAGTTAAAAGGATCTTCAAATTGCTCGGTATTAAGCAATGAGCCGCTGGCATGCGCTTCAACATCAAGCCAGTAACCGAGCATGTAATCTTCACGAAGTTGAGGATGAGATTTGAGCAGATCTTGTTGCTGATTTGTGTGATCTTTGAAGATGAGGTTGTTCAGAGCGTCTTCGTAGGACTCTAGGCAAATGTATTTAAATAGATAACTTACGCCAGTGCCACTTGGCACTGGTTTCCCATTGACCCAATCGTCCGAAAATATAACTTTTTGAATGCGTGGCTTTAATATATTGTCAAAATGTTTCCCATTTTCAACCATTATAGATTTGTGCCTAGTATTGTATTTTCTTGATATATTTACAACAGCATGACCATTTGTACCTGACCCAGCAAAAAAATCCAAAAGTGTAGATTCTTCTTGAACTGATGACAAAAGGTGCTCATACATGGATACTGGGTGACAATAGGGAAACTCTAGCCCAAGCTTATCAAGAAATGCCTTACCACTTTTCCCATCTCCATGAACAGAAGTAATTTGTTTTTGTGCATCCTTTCTCAGAAATACTTTTTTTTGCGGTTGGGTAGACTCGTCAGATCCAAATACAATTAAATTGTTTTCAATAAGCTCAGAAATTGTTTCTGGTGTCCTTGACCAACCATTTTGTGGTACAGGACAATCCTTGCCTGTAATTGGATGCTTGAGTGGGATATGGAATTTGGGATTTAACCTTTTTTCTGGAGCCCCCATTGCAACAAGCCTAAACACTTCCCCACTGTCATCTAAATACTTGTAAGCCATGTCACCTTTACTTAAACCATTTTGTTTGGATAGCCAATGTTTAAATTGGTTTCGGATCCGTTCATTAACGTAATTATTTTTTGCAATCAGTGATTCTGCATATTCAAGAATACGTAAAATTATATTGCTACGTCCTAGTACAACACGTTCATTGGTGCTTCTCCAAATAACATATTCATGCTGAGTAGCAATGCCTTTCCGTCCCAGCATAGGATTCTTCTTATCCCATACTATTGTTCCTTGTCTGATTAAGCCATATAGATCAAATAGCAAGTCCAGCTTTTCGTATTCATTTTCATCAACATGGCAAAGCATATCCCCCCTCTCGCTTAATAAAGCGAATGACATAGAAATGCGGTTATCCATCATGGATAGCCAAGAGGAATGCTCATAAATATTTTTGTACAGGAAGCCGCTTGTTGCAGTATTGTATGGCGGATCGATATGGATACAATCAATTTTATTTAACATCTTTGGTTTTAGAAAATTTAAAGCCTGAAAGTTATCTGAATTTATGAACAACCCATCGCACTGCTCATCAAGGCACTCAATAGAAGCTAACAACATAGTCTTAAACTTATCGTCAAAAAATTTCGTATCCAAAACAAGATTAAAATTCTTCTTCAAGTGATCCTCAGTGATCTCTGTGTCATCTGTGGTGAACCCCAATTTCACCCATTCAAAATGCTGTTCAGAACAAGAAGCAATCTCTTCATACAATTTAACCGGAACCCGGTCCAGCGTTATGCAGTAATTTGTTTCCACAACAAACTTTTTCTTGAGCCACAGTTTCTTCTGGAAGTCTTCCATTTGCGCCAGCAAACGAATCAACTTATGAGCAATGGTGCGCATGACTTTAATCTTGCGTAGGTGCTGCTCGGTGACTTCAAAGGCTGCGTCGTCAATGTCATCCAGATGAAAGACTTCATTCTTGATGTAAAAATCCAATTCCCGGCGCAGGAAGCCACCTAGGTCTTTGTGGATAAAATAGTCGAAGGTGTTTCTGGCAGTATAATCGTTCAGGTGTTTTTCCAGCAGGGTACGATCGGGTTTCTTCTCCGTTGGCGCTTTTTGTTTCAACAAGTCTAGCCATTCGCCGAAACCTTCCTGCCCAAAGATGGTTTTAACGGCATCGCTGTTTAGTTTTTCTTGTTTCTCTTTCCCTTTCGGCACGTATTGGAAGCGGATGATTAATTCACCATCTATGACTGCCAGTGGGTTGGCATATTCCAATACAAAGCGCCGTTCTTCATCGCTTTTGGCTTTGATATTATCTTTTTCTGTGTCTGCTTCCACAAGATGAATACGTACACTTTTTTTGTCATCTTTTTCTACAGTAAAGGCATAATCACGCAGATGCTCGGATGACTTAATGTAATACTGATCCTGATTGGCCCAGTAGAGTTTTACCTCTTCACCCTCATAGGGGATGGCATAGGCATCTGATTTGTAACGACGTTGGGAAATAAAATCACCTTTGTCATAATAGCGGCTGAAGAAGATGTGCAAGTGTGAGTAAACATCGTTCTCCACTACAGTAACGTCTACTGATGAGGTAACTTTTTCCTGAAGTTCCTTCACTTTTGTTGAGTGCTCCGGATCCACGCCAGCGTCAGTGAGAGTTTTGATAAGGTGCTTGAGCTTAGCCTCAACTTCTGTTTTCTCACCCGCCGCAAAATCTGCCAAGGTAGCTTTTACTTGAGGCAATAAGTCATCTTCCAGAAATTGATTAATCTCATCCCTTTTTTGATTCATAATCCGGTAGATACCAAAGTCTAAATCCGCCTTGTCCATCTCAAAAATGGTTTGCAGGGTCTTAATCAGCTTCTTGTACGCTTCACTCATGGTTTTTCCTGTCGTTATTTATCTGCCACACGGTCAGACGACTTGCCACCGCATGGTGAATAGTCGTGCTCTATCAGTGTGTTGGTTCATCCGTTGTTCCAATGCATCAATCAATTTATCGCGTTTTTCGTTGATCTCGTCTTCAACATCAAAGATCTGTTGACGCTGCCGACGTTGTAATCCTTCCAAGTCCTGTATTTTTCTTTGGGATTTGTGCTGTTGCTCAACTGTTTCTGCCTGCCTTGATTCTCGTTTCAGGCCGCGAATTTTGGCTTTAGTATCCAGTAAAGCCTGTTCAGCAGCCAGTATTTTATCGTCTGCCCATTTTTCCAATTTCTCCCGCTCGTCCTGGAAGAAACGGTTGTTTGCCTCAAGGACACGGCTGATGGTGGCTCGTGAGCGGCGCTCTGCATTTGTATTCAGCGCCTGTGGCTCTCCACCATTCAGTGGCGTTGGCTTTGATGCAACTTGGCAAGAAAAAAGCTTCTCGCAGGTTTCCTGATCCATGGTAGTACCATCAGACAGTAGACCCGTAAATACCAAATGCTCTTCCCGTTGAAATGAATCAACGGACAGAAGATCAAGGCAGAGCCAACCTGTTTTCCCTTTTAGTGTTTCGACTACAGAAACTTTACCCGGATGATTGGAAATATCGAACTGTATTTCAACGCTGGGTGTTTCCGCACGTCTGGCTGTGTCCAGCACATATTCGCCGAGAGGATGCGTCAGACGGTACAGGTACTCGGAACTGACCTCTTTATCAGCCAGCTCTTTGCGAATGAGTTGGTAATGGCCTGTTTGGATGTTCTCAGTTGGAGCATGCCTGAGTACGAAGTCGTGTTTTTCATCATCGAACAAGGCATTTTCATTCAATACATGGCGTGTAAGATCCCAGAATAGGCGACCTACCTTGTCTAGTCGCTGTTGCGCTTGATCAAGTTGCACCTTGAGCAGATCGTGAACATCCTCATCAAAGTACTTAAGAATTAGCTGACGAGTATCATCTAGCCGCTCTGAAATGTCGGGCTCCAATTCCTTCTGTAAATCTTCAAAGGCACGTTGTATTTCTTCTAGGGAGCGGCAACTTTGATAGATACGCAAGATGCGTTTTTCGAAGTCAATACCGCTTCCGATCTGTCCAAGTACATCGTTCGATGCTCCAAATACACCACTGAACAGTTTGAATTTGTCGGAGAGTAGCTCTAGTACCCGCTGGTCTGCCTCGTTACGAGTGTTGACGAAGTTGACTACCACCACATCATGCTTTTGCCCATAACGATGACAACGGCCAACTCGCTGTTCAATGCGTTGCGGATTCCATGGCAGGTCATAATTGATAACCATAGAACAGAACTGCAAGTTAACACCTTCAGCTGCGGCCTCAGTTGCCACCATAATCTCGGCTTCATTCTGAAACCGCTCAATCAAGGCAGCGCGACGATTCACGGGACGAGAGCCAGTGATTTTCTCGCTATCCCGATTTGTCTCCAGCCATTTTTTATAGATATTCGTTGAGTCGGGATCATTGTTTGAGCCGTTGAATGTAACCAGTTTTCCCTCATAGCCATTTCCTTTCAGATAAGTTTTTACATATTCCTGTGTGCGTCTTGATTCAGTAAAAATGATTGCTTTACGCGCGGCTCCCATTTTTTCCATTTCATTGAACCCGGTTTCCAATGCTGTAAGAAGCTGTTGCGTTTTGCTGTCAATACTGATTGCTTCTGCCCAGGCAATGTGCTGTTCTAGCTCAGCTATTTCCTGATCAATCATTTCCTTGTCGAAGGTTGATTCATTTTCAGCATCAGCTGTGGATGTATCTTCCAGTTCTTCCAGGTATTCAGCCGCAAGTTCATCTTCTTCAATCAGGTGACTGAGAAAGTCTTCGGTAGCAGGCTGTTGATCGCGTAGTAATACCAGACGTTCACGAATACCTTTTAAAGTTTTAGTAACTGCGTAAGTACTTGACGCCAATAGCTTTCGGAGAATGAGTGTCATTAAATGCCTTTGGCCTTTGGGGAGTGCGTAAGACTCTTCACGGAGCATAAAAGCGGAAAGTGCATCATATAGCCGCTGTTCATCACCACTGGGCGTGAATGATTGGGTAAAAGTACGCCGTTCCGTGTAGCGGACATACTCCAGAACCTGTTTGCGTAGGGTGCGTTTCACAAAACCGGATAGTCGTTCCCGGAGTTCTCTGGTGTCAGTTCCGGCATTTAGATACTGTTTACGAAACGCCTTGTCGTCACCAAAGATGCGTTCATCAATTAGCGTGGATAGGCCGTATAGTTCCATCAGGCTGTTCTGGAGTGGCGTTGCCGTAAGAAGCAGCTTTTGCCTACCATCCAATACCCGCCGCAATGCCTGACCCATCCGATTGCTCTTCCGGTAGGCATTTCGCAATTTATGGGCTTCGTCGAGTACAACCAAGTTCCAGGGAACGACTAGTAACTCATCTTCCATCCGGCTAGCGTAGTGGTACGACAGGATGATGACCTTGTTTTGATCGAACGGGTTGTAAATTCCTTCTTTTCGTTGCTTACGAACACTGGCAGTATCCAAAATCAGGATGGGAAGGTTGAATTTTTCTAAAAGCTCCGCCGCCCACTGACGGCGAAGTGATGCCGGACAAACAATCAGCAACTTGCGTTTACGCTCCGCCCAGTATTGACAAAGAACAAGTCCTGCCTCAATGGTTTTGCCAAGTCCTACCTCATCGGCAAAAACGACACCTTTAGAGAGAGGTGACCCTAAAGCAAACAGAGCCGCGTCAATTTGATGCGGGTTGAGGTCAACACGCGCATCGAAAAGCGACGTTGTGAGGCGGTCGATACTACCCCCAGCAACCTGCCGGGTTAGCTCATGGGCATAGTATTTGGCATGATGGTTAGTTATCACGCCTTATCCACCTCAGCCTCTTGATTTGATTGTCGCTTAATCCATTTCTCAATCTCTGACCGTGAAAAACGCCAAGCGCCACCCACCTTAAAAGCCGGGATTTTTTTATCCGCAGCCAAGCGATAAACCGTGCGCTCGTTAACCTTTAGATATTTTGCAACTTCTCTAGTTGTCAGGATTTCACCACTCATTGATTTTCTTCGTTTATTGACAGTGACGGAAAGTATTCCGTCTGAAACCGGCAGAATAGTACAAATTAGTACATCAATCAACCATTTTTAGTGTTTTAGAGTAATTTTGTCGAGAAGCGCATAAGTCACATCCTGGGAAAAGCTGAGAATGCGGTGACTCATGTAACAACGAAAGGGGCGGTTTATATCCTTACTACCTGTGATTGTGCGGAGCCGGCAAAGTGCCGCCCCTCACATCGCAATGACATCTTCCACCCGGTAAATCACACGTCCACCAATCTTAAAAAATGGAGCCTCACGGCTAGTGGGGTACCAACGCTCAAGGATGCATGCAGAGATGCCTCTGTAACCGACTAGTCGCTTTCCCAGGTTGATGTAGTTGGAGGATAGTTGTGAATGGCTCATGGCTTTGCTCAGTTATGTTGTCTTCAACGTGGACACTTTATGTTACGCAATTACCGAGTAAATAGTGCTGTTGGTGGGTGCTTGATGCCGGTCAGTAGTGTATACTCAGCAACACTCGGTTTGCGATGCCTTTCCACCGCGATGCTTGAATTTTGCGAAGGTGAAATTGATAAGCTGACTATGGGTTTGGGCGACAAATGGACAGACTAGTGTTGACTAATAGCGGTAAGTTGTGATAGGGTGAAGAGATACTGTAAATGCAGTCCGGTGCGGAATTATTGACAGTGCGAACACAATACAAATGGAGTAAGAAATGCCTAAAAAACACACTACTGTAGCCATATGCTACGATTTTGATGGAACCCTTGTCAAGGGTAATATTCAAGAGACCTCATTTATTCCACAAATTGGATTGAAAAAAGAAGAATTCTGGAAAGAGGTTGACAAAATGGTAAAAGATGACGAGATGGATCGAATATTAGCGTACATGTTTCTTATTATTAGCAAGGCTAAAGGAAAAGTACCAGTAACTAGGGCTGAAATTACTAAACACGGGGAGGAAGTAAAGTTCTTTAAAGGAGTCCAAGGCTTTTTTGACCACATAAATGAATATGCAAGAAGTAAAAGAATAAAGTTGGAGCATAATATTATATCATCAGGAACTAAAGAAATGATTGAGGGCACGGCTATTGCTAAAGAATTTAAAAATATATTTGCTTGTTCATTTAAATATGATGTAAACAAAGTAGCAGAATGGCCTGCTCATGCAATTAATTTTACAACTAAAGTTCAATATTTATTCAGAATAAACAAAGGCATTGACAATGCGTGGGACGATTCTCAAATTAATCAACACCAAGCTGAAGCCGATAGACCCATACCATTCTCAAGAATGATTTACATTGGAGATGGTGAAACGGATGTACCAGCCATGAAAATGGTAAATTACAAAGGTGGTAACTCCATTGCCGTTTACACTCCCAATAAAAAGGGTGCCAAAAAAAGAGTTATTGATATTGTTAAAAATGGACGTGCAAAATATGTTGCCAAAGCAGATTATTCAAAAGGCAGTGATGTTGATACAATTATCAGAGCTATCATTGACCAAATTTCTGCTGAAGAATCCATAATAGATTACCAACAAGGCAGTTGAACTGAATTAATTTAAATGGCGGGCACCTAGCCGCGGCTCAAACCAAGCTAGTTTGAGAAAAGATTTACGAAGAATTCGGCTTCCAGGCAATCTGAACTTAGGCTTTCCGAGAAGAGTTAACGGAGCTACGAAAATGTGGCTGACCAAACTCTTTGTATTTAACAGTCAAACTAGCGCAGGTTTTGAAAAATTGAGATCTGCAAGCCAACGGTGTTGTCGAAAGTTGCCGCAGAAAAGAGGAAAAAGACTCCGCGCACCCTAACACGCTCTGTGGAGGGGGCTTAGCGTGGCACTAAAAAGTTTATTTGTGAGGTTTCTTCAAAGGAAGTCCAAACATTAGCCAAGAATCACCGTCTCCCAATTTCATAAACCTCCCTGTTTCTTGAATGCCCTGTCCGCTTCTAAACAACAGCCTGCTTACTGATTTCTGATATCCTGACCAAATCTCTTGTCATTTTTCAAGAAAACTTCCACTTCCCACACATTATTTAAACATGCTCACACAGCTTAACTGCTTTTTCCTTTTTTGTTTCCTGTTATATCTTCTTGTTCCCTAGTTGGGTGGAACAGTCCTTATGGCTCTTGTGCTCCAATTGGCCTTTGTATCCCAATTGTCTCTTTTATCCTAATTTGGCTACCCCTCATTTTGGTGGGCACGGTATTAATTTATCTTTTAAGGCTTGATTTAAAACTCCTATTGCAGTTGACTGTGCTGCTAGCAAGGTTTGTGCTACTTTCGCTGTTTTGGAATCGCCAAGGGCTGCCAAGATCCTAGTAAGCTCAATTTTTTGATCTTTATCGTTTCCAGATTCGTCAGATATTCCAAAAAGAAGCCTACCTAAAAAATCATCTTTGAACGTTAGTTCTGTTACTGATTCTTTTGGGATACATTCTGCTATAAGCGTATGATATCCACCTTGAGTAATCACCTTAGCTTTAAAGCTATAACCTGATTCTGTTGTCCTGAATGAGCAGCTGCCTAAAGATAAAGAAGCAACCGCCATTAAAATTGCAAGATATTTAATATTCATGTTTTTCTCCATTAGATTAACTAGATACGCTGGCTACCTTTAGCACTCGCTAACTCAAATGTCAAGCCAACGTAAGCTCGGCTCTGTGCAAAACAAGCAAGCATCTGGGGCATATTTCAACGTTCGCGGTCAAAGGTTATTGATTGACACCGTTGCTGGCCGTTGTTTCTCTTCACCCTGACTTGGCAAGCTTTCTGTCATGCTTGTCCCACCGCACGTGCCACCTAGGCGATATGCGAACACCTTCAATGCCTTAAATTTCTTTACTGTCAGTCAGGCGTACATGGTGCTGACCACACCGGAATTCACATTGCTTTTCCCTAGTTACCACAAAGAAGAAATCGCCAGTCCGGGTCTCTTGCCAGCCAATAGGGGCTTCTGGTGATCGGCATGTCAGAAATATACCGTCAGATTGCCAATTTGGAAGTTCCGAGATTCTCACCGGTACAAAAACTGACCGCTGGAGTATCTGAGTGGACAGCTTGGATCGGCTGGCTGCCTCTGCATTTTGAAGCTGGATGGGTTCACCACGATCTTTACCCATCACTTCCACAACTTCGCGTACGACTTGAGCGGTCGTGCCGTCAAAACGAGTTGTCTTCAGACGTATGAACACACTCAGTCAATTCGCCGAATGACCCCTTCCTTGACCAAGCGAGGCAACGCCGCTTTATCCACCGAGGTGCGCGAACCAAATTTGAGGAACAGTGGTAGGTAAATGGTTCTCTTGGTCGGATGCGCAACACGCGCTCGCGGATTACCTTAGCTGCAGACATGGTTGATTCCCTCTCAATTTGTCAGAAAATGTAGTGTTTTTTCTGACGTTAGTTGAATGTGTTGCATGGCTTGCTCGGTGCGGAACGATTCCGACACCCGCTCAAAATGTAAGAAGATTCGTTGACAAGAATTGTGAGGTGGTCGTGCAGTTGGGCGTATCATTACCAACCTGGTCAATTTCTGTAGCGGCCATCCGCCACCCGTGGAGCTGGTCGGGTTGACCAAGAAAGAGATTTTCGAAAATTCATCTTCCAGACAAACCCCACTCAGTTATTCAAAGAAAAACAGGAAGAAATCATGTGTCATGTCCAACATTCGCAACACACACGAATCGTACAGGTCTGCCTAAAGCGTAGTCCGCCGACACCGTAAACAAGATGTTCCTCAAAACCTTAGTGCTGGCTTTCATGTTGGCAATCTCGAGCCTCTCGCCGGCTCTTGATGTAACACCGGCACCGGCACCGGCACCGACACCGTTAGACGCAGAGGAACCCACCTTGGTTGATCCGAAATTCGGCAGGGCTTTTCTTGGCATCGGCTATCGGGAACAGAAACTGACTTCGGAGCCGGACCTGAAAAGTGCCTTCCTGGTCACCTTGGTCATCCGAAACTCTGCGGCTGAACAGGCTGGCTTGCGATCCGGCGATCTGATCTTGAGCTTTGACGGCTGGGAGGTTGACAGCATTGAAGCCGGTAAACGCATAAAGAATTTCTCTGACTACATTAAAAGCAAGAAAGTCGGTAGCCAACTGGCGCTGGAGGTCTTGCGCACGTCCATGCTCATCACGGATTTGGACAAGCCGGCACAGAGCTTTCCAAGCGAGGGCGCGCTTTTGGAGGGAATTGCGAAGTTGCCAACAAACAAAGACCTGAAGGTGAACATTCGCAGACAAAGCACACGGCTTGAGATTGTCACCATCCTTGGACAGAGGCGAACGATTACGGCTGAAAGCCTTGATGAAGAGTTGCAACATTCCAAATGGATTGATACCGAGAACAAGCCGATTGCGGAACTGGCGGGGCACTTTTATCAGCAGTTCGGGTTCACGGAAAAGTACGAGGACTTGCTTGCCAGATATCGCCAAAATGAACTTTGGGACGATGGCCAACGCTTGTCGCTGTTTCGTTACCTGCACGTCAACCCTTTGAAGACGCAGGCAACGGTTGAGCGGCTGGCAATGATGGTCGCTGGCGAGAATCCGCCACCACCCGCTCGTACGGGGCAGCTTCTGGACATTGCCGGGTTCGTGCTGGATTTACCCATGCCCGGTGATGCGGCCATGCCTTCCGGTGTTTTTGTCATTAAGGAAGAGCAGATGTCGGCGACAAAAAGAATCACTGCGGTGCTCGCTGCTGCGATGAAACTTCGAGACGAGGCTTTTGACGCACTTGACGAACATGAGGTGAGCTTTCTTTACCGGGAAGCGTCAGGTCTGCTGGAACGTTTTTCCCGGTCTCTTTACATTGATGACTCTGCCAAGCCGGAACAGTATCAGCGCAACACGAAAATCATTGACGTTGCCAAGCACGTGAAATTGGAAAAGTTGGTGGCTGCCGCACAGGTTATGCATCTGCTAAGTGACCGTGTCTGGCTCGGCAAGCTGCAAGCGGAATTGCCTGTGACCCCTACGGCACTGCGGGTTGCCGGTGTGAGTGGGTCAGTGCTCGCCAGCTTTGATTCGCCAGCCGGAAGGGTCGTTGTCGGTGGCTTTGAGCGAAACATTTACGAGGGAGACTTTGCCTTCATTCTGGATCTGGGCGGCGACGATTATTACCGTGGGAAGAGCGCAGGCACATCGCGCAAGCAGCCGCTGTCGTTGGTCGTGGACTTGGCTGGGGACGATGAGTACAACCACACCGAAATCGCTTCCCAGGGGAGTGGCTTGCTGGGGGTGGGCATGCTTTACGACTACGCCGGGGATGACTTTTATGCTGCGGTTCGTCTTGCTCAGGGGGCTTCTTTCCTCGGCGTTGGTGTTTTGCACGATCGGCAAGGGAACGACCACTTTATCAGTGAGGACTTGTCTCAGGGGGTGGCGTTCTGGGGGGTTGGCATGTTGCTGGAAGGCGGTGGCGATGACCGTTACCAATCCAATCTGTACGCCCAGGGTGTCGGTGCGGTCAAGGGCTTTGGTCTGCTTCTTGATGCTTATGGCGACGATGATTACCTGGCGACGGGTCGTGAGTTGAGTTCGTATGGGACGTCGGGTGTTTTCAAGGGGCTGTCTCAGGGAGTCGGGGTCGGCTTTCGTGGCTACGCTTCCGGTGGGGTGGGCATGGTTCTGGACGGTGCGGGGGACGATCAGTTCCGGGCCGGAAATTTCTCTCAGGGTGTCGGGTACTTCTATGGGTTGGGGATACTCGTGAACGCGGGTGACGGTGATGACTTTTACCTTGCTTCTCGGTATGGGCAGGGCGCGAGTGCGCATTCTGCTACCGGGGTGCTCCTGGAAGAAGGTGGCGATGATCGCTATTTCGGCTTGCAGTGGGCTCTGCAGGGTTTTGCCTGGGATTTGGGAAGTGCCTGGCTGATAGACAAACAAGGGGACGATTTCTACAACCGTACGCCTCATTCTCATTCGTTGGCATCTGCCGACCATAACGGCTTTGCGGTTCTGGTGGACTACGAAGGGCGTGACAATTACGCAGGCTATCCAAGCAGTGTCGGAAATAATACCTACCAGGGTGGGCACAGCTTTGCCCTTTTCGTGGATGCTGGAGGACAGGACGATGTGTATCGCCCGGATGGTGCTAACAGTACGGTCACGGCGAGCGTCAATTATGGTGTGCGTGCCGACCTGCCCTGCTCCATTGAAAGTGTCATGGCTGGTGACAAAAAACAGTGCCAAGTGCTCCGTTCCATTCCTTCAACTCCGAGGTGACGCGTTCCACGACCGTATAGCACTGACGTTGAATGCCATGTGCCGGTGTACCCAAGCCCAGAAGCTCAGACCGAAACCCGAACCAAGACTTAGACCCGAACCAAGACCCGAATCTGAATCATGCGGATCCGTATCTCGGCAGGCCATCGGGTGAGGAAAAACATCTCTTCCTGGTGGGACGCGGCACAGAAAGCGTGGACATCATCTCCTTGAATCAGTTATTTGCGCATGGCTTTCCGGGGATGACCAAACGACATCATTTGGCTCGCGATCTCCAGCAAACAGGGGTAGCTCTGCTGGCGTACGGTGTATACTTGCGGCGGGAAATTTGATGGTCGCTCACTTCAAAAACATGACTTCTTTTGCAGCAGTTGCTTCTTTGCTGCTGTTTGCCGTCACGCAGTCAGTCGCTCAGGAAACAGGGCAACCGGTAGTTGAGACCCCCGGCATCTATGTTGATCGGACACTGGTGTCGTTGCCGGTGGATGACTTCGCTGTACGCACGATCTACGGCAAAGCAGGGAAGCTGGAAAAGATACAGGCCAGCTTTAAAAGCATAGGCACTTCGCCTGAAGCGATCAGCTACAAGTTTAGCTGGTTTGAAGAAAGTGGCAGATTGATTCCGATGTCGGGTACGGATGCACAATGGAGAAAGCTGACGGTAAAACCGAAGGCATTCACCAGTCTGTATGGCAGGGCACCAAAAAACCGGGCCACGGATTACCGATTGGACATCGTTTCCCCCAAATAACAGTTGTCCCGGGGAACAGTTGTCCCGGGGAAAGCAATCCCGACTTAAGCCGCTGCGGTGGCAGGGCACCAAAAAACCGAGCCACGAATTACCGGTTGGACATCGTTTCCCCCAAATAACAGCTGTCCCGGGGAACAGTTGTCCCGGGGAAAGCAATCCCGACTTAAGCCGCTGCGTTGGCTGATACCAGCAAGACAGACAAGATGTAGTGGCTTGCGCCTCTTGCCTTGTCAGCCGAGCACGTGAAGCACCAGCAGCGTCGCTCCCGAGATCAGAAGCGATCCACCGACTATGCTTTTCCCCAGTCTTTCGGGAAGAACGGTTTTTTCCAGTAAAACGAAAAGGGTGAACACGAGCAGCCAAAGCATGTTCATCATGCCGACCACAAACAAAACCAGCATCAGGCTCCAACAGCAGCCCACGCAATAGCCACCGTGCTTAAAGCCCATTCGCAAGGCACCCCGCACGCCATCTCGCCAATTGGATAACAGATAGCCAAGCGGCCAACGACAATAGCGCAGGCATGCGTCTTTATAGGGTGTCCACTGGTAGATGCCGGCTCCCAGCACGATCAGACCGCTTAAGAGGTAACTGCGACTTTCCAGCATGTGATCCAGCAGACCGTGTCCCAACAGTTGCCACTGCAACAGAACCATGGCCATGCTGTACAGACCCCAGGATCCGAGATAACCCAAAACAAAAAACACGGGGGTGGTGGCGCTCAGGCCTCGTTTCAGGCGATTGCGGCTGATTGCTGCATAGAACGTCACAGTCTGATAAATGGATGGCAACATCATGGCGACCATCATCAGTTCCCACATCAGGAAATTGATCACAAAGTCAAAGGCACCCCAGACAGGTGGAGCCGGATGCGCCGGAAGCCACAAGGAGGCGGCACCTGCGGACATCGCCCAGATCATGTAGACCATGTACGCCCAGCCGATGCCGGCGAGCAACAAAAGCATCACACCGACGAGTATGCGGTCGCGGGTCAGCACCTGCCCTGTGCCTGTCTCTTTTGTGTGCGTGGTTTCCATTTCGGTCAAATCACAGGCATTTTCATATTCTGGACTGATGCTTTCAAAGGTGCTCAGAAGCTTCTTCGCTTTTCAAAGGCCTGGGAAAGCGTGGTGGCGTCTACGTGTTCTATATCGCCCCCGACTGGTACGCCACGAGCCAGCATGTTGCTTGTGACATCGAAGCGGTTACACATTTCACTGATTAAAAGCGCGGTCACGTCCCCTTCCACAGTGGCGCTGGTTGCCAGCACCACTTCCTTTATGGTTTTTTCTTGCAGTCGCGCTTCAAGCATCTCAAGACCAATCTCGTCCGATCCGATATTGTCCAGCGGCGACAGCTTGCCGTGCAGCACGAAATAAAGACCTGAATAATCGGTGCTTTCCTCGATGGCCATCAGGTCTCCAGGCATTTCCACCACGCACAATTTCGAATGATCTCGCTTGCTGTTCAAACACACAGCACACAGTGGTGTCTCGCTGTACATGCGGCATTGCTCACAATGCTTGAGGTTTTCAAGTGCTTCTTTCAGTGCCTCTTGGAAGTGCATCCCTCCTTCCCGATCTCGATCCAGGATGTGGCAGACGTAGCGT
Source organism: uncultured candidatus Poriferisulfidus sp. (assembly GCA_965215765.1). Taxonomy (GTDB): domain Bacteria; phylum Pseudomonadota; class Gammaproteobacteria; order Poriferisulfidales; family Oxydemutatoraceae. Next base: position 1,030,817 of record OZ244118.1, on the reverse strand, counting down.
TGCGCTGTCTTACGTCCCACGCCGGGCAAAAAAACAAAAGCATCAACAAATCTTTTCAGCAGTGAGTCTTCTTTCAAGCGTGCCTCCGGACAAAATTTTAGCCCCTGCAGCCATCAGGCATCCGGGGTCTTTGGCTTTTCCACATTATGCTTTCGTATTGAGGACTCCACTACCGTCGCGCCAAAGTCGCGGCGCAAAGTCTCCACGAGCGGGTGTTTCATCACATCATCACGCAACAATTCGCGTTGCTTCCCAAGTTCCAACTGTTCCCCCTGCTCTGGTGTCTCCCCGCACTCATCTGACACTTGCAGGTCGACTTTCAGGCTTGACCCGTGGCGTTTTTGCAGGGCCGCGCGCACCTGCCCAAAGATTCTGTCTCTGGCAAGACCCCTGCTCTCTTCGCCCACCACGACTACTGCTTCGTCTTTGTTCCGGACTCGCAAAGTGGAGTTCCGGCACAACTCACGCGCACCCTTGTTAAGAGACATTTCGTCAGCAAACGTTTTCCAGTCTTTCGCGTCTTTGGCTACCAGTGGCCTGACTTCAGCACTCGTCTCTTTGTCGCCTTTCTGGTGCATGGGAGGCATTAGAGACATGCTCGGTGGGCTTGGTGGGTTTGGCGGAGTTGGCTGACTTGTCAGGTTTTGATCTTGTGAGGAAGCTGCTGCGTCTTTGACGACCGACGACCTGATCCCGTCGCTCGTCTCTTTGTCACTCCCATACCGCATGGAAGCCAGGTCTCCGGAAGTTTCCGAGGAAGCTGCTGCGTCTTTGGCTGCCGGCGATCCGATTCCATCGCTCGTCTCTTTGTCGCTTCCTTGGTGCATGGAAGCTGGGTCACCGGAAGTTCCCGAGGAAACCGCCGCATCTTTGGACTTCAGAGGCCTGACTTCAGCACTCGTCTCTTTGTCGCTTCCCTGCCACATGGAAGCCTGGTCTCCTGAAGTTTCCGAGGAAGCCGCCGCGTCTTTGGCTGCCGGCGACCTGCTCCCATCTCTCGTCTCTTTGTCGCTTCCCTGTCGCATGGAGGCCGGGGCACCGGAAGTTCCCGTGGAAACCGCCGCGTCTTTGGACTTCAGCGACCTGAACCCATCGCTCGTCTCTTTGTCGCTTCCTTGGTGCATGGAAGCTGGGTCACCGGAAGTTCCCGAGGAAGCCGCCGCATCTTTGGACTTCAGAGGCCTGACTTCAGCACTCGTCTCTTTGTCGCTTCCCTGCCGCATGGAAGCCTGGTCTCCGGAAGTTTCCGAGGAAGCCGCCGCATCTTTGGGCTTCAGAGGCCTGACTTCAGCACTCGTCTCTTTGTCGCTTCCCTGCCACATGGAAGCCTGGTCTCCGGAAGTTCCCGAGGAAGCCGCCACGTCTTTGGCTGCCGGCGACCTGCTCCCATCTCTCGTCTCTTTGTTGCTTCCCTGCCACATGGGAGGCGTTAGAGACATGCTCGGCGGAGTTGGTCGGCTTGGTCGGCTTCGCGGGCTTTGATCTTGTGTAGAAGCCGCCGCGTCTTTGGCTGCCAGAGACCTGACTTCAGCACTCGTCTCTTTGTCACCTTTCTGGTGCATGGAAGCCGAGTCTCCAGAAGTTTCCGAGGAAGCCGCCGCGTCTTTGGACTTCAGCGACCTGATTTCATCGTTCGTCTCTTTGTCGCTTCCCCGCCGCATGGAAGCCGAGTCTCCAGAAGTTTCCGAGGAAGCCGCCGCATCTTTGGACTTCAGCGACCTGATTTCATCGTTCGTCTCTTTGTCACCTTCCTGCCGCATGGAAGCCGAGCCACCGGAAGTTCCCAAGGAAGCCGCCGCGTCTTTGGACTTCAGCGACCTGATCCCATCGTTCGTCTCTTTGTCACCTTCCTGCCGCGTGGAAGCCTGGTCACCGGAAGTTCCCGAGGAAGCTGTTGCGTCTTTGGACTTCAGCGACCTGATTTCATCATTCGTCTCTTTGTCACCTTCCTGCCGCGTGGAAGCCTGGTCACCGGAAGTTCCCGAGGAAGCTGCTTGCCTGCGCTCTGGCACTGCGGCAGCTGCGGCAACTGGGGCGGCGGCGCGATGTCTCCGGCTGGCAGTGGCCTTGACTTCGGTATGGACAGCAGAGGATGCCTGTTGGCTTCCCGCTGGCACTGACACTGCCGCTGGCACTGGCACTGCCGCAAACAATGGCCGGAAACAAAGCATTCGCAGCAATGCCATTTCAAAGACACTGCGTTGGTCGGAGAGAAAGTGCATGTCTTTCCTGCTTTTGACCGCAACCTGGTAATAAAGCTGAACATCGTTAGCGGAAACAGAGCGACTCAAGGATGCGATCTCTTTGGGTGGAAAACGGTGCGAGGGCGTGGCTTCGGGCAGCACTTGTTGCACAGCCAACTCGTGAAGCAGATGTAGCAAGTCATCCAGCGCGACTGAAAAATCTGTGGCGCCTTGGTGCATTTCTGCTATCTCGGAAAAAATTGCCTGGGAGTCCCCGGCAACCAAGGCTCTGAGCAGTTTCGGAATACTCTCTCGGAACGTGATTCCCAGAATATTTTTCACGGCTTCCTGGTTGAGTTCGCCTGCCCCATAAGCAAGAGCCTGATCCAGAAGGCTTAAGGCATCGCGCATGCTGCCGTCTGCAGCCACCGCAAGCTCCAGCAATGCTTCGTTTTCGTGACGAATATCCTCAGCTGTCAACATGTTCGCCAGATAGTCCGCGATGCGTCCATGCGACAGGCGGCTCAAGTTAAATTGCAAACATCTGGACAGCACTGTTGGGGGAATCTTTTGCGGGTCGGTGGTCGCAAAGAAGAATTTCGCATGGTCCGGCGGCTCTTCCAAAGTTTTCAGCAGTGCATTGAAACTGCTGGTGGAAAGCATGTGGACCTCATCCACGAGGTAGATTTTGAAGCGCGCGGAGGCGGGTGAATATTGCACGGTATCGAGCAAATCCCGCATGTCTTCAACTCCGGATCGTGATGCCGCATCGACCTCAATCAGGTCGATAAATCTGCCGCTACGAATGGCTGTGCAGCTCTGACATTTCCCGCACGGCTCCTCCACTATTCCTGTCTCGCAGTTCAGCGCAGCTGCCAGAATCCGCGTCAGCGTGGTTTTGCCGACACCGCGTGTGCCGCTAAACAAATAGGCGTGGTGCAAACGCCCGAGGCGGATCGCGTTGCAAAGTGCTCGTGTGACGTGCTCCTGACCGACAACTCCAGCGAAGGTCTGGGGTCGCCACTTCCGTGCAAGTACCTGGTAACTCATGAAGCCCAAAAAGGCGGCCACCCACAGCAACCACACCTCGGCACGCTTAGGACCGCTACCGTTGCTCCCTTCCGGGCCTGGCGGGATTTGCTGTCTTCTGCTGCGAGGGGGCCACCGTGAGCAGCCAAGAAAATAAGAACCATGAAAAAGTTGTATCCGGATGCGCCCCGTCAAGAGCCGCTGTCACCATCCTTATCCGAAGTCGGCACCAAAACGCCGTGCCGCCCGAAAATCCTGCAACAAGCTCTGATCACTCACTTTTGTCATCGGACTTGTCACCAGGAACCTGGCTACTGGTCTGCGGAAACAGCGAGACCCAGCACGTCTCCAATAGTATACAAGCCCGGGGCTTTATCCCGTACCCAAAGAGCAGCGCGCACAGCGCCGCGTGCGAAGCAGTCACGGCTGGATGCTTTGTGCGTGATTTCCACCCTCTCTCCATCCAGGACGAATGACACGGTGTGTTCACCGACTATGTCTCCGGCGCGCATCACCTGAAAGCCGATCGCTTGTTTTGGGCGTGGCCCGGTTACGCCAACACGGGTGTGAACAAAGTCTTCTTGCGGTGACAGTGACAGCTTTTCGGCCACGATTTCTCCCAGACGCAACGCAGTGCCTGAGGGGGCATCGACCTTGTGGCGGTGATGCGCCTCAAAAATCTCCACGTCGGCACTTTTGCCAATCGCCTGCGTGGCAAGCTCCACCAAGGCATAACACAAGTTCACGCCGGCACTCATATTGGGCGAATACACCAGAGGGCATTTTTCAGCCAGCACTCGCATGCGCTCTTGTTGTTTCTCCGAGAAGCCTGTGGTTCCAATGACGATGCCCCGTCCTGCGGTGGCGCATTGCTCCAGCGCTGAGATGGCAGATTGCGGTGTGGAAAAATCGATCAGTACTTCAAAATCCCGGACGCTGAGATCGTCTGAACTTTGCAAGAGGATATTCGGCGTACCGGCAAGCGGAGCGCCGACCATGGCGTTTGCGGAGCTTTCGTAGGCGACTGCCAGTTCCGCCTCATCACATTCGGCCAACAGGCGGGCAATGGTACTGCCCATGCGGCCACACGCTCCATTGACCGCAACTCGCGTCTTCAGCATGGTGCTTCAGAAAATGTCAAGTTCCGAGAAGAAGCTCCGTACCTTACCCAGCCAACCCTCGGTCTCCGGCGTGTGGCGGTTGCTCCGCCCTTGCATGGTGCCGTCAAATTCTCGCAAAAGCTCTTTCTGTTTCGCCGTAAGATTGACCGGGGTCTCCACAAACACTTGGCAAATCAAATCTCCTTTTCCTCTCCCTTTAACATCTCTGATCCCTTTGCCTCTCATCCGAAACGATTTTCCATTTTGTGTTCCGGGGGGGATTTTCAAATCGACTCTTCTGTCCAGGGTGGGAACTTCTACCGCCCCGCCCAGCGCGGCGTCGGTGATTGGCACGGGAACTTTCAGCAAAAGGTCGCAGCCATCGCGGTTGAACAGGGAATGTTTGCGGATGTTTATGCGGACGAACAAGTCGCCGTTCGGGCCGCCTCCCAAGCCGGCTTCGCCTTCGCCTGACAGACGGATATGGTTCCCGGTGTCGACGCCAGCGGGAATTTTGACCGTCAGGTTCTTTTTTCTGCGTACCCGGCCTTCCCCGTCGCACTTGGGACACGCTTCTTTCACTACTTTCCCGCGACCTCCGCAAGTTGGGCAGGTCTGCTGTATGGAGAAAAATCCCTGTTGCATCCGTAACTGACCGCTGCCGCCACAAGCCCCGCAAGCTTCAAGCCCGACTCCAGCTTTGGCACCACTGCCGTCGCATGCCTCGCAGGTCTCAGGCAGCATGACGTGAAAGTCTTTGCTTACTCCGGAAGCCGCCTCTTCCAGGTCAAGCGTCAAGGGGTACTCTACGTCCCCACCCCGATAAGCCTGTCGGCCTGGGCGTCCTCCTCCGGTAAACATTTCATTGAAAAAATCGCCGAATACGTCTCCGAAATCACCTCCCCCACCTGATGACCGAAAACCACCTGCGCTACCGTTGACCCCGGCGTGCCCAAAGCGGTCATAAGCACTTCGCTTTTCCGAATTGGACAGAACGTCGTAAGCTTTTTTCGCTTCCTTGAAGCGTTCCTCGGCAGAAGCATCCGGATTGCGGTCAGGATGGTATTTCATGGCCAGCTTCCGGTAAGCTTTTTTCAGCTCGCCTTGGTCTGCATTTTTCGGTACGCCTAATACCTGGTAGTAATCGCGCTCCATGCTTTAGCGCGTTTTAGTTCTTTTTCTCATTTTCCTCGTCTTTGTTTTTCCCATTGTCGTTTTTTCCATCCTCGTTTTTTTCCTTCTCTTCTTTCTCTTCTTTTTCAGTGTACTCGGCATCCACGATGTCGTCACCGCCTTTAAAAGACTGGCTGTCCTCTCCCTGCCCGCCAGATTCGGTCTTGCCTGCCTTTTCTTCCTCGCTTTTCTGCTGATAGACCCGTTGCATCATTTTGGCAGAAATACTGCTGAGGCTCTCCACCTTCGCTTCTATATCGCTTTTATCATCGCCTTTGATCGCTTCGCGCAAATTTGCCATACCGGTTTCTGCCTCTTTTCTTTCCTCTTCGGTCACTTTGTCACCGAGGTCTTTCAGCGATTTTTCCAGCATGTGGAGCAGTTGATCAGCGCTGTTCCGAGCAGTGACAAGCTCATGATATTCGCGGTCTTCTTCGGCATATTTCTCGGCATCCTTGACCATTTGATCAACCTCGCCGCTGTCGAGTCCGCTGGACGCGGTAATGACGATCGATTGCTGTTTCCCGGTTGCCTTGTCTTTTGCCGACACATTCAGAATGCCATTGGAATCAATATCAAAACCCACGTCAATTTGCGGCGTGCCGCGTGATGCCGGTGGAATATCCGTCAGGTCAAAGCGTCCGAGAGACTTGTTCCCTGATGCGCGGTTCCGCTCGCCTTGCAGCACATGTACCGTAACCGCCGGCTGGTTGTCAGCCGCAGTGGAAAACACCTGGCTCTGGTGCGTCGGGATGGTCGTGTTTCTCTCGATCAGACGGGTCATCACCCCTCCCATCGTTTCGATCCCCAGGGACAAGGGCGTCACATCCAGAAGTAGCACGTCCTTGACGTCGCCACCGAGCACACCGCCTTGTATGGCCGCTCCCATGGCCACTGCCTCGTCCGGGTTCACGTCCAGGCGAGGATCCTTGCCAAAAAAGTTTGCCACTTTGCTTTGTACGCATGGCATACGCGTTTGCCCGCCAACGAGAATAATGTCGCTGATGTCGGAAGTTTTCAGCCGGGCATCTGCGAGTGCCTTCTTGCAGGGAGTGATGGTTCTGTCTACCAGATTCTCAATCAGGGCTTCCAGCTTGGAACGCGTCAGCTTGATATTGAGGTGCTTTGGGCCTGCTTGATCGGCAGTGATATAGGGCAGGTTTATTTCTGTTTGCTGGCTGGAGGAAAGCTCGATTTTCGCTTTTTCCGCCGCTTCTTTCAGCCTTTGCAACGCCAGAGGATCGCTGTGCAAATCCATGCCCTGATCCTTTTGAAACTCGCTCGCCAGATACTCGATGAGACACATGTCGAAGTCTTCGCCACCCAGGAAAGTGTCGCCATTGGTTGCCAGTACCTCAAATTGCTTCTCGCCATCTACGTTCGCGATCTCGATGATGGAAATATCAAAAGTACCACCGCCGAGGTCATAAACCACAATCTTGCTGTCTTTGTCGCCTTTTGTGCCCATACCGTAAGCCAACGCAGCAGCAGTCGGCTCGTTGATAATCCGCCTGACTTCCAGACCGGCAATTTTCCCTGCATCCTTGGTTGCCTGGCGCTGAGAGTCGTTGAAGTAGGCGGGAACCGTAATCACGGCAGATGTCACCTCTTCTCCAAGATAATCCTCCGCCGTCTTTTTCATTTTCATCAGCACTTTCGCGGAGATTTCCGGCGGTGCCATTTTTTTGTCCGCGGCGTCAACCCAGGCGTCCCCGTTTTTGGCTTCCACAATTTTGTACGAAACCAGATCCATGTCCTTGCTCACTTCATTTTCCGAGAACCGGCGCCCGATCAATCTTTTTATCGCGTAAAAAGTATTCTTCGGATTGGTAACCGCCTGGCGCTTGGCGGACTGGCCAACCAGCGTTTCTCCGCTGTCGGTAAAGGCCACCACTGACGGGGTAGTCCGGTCACCTTCGCTGTTTTCGATAATCTTGGGGTTTTTTCCTTCCATAAGAGCGACGCAGGAATTTGTGGTTCCGAGGTCGATTCCGATAATTTTAGACATGCCTTTTTTCTCCCGAATCAGGTCTCAAAAAAATATTGCTTGAGGCACTTAGCATGGGGGCGGGAAAACGGATTTCAAGCTCCGACATCGGGAGATGGCTCACTTGCCTTCGCCTCTTCCTGAGGCTTGCTTTTTGCCGCCGGTTTCGCTTTCTGTCCAGTGCTCACAATCACCAGTGCCGGTCGCAACAGGCGGCTTTTTTGCAGATATCCTTTTTGCACCACATCCAGCACTGTCCCCGAGGGATGATCTGCGCTCTCGCGCATCCCCATTGCCTGGTGCAACTCGGGATCAAAGACACCACCAACCGGATTCACTTCAGAGACATCGTGGCTCGCAAAAATTTTTTCCAGGGACCGCAACGTTAACTCAAGCCCGTTTTGGTAATGCTCGACAGTGGCGTGTTTTTCATCCAACCCGGCAGCTTTTTCAAGGCTGTCGCGAACTTCAAGCAACTCAGCCAAAAACGACCTGACAAAATACTTTCGTGTGTTTTCCATCTCCCGCTCTGAACGCTTAAGGATGTTGTCTGTTTCTGCCTTCGCACGAAAAAACTGCTCTCGCAATTGCTGGATTTCTTGCAAAAGATCCAATGTGCTGAAGACTGCTTCATCGTTCGCCTCGCTCGCATCGCCCGCCTCGTCCGCATCGCTCGCATCGTCCGTCTCTATGCCCTCTGCCTCTGCATAAGGTGCCGCAACTTCCTCTACCTGTTCTGCGCTTGGCTCCTGAGGTGAAACAGGTTTTTTTGTCGGCTTGCCCTTGATTTCTTTCGAAGGGGATTTTTTGTCAATTCCGGTCATGGGATTCCTCCGTAGAAAAAGCTGTCAACTCCGTTACATGCTTGGCAAAACAAAGACCTGTAGACGGCGTACCGCTCATTGTGTTCTCCAACTTTCAGTCATCGTCTGTCAACAGTGGCATCGCTGCACACATCCAGGCACTTCATTGCGAATGAGCAGGTCTGCATATTAAAAGGATTGCCATTTCAAGCCAAGAAGGAAGAGCGTTTTTTATGGGCAAGCGGAAGGAAATAGTGAAAAACACGACTCATGGACTCGTATGCCCGTATGCCTGGTTTCGCTCACCTCTGTCGTTTGTTGGCATCTCCAATACACCGTTATGTGCCCAGCTTGCGTGCCCGACTCCGCCACCAAGCCGTCGGAGGTATCTTTTGTTGACCTGCCAAAAGTTTTTCAGGCGACAACTCGCGCGGGTCGGCACACAAGATTCGGCAGAGCGTCCAGGATTTGTTTTTGCCAAGGCCATGGGGCGGACACAATACCGCACACGTAGCCACATCATGACAAGTCGGAACCCTGTGGCCGCCCAATTCATTGTGCCCAGGCTGTGTGCCCGACTCCGCCACCAAGCCGTCGAGGTATCTTTTGTTGACCTGCCAAAAGTTTTTCAGGCAACAGCTTGCGCGGGTCAGTACGCAAGATCCGACAGAGCGTCCAGGATCTGTTTTTGCCAAGAACATGACCATGGGGATCATGGGGGCGGACACAATACCGCACACGTAGCCACATCATGACAAGCCGAAACCCTGTGGCCGCTCAATTCATTGTGCCCAAGCTGTGTGCCCGACTCCGCCACCAAGCCGTCGAGGTATCTTTTGTTGACCTGCCAAAAGTTTTTCAGGCGACAACTCGCGCGGGTCGGCACACAAGATCCGACAGAGCGTCCCAGATCTGTTTTTGCCAAGAACATGACCATGGGGATCATGGGGGCGGCACACAATACCGCACGCGCGGCCACATCATGACAAGCCGGAACCCTGTGGCCGCTCAATTCATGATGTCGACACGCTGTCCTGCTGCGCGAAGACGATCGCTTCGTTTTTGCAAAAATTTTTGTACGCCGTCATCACGGTAAGCCTTGGTCGCCACATACTCCAACATGGTCTGGACGTGAAACGCTTTGACATAACCCTCGACACGTGACACTTCGCGTAAATCATTGTCAAAAAAAACCAAAGACGGTGCTGATTTGACATCCAGAGAGCGTGCCCACGCGCCCGGGGTCATCTCATCTCCGTGCGGGGTTTGCAATACCTGCTCACTGTCAATGTCGACAACAGCAAGCTGAAAACTTTTCAACAAGGATTCGGTTTCAGGTCGCACAAAAATATCTTGATGGAGCTCCTGGCAACTCATGCAGTTCTGGCGATCAAAAACCACCAGAAGCGGCCGGCTGTCACGGTTAAAAGTCGCTTTGCTGAAAGAAAAAGGCGGCAACAGGGTGCCGGTCACTCTTTTCGTTTTGCCAGACGAACCCTTGGCTGGTTCGTCACCGGGGTAGTAATCCAGGAACTCCTCTTTTTTCGCGTGCCCTTCCGCAAGGTACTTCAGCATGGCGAAAAACTTTTTCTTCTGGTAGTAGCCGTTCATTCTGAAAATCTCTTCGCCATGCATGTCGTAAAAAATCAGGGTCGGCGTGAAATGCACTCCCAACTCTTTGCTGAAAGCTTTTTCTGCAAGTATGTCGTCCCCCACAGTCACTTCCTTTGAGCCATAGATGTTGAACGCCACTATTTCAAAATGACGCCTCGTATAGGCCACGATCTCCTCATCTCCAAAATTTTCCTCGATCAACTTTCGGCAATAGGGACAACCATCCTGATAAAAATACAACGCCAGGTACTTGCCCTGCTCGGTCGCTTCGGCAATGTCCTCTCCAATGTCCAGGAAAGATTGCATGAACCAGTCCGGATGATCCAGGTGACCGGAGCTGCCCATGTTTTCTTCCAAGACATCACCGTCTTTCTCTGCGTATGCTTGCAAACCGGTGAGCCCTGACAAAGCGGCTACGGATAAACCAAGGAAAAGACCTGTCAGGCTATTCTTCAAATTCCAGCACCTCAGCGACCTTGTCAATACCGGAAAGTTGCATGAACCAGTCTGGATGAACCTGGTGACCGGAACTGCCCATGTTTTCTTCCAAGGCATCACCGTCTTTCTCTGCGTATGCTTGCAAACCGGTGAGCCCTGACAAAGCGGCTACGGTTAAACCAAGGAAAAGACCTGTCAGGCTATTCTTCAAATTCCAGCACCTCAGCAACCTTGTCAATACCGAAAAGATTGCATGAACCAGTCCGGATGATCCAGGTGACCGGAGCTGCCCATGTTTTCTCCCAAGGCATCACCGTCTTTCTCTGCGTATGCTTGCCCCGCGCCGATGAGCCCTGACAAAGCGGCTACGGATAAACCAAGGAAAAGACCTGTCAGGCTATTCTTCAAATTCCAGCACCTCAGCGACCTTGTCGATACCAACCTGTGCGCACTGCTCGTCTTCCAGACTGGTCGCCCCGGACACGCCAACGCCGCCGTAATAGTGACCACCAATACTGACAGGCAAGCCTCCTCGGATCGTGGTCAGTTCAGCAAAGGAATCCAGCCGGGGTTGAATGGTGCCCAAAGCCCCGCTCGCCTGACGCGTTGATGCGGCGGTATACGCCTTTTTCAGACTGATTTCTATCGTGTGTGGCCCCGCCAGTGAATCGCGCACAAACGCTTGCAGGTTTCCTTCTCTTCCCACGACCGCAACAGCCACCTGATAGCCCCGACGGGTACACTCATCAAGCGCAGTTCTGGCTATTAACACGGCCATTTCCGCCGTTAAAAGCCGCATGTCCACCGTTGGTTTTGCTTTCTGCTCACCCTGCGCAGCAAACGACCCCATCGCCAGCAAACACAATGCCGCCAGAAGCCAGCCAGCCCTTGCGCTGTTCCCAAAAAAACGCCATCCGTTCATAGATCTATACACCAGTATTGTCCCCCATCTGTCGCACCTCAACTCTCTGCAGCGTAACCCGGATTGCCAGCCAGATTCAGCAGCTTCGGCTGGTTCAGATCCTTCACCTCCACACGCTGATGGGTGCGCAGGTATTTCGCCAGCACATCCCAGATCGGAGGACCAGGCGCGATGCTGTTTACCGCCCCCCACCCGGCAACTTTATAGCGCTTTTTGGCCTGCACGGGAGTGCCATCCGCAAGGCGCATATCCGAAATTCTTTTTCCTCTCGCCGCCCCGGGTTCAATGGTGTAGCGAAGACCCTGAACACGCACCATGTCCCCGCCTTGCTGAAGATACGGGTTGCGATTGAACAGATTGTCAGCCACGTCTTCAAACACCGCCATAAGTTGCTCTCCGCTCATTTCGTTTGAATAGCTCTCCGGATAAGTCATGCCGGTCAAATCATACACATCCTCAACCGTGATCACCTGCCCGGGCAAGATGGTGCCCCCCCAGCGAAAGCCTGGAGACAACGCGATTTGTGAGTCGTAATGCTGCAGCAGGCTGTCGCAAATAAGCTGGTCAAAGCTTCCGTTGAAATTGCCGCGTCTGTAAAGCAGGCTTTCCGAAACCGCCAATTTTTGTGAAAGCATTTTTTGATACGGCGCACGCCGAGCCTGCACCAAGGCCTGAATTTCCGGGTCGGCAGGCAGTAGCTCAGAGAAAACCGGTAGTAAGCGATACCGGTAATCTCTCACTTTCCTGGCGGCAATTTGCAAATCCAGCACAGCCAGAAACTTTCCGCTGGAACCTGCGTTGCCGACCAGCGTGACACCACCGGAATTTTTGATTTTCACCATCTCCGGTACCCCGTCGTGCGTGTGTCCGCCTAAAATCACATCAAGTCCACTGACCCGAGAAGCAAGTCGCAGATCCACATCCATACCGTTGTGGGAAAGTAAAACGACCACATCCGGTTTTTCCCGCTCCCGAATGGTGCCCACCAAGGACTGAAGTTCCTCTTCCTGGATACCAAAAGTCCAGTCCGGCACAAAACGGCGTGGATTGGCAACCGGCGTATACGGGAAAGCCTGGCCAATGACAGCAACGCTTGCTTTTCCCAAGGTGCGAATCGTGTAGGGCTTGAAGACATGGCCACTTGCGGGGTCATAAGCTGGTTTGTCTTCGAATTGGGCTTCTTCGGTCAGTCTGACGTTCTGGGCTAAAAACTCACCTTTGAAGCGCTTGATGTTTGCGCGCAGTACTTCTTCGCCATACGTAAATTCCCAGTGACCGGTCATGGCGTCAACTTTCAATGCATTACAGACGTCTACCATGTCGCTCCCCTTGCTCCAAAGCGAGGTGGCCGACCCTTGCCAAGTGTCGCCACCATCCAGCAGAAGCGTGTTTTTCGCCTGATAACTGTCGCGTAAGCGATTGATCAACGTCGCCAGATGGGCAAAGCCGCCCAGCGCGCCGTAGCGACTCGCTGCATGCGCAAAATCCAATGATGTGAAAGCGTAGGCATTTTCTGAACCGGGCAGAAAACCGAAGGCTTTCAGGAAATGTGCGCCAACCAGGTGCGGTTCTTTTCCGTACGCAGAACCGAGCCCCAGGTTCACATTGGGTTCGCGATAATAAGTGGGTTCTAACTGGGCATGGCTGTCAGTGAAATGTAACAGCCGAACGTCACCAAAAGACGGAATCTCATACAGGCTTTTTGCGGCGTGCTCCGGGTTCTTCCATCCCGTCCTCCCGGCTCGGGCAGCGCTAAAACCTAAGGCAAAAAGAAGTAATAAAAATTCTCGACGCGCCAGATTCATTGAACCTGTGAAATCAGTTCAGGAAAGACGGGTTACCCACCTTTCCTTTTTGTCTGACCATCTGCTCATAACCCAGCTGTCCTTGCTCGGCCGCCCGCTTGGCAAGCTTCACGGATCGCTTGTAATCACCCTTTTTCAAGGCTTTCTTGGCCTTTTTGATCATTTTCCCCACGTCACGCCATTCGCCACCAACCTCAGCCGCTTTCGCTCGGTTGCCTTTCGCTTCCTTGAGCATAGCTTTTGCTTCCATCTCGGTCTCTGCAAAAACATCAGCCGACATGAAAGTCACTGACAGGAGCAGAGTAAAAAAACAACAGGCCGCTACTTTCAGAACATTTTGCATTTTATTTCCTGGCTGCCGGGCCATTAAGAGCGAAGCCATTGCTCATGTGCGTGTGAAAATATTCCAGGTTCCGATACTGCCTGGACTGGGCAGGAAACGGTTTGGCTCGTACCTGCTTGTTACATCCTGAGTAGCGCCGGTGCAATGTGCCCAGTTCTCCCCATTTCGACCGATACACCGGCCAGCCGGTTGCCTGCCCCAGCGCAGGGCTCAAAACATCAGCACGAAGTTCTTTGCCAGCAGCACCAAAATGGCAGTTTGCACAGGAAAAATTGAGCTGACCACGCCTCGTGAAATAAAATTCCTTGCCTTCTTGGTAAGCCGCCAAAGCGCGGGGGTCGTCCTTGGGAACCTTGACATCAATAATCTGGCCACGGCTCTGGTATGCAATATAGGACATCAAGTCGGCAATTTTTCCCTTCTTGTAGCCATAAGGTTTTTCGCCGTTTTTCTTCCGGCACTGGTTGATATCCAACGCCAAGGTCACAACCATTCCGGCTTCCTTGTCCCACTTGGGGTACAGATGCTGAACCCCGGGACCTTGCGGGAAACAATCTTTATAAGTCTTCCCGTTTTTGAAAGGCGTGTCCCAAAGCTGCTGACCCACATCAATGGTGTATTCGTACGGAGGAAACTCTTCAATGGCTTCCCAGTTGCGCCGCAACTCATCGCTTACTGAATAGACGCCATTTGCCATGTCCTCGGGCGGCACATCCGGAAATTTTTTCCCGAAGTAGCCTTGATACAGCGCGAGATCCTGTTCAGGGCTCACCACTGTGGCCGACGCCTGTTTCTCTTCAGCGGTAGCAGGCAAAAGAGTTGCCAGCATCAGGCAACAAACCATGAACCAGGAAAAGTAGTTCAGGGCTGCCCGGCTACCCTCATTACACTTGGATATCCACGTTCTTCCAGTCACTTTATCTTGACCGTTTTACTGTCTTGGGCTCCGTTGTTGTCAACCCAATTCAAGGTCAAATCGTCACCCGCCTGACCCCCTTTGAACTTGAATGAAATATAGGGATTCCTTGAAACACCAGTCCCCCAGAAAGCCGTCAAGACCACTTTGTCTTTCCACGTGGCAGTCAGCTTCTTCACGTAGTGAGCAGGAATCAATTCCTTGGTTTTTGCATCCTTTCTCAGCCCGGTCTCCATGGGGTGCTTGATCAGTGCCTTCACCACAACCTCACCTTCCTTTGCCGTTGCCCTGATTTTCATGCTGTTCGTGCTTGCCATCGTTCTCTCCTGTTGTTAACCGCCACAGCCGCCAATCGTGACTTTGACTTCCTTTCCGGCACTGTACAGTTTGCCACCAGCCTCAACCAGTACCATCACATTTGAGGTCTTAAGCATTTTCACGCGAGTCGAAATATAAGGAATGGCACCCTCGTGAAACTCGAAAACTGAAACCAGCGGCGTGGGATTGTCCTCGACCAGCACGGTGATCCGGCGTACCCCGGTCAGCGAAGTGGAAACGGAAACAGGGACGACTGCTCCGTTTTCCGCAATGTCGGGAACCTTGATCTGGATCTTGTCCGACACCTCCACAGCTTTGCCAGCTTTTAGCGTGGCCATGGATTTGTCAAAGCTCTCCTCATCAAATGCACCGTCTGGACGACTTGGCTTCAGGGCAGCAAGCAGTTGTCCTGAAAATGCCAGCAAACCGCAAAAACATGCTGCCCCACCCAGGAATCGTCGGCGTATCAAATTCATATTACGTTCCTCCGCGTGGAATTTTTCAAACATCACTGAGTGTATAAGTACTCAACAACCTTCTCTATTTCATCTTTGGTCAATATGCCATGCTTTCCGAATGGCGGCATCATGGCGTCCGGGCGCTCCTCGGTAATGTCCCAAAGAATTTTATGCAAGCGCTTTCGGTCAGGAAAGCGTTGTTTCATTTCTACTAATGGGGGTGCCACGTTCCCGGGAGTCACTCCTCCCGCCAGGTAGTGGCAGGCAAGGCAGTTTCCTTTTTTGCGGTCAAAAGCAATTTTCTTGCCTTCCTCTGCCGCACCACTCGCCAACGACACCTCTGCCAAACCAAAGACGAGCGGCAAAAGAACCAGCCCGGACAGAAAGCGCATAGTTGCTGAAAATTTGAAGGAACTCATAACTGTTCTTGACTCACGTGAGATGGCTTAAAAAGCAAACTGAACCTGGGCAAGTATCGCATCATAGCGGTTATTCCCGCCACCAGCCACGCCTGCATAGTCACTCTCGTCTCCACCGACTGAAGCGTAGTTCAATTGCACGCGTCCATTCCTTTTGGTTTGGCCTAAAAACAGGTTCACTCCCACCTCGTGGCGGCTCAGATCAGTCTGTACGCCCGCTATATCAGTCTCGGCTCTCTGATAGCGTGCCACACCTTCCACAATATCATTGAAGGAGTAGCCTGCTTCCAGAAACCAGGCTTCTTCATCCCGGTCGCGCTCACCATAAACGTTATGGCCATCTATGTACTCAGCACGCAAGCGCAAGGGTCCCTGTGTGTAAATCGCACCAACATCAAACACGTCGTAGTCCTCCGTGCCTACGATACCATCCATTCCATCATCCTCAATCCCGCCAGCATTCTCCACCTTGGCCGCAGAAGCCTCAACATGAAACGTCTTTCCGAGGTCATACATCAGTCGTGCCGCGTATGCATAGTCCTGACCTTTCTGAACCTTATCAATCGAAGCAGCTTTTGAACGGTCAGCCGGATTAAAAATGCCCAGGTCATAACCAAGATGCCCCTCTCCCATTTCGATTTTCCTGCCACTCAACATCACACCAATGTCCCGATCCAGAACCAAACGTGAAACCATGGTGCGCTTGATCAGGGGCAAGTCCGAACCGGAAGCGTTAACCGCCATGCCAACTGGCGTTTTGTACTGGCCGAACTTCAGCTGAAAGGCATTGTCAAACTTGTAAGCAACGAAAGCATCACGAACAAATTTGGACAAAGTTGCCGGGTTACCACCGCTTTCTTTCGCGTCAAATTGCAACGCGCCAGACCATTCATCCCATTTCACTTTGAACCCGAAACGGATCCGATCCGCATCAAACGCGAAGTTGTCCTGATCCCCGGGTCGGTCAACTTGTACAGCCTCAAGCTGAGCGACCCCAAACATGTTAATTTTCAATCCTTCCAGCTCGCCCCCTTTCATTTCAATGCTCACAGCCAAGCAAGACGTTGAGTAGCCCAGCATTGCTACTAAAAGCGCGAGATACCAACAAAACTTTGCCAGCACATAACTGTGTGTTTTCAGGTTTCTCCCCTTAAAGAAATTAAAGACCAGAAGCCCGCATAGTCCATCGCTGTGGGCAAAACCGGCAACTTGGCGCGGCGACCCGCATCACTTCACTTGACCCCCACCTGTCGGCGAGGGAACAAAAAACGCGGACTGCAAATCCCACGCATGAACACGATGCAGTCAACATCCAGACTATGCCCATTTTTTCACTCATGCACTTCCATCAACAGGGACGCTATGTTTCCGGGAGTCACCCCTTCCGGCAGGTAGTGCCAGGCAAGACGGTGTCCCTTTTTGAGGTCAGAACTCTACCGCGTCACTCGCCTTTATTTTTAACCGCGAAAGGCGCGAAAGATGTGGGTTCCGAGGTTCACCATATATCTGCACCCGACCCACGTGCAAAATTAAAAGGCAAACTGAACTTGGGCAAGTATTGCATCGTAGCGGTTGTTATCCTTGCCTGCCGCACCTTCATAGCCATCCTCGTCACCGCCGACCGAAGCATAGTTCAACTGCACACGTGCGTTCCTTTTGTTTTGGCCTAAAAACAGGTTCACGCCCACTTCGTAGCGTTCCAGGTCAGTCTGCACACCCTTTATGTCAGTCTCGGCTTCCTGATAGCGCACCATGCCTTGCACAATGTCATTGAAGGCGTAGCCTGCTTCCAGAAACCAGGCTTCTTCATCCCGGTCACGCTCACCATAGACGTTATTGCCGTCTGCGTACTCAGCATGCAAGCGCAGGGGTCCCTGTGTATAGATCGCACCTACGTCAAACACGTCGTAGTCCTCCGTGTCTACGCTAACAGGGGTGCCATCCATTCCATCGTCCTTAATCCCGCCAGCATTCTCCACCCTGCCCACAGAAGCCTCAACGTGAAACGTCTTTCCCAAGTCGTACATCAGCCGTGCCGCGTACGCATAATCCTGGCCTTTCTGAGCCGTATCAATCATGACAGCTCCTGAACGGTCAGCCGGGTTAAAAATGCCTAAGTCATAACCAAGATGCCCTTCTCCCACTGCGATCTTCCGACCACTCAACATCACTCCAAGATCGCGATTAAGAACCAGACGCGAGGCCATGGTGCGCTTAATCATGGGCAAACCGTGACCAATAACGCTAAACGACAAGCCAATCGGCGTTTTGAATTGGCCGAGCTTCAACTGAAAAGCGTCGTCAAACTCGTAGGCAACAAAAGCGTCAAAAAAGAACTTGGACAAAGTTGCCGGATTACTACCACTCGCTTCCGGATTGAACAGCAAAAAGCCAGTCCATTTGTCCCATTTCATTTTGAACCCGAAACGGATCCGATCTGCCCCGAACGCGAAGTTGTCCTGGTCTTTCGCGTCCCCGGTTCGATCGATTTTTTGGGCTCCGAGCTGCGCAAACCCGAACACATCAACTCTCAACCCTTCCAGGCCATCCCCTCTTATTTTGACGCCCACAGCCAGAGAAGACGCTGAGTAGCCCAGCATGGCCGCTAAAAGCGCGAGACGCCAACATCGCTTTGCCAACGCACAATTGTGTCTTTTCACGTTTCTCTCCTTAAGAAATTAAAGATTGGAAGCCTGCGCAACCCATCACTCTGGGGAAACCGACAACTCGGCGCGGCGGGCTGGTTTGCACCATTTTACCCCCACCTGTCAGCGAGGGAACAAAAATCGCGAACTGCAAATCCTACGCATGAACACGATGCTGTCAATATATAGGCTGTGCCCATTTTTTTCGCTCATGATTTGCTCGCTTTCGCGCCTTTAGCCATTAAAAATAAAAGCTGTCCCAAAACTGAAATCACACGAATTACAAATACCAACTTTTGCGACTTATGAACCACTAATCTAAAAATAAACTGATTGAAACTCTGGAATGGAAAGGGGAACACACGACACCAAAGGCACCAAAATCAACCGCCCCGAGATGTTGTGCTTGAGCGACCGGGAACAGGCACGGGATGTTTGCCGTGACCTGATAAATTTGCACTGCGGATCCGGTTTTCATTCTTTCAGCAAAGGATGAACCTCAAGTGCCGGGTAGCGGCATGACTGATGAAAGAATGTGAAGACCAAGCCACACTTCCGTGAAGCCCTTTTTTGGGCTGTTCCCTTACTTTTCCAACGCCCTGCGAGCGAACAGCCGCCCTGCGAGCGAACAGCTTTTCCAAGCCGTCAACCGCCCCCAAGATGTTGTGCTTGAGCGACCGGGAACAGGCACGGAATGTTTGCCGTGACCTGATAAATTTGCACTGCGGATCCGGTTTTCATCCTTTCAGCAAAGGATGAACCTCAAGTGCCGGGTAGCGGCATGACTGATGAAAGAATGTGAAGACCAGGCCACACTTCCGTGAAGCCCTTTTTGGGGCTGTTCCCTTACTTTTCCAACGCCCTGCGAGCGAACAGCCTTTCCAAACCGTCAACCGCCTCCGAGATGTTGTGCCGGGGAGACCGGGAACAGGCACGGGATGTTTGCCGTGACCTGGTAAATTTGCACTGCGGATCCGGTTTTCATTCTTTCAGCAAAGGATGAACCTCAAGTGCCGGGTAGCGAACAGCTTTTCCAAACCGTCAACCGCCCCCGAGATGTTGTGCCGGGGAGACCGGGAACAGGCACGAAATGTTTGCCGTGACCTGATAAATTTGCACTGCGGATCCGCTTTTCATCCTTTCAGCAAAGGATGAGCCTCAAGTGCCGGGTAGCGGCATGACTGATGAAAGAATGTGAAGACCAGGCCACACTTCCGTGAAGCCCTTTTTTGGGCCGTTCCCTTACTTTTCCAACGCCCTGCGAGCGAACAGCCTTTCCAAACCGTCAACCGCCCCGAGATGTTGTGCTTGAGCGACCGGGAACAGGCACGGGATGTTTGCCGTGACCTGATAAATTTGCACTGCGGATCCGGTTTTCATCCTTTCAGCAAAGGATGAACCTCAAGTGCCGGGTAGCGGCATGACTGATGAAAGAATGTTTGAATACCAGGCCACACTTCCGTGAAGCCTTTTTTGGGGCTGTTCCCTTACTTTTCCAACGCCCTGCGAGCGAACAGCCTTTCCAAACCGTCAACCGCCTCCGAGATGTTGTGCTTGAGCGACCGGGAACAGGCACGGAATGTTTGCCGTGACCTGATAAATTTGCACTGCGGAACCGCTTTTCATCCTTTCAGCAAAGGATGAACCTCAAGTGCCGGGTAGCGGCACGACTGATGAAAGAATGTGAAGACCAGGCCACACTTCCGTGAAGCCCTTTTTTGGGCTGTTCCCTTACTTTTCCAACGCCCTGCGAGCGAACAGCTTTTCCAAACCGTCAAGTCTCGCGTGAAATGGCTGGAGTGCTGTACATTTATCAGTGTCAGCTGCCTGGGTCAAAGCACCCAGCAATGCGAGTGCATACGGTCTTGTTTCGACAGCATACATGACCATCTCTGCGACCGACCTATTGCTGCACGCCACCCTGACGACGTTTTGCGCCACTATTTCGCCTACTTCTTCTTCTGTGCAACTTGATGCTTTCCAGTAAGCCCACGTATTGTCATGCAAAATGCAATCTCCAGCTGTTGAAGAGGATGATAGGAATATACCTCTATCGGAACCACTCACCTGTTCAATACCTGACAATTTCTCCTCAATAACTTTTCCGAACAAACCTCTTAGTTCGTAGCCATTTTTTATGTTGGACAAAACGGCATCCCATTCTTCGTCCTCCGGTTTTCCCAGAAGCGCGCCTCTCAGATCGGTGTGTTCCAGGGAAACCATGGTCAGGGCAGCTCCGTGCAGTTCGGTATCAATCAGGACTGAACCGTGCAGCTCGGTTCTGAACAGATCGGCTCCATGCAACTCGGCATAGACCAAGCTTGCGCCCCGTAATTTGGCAAGACGCAGGTTTGCACCGTGTAGCTCCACGCCGGTCAGATCTGCACCGTGCAACTGAGCTTTAAACAAGTTTGCACCATGCAGCTCAGCCCAGGCCATGTAGGCACCGTACAACTCAGCCCAGGCCATGTCTGCACCATGCAACTCAGCCTCGGTCAGGTTGGCACCGTGCAGCTTGCTCCAGCTCAGATTGGCGCCGTGCAGCTCGGCTCTCAACAGGTTTGCACCATTCAGATTGGCCTCGTGCAAGTTGGTGCCGTGCAGCTTGGCATTTCTCAGATTGGCACCGAACAACGTGGCTCTGCTGAGATCTGCAGAGTGCAATTGGGCGTCGCTCAGATCCGCATGATGGAACTCGGCATCGCTCAGCTTTGCGCCGTGCAGATGGGCGCCACGCAGATCCACTCTGCGCAGACGCGCATGCCTCAAATCAGCTCTGGAGAAGTAGGCATAGCTCAGATTCGTACCGTGCAGGTAGGCATTTCTCAGATTGGCATTGCGAAACTCACTTCCACTCAGGTTTGAGCCAGCGAAATCGGCTCCGCTCAAATTGGCGTCGCTAAAGTCCGTCCCGGTCATCTCTGCGCCGATAAAATGTGCGCCGCTCAAGTCTGCCCCCGACATCAAGGCGTTCTTTAGCTCGGTACACTCGAATTTTGAACCAACAAAGCGAGCGTAATGAAGACGGCGATCCTCAAGCTTCAGTTTCCCAATGTGTTCACAGGGGATCTTGGGGGTGGCGTCGTTATCTTGTTGAATCAGGGCACCAACAATGAATGGCGACACATCCCGCAGCGAAATTGTCGCATGACTCAGATCAATATAGCGCCTGACTTCCCCCAAGGGCTTGTCGGTCAGAAAATTCTTCAGCCCTGAGAACCATGCACCTTCACCTTCTGCCAGCGGCAATTCACTTTCAACATCCGGCTCTTTCCACCAATCTGTAAATATCCAGCCTGAAATCTCTTGTTGCCAAGGATAATTGACTTTCTTTTCAATGTAGCCATCCGGAACCAGCAAGATAAACCAGGAAAAGAAAGCCACGAGGGCAATTGGAACGAAGGGAACTGAACGCTTCAATATAGCAGCAGTGAGCATGATGGCAGAAACCGCTCTCCCTTTTCCTTTCCTGTCCAATGGTCTCACACCGCTCCATTTTGTGACAAAACTGTAAGCAAATGTTGCCAGGAACAGCAAATCCAGCGTAGTAACAAACTGGTGAAAAAAGGTAATTCCTTCATCTTGGTAAGCAAGGAAATGCATCTGAAGAAAAAACAGCACGGTCACCGGCACTACGCCCACTTGTAGAAAAAAGACCAGGCACATTACCAATCTTTTAATTTCGAAAGACTTGGTTCCCAACAGCATGTACGAATAATCGAATGCAAAAGACTTGGAAATACGCGAATCCACCATGGTGCTGGAAGTTAAATCACGTAATTTGACGACTGCCGTGGCAAGCTGGGACAAGCGCAAAAGCAAATTTACGTGCAAGAGCATAAATATCAGGGGAGCTATCGCATAGAACACGACGACTGGTATGCCAATTTGCATAAGAGGCAACTCTACGGTTTCCTCTCTCAAAAGTATCATGTCATCGGTCTGGGAAACCATAATCAGCAGATAAAGTGCCACGATCAACAAAAACAGCATCGCTGTTCGAGAAACATCTGAGGCCTGATTAACCGATTCGTACCAATGATCAAAAATTTCGTTTTCTTTTTTCACGATTCTTTGTCCCCAGTTGGTAAAAGCGATCCGGACGGATCAAATTGTTTGGTGCTGCCTGCCAATCGCCGTAGCTGTTTGTGTGGAACTGACTTCATTCTGCTGGCTCACGTTCCCCTGTTACACAAATCTGGAACGGAGCCACAAACACAAGGACTTCCCCTTTCTTTGTCAGCCAGTTTCCGTGCATTTCGTTCTTCAACCAATAACCGGGTGTGTCCCTGACCATTACAACGCTCATATTATGCTACCCGCTCCAAAATCTTCACAATCCTGATATACAAAAACGGACGAGAGTTCCGTCAATCCACTTATTACACAGCAATCTGCTGCCAAAGAACGTTGCAACACAACCACAAGCGAGCATTTGTACCTACCATGCTCACCAAATCGTTCCGAAGCAGGCCTTATAATTATTAGTGGTTTCGACCATTCTCTGGATTAAACTCCACCCGAAAATCTTAGCCACCATAATAACAAAAAACTGCCGATCTGTAAACGACTGCACGACGAATTAGCGAGTCATACGACTCTTTCCGCTCTTTCGAACGGCTTCCCTGTTGGAATTTTACCAGCCAGGGGAGTAACAAAACGCAGAAAGCCCAACCTGCCTTCAGGTGTTTCTCATGGGCGACCAAACGAGCAGGCGGTGCTCAAAGTCATTCGACCGCGACAGACACCTGCCCTCCTACAGACGATGCCGGCCGAATTGCTTTGTTGTCCACGTGCAGTGCAACGTCGGTCGTATACGCGCGGTCAACTCACCGAATAAGGACTTAAAGCATACGCTGGAAACCGGCCAACAAAGAAGCAACCTGGAGGGCACCGGCATAAAAAAAACCACAAACACCACGGTGATTGCTTGCCTCACTACGCCAAACTGTCTACAATGGGCACCGCTTGAGATCAGCACAGCGTCTGTTTTCTAAGGCATCTTCTTTACTTGGCGATTGACACTCTGAAGTGTTGTCACTCGTTGCAGTGTCGCTTGCCTCTGGCAGGCATCTCATTGAACTAACACAATAAGTGGCGGGTTGTGCGCTGCCGGAGGAGTTTTTTACCAAAATGGGGGAGTTGAACAGCAAACAGTTGAGCAAGCTACTTGAACACACTGTGGAAGCATTAGGCTGCGAGTGTTGGGGACTCAGCATTGACCGTTACGGCAGGCGGCCAAAGCTGAGCGTCTACATTGATCGTCCGGATGGCGTGACTGTGAAAGACTGCGAGGCAGCTAGCTCCCACATTGGTGCTGCTTTGGAGGATAGCGAAATGCTTCCTGGTTCGTACCTGCTGGAAGTGTCCTCTCCAGGGGTTGAGCGTCGCCTGTTCAAGCTGTCACAGTTTCGTCGCTACCTGGGACAAAAAGTCAACATCAGGTGTTGGGCAGAAGTCGATGGCAAAAAAAAATTTCGCGGTGTGATTCAATCGGTTGAAAAAGAAACGTTTACTTTGAAAGTCGAGGAAGAAAACATGGCTTTCAACATGAGCCAGGTGAGCCACGCATCGCTGTATACGCGCGGTTTCAAAGAAGCACTTGCCAACCCGAATCAAGCGGTTAAGGAGCAGTCATGAACAAGGAAATATTTCACATAATGGAATCGGTGTGCAACGAAAAAGGTCTCAGCAAAGACGAATTATTCGATGCCATGGAAGAGGGTTTGGCAGCTGCCTTGAAGCGCAGGCACGGGCAGGAAAAAGACTTCAGAGTCGACGTCAATCGAACGGACGGATCTGTGAAAGCCTATCGTCGCTGGCTCGTCATGGGCGATGATGACGAGGAATTCGAGACGCCAGAACGGCACACCCTACGGTCATACGCAAAAAAAGAACACCCTGATACCAAAGTCGGGGAATACATAGAAGAAGAGATCAGCAATGTTCCTTCCGGAAGAATTTACGCACACGCCGCCAAGCAGGTCATTGCCCAAAAAATACGTGAGGCGGAACGCTCCCGGGTGGCTGAAATATACAGCAGCAAGATAGGCTCACTGGTGATGGGCACGGTGAAACGTGACGAGCGGGGCGGACCGAACCCGGGCATTCACCTTGAGCTGGAACACAACGTTGAGGCATTTATTCCACGGGATCTATGCATTCCCCGGGAAATTGTGCGCTCCGGCGAAAGAATGCGCGCTTACTTGCAATCCGTCCGCGATGAAGGCAAGGGAGCAGAATTGGTGCTGTCTCGTACGGCACCTGAATTCCTGATTGAGTTGTTCAGAGTTGAGGTTCCGGAAATTGGGCAGGGTGCGATAGAGATCATTTCGGCAGCGCGCGACCCGGGTTTGCGCGCCAAGCTGGCAGTCACGTCCAATGACCCGCGCCTTGACCCGGTAGGTGCTTGTGTTGGCATGCGCGGATCGCGCGTTCAGGCGGTGTCCAATGAACTGGCTGGCGAGCGCATCGACATCATTACCTGGAATGAAAATCTAGCCAACTATGTCACCAGTGCCATGGCACCGGCTGCGGTTGTCTATGTCCGAACCGACGAAGAAAAAAGGAAAATGGAAATCGTCGTGGAAGAAGACAAACTGGCGAAAGCTATCGGACGTGGCGGCCAAAATGTGCGACTTGCCAGTCAACTCACCGGGTGGGAATTGACAGTAATGAATGAGGAGCAATCGAACCAGAAGCGGGAGCAGGAGCTGGAAGACCGCCAGAAATTGTTTGCAGACAAACTAGAAATTGACGAGACTTTTGCTGCAATCCTCGTGGATGAAAATTTCACCACCATTGAGGAAATCGCTTACGCTGATCCGGAAGAGTTGTTGCAAATCGAAGGGATTGACAAGGAAACCTGCACCGCTCTGCACGAGCGCGCCAACCACGTGCTTTTCCTGCTGGCCATGTCCGGCGAACTTGAGCAGCCAAAAGAAACGCTGAACCTGACCGAATTAGAGGGGATTGACAAGGACATGGCAAGAAGATTCGCCATGCACGGTGTCCTCACGGTGGAAGGCCTTGCGGGACAATCCGTAGACGAACTGTTGGAGATTGAAGGAATTGACAGAGAGAATGCAGAAAGGTTGATCATGACCGCCAGAGCGCCATGGTTTGAAGAAGACGAGTAGTCGCGCTTCAACCGAAACATCAGGACAACAAAACAGCATGGAAACACTTGAGAAGCTTTCAAAACTGCTTAATAAACCAGTAGAAGAGTTACTGAAGAGGCTTGAAGAAGCTGGCATAGAAGGGAAAAACGCAAAAGACAGCATCAGTCAGGCAGAAAAGAGCCAACTGATCGCATCGGTCATTAAGTCTGCGCCACGGGGCGGTCATGTGCGCCGCAAGACTGTCATGACCAAAATCAAGTTAAGTGGCAAGGCCGGGTCGGGAACGGTCATGGTGGAAACCATCAAATCCAGGAACCTGCCAAAACCGATACCCGAGCCAGAACCACTACCTGAACCCATAAGCACCGAACCAGAAGTTACCGTTGAAGCAGCAACCGTCTCGCCCGAAGCAACCACGGATCCGAAACCGGAAAGTCTTATGGACGCAGTTTCCGACACTGCCAAAGCTGCCGAGGAAGCCGCCACGCTGGAGGCCAGCGAAGCAAAAGAAACCGAGGCATCGCCCGTTGACGAGAAAAAAGCCCGCACCAAACCTGACCCGAAAGAGAAGCAGGCAGCCGCATCAAGAACGTCCAAACCGCAATCGGCCAAGGAAACGAGGAAGCCTGCAGGCAAAAAGGAACCAACGAAAGGCCGCCTCAAACTGAATATGGAGCTGGAAAAAGCCAAAAGAAGAAGACCAAGAATAAAGCGTGCCGGGTCGCGAGTGTATTCGGCGCAAGTGCATCAATTTGAGCTTCCGACCAGCCCGGTCAAGCGTGAAGTCCAGATTCCGGGAACCATCGATGTTACGAGACTGGCTGAAAAACTGGCCATGAAAGCTTCGGAACTGACCAAGCAAATGATGGGAATGGGGGTTATGGTCACGATTAATCAGTCCCTGGACCAGGATACTGCCGTGCTGGTCGTCGAAGAGTTGGGACACGTTGCCCTACCCATCACGGAAATGGATGTGGAGGAAAAATTCAACCTGACACTGGCCAAGAACACGGAAAAACTAGTGCCAAGACCTCCGGTGATAACGGTCATGGGGCACGTCGATCATGGCAAGACCTCCTTGCTGGACAAGCTACGCAAATCCAATACTGCAGGCTCCGAATCCGGCGGCATCACCCAGCATATCGGGGCATACCAACTGTCTTATGAATACAGAGGCTCAAAAAAACTGGTTACTTTTCTGGACACACCAGGACATGCGGCGTTCAGTTCCATGCGTGCCCGAGGGGCAAAAGTGACTGATATTGTGGTATTGGTCGTAGCCGCCGACGATGGAGTCAAGCCGCAAACCGTAGAAGCCATTACCCACGCCCAGGAAGCAAAGGTTCCGATAATCGTTGCCCTCAATAAAATCGACAGGGAAAGCTGCGATCCGGAAAAAGTCAAAGCAGAGCTGGCAAAACACGAAATCGTTTCGGAAAGCTGGGGCGGCAAAAATCTTTTCGTGGAGACTTCGGCAACGACCGGAAAGGGCATAGACGCATTGATGGAAGCAATTTTGTTGCAATCTGAAGTCATGGAGCTGGAAGCCCCGATTGCCGGAAACGCCCGTGGGGTCGTTGTCGAGTCCTCCCTGGAAAGGGGTCGCGGTGCGGTAGCCACAGTACTGGTACAAAGCGGTTGCCTGAAGCCCTCACACGTCATGTTGTGTGGCAGCGTATCCGGCAAAGTGCGCACCCTGAGCAATGAACACGGAAAGACCTTGAAGGAGGCGTTGCCATCCACCCCGGTCGTAGTACTTGGACTTTCCGGGCCGCCGGAAGCTGGTGACGAAATGAACGTCGTCGACAGTGAGCGAGTCGCCAACGAAGTGTCGGATTTCAGAAAGAAGAAAAAAAGAGCCAGAAAACTTTCGCAAACTGGCAGTGTGCTGGCCGAAGACATATTCAAAACCATGGAAAGACGAAAGAAGAAGTCGCTGATTTTGTTGGTCAAAGCGGATGTCAAAGGGAGTGCTGAAGCGTTGCACGTGGCGTTCACCGCTTTACGGAACGACGAAATTGAAACGAAAATCATCGCTTCCGGAATTGGCGGAATTACAGAATCAGACGTCAACCTTGCCGCCACCTCCAAAGCGACCGTTATTGGCTTCAGAGTGCGCGCCGACACACAAGCTCGGGTCTTGGCAAGAGAGATGGGAGTGTCGTTGCTCTTTCACAACATCATCTACGAAGCACTGGACAGTGTGCGAGAAATACTGCTGGAAGCTTTGGATCCCGTCTACAAGGAGAAGGTTCTGGGATACGCTTTGGTCAAAGACATTTTCCCGAGTTCGGTATACGGGCTGGTCGCTGGCTGCCAAGTCACAGAAGGAGCGGTTCAACAAGGTGGCAAGGTACGTGTTTTGCGTGCCAGCGAAACCATTTATGAAGGCGCACTCGAATCCCTGCGTCACTTCCGGGATGACGTCAAGGAAGTCACCTCCGGAACAGAATGCGGCATTGCCATCAAAAACTATCAGGATATTCAGGCCGGCGACAGGATTATGTCGTTTGAGCACATCAGAATGGAAAAAACCCTGTAGCGCGTCTCACGATAGCGGGCATGGTGTCAGAACGACCACCAATGAAGCGCAAAGAATTTCGTCTCTTTTACTACACAGGAACCTTGTGACGGGAGTTCCCGAAGCAGCTATGGGGAACTCATGAATACTGCTGCTGGTTTACGCCCTTGGACAGGGCTTCCACAAAGGCGGCTTCCGTCTCCAGCAAATCCGGTTACAACAAAATCCCGGGAAAGCTGTTCCCTCCGGGTCGCATCGAATCATCATCACCTCCTGAGAGGCAGTGTGGAGTCTGAAGGCATTTCACAAAAGCCGCTCGCTGAGTCGGCAACGCTCTGTAGCAGCAGAAAAGCAACTCACAGTACAACGCTCGAACAGCTTGCCTGCCTTGTATGTGTCTAAAAAGAATTTTTCTTGAATAATGAACGGGATATTACTGGTCAACAAGCCATACAACTGGACGTCCGCAAAAGTGGTTGCCGTTGTCAAAAGACTCTGTGGTGGCAGAAAAACCGGTCATGGCGGGACGCTGGATCCTGCCGCCACAGGATTACTCATCTTGGGCATAGGTGAAGGAGTCAAGTCGCTTGACGTCCTTTTGGGCATGGAAAAAACCTATCTTGCCTGTCTGCGTCTTGGAACGAAAACCGACACCGGCGACGCGCTGGGCAAAGTGATTGAAGAAAGACCCTGGCAGCTTCCGGATCGGGAAACCCTCTTGGCACTTTGCGAAAAGTTTGGCGGCAAGCAAACGCAATTGCCGCCCATGTACTCAGCAGTGAAGGTCCAAGGCAAAAGCCTGTATAAATATGCCCGTGCGAAGCAAGTGGTACAGCGCAAGCCGCGTACCGTCACGATCCACGATATTTGCTTGCACAGCATCGGAGAAAATGGATTTTGCCTAAGAGTGCATTGCTCCAAAGGTACTTACATCCGCACACTCGCTGAAGACATGGGTCAGGCACTGGGAACCGTGGCACACCTGTTGTCTCTGGAAAGACTGAACGTTGGAGCCTTTTCTGTTCGAGATGCACTGGATGGTGCCCGGCTCCTTGATCCGATGGTAAATGCGCGGCAGCTTTTGCGCCAATATATACTCCCCGTGGACGCACCACTTGCCATTTTTCCTGCCATCCTCGTAGACACCGGGCAACGTGACCGTCTGCGGCAGGGTCAGGAAGTAGAGGTGAGGCACGGTGCTGTCTCTGGATTGCAACGGCTTTACGAGCCCGGGGGTAGCTTCATGGGGCTGGCCACAGCTTGCAAAAGCAACACAATCCGGGCAAAGCGCCTTTACACGCTTTGCTCTGAAGCGTAATAAAAAAACAGGAAAACAGAAAAATGAAGGCAATAATCAGTGGTTCGCTGGCATTTGACACCGTCATGATCTTTGAAGGCAGATTTAAAGACCATTTGCTACCCGAAGAGTTACACATTCTGAACGTGTCATTTCTCGCCCCAGAGCTGAAAAACAATTTCGGCGGCTGTGCCGGCAACAGTGCTTACGGAATGCAACTCTTAGGCGTACACAGCACCTTGGTCGGCTCGGTAGGCAGTGATTTCCAAGACTACATGGGAAGGCTACGAAAATCCGGCGTGGATTGCGACCATCTTTTTACGGCAAATGATGCCGTCACGGCACGCGCCTTCATATTGACTGACTTGGACAATAACCAAATCACGGCTTTCCATCCCGGTGCCATGCAGCAGTCTCATCTGGCGCACATGCCGGAACATGGAGACCATGAAATCGCCTTGCTGTCTCCCGCCGGTCGCGAAGGGATGCTCGCACACGCCAACGAACTTGCCGACAAAGGCATACCGTTTCTCTTTGATCCGGGTCAGGGAGTCCCGCTGTTTTCCGGAGAGGAACTGCTGTCTTTTATCAAACGCGCCGAATGGCTCGCCTGCAATGACTACGAGCTTCACATGATTAAAGGGAAATGCCAGATGGATACGGAAGCACTGAGAAAAGAAGTCAGTGCCCTGGTAGTCACCAAAGGGGGCAAAGGAAGCGTGATTTACACCGCCGACGAGGAATTTCACGTACCGGTTGCTGCGCCTCACAGGATAGTCGACCCAACGGGTTGCGGAGACGCACACCGCGCGGGTCTGATTTTTGGATTGCTGCACAAGCTGGATTGGGAAACAGCGGGGCGGATTGCCTCCCTTATGGGAACCTTGAACGTGGAGCAGTCCGGCACACAAAGTTATTCCTTCACGCCTGAGGAGTTCTCGGAGCGCTTTCGAAATTCTTTCGGTTTCTCACCATGGGAGGACTGAGGATCATCGACAGCCGACAAGGGACTTCACATACCAACTGCTGCGCCTCACAGGATAGTCGACCCAACGGGTTGCCAAGACGCACACCGCGCGGGTCTGATTTTTGGATTGCTGCACAAGCTGGATTGGGAAACAGCGGGGCGGATTGCCTCCCTTATGGGAACCTTGAACGTGGAGCAGTCCGGCACACAAAGTTATTCCTTCACGCCTGAGGAGTTCTCGGAGCGCTTTCGAAATTCTTTCGGTTTCTCACCATGGGAGGACTGAGGATCATCAACAGCCGAAAGGGTTGGCTTACATAAGTCCAGTTGCTGCCAACCGCGCTGGATTGCCACACGAAGCAGCTTTGGGTCGCCATTCACCACGATGGGGTTGTCGACCCATTCCAGCAACGGCAAGTCGTTAATAGAGTCGCTGTAAAACCAGGAACGCTCATAACTGGGGCGTTCTTTAGCCAACCAATTCTTCAGGCTGGACACTTTGCTTGGCCCAAAACACGGTATGGAAACCGTGCGCCCGGTAAAACGACCGTTGACAATTTCGGGCTCTGGGGCAATCAGCGCATCCACGTTGAAACACGAGAAAACAAATTCCGTAATGAAGCGGTTTGTCGCAGTAATCACGACCACCAGGTTCCCCGCCTGTTTGTGGCTCTTGATCAGATCCAAAGCTTTTTGCCCGACCAGCGGGAGGATTCTTTCAGCAAAGAAAAGTGCTCGCGCGGCTAGCAACTTCTGCATATCGTGCTTGGCAAGAGGTTTTAAAACAAATTCCAGGTAGACCTGAGGATCTAAAGTCCCGACCTGGTATTCCTGAAAAAACCGCTGGTTTTCCAGCTGGTATTCATCTCCGGACACCAGACCCTTTTCAACGACGTAGCGACCCCACTCAAAGTCACTGTCTCCACACAGCAGAGTGTTGTCCAGGTCAAAAAGAACCAGATCCATTACACCTCATTGTGACCGCCCGCAAAGTCACTCCTCCAACTACAAGCCACACGGCTGGCCAATGAAGTCGCGCGCCGACGCCAACAAAACACCAAAGCCATTCATTCCTCCCATCTGCGTAGCTGGGTACTGACAAACGCCCCCAACAAGGTCGTCAGTGCGGCCAGAGAAAAAATCAAGGTGCTCCCCAGACTCTCCCATGCGACTCCGGACAGAAACAATCCCAAAGATCCCCCAATGCCAAAACTGGTACTCGAATATAGGGCATGCCCTCTACCCGTTAAGGACTCAGGGAAAAACTGATGCACCAGGCGCAAGGCTGCCGCATGATACAAACCGTAAGTGGCGGCGTGGAGAAGCTGAGCCACCACCAGCGCAGATAAAAATTGCGGGAAAAAACCGATTATCAGCCAACGCAATGACGCAGCAACAAAGCTGGTTAGCAGCAAAGTGGTGGCCCCGAAACGCGGTAGCAGCCGCGGCATGAACATAAAAATCACAATTTCTGCCAGCACACCCAAAGCCCACAAAACCCCGATCAGGATCTCGCCGTAACCATTGTCAGCCAAATAGATGCTGAAGAAGGCATAGTAGGGTCCATGAGAAAACTGCATGAGCGCAGTAAGCGCCAGCAGGCATATAATTTTCGGCTGCCACAGGCGAAACTGCTTGAGTTGCGTTTCCCTGCTGATGACAACCGGCTTTTCGCTAACCAGAAATGAGGTCGCAAAAAGCAGCAACAGCAAAATACTGATTACCCAAGGCAAAAGCTGTAGTCCGTAATACTGAAACAACGGTGCCAAAGCCAGCGAACAGACGATAAATCCCACCGAACCCCACACCCGGATTGTGCTGTAGCGTTCTTTTTTCTTGCCCAGAAAGCTCATGGTGACGGCTTCCAGCAACGGCAGGATCGCGTGATAAAAGAAACTGAACAAAAAGAGAATGACGGCCATCCAGAAATAATCCTGGTAATAAGTCAGCAGAGCAGAAAAGACGCAACTCATTCCGATCCCCAGGCGTATGATCCCAATGACCAGCCCACTCCGATCGGCAAAACGCCCCCATATATAGGGGGCGACAATGCGAGTCAGCAAGACAACTGCCAACAGTTCGCCGATTTCCGCCGGTGAAAATCCGAGCGAGCGCAGATACGGAGCCCAGAAAGGGAGGTACGCGCCCAGGACGGAAAAAAGAACAAAGTAGGATACGGAAAGTCTGAAGCTCGAACCCGAGTCAGCCGGACGCGAAATTCGCACGCTTCAGTCCGTGCCTACACTGATTTTATTTTGTCCGGTATGGCAGATCAGGGAGTCAAGCAACACCAGTGCCAGCATGGCTTCCACAATGGGCACTGCCCGCAAGCCCACACAGGGATCGTGTCGACCTTTCACGGATATTTCGGTTTCGTGGCCGTGGACATCAATTGTGCGACCTGGCAAACGAATGCTGGACGTTGGTTTAAACGCAACATCAGCGACCACGTCCTGCCCGGTCGAGATGCCGCCCAGAATGCCACCGGCGTTGTTGCTGAGAAAACCTTCAGAAGTGATTTCATCACGGTGTGTGCTGCCTCTTTGGGCGACGCAGTCCTGGCCACTACCAATCCCCACAGACTTGACGGCGTTGATTCCCATCATCGCGTACGCGATCGCCGCATCCAGGCGATCAAAAACGGGGTCTCCCAGACCCGGCATCGTGCCTGTGGCTCGCACCCGCACCAAAGCACCGCAGGAGTCCCCTTCGCGTAGCAAAGATTTGAAATACGCTTCCAAGACTGGCAATAGAGCTGAATCAGGAAAAGAAAAGGGGTTTTTTTTCGCTTCGTCCCAGTCCATACGAGTGCAGCAATGCGGTCCAATCTGAATCACGCAAGCGCTGATTTCAATTCCGCACCGCTCGCGAAGAAACTTCGAGGCAATGGCGCCTCCGGCAACCCGTATCGCGGTTTCGCGCGCCGAAGACCGGCCGCCTCCGCGATAGTCGCGCAAACCATATTTTTGCATGTAGCTATAATCAGCGTGCCCGGGACGAAACTTGTCTTTAATGTCCGTGTAGTCTTTGCTGCGGCTGTCGATATTCTCGATGACAAGGCCGATGGGTGTGCCGGTGGTTTTTCCTTCAAACACACCGGAAACAATGCGTACTGTGTCTGGCTCGCGCCGCTGCGAAGTGAACTTGTTGGCCCCAGGGCGACGGCGATCCAGCTCCTTCTGGATGTCACTTTCCTGCAAAGACATACCGGGCGGACAGCCGTCAACTATGCCCAGCAATGCTGGCCCGTGACTCTCCCCGCAACTCGTCAATCTGAAGAGTTTTCCAAATGTGTTTCCAGACATACTCGCATTGTAGCAAAGGCAGCAAGTGCCCGATTTTCACAGTCACCATCTGCTATAGTACGCAGTCGGCAACGCGCTTGGCAGTTGCCATAACCCGGGAAACAAAAGCAAGTGGAAACAGAAAGAATAACTGTTTGGGAGAAAATAAAGATCGGGGTTCTGTATCTTTTACCACACCATTTCATAACCAGGCTGATATACCGTCTGTCGCGTCTGGAAACACCGTTGAAGGATCCTCTGATCAAGCTGTATATATTCCTTCTGGGAGTCGACATGAGCGAGGCTATCTATCCTGATCCGGAAAGCTATCGCAGTTTCAACGAATTTTTTACCCGCTCCCTGAAACCTGGCGCAAGAGAAATATCCACCGATCCCTTGTCGGTGAGTGCGGCATGTGACGGGTACTTGTTGGCGCATGGAAAGATTGAAAATGGCGATCTGTTTCAGGCCAAGGGAAGGTTTTACTCTCTGCAAGATCTTTTTGCCGGGTCGCAAGAGCATGCCGCAACTTTTAATGGCGGCAGCTATCACACTATTTATTTGTCGCCGGGTGATTACCACCGGGTACACATGCCGGTTGAAGGCAGGTTAAAAACCATGATTCATGTACCCGGCCGTCTGTTCAGCGTGCAGGAATATGGCACCCACGCGATCAAAAATCTGTATACACGAAACGAGCGCGTCATTGCCATTTTCGACACCAACATGGGTCCTCTTGCCGTCATTATGATCGGTGCCATTGGCGTGGCATCCATGGAAACGGTCTGGTCTGGTCTGGTCACCCCTGTGAACATGCAGGTTTCGCATAGCCTTTATGGACAGCAGAAAGACGATGTTTACTTGAAACGGGGAGAAGAAATGGGGAGATTCAACCTGGGTTCCACCGTTATCTGCCTGTTCGGCAACCCCGATATTTCGCATTTACCAACAGTCAGTAACGGGATGCCAATAAAAATGGGAGAAGCCATCGCCAGCCTGGACACCAGTGCTTCAACAGGCGATGGCGACAGCCACGGCAAGCCGGAGTAACACCGCCGTACAACAAGAACAAAAGGCGGGCAAGATCCCAGCCTTGAGCACCGACGAGTCAGTCTCTGCCTGTCCGGCTCATTAGAGCGTCATCCGCCAGCTTTTTCGGTGCGCTGCCAGCCTCTTTGGCGACACATTTCATACATGCACAAGGCGGCTGTAACCGAAACATTCAAGCTTTCTACCTCGCCATACATCGGCACAGAAACATGGTAGTCGCAAAGCTCCGCAGTCAATCTGCGCATCCCGTCCCCTTCGGATCCCAGAACAAAAGCGACGGAGCGCCGACAGTCAAACTCATAAAGGCTACGCTCGGCTGCCGGGTGCAACCCCACCACACAGACCCCGGATTCCTTAAGCTGCCGAATCATTCTTGCCAGATTTTTCGCCCTGACCAACGGCATTCTGTGCGCTGAGCCCGCCGCAACTCGCACTGCCGCAGGCGTCAGCCAAACTGACCTTGCCGACGGAACCACTACTGCTGTCGCACCGCAAGCTTCTGCCGACCGGAGGCAGGCACCAAGGTTGCGCGGATCGGTCACGCCTTCAAGAACCAACAGCCCCGCAGGTTTTGAGGTCTCGCAACGCCCCAACAAGGCTTTTTCGGGAAGGCCTGCCGGCGGTTCGCACCAGCAAAGAACCCCTTGGTGGCTTTTGTGCCCCGCCGCTTTGTCAAGTTCTGCGCGACTCTTGATCCGCAGCTGAACTTTGGCAGCCATCGCCTCCATTCGTATTGATGCGACCCTTTCCCCTTTCACATTCCGGGCAATCCACGCTTCCTGAATTTCTTCAGGCTTTGCGCGCAGGGCAGACAGGACGCTGTTGATTCCGCCAAAAGCCAGTTTCATCGGAACTTCCGACGCCGCTTGAAACCCGATCTCCGGAGACGCTTCTTGACGCCCTCCAACGTGAGTTCCACTTTGCGTTCCTCAGGATTAACAGCCGCGACCACGACCTGTAGCTGTTGTCCCAAATTGTAAGCAGTGCCTCTATGAAAGCCACGCAAGCTGTGTGCCGCCTCATCAAAAGAATAACTGTCACGCGGCAAACAGTTAATATGCAACAAGCCATCCACATAAAAACCCTGGATCTCCACAAAAAGTCCGAAGGGCTGTACTCCCGAAACCAGACCCGGGAAACATTTCCCGACATGGCTGGACAGGTTCAGGCACTTGAAAAAATTTTCCACGCTCCTCGACGCCTCTTCAGCAGTTTTTTCAGTCGCTGAACAATGTGCACCAACCGCCTTGAGATCCTCTGCGCTCTGCCGGAAAAACGCCCCACCGCCACCCAGCACCCGATGAATGGCACGGTGCACCAATAAATCCGGATAACGCCGAATGGGAGAGGTGAAATGCGTGTAGTTGTCGAGTGCCAGGCCAAAATGAGCCTCCTGCTCAGGCTGGTACGCGGCGCGAGCCATGTTGCGCAGCAGGAACATCTGAATGATCGTCTCGTCATCACGACCCACCGCTTCCTTCAAAAGCATGGAAATTTCCTTTGCTGTCGTCCCGTGAAAAGTCAAACCACGAAGCTGGAAAAAATCTTTCAGCTTTCCCGCTGCATCTTTCTTCAGCCCTAGGTGCGCGCGGTAAAGCAAGGATTGTTTCGCTTCAGCCAAAAAGAGCGCGGCACTGACATTCGCCAAGATCATGAATTCTTCGATCAAGCGATGTGCATCATTACGCGTCACCGGCGTAATCGTTTTGAATTTTCCTTCGCGGTCAAACCAGATTTTCGTCTCCACTGTATCAAACTGCAGCGCAGACCTTTGGTCACGCACCACCGCCAGTTTTTTGTATAAACCATACGCCGTTCGCACCATCCTGGCGACCTCTTTGCTGGCGGTGGCCAACGGCTCAGACCCTTGGAGATACAGACCCACCTGCGTGTAATTCAGACGAGCTTTTGAACAAATCAGTGCCGCCAGAAAGGAATAATCTTGCAGGACTCCTGTAGCGGTAATATCCATCCGGCAAACCAATACCCGGCGTTTTACTTTCGGACGTAAAGAGCAGTGTTGGTCGGATAAAATTTCCGGTAGCATCGGCACAACTTGCCCCGGAAAATACACGGAATTTCCACGTTGCGCTGCGTCTTCGTCCAGATCAGACCCGTGTTTCACGTAACTCGCTACGTCGGCGATGGCCACCCAGAGAGTCCAGCCACTTTTGCTTTTTTCACAGTAAAACGCGTCATCGAAGTCTCTGGCGTCTTCACCGTCAATCGTCACGAAGTTCATTTTCTGCAGATCCACACGGTTACCCAGCGGGTCTTTGCGCTTTGCAGCAAGCTCCGCCTCGTGCAACACTTGGTCTTTCCAAACATGCGCTATGCCATAAGCGTGGAGTGCCGCTTCAACCTCGCTACTCACCGTTGTCCGGTCACCGAGGATCTCCACCACTTCCCCACCTGGCTTGTCGTCACGATGTCTGGCAGTGGCAGCGTGAACAAGAACCGCATCACCTGTTCGCGGATTCAGATCGCCACGGAAAACGACTCCCATTTCTGGCACGTTGATTTTGTAAAGGGGTTTCACAACACCTTTTCCTGCATACACGCCCACGAAATCCAGTGCCCGGGATTCAAGCTTCAGATCCACCAGCTTAGGCAACTCCTGTTTCCCGAAATCCAATTTGGCCAAAACCTTGTCGCTTTTCAACAAAGCTCTGGAAAGCCTGACAGAGACCGGAATCAAATCGGCTTCGTGGTCAGCTGCACGAAAAAAGACCTTGCCAGAACGATCAAGAGTCAGCTCCCCCCTGCACCAACCCGATGAGTCTGTGTGCTTCAAAGACACGCCCCGAAAAACGAGTTGTCGACTCGGAGCAAGCGACCATATACCCGGAAATGATTCACAATCCAGGAATTAAACTGCCACAAAACCAAAGCCCCTGCTACTCATTCGGCACCGACACGCATATACTCACGGTGCATACCACAAGAGCAATGAAATACGTCGAAAGTAATCTGATAGCTGGTGAAAAGGTCACCTACAGCGCGTCCATTCACTGGATTATTTACGCGCCGGGAACATTGCTGGTACTGACCGGTCTGGTGCTCCTGGTCTGGATTGAGGTCTGGAACGGAGCTGGCACTTGGACAGCAGTCAGCAGCCCCGCTGACAAGTTGATTTGGGGCACGATATTTGGTATCACGCTTCTTGGTGTTTATTCTTTGGTCAACGCCTTTATTGAGAGGTTGTCGACAGAACTGGCCGTCACAAACCGGCGCACAATCGCCAAGACCGGGTTCATCAGCAGGTACACTTTTGAGTTGAATCATGCAGGTGTTGAAAGTTTTCATATTGATCAAGGCATCATCGGGCGTATTTTCGATTTCGGCACGCTCAGCATCCATGGAAAAGGCGGTGGCATGAAACCTGTCGGGTATGTTGACAGTCCGCTGAAGTTCAGAAAAGCTGCCATACAGGCTGTTGACGTTTTCCCGAACCAGTGAATGAGACGTAGCTGTTAAATCCTGCCACATTGCTGTTGCTTGAATTCCGGGTAATAGTAGCAGAGACTAGGTACTGATCAGGTTCTTTGTTACGATTGAAGTGACTGGAGTTGGCAGTTGTACCGGGTGCTGGCGGGGCGATCAAAGCCAATATCGCCGGCGGCATCACAGAGAACGGGTGGTAGCTGACTGCAGACGGAGAAACCCTTGTATTTCCGGTGATAATGGAACGATTTGGCAAAAGCCCAGGTGGCGGAATTGGTAGACGCGCGGCGTTCAGGTCGCCGTGTCCTTAACGGATGTGCGAGTTCAAGTCTCGCCCTGGGCACCACTGAGGTTCATGAACGGTGGCTGGTTTTGACTCCACCTGATTTGCCCGCAAGATGCTGCGGCAAACACCAAAGACTGTCACGAGTCCCCGGCAACTGTTTCGCGACAAATCAGTTCATGACGCCCCGGTCCATTGGCAACGAGTGTCACCGGAACCTGAGTCTCTTGTTCCACTAATTCTATGTAGCGCTTCGCCTCAACAGGCAGGGCGTCATAGAGTCGGATGTCCCGAGTACTGCATTTCCATCCCGGCAAACGCTGGTAAACGGGACTAAGGTCACTTTCACTGCCAGAGAACCATAAGCCTGCATGTCGGTTCTTTCCGGAATAAGCGGTCGCAACAAAGATTTCTTCCATCTCATCCAGTACGTCAAGCTTCGTCAGACACAGCTTGTCCACACCATTGACTCGCACGGCATAGCGCAGAGCAACCAGATCCAGCCAGCCACACCGCCGCGGCCGTCCAGTCGTCGCACCAAATTCACAACCACGCGTGGCCATCATTTCCCCATTGCGATCGTGCAGCTCCGTCGGAAAAGGTCCATTCCCCACCCGAGTCGCGTAAGCCTTGAAGATACCGAGCACCTTACCCCGGAAGGGATAGCCTGTCCCTACGGAAGCCGCTCCGGCTACGGTATTGGTCGAAGTCACGAAGGGGTAGGTGCCATGATCGGTATCCAGCATGACCCCCTGAGCACCTTCAAAAAGCATACGGCCACCCTCTTTGCGCTGGCACAAATCATAAAGGTAAGAAGAGACATCCGTCCCCAGTTCCAGCAACGCCTCCCTTTGTGACAACAATTCGTCCAATTCAGACGCGCAGTCCTGCGGTTCTTCGTGGTAATAGTGTTCAAGCAGGAAATTGTGATAGGCATAAAGCGCGTGATATTTCTTCGTAAATTCCTCGACATTTCGCAAGTCTTCAAGTCGCAGCACTCGCCGTGCAGACTTGTCCTCAAAAACCGGACCGATCCCTCGACGTGTCGTACCAAGCACTGTTCCGTTCCCGGATTCACGAGCGCAGTCAATCCGCTTGTGGCATTCAAGTATCAGCGGGCTGAACCAGGAGATCTTGAGCCTTCCTTCAAAATCAATCCCACGCGCTTTTAGCATCTCAACTTCCTCCCTGAAATGCTTGGGGCAAACAGCAACACCGTTCCCAATCAGGCACACGACCTTCTCGTGCATGATCCCGGAAGGAACCAGGTGGAACACTATTTTTTCATTCCCGATCACCACAGTGTGACCCGCGTTGTGCCCTCCCTGAAAGCGAACAACGGCATCAACCGTATCAGACAGCCAGTCGACTATCTTTCCTTTCCCTTCGTCGCCCCACTGCAAGCCGATCACGCAATAGGAATCAGACATTGACAAGCACCCAGCTCCCGGCTTCTTTTCGCAAACAATGTTTACAGTCCTCGGAGCCTGTTTTTTCTTCTGGAGACAGTTGCTCTACAACCCGCTTCCCGGACTTTCTCAAAGCAGCGACACGTTCACGTAACTCAGGGTCATCACACAGTGGCGCGAAAATTGTTTCGGGTGGTTCCTGCGCACCACCCACATGAGTGGCCAGCAAATGCAGATCGCCACTGAAGCCGGTGGCGGCCAGTGCCACGCCAAAACTTTCGGTGATGTCGTTATAGCGGCCACCACGTGCAATTTCCTGACTAATGCCAGGAATATAAGCCGAGAAACAAACACCTGTCCGGTATTGATATCCGGTCAATTCTGCCAAGTCGTAATGAACTTTCGCATCTGACACATCAGACAGCATGACACCAATCTTTTTCACCTGCTCAATGGCATTCGAGACTTGTTGGCTGTAAGCAGAAAAGCACTCAAGCGCCACTTTGAGGACACCCGAGTCACCTTGCAAATGCGACAGTTCGACAAACCATGACTGTTTCTCAGGACTGATGCCTTCAGTGCTCAAAAAACGAGCAATTTCATGGGATGACTTGCTTTGCAGAAGCAGAAAAAGTCTATGCGCCTGTTGCGCATTGAGCCCGGCCAGCTTCACCAGTGCACGATAAATATCAATGTGACCTATGGATAAAGTAATGTCCCGTATCCCGCAACTCTGAATCGTTGCCAATAGCACTCGAATAATTTCAAAGTCAGCGCTGAGAGCATCACATCCGTAAATTTCCGCACCGAACTGCAAAGGCTGGCGTGAACCCAAAGCCCCTTCGGGTCGCGCTTTAAGAACCGGCCCCAAGTAACAGAGGCGATGGATACGATCTCTCGGCAAACGGCTTGCAACAATGCGCGCAACCTGTGGAGTCATGTCTGCACGAATACCCATCATTTTCCCATTCAACTGGTCAATCAGCTTCATGGTTTGCAAATCCAGTGCCGCACCTTTCATGATCAAAAGTGCTTCCACATACTCAACCAAAGGAGGAATGACCAAGTCGTAGCCCCAAACCTCGAAAAGATCCAAAACTTTGCGGCGCATGCCTTCAATAACCCGCGCATGACACGGCAGGTCTTCTTCAATCCCGACGGGAAGTAACCAATTAAAACTCATCTAATAACAGTGACTACAACAAGACACCAAGCTCGGGCGTTATAAATACCAGAGAGCGCATGAGCCCGCTTGAAACCGGGTTGAGGAGCATCTCAAATGGCGCTTGCAGTTCGGTCTATGCGCCTATCGTGCGATATTGAGAATTAGCAAACCTGCCGCCAAGGCGACAAATCCGAAAGTACGCAGCGACTGGTCGCTAAGCTCATTCATTTTTTGTGAATAGCGGCGCACTGATGGCGGATGCAGAAAAGGCAAGATCCCCTCAATAATCAGTACCAGAGCAAATGCTGTCAGCAGATCGCCCCAATCGATACTGAAAAATCCGTCCATGTTGCAACCGACGAAAAGTTACTGGTCTGACTCTCCTTTGAAATCCTTAAAGTATCGGAAAAAGTCTGAGTCCGGCTCAAGAACCAACACACTTGAGTTGTTCTTGAAGCTTTTCTTGTAGGCCTCAATGCTACGCATAAAAGAGTAGAACTTGGGGTCAACGCTGTAAGCATCCGCATAAATTTTTGCCGAGCGTGCATCTCCGTCCCCACGTGTTTTCTCCGCTTCCCCGTAAGCTGTAGCCACAATTTCTGTGCGTTGTCTGTCAGCGTTGGCTCTGATTCGCTCTGCTGACTCCCTGCCTCTCGCACGAAATTCCCGCGCAACCCTGGCACGTTCTGCCCTCATTCTTTCATACACCGAGTCACTCACGTCATCAGGCAAGTCAATGCGGCTGATACGGACATCAACAACATTGATACCGAGTTCCACCGCCTGTTTGTTTGCCTTTTCCTGCAAAATTCCCATGATTTCGGCACGCTCACCGGAGACCACCTGTTTGATGGTTCGCTTGCCAAACTCATTGCGCAGGCGGTCTTTCATGATCTGGGAAAGCCTGTTTTGGGCATTCCTTTCGTCGCCACGCGTTGAACGGTAGTATTGCCCAACATCACTGATGCGCCATTTCACAAAGAAATCTACGGTAACGTTCTTTTTCTCGACGGTAAGAAAACTTTCCGGCCTGGCATTCATAGTAAGAATCCTGGAGTCGAATTTTCTGACGTTGTTGATGAAGGGAAATTTCAGATGTAGCCCCGGCTTCAGGTCTGCTTCCACGATCTCGCCAAGCCTGAACAAAATCCCCCTTTCTTTCTGACCTACTGTATAAAAAATCGACCAGGTCAAACCGGCCACCACAGCAAGGGCGATGAGAATAACTTTCATCTCGTTCTCGAGTCAGTACGTTGACGATTGTCCTGGCTGTTGCCAGGGTTGAAACCAGACCTGCCTTCGCGTGTTTCTGCCTGGAACTGTGATTTGTTCGGATCCATGTCTCTACCCCCAAGGTTGCTTCTGTTCAGCAAGGATTCAAGCGGCAAATAAAAAATATTGTTACCACTCTCAACATCTATTACCACTTTTGCGTTGTCTGACAAGACTTCCTCCATGGCCTGCAAATAAAGACGCTCGCGGGTCACTTCAGGAGAGTTCGAATATTCCCGGTGAAGTTTCACAAAGCGTTCCGCTTCCCCTTCTGCACTGGCAGTTATTTTCTCACGGTAGGCCACGGCATCCTGCTCCATACGCGCCGCCTCGCCTCTTGCCAATGGAATAATTCCGTTCGCATAAGCCTCGGCTTCATTGACGAAACGTATCTCGTCTTCACGTGCCTTGATCGCGTCAGCAAAGGCTTCCTGTACTGCGGTGGGTGGCTGTGACTGCTGCAAGTTCACGCTGATCATTTCAAGCCCGGACTCGTAATCGTCCAGAATTAACTGCATCAAAATGCGTGTTTCTGCAGCGACTTCAGCGCGACCTGCACCGAGAATAAAATCCATATTGTTCCCACCGACTATTTCGCGCAGAGCACTTTCCATCACTTGAAAAATGGTTCCTTCTGATTCCGGGATCCTGTCGCCTACCGTGTCCGGGAAGCGCACTTTAAACAGATAGTCCGCAGCGTCTTTCACCCGGTACTGTGCCGATAACTCAACTTCAACAATGTTTTCATCACGGGTCAACATCCGTGTTTTGTTTTGTACGGATCTGATGCTGTCAACATCGACTATCACAGCGTTTTCAATTGGGTACGGAATGTGCCATCGCGGACCGGGCAAGGTGGTGGTTGTATAGGCACCGAAACGCGCCTCTACACCGCGTTTCCCCTCGTTGACAATGTATATGCCGGAAAGACCCCAAAGAACCACCAGCACCAGAGCGCCCAAAGCCAAGGCAACGGGTGGGATTCCACCTCCCCACCGTGGAAACCCGCTTGCTCCTTTTTTTCCACCGTCTCCGTCTCCACCGCCGCCGTCGTTTTTGGGCTTGAAAAAGGAGGAGAACAACTTCTTCAGAATTTCATCCAAATCAGGTGGCCCTTTCTGGTCACCACCACCCCAAGGATTTTGATTTTTTGGGTCTTTTCCGTCCTTATCTGATTGATTCCAAGACAATGTCTGCCCTCCTGTTGTCAATTAAAATAAAATGAGACGCTTTGTACGCTAAGCCTGTAGTGCGGCACAAAACTTTGGGGCAGCATAAAGCCTGCAAGATAGCTTCAGTCATCGCCCACCTCGCTTTCAGTATCAGATTCTACGGTCACGCCTTCGGTTTCCGTTTCAGCCACTTGAACCCGGGGCTTAAACACGCTGGCAATCGCCACGTATGCATCAGGGTTTTGAATCAACATGACCATTTCAACATTTTTTGGCAGCTTAATGTCCGACAAATGCAAAGAACGCCCAATCTCAAGCTCGGTGATATCCGCTTCCAGATATTCTGGTAAATCTTTGGGCAGGCAGCTCACTTCCACGTCCGTGACCAGATGGCTGATAACACCCCCCTGTTTTTTCACACCAACGCAGTCTTTCTCTCCCAGAAAATGCAAGGGAACGTGAACCGTTACTTTGTGACCCTGGGTAACACGCAAAAAATCGATATGTTCTATTTCGCCACCAGTCGGGCAACGTTGCAAATCTTTGAGCAGAGCAAGCACCTTTTGACCGTCAACCACCACTTCCAGCACGTGGGAATAAAAAGATTCGATTCCCAGGTGCCGGTTTAATTCATAACGGTGCAAGTCAATCATAACGGGCGACTCACCACCCCCATAAAGCACACCGGGCACACGCTTTTGGGCGCGCAAATGCCGACTCGCAGTACGTCCTCGTTGCGTACGTTGTCTGGCGTGTATTGAAAACTGTTTAGATGTCAAGCTTAAATATCTCCGCCATCAAAATGGTTCCTTAAAAACAAAGATCGATATGTCCTGGTCATTCAGCAGATGCAGGCGAAAGTATTCACACTGCATCTGGCATCTCCGACATCATAATCAGAGCGCAGAAGCACTCGTTCAAGTTTGGATAAAAGCACCCGGGCTTATCAGCCCTGACACTTTTGCTTTTTGCTGGTTAACTTGTATGGATACCCACTTCGCTCGCTGAACGCTTTACTTTAAGGAGGTGATCCAGCCGCAGGTTCTCCTACGGCTACCTTGTTACGACTTCACCCCAGTCGCTAATCACACCGTGGTAAGCGCCCTCCTCTTTCAAGGTTGGGCAACCTACTTCTGGTGCAACCAACTCCCATGGTGTGACGGGCGGTGTGTACAAGGCCCTGGAACGTATTCACCGCGCCATTGCTGATACGCGATTACTAGCGATTCCAACTTCATGGAGTCGAGTTGCAGACTCCAATCCGGACTGGGAACGGTTTTGTGGGATTGGCTCCCCCTCGCGGGTTCGCGACCCTCTGTACCGTCCATTGTAGCACGTGTGTAGCCCTGCCCATAAGGGCCATGATGACTTGACGTCGTCCCCACCTTCCTCCGGTTTATCACCGACAGTCTCCCTAGAGTTCCCGGCTTTACCCGCTGGCAACAAGGGATAGGGGTTGCGCTCGTTGCGGGACTTAACCCAACATCTCACGACACG
Source organism: uncultured candidatus Poriferisulfidus sp. (assembly GCA_965215765.1). GTDB lineage: Bacteria > Pseudomonadota > Gammaproteobacteria > Poriferisulfidales > Oxydemutatoraceae. The sequence goes on along the minus strand of OZ244118.1, from coordinate 986,182 downwards.
AGCTGACGACAGCCATGCAGCACCTGTCACCTGGTTCCCGAAGGCACGGTCACATCTCTGCGACCTTCCAAGGATGTCAAGGGCAGGTAAGGTTCTTCGCGTTGCATCGAATTAAACCACATGCTCCACCGCTTGTGAGGGCCCCCGTCAATTCCTTTGAGTTTCAACCTTGCGGCCGTACTCCCCAGGCGGTCGACTTAACACGTTAGCTACGTCACTCAAGGGCATTCCCCCAAACAACAAGTCGACATCGTTTACTGCGTGGACTACCAGGGTATCTAATCCTGTTTGCTCCCCACGCCTTCGCGCCTCAACGTCAGTAACAGTCCAGAAAGTCGCCTTCGCCACTGGTGTTCCTCCGGATATCTACGCATTTCACCGCTACACCCGGAATTCCACTTTCCCCTGCTGCACTCCAGTTCGACAGTATCGAACGCAGTTCCCGGGTTGAGCCCGGGGCTTTCACATCCGACTTGTAAAACCGCCTACGCGCGCTTTACGCCCAGTAATTCCGATTAACGCTTGCACCTTCCGTTTTACCGCGGCTGCTGGCACGGAATTAGCCGGTGCTTCTTCTTTGACTAATGTCATGACCCGGACATATTACTTCCGGGCTTTTCCTCATCACTGAAAGTGCTTTACGACCCAAAGGCCTTCTTCACACACGCGGCATTGCTGGATCAGGCTTTCGCCCATTGTCCAAAATTCCCCACTGCTGCCTCCCGTAGGAGTCTGGGCCGTATCTCAGTCCCAGTGTGGCTGATCGTCCTCTCAGACCAGCTACTGATCGTCGCCTCGGTAGGCCATTACCCCACCGACAAGCTAATCAGACGCGGGCTCATCTGTCAGCGCCAGGCTCGAAAGCCCCAGCTTTCCCCCTTAGGGATCATGCGGCATTAATCCGGATTTCCCCGGGCTATTCCCCACTGTCAGGTAGATTCCCACGCGCTACTCACCCGTTCGCCACTCTCAATACCCGATTCACCCCGAAAGGATCACCAAGTATCTACCGTTCGACTTGCATGTGTTAGGCATGCCGCCAGCGTTTAATCTGAGCCAGGATCAAACTCTTCGTAAAATTTTCCCTGATTTTCATCAGGAAATTCCTGGAATTGTAGTTCAGAAACTCTCTTGCCTCTTACGAAGCTCAAAAGTCTCAGCACCACGACTCTAGCGTCTCCGCCAACGTCGTGGGCACCCATACAAATTAACTGGCTGTTGGTTATTAAAAGAACCGGAACTCAAGGGTTCCAACAAGCGGGCAATGATACCACTGATATCTCACGAATCAAGGAGCAGTGCCCATTGCGCAACCAAAGTGCGGATGTCTCGTTCTGACAGAAAATAACGCCCTGACACAGTTTATGAGCCACGCTTCATTGGAACAGACAAGATGATCATGGCGACGTTTGTCGCATGATCCATAAGTGCTTTTCAGGTCAGTCTTTTCTTTGTCGTACCAGAATGCAGACAAACTTCCAACCGTGAAATCACCGCAACAACCGGCTTGGCCTGGTTTGGCATCATTTTGATGATTGCACCCAGTAAACACACAACTCATACAACAAATCTCACCCGCCTTCGCTTCATCGACCGCTCGAGATCATGGCTCCGTCCTTATCTAATCCTTTTTCAATGTGGCGAAAAGCCCGCAAGCCTCCGGAAATTCAGCAACCGCAGCCTTGCAGAGGCGCAGGCGAAATTCCGGGGAACACAAAATTCAGGAAGCACCGGCCAAAGCCTTTCGTATGATTTCTTCCGTACTGAGTCCCGCAGTCGTAATTTTGCCCACCTTCCTTTTTGCTTCATTTTGCCTGTAACCCAAAGCGATCAGTGCCTCGCGCGCATCCCCCTCAGCAGAGCTTTGGGGCGCGTACGGTGTCTCACCGGATGCACTGATCGCATCCCAGGTTTTATTGCTCAAGCGACTTTTCATTTCAAAAACAATCCGCTTCGCCGTCTTGGCACCTATCCCCGGCAAGCACACCAACCTTCCTTCGTCTTCATCAATGATGCACTGTTTTAAGGCGACGGCATCCATGCTGGAAAGAATGTTCAAAGCAACATGAGGCCCTACTTTGTTTAACTTGATCAAATCGCAAAAAACCATTTTGTCAGTAGCTTTCAGAAAAGCGTACAGTATGAATTGGTCATCCCGAAACCTCTGAAAAGTTTGCAAGCTCACTTCCTCCCCCACATCCGGAAGGTGATAAAAAGTAGACATAGGAGCTTGCAGTTCATAGCCCACGCCACCTACATCCACCATAAGTCGGGGTGGAGACTTTTCAATCAGTTTGCCGCGAATGCTTGCGATCATGAGGTTTTTAAGCGGCGAGCTGTGGTGCCAAAGAAAGCCTGGCAAATTGCCACGGCCAGCGCATCAGACTCATCGTCAGAAGGAGGCGCGGCAATCTTTAAAAGACGTGCGACCATATATTTCACTTGGCTTTTGTTTGCAAACTCACTTCCTCCCCCACATCCGGAAGGTGATAAAAAGTAGACATGGGAGCTTGCAGTTCATAGCCCACGCCACCCACATCCACCGTAAGTCGGGGTGGAGACTTTTCAATCAGTTTGCCGCGAATGCTTGCGATCATGAGGTTTTTAAGCGGCGAGCTGTGGCACCAAAAAAAGCCTGGCAAATTGCCACGGCCAGCGCATCAGACTCATCGTCGGAAGGAGGCGCGGTAATCTTTAAAAGACGTGCGACCATGTATTTCACTTGGCTTTTGTTTGCATTTCCATTTCCCGTCAGGGCTTTTTTTACGAAACGAGGACTGTACTCACTGACCGGCAAACCTGAATGGACGGCGGCACAAATTGCCGCGCCGCGCACCATTCCCAATTTCAAGGCAGCGCGCGGATCCTTGGATACAAAGATGTCTTCCAGAGCAAAGACCTGTAAGGGCTGCTCTCGCAGAACTTTGCTCAAGCCATCAAAAACCTTGTAAATGCGCGAGCCCACGTCACTTTCAGGCAATTTTAGAACCCCGCTGTCCAGGTAACGTAGCTGTTGCCCACAACTTTCCACGACCCCATAGCCGGTGACCCTGTACCCCGGGTCTATCCCTATAATTCGCTCGCGGATCGACATTCAGCCAGGCGTTTCCACGCTTTCAGCTAACGGAAGCATGTTGCACCAAACCGCCTCAGCGTCATCCAGATCTTCAATGGTTTCGAGCAAATTGGTGACTTTCCGCCTGACTTCAGGATCGCAGTCAAGTTCGAGTTCCGCGCGCATGACCAGCTCGGCGTGTTCGTGCTCAATCCCGGCTTTTGCCAGGTAATTTTTCACATAAGAAAGCTCTTCCGGTGTCGTTATGATTTCTGTGCAGTCTTGCTCTGCCACCACATCTTCAGCACCCGCCTCAAGTGCCAATTCCACCAACCGGTCTTCGGGAATTTCAGACGAACAGCTAATGACCCCCAGTTGCCTGAACAGGTAAGCGAGCGCCCCCGCTTCAACCAGCCGGCCTCCATGCCGAGAAAAAGCATAACGGACAGACGCACTGGTCCGGTTTCGGTTATCAGTCAAACAATCCACTAAAATCGCCACATTGCCAGGGCCGTAACCTTCGTATCGTACTGCCTGGCAAGACTCCCCTCCTCCTCTCTCAGTGCCACGCTTGATCGCCCGCTGAATCTTGTCTTTGTTGACGTTGGCGGCAGAAGCTTTTTCCACAGCCAGACGCAATTTCGAATTCGTGCTGGTGTCAGAATTTCCACTCCGAGCCGCAATAGTCACTTCGCGCAACAGGCGCGTAAAGAGTTTGCCGCGAAGGACATCCTGTGCTTTTTTTCGGTGCTGGATATTTGACCACTTGCTGTGGCCTGACATGACTTAAAACCCTCTCACGACCCGGCGGGCAATCGTGCGCCTATTGCTCACAAAGCCACATAAATCCATTGTCGCGCTTTTCAAACCAGCCATAGTTGCAATGCTCCTTTGGGCTCAACGAAACCGCAGGCGGCTTCTCCAGTTCCAAACCGAAAAAATATTCCACGTTCTCATGAATATCCGGCGCGAAACGACGCCGAAAAACCGGATGCATAAAACAGCGGCAGGCATCTTGCAGTCCGGCAGATTACCCGCCGGTAATCCGGTTTTTTCTCGCACTCCGCAAATTGCCGTCTCCATGAGCAACTCTCCTGTCAGTCGACCACCGGTCACAAATTTCCAAGACCTGCCAGGAGCAGACCACAGTAGCAACATTAGCTGACGTTCACGAGTGTACACAACAACCTAAACTGATTCGGGATCCGATAATTTTTCCCAACTTGCTTTTCTGCTCCCGACCAGGCTTTCGTTCTCTATTTCTCGTTGGCGACCAAGCGCATACCCAGTTCTCGAAGTTGTCCGGCTCCAACCGGTGTCGGGGCACCGGTTAACAGGCAACCGGCAATCTGGGTTTTCGGAAACGCGATGACATCACGAATTGAGGAAGCACCAACCATCAGCATCACCAAACGATCCAGACCCAAAGCAATGCCGGCATGAGGTGGGCAACCGTATTGAAAAGCCCGTAGCAGGAAACCGAACTTGCTTTCCATTTCCGCCTCGTCCATGCCCAAAATTTTGAAAATCTCCCGCTGTGTGTTGTGGTCATGAATTCTGACAGAACCGCCGCCCAGTTCCATCCCGTTGAGCACAACATCATAAGCGCGTGCCATAGCAGCACCTGGAGCACCGCTCAGTGCCCCCACGTCGCTGTTCACCGGGGCGGTAAAAGGATGGTGCAAGGATTTCCAGCGTGCTCTTTTCTCGTCGTAAGCGAAGAGCGGGAAATCCACAACCCACAGGGGCTGCCACCCTTCCTGAAAAAATCCGTATGCCTTCCCCAGGCGCACACGCAATGCCGCCATGGTTTCGTTGACCAAGGTAGCTTTACCGGCACCAAAGAAAAGGATATCTCCATCCTCTGCGCCACACCTTGCCAGCAAAGCCTCCAATGTCTGGTCGTCAATAAACTTCAGAATGGGAGATTGCAGGCCTTTACGTCCTGCCGCAAGCTGTTTGCATTTAATGTAAGCGAGTCCGGAAGCCCCCATCCCTCGCAACCATTCGGTCAAGGCGTCTATTTCGCCACGTGACAAGCTGTTGCCGCCAGGGAGTTTCAGTACAGCGACACGACCTTGGGGGTCATTGGCTGGAGCTGCAAAAACATTAAATTGCGTCTCTGTCAACAAATCCCCGACTTCTTTCAGCACCAGTGTTACGCGCAAATCCGGACGATCCGTTCCATAAAGCTGCAGGGCATCCGCGTAACTTAAATGCGGAAACGATTCTGGCAGCGATACAGACAACAGTTCATGAAAAAGCCTGCGTAGCAGAGCCGTCGTTAACCCCATGATGTCGCTTTCCTTCTGAAACGAAGCTTCGATATCCAGTTGTGTAAATTCTGGCTGGCGATCCGCCCGCAAGTCTTCATCTCTGAAACACCGTACGACTTGGTAATAGCGATCCATGCCGCTTACCATCAAAAGTTGCTTGAACAATTGCGGCGATTGCGGCAACGCAAAGAATGTGCCACTTTGTGTGCGGCTTGGCACCAGATAGTCACGCGCACCCTCTGGCGTGGCTTTGCTCAACACCGGAGTCTCAATTTCAAGAAAATCCTGGCTTTCCAGGAACCCACGCAAGATGTGATTAACCCGCGCTCTCAATCTCAGATTGTGTTGTTTCTCAGGCTGGCGCAAATCGACATAGCGAAATTGCATGCGGGTATCTTCGCCTACTGATGGGTCATCAAGCCGAAACGGAAGAGGCAGAGATTCGTTCAGTATTTCCAGTTCGTCACAAACCAGCTCCACACCCCCGGTTGCTATGGCAGAGTTTTCAGTCCCTTCCGGGCGAATTCGCAAAATGCCACAGGCATACAAAACGTATTCGCTTCGGGCTTTCTGGGCTTTCTGAAAAACCGCTTCGTTCTCCGGGTTCGCCACCAGCTGCAGCGAGCCGGTATGATCCCGCAAGTCAATGAAAATGACGCCGCCATGATCGCGATGGCTATTGACCCAGCCGCAAACTTCCACCTTCTTCCCCGCTGAAGCTGGAGTCAACTGACCACAGTAATGACTTCTCACGAAATACCTGGGCACAACGCCATTTACTGACGGCTACTTTGTGCTGTCAGGCACACGAGCCGTTCAGCCACGGTCTGATGCTGCTGGCTTCTTTTTCTCACCACCCGCTGCCTTTTGTCCGGTTGCTGTCTGGCTTTTCGCGTTGCCACTTTTCACTTCGCTGCTTTTGGCACTGTCACTTTTGGCTTCACGACTCTTTGCTTCGTCTTTGTTTTTGCTGCCATCCGCCTGCGCATCTGCCAAATTGCGTTTGTTGCCGGTTTTGAAATCCGTCTCATACCAGCCCTTGCCAGCCAAACGAAAAACACTCGCAGATACCAGTTTTTTTAACGCCGATTCGTTGCAGGATTCGCATATACGCAGTGGCGCGTCATGAATTTTTTGCAGCACTTCTGTATGGTGTCCGCACGCTGTGCATTCGTATTCGTAGATGGGCATTGAGTCAGGCCTCGTTTGGATTCTCAAAAAAAACAATCACTGGTTTGACCGCAACCAGAACTGACAGCGTCCACAAAAATCTTCTAAAACAACCATGGTTTCGTTGCGCCTGCTGTACAATCTGTTCCGCTGACAACCCGAAGCAACCCGCCCAGCCATTATGCCTTCAGTCTTGATTCTTTACTACTCCTTAGGCGGTTCCACGGAAAAAATGGCGCGCCAGATCGCGCGTGGTGTGGAAAGCGTATCTGGTATCGAGGCCAAACTGATGACTGTGCCTGCGTATCATGACCCGTCTGGCGAAAACCATTCTGCTCATACTGCCGGCAGTGCACCTTGGGCCGAAACGGCTGACCTTGCAGAATGTGCCGGACTGATACTCGGCAGCCCGACAAGTTTTGGGAATATGGCGGCGCCCTTAAAGCATTTTCTCGACAAAACTACGGCCGAATGGTTCACGGGTGCTCTTGTGGGAAAGCCGGGAGCCGTTTTTACCTCCACAGGCAGTATGCACGCAGGACACGAAAGCACGCTGCTATCCATGATGATTCCTTTGCTTCACCATGGCATGGTGATTTGCGGCTTGCCTTACACCGAAGCAGCATTGCGTGAGACCACAACCGGGGGCACGCCGTACGGTGCCAGTCACTTCGCGGGACAGACGAGCAATCGCCCACTCGACAGCCATGAAAGCGAGCTATGCCGAGTACTGGGAAAAAGAGTGGCAAAATTGGCACTCCGCTTGCACAAGCCGAGGTAAAAGCCTATGCCGAGAAAAAACAACATCATGCTGCCAGCCCATGCGTCACCGAGAAACCTTTCTCAAGTACAGTGCTGCCCGGTAGCAACGGGCTTTGGCATCCTGAATCTATGAGTCCTGATAACTTTTCAGAAAAAAATGACGACCATGAAATTCACGTCATTCGTATTCAGGAAACCATATTTTGTAGCTGAGCGATGACATGAAATCCATCGCTGTGTATCCCGGAAAATTTGACCCCATAACCAATGGGCATTCTGACTTGGCACTACGGGGGGCACGTCTGTTTGAAAGAGTGATCGTCGGGGTCTCCGCATCGCCGACCAAGGAAGAAATTTTTTCACACGCAGAGCGTGTCTCGCTCGCCTCTGCGGCACTGGCAGATTTACCCAACGTAACGGTGGTGGGCTTTGACGGGCTGCTGGTGGATTTTGTACGCCACCACCAGGCACAAGTGGTGCTGCGCGGCCTACGAGCGGTTGCCGACTTTGAGTACGAGTTTCAGCTTGCCAGCATGAACCGCTCGCTCCATCGCGAGATGGAAACCTTGTTCCTGATTCCGAACGAAAAATATACTTTCCTTTCTTCCACTTTGTTATGCGAAGTCGCCAGGCTGGGCGGAGAAGTCAGCAAATACGTGTGCCCGACTGTGCTTTCGGCATTAAAAAAACGTTTTTCGCCAACACCGAACTGAGGGCTAAAGTGTTGTTATTCGAACCGTCCCGCTACCCTGGACTCATGCGCCCAGCCAGCATTCTCTGTTTTTGGATATGGCTTTTCCTGCCTTGTGGCTCCGGGATTGCCAGCGACACTTACGCAATCGCCACCGCCCACCCGGCTGCTACGCGTGCCGGTGCCACCGTGCTGGCCGAAGGTGGCAACGCCTTTGACGCCGCAGTCGCTGTCACCGCCATGCTGTCTGTCGTGGAACCATATTCCTGCGGCATTGGTGGCGGCGGCTTCTGGTTGCTTTACAAGGAGAAAGACCGGCGCTCCGTCATGATAGATGGACGTGAGCGAGCACCATTATCGGCAAGCGCTGACATGTATTTGGACGGAAATGGCAAAGTCATTCCCGGAAAATCATTAAACGGACCGACCGCAGCCGGTATCCCCGGTGTCCCGGCAGCACTGGTGCATATCAACAAGCATTATGGTTCCCTGCCGCTTGAGACATTGCTGGCTCCGGCAATCAAAGCCGCGCGCCATGGCTTCGCAGTCAACAGCCGCTATCGGCAGCGTGCCAAACGCAAGCTGAGAGTTCTGAGGCGTTACCCGGCATCAGCAGCCACGTTTCTGGTTAACGGCAATGTGCCGGCCATTGGTCAGACCATTCGACAAGAACAGTTGGCACGAACTCTGGAAAGCATCGCAAAAAATGGCAGAAACGGTTTTTACAGCGGTCAGGTCGCACAAGACCTGGTCGCTGATGTTCGTCGCAGTGGTGGCATCTGGACGCTGGCAGACCTTCAGCAATACCAGGTCATTGGGCGAGCTCCCCTCATTTTTCATTACGCCGGCTCTACCATCACGGCAAGCTCCCTGCCCTCCTCAGGCGGTATCGCCCTGAATGAGATTTTCAATATGCTGTCCCTTTTCGATCCGCAGGAATGGTCTCCTCTGTCAGAACATCTGCTGATCGAAGTCATGCGTCGCGCATACCGAGATCGCGCAAACCACCTTGGTGATCAGGATTACGTAGAAGTTCCCTTGGAGAGACTGCGTAGCATGTCCCACGCCAAAAAGCTTGCCGGCACTATCCACAAAGACCGTGCAAGCCGCAGTGCCGCATTAACGACGGCCCCTCCACAAAAAGGTCTTGATACCACGCATTTTTCCATTGCCGATGGCCATGGCAATCTGGTCGCGGCAACTATGTCCATAAATACCTCGTTTGGATCCAGCTACATTTCTCCCCGCACCGGGGTGCTGCTGAACAACGAGATGGACGATTTCTCCATTCAAGCCGGAACAGCAAACGCATACGGCCTGACCGGTGGAGAAGCCAACGCGATCGCACCGGGAAAACGTATGTTGTCCAGCATGAGCCCAAGCTTTGTGGAGACCCATGACCGCATAGCGGTTCTCGGAACACCGGGCGGGAGCCGCATCATCACCATGGTTCTGCTAGGTATTCTGGAATTTTTGAAAGGGGGTGACGCACAAGCAATCGTTTCCCTCAAACGCTTTCACCATCAATATCTTCCGGATGCTGTGGAAACGGAACCCAAGGTATTCACATCGTCATTACTGGAATCTTTGAAAAAAATGGGGCACGTCATCAAGCCACGTGGCAGGAGCTGGGGGAATATGCAGGCAGTGGTTGTGAACAAGTTCAGCGGCGAGCTGGAAGCTGCGGCGGATCCGCGTGGCATCGGCATGGCAATCGCTGAAAACGAAACAAGCACCAAGCCCTGAAACAGTTTCAGCCGGAAAATACAGCAAATAGTGACCTTTTGTTGTGTGTTTTTCGTGCGACTCCCAACGGTTCGCAACCAGAAAGCTATGGTCTTGCCGGTCGAATGATCCCGGCCTCACTATTCTTGATGAAATCAAGAAAGTGCCGCACCTCAGAATGGGTCTGCGCAAGTTCTTTCAGTTTCGGCGTCTCTTCCGTACAGTTTTCTTTGAGTACTGTTCGGTAGGCGTAATACAAAGCATTTCGCAACTCGGAGCTGAATCCTTTTCGCTCCAACCCAACCTTGTTTATCCCGCGGCAATACGCAGGGATGCCGGAAACGCAGGTATAAGGCGCAACATCTCGAGCCAGTTTCGTGGCTCCGCCGGTGTAGGCGTGACACCCGATCCGACGGTGCTGAGGCACCAAAGTGTAGCCGCCGAGTACAGCATAGTCCTCAACACTGACATGCCCGGAAAAAGCGGTGTTGTTAGCCAGCACCAAGTGATTGCCCAGCACACAATCGTGGGCTATGTGCACATAAGACATGATCCAGTTGTGACTTCCAACCACAGTTTTTCCCGAGCCGTGTGCCGTTCCTGAGTGTACGGAACAATACTCACGGATCACATTGTTATCGCCTATGAGCAAAGAGGATTGCTCGCCAGCGTACTTCAAATCCTGAGGAGCACCACCCAAGGTGCTGAAGTGGTAGACCTTGTTGTTCGACCCAATGGTCGTGTGACCTGACACCACCACGTAAGCACCTAACTCGCATCCCGAACCTATCTTTACGTGCTCACCTACGATGGTACCGGGCCCGATCCGCACACCCTCACCGATTTCGGCGTGGCGGCTCACGATGGCAGTTTCGTGAATCGCTTTCCCGCCGGAGATGCCCAGCTGTTCGAATGGCCCGGCGGCAGGCATATCAGTCTTGGGAGACGATTAGCCGCAAGGTCGCCGAAGTTGCAAGCTCTCCCGCCACCGTGGCTTGACCAGAAAAAATATGGTGTGCTCCGCGGCAACGATCTTCTTCGACCTCCATAATCAAGCTGTCTCCGGGAATAACCTGTCTTTTAAAACGCACCCCGTCAACACCTGTTAGAAACATGCGTGACCCTTGGTGATACTTTTGGCCTGTTGAGTACAAAGCCAGCAAACCAGCAGTCTGCGCAAGTGCTTCGATCATCAACACACCAGGCAGAACCGGGTTGCCAGGAAAGTGGCCTCGAAAAAAAGGCTCGTTGTAACTGATGTTTTTCAAGGTCTTGATTCTTTTGTCGGCAACCACATCCAGAACCCTGTCCACTAACAGAAAAGGGTAGCCGTGCGGCAACATCTTCATGATTTCCGAGATGGCAATTTCCGTCATTTCTGCTCTCCAGCGTCAAATTTCTTTTCTTGTGGTTCCTGCATCATTCTTGCCAGTTTCTTCTCCAATTCCTGCATCCGCCTGTACAAACTTCCCAGCTTGGCAATCAATATGGAGTTGCGGGCTGACAAGGCGGCGGGTTGCAAAGGAAAATGAGACGCGTAATAGCCTTCCTTGTCAATGGAAGCGGCAACTCGTGACATGCCACCCAAGATAACATCATCACAGATCTGCAAGTGCTCCGCGATACCGGCAGCGCCACCTATCTGACAGCGGGCTCCAATTTTTGTGCTGCCCGCGATGGAAGTCCGTCCTGCAATTGCCGTATTTTCTCCAATGTGAACGTTATGAGCCACGAGCACCTGCGCATCCATAATAACGCCGTCTTCCACCACTGTGTCATCCAGAGTGCCCCGCGCAATGCTGGTCAACGGCCCGACAGACACGGCATTTCCAATTCGCACTGACCCCGTATGCACAATTCTGAACCACTTGTCACCATCACTGGCAAAACCAAAACCGTCTGCACCGATAACCGCTCCTGACTGAATCAATACATCGTCTCCTATACAAACCCCACGCTCAATCACCACACCGGCACAAATAACGCAGCGCGCGCCCAAGCGACAACCGGAGCCCAGCACAACATTCTCCCCAATAGTGGTTCCGGCTCCGACTTTTACATCCGAACCCAACACAGCTCCCGGACCAATATTCACATCATCTGCCAAAGCAGCAGTCTCGGAGACTGTGGCGCCCGGGTGTATGCCGTGAAAGCAACAGGACTGCACAGCAAAGATCCGCATGGCTCTGGCAAACGCTATTTGGGGAGTTTTGCTGGTCAATTTTGCCGCACGTATCCCTGCGCAATCCATGCCTTCCGGAACAATCAGCGCCGTTGCCAAGGATTGCTCGGCTTGTTCCCTCAGTTTCTTGTCCAGAAACGGCGACACTTTTCCGGGCTTGGCACTTTCCAGGCTTGCAATTCCGTCCACCAGAATCGCTTTATCACCTTGCAAATGCGCGCCGATACGGTCGGCAAGTTCGCCAAGCTTCAGGCAGGTATCCCCAGTACTCTTATCGTTCACCAACTGGCTTGGACAATAGAGACAAAGACCGCACCAATGCTAGGGCTTCTTTTTTCGGGATTTCGATGCCCCATTTTTGCGTCGTTCAAGTCCCTGCAACACTTCTGTGGTGATATTGACCTTATCGGTCACAAAAAGGGCAGCTTCCGCTTTCAGCACCAGATCAAGTTTCCGTTTCATGGCAATAGTGTCAGTGACACCGACGACCAAATCCAGAAAAGATTTCATCTCGCTGTTGTTTCGCTTGTTTAGATCCTCCTGGAACTCTGATCTCAGTTCGGCACACCTTCTTTGTTTTTTTTGAAACTTCGCTACCTGACGCTTGGTCTGTTCCGCGTTTTTGCTTTCTGACGCCTTGCGCGCACTCACCTGTAGTTGTTTCAGTTCCTCCAGACAGTCCTCAATCACTTCCTGTCGAGGCTCAAACTCTCGCTCCAGCCGTTTCTTTACGCTGATCGCTTGAGGTGCATTGGCAACCAAAAAAGACATGTTTACAATTCCAACTCGCGTCCCCTGCGCCCAAGACACCTCCCACGACAACAGCAATACCAGAATAATAAAGGGAAATTTTCGCATGATAGTCTCCATGGTTAAAACGATGTGCCCAAGTCCAATTGAAAAGTTTCAGTACGGTCGCCGGGTTCATCCCAAAATGATTTCGCAAAGCTGATCTCCAGCCCTCCCAGAGCGGTCAGCCACTGCATGCTAACCCCGGTCGAACCGCGTAGCGTGGAAAGAGAAGAAAAATCTTCGATTTTCCTGTAAACATTACCCGTATCTACAAAAAACCCGAAGCGAGTATTTTTGCTATCCGAAAACCAGTCCTGCGGCAAATAAAGATCCAGGTTGCCAAGAACCCTGAAGTCACCCCCCAAGGCATCATTGTTCTCGTCCTTGGGGCCGAGTGAGTTTGAGCGATAACCTCTCAAACTGCTCGCCCCGCCTCCGTAGAAGCGATCATAATATGGCACTTCAGTGGTGCTTCCGTATTCTTGCCCATAAGAAGCTCTGCCCTGCATACTTAACACAAAACCACTGTCATACAAGGGATAGTATTTTTTGCCGCTGAGGTTAAGTTTATAGTAATTCAAGTCGCTGAACGGAAGATACCAGCTGACACTGGCTTGAAAAGTGCCACCATCGGTGGCGAAAATGGCACGGTCTCTGGTGTCGTAGGAAAAGCCAAAATTAAGCACGTAGTTAAAAAAATTATTCCCTTCGCGATCCAGAAAATTCCGGACTTCGACTGGGGATCTCGTGTTCGCTGTAACCGAAATGTCCTGTATTTTGGCACCAACCAAGAAAGAGTCATTTTCGCTAACGGGAATGCCCCAATTCGTTCCGACACTATATTCTTCACTGTTTGACGCGGAAGTGTCACGGTTAGCGTAATCGACTTCACGGAACTCAAATGACAGGCTACGGCTGATGCCGTCGATCGTGTAAAACGGATCATGCACCAGAAACCCGTAGGCGCTCGTCGAGTCCGTGTTCGAAAAGGAAAGGGAAACCCTCTTCCCGGTTCCCAGAAAATTATCCTGCTTGATACCAAAGGTCAGAATCGCGCCGGATTCACTTGAAAAACCCACGGAGGCGTTAAAGCTTCCGGACCATCTTTCCTTCAAGTAAAGGTTCAAATCAATTTGGTCATCTGCTCCTGGAACCAGTAACTTTTCAAGTCTGAGCTCCTCCACAAATCGTAGACGCCGTAAACGAGCTTCGGAAAGCTTAATTTTTCTGGCCGAATACACGGCTCCTTCCAGTTGACGCATCTCCTGGCGAAAAACCTGGTCATCTGTATCGCTGTTGCCGGAAAAATTAATTCTGCGCACATACGTCTTTCTGCCGGGCTGGATGAGAAGAACCACTTTGACCGTACCCTTTTCCACGTCTCGCTCAGGAATGACATCTACTTTGGCAAACGCATAACCCACCAAACCGAGCTTCTGCTCAATCGCTTTTCCTGAAGCAACTGCCGATTTCTGCGAGTAAAACTTTCCTTTCGGCAAGTGCACCACTTCTTCAAGCTCTTGTCTCGGCAGAATTTTCTCGCCAGCCAGTTCATGCCCGGAAACCCGATACTTGCCCCCTTCGCTGACCCCAATCGTGATGCGGATGTGTTTGCGATCCAAAGACAGGGAAACATGCGTGTTTGTGACCTTGAAATCGAGATAACCGAGATCCAGATAAATTTGCCTGATGGTTTCCAGGTCTGCAGCCAGTTTCAGCTGCGAATAGTTGTCCCGACTACTCCAGAACTCGTACCACGACACAACACCGGACTGCAAGGCGTCCAAAATGGTATCGCTCGCCACCGTGTGATTCCCGTTGACCCTGATCTCCTTGATGGCCGCGAGCGTCCCCTCATTAATGAGAATTGTGATTTGTACTTTATTGCCGGACAGCTTGACGGTTTGCGCCTCTACGCGCGCACCGTAGCGTCCCTGAACACCATATTGCTGCAATAATTCCTCTTGCATACGCTCCAAGGCGGTGTAGTCCAGCACCTTCCCCGTCGCGATATCCACTCGCGCCAACGCTTCAAGCAATGAATCTGTTTCAATGCGTTTGTTCCCTTCAATCGTGATGCCGACAATACCGGGGCGCTCCTGGACTTTAATCAATAAGCGATTGCCTATGCGATACAACTTCACATCTTCAAAATAGCCACTTCGGTAAAGACTTTCTATGACTTCCGGCGTCTCTTCCTCGGCAAAAGGCTCACTGACTCGCAGGTTCAGCAAACGTAAAGCAAAGCCTTCGTCCACTCTGTCCAAACCCTGAAAGTCAATGCGCTCAACCCTGAAGGTTTCGCCAAGCACTTCAAGCGAAGAAAACAGAAACAGAATGCTGAGCGCAAAACGCAACAAACGAATCCGGGAACAGCAACTCGCGCAAACCAAGGCTGTTCTCAAACAGAGATGCAATGACCTGAAATTCTGATGGCTCAGCCTTCCGTAAGCCTGATGAAATCGTTATAGAAAGCCAAGATCATCAGTCCGACCAAAAGCACCACCCCGATACTTTGTCCAAAAGCCATAGCTTTGACTGAAAGTGGCGAACCTTTCAGCCACTCGACAAGAAAAAAAAGCAAGTGCCCACCATCCAGAATCGGAATCGGCAACAGGTTAATGATGCCGATGCTCAAGCTCAGCACGGCCAGAAAACTCAAAAAAGCGCTGACTCCGACTGCCAGCGTGTTGCCAGCATGATCAGCTATGGCGATTGGCCCGCTGAGGTTTCGAACCGAAGCTTCGCCTGTCAACAGTTGCCACAACACCTGCAAAGTCAGGGACGTAACCTGCCAGGTCTTACGGGCAGCTTCCTGCAGGGAATCAAGCGGCCCGTAGCGGTGAACGAAGCGATAGCGGTTCATGACTTCGGGAGACGGTAGTTGCACACTCGCGCCCAGCCTTCCCACGCGACGTCCTTCATCAATCGTTGATCCCAACTGCACCATGAAGAATTGCCGCAAGCCTTCACGATCGACCACCAGTTCCACCACTTCATCTGGCGCATCCCGAACCAGCTGTACAAAGTGTTTCCAGTTCTGAACGCTTTCTCCCCGAAAAGTCAGCACATGATCCCCCGGCAACAAACCGACACGTTCCGCCGCCGCATCAGGAACCAGTTGCCCAATAACCGCATCAACATCAGCCCGCCACGGTCGTATCCCAAGTTTTGTCAAAGCGTCAGGATCATCCAGAAAATTCAAGTCCTTCACGCGCACCAGAGTCTCCTGCTCCAGATCCGAAACCGGCTTTTTTACGCGTACAGCAAAACCTTCGTGGTCAGCTTGCAGTTCAGCTTGCTGTAGCTCAGTTCCCACCAAAGTTATGATCACCTCCTGCCAGCTTCGTACTTCTTCCCCTCCCACGGCAACGATCAAGTCGCCCTTCTCCAGTCCGGCAATCGCCGCAGGTGAATCAACGGGAACCTCGCCAATAACCGGATACTGAGCCGGAAGCCCGAGCATAAAAACAAAAAAATAAAGAACAAAAGCGAGCAAAAAATTGGCTGCAGGACCAGCAGCAACAATGGCAGAGCGCACTTTCAGGCTCTGCCGATTGAAGGCACGGTGCAACTCTTCTGGCTCCACGGGTCCTTCTCTCTCGTCCAGCATTTTTACGTACCCCCCTAAAGGGATGCTGGCCACAACATACTCGGTATGGTCGGGGCCACGATGGGTTTTCCATAGCGGTCTGCCAAAGCCGATGGAATAGCGCAGGATTTTGACACCACATTTTTTTGCGACCCACAAATGGCCGAACTCGTGGAAGCCCACCAACACGCTGATGGCCAAAATGAAAGCCAATAAAGAAAAAATAAAATCCATTCGATTCAGCCCCTCATGCTGCCCTTAGCAACCCCACTCTCTTCCTTGCGCCAAAGACGAGCAAGTAAACAACAAAGCTCCCGGGAACCAAAATAAAATTTCGCTGGCATACGCTTCAGCACAAGTCCACAAAAAGCACGACATGCCGCAATGCTCGCATTATTGCACAAGGATTTAGTGTCTACGATACAGGCATGCCATAAAAAAGCTTTCCGCAGTGGTGTCGCTCACAATGTCAATGTGAAAAACCCCCCGGTTTGATCAAGTCCTGGCACCTGCGCCTTGCTTGCTCTTTCAAAAGCATAACGTCCGCCAGACATTCAGGGGGAGGATCACATTCGTATCGCTGCATATACTCCGCCACCATGGCGGCGATACCCGTAAAGGAAATTCGGCCTTCAAGAAAGGACTGCACGGCAACCTCATTCGTTTCGCTTAAAGCAATGATTGCCGAGTGCCCGCTTTCCAAGGCGTCACGCGCCAGCTTCAGGCACGGGTAACGGCTCGGCTCAGGCAAGGAAAATTCCATTTCTCCGAACTGTCTGAAATCCAGCTCAGTCACACCGCTTGCAATACGTTCCGGCCAAGCCAAAGCATGGGAGATCGCCACACGCATATCAGTATTCGCCAAATGCGCCAGCATGCTGCCATCGTGAAAACGCACCATACCGTGTACGACACTTTGTGGGTGTATCAGAACTTGTATTTGCGCGTTTGAGAGAGAGAAAAGCAAATGAGCTTCAATCACTTCCAGCCCTTTGTTCATCATCGTCGCCGAATCCACAGAAATTTTCTTCCCCATGCTCCACTTTGGGTGCTTGCACGCCTCTTCAGGCGTTGCATGCTTCAAAAGAGGCAGTGGTGTTTTATAAAAAGCCCCACCCGAAGCGGTTAAAACAATATTCTTGACCTCCTTGAGGGTCGCTTCACTTTCCGAAGGAGCAGGCTGCCCCAAGCATTGAAAAACTGCGTTGTGTTCACTGTCTGTCGGTAAAAGCACAGCCGCTGACTTCCGCGCGGATTCGATCAGCAAGCGACCCGCCATGACCAAGGCTTCCTTGTTGGCGAGCAAAACATGTTTGCCTGCACCTGCTGCCGCCATAGTGGGCAACAGACCGGCAGAGCCGGCCATACCAGCCACGACGATGTCCACCTGCGGGTGTGCGGCCATTTCTGCCAAGGCTTCTTCACCAAAAAGCACAGTCGTGTCTTTTCCAAACCTGTGCAGGTCAGCAATCGAAGACGCTTTCCTCTGCCCCAGAACCGCATAGCGAGGCTGGAAAATCTGGCATTGCTCAGCGAGAAGTTCGGCATTTTTTCCCGCAGCCAAAGCAAACACCTGAAAACGAGCCGGGTTGCGGGAAATCACATCCAGGGTTTGGCTGCCTATGCTGCCGGTAGAACCCAGGACGCAAACACGCGCAAAATTTGAAGACGTGTTCAACCGCCAACTCCCTGAATATTC
Organism: uncultured candidatus Poriferisulfidus sp.; assembly: GCA_965215765.1. Classification (GTDB taxonomy): domain Bacteria; phylum Pseudomonadota; class Gammaproteobacteria; order Poriferisulfidales; family Oxydemutatoraceae. The sequence continues at coordinate 968,238 of OZ244118.1, read as the reverse complement.
ATCAGTGGCATAAACACCAGGAATATCGGAGCAGTCGCAATCAAACTGTCCAGCCGATCCCAGACCCCACCGTGCCCCGCCAGCAAAGTGCCACTGTCCTTACGCCCCGAGTATCGCTTCACCATGCTTTCCGTCAAATCGCCAATCAGTCCGAAGATCACCAGAAACAAGCTTAACAACACAAGAAAGACAGTGTCGTCAAATCCTTCGTACGCAAAAAGCACAGTCGTGTCTTTTCCAAACCTGTGCAAGTCAGCAATCGAAGACGCTTTTCTCTGTCCCAGAACCGCATAGCGAGGCTGGAAAATCTGGCATTGCTCAGCAAGAAGTTCGGCATTTTTTCCCGCAGCCAAAGCAAACACCTGAAAACGAGCCGGATTGCGGGAAATCACATCCAGGGTTTGGCTGCCTATGCTGCCGGTAGAACCCAAGACGCAAACACGCGCAAGATTTGAAGACGAGTTCAACCGCCAACTCCCTGAATATTCATCAGTGGCATAAACACCAGGAATATCGGAGCAGTCGCAATCAAACTGTCCAGCCGATCCCAGACCCCACCGTGCCCCGCCAGCAAAGTGCCACTGTCCTTACGCCCCGAGTATCGCTTCACCATGCTTTCCGTCAAATCGCCAATCAACCCGAAGATCACCAGAAACAAGCTTAACAACACAAGAAAGACAGTGTCGTCAAATCCTTCGTACGCAAAAAGCCCGGTCACCAAACTCAGCAAAAGACCAATCAGCAAAGCACCCCAAAGTCCTTCCGAGGTTTTCCCGGGACTGATATCAGGACTAATGCGCCGCTGACCCCAGCGCCTCCCGGCCAGATACGCGAATATGTCAGACAGTGAGATCAGGCCGAGCAGATAAAAAAACCAGGCGGGCGAAAAGCGATGCAAGTCAACCACCGCCACCCAAAACGCCGCCAGCATGAACGGAAGTCCCAGACGAAACAGCCAAGGGAACCAGGAACTGCGAATAAATCCAGGCTGATAAAGAGCGACGATAAAAAACATGGCGAGCCACCAGAGCACTGCAAAGAAAATCAACGCCTCTCCCAGAAAATCATAGTTCCAGGAAAACACCATGAGCAGAGCCAGCGTCACAAGGGCGGCAAGGCAAGTCAGAAAGTTTTCTCCGGTCAGCATGCGCGCGCCTTCCCAGGCAACCAACAGCGTGGCGACGCCAAAAAAAATAGCGAAGGCTTCATGACCCGCAAAGAAGACTACGCCTGTGACGATAGCAACCAATATTAGCCCGACCGTCCATCTGTCACTTTGTAGCCAGGTCTTTTTCACTTCGAAAAGCGGAACGAGCGTACCGCGCAGCGTATTAAATCAGACCAAATTTTCTTTGCCTTCCGGCAAACCAGGCAAAGGCCTCGAGCAAAGCTGCCTTGTCAAAGTTCGGCCACAGTGTCGGGGTGAAATACAGCTCCGAATACGCGCATTGCCACAACAAAAAATTACTGAGCCTTTGCTCGCCACCGGTACGGATGAACAAGTCCACTTCGCCGACGGAAAGAAAATTGGCGATCTGCTTTTGGAGATCTGAACAATCTACGTGACTGTTGTTGTTTTTTAAAGTTTTCTCAGCGGCCTGGGCTATGTCCCAACGCCCACCATAATTCATTGCCACGTTCAGGAGCATGCTGTCGTAGTGTGATGTCTTTTTTTCAATTTCCTGAAAAAGACTTTTTAGTTCCGGAGCGAAGTAATCGACATCGCCCACAAAGCGTATTCTGATACCGCTTTCCGTCAATTCTCCGAATTCTCCCTGCAAAGCTTCGGAAAAAATCCCCATCAACCCTTCCACTTCTTCTTCAGGACGAAAGCGGTTTTCCAGACTGAAAGCGAACAGCGTCAGTTCTTCAGTCTTGAACTCCATGCAGGCATAAACGATCTCACGTGCTCGTTGCAAACCGGCACGATGACCCATCAGGCGAGATTCTCCTCGCTCTCGCGCCCAACGTCCATTGCCGTCCATAACGATGGCAACATGACGCAATACATTGTCCGCCACGGGCTAAATCTCCGTCAGTGTCTTCTCTTTATTTTTCAGCAAGGCATCAGCTTTGGAGACGAATTCATTGGTCAGCTTCTGAATTTCAGCTTCGCGCACTCTCGCTTCATCTTTACTGACCGTTTTTTCTTTCAATTCTTCCCGGATTTCCTGGACCAGGTCACGCCTGACGTTACGCATTGAGACACGAGCCATTTCAGAATGCCGGCGCGCGATTTTCACCAATTCCAGGCGTCTTTCCCCGGAAAGCGGGGGGATAGGAACTTTTATGACTGTACCCAGAACCGCTGGATTCAATCCCATTTCAAAAGCTGCAAGCGCACCGGATATTTCGCGCACCATGTCTTTTTCCCACACATTCAGAACCAGGGTGGAGGAGTCCTGAACACCGATACTGCAAACCTGAGATAAAGGCACTTTGTCGCCATAGTACTCAACCGTAACCCCGGACAAAAAATCTGGCTGGGCGCGCCCGGTACGGACAGCACTGAGATCTTGCGCAAACGCCGTCAGGCATTTCTCCATCCTTTTCTTGGCGTTCAGTTCCACAACTTCAATATCACCCTGTCAACTCCAGCGCGGCAAGACAAGTCTGAAAATTCCGTCCAACATGACCGACAATTGCATACAAGAAAAAAGCGGGTCATTCACACGAAACCATGGTGCCCACGTCAGCACCACAAACGATGTCCTTGAAAATTCCCTGCTTTGTGATGTCAAACACCCGCAGAGGAATGGAATGCTCCCGACATAAAAAGATCGCGGAGAAATCCATAACAGCCAAGCGCATATCCAACACTTCGTCGTAAGTTAATTTGCTGTAGAGCTTTGAGTCCGGGTTCTGTTCAGGGTCGGCATCGAAAATACCAGCAACCCGTGTGCCTTTGAGCACCAGTTCCGCACCAATTTCAGCTGCACGTAAGCATGCTGCCGTATCCGTCGAAAAAAACGGATTCCCGGTTCCGCCCACAAAAATGACCGCCTCTCCTTTTTCCAGACAGGCTTCGGCTTGCTTCTGTGTAAAAACCTGACCAATTCCTTCCACGGCAAAAGCCGTCATCAATTGCGATGCCACACCCCGCTCCTGGAAAAGATCGTGCAAAGCCAACCCATTCATCACCGTGGCAAGCATACCCATCTGATCACCCGTCACCCTGGATAACCCTTTCTTGCTCCAGTCACTGCCACGAATAAAATTTCCTCCGCCTACCACGATTGCCACTTGCACCCCCAGCTCGTTGACCGCCACAACTTCTCCAACAATCCTCCGGAGAGCCGAAACGTTCACACGACTTTTCCCTTCTCCTCCGAGTGATTCACCACTCAACTTTAGAAGTACTCTCCGATAAACCGGATTACTCATTTAAACGCACCACCCTGCACCGTCATAAAAGGGATGATGCTCTGCGATCAAAATCCTTCAAGCACCAGACTCCCGAACCTGAGCCATAACCTCTTCCACAAAATTGCTTTTACTTTTCTCCAGCCCTTCCCCTACTTCCAGGCGGTGATAGGCCAGCACGGTCGCAGCATGCTTTTGCAAAAGACTTTCCACAGTCACTTCCGGCTCTTTGATGTAAGGCTGACCCAGCAAGGTGATTTTTGCCAAATGCTTTCTCAGCCTGCCAGCCACTATTTTTTCAATGATGTGGGCAGGTTTGTTGCTCTTTTGCGCCTCTGAATGGAGCAATGTACGCTCGTTTTCCAACACATCGCCCGGAATTTGTCCGGCATCCAGATATTGCGGGCTGGCTGCTGCGATATGCATTGCAATGCTGTGTGCAAGCTCCGCATTGCCTCCTTTTATATCAACCAGAACCCCTATTTTGCTACCGTGCACGTATGCTCCGATATGGCTTTTTTCGGGAACCATTTTTACGAAGCGCCGGACATTGATGTTTTCGCCAATTTTCGCAACCAGTGCCAAGCGCAAATCTTCCAAAGTACTCCCGTTCACGTCCGCCGCCGCAAGAGCAGAAACGTCACCATAATTTCCCGCAAGCACCAACTGAGCAGTCTGGGAAGCAAATTCCAGGAATTGACTGTCCCTGGCGACAAAATCGGTTTCACAGTTCACTTCGACAAGTGCCTGGGCAGCACCAGACCTTCCGGCAAACAGGACGACACCATCGGTTGCCGTTCGTGACGCTTTCTTGCCGGCATTGACGCAACCAGCTTCGCGCAACAATTTCACGGCTGCCTTTATATCGCCACCGGCCTGAACCAAAAATTTTTTACACTCCAGAACCCCTACACCCGTTACCCCGCGAAGCTCCATAACTTTCGCAGGCGTGACATCAGCCGTGCTTTTGTTTTCCACCTTCCGCTCCCTCAGGCTTCGGGGGAATCTTCAGATGCCGAAGGCTCTACCGCTTCTTGCACATCTGCAGGCTTGCTCGCTTCGGACTGCGCATCTGCAGGCTTGCTCGCTTTGGACTGCGCATCTGCAGGCTTGCTCGCTTTGGACTGCGCATCTGCAGGCTTGCTCGCTTTGGACTGCGCATCTGCAGGCTTGCTCGCTTCGGACTGCGCATCTGCAGGCTTGCTCGCTTCGGACTGCGTCTCACCAGTAGTTTTTTGCCACTTGGCAGACAGATTTGCTCCTTTTTCTTCATCAAAAAGACCGCCGTGTTCAGCCTGTTCTGCACCAGCAAGAATGGCATCTGCGGCAGCAGTTGCGCACAGGGATATTGAGCTTAAGGAATCGTCATTCCCTGGAATGACGTAATCCAGGCCAACGGTGTCGCAGTTTGTGTCCAGTATCGCCACAATGGGAACCCCCAAGACCTGAGCCTCCTTGACCGCAATCTTTTCGCGCACGACATCAACGATAAACAAAGCATCCGGAGGACGAACCATGTCCCTGATTCCCTCAAAATTTCTTCGCATTTTTTCCAGTTCACGCCGCAAGCGAACAGCTTCTTTTTTACTAATGTCGGAAAAACCACCTCTCGACAGCTTTGCTTCCAACGCCAGATAGCGGGTTACAGAACATCGTATCGTGCTGAAATTGGTCAGTGTGCCACCCAGCCATCTCCGGGTCAGGTAATACATTCCGCAACGATTCGCGTTTTCAGTCAACGCTCGAGTTGCTGAGCGCTTGCAGCCTACGAACAGAATTTTCCCTCCTCTGGCTCTTACGCTCTGAAGAAAGCCCATTGCCTTGAGAAAAAGCGGGTAACTTTTATCCAGGTCAATGATGTGAATACCGTTGTAAACACCATAAATATAAGGCTTTAGCTTTGGATTCCAGAAACTGGTTCTGTGACCAAAATGCATTCCAGCCTCAAACATTTGTCGTATCGTGATGGATGTCATGTAATTTTTTCCCGACTTAAATTGAAAACAGTTTTCCCGTCTCGTTTTACATACGATTGTGTGAAAATAAAAACCGTTGTCTGCCCCGGGCAGAGTCCCCGCGGAGCGGGAAACTTATAACATATACGCCGACCTGAGTGGTAACGACAACATGAAATACCTGACCCCGGCATCCTGTTTTCAGTAACTTTTGGTATTTTCCGGCAAACCGAGCGGCGCACGGCCACCGGAACACGCTGATTCTACAACTTGTTGCCAAGCAAATTGCCATAAGGGTGAAAGGCTCGTCGCTGCCTCTGCGCAAGAAGACGCCACCGGGTTCTTCGGCGATTTTCCTGGCTCTGGTGCCGGGAACATAAAGCTCAAAGCGCTACCTTTCCCAAAGGTTGAACAGTAATTTCCTGGGTTAGCTCTTCGAAAGACAGAACTGAAAGGGAGTAAATTTCCTGCTCAATGATCCGTCTCACATACCGTCTGACGTCGATGGAGGTCAGCAAAATCGGCTTGTGAGCACGCCGTCCGATGTCACCGACTGTTTTTTTGACATTGGCAACAAATTTCCTCGTATCCCGGGGATCCAAAGTCAAATAACTTCCTGACGAAGTCTGCCGAATTGCACCACGAATTTGCTCTTCAAGTTCCTGAGAAATCAGGTAGGCCGGCAAAATGTTTTGACCATTGCTGAACTTGTAACTGATATAGCGCTTCAAGCTACCTCTGACGTATTCCGTCAACATGACCACATCCTTTTCTTTTTGCCCCCATTCCACAAGGGACTCCAGTATCAGGCGCATATTTCTGATGGACACGTCTTCGGAAACCAGGCGTTGCAACACTTCAGTAACCACATGAATCGGCAAAATTCTTTGGGCTTCCTTCACCAGTTCCCCGTAGCGATCATCCATTTGCTCCAAAATATAGCGCGTTTCCTGAATTCCGATGAAGTCTTCCGCATAACGCTTCAAAACATGTCCCAAATGGTACGTCAGGACTTTCGGCATCTTTAAAAACGAGAGACCCGCCCGTTCCAGTTGCTCACAATATTCTTCTGCAACCCATATCGTTGGCAGGTTTGGCAAAAAGTTTTCTCCTTCCTCAAAAGGAATTCCCATCATGTCAAGCTGCTCTGGATCCTCACTGAATAAAACATGACCCGCAAGCAGCAAGCCATCAGCTATAGGAATTTCTTGCATAAGAATAATGTACTGCCTGTCATTTGCCAGGTTCTCGTTAAAACGCAGATAGATGCCGGGAAACGGCACCCCAAGATCCATGTACAGGGCACGGCGCACCTGCAACAATTCTTCATTCAATTTCTCTGCGTTCAGGAATTCCTGAACGGACGTGGTCATGTCAACCAAAAGCGGTACGCTAAAAGTAAACTCTTCTTGTGCGCTCAATTGGCTATGCTTTCCCTTCTGGCCAGATGGAGCCATGGACTGCATGTCGTAACTGTCACCTGGAACCTCTTTTTCTGCTTTTTCGATCTTCATCAACATGAGACCTCCACCGCCGACCACCAGTGCCAAACTCAAAAATGTTGCCGCCGGGAAACCGGGAACCAGACTAAAAGCGATAAGCAACCCACCACCGATCAGTAAAGCTCGGGGCTGACCCGTCACCTGACCTCCGATATCCGTTGCCAGATCAGTGTTTTCCCCGGAAGTCACGCGAGTCACGATGATGCCAGCGGTAATGGATATAAACAGTGCGGGAATTTGCGTTATCAGACCATCACCAATCGTCAGAATCGAGTAAATATGCAGTGCCTCCTCAATGTCCAGACCCCGCTGAAATATCCCAATGGAAAGCCCTCCAATCAGGTTGATGGCAATGATGATCAAACCGGCAATAGCGTCCCCTTTCACAAATTTCATGGCACCATCCATGGAGCCATAAAGGTGGCTTTCTTTTTCCACACGCTGGCGACGGTTCCTCGCCTCTTCCACATCGATCATCCCGGCGCGCATGTCCCCATCAATGCTCATCTGTTTTCCAGGCATGGCATCAAGGGAAAATCGCGCACTGACTTCAGCCACGCGCTCTGCACCTTTTGTAATCACCAGGAACTGAACAATCGTGATAATCAAAAAAACCACCAGTCCCACAACCAAATTACCGGCCACCACAAAATTCCCGAACGCTTCAACGATTCTTCCAGCGTCCGCCTGAAGCAAAACCAGGCGCGTTGTGGTGATGGACAAAGCCAGTCGAAACAGAGTCGTCAACAGCAGGACTGAAGGGAAAGAGGAAAACTCCAGCGGCGACCCTATATAAATGGAAAGCATGAGCAAAATCACCGCTATTGACATATTCGTGGCAATCAAAACATCAACCAACTCAGTCGGTAATGGCAAAATCATCATGAAAATGACTGAAACAATGAGCACGCCCAGAACGACGTCATTGCGCTTGGTCACCTGTATCAGAAAAGTTTGTATTCTTCCTTCAGACATCAGCCAGTCAGTGATTTAAGGATCGAAAGATCAAGAACGGCAAACCGGCAGAAGCGGGTTGCTGGATTTTCCACCGCTCAAGGAACTTCTAACGATGTTGGAAGCAAGCCTTCAGAGAGGATAGCGTGAGCACGACTTTGCATGCCTAAATCGTAATAAGCGCGGCTGCGAATAAACCTGAGGTACCCAAGATCTTTATCACTTAGCGACAGTTTTTCAAAACTGTCAGACAGTGCCAGCGCGTTCTTGCTTTGCTTGAGTCGCAGGTAGACATACAACAACAATCTGAGCGCATTTTTGTCCTCCGGAAAAAAAATCCGCAAGAACTTCAGGACGATCGCGGCTTCTTCCATTTTCTCGTTTTGCACAAACAGGTGCGAAAGCACCAGCATCCAGTCGCGTCTCCTGGCATCTATTTCGCTGCCTGACACAACAAATCTCCAGTAGTTTTAACCTCTCAACAGAGACTTGCGGTGTGTGTCCAGCAACTGATGGAAATCATGCAGGTTGCTCATCAAATCTTTCATGTTTTCCTTGACCTCCATTTGTTCCTGGTCGTTGGCGGGAAACCGGTCAGCCATAACTCGAACGTCTTCGAACGAACTCGCATAATTCTCAGGAAACAGAACGTCTGCTTTCCCGATGGACGGACACAGATGGTCAGCGATTTTTTTCTCAAAGACGCGCGCGCTTAGTGCTTGGCTCAGGTGATTGATAACAGAGACCCCTGACGGTGCAAAGGATTTTGCGCTTGGAAAACGCGAAGCACCAGGGGCAGAAACATCCTGCCTGACGATTCGCTCTATTCCATGATCCAAATGAAGTATTTTCATGTTTTTTCTCCCAGTATTTTTTTACCTGCCTCTTCGGCATTCTCTGCCATTCCTATAAATCTGGTGAATCCCACCATATCCAAAACCTTACGCACGTTCTCCGACACGCCGCATAAGATCAATGATTTTTTTTCACCATAAGTTCTCACCGTCCCTAATAAAACGCTCAACCCCGCGCTGCTGATATACCGAAGATCTTTACACTCCAGGATAACCCCCAACGCACTTCCTCCCCCCAGCCCGTGCAGAGCTTCGTCAAGGCTGGCGGAAGTCGAGGAATCAACGCGACCATCAAGGTAGACTATGGGCAATTCATTCAGGCTTTCAACCCTGATCTCCAGGCCGGTACTCATCGCAAAGCCCCAACGAGCACTACATCCATTTCCCGAACCAGGTCAACCGCCCTGCGCAAACTGCTAAGAAGAGCCTGGTCACGAGGCAAATACAAGGCAAAAAGCAAATCGCCTTCCCCACGTAGTGCCGGCTGAACCAGAAATGGCAAACTCTCATGAAAATGACACATGCGCAACGCTGCACGCATGGCATCTGCTCCCTGATACGGCATCAATGGTCGAAGCAGCACCAGCAGCAGGTCTTCTGCGGGTGTCCGCTCCAGACTCAGCGAGGAACCGTTTTCAAAGTCCAGGCTGAAGGAAGTAACTCCCTCCGCCACATCGTCAACTCCCAGTGTTTCCAGAAATTCTTTAAGCAGTGCCTGCACTTTCCCCCTCAGCCAAACTTTCTTCTTCCTGCATCACCATTTCATCCATGGCTTCCTGAGCACCATTAACAAATTTCTGGCGTTTCTCATAGTCACCGTTGTATGACTTCATCGGAATGGATTTCACAATGTCCATAAAACCATGCAGGAAGTAAATCTTCTCGTCAAAGTTTTGCAAATCCATTTTTTCCGGAACACTCAAAACCTGGCGACCGCTGATCCAGTTACTCTCTTTCAGATTCACTATTTCTGTCAGAATTGTAAAAGGACGGTCAGGTTTGGCCGCTCCGTAATTTTTATCCAACCTGCCAAGCAATTCAGCACACTGTTCATGCAGTGCCCCGATCAGCCTGATTTGCTGAATATCATCCACAATCGCACGCAATTGCTCTGGTGCTATGGATGATTGTTCACGTGCCGCCAAATCCGCCCCAAGGCTTGATAACAGAAAATCCAGCGTTTCCGGAAAATTTTCCTCTCCGTGCTGCTCAACCAATTTTTCAAATGTACTACCAAGACCGCCGTAATCCAGCACCGCATCACGATAAAAATCCCTGAGATCCTGGACATTTCCAAGCTTGTTTTCCGTAACAAAGCGCTGAGCCAGAGGGGTTACATTCAAACCGGCAAAAATTTCCGGCCCTTGCTCTTCAACCAGCGTGTCTATTGCCGACTGGAGTGCCTCAACTTTTCCTCCACCAACACCCTCCTTCTCAAGGTGTTCCTTTACAAGTTTCAAAGCAGTGTACTGCTGAGAAGAATCCCCGTATCGTTCCTTGGCAAGTGACAGAAAGGTCTGCGGGTTGGCACTGGGGTGACTCTTGACTTCTTCTGCGAAATCTGCCACTGCTTCGGTGGCATCTTCCTGGCTCCCTGAATCAGACAGCGCGCTTGCATCGATGCCTCCCTCTGCCTTTTTCTCCTTTGCGCGCTTGTTTTGCTCTTCACGCAACTCCCGCTCTGACATCTTTTTATCCATTTCATCAGCAACTTCGAAAGTGAGTTCTTCAGCAGCGTTCTGCAAGATCTCCATCTTGTTGACCAGATGAACTTTCACCTTCTCACCCTTGAGCTTGCCGAAGGCTTGGGCATGTTTTGCATGCCCTGCACCAACAGTTGAGCCAAGCACGGCACCTCTCAGACCATCAACTTCCATCTTTATTTCCCTCCTGGTAGCAGTTTTTCCGGCCTTCTACCTTTCAACAATCTTCAGAGTCGCATCGTCAACCGCCTGTTGCATGCTATCGAGCTTGCTCAATATCCCACTCAGAGCATCACCGGCATCTTTAATGAAGCCATCAACATTCGACTCGTATGCCTTGTACATATCCGTTTTTGCTTCAAGTTCTTTCTGAACCGCATTCAACTGTTGTGCGCCGTATTGCAAGCCACTGGTGACAGCCTGCCCGGCACCTCCTGATAACTGAGTCAGTGCCTGGACGCGCAGTGAAAGCAACTGATACTTTTGCCCCTCAACAAACGCTTTGGCATCTGCCGCCTTGGCTTTCGAAATTTTCTGCTCACGTAGCTTCAAGTTTGTCTGTTCTTGATCCCCTTCTCGCGACTGTGAGGCTATTCTCTCATCCGCTGCCGAATCGCCATCAGCAGCAGACGGACCCTCTTCCCCATCAGGTCTGGCACCACCTTCCAGGCTATCTTCAAGCGTATCAATCTCCTGGGTGGCTCCTGCCGGTTTGGATCGCACTCCACCCTCCCCACTTTCTCCAATCGATTCTAAAAGAGACTCTCTCGGCCCACTAGTCCCCTCCTCATCCATTCCTTCCGACACTCCCGGTTCCGGCTCCGCTGATGGTGCTTCAGCAGCGGGTTCTTCTATCTCTACTGAAGCTGATTTTGGCGAAGCTGCGGACATACCAAGCGACATGGCACCACCGATTACCTGGAAAGCCCCCCCGACAATACCCGCTGCCAAGTTGAGACCGGCAGCCTCACGAATTTTCTGTGCTTCCTGCTTTTGCAGATTCGCAACATCATTGATCAGGTCAGTACGATCTTGGCGCTCAGCTCGTTTCAACGAGGAATTCAGCTTGTACAAAGCCATCATTACGTTGCGCACAACGTTGAAAATAGACTTTCCATCTCGAAGAATATCTGCAGATTTCCCATAACTCGCTATCGTTTTCGGAGAAGGAAGCTTGATGTTCTGGTCACCCCAGATGTCATTCCAGGCAGAGTTGCTGGTTTTCAAATAACTTGGCAGCTTGGAATCTGCGGATATGGCACCGGAAGAAGCTTTGCCAGCCTTCTGAGTGGCGGCTGTAGCCCCACTGGTGTCCGTGTTCCAAGTTGCTGTTCCAGCATTAGTGTTGGTATTAATTCCCATCTTGCTATCTCCTTATCCTTAACGAGTGATGCCTTTGAACCATCCGCAGGCCATACGCTCTTGCACCCCGCATTATACCACACGACCCTACGTTCAAACGAAACCGAAAATGCGTGATACCCATGCTGACATCATGGCTTGCGCCTGCTTTGTCTCGCTTGTCGAGCTTCACGCTATCCGTCAAAATCACCTGACCGAGCGAATGGTCGGCAGTGAACGTTGCCTGGCTCACCGTATGGCACACAACGCAAGCCTCGCACAAAAACCGACAAACAAAAACGGTGAAACCTCATTTTCAGAAGCAGTCACCACATTCTCACAGAGAAAAACGAGCACCCCTGTCTTGATTTTGACGCCAGCAGTGTGGTAGTTACCTACTTGGAATAGCTGAACAAAACCTTACAATAGGTTGCTTCGCATTTAAAAAATACTTAAGTGCATGGAGATTCGCTCCGTAGCGTAAATTACAAAAGCAGGCATGTCAGACACCGAGACACTCATTCGACAATTTTGCCAGAACAGGCAAGTCTCTATGCCTGGGCAAACGAGCGAAGGGTGGTTTCTTTTGGATTTTTGCGATGACGGCGTAGTTTCTTGCATCCCAAAGGGCAAGAAACTCATCCTGATGACTGATGTCAGCGTGTTGAGCAAAGAAGAGTTGAAAGCCGCACACACGACACAGAGATTATTGAATTACTGCTTCGCAACTATTGCCGACCAGCGCAGCGTGTTGAGCCTGGACAGAAAAAGCAATGCCCTTGTGCTTTGGATCTCCTTTGAGCTGGCTGGCACTTCGTTGATGGCCTTTGAAAATTTGCTTGAAAATTTCCTGAACCACAGCAACAGGCTTCGCCGCATGGCAAGATCAGCTTAAACCACAACGCCCTAAAGCCCCAGCCCAGACAAACACTCCTTGTATTCCTCCACGCGCTTCAAAGTTTTTTTGTGGTTTAGCGTTACCTCAACGTTCTTGCTCGCCTCTTCTTTGACGGTTGATTACTACCTGGTAAAACATGAAATCGTTTTACAGTCTCAAGGCAGCTATATAAAACATTTGCAGTCCGGCAGCATTGACGTCGTGAAAAATATGCGGCTTGCGATGCTGGCCACCGAACGTCTTGTCCCCGCACCCCGTGATGACCACGCATCATCTCCTGACCATTTGGAGCTGACTGAGGCAGGCTTTCTGCACCACGAGCTGATTGATCTTGAAGCGGCATGCCTGAGATCCGTGTCGGAAACAGCCGCACAGCGAAACTCCGGCACAACCAACTGTCCGATTTATCCCCCGCTGGAAGGTGTTGGAGATACCTCATTGCCTGCCTGGAGATTCCATGGCGAAAGCGGGAAACTCGCCTACATTCCAAAAAGACCCGCCGGTGAGCAAGCAAAGCAGCTCCCCATCCTGATTTTTGACGTCGCCCAACTCTTGTCCCCTTTGCTGACCGCTCTTGATAGTCATTCCGGTGAACAAGTGTTGGCTGCCCCCTTAGTGGAAATTCGCAAAAACAATGGCGAGATGCTTTTGTTCAATCAGGCAAACGAGATCGTGCAACTCCCGGAAACCGACAACACTGCACATCCTGCTATTGTTCTCCAGCCTTCAGGGATCTTTTCCGACCCGACACTCAACGCCATCGTTCGCTTGGGGGAAGAGCCACTTTACGCCACGTTGAAAATTACTGCGTTCCCGGCACTGAAAGAAATTAAACGCATTAAAAGAGACACGCTCTATGTCAGCCTGTTGGGCTTTGCCTTGCTGTGTTTTCTGGCCATTCAAGTCGGCGGCAGATTTTCGCGACCCATCGTTGACCTTGCCGAGGAAGCAAAAAAAATCGCGAGAGGGGAACGCAGCTTTTCCGCTCCGAAAGACCGGCAGATGACCAGGGAACTGAAAGAGTTGAGCGACTCCTTTGAGATCATGGTTAAAAACCTGAAACTGCATGAAAAACAAATAGCTGACAACGTGGTCAAAAGTGCCCGTATCAATAGCGAGCTTGAAGTCGCGCGCAACATTCAAAAACAAATGTTGCCAAAAAGATCTCTGTTTGCTGATGCTCAAACAGACTACTCTGCTCATGCAGACATGCTGCCGGCTCGCGAGACCAGCGGCGATTTTTTTGAAGCCTTTCCCATCAGCGAACATAAAACCGGCTTTGTGGTGGCTGACGTCTCCGACAAAGGAGTGCCCGCGGCCTTGCTGGCAGCTACCGCAAAAATCTTGCTACGCCTGGTGGCTCACGGCGAGAACCCTGACCCTGGAAAATGCCTTGAAGAGGCCAATAATTTTTTGCTGGATGAATTCAAAACCAACCAGTTTTTAACCGCTTTTTACGGCATTCTGGACAGGCGGGATCATGTCTTTCACTTTTCTCTGGCAGGTCACTTCCCACCCATTTTGCTCCATGAGGGGCGAGCTGTTCCGATCGACGCAGACACCGGAATCGGGTTGAGCGTGTTTCCGAAAGCAAAATACGTTTCGCACAAAATTAAAATCGAGCCTTCAGACACAGTCTTGGTGTACACGGATGGCTTGGTCGAAGCCGAAAACGCGAACGGTGAGGCCTTTGGAGAAGCCCGGATTCTGGATTTGCTAGAATACGGGGGAACCGCTGAGGAAATCGTCATGAGGTTATTTGCCGAACTGAAAAAATTTGAAGGTGCAGCGCGTTTTGATGATGCCACTTTGATGGCCGTGAAGCGTGACCTGTGAACGCGCAAGTTCGTATTGCAACAGCTGGAAACCAACAACAGGTAGAGTTTGAGCATGTGCCTCAAGTGGTCGAGTCTTTTTGCAAACAATTCGGTATTCCTTTTGATGCAATGTGCGATGTACAGGTTGCAGTCGACGAAATACTCGCCAATGTGATCAAACACGAACACCACCCTTCCGGCTCCGAAATAACCGAACTGCGGCTTGATATCAGGGATGGTCGTCTGCGCGTGTGCATAGAAAGCTGTGGTTCATTTTTTGACAGCACCCAGGTTGCACCCCCAACAGATTTACACGCGCCACCCGCACAACGTGCGGTTGGTCATTTGGGCATTTACCTTGCGAAGCAGTTGATGAACGAAGTCAGTTTCCGACGTGAAGGCAATAAAAACATTCTGCTGATGGAAAAATCTCTGGAGAAATAAGGAGCGTGGAAGGACTTTCTTACATCACTGACGTTCTGAAGGATGCGGTAACGGACACGCAGCTTTACGAAATGCGCGGACGGGTTCGGGAAGTGATTGGGACTTTGGTACGCGCGGTCGTTCCAAATGTAAAGCTCGGCGAGTTATGCATCTTGCGTAATCCGGGCGAAGAGAAGGGACTGCACGCAGAAGTGGTGGGGTTATCCGGAAAGTACGCTTTGCTGACACCCATGGGGGAAATGCTCGGCATCTCCACAAACACAGAAGTGGTTCCAAGCGGCAAGGTACACCGCATCCCGGTCGGCTACCACTTACTCGGCAAAGCTCTGAACAGCCTGGGTCAGCCCTTGATGGGTTCCGCCACAAGCATCGAAGAAAAAGCAACCGATCACTACCCCATTTACGCCGATCCACCAAACCCCATGTCCAGAAAAATCATTGAGCAACCCCTTGCCATGCAATCGCGGGTGATCGATGGGTTGCTGACTTGCGGTGAAGGACAGCGCATCGGCATTTTCGCCGCAGCCGGAGTGGGAAAAAGCACTTTGCTGTCGTCCCTGATCAAAGGCGCCCAGGCAGACGTAATCGTTCTGGCGCTGATCGGAGAGCGCGGGCGGGAAGTCCGGGAATTTATTGAACACAGCCTTGGCCCGGAAGGCATGGCTCGGACTGTGGTCGTCGTGGCAACTTCGGATCGGCCATCCATTGAGCGAGCCAAAGCCGCTTACTGCGCGACTGCAATTGCCGAATTTTTCCGCGACCAAGGAAAGAAAGTACTGTTACTGATGGATTCGGTCACGCGCTTTGCCCGGGCTTTACGTGAAATTGGACTCGCAGCGGGCGAGCCACCCACCCGCCGCGGATTTCCGCCATCGGTTTTTGCCACCTTGCCAAAATTGATGGAGCGCGCAGGGCAATCCAGCCGCGGTTCCATCACCGCTTTTTACACCGTGCTCGTAGAAGGTGACGACATGACCGAACCCATCGCCGATGAAACGCGATCCATTCTGGACGGGCACATCATTCTTTCGCGCAAACTCGCGGCAGGTGGTCATTATCCAGCCATTGATGTCCTGGAAAGCGTCAGCCGCGTAATGCCAAATGTGACAGACAGTGAGCACGTCGCAGCCGCCACCCGTTTGCGAGAATTGATCTCAAAGTACCAGGAAGTCGATCTTCTGGTCAAAATCGGGGAGTACCAAAGTGGCTCGGATCCCTTGGCGGATCAGGCCATTCAAAAGCACGACCTGATCGAGAGTTTTCTTTGCCAGGGAACCAATGAGTTCGTAGACTTTTCAGAGACAGTGCGAAGAATGAAAGAAATCGGAGTCTGAGATGCTGGACCAGCTATTGCATATCAAGGAATTGCACCGTGATAACGCGCAATTGCAGCTTAGTAAGGCCCACGCCAAGCTAGAAAGAAATTTGCTCACGGTGTTAAAAGAAAAAAAGAGCCTGAACGAATACCAGATTTGGCGCGTTGAGGAAGAAGAACGTTTGTTTGATAAAGTCAAAGGACGAGACACCCTTTTGATAGACCTCACCGATATGCGCATGGAAGTTGCAGACCTGTACGCCAAAAACGTCCTTTTGAAAAAAGCGGTCTCAGACGCAGAAATGGCGGTACAGGAAGCCAAAAAGCTGCTTGCCGAAGCACGAATACTCAGAACGAAGGCCGAACAGAAAGTTCAGAAATACGAAGAGACAATTCGCGTGGTAAATGAAGAGAAAAACCGTGAAAAACAACGCCTGGAAGACTTGGAATTGGAGGAATTCAGCGTCAAAAGCCCCTTAATAATGGTGGAGGAAAACCAAAATGAAGATTCAATCTAACCCGTCAGCTATATCCAGAAATCTGAATGACGAAAACAGACGTCAGTCGCCCGAACAAACCGCACAAAGTGGCGAAAAAGATCATTTTGAAGAGTTGATGAACAAGAGCGGCAAAAAAGAGGCAGCTCAAGAGCAGGAAAACAAAGCTGATGCCCTTCAAAGCGAGAGGGCGGAAAAAGCCAGTAAAGGCTCTGCACAACAAAGCGGGGAGTCGAAAAAAGCCAGTGAAGGCGCTGCGCAACAAGACGCGAAGACTGCTTCAGCAAAAAAACAGGCAAAAGGCACGGACCACACCAAACAGGAAAACTTGCTTGATCGGCGCCTCCAACATCCCGGAATGCGGGGCGGGATGCACAAAGAGGCAGGGAAGAAACACGACAAACTTGATGGCGACCCGCGCCTGAACCCTGGCTTGTTAGCCACCGGCGGAACCAGCAAGCTGCCGGGTGAAACCAAGGCAAGTGAAGCACACGCCACCACCAGCCCTGCCAAACTCCACGAACTCACCGAAAAAATCGTCAGCCGCATACTGGTGTCAGCTCCGGGAGATGCATCAAAGGTTCCGGAAGTCAGAATCACTCTGGATCATGGTGTCATGAAGGGGACGGAAGTCACGATCAGCAAGGAAGGAAATGAGCTCAGCGTGTCATTTTCTGCGGAGACTGCCGATGCCGCCAATCTCTTGTCTCAACAGCAGGGGGTCATGAAACAAACGCTTTCCCAGAACCTCAAGCTGGACGTTCAAATCTCTGTAGCTGACGCGCACACTCAGCAGCAACAGCAACAAGACAACCAAGGCAGGTCACGGCAACGCCGCTTTGTTCAGGATGAACAACAGGATGCTTGAATTCGCCAGCACAACTGAAGAATACCTGTACCCTCCGGTCAAAACCGAAAAAAGCAGGTTTCGCAACCTGCTCGCCACGCGAAATAAGGAAGGAAATGAGCTCAGCGTGTCATTTTCTGCAGAGACTGCCGATGCCGCCAATCTCTTGTCTCAACAACAGGGGGTCATGAAACAAACGCTTTCCCAGAACCTCAAGCTGGACGTTCAAATCTCTGTAACTGACGCGCACACTCAGCAGCAACAGCAGCAAGACAACCAAGGCAGGTCACGGCAACGCCGCTTTGTTCAGGATGAACAACAGGATGCTTGAATTCGCCAGCACAGCTGAAGAATACCTGTACCCTCCGGTCAAAACCGAAGAAAGCAGGTTTCGCAATCTGCTCGCCACGCGAAATAAGGAAGGAGATGAGCTCAGCGTGTCATTTTCTGCGGAGACTGCCGATGCCGCCAATCTCTTGTCTCAACAACAGGGGGTCATGAAACAAACGCTTTCCCGGAACCTCAAGCTGGACGTTCAAATCTCTGTAACTGACGCGCACACTCAGCAGCAACAGCAGCAAGACAACCAAGGCAGGTCACGGCAACGCCGCTTTGTTCAGGATGAACAACAGGATGCTTGAATTCGCCAGCACAGCTGAAGAATACCTGTACCCTCCGGTCAGAGCCGAAGAAAGCAGGTTTCGCAACCTGCTCGCCACACGAAATAAAGAAGGAGATGAGACCAGCGTGTTATTTTCTGCGGAGACTGCCGATGCCGCCAATCTCTTGTCTCAACAACAGAGGGTCATGAAACAAACGCTTTCCCAGAACCTCAAGCTGGACGTTCAAATCTCTGTAGCTGACGCGCACACTCAGCAGCAACAGCAGCAACAGCAGCAACAGCAACGAGACAACCAAGGCAGGTCACGGCAAACGCCGCTTTGTTCAGGATGAACAACAGGATGCTTGAATTCGCCAGCACAGCTGAAGAATACCTGTACCCTCCGGTCAAAACCGAAGAAAGCAGGTTTCGCAACCTGCTCGCCACACGAAATCTGGAAGGAAATGAGCTCAGCGTGTCATTTTCTGCAGAGACTGCCGATGCCGCCAATCTCTTGTCTCAACAACAGGGGATCATGAAACAAACGCTTTCCCAGAACCTCAAGCTGGACGTTCAAATCTCTGTAACTGACACGCACACTCAGCAACAACAGCAACGAGACAACCAAGGCAGGTCACGGCAAACGCCGCTTTGTTCAGGATGAACAACAGGATGCTTGAATTCGCCAGCACAGCTGAAGAATACCTGTACCCTCCGGTCAGAGCCGAAGAAAGCAGGTTTCGCAACCTGCTCGCCACACGAAATCTTGGGCTCGAGATTACGACTATTGCGGGAACTTTGAAAATTAACTTGTCCCCTGAAAACAGGCTGGCCGAGCAAGTGGTCCATGTTGAAGGAACGATAAGCAGTACACAATTTTCCTTGTCTTGCAACCAAGGGTTTTTAAGTGCCTTGCTCGGCGACTGGTTTTCGCCTGCGGATTTTTCTGAAATGCCTGATGAACTGAAACTCGGCGTATTTGAGGCGGCCATACAGCCTGCTCTTGATGTTTTCTTCACGAAAACCGGCACGACGATTGAGTTCAGCCACTTAAGCATTGGAGACGCGCCGGCCGTAACTGGTTTGAGCATGGGGTTCAGCACTGAAAATAAAGGATTGGGTGGTGAAATCTCGTTCGCCAAGGAAGCTTTGCCGAAACTGCTCAACTGGTGCGGATTTCTCGGCTCCCGCCCGGCAGTGGTTATTCCCGATGTACCTGTTCCGGTACGTATTCGTGTGGCCAGCGCGCAACTCACTGAAAGCGAGCTGCGGTCACTGGAGGCGGGAGACATTATCTTCCTGGATTGGCATGGATTTGACAGTGGCTGCTTTGAACTCAACATAGGTGGAAAAACCATTTTCGAAGCTCTTGTGGAAGAAAACAGGCTGGTGATGGGAAAGCAACTTGGCGAGAACGGCAATACACAGGCAAACGGAGAGGGTGCCGCCGCCGCGGACACGCCCGAAGAATTGCTTTTTCGCTTGTACCTTGAGCTTCCGGAAAAATCCTTCTACACCAAAGCACTCCTGAAATTGCAGCCCGGTCAAGTCATTACCAGAGCCCCTACAAAGAACGAGTATTTGCTGCTCAGACTGAACGATGCAGTTATCGCGCAATGCGAACTGCTCAGCATTGCCACCCAACCGGCAGCACGATTGTTTGCCGTCACCGAACGCCAGCCCGCACTTTTCGCCCCACAGGACGATGAGCAAGCTGAACCGCAAGCAGCTCCCAACCCGTGATTGCCGACGCCTACAGCATTGTCTCTCTCACGCAGGAAGCACTTTTGCTGGTGCTCTTGCTGTCTCTGCCGCCAATCATCGTTGCCTCGGTCGTTGGGACGGTGGTCAGCCTGTTTCAGGCTCTCACACAAATCCAGGAACAAACCCTTTCTTTCGCAATAAAACTGATTGCGGTCATCCTGACTATTTTTGCCACTGGCGCTTGGCTGGGCGAAGAAATCTACCAATACGCCGTATTTGTTTTCGACAGAATAGCCGAAGGGTCTTAATTCCGATCGCTGGATTTTTTGTCAATCCAAAAATGCACACTTGAATCATCAAAAAGCGTTACGAAGGTGTTTTGACAGTGACTCCCGGGGTTCGCACAGAATATAGAGCAAGGCTTTTCTTTCCCCTCTGAAAGAAAGATATCTGCACTCGCAACACCAGCCCTGAGATGAGGCACAGCTGACTTGGAAGACATTATTTCAGAATTCGGGCGGGTGGTCGTGACTTTCTCCATGATCTTGCCCCGCATGGTTGCGGCATTCACGATCGTAAGCTTTATGAGCAAGGAGTTGCTGGGCGGTCAACTGACACGCAACAGCATAATGCTGAGCTTGGCACTTTTTATTTTTCCTGTCGTTGAAGACGACTTTCCTGAAAGCCTTGGTTACGCCGAAATGCTCCTCATTTCCGCCAAGGAATTTTTTATCGGGCTTGCAATCGGATTTCTGACTAACATCATATTTTGGGCAATTTCATCCGTGGGAGCATTCATTGACAACCAGAGGGGGGCGACCATTGCCGAGTCTTTTGACCCCTTGCTCGGCGAGCAGGTGTCGCCTCTGGGCCAACTGATGTTGCAGACCGCTACCGCTCTTTTTTTCATCGCTGGAATTTTTCCCCTCTTCCTGAGCGGCCTCTATGGCAGCTACGTGTATTGGCCGGTACACGAATTTATGCCGAACATACAGCTTGACCGCGCGCCCTTTTTCCTCATGCACATGGATGCGTTGGTCAAAACCGCTGTGTATCTGGCTGGCCCTGCAGTTATCACCATGTTCATTGTCGAGTTCGGTCTCGGCCTGATTGGAAGATTTTCTCCTCAGTTGAACATTTTCTTTCTTGCCATGCCCATAAAAAGCGCAGCTGCTATACTCGTTTTGATTATTATCTTTGGTGTACTTATGGATATCTTTAAAGAATACTTTGAGGCGAATATTTTGGACAACTTTTACTCATTGGGACAGCTTTTGTTATGAGCGGCAACAGTAGCGGCGAAAAAACCGAGCAACCGACGCAGAAAAAGCTTAGGGATGCCCGAAAAAAAGGGCAAGTCGCCAAAAGCAAGGACTTGGTCAGCACGGCACTGGTCGTGTCGCTGTACGCCTATTTTTGGCTGAACAGCGAACGCTATATCACAACGTTTCAGAAAATGATTCTGATACCGCCAAAATACTACGGACTGGATTTCCAGAACGCGCTAAGAGACACGGGACACGCGATTTTTATTTTAAGTTTAAAGCTCACCGTCCCGGTCATGCTCATCGTCATTATCGTGGCAATTTTCGCCAACTATATCCAAATCGGCGCACTGATGGCTCCCGAATCAATCAAGCCGGATATAAAAAAACTGAACCCGGGAACACGTTTAAAGCAAATTTTTTCAAGCAAAAATATGTTTGAACTCTTAAAGTCCATCGTAAAAATAGGATTTCTCGGAGGCCTGATAACATCGGTGATCTACATTGCACTGCCTTCCATTCTTGCTGTCCCGTTTTGTGGCGTGAGTTGCGTTTTGCCAGTTACAGGGGCAGCGTTACACAGTACGATGGTGAGCGGGGCGATTGGTTTTACAACAATTGCCGCCGCCGACTTTGCCTTTCAGAAGTTTGACCACATCAAACAGCTAAAAATGTCAAAGGACGAAATAAAAAGAGAATATAAAGAAATGGAGGGAAACCCTGAAATGAAATCGAAGCGCCGCAGCTTGCACCAAGAATTACTCAACAGCCGTGTTCCAGATGACGTCAAGCGATCCTCCGTCATCGTCACGAACCCAACCCACTACGCCGTGGGTCTGATGTACAACGAAGGAGACACCGCTTTGCCAGTCGTAACCGTAAAGGGAGAAGGCATTCTGGCTAAGCGCATCATTGAACTTGCAAAACAGGAAGGCATACCAATCATGCAGAACGTGCCTCTCGCCAGAGACTTAATGTCGCAAGTGGAGCAATACAACTACATCCCCGGGAACCTGCTTGAACCAGTAGCCGAGGTTTTACGCGTCATACGTGACCTCGACAAGTCCAACGGTTAAACAGCCCTCTCTCAGCCAGAACCAGCTTCTTTCCGCAAGTCTTTTTCTGGAAACGACTCCCGCCGCCGGTGGCCGGAGAAACAAGACCGCCGCCCATCGCCTATCGCCCGTACCCAAGCTTGAGCACCGTGGAAGTAGCGACGCTTCAGGACAAAGCCACTCACGTTGTGATGCGACTTGATCGAGCGGGTCGCACCGGAACCGTTTTTTGCAGAAATTACCGGCCTAAGTGATGGATCGACCATAGCCATGAAAGCAAGTTGAGCGGCTACAGGAAAACCGAAGAAGCGCAACTTTCAGACATCTCTTGCCTGAAAGAAGACTCAGTTTGTCCTGGCTCGAACTTCGCCCGTACAAAAAGGTCGAAGGTCTGACAGCAGTGATTTTCTCAGAAGTTGGCTTGGCTCAAGCTACCGCAACTTCTTTGCCAGTATCCGTCACTCGATAATTTCAACGAGAGCTTGGTTAGTACAAAAGCTTATATAGCGAAAATTGATGGAATGCTCAGTAGTGATATTTTTCCAGGCGAGAAACTCTCCATTTTTCCAATTCGGATAGCCGATCAACTCGTCAAACAAGATAAGGACTCCTGGCTTGAGATGCCCAGACAAGTTTTTGAAGACAATTGTGGCTGCCTCAAATGTATCTCCGTCAACATGAATGAACCGGACAGATTTGCCGCGAAGAGATTCCTGGCAGTATTTTGGCAACGTCTGGTCGAACCAACCCTTCACGAGACGCACATTTTGCTTAACTTCAGGTAGCTCCCCATCCAAGTTAAAGGTGCCTTTTCTTGCGTGATGTCCGGTCCAGTCCTCAGCCAAGCCTTCAAAAGAGTCAAAACCCACAAAGTCGAGCTCTGGAAGACGGCTTGCGAAGTAGTTGATTGACCTCCCCTTATACACACCGAACTCCAAACAAACACCACCTATTTTCTGTTCCTTTATTCTTTCGATCGCATGATCATGAATTTGGTGAAAACTCTTGAAGATAAGCACCTCACCAATGTATTGCTTCACAAAATCCGCAGACTCACGAGCCGCACTTTCCCACAAAAGGCTATGAAGAATAGGAACGGGAGACGGAGCGGGAGCGGGAGCGGGGGCGGGGGCGGATCTATATTTGAGAAATCTTGCTATTCTCAATTTAAGCAAGTTCCAGAAAGGGTTTCTCATTTTTATAATTCTCCTGTTTTTTGTTCAGCCAAAACGCTTTTCAGCTAAGCAGCTTGAGTGTATCTTCCGGCTCGCTCAGGCACACCCCCCGCTCACATAAGCCACTATTTTGCCAAGGGTCTCGGGAACTGGATCGGCTCAAGCTACCGCAGCTTCTTTGCTGGGTATCCGTCATTCGATAATTTCAACGAGAGCTTGCTGACTACAAAAGCTTAAATAGCGAAAGTTGATGGAATGCTCGGAAGTGATGTTTTTCCAGGCGAGAAACTCTCCATTTTTCCAATTCGGATAGCCGATCAACTCGTCAAACAAGATAAGGACTCCCGGCTTGAGATGCCCAGACAAGTTTTTGAAGACAATTGTGGCTGCCTCAAATGTATCTCCGTCAACATGAATGAACCGGACGGGTTTGTCGCGAAGGGATTCCTGACAGTATTTTGGCAACGTCTGGTCGAACCAACCCTTCACGAGACGCACATTTTGCTTAACTCTGGGTAGCTTCCCACCCATGTTAAAGCCGCCCTTTGTCAAGTGATGACCCATCCAATCCTCAGCCAAGCCTTCAAAAGAGTCAAAACCCACAAAGTCGAGTTCCGGAAAACATTTTGCGAAATAGTTGATTGACTTTGCCTTGTACACACCGAACTCCAAACAAACGCCTTCTATTTTCTGTTCCTTTATTTTTCCGACCGCATGACTTCGAATTTGGTGCACCCTCTTGAAAACAAGCACCTCGCCAATGTATTGCTTCACAAAATCCGCAGACTCACAAGCCGCACTTTCCCACAAAAGGCTATGAAGATCGGGCGGGAGTCTGTATTTGAAGAATCTTCCTATTTTCAATTTAAATAAGCCCCGTGAAGGGGTTCCTGCTTTCGTGATCTTTCTGTCTTTTTTTAGCCAAAATGCTTTTCAGCTAAGTAACTTGAGTGTAACTTCCAGCCTGCATAAGCGCAATTACGTTCTTACACGCCAAGCACTCACCTAAAAACATTTTGACGAATCAGCTTTTCAACTCTTTCAGCCTCACCTTTCGCCAGCCCGTCATCAGCAATTACAATACTTCGTTCAGAGTTCTTGTAGCTCCTGTTACACAACCAATTAGCGGAACCGTACACCACCTTTTTTTCGTCGAGCACCAGCAGCTTCTCGTGCGTGGCAAATTTGGAAACAAAAATTGCTTTAGGATGTTGCCTGGTTATTCTTTTTAGGCTAGCAAGGGCTTCCTTTGAAATGACTGACTGGGAATGCTTTCCCTTCGAGTTTTCCCAGCCATATCCAATGTAAACGTGTACACCTTGCCCCAGCTTCAGTGCAAGAAGACTCACAAATTGCTCATCAATCACACGGCTACTGATCCAGCCAGATAAAATCATGATTTTGTGTTCTGTGGAACGCAAGCTTTTGAACAAATAGTCACGATGCTCTACACCACTCAGAATCTGCATGCTTTCCTCTGGTATCGTAGCAATATTGTTTCGCTGCTCTTCAGACAAGGCTGCAGTCAAGACTGCAAGCTCTTGGCGAAGATTAATGGTTTCAGCTCTCTTAGCCACAATATACGAAAAAATGGAGTAGGAGACCCAAATCACCACTAGCTGAACGACCATGAGCGGCGGGGTCAATTGCACTAGCGTGTGGAGAGTCCAAATTCCGCAAACAATCAGAAGTGATCTGCTCGGTAGAACGCTCTGTATCACCAAAAGACTCGCTAGTGCTATCGTTGCGAATATGGAGAGTTGCCAATAGATAGCTGTCATCTACATAACTCCTGCTTAGGCAGCCCACTTCTCCAAAAAAATCTCTGCCTGCTGAAGAACAGTCTGAATAGCTGAAGATTGCAAATCCGGTGGGTAGCCAAGTTTTTTCAATACGCGCCTGACTGCTACCCGCATTTTTGCCCGCACCATATCACTGTGATACCAGTCAATCGTTGCGTTGTAATGCGCAGTCTTCAGTAATTCACGTGCCAAGAACTTTAGCTTCTCATCGCCCATTTCATCGGCTGCACTCTTGTTTTCCGATACAGCTTTCATATAAAGCGACCTCTTGTTCTGACATACCATCTTTGCCTTGCTGGTGAATTCTAGCACGAATTTCCTTTGCCAAATCTATCAGCATTTCAATAACTTTAACCGTCGTCAATGCGTTGGTGTGGTAACGATCAACAGCCTCATTCAGCCGCTCAGAAAAGGCTTTCGTTTTAACAACACGAGAACGCAACTTTGAACTGATCTCTTCGTTAATAAGTCTTTTAAGCATTTCTAACGCCAGATTCTTTTTCTCCATTCCCTGTATTTCTGCGAGGAACTCATCCGATAAAATAGAGATATCCTGCGATTTCAAACCTGCCGCCTGCAAAATATCTATGATCTCAGTGGAAATGACAGCGTGGTCAACGATCTGCCTTACGACCAGTTCGTTGTCTTGGGTCTTCTTTTTGCTTCCTGTGCCTTTGATCAACGCAGCGCGAACCGCTTGAAAGAAACCAACCTCATCGCGCATCTCTTCCGCCTCATCACCGGGAGCAGCAAGTGCAAACGCTCTGCTCAGCGCCAACACTGCGTCAGAGTAACGCTTGTGCGCCTGTTTTTTGCTGCATCACTTGTTTCACGTTCGGCGGCCTTTCTTTGCGCTTCAAGTATCCATTCCATGGCACCAGCTATCACTGACAGGTGTTCCTCTGGGGTACCTCGCAAAGCCGCCGAATAGTCGAAACCACGATACATCTCTTTGACCCTTTCATGTTCTTTCAACATGACGGCAATGGCTTCGTCTTGGTTCATGCCTACCTGAAGCGGTTACGGAACCCCTAACCTGGAAGATGATAAGCGGAGCAAGAAGCGACAGATGCCTATCTCCGTCGAAAGCTTTTAATTCACAGTAGCTTTGCCCCAGGCTCCAAAGTTGCGAAACACTATCATCATCTGACAAAATAAACTCAATGAAATACTCGAGTAGTTTCTGAGGGCGATCATGTGCTTCTGCAATATTGCGATCAAGGAGCCCGAGTGTATCTGCCTCGTAGAGAGAAGCTATCAGCGACATATAGCTGTCAGCTGTCAGCTCCCGCGGGACAGAAGCTCGCTGGAGCGAATACCCCTTTTCTGTCTTGCTAACCTTTAGGAGATCTTCGACACCAACTGTGTTCGTTAGGTGAATGGGTAGCTGGCACTTAACGTTGTTGTCTGACTTCCCGGTTACTAAGTACATCGTTGAAGCAAGAGCCCGTAGCATCCGAAAGATCTGATTTAGAGACGCTTCAGCTCCCTCGCTGTCAATAATTTCTCTGACCAACGCGTCGAATGCCTCAGCGACATAGGAAGCTTGTAATTGACTTGGATCCGAAAAGTCATCAGCAGCATTTGCCAAAAAATCGAAGGTTGTTGCTACTGCGTCAAGCTCCTGTCTGAACTTGTCAGTTTCCTGAATTGATCCGAGAGCCGGCGTAATCCAAACATCAAACTCGGCTATCTCCTGCGACAAATCTAATGTGACATTAGGCAGCTTCACCAGGAGGCTAGTCCGTTCATTCTATCCAAAAGCTTAGCAACGGAACGACCGAAGAGCTTCGCCAGTGCGGGTGGCACCGCATTTCCAACGAGACGGTAACCATCCTTTAGCTTTTGCTCACTCTCACTATCAGTAAACATGAAACTGTCTGGAAACCCTTGCAATCGAGCGCACTCACGAAGGGAAAAAGGCCTGTCTTCGGTAGGGTGCAGGAAGTACCTTGGATTATAGAAATTGGTGAGAATGGTCGGCGAGGGTTGCTCCCAATCTGGTCGCTTGAAGAGTCCGGAACAAAACATCGCCCCCTTTAAGTCGTACTTACCATCCTGCTCTTTCAAGTATCCCTTTTCTACCAGTCGTGCCAGATCTTTAGTCAAATCGGGAAGACCGCTTAGACCTTCAATTATATCTTGAGCCAGAGGATTTCCGTTAGGAATTGAACCGTATTTCTTATGTCTACGATTCTTTCCTATCGTTTCGAGCACCTCAATTTGTGGCTTCGTTACTTTGCCGAACACCTCAGGAATATCCCAAGTAAAAACCGAAGTCGGCGCAAACCTGACGTTACATAACTTTTGGCAGGAACCGATCTTTCGAATTATTTGGTCATACCGCTTCGGCCATCTCAAGACAACTCTGTGATCGGCTACATTCGCATCCAGCAACCGAAGGTCTGATATCGCGTCTCGAATAGTGACCGGCGGTTTATCCGACAACACTTTGGGGGAAAGTGGCAGTGAGTCGAAGACTTCGGACTCTCCATTTCTCGTTACTGCTGTGTGCGTGGGTTCGGGCCAGATGAAGGGATGCCTGAGCGCATCTCGCACGCCAACAAAAAAAACCCTGCGTCTATGTTGCGGAACCCCATACCTCGCCGCATTGAGGATCCTATACTCAACAGAGTAACCAAGCTCTTCAAAGCCAGTGTATATTTGACGCAAGTAGTGACCTCCAAAATTCTGAGAGAGTCCATCAACGTTCTCCGCAATAAAAACCTTTGGTTGAAGGTGCATTACAGCCTTTCTCATCTCCAGATAGAGCTTATTTCGAACATCATCGCTTTTCTTTGGACCAGACTTTGAAAATCCTTGGCATGGGAAGCCGCCAAGAACCACATCAACACCGCCAATGGCTTTGACGTTGCCTTCGAATTCGGGGGATGTAACATCGCATAGGTGCGCCCGGGAATCTATGTTCCTCTTATACGTTTCTATCGCTGCTGGATCGTTATCGCATGCATACACCAAGTCGAAGCCTTCTGAAGCAAACCCAAGGTCGAGCCCACCGGCTCCGCAAAAAAGACTAACGGCTGAAAACATACAATCTCCCTATATTTCCTACCCCAAAGCTTAAACCAAGCTCGGAGTCCATTTCAAACGGTAGTTCACCTTGACCTTCGATACTACCTTGTTAATTAGTGAGGAACCGGGAAGTCGCAAAGCGAACAATCCACGACAATGAGACATTCAGCCCGATAGCAATATCGCCCCACAATCCATGCACCTGCTCAGTAAGCCTTACAGTGATTCTTAAGCTTTTTTCCAAGGGGCATAAAATCTACTAGATCCGCTACGTGAATCCATCGGTAGAATGATTCACATCACATCTATATTAAACACCGATTTAAAATGTTTCACACTACTCCAAAATTCAGAGGCCGCACCGATCTTCAATCATATTAACTTATTTTGAAAAAATATTTTCTGAAAGCTATCGGGAAAGGATTAACATGTCTCAGGCAACTGCTTTTCTTCAACGCTTAGTATCGCTCAAAGAGGGAACCTGAGTAGTTAAGATAAGAAATTTTCGTGGAATTACTTTTTTTATTATCTCTTTTTCCTTTAGCCTCTTTTTGATGATTGAGTGTATTTCTCTCCCAAAAAACATCATCCGTATAGCCTTGTATGGAACCATCAGTATCTGCCTGGTTTAGTCTCTTTTGCGCAAGAAGGGAATATTCATTGTTGAGTTCAAATGCCACAAAGTCTCTCTTTAGCTTTTTTGCAACAACGGCAGTCGTTCCACTTCCAAGAAACGGATCACAGACACAATCGCCCTCATTTGTGCTCGCTAAAATCAGCTTGGCAATAAGCTTTTCGCTCTTTTGAGTTGGGTGGTCAGTGTTTTCAGGCATAGACCAAAATGGAATGGTAATGTCTGACCACAGGTTTGAAGGCGAGGTATCCCTAAAGCTTCCACATAAAGACTCACTCCAATCCTTCGGGGAACCATCACGGTTTCTGTAGGGGGCAATAATTTTTCTTCTAATCTTGACTTTCTCAACATTAAAAGTATGCACATCTGACATAGTGCAAAACCAGATGTCTTCACTGCAACTCTTCCAGTTCGAAAGTGCACCACGGCCTTTTTCTCTTTCCCATGTAATACGGTTTCTAACCTTAAAAAACCTGCTGGCGGCTGTATATATTGACACAGAGGACTTCCATTCACCGCAAATATATATAGATGACGATTTCTTTAACTTTGGGATAAAAATCCTGAATACTTCTTCAAGATACAGCTCGTAGTCCTTAACCGAACGCTTGTTAAACTTATATCCATTAAAATTCTTATCCAGGTTGTAAGGAGGATCTAATATAAGCAGATCAATTGAATGGTCGCCCATGTATTCCACACATGACTCAAAGTCACTATTTATTATATTATTTCGAAGTACATCAGGTGACGACTTAACATCCTCATAACTCTTGACTTGTAATTTAAGAAAGTTAATCTCATCGCTTGTCAGTGTCATTGTTCTATTTCTGGGTGCTCTTGCCTTATTTTTCATGGTCTCCCCTAACGGCTACATTTTACTGACACCTCTAAATTGAGTGCGTCTGGCTTCAGATTCTACCTACCTCTTTTCTTTCTGTCTAGCCATGCTTTGAAATCAGCTTTCTGCCCGTAAATTTATCAGTACAGACATCCACCCACCAGGTACTTCGACTTTGCTTACCTTGCAGCCTCGGCATCGCTCGAAGGTTCGGAAAGTTAGACGTCATTCGCCCAGTATTCACTGGGACACATGCCGCCTATCAGCGTGTCGGTCGCCGAAACCAGACTGCTCCATTTCCCACTTGATGGTAGCCAGCGGCTTGTTCCCGAGGTCATAGCAAACACGTGACACGCCTCTGATCTCATTGACGTTTTTCCCTGCAACCTCGGCAAGCAAATCCAACGGCAGGCGTACCCAGCGTTCCGTCATGAAGCCAACTCTTTCAACGGCGCACAAAACAAGCGCATTCACGTAATATCCATCGTCCACCATCACGGGACTGACTTGACCGGCAGCAGTAGCACGAAAGCCTGAGCGACCTGCCCGTACAGCCCCGCGTTTCTCAGTGCCTCAATGAAAATGCGCTCTGCCTGACGCAGGCACTCCAGCTTTTCCTCGTCCACTGCCCCCATGATCCTGACTGCCAGCCCTGACCCGGAAAGGGGTTGACGATGAATCCGACTGTCAGGCAAGCCAGGCTGGTGGCCTATTTTCCGTACCTCGTCTTTGAAAAATGAGACCAGCGGTTCCAGCAACTTCAAACGCATTTTCCCAGGAAAACCGCCCACGTTGTGATGCGACTTGATCGAGCGGGTCGCACCGGAGCCGTTTTTTGCAGAAATTACCGGACTAAGTGATGTGGCGGCCATAGCCATGAAAGCAAGTTGAGCGGCTACCAGAAAACCGAAGAAGTGCAACTTTCAGACATCTTTTGCCTGAAAGAAGACTCAGTTTGTCCTGGCTCGAACTTCGCCCGTACAAAAAAGTCGAAGGTCTGACAGCAGTGATTTTCTCAGAAGTTGGCTTGGCTCAAGCTTCCGCATCTTCTGTGCTAGGCGCATCTCGACCGGTAATTTCAACGAGAGCTTGATGATCACAAAAACCCAAATAACGGAACTTGATCCCATGATTTTTAGCAATTTCTGTCCATGCGCGATACTGTCCATTTCTCCAATTGGGATAGTCAATCAACTCACCAAATAAGATAAGAACTCCCGGCATAAGTTGCTTTTCCGATTTTTCGAGAAGATTTCTTACCAATTCAGATGTTCCCCCATCTATGTGAATAAGTCTGGCGGAAGCAATCTCTGATACAGGGAATTGCTCAGAAAAATTATCTCCGTAATATGTATCCGTGGGTGGTGTACCACTGGAGTCAGGGACTTTCAAAGAGTTATTACTCTTTGAAGCATCAACCAAGCTTCTAAACCATTTCTTGCAGATAAGTTGCTCCCTTTCATTATAAGGCCATTCCTCGAAAAAATCGTTTAGTGCATTGTCTTTAACCTGTGCCATAAATCTGACAAATAATCTTCCATTCCTTGGTTCATACATTTTTTGTTTTAGAAAATCAAAAAATTTGGACTCGTCAGAGAAAACAAGTGCCTCGCCAAGATGTTTCTCCACAAAGTCCACTGACTCAACGGAGGCTTGCTCCCACAAAGCATCAAGCTTATCAAGCTCAGGCATCGTATTTGCATCCACGAAACATGGTGCTTGGAAGCTGTAAATATGCGCTTGCCACTCGGCTCTCCGGTAGCTTAAAAAAGTTTCGAACAAAATTTCTCATTGTTAATCCTCCCAACCTTGCTTTAGCCAAAACTCTTTTCAGGTAGGGTGCCTAAGTGTAACTTCCGACCGCTCAAGCGGAATTCCTGCTCATGCACGCCACTGACTTGCTAAAGCTTAGGGGCGTTAGCTCGGACCAAGCTACCGCAGCTTCTTTGCCAGTAACCGTCAGTCGATAATTTCAACAAGAGCTTGATGATTACAAAAACCCAAATAACGGAACTTGAGCCCATAAACTTCAGCGATTCTATTCCAGGCACGGTACTGTCCATTTCTCCAATTGGGATAGCCAATCAATTCACCAAACATGAGAAGAACTCCTGGCTTAAGATGTTTCTCGACTCCTTCAAGGACAATTTCAGCTACTTCAGATATTCCCCCTGCTATATAAATAAGTCCGACGTGAGAATACTCTGGTGCAGCGGATTCTTTAAAAACACTATTTACGAAATAGGTGTCTGGGGCTGGTGTGGTATCAGAACGAGGGTCTCTCACAGGATGATTGCTCTTCCAAGCATTAACCAAGCTTCTGAACGACCGCTTATTGAGAAGAGGCTGACGCGCGAAATGGTAGTCTAGCTCGTTCTCATCACTCATCGCCGTACAACCGAGAAAACCTGTTCCTATGTTATTTTTGCGCATTTTTTGTATTACAAAATGCAAAAATTTAGACTCCTCGGAGAAAACAAGTGCCACGCCGAGATGTTCCTCCACAAATTCTAGAGACTCAACGGAGGCACGCTCCCACAAGCCATTAAGCAGATTGAACTTAGACATGGGACTTACAACCACGTAACATGGTGCTTGGAAGCAGTAAAAATGCGCTTGCCACTCGGCTCCCCGGTAGCTCAAAAAAGTTTTGAATAAAATTTCTCATTGTTAATTCTCCTAACATTGCTTTAGCCAAAACGATTTTCAGCTAAGCAACTTGAGTATAACTCAAGGTTTATTGATCACAGCTCTTCTTCACATGCGCAGTGTTTTGCCAAAGGTCTAGAATATGGCTCGGCTCAAGCTTTCACGGCTTCTGTGCTGGGCGCCTGTCGCTTAGTAATTTCAACGAGAGCTTGATGATCACAAAAACCCAAATAACGGAACTTGACCCCATAGTCTTTAGCGATTTTTTTCCAAGCGCGATACTGTCCATTTCTCCAATTGGGATAGCCAATCAACTCACCAAGCAAGATAAGAACTCCCGGCTTAAGATGTTTCTCGAACCCCTTGAGAATAGTTTCAGCTACTTCAGATGTTCCCCCCTCTATATGGATAAGCCTGACAGGAGGAATCTTCGATACGGGATATTCCTTAAAAAAATCATCTACGTGATAAATATTTTGGGGCAGTTGAAAACTAGGGTGGATAACTTTCACAGGGTGGTTACCCTTCCAAGCATAAGCCAAGCTTCTAAATAACTTCTCACCAAAACGAGAAGTACAATCGAAATGCTCGGTTAGATCATTCCTTCTTCTCTGCGCCCAGAAACAGAAAGAGAAGCCTTCTATCTTCTGTTCGCTCGTTTTTTGTATTACAAAATGAAAAAATTTGTGCTCATATAAGAAAACAAGTGCCTCTCCAAGATGTTCCTCCACAAAGTCCGCAGACTCAATGGAAGCTCGCTCCCACAAAATATCAAGCAGATTAAACTCAGACATGGTATTTGCAACCTCGAAACATGGTGCTTGGAAGCAGTAAAAGTGCTCTTGCCACTCGGCTCCCCGGTAGCTCAAAATAGTTTGGAATAAAATTTCTCATTGTTAATCCTCCTAACCTTGCTTTAGCCAAAACGCTTTTTAGCCAAGTACCTTGAGTGTAACTTCCAGCCTGCATAAGCACAATTGCCAGTCTTTCAGCTCAGCCTGCTTTTTCCATGTACAAGTACTGCTGAAATCCAATGAAGGTACTGCGTATCCGGTCTATGCTGCCAAGTTGCTCTTGGGCTTCATGGATACTTCCATACTTGGCTTCAAGCACGGTACTTAACTTGCGATCATCAAGCTCGTCTACTCCGCTCCTCTCATAGTTGCGTAGCACGTGACTTACAAACTCCTGGTGCTGGAAACCAAACAGGTTCAAAGTCAAGGTGTTGTCATCATACGCTTTTACACGCGCAGTTCGGCTAATAGCGGGTTTCTTGTAAGCAATATATGAAAGGACATCAAACAAATCACTGTTTTCAGGATTGAAAAGCTTCTGTAGCTCTAGCAAGTCACTTTTTCTACAGCCATGATTCTCAAGCTTTTGTAGCAACTCTCTGCGTGTGATTGGGCTAGCCCACACTTCTCGCAGCTTTTCTTCGCTGCCCAACAGCTCCGGTAATTTGATTTTGTCATACAGATGCCTAAGAAATTCTCCTGCGCTGATTGGTTTGCCATAAACGAAGAAGTGGGTGCTTAGCATGCTTTTCAACTCGCGCACCGTGCCATCGCTTAAGCTGATACGAAGAAGCTTTGATGCTTTTTTTCCTTCCTCGTCACCTATGCCACTGTCATCCCCTTCGTTGTTGGCTCCACCACGGTCGTCGTCACTAACACCACCCTCATTTTCGTCTAGCAACTCAGCAGGCTCCCCATCCCACTCTGCATCGCTAAACAAGTGATAAGCATTAACAAAGTCCAATATTGTGAAATAGTGCTTGCCTTCAAACACGCGAGTACCACGTCCTATGATTTGCTTGAACTGAATCATCGAATTAATGGGACGCAGCAGCACAATGTTGCGAACATTATGGACATCAACACCGGTAGTGAGTTTTTGGCTTGTGGTCAGGATGGTGGGGATGGATTTCTCATTGTCTTGAAATTGTTTAAGGTAAGTCTCGCCATTATTACCGTCATTGGAAGTCACTCGCACACAGTAGTCAACGCCTGGATTGCTTGCTTCCTGGTTGATCAGGTCGCGCACGAGTGCTGCGTGCGATTGACTAGCACAAAACACTATTGTCTTTTCTTTCTGATTGATATCGGCAAGCATTACTTGCACACGCTTCTTCTCACGTTCCTTGATTTCGATACGCCTGTTGAACTCATTTTCCGTGTAGACGTGACCTTCTTCAACTGTGCCTTCAAGCACTTCATCGTCATGCGTGTATAAGTACTCGTCTATGGTCGTCTGTATGCGTTTGACTTTGAACGGTGTCAGGAACCCGTCCTGTATGCCTTCCACCAAGCTGTAGCTATAGACCGGGTTTCCAAAATATGCGTACGTGTCTGCGTTGTCAGTGCGCTTAGGCGTTGCTGTGAGTCCCAGGTGAACAGCACAACCAAAGTGTTCCAAAATTCTACGCCAAGTGCTTTCATCGTTAGCACCTCCTCTGTGGCACTCATCGATAATAACCAAGTCGAAGAAATCACGTTCATATTCACCGAAATAAGGCTCCGTATCTGGGCCGCTCATAAAGGTCTGAAATATCGTAAAGAACACACTGCCGTTCGTAGGTACTTCGCCACGCTTTTTAATATCCTTGGGATCAATACGTACAAGGGCATCATCATCAAACGCACCAAAGCCTAAATAAGCTTGGTTGGCGAGAATGTTTCTGTCTGCCAGGAATAAGATGCGAGGCTGACGCTTGCAGTCACGTTGCAAATTCCAACGGCTTTTGAACAGCTTCCATGCGATCTGAAAGGCGATATGGGTTTTGCCAGTACCGGTTGCAAGCGTAAGTAAAATACGTTGCTTCTTATCAGCAATTGCTTCAACAGCACGATTTACAGCAAGCTCTTGGTAATAACGTGCTTGCTTTGTCCCGCTTAGGTCTTCAAAAGGTACAGAATTGAAGTGCTCTAACCATTCGTTCGCTTCGCCAAATGTCTTCTGCCAAAGTTCCTGCGGTGAAGGAAAAACAGGAACCTCGCGCTCAGTGCCGGTCTTGTGGCAAATTTGGTAGATCGCCTTCCCGTTAGCAGCAAAGCTCGTGTCCAAGCACAGCTTTTGTGCGTAGAGTTTGGCTTGTGCCACACCTTCTCCAACACCCACTTCGTCACTCTTTGCTTCCACAACAGCCAACTTTCTATTCCTATAGCTAAGTACATAGTCAGCTTTAAGCTGTCCAGTGCGGATACCCGAAATGCGTATTTCCCCAGCGTTGATGTTGTACTCCCGCTGCACGCGCACATCACCACCGGTTTCCCACCCGGCTGCCCCAAGTTGCTTATCGATTATTTCTGCACGTGTATCAGCTTCGTTCATGCTGCCTCACCTGTCAGTTCAGCTGAAAGTAATGCAGACTTAAGTGCCTGGTAGTTTGCTAATTGTTTGGACATAACATCCTTAACAACGTCTGCTTGCTCAAAAACGGCATCAAGCTTGGCAACGATTCGCTGTTGTTCTGCGAGTGGTGGAAGATGCTCTATTTGAAAATTTTGGATGTCACCTTTTGAGATAAAAGGTTGTACGGAACCACGTTTTGGTAGCACAATATGTGTAAACAAGTAATACAAGTACTTACCATTCACCTTATCACGCTTAGGTGTAAGAGTGATAGTGTTCTTAATTGCCGTAAATCGTTGTTCTGGAAAAAACACTTTCCCACATTGCGCCCCAATAGCGGACAGCACACATACATCAGCTTCATGTTCGTAACCTTCTATTTTTCCGTCAACCCCTGTTGCAGAAGCCGCTAAGTACTTACCGTTTTCAACGTATGATTTTTTCGTGAGACTAGTGTTGCCCCAATCTATGATACAGATATCATCCAGCTTAACGGCATTTAGCATAGAGACGTCGTTAGTAGCAGCACCAAGTTCAGAACTTAGTAAAGCATTCTTTAATGAGTCTACTTGTTCTTGCTTACGCTTGACAGCAGCAACCGCCACATCAATCTCCGCAAATACTGCATCTAGCTTGGCCACGATTCGCTGTTGTTCTGTGAGTGGCGGGAGGTTAAGTGAGATAGATAATATATCTTTTGTTGATACATTGGCTTGTGCAGCCCCATGTGCAAATTCTTCAACTTGCCTCCTAAATTCGTCACTATTAAAATAGTGAAAGAGAAAATTCTTAGCAATCAATTCGTCGCTAATCTTGTCTACTTTAGCCACACGCTGATTTAACGTACACGGTAGATGTTCATCTTTAATTTGACCTGTACGCCCAACATTACCAGTAAGTGATATCAAAATATCGCCAGACTCAAGGATAAACTTGCTTAGTTTAGATGTTTCATCAATTTGTATATATTTTGAATTTTGAATTGATATGTAACCTTGTTGTACGTTTGTAATACGCATAACAAAGTACCCTTCATTCACGTAGTCCCTACTCTTAAAGGCATAACCATTTAGTAATTCAAAGATTTCACCAAGCTTGGCTGTCTTCCACATCACAACAATTCCTTGACTATTTTCAGTGCACTTGCCGCCCGTTTGTCAAGCTCTTCAATCTCCCCGATAATTTCCGTTGGCGTACGGCTATCAGTTTCATCAACACGGTTAGGGTTACGCACTGTCAAATCCCACGTGTCTTTGTTCACTTTTTCCGCTTCTACGCACCAACTGTTATCGCTCAACCTCTGAGTGCTCGCCATCTCCACAAACTCAGCCAAGTCGCATTCATTCAGCGGGTTTTTCTTGCCTATGTTTCTGCCAACGTCCAGTTGGTAGTACCACACACGTTCTGTTGGTCTGCCTTTTTCAAAGAACAGCACAACCGTCTTCACACCAGAGCCCTGAAACACACCACTCGGCAAATCCAACACAGCAAACAGATTACATTCCTGGAGCAACTGTTTGCGTAGTGCGATGCTGGCATTGTCTGTGTTGCTCAAGAAGGTGTTCTTGATCACCACGCCACAGCGCCCGCCCACTTTCAGCATCTTTATGAAATGCTGTAGGAACAGATAGGCTGTCTCGCCCGTTTTGACAGGGAAGTTTTGCTGTATCTCAGCACGCTCCCTACCACCAAAAGGTGGATTGGCAAGAACCACATCAACCCTGTCCTTTCGCTGAATGTCATTGATGTTCTCAGCCAGTGTGTTGGTATGTATTACATTAGGTGCCTCAATGCCGTGCAAAATCATGTTCATCGTGCCAATCACATAAGCGAGCGATTTCTTCTCTTTTCCGGAAAAGGTGCGCGATTGCAGCCGTCTGTACTCAGTGGCACTCAGTTCCTTGCTGTCACGCATATATGCATAAGCTTCACACAGGAAGCCAGCACTACCGAGAGCTCCGTCGTAGACAGTTTCATCTATGGCAGGTTTGATGACCTTTACGATGCTTTTGATGAGCGGACGTGGCGTGTAATATTCACCGCCATTTCGTCCGGCGTTGCCCATTTTCTTGATCTTGTCTTCATACAAGCTGCTGAGCTCATACTTGTCCTCATTGCGCAGGAATTTCAACCCGTCAATCTTGTTCACAACCCCACGCAACGTGTAACCAGACTTCAGCTTGTTGCTAAGCTCTGAAAAGATTTCACCAACCTTGTAACGAATGGTGTTTGAACCGTCTGCTGACTGTTTGAAGCCTTTTAGGTAGGGAAACAGTTCGCCATAGACAAAATCGAGCAAGTCGTCGCCGGTGTGTGCCTTGTTGTTGTCAAGCTTGCCATCTGCTCGCTTAGGCATCGCCCATTTGCTCCACCTGTAATCACCTTGGATAATGCGTCTGTACGTTTTACCGTCCAGTCGTGCAGCTGTCTCTTTACCAGTCTCGTAGTCATCCAGGTACTTCAGAAAAAGCACCCAGCTTGTCTGCTCAATATAATCAAGTTCAGTGCTGCAACCGGCGTCTTTCCATAGTGCATCATCAATACTTTTGAATGCTGCTTCATACATACGCTTTACACCTGGTTATCTCGGCCAGCATCTGCTTGTACATGTTCGTTCTGAGTTAATCATCGTTTACGCCGACGGTTTAGCACTTACTATCCGCCTCCAAGCTGTGTAGCAGTTCCTTCTTGCTTTGCCGAACACTCTTCTTTCTTCTGCGGTAAGCCAGTGACGTTCAGGTTGCGTTTTATCAATCATCTCTTGCAACCATTTGCATCAATCTGACAAGGTCTTCCCTGATTGCAGAACCACTCGCCCAGTTTCAGATCTTGATGGCAGCACGCCCGGAGCAATCCGTAACATTGAGCAAAGGCTTGCGTTCTGCCTCGGCAAAATACTCATCAACAGCTTTTCTTGAACCTTCCCAAAATCCATAGTCATCAATTAACAGAACACCACCACGTGAAACTATAGGGTATAGAACATTTAATTCTTTTTTTGTTGATTCGTACCAGTCGGTATCGAGACGTAACACCGATATCCTGCTCGGCAAATTCTCAGCAATGTCCAATGTATGACAAACATCTCCTTTAACAAAATGCATGCCGCTTATATCAACGCCAGCGTTCAAACAATTATTCTTCACATCCTCAAGAGATGGATGATGACGCTGAGCATTCTGGCGACCTTGTTGGCTATAACGATACATTTGTTTGGCCTGTTGCCTGGTCTTTACCTCGATATCAAATTCGGTTGGCTCGGTCATACCGGTAAAGTTATCAAACATAACAACTCGCTTGTCGGATCCTAAGTGCTCGAAAACTTTCTTGGCAAGAATACTGTTGCCGCCTCTCCAAACGCCACACTCAACAAAATCACCAGGAATAACATTCTCAACTACATACTTACAGGACTTAAGCGTTGCAACCAGTCTTTGTTTTGACACCATAGTTAACTTGCCATACTTTCCATCCGTTATAGAATTGACCATGTCCATTTCTTCGTCAGTTAACTCAACAGCAATAACCGGTTCTATTGCCTTAACTTTAAGTCTGACTAATTTATATCCAGTCAAATTCAGTAAATTTTGTATCGCATTCTTAATTAATTGCATTTTTTCTTCCTGTCTTCAGCAAGGATGACCTGGAGAAATCTTCGGTCAAGCCAAGGCTTAAAAAATCGTACATAAAAAACTATTCCCACTCGATGGTCGCCGGCGGCTTGTTCCCGAGGTCATAGCAAACGCGTGACACGCCTCTGACCTCATTGACAATTTTCCCTGCCACATCGGCAAGCAAATCCAGCGGCAGACGAGCCCAGCGCGCGGTCATGAAGTCAACAGTTTCAACAGCGCGCAACACCAGCACGTTCCCGTAATATCTGTCGTCCCCCATCACGGCGACTGACTTGACCGGCAGCAACACAACGAAAGCCTGAGCGACTTCTCCGTACAGCCCCGCGTTTCTCAGCACCTCAATGAAAATGCGGTCTGCCTGACGCAGGCGCGCCAGCTTTTCCTCGTCCACCGCCCCCATAATCCTGACTGCCAGCCCTGGACCCGGGAAGGGGTGACGATGAATCCGACTGTCAGGCAGGCCAAGCTGGTGGCCTATTTCCCGCACCTCGTCTTTGAAAAATGAGGCCAGCGGTTCCAGCAACTTCAAACGCATTTTCTCAGGAAGGCCGCCCACGTTGTGATGCGACTTGATCAAGCGGGTCGCACCAGAGCCGGTTTTTGCGGATTCCACAACATCGGGGTAAATCGTTCCTTGCGCCAACCACTGTATGTCGCCGAGCTGTTCGGCTTTTTCCTCAAATACCTTGACAAAAAGATTGCCAATGATTTTTCGCTTTTCTTCTGGTTCTTCCACCCCGGACAGCGCGTCAAGAAAGCGTTGTCGTGCGTCCACACAATGCAATGTCATCGCCAGATCGCTGGAAAAGGTTTGCCGGACTTCCTCCGCTTCTTTGTCTCTGAGCAGGCCGTTATCCACAAACACGCAATGCAGCTGCTTTCCAATGGCGCGGTGGATCAAGACGGCTGCCACTGATGAGTCCACACCTCCGGACAGCCCCAGGATGACTTCATCTTTTCCTACCGTGCTGCGAATTTTCTCAACAGCCTGATGCAAGAATTTTTCGGTCTGCCACTCACGTGCCGAACTCGCAATCCGGATCACAAAATTTTCCAGTATTTTCTTGC
Organism: uncultured candidatus Poriferisulfidus sp.; assembly: GCA_965215765.1. GTDB lineage: Bacteria > Pseudomonadota > Gammaproteobacteria > Poriferisulfidales > Oxydemutatoraceae. Next base: position 927,935 of record OZ244118.1, on the reverse strand, counting down.
CGAACTGCGTGTCTTCAACTTCAGGATGAAACTGCAAGCCGTACAAGTTCTGGTCTTTCCTGACGATTGCTGCCATGCCGGCATCTTTGCTTTTCGCCAGACATTCAAAACCGTGTGGCAGTTCCAAAACCTGGTCGCCGTGTGACATCCAGACATCCAGTTCCACAGTTCCTTCTTCCCCGGCACCTGTGTCAGCAAAGAGCGGATCGCCCATCAGTGTCGTCACTCGGGCGTGCCCAAATTCCCGTTTCCCGGATGCTTCCACACGCCCTCCGAGTTGCGAGGCCATGGTTTGCATGCCATAGCAAATCCCCAGCATGGGAACACCGAGCGCAAAAATACCCAAATCCAGTTGTGGGGAACGTTGGCAACCGGCTGTTTCCGGGCCGCCTGAGAGAATGATGCAGGACGGTGAAAAACCCGTCACAAAGTCGCTTTTGACCTTCCAGGGATGGATCTCGCAATAGACCCGCAATTCGCGTACTCGTCTGGCTATAAGCTGGGTGTATTGCGAGCCAAAATCCAGAATCAAGACCCGGCTGGAAAGCTCTTTGCCAAGATTGATCACCGTTGCATACCCTCGCTCTGCAAAAGTCTTTTCTCCAAAGACAGGAACGGAGGGCTAATGGAAGCCAGGTCTGGCTGTGTCATCACGCCTGACCTCCGGGTTGCCGAGCAACGCCACTGGCAAAACGTTCTGTCCGGATGGACGTGAGAAGCAGGGGGTTCCATTTTGGGGGAGCCTGAATAACCCGGCAGGTTTGAGCGGTTCCGCGTTCCTCGTGTCTTGTTGGTCTGAGCCGGATCGGAAAAGCTGAAAAGGAAGTGCCTAAAGCCTATCCCCGCCTTTTCGTCTGATGGGGGGACATGACGGCACTGACAGGATTGGTCAAGACAACGCACACAAGTGCTTAGTCAAAGGGGTAATTGGACGCTTCATGCGTAATATCCACCCCGTGAACATGCCCTTCTTCCAGACCGGCCTGCGTCACTCGTATAAAGCCACAACGCCTGCGCATGGCCTCAATGTCAGCACAACCTGCGTAACCCAGACTGGCACGAATGCCGCCGACCAGGTTGTGAACCACGTCTTTCAATGATCCACGGTAAGGGACACGGCCTTCCACTCCCTCGGGAACGAGCTTGTCCGCACCCAGTCTCGCATCCTGAAAATACCTGGAACTGGAACCTCTGAGCATGGCCGTCACCGACCCCATGCCGCGATAGGCTTTGTATGCGCGACCCTGATGCGTGTCCACCTCACCGGGGGCTTCCTGCGTACCCGCAAACAAACCACCAATCATGACCGAATGCGCTCCCGCTGCGATGGCTTTTGCCGCATCCCCGGAGTAGCGGACGCCACCATCGGAAACGACACGAATCCTTTCATTTTTCAAAGCGTGGGACACATCCTGGACGGCGGTGATTTGCGGCACCCCTACTCCGGCAACCACCCGGGTCGTACATATAGAGCCTGGCCCAATCCCAACCTTTACGGCATCCACTCCCAACGCCGCCAAAGCGACAGCTGCTTCTTCGGTGGCGATATTCCCCACAATCAGCTGCAAGCCCGAATAAGCTTTGCGGAGTCCACGAACGGTGTCCAGCACCATTTTGGAGTGCCCGTGTGCGGTATCGATAACAATAACGTCTGCTTCCGATTCGACCAGAGCGGCGACCCGCTCGATGGCTTCTTCACCGACTCCCACTGCCGCTCCGACGCGCAAACGGCCTGACGCATCTTTGGTGGCCAGAGGGTATTCCTTTGATTTTCGGATGTCTTTTACCGTGATCATCCCGCACAACTTGAAGTCTTTGTTGACGACCAGCAGCCTTTCCAGCCGATGCTCATGTAATGCGTGCTCAACTTCAAAGCGCGTGGCGTTCTCCGCTACGGTTACCAGCCTTTCTCTGGGGGTCATGACGCTGGCAACCAAGTCATCAAGATCCGTGACAAAACGCAGGTCACGGCGCGTCACGATGCCGACCAGGCGTTCTCCGTCTACGACCGGCAAGCCGGAAAAACCATGCTTGTCCGTAATTTCAATGGTTTTTCTTATGGAAATATCGGGTGAGACCGTGATGGGATCCGATATAACACCGCTTTCAAATTTCTTGACCCGTCTCACATGCTCCGCCTGTTTCTTAATCTTCATGTTGCGGTGTACCACCCCCAACCCCCCTTCCTGGGCAATCGCGATCGCCAGAGGAGCCTCCGTAACCGTATCCATGGCTGCAGAAAGCAAGGGAACCTCAAGGGAAATCTCTTCCGTCAGGTAAGTGCGTGTTATCACGTTTGCCGGAGCAAATTCCGAGTAACCCGGCTTGATCAATACATCGTCAAAGGTCAATGCTTCAGGAAATTTTTTCGTATCACGCATGGTCAGAAGTGTTGTGTCCCCAAAATCAGCGTGCCGACACTGTTGCGGCGTATTTTGGTGTGCCTTCAGGGGGACGTGAGTATAGCACTTGGTCGGTCGACCAATTCTCCGAAGTGAAAAAGGCTGCAAACAAGGCAAGCAGGCATCTGTGCGTTCACGGCTAGCTCGCTCCCTTTGCTTCAACGTGCGTACGAGGGCAGTGCAAAACCAGGGGCTGTCCGGGCGCATTCGGTTTTTTATAATAGGCGGCGACACCGGCTATTATCCCGGCAGACTTGCGCTGACCGGTGTGTGTGGTGCGGAGCTTGTCAAAGCTTTGACAACATCGTGAACGTAGCAGGACTGTCACCTAAGCTCATAACTGAAACCATGAAAGCATTGCAGACCATCGCCAGCGGTGTCCTTGACGGGGTTGCTTCGTGCTCTTGCATATTGCTTGGTGGCAGCCGCAAGTCATAACAGGAAACACGGCATTGCTTCAATCAGACTCGACACTCACGAACAAACACCTGCTGTCAGAACCTGAAGCGACATACTCGGTCTCCCGACTGAACTCACGAGTGCGAATGTGCCTGGATCGCGAATTCTCCACGGTGCAAGTCAAAGGCGAAATTGCCGACTACTTGCGCGCCGCTTCGGGACATGCCTACTTCACCCTGAAAGACGCTCGTTCGCAGGTTCGCTGCGTCATGTTTCGTGAACAGAACAGGCGGCTGAGATTTGTCCCTGAGAAAGGATTGGAAGTCCAAGTGTGCGCGACGGTGGAGCTGTACGAGCCACGGGGACAATTTCAGCTGAAAGTCGAGTCCATGAGCAAGAGCGGAGACGGTGCTGCGCATATAAGGTTCGAGAAACTCAAGAAGAAATTGCAGGCTGAAGGATTGTTTGACATCTCTCGCAAGCGGGAACTCCCCACCTTTCCCAATGCCATTGGCGTCGTCAGTTCAGCAAAAGGAACGGTCATACAGGACATCATCAACACCTGCCGCAGACGCTTTCCAGGCATGCAGCTGATTCTTTACCCTTCTCCGGTTCAGGGTGCCGCCGCTCTGCCTGGACTGTGCAGAGCCATTGAGACCGCCAACAGACGAATGGAATGCGATGTATTGATCATTGCCAGAGGTGGTGGCGATGCGGAGGATTTGCAATGCTTCAACGAAGAGCAGCTGGCTCGCCAAATTGCAACTTCCAAAATACCGGTGATTTCGGGCGTCGGCCACCAAACTGATTTCACGATTTGTGATTTTGTCTCGGATTTGCGCGCCGCAACTCCTACGGCGTCGGCAGAGCTGGCTTGTCCTGAGCAGAAGGCTTTGCTTGAACAATTGCTTTCCACAGCTGCTCGCTTGCGACATACCTTGAACCAGCACTTGGCTGAAAGCAGCGGAAAGATAAAAATTCTCGCCGCCCTTCTACGGGGACTTCATCCTTTGCGAAACATTGAACAGTTAAAGCAAAAAACCGATGAACTGTCTTCCCGCTTTGAATCTGCCACATCAGGCAAACTGAGTGCTGACAGGGCTCACTTGTCCGGTCTCCGGGAAAAACTTCAAGCTTGTTCTCCTGCCATGGAAATACTGCGGAGCCACGCACGAAACAAAGAATATATGCACCGTCTCTTCCATACCATGCAAAACACTTTGCACTCAGCGAGTCTCCGGCTTAAACAAACCGAAACGAGGATGCAATCCGCCAGCCCTTTGGCAATCTTGAAACGTGGTTATGCGCTGGCCACGAGAAAAGACGGAACAGTCATCAAGTCTTCGGCAGACGTGGCAACAGGCGAGAACATTGGCTTACAGCTTTGCGAGGGGAACCTGGAAGCAACCGTAAAAAGCAAAAACTCTGAAAAATCATGCCTTTAGCACGTCACCGTTCCGCACCTTGTGTATTGCACCTTTGCCTGTTTATTGGTAGAAAGCGGCTTTTGTTCTCAAGCAGTGAAAATTATGGAAAAAGCGAAAGCTACCAGAGTTAAAAAAGCGCAGCCAGCGAAAACTTCTTCGCCCAAAGCTGAGGCCAAGACAGCCAAGGTAGCAAAGGCAAAAAAGGCAGTTCCCGTCAGCAAAAAGGCGGCAGCGACCAAGAAGTCACTGAAAGATGCAGCGGCTCCTAAAGTTGCGGTCAAGGCAGCAAAGACAGCCTCTAAAGCTAAGCCAAGGCAGCCAAGGCAGCCGACAGCAAAGGCAGTTCCCGCCAGCAAAAAGGCGGCAGCAACCAAGAAGTCACTGAAAGATGCAGCGGCTCCTAAAGCTACGGCCAAGGCAGCAAAGACAAAAAAGGCAGTTCCCGCCAGCAAAAAGGCGGCAGCAACCAAGAAGTCACTGAAAAGAAGCGGCGGCTCCTAAAGTTGCGGCCAAGGCAGCAAAGACAAAAAAGGCAAAAAAGCAGCCCACACCGGCAAAAAGGTGGCAGCGACCAAGAAGTCACTGAAAGGTGCAGCGGCTCCTAAAGCTACAGCAAAGGCAGCCAAGACCAGACCCTAAAGGCCAAAGCCACCCAAGCAAAAAGCCAGAGCCTGAAGCTGAAGCAAAGGCGGCAGCAACCAGCAGTCCTAAAAGAAGCGGCGGCAGCTAAAGCTACAGAAAAGGCGGCAGCAACCAGTCAGTCTCTAAAAGAAGCGGCGGACCCTAAAGCTAGACAAAGGCAGCCAAGAAAAAAAGCCAGACCCTAAAGCTGAGACAAAGCCACCCAAGCCGAAAAAAACAAAAAAGGCGAAAGCAGCCAGTCAGTCTCTAAAAGAAGCGGCGGCTCCTAAAGCTACAGAAAAGGCAGCCAAGCCGAAAAAGCCAGACCCTAAAGCTGAGACAAAGACCAGCGGCTCCCAAAGCCGAACAAAGGTAGCCAAAACAAAAAAGGCGAAAGCAGCCAGTCAGTCTCTAAAAGAAGCGGCGGCTCCTAAAGCTACAGAAAAGGCAGCCAAGCCGAAAAAGAAAAAAAGGCAGCCCTGCCAGCTGAAAAAGGCGAAAGCAGCCAGCCAGACCCTAAAAGCTGCAGCGGCTCCAAAGCTAGCAGCAAAGGCAGCCAAGGCAGCAAAAACAAAAAAGGCAACCCCCGCCAGCAAAAAGGCGGCAGCAACCAGTCAGTCACTGAAAGATGCAGCGACTCCTAAAGCTGTTGCCAAGACAGCGAAGGTAGCCCTCAAAGCTGAAGCAAAGGCAGCAAAGACAGCCTCTAAAGCTGAGGCAAAGGCAGCAAAGGCAGCAAAAACAAAAAAGGCAACCCCCGCCAGCAAGAAGGCGGGAACAACCAGTCAGTCACTGAAAAGCGCGGCGGCTCCCAAAGTTGAGACAAAGGTAGCCAAAACAAAAAAGACAGCAAAGACGAAAAAGGCGGCAGCAGCCAGTCAGTCACTGAAAGATGCAGCGACTCCTAAAGTTGAGACAAAGGTAGCCAAAACAAAAAAGACAGCAAAGACAAAAAAGGCGGCAGCAGCCAAGTCAGTCACTAAACGATGCAGCGACTCCTAAAGCTGTTGAGACAAAGGTAGCCAAAAGCAAAAAAGGCAGCAAAAACAGCCTCTAAAGGCGAAAGCAGCTAGTCAGTCTCTAAAAGACGCAGAGGCTCCTAAAGCTACAGCAAAGCCAGCCAAGACGAAAAAGACGAAAAAGGCGAAAGCAGCCAGTCAGTCTCTAAAAGACGCAGCGGCTCCTAAAGCTACAGCAAAGGCAGCCAAGGCGAAAAAACCAGACCCTGAAGCTGGGACAAAGCCACCCAAGAAGAAGCCAGACCCTGAAGCTGGGACAAAGCCACCCAAGCCGAAAAAGACAAAAAAGGCGAAAGCAGCCAGTCAGTCTCTAAAAGAAGCAGCGACTCCTAAAGCTACAGCAAAGGCAGCCAAGGCGAAAAAACCAGACCCTAAAGCTGAGACAAAGCCACAAAGAAGCCAGCCCTGAAGCTGGGACAAAGCCAAAGCTGAAAAAGACAAAAAAGGCGAAAGCAGCCAGTCAGTCTCTAAAAGAAGCGACGGCTCCTAAAGCTACAGCAAAGGCAGCCAAGGCGAAAAAACCAGACCCTGAAGCTGGGACAAAGCCACCCAAGCTGAAAAAGCACAAAAAAGGCGAAAGCAGCCAAAAGACAAAAAAGGCGAAAGCAGCCAGTCAGTCTCTAAAAGAAGCGACGGCTCCTAAAGCTACAGAAAAGGCAGCCAAGAAGAAAAAACCAGACCCTAAAGCTGAGACAAAGCCACCCAAGAAGAAGCCAGACCCTAAAGCTGAGACAAAGCCACCCAAGAAGAAGCCAGACCCTGAAGCTGGGACAAAGCCACCCAAGCCGAAAAAGACAAAAAAGGCGAAAGCAGCCAGTCAGTCTCTAAAAGACGCAACGGCTCCTAAAGCTACAGAAAAGGCAGCCAAGGCGAAAAAGCCAGACCCTGAAGCTGGGACAAAGCCAGCCAAGCCGAAAAAGACAAAAAAGGCGAAAGCAGCCAGTCAGTCTCTAAAAGAAGCGACGGCTCCTAAAGCTACAGAAAAGGCAACCAAGCCGAAAAAGACCCAAAAAACAAAGCCACGAAAGCAGCCAGCTCAGTCTCTAAAAGAAGCGACGGCTCCTGAAGCTACAGCAAAGGCAGCCAAGAAGAAAAAACCAGACCCTGAAGCTGGGTCAAAGCCAGCCAAGCCGAAAAAAACAAAAAAGGCGAAAGCAGCCAGTCAGTCTCTAAAAGAAGCGACGGCTCCTAAAGCTACAGCAAAGGCAGCCAAGAAGAAAAAACCAGACCCTGAAGCTGGGTCAAAGCCAGCCAAGCCGAAAAAGACAAAAAAGGCGAAAGCAGCCAGTCAGTCTCTAAAAGAAGCGACGGCTCCTGAAGCTACAGCAAAGGCAGCCAAGAAGAAAAAGCCAGACCCTGAAGCTGGGACAAAGCCAGCCAAGCCGAAAAAGACAAAAAAGGCGAAAGCAGCCAGTCAGTCTCTAAAAGAAGCGGCGGCTCCTAAAGCTACAGCAAAGGCAGACAAGAAGAAAAAACCAGACCCTGAAGCTGGGACAAAGCCAGCCAAGCCGAAAAAAACAAAAAAGGCGAAAGCAGCCAGTCAGTCTCTAAAAGAAGCGACGGCTCCTGAAGCTACAGCAAAGGCAGACAAGAAGAAAAAACCAGACCCTGAAGCTGGGACAAAGCCACCCAAGCCGAAAAAAACAAAAAAGGCAGCTCCTGCCACCAAAAAGGCGAAAGCAACCAGTCAGTCTCTAAAAGAAGCAGCGACTCCTAAAGTTGAGACAAAGGTAGCCAAAACAAAAAAGCCACCCAGCAAAGACGAAAAAGGCGGCAGCAGCCAGTCAGTCACTGAAAGAAGCAACGACTCCTAAAGCTGAGACAAAGGTAGCCAAGAAGAAAAAGCCAGACCCTGAAGCTGGGACAAAGCCACCCAAGCCGAAAAACAAAAAAGGCGAAAGCAGCCAGTCAGTCTCTAAAAGAAGCGACGGCTCCTAAAGCTACAGCAAAGGCAGCCAAGCCGAAAAAGCCAGACCCTGAAGCTGAGACAAAGCCACCCAAGCCGAAAAAGACAAAAAAGGCGAAAGCAGCCAGTCAGTCTCTAAAAGACGCGGCGGCTCCTAAAGCTACAGCAAAGGCAGCCAAGAAGAAAAAACCAGACCCTGAAGCTGGGACAAAGCCAGCCAAGCCGAAAAAGACCGAAAAAAACAAAAAGGCGAAAGCAGCCAGTCAGTCTCTAAAAGACGCGACGGCTCCTAAAGCTACAGCAAAGGCAACCAAGAAGAAAAAGCCAGACCCTAAAGCTGAGACAAAGCCAGCCAAGCCGAAAAAGACAAAAAAGGCGAAAGCAGCCAGTCAGTCTCTAAAAGACGCGGCGGCTCCTAAAGCTACAGCAAAGGCAGCCAAGAAGAAAAAACCAGACCCTGAAGCTGGGACAAAGCCAGCCAAGCCGAAAAAGACAAAAAAGGCGAAAGCAGCCAGTCAGTCTCTAAAAGAAGCGGCGGCTCCTAAAGCTACAGCAAAGGCAGCCAAGAAGAAAAAACCAGACCCTGAAGCTGGGTCAAAGCCAGCCAAGCCGAAAAAGACAAAAAAGGCGAAAGCAGCCAGTCAGTCTCTAAAAGACGCGGCGGCTCCTAAAGCTACAGCAAAGGCAACCAAGAAGAAAAAACCAGACCCTGAAGCTGGGACAAAGCCAGCCAAGCCGAAAAAGACAAAAAAGGCGAAAGCAGCCAGTCAGTCTCTAAAAGACGCAGCGGCTCCTAAAGCTACAGCAAAGGCAGCCAAGAAGAAAAAGCCAGACCCTGAAGCTGGGTCAAAGCCACCCAAGCCGAAAAAGACAAAAAAGGCGAAAGCAGCCAGTCAGTCTCTAAAAGACGCGGCGGCTCCTAAAGCTACAGCAAAGGCAACCAAGAAGAAAAAACCAGACCCTGAAGCTGGGACAAAGCCAGCCAAGCCGAAAAAGACAAAAAAGGCAACTCCTGCGAAAGCAGCCAGTCAGTCTCTAAAAGACGCGGCGGCTCCTAAAGCCACAGCAAAGGCAGCCAAGAAGAAAAAACCAGACCCTGAAGCTGGACAAAGCCAGCCAAGCCGAAAAAGACAAAAAAGGCAGCTCCTGCCACCAAAAAGGCGAAAGCAGCCAGTCAGTCTCTAAAAGACGCGGCGGCTCCTAAAGCTACAGCAAAGGCAGCCAAGAAGAAAAAACCAGACCCTGAAGCTGGGACAAAGCCAGCCAAGCCGAAAAAGACAAAAAAGGCGAAAGCAGCCAGTCAGTCTCTAAAAGACGCGGCGGCTCCTAAAGCCACAGCAAAGGCAGCCAAGAAGAAAAAGCCAGACCCTGAAGCTGGGTCAAAGCCACCCAAGCCGAAAAAGACAAAAAAGGCAGCTCCTGCCACCAAAAAGGCGAAAGCAGCCAGTCAGTCTCTAAAAGACGCGGCGGCTCCTAAAGCTACAGCAAAGGAAACCAAGAAGAAAAAACCAGACCCTAAAGCTGAGGTAAAGGCAACCAAGGCAAAAAAGGAGACAGCGACCAAGAAGTCACTGAAAAGCACAACGGCTCCCAAAGCTACGGCCAAGCCGACTAAGACAGCAAAGACAAAAAAGGCAACCCCTGTCAGCAAAAAGGTGACGGCGATCAGTCAGCCTCCAGCACCAGCCATCGCAAAAGTAAAGCTGCCAAGTGTCGTCAAAAGGAGACCCAAACGAAGAGCGAACTACATAGGTGCGAGAGAGCGGAGACGTTTTCTGACCAGGTTGACGCGCATGCGAGAACGCCTCATGGAAGAAACCAACCGACCTTTGGAAAACCTGCAAAGAGATCCCACTAGTTTTTCTGACGAGGGTGACCGCGCATCTCACGAAGAAGGGTTTAACTTCGAGTTGCAAACGAGAGACAGAGAAACCCAGCAGATTAGAATGATTGACCTTGCCTTGAAAAGCTTGGAGATAGGGACTTACGGTTACTGCCACGAATGTGGGGAAAAAATAGGGACTGAGCGCCTGGATGCCAGACCCACTTCAACGCTTTGCATTGATTGCAAAACGCACAAGGAACAAATCGAAAGAGGAATCAGAAGCACCTGACGCTGTTTAATCCGGCGTTTCACGATCGCTTGCCTGCTTCGAATGTGCAGGTGAAACGACCTGGAACCGTCAGCTATAGCGGGAGTGTCTAAAGAGGATTCACCGTTCCCATTTCCGGAAAACGGCTGGCGACCGGAGATTTGAAGACGGGAATCATGCCCCGCCTCCCGCCACAGCCACGCTTATTTCTGACTCGCGTCCCCGCGCACCGCAGGCACCCCTTCCCTGCTTTCTCTTGTCCGGAATTGGCTTTCCGGACTACTGCCAAAGTGCCTAGTGTCTTGAGGGGATTTTTGACCCTGACGTTGTCTCGCCTTCGGTTTCCACTTCCAACTGTTCTTCAGGAACTTCCTTTTCCGGAGCAACAACCACAGGGTTCCTCAAAAGCGCGATATCCAGAACTTCCTCAAACCAGCGCACACTGATCACGTTCAATTTGCGAAGAATCTGGTTAGGAATGTCCTTCAAATCTTTATTGTTCTCACTGGGAATCAAAACAGTTTTGATGCCACCCCTCAAAGCGGCCAGCAGTTTCTCTTTCAGTCCTCCAATTGGCAAAACTTCACCGCGCAAAGTAATCTCGCCAGTCATTGCCACGCCAGCATTGGCAGGAATATTCGTTAACGCCGATACCAGTGCTGTACAAACTGTGATTCCGGCACTAGGACCATCCTTCGGAATGGCCCCTTCCGGAACGTGTACGTGTACATCAGTTTTATCCTGAAAATCGACTTCTATACCGATTCCCTCTGCGCGACTCCTGACCACTGTCAAGGCTGCTTTCACTGACTCCTGCATCACAGAACCCAACTGCCCGGTTTGTATCAGCTTGCCTTTTCCGGGAATCACTGCCACTTCAACTGTCAACAGATCACCCCCCGTTTCTGTCCATGCCAGACCGGTCACCTGACCAACCCGGTTCTCACTGTCCGCCAAGCCGAAACGAAAGCGGCGCACACCAAGAAATTCGGACAAGGAAGCCCGGCGCAACCGCACAGAATCTGTTTTGGGGTCGCTCAGGATTTTTCTCACGACTTTGCGGCTGATCTTTGAAATTTCCCGTTCCAAGCCCCGGACACCTGCCTCGCGGGTGTAGTAGCGAATAATGTCCCTGAGTGCCGGAGATGTGAACTCCAATTCCCCTTTTTTCAAGCCGTGGTCTTTTATTTGCTTGGGAACGAGGAAGGAGGAAGCAATATTCATTTTTTCTTCTTCGGTGTATCCGGAAAGCCTGATCACTTCCATCCTGTCCAGCAAAGGAATCGGGATATTCAGGCTGTTTGCCGTACAGACAAACATGACGTTCGACAAATCGAAGTCAACTTCCAGGTAATGATCCTGAAAGGTATGGTTTTGTTCCGGATCCAACACTTCCAGAAGTGCGGAAGCCGGGTCACCACGAAAATCCATTGACATTTTGTCAAGCTCATCCAGTAAAAACAAAGGATTATTCACGCCGACTTTAGCGAGATTCTGCACCAGCTTTCCAGGCAAAGCCCCTATGTAGGTTCTGCGGTGGCCACGAATTTCCGCCTCGTCACGAACGCCGCCTAAGGTCATGCGAACAAATTTTCTGCTCGTCGCTCGCGCTATGGAACGCCCCAGAGAGGTCTTTCCCACGCCAGGTGGTCCGACCAGACACAGTATTGAGCCTTTGACTTTCTTGATCCGGGTTTGCACGGCCAGATATTCCAGGATGCGCTCTTTGACTTTCTCCAGACCAAAATGGTCGTCGTTCAGGATTTTCTCCGCTTTCTCCAGGCTGATCTTCAGCTTCGTACGACTTTTCCAGGGAACTCCTACCAGCCAGTCCAGATAATTCCGGACAACGGTCGCTTCTGCAGACAAAGCGGACATCATGCCCAGGCGGGTCAGTTCCAGCAAAGCTTTTTCTTTGACTGCCGGCGGCATTCCCACCTTTTCTATTTTCTTTTTGTACTCAGCGCCTTCATCAAAGACATCGCTCGCTCCCCCGAGTTCTTTTTGAATGGCCTTCATTTGCTCACTCAGGTAATACTCCCTCTGGCTTTTCTCCATTTGTTTCTTTACGCGCCCGCGGATGCGTTGCTCAATTTGCATCACGTCTATTTCGCTTTCGACCAGACCCAACAAGAAGCGCAGGCGATCAAAGACTTTCGGGGTTTCCAGCACTTTTTGCTTCTCTTCAATTTTCACCATGAGGTGCGTGGCAATCATGTCGCCCAATCGCTCCGGACTATCCACGCCGCTCATGGAGTTCAGAACGTCAACCAACCCTCTTTTTCTCAGTTTCGCGTATTGGGAAAAGCGTGACAGGAGCGAGCGGGCAAGCACATCAGTCTGTTTCTGTTTCTTTTCGTCACCACCACTATCTGTTTCGATCACGAAGCCTTTGGCGGACAGATAGCTTTCCCCTTCCATGTAGCTCACGATCTTGGCTCTTTCTCCCCCCTCAACCAAAACCTTCGTCGTGTTGTCTGGCAGCTTGATGAGCTGCATCACGCTGGAGATAGTGCCAACCTTGTAAATATCTTCCGCGCTGGGCGCGTCCTCTTCCGCCTTTTTCTGTGCCACCAGCAGAATTTTCTTGTCTGTGGACATGGCGACATCCAAAGCGTTCACAGAGCGTTCCCGCCCAACGAAAAGAGGTATGACCATGTGCGGGAAAATCACCACATCCCGCAAAGGCAACACCGGAATTTCAAAAGCCTCAGTTGACATAAGTTCCTCTCATCATGAATGCTCTCGTCCAGCTGACGCAGGTACAAGCATCGGGCTGGAAGCAAAAAACATAAAAACACCAAAAGCTCTTGTTACAGGCACTTCACCATGTGCCCCCAACATTACCAAGACCAGGCTACTTGGGAGCGCAAGCAACTTTTTTATCCTCATCATATATCACCAGGGGTGCGCGTTTACCCGCCACAACTTCTTTATCAACAATGACCTTCCTGGTTTCGCTGAATGACGGCAAATCAAACATGGTGTCCAGGAGCATGTGCTCCAATATGGAACGCAGGCCACGTGCACCGGTTCCCATTTCAATTGCCTTTTTGGCAACCTCCTGAAGCGCGCCTGCCTGAAATTCCAGCTCTACACCCTCCAGAGAAAACAAATAGCGGTATTGGGCGATGAGCGAGCTTTCCGGCTCAGTCAAAACTCGCACCAGATCCTCCTCGGAGAGTTCATCAAGAACCACGTCCACTGACAAACGGCCGACAAACTCCGGAATAAGCCCGTAACTTATTAAATCCCTGGCCTGCACTTCCTTCAGAGTTTGCGTAAAGGAGCGCCTGTCGTTCGGGTCTTTGAGCTCGGCAGCATAGCCAATCCCGCCACGCGAAGTCCGCTGCTGAATGACTTTTTCCAGTCCGTCAAAAGCACCTCCACAAATAAACAGGATGTCACTGGTGTCCACGTGTAAAAATTCTTGTTGCGGGTGCTTGCGCCCCCCTTGCGGCGGGATTGAAGCGACCGAACCCTCAATCAGCTTGAGCAGGGCTTGTTGCACACCTTCACCGGAAACATCGCGGGTAATGGACGGGTTTTCGGATTTACGCGACAGCTTGTCTATTTCATCTATGTAGACGATGCCCTTCTTGGCCATTTCTGTATCGTAGTCGCAATTGCTCAACAGCCTTTGAATAATATTCTCCACATCTTCACCAACATAACCGGCTTCGGTAAGAGCTGTCGCATCGGCAATGGTAAAAGGAACTTGCAGAAATCTCGCCAAAGTCTGGGCAAGGAGAGTTTTTCCACATCCGGTGGGACCTATGAGCAGAACATTGCTTTTGGCGATCTCCACGCTCTCTTTTTTCTTCATCTGCCTTACGTGCAATCGCTTGTAATGATTGTGGATTGCCACAGAAAGCACTTTTTTCGCCTGATCCTGGCCGACAACATGCCGATCCAGATACTCCTTGACGTCCCGGGGAGCCGGCAAGTCGTCTATTTTGGTATGTTTTTTCTCACTCCGGGACTCAAAAAGAATCTCCGCGCAAAGCGTCACGCATTCCCCACAAATGAACGCATCGGCACCGGCAATCAAATTCTTGACGCTGCCTTGCTCTTTGCCGCAAAAAGAACAGTTCATCTTTTCTTTTTTGGAATGCGGTTTTTTACCTTTCGCCATCGTTTGTGTCACCAGTCAACATAAAACAGAACTTTACAGAAAGCGCCCCAAAGCAAAACGTGAGAGTGCTCACTTCTCCCTCACCCCTTAGTCGCTTCTCTTGCTCAAAAGCGTATCAACCAGACCATAGTCAACCGCTTCCTTACCCGTCATGAAGCGATCTCGCTCGGTATCTGACTGTATTTTTCTCAAGCTTTTCCCGGAGTGTTTCGCCAGGATGCCGTTCACGACAGTTCGTAAACGCAACAACTCGCGTGCGTGAATATCGATTTCCGTGACCTGTCCACTCACGCCGCCCAAGGGCTGGTGAATCATGATGCGCGAGTGCGTCAACGCATAACGCTTGCCTTTGCAACCGCCGGCAAGCAGAACCGCACCCATGCTGGACGCTTGTCCGATACACAAGGTGCTCACGTCAGGCTTGACGAACTGCATCGTGTCATAAATCGCCATGCCGGCACTGATCTCACCACCCGGGGAATTGATGTAAAGACTGATGTCTTTTTCCTGATTGTCTGATTCCAGGAACAGCATCTGCGCGACCACTAGGTTTGCGGTTTCGTCAGAAATCGGACCCATGATGAAAATGACCCGCTCCTTGAGCAATCTGGAGAAAATATCGTAGGCACGCTCTCCACGCGGGCTTTGCTCAACAACAATAGGAACCAAATTCATGACTGTTTAACTGAATAGCAGATCGGCACGCCGCAACTTTGAATAGTGTTCATAAAACTCGGAATAGCTCACTTCCCTGTCCTGAACGTCGGCCTGCTCAAGAGCCCATCTTATCACGACCCTCTCTTCCTGATTAGCCTGCCCCGCCTCTTTTAGTCTTGCCATCGCTTCTTCGGAAGGTGGGTTCTTTCCGATATTTTCATATCCGGGCATCTCCTGAAGTTGCTGATAAAAATGATTCTCGTCAAATTTGAAATCCGAGAGCGCCAGAACCTTGACTCGCAGTTCATTCAGCCTTATCTGGCGAGTCGCCACTTTTTTCAAGGCATCCGTCCCATAGGCAGCAAAAGTTCTCAGCAAACGAACTGGCTCCCACGACTTCACTGCCTCAGCAAGGTGCGCTGACTGTGAAGCAACCAGACTCTCAGGAACCGGAAAGGAGTGCCGTTCGAGCAACAAGGCATCGACCTGCCAACGCAGGCAGTTCCGTTCCCCGACATCCAGGGAATTCTGCATCAGGTGCCGTATTTTCTTTTCGTAATCGTGGGCATCTTGCTCCTCTCGTATTTGTTCAATCAACGCCTCTTTGCCCGGATTGTCTCGCGGTTTCGTCCAGACACGTTCCACAGTGCAGCACACAGTTCGCTTTGTGCCGGCCACCGTTTCATTCGGAAAATTCTCCGGAAAATCACAATGGACAGAGCACCGCTCCCCTTTGGACGCGCCCGATAATGCCTGAAGCATCAAATCGTCCCGGGGCAAACCGGCCAGGCTCAGAAGCAGTTTTCCACCTTCATCTGATGAAAAAAGCACCAGGTCTTCAGCGTGGTCAAAGCTCAGCAGAACAGAATCCCCATCCTTGACCGGCTCTTCCGATTCTTCCTTTCCCAGCAAGCCGTTCCCGATATGTTGCTGGATAAACTGAACAAAATTCTCATCATTGTCCGGAACCTGATGCCGGAGAATCACACCGCCATTCAGTTTTGCCAGCTCAAACTCAGACATGATCTCAATCGTGCAAGTCACCTTCAGACCCTCGTCCACCAACTCGCGAATCCCGTTCAATACGACTTGACCGGCAAGCCTGACTCGCATTTCTTTGACGATTTCCGTGAGATATTCCGACACCATGTCTCTGACGACATCGGTACGCACAGACTCGGCATAGCGCGAAACCAGAACGCTTTTCGGAACTTTTCCAGGCCGAAAACCATCCAGACGAACGGTATTCCCCAGAGCCGCGAGCTTCTCCTGCGCGGCTTTTTTAAGTGCCTCGGAAGGCAGACGAAAGGTCAGGCGCCGTTGTAGCTCGCCAACCTCGTTGATTTCAACTTTCACTTCTCTGTCACCTCAAGGCAAAACCCGGAAAAAACCAAAACACTTTCGGCCTGAACTGATGCGACACCAGCTCGCCAGCCTCTTCGCAACAGCACCACCTTTATGCGGCAACCGGCTTGATGAAGGCTCAGAACCAAGCTTGGGAGCCGTGTGGCTCACCAGACTTGCCTCTGAAAAGAAATCGCTGCGAAAGGAGAGACTCGAACTCTCACGGGGTAACCCCCACTGGCACCTAAAGCCAGCGCGTCTACCAGTTCCGCCACTTCCGCCTGAGTGCTCATTATAACCAGTGCCTGCCCCTCCAAGACGAGACTTGCCACGCAGGTTTTGGAAACCGGAGCCATTCGCCCGTAGCGTTTTTTCAATGCTCACCTCAGTTGGAAGCAACATTCCGGTAACGGCTGGAAACATAATTTTCGATCAAGGCCTTGAAATCATCACTGATGCGATTGCCCTCCAGAACAGTGGTTCTGACACCGTCTTCAAAGATTTGAGCGGATGGGCTCTCCCCCGTTCCTGGCAAGCTGATGCCAATATCGGCATGTTTGCTTTCACCCGGCCCGTTGACCACGCACCCCATCACAGCGACCGTCATCTCCTCCACTCCCGGACGACTTGCGCGCCAGACCGGCATCTTCTGATCAATATAGTCACGCACTTCCACGGCCAGCTTGCGAAAACCTTCGCTGGTAGTGCGCCCACACCCGGGACACGCAATCACCGTTGGAATGAACGCTCTGAGCTCCAGGCTTTGCAGTATTTCTTGCGCAACATCCACTTCCCGAGACCGCCTGCCGCCAGGTTCCGGGGTCAATGAAACCCGTATGGTGTCACCGATGCCCGCACTCAAAAGCGGCGCAAGTGCCGCTGTGGTGGCGACTATGGACCGCAGACCCACGCCTGCCTCAGTCAGACCTAAATGCAAAGGATAGCTGCAGGCCGCCGCAAGGCGGCGGTACACATCCTGCAAGTCCTGCACATTGCTGGTTTTGCAGGAAAGCACGATGCGATCTGCAGGCAGCCCCAGCTTTCTGGCATAAGCGGCACTGGTCAACGCCGATTCAATCACAGTCGTGCGAGTCACCGCCCGCAGGCTCTGCGGAACTTTCCGAGCCGCATTTTCATCCAGCTTTTTCGCCAACAGTTCCGCATCCAGGCTGCCCCAGTTCACACCAATGCGAATGGGTTTTTCCAACTCGCAGGCCAACTCGATGATTCGGGAAAAGTGCGCGTCATGTCGATTCTTGCGACCCAGGTTTCCGGGGTTGATGCGCCATTTGGCAAGTGCTTGAGCACAATCCCGATTGCGTTCGAGCAAGCGATGGCCGTTGAAATGAAAGTCGCCAATCAGCGGCACATCCGCATCGCTTTTCAGCAATCGCTCACGAATTTTTGGCACCGCGCGCGCCGCAGCATCCGTGTTGACAGTCAAGCGCACCAACTCCGAACCCGCTCGGGAAAGTTCCAAAACCTGCCGAACAGTCCGCTCAACGTCTGTCGTGTCCGTATCGGTCATGGATTGCACGACCACAGGAGCGACACCGCCTATCGTGACGTTCCCTGCCTTTACCCCCAGCGAGGGACGGCGCAATTTGGTGTTTTGTACGGGTTCATTCATGCGGCATCACCTGCGGAGTTCAGTCTGGTCGAAAATCACGGCAACAAAATTATAATGAATGCGTGGTGTAGACAAAACCAGTGCCACGCAAATCATGAGCCATGCCAGAAGTAATCAATAAAACCGTTCAACTGCAAACCAGCGGTCGCGGCCTGTATGAAATCAGCGCTGCGGTCGAGAACTGCCTCCCGAACGGAAGCAGCGGCTTGTGCCACCTGTTCATCCACCACACCAGTGCTTCGCTGCTCATCACAGAAAATGCCGACCGGGATGTGCTTGGCGACCTGGAACGTTTTTTTGCGCGCCTCGTCCCGGACGGAGACGCGCTTTTTCAACATGTTGCCGAAGGACCAGACGACATGTCTGCACATATCCGGTCTGCGTTGACGCAAACCTCGCTGTCAATCCCTTTTCAGCGTGGAAAATTACAGCTTGGAACCTGGCAGGGCGTTTACCTTTGGGAACACCGAATGGCATCCCACAGAAGAACAGTCACTGTCAGCATCCTGTCCTGAACCAACTCCGGACAGATTACCCACACCCACACCTCGTCCACCCGCCACCAACGAGCAAGCCTTACCCACCTCCAGGTTGCGGTGGCAATTGTCACCCATTGGTGGTTTGTCTCTGTGGTCTCAGAGGCTGGAACTAGTGCCTTTACCGTTCACTTCCTGTCAGTTGGTCAAGGGGACGCTATTCTCCTGGAAACACCGCACGGCAAACAGGTACTCATTGATGGTGACCGTGGTGGCGCTGTCATTCGTGCGCTAGGTGAGGTGCTTCCTTCCCATGACGATACTATTGATATCGTTATCGCAACGCATCCCGATGCAGATCACATTGGTGGATTAGTTGGTGTTCTCGATCGCTTTCAAGTTGGTACTATCATCCACACTGGTGCAACAACAGATACCAGGGTATATAAATCATTTGCCGAGCGAATAGCACATGAGGTCACAGAGGGTGCTCGTGAATATGTTGTGCAAGAACCGATGACACCTTACCGTTGATGGTGTGACACTCTCGCTTCTCTGGCCAATTTTTGATTTGGCGAGTGATAGCAATGCAGGGTCAATTGTACTGGTTGCTCGGTATGGTGATGCAGATGTGTTTCTCTCAGGTGATGCTCCTGAAGTAGTTGAAGGATATGTCGTTGATCAGTTCTCTTCGCTGTTGTCTGAGTTAGAGGTAGTGAAAGCGGGGCATCACGGTTCAAAAACATCAACAGGAGAGGCACTCCTCTCTGCCACCCGACCAACGTTTGTTGTCATCTCGGCGGGTGAGGCAAATCAACACGGACATCCGCATGACAGTGTCATTACCCGTATTAAAGAAAGTGGTGCTTTTGTGGTAGAGACAAAGGATGGTACGAGTACCTTTTCATCAACGGGAGAGCCCTTTGCTGAACTTGTGCAACACTAGAGTGGTGAAGGTAAAAAAACGGGACGCACATACGTGTACGTCCCGCTAAAAAGGTAAAGAACATGATTTCATCGAACGGCACCACCTAAAAAGGCACGAAGACGAAGTTTCACGACCGATGGTGTGAGACTTCCTGTCTGTTCAGTTCTTGTTGGTGGTCCGCTGATATCAAAGACATCAGTTCGGCCATCTTTTGTGTGACGCCCCGTAATAGTCACAACAGTAGTGACTATCGTCTTGTCACCTTGTAAGGTACTGGGAATAGCTTCAGTGTCTTCGGTGACAGGCATGGGGGCATTACGAGAGGTTGTGATAGTACTTCTCAGTGTCGTTGCGCGCACCGTACTGGTGGTGTACAACACTCCGTCATGTCGAACAATGGTCTTCTCCGTTGTGTAGGCAACCGTTGTGGTAACCGACACATCACGGATAGTTTCTGTTATTGTTGTTATCACCAAGGTGCTTCCATTGCCAACTAACCGTACTGTGGTTATTTGGATCTCTGTGGTAATTGTCAACGTTGTTAGCTGTTCTGGTAGTGCCCTCTCCGTACTCAGTTCACCTTCTCCTGTCGTCATAGATATGATTGTCGATGAGAGTGATGTTCTGATTGAAGAAGTCATTACGCCATCGACAGTTGTTCTTGTGCCACGAACCAGTTGGTCTGTGGAAGTCTGAGTAATCGTTTCTGTTGTAACGAGGGATCCGGTATATCCAACGAATGCTTGTGTGGTAGACGGTGATCCTGTCACAACCATCTCTCTTCGTGTTGAGGGTATCTGTATGACACTCTCTGTTGAAGAGAAATGGACAGTGATTTCACCAGAGGGAAGGTAAACCGTTGTGGTAGTGTAGACACTCATTCTCACAGACGTATCCGCAGAAGTGAGTGTAACAGTTGCCACTGTGGTTGTTGCAATCCCATCTTCCACCTTCACCACGATTGTCGTAGTGTTAGTGGTAACCAGCAATGTGATCTCTTGATCTTCTGTTGTTACGGCTTCTGTACTCAGCTCACCGTCTCTTGTCGTCATGGTTGTGACTACTGGGAGAGTTGATGTTCTGATTGAAGAAGTCATGACGTCATCGACAGTTGTTCTTGTTCCACGGACTAACTTGTCTGTGAAAGTCTGAGTCACTGTCTCTGTCGTAATGAGAGATCCGGTATATCCCACGAATGCTTGTGTGGTAGACGGTGATCCTGTCACAACCATCTCTCTTCGTGTTGAGGGTATCTGTATGACACTCTCTGTTGAAGAGAAATGGACAGTGATTTCACCAGAGGGAAGGTAAACCGTTGTGGTAGTGTAGACACTCATTCTCACAGACGTATCCGCAGAAGTGAGTGTAACAGTTGCCACTGTGGTTGTTGCAATCCCATCTTCCACCTTCACCACGATTGTCGTAGTGTTAGTGGTAACCAGCAATGTGATCTCTTGATCTTCTGTTGTTACAGCTTCTGTACTCAGCTCACCGTCTCTTGTCGTCATGGTTGTGACTACTGGGAGAGTTGATGTTCTGATTGAAGAAGTCATGACGTCATCGACAGTTGTTCTTGTTCCACGGACTAACTTGTCTGTGAAAGTCTGAGTCACTGTCTCTGTCGTAATGAGAGATCCGGTATATCCCACGAATGCTTGTGTGGTAGACGGTGATCCTGTCACAACCATCTCTCTTCGTGTTGAGGGTATCTGTATGACACTCTCTGTTGAAGAGAAATGGACAGTGATTTCACCAGAGGGAAGGTAAACCGTTGTGGTAGTGTAGACACCCATTCTCACAGACGTATCTGTAGAAGTGAGTGTAACAGTTGCCACTGTGGTTGTTGCAATCCCATCTTCCACCTTCACCACGATTGTCGTAGTGTTAGTGGTAACCAGCAATGTGATCTCTTGATCTTCTGTTGTTACAGCTTCTGTACTCAGCTCACCTTCTCTTGTCGTCATGGTTGTGACTACTGGGAGAGTTGATGTTCTGATTGAAGAAGTCATGACGTCATCGACAGTTGTTCTTGTTCCACGGACTAACTTGTCTGTGAAAGTCTGAGTCACTGTCTCTGTCGTAATGAGAGATCCGGTATATCCCACGAATGCTTGTGTGGTAGACGGTGATCCTATCACAACCATCTCTCTTCGTGTTGAGGGTATCTGTATGACACTCTCCGTTAAAGAGAAACGGTTGGTAGTACCTCTCGGAATGGTGTCTTGGAAGAAACCAATCTCCGCTGTCACCATAGTGTCTTCTGCCACAGACGTATCCGTGGAGATTTCAATGAGAGTAATCACGTTTGTTGTGAGAACTCCATCATCTACTACAGCAACCGTTGAGGTCGTTACAACACGAGTCACAACAGTCGTTCCCGTCGTGTCTATTTGTGTTGTTTCTGCCATAACTCTCTCTTTCACAGGGAACAGACAGTCATGGGTTGCCCGTAACTGACCAACACCCCAGATACTATCAGGAGTAGTCACCCCATCAGGAACCCGGGTACACTTCCGCACTCTCTCGAACACATCAGTGGCAGTCATAGTCGGACTCACCTGTCGCATACCCCACATCACCACCCCAACTAAGGGTGTGCCGAAGGAATTGCCACTGAAAGTAACAGTGTTATCAAGCCTCAAAGAAAACCGAGACTGGATACACCATGCCTCAGCACCAGTACAGACCTGATCAGGAAGTTCCATCGAATCATAACCACTTACTGTTAAGATTTTGCTCGTTGTGCGAGCAATCTCCGCTATCGCTTTAAATGTTGGAATATCAAGTGACAGAGCAGTAGAACCTTTCATGCGGGTATTATTATTCTCTCCCGAATACACCACATGAGCACCAGTGCTCGGAGTGATGTCGAAAGGTTGAATAGCACTACAGTTTGGGGGGGAAGGACAGCCTTCATCATCAATCCCCCCTCCTTTGGCAGAGATGGTAACGATGTCATCGGAGATGAACTCGTTACGGTATTCTGGACCCACAAAAGTGTTTGATGTGTACACGTACTTCACTGGAAGCCCAGCGAATTCGTAATCGAAAGGAAGCTCTTCGATTGTAGTTGTCGTAAACGTTGTCGGATACACACAACCATCGTCAAAGGAGCTGAGGTACCAGCAGTAGACTGCTTGTACCTCAATGCCATGCCTACCCTCACCAGTACCCAACCCATCAATAAACCCAACACGACCAGAAGTCGGTTGAGCATAGGTGGGAGAGGTACCTTCGTAGTGTTTGTAAGCATCTCGCACTAACTCTTCAAGACCATTCCATCCGGGAATCCATCTATCCTTGTCATACTTGATAATCTCTTGAGCGTATGCAGTGTTGATATAGATTGAGGCAACAAAGAATGCCACGACTGTTTTTCGTAACATTGTTTGAGCTAACTCAATATGCGAACAAAAGTGGATGACAATACTTTTGATAACTTGGATCATATAAAAGCAGCAAGAATGTATTGCATCAAAATCGTGCCGTGGGAAGCACGTTGTGCATGAAAATAAAACGGGGTACATATAGTTGCACATCCTGTTTGGGGTTGCAAGACAGGATTCTTATTCTCGCCGTATGGCACCACCTAAAAAGGCACGAAGACGAAGTTTCACAACCGACGGTGTGAGACTTCCTGTCTGTTCAATTCTTGTTGGTGGTCCACTGATATCAAAGACATCAGTTCGGCCATCTTTTGTGTAACTCCCCGTAATAGTCACAACAGTAGTGACTATCGTCTTGTCACCTTGTAAGGTACTGGGAATAGCTTCAGTGTCTTCGGTGACAGGCATGGGGGCATTACGAGAGGTTGTGGTAGTACTTCTCAGTGTCGTTGCGCGCACCGTACTGGTGGTGTACAACACTCCGTCATGTCGAACAATGGTCTTCTCCGTTGTGTAGGCAACCGTTGTGGTAACCGACACATCACGGATAGTTTCTGTTATTGTTGTTATCACCAAGGTGCTTCCATTGCCAACTAACCGTACTGTGGTTATTTGGATCTCTGTGGTAATTGTCAACGTTGTTAGCTGTTCTGGCAGTGCCCTCTCCGTACTCAGTTCACCGTCTCTTGTCGTCATGGTTGTGACTACTGGGAGAGTTGATGTTCTGATTGAAGAAGTCATGACGTCATCGACAGTTGTTCTTGTTCCACGGACTAACTTGTCTGTGAAAGTCTGAGTCACTGTCTCTGTTGTAATGAGAGACCCGGTATATCCCGTGAATGCTTTTGTTGTGGATGGTGGTTCTGTCACGATTATCTCTCTTTGTGTTGATGACACCAGTGTGGTGTCTTCTGTGAAAGAGAGACGGTTGGTGGTTTCACCAGATGGAAGGTAAACCGTTGTGGTAGTGTAGACACCTATTCTCACAGACGTATCTGTGGAAGTGAGCGTAACAGTTGCCACTGTGGTGGTTGCAATACCATCTTCAACCTTCACCACGATTGTCGTAGTGTTAGTGGTAACCAGCAATGTGATCTCTTGATCTTCTGTTGTTACAGCTTCTGTACTCAGCTCTCCTTCTCCTGTCGTCATGGTTGTGACTACTGGGAGAGTTGATGTTCTGATTGAAGAAGTCACTGTTGCCCCATCTGCAGTTGTTCTCGTTCCACGAACCAATTGATCCACGAAAGTCTGAGTAACCGTTTCTGTTGTAATGAGAGACCCGGTATATCCCGTGAATGCTCGTGTAGTGGATGGAGGTTCTGTCACGGTCATCTCTCGTCGCGTTGATGACATCGGTGTGATGTCTTCTGTTGTTGAAGAGAAACGATTGGTAGGACCTCTCGGAATGGTGTCTTGGAAGAAACCAATCACCGTTGTCAACCTACTGTTTGCTGCCACAGACGTATCCGTGGAGATTTCAATGAGAGTAATCACGTTTGTTGTGAGAACCCCACCATCTATCACAACATCCGTTGAAGTTCTTACAACACGAGTCACAACAGTCGTTTCTGTCGTGTCTGTTTGTGTTGTTTCTGCTATGACTCTCTTTTCCACAGGGAACAGACAGTCATTGGTTGCCCGTAACTGACCAACCCCCCAGATATTGTCAGGAGTAGTTACTCCATCAGGAACCCAGGTACACTTTCGTACTCTCTCGAATACATCAGTGGCAGTCATAGTCGGACTCACCTGTCGCATAGCCCACATCACCACACCAACTAAGGGTGTACCGAAAGAGTTGCCTTCACCAATAGCACCAAAGTAATCAAGTCCAACAGCGAACCGAGACTGGATACACCATGCCTCAGCACCAGTACAGACCTGATTAGTTTTATTTTTGCTATACCCACTCACTGTTAAGATTTTGCTCGTTGTGCGAACAATCTCCGATATCGCTTTAAAGTTTGGAATAGTAAGTGACTGAGAGGTGGAATTTGCACTACGTATATTCTCTCCCGAGTACACCAAATGAGCACCAGTGCTCGGGGTGATGTCGAAAGGTTGAATCCTAGCACAGTTTGGGGGGGAAGGACAACCTCCATCATCAACCCCCCCTACTTTGGCAGAGATGGTAACGATGTCATCGGAGATGAACTCGTTACGGTATTCTGGACCCACAAAAGTGTTTGATGTGTACACGTACTTCACTGGAAGCCCAGCGAATTCGTAATCGAAAGGAAGATTTTTGGTTGTCGTAAACGTTGTCGGATACACACAACCATCGTCAAAGGAGCTGAGGTACCAGCAATAGACTGCTTGTACCTTAATGCCATGCCTCTTCTTACCACTACCCAACCCATCAATAAACCCAACACGACCAGAAGTCGGTTGAGCATAGGTGGGAGAGGTACTTTCGTAGTGTTTGTAAGCATCTCGCACTAACTCTTCAAGACCATTCCATCCGGGAATCCATCTATCCTTGTCATACTTGATAACCTCTTGAGCATATGCAGTGTTGATATAGATTGTGGCAATAAAGAATGCCACGACTGTTTTTCGTAACATTGTTTGAGCTAACTCAATATGCGAACAAAAGTAGATGACAATACTTTTGACAACTTGGACCATATAAAAACAGCAAGAATGTATTGCATCAAAATCGTGCCGTGGGAAGCACGTTGTGCATGAAAATAAAACGGGGTACATATAGTTGCACATCCTGTTTGGAGTTGCAAGACAGGATTCTTATTCTCACCGTGCGGCACCACCTAAAAAGACATGAAGACGAAGTTTCACGACCGATGGTGTGAGACTTCCTGTCTGTTCAGTTCTTGTTGGTGGTCCGCTGATATCAAAGACATCAGTTCGGCCATCTCCTGTGTAACTCCCCGTAATAGTCACAACAGTAGTAATTATCGCCTTGTCACCTTGTAAGGTACTGGGAATAGCTTCAGTGTCTTCGGTGACAGGCATGGGGGCATTACGAGAGGTTGTGGTAGTACTTCTCAGTGTCGTTGCGCGCACCGTACTGGTGGTGTACAACACTCCGTCATGTCGAACAATGGTCTTCTCCGTTGTGTAGGCAACCGTTGTGGTAACCGACACATCACGGATAGTTTCTGTTATTGTTGTTATCACCAAGGTGCTTCTATTGCCAACTAACCGTACTGTGGTTATTTGGATCTCTGTGGTAATTACCAACGTTGTTAGCTGTTCTGGTAGTGCCCTCTCTGTACTCAGTTCACCTTCTCCTGTCGTCATAGATATGATTGTCGAGGAGAATGGTGTTCTGATTGAAGAAGTCATTACGCCATCGACAGTTGTTCTTGTGCCACGAACCAGTTGGTCTGTGGAAGTCTGAGTAATCGTTTCTGTTGTAACGAGGGATCCGGTATATCCCGTGAATGCTCGTGTCGTGGACGGCGATCCTGCCACAACCATCTCTCTTTGTGTTGATGACACCAGTGTGGTGTCTTCTGTGAAAGAGAAACGGACAGTGGTTTCACCAGAGGGAAGGTAAACCGTTGTGGTAGTGTAGACACTCATTCTCACAGACGTATCCGCAGAAGTGAGCGTAACAGTTGCCACCGTGGTTGTTGCAATCCCATCTTCCACCTTCACCACGATTGTCGTAGTGTTAGTGGTAACCAGCAATGTGATCTCTTGATCTTCTGTTGTTACAGCTTCTGTACTCAGCTCACCTTCTCTTGTCGTCATGGTTGTGACTACCGGGAGAGTTGATGTTCTGATTGAAGAAGTCATGACGTCATCGACAGTTGTTCTTGTTCCACGGACTAATTTGTCTGTGAAAGTCTGAGTCACTGTCTCTGTCGTAATGAGAGATCCGGTATATCCCACGAATGCTTGTGTGGTAGACGGTGATCCTGTCACAACCATCTCTCTTCGTGTTGAGGGTATCTGTACGACACTCTCTGTTAAAGAGAAACGGTTGGTAGTACCTCTCGGAATGGTGTCTTGGAAGAAACCAGTCTCCGTTGTCACCATAGTTTCTTCTGCCACAGACGTATCCGTGGAGATTTCAATGAGAGTAATCACGTTTGTTGTGAGAACCCCATCATCTACTACAGCAACCGTTGAGGTCGTTACAACACGAGTCACAACAGTCATTTCTGTCGTGTCTATTTGTGTTGTTTCTGCCATAACTCTCTCTTTCACAGGGAACAGACAGTCATGAGTTGCCCGTAACTGACCAACACCCCAGATACTATCAGGAGTAGTCACCCCATCAGGAACCCAGGTACACTTCCGCACTCTCTCGAACACATCAGTGGCAGTCATAGTCGGACTCACCTGTCGCATACTCCACATCACCACACCAACTAAGGGTGTGCCGAAAGAGTTGCCTTCACCAATAGCACCAAAGTAATCAAGTCCAACAGCGAACCGAGATTGGATACACCATGCCTCAGCACCAGTACAGACCTGATCAGTTTTATTTTTGCTATACCCACTCACTGTTAAGATTTTGCTCGTTGTGCGAACAATCTCCGATATCGCTTTAAATGTTGGAATAGCAAGTGACTGAGAGGTGGAATTTGCATTACGTTTATTCAGTGCTGAGTACACCACATGAGCACCAGTGCTCGGGGTGATGTCAATGGGAAGGATAAACTTACAAATAGCATCAGGAAGACCGCAACCTTCACCACTAATCCCCCCTCCTTTGGCAGAGATGGTAACGATGTCATCGGGGATGAACTCGTTACGAAACTCTCGACCAAAACGGGGGGTTGGTGCGTATACATACTTCACCGGAAGTCCAGCGAATTCGTAGTCATAAGGAAGATTTTTGAGTGTAGTTGTCGTAAACGTTGTCGGATACACACAACCATCGTCAAAGGAGCTGAGGTACCAGCAGTAGACTGCTTGTACCTTAATGCCATGCCTCTTCGAAAGAGTAGACGACCCATCAATAAACCCAACACGACCAGAAGTCGGTTGAGCATAGGTGGGAGAGGTACTTTCGTAGTGTTTGTAAGCATCTCGCACTAACTCTTCAAGACCATTCCATCCGGGAATCCATCTATCCTTGTCATACTTGATAACCTCTTGAGCATATGCAGTGTTGATATAGATTGTGGCAATAAAGAATGCCACGACTGTTTTTCGTAACATTGTTTGAGCTAACTCAATATGCGAGCAAAAGTAGATGACAATACTTTTGATAACTTGGACCATATAAAAACAGCAAGAGTGTATTGCATCAAAATCGTGCCGTGGGAAGCACGTTGTGCATGAAAATAAAACGAGGTGCATTCATAGTTGCACATCCTGTTTGGAGTTGCAAGACAGGATTCTTATTCTCACCGTGCGGCACCACCTAAAAAGACACGAAGACGAAGTTTCACAACCGATGGCGTGAGACTTCCTGTCTGTTGGGTCTTTGGTTCTGGTAGCACAGGGCACTTGAAAATTTCAGAGGGTGTTCCGGGGCAATTGAATATATGCCTGACATTCCCTTCGTTGCGATCCCCAAAAATAGTCACAACAGTAGTGACTATCGTTTTCTCACCTTGTAAGGTGCTGGGAATAGTTTCAGTGTCTTCTGTAACAAAGATATCTTGAGCAGTTGTGGTAGTACTTCTCAGTGTCGTTGCTCGCACCGTACTGGTGGCGTACAACACTCCGTCATGTCGAACAATGGTCTTCTCCGTTGTGTAGGCAACCGTTGTGGTAACCGACACATCACGGATAGTTTCTGTTATTGTTGTTATCACCAAGGTGCTTCCATTGCCAACTGACCGTACTGTGGTTATTTGGATCTCTGTGGTAATTGTCAACGTTGTTAGCTGTTCTGGTAGCGCCCTCTCCGTACTCAGTTCACCTTCTCCTGTCGTCATGGTTGTGACTACTGGGAGAGTTGATGTTCTGATTGAAGAAGTCATTACGCCATCGACAGTTGTTCTTGTGCCACGAACCAGTTGGTCTGTGGAAGTCTGAGTAATCGTTTCTGTTGTAACGAGGGATCCGGTATATCCAACGAATGCTTTTGTTGTGGATGGTGGTTCTGCCACGATCATCTCTCTTTGTGTTGATGACACCGGTGTGGTGTCTTCTGTTGAAGAGAAATGAACAGTGATTTCACCAGAGGGAAGGTAAACCGTTGTGGTAGTGTAGACACTCATTCTCACAGACGTATCCGCAGAAGTGAGCGTAACAGTTGCCACCGTGGTTGTTGCAATCCCATCTTCCACCTTCACCACGATTGTCGTAGTGTTGGTGGTAACCAGCAATGTGATCTCTTGGTCTTCCGTTGTTACAGCTTCTGTACTCAGCTCACCTTCTCTTGTCGTCATGGTTGTGACTACCGGGAGAGTTGATGTTCTGATTGAAGAAGTCATGACGTCATCGACAGTTGTTCTTGTTCCACGGACTAACTTGTCTGTGAAAGTCTGAGTCACTGTCTCTGTCGTAATGAGAGATCCGGTATATCCCACGAATGCTTGTGTGGTAGACGGCGATCCTGTCACAACCATCTCTCTTTGTGTTGAGGGTATCTGTACGACACTCTCTGTTGAAGAGAAACGGTTGGTAGTACCTCTCGGAATGATGTCTTGGAAGAAACCAATCTCCGTTGTCACCATAGTGTCTTCTGCCACAGACGTATCCGTGGAGATTTCAATGAGAGTAATCACGTTTGTTGTGAGAACTCCATCATCTACCACAGCAACCGTTGAGGTCGTTACAACACGAGTCACAACAGTCGTTCCCGTCGTGTCTATTTGTGTTGTTTCTGCCATAACTCTCTCTTTCACAGGGAACAGACAGTCATGAGTTGCCCGTAACTGACCAACACCCCAGATACTATCAGGAGTAGTCACCCCATCAGGAACCCAGGTACACTTCCGCACTCTCTCGAACACATCAGTGGCAGTCATAGTCGGACTCACCTGTCGCATACTCCACATCACCACACCAACTAAGGGTGTGCCGAAGGAGTTGCCACTGAAAGTAACAGTGTTATCAAGCCTCACAGAATACCGAGACTGGATACACCATGCCTCAGCACCAGTACAGACCTGATTAGTGTTATTATCGTTATACCCACTTACTGTTAAGATTTTGCTCGTTGTGCGAACAATCTCCGATATCGCTTTAAACTGTGAAACAGCAAGTGATTGAGAGGTGGAATTTGCACTACGTTTATTCTCTCCCGAATACACCAAATGAGCACCAGTGCTCGGGGTGATGTCAGTGAGAACGATATAACCACAAGAAGTACCATCACAACCCCTAGTAATCGTCCCTGCTTCGGCAGAGATGGTAACGATGTCATCGGAGATGAACTCGTTACGAAACTCTCGACCTGCAAAAGGGTTTGGTGCGTATACATACTTCACTGGAAGTCCAGCGAATTCGTAGTCATAAGGAAGATCTTCGATTGTAGTTGCCGTAAACGTTGTCGGATACACACAACCATCGTCAAAGGAGCTAAGGTACCAGCAATAGACTGCTTGTACCTTAATGCCATGCCTCTTCTTACCACTACCCAACCCATCAATAAACCCAACACGACCAGAAGTCGGTTGAGCATAGGTGGGAGAGGTACTTTCGTAGTGTTTGTAAGCATCCTGCACTAACTCTTCAAGACCATTCCATCCGGGAATCCATCTATCCTTGTCATACTTGATAACCTCTTGAGCATATGCAGTGTTGATATAGATTGTGGCAATAAAGAATGCCACGATTGTTTTTCGTAACATTGTTTAAGCCAACTCTATATGCAGACTAAAATAAATGACAATACTTTTGATAACTTGAACCATATAAAAGCAGCAAGAATGTATTGCATCAAAATCGTGCCGTGGGAAGCACGTTGTGCATGAAAATAAAACGGGGTACATATAGTTGCACATCCTGTTTGGAGTTGCAAGACAGGATTCTTATTCTCGCCGTGCGGCACCACCTAAAAAGGCACGAAGACGAAGTTTCACGACCGATGGTGTGAGACTTCCTGTCTGTTCAGTTCTTGTTGGTGGTCCGCTGATATCAAAGACATCAGTTCGGCCATCTTTTGTGTGACGCCCCGTAATAGTCACAACAGTAGTGACCATCGTCTTGTCACCTTGTAAGGTACTGGGAATAGCTTCAGTGTCTTCGGTGGCAGGCATGGGGGCATTACGAGAGGTTGTGATAGTATTTCTCAGTGTCGTTGCGCGCACCGTACTGGTGGTGTACAACACTCCGTCATGTCGAACAATGGTCTTCTCCGTTGTGTAGGCAACCGTTGTGGTAACCGACACATCACGGATAGTTTCTGTTATTGTTGTTATCACCAAGGTGCTTCCATTGCCAACTAACCGTACTGTGGTTATTTGGATCTCTGTGGTAATTGTCAACGTTGTTAGCTGTTCTGGCAGTGCCCTCTCCGTACTCAGTTCACCTTCTCCTGTCGTCATAGATATGATTGTCGAGGAGAGTGACGTTCTGATTGAAGAAGTCATTACGCCATCGACAGTTGTTCTTGTTCCACGAACCAGTTGGTCTGTGGAAGTCTGAGTAACCGTTTCTGTTGTAACGAGGGATCCGGTATATCCCGTGAATGCTCGTGTCGTGGACGGCGATCCTGCCACAACCATCTCTCTTTGTGTTGATGACACCAGTGTGGTGTCTTCTGTGAAAGAGAGACGGACAGTGGTTTCACCAGAGGGAAGGTAAACCGTTGTGGTAGTGTAGACACTCATTCTCACAGACGTATCTGTGGAAGTGAGCGTAACAGTTGCCACTGTGGTTGTTGCAATACCATCTTCCACCTTCACCACGATTGTCGTAGTGTTGGTGGTAACCAGCAATGTGATCTCTTGGTCTTCCGTTGTTACAGCTTCTGTACTCAGCTCACCTTCTCTTGTCGTCATGGTTGTGACTACCGGGAGAGTTGATGTTCTGATTGAAGAAGTCATGACGTCATCGACAGTTGTTCTTGTTCCACGGACTAATTTGTCTGTGAAAGTCTGAGTCACTGTCTCTGTCGTAATGAGAGATCCGGTATATCCCACGAATGCTTGTGTGGTAGACGGTGATCCTATCACAACCATCTCTCTTCGTGTTGAGGGTATCTGTACGACACTCTCTGTTGAAGAGAAACGGTTGGTAGTACCTCTCGGAATGATGTCTTGGAAGAAACCAATCTCCGTTGTCACCATAGTGTCTTCTGTCACAGACGTATCCGTGGAGATTTCAATGAGAGTAATCACGTTTGTTGTGAGAACCCCATCATCTACTACAGCAACCGTTGAGGTCGTTACAACACGAGTCACAACAGTCGTTCCCGTCGTGTCTATTTGTGTTGTTTCTGCCATAACTCTCTCTTTCACAGGGAACAGACAGTCATGAGTTGCCCGTAACTGACCAACACCCCAGATACTATCAGGAGTAGTCACCCCATCAGGAACCCAGGTACACTTCCGCACTCTCTCGAACACATCAGTGGCAGTCATAGTCGGACTCACCTGTCGCATACTCCACATCACCACACCAACTAAGGGTGTGCCGAAGGAGTTGCCAGAGACACCATCAAAATAATCAAGCCCCACAGAAAATCGAGATTGGATACACCATGCCTCAGCACCAGTACAAACCTGATCAGGAAGTTCCGTCGAATCATAACCACTTACTGTTAAGATTTTGCTCGTTGTGCGAGCAATCTCCGATATCGCTTTAAAGTTTGGAATAGTAAGTGACTGAGAGGTGGAATTTGCAGTACGTTTATTCTCTCCCGAATACACCACATGAGCACCAGTGCTCGGGGTGATGTCGAAAGGTTGAATCCTAGCACAGTTTGGGGGGGAAGGACAACCTCCATCATCAACCCCCCCTACTTTGGCAGAGATGGTAACGATGTCATCGGAGATGAACTCGTTACGGTATTCTGGACCCACAAAAGGGTTTGATGTGTACACGTACTTCACTGGAAGTCCAGCGAATTCGTAGTCATAAGGAAGATTTTTGGTTGTTGTAAACGTTGTCGGATACACACAACCATCGTCAAAGGAGCTGAGGTACCAGCAGTAGACTGCTTGTACCTTAATGCCATGCCTACCTTCACCAGTACCCAGCCCATCAATAAACCCAACACGACCAGAAGTCGGTTGAGCATAGGTGAGAGAGGTACTTTCGTAGTGTTTGTAAGCATCCTGCACTAACTCTTCAAGACCATTCCATCCGGGAATCCATCTATCCTTGTCATACTTGATAACCTCTTGAGCATATGCAGTGTTGATATAGATTGTGGCAATAAAGAATGCCACGACTGTTTTTCGTAACATTGTTTGAGCTAACTCAATATGCGAGCAAAAGTAGATGACAATACTTTTGATAACTTGGACCATATAAAAACAGCAAGAGTGTATTGCATCAAAATCGTGCCGTGGGAAGCACGTTGTGCATGAAAATAAAACGAGGTGCATTCATAGTTGCACATCCTGTTTGGAGTTGCAAGACAGGATTCTTATTCTCGCCGTATGGCACCACCCAAATAGACACGAAGACGAAGTTTCACAACCGATGGTGTGAGACTTCCTCTCTGTTCAATTCTTGTTGGTGGTCCACTGATATCAAAGACATCAGTTCGACCATCTCCTGTGTAACTCCCCGTAATAGTCACAACAGTAGTGATTATCGTCTTGTCACCTTGTAAGGTACTGGGATTAGCTTCAGCGTCTTCGGTGACAGGCATGGGGGCATTACGAGAGGTTGTGGTAGTACTTCTCAGTGTCGTTGCTCGCACTGTACTGGTGGCGTACAACACTCCGTCATGTCGAACAATGGTCTTCTCCGTTGTGTAGGCAACCGTTGTGGTAACCGACACATCACGGATAGTTTCTGTTATTGTTGTTATCACCAAGGTGCTTCCATTGCCAACTGACCGTACTGTGGTCACTTCGGTTCTTTTTGTCAGTGTCAACGTTGTTGGCTGTTCTGGTAGCGCCCTCTCCGTACTCAGTTCACCTTCTCCTGTCGTCATAGATATGATTGTCGAGGAGAGTGATGTTCTGATTGAAGAAGTCATTACGCCATCGACAGTTGTTCTTGTTCCACGAACCAGTTGGTCTGTGGAAGTCTGAGTAACCGTTTCTGTTGTAACGAGGGATCCGGTATATCCCACGAACGCTTTTGTTGTGGATGGTGGTTCTGCCACGATCATCTCTCTTTGTGTTGATGACACCAGTGTGGTGTCTTCTGTGAAAGAGAAACGGATGGTAGTTTCACCAGATGGAAGGTAAACCGTTGTGGTAGTGTAGACATCTATTCTCACAGACGTATCTGTGGAAGTGAGCGTAACAGTCGCCACTGTGGTGGTTGCAACACCATCTTCCACCTTCACCGCAATTGTCGTGGTGTTGGTGGTAACCAACAATGTGATCTCTTGGTCTTCCGTTGTTACAGCTTCTGTACTCAGCTCACCTTCTCTTGTCGTCATGGTTGTGACTACCGGGAGAGTTGATGTTCTGATTGAAGAAGTCATGACGTCATCGACAGTTGTTCTTGTTCCACGGACTAATTTGTCTGTGAAAGTCTGAGTCACTGTCTCTGTCGTAATGAGAGATCCGGTATATCCCACGAATGCTTGTGTGGTAGACGGTAACCCTGTCACAACCATCTCTCTTCGTGTTGAGGGTATCTGTACGACACTCTCTGTTAAAGAGAAACGTTTGGTAGTACCTCCTCTCGGAATGATGTCTTGGAAGAAACCAATCTCCGTTGTCACCATAGTTTCTTCTGCCACAGACGTATCCGTGGAGATTTCAATGAGAGTAATCATGTTTGTTGTGAGAACTCCATCATCTACTACAGCAACCGTTGAGGTCGTTACAACACGAGTCACAACAGTCGTTCCCGTCGTGTCTATTTGTGTTGTTTCTGCCATAACTCTCTCTTTCACAGGGAACAGACAGTCATGAGTTGCCCGTAACTGACCAACACCCCAGATACTATCAGGAGTAGTCACCCCATCAGGAACCCAGGTACACTTCCGCACTCTCTCGAACACATCAGTGGCAGTCATAGTCGGACTCACCTGTCGCATACCCCACATCACCACACCAACTAAGGGTGTACCGAAGGAGTTGCCGCGGACAAAACTAAAGTAATCAAGTCCCACAGAAAATCGAGACTGGATACACCATGCCTCAGCACCAGTACAGACCTGATTAGTGTTATTATCGTTATACCCACTCACTGTTAAGATTTTGCTCGTTGTGCGAGCAATCTCCGCTATTGCTTTAAATTTTGGAATAGCAAGTGATTGAGAGGTGGAATTTGCATTACGTTCATTCAGTGCTGAGTACACCAAATGAGCACCAGTGCTCGGGGTGATGTCAATGGGAAGGATAAACTTACAAATAGCATCAGGAAGACCGCAACCTTCACCACTAATCGTCCCTCCTTCGGCAGAGATGGTAACGATGTCATCGGAGATGAACTCGTCACGAAACTCTAGACCCCAAGGGGTATCTGGTGCGTATACATACTTCACCGGAAGTCCAGCGAATTCGTAATCAAAAGGAAGTTCTTTGATTGTAGTTGTCGTAAACGTTGTCGGATACACACAACCATCGTCAAAGGAGCTAAGGTACCAGCAGTAGACCGCTTGTACCATAATGCCATGCCTCTTCGCATCATCAGGCGACCCCGACCCATCAATAAACCCAACACGACCAGAAGTCGGTTGAGCATAGGTGGGAGAGGTACCTTCGTAGTGTTTGTAAGCATCTCGCACTAACTCTTCAAGACCACTCCATCCGGGAATCCATCTATCCTTGTCATACTTGATAACCTCTTGAGCATATGCAGTGTTGATATAGATTGTGGCAATAAAGAATGCCACGACTGTTTTTCGTAACATTGTTTGAGCTAACTCAATATGCGAACAAAAGTAGATGACAATACTTTTGATAACTTGGATCATATAAAAGCAGCAAGAATGTATTGCATCAAAATCGTGCTGTGGGAAGCACGTTGTGCATGAAAATAAAACGGGGTGCATATAGTCGCACATTCTGTTTGGAGTTGCAAGACAGGATTCTTATTCTCACCGTATGGCACCACCCAAATAGACACGAAGACGAAGTTTCACAACCGATGGTGTGAGACTTCCTGTCTGTTCAGTTCTTGTTGGTGGTCCGCTGATATCAAAGACATCAGTTCGGCCATCTTTTGTGTAACTCCCCGTAATAGTCACAACAGTAGTGATTATCATCTTGTCACCTTGTAAGGTACTGGGAATAGCTTCAGTGTCTTCGGTGACAGGCATGGGGGCATTACGAGAGGTTGTGGTAGTACTTCTCAGTGTCGTTGCGCGCACTGTACTAGTGGTGTACAACACTCCGTCATGTCGAACAATGGTCTTCTCCGTTGTGTAGGCAACCGTTGTGGTAACCAACACATCACGGATAGTTTCTGTTATTGTTGTTATCACCAAGGTGCTTCCATTGCCAACTGACCGTACTGTGGTCACTTCGGTTCTTTTTGTCAGTGTCAACGTTGTTAGCTGTTCTGGTAGCGCCCTCTCCGTACTCAGTTCACCTTCTCCTGTCGTCATGGTTGTGACTACTGGGAGAGTTGATGTTCTGAT
The DNA here is from genome assembly GCA_965215765.1 of uncultured candidatus Poriferisulfidus sp. GTDB lineage: Bacteria > Pseudomonadota > Gammaproteobacteria > Poriferisulfidales > Oxydemutatoraceae. The sequence continues at coordinate 891,915 of OZ244118.1, read as the reverse complement.
TGAAAAAGTCATGACGTCATCGACAGTTGTTCTTGTGCCACGAACCAGTTGGTCTGTGGAAGTCTGAGTAACCGTTTCTGTTGTAACGAGGGATCCGGTATATCCCACGAACGCTTTTGTTGTGGATGGTGGTTCTGCCACGATCATCTCTCTTTGTGTTGATGACACCAGTGTGGTGTCTTCTGTGAAAGAGAGACGGATGGTAGTTTCAGCAGAGGGAAGGTAAACCGTTGTGGTAGTGTAGACACTCATTCTCACAGACGTATCCGCAGAAGTGAGCGTAACAGTTGCCATCGTGGTTGTTGCAATCCCATCTTCCACCTTCACCACGATTGTCGTAGTGTTAGTGGTAACCAGCAATGTGATCTCTTGATCTTCCGTTGTTACAGCTTCTGTACTCAGCTCACCTTCTCCTGTCGTCATGGTTGTGACTACTGGGAGAGTTGATGTTCTGATTGAAGAAGTCATGACGTCATCGACAGTTGTTCTTGTTCCACGGACTAACTTGTCTGTGAAAGTCTGAGTCACTGTCTCTGTCGTAATGAGAGATCCGGTATATCCCACGAATGCTTGTGTGGTAGACGGTGATCCTGTCACAACCATCTCTCTTCGTGTTGAGGGTATCTGTACGACACTCTCTGTTGAAGAGAAACGGTTGGTAGTACCTCTCGGAATGATGTCTTGGAAGAAACCAATCTCCGTTGTCACCATAGTGTCTTCTGCCACAGACGTATCCGTGGAGATTTCAATGAGAGTAATCACGTTTGTTGTGAGAACTCCATCATCTACCACAGCAACCGTTGAGGTCGTTACAACACGAGTCACAACAGTCGTTCCCGTCGTGTCTATTTGTGTTGTTTCTGCCATAACTCTCTCTTTCACAGGGAACAGACAGTCATGAGTTGCCCGTAACTGACCAACACCCCAGATACTATCAGGAGTAGTCACCCCATCAGGAACCCAGGTACACTTCCGCACTCTCTCGAACACATCAGTGGCAGTCATAGTCGGACTCACCTGTCGCATACTCCACATCACCACCCCAACTAGGGGTGTGCCGAAGGAGTTGCCAGAGACACCACCAAAATAATCAAGTCCCACAGAAAATCGAGATTGGATACACCATGCCTCAGCATCAGCACAGACCTGATTAGACTTTTCCATCTCATCATAACCACTCACTGTTAAGATTTTGCTCGTTGTGCGAACAATCTTCGATATCGCTTTAAATGTTGGAATGGCAAGTGATTGAGAGGTGGAATTTGCAGTACGTTCATTCAGTGCTGAGTACACCACATGAGCACCAGTGCTCGGGGTGATGTCAATGGGAAGGATAAACTCACAAGTAGTATCAGGAAGACCGCAACCTTCACCACTAAACGTCTCTCCTGCGACAGAGATGGTAACGATGTCATCGGAGATGAACTCGTTACGAAACTCTAGACCCCAAGGGGTATCTGGTGCGTATACATACTTCACCGGAAGTCCAGCGAATTTGTATTCAAGAGGAAGCTCTTTGAGTGTGGTTGTCGTAAACGTTGTCGGATACACACAACCATCGTCAAAGGAGCTGAGGTACCAGCAGTAGACTGCTTGTACCTTAATGCCATGCCTCTTCGCATCATCCCCCGACCCATCAATAAACCCAACACGACCAGAAGTCGGTTGAGCATAGGTGGGAGAGGTACTTTCGTAGTGTTTGTAAGCATCTCGCACTAACTCTTCAAGACCATTCCATCCGGGAATCCATCTATCCTTGTCATACTTGATAACCTCTTGAGCATATGCAGTGTTGATATAGATTGTGGCAATAAAGAATGCCACGATTGTTTTTCGTAACATTGTTTGAGCTAACTCAATATGCGAACAAAAGTAGATGACAATACTTTTGACAACTTGGATCATATAAAAGTAGCAAGAATGTATTGCATCAAAATCGTGCTGTGGGAAGCACGTTGTGCATGAAAATAAAACGGGGTGCATATAGTCGCACATTCTGTTTGGAGTTGCAAGACAGGATTCTTATTCTCACCGTGCGGCACCACCCAAAAAGGCACGAAGACGAAGTTTCACAACCGATGGTGTGAGACTTCCTCTCTGTTCAATTCTTGTTGGTGGTCCACTGATATCAAAGACATCAGTTCGGCCATCTTTTGTGTAACTCCCCGTAATAGTCACAACAGTAGTGATTATCGCCTTGTCACCTTGTAAGGTACTGGGAATAGCTTCAGTGTCTTCGGTGACAGGCATGGGGGCATTACGAGAGGTTGTGGTAGTACTTCTCAGTGTCGTTGCGCGCACCGTACTGGTGGTGTACGACACTCCGTCATGTCGAACAATGGTCTTCTCCGTTGTGTAGGCAACCGTTGTGGTAACCAACACATCACGGATAGTTTCTGTTATTGTTGTTATCACCAAGGTGCTTCCATTGCCAACTGACCGTACTGTAGTTATTTGGATCTCTGTGGTAATTGTCAACGTTGATAGCTGTTCTGGTAGTGCCCTCTCCGTACTCAGTTCACCTTCTCCTGTCGTCATAGATATGATTGTCGAGGAGAGTGACGTTCTGATTGAAGAAGTCATTACGCCATCGACAGTTGTTCTTGTTCCACGGACCAGTTGGTCTGTGGAAGTCTGAGTAACCGTTTCTGTCGTAATGAGAGATCCGGTATATCCCACGAACGCTTTTGTTGTGGATGGTGGTTCTGCCACGATCATCTCTCTTTGTGTTGATGACACCAGTGTGGTGTCTTCTGTGAAAGAGAAACGGATGGTGGTTTCACCAGATGGAAGGTAAACCGTTGTGGTAGTGTAGACACCCATTCTCACAGACGTATCTGTAGAAGTGAGTGTAACAGTTGCCACTGTGGTTGTTGCAATCCCATCTTCCACCTTCACCACGATTGTCGTAGTGTTAGTGGTAACCAGCAATGTGATCTCTTGATCTTCCGTTGTTACAGCTTCTGTACTCAGCTCACCGTCTCCTGTCGTCATGGTTGTGACTACTGGGAGAGTTGATGTTCTGATTGAAGAAGTCATGACGTCATCGACAGTTGTTCTTGTTCCACGGACTAATTTGTCTGTGAAAGTCTGAGTCACTGTCTCTGTCGTAATGAGAGATCCGGTATATCCCACGAATGCTTGTGTGGTAGACGGTGATCCTGTCACAACCATCTCTCTTCGTGTTGAGGGTATCTGTACGACACTCTCTGTTAAAGAGAAACGGTTGGTAGTACCTCTCGGAATGATGTCTTGGAAGAAACCAATCTCCGTTGTCACCATAGTTTCTTCTGCCACAGACGTATCCGTGGAGATTTCAATGAGAGTAATCACGTTTGTTGTGAGAACTCCATCATCTACTACAGCAACCGTTGAGGTCGTTACAACACGAGTCACAACAGTCGTTCCCGTCGTGTCTATTTGTGTTGTTTCTGCCATAACTCTCTCTTTCACAGGGAACAGACAGTCATGAGTTGCCCGTAACTGACCAACACCCCAGATACTATCAGGAGTAGTCACCCCATCAGGAACCCAGGTACACTTCCGCACTCTCTCGAACACATCAGTGGCAGTCATAGTCGGACTCACCTGTCGCACACTCCACATCACCACCCCAACTAAGGGTGTGCCGAAAGAGTTGCCTTCACCAATAAAACCGAAGTAATCAAGCCCAACAGCGAACCGAGACTGGATACACCATGCCTCAGCATCAGTACAAACCTGATCAGTTTTATCTTTGCCATACCCACTTACTGTTAAGATTTTGCTCGTTGTGCGAGCAATCTCCGCTATCGCTTTAAATGTTGGAATAGCAAGTGACTGAGAGGTGGAATTTGCAGTACGTCTATTCTCTCCCGAGTACACCAAATGAGCACCAGTGCTCGGGGTGATGTCAATGGGAAGGATAAACTTACAAATAGCATCAGGAAGACCGCAACCTTCACCACTAATCGTCCCTCCTTCGGCAGAGATGGTAACGATGTCATCGGGGATGAACTCGTTACGAAACTCTCGACCAAAAGGGGTTTTTAATGTGTACACATACTTCACTGGAAGCCCAGCGAATTTGTAGTCATAAGGAAGATTTTTGGTTGTTGTAAACGTTGTCGGATACACACAACCATCGTCAAAGGAGCTGAGGTACCAGCAGTAGACTGCTTGTACCTTAATGCCATGCCTCTTCGAAAGTTTAAACGACCCATCAATAAACCCAACACGACCAGAAGTCGGTTGAGCATAGGTGGGAGAGGTACTTTCGTAGTGTTTGTAAGCATCCTGCACTAACTCTTCAAGACCATTCCATCCGGGAATCCATCTATCCTTGTCATACTTGATAATCTCTTGAGCATATGCAGTGTTGATATAGATTGTGGCAATAAAGAATGCCACGACTGTTTTTCGTAACATTGTTTGAGCTAACTCAATATGCGAGCAAAAGTAGATGACAATACTTTTGATAACTTGGACCATATAAAAACAGCAAGAGTGTATTGCATCAAAATCGTGCCGTGGGAAGCACGTTGTGCATGAAAATAAAACGGGGTGCATATAGTTGCACATCCTGTTTGGAGTTGCAAGACAGGATTCTTATTCTCACCGTGCGGCACCACCCAAATAGACATGAAGACGAAGTTTCACAACCGACGGTGTGAGACTTCCTGTCTGTTCAGTTCTTGTTGGTGGTCCACTGATATCAAAGACATCAGTTCGACCATCTTTTGTGTAACTCCCCGTAATAGTCACAACAGTAGTGATTATCGTCTTGTCACCTTGTAAGGTACTGGGAATAGCTTCAGTGTCTTCGGTGACAGGCATGGGGGCATTACGAGAGGTTGTGGTAGTACTTCTCAGTGTCGTTGCTCGCACTGTACTGGTGGCGTACAACACTCCGTCATGTCGAACAATGGTCTTCTCCGTTGTGTAGGCAACCGTTGTGGTAACCGACACATCACGGATAGTTTCTGTTATTGTTGTTATCACCAAGGTGCTTCCATTGCCAACTGACCGTACTGTGGTTATTTGGATCTCTGTGGTAATTGTTAACGTTGTTGGCTGTTCTGGTAGCGCCCTCTCCGTACTCAGTTCACCTTCTCCTGTCGTCATAGATATGATTGTCGATGAGAGTGATGTTCTGATTGAAGAAGTCATGACGTCATCGACAGTTGTTCTTGTGCCACGAACCAGTTGGTCTGTGGAAGTCTGAGTAATCGTTTCTGTTGTAATGAGAGATCCGGTATATCCAACGAATGCTTTTGTTGTGGATGGTGGTTCTGCCACGATCATCTCTCTTTGTGTTGATGACACCAGTGTGGTGTCTTCTGTGAAAGAGAAACGGATGGTGGTTTCACCAGAGGGAAGGTAAACCGTTGTGGTAGTGTAGACACCCATTCTCACAGACGTATCTGTAGAAGTGAGTGTAACAGTTGCCACTGTGGTTGTTGCAATCCCATCTTCCACCTTCACCACGATTGTCGTAGTGTTAGTGGTAACCAGCAATGTGATCTCTTGATCTTCCGTTGTTACAGCTTCTGTACTCAGCTCACCGTCTCCTGTCGTCATGGTTGTGACTACTGGGAGAGTTGATGTTCTGATTGAAGAAGTCATGACGTCATCGACAGTTGTTCTTGTTCCACGGACTAATTTGTCTGTGAAAGTCTGAGTCACTGTCTCTGTCGTAATGAGAGATCCGGTATATCCCACGAATGCTTGTGTGGTAGACGGTGATCCTGTCACAACCATCTCTCTTCGTGTTGAGGGTATCTGTACGACACTCTCTGTTAAAGAGAAACGGTTGGTAGTACCTCTCGGAATGATGTCTTGGAAGAAACCAATCTCCGTTGTCACCATAGTTTCTTCTGCCACAGACGTATCCGTGGAGATTTCAATGAGAGTAATCACGTTTGTTGTGAGAACTCCATCATCTACTACAGCAACCGTTGAGGTCGTTACAACACGAGTCACAACAGTCGTTCCCGTCGTGTCTATTTGTGTTGTTTCTGCCATAACTCTCTCTTTCACAGGGAACAGACAGTCATGAGTTGCCCGTAACTGACCAACACCCCAGATACTATCAGGAGTAGTCACCCCATCAGGAACCCAGGTACACTTCCGCACTCTCTCGAACACATCAGTGGCAGTCATAGTCGGACTCACCTGTCGCACACCCCACATCACCACACCAACTAAGGGTGTGCCGAAGGAGTTGCCGCGGACAAAACTGAAGTAATCAAGTCCCACAGAAAATCGAGACTGGATACACCATGCCTCAGCACCAGTACAGACCTGATTAGTGTTATTATCGTTATACCCACTTACTGTTAAGATTTTGCTCGTTGTGCGAACAATCTCCGCTATCGCTTTAAATGTTGGAATATCAAGTGACTGAGAGGTGGAATTTGCAGTACGTTTATTCATTGCTGAGTACACCAAATGAGCACCAGTGCTCGGGGTGATGTCAATGGGAAGGATAAACTTACAAATAGCATCAGGAAGACCGCAACCTTCACCACTAATCGTCCCTCCTTCGGCAGAGATGGTAACAATGTCATCGGAGATGAACTCGTCACGAAACTCTCGACCAAAAGGGGGGTTTGGTGCGTATACATACTTCACCGGAAGTCCAGCGAATTCGTAGTCATAAGGAAGATTTTTGGTTGTCGTAAACGTTGTCGGATACACACAACCATCATCAAAGGAGCTGAGGTACCAGCAGTAGACTGCTTGTACCTTAATGCCATGCCTCTTCGAAAGATCAAAAAACCCATCAATAAACCCAACACGACCAGAAGTCGGTTGAGCATAGGTGGGAGAGGTACTTTCGTAGTGTTTGTAAGCATCTCGCACTAACTCTTCAAGACCATTCCATCCGGGAATCCATCTATCCTTGTCATACTTGATAACCTCTTGAGCATATGCAGTGTTGATATAGATTGTGGCAATAAAGAATGCCACGATTGTTTTTCGTAACATTGTTTGAGCTAACTCAATATGCGAACAAAAGTAGATGACAATACTTTTGACAACTTGGACCATATAAAAACAGCAAGAATGTATTGCATCAAAATCGTGCCGTGGGAAGCACGTTGTGCATGAAAATAAAACGGGGTACATATAGTTGCACATCCTGTTTGGAGTTGCAAGACAGGATTCTTATTCTCACCGTGCGGCACCACCTAAAAAGACATGAAGACGAAGTTTCACGACCGATGGTGTGAGACTTCCTGTCTGTTCAGTTCTTGTTGGTGGTCTGCTGATATCAAAGACATCAGTTCGACCATCTTTTGTGTAACTCCCCGTAATAGTCACAACAGTAGTGACTATCGTCTTGTCACCTTGTAAGGTACTGGGAATAGCTTCAGTGTCTTCGGTGACAGGCATGGGGGCATTACGAGAGGTTGTGATAGTACTTCTCAGTGTCGTTGCGCGCACCGTACTGGTGGTGTACAACACTCCGTCATGTCGAACAATGGTCTTCTCCGTTGTGTAGGCAACCGTTGTGGTAACCGACACATCACGGATAGTTTCTGTTATTGTTGTTATCACCAAGGTGCTTCCATTGCCAACTAACCGTACTGTGGTTATTTGGATCTCTGTGGTAATTGTCAACGTTGTTAGCTGTTCTGGTAGTGCCCTCTCCGTACTCAGTTCACCTTCTCCTGTCGTCATAGATATGATTGTCGATGAGAGTGATGTTCTGATTGAAGAAGTCATGACGTCATCGACAGTTGTTCTTGTGCCACGAACCAGTTGGTCTGTGGAAGTCTGAGTAATCGTTTCTGTTGTAACGAGGGATCCGGTATATCCCACGAACGCTTTTGTTGTGGATGGTGGTTCTGTCACGATCATCTCTCTTTGTGTTGATGACACCAGTGTGGTGTCTTCTGTGAAAGAGAAACGGATGGTGGTTTCACCAGATGGAAGGTAAAGCGTTGTGGTAGTGTAGACACCTATTCTCACAGACGTATCTGTGGAAGTGAGCGTAACAGTTGCCACTGTGGTGGTTGCAATACCATCTTCCACCAACACCACGATTGTCGTAGTGTTGGTGGTAACCAGCAATGTGATCTCTTGGTCTTCCGTTGTTACAACTTCTGTACTCAGTTCACCTTTCCCTGTCGTCATGGTTGTGACTACCGGGAGAGTTGATGTTCTGATTGAAGAAGTCGTTACTCCATCTGCAGTCGCTCTTGTTCCACGGACTAATTTGCCTGTGAAAGTCTGAGTCACTGTCTCTGTCGTAATGAGAGATCCGGTATATCCCACAAATGCTTGTGTGGTAGACGGTGATCCTATCACAACCATCTCTCTTCGTGTTGAGGGTATCTGTACGACACTCTCTGCTAAAGAGAAACGTTTGGTAGTACCTCCTCTCGGAATGATGTCTTGGAAGAAACCAATCTCCGTTGTCACCATAGTGTCTTCTGCCACAGACGTATCCGTGGAGATTTCAATGAGAGTAATCACGTTTGTTGTGAGAACTCCATCATCTACTACAGCAACCGTTGAGGTCGTTACAACACGAGTCACAACAGTCGTTCCCGTCGTGTCTGTTTGCGTTGTTTCTGCCACAACTCTCTCTTTCACAGGGAACAGACAGTCATGGGTTGCCCGTAACTGACCAACACCCCAGATACTATCAGGAGTAGTCACCCCATCAGGAACCCAGGTACACTTCCGCACTCTCTCGAACACATCAGTGGCAGTCATAGTCGGACTCACCTGTCGCATACTCCACATCACCACACCAACTAAGGGTGTGCCGAAGGAGTTGCCAGAGACACCACCAAAATAATCAAGTCCCACAGAAAATCGAGATTGGATACACCATGCCTCAGCACCAGTACAAACCTGATTAGTGTTATTATCGTTATACCCACTCACTGTTAAGATTTTGCTCGTTGTGCGAACAATTTCCGCTATCGCTTTAAATGTTGGAATGGCAAGTGATTGAGAGGTGGAATTTGCAGTACGTCTATTCTTTCCCGAGTACACCAAATGAGCACCAGTGCTCGGGGTGATGTCAATGGGAAGGATAAACTCACAAACAGAATCTGGAAGATCGCAACTTCCACCACTAATCGTCCCTCCTTCGGCAGAGATGGTAACAATGTCATCGGAGATGAACTCGTCACGAAACTCTCGACCCCAAGGGGTATCTGGTGCGTATACATACTTCACCGGAAGTCCAGCGAATTCGTAGTCAAGAGGAAGCTCTTTGAGTGTGGTTGTCGTAAACGTTGTCGGATACACACAACCATCGTCAAAGGAGCTGAGGTACCAGCAGTAGACTGCTTGTACCAAGACGCCATGCCTCTTCGCATCATCCCCCGACCCATCAATAAACCCAACACGACCAGAAGTCGGTTGAGCATAGGTGGGAGAGGTACTTTCGTAGTGTTTGTAAGCATCTCGCACTAACTCTTCAAGACCATTCCATCCGGGAATCCATCTATCCTTGTCATACTTGATAACCTCTTGAGCATATGCAGTGTTGATATAGATTGTGGCAATAAAAAGTGCCACGACTGTTTTTCGTAACATTGTTTGAGCTAACTCAATATGCGAACAAAAGTAGATGACAATACTTTTGATAACTTGAACCATATAAAAACAGCAAGAGTGTATTGCATCAAAATCGTGCCGTGGGAAGCACGTTGGCATGAAAATAAAACGGGGTGCATATAGTTGCACATCCTGTTTGGAGTTGCAAGACAGGATTCTTATTCTCGCCGTATGGCACCACCTAAAAAGGCACGAAGACGAAGTTTCACAACCGATGGTGTGAGACTTCCTCTCTGTTCAATTCTTGTTGGTGGTCCACTGATATCAAAGACATCAGTTCGGCCATCTTTTGTGTAACTCCCCGTAATAGTCACAACAGTAGTAATTATCGCCTTGTCACCTTGTAAGGTACTGGGAATAGCTTCAGTGTCTTCGGTGATTAAGGTATCTAGAGTGGCTGTGGGGGTAGTATCTCTCAATGTCGTTGCGCGCACTGTACTGGTGGCGTACGACACTCCGTCGTGCCGAACAATGGTCTTTTCCGTCGTGTAGGCAACCATTGTGGTAACCAACACATCACGGATAGTTTCTGTTATTGTTGTTATCACCAAGGTGCTTCCATTGCCAACTGACCGTACTGTAGTTATTTGGATCTCTGTGGTAATTGTCAACGTTGATAGCTGTTCTGGTAGTGCCCTCTCCGTACTCAGTTCACCTTCTCCTGTCGTCATAGATATGATTGTCGAGGAGAGTGACGTTCTGATTGAAGAAGTCATTACGCCATCGACAGTTGTTCTTGTTCCACGGACCAGTTGGTCTGTGGAAGTCTGAGTAACCGTTTCTGTCGTAATGAGAGATCCGGTATATCCCACGAACGCTTTTGTTGTGGATGGTGGTTCTGCCACGATCATCTCTCTTTGTGTTGATGACACCAGTGTGGTGTCTTCTGTGAAAGAGAAACGGATGGTAGTTTCACCAGATGGAAGGTAAACCGTTGTGGTAGTGTAGACACCTATTCTCACAGACGTATCTGTGGAAGTGAGCGTAACAGTTGCCACTGTGGTGGTTGCAATACCATCTTCCACCAACACCACGATTGTCGTAGTGTTGGTGGTAACCAGCAATGTGATCGCTTGGTCTTCCGTTGTTACAACTTCTGTACTCAGTTCACCTCTCCCTGTGGTCATAGATATGATTAAAGAGGAGGTTGATGTTCTGGTTGGAGAAGTCACTGTTGCCCCATCTGCAGTTGTTCTCGTTCCACGAACCAATTGATCCACGAAAGTCTGAGTAACCGTTTCTGTTGTAATGAGAGACCCGGTATATCCCGTGAATGCTCGTGTAGTGGATGGAGGTTCTGTCACGGTCATCTCTCTTCGTGTTGATGACACCTGAGTGCTCTTCTTCGTTGAAGAGAGACCATTGACAATACCCCTTGGAATGGTGCCTTGGAAGAAACCAAACGTCGTTTTCACCATACTGTCTTCTGCCACAGAAATGTCTGTGGAGATTCCAGTGAGAGTAATAACTTTTGTAGTGAGAACTCCATCATCTACCACAGCAACCGTTGAGGTCGTTACAACACGAGTCACGGCGGTAGTTTCCGTAGTGTCTGTCTGTGTTGTTTCTGCCATAACTCTCTTTTTCACAGGGAACAAACAGTCATGCGTTGCCCGTAACTGACCAACACCCCAGATACTATCAGGAGTAGTTACCCCATCAGGAACCCAGGTACACTTCCGCACTCTCTCGAACACATCAGTGGCAGTCATAGTCGGGCTCACCTGTCGCATTGCCCACATCACCACACCAACCAAGGAGTTGCCGTTGAAACGAAAGGAACCGGGAAGTATCACAGAAAACTGAGACTGGATACACCATGTCTTGGCACCAGTACAGACTTGGTCAGGACGATCCATCTCATCATACCCATTCACTGTCAAGATTTTGCTCGTTGTCAGAGCAATCTCCTTTATCACTTCGAACGTTGTTGTAGGAAGTGATAGTGGGGTATCTCTGGAACGATTTTTCTTTCCTGAAAACACCAGATGAGCACCCGTGCTTGGCGTGATGTCCTGGTCGTTGATCTGACCACAGTCAGGCTTGCCACAATCCTGTCTAAACCCTCCCTCCATGGCAGAAATGGTGACGATGTCATCGGAGGTGAACTCGTTGCTGAATTCCGAACCCGTCACAGTATTTGTAGACGCATACACATACTTCACCGGAAGTCCGGTGAAGCGATAGGTGGAGGGAAGACTGTCAATTGTGGTTCTCGTTAATGTTGACGGATACACACAACCATCTGCAAATGAGCTTGAACTAAGGTACCAACAGTAGACTGCTTGTACCCGAATGCCGTGAATCCCCGCGCCAAATCCATCAATAAGACCAACCCGACCAGAGGTAGGTTTGGCGTAGACAGAAGTAGAAGAGCTTAGTTTGTAGTGCTCGTAAGCATCTTTCACCAACCCCTCAAGACCACTCCAGCCAGGGATGTAGTCATCTTTGCCGGGCTTCGCAGCATGCGCAGTACTGATACATAGTGTGGCAACAAGCAATGCCGCAACTGTTTCTCGTAACATTGTTTAAGCAAGCTCTATATGCAGACTAAAGTGGATGGCAATACTTTTTATAAGTTATACCGTATAAAAGCGGCAAGGATGTGGTCGTCTTTGTCAGATGCAATGCCCTGAGCATGTGCGGTACTGATACATGCTGTGGCAACAATTAGTGCCGCAACTGTTTTTCGTAACATCGCTTGGCAACCGCCATATACGAACAAATGAAAAGCAAGGGCGTGTCTGAGAGCCCCCTTAGCTTGCTGTCCATGTTCCTCACTCCTTGTATGTACAATGACAAGAGATGGTGCCTTGGCCGTCCTGACGACTCCGCTCTGCATTGACACAAACCTCGCCGTCTATTCCTTTTCACCGTGGAAAATTACAGTCTGGAACCTGGCAGGGCGTTTTCCTTTGGGATCACCGAAAGTCATCCCGCAGAAGAACAGTCATTGTCAGCATCCTGTCCTGAATCAGCTCCGGACAGATTGCCCACGCTTCTCGCCTCGTCCACACGCCACCGCTGATCGTTCATGGCGGCAGTTGCTTTCGCACACGCACGTTTTTCAGCCTGATGTATTCGGGCAAGCCGTTGGAATACACGGGATACGCCTCTCCGGCAATCAGAGGCTGCAAATAGGTTCGGCAGGCGGGTGTGACGTGCATCCCGTTTTCAGCAATAAAAGATGGCGGTATTTTTCGCTCCTGATTCGCGACTTCAGACAGAGGCACCGTGCCAAGTTGCCACCGATAGGGATCATCGCTTTTCCTTTCTATGGACACCATCACCCCGTTCTCACCATTCAATGCGACTCTGACCGCCTGCTCGCCCACTGCGTATGCCTGCTCAAAATCCACTTGCGAGGCAATATGTCGCGCCGACCTTTGCAAGTAGTCCGACACTGCCCAATGGCATTTGTAGCCAAATGCTTTCTGGATCTTGTCGGCAAGCAGCGGAGCCACGCCACCTAGCTGAGCATGTCCGAAAGCATCACGCATTGCCGACTGGGAAAGTAACCCTCCGGAATGGTCTTTCACACCTTCGGAAGCCACGACCACGCAATAACCATGCCTTTTCACGAAAGCTTCCACCGAGGCTAAAAAGCGTTTGTCGGAAAACGGCACTTCGGGGAGCAAGATGATGTGCGGAGGCTCTTCAGGAGACGTGCTGCAAAGGCTGGCGGCAGCGGCAATCCAGCCAGCATGGCGACCCATCACTTCCAGCACGAATACCTTGGTTGAGGTGTTGCACATGGATGCCACGTCCAGGCTTGCTTCCAGCGTGGAAACCGCCACATATTTTGCGGCTGACCCGAACCCCGGACAGTTGTCCGTACACGCAAGGTCATTGTCGATGGTTTTCGGGATGCCCACACAGACAACGGGATGACCCAGTTCACGACAGGTTCTGGAAATTTTCAGAGTGGTATCTTGCGAGTCTCCACCGCCGTTATACAGAAAGTAGCCAACATCGTGTGCCCGAAACACGGCGACCAGTCTCCGATAGACAGACATGTCTTCGTCTGGGTCTGGCAAGCGATAACGGCAGGAACCGAAAGCCCCTGATGGCGTGTTTTTCAAGGCGGCGATTGCCTCACTGGATTCGAGGCTTGTATCTGCCAGTTCTTCGCGAAGGACGCCACTGATGCCATTCATCCCCGCCAGCACTTTTCCAATTCGTCCCTCTGAGTGCCGCGCCGTCTCGATTACGGCGGCGGCGGTCGTATTGATAACCGCAGTCACCCCACCAGACTGGGCGTACAAAAGGTTGCATTTCGGCATGCCAGTTATAGTATTATAAAAATGTTGTACGAAAGCTTATTTCGGTAAACAGACAAACCTTCATCCCAAAACAAAATGACTGCCGCAAGAGATTGTTTCGCCGGGAATCCACGAAGCGCGGCTCCAACAGAATCAACGAGCTACCCAATGACCATTACTGACCAGACTTTCAGATGCGTTTCGTTTTACTAGGGGCACCCGGTGCCGGCAAAGGCACGCAGGCTAAATTCCTTTGTAATCGCTTTGCTGTGCCGCAAATTTCCACTGGTGACATGTTGCGCGCAGAAGTTAGCACTGGCAGCGAACTGGGAATACGAGCCAAGGCAATCATGGCATCCGGAGCCTTGGTGCCTGACAGCATCATTGTTGACATGATCAAGAAGCGTCTGGTGCAGGACGACTGCAGCAACGGCTATCTGCTGGACGGGGTTCCCCGCACGCTTGCCCAGGCTCGAGGTATGGATGAGGCAAAAATCGAGATGGACTACGTCATTGATGTTGTGGTTTCTGACGAGGTCATTATCAAACGCCTGTCTGGTCGGCGCGTACACCTTCCCTCCGGTCGGATTTACCACGTGAAATTCAATCCCCCCAAGACACCCGACGTTGACGATGAGACCGGTGAACCCCTGATTCTGCGCGAGGACGACAAGCCGGAAGTCGTGCAAGAACGGCTTGCTATTTACCACAAGCAAACCAAACCGCTGGTTGCGCACTACCAGCGCTGCGAAGAGGATGGCGCGGTCAAGGCCTACATTGGGGTTGATGGCACACAAAGTGTTGAGGCTATTCGTGATGAAATCGACCGCCGTTTGGCGAAGTCGATGGCCTCGCACGAAGAGGTGGATTGATTTTCCAAACTCCTGTCTCCGTTGCGGAAAATGAAGGCCTGTTGGCTGTCTTGCGGCGTTCCAGACGGGCGTTCTCTGTAGTTTCTTGAACGGCAGTCGGGTTCTGCCAAAAAGCGGCACGAAGGGCGCAAGCCGGCGACAGACTGAAAGTGTCTGCTTCCCGTTGCCAGGTTCAGTGGTGCCCTTTGCCAGCGACTCCAGTCCTTTCCCTCTAAAGAGCCTTGGCAACCAGCATTGACCCACATTGATCAGCATTGACCGAAGGCAAGACTTACAGTGATCGGGGATAGCGGGCGCGTCGTTTCCGGCATGCGACCGACAGGAGGGTTGCATCTTGGCCATCTGCACGGGGTGCTGAAAAACTGGAGAGTGCTGCAACAAAAACACGAATGTTTTTTCTTTGTCGCGGATTGGCACGCACTCACCACGCATTACGAAGAGGGCTCTGAGGTCTTTTCCAACACGGAAGAAATGGTGGTGGACTGGCTGGCTTGCGGCATCAATCCGGGAACCGCAACGATCTTCGTGCAATCGCAAATACCCGAACACGCAGAGTTACATTTGCTGCTTTCCATGGTGACGCCACTTTCCTGGCTTGAACGCGTCCCGAGCTATAAGGATCAGCAACAAAAAGCAATTGGAAAAGACCTGAATACTTATGGGTTTCTGGGCTATCCCTTGCTACAGAGTGCCGATATTCTGATTTATCGCGCCAGTTTGGTGCCGGTCGGCGAAGACCAGGTCGCGCATATTGAGCTGGCACGCGAAATAGCCCGACGATTCAACCATCTGTTCGGGCAAGAAGAAGGCTTTGAAGACCGTGTGGAAGCCGCTATTGATCGCATGGGCGACAAAAACGGTGAGATGTATCGCAAGTTACGCAAGCACTACCGGGAACGGGGCGATGAAGATGCGCGCAAAGTAGCGTTGGCACTGTGCGACTCTGCCCAGAATGTTTCTCTGGGAGACAGGGAAAGGCTGATAGGTTACCTGGAAGGCAGCGGGAAAATGTTGTTGCCTGAGCCGGAAGCGATGTTGACTCCGTCTCCGAAGTTGCCTGGAACCAACGGACAGAAAATGTCCAAGTCCTTGAACAACACCATCAAGCTCCGTGAGTCCGACAAACTCATTGAGAAGAAGCTCAGCAGAATGCCGACCGACCCCGCTCGCCAACGGCGTACAGACCCTGGCACCCCGGAAAAATGTCCGGTGTGGGAATATCACCGTATTTATTCAGACGAGACATGCCAGGCGTGGGT
Organism: uncultured candidatus Poriferisulfidus sp.; assembly: GCA_965215765.1. GTDB lineage: Bacteria > Pseudomonadota > Gammaproteobacteria > Poriferisulfidales > Oxydemutatoraceae. Next base: position 875,961 of record OZ244118.1, on the reverse strand, counting down.
GCAGGAAGGGTGTCGCTCTGCATCGATCGGTTGCCTGGAGTGCAAACGCCCGGTTATTGACGCGGTACTCAAGGAGCTGAGACCAATCAGGAGACTGGCTGGAAATTACGACAGGGATCGTAGCACCGTACAGAAAATAATCGCCGAGGGGAATGAAAATGCTCGCGACGAGGCGAGTGACACGTTGCTGGAATTGCGCCGCGCCATCGGACTGCCGGACAGATGAAGCAGCCTGAAGACGGCGCAGCTGCCGAGACCCCGCTTGCATTGGTGAACGGCAAGGCTGTTGTTGACCTGCCAGGCGATCGGGTTGCCGAACAGATGAAGCAGACTGAAGACAGCGCAGCTGCCGAGGCCTCGCTTGCATCGGTGAACGGCAAGGCTGTTGTCGGCCTGCCAAACGATCGGACTGCCGGACAGATGAAGCAGCCTGAAGACGGCGCGGCTGCCGAGACCCCGCTTGCATTGGTGAACGACAAGACCATTACTGACCTGCCAGGCGATCGGGCTGCCGGACAGATGAAGCAGACTGAAGACGGCGCGGATGCCGAGACCTCGCTTGCATCGGTGAACGGCAAGGCTATTACCGACCTGCCAGGCGATCGGACTGCCGGACAGATGAAGCGGACTGAAGACGGCGCGGCTGCCAAGACTCCGCTTGCATCGGTGAACGGCAAGACCATTACCGACCTGCCAGGCGAGCGGACTGTCGGACAGATGAAGCGGACTGAAGACGGCACAGTTGCCGAGACCCCGCTTGCATCGGTGAACGGCAAGACCATTGCCGACCTGCCAGGCGATCGGGCTGTCGAACAGATGAAGCAGCCTGAAGACGGCGCGGATGCCGAGACCTCGCTTGCATCGGTGAACGGCAAGACCATTGCCGACCTTCCAGGCGATCGGACTGCCGGACAGATGAAGCAGCCTGAAGACGGCACGGCTGCCGAGACCTCGCTTGCATCGGTGAACGGCAAGACCATGACCGTCCTGCCAGGCGAACGGGCTGTCGAACAGATGAAGCAGCCTGAAGACGGCGCATCTGCCGAGACCCCGCTTGCATCGGTGAACGGCAAGACCATTACTGACCTGCCAGGCGATCGGACTGCCGGACAGATGAAGCGGCCTGAAGACGGCGCGGATGCCGAGACCTCGCTTGCATCGGTGAACGGCAAGACCATGACCGACCTGTCAGGCGATCGGACTGCCGAACAGATGAAGCAGACTGAAGACAGCGCAGCTGCCGAGACTCCGCTTGCATCGGTGAACGGCAAGACCATTGCCGACCTGCCAGGCGAACGGACTGCCGAACAGTTGAAGCAGCCTGAAGACAGCGCAGCTGCCGAGACCCCGCTTGCATTGGTGAACGACAAGACCATTACCGACCTGCCAGGCGATCGGGTTGCCGAACAGATGAAGCAGACTGAAGACAGCGCAGCTGCCGAGGCCTCGCTTGCATCGGTGAACGGCAAGGCTGTTGTCGGCCTGCCAGGCGATCGGACTGCCGGACAGATGAAGCGACCTGAAGAAGGCACGGCTGCCGAGACCTCGCTTGCATCGGTGAACGGCAAGACCATTGCCGACCTGCCAGGCGATCGGGTTGCCGGGCAGATGAAGCAGCCTGAAGACGACGCGGATGTCGAGACTCCGCTTGCATCGGTGAACGGCAAGACCATTACCGACCTGCCAGGCGAGCGGACTGTCGGACAGATGAAGCAGCCTGAAGACGGCGCGGCTGCCAACCTTCCAGGCGATCGGACTGCCGGACAGATGAAGCAGCCTGAAGACGGCGCATCTGCCGAGACCTCGCTTGCATTGGTGAACGACAAGGCTATTGTCAACCTGCCAGGCGATCGGACTGCCGGACAGATGAAGCGGACTGAAGACGGCACAACTGCCGAAACCTCGCTTGCATTGGTAAACGACAAGACCATTGTCGACCTGCCAGGCGATCGGGCTGCCGGACAGATGAAGCAGCCTGAAGACGGCGCGGCTGCCGAGACTCCGCTTGCATCGGTGAACGGCAAGACCATTACCGACCTGCCAGGCGATCGGACTGTCGGACAGATGAAGCAGCCTGAAGATGGCGCGGCTGCCGAGACTCCGCTTGCATTGGTGAACGGCAAGACCATTGCCGACCAGCCAGGCGGTCGGACTGCCGAACAGATAAAGCGACCTGAAGACGGCGCTGCTGCCGAGGCCCCGCTTGCATCGGTGAACGGCAAGACCATTGCCGGCCTGTCAAGCGATCGGACTGCCGAACAGATGAAGCCGACTGAAGACGGCACAGTTGCCGAGACCCCGCTTGCATTGGTGAACGGCAAGACCATTACTGACCTGCCAGGCGATCGGACTGCCGGACAGATGAAGCGGCCTGAAGACGGCGCGGCTGCCGAGACTCCGCTTGCATCGGTGAACGGCAAGACCATTACCGACCTGCCAGGCGAGCAGACTGCCGGACAGATGAAGCGGCCTGAAGACGGCACAGCTGCCGAGACTCCGCTTGCATCGGTGAACGGCAAGACCATTGCCGACCTGCCAGGCGAACGGACTGCCGAACAGTTGAAGCAGCCTGAAGACAGCGCAGCTGCCGAGACCCCGCTTGCATTGGTGAACGACAAGACCATTACCGACCTGCCAGGCGATCGGGTTGCCGAACAGATGAAGCAGACTGAAGACAGCGCAGCTGCCGAGGCCTCGCTTGCATCGGTGAACGGCAAGGCTGTTGTCGGCCTGCCAGGCGATCGGACTGCCGGACAGATGAAGCGACCTGAAGAAGGCACGGCTGCCGAGACCTCGCTTGCATCGGTGAACGGCAAGACCATTGCCGACCTGCCAGGCGATCGTGCTGCCGGACAAATGAAGCAGACTGAAGACGGCGCAGCTGCCGAGACCTCGCTTGCATCGGTGAACGACAAGACCATTGCCGACCTGCCAGGCGATCGGACTGCCGGACAGATGAAGCAGCCTGAAGAAGGCGCAACTCCCGAGACTCCGCTTGCATTGGTGAACGGCAAGGCTATTGTCAACCTGCCAAGCGACCTTTATATCCCTTCCCAATCCATGCGTGTACTGCTGGAAACCTTCGAAGGACCACTGGATTTGCTGCTCTATCTGACCCGCAGGCGGGTCGTGAACATCCTGGAATTATCGATCTCGAAAATCACCACGCAATACATGGAATACGTGAAGATGATCCGCAAATGCGGGCTGGAATTCCTGGCCGAATACTTGGCAATGGCAGCATGGCTGGCAGAAATCAAATCCCGGTTGCTGCTGCCGCAAACGACAGAAGAAGCAGAAGAACATGACCCACGCGCCGAACTGATGCGCCGGCTTCTGGAATATAAGCTCTTCAAAAAATGCGGTGAAAGACTCGACATGGTGTGTCGAGAGGAACGGGACGTCGTCGTCGTGCAACTACCGGCACCACAAGCGCAAGTTGAGGCACGGCCGAGGCCGGAACTTTCGCTGGCGACATTGCCATCGGCTTTACGAGAAGCGCTGAGCCGGCGGGCAATCCGGCGGGCACACCGTGTTGCGCAAACGGTGTTGTCTACGAGAGAGCGGATGACGATGATACTTGCGCTACTGAAAGAAGGAAGCACAGGCAGCCTGTACGATTGCTTTGAAAAATCTGAAGGAAAAAAGGGATTGATTGTCGCGTTCCTCGGAATCCTGGAACTAACAAAATCCCAACTGATTGAGACTGAGCAGGAAGCTCCCTTCGCTCCTATCCGCTTTTACCGACTCGATGTCTGAAGCAGCTCTCAAAAACATCCTGGAAGCATTGCTGATGGTGACTCAGAAACCCCTGGGTATGAAGACACTGCGCACATTGCTGGAAGAAAGTGCCACGGAAGCGGAAATCCGGCAGACATTGGCTGACCTTGCTGAAGACTGCGCAGGGCACAGTTTTGAACTGAAAGAAGTCGCTTCAGGCTTTCGCTATCAAACACGAGAACAGTACAGTCCCTGGATCAGCAAATTGTGGCAGGAAAAACCACAACGTTACTCCCGCGCCTTGATGGAAACCCTTGCCATCATTACCTATTTGCAACCCGTTACGCGTAGCAAAATCGAGGAAATCCGTGGGGTCTCTTTGAGCAGCAGCATCATGCGCACACTGGAAGAGCGGAACTGGATCGTCGTGACAGGCCACAAGAAAGTGCCCGGCTACCCGGCACTGTACGGCACCACCAAGGCTTTCCTTGATTATTTCAACGTAAGCTCGCTCTCTGAGCTGCCAGCTATGCCAGAAATACAGGAGTTACTCAAGGGACATCCTGAACTGTTCCCTCCTGAGAGCCAGGAAACTGCTGCTGACGAGACGACACCTGAGCCGACACCTGAGCCGACACCTGAGCCGACACCTGAAACGCTGAATTGACAAGACACCTCTCGTCACCGTTTCTTCTTTCCGGTTCCCCCGCCCCCACTCCCGCCTTTGCGGCAGTCACACATAATTCAGACCTGCGCAGCGGGGGGAAAGTGAGAGGGACACGGATTCAGAAGTTGCTTGCCGCGCAGGGGTTTGGCTCTCGCCGCACGATTGAAGAGTTGCTCGCTGCCGGCAAAGTACGCGTCAATGGCAAGGTCGCCACTTTGGGTGACCGCGCTGAGCCCACTGATCTCTTCGTCTTGACTGGCAGATCGGTGTCTTTGCGTACAACGCTGAAATCGGAGGTGCTACTGTTACACAAGCCAGTGGGCACGATCGTCAGCCAACGTAGCGATGGCGATATGCAGACGGTCTTTTCATTCGCAGCGAGGGGAAAGTGAGAGGGACACGGATTCAGAAGTTGCTTGCCGCGCAGGGATTTGGCTCTCGCCGCACGATTGAAGAGTTGCTCGCTGCCGGCAAAGTACGCGTCAATGGCAAGGTCGCCACTTTGGGTGACCGCGCTGAGCCCACTGATCTCCTCGTCTTGAATGGCAGAGCGGTGTCTTTGCGTACAACGCTGAAATCGGAAGTGCTGCTGTTACACAAGCCAGTGGGCACGATCGTCAGCCAACGTAGCAATGGCGATATGCAAACGGTTTTTTCATTGCTCCCGCCCCCGAAATCCGGGCGCTGGGTCTCGGTAGGCAGACTGGATGTCAACACATCAGGCTTGCTGATTTTTTGTACAGACGGCATCCTGGCAAACCGGTTGGCACATCCTTCTTCCGGTTTTGAGCGAGAGTATCTGGTACGGGTGCATGGCACCATCAACACCTCGGTTTTGCAACGTTTGGAAAACGGAGTGGTGCTTGACCACAAGTCCTCCCATTTTGAAAGCGTGAAAGCGCATGGTATAAGCCATGGCTCCAACCACTGGTTTCAGGTGGTGCTGAAAGAAGGCCGCCATCGCTTGGTACGCAAGCTATGGGACTCCCAGGGACTGGAAGTGAGCCGCTTGATCCGCACACGCTTTGCGCATCTCAAACTTGACTGGCCGGTCGGCTTTTACCAGATCCTGGATGAAAAAAGCCTGTCGCACTTGTATCAGGTTGCGGGGATCCCGGCATAGCCACCGAAGCACCAATATCAATCCGCCCTGGCACGAGCAAGCTTTTTCGACACGCTTCAACGAGCGAAAAAAGGCGGCAGAGTCATAAATGGCACCGCCAGCGCGCAATGACACGGGTGCCACGCTGTGTTTTTTGTGTTACTTTTGCGGAGCCGAGCAATTGCGATTGAAAGCTAATGCTTGTTTACAGGACAAAGAAAGCTTGATCGCAAGCAAATAAATGGCAGCAAAATCAAAAATGAGACCGGCTGAGGGCGTACGCATGAGCGGCGCCGATGTGCTCGTACACGCCTTGGCAGATCTCGGTGTCAAGACAATTTTCGGCTACAGTGGCGGGGCGATTTTGCCCGCCTTTGATGCGATCTTTCGATTCAATGATTCGCGTTCCGGACCTAAGGATTCACGCCCACCCGTGGATCTGGTCGTACCTGCCAACGAGCAGGGCGCAGGGTTCATGGCGGCCGGCTATGCCCGAGCCTCAGGAAACCCGGGCGTGTTCCTGGTCACATCGGGACCCGGGGCAACCAATGCCGTGACTCCAATCAGAGATTGCATGGCTGACTCGATACCGGTGGTGATGATCAGCGGCCAGGTACCACGCCATGCCATTGGCACCGACGCTTTCCAGGAAGCCCCTATTTTCAACATCATGAGCAGCTGTGCGAAACATGTTTTCCTGGTCAAGGATCCGGGGAAATTGGAAATGATCCTGCGCACCGCCTTCCAGATTGCCACCACCGGGCGCCCCGGTCCGGTGGTGGTGGATATTCCCAAAGACATTCAAACCAGCGAAATCGTCTACACCGGAAAAGGCGAAATGGAACTCAAGGGATACCGCAGCCGCCTGGAAGATATGCGTAAAAAGCGACTGACCGTCCCCCATTGCAAACGCTTTTTCAAAGTCTTGAGCCAAGCCAAGCGCCCGCTTCTGTACCTCGGCGGCGGCGTGATCCATGCCAATGCTGCGAGCGAAGTGCGGCGTTTTGTCGAACGCTATCAAGTTCCCGTTGTGACAACCTTGATGGGCATCAGCACTTTCAGCACCAAACACCACCTCAACCTGCACATGCTGGGCATGCACGGGACGGCTTATGCCAACTACGCGGTTGAAGACTGCGATCTGCTCATTGCTTTGGGGGCACGGTTTGACGACCGTGTCGCGGGTTGTCCGGACAAGTTTGCTCCCAATGCACGTGCCATCATGCACATTGATATCGATCACGCCGAAATCGATAAAATCAAGACGACCACCTGGCATTACCACGGCAACCTCGCGCCTGCTCTGCGAATCCTGATGGACAATGACGGCGGCCACCGCTCAGATCTCTCAGCCTGGCACAAACATGTTGCCAAGCTGAAGCGTCAGCACAGACTGAATTACGACCACAACAGCGAGCTGGTTCAGCCCTACTACGTTCTTGAAGAGTTGAACCGGCTTTTGAAAGGGAATGCCATCATTACCACCGGGGTCGGCCAGCACCAAATGTGGGCAGCACAATATCTGGATTACGAGCATCCGCGCACGTGGCTGACTTCGGGCTCCATGGGAACAATGGGTTTTGGTTTGCCAGCCGCCATCGGCGCACAATTTGCCTGCCCCGAGCGTCAGGTCTACGACATTGATGGTGATGGCAGCTTGCGCATGAATATTGGGGAGTTGGAGACCGTGACGACTTACAAGTTGCCAATCAAAATTTTATTGTTGAACAACGATGGCGACGGCATGGTGCGGCAATGGCAGAAAGTCTTTTTTGAAAAACGCTTTGTCGCGAGTGACAAATCCCTGCGTCGCAAGGATTTCATGAAGGCAGTCCTGGCAGACGGTTTCGAATTCTCCAGACGTATTGACAAAAAATCGCAAGTACAGGATGTGTTAAAAGCCTTTGTCGATTTTCCCGGACCCGCTTTCCTGGAAGTCAAAATTGACCGGGATGCCGGCGTGTACCCCATGGTCAGCCCTGGGCAAGGCTACAGCCAGATGATCACAGGCGAGCACATCAAAAAGCGACCAGCACTCGGTCGCGACGAACCAACAGAAACCGACCCGATTTCCAGCACAGAAATGTTCTGATGCTGCCCGGTCGGCAGTGTTTTTCACACGAAGCCAGCATGGACAGCAAGGAAAATTGTTTACAGGCAGGAACCCGCTTGTTTGCACCAACGCAGAAGCAAACAAGCTATAATCCCGCACGGGTTCGGCAGAAAATTATTTTTTGCGACAGGTATTTTGCCGGCTTTTCGCCAGGTTGCACGTAAGGGAGAATCTTATGAACGGAGCAGAGCTTTTCATCAAATGTCTGGAAAACGAAAGCGTTGAGTACATTTTCGGAATACCAGGAGAAGAGAACATCGCGGTAATGGATGTCTTGCTTGGCAGTGACATTCGTTTTATCACTACGCGACACGAGCAAGGCGCATCTTTCATGGCAGATGTCTACGGACGTCTGACCGGACGAGCAGGCGTGTGCATGGCAACTCTCGGCCCGGGTGCCACCAATCTTGTGACCGGCTTTGCTGACGCGAACATGGACAACGCCCCGATCATCGCTATTGCCGGACAGGGTGCCACTACCAGAATGCACAAAGAAAGCCACCAAATTTTACCCTTGGTGGATTTCTTCGCTTTCATCTCGAAATACGTCGGCGGGATTCGAGACGTCAGCGTGATCCCTGAAATGGTTCGCAAAGCTTTCAAAGTCGCCCAGCTTGAAAAACCGGGCGGCAGTTTCATAGAGGTTCCGGAAAACATGGCCGACGCCCCTGCCAGCGCAGATCTGGTTCCCTTGGAAGTGACATCCCTGCCTCCCTACCTTGCCCAAGACGAAACGCTGGATGAAGTCATGAAAATGATTGACAACGCAAAATTTCCTGTCGTGATCGCAGGCAACGGAGTCATTCGCGCCCATGCCAGCGAATCCCTGTCGAATTTTGCCTTGGGTCTGGGTTTGCCGGTGGCCAACACATTCATGGCCAAAGGTTGCCTGCCTTATGACCACGACATGAGCCTTGGCACTGTCGGTCTGAAAGCAAAAGACTTTGTGACCTGCGGTTTTGAACGCGCTGATCTGGTGCTTTGTGTTGGCTACGACATAGTCGAATATCACCCATTTTTGTGGAATCCGCATAAAGACAAAAAGCTGGTTCACATTGACGAAAGTCCGGCGGAAGTTGACCAACACTACATCCCGCACTGCTCCGTCATAGGCGACATCGCCTCCACACTTGGACGCATGACTAACTTGAAACATGGCCGTGCCGAGTCCGACCCGACCCATCCAGGAACCAGAGCAGATTACGCGAATAATTTGCGCGACCTGATACAACAAGAATTTTCCGAATATGCGAACGATACGGGCTTTCCGGTAAAACCGCAGAAAATAATTTGGGATTTGCGCCAGGCTCTGAACCCGGAAGACATCGTCATCAGCGACGTCGGGGCGCATAAAATGTGGCTGTCCAGAATGTACCAGGCGAACCAGCCGAACACCTGCATCATTTCCAACGGCTTTGCCTCCATGGGCATAGGGGTACCCGGCGCAATCGCTGCCAAGCTCGTGCATCCGGATCGCAACATCGTAACGGTTACCGGAGACGCAGGCTTCCTGATGAATTCCCAGGAAATTGAAACGGCTTTGCGGATCGGTACACCCATCATTATTCTGATTTGGAAAGACAATGAGTACGGCTTGATCACCTGGCACCAGAAGCGTACTTATGGACGCCAAAGCCACACCTCTTTTACCAACCCGGACTTTGTCAAATACGCGGAAAGCTTTGGTGCCAAAGGCTACCGGGTTGAGGAAGCGGCAGACTTACTGCCTATTTTGAAACAGGCAATCAAAGACAACACGGTTGTTGTGATTGATTGTCCGGTTGACTACTCGGTGAACATGGCCTTCACCAACCGCGCCAGCGAAATGGTTTGCCCCCTCTAGGAACCTGACCTTGAGTCAGCATCAGATATGAAACAACATTATGAAACCCTTGTCGTCGGGGGAGTTGCGAGCGGCACCGAGGATGTCTTGTCACCTTGGGATGGAAGTAAAACGGGTAGCGTGGAAACCAGTGATGAGCGAACCGCTTTACAGGCACTGGAACTGGCGCATCAAACCTACCTGAACCGCGAGCAATGGCTGTCGCGCGCTGAGCGCATTGAAATTCTCAAGAAAGCGAGTGCCATCGTCACCCAGCGTTGCGAGCAACTGGCACGGCAAGCCGCAGCCGAGGGCGGCAAGCCGCTGATCGATTCACGCGTTGAAGTGATGCGTGCAGCCGATGGACTGCAAAGTTGTGTGGACTGTCTTCGCACCTCAGCTGGAGAAGGAATACCCATGGGGCTGACCGCCAGCTCGCTGAATCAGCTGGCAGTCAGCTGGCATGAACCGATCGGGGTCGTCCTGGCTATTAGTGCCTTCAACCACCCATTTAACCTGATCGTTCACCAAGTGGCACCGGCAGTTGCTGCCGGGTGCCCGGTGCTGGTCAAGCCCGCAAGTACAACACCCCTGTCCTGTTTCGCTTTCGTGGAAATTTTGCGTGAAGCGGGGCTACCCGAGGCATTTTGCCAAGTGGTTTGTGTGGAAAACGAGACCGCTTCCCGTCTGGTGGCAGACGAGCGAGTCGGCTTTTTGTCCTTCATTGGCAGTGGCAAGGTAGGCTGGATGTTGCGCAGCAATCTGGCACCGGGTACCCGTTGTGCCTTGGAACACGGTGGCATCGCACCACTAATCGTCGCCCCTGATGCCGAGCTGGACGAGAACATCGGACTAATAGCCAAAGGCGGCTTCTACCATGCGGGTCAGGTATGCGTTTCTGTACAGCGTGTTTATGCACACCAGTCCATTGCCAAACGTGTTGCGGAAATGTTGGCCGAACGCGCCGAAGGCATGGTGATAGGGGATCCCTTGGCGGAAGACACCGAAGTTGGGCCACTCATCTCCCACCGGGAAGTCGAGCGGGTGAGCAGTTGGGTGGATGAGGCCATCCATTCCGGCGCGCGATGCATTACCGGTGGCAAAAGACTGTCCGACAGCACCTACGCCTGTACGGTACTTCAAGACCCGCCGGCAGACGCCAAAGTCAGTCGCCACGAAATATTTGGCCCGGTAGTTTGCGTTTACGCTTATGAGGAACTGGATGAGGCGATTGCCCGGGCAAACGACACTCCTTTCTCTTTTCAGGCAGCCGTGATGACCAAAGACCTGGATACGGCCATGTACTGCAGTAAACGCTTGAACGCTTCGGCAGTCATGGTCAATAACCACACCGCGTTTCGGGTTGACTGGATGCCTTTTGCCGGGCTACGACAGTCCGGGCATGGTGTTGGCGGAATCAAATATTCCTTTGAGGAAATGCAAACATCCAAAATGATGGTTGTGAAATCGAAATCTTTATAATCAGGCAGTAGTCCTTTCTCCAACGGGCTTGGCCGTGAACCGGGTCAAAGCCCCCACGCAATCAGAAACTTGAAAGTGCACTACGCAGGAGGCGCGAATTCGCGACAAATTAAAACCAGGAAGACCGCTCGTTTGCAAAGCCTCAGATTATGGGCTTGACCTGAAATTGTGCGACAGGGCTGCTTTGCGGGTCGTCAGGCTACTGGGGGAAGCGCAGTTTGAAGCCTACTTTGTAGGGGGTGTGGTGCGTGACCTTCTGTCAGGAGAAGAGCCGAAAGACTTTGATGTAGCGACCGACGCGCGACCGAGACAAGTATGTCGCGTGTTTGGCCGTGCTTCACGAATAATAGGAAGACGCTTTCGCCTTGCACTCATTATCTACAACCGCAAAACCATTGAAGTGGCCACGTTTCGTAGCGAAACCAAAAACCCCCTGATTACGGGCGGTGCCATAAAGGAAAACACTTACGGCAGCCTTGAAGAGGACATGGAAAGGCGTGACTTTACTGTAAATTCAATGTACTACAACCCGTTTACGGACAAGCTGATTTGCCATGAAAAAGCCATTTCCGACCTTGAAGCAAAGCGATTGCGAACCATTGGAAATGCGACAGAGCGCTTCACTGAAGACCCGGTGCGAATGCTCAGAGCCGTGCGCTTTGTTTCCAGGTTGAATTTACAGATGGCGGCCAATGAGGTGTCTGCCATACAACGCCTGGCCAAGAACTTGCATTCCGTTTCTTCTCACAGGCTCTGGACAGAATGCGAAAAACTCTTCCTGTCGGGCAGCGGCTTGGCGGCTTTTGAAGTTCTTAAGGATTTTGGATTGTTCGGCGTACTGTTCCCACAAACCCACAAATTACTGACCAAAGGGAAAAAATCCCGCCAATACAATGATTTTATGCAGAAATTGCTGGCCGATACCGACAACCGTATCAAAGAAGGAGGTAGAGCCTCGTTGCACTTTGTGTTTCTGGGATTTCTCTGGCTGGAACTCAAACATCAATTCGGGCCAGCACGAAAATTACCGCCGGAAGCTTTACCGCACGCCATAAGAGTGCTGTTAACCGGGCAAGGTGAATTCGTGTTGATACCCAAGCAAGTCGCCTGGACCATTGAAAATACCTGCCAGTTGGCATGGCAAATGGAAAGCCAGCATGGGGGCAGCGAAAGAACCCCGCGTCAAAGCGAACACTTTCGTGCTGCGCGCGATTTGCTTTCACTGTCCGAACTCGCCGGAGTCAGCACATAAAGCACAAGAACAGACGAGCCTCAAAAGTTTTGCGTAACCAAAGACCTCACACCCATGCGTTATTCCCTGCCACCCGTCTGCCCTGCGCCCCTTAAAACGGGAGAGCCGCAACTTGCATAGTCATAAAGACCACTGTTATTTGTCCGCGCCTGAAGTTGTGTCCATTTCCTTGGGTGCCAACATGGGCAACCCCGCACGTAAGCTCAGGGAAACCATAAACGAGCTAAACAGACTGGATACCACCAAGGTGTTAAGCGTATCCGGCCTGTATCACACGGTGCCGGTCGGCCCCGTGGCACAACCTCCCTTTATCAATGCCGCGCTGCTATTGAAAACCCGGCTACGCCCCTTTTCGCTATTGGCTGAACTAAAAGCCATTGAACGCTCCAGCGGCCGAAAAAAACGCGAACAAAGCTGGGGGCCGCGTATTTTAGACTTGGACATCATCACTTATGGCAAGGAAGTCATCACGGGAAGAAACCTGGAAATACCGCACACTGAAGTCCACAAACGCTGCTTCGTTTTGCAGCCACTTGATGAGATCGCAGCGGATTTGCACATCCCCACCAAGGGAAAAGTCAGAGATCTTGCCAGCCATTGCAAAAAACATGATGTGCGCCGTATCGGCCCCACAAAACCCCTGGCAACGCGAAAAAAGAACCGGGATTTGCGCACCATAAGGCGGCGCAAGGCAATCGCCACCCGTATGCGCTTTATATTCAACATGAACCAGAAAACCAGGAACGTGTGATATTCTCCACCTCACTGTGGGTACGCTGAAAACTACCAAAAAATTAACGCTTGACCATTTGCGCAAAGCAAAACGAGAGCAGAGAAAGATCGTAGCACTCGCCGCTTACGACGCGAGCTTTGCCAGAATCATAGATTCCGCAGAAATTGACATGGTTGTCGTTGGCGACTCCTTAGGCATGGTGGTTCAAGGAAAAAGCAATACCACCTCAGTCACCATGGACGACATGATCTATCACTCGAAATGCGTCAGTGGAGGGCTTGAACGTGCCTTTGCTGTCGGCGACATGCCCTTCATGAGTTGTGCCACTGTGGAGCTTGCGCTCCATAACGCCACGCGCTTCATCCAGGAAGGACAAATGGAAATGGTTAAAATTGAAACCCATGCGGAATCTTTCGAAGTGTTACATGCGCTCAGTGTCCGCGGCATTTCCTGTTGTGCCCACATGGGGCTCAAGCCGCAAGCAGTGCATAAAACCGGAGGTCATAAGGTTCAGCTAAGCAAAAGAGAACTTGAGATGCAGCTTTTGGATGAGGCTCGCGAATTTGAAGATGCCGGGACGGATATGTTTCTGCTTGAGTGCGTGCCAGCCGATCTCGCCAAACGGGTCACTGAGCAGGTATCGGCACCCGTGATTGGTATTGGCTCGGGTCCTTCATGCGATGGGCAAATACTCGTGAGCTATGACGTTCTTGGACTCTCCGGACTAAAGCCGCCTTTTGCGAAAAACTTCCTGGCTAGCCAACAATCCATTAAAGATGCGTTCATTGCTTACGCGCAAGACGTACGTTCCGAGACTTTTCCAGGACAAGAATACCGGAGCAGCGCATCTGAATAACCTGGGCGTTGAGATGAGCCCACACCATACTTTTTGCTGATCACAAAGACTGCTTCGCAAGCACGTGCTTGCCTGGAAAACTGGCGGCGGCGACAGGAAAAAATTTCCCTGGTTCCCACCATGGGAGGGTTGCACGCAGGACACGACTCCTTGATAAAAACGGCGCGGGAACATGCCGGGAAGGTGATGGCAACCATTTACGTCAACCCTTTGCAGTTCAATGAGAAAAGAGATTTTACGACCTACCCGCGTACCGAAGAAAAAGATTGCGCAGCTCTACAGGCAGCTGGAGCCGACATGGTTTTTATCCCCGGCGAACAAACCATGTTCCCGGACAGCCGCAGCAAACTGCAGACGCTCAGCTCCGGTGCGCTTGGCAAAACCTTATGCGGCGCGTTCCGCCCAGGGCACTTTGATGGAGTGGTGACCATCGTGGCCAGGCTTTGTGAGCTGCTGAAGCCTGAGTTCATGGTGTTTGGTGAAAAAGACTACCAGCAACTAATCATCATTCGCCAAATGGTGGAGAATCAAGGCTACCCCGTTGATGTCGTTGCTTCCCCGACCGTACGTGAAGCAGACGGGTTGGCCATGAGTTCCAGGAATGTGCACATCATCCCCGAACAACGACCACTCGCCAATGCGCTGTATCGTTCGCTGCTGCATGCAAGCGAGACTGTCAGTCAGGGAAACATGAATTATGAAAAAATTTCTTTTCGCGCCTGCGAGTATTTACGGGATAAAGGTTTTCGTCCCGAGTACTTTGAGTTTCGCGACATGAAACATTTGGCAAGGCCGGCTGCGGAAAGTAAAGCTGATATTATCCTGGCCGCTGGCTGGCTAAGTAATGTCCGCCTGATTGACAACGTACAAATCAGGCAGACGCGCGCACCCACTGGAGTGTCTGAAAGCCTGAATGTCACCTACAATGAAACCTGAGCATGCCTGAAAATATCCCAAAGGACAGCGTTGGCATCGTCAAGCCGAAAATGATAGCGATTGACAGACCATTGTCTTTGGAAAGCGGCTCTTCTTTGCCCCGATTTTCTATTTCCTACGAAACTTACGGCTCACTGAATTCCAGACGCAATAATGCCTTGCTGATATGCCATGCCCTTTCCGGCGACCAGCACGCTGCCGGTTACCACAGCATGGAAGACAGAAAACCAGGCTGGTGGGACAGTTGTATTGGTCCGGGGAAGGCTTTTGACACCAACAGGTTTTTTGTGGTTTGCCCAAACAATATTGCCAGCTGCAAAGGGAGCACAGGCCCCAATACCATCAACCCGGAAACCGGTCGCTATTACGCTTCGGACTTCCCGCTTGTAACAGTTGGGGATTGGGTTCTCAGCCAGAAGTACTTTATGGAAGCACTCGCCATTGACAAGTGGGCAGCGGTAATTGGCGGCAGTCTCGGTGGCATGCAAGCCATGCAATGGGCCTTTGATTACCCCGATAGCCTGGATCACGCCTTGCTGATCGCGGCGACTTCCAAATTGACCGCACAAAACATCGCGTTCAACGAGGTGGTGCGACACATGATCCGGTCTGACCCGGACTTCAAAGATGGCCATTACTATGAAAGCGGACCACCACGAAAAGGCCTGATGCTCGCGCGGATGCTTGGGCACATCACCTATCTTTCAGACACTGCCATGCACAAAAAATTTGGTCGCGACTTGCGTACCGACAAACTCAAGTACAGCTTTGACGTGGACTTCGAAGTTGAAAGCTATTTGCGCTACCAAGGATCGACTTTTGTCGATCGCTTCGACGCCAACACTTACCTGTACATTACGAAAATGCTGGATTACTTTGACCCCGCAGGACGCTACGATGGAGACTTGGCAAAGGTTTTTGAAAATGCCAAAGCGCGCTTTCTGGTCGTGTCTTTCAGCACAGATTGGCGCTTTTCCCCACAACGCTCACGTGAGATCGTCTCTGCTTTGCTGCACGCCGGAAGGCAGGTGAGCTATGCGGAAATAGAAGCTCACCATGGTCATGATGCTTTCCTGTTGCCAATACCGGAATACATAGCGGCACTTAAGGCCTACATGAATAACGTTGCTTCCCAGGCGGGAATTTAGACACCCACACGATGCGCCCTGACCTGGAAATCATCAGCAAGTGGATTAAGCCCGGGGCATCGCTCCTTGATCTTGGTTGCGGAGACGGCGAATTGCTCCTGCACCTGAAAAACACCAAGGGAGTCCGCGGTGTTGGGGTAGAAATAGAGATTGAGAATGTCGTGCGCTGCATTGAGAAAGGGTTGAACGTCATCCAGGGCGACCTGAACGGCGGGTTGTCCCCATACTTCGTACACCATGCTTTTGACTATGTGGTCATGACACAGACGCTACAGGCCGTCAGACAACCCGCTCGCTTGCTGGAAGAAATGCTGCGCGTGGGAAGCGATGGAGTCGTTACTTTTCCCAATATGGGCTACTGGAAAAACAGACTGCAATTTCTGCTTGGAAGAATGCCAGTAACACGCACATTACCAGCGCAGTGGCACGATACGCAAAACACGCACCTTTGCACCATCCGTGATTTTGAAACACTTTGCAAAGAACGCAACATTCGTATCCTGACCAGAACCACCAGAGACTATGCTCACCACAACAGTCTCTGGTCTCGCCTGGCACCGAACCATGCTGGCGAGATCGCCATCTATCACCTGCGTCAGTCTTCCCAGGATTCCTGAAACAGAAGCCTTAAGGCTCCAGAGCCCCCCCCGGGCAAGGCACCAGCTAGCTGACAGAACCCGACAAGCGTTCCTTTGCTACCAGCTTTGACTGAATAAACTGAGTGTGGGGGACGTGCAACAGCTCGGCAATTTTCCTGAGTTGCGACTCCTCGTATTGATCAAGCTTCCCATCTGCGTAGGCCACAGCCCAAAGGTTTCTGAGCGGTTGTCTTTTCTCCTCACGAGTGGCGGTGCTTGTTGATGCACTGTGTGTAGTCATAGAGGGAAACACTTTGTGCATGTTCCGCCACAGCGTCTTCCAGCAAGACACCGGCTTCACTGCTCGAAAGACCCTGTCTTGCAGAGATCTTTTTGCAGATCGTGTCAAGTTCAACCTTGTCTGCTGAAAAATCAGCAGAAGCAATTTCTACAAGCAGGACTGTCCGGAGCCAGGTGCCGGCTAGCTGACAGAACCCGACAAGCGTTCCTTTGCTACCAGCTTTGACTGAATAAACTGAGTGTGGGGGACGTGCAACAGCTCGGAAATTTTCCTGAGTTGCGACTCCTCGTATTGATCAAGCTTCCCATCTGCGTAGGCCACAGCCCAAAGGTCTCTGAGCGGTTGCCTTTTCTCCTCACGAGTGGCGGTGCTTGTTGATGCACTGTGTGTAGTCATAGAGGGAAACACTTTGTGCATGTTCCGCCACAGCGTCTTCCAGCAAGGCACTGGCTTCACTGCTCGAAAGACCCTGTCTTGCAGAGATCTTTTTGCAGATCGTGTCAAGTTCAACCTTGTCTGCTGAAAAATCAGCAGAGGCAATTTCTACAAGCAGGACTGTCCGGAGCCAGGTGCCGGCTAGCTGACAGAACCCGACAAGCGTTCCTTTGCTACCAGCTTTGACTGAATAAACTGAGTGTGGGGGACGTGCAACAGCTCGGAAATTTTCCTGAGTTGCGACTCCTCGTATTGATCAAGCTTCCCATCTGCATAGGCCACAGCCCAAAGGTCTCTGAGCAGTTGTCTTTTCTCCTCACGAGTGGCCCCCTGTTGATGCACTGTGTGTAGTCATAGAGGGAAACACTTTGTGCATGTTCCGCCACAGCGTCTTCCAGCAAGGCACTGGCTTCACTGCTCGAAAGACCCTGTCTTGCAGAGATCTTTTTGCAGATCGTGTCAAGTTCAACCTTGTCTGCTGAAAAATCAGCAGAGGCAATTTCTACAAGCAGGACTGTCTGGGCAAGGCGCCAGCTAGCTGACAGAACCCGACAAGCGTTCCTTTGCTACCAGCTTTGACTGAATAAACTGAGTGTGGGGGACATGCAACAGCTCGGCAATTTTCCTGAGTTGCGACTCCTCGTATTGATCAAGCTTCCCATCTGCGTAGGCCACAGCCCAAAGGTCTCTGAGCAGTTGTCTTTTCTCCTCACGAGTGGCCCCCTTGTTGATGCACTGTGTGTAGTCATAGAGGGAAACACTTTGTGCATGTTCCGCCACAGCGTCTTCCAGCAAGGCGCTGGCTTCACTGCTCGAAAGACCCTGTCTTGCAGAGATCTTTTTGCAGATCGTGTCAAGTTCAACCTTGTCTGCTGAAAAATCAGCAGAAGCAATTTCTACAAGCAGGACTGTCCGGGCAAGGTGCCAGCTAGCTGACAGAACCCGACAAGCGTTCCTTTGCTACCAGCTTTGACTGAATAAACTGAGTGTGGGGGACGTGCAACAGCTCGGCAATTTTCCTGAGTTGCGACTCCTCGTATTGATCAAGCTTCCCATCTGCATAGGCCACAGCCCAAAGGTCTCTGAGCAGTTGTCTTTTCTCCTCACGAGTGGCGGTGCTTGTTGATGCACTGTGTGTAGTCATAGAGGGAAACACTTTGTGCATGTTCCTCCACAGCATCTTCCAGCAAGGTGCTGGCTTCACTGCTCGAAAGACCCTGTCTTGCAGAGATCTTTTTGCAAATAGTGTCAAGCTCAACCCTGTCTGTTGAAAAATCGGCAGAGGCAATTTCTACAAGCAGGACTGTCCAGGCTTGGCGCCAGCTAGCTGACAGAACCCGACAAGCGTTCCTTTGCTACCAGCTTTGACTGAATAAACTGAGTGTGGGGGACATGCAACAGCTCGGCAATTTTCCTGAGTTGCGACTCCTCGTATTGATCAAGCTTCCCATCTGCGTAGGCCACAGCCCAAAGGTCTCTGAGCAGTTGTCTTTTCTCCTCACGAGTGGCCCCCTTGTTGATGCACTGTGTGTAGTCATAGAGGGAAACACTTTGTGCATGTTCCGCCACAGCGTCTTCCAGCAAGGCACTGGCTTCACTGCTCGAAAGACCCTGTCTTGCAGAGATCTTTTTGCAGATGGTGTCAAGCTCAACCCTGTCTGCTGAAAAATCAGCAGAGGCAATTTCTACAAGCAGGACTGTCCAGGCTTGGTGCCAGCTAGCTGACAGAGCCCGACAAGCGTTCCTTTGCCACCAGCTTTGACTGAATAAACTGAGTGTGGGGGACGTGCAACAATTCGGCAATTTTCCTGAGTTGCGACTCCTCGTATTGATCAAGCTTCCCATCTGCGTAGGCCACAGCCCAAAGGTCTCTGAGCAGTTGTCTTTTCTCCTCACGAGTGGCCCCCTTGTTGATGCACTGTGTGTAGTCATAGAGGGAAACACTTTGTGCATGTTCCGCCACAGCGTCTTCCAGCAAGGCACTGGCTTCACTGCTCGAAAGACCCTGTCTTGCAGAGATCTTTTTGCAGATCGTGTCAAGTTCAACCTTGTCTGCTGAAAAATCAGCAGAAGCAATTTCTACAAGCAGGACTGTGAAAGCAAGCTCCAAAGCATGCTTGCGGTTATCAGTTTCGATTTCTTTGCGACCCAATAGCCGCCGGATTTTATCGAGAATCACGGAGAAATCAGATCAAGACATCACTCGTCTTGTCAGGTAATGCCGGTTATCGTGACCCAGAAAATAGTAATTGATGTAAGAGTGATGGATTTCCCGAAACTTGTCCGTTCCCTCTAAATTTCTTTCCGCAACATAAGTTTCCAGTTCCTTGGAATTCACGAGCACGTGATACCAAGGGGCGGCTTTGGGAGGACGAGAGAGGGCCACTTCCTGATACCATTCCTCCGTTCCCATGAAGCAGGGATCAACGTCAAAAATCACCCCGTAGTAACCAAACATGCGATGCCGTATTACCTGACCGACCGCAAATTTCGCAACGCTTTGATGGGTGTCTTCCATCCCTTCCTCAACAATGGAATCTGCACTCCCTGCAGAAACAAATTGGAATCACAGCCACGATCTGAGTCTTCTCAAACATGTTTTCCATACTACCACACGCCACAAAACGCCCGACCATCCTGCTGGCTGGCTCTGGCATCGCGTCAGTCGATTTCCTTCCTCACAAAATTTTTTTTGAGGGGAGATGTCTGGCAGAATAAGTGAGGGCAGGCAGCGAGCTTGGTATGAATACACAAAATATTTCTGACTTCTTGCTACGCCGCTCACCAAAAGACCGCGCATCGCCGCTTTCTCCCGGTTGCGCACAGACTTTTGTCACCCTTGCTCACCTCTCCCATAGCCTTAAAAGGGCAGCAAGGTGGAACGGGGCACACTCCAGTATCCTCTTATAATCAGCATGGTTGTGCGACAAAATAAACAGCGGAAAACATGGACAAATCATTTTCTTTTGCAGCACCAGACCACGCGCCAACACCTGCCAGGGAAGACCCGTCAATGAAAAGAAAGCATACGAGTGATGCGCCAGACAGGGTTGACCCGGAAGTGCCAGACATCAATCAAATTGCGGCACCCGTCTCTCTGGACCTTGAACAAGTCAACGCCCTGATTCAGGAAAAACTAAGTTCCAAGCTCCCTTTTATCAATCAAATCAGCAAGCACATTATTGACAGCGGCGGCAAAAAAATCCGCCCGCTGGTTGCCGTGCTGGTCGCGAAAGCGTGCGGATACACCGGGACATCCCACGTGAAACTGGCCGCAATTGTGGAATTCATCCATACCGCCACACTGCTTCACGATGACGTGGTTGACAATTCCGCCACACGGCGCGGCAAGCCGACCGCATTGCGCCTTTGGGGAGGCAGCGCCAGCGTACTGGTAGGAGACTTTCTCTACTCGCGTGCTTTTGAAATGATTGCCGAACTCAACCACCCGGAAATCACCCGCATACTGGCAAAAGCCACGAACACCATCGCCGAGGGAGAAGTACACCAACTCATATACGCGGGCCGTGCTGACATCAGTGAAGAGACTTATATGCATATCATTTCCCGAAAAGCGGCGGAACTGTTTGCTGCGGCAGCACGAGTTGGTGCCATCATCAGCGGGACTCCCAAAACCATGAGTGACAGCCTCGCCACTTATGGCTTTGAGCTCGGACTTTCTTTCCAGATGATTGACGATGTTCTTGATTACCAGGGCAATCAGCGAATGGGAAAAGAGACCGGGGATGATCTTGCCGAAAGCAAAGTGACTTTACCGGTCATTCACGCGCTGAAGCATTGCACGAAAGAACAAAGGGTCGAAATTGAAAAAATTATAGAGGCCGGAGACAGAAGCAGGCTCCAGGAAGTACTGGATCTTTTTCACACACACGGCTCCCTCGTTTTCGCGCAAAACAAAGCCGTGGAAATCGCCGGGCGGGCCTCGTCCAGACTGCAAAATGTCCCTGCTTCGGCATACCGCGAATCACTCGAAAAACTGTCGGCTTTTGTCTGTAGCAGAAGCCATTGATAAACAGGTAACTCTCCATGGCAAAAGTACAAGCACAAATTACCGGAAAAATGCAAACGCACCTCCAGCCATCACACCTTGAGGTGACGAACGAAAGCCATCTGCATAACGTGCCGGAAAACTCCGAAACGCATTTCAAGGTCTTGGTCGTATCACAGAATTTTGCCAATCGGTCGTTACTCGACCGCCAGCGCCAGGTCAATAAACTGCTCCAAGAGGAACTGAATTCCGGGGTACATGCACTGAGCATGCAGACCTTGACTCCTGAGGAATGGGAAGAGCGAGGCAAGCAGGGGCGAAAATCACCCCCATGCCTGAATCGGGTGCAAGCCAACCCGAAAAAGATACAGTAAGCAACAGCTATCAGGCGATAACGGTGTTACCGGCCTGAGCATGGAAAAGTCACCAATCGCCCCAGGCCACTTCCACGCAGACAGATGGCAGGCGCAGAAAGAACAGCGCGAAAGCACGGTTCTGCAAATGCCTGCCTACAACAAAGCCCCGCTGAACTCCGACAGGCTCGTCAACACCAAATCTGCACCCCATTTCTCGGGTGGCGACAACCCCGCCTCATAACCGTACGTCACAGCCACGGAAAAGTCACCAATCGCCCCAGACCACTTCCACGCAGACAGATGGCAGGCACAGAAAGAACAGCGCGAAAGTACGGTTCTGCGAGTACCTGCCTACAACAAAGCCTCGCTGAACTCAGACAGGCTCGTCAACACCAAATCTGCACCCCATTTCTCGGGTGACGACAGCCCCGCCTCATAACCGTACGTCACAGCCACGGAAAAGTCACCAATCACCCCAGGCCACTTCCACGCAGACAGATGGCAGGCGCAGAAAGAACAGCGCGAAAGTACGGTTCTGCGAGTGCCTGCCTACAACAAAGCCCCGCTGAACTCAGACAGGCTCGTCAACACCAAATCTGCACCCCATTTCTCGGGTGACGACAACCCCGCCTCATAACCGTACGCCACAGCCACGGAAGAGTCACCAATCGCACCAGGGCACTTCCACGCAGACAGATGGCAGACGCAGAAAGAACAGCGCGAAAGTACGGTTCTGCGAGTGCCTGCCTACAACAAAGCCCCGCTGAACTCAGACAGGCTCGTCAACACCAAATCTGCACCCCATTTCTCGGGTGACGACAACCCCGCCTCATAGCCGTACGTCACAGCCACGGAAAAGCAACCGGAAGAGTTGGCAGCCTGCACATCTCGCCTGCCATCACCAACATAGACGCTCTGTAAAATATTTACCCCGGCTTTTTTCGCCGCATAAAACAAAGGTTCCGGATGCGGCTTTTTCTGCTTCACGGAGTCCCCGAACACCAAGCAGTCTGCCAGTTTGAGACAGGGAAAACAGTCTAAAATCGGTAAGGTCAGTGCCGCCACCTTGTTGGTCACGATTCCCCAGCTCAATCCAGCCGCACGAATTTCCTCTAGCACATCAGGAACATACGGGAAAAGCCGCGTATCAGAACATAATCTCTCGGCGTAAAGCGAAACAAGTCGCTCACAAAGACGCTGCCTTTCGCTTTCCCCAAGTGACTCACCAAAGCTGCGAGCGATAATGCCTTTTGCTCCGAATGAAACATGCGGCCGTATTTCTTCCAGCGGCATGGCGTCAAGTTTTTCCTCCTGACGCAGGCGGTTAAGGGCATCCCCAATGTCTGGTGCGGTATCAAGCAAAGTACCATCAAGATCAAAGAAGACTGCCTGTAGAGGATAGGGTGCCCGATTGGAAGGCTGCGAGGTTTTAGGCACTGGCTTTCGTTAATTTTATGAAATGAGCGATGTAATTTACTTTCGGGTTATCCGTCAAACGAGCTTTTTGCGTCAGAGGATTAAAAAAAATACCGCGCAGGTCTGCGAGAACCAGACCAGCATCTCGTGCTGCACTGCGCAACTCCGAGGGCTTGATGAATTTATGGTAGGAATGGGTACCAACGGGCAACAAATGCAGCAAATGTTCAGCCGCCACAATCGCCCCGCAAAAAGCTGAAAGATTCCGATTGATGGTGGAAATGAAAACGTGTCCGCCCGGCTCGCAAAGAGCTGCCAAATTGTCAACGAGGGACTTTGGATCCGGCACGTGTTCCAGGAGCTCCAGACAACACACCAAACTGAAACGACTTTTTTCCTGCTCCAAAAAAGTGGCTGCCGTAGTCTGTACATAACGTATGTCCAACGCAGATTCCTGCGCATGCTGCCCAGCAACAGCAATCGCCTGTGACCCCACATCGATGCCAGTCACCCGGCAACCTTTTACAGCCAGTGCCTCACTCAATAGTCCGCCACCGCAACCCACATCGACCGCCCGGCAATCAAGAAGTGTGCCGTAACGCTCCTCAATGTAGCGCACACGCAATGGATTGATCGCGTGCAAGGCGCGAAAAGAACCGGATGGATCCCACCATTCGTTGGCGAGACCTTCAAATTTACGCAACTCAGACCCGTCATATTCCAAGCCTTCTCCCAAGTCTTCCTCCGTTTTAGTCATAAGCGGGTATTCCCCCAACGGTTCCCGGGATAGTGAAACAGCCTGGGCACACCGTCCACATCAGTTTCTGCCAGCCGAACTATCCACAAGCTGGCTCTGATGGCTCTCTGAAAGCATCACCTCTCGTCTTGCAAAGGCGGGAAAACATAGCTTGACCCACCCGTTGTCCGAATTCGCCGAGCACCACATCATGACCGTAGTGTATCAGCCAGAAGTCTTAGGCAAGCAAGCAACGATATCCGTGGCCAAAGCCCTCAGGACAGACTTGCACGAGAATTTCTCTATAAATCCCTGGCGTCGGGAACGCAATGAGTGATCAAGCTTATGAAACGCCACGACGGCATCTTTTACATTACAGGGCTGGAAAATCGCGACATTACTGATTTCATTTTTTATGAAGGTTTCTGCATATCCATGCACTCCGGCCCAGATGGGCTTGTCAGTCGCTGCGTACTCAAAGAGTTTTGAAGGAATAACTTTCATGAGCGATTGGAAAGTATTGACGTGTACGAACAAGACATCAGCTTGTTGGTATTCAGCAAGCAAATGACTACGACTCACCGGCGGCAAGAGCTCTACATTAGTGCAATGCAGTTCAGCTAATTTCTCCTTGAGCTGACGCTTGCGTCCACCATCCCCTATCACACGAAACTGAACGTGTTTTTCAAGATGTTTTGCCAATGCTGGAATAATGTCATGCAAACCCTGACCTTCACCGATATTACCTGCATAAAGAACTGTTAAAAGAGTGGTTGACTTCTCTGCGTGGAAACTGCTGTTGGCACCATTTTCGTTTATGAATACAGGGTCTATGCAATTCGTGTAATAAGAGTAATTTTGCAAAGGGTAGCGGCTCTGAAAATACCCTCTGAAACCTTCAGAAACCAGATTAATCCTGGTTGCCTTTCTGATGGTCCACCTTTCCAGTGGTGAAAAAAAGCATGTCGCTAACGGGACAAGCCACCCAGGCAGTATATTCGTGACCATATCAACGAAAATATCGCGAATATCCAAGTACAGCAGAGCATTTTTTTTTCGGGCTATAAACGAGCCAAGGGCTGCTGTCATCAAGCGAGACGATGTGCTATACACAAATTGATAGTCGGAATTTCGCACCAGCCTCAATACTTGGCGAGCGTATGCCACAAAGCTCCATGCCTGATCGGTCAACCCACTTTTGTGTGAGGGTATCTTTATCCGACGGATGGTCAAGCCTGGAGATTCTTCAAGTTCTGTCGCATCCCCAATGTGATAGTCATGATATCGATTGGGCTGCGTCGTGATGACCTCTATGTGCGCATCCTCAGGCAATTGATGCTGGAGCGCACTTACCAATTGACTGGAACGAAATGAACCCACCCCAAGATCCGGGCTGTAGTAGAAGCTGAGAAACAAAATCTTCAAAGCATCATCCCTTCACGACCCACTTACAAAGGCACAATCAATGTGCGAGCCTGCCACTTTCGTCAGTGCTTCAAGTGGCTCTCTTACACAGTACGTAAGCAGCATTGTCACGAATACTGGTCTTCATTCTCGGTTATTCCTGCCGCATCAATCACAAAGTCTTTACCTTTAAAGGTTCGCCACTTGCTTTTAAATTCCCGGTGAGCCACCAACAGAACCTGGATGTCTGCTTCGGCAATTGCTGTGTCCAGGTCTACCAATTCACAACCACCCAATTTGTCTTCCGGAATAGTGGAAATATTAGGTTCTACAATCAGCATCCTTCCGGCATGCCTGGCTCTTAGCTCGGCGGCTATTCGTAACGATGGGCTTTCCCTGAAGTCGTCGATATCCGGTTTGTAGCTCAAGCCAAAACAAGCAATCGTGACATCTTTGGCGACCTTGGAAGGGTGCTGTTTCAGAAAGCCTGCTACAGACAGCTCAACCTGGTCTCGAATCCATACGGGCTTGGATTCATTCACCTCTCGCGCAGACCTGATCAGACGAGCTTCATCTGGAAAGCGGTCAACGATGAACCATGGGTCAACCGCTATGCAATGCCCCCCCACTCCTGGCCCTGGCTGAAGCACATTGACCCTCGGATGCCGGTTGGCAAGGCGGATCAACTCCCAAACATTGATGTCCAGTTTATCGGAAATCATTGAAAGCTCGTTGGCAAAGGCGATATTTAAATCACGAAAGCTATTTTCTACCAGTTTGACCATTTCTGCGGTATGCACCGTAGTCACAACGCATTGTCCTTCTACATAAATCTGATAAAAATCCACGGCAAATTCTGAACATTTTGACGTCATGCCGCCAATTACCCGGTCATTCCTTACCATTTCCTGAATAATGTGTCCTGGAAGAACCCTTTCCGGGCAGTAGGCAATCCGAATATCCGACTTCTCGCCGTGGCTTTGCGGGAAACTGAGGTCTGGACGAGAATCAGCCAGCCAATTCGCCATCTTTTCGGTTGTCCCTACAGGGGAAGTTGATTCCAGAATCACCAAATCACCTTTTTTCAATACTGGTGCAATTGCGCGATTCGCCTCCTGAATGTGACTGATATCCGCCGTACAGCCCTCGGTCAGCGGTGTCGGAACGGTAATAAGGAAAACATCCGCAGGCTCTACTTTTGTAGTAGCGCGCAAATATCCATCTGACACGGCAAATCGCACCAAATCATCCAGGTCAAGCTCAACGATAGGAGCTTTGCCACAATTGATTGCGGCGACAAGCACGGGATTAACATCGACTCCAATTACTTTTCTCTTGTGCGATGCCAACACAGCAGCGGTCGGTAATCCGATATGGCCAAGCCCTATCACCGAGACAGTGGCAAAATTCACGAAACTCGTTCTTCCAAAAATCCCAGTATCGCTCTGACGATGCGGGAACTCGCTTTCCCGTCTCCGTAAGGATTGTGAGAGGCAATCATGCTCTGGTAGAGCTCCGGATCCTCCAGAAGCCTGCTTACGCTGGAAACTATGTTATCCACATGGGTTCCAATCAACTTCGCCCCACATGAGGTCACTGCTTCCGGCCTTTCAGTGGCGTCACGCATGACCAGAACAGGCTTGCCAAGCGATACAGCTTCTTCTTGAATGCCTCCGGAATCAGTGAGAATGAGATAGGCTCTCTTCATTAGGTGTACAAACGGCAAATAACCAAGAGGCTCCGTAAGATGGATGTTTTGAACCCCGGACAGTAGCCTGTTCACCGGTTCATGAACCTCAGGATTGAGATGTACGGGATACATGATGTCCAAGTCAGGATAGATCCTGGATATCATCAGCAAAGCCTGGCAGATACGCTCAAAGCCCTTGCCAAAGCTCTCTCGTCTGTGCCCGGTAACCAGCATCAGTCGCCTATCGTCAGTCAGAAAACTGAACCTGTCCCGAAACATTTGCTCTGTCTGTGGTGAGGCATCCAGCTTGGACGTCATAATATTCAATGCGTCCACTACCGTATTCCCTGTTACCTTTATATGAGCCGGATCAGTACCTTCAAGTAACAGATTTTTGCGATTGTCTCTCGTTGGAGCAAAATGGAGTGTCGCAATTACACTCGTGAGTTTGCGGTTCGCCTCTTCCGGCCATGGCAAATCAAGATTCCCGCTTCGCAAACCAGCCTCCACGTGAGCTACCGGAATTTTATGGTAGAAAGCCGATAAAGTCGCACCTAGCGTAGTGGCTGTGTCTCCATGAACCAAAACAATATCAGGGGAAAACTGGCAAAGAACACCTTTCATCCCTTGAATGACAGCACTGGTCACATCGGTCAGATCCTGTTCCCCACTCATAATGTTGAGGTCATAATCGGGGGTGATCTCAAAAAGATCCAACACTTGGTCAAGCATTTCCCGATGTTGAGCTGTGACGCAAACCCTTGCATCAAAACGTGAATCTGCGGCCAGTTTCAGAACCACAGGAGCCATTTTGATCGCTTCAGGTCTGGTGCCTATTACTGACAGTAATTTCATTGGTGAAGCACGTTCAGAGGTACTTTCGCATATTTCCTGCTTTTCTCGCCTGGAAAATACTTTTTGCTTCCAAAAATAACCGTACCGGTCATTATCAAATCATGACCTTATTTTGATTATGTTTTGATAAAGACAAGTTGAGGTCATAATCGGGGGTGATCTCAAAAAGATCCAACACTTGGTCAAGCATTTCCCGATGTTGAGCTGTGACGCAAACCCTTGCATCAAAACGTAAATCTGCGGCCAGTTTCAGAACCACAGGAGCCATTTTGATCGCTTCAGGCCTGGTGCCTATTACGGATAGTAATTTCATTGGGGAAGCACGTTCAGAGGTACTTCCGCATATTTCCTGCCTTTCACGCCCGAAAATATTTTTCGCTTCCAAAAATAACCGTACCGGTCATTATCAAATCATAACCTTATTTTGATTTTGTTTTGATAAAGACAAGTTGAGGTCATAATCGGGGGTGATCTCAAAAAGATCTAACACTTGGTCAAGCATTTTCCGATGTTGAGCTGTGACGCAAACCCTTGCATCAAAACGTGAATCTGCGGCCAGTTTCAGAACCACAGGAGCCATTTTAATCGCTTCTGGCCTGGTGCCTATTACGGATAGTAATTTCATTGGGGAAGCACGTTCAGAGGTTCTTTCGCATATTTCCTGCCTTTCTCATCTGGAAAATATTTTTCGCTTCCAAAAATAACCGTACCGGTCATTATCAAATCATGACCTTATTTTTATTATGTAACGAAAGTCGTTCGCAATTTGATAAAGACAAAATGCCGAAAAGGAAAGAATGAACAGTTATCTTCATGCTTGTCACCAAAGTCTTGGCGAAAAAACAACACGGCTTCTCCCTTCAGGCATTGCCAAACGTTAAGCACATGGTCGTTCTCGCAAACAACAACTCCAGCTTTTCAAGAACAAGGTCAATCCACACTGTAAAAGAGAAACCGGATTCAGGACGTGAATTTGAGATTTCTTGTGCTGAGCCAAGCTTCACCCCAACAGCCAAGGCATTGAACCAGGCACTAAAACCCGTTGCACCTCAACAATTGACAAAGATGAAAAACCAGATTGCTAAAAGACTTTTCTTTTGTTCTGTCTGAGTCAGGGCAAAGTTGCCATTTGACTCACAACTGCCCTCTCCAACCAATCTGAACAGATATCAAAACAGCACAATCGCTCGCTTCGAAACTGCGTTGTGCGCCAGCTTCGAAACTGCAAAAAAAAGCCCGGCAGTGTCCTACTCTCGCACGGGGCAACCCCGCACTACCATCGGCGATGAGTCGTGTCACTTCCGAGTTCGGAACGAGATCGGGTGGTTCCAACTCTCTATTGCCACCGGGCAAAAAATATAAATTCAATCCAGACCTGTAAAAATAGTCGTTTCAAACATCTTGTTCAATGTTGTTTGAGTGCTACACACTCAAGCCTCACGGGCAATTAGTACTGGTTAGCTACACGTGTTACCACGCTTACACACCCAGCCTATCAACCTTGTAGTCTTCAAGGGCCCTTCAGGGATCTTAACGATCCAGTGAGACCTGGTCTTGGGAGAGGCTTCCCGCTTATATGCTTTCAGCGGTTATCCCTTCCATACTTAGCTACCTGGCAATGCCACTGGCGTGACAACCAGAACACCAGAGGTATGTCCACTTCGGTCCTCTCGTACTAGAAGTAGCTTCCCTCAAGTCTCAAACGCCCACGGCAGATAGGGACCGAACTGTCTCACGACGTTCTAAACCCAGCTCGCGTACCACTTTAAATGGCGAACAGCCATACCCTTGGGACCTGCTTCAGCCCCAGGATGTGATGAGCCGACATCGAGGTGCCAAACACTACCGTCGATATGAACTCTTGGGTAGTATTAGCCTGTTATCCCCGGAGTACCTTTTATCCGTTGAGCGATGGCCCTTCCATTCAGAACCACCGGATCACTAAGACCTGCTTTCGCACCTGCTTGACTTGTCAGTCTCGCAGTCAAGCACCCTTTTGCCTTTGTACTAACCGCACGATTTCCGACCGTGCTTAGGGTACCTTCGCACTCCTCCGTTACTCTTTGGGAGGAGACCGCCCCAGTCAAACTACCCACCATACATTGTCCCTGACCCGGATAACGGGCCTAGGTTAGAACTCCAAGTATTCCAAGGTGGTATCTCAAGGTTAACTCCACGTAAACTAGCGTCCACGCTTCAAAGTTTCCCACCTATCCTGCATAAGAATACTCAAAGACCAATGCAAAGCTGTAGTAAAGGTTCACGGGGTCTTTCCGTCTTGCCGCGGGTACACTGCATCTTAACAGCAATTTCAATTTCACTGAGCCTCGGATGGAGACAGCGTGGCCATCGTTACGCCATTCGTGCAGGTCGGAACTTACCCGACAAGGAATTTCGCTACCTTAGGACCGTTATAGTTACGGCCGCCGTTCACCGGGGCTTCGATCAAAAGCTTCGCCCTAGAGCTAACCTCCTCACTTAACCTTCCGGCACCGGGCAGGCGTCACACCCTATACTTCCTCTTACGAGTTTGCAGAGTGCTGTGTTTTTAGTAAACAGTCGTAGCCACCTGGTCACTGCGGCCGACCACAGCTCAGAGAGCAGGACTTGCGTTCCGTCTCATCACCACGACCGGCACACCTTCTCCCGAAGTTACGGTGCCATTTTGCCTAGTTCCTTCACCCGAGTTCTCTCAAGCGCCTTGGGATTCTCTCCCCACCCACCTGTGTCGGTTTAGGGTACGGCCCAGTGTAATCTGAAGCTTAGAGGCTTTTCCAGGAAGTATGGCATCGACCAATTCGCTCCAATAAAGGAGTTACACATCACATCTCGGAATTGCATCACCGGATTTACCTGGTGACACTTCCTACCTGCTTGTACCAGGACAACCAAACGCCTGGATGATCTAGCCTTCTCCGTCCCCCCATCGCAATTACACCTGGTACAGGAATATTAACCTGTTGTCCATCGACTACGCCTTTCGGCCTCGCCTTAGGTGCCGACTAACCCTGCGCTGATTTACATTGCGCAGGAAACCTTGGGTTTACGGCGTGCGGGATTCTTACCCGCATTATCGTTACTCATGTCAGCATTCTCACTTCTGATACCTCCAGCATACCTTACGGTACACCTTCCAGCTTACAGAACGCTCCTCTACCGATCAAAAACAAAGTTTTTGATCCCATAGCTTCGGTATATGACTTAGCCCCGTTACATCTTCCGCGCAGGACGACTTGACTAGTGAGCTGTTACGCTTTCTTTAAAAGGTGGCTGCTTCTAAGCCAACTTCCTAGCTGTCTATGCCTTCCCACATCGTTTCCCACTGAGCCATAATTTAGGGACCTTAGCTGTTGGTCTGGGCTCTTTCCCTTTCCAAGATGAACCTTACACCCACCTTGTGTCTCCCGTGCTAACACTTCCAGGTATTCGGAGTTTGCAATGGTTCAGTAAGCCTTGACGACCCCATAGCCATAACAGTGCTCTACCCCCCAGAGTGATACACGAGGCTCTACCTAAATAGATTTCGAGGAGAACCAGCTATCTCCGAGCTTGATTAGCCTTTCACTCCTAGCCACAAGTCATCCCCCCATTTTTCAACATAGGTGGGTTCGAGCCTTCAGTGAGTGTTACCTCACCTTCACTCTGCTCATGGCTAGATCGCCCGGCTTCGGGTCTGCTCCCAGCGACTTGACGCCCTATTAAGACTCGGTTTCCCTACGCTTCCCCTATACGGTTAGGCTTGCCACTGAAAGCAACTCGCTGACCCATTATACAAAAGGTACGCAGTCACCCTTATCTCTGACCAAGGCCAAAGTCCGGGCTCCCACTGCTTGTATGTGTGCGGTTTCAGGTCTATTTCACTCCCCTCCCGGGGTACTTTTCACCTTTCCCTCACGGTACTGGTCCACTATCGGTCGATAGGCTGTATTTAGCCTTGGAGGATGGTCCCCCCATATTCAAACAGGATTACACGTGTCCCGTCCTACTCAATATCATCTGGCACTTCGTTTCGCATACGGGGCTATCACCCACTATCGCGTACTTTTCCAAAATACTTTTGCTACAAAATGTCAGACTTGATGGGCTGCTTCCCTTTCGCTCACCGCTACTCAGGAAATCTCGGTTGATTTCTTTTCCTTCGGGTACTTAGATGTTTCAGTTCCCCGAGTCTACTCCTGCACCCTATGTATTCAGGTACAGGTGCCCCTAAGGGCAGGTTTCCCCATTCGGAAATCTCCGGATCAAAGCCTGTTTGCTGGCTCCCCGAAGCTTATCGCAAGCTACTACGTCCTTCATCGCCTCCTATCGCCAAGGCATCCACCACACACACTTATTTGCTTGACTGTGTAGCCTCAAACAACCTGTTAAGATTTGTGGAGGTACACGCCGCAAACAACTTTCAACGATACTTAAAACGCTTTCGTTATTTTTTACAGTGTCTAGATTGTGTAAAAAACACCTGCGGCAAAATGCGCAGGGGGCAAGCGGACACCGTCTTCACCAAGAAGAAACGTTCTGACTTTACAAGACTGGAGCCAAGGAGAATCGAACTCCCTACCTCCTGCATGCAAAGCAGGCGCTCTCCCGAATGAGCTATGGCCCCACGCGTTGCCTGCACATCTTAATCGCAACCGAGTTGTGTTTGCAATAGAAAAAACTGACTTCATAATAGCGAGCGTTGGGTACAGCAAAGCGGCGGGCATTGATCTGCGGCCTCAGTCTGGCACCACATTTGCGTGCTGCCAAGCCATTGAAGACCAGGCATCGCGCCATTCGTTGCTTTGGGTTCGAAGTTCGCACCTCACCCCGGTGAGGCTTTCAAATCCAAAATGCTGCACAATATTTTTGCATCACCCAAACTGGCCAGTTCACTCTTATGCACAAAAAACGATTGCTTTTTCTGACCGGAAGACTGGCGCAACCCAGCCTTGAAAAAATACTGGCTGAAATAGAGCCTGAGGACTGCCAATATCTCGTCGTGCAACTGGGTCTGCAAGTCGCCGCACTCTTAACCGAAAAAATAATCTTGCGGCGCTTTACCCCTCCTGAAAACGTTGACCAGGTGGTGCTCCCCGGCAGGTTTCGCGGGAACCTCGACAAGCTTTCCGAACATTTCGGTATTCCTTTCAAACGTGGCCCGGATGAGCTTCGTGATCTGCCTGACTTCCTTTCCGGAAAAACAAGAAAAGCGGAAGACTTCGACAAACACGAAATAAAAATTTTCGCGGAAATCTGCGACGCCCCCTTACTGACGCCTGGTGCCATTCTGGCCAAGGCCTGGGAGCTGCATAACGAGGGTGCGGACGTCATCGATCTCGGTTTTCTCCCCGACACTCCTTTCGCGCATTTAGGAGAAACCATTAAGCTCCTCAAGGAACATGGACTAAAAACCAGCGTGGATACGCATGAAGTGAAATCCCTGTTAAGCGCTGCGGATTATGGCGCCGACTACTTGCTCAGCATTACCGAAAACACCTTGTGGGTGGCAGACGAGGTTGCAGCAACTCCTGTGCTGATTCCTGCTGACACTACAAATCTCTCTGCATTTACTGCGGCAATAGATCGCTTGAGCCAGACAGGACGGGATTTTATCGTTGACCCCGTCCTGGATCCCATTCACTGCGGGTTCACTGCTTCTTTGGTGCGTTACGCAAAAATCCGCGACCTTTATCCGGAAATCTCGCTGATGATGGGCACCGGAAATCTCACCGAACTGACCCATGTGGATACAGCAGGAGTGAACACCTTACTGCTGGGGATCGCTTCAGAGTTGCGCATAGGAAATATCCTGACTACCCAGGTCAGCGAGCACTGCAAAAAGGTTGTC
The DNA here is from genome assembly GCA_965215765.1 of uncultured candidatus Poriferisulfidus sp. Classification (GTDB taxonomy): domain Bacteria; phylum Pseudomonadota; class Gammaproteobacteria; order Poriferisulfidales; family Oxydemutatoraceae. Next base: position 842,523 of record OZ244118.1, on the reverse strand, counting down.
CGGGAAGCTGACCTGGCTCGTCGAATTTTATACGTCGCGCACCAGCAAAAAACGCCACCTGCGAACATTCATGATGGCCTCATGATGCTGCATGAAAAAAAGCCTTTCCCGATGTCTGCTCAGGAAGTGGCGGAAATTGGCAGTAAAATCAGGGATCGGAGCTTTCGGATTCAAGTCTCGTCTGAGGGAGTGCATTTTTTTAACCGCAACGTTTACAAAGTGGCAACCGACCCCTTTGAATTTTTTCCGAGTCTGGACTCGGGCAAGGACACCGGGCACGCTTTTTACCTGGGGGTGGAGCTGGCGCGCGCGCAAATCGCTTGGCAGCTGGGAAAGCGCTACACACAGGATGAAGAATTGCAGTGGGGCTGCGCAGTGGCACAAAAAGTGAAAGACTTGTCAAGTTTCAAGAAAGCAGGAATAACCATGGACAAAAAGAAATGAAAATTCTGGAGACCATCGTTACCACCACGAATACTGATGAGAGTACGCATATCACCCCACTTGGAGTGCGACTGGCTCCGCAGGGGTGGCTTCTGTCACCGTTCTTGCCATCCCGGACAAATGAAAATCTCAGGCGAGAAAAGTGTGCCGTCATTAACCGAACCGACGATGTCAGGATTTTTTCCGGGTGTCTCACGGGTCACTTGGACTGGCCATTGGTCGCCGCTGATGTGTTGCCGGTAAAACGCCTGGCTTGTGCGCTTACACACACCGAAGTCCGGGTGGAAAAAATTTCGGAAAATGGGGCAAAATCCACATTTGTTTGCCAACCGGTTTATGAAAAAATACACCGCGCTTTCCAAGGCTTTAATCGTGCCCAGTCTGCAATTATCGAGCTGGCAATATTGGTGAGCAGATTACACCTGTTGCCGATAGAAAAGATTCAGCAAGGTGTGAATTTTCTTCGCCCCATGATGGAAAAAACTGGCGGCGAGCATGAACAAATCGCCTGGCGCTGGCTAATGGACACAATAGATACCCACAAAAAGCGCACACAGGAATCATGACCGGTCTGCTAGCCAGCGTTCGCAGTCTTTCAGAAGCGCAAACCGTTCTGGATTTGTCGGTAGACGTACTGGATCTGAAAGACCCCGCTGACGGTGCCTTGGGAGCCTTGGACATAAGCGTGATACGACAGATAGTGGCTCTGGTCGCCAAGCGAACCAAAGTCAGTGCCACCGTAGGGAATTTACCTGCACAACCGGAATCGGCGGTTGAAAAGATCCGGGCACTCATGACCACCGGGGTCGATTTTGTCAAAGTCGGCTTTTTCTCTCCCGTATACCTGGAAAGTTATCCCGGGGCATTACATCAGCTCGCCGCGCAAATTCCTCTGGTTGGCGTACTGTTCGCCGATCGACTGGTGGATTTTGAAGGTCCATGCACGATACTGAAACATGCCGGGTTCGCCGGAGTGATGTTAGACACCGCCGATAAAAGCGCCGGAGGCATACGAAGCCTGTTAACGCGAAAACAACACGTCGCTTTTATTGAACAAGCACACGACCTTTCACTTTTTTGTGGCATAGCTGGCTCGCTAAAACTGGAAGACGTAAAACCTCTTGCCACACTGAAGCCAGACTATTTGGGGTTCAGAACTGCATTGTGTGTCAATGATTTACGTTCCGGATCCATTTGCGTTGAGTCAGTAAAAAAAATCAAATCACTGCTTGAGCAGACGAATCAGCAAAACAGCAACGAGAAATAGCGGCTTAAATCTCAGCCAAACTCATCTGCCAAAAGTAACGTATCCAGGCACACGAGAAAAGCGAACACACTCCAAGCTCCGAGCCACTCAGAATGCCCCTCTGTCTCGGCAGCAAACTGCTTCAGTAAAAAGAACGAAGCCTCCCCTTTAGTCATTCACGCAGCTGATACCTGAAGTCAGTTTTCCACAGGCGTCTTATCCGGCTGATACTCAAACCACTCATCCGCACTTCATTGTGTGTCAATGATTTACGTTCCGGATCCATTTGCGTTGAGTCAGTAAAAAAAATCAAATCACTGCTTGAGCAGACGAATCAGCAAAACAGCAGCGAGAAATAGCGGCTTAAATTTCAGCCAAACTCATCTGCCAAAAGCAACGTATCCAGGCACACGAGAAAAGCGAACACACGCCAAGCTCCGAGCCACTCAGAATGCCCCTCTGTCTCGACAACAAACTGCTTCAGCAAAGAGAACGAAGCCTCCCCTTTAGTCATTCACGCAGCTGGCACCTGAAGTCAGTTTTCCACAGGCGTCTTATACGGCTGATACTCAAACCACTCATCCGCACTGCATTGTGTGTCAATGATTTACGTTCCGGATCCATTTGCGTTGAGTCAGTAAAAAAAATCAAATCACTGCTTGATCAGACGAACCAGCAAAACAGCAGCGAGAAATAGCGGCTTAAATCTCAGCCGAACTCACCCACCAAAAGCAACGTATCCAGGCACACGAGAAAAGCGAACACACTCCAAGCTCCGAGCCACTCAGAATGCCCCTCTGTCTCGGCAGCAAACTGCTTCAGTAAAGAGAACGAAGCCTCCCCTTTAGTCATTCACGCAGCTGATACCTGAAGTCAGTTTTCCACAGGCGTCTTATCCGGCTGATACTCAAACCACTCATCACGCACTGCGTTGTGTACCAATAATTTACGTTCCGGATCCATTTGCGTTGAGTCAGTAAAAAAAATCAAATCACTGCTTGATCAGACGAACCAGCAAAACAAAAACAGCAACGAGAAATAGCGGCTTAAATCTCAGCCGAACTCACACACCAAAAGCAACGTATCCAGGCACACGAGAAAAGCGGACACACTCCAAGCTCAGAACCACTCAGAATGCCCCACTGTCTCGGCAGCAAACTGCTTCAGTAAAGAGAACGAAGCCTCCCCTTTAGTCATTCACGCAGCTGGCACCTGAAGTCAGTTTTCCACAGGCGTCTTATCCGGCTGATACTCAAACCACTCATCCGCACTGCATTGTGTGTCAATGATTTACGTTCCGGATCCATTTGCGTTGAGTCAGTAAAAAAAATCGAATCACTGCTTGAGCAGGCGAATCAGCAAAACAGCAACGAGAAATAGCGGCTTAAATCTCAGCCAAACTCATCTGCCAAAAGTAACGTATCCAGGCACACGAGAAAAGCGAACACACTCTAAGCTCCGAGCCACTCAGAATGCCCCTCTGTCTCGGCAGCAAACTGCTTCAGTAAAGAGACCGAAGCCTCCACTTAGTCATAATCGCAACTGATACCTGAAGTCAGGTTTCCACAGGCATCTTATCCGGCTGATACTCAAACCACTCATCCACACTGCATTGTGTGTCAATGATTTACGTTCCGGATCCATTTGCGTTGAGTCAGTAAAAAAAATCAAATCACTGCTTGAGCAGGCGAATCAGCAAAACAGCAGCGAGAAATAGCGGCTTAAATTTCAGCCAAACTCATCCACCAAAAGCAACGTATCCAGGCACACGAGAAAAGCGAACACACGCCAAGCTCCGAGCCACTCAGAATGCCCCTCTGTCTCGGCAGCAACCTGCTTCAGTAAAGAGAACGAAGCCTCCCCTTAGTCATTCACGCAGCGGGCACCTGAAGTCAGTTTTCCACAGGCGTCTTATCCGGCTGATACTCAAACCACTCATCCGCACTTCATTGTGTGTCAATGATTTACGTTCCGGATCCATTTGCGTTGAGTCAGTAAAAAAAACAAATCACTGCTTGATCAGACGAACCAGCAAAACAAAAACAGCAACGAGAAATAGCGGCTTAAATCTCAGCCAAACTCATCTGCCAAAAGCAACGTATCCAGGCACACGAGAAAAGCGAACACACCCCAAGCTCCGAGCCACTCAGAATGCCCCTCTGTCTCGGCAGCAAACTGCTTCAGCAAAGAGAACGAAGCCTCCCCTTTAGTCATTCACGCAGCTGGCACCTGAAGTCAGTTTTCCACAGGCGTCTTATACGGCTGATACTCAAACCACTCATCCGCACTAAGCACTATGTAACGTAACCCACGAGCGGAAAGCACGGAAAAATATTCATCTGTCAGGGAGTTATGGCTGCCAGCCAGTTTTTTTGCAACAGGCTTTAACAGCACCAGGCAATCTGCTGCGATTTTCAGGGTCAGCCACGCGGCGATGGAATCAGAAGTAACCGTCCAGCTTGCCGGCAAAGCTTTTGCAACCACTTCGACAGGGGGCAAATACACCTCACCGCCCCGTAGTGTCTCCATGCTGTCCGTCGTTTTCAGTCCCGCCAAGTCGGCAATCATGTATCCATACTGATGCATGCCCAACACCGCCATTCGGTGCGCCGACTGATCACTGAAAGACAACTGCCGCTGCGTCGAACGCACCTGATCCGCAAAGGGGCCACCGCCGGGAACCACTACGGGGGGACAAGCCATATTGGCAACACGCCTGACGATCCGAGTCAAATCGTCACGACGACACAGGCTGCCACCCACTTTGACCACCCACAATTTGCCAGCACCCCTGCTTCCGGATTCGCCGAAAGTGCTCATTCACCTTGACTGTTAAGAAACTTTTCAGCGGAGCCACCAAGCAGATGGAAAAAAGGCGACACCTTGTCCAAGGTCTCCTGATATTCAGCCGAGCCATTCGAGTCCGCAACCAGTCCGCCACCTCCATAAAAAACAAATTCGCCATCTTTGTGTACAGCGGTTCGAATGGCAATGTTGAACTCCATACTTCCACAACGACTGAAATAACCAATCGCACCACAATAAACACCACGGCGATGCGGCTCGAGTTCTTCAATAATTTCCATGGCTCGCACCTTGGGAGCCCCGGTGACCGAACCTCCCGGAAAACAGCCACGCAACAGATCAAAAACGTTTTTCTGTGGCGCCAGATGCCCCTTGACCGTGCTGACCATGTGGTGGACGTTGGCATAGCTTTTCAGTTCGAAAAGATTGTGGGCTTCCACGGATCCGTGACGACAGCTTTTACTGACATCATTCCTGAGCAAATCGACAATCATCAGGTTTTCCGCTCGGTCTTTTTCGCTGTTTTTCAGTTCCCTGAGTGCTGCCATGTCCCGCTCCTCGTCCCTGAAGCGCGGACGTGTTCCCTTGATAGGACAAGCCATCACGCTTCCGGAGCGAGAGCTCAAAAATTTTTCCGGGGAGATGCACAGTAACTCCAGCATGCCAAAGTTCAAATATGCGGAGTAAGGAGCAGGGCTCAATTCACGAAGCTTTCGGTACGCCAGCCACGCATCTCCCGAAACTGTGAGACTGAATTTCTGAGCCAGATTAACCTGATAGCAATCACCCTCACGGACATACTTCATAACCGCGTCAAACTTGCGCAAATATTCCTCCCGGCTCATGTTCGAACGCAGTTCCGTCCGTGCCATAAAAGGAAACGAAGATGCTGGCGAAACAGCCTTCTTCAAAAGCTGACTCGCTTGATTAAATCTTTTTTCGCTGGAACCCGGCAAACCAACCAGCATCGCTTTCCGTTCACGGTGATCAACCATCACCATCCAGTCATAAATACCGAATGCCATATCGGGTAATTTCTGCGCATCTATCGCCAGACTCGGCATTTTTTCCAGGCGACGACCATAGTCGTAGCTAAGAAACCCTATCGCTCCGGTCAAAAAAGGAAACTCAGCCTGCGGTAGTGGCGGGCCAAGCATGGAAGCCAGCAACGCCATAGGATCTTGGTCATGGCAGACTTGGGCAACACCATTTCGCCACACCTCGGTACAAGAATTGTTGCTGACCAGGAAGACCTCAGGCTGCGCCGTGAAGAAATCAAAGTCTCCTTGCCGACCCTTGTGGTTTCCACTGTCTAAAAACACCGCACCTGGCAAAACGGCAATTCTCTCAAACAGAACGGCACTATCTGGAAAATAGGGAATCTTTTCGGTTAACAGCCCTTCAAGCAAACTGGTCTCTCAACAATACCGCCACTGCCACAGCACTGGCATGCTCGCTGGCTGTTTCGCTTTGCAAACGGCCAGTACTCACACAATCTGAAAATTCCAAGTAGGCGCGCCCGATTTCCCGGGCAACACGCCGCAGCAGAAAGCGGCCGGTTCCTGCCCCTACTATCGGAACATCCTCAGCGATTCCGAGTCGGGAAAGCAAGGCCAGAATGGCCTGCTTGATGCGATGCTTTTGCACCTGTGCAAAAAAGGTTGCAACCGTGTGCCATTTTTGAAAATCTCCATCGTAGTCCTGGGCAAACATCCTGGCCAACCTGCGAGCGCTGTCCGATTTTGTTTTCGGTGCCCCATCACAGCTTGGAAACTGGTCAGCCGTGACCGGCAAATCTCCCAGAATTCGCCAAACATCAGACATGGTCGCAAAATCCTCTGCAACCATAGGCATCCTGTCCCCCATAAACAAACAGGAATCAGCCAGCGATAACAAAGAGGTACGGACAACTCCCGTGTACAGCAGTTCTCCTTGCGCCAGACGTTGCCTGTCGTTTTCTGCCTCCGTCACGACTTTGGAGTCCGCAAAAGGAACGATGTCCGTAGTCGTGCTCCCAATGTCCACGAGCAAACCCGAATGTAACTTCATGGCCAACGCACTGCCGGTGGCGTGCCAGTTTGCAGAAGCCACTTCAGCAGTTCGCTTGACAGCTTCGCTACGGTCAAGTAGCCCTGAACGGCAGGAATACACTGCGTACTCGCTGCCCAAATGCTCGCAAAGGCAGGAAAGAATAGCCCGAACACCGACATTGCGATCGGGGAAACAGTCTGCCATTTCCCCACTCATCGTCACGGCGTGCCTGATCCGCCCACTGCCAGTCAAGCGCAACATTTTGCCCACCGCCTGCTCAAGATTCGACATTCCCTTCCACAAAGGGCAAGGCAATTGTCGAGCCACAGAGACAGATGCATCAGCAGAAAACTGTGCAACCTTCAGGTGCGCACCACCAACATCCCAGCCTGTATAGGAAATGCTCATAAAACATCGAACGTTCTGGCGTGCTGAAGAGACGGCTGCTCAAAATGTTGGCCAGTCATGGCTTTCAAAACCAGCCCGGCAACGTTTACACCCAGGGAATCACTCAATTTCACGTAAGGAGCCGTCAATCGTGGATTAATTTCCACAACGATCGTTTTTTCTTTTTGCAAGATGATGTCAATTCCAAAAAACCCCCGCAAGCCGGGAATGATTGCACGAATTCCTTCAATCAAAGGCTGAAAACGATCCCTCCCCAGTGCGGCGTATGCGTTGACTCCGCAACAATTCAACCGCAGCACATGCCCTTTACGCTCCATGACTTGGCGATTGATCCCTACCAGACAGCACTGCTTTTCTCCTGCTACCACGCTAAGACTTGCCGGCTCTCCCGAAATGTATGGCTGTATGACGTGCGTCCCGGGAGTATCCTTGGCAATCTCTGAACCAGACGCATAAACACGGGTCATTCCGGAGGAAAAACCATCGTCTGGCTTGACCACCACCTGACCAAACGGATGTGGCTTATACCTGAGTAATCCCGTAAAAATACAGGGCACGTGATGATGGCCGAGCACTTGCGAGGTCTGATATTTACTGGCCGTCAGGGCTACAGCGCTGGAAGAAGAGTTGAGTAGCAGCTTGCCTTTGCTTTCACATAAAACAGACACTTTTTCCAATAACCCCCAAGACTCCGGGACGACTGGCCATAAAGCGTCAAACCCGGGTAACTCGTTTTCCAGTCGGGCAAACCAGTCTTCACCAACCGTAGTCTGTAAAACCGGGATATCAAGATCCAGACTTGGCAATCTGCTATCACGAAACACGCTGACTTCAATGTCTGCCAGGGCGGCCAGATCACTGCATAAAGCACTGGTCATTAAATTTGCTTCCCGGTATGCTTCCTCTCCCAAACGGAGGTCGGCGTGCGCCACCCCGGTAAAGAATTCAAAAACCAGGACTTTCACAGTACCCTGAAACCATGGTTTATATCTTCAGGCGGCACTGCGAAAACGTGCGATTTGCAAGTTGCTTTGCTTCACCTGCGAAATACCTCTCGCGATGCTGATCATCCCAGCCCTGGATTTGAAGGAAAGTCTGGTGGTGCGCGCCACCGGTGGAAATCGCGCACTTTATCGGCCCGTAAAAACGGCACATTTCCCTCGTTCAGAGCCTGCCGATATCATAAAAAGAATGCGCGAAAACGGGAAGTTCAAAGTATTTTATATCGCAGACCTTGATGCCATAGAGGGGAGAGAAGCCAACAAGAAGCCTATTCAGGAAATCACCGAACTCTACCCGGATTGCGAGTTCTGGCTTGATGCGGGAATAAGAACCTCACATGACTTGCACAAATTAAACCAGTTTTCCAAGTGCATTCCCATCATAGCGACAGAAACCCTGACTGACGAAACACTTCCTGCAAGGTTACAAGACCGCGGGCGTCGCTGGATACTTTCTCTGGATACCCTCCAGAACAAACAGCTCGGTCCGGCAGTAATCCACACAGACTGCGCATACTGGCCCAACGAAGTGATTTTCCTCTCTCTCGGAAATGTCGGAGACCAATGCGGTCTCGAACTGGCAAGAATCCAGTCCGTCCCAAGTCACGCAAGAAACAAAAAACTGATCATTGGCGGCGGTGCCCGAAACTTGGCAGACCTGATGTCTGCCAAGAAAGCGGGTGCTTACGGTGTGCTGGCATCCAGCACAATTTACGAAGGGACTATCCTCCAAGCCACGCTAAGCAACAGTAGCTCAGAAGCCCCCAAAGCCTCACCAGAGAAAAGCGGGAGCAGCTTCAAACTGCTCCCCGGACAAAAGCCTAAAAGCCTTTGAACGGGTGGTCGTGCTGGTCTTTTTCGGCCGTCGCTTTGGCAGCAGATGGTTCACCTCTCAAGGCAGATCCAATTGCAGCTTTTGTCGCTTTGTAATTGTTTTCATAAATCGCCGCATTATCCTTCGCTTCCCAGTGAATGAAAACGCCAACGCAAATAAAAAGGTCATCAGCCTGATCCATGGGGATAACCCCCTCGGCTACAGAGTCCTGAACCGCTTTGGCAACGGCGACCTGAGCGGGACCAAACATTTGCACTGCCTGATTGGCACCTTTGATGGTCACCTTGTTGAACATCATGGTGTTCGGCTTACAAGGTAAATTAGGGGCAATCACCGCCAGTAGCGATGTAAACCCATCCTTATTATTTACCAGACCATTACAGAAGGCAGACTCGACAGCCGAGCCCCTACCACCGATTAGCAAGTCTATATGAGCTATTTCCGCCATCGAATTCGATGGATCAGCATCATTTACCAAGGCCTCTCCGACCATCACACGTTGTGTCATTTATAATTCCTCATTTATCGAGTCGGCACCAGTCCGTATGCGCTATACCCCATTGGTAACCTGCGCAAAAACCAATACCCGTAACAAAAACTCCCGCGATCAACAAGTCTGCCGTCGTTCCAGGATTGATTCCGCGCTGCTTAAACGAAGCATCCAAATCAAGAAGGAACTGCAAGCCCCGTCCGTGCAACTTACGTTCACACAACCGGGCAAGGACAAACATTGCACGCTTACCAACATCCACAGCAACCACCTTCCCATGCTTTTTAGCGATGTGGGTGTCGGTAAGCCTTGCGAGCACTTTCAGGAAGGTACACGTCAAAGCAAGTTGATGGTAGCCCCACCGAGACCGAAATTCAAGCAAGGCGGGAATGACCACATCAAAAACCTCCCGGTAACCATTTACATACTGCTCGGCAATGCGATCACGGGACTGGCCGAACCTCATGGCCTCAACCAGGTTGACGGAGGGAGCCTGCCTGACATCCTGAGAAGCCACTTCCCCTAGCCCTCCCGGCTCCGCCAGTCTGATGGCTTCATAAACCAGTTCCGCATCACGTACGGTTGTCTGGCCTAGAACTGTGGCAAGCGATTGCTTGAGTGATTGGCCTTGGGGGCAAGTCAGAGCGGCCTGCGCCAAAGGGGCGCAAACCAGAACAATACCCAGATTGATGTTTTTGTCGACCACAGTCCGAGTGGCCTGAATGGCCGAAAGTATCCTTTCCCCAAGTGCCATATCAAGAGCACACACGTAGTCCGCACATGCCTCTGCCGCCAGATCGAAATCACCGGAAACCATGCCATGCCCGGCACTACTGACACTGACGTTTCCAGGCTTGACCGCCTCCACATCAAGCGCACAGGCTGTGAGGAAGCAGTCTCGCACAGATGCTTGCGACAAAGCCGCACGTCTGACACCAGCAATCGCCACTGTCAGGATCGTGCGGTGTGAGAGCCTGACATCGTTAAATATTGTTCGCGCGTAAAGCGGAACCTGAAACCTTGCCTTCCAGCTTGTTCAAGGCGTTCACATAGGCACGTGCAGACGCAATCACGATGTCCGTATCAGAACCCAGCCCGTTCACAATTCTGCCTTTCCGGGTAAGACGCACCGTAACTTCCCCCTGTGAGTCCGTCCCCGTCGTAATGTTGTTTACCGAATAAAGTAACAACTCGCTGCCGCTGTCAACCAGCGAATCAATGGCCTTGAAAGTCGCGTCAACGGGCCCGCTGCCAGAAGATGTCGCCTCATGTTCGTCGTCACCAATTTTCAGTTTAATAACAGCCGTGGGCGTCACGTTTGTTTGTGAGGTTACTTTCAAGGCAATCAGCCGATAGCACTCAAAACTTTGTTCAAATCCGATCTCGCTGACCAATGCCTGAAGATCCGCGTCGTAGATGGTATGTTTGCGATCCGCAAGCACTTTGAAGCGGGCAAAGATTTCAGCGAATTGTGCTTCGTCTTCAAAACTCACCCCCATACCGCCCAGGCACGTGCGTAAAGCGTTGCGACCTGAGTGTTTGCCGAGCACGATGCGATTTTCTTTCCAGCCGACATCCTGCGCGCGCATAATTTCGTAAGTCTCCCTTTTCTTCAAAACCCCGTCTTGGTGTATGCCAGACTCGTGCGCAAAAGCATTTGCCCCCACAATTGCTTTATTTGGCTGTACCGGGAAACCGGTAATATTCGACACCAGACGTGAAGTAGGAACGATGCGCTTGGTATCAATGCCGGTCGTGAGACCAAAAGCATCAAAGCGCGTACGCAACGCCATTACAATCTCTTCAAGGGAAGCATTCCCGGCTCTTTCTCCAAGCCCGTTAATCGTACACTCCACTTGACGAGCCCCATTACTCACTGCCGCAAGCGAATTCGCCACCGCCAGACCTAAATCGTTATGACAGTGCACCGAAAAAACGACCCGGTCGGAATTCGGAACACGCGCGCGAAGCTCCTTTATCAGTGTCCCAAACTGCTCAGGAACGCTATAACCCACCGTGTCCGGGATATTGATGATTGTGGCACCGGCGTCAATAACCGCTGATATAACCCGGCACAGAAACCCGACCTCCGATCGCCCTGCATCCTCCGGCGAAAACTCAACTTCATCGGTAAAATTTCTGGCCAGCCGCACCGCAGAAACAGCACGCTCAAACACTTGATCCGGAGTCATTTTCAACTTGGTCTGCATGTGAACAGGGGAAGTGGCTATGAAGGTGTGAATACGCGTTCGCTCGCCTCCATGCAGTGCCTCTGCAGCACTCTTGATGTCACGCTCAACCGCGCGCGACAACGCACAAACCGTACACGTTTTAATGCACTTCGCAATTTCCTGTACCGCAGCAAAGTCATCAGCACTCGCCACCGGGAAGCCGGCTTCGATGACATCCACCTGTAACAGCTCAAGTGCTTTCGCAATTCTGAGTTTCTCAGCCTTGATCATGGAAGCGCCGGGGCTCTGTTCGCCGTCACGCAAAGTTGTGTCAAAAATTACAAGTCGTTCCTGTGTACCCATAACTCAATTTCCTGCAAATATGTGAAGTAATGAATGTTGTGACATCACCGCTTTTCAGTGAGCACTGCCACAGCACTCGCACAAATTACAACCTACCGGCTGTAAAGAGAAAAGTTGCTTAGCGTGGTAGTCGAAAGCGCAGAGAGGCACTGTCTGGCCTCAAGGCAGGCATATAGCTCCCCGAGACATCATGGTCAGAATTTCTCATGGGATTCCGTATAGACTTTTGTCAACGAAGGATCGGTACCAAACACAAAGTGCTTGGACATGTCCGCATAGTACTTCCCGGACTCTGGATTTCTGCCCAAGGCAACCGCTATTTCCCTGATGTGATGTGGTGCTGCCCCGCAACAAACTCCCACAAACTTTATGTCATTCGCCACACATTCTTTGGCAAATTGGCTCATCTCATAACGGTTACAACTAAAAGGCTCCAAAGCCAAGGGAAAGGTTCGCCCCTCAGGAAGGCAATCACATGCCGGGTCGGGAATGTTGAAAAAAGTCGGATGGTCTTTTGTCGTGCGGAAAGAAACGGGCAACCCGGAAACATGGCAACCGACCGCAGCTCTGATTTTCTTCAGCAGACCCAAGGTTCTCTCGGGCCCTCTGAAACAGTTCAATCCCACCACATCCGCACCTTGATCTGCAAGCACCTTCGCCGCCTCATCCGGAAAATACCCATCGAAAGTCTTCCCTTCGGCCGGGATGGCCAAATTGACGACCGCAACCATATTCGCGCGCTTGACAGCCGCCAAAGCAAGCTCTGCCTCGCCACGCCACTGCAAGGTTTCGGCTATGATGAAATCAGCCCCTGCATCACTGGCCCACTCTACTTGCTCGGCAAACATCCGTTCGCACGCGGCAAATGAACTCTTGTCGCCGGGGTCATACACGTTGGTGTTCGAGATGTTGCCCGCGATGAACAACTCCAAATCGGGAAATTCCTTCGCGACATCCTTGGCAAGCGCAAGCGCAGAGCGGTTCAGAGGTTCGAGCAACTCTTCCTTGCCGATAATCCGTAATTTTTCCCGGTGCCCGTAGTAAGTGAAGGCTTGGATAACATCAGTACCAGCACGTACGAATTCACGATGAAGTTGCTTCAGTGCTTCGGGATGATCCAGCACGACCTCAGGCACGAACGTTCCTGCTTGAAGATACCCCCTGCGTTCCATTTCAAACAGGTAGCCTTCCGCGCAAATGACGCAGTCATTATCCAGCTTTTCAAGTAATTTAGCCATTTCTCAACTCCAAGTATGACACAAAGACCAGTTCCAAATCACCCCCACATACGACATCTGGCACCATTGATAACCGCCCGTGAGTGGGGTATTCAAACGAAGGTTCCTGCTTTTCTCCAAGCCAAAAACCCCTGCTTTGCACAGAGTATAAAGTATCAAACCATGAAGTCCATGACCGAGACAAAGCTACCCGATAAGACCTTGCTTCCAGTCAACCATCCAACGAGCGGTCGTTGACGAGTGTGCTGGTCACCACGCTCGTTCACAAACGTTTGAGCTTTTTAGCGAGCGAGATTACAAAGCCGAAAGGCAGGTATAACTTATGTCTTGTTGTTTTCAACGTTGTGTTATGGGATAATGTCAGCCTGTACGTGAGAGTCGTGCAGGTATCAGGTACGTTGATGAACGTTGCGTTCAGGAGGGACGGGAAGTGCAAGAAAAGTCTACCGGAACTGTTCAGAGGGTTCTTTTGGAACTCAGGGAATCGGTTCGTAGAGCCGAGACTTCGCTTGAACAAACCAAAAATTATTTTTCCAGCATTGGTGTCACATTTGAGGATCTTGACCGATTAATTAGCAGTGACGCACTCTCCGATGGAGATCGGAGCAATCTGCGGGAACATGATGAGCGCATAGAGCGCGAAATAGAGGAGGAGATGGGGCTACAAAAACAAATGTTTCCTGATCTTCACCGCAGAGGAAGGCGCTCAAATCGCAAGCGCATCAACATCTGACTCATTTCTGATTGTAAGTCTGGTGGGAACATTGGTACTTTTCAAAAGAGTTTTACGGTTTGTGTGGACTGAAACCACCACGAACCACGGGGACACCCATATAGATTTGGTGTCAAAGGTAAATAAACAGGAGAGAAATCATGAGCATTGATTCGAATTATTTGAGGGCAACCGCTGGAGATACTTTCAAGGTTAACAAGTCAGGCGACACGGTAACCTACAACAAACTGGTTGAGAACTTGGCTTTATTGGGAGCCAAGTTAACGTCAAGTCAGCTTGCACAAGGGGTGCAAACCGCAAATGATCAGTACGCCAACCTCCAGAAGGCGGAAAGCTATCTCGCGCAAATGACTTCTCTGAAGACGTCAGCCACCAATAACAAATCCAATACAAAAATGCCCGCAGGCATGAAGAGCTTCCTGGAGAGCCACAACGTCAAGTTCTCAAACCCCAACGGCAACGACACGTATTCGTCTGAACAATGGAATAGTGTCAAGGAAGGTCTGCAAGGCTATGTTGATAATGCCAACAACATTAGTCAGCTTGCCATGGTGCGGCTTAACGCACTCGTCAACAAAAACAACCAGTTGATGACCTTGGCAAGCAACATTGAAAGCAAACACAATGAGGCACTTTCAGAACTAATCAGGAACCTGAAATAACGGGGTTTTCCATGTCTGAAAATCCTGAATTGCGTAGCCAATTCCTTTCGGAGCTTGCGGATTCCGTTGGAGCTCTTGATTCTGTGCCCGGAGATGGACTCCAGGCCAAAGGATCTTTATGTGAAGCTATGGGGATGGACTCGACCGCTTTGGAAGCGATTTATGCCCTTGCTTACGGACAGTACGAACAGGAGCAATACGGAGAAGCCTTGCGCACGTTTGGTCTGCTGTGTCTGTTTAATCACAATGATCTGCGCTTCTGGAAGGGACTCAGCTCTTGCTCCTTGATGTTGAAAGACTATGAGGGAGCGATCTGTGCTTTCGAGTACCTTACAACACACTTGAAAAAAGACGATCCGGAATTGCGCTTGCGTGCAGCAGAGTGCTATATGCATGTTGGCAACAACGACGTTGCGAAGGCCGAGTTGGATCACGTAATCCAGGCGACCGGAACGGCGAGCAAATTGAATAAGCGGGCAAAGGCACTTCAGGAAAGCTTGACGAGCGAATAAGCGTTGTCTGCATCCCCAAGGGTGTAACAACATGGGTGAGAAAAGGAGGATTTAACAGTGGCTGACAAAATCGGTACCAGAGGCGCAAGCAATTCGGACTATGGTTACGTAAACGAAACTCTGAAACAGAAAGAGAAGGAGACAAGCAAAGTATCTGCCGGCATGTCAACTGGCGGTAAGGTCGGCGCAAAAGTAAGCGCGGAAGAACACGCTCTGATCGAAAAAGCACTTGCGGAGCTTCCCCGTCTTTCCAAGGGTTCGACAGGAAAGCGTGCTAATGGCGGATTGGGATTCGACACGGGCAGTGGCGGATTATTGATGGCTCCAGCCAACCAGCCAGACCCGATTACCGCCGAATTCATGTTAATGAAGCTGCAATCAAACATCGGCAACGAAGAAGCAAAAAATGCGGAGCACGATATTAAATATCGTGGCGAAAAGCAGAAGAACATTCAAATCAAGCGAATGGAACAAAGGCAAAAAATGATCGCCGAACAAAACAAAGCGAGCACCATGAAAACCGTCGGCCAGGTTTTTGGGTGGATTGGTGTCGCCTTGAGTGCTGTGGCTGCCGTCCTGATAGGCGTTTTTGTCTCACCCGCTGCAGCCGTTCCGCTGGTGGTCGCTGCCATTGCAACAGCAGGCATCATGATTCTTGAACAATCAGGCGCCATTGACGAAATGATGAAGGATGCGAGTCCTGAGGCGAAACAGGGGGTTAGCTATGGGCTGATGGCACTCATGCTGGTAATCAATATTGGTGCAGCTATAACCTCCGGCGGGTTGTCAATTGCTCCGTCAATTGCCGAAAAAAGTGTGGAAGTCGCCGTAGATGCAGTAGAAGTTGCCGCCGATGCCACTGAAATGACTACATCGCTTGGGGCTGCCGGTAGCGAGGTGGCTGCGGAATCTGTCGGCACAGCTGGCGAATTGGCCACAGACACCATGGAGTCAGGCCTTGAAGCGTCTGAAACAGCCATACAAACAGCCGGGAAAACCACAGAAGAAGCCACGGAAGAAGCAGTTGAGGGGGCTGCGGATGCTGAAAAATTGGCAGACAAGGCTACCACCGGTCCCGGGACGCTTAGAAAAATCCTGAACGCTGCGGTGAAAAGTCCAGTAAATAGAGCCAAAGGTGGCTCCATCGTCAAGCTTGGTATGGTTGCAATGCGTCTCAGCAACGCTGTTCAAGGGACAGTATCATTGGCTTCCGGAGGTGTTGGGGCAGGGGCTACCGCTTACACCTACAAGGCGGCCATAGAAAGGTCAATGACGAAGAAAGACCTTGCCGAAATCACAAAACTGATTGCCATGGACTCAGAATCGCGAGATCGGATACAAGAGGTGATTAACCATATTGACCGGGGGTTTGTGAACATCATGAAGCAAATATCAACGCATGACACCACATCCATGAAAATCATTTCCAGAATAGGCAAGGCTTGAGGCCGTGCTGAAGCCAATCAGGGTTGGAGCAAGCAAGTGAGCGAAGCACGGGAAGCAGACAAGAGCCAATATGCTGGAGTACCAGACATAACAGATATGAAGCTAGGCGACGATGACTGGGCAGGGATCGAACGATTGGCGACCAGCCTCATGGTGTCTGGTGCAAATTTGAGTGTTGCGAAAGGATTTACCGAAGCTGAAATGGAAAACGTGTACTCGATTGCCTATAACTTCAGCCAGCAGGAAAAATTCCAGGAAGCCAAAACATTGTTCCGGTTCCTTGCCTTTTACGGGCACATGGAACCCACATACTGGACGGGATTGGCAATCTCACAGCAGGCCTTGGGAGAATACGAAGAAGCGATAAAGGCGTACGCCATGGTTTATTTTCTGGATATGGATAACCCCGTTCCTATGTTTCACACCGCACAGTGCCACATAAAAAACAAAAACTACGAGGCGGCACAGGCTGCCCTGGATTCCTTGTCGCTTTTGACAAAGGGCAAAGAGAAACAATTCAAAAACTTAATCAATCTTGGGCGAATCCTGAACCAGGAAATAGCCAGGAAAACCCAAGAACTCCAACAGGCGACAGCCGAAATTTAGCGAGCCAACAGGCTCTCAGAAAGCACCACACTCAGGTGCCGGATGCCTATGTCCGGATTTGCTGGCCGCGTCCAGGCTGATCTCTTTTCTTCACTGTAGAAAGCAGCTCTGGCGGTCGGCCTGACTGGAACGCTTTACTGGTAGCTCAGGATCAAGCCCCCAATCAGCCTGCTCCAGCCATCCAGAAGCACAAAAAGAAGAAGCTTGAACGGCAACGATATGGTCATGGGAGAGACCATCATCATTCCCATGGCAAGCAAAATATTCGAGATAATCAAATCTATAGCAACGAAAGGCAAATACAGCAAAAACCCTACTTCAAACGCTGACGCCAGTTCGCTGACAGTAAAAGACGGTAACAAAACAAAAATGCTGTCTCTGGTCAGATCAGAATGATATTCAACCGGCCATATTTTTCTTGCGCTAGCAAGAAAAAAGTACGTTTGCTCCTCGTTCGTGTGCTTCGATAAAAAAGACTTGAACGGCTCACTGCCCACCAGAAACGCTTCCACCAGACCTGCCGGATCTTTGAGGCTGATTTCTCTGTCCATTGAGTTCACGGTATTAAAAACCTCGGCACCTGTGGGAAACATGATGTAGATGGTCAACACGATTGCCAAGGCATGCAGGGCTATGTTTGGGGGAATTTGTTGTATGCCCAAGGCATTTCTGACCAAGCTCATAACTACGATAATTTTCACGTAGGAAGTTGCCATCACCAGCAAAAACGGGAGAAAAGCAAGCCCCAAAATCAGAAGAAAAATTACGATCGGGTTGGGGAAATCATCCATTTGGTCTTCTCAGTTCTTTTCTGTAAGCGAGACGATACGGATCCCCAATCCCTCGCCAAGCTTTACAGGCTCACCTCGTGCTACCAACTTGTTATTTACAAAAATAGCGACCGGAGCGGAGAGATCTTTTTTCAAATCAACAATCATTCCTGGCTTCAGCAAGCCAATTTCACCCAGACTTGTGTGGACACTCCCCAGCTCGCACTTCAGTTCAACAGGCAATTTCCCAGGATCAAGCAAGGAAGCAAAAGAAACAACTTCAGGAGGCGCCACTTCCTCTAAGGTCTTCTCTGTCTCGTCTGCTCCTGCATCGTCCGGTTCGGTTACAGACTGCTCTTCGCGAACATCTTCCGGTTCCGACGCTTGCGGTGCTTCTTCCGCTTCATCAGCAAGCGTAGCGGGTACAGGTGTTTCCCCTGCCTCATCACTCTCTATCTCAGAAGCAGGCGTTGCCTCGTCTGCTCCTGCGTCGTCAGGTTCGATTACAGGCTGCTCCTCGCGAGCATCTTCCGGGTCCGACGCTTGCGGTGCTTCTTCCGCTTCATCAGCAGGCGTAGCGGGTACAGGTGTTTCCCCTGCCTCACCGCTCTCCATCTCAGAAGCAGGCGTTGCCTCGTCTGCTCCTGCGTCGTCCGGTTCGGTTACAGACTGCTCTTCGCGAGCATCTTCCGGTTCCGACGCATGCGGTGCTTCCTCCGCTTCATCAGCAGGCGTAGTGGGTACAGGTGTTTCCCCTACCTCATCGCTCTCTATTTCGGAAGCAGGCGTTTGCATTTCCTCGTCCGCTCCTGCATCGTCCGGCTCGGCAAAAGATTCCCCTTCCCGAGCGGCTTCCGGTTCCGACGCTTGCGGTGCTTCCTCCGCTTCATCAGCAAGTGCGGTGGGTACAGGTGTTCCTTCTGCCTCATCGCTCTCTATCTCAGAAGCAGGCGTTGCCTCGTCTGCTCCTGCGTCGTCCGGTTCGGTTACAGACTGCTCCTCGCGAACATCTTCCGGTTCCGACGCTTGCGGTGCTTCTTCCGCTTCATCAGCAAGTGAGGTGGGTACAGGTGTTCCCTCTGCCTCATCGCTCTCTATCTCAGAAGCAGGCGTTAACATTTCTCCGTCTGCTCCTGCGTCGTCCGGTTCGGTTACAGACTGCTCCCTCGCGAACATCTTCCGGTTCCGACGCTTGCGGTGCTTCTTCCGCTTCATCAGCAAGTGTAGTGGGTACAGGTGTTTCCTCTGCCTCATCGCTCTCTATTTCAGAAGCAGGCGTTAGCATTTCTTCGTCTGCTCCTGCATCAACCGGCTCGGCAAAAGACTCCCCTTCCCGAGCGACTTCCGGCTCTGAGTCTTGCGGTGCTTCTTCCGCTTCATCAGCAAGTGAGGTGGGGACAGGTGTTTCCTCTGCCTCACTTCCGGCTCTGACACTTGCGGTGCTTCTTCCGCTTCATCAGTACTCACATCAGGTACAGGTGTTTCCCCTGCCTCATCGCTCTCTATTTCAGAAGCAGGCGTTAACATTTCCTCGTCCGCTCCTGCATCGTCCGGCTCGGCAAAAGACTCCCCTTCCCGAGCGGCTTCCGGCTCCGAGTCTTGCGGTGCTTCTTCCGCTTCATCAGCAAGCGTAGCGGGTACAGGTGTTTCCCCTGCCTCATCGCTTTCTATTTCGGAAGCAGGCGTTTGCATTTCTTCGTCAGCTCCTGCATCGACCGGCTCGACAAAAGACTCCCCCTCCCGAGCGACTTCCGGTTCTGAGTCTTGCGGTGCTTCTTCCGCTTCATCAGCAGGCGTAGCGGGTACAGGTGTTTCCCCTGCCTCATCGCTCTCTATTTCAGAAGCAGGCGTTGCCTCGTCTGCTCCTGCGTCCTGCTCCTCGCGAGCATCTTCCGGCTCTGACGCTTGCGGTGCTTCTTCCGCTTCATCAGTACTCACATCAGGTACAGGTGTTCCCCCCGCCTCATCACCCTCTATTTCGGAAGCAGGCGTTAGCATTTCCTCGTCCGCTCCTGCATCGTCCGGCTCGGCAAAAGATTCCCCTTCCCGAGCGGCTTCCGGCTCTGACGCTTGCGGTGCTTCTTCCGCTTCATCAGTACTCACATCAGGTACAGGTGTTCCCCCCGCCTCATCACCCTCTATTTCGGAAGCAGGCGTTAACATTTCTTCGTCTGCTCCTGCGTCGTCCGGTTCGACAAAAGACTGCTCTTCGCGAGCATCTTCCGGTTCCGAGTCTTGCGGTGCTTCCTCCGCTTCATCAGTACTCACATCAGGTACAGGTGTTCCCCCTGCCTCATCGCTCTCTATTTCAGAAGCAGGCGTTAACATTTCTTCGTCAGCTCCTGCATCGTCCGGATCGACAAAAGACTCCCCTTCCCGAGCGACTTCCGGCTCTGTCGCTTGCGGTGCTTCTTCCGCTTCATCAGCAAGTGCGGCGGGTGCAGGTGTTCCCCCCGCCTCATCACCCTCTATTTCGGAAGCAGGCGTTAGCATTTCTCCGGCATCACCTGTTTCTGGAAGCAGACCCGCCGAAGATTGTTCTGTGCTGGCTGTTGGCTCGGCAGTCTCACTGCTTGCCACCTGAGGATTCTCTTGAAGTTTGTGTTTCTCGTCACCAGACAATGGTTCGGATCCCAAACTCTTTTCGGTTGCCTCCACAACTGGGGAATCTGTTGAATCCGGCAACTCGTGACTCATCTCGAGTTCAAGATCCTTTTTTCCAGGCCTCCAAGGAAATCCACTCAAAGCTGTCCCCTCCTCTCTTGACGATTAAGCACCGATTTTAAAAGTACCAACCGAATCCACCACTTAAGATCGTGAGCTGATTTCCAGCCACAAAATCATGAAAGCTCACTCTTCACCTCAAACACAGGATGAAAAATTCACAAACAAACGGATCGTTACTGATGATCATACCCCTGAGCTTGCCAACAGCAGATCAGGCACAATCGCGTCTTCCGCCGCTGATTTTACAATGGATATTGAGAAAGGGAGCCATAAAGATCCAAGACCGGAACCCGTCGGAAAAACAAAGCCAAGCACCTGCCATTATATGCTCCCGCACCACTTTCTACATATTGCAGGAGCAAACGCCAGAACTACTCATAGTTGCTTGCCAGACAGTGTACGCGAACAGTGGGACAAGTGCATTCACGAACTGGCGGGGAGGTGCTTTTCTGCCAAAAACAGGCATTCCGATTTTTGTTTTCTCTTTGCAACCCCGATACCAGACTAATGTGCCTCACACCATCTGCTAAAATTGCAAGCGAGGTCTATCTCGTTAGAATACAGCCATCGGGGCTTGATCTGAAGCGCAGAAGACCCACCTACAGTGAACACAAAGGGAAAATGCACCATGCGTAATTATTTTTTTTCTGACGGGAATTGGAAGCTGGCCTTTATGGTCGGCTTCGTGACCGCACTTCTCTTGCCCATATCAAGCTGGAGTCTGGACGACACAGTGCAGGAACAACAAGCTCCGGCACCGGGCTGGTCCAGACTGGGCTTCGAAGTGCCGCAGCCTGGCACCTACCAGCTCCCGCCAGTCAAAACCTTAGGTACGGGTGCCGTGCTTTTGGAAAATGGCACACAGTCAGATTTACGCTCCCTCTACAAAGACAAGGTGGTCGTGCTCAGCTTTATTTACACGCGTTGCGGAGACGTCAATGGCTGCCCGCTTTCTTCCTTTGTGCTCAGGAACTTCGCCGCCAAACTTCGTCAAAACCCGGAAATTTCCGCTAATACCCGCTTAATCAGCTTGAGCTTCGACCCCGCAAACGATGTCCCAAAAACCATGAAAGAATATGGCTTCATGCACCGCCCCGACAAATCGTCAGATTGGTTATTTTTAACAGCCGCCAACGAAAAAACTTTGCAACCCATTCTGGATGATTTTGGCATCTCGGTGGAAAAGGAATATAACGAAGACGGCAATGAGGTCGGCTCCTTTGCACACCTCATGCGTGTTTATCTTATTGATTCCAAAGGCAGGATCCGAAATATTTACAGCCCTGATTTCCTGCACCAGGATTTACTCCAGGCCGACGTCGAGACTATTCTTTACGAATCGTGATGGCGCACACAGAGAAGTTCGTATTTGTGTGGCGCCGCAGACATAAACAAGATGCACGTTGATGACTGGGTTCCACCGCACCGCGCTTGATACCTTGGTGTGACACGAACGCTTTCCCGGCTCATGCGCCCATGACGCGAACGTTGAACAGCACCGCCGGCTCGGTGTATGCGAAAACGCCGGCGCGCTTGCACTTGGGATTTATGGATATGCATGGTGGTACCGGAAGAATGTTCGGGTGTGTCGGCCTTGCCATCAAGAACCGAGGATTTATTCTAAGTGCCCGTCAGGCGAAAAGTTTTTCTGTCACCGGAGAAAATGAAGAAGCCGTCACGAAACTGGCTTTGGCATTTTGCAAAAGCAAAGACCTAAGCCCTGCAGTCAGTATAAAAGTACACCGAAGCATACCCCGCCACCTTGGCCTGGGTTCGGGAACGCAACTGGCTCTCGCCGTCGGCGCGGTACTGTCTTGCCACTTCCGCTTGCCTTTTTCTCCACGCGAAGTAGCTCGCCTTTTCAAGCGGGGCCAACGCTCAGGAATAGGAATTGGTACATTTGAGCACGGGGGTCTGATCGTGGATGGTGGCAAAACCAATGATGACCAACCTCCTCCCGTTATTGCCCGACTTGATTTCCCCCAATCCTGGCGCATTCTCCTGATTTCAGATCAAACGCCTCGCATATTTGGCAAAACAGAATTTCAAGCGTTTGAAAAGCTTCCGGCTTTCAAACCTTCATGTGCCGGTTTTCTATGTCGTCAGGTGCTGATGAAACTGTTGCCGGCAGTCCGTGAAGAAGACTTTTGCTCCTTCGCCGCAGCGGTAACAGCCATGCAAATGTCTCTTGGCGACTACTTTTCCGCTGTCCAGGGCAGCCGCTTCACAAGCCCCGGAATTTCTGCTGCCATCACCAAGCTGGCTGATCATAAGGTCACCGGCTACGGGCAAAGTTCCTGGGGACCCACAGCCTTTGTGTTTACCCGCAATGAGGATCACGCCGAAAAAATTGCCTCCCTTCTGAAACATGAGGACGGACTGAAGCTCAGCGTGGAACAAGTGGCCAACCATGGAAACCGAGTCGGAAAAGGGGAGCCCTCTCGCACCTTCTCGTAAACCCGGAAGCTACGTAAAATCCCTCGGGAACCGTTTGGCTAACAAGCCGATTCCCGATTCAATTATTTTTTTAAGGAGAAAACAGTGAGCACAAAGCGAATCATCCACATCGTAACCACAGAAAAAAACATCAGTCCTTTTGATGCCAATATGGCTTTGGACGCCAAATGGGATGTCGTCATTCCATACACTGGCGTTGAGTCAGGGGAAATTCAGGCCTTGGTTCAAGATGCCATTTTCTCGCGCAGCCCGCGCAGCATGAAGCAGACTGGCATGTTTTTTGGCGGGCGCGATATGTTCGGGGCCCTCGGCATGCTTGATGCTGCCAAAAACGCGATGGTTCCCCCATTTGCAATCAGCACTTTTGCTGACCCTAGCGGTGCTTTTACGACCGCAGCCGGCATGATGGCAACAGTTGAACAATGCCTGGAAAAAGATCATGCAAGACCAGACTGGTCAGGTCTTGCAGTCTTAATCGCCGGCGGCACCGGTCCGGTCGGTATGGCGGTAGCAGTCCTCGCGGCCGAAGCCGGCGCAAATGTCACCTTGCTGAGCCGAAAACTGGAGCGCGCAGAAAAGGCTGCCTCTCAATGCCGAGGCCTGTTGCCAAGTGATGCTGCCAAACGGCTAAAAAGCGGCGACGATGACACCAAGAACACCCAACTGTCTGAAACTAACGTGGTTTTTGCCGCAGCGGCGGCGGGCGTCCAGGTCATGGACGAAGACGACCTTCGCAAAGCACAACAGTTGCTGGTTGTAGCTGACGTCAACGCGGTTCCACCTTCTGGAATTGCCGGCGTGGCAGCAAAGCACAACCGGGTCATATTGCCCGCTGGCAACGGCAAAGCACGTGGCATCGGTGCTCTCGCAGTTGGCAACACGAAATACCAGGCACAACACCGCTTGCTGAAGTCCATGCACCAAGCAGACAAACCACAGTGTCTGCATTACAGGCAAGCATACGAAACAGCACGTGAATACGCCAAATCATGATGAATACTTGATTGTTGCTTCCAGCGCGCGCTACCTGGCCGAGTCCGCCTTCCGAGCGGGTTATGCCGTATCAGCCGTTGATTGCTTTGGTGACCAGGAAACCTTGGCAAGTACACAGAGACACTACAAAGTCGCAATCGGTGATTTCACAAAAGGAGACACCCTGCAAAACGCTTGCCGAGCCTGGTATCGCAAAACGGGTAGCCGGAAAATCGTCCCAGGGCCAGGCTTGGAAGCAAAGCCAAAGCTGGTGGAGAATCTCGCGAGCACGTGGGAATTTTTTGGCAATCTCCCCCAAACCTTTGCCCTTTGCCACCATCGAAAATCACTGGACAGATCGCTGGAGAGCCTGGGCATCCCCCAGCCTCCTAAAGACGCCAAATACCCACAGCTTCGCAAGCTTGCAGGCTCTTTCGGCGGCATGGGTGTCCAGTTTTCTGAATCGCGCACAGAATATCGTCAGTCATACCTGCCTGGTTGCGGCATATCCCACCTTTTCGCGGTCGCAAAAGGAGCCATTCGCACCATCGGTTTCAACACACTTTGGACTTCAACACACGATGCCACTCTTCCATTTTGTCATGGCGGCGCGATTAACCGCACGATGCTGGAAAACAGGCAGATGGCAGAATGTGAAAAGTACGCAAGCAGGCTGGCGCTCGCGTACACACTGACAGGCATAAACAGCATGGATTATTTGCTTTGCGCAGGCCGCTTGTACTGTCTGGAACTGAATCCCAGACCTTCAGCGACTCTGCAACTTTATGATGAAGGACGAAACCAGTCCATGTTTGCCATGCATCTGGCAGCATGTCGCGGTACGCTCCCGGCTAAAATAGCCTCTTTGCAAACAAAAGCGTACGCAATTTTGTATTGCCGGTTGCCGACAAAAATTCCGAAAAATTTCTCATGGCCAGCTGAAGCTCGCGACTTGCCTGCAGACAAACGTGCTTTCAAGCTTGGTGAACCACTGTGTACGCTGCTTGAAAGTGGAAACACCGTATCCAAAGTGCTTTCTCGACTACAAAAGAACGTGCGTTCTCTGGCGCAAAAAATGGAACATCCTCTCTGCAACAGCAATAAGGAATAGACATGCCCGAACACGAATTTCACCCGCCCAGCGTGAACGCGCTGGCTTCGCAACTACTGAACCGTTTGCGCAATGACCCCGACTATTACCGGGTCCAATGCTACAAAGAAGCGAACGGTGTGGAAGTGGTGGATGCCGGAATCAAGCAGCCCGGGGGTCTGGAAACCGGACGTCTGATTGCCGAGATCTGTATGGGCGGACTGGGTCAAGTGTCCTTCACTTATCAAGATGCGATTAAAGAATGGGCACTGGCTGTGAACGTACATACCTGCAACCCGGTTCTGGCCTGCCTGGGCTCCCAGTACGCCGGCTGGACTCTGTCAGCGGGTGAAGGGAAAAACCGCTTTTACGCTCCCGCTTCCGGACCGGCACGCGCTTTGGCGTGTAAAGAGGCCATTTACAAAAAACTGGCTTACCAGGACCATGCAGACCGAGGCATTCTGGTTCTTGAGACTGACCGTTTTCCACCCGTAGAACTGATGGAAAAAATTGCCCAAGACTGTCACATCCAACCGGATCACCTCACGCTCATCCTGGCACCAACTACCAGTTTGGTCGGAAGCATACAGGTAACCGCACGGGTTCTGGAAGTTGCCTTACACAAGGCCAATGAGCTCGACTTCCCTCTCGAAAACATCATCGATGGCACCGGCACAGCTCCTGTTGCCCCCCCTGCACCTGACTTCGTTGAAGCCATGGGGCGCACCAATGACTCCATTCTTTTTGGTGGGCAAATAAACCTTTTTGTGGTTGGCGACAAAGACGAAGCAAAACAACTGGCAGAGAACCTGCCAAGTACCGCTTCCAAAGACTACGGCATACCTTTTGCGCAAGTGTTCAAAAACTATGACCAGGATTTTTACAAAATTGACCGGATGCTTTTCAGTCCTGCAAAAGTGACAGTAACGCACCTCCCTTCCGGGAAAAGTTATCGCCACGGCAAACTGGCACCTGAAATTTTGGAACTTTCTTTCGGGAAATAAACCGACAGACATCCCGACACCTTGTTTATTCTGCTAATCACCGAGGAAACTCAGGGATGGCACGCTCGCGAAATCACCGCAGCATTGAGACGGGCTTCCTGTACCGTCAAAACCGCCGAACTACCATCCTTTGAGTTTGTCGTCGCTGACTCGCAACCAAGCTTGCGCACCCACAATCTCGGCATTTTGAGACCACAAGGGGTGTTCGTCCGGGGTATCCCCGGCGGCTCTCTGGAAGAGGTGACCTTCTATTTAAGCGTACTGCACGCCTTTGAAAGACAAGGCACAGTGGTACATAACAACGCTTTCGCCATCGAGCGCACGGTCGACAAGCTGATGACCTCCTTCATTTTGTCTTCAGCCGGTATTCCCACTCCTCGCGCATGGGGAGGGGTGAACCTCACGCAGATGCTGGAAACAGCAAATGGCCTTTTGGAGGGAGGCACCAAGCTGGTTTCCAAACCCGTTTTCGGGTCGCAAGGAAAGGGAGTACGCTTGATCTCATCGCCCGCTGACTTATTGGAGTCAGCAGCGGGCGGCGTGTTCTATCTGCAGGAGTTTGTCGAAAGTTCCGGCAACAGATATCAGGACTGGAGAATATTCCTGGCTGGCGGAAAAGTAGTCTCTGCCATGCAACGCCTCGGAAAAAGCTGGATAAACAATCTGGCACAAGGAGCAACGTGTCTCCCTGCCAAACCACCGGATGCCCTGTGCCGCCTGGCAAGAGATGCCGCAAAATTGCTTGGCCTTGCTTATGCGGGCGTGGACATCATCGTCGATACGACGGGAAAACCCTGGATTATCGAAATAAACAGCATACCTGCGTGGAAAGGATTGCAAAGTGTTTCTGCCGTCAATATAGCGGACGCCCTGGCCACCAACCTGAAAACGACAATTGCAGCTCGCCTCTGACAGCTTATAAGCCTCGCCCTAGGAGAAGTCTTTCGCGCTGCTACTTGCGCACAAGATCCATGGGAACGTACGCAAATGGAGGAAGGTCTTTGGGCGTGGGTTCAAGGCAGAGCTTCGCGCCACCCGGCACAACCGTTGCCATACTGTTCTTCGCCGCCAGTTGAGGAAATTTTCCGAACAACTCCATCAACCAGAGACTGAAGACACTCAAGCCACGACCTTCGAGGCTGTTGCCGTCGCGCCTGATCGGGGTTTCCGGAAGTGGTGTTCCATGAGAAAGGTCTGCTATGGCAAAACGAAATGGATGATTACCAGGAAAACGCAGGTCAATCAGATATAGCTCTTGACCCTGGCTTTCCAGCTTGTAAAACCCTTTGCTGAATCGAAGCAATTTTTCCAGTTCCGGCAGGCGCAGGCTTTCCCCTTGCACCCAAGGGCGAAGCTCGTGATACGGAAAAAACTTCAAAGTGATGGCCTTGTGTCCTTTCAGCAAAGAATATCTCCCTACCGCATAGCCTGTAGCAGTCATGCCGATTACTCGCCACATCAGGGTCGTCAGCTCTCCGCTTTGAACCAGATAATGTTTCACTTCCGGGCAGTGCGAGGCGAAAAGATTCTGAAACACTTTTGTGGCGTGATCTTTTAAAAGCAGTGAAGTTCCCAGATAGGCGTTGCTTAAAAGCAATCCGGCCATCGCAATATAAAAATTTTTGCGTACGGAATTTTTGGTGGCAAGTAAAACTCCGACCGTCAACAGCAAAGGAACCGTGTAGAGCGGATCCACGACAAAAATAGACGACAAAGCGTATGGCTCGTCGGAAAGTGGCAAAAAAATGCGCGTCCCGTATGTGGTGCAAAGATCCAACCCTATATGGGTCACAAAACACCAAAAAAACAGATAAAAGCAAGTCGCGAAAGGCGCGACAAAGCAGGGTTTAGGTCGTGAAAAAAGCCAGGCAAGCAAGGAGGCAGACAGGGGCGCAAAAAGCAGGGAATGGGTCCAGCCCCGGTGATCGGTAAAACGGGCAACATCGCTCAGGAAATATCCCCACGTGACGTCAATGTCAGGAATGGCTCCCGCCACGGCACCTGCCAGAAGCGCTTTCCTTCCTATGGATCTGCCGGCCACAGCCTCACCAACCACAGCTCCCAAGGCAATTTGTGTCAACAAGTCCATCAGCTAAAAGAAAAAACCGAAAACAGCCACCGCTTCACGTGCCTGCCAGAAGTGCTTTCCTGCATAAGGTTCTGCAGACCACAGCCTCACCAACCACAGATCCCAAGGCAATTTGTGTCAGCAAGTCCATCAACTAAAAAAAACCGAAAACAGCCGCCGCTTCACGTGCCTGCCAGAAGTGCTTTCCTGCATAAGGTTCTGCAGACCACAGCCTCACCGACCACAAATCCCAAGGCAATTTTTGTCAGCAAGTCCATCAGCTAAAAGAAACCAAAAACAGCCGCCGCTTCACGTGCCTGCCAGAAGTGCTTTCCTGCATAAGGTGCTGCCGGCCACAGCCTCACCAACCACAGCTCCCAAGGCAATTTGTGTCAGCAAGTCCATCAGCTAAAAGAAAAAACAGAAAACAGCCACCACGGCACCTGCCAGAAGTGCTTTCCTGCATAAGGTTCTGCAAACCACAGTCTCACCGGTCACAGATCTCAAGGCAATTTGTGTCAGCAAGTCCATCAGCTAAAAGAAAAAACAGAAAACAGCCACCACGGCACCTGCCAGAAGTGCTTTCCTGCATAAGGTTCTGCCGGCCACAGCCTCACCAACCACAGCTCCCAAGGCAATTTGTGTCAGCAAGTCCATCAGCTAAAAGAAAACGAAAACAGCCACCACGGTATCTGCCTGCCGGAAGTGCTTTCCTGCATAAGGTTCTACAGACCACAACCTCACCAACCACAGATCCCAAGGCAATTTGTGTCAGCAAGTCCATCAACTAAAAGAAAACCGAAAATAGCCACCGATTCACGTGCCTGCCAGAAGTGCTTTCCTGCATAAGGTTCTGCCGGCCACAGCCTCACCAACCACAGCTCCCAAGGCAATTTGTGTCAACAAGTCCATCAGCTAAAAGAAAAAACCGAAAACAGCCACCGCTTCACGTGCCTGCCAGAAGTGCTTTCCTGCATAAGGTTCTGCAGACCACAACCTCACCGGTCACAGCTCCCAAGGCAATTTGTGTCAGCAAGTCCATCAGCTAAAAGAAAACCGAAAACAGCCGCCGCTTCACGTGCCTGCCAGCCAGCCGACTCTGATTCTTTTGGCTGGTGCTGAGTCTCCATGCCTTACCACCGGGCTGTAAAACCGGCCAATACGTCGAAGCCCAGACCTTGGTAGCCACTCACTGGCTCGTAGTCGCGGTCAAAAAGATTGTTGATCCGCACAAAAGCCGTCAATTCTTCATAAAAGTGCTTCGTCAGAACCAAGCGCGCCAACAGATATCCGTCACGCTGCCTGGCAAGCGCGTCCCTCCTCCCAATATCCCACTGTGTGCCAGTGTAATCCAGCGCAAAGAGCAAGCTTTCCCCTGACACAAAGTTCCATCCCAGTTTCAGCGAACTCTTCCTGAGAGGGCGGCGCAACAGGTGGCTTCCATCATCTCGCTTTGCACTGGTCCAGCTTTGATCAAAGCGTACATCCCACCGCTCGGCACCACGGTATTGCAAAAACATTTCCCCACCCACTATTTCGGCGTGTTCCAGATTACGCAGTCCCCCTGACAAGATATCTCCTTCCCACTCTATCAAGTCGTCCAGGCGATTCTGAAAATAACTCGCGCCGGTATTCAGACCCCATTCCGGGAATTCTTTTTCCATTCCGATTTCCCAGCCACGTGACCGTTCCGGACGCAACTCAGGATTGCCGCCAACACCAAATTGCTCGTTCAGATCAGCCGCCCTGAAACCTGTCCCATAATTTCCGAAAAATACCAAGTCATGAGCCAGAACCTCATGCGCCAAAGAAACACGATAGCTTTGGTGCGCTTGGTTTTTTTCAAAAACATCGTTTCGCAAAGCCAGAGTGGCAAGCAAGCCAGGGGTCAGTTCATAAAGAACCTGCCCATAAAAAGCCTGGGTGCGCAGGCTCTTGTCAACCCCGCCCTCAATGTCCACTTTGCTCATTTCGTGCTCGCCACCAAACTGAATCTGCAAATCCCTTCGTGTCCAATAGGTGCCGTTGAAGGCCAGGCCGTAAACATTTCCTTGATAGCTCTTCTGGTACGGAGAAAAGGGATATCTCCTGTGGCTATCAAAGTACCGGAAGTTCCACTGCGTATCCAGAGTACCGGAAAAAAAACTGCGACTGAGAGTCAAGTGCCCCAAACGCTGTTCACGAAGCTCTTTTTGTAAATCATCCTCCCCCAGATAGTCATCAAACTCGGTATCACTCCGCAAATAACCGATGTTGCCACTCACCAGCCACTCGTCCCCCAGCCGGGTATCAAAATGCCATTTCAGACTGAGTCGCTCATGGCCATCTTTTTCTCCGTCCGTCCCGCCACGCAGTGCCTGTGGGGTAAAAGACTCCCCTTGCGTATGAAAATGTTCCATTCCGAGAAAATAATTTTCAGCACTGAGCGAAAACGAGGCACCAACGGTTCCGTAGCTGCCGCTTTCAAGCCTCAGACTACGTTCTCCCGTTGCAGAGCTCTGCTTGCTAAAAATCTGGACGACACCGCCGATGGCTTCCGAACCATACTGGGCACCATAAACTCCGCGTAAAACTTCAATACGCTGTACGCCGAGAAGCGACAAATCAGTAAAAGAAAACGGCACCGCAGAGGAAGGATCATTAACCGGTACGCCGTCAACCAAAACCAGAACATGATTGGATTCGCTACCACGAATAAAAACAGAAGTTTGCGCCCCACGCCCCCCCTGAGAAGCGACATGCAGACCTGGCACAGAGCCCAAGGCATCACCAAGCGTCTGGTATTGGTTTTTTAGAATTTCCTGTTCGCTTATGACTGTCGCCCGAGCACCAAAATTCAGCGCACCAACCGCTATCCGTGTACCTGTCACTATCACGGTTTCCACCTCCCGGCATTCGGATCGGGAGCCATAAAGCAGAACAGAAAACGCCAGAAAAGATACCGCGACCCTCAAAGCGGGAAGCACATTCTGCGCCGGAAAAAGATGAAAAACCTTGCTGGTGAGGAAGCGACCCGGGCAGCGTGCAGCTCTGTTAAAGCTTGGTGTAAATTTCGCTTCCCCGACTCCTGAACTCCCCTGCTTTCTCCTTCAGTCCAGTCTCAATCGCGACTTCACCATCATTCAAACCGTGCGATTCGGCATATTCTCTGATTTCCTGGGTAATTTTCATGGAACAGAATCGCGGCCCACACATGGAACAAAAATGTGCGACTTTCGCAGATTCCTGAGGCAGCGTCTGGTCATGAAATTCATGGGCACGCTGCGGATCCAGCCCCAAATTGAACTGATCCAGCCAGCGAAAGTCAAAACGTGCCTTTGACAGGGCATTGTCCCGCAACTGAGCCGCCGGATGCCCTTTCGCCAAGTCGGCCGCATGTGCCGCAATACGATAGGCAACGATGCCTTCCTTGACATCTTGAAGATCAGGTAGCCCAAGATGCTCTTTGGGAGTCACGTAGCACAACATGGCGGTACCAAACCAGCCAATCATGGCGGCACCTATGGCAGAAGTAATGTGGTCATAACCTGGCGCAATATCCGTAACCAGCGGGCCTAAAGTATAAAAAGGAGCCTCCATACACTCATCAAGCTCGCGTTCAACGTTCTCCTTGATCAACTGCATGGGAACATGGCCCGGCCCTTCTATCATGACTTGCACGTCGTGTTCCCAAGCCTGCTTCGTCAGCTCTCCCAAGGTTTTTAGCTCGGCGAACTGTGACTCATCATTGGCATCGGCGATACAGCCTGGGCGCAAGCCGTCTCCGAGAGAGAATGAAACGTCATACTGTTTCATAATCTCGCAAATGTCCGCAAAGTGCGTGTACAGAAAATTTTCCTGGTGGTGAGCGAGGCACCATTTCGCAATAATCGCCCCTCCACGGGAGACAATTCCTGTTGTGCGCTTCGCCGTCAACGGTACATAGCGCAACAAAACCCCTGCATGAATCGTAAAATAATCGACTCCCTGCTCAGCCTGGGCAATGATCGTGTCGCGGTAGATCTCCCAACTTAAATCTTCAGCCTTGCCACCTACTTTTTCCAAGGCTTCATAAATCGGAACCGTTCCAATGGGCACTGGCGAGTGCCGAAGGATGCACTCACGCGTTTCTGATATTCGCCGTCCGGTCGATAAATCCATCACAGTGTCTGCCCCCCATCTGACTGCCCAGACCAGCTTCTGAACCTCCTCATCCAGTGACGAACTGACTGCGGAATTCCCGATATTCGCGTTTATTTTCACACGAAAATTCCTTCCGATAACCATCGGTTCAGACTCCGGATGGTTAATGTTGGCTGGAATAATGGCTCGACCGGCAGCGACTTCATCTCGCACAAATTCCGGTGTCACGACCTCCGGAACCTTCGCTCCCCAAGTCCGCCCATCATGGCTTCGCAACAACTTCTGATACCGGGAATCGCTTCGCAAAACATCGACCAGCCCGTTCTCTCTGATCGCGACATACTCCATCTCAGGCGTCACAATGCCGCGCCTGGCATAATGCATTTGCGTTACGTTCTGCCCGGATCGGGCCAAACGTGCCCTTGCGCCATTGCCTGACGGGACATCCTCATTTTTCCCGTTTGTCGGCAGAGCCGCCACCGTTGTGCTATCGGCACGCTCTTCTATCCAGTTGGCACGTATCGGGGGGATCCCGTTCTCAGACTGCGTAACCACCCCGTCTCCAAAGTGGGGGCCGGAAGTGTCATAGACCGGTATTGGAGGATTTTCTTCGGAATCGGAGCCGATCCCGGTAGCGGCAAGCGTAACCTCCTTCATACCGACTTGTATATCGTCCCGAGAACCATGCACATAAATTCTGCGAAACGCAGAAATTGGCTCTTTGGCAACGCGGCCAAGGGGAGAAGGTTTATTTTTTGAGATGGGTATGTATTTCATGAAGTTGCACCTGCTGACGGGGCGATCAGTCTATAATGATTCTGCGAGGCTTGCAAAAGCGAAGCTCCTGAAAAATCTATCGAGAATATCTTGCGAGAAATCAGCCCCGGAGAACTAAGCAGACTGTTGCAGAGCGCGGCAGTACGCCCTTTGCTCATTGACGTACGGGAACCTTGGGAGCACGAAACCGTAAAACTTGAAGGCTCTGTTCTCCTGCCTTTGTCATCCTTCAAAGAAGGAATGAAAGAATTGAAAAAAGATCAGAATATCGTTGTGTACTGCCATCACGGTATTCGAAGCGGCCATGCAGTGCGCATGATGGAAGAGAACAAATTTGGGAACGTTGCGAACTTGCGCGGCGGCATTGATGCCTGGAGCCATGAGGTTGATCCCGATGTGCCAACTTATTAGGCTGCGATTCCGGCTGTCGGCGAGTGCCTTGGCGGGCATTCTGATGGCTGGTGTTCTGTACGCTGGCACAGCAGAGCAAGTCCAGGGTGCATCTCCCTACGGAATCGCTGAGCTGTATGAAATCGCTTTGGTGCAGGACACTGAATTGAAGCAGGCAAAGGCGGCGTTTCAAGCTGTTGAACTAGGCAGACCCATCGCGCGTTCGCGCCTGTTGCCACAATTGAGCTTGCAAGGCAGTTTCAGTCATCTGGCAGATCAAACCATCAGTGGCCAACGTTTCGGAAGCGTTGACACGAATATCAGCACGTCCTTCAACTCAGATTCGCTGAGTTTGCAACTCAGCCAGTCGCTGTATAACCGTGCCGACTATTTGCGCTTCAGGCAATCCGATTCGCAAATTGAAAAAAGCAGCATAGAGCTCGAAGCAGCACGCATGTCACTGATCATGCGGCTGGCAAGCGCGTACTTTGATTTGTTGACCACCTACGAGCGATACGGTTACCGACAACAGGAACGGCTGTCGGCAGAAAAATTACAGGAGCAGGCCGCAGAGAATTTTCGGGTTGGCATGGTGGCAATCACTGACGTGAGTGAAGCAGAAGCCGCACGAGACAAAGCACTGTCCGACGAAATAGGTGCCGAAAATGAGGTAGACAAAGCGCGACACGTCCTGTCGGTCATCGTCGGCAGACCTATACAGCGCATCAGGCATCTTCGGGAAAATATTCCGCTTCAAATCCCGGCACCAGAAAGCCAAAGTGCCTGGGTTACGGCGGCAGAAGAGAAAAACCTTGATCTGCGGGCGGCAAAGATTGAGAGCAGCCTCGCCTTGCAGGAAATCAAAGTACAAGAAGCCGGTCATTTTCCCAGCTTGAGCCTGGTGGCTGCACAATCGCGAAATGAACAGCATGGTGGACAGACCCCGGTTGAAATTCAGGAAACCTCCATCGGTATTCAACTAACCGTACCTTTGGTCTCAGGCGGGTCGGTCTACTATGCGTCAAAGCAGGCAACAGCACAGCATGAGGTCACGCTTTCTGCGCTGGAACAAGTCCGGCGCACAGTGCAAAAAGATGCCAGCCAGTCCTATTTGGATATCCTTTCCGGCATCAGGAGGATAGAGGCACTGAACATTGCGAAAGACTCGGCAAAAACCGCACTGGAAGCCATCACCGCCGGGTTCAATGTCGGGACGCGCACCTCCATTGATGTCTCGGTAGCCAGAACCGACTACTTCAAAGCAATGCGTGACCTGGCAGACGAACGTTACCAATTCATCATCAGCACTTTGAAATTACAGCAAACTGCGGGAAGCCTGGCTCTGTCACACATAGAGCAAATCGATTCGTGGCTCGTGCAGCCCTGAAAATCACAAAAAATAAAACCAGATATTCCGTACCACTCCCAAGCAAATTGGGATACGGTGCCCTGCTTCTGCTTGCGGCTCCACTGTGGTTAGGGCAGACGCTCTATAAATCCATCCGCTTGCGGAATTGGCGTTATCTTCGCCAACGCCTTGGGATTATCAAAGAGTCGGATCTTCCTCCTGCCGGTCAAAGACCACTGTGGTTTCATTGCGTTTCAGTGGGTGAAGTCAACGCTGTTTTACGCTTGGCGACATCTCTGCACGAAAAACACCCGGACAGACCCATAATCTTCACTACCGCGACAAGCACTTCGGCAGAACTGTTGGAAAAACGGCTCGGCAACCGTGTGCACCACGTATTCGCGCCGGTCGACAGCGCGCTGATGTGGGCAAACTTTCTGCGAAAAGCGTCTCCAAAATGCCTGCTCGTGGTGGAGACAGAGCTGTGGATGAATCTTTTTTCTTTGTGCGTCCGGCGTCAAATCCCATTGTTCCTCGTCAACGCGCGGTTCACAGACAGAAAAATAAGCTGGAGCAAGCCTCTTCTGCATTACTACCGTATCTGCCTGAATTGTGTGACGCATATTTTTGCCCGCTCTGCCGAGGATGCGCAGCGCTACCGCCGCCTCGGAGCCCAGGCAAAAGACATCAGCGTGATCCCCAACCTCAAGTGGAGTGCCTGCTTTCCTGACGAGCTCCCCAACCTGATTGGACACCCTTACCTGCTCGCCACTTCAACCCACAAGGGCGAGGACGAAATCGTGCTGGAAGCTTTTCGTTTATCCGGCGTCAATGACCGCCTGCTCGTCATCGTCCCCAGACATCCGCAAAGAGGCAAAAAAATTCGCGCCTTGGCGATGACGCTGGGCTACACAGTCGCTCTGCGAAGTGCCGGTGAACCACCCGCAGGAAAGCGGCTGTACATTGCCGACACGATTGGTGAACTGCCAGCACTGATCAAACACGCGGCACTCGTTTTTACTGGTGGCTCCTTGCTCCCGCGCGGGGGTCAAAATGTGCTGGAAGCCGCAATGCTTGGTACGCCGCAGACGACCGGCCCCTACACAGAGAACTTTCTGTCAGAAACCGCTGCTCTTGAGAAATGTGCCGGACTGCTGCGAGTCCGTAGTGCCAGCGAGCTCGGCACGGCTTTCCGTGAGGCAACCACGAAAGCAGACACATTTCACAAGATGGCGACCCGGGCGAAACATTATATGCAAAGCAGTGCTGATCCAGTCGTAGACTACCTGCGAGAATTTGAGAAATTTGACATTGCCTGAACAGGGAATCTCTGCCGGCCAGTCGTGGCAAAACGTGACAGGCCACTAAAACCAGGCGTGCTCGTGCCACTTGCCAGCTTCAAACTTCCGCCACTGCGCAAGGAAAAAATGCCAGGAAAAATCGTTGCCCCCCAAGGTCGTATCACCGACACAGGGAACGCAAGGAGTCTCAGCGCTCGAAAACGGGAGGTTTCCAGACAAGGCAACGCAGCTACCCGGCAACAACGCACACTTCACTTTCCGGCAAAGACGCTGCCATGCCAACCATGACCTGGCATGGCAAGAAATGGAGGCTTAAGCTGAAACAGTTGCTGACCCGTCAACATAGGCAGGAAACTTTGAGCAGTTGCCAGCCTAAAAGCATTTGTATCATGCGCCTGTCAGCACTGGGCGACATCACCAATATCCCGCCAGTCATCAACACGATCAAGTCCAATTTTCCAGAAACAAAAATCAGCTGGATTATCGGAGCCAGAGAGGCAGAGCTGGTCAAAGACACACCGGGAATTGAATTCATTATTTTCGAGAAACACCTCGGTTGGCGTGCCTACGCTCAGCTTCGGCGCAAACTCACTGGTCGAAAATTTGACGTCCTGTTGCTGATCCAGATGTCCTTTCGTGCCAACTTGGCATCCCTTTTCGTCAAAGCACGTTTCCGTGTCGGCTTTGATCGCGGCCGCTCCAAGGAGTTGCATGGTCTGTTCGTCAACTGCCGTGTACAAGCACACCCCGAACCACATCATTACTTGGACGGTTTTTTTGATTTCACTCGAGCCCTCGGCATCAAAGAGCATTGCCTGGTCTGGGATCAATGTTTCGACGATAAAGATTTGGCGGTCGCGAAACAGCACCTTGGGAGCCAAAGAAAAACCTTGCTGATCAGTCCTTGCGCCCAACACGCTTACCGATGGTGGAATACGAGCTCCTGTGCCGAGGTGGCAGACTACGCCGTTCGTAGGCATGGTATGAAAGTTCTGCTCAGTTGTAGCGGGAACGAACAGGAGAGAGGCCATTTGAGGGAAATTTGCCGGAAAACGCACGACAAACCGGAAATGTTGCCGGGAACCCTAAGCCTGAAAGAATTGGCCGCCT
Organism: uncultured candidatus Poriferisulfidus sp.; assembly: GCA_965215765.1. Classification (GTDB taxonomy): domain Bacteria; phylum Pseudomonadota; class Gammaproteobacteria; order Poriferisulfidales; family Oxydemutatoraceae. The sequence continues at coordinate 805,396 of OZ244118.1, read as the reverse complement.
TGATCAGCGAAGCCGACGTGCTGCTGACAGTCGATTCTGCCCCGGTTCATTTGGCAAATTTTTCCAGCACGCCGGTCATCGGGTTATACGCGGCCTCAAACCCACAGCTTATCGGGCCAAAAATACAAGCAAAATGGTGCGTCAATCACTACCCGGCAGCAGCTGCCGAATACATGAAAAAGTGGAACAGGCGCGGCAAAACCATGCCTTGGGGAAAAAGAATAAAAAACCCGGAGCTCATGAATTTAATCAAGGCAGAGGAAGTCTGCGCGAAACTTGATCAAGTCATTGCGGCAATTGATCCTCACGAAGCAAGTGTTGAATATAAGCACTGACACCAGCCTGCATCTCGACAAAAGAGTCTCGATAGCCAACTCTGCGAAGTGCCGTCAAGTCTGCACGCGTCAAGAATTGAAAGAATAAAAAACCCGGAGCTCATGAACTTAATCAAGGCAGAGGAAGTCTGCGCGAAACTTGATCAAGTCATTGCGGCAATTGATCCTCACGAAGCAAGTGTTGAATATAAGCACTGACACCAGCCTGCATCTCGACAAAAGAGTCTCGATAGCCAACTCTGCGAAGTGCCGTCAAGTCTGCACGCGTCAAGAATTGGTAGCCTGCCTTCAATTTTTCCGGGAAGGGAATATGGCGGTATTCGCCTTGACCGAAGCTGTCTACGACTGTCTTGGCAACCTCCTCGAAGGTTCGGCTTGATCCGGTTCCCACATTAAAAATCCCGGAAACAGATTGATCGAGAAACCAGAGCTTGACAGCAACCACATCGTCCACAGACACAAAATCGCGCAAATGCTCACTGGCAGGAACCTTTTCATCGCCGGCAAAAACTCCCGCCCAGCCGCGCTCACGCAACTGGGAGTAAAAAACCAAGGGACTACTGCGCATAAACCCTTTGTGGCCTTCTCCAGAGCCGTAAACATTGAAATAGCGCAAAGCCACAACTGGCGAGCGCGCATCACGAAAACATCGGCGTACCCAGCAATCGAAAAGTAATTTCGAGTACGCATAAATCGTCCGCGGGCTCTCATTTTGTGGCACTTCCCGAGATTGCGTGTTTTGCCCATAAACGCCGGCAGTAGATGCATATTGAAAAAACACACCACGCTCCAGGCAATAAGCCAGTAACTGTTTGGAATAGGAAAAATTGTTGCGCATCATGTACGCTCCATCCTGTTCAACCGTGGATGTGCAAGCACCTTCGTGGATAACCGCCGAAAGTGCACCAAAATCGTAGCGCTGTTCAACCAGCTGCAAGAACTCGTCGCGATCGTAGTAGTCCATGATTTTCAGATTCAGTAAATTCGCCGCTTTTCCGGGGCTGTCCAGATGATCAACTGCAATAATTTCCGTTACCCCCCGCTGGTTCAGGCCGCGCACAACATTGCTGCCTATGAATCCGGCAGCCCCTGTGACTATGAATTTCTCTGTTCCCATTAATTGTTCATTTTAGCCTTAAGCACGTTCTTCCAGGTACAAAAAACCGTTGAACTGCCCTCGGCATTGAGCTTGCCCGGTACGCTGTGATTAGCATCATCCAAAAATCTGACTCTCTATTTTTGCCGCCACGAAAAACACAAGCTGCCTTTCCAAAAAGGCCTGCGGGCAAAAAAAAGATTGTGCTTCGCCACGCAGCCCGTATAATGAAGCATGGCAACCGGGGGAATAAGCGGACAGACACTCAAGCTCTGTAATGGAGACGGGAACAAAGAGGCAATCTTACCGGTTCTTCCCGCCACGGAAGGCCCAAACACGCTGGACATTCGGAAGCTGTACCAACTTTCGGGGCTCTTTACCTTTGACCCGGGCTTCATGTCCACCGCCTCCTGCGAAAGCAAAATCACGTACATTGACGGCCTAAAAGGGCATTTGTGGTATCGGGGATATCCTATAGAACAGCTTGCCGAGCACAGCAGTTTTGTCGAAACAGCTTATCTGCTTTACTACGGAAAACTCCCCACAGAGAAAGAGCTTGAACGGTTCACTACAGCACTGGCACGAGAAAGCCAGGTCGACAATGCGGCTCTGGCAAGACTGGAAAGCAGCTTTCCCAGAGAGGCACATCCGATGGCAATGCTCATGTCCGGTCTCAGTCTGCTCGCAGCACAAGACCATGATGAGAAAAATTCGTATGAGCGGGCAACATGTCGCGAGCTTTCAGCTCTGCGGCTTATCGCCAGGGTGCCGGTTATTACGGCGCGTATCTTGCGCCACGCGAGGGGGCAGGAAACACCTGAGCCGGATCCTTCCCTTTCATACACAAAGAACTTTCTCAGTATGGCGTTTGGCAAGGACTCCTGGATTACACAGCATGAAGTATTTGAAAAGGCGCTAGACCTCATTTTCCTGCTGCACGCAGATCATGAACAAAATGCTTCAACTTCAGCAGTGCGCCTGAGTGGCAGCACGGGAACCAGCCCTTATGCAGCCATTGTGGCTGGAGTCGCGTCTCTTTGGGGTGCCGCCCACGGCGGTGCCAATGAAGCGGTGATTCGAATGCTTGAAGCCATAGTGACTGAAGGCAAACCCATCGGCTACTACATTGATCGCGCCAAAAATAAAAATGACCCTTTCAAACTCATGGGTTTTGGACACCGGATTTACAAAAACTACGACCCTCGGGCAAAAATTATTCGTACCTGTTGTCGGCAACTGCTGGAAACCATGCCAAAAGACAACAGCAACCGTCCTCTGCTGACTGCAGCGCGGGAGCTGGAAAAAATCGCCCTGGAAGATGAATACTTTACCAGCCGCAAGCTGTACCCCAATGTGGACTTTTATTCCGGCATCATCTTGAACGCTCTGGAACTGCCTTCGTCCATGTTTACAACCATTTTCGCGATGGCGCGTACGGCAGGCTGGGTTAGCCACTGGAACGAAATGAAGTCCGAAAAGTCTGTCAGGATCGGACGCCCCCGCCAACTTTATACCGGGGAAAAAGCCCGTGATTACAAAACGTTTGCACAACGCTGAAGTGCCACAAGGTTCAGTGGCCCGGAAGTTCAATCCATAGAAGAAAAGAAATCAGCCAGCACAGACCGAAAGGTTCCGTCGTCTATTAAAAAGGAATCATGTCCGTGGGTGGCGTTGATCGTCTCAAATTGCACTTCGTTGCCAGCCTTGCGCAAACCCTCAGTCATCTCCTCCTGCTGACCAATCGGAAACAAGGTGTCCGAGGGAACCCCAAGAACCAAGATCCGGCGAGCGTGTATTTTTGCCAGTGCGGCGTTTACTGAGCCGCCATGATCTGCCAAATCAAACCAGTCCATTGCCCGCGACAGTTGCAAATAACTGTTGGCGTCAAATGCGCGCACAAATTTTTCTGCGTTGTAGTCCAAATATGACTCGATTTCGAATTCCATCCCGTATGCTTTATTAGAACGGCGCTTCTGATCAATTCGCGCACGATCAAACCGAACCAGCCATTCATCAGCTGCCCGATAGGACATCATCCCCAGCTTTCTGGCCGCCCTCATACCCTTTTCGGGCTGCTTGTCCAAAGGGTAATCTCCATTCAACCAGAAAGGATCATCGCGGATAATTTCGCGCTGTATCGAGCGGATAGCAATGGTAAACGGCAAAGCCCGACATGCTGCTGAAATGGTTGCCAGATAGTCAAATTCGCCTGGAAACTGCACTGCATAACCCAACACGCTCATCCCCCCCATAGACCCACCTATGACCGCTTTCGGTCGTTCGATTCCCAATTCCCACAAAGCATGGTGGCCAGCCTTGGCGATATCTTCTATGCTCAAATCCGGAAAAGTACTCCCATAAGGCTTCCCGGACACTGGAGAAATGGAAGACGGTGAAGTTGAGCCGAAGCAACTCCCCAAGGAATTCACGCACACCACGTAAAATCGATTCGTATCCAGTGGCTTCCCTGGGCCAATCAAATGTTCCCACCAGCCAGAAGTAGCATCATTCTCGGAGCGGCAAGCATGGGCGGATGCTGACAGACCGGCAAATAGCAAGACCGCATTATCACGGTTGGACGAAAGCGTTCCCCAGGACTCATAACCGATCACCACATCCCGCAAACGCCCCCCGCGGTAAAAAATAAACTCCCGGGTACCAAAATCACCCGGGAGGCGGAGCTGCCGGGTTGCCGGCATGGATGGAACCGGAGGTGCAGTCTTTGTCGCCTGACTAAGCACGATCCAAAGCCACTATTTTCCAGTACACGAACAACTCACTTCTCTTCCCGAGGGCAGGTCGGAATTAACAGCACCAGAGAAATAAACAAAACACCGAACAAAATGATCAGTACGTGCCACAGCATCGATGTCGCAAAAAAATACCAAGTGCCAAAGAAGGCCAGTACCAGAGAGAAAGCCGCCAAGAGAATGATGTGGCGCGGCAAGCAGCGTTTTTCTTCCCAATTCACAATAATTGGACCAAAAAAAGCACTTTTCGACAGCATGGAATGGAAACGCTGTGAAGATTTTGCGTAACAGCTTGCCGCCAAAACCACGAAAGGCGAAGTCGGCATGATGGGGATCAAAAGAGCCAAAAAGCCCACAAACAGAGCAACATGACCGAGCCAAAGGTAAATACGGCGCTTGGTGGCAGACAAAGGCTTCATAAAAGTCAGGTTTCAGATTACTTCTTGCGTGTTGCTACGTGCGTTCCAGGATCCAGTTGCAAGACCGAAACCACTTTCCCGGCAAAAAACTGTAACTCTTCAGAAAGCTTTCCGCCCATCGCAAGACATTATTTTACGCTCTCAGCTCCCCGATGTGTTGCTTTGACAAAACGTGAAATGCTCTCATTGGCATAGTCTCCGGCAGACCTGCAACGATGACAATACGAAAATCTTTTAGCATCCACAGGAATTGTCCTGAAAGGCGTACCCGATTTGGACATGCTACTCAGTTCAGAAAAGGCATGGGTTGTACAATGCAGGCACTCCCTGCGGATGGCACGGTTTTCCGGGAAAAGCTTGTGGCAAATGCTTATTGACCCACTATGGCAAAATGCCGGTTCGTGTTTGCGAAAAACCACTTTTGAAGAACCTCAGTTCAGTAAAAATCCTGACCCACGTGACCCACCATGTGAGGCGAAGTATCTCTTGCCTCGCTATCGCGTTGCTCGCGCTGCCACTTACATCCTGTGGTCAGCTGAATGAACCTTTCAGGCAACTTGGAAAATTTGAACTGGATAACGTCGGCGACATCATGATCAAGGAGCTGGAATTGCAAACCATAAAAATCAGCAGAATGCTCTACGAAATGAATCCCGATGAATTGCAGAAATCCAGCGTCGGTCTGCCAGAAAGGCTGCGACAAATTGTTGAACATCCTCTCAGCATTGGCTATCAGGAATTGGCAAACAAGCAGGGAGTCGATGCCATAAAACTGGCGTTGAACCCAGCCTTCCCCAATGACCGGGTATTTGCCTTGATGACCGGAATAAGCGGGATGACCAAGCTGGCTTTTAACAATCGAAGGGAATTGTTTGTACCGGACGTGCTGGATCCGCAAAAACTGTATGACGCAGCACGCAACCTGGAACTGTTAGGCCGCGAACTGCGCAAGCAAGTTACTGGAAAAACGCTCCTGAATCTTGGCGGCGAACAGAGCACTGACAGTTTCAATTGGCATTTGGCACAAGTTACAAACATTCTGGAACTGGCCTCCAAAATTGTTGATGACCGCGGTATCCGAACCTTGAGAACAGCCACCCAGGCCATCAGCACCACACTGTTACCAATCTAAAAAGACGACCTCGGGGAACCCCTGCAAGCAGAAGCTTCAGGTTCCGGTTTCTGGCTTTGCAACCCTTCAGGCAATCTGCATAAAAAGGCCGGAGAATCCGTTTTGACAAAGACGCCAAAACCGGCTTACTGCATATAGCCCACGACTACATCACCAAAACCAGAGGTTGTAACCAACTGTGCACCCGGCATCAGGTCTTGCAAAGCCTGGCTTACATCATCCGGGCTACCCAGCTTCTGTCCTGCGGTATGCATGCCACCTCTTACCCGCGCCAGGTCGTATGTCACTTTCTTGGCAGCAATGGCTGCCGCAAATCCTTTGATGACCAAATCAGCAGCTTCAATCCAGCCAATATGGCGCAGCATCATTTCTCCTGAAAGAATAATGGATCCTGGGTTTACACGATTTTTGCCAGCGTATTTCGGCGCACTGCCATGGGTTGCTTCAAACACCGCAAATTGCTGGGAGAGATTTGCTCCGGGAGCAATGCCTATGCCCCCAACCTGAGCGGCAAGTGCGTCGGAAATGTAGTCACCATTCAAATTGAGCGTGGCAATGACATCGTAGTCGTAAGGCTTCAAAAGAATCTGCTGGAGAAAATTGTCGGCAATAACATCCTTGACAATAATTTCTTCTCCGCTTGGTGTGTCTTTAATCACACACCAGGGGCCATCACCAATCTGCTCGCCGCCGAATTCATTCTTTACGAGCTCGTAGCCCCAACGACAAAAAGCCCCTTCCGTAAACTTCATAATATTTCCTTTATGAACCAAGGTTACAGACTTGCGACTGTTTTTCAGGGCGTGCTCAACCGCCATCCTGATCAGCCGTTGCGAACCTTCTTTGGAAACCGGCTTGACTCCTATCCCCGTTGAATCCGGGAAACGCAAGTTACGCACACCCATTTCCTGGGTCAGGAACTTGATGACTTTTTCTGCGTCCTTGCTGAAAGCCTCCCATTCAATGCCGACATAAATATCCTCTGTATTTTCACGAAAAATCACCATGTCGGTGGTGTCGGACTGCTTGAGCGGAGTAGGCGTTCCCGGGAAAAAACGGATCGGTCGGATGCAAGCATACAAATCAAGGTCTTGGCGAAGCGCGACATTCAAAGAGCGGATTCCCGACCCGATGGGAGTCGTCAAAGGACCCTTTATAGCCACACGGTAACGACGGATGGTATCTAAAGTTTCCTGTGGCAACCAATTTCCAGAACCGTATATCCGCTCCGCTTTTTCACCACCGTAAACTTCCATCCACATGATTTCGCGCTTGCCATCGTAAGCTGCCCTGACAGCCGCATCCAAAACCTTGCGCATAACCGGTGTTACGTCAACACCAATGCCATCACCTTCTATAAACGGAATAATGGGTTTATCGCCCACAACCATGGTGCCGTTGTCCTTTCCGGTGATTGCCTCGCCACCATCAGGAACCTTCAGTATCTTGCTATCCATCGCACCACATCACACCCCGTATGAATAAAGACCAGACCGGAGACTAAAACTGCTCTTCCTCAGTTGAACCGGTCAACGCTGTGACGGAGGACTTTCCGCCCTGCACCGTGGTGGTAACAGAGTCGAAGTAACCCGCCCCGACCTCTGCCTGGTGACTGGAAAAAGTATAGCCCTTGTCCAGAGCCGCAAACTCTCTCTCCTGCACCAGTTCCACATAAGCACTCACCCCTCGCTCAATGTAGTCTTTGCTCAGGTCAAACATGTTAAACCACATGTTGTGGATGCCCGCCAGCGTAATAAACTGGAACTTGTACCCCATAGCCGCCAGCTCGCGTTGGAAGTTGCCAATTTCCACGTTGCTGAGCTTCTTTTTCCAATTGAATGATGGGGAGCAATTGTAAGAAAGCATTTTGCCAGGATGCTCACGATGCACCCCGTCTGCAAACCGTTTGGCTTCCTGCAAATCAGGGGTCGCAGTTTCACACCAAAGCAAATCAGCGTATGGGGCGTATGCGCACGCGCGCGCAATAGCCTGATCCAAACCTGCACGCGCGCGATAAAACCCTTCGCTCGTTCGTTCCCCAGTCAGAAAAGGGAGGTCACGTTCGTCGGAATCCGAAGTCACCAGAGCCGCGGCATTGGCATCCGTGCGAGCCAGCAAAAGCGTGGGAACCTGACAGACATCGGCAGCAAGCCGTGCGGCAGTCAATTTATCAACTGCTTCTTTCGTGGGAACCAGAACCTTCCCTCCCATGTGGCCGCATTTTTTCACTGAAGCCAGTTGGTCTTCAAAGTGCACGGCTGCGGCACCGGCGTCAATCATCGCCTTCATCAATTCGAAGGCATTTAACACGCCACCAAACCCAGCCTCGGCATCCGCGACAATGGGAAGGAAATAATCGTATTCCGACTTGTCGTTCGCCCACTGAATTTGATCAGCTCTGGCAAAAGTATTGTTTATCCTGCGCACGACTGCCGGAACCGAGCTCACCGGATACAAGGACTGATCAGGATACATTTCACCTGCCAGGTTGGCATCCGCAGCCACCTGCCATCCAGAAAGGTAAATTGCTTTGATACCTGCCTTGGCTTGTTGCAAGGCCTGGCCACCACTCAAGGCACCCATGCTGGCAATATAAGGCTCCTCGTGCAATAACTTCCAAAATCGATTCGCACCATTTCTGGCATAAACATAACCCGGTCGTACGGAACCAGACAAGCGCACAACATCCTCCGCGGTGTAGCGCCTTTTTACGCCCTTCCAGCGCGGATTGCTTTCCCAATCCAAACGAATATCCTCAACAAGCTGTTTCTTGTTCACCAATTTACCAAACCTCCAATATGGGAATATAAAATGCCCAAATGCACACTCGTGCGAGAACACAACCAACTGCAAGACAGCCCCGGAAGAACAGTCAAAACATCTGGTTGCGACAAAAAGCAAAAACCACACGCAACCGCCGTATCATACGCACGGAGCGCGTAGTCTACCCCGAGACCACAAAAGCTACAAACCGGAAGTTTCCTTTTCCAACGACAGGAAATGAACACCAAATGATCCCCGCTTCCTTCCAGACACTGACAACACGAAAACCCGCAAAACTTCAGGTTGCCCGGAAGTGCCAGCACACCGCGCCGGCTTCTGCGCCTGGACTGCACACACGAAACTTTCGCCGAACCCAAGCGGGAAACGGGTTGTCCCCCTGCTGACGAAATTATTGTGTGAAAAGCTTGCTGGAAGCCTGCATATCGCAAGCAGAAAAAATTGGCAAACTGGCAACCGTGTCGAACCACCTCCGGAAAACGGAACAGAGTTGCTCTTTTTACTACCCTCCAGCAGTGTTCACCAAATAACTGATATAGGCAAAGTAGCAGAACAGCAAGAACAAACCTTCGTATTGGTTGATACGTCCTGGACGCCGAAAGCCGAAGCCAACAACGTATAACAAGACCGTCAACGACGCCATGACTGCCATGTCCCGGGTCAACACTTCCGGCTCTACCGTTATCGGGTGAATTGCCCCGGCGATCCCTACCACTGCCAAGGTATTGAAAAGATTCGAGCCCAGCACATTGCCGACTGCAATATCGTGTTCGCCTTTGCGTGCGGCAACGAATGACGCCATCAATTCCGGCAATGAAGTACCCACTGCCACGATAGTCAGGCCAACAATCAAATCGCTCACCCCTAAATTGTGCGCGATTTCAACCGCACCCCAAACCAGGACGTAAGAACTTGCAACCAGCAAGCCCATGCCAGATATAAGCCGAAAGAATGCCTGTCTGGTTGACACGGCATGAGACTGCATTTCGTGCTGCATCTCGCTGCCCAGAGCATCCGCTTTTTTCTGCAGTGCTTCCCAGATGGCCCAACCCATCAGCCCGGCAAATACCCCTAACAGCAACAACGCTTCGACTCGTGTAATTTTCCCATCCCAAAGTTGCCAGGTGGCCATGGCCGTAACAGCGATGAGGATGGGCAACTCCTTGCGCAAAGCCTGCGAATGTATGTAGACAGAACCAAACAGAGCAGCCAGCCCAAGAACCAAGGCGATACTCGCAATATTCGAGCCATAAGCACTACCGAGGGCGAGGTTTGGATTGTCGTCCAGGGAAGCCAGCACGGCCACCGCCATTTCCGGTGAAGAAGTACCGAAGCCCACGACCACGATACCAATCAAGAGAGGTGGCACCCCTAATTTTCGCGCGATGACAGACGAGCCTTCTACAAAACGAAAGGCACTCCAAATCAGAATAACCAGGCTGAAAGCAATTGCCAGAAAAGCCAAAGTCATGAAGATTACTGAATCCTGTTACTGTTGGGGTGCCGTCTTGGCATCATCTGTTTTTTTACAGGGTCGCTCATCAGGGAGGGGAAACGCCCAAACTTCGCTGAAGCATCTCAAAACCTCCATCACATTGATGCTCTTTCAGAAATCCCGCAACCTTCACCAACGCTTCTGGTGCCTTCGCATCAACAAGTCTTTGCGCGTCCGAAAGACAACAAAATCCGGTGCTAAGGAATGACACGACACCATAAACGTTACCTGTGAAACGAGTACTCAGGAGAACCAAGGATACCACCGGTTCGCTGCACCTCCTGAAATTCACGCAGCACACAGCGAGATTCTTCACGCACTGACCTGCGGCAATCCACCTCATGGTGGGAAGCAAGCAAGGCAATAAAAAGCGGTTGAAATCATTATGCCCTGCGTATTATAGTGTTGCGGCGGAACAGCACCTACGAATGGCTGTTTCACCACGTTCGCAAAACTGAAAAAAGTTTGGTTTGTAGAGGCGCGGCACACTGCCATCCACAGGAAAAGCAAATAAAAATACGAGAAAAAGCGGGAAAACTCTTTGTCGGACTAACGCTGTTGGCGTTGTCCGGTTTTTTCGTTTATGGGGCACTCAGCGCCGATGAAAAACCGGGCAAAAATGAACTGCCACTGGATGAATTGCGGATTTTCAGTGAAATTTTTGCGTGGATAAAATCCGATTACGTCAAAGATGTCGAAAACAAGGAGCTGATTGAAAACGCCATCATTGGCATGCTGGGCAGACTTGACCCTTACTCGGCTTACTTGAAAAAAAAGGAATTTGATGACCTGAAAACCTCCACTTCAGGAAAGTTTGGTGGCCTCGGAATCGAAATCGGAATGTTCCGGGGAGCAGTGCGTATTATTTCTCCTGTTGATGATACTCCGGCGTACCGGGCAGGGTTGCAGCCTGGTGACCTCATAATCCAGATTGACGACAAACCGGTAGAGGGAATGACACTTATGGAGGCGGTTGAGCTCATGAGGGGTGAGCCAAAAAGCACGGTGACACTGACAATCTTTCGCAACAAAACCCCACCCTTCCCCGTCACTTTGGAACGTGCCATCATCAAGATTCAAAGCGTAAAAACGCTGATGCTTGCTCCCGGCTATGCATACGTGCGTATCAACAATTTTCAAAGCAACACCGGCGGAGTGTTACGTAACAAGATCAGAAAGCTGAAACGCGAGGCTGGTGAGCTAAAGGGCTTGGTGCTGGATCTCAGAAATAATCCGGGGGGATTGCTGGCAGCTGCCATTAAAGTTTCCGATATGTTCCTGAAACCAGGCGTGTCAGTGGTTTACACGCAAGGTCGCAAACCGGATTCGCGAAGAGAATATCGAACCGTGGATGGCGATGAATTGCCGGGAGTTGACGTTGTGGTGCTCATAAATGGAGGATCTGCTTCGGCTTCAGAGATCGTTGCTGGAGCGTTGCAAGACCACGGCCGCGCTAAAATCATGGGTGAACAGTCTTTCGGGAAAGCTTCTGTACAGACCATTCATGCGTTGACTACAGACAGTGCGTTAAAACTGACAACCGCCATGTACTACACACCGAAAGACAGGATGATCCATGGGGTCGGCATAAAGCCTGATGTTTCATTCGCGAAAGAACCACAGCAAAAAGCCACGAAAACAGAAACCGTCGAACCTGTAAGCGAAGAAGCAGTGTTCAAAAGTTGGGAGACCCGGATACTGGAAGACAGGCAAGTCCAACAGGCACTGGACGAGCTCATGCACACTGTGGCGCAAAAATAAAAGCCGCAAGCTGAGTTGGTTACGCTGCGTGGAGCGTGGACACTTCGGCCGAATTACGGGGTCACCTGTAATCTTGCTCAGATCAGACAACCCACACGCCGTGCCCATACGTAATGACGACAGCACAGGCAGCACAGAAAACGCCTTGGGGAACTTCCGACGTGTCGCGACAGTTTACGAAGCTGCCTGATCCCTCCAGGCGAGCTGTTTCCCACCTCGGCAAGCTATACACTGAGATTGCAGCCACCTTGGTCTGAAAGTAGCTTGTTTGCCCAAGATTGGCTTTGTAAACCCAGCCAGACCAGACAGACCCACACGCCGTGCCCATACGTAATGACGACAGCACAGGCAGCACAGAAAACGCCTTGGGGAACTTCCGACGTGTCGCGACAGTTTACGAAACTGCCTGACCCCTCCAGGTGAACTGTTTTCCACCTCGGCAAGCTATACACTGAGATTGCAGCCACTTTGGTCTGAAAGTAGCTTGTTTGCCCAAGATTGGCTTTGTAAACCTAGCCAATTCAGACAGACCCACACGCCGTGTCCACACGGAATGACGACAGCACATGCAACACAGAAAACGCCTTGGGGAACTTCCAACGTGTCGCGACAGTTTACGAAGCTGCCTGACCCCTCCAGGTGAACTGTTTTCCACCTCGGCAAGCTATACTGCGGGCGAGTTGAGATTGTAGCCACCTTGGTCTGAAAGTAGCTTGTTTGCCCAAGATTGGCTTTGTAAATCCAGCCAGATCAGACAGACCCACACGCCGTGTCCATACGGAATGACGACAGCATAGGCAACACAGAAAACGCCTTGGGGAACTTCCGACGTGTCGCGACAGTTTACGAAGCTGCCTGACCCCTCCAGGTGAACTGTTTTCCACCTCGGCAAGCTATACACTGAGATTGCAGCCACCTTGGTCTGAAAGTAGCTTGTTTGCCCAAGATTGGCTTTGTAAATCCAGCCAATTCGGACAGACCCGCTCGCCGTGCCCATACGTAATGACGACAGCACAGGCAGCACAGAAAACGCCTTGGGGAACTTCCAACGTGTCGCGACAGTTTACGAAACTGCCTGATCCCTCCAGGCGAACTGTTCCCCACCTCGGCAAGCTATACTGCGGGCGCGCTGAAATTGCAGCCACCTTGGTATGAAAGTAGCTTGTTTGCCCAAGATTGGCTTTGTAAACCCAGCCAATATTTGCTTTTTTACCCGCCACAGGATAGGATATATCGGTAACAGACTGGCTCACGCCGTTGTCATGGAAAATTGCCGCAAGAGAACGCATGAGGAAAGATGCAACTGACAGAATTTTACAATTGTGCTTTGAGAGCTCCCAGGGAACCAATAGTATTGGACACAAGAGCACAGAGGGTAGTCGTTCGAGCCAACGCCTTTAACGACCCTGATGCAAACGCCCACGCCAGGGAAGCGCTGGCCAAAACACTGGAAGAAAAAATTAATGCAGGCACAGCCGGTCTTGACCAGGCATTGCAGGATTTACGTATAAACAATAGAAATGAACCGCTGACAGGAGAAATTGTTAATGGCTATAGACTGAAATTTCGCAACACAGAAGGCTTTAAAGCGGTTTCGGGTGTGCCAGTTGAAAACGACCATTACTTTAGCCACGAAGAAAAATATAGAAGGGCTAAGCTGAGGCTAATAAGGAAAAAAGGATCGAGCAGTGACAAAGTTCTTCGTTGGAAACATTGGCTCAATGTAGATAAAGTGAGGATACTTCAGCGCGAAGTCGAAAATACGGAAGAAAAATCTTATAGCTCTTACGGGGAAAATCAAGAGACCAAGCGGCTTCGCTCGACCCTGAAATCGTACGAAAAAAGTTGGAAAGCACTGTGTAGAGGAAAGCGTTCACGGTTTACACGCAAAAAAGAGTGGGTGCCGCTATACCAGGATGGTACTTTGGTGAAAGACGGCAAACTCAGGAACCTCGCTGTATACGTTCTCGCACGTAAATTGAGTGCTGAATGCAAATTATTGTCTGCCGCAGAGCAAACCGGGACAGGAGGTCAAAGAGCACAGGAAGAGTTAAGGCGGAAAATCGATGACGACTACACAAACCTCCAATCCATAATTGATGCATGCAAGACTGATGCGCAAGGCAATGATCTCAGTTCCGCTATTTCTTTACGTACTTTGGATGTTGCAGCGACTGCCATTGATTTACACGCCATGGCCACTAATGAAACAGTCATGGACGCCAACGGCGCAGGCAGAGGTGGCGAACAATTTTGTGCCCTTCTGGCTGATGTACACCAAGCCACCAATGGTGCAAATGCCCGAAGGGCGGTTCGCAGTTTAGATGCTCTTGCTAATAACCCCGAACGAACCGGAAGACGAAGCTGGTTTCAGCAGCGACACGATAATGTTTCTTTGCGCAGAGAGTTGCGGCAAGCTTGTGAAAATAGCGGGTTTTTCGACAAAAATTTTATGACCCAATTTTGGGCAGGACATCACAAAGAACTTCTCGGGAAAGATACCAGCAACTTGACCGCATCCCAGATCAAAGAATTCACTGACGCGCTAGGAAAAGAAGCTGCGTCCAAGGGCAAGCTTTTAAATATTGAAAGTCTTTACAGAGACATGGTTGTTGACCATAACGCAGCCGTGATACCGGAACCCGTGGCAGTGAGAAGAGGTCCGTATGAAGACGCCGCAGAAATAAATTTGCCAAAAGGGCATACAGGCGTCTATAAATTGTTAGAGACAATAAGCACGAACACCCGTTATTTGGAGCAAAATCCTCTTACGAGCAATTTTAGCATGAAGGCCTTGGGGGTTCGTGTCCCAATAAAAAATTCAGATATCAATGAGATTGAGGCTCGCCTTACCAGGCAATATGTCGCCGAGCATGGACTGGTTGCATTGGGAAACGAGGAAAAAGAAGATGTCCATAAGAGCGTGGTTGACAATCCACTGCTAATGGTGACCTGCTTTGAATACTTGGAGGAAAAGCACGAACGTAGCTGTGAAGAAGCACTGCTTGAACACTTAAATAACAAGCATGAAGACAGTCAGGCGGGTCTGGTTGGAGACTTCGGCTGGGGCAACCCTGCAGGAGATGCAGAATTGCTCACGTTGCTTGAGGGGGAAGACGGAATTGATTTAGGTCTCGAAAAACGCTTGCGTAATAATTATATGGAAGGTTTCAGGGAGGCTTACAAAGAAAGTGATGATCCTCTTTCCGAATTCCGGGACATGGAAACGCTTGGCGAAAAAATGCGAACGAATTTACCGAATCTAAAAAATGCAGAGTACTTGCAAGGGGGAAAAACAGAAAACCAGGTGACTGCGTATAAGGCGTTGTTTTGCTCAGACATTCCTGAACAAGTCTTCGAAAATGCCAAAAATAACCTTCCCAGAATGCGTGGTGCTTTACGGGTCTTGGAGGATCCAGAAATGGGGGTGGAGGATCGTTTGTCAGCCTTGGCCAGGGTAGAGATTGTTTTCAATGAAGTAGAAAATGCCAAGGCAGAAAGAACTGGCTTTCTGGAAAGACCGGGGACTTCCATGGACTACAAGCCCCTTTCCGCCCAACGCCTGACAACCTTGGGCAAAGCTCGCGATGACTTTGACACTAGACAAGTGGTGGTGGATAAAGACCTTTTTTCGGAAGAAGGACGGCGTAAAGGACGGCTCGCAGAGGATGAAAGTTTGTTCGCACCGGATGAAAGTTTGTTCGCATCGAATCAAAGTTTGTTCGCACCGGATCAAAGACCGTTCGCACCGGATCAAAGATCGCTCGCATCGAGTGGAAAATTGTTCGTACGTTCTGGCCCCTACGGCTCTGACTCTGACTCTGACTCTGAGGAAATAGTCAGAAATTACGAACCCACTCCTTTTGCAAATGCAGAAAAGACTGCTCCGAGTTCCAGGAAAACAGGCAGAGGGGATTTTACCTACCCCACCAATGAGGGATTAGATTCGAGGTCTGTGTCACCCGGAATTGATCACAATCCAGAAGTATCCGAAAGGACAACGGCCGAGTCCCCAATTGAGCCCAAGGCAAAGCCTGCCAAGTTACAAGGTGACGCTTTAAAAATGCGCCTTATGACTGTGTTTTCAGACCTCTCCCGAATTATGGATGACACGCATCTCTTTGTTGGTGAAAGAAGGGTCAGAGTTGCCATCCCCCCACCAACCGATCCAAGACTTCCAACAGAAGCTGACCGTCTCGTAACCCCCGATCTTCTAGATTCTGCAGAAGTAAGTGTGCTAGGCGTATCTGATGAACAATCGCTGGTTCGCCAACAAAGTCCCACACTTTCAGAGAATGGTTCGCCTGACGCAGAATCTCCAGAACCACGAGACACGCCCATTCAAGAAGCAGAATACTCAGACGCAGAAGCTGACCCTCCCGCAGACCCGGCTCACTTTCAACCCGATTTTCGAGATCCTGCAATGCGGATGGAAGATGAGAATGAGATAGGCATAGCATGGCCACCAACTCGCATAAAAATGCCCAAACCTGCCGCCACACAGCCTACTGTCCCTGCAAAGAATAAACCGACTGACATTGTTCAAAACAATTTTCAAGAAGAAGTACACGCCATCAGAGCCATTGTTCACGCCCGGAACCGTGCAATCAGAATGCAGCGTGAGCTTGCTCACAGGCGTAAAATTCCCCTTGATCAAAAACAGCTATATGTAATTCATGGCGCAGATGGCCAGCCTGTTGACACAGGCTGGCTCAACAAGCTGGCAGGACTGGTACACGTCGGACAAGTTGTCTCAAGCGTCAACGGAGCCCCACCCCAGTTGACGGGCGCGTTCATCCACCCACTTTCTATGGCAAGACAAAATATAGAGCCGAGAAACCTGGCATCCAGAGATAACTTGGCGGGGCAACTCAGAACAAGCACCTTCGACAACCTTATTCAGTACGAACCCAAGTAACACAAACAAGTGCCACAGCTTGCGTACGGTGGCTTTCTTCAAACCCGGCATTCGCTAAAGCAAAGTCCAGACCGCATATCTGGCGATTTTTATGACCGAATGCCGCAACAAGGGGGGTGAGCACTTTCCAATACGGTTCTATTTCGAAAAAAATCCCGTGCTATAATTCGCGGTGCTGAGGCTATGGGCATCACCGCGAGTTTGGGTGCTCTTGACTTCTTGCCATCAGCAAGAAAAAACAAAAACTATGAGCAGAGTTTGCGAGACAACCGGTAAGCGACCCATGAGCGGGAACAAGGTTTCCCATGCCCATAACAAGACCAGAAGACGTTTTTTACCGAATCTTCATAAATTGCGATTCTGGCACCCGACTGAAAAACGTTGGCTAAGGCTTAGAGTCTCCGCAAAGGGATTACGCATCATCAATAAGCTGGGGCTTGAGAAAGCTTTAAAGTGGCAGAAAAAATGAGAGAGAAAATCAAACTTGTCTCTTCAGCCGGAACCGGGCACTACTACACGACGACAATCAACAAGCGCAAAACAACAACAAAACTTGAGTTACGCAAATTTGACCCTGTCAAACGGGCTCACGTAACTTACAAGGAGCAAAAAATAAAATAGCTCTCTTCCGCGGCCTGGTGGCTGCGAAATACATCCCACTCCTGATCTGGCAGATTTATGCAGTCAAGACTGCCGGTTTGCTGATTCAACTCTGACAGCACAAAACTTGAATTCGGGAATTTTTCCGAAAGGATCCAAGGCATCATTGGTCAACAGGTTTGCCGCTGCTTCTCGAAAACAAAATGGCATAAATACTTCCCCGGTTTGGAGGTTATGATCGGCAACAGCAGCACAGAAAATGGTGCCGCGTCGGGAAGCCACTCTTAATTCGTCTCCCTCACTGGCTCCACATTTTTCCAGGTCATCAGGATGCATGGCGACTGTAGGAGTCGGGGCAACTGCATTCAAAACGCTGGCTCTTCTTGTCATGGCACCTGTATGCCAATGCTCAAGCAATCTGCCAGTAATAAAAACCAAAGGATACTGCTCGTCAGGAAGCTCATTCGCGGTTGAGAAAGATGCGGGAACGAATCTTCCGCGGCCATTTTCAGTAGGAAAGGAGTCAACAAATAAAGTGGCTTGTCCAGGATCCCCTTCTTTTTTGCAGGGGTACGTAACCGAACCGGATTTTTCAAGTCTTTCCCAAGTGATCCCTGCGATGCTGCTCATCACCCTCCTCATTTCCTCAAAAACGCTTTGCGGCCCCTCATATTTCCAAAGAAGACCGATACGTCTGGCCATTTCCTGAATGATCCACAGATCCTGACGCGCATCGCCGGGAGGTGAAACCGCTTGCCGTCCAAGCTGAACACGCCGGTCGGTATTGGTGAAAGTGCCGGTTTTTTCCGGTAGTGCGCTGGCAGGGAAAATAACATCAGCAAACCATGCGGTCTCGGTCATAAAAATATCCTGAACAACCAAATGCTTCAAAGATGACAGTGCCCGGCGAGCGTGATGGAGATTGGGATCGGACATCGCCGGGTTTTCGCCCATGATATACATGCTTTCAATTTCCCCGGCGACTGCCTTCGCCACGATTTCCACAACTGTCAATCCTGGATTCTCATCCAGATCACACCCCCAAACTTGTTCAAAGTGTCTGCGCGCCTGCGGAGCATCCACTCTCTGATAGTCAGGGAAAGCCATCGGAATCAAACCCACGTCTGACGCACCTTGTACATTGTTTTGCCCGCGAAGGGGGTGCAAACCAGTCCCCGGGCGACCGATTTGGCCGGTCATTAAGGACATGGCAATCAGGCAGCGCGCATTGTCAGTACCGTGAACGTGTTGAGAAATACCCATACCCCAGAAAATCATCGCTGCTTTTGACGTGGCATAGCACTTTGCAACCTTTCGCAAAATTTCAGGGGAAATGCCGCAGATACGCGATGCCTTTTCTGGTGAATAGTTCTTCAGGTTTTTTTCAAATTCGGCAAAGCCGGTAGTCCGTTTTTGAATAAACTCCTCGTTCACAAGTCCTTGCTCAACAATTGCAGCCATAATGCCGTTCAGCAAGGCGACATCAGTATCCGGACGAAATTGCAGAAAGAAGTCCGCGTCCCGAACCAAATCATTGCCACGAGGATCCATGACAATCAGCGTCTTGCCACTACGCACAGCGTTTTGTATGAAAGTCGCGGCTACCGGATGGTTTCCCGTCGGGTTGGCTCCGATTACCAAAATAACTTCCGCATTGCTAACGTCTGCCACCTGATTGGAAACTGCAGCAGACCCGAGCCCTTCCAACAGAGCCGCAACCGAGGATGCGTGACACAATCGGGTACAGTGATCTACGTTGTTGTTCCGAAAGCCGGTTCGAACCAGCTTTTGGAAAAGATAGGCTTCTTCATTGGAACCTTTTGCACAACCCAAACCTGCAAGTGCCGCAGATCCTTTTTCTTCCAGAGTTTGCAAAAACCCTTCTGCCGCCAGTTCCAGAGCCTCATCCCACGTAGCTTCACGGAACCACTCACCAATGTTTTCTTCTGACAGCTTCTCGACATCCGGAAATTTCGATTTTCCTGACCTTCTGACCAGAGGCTTGGTCAGCCTTCCCGAATGGTAAATATAGTCATAACCAAAGCGACCCTTTATGCACAAACGACCTTGGTTTGAAGGACCATCTCTGCCACTGGAATGGGCGATTTTCCCATCGCGTATCCCGTACTCCAGAAGGCATCCCACACCACAATACGGGCATACAGTGGAAACCTTCTTGTCCATTTTCTGGAAGAGAGAAGCACTGGCTGGTGCCAAGGCTCCGGTAGGGCAAACCTGTACGCATTCACCGCAACCCACACAGGTACTGCTACCCATGGTGTCGGCAAAATCAAAAACGATTTCCGCCTGAGATCCGCGCCTGGCGTAACCAATGACATCATTATTCTGGGCTTCGCGACAGGCTCGCACACAACGCGTACACTGTATGCAGCTATCAAGCTGCACATGAATTCCCGGATGGGAAAAGTCTTTTTTCGGTTGTTCGCGGCAGGAAAAACGATCTTCAGGCACCTGCAAGCGGTGGCACCAATTATCAAGGTCATTTGGCGGCGTGGTGCTTTCCTTGGGCATGTCAGATTGCAGTAGCTCAAGAACCATACGTTGTGCATTGCGCACCCTGTCACTTTTCGTAACGACTTCCATCCCTGATGAGACTTTCCGTACGCAAGCTCCCTGCAACACCCTCTCTCCTTTGACTTCCACCATGCAAGACCGGCAATTGCCATCGGCACGAAGCCGCTCGTGATAGCAGAGGTAAGGAATTTCAACCTTCAAACGTTGGGCTGCCTGCAAGATGCTTTCTCCTGCTTTGGCATCCACGGGTTCACCATCAAGGATGAACCGGAGCTTTCGCGAGTCGTGAATGGTTTGCGTGGTCATGAAGTGTTCTGGCCAGATTTCATGGGGAAAATAGCGCATCACGCATTGCATCGGATTGGGGGCTGCCTGCCCGAGACCACAAATAGAAGCATCCTGCATAGTCTGTGCGAGTTCGCCGGTGCAGAGAATGTTGCCACTGTTTCTCTTTCATCATGGTCACCGCTTTGGCATCCACGGGTTCACCATCAAGGATGAACCGGAGTTTTCGCGAGCCGTGAAGCGCATCACGCATTGCATCGGATTGGGGGCTGCCTGCCCGAGACCACAAATAGAAGCATCCTGCATAGTCTGTGCGAGCTCGCCGGTGCAGAGAACGTTGCCACTGTTTCTCTTTCATCATGGTCACCGCTTTGGCATCCACGGGTTCACCATCAAGGATGAACCGGAGTTTTCGCGAGTCGTGAATGGTTTGCGTGGTCATGAAGTGTTCTGGCCAGATTTCATGGGGAAAATAGCGCATCACGCATTGCATCGGATTGGGGGCTGCCTGCCCGAGACCACAAATAGAAGCATCCTGCATAGCCTGTGCGAGCTCGCCGACGCAGAGAACGTTGCCACTGTTTCTCTTTCATCATGGTCATCGCTTTGGCATCCACGGGTTCACCATCAAGGATGAACCGGAGTTTTCGCGAGTCGTGAATGGTTTGCGTGGTCATGAAGTGTTCTGGCTAGATTTCATGGGGAAAATAGCGCATCACGCATTGCATCGGATTGGGGGCTGCCTGCCCGAGACCACAAATAGAAGCATCCTGCATAGTCTGTGCGAGCTCGCCGAGCAGAGAACGTTGCCACTGTTTCTCTTTCATCATGGTCACCGCTTTGGCATCCACGGGTTCCCCATCAAGGATGAACCGGAGTTTTCGCGAGTCGTGAATGGTTTGTGTGGTCATGAAGTGTTCTGTCCAGATTTCATGGGGAAAATAGCGCATCACGCATTGCATCGGATTGGGGGCTGCCTGCCCAAGACCACAAATAGAAGCGTCCTGCATAGTCTGTGCGAGCTCGCCAAGCAGAGAACGTTGCCACTGTTTCTCTTTCATCATGGTCACCGCTTTGGCATCCACGGGTCCACCATCAAGGATGACCCGGAGTTTTCGCGAGTCGTGAATGGTTTGCGTGGTCATGAAGTGTTCTGGCTAGATTTCATGGGGAAAATAGCGCATCACGCATTGCATCGGATTGGGGGCTGCCTGCCCAAGACCACAAATAGAAGCATCCTGCATAGTCTGTGCGAGCTCGCCAAGCAGAGAACGTTGCCACTGTTTCTCTTTCATCATGGTCACCGCTTTGGCAGTCCCGACCCGGCATGGCGTACATTTGCCGCAAGATTCGTGCCTAAAGAAACGCATCGCGTTCAACGCTGCCTCTCTGACACTATCCTGGTCTGAAAGCACAATGAAGGCGGCTGATCCTATAAAACAGCCATGCTCTTCAAGAGTGCCGAAATCCAGAGGCAAATCCATCATGGCGGCAGGAAGAATGCCGCCAGAAGCCCCACCAGGGAAAAAAGCGTAAAATTCGTGCCCCGGCAACATGCCACCACAATACTCGTCAACCAGTTCTCGCGCAGTCAGTCCGGCAGGCGCGCGGTGTACGCCCGGGTTTTTCACCCTGCCACTGACCGAAAAGGAACGAAACCCCTTTCTCCCGTTTTTGCCACACGAGGCAAACCAGCTTCCGCCCTTTTCCAGAATATCGCGAATCCAGTACAGGGTTTCCACGTTTTGCACCAGAGTTGGCATGTTAAAAAGCCCGGCTTGCGCAACATAAGGCGGGCGATGACGTGGCATACCACGTTTGCCTTCAATGGACTCAATCATCGCGGATTCTTCACCGCAAACGTATGAGCCGGCTCCACGTCGAAGCTCAATTGCGGGTAATTCACCTTGGAACAGTTGTCCCAACTGCTCAAGTTCAGACTCAAGCATGCGACGAATCCCCGCGTATTCATCGCGCAAATAAATGTAGATCGCGTCAACATGCACGACTTGGGCGGCAATCAGCATGCCTTCAAGAAAACGGTGCGGGTCGCTCTCCAAATAAGCCCGATCTTTAAAAGTCCCAGGCTCTCCTTCGTCTGCATTGACTGTGAAATAGCGAGGCCGTGGGTTCTCGCGAACGATTTTCCACTTACGCGCGGTGGGAAATCCCGCACCACCCAACCCGCGAAGACCGGACGTTTCAAGTTCGTCTAAAACTGTGGATTCAGAAAGATCTCCGCTCGCAACTTTTTTAAATAAGCCGTAGCCCCCTGCTTTCAAGTAACTTTCCAAGCGAGTGTGACCAGAGATCTGATCGTGGTGCAAACCTTGTTTGACTGCCTCATGCACCCGCTCAGGATCAGCATGACAAACCGGGTAATCTCCGACTACAGCAACCGGAGGTGTTTCGCACCTGCCCACACAAGGGACGCATTGCACATCCGCTTTCCCTTTCAAGTCTTCCGCAAGAGCCTGAAACAATTTCTGCCCACCAAACAAACTGCAAGTAAGCGAATCGCAAACTCTCACGCACAAGGGCAGGCAGTCCTCCGCTTTTTCAACCACCCGAAAATGATGGTAAAAAGTCGCAACTTCGTAGACTTCGGACAAGGAAAGCCGCATTTCCTCAGCCAATGCCGCAAGCAAATTCAGAGGAAGGCAGTGGTGTCTGTCGGAAATGAGGTGCAGAAATTCCAGCAAGCGATCACGGCTTCTCGGTGTTTCCCCAAGAAGGTTTCTGATTTCGGACAAACTCGCCACGTCGAAACGACGACCTCCGCCCGGTTTTTTATTGGCTGAATTTCTTTTTTTCATTCTTCTGTCGGAAGCAGACCAAGGAGTCCGGCTCAACTGAAAGCAACCCCCATAATTTCGAAGTTCCATTCATCCAATGCCGATAATAACTATACTATCGCAGGTCTGCGCTTGCCAGAAACCGAGCTTTTGGCAACATGGCAGAAAGTGAATTTTAATCTTGCCTTAGTGGCAGGGGAGGTCAGCAATGGCATGGCGGGAAACCAAACAAGAAAAAGTTTATTCGGAAGATGACATCAAGAAAAGATTGGCAAAGGAATTGCCGCACTGGCAATACGAGAACGGCTGGATCCGCAGAAAATATCGAACCAGAAGTTGGAAAGGCACACTAATGGTTGTCAACACAGTGGGTCATTTGGCAGAAGCAGCATTTCATCATCCGGATTTAACGGTTTCGTATGCCTTTGTCATTGTCAAATTGGTAAACCATGCTGCGAAAGGCGTAACTGACAAGGACTTTGAGCTGGCCAACATGATTGAAAAAGTCATTCAATGGCAACCTGCCAAAGAAGGCGGAGCACTTGAAGGAACGCCTGACGACCCCCGCTTTGCTTATATTTCTTACGACAAATCCTGAGCCTCTTCTCTGCCTTACACCGTGCAGGTAGAAGTAGACAGCTTTGAGTAGTACACGTAAATTTTTCTGGGGGAAAATGACGGTGTCAGGTAACGAGGTTTGGGAGTGCTGGCACTCGCCCTGTATTTATAAGCAAGAAATGCGTCTCCTTGTGGGCATTTTGTTCACAGGATGACGAGCCACAAAGAAGACGGGTAGCTTATTCGGGCTTCCGGGATTCCACGAAAAAGTCCCCTTGTGTGCTCTCCGCCGGCCGACTCAAGCCGAAGTGCCGCCACGCCAGATCTGTTGCCAGCCGCCCGCGCGGGGTTCGCAGTAAATAACCGGATTGCAACAGGTAGGGCTCTATAACATCCTCAATGGTGATGCGCTCCTCATTCATGAGTGCCGCAAGGTTGTCCAATCCTGCAGGACCGCCTTTGAAATTGTCAATCAGGATGCGCAACAAGTTGCGATCCATTTCTTCAAGCCCTTCAGCATCAATTTTCAGCATCTCCAAAGCCTTTTTCGCGTCTTCCGGACTCACAGACCCATCCCCCATAACTTGGCTGTAGTCGCGAACCCTGCGTAACAGGCGATTTGCCACTCGGGGAGTGCCCCTTGAACGCACGGCAATCTCTTTCCCTCCGCCAGCTTCCAGGCTGATACCTAAAATTCCCGCACTTCTTTTCACGATGGTGTGGATCTCATCGGCAGAGTAAAAAGAGAGCCGTTGCACGATACCAAATCGGTCACGCAGAGGGGAAGTCAACAATCCTGCTCTGGTGGTTGACCCAACCAAAGTAAAGGGTGGCATATCCAACTTGATGGAACGAGCAGCCGGGCCGGATCCGATCACAATATCCAGCTGATAATCCTCCATGGCTGGATATAAGATTTCTTCAACAGCTGGATTCAAGCGATGTATTTCATCAATAAAAAATACATCACCTGCTTCCAGATTAGTCAATATGGCAGCCAAGTCAGCGGCTTTCTCTAAAACAGGGCCTGATGTCTGGCGTAAGCCTGCACCCATTTCATTGGCAATGATATGCGCCAAGGTGGTCTTCCCTAGACCAGGGGGGCCAAAAATCAGACAGTGATCAAGCACCTCTCCACGTAAGAGAGCCGCTTTGATGAAAATATCCATTTGCTCCCAGACTGGCTTCTGACCCACATACTCACTGAGTAATTTAGGCCTTAAAGTCGCCTGGCAAAGCTCATTGTCTAACTCAGGATCAAGAATCAAGGTAACAACAGTTCATGAAAAAAACAATCATCAGACCAGGAACCTGGCAAGCCGGGCCGCTTGCCTAAAAATATCAACCCGCATTGGAACCGAACACCTACTTGCAGTCATCACCTCAATACACATCGAAGCACTCAAAAAAGTTAGCACCACAACCACGTGGCAGAGCTACTTTCTCCCCTACCGGGTGGCGCTTCACCAGCACTCTATCTGTAAAATTTTATGGTTTACTGACAGGCTCCCCGTCTCCCACTCCACCAGAAGGACGCATGGCTTCCTCTATATCTTCTTGTCGCAAGGTGCGTTCCGGAAGCGGCACCAATGGGTCGATTTGGGCATTACGGTTAAACCTCTTAAAGTTGTCCGGCGTCAAAGAACGTCGAACATCATGTTGTATATTTTCCTGCGGAAGACCAGGCGTCTGACTCCGTTGTGTCTGTGGCTGTGGCTGTGGCTGTGGCCCGCGGTTTGGCTTTGCAGTCGCGTAAATGTCAGCTGGCTTCTGAAAGGAAAACACGACAGGATCAGACCTGTCATAATCAAAATTCAGGTTTTGCGCTACTGAACCCGGTCTTTTTTCTTTAGATCTGATCCTATGCACCACTTTTGCCGCCACCCTTGGCTCATGCGCTAATCCAGGAAATTGCTTCAAATCTATCTGTAACCTGAACAGAGGCTCACTTTCACCACGCCCATCACGGTATAAGTCACGAATCGGGGGCAACGGGATTCTCACAACATTGTTGTAAGTATCATCCAGAGCCGCTTGCAGCCCTTGATACTCGTCACTTTCTCCATTTGGCTGCTGCCTAAAACGTCCAGCAGCATCCCCTAGAGTCGCTCCGTCACATTCTGATACATTGCTACGTGTTTTCTGAAAAAAAACAGAGAGATTCCTCAGAAACGCTTTCTCATTCCCCGTGTTTGCTCTCGCAGCATTCAAGTCCTTGGTGATTTCTTGAAAAACATTACTCTCCATACATGACGCAGCTTCCTGCCTGGCATCATTCTCCAATTTCATGTCTGCACGCATAACAGCATGTTTATTCCCCTTCTCAAACGAAGTAAGCAGTTCCTTCTCAATTTGATCAACCAACGATTTTCTTTGACTCTTGACCCATTTCCTGTACTTCGACGAAAACAGCCACTTTACTCTATGCGTTGACTTTCTTTTAGTTACAGGCCTAAGATCATCACCACGGTGATCTATTCCAATAAAAGAATCTCCTGTGTTATACACAGTTCTGTCACTAGTAGTTCCCCACATATCCAAAAACTTGGCAGTCGGCGCAATATTATATATCTTGCTCATTAAAACAACTCTCCTAATACCTACAATGAAATAAAACCACAACTATAGCTAAGCTTGCCTCAGACCTTTATAGATGGGTCAAAGTAGCTTCCTGAACATCTTGTTGAACCAGCACTTCTTCACTATTTGTTACATATTCTTCGTAAATGATTTTAAAAGGATCTACCAAATCTTCTTCATTTGTTATAATTTTTGCTCCACCACTCTTTGCGGTCGAAAGTTTTGAACGAGGGCTAGCCGCAATTTTGGCATCTGATGTTGCTTTGATTTCTTCTCCCTCAACTGGATTGTGGGAAATTTCATATTCCAGCATGGCTTCCCAAGCCGCCCGGAAAAACGCATTCTGTTCGCATTGATATGCGGACGAACGGACATTTACAGAAACAAGCGGTTGTGAACCTTCGACATTTTTAGATTTCCTTTCTCGACCATATCCAGGCTGTAAAAAGCTGATGAACCCGCAATAATTGTCAAACCCTAACCTGACCGCGTCAATCGCAAGCAAGCTCACAGATCGTAATACCACGTCACCCACTCCCAAATTGAGCCGCCGGGAAAGCCCACCAAGCGTTCTCCCACGCAGTTTCCGAGGACTTGGATTCATATAAGCATGTATTTTGGCGCGTATTCTTCCTACACGCTCGGTGTGGCACGTAAGAGCTTTTTCTTGGAAGGCTCCTTCTCCTAACAAGCCATCAACACTTGGGCCAGCGTGTAAAAACATTGTCTTGCCGTCAGACTTAAGTGTATGAGTAAGGTCACCATGGCTACTCGCTCCGTTCCAAGGGAAGGATGTGGATGCAGATGTGGGCGTAAGCGTGGAGTTGGGTTTTATATGGCTAGTGCTTGAGGATCTCCTCAATACCGGGTCGGTCCCCTTGCCTCGACGAGGTGGCGTTGGCATAAGTGTGGAGTGGGGTCTTATATGGTTAGCGCTTGTGGCTCTCCTCAATGGCGAGCTGAAGACATTTTCGTCTTGACCTGACCTTTCCAGATCATCTCCAGGCATATCTGAATCAATGGAAAACACAGAGTTTCTTGCATCAGGCGTACGCTGTGAATATCGTTTCACCGGGCTATGGCCAAACCCAACCGAACCGGGACGTTCCGAAAACGACCTCATTTCCGCTCTTGAAGTAGGCCTACTCTTAGATTGACTACTTTGCCTCTGATGCTCCGGGACTACAAAAGATTTTCTCCTGCCAAGAGCACTTTTACTTCTCGTCACCGGTTTTCTGTCTGGCGATTCAGCCCGTGCATCTGGTAAAACCGATTCCTCATCCGGTTCTAAAGGAAGCGCGCTCCTCTCCAGATTGCTTCTACTCCTCATTGGCGGTTCACTGCCTGACGACTTAACCGTACTTGGTAAATACCTGTCCCTCTCTGACAGAATGTCATCATAAGACTTTCTGCCGGTCTGATTTCGACCAAACAGGGTCAAGCTACCCAACAAGCTTTGTTCCTTGGAACCTGGCTCGCCGTTGCCGTCAGGCCGTCCCAATTCCGAGGTAAGATATCCATTTTCATCCACTGGGGAAGGCCATCTCCTCGTTGAGGAAACGCTGCCCCCCGTTGTAGAAGTACGGTCTCCTCTCTTGAGTAAATCACTAAGTTCCATTGTAGAAGTAAAACTTCTCTTCATGCGGGGAACATTTAATTCCGTTACAGAGGAACCCTCCTCCTCCATTTCTTGAAATTTACGACCCCCTTCGTTTGCAAATTTGGCAACATACTCCGCGAAACTCTGGTAAGAACCCATATAAGGCTTACTGCTCTTTGATGCGCCTGCTGCTGCTGACGCAATTTCACGAATCTCCTTGGCTACAGTCTCCTTATGATCCTCTGTAAAGCACTCACGGACTGAAGACTCAAGATTCTTCAGCAACTTGTAATTCTGGTAATACATATAAGGCCTGAGCACTGTCTCCTTCAAAAAGTGCCAAACCTTGCCCCTGGCACTCTTGGCGATGTGAACCTCCGGGCGTCCATCAGTCCCTAAAGCAATACGCCCCCACCTGCTCCCGCTACTAGCATCATTCTCACCATTCAGCTTCTGGACTGCTTCGGCATAGTCATTGAACCGGTTCTGCGCGGCTTGGATTTCTTCCACCGAGTAGATATTCATTCTGTTCCTCCGAAACTTAAGTACTTCGCTTCTTTAGCTACTATTCTATCACAGGCACCATTCTTAAGATGGACAAAAAGACGCATAAAAGGGCAATTGCCGCTGCTTAGGCGTATGTAGCGGGGATCAAAAAGCATCACTGCAGATATCCACCATGCCAGGCAAATGAACCGGGGAAGGTTATTTTGATACTTCTCCGGAAGCGCTCTTGGCCACCTCAATCAACTCTTTTACTGTAGTGAGTTTCTCCCGGGGTTTGCCATTCTTTTCACCGGCAAATTGTTCCGCTGTATCAATTTTTTTCCACTGCGCATAATCCAGGTACGCAATTGCCCGCTCGTTCAGTAAATTGCAAAGCGCATCCTTGCCATCACGGGTTTCGTCTGGCCAGGAAGGCATGTCAGCAAAAAGCGTCTTCACTGTTTCCACTGCGCAGGCGCGATTCGTACCAATAATGCCGCTTGGCCCACGCTTTATCCAGCCAGCAACGTAGGTATTCCCCAAGGAAGCGTGTTTGTCATGACACCTTACCCTTCCGGACTCATTCGGAATCGTCCCGGATTGGGCATCAAAAGGAACCCCGGGAACAGGAGCTCCTCGATAACCAATGCTCCTGAAAAGAACCCCGCATTCCAAGCTGACCGTTTCTCCCGTCCCGTATGCAGATTGCGAAAACGCTGCCCCTTTAAGCCGGTTTTTTTCCAGAACCACTTCCCTGATGCGGTCTTCACCTTTCAGGCAAACAGGGCTCTTTAAAAAAGTAAAGCAGCTGACACGTGACTTCCCATGATTTTCCATCTCGGAAAACTGCTGGAAAATCCGGTGGTTCTTTTTCGCTTGCCCTCCCTCCCGACTTTCCACCTCGACACGGCTGGCTTCATTGAGTTCCAGGTCTTCAGGATCTACGTACGGGGCGCAATCCTTCAGATCCAGAAATTCCCGAAGCTCTTTGGGCGAAAATTTTGCCTGCACCGCACTGCGCCGCCCAATAATGTAGATGTTGCGGATTTTGCTACCGCGCAAAACACGCAAAGCGTTTTCAGTGATGTCGGTATGCATGAGCTCCTCCGGAGTCTTGGCAAGAATTCTCGCCACATCCGCAGCAACGTTTCCCTGACCAATAATCACCGCGTTGGGAGCAGAAAAATCAAACACGCGATCCTGGTAGTCCGGATGCCCGTTATACCAACCCACAAACTCAGTCGCTGTATGGCTGCCGGGCAAATCTTCTCCCGGAATCGCCAATTTTCGATCGGTTTCAGCACCACAGGTATAAATAACAGCGTGATAGATCCTGGACAGATCTTCGGCAGCAATATCCCTTCCTACTTTCACATTCCCGAAAAATCGCAACTTCTCATGCTCGGCAATCATTTCGTAAACCTTGATGGCTCCTTTCAATTTCTGATGGTCTGGAGCCACGCCACTTCTGACCAGGCCAAACGGAGTGGGCAGGTACTCCAAAAGATCAACGTGTACCTCGTGCGGTGACTTCAACAGAGCCTCAGCCGTATAAAACCCGCTCGGACCACTGCCCACAATGGCAACCTTTAACGGCATCCCGACGGTAGCCAGCGCTACACCCATAACCACATCCCGGCTAAAGACAACCTGGGATTAAAAGCCTAGTTCGGTTTTGCGTTCTTCAGCTCCAGGCAAAGGATCCATTGCATCTTCAATGCACGGAAGATCCGGAGCTTTTTCTGCGTTAATCTGCACCCATTTACGCTTGTCATCCGGCAAGTCATCCTCTTCATAGATTGCTTCCACCGGGCACTCAGGGATGCATGCACTACAGTCAATGCAAACATCCGGATCAATGTAAAGCATCTCGTCATCATAGTGAAAACACGCTACGGGACAGACCGTAACACAGTCTGTAAAACGGCAATCTTTGCAGTTATCTGTCACAACTGTGGTCATCGCTTGTACTCCTCCGGGGAAGACCCCCGACAAAATTCACGCCGGAACAACCTGTCAGTCGCTCCGGCCTTCAATGAAAAAAACTGTATGGCCATTCAAAAATTAACCACACAAAACAACAAGGCCTCAGACATGGTAAAGCAGTATTTCCCCTTTATTCATGACCACACCGTCCCCGGTCCAACGGCTGTATTTTCCGCTGATGTGGCGGTCTTCAAGCACAAAACCTTGCTTGCGTAAATACAACAGGTAAAAACGCAGGAAAATCGGATGAAAAACACCGGCGGAAGAAAAGCTGGGCAACACTTCTGCTTGCTCCAAAAACACGATGCTCCCTCTTTTCATACCAGCGCCCCAACGTATTCCGGGTGCTCCCAAAACGACGATCGTACCAGCCCCCATGTTGACACCGCCGAAGTCACCGCAACTGCCACCAACAGCAATCAAGCCGCGACGCATACCTCCTCCAACCTCGTTTTTCGCGCTCCCATGGATAAAAATCTCGCCCCCTGTCATGCCGAAGACCTGTCCTCGGTACGCGCTGCCCACCATGTGCCCGGCATTGCCGAAAACCGTTATTCTTCCACCCTGCATTTCCGACCCGACCCAATCTGACGCATCACCATGCACCAAAATTTCCCCGCCCGAAATCCCGGCACCGAGATGCATCCCCACATTGCCATAGACCTCTATACGGCCACTGCTCATTCCGGCACCGATCAATTTGACTTGTGAAAGATCCCCTTCAAGGCGGATCGTCTCGCAACCATTGCCTCGAACCTGGAAAAAATCGCCCAATTGCGCCTGACGATTACCGTGCATCACGCTCAAACGTTCTATGCCAGATTGTGAAAGAGCGGAAAAATGCTGCGGACTGATGCATTCGGCCTCAAGAGGCACTTCAGGCTGCTGACACAAAAGCAGTGTGGTTTCCATCAGGTGTTTGATGCACCAACAGCAAGTAACTCGCCCAGATGGATCTGGTATTTTCCGAGCGTACCACCGTAGTTACCAGCTGAAATAAACTCTACCCCTTGATCTGCTGCGGCGATGATCCCGCTGCGCATTGCTTTTCTGACCATGTCCAGGCTCAAGCCATTTACCACGATCTCGTACACGGCTTCAACACCCTCCGGAACCTGTGTGTCCGAACACTGCCCACGCAAAGTCGGACAGTAGGCGTCATTTGTGGAAGCAATCAGACCTTTGTATTTCGCACCCATCTTGCTGCCTGACCTGACCACTCCTTGCGGGAACGGCAGGAACACTCCAGCGATTTCCTTCATCGCAGCTACCGCTGCCGTTGCCGCATTCAAAGCACCTTTCTGGTCCTTGCCAAGAAACAACAAATTGCCACCACCCACCGTAGTCTTGATGCCGAACCCGGACTCAACCAAAAACTCCCCTTCCATAACCGGAATACGCCAAAACCGCCGACCGAAAATGACCTTGGAAATCTGGTGTCCGTCCCCAAAATAGCGCAAACGAGAACCCACCGGCACCTTTTTTTCGGCCTTCAATCCAGAATAGCAAGCCGTAGTTGGGCAGGTCATGACGCATTGACCGATACGTTCCACCAAGCGATCACTCATGGATTTCTCCGCCATGGCAAACAACAGCACACTGACCCCGGGGCGGTTGTCCAATGTGTTCGAAGCCGCAACTTCGCACTCCATGGCCGCTTCGCATTTGCAACGAATGACTGAAGTCGCAAAGCCCGTCATGGATTGCCCGGCAGCGAGAGCCCATTCCTTGGTGTCAGCCGTAATGATGACTCTCGCACCCCACATCTCAAATGCTTCAGCGAAAGTGTCTCTTACGACGGTTCTGCCAATTTTTATATCACTCATGAGTGCTGAGACTTGTTGAGCATCGGAACCACCGTATGCTCGTGGAGCAAATCATCCTGAATGGCATAGTTACCAAACCGAACCGTGTAGTAGTCATCAAAAAACGGACGGATCGCATCCTCAATTTTTTTATCGTAACTCGGCTCAACATGCAGCAAACGACCAAAATAATCACGCGAAAACTCGTGATCTTTAATAATTGCATGGCCATCCTTGAAGACATAGCGCGGTGCATTGAACATTTTCTCGCGATCAGCGTCCTCCGTGTAAATCGTGATGTCCGCATCCGCGCCCGCACCCAAATGACCCTTGTTGCGCATCCCCAGAATGCGCGCCGGACCTGCCCTCGTGATGATGGCAATTTCTCTCAAGGTGTATTCGCGCTTGAGGTTGGCAAGACCTGTCGTCTGCCTGATCTTCGGGTGCAGACGCTCAATTTCTTCCGCCCTGAAATTGCTGTTCATTAACAGGTGTATCAATCTCGGGTAGTTCATGAAGGAGCCACCATTCGGGTGATCCGTAGACAACACCACCCTCCAGGGATCCTCTGACAACAGGAATAGTTCCAGGCCGATCGCCCATTGCAAGGCATGCGTGTAGACGTGTTCCTGGTAGGAAAAAGGCATGATCCCGCAACCACTTTCACATTCGGTGTCAGCGTTCACCCATTTTGCTTTCTGCACATGACGCAACATCCATGTCAACGGTGCGTCTGCAGTGGTAGCAACCGCCTTCCCGAACATCACCTGCCCGACATCCGTGGTGACGTTCGGATGAGAATTGATGTACTCAATAATTTGTTGCGCCCCGGACGCTGGACTTTTGCCGATCTCTCCGGCAAAGCTGTGAAACTGTGAATGGGCAATGTGGATAGGCAGCCCTCCTGCTGCTTTCATGGTTTCCAGCGTGGTATGTATATTCCCGCTGTGGCCGAGGTTGTTGCAGTGAACGTGGGGAGGATGCGGCAAGCCCAAGGCATTCGCAGCTTCCACAAAAGCAGAAATGACATGCAAGGGGGTCAATTGAAAAGGCTCAACCACCGTGTTGATGTCAGTCACGTTCGTGTTTCTTTTGCCCTTCCACAGTTCATCCCCGCAGGGATTCACCAGTTTCACAGCGTACGACTTCGTGGCGTTCAGCCACCAGGAAACTGCATTTTGGAAATCTTGGGTGCGGTTTTTCTGCAACAAGCTATAAAGAAAGGAGTTGTTGCCGAGTAGCACATAAAAACCCTTGTCGATCACCGGTGTATCCCAGAGCTCTTCCAATACGTGCCTGGCAAAAAGCGGCGGCACGGCGGCTTCCATTGCAGTGGTGTACCCGAGCGTGGCGTAGCGATAACCGGTCACAAAAGTGGAGGGAACAACACCACCACTGCCGGAGCGGGTAGCAGGCGTCCCCGGATGAGGATCCAGTCGGTGGTCTTCAGGCATCAACTTGCGCGCCAGGTTCACTTTTGGCCCGGCAATATGGCAATGAATATCAACGCCCCCAGGCATCACCACCGTCCCTGCAACGTTGATTTTCAGCGCAGAAGCAGCAACCGATTCAGCGATCTTTCCGTCGCGTACGCAGACATCACGCACTTCGCCGTCAATGCCATTGGCAGGGTCATAAACCCGACCCCCGGAAATCACAAATTCTGACATTTATTTATTTACAAGACAAAAAAGCCGCTCACCCGGCAGCCAGACCGAAGCATAACGAAACAAGATCAACTTGCGAGCTTGGCCTTAGCTCCTCGCAACTTGCGCAAGTCAGCAAGAATCGAGGTCAGCACTTCCTGGTCACCAGGAAATGGAGAAGCCAAAGCCGGACGGAGACTGATCGGCACATTGTCCATCCGGTAGACCGTTCCCCCCGTATTGATGCCATAAGTCGACACATTGAATGCAACACGAGCAAGTTTCGTCGTGGCTGTTTCTTTGGTATCCAGCACAACAAGGGGAATCTTTTTCAGATGGCCAATGGCTCGAGCCGGGAAATTGGCTGCAGGATCTGTGGCAATAATCAAAGCACTGTCCGCTTCACCTCTTGCCAACATGTCAACGGTCGTGAACTCTCCGGGATTAAAACGCGGGTATCCACGGTTAAAGTTCACCCCGAAAGGATAGCCGGTTTGCCAGGAAACCACGTTATCCGCACCCGTGACGTTGCCATGTCCGCGAACCGGCATGGCAACGAAGTGCGTAAAGTCATTCAAATCCGCCGCCAGCGACAAGACTGCACCGGAATTGAAATGACGACCACGGGTCATCGTCAGCCCCATACCAAAAAACAGAACCCCGTAACGACAGCTTTTCATGCGCCCGACCAAGTCCTCAAGCACCTCACGACTGATGCCGGTCAGTTTCTCAACGTCTACCGCCACCTTCACACCCTTGACCATCGCCCGCAAAATCCAAAGCAATTCAAAATCCCGCCCGGGTTTTACGCGTAAAAATATGTCAGCAACCGGTGCGCTTGGCGTTTTGCGCACATCAACCAACACCACGGTACGATCTCTTTTTCCGTTCGGCGTGAACATGCCTTTGGGCGTAACCGCATAACGCGTGAAATGGCGAGGATGGGACTCAGCGGGATTGCCGCCCCAATAGATAACCAAGTCTGCACGATTCTTGATTTCTCCAAGTGTCGCCGTGCTCTCCCCGACCTCTTGAAACGCGATCCCTGAAGGACCATGGCAAACAGAAGTCGTGGTATCCACGTTGCCTTTAATGAAATCGCTAATCGCAACTGCCTGGCGCTGCGCCTCGCAAGTGGTATCGCTTAAGCCATAAACAATCGGGCACCTCGCCTCGTGCAAAATGCGAGCCGCCTCAGCAGACGCCTCTTTAAGAGTGGCAGGACGCCCGTCAATGGTGGCCACCGGTCGGCTTTTGTCTACCACGTGCTCGGCAAACCACGCCCTTCCCAAAAAGCAGGCATTTTTGGCTTTGGTAATTCGATCCTGCTCCAGATCCACCGTCAACTCCATGTCATCGCATACGCACCCACAAAAAGTGCAAGTAGCGTCACTCACGATTTTTATTTTTTCGATTTTAGTCGCGGTTTCCGGCATTATTTTTTCCCCTGTTCACTCCCCGATGTCTGCGCCATCGCATCTTTCAACTTTGACTTCCAAATGCTTCGACAACGGCATACCACTGCCAGCGGTATCACTCGACATTAACTCGCTCGAAGTCGGGCCATAAGCAATAAACAGCAAGCCGGAAGGCAAATCAGCATCCTTTCGGGGCACACAGCTCACCACCACTTCGCCGACAGATGAAGACAGCCGTACCTTGCCACCTTTCTCAATCCCAAGCTTCTGCATATCAAGTTCATTCATTTCCAGCGTGGACGTTACATCCAGATATTTCTCCCCCAATTTTCCAGCGTTGAGCGCGGTGCCCTGGTTTCGGGAACGACCCGGTATCAACAACATTTTTGTCATTCCAAGCCTCCGCTTCTGACAGAATGAACCCCACACGACGAAAGCGCGTTGCGGATGGTGATTATGTTCGCATTTTCGTTGGCAAGCAACGCACAACACACGATTTTTCGCATCTGTCCGGTATTGCAACCTGACCGAGACATTGTCAAAAACACAGCTTGAACATGCCGGCACCAAGGACAGCGAAGCAGGCAGACCCATTGCCAACTCGCGCCACGAACGAACGAAGCTTCATTCAAAACGGAAAAATAGCGGACTGCTTGCCGAAACAGGCGTGGTTCGCTCTTATCGAGTCGCGCCACCGAGCAGCACTTTCGACCGCACCGGAATAATTAGCTCGCGTTCGACCCGTATCGTTATTTCCTCGCTAGCAGACCCATTGCTAACTCGTATCTCGAATGAGGCTTCATCCAAACTTTGTGGAACCTGCAGATCCACTTTCAATGTCCCTTCACCATCAGCCGGAAGAAACAATGCCTGCGCTTCAGTCGGGGTACTGCTGATTTGTTCTCCCACAAGACCCGCCCGCGCCGAACTGGTAAGCAAATCCAGATTTAGTTGCTTGCTGTAGTAAGGTATTTCCACTTCCAGTGTTTTAACCGTCTCGGTGATTGTCACGCCTTCGTTGACGATTACCGGAGTAGTCGCATCCTCGATCATACGCACCCGAAGCGAGTCTATTTGATAAAGCGGCGAATCTTCCACCGTAATGGCAAAACTGCCGCTTGTAACTGCTGTAGAACCTCTCTTATAAAGCACCCGGACTTTCTCCGTACCTGAAACCCGGTTTACAATTTCCCCGGTGTCGTCAAGCAAAAAGCGAGCCGAAATCGCACCATTTGCACGGGTGTCTTCAGTCGTCCACTTTAGTGTGCTTGCCAGATCATCAAAGGCAATCGCGCGCAAAGTCACTTCTTGAATTTGGGGACTGATATAGACAACCAGCTCATCATCATCGCCAACCTCCCTACCGAATACCCGTCTAATCACCGGAGGCTTGTCCGGTATCACAAAAATCGTAATTTCGTCGCTGCCATACATGTCACTCACTCGCAAAGAGAACCGGTCTTCCTCTTTAATTCCACCCTGCACCTCATAAGCAACACGGACATTCGCCCCTCGGTCTCTCAGAACCCGTGCCGTACTTCCCTGCGCTCTGGGAGTTGAACCGGGCAACAACTGCCAACTCAGAGTACTTGGATCATCTGCCACGGCAGTCAAGCTGAAATCAGAACTAAAGTCTTTATATCTCACTTTAAACTCTTTCTCGCCACCTTCATTAATCTCGGGCGGCGGAATGTAGTAAGAAGGGCGAGCTGAATCATCAAAACTTCTCGCCTCTCCCCTTTCCCAGTAATAATCGTTACCATAATTGAGTGCTCCCTGAACCCGCCCATCCTCGTATATCTTGCTGAATCTGGAAGCATGCGCTTCGCAGAACCCGTCATTCCTGACCACCCCCGCGACCACCCCCACCACGTCTTGACTGCCATTAACAAAGATGGGAGCACCTGTCCCTCTGTAAAAAATACTTTGACCAAGCTGCAGTTGTAGATATGCACAGCCCGCACCCAAACACGGCAAAAAATCCCAAGACCGACGCCGATCCAGATAAAGAAAACCGGTGCTGTCAAACGAGGAGCGGGTTTGCTGTCCTGCGGTTGTCGCACTGCCATATCCTCCGTGGTGAATTGTGTAGCCTGCGAATTTTTCACGAGGGTCGGCGTTCCAACCCAGAAGGGTGGCGGTGTATTCAGGGAGGCCTAACAACGGGATTCCAGGAATGCCCGTCAGCTGGCCAGCGATGCGCAACAGTGCCCAATCCCCCAAATCACTTCCGGCAATATAGTTCACGCCGGCAGCGTTCGTGACCAGGGAATTATCAGTGTCACAATCATCGTAACGAAACCGGAACATCGGAGGATCCAGACCCAACACGGAAGACTGGAGCCGGAAGCCCACTGGGGTTTCTGGGGAGCGTCCAAGCAACGAAAAATCAACACAATAAAAAGAAGTGAGAAAATAAAGTGCACTGTCCCTTCGCCTGTTATTCAGTAGGACACCGGAGCACTCCACCACCCTAGGGGCTGATAGACTGGAAACGTCAAGCATCCGCAAGTGACCAACACCCTGCCCCGCGCGGTCATTTGCAGAACAGACAGGAACCGGATCTCCGCAAGCAGTGTGTCGGGGGACAAAACGACTCACATTCACTCCAGACAGCTCGCCTCCTGCGCCTTTGAAGTAATGGATGATTTTTTCTACCTTGAAGGGAAAGTCACCAGGGTGCGTCTTGAGCTCGGCAGGAAGCCAGTATTCCACGACCACTGTGTCACCAGGAACTGCCAACGACCAAAACATTCCGGCATCCTCCAACCCACGACCCATATATTCTCCGACTGGCGAAGCACCGCTGAGACCGTACACTTTGACGGACATCCCCAACCCAAGATCAAAATCGTTAAAACGTACCTGCATGGACAAGGCAGCTACGGAACGGATCTGTGCCTGCCATATTGCAAATCCATCTTCCCGCTTGACCATTGCCCAATTTGCCGCAGTCAAGTGGACATCTCTGCCAATTCCCACGTATTTGTTTATCGGGTCACTGAGCAGACTTTGGGTTTTTTCCTGTTCTTTGTCGTTCAGCACGGAAAGATCAAGCCGCGTTGCCCGTAGGGGATAATTTTCAACCGCTGCTTTCCAAGCATGACGAATTTCAGAACTTGGTCGCGCAGATCGCAGTTCAATCTCCATGCTCGGCATGCTTTGCGAAAACGCGCAAGGTGCCAACAACAGTAGCCCCA
The DNA here is from genome assembly GCA_965215765.1 of uncultured candidatus Poriferisulfidus sp. GTDB lineage: Bacteria > Pseudomonadota > Gammaproteobacteria > Poriferisulfidales > Oxydemutatoraceae. The sequence continues at coordinate 767,215 of OZ244118.1, read as the reverse complement.
ACAGTAAACAATATCTGTTTCTGATCAAGGTTTGTACCTCCAAGCAAAGCATAAAAAAACACGACACCGAAATCAGATACTCCGACCCTGATGCCATGCGATTCAAAACGACTTGTGTTCCACACCCAAGAAATTGTCGTTCCCGGCAAACTATACAACACTCCGATGCAGCTCCGTGTCAGCCAACACCCGCCCGGAAATACCCTCCATACACAACCACAGAGTTGCCGAAAATTGCTACGCATGACTCCGCACTTGTCCGACGTTACGGCTTGGCTACGACATTGTCAAAAACACGGTTTGATCACGTCGGTGGCAAAGCAGAAAAACAAGGAATCAGTTACCGGAACAGTCGCGGTTCGCTCTTATCGGGTCGCGCCACCGAGTTGCACTTTCGAGCGCACTACCGAAATAACTTGCTCGCGCGTGACCCGTATCACGATGTCCTCACTGGCAGACCCATTGCTAACTCGTATCCTGAACTCGGCTTCATCCACATCCAATTGAACCGGGAGCCTCACCTTCAGCACCCCTTCACCATCAGCCGGAAGAAACGATACCTGCACCACCGAGTTGCACTTTCGAGCGCACTACCGGAATAATTAGCTCGCGTTCGACCCGTATCACGATGTCCTCACTGGCAGACCCGTTGCTAACTCGTACACTGAACTCGGCTTCATCCAAAACAGAACCATGAGGAACTTCTTGCCAAAGCAAGCGTGGTCGTGGTTGCTCTTATCGAGTCGCGCCACCGAGCAGCACTTTCGATCGCACCGGAATAACTTGCTCGCGTGTAACCAATATCGTAATTTCCTCGCTGGCAGACCCGTTGCTAACTCGTATCCTGAACGAGGCTTCATCCAAACTTTGCGGAACCTGTAGCAGCACCTTCAGTGTCCCTTCACCATCAGCCGGAAGAAACGATACCTGCGTCATCTCAGTCGGGGCACTGCTGACTGGTTTCCCCACAAGTCCCGCCCGTGCCAAACGGGTAAGCAAATCCAGTATTAGTTGCTCGCTACTGTACGGTATTCTCACTTCCAGTGTTTTTCCCTCCGCAGTGGTCATCACGCCTTCATTGGCGATCTCTGGAGTAGTCGCATCCACGACCATACGCACCCGAAGCGAGTCTGTTTGTCCAAGCGTGTCTGTCACCGTAATGAGAAAGCTACTGCTTGTAACTGCTGTAGAACCTCGCCTATAAAGCACCCGAACTTTCTCCGCACTTGAGACCAGGATTGCATTTTCCCCAGCGTCGCCAAGCAAAAAGCGGGCTGTTGTCGCACCATTTACGGAGGTGTCTGCAATTGTCCACTTCAGCTTCTCTGGTGATTCATCGAAGGCAATCGCGCGCAAAGTCACTTCCAGTATTTGGGGGCTGATGTAGACAGTCAGCTCATCATCACCGGCAACCTCTCTCCCGAAAACTCGGCTAATCACCGGTATCCTGTCCGGCATCACGTGGATCGTAATTTCATCACTGCCATACGTGTCACTCACTCGCACAGAGAACCGGTCTTTCTCTTTAATCCCTCCGGGAACCTCATAAACAACACGAGCCTCAGCCCCCCGGTCTTTCAGGAAATACACGCGGCTTCCCGGTACATTCGAGCCTGAACCAGACAACAACTGCCATCTCAAAGAATCGGGGTTAACCGCCCCGGCACTCAAGTCCAGTGCCCCACTACTACTACCGTAAGCCACTATGAGTGCTTCCTCGTCACCCTCAACAATCGCAGGCGCAGCAACCACGTTTATGGTAATCACATCGCTGCCTCCTCTACCACTCACCTGCACAGAAAACTGGTCTTCCTGCCGAATCCCGCCGGAAACCTCATAAACAACACGCGCCTCAGCCCCCCGGCCTTTCAGAAAATACACACGGCTTCCCGGCACACTCGAACCTGACCCGGACAACAACTGCCATCTCAAAGAATCGGGATTGGCCGCCCCGGCACTCAAAATCAGCGTCACGCTGTTGCTGCCATAAGCCACGCTGAGCTCTTTCTCATCACCCTCAACAATCGCAGGCTCGACGTTCACGCGTACAGTAATCACATCGCTACCACCCGGACTACGCACCCACACAGAAAATTGATCCGGTTCTTTAATCCCCCCAGGAACCTCATAAACGACACGCGCCTCAGCTCCCTGAACCCTCGGAAAACGCACGCTGCTCCCTGCCACACTTGAACCTGAATCTGCCAACCCCCATACCAAAAAACCCGAGCCCGAAGCATTCGCACGCAATGTGAACTCCGCGCTTTCAGCCCCATAAGCTGCTACGAACGTTTCCTCGTCACCCCCCGCGATCATGGGAGCAGACTGCGAGCGGATAGTTGGCAGCGTGTTCGCATCACCAAAGTCCCACTCCCGCTCACTCCAGCCGACATACGAGCTAGCGCCCTGACAAAACTGACCCGGGCTTGGCGGACACTTCAATTGCGCCAACGTGCGCATGAAACTTCCAGACGAAGACCCAACTCTGCTGTCTCCCAAGAGACCTCCCACGTATTCACCACTCCCTACAGATCTGACCACACCTGAGGCATAGCTGTTCCTGACTTCACCTTGATTATTGCCGACCAGACTACCTGCCCCGATGCTGCCAGCTACTGCCCCGGTCGCATAACTATTAGCAACCTCGCTTCCTGGAGTACCAAGACCTACCAAGCCGCCCACACCCTCAGCTCCTGAAACAGAAGCTGTCGCAAAACTGTTATCAACGTCACTCTCATGGCAAGCTCCCACCAGACCACCAATAGCATCAAGACCACTAACTGCTCCAACTGCGAAGCTTTCGCGCACGGCTCCTTCCTCGCCCCATCCCAATAGACCCCCAACGACCAGACCGCTGCCAGTAACCACTGCGTCTGCATTGCTACGACTGATAGTGCCATCACGACTGTGGGCGGCGAGACCACCAACAATGTTTTTCCCTGAAACAGTCGACTCGTACGCAGAAACACCGGACACAGTTCCCTCAAGGTTGCTTCCTGTGAGGCCACCGACAAAATCCCCAGCCCCTTGTACCGAACCAGATACCAAACCGTTCTCAAGGCTTCCGGAATAATTGATCCCCGAAAGGCCTCCTATGTACGAATGCCCATCGACCCTACCCTTAGAATGGAATCCAGAAACACTCCCATCAATCATGACACCCGCCAAAGCACCCGCCCCTCTGCGCCCTTTTATTTCCGAGTTCAAAAGCCGCACATTCTTGAAGACAGCACCAAATGTGACGGAAAACAGACTCGTAAAGTCTTCCGATCTCCGATTCACCACCAACCCATCAATAGAAAAACCGTCGCCATCAAAGGAGCCGCTAAAAGCATAACCCGACCCAAAATAATTCCTCAGCTCCAAATCAATGCTGTCAGCTTCAAAAAGCTCGTAGAAATCCCTTCCCCCGGCAATAGGAAGAAACCCGCTTCCACCATTCCAGTCACGGCTGGCAGAAGCATCAATATCAGCAATCAGACGATAATGAGCGTCAAGCTGCGAATGAATGTCCTGTAGTTGGCAAAGCGTACTCAGCCGATAGGGATTGCCGGATCCCCCATCCCCCGGAGCCGTCGCCAACCCCTTTCCCTCGCATTCTGGCGGCAACGACGGTGTCTCCCCCGCAACAGGTAACACGCGCACAGTGATCACATCGCTACCCCCCGCGCTACTCACCCGCACAGAAAATTGATCCCTCTGTTGAACTCCACTCTGCACCTCATAGGCGATATACGCATCGGCTCCTTCGTCCTCCAGAAAACGTACGCTACTTCCCGGTGCTCTGGGACCTGACCTTTCCAACAATTGCCAGCGCAAGGAACGGGCATCAGGTGCCTCGGCACGCAAAGTCAGTGACCCGCTGTCGCTGCCATATACAACACTGATTATTTTCTCAGCACCGTCCTCGATCACAGGTGGGAAGGGATTGTAGTCAGGCCGAGCCGAGTCATCAAAATTTCTCGCCTCTCCCGTGTTCCGAAAATAATCATCTCCATAATTGAGTGCGCCCTGAACCCGTCCGTCCTCGTACATCTTGCTGAATCTGGAAGCAGTCCCTCTGCAGGTCTTCTCATCACCATTCGTCAGCACACCCACCACTTGTTGGTCACCACCAACAAAGATGGAAGCACCCGAAGCACCGCCTGAAGCACTTTGATTAAATCGCAATTTGAAATGCGAGCAGTCTGCACCTGAGCACGGCAAAAAAACTGTTGCACCACTGCCATTGCTATTCGTCACAACTCTTGCCGCATAATCAAGACCGATGCTGTCGAATGAGGAACGCCCTTGCGGTTCACCACTTCCGTGGTGAATCGTATAACCTGCAAACTTTTCACGAAGGTCAGCGTCCCAACCTAGATAGCTACTGCGCCCGTTGCCACCAACCAGCTCCTCAATACGTAACAATGCCCAGTCCGCCACCGAGATCTCACTTCCGGCAATAAATGTCGCGCCTATACCCACGATATATCCAGATATATCAGTGCAACTATCGTAACGAAACAGAAAAAGTGTATCAACGAATGTGCCTTTGTAGGCTTCAGAAGAACTCACCACATCATCAATGCAATGAAAGGCAGTGAGAAAATAAAGCGCACCGTCCCTTCGCCTGTTATTCAGTAAGGCACCGGTGCAGTAGCCGGTATTCCCGTAATAGTCAGTGACTTCGTAACCGGCGACGCCCTGTGCCACTTGATTATTTGCGGAACAGACAGGAATCGGAGACCCGCAAGTGGATTGTCGGGGGATAAAACGTCTCGCATTCATCCCAAAAAGCTTGCCTTCTTCGTCACTGAAGCGATGGCTGATTCTTTCTACTTTGAAGGGGAAGTCGTCGGGATGCACCTCAAGCTCGGCAGGAAGCCAGTATTCAACGACCACCACGTCACCAAGTGCCGACAATGACCAGAACTTCCCACCGTCTCCCAACCCATGACCCGTATATTCCCCAACCGGGACACCGACACCACCTCCCAGACCGTACACTTTGACAGACATCCCCGACCCAAGATCAAAATCGCTAAAACGCACCTTCAAAGACAAAGCCGCCGCAGAATGGATCTGTGCCTGCCATATCTCAAACCCGCCTTCCCGTTTGACCATTGCCCAATTTGCTGCAGTCAAGTAGGCGTCTCTGCCAATCCCCACGTAGGTCTTTATCGGGTCACTGAGCAAGCTTTTGATTTCTTTCTGTTCTTTGTCACTCAGCACAGAAAGATCAAGCCGTGTTGCCCGCAAGGGGTAGTTTTCAACCGCTGCTTTCCGGGCATGACGGATTTCAGAACTTGATCGCGCAGGTCGCAACTCAACTTCCATGCTTGGCATGCTTTGTGCAAGCACGCCAGGTGCCAACAGTAGCAACACCGCTAGTAAGCAATGTCTGTTTCTGATCAGTTTCTGCGCCCCCCAATCAAAGCACTAAAAACACGACATCTTAAGTCAGACGTTCCAACCTTGATGCCGTACAGCGCAAAACGGCTCTCGCCACACACGTACGGAAAGCTGTCGTTTCCCTGTGGATGGTACAACGCACCAAGGTAACTTGTGTCACCGCTACCCAAAATCAGGTGCACCACACGACCTACTCAGTAGTAGAGTTGCAGAAAATTGCTACGCACGACTTCACACTTAACCGGCACTATGGTTCGACCGAGACATTGTCAAAAACACAGCTTGATCATGTCGGCACCAAGGACAGCGAAGCAGGCAGACCCATTACCAACTCGCATCACGAACGAGGCTTCATTCAAAGCAGAAAAATAAGGAGTCGGCTACCAAGACAGGAGTAGTTCGCTCTTATCGAGTCGCGCCACCGAGCAGCACTTTCAAGCGCACCGGAATAACTTGCTCGCGTTCGACCCGTATCATGATTCCCTCGTTAGCAGACCCATTGCTAACTCTCACCACGAACGAACTGAGCTTCATTCAAAGCGGAAAAATAGCGGACTGCTCGCCAAGACAGGCGTGGTTCGCTCTTATCGGGTCGCGCCACCGAGCAGCACTTTCAAGCGCACCGGAATAACTTGCTCGCGTTCGACCCGTATCTTTATTTCCTCGCTGGCAGAACCGTTGCTAACTCGTATCCTGAACTCGGCTTCATCCACACCTGATTGAATCGATAGCAGCACCTTCAACACACCTTCACCATCAGCCGGAAGAGACGACGCCTGCGCTTCAGTCGGGGTACTGCTGACCTGTTTCCCCTTGAGCCCCGCCCGTGCCGAACTGGTAAACAAATCCAGTATTAGTTGCTCGCTGTCGTACGGTATTGTCACTTCCAGTGTCTTCCCCCTCGTGGTGGTCATCACGCCTTCGTTGACGATCTCTGGAGCAGTCTCATCCTCAACAAAGCGCAACACAAACGAGTCAGATTGCCCTAATCTGTCTGTCACCGTAATGACAGCACTGCTGCTTTTTATCGCCGTAGAACCTCGCCTATAAAGCACCCGAACTGACCCCGTACCTGAAACTTGGGTTGCATTTTCCCCAGCGTCATTAAGCAAAAAGCGAGCTGTTGTCACACCACTTACGGGGATGCCTCCAATCGTCCACTCCAGCGTGTCAGGCGACTCATCGAAGGCAATTGCGCGCGAAGTCACTTCCCGAGTTTGGGGACTGATGTAGATGGTCAGTTCATCATCACCGGCAACCTCTCTCCCGAAAACTCGGCTAATCACCGGTGCCCTGTCCGGCATCACGTGGATCGTAATTTCATCACTGCCATACGTGTCACTCACTCGCACAGAGAACCGGTCTTTCTCTTTAATCCCTCCGGGAACCTCATAAACAACACGAGCCTCAGCTCCCCGGTCTTCCAAAAAATACACACGGCTTCCCGACACACTCGAACCTTGCCCTGTCACCCCACTCCAGCTCAAAGAATCGGGGTTAACCGCCCCGGCACTCAAGTCCAGCATCCCACTACTACTACCGTAAGCCACTATGAGTGCTTCCTCGCCACCCTCAACAATCGCAGGCGCAGCAACCACGTTTACGGTAATCACATCGCTGCCTCCTCTACCACTCACCTGCACAGAAAACTGGTCTTCCTGCCGAATCCCGCCGGAAACCTCATAAACAACACGCGCCTCAGCCCCCCGGCCTTTCAGAAAATACACACGGCTTCCCGGCACACTCGAACCTGAACCGGACAACAACTGCCATCTCAAAGAATCGGGGTTGGCCGCCCCGGCACTCAAAATCAGCGTCACGCTGTTGCTGCCATAAGCCACGCTGAGCTCTTTCTCATCACCCTCAACAATCGCAGGCTCGACGTTCACGCGTACAGTAATCACATCTGTACCACCTCCACCCATCACCTGTACAGAAAATTGGTCTTCTTGCCGAATCCCGCCGGAAACCTCATAAACAATACTAGCTCTGGAACCCGTGTCATCCGTAAAACGCACACTGCCTCGCCTAGGGTCTGAGCCGGACACCAACCGCCAGCTTAGGGAACTTGCATCATCTGCCCTGGCATTCAAGCTGAAACTCCGGCTTCTGACTCCATAATCCACCCGAAACTCCTCCTCGACACCCTCTGCTATCACCGGAGGATTGGTAATGATTGATACCACCGTTATAACAATTACATCTGTACCACCTGCACCCCTCACCTGTATAGAAAATTGGTCTTCTTGCCGAATCCCGCCGGAAACCTCATAAACAATATCAGCTCTGGAACCCGTGTTATCCGTAAAACGCACACTGCCTCGCCGGGGATCTGAACCGGACACTGACTGCCAACTTAGAGAACTTGCGTCATCTGCCCTGGCATTCAGGCTGAAACTCACGCTTCTGGCTCCATAATCCACTGAAACTGTATCTTGCGACCCTTCTGCGATCACAGGAGGGTTGATGGTTGGCACCACCGTTATAACAATTACATCTGTACCACCTGCACCCCTCACCTGTATAGAAAATTGGTCTTCTTGCCGAATCCCGCCGGAAACCTCATAAACAATATCAGCTCTGGAACCCGTGTTATCCGTAAAACGCACACTGCCTCGCCGGGGACCTGAACCGGACACTGACTGCCAACTTAGAGAACTTGCGTCATCTGCCCTGGCATTCAGGCTGAAACTCACGCTTCTGGCTCCATAATCCACACGGAACTCCTCCTCGGCACCCTCTGCGATCACAGGAGGGTTGATGGTTGGCACCACCGTTATAACAATTACATCTGTACCACCTGCACCCCTCACCTGTATAGAAAATTGGTCTTCTTGCCGAATCCCGCCGGAAACCTCATAAACAATATCAGCTCTGGAACCCGTTCTATCCGTAAAACGCACACTGCCTCGCCTAGGGCCTGAACCGGACACCAGCTGCCAGCTTAGGGAACTCGCATCATCTGCCCTGGCATTCAAGCTGAAACTCCGGCTTCTGACTCCATAATCCACACGGAACTCCTCCTCGGCACCCTCTGCGATCACAGGAGGGTTGATGGTTGGCACCACCGTTATAACAATTACATCTGTACCACCTGCACCCCTCACCTGTATAGAAAATTGGTCTTCTTGCCGAATCCCGCCGGAAACCTCATAAACAATATCAGCTCTGGAACCCGTGTTATCCGTAAAACGCACACTGCCTCGCCGGGGACCTGAACCGGACACTGACTGCCAACTTAGAGAACTTGCGTCATCTGCCCTGGCATTCAGGCTGAAACTCACGCTTCTGGCTCCATAATCCACACGGAACTCCTCCTCGGCACCCTCTGCGATCACAGGAGGGTTGATGGTTGGCACCACCGTTATAACAATTACATCTGTACCACCTGCACCCCTCACCTGTATAGAAAATTGGTCTTCTTGCCGAATCCCGCCGGAAACCTCATAAACAATATCAGCTCTGGAACCCGTGTTATCCGTAAAACGCACACTGCCTCGCCGGGGACCTGAACCGGACACTGACTGCCAACTTAGAGAACTTGCGTCATCTGCCCTGGCATTCAGGCTGAAACTCACGCTTCTGGCTCCATAATCCACTGAAACTGTATCTTGCGACCCTTCTGCGATCACCGGGGGGTCAGGCGTAGCAGAAATGGAACCATTGTATATGTTATAGTTTTTCCCGTTTCTAAGTGCTCCCCGTAGCCGCTCATCTTGCCACATCCTGCTGAACCTAGAGCCAAGCCCGGTATTATCGTATCCGAAATATCCGCACTCTATTCTATAACTATGCGTATGCACTCCCGCCACTTTTCTAGCACCTTCAGGCCCATAAAAAATGGGAGCGCCTGAAGAACCGCCACGAACAGGGTAGTCTACAGAATATTCGAAATGCGAGCATCCTGAGCCTGTGCATCGATGAAAACTGTCGTTCCTACGATCCGTAAGACCCTCGCTGTCATAACGTGTGAAACTTATCGGTTCGCCCCTTGGATGGTGAAGTATGACACCTTCAACCCCTCTGCCAGGCTTCCCTTCGTGAGATTCGGAAGACCAACCCATATAACGAAGCCTCCCTTCGCTCCCTGCACTACTGATGTCAGGAGTCACTTCCCCCTCAATACGCAACAGTGCCCAGTCTCCCTCTTCCGCCGTGCTTCCCGCAACAAATCTCGCATTTGTAGCCTTAAGACGTTGGGTTCTTGTGCACCGAACAACATCATAAAAAAACCAGAACTCCGATTCAATGAGTTCACCATTGGCTCTGGAAGAACCCACCTCACTACCAATGCAATGAAAAGCGGTGAGAAAGTAGAGAGTGAAGTCACCTTCAATTTTGTTATTTAACAAGACACCGGAACAGCTACTGCCACTATTCACAATCATATAGTTAGCGACACCCCTCGCCTCGGGATAGTTTGGAGCGTTAGAGCAGAAAAAAAAGTCATCGCAACTTAAAGGGTAGAGACGTCTCGCGTTCATACCAGACAGCTTGCCTTCTTCGTCCCTAAAACGATGGTTGACTCTTTTCACCTTGAAAGGAAAATCAACGGGGAGCATTTCGCGCCCAGCAGGAAGCCAGTATTCCACGACTACCGTGTCTCCGAGAGCCGCCAATGACCAAAACTTTCCACTGTCCCGCAATCCACGACCTGTATATTCCCCAACCGGGCCATCAGTGCCGCCACTGAGACCGTATACTTTGACGGACATCCCCGGCTCAAGGTCAAAATCGCTAAAACGCACATTCAGAGACAGAGCTGCCGCAGAATGGATCTGTGCCTGCCATACTACAAACCCGTCTTCCCGCTTGACGATTGCCCAATTCGCTGTAGTCAAGTAAGCGTCTCTGCCAATCGCCGCGTAGCTTCTTGTCGGGTCACTAAGCTTATTTTGGATTTCTTCTTGTTCTTTGTCGCTCAGCACGGAAAGATCAAGCCGTGTTGCCCGCAAGGGATAATTATCAACTGCTACTTTCCAAGCATGGCGAATTTCAGAATTCGACCGCGCATCTCTCTGTTGAACCTCCTTGCTCGGCACGCTTTCCTTGCCCGGCATGCTTTCCGAAAACACGCCAGGTGCCAACGGCAGCAGCACCAACAATAAGCAATATCTGCTTCTGATTAGTTTCTGTACCCCCAAGCAAGGCATTTCAAACATACAACTCCCAATGCAGTCCGGGCCAAGACCAAAGCAGTTCTCGCCTCACACGTACGGAAAGCTGCCGTTTCCTGATGGATGGTACAACATGTCAGAACTGACCGGCATCAGCTACCACTCATCAAGACATACCACTCTACCTGCACAGCGACAGGGTTGCCAAAAATTGCAGCACAAGACTTCGCACTTGTCGGTGCTGCAACTTGGCTACGGCATTGTCAAAAACACGGCTTGAACGTACTGGCGACAAAGACAGCGAAGCGAAAAAACAAGGAGCCGGCTACCAAGACAGGCATGGTTCTTCCTATCGAGTCGCACTACCGAGCAGCACTTTCAAGCGCACTACCGGAATAAATTGCTACGCTCGACCTTGACTTGTCCGGCACTATGGTTCGACCGAGACATTGTCAAAAACACGGCTTGAACGTGCTGGCGACAAAGACAGCGAAGCGGAAAAATAAGGAGTCGGCTACCGAGACAGGCGTAGTTCGCTCTTATCGGGTCGCACTATCAAGGTGTGCTTTCAATCGCACCCGGATAAATTGCTACGCACGTGACCTGTACAATGATTTCCCGTTAGCAGACCCGTTGCTAACTCGCACCATGAACAAACAAAGCTTCATTCAAAACGGAAAAATAGCGGACTGCTTGCCGAAACAGGCGCGGTTAGCTCTTATCGAGTCGCGCCACCGAGCAGCACTTTCAAGCGCACCCGGGGGAATTGCTCGCGTGTGACAAGTATCGTGATTTCCTCGCTGGCAGACCCGTTGCTAACTCACACCATAAACAAACAGAGCTTCATTCAAAACGGAAAAATAGCGGACTGCTTGCCGAGACAGGCGTAGTTCGCTCTTATCGGGTCGCACTATCAAGGTGTGCTTTCAATCGCACCCGGATAAATTGCTACGCACGTGACCTGTACAATGATTTCCCGTTAGCAGACCCGTTGCTAACTCGCACCATGAACAAACAGAGCTTCATTCAAAACGGAAAAATAGCGGACTGCTTGCCGAAACAGGCGCGGTTAGCTCTCATCGAGTCGCGCCACCGAGCAGCACTTTCAAGCGCACTACCGGAATAACTTGCTACGCACGACCTTGCACTTGTCGGCGTTGCGACTTGGTTGCGACATTGTCAAAAACACGGCTTGATCGTACTGGCGACAAGGACAGCGAAACGGAAAAATAAGGAATCAGTTACCGAGACAGGCGTAGTTCGCTCTTATCGAGTCGCGCCACCAAGCAGCACTTTCAAGCGCACTACCGGAATAAATTGCTCGCGTGTGACAAGTATCGTGATTTCCTCGCTGGCAGACCCGTTGCTAACTCGTATCCTGAGCACAGCCTCACCCACACCTGATTGAATCAACAGCTGCACCTTCAGCACACCTTCACCATCAGCCGGAAGAAACAACGCTTGCGCTTCAGTCGGGCTACTGTTGACCTGTTTCCCCACAAGCCCCGCCCGTGCCGAACTGGTAAGCAAATCCAGTATTAGCTGCTCGCTGCCGTACGGTATTGCCACCTCAAGTGTCTTCCCCCTCGTGGTGGTCATCACGCCTTTGTTGACGATCACCGGAGTGGTCGCATCTACGACCATACGCACCCGAAGCGAGTCTGTTTGTCCAAGCGTGTCTGTCACCGTAGTGACAAAACCGCCGCTTGTAACTGCTGTAGAACCTCGCCTATAAAGCACCAGAACTGACTCCACACCTGAAACTTGGGTTGCATTTTCCCCAGCGTTGCCAAGCAAAAAGCGAGCTGTTGTCGCATCATTTCCGGAGATGTCTGCAATCGTCCACTCCAGCGTACCAAGCGACTCATCGAGGGCAATTGCGCGCAAAGTCACCTCTTGAGTTTGGGGGCTGATGTAGACAGTCAGCTCATCATCACCGTCAACCTCTCTCCCGAAAATCCGGCTAATCACCGGCGGCCTGTCCAGCATCACATGAATCGTGATTTCGTCGCTGCCACCTGTACCTCTCACCTGTACAGAAAATTGATCTTCCTGCCGAATCCCCCCGGGAACCTCATAGACGACACGCACCTCAGTTCCCTGAACCCTCGGAAAACGCACCCCACTTCCCGTCACGCTTGACCCCGAACCAGGCACCAATTGCCAGTGCAAAAAATCAGTTCCGACCACCTCGGCATTCAAGGTCAGCACCCCACTACTACTGCCGTAAGCCACTACGAGCACTGTTTCGTCACCCTCCGCGATCACGGGAGCCGGCTGCTGCGCGCGGATAGTTGGCAACGTGTTCGTATCACCAAAGTCCCACTCCCGCGCACTCCAACCGACATACGAGCTCTCGCCCAGACAAGACTGGCCCGGGCTTGGCGGACACTTCAATTGCGACAACGTGCGCATGAAACTTTCAGACGAAAACCCCGGGTCACTGTTCTCACCCAAGAGACCTCCCACGTATCGACTATTCCCTACCGGCGTGACCACACCTGATGCATAGCTGTTCCTGACTTCCCCCTCATTATCGCCAACCAGGCTGGCCACCCAAATAGTGCCGGTAGCAGCTCCGGTCGCATAAGTGTTACTGATTTTCCCTTCATTGTTGCTCCAGCCTACCAGGCCACCCACGTTGTCAGCTCCCGAGGCAGAAGCTGTCGCGTAACTGTTATTGACGTCACTTTTGCGAAGCCAGCCCACCAGCCCGCCAACGGCACTAATACCAGTGACTGCGCCAGTTGCGAAGCATTTACTGAACCTTCCTCCCTGGCTCCACCCAGTCAACCCCCCGGCATAATCGCCTCCGGAAACCTCTATATCCGCATTACTCTCGCTGATGGTGCTGTCTCTGTCGTGGCCGAAGAACCCGCCCACATAGTCTCTTCCTGAAACAGTCAGCGCGTACGCAGAAACATCGGACACAGTTCCCTGAAAATGACTCCCTGCGAGACCGCCGACAAAATCTTCAGCCCCTTGTACCAAACCGGACACCAGGCCGTTTTCGAGGCTTCCGAAACAATTGATCCCCGAAAGGCCTCCTACATCCGAACGCCCATCAACGCTGCCCCTGGAATGGAACCCGGAAACCGTGCTGCGAATCATGACTCCTGCCAAAGCACCAGCTCCATTGCGCCCTTTTATTTCCGAGTTCAAAAGCCGCACATTCTCGAAGGCGGCACCATCCGTGATGGAAAACAGACCCACGAGTTCTTCCTCTTCTCGGTTCACGACCAGCCCATCAATGGAAAAACCGTCACCATCAAAGGAGCCGCTAAAAGCGTATTGCGACAGAGTCCTTTCATAAGTGCTCCTTAACGCCAAGTCGCCATCAGCCAGTTCAAAAATTTGAAAGATCCCTACACCTTCGGCGATAGGAAGAAACCCGCTTCCGCCATTCCAGTCCCGGCTGGAAGAAGCATCAATATCAGCAATCAGGCGATAGTGAGCGTCAAGTTGCGAATTGATGTCCTGCAGTTGGCAAAGCGAGCTCAGCCGATAGGGATTGCCAGGTGCCCCATCCCCTGGAGCCGTCTCCAACCCCCTTCCCTCGCATCCTGACGGCAACGGCAATAGCTCACCAATAAGTCGTACTCTTATAGTAACCGTATCGCTACCCCCCGCACTGCTCACCTGCACAGAAAACTGATCTCGCTCTTCAATCCCCCCGGGAACCTCGTAGACAAGACGTGCCGCCTCTCCTTTGTCCACCAGAAAACGCACACTGCTTCCCGTCACACTTGGGCTTGAATCCGCCAATAGATCCCAGCGCAAAAAGCTGGCGTAGCGCGCCTCGGCACGCAAAGTCAGTGCCAAACTGGTGCTGCCATTTACCGCACCGACCACAATCTCGGTATCACCTTTGATCACTGGCGGGACGGGGTTGTAGTCAGGCCGAGCCGAGTCATCAAAGTTTACTACCGGACTGGTGCTCGAAAGATAATCGGCACCGTATGTAAGTGCTCCCTGAACCCGCCCGTCCTCGTACATCTTGCTGAATCTGGAGGCATGACCTGCGCAGGTCACATCATTACCATTCGTGTACACCCCCACGACCTCAGTAATTTCAGAATCAGAAAAAACAGGAGCACCTGAAGCACCCCCAGAAGCCCTTTGTTCAAGTTGCAAACTGAAATGCGAGCAGCTCGCACCCAAGCATGGCAAAAAAACTGAAAAAGGATTGCCTCTGTTATTCGTCCCAACACTTTCCACATATCCAAGACCGTTGCTCTCAAGTAAAGAGAGCCTTTGCCGTTGACCATTTTCGTGGTGAATCGAGTAGCCCGTAAATGTTGAAAGATTTGCGGCATTCCAACCCAGAAGGGTGTAATCACCCCCGCTGCCGCCGCTCAGATCCCCATCAATGCGCAACAGTGCCCAGTCCGCCACATCAAACTTGCTTCCGGCAACAAATGTCGCGCCTGAACCACTGACGCTTGCGGATCGACAATTATCGTAACGAAACCGAAACGTCGCTTCAATGGATGCACCTTTGGCTTCGGACGACCCATCCACCGCCTTGTCAATGCAATGAAAAGCGGTGAGAAAATAAAGCGCACCGTCACTTAGCATGTTGTTCAGCAAGGATCCGGTACACTGGCTGACAGACCCTTTAGAGTCAGTGATTCTGTAGAGAGCGACGCCCTTCGCCACCTGACTATTTGCGGAACAGTCAGGTGGATCTGGAATCCCGCAAGTGGATCGTCGGGGGGCAAGGTGCCTCACATTCACTCCAGACAGCTTGCCTTCTTCGTCCCTGAAGCTATGGCTGATTCTTTCCACCTTGAAGGGAAAGTCGTCGGGGTACACCTTGAACTCGGCAGGAAGCCAGTATTCCACGACCACCGTGTCACCAGGAGCCGCCAATGACCAGAACTTTCCTCCGTTCCCCGATCCACGACCCGTATATTCTCCAACCGGAGTACCGCCGCCGCCACCGAGACCGTACACTTTGACGGACATCCCCAACCCAAGATCAAAATCGCCAAAGCGCACCTGCAGGGACAAAGCTGCCGCAGAATGGATCTGTGCCTGCCATATTGCAAAGCCATCTTCCCGCTCGACCATTGCCCAATTCGCCGCAGTCAAGTGGGTGTCTCTGCCAATCCCCACGTAAGTCATTATCGGGTCACTGAGCAAGCTTTGGATTTCTTCCTGTTCTTTGTCACTCAGCACGGAAAGATCAAGCTGCGTTGCCCGCAAGGGATAATTTTCAACCGCTGCTTTCCAGGCATGGCGAATTTCGGGGCTCGGTTGCGCGGGTCGCAACTCAACTTTCATGCTCGGCATGCTTTGCGAAAACACGCCAGGTGCCAGCAGTAGCAACACCGCCAATAAGCAATATCTGTTTCTGTTCAGTTTCTGTGCCCCAAGCAAAGCATTTCAAACATACCACCACGAGCCGGACATACTAATATGGCGCAGTTCAAACCAAGACCAAAACGGCTTTCGCCTTGCACGTTCGAAAAGCCGCTGTTTCCGGGCAATACGTACGGTGCCATCCAAAAGCAAAAACAAAAAATGCCAGCCCCCGATCTTCATGTTTACCAAAACGGTTCGTAATCATCATCCCGACGCTGTTCTCTGTTTCCTTGCGTTACAATCGCCCCGCCAACCATGCAGGAAGCACTAAAAATGACTTGTACCGTGAAAGCCCGGCCTAACCGGAACGGCTTGTGAAAGCAGCCTTTTCTCTCCCACCATCCTTGTCTCATTATCGAGCCTGGCGTACAAAATATGGCCGCCTGTCACGTGGCTTTGAGCCAACTCGACCAAGCACCAGAAACACCAGTGAGTACTAAAAAATGGATGTGATCCAAAGTTGGTGGAAGCGCTCTCTTTCCAACCCTCAGGTTGTCCTGCTCGTTATTCTGCTCGCCATTGGGCTCGGCGTGATTTCCTTCGCTGGCGACATTCTGGGTCCCTTGCTTGCCAGTCTGATTCTCGCCTACCTTCTGGACGGCGCGATTACCTCTTTGCACCGCACAGGTATGCCGGAAGGATTGGCGCTGACATTGATTTTTGGTGCTTTTCTTGCCTTTTCCATCATGTTTCTGCTTTTTATCATCCCGGTTTTATACGAGCAACTCACCCGGCTCCTGACAGAGTTGCCGCAAATTTTTGCCAAGGGTCAAGACCTGCTTTCCCAATTGCCAGAGAAGTACCCGGATCTTTTCCGCGAGGAGGAAATCACCGAAGTGGTTCAAAACATGAAAACCAGCCTTCTGAATTACGGCAAAGGTCTTCTGGCAGTGTCGCTGACCACTTTGACGACCGCCATTTCCACTTTGGTGTACCTGGTACTCGTGCCACTGATCATTTTTTTCATGCTGAAAGACAAGAATAAAATCTGGGAGTGGATCTCCGGCTTCCTTCCCAAACAGGAAAGTCAAACTCTCACCCGCACAGTATGGAGCGAAGTGAACCGGGGGATAGCGGGCTACATTCGAGGCAAGGTCATTGAAGTTGCTGCGGTGTGGGCGGTCACGTGGATCGCCTTTTATTTTCTCGGCTTGAATTACGCGCCATTGCTTTCTTTGCTGGTCGGCTTGTCTGTCATCATTCCCTACATCGGCATTGCGATTGTGACGGTGCCGGTCGTGCTGGTCGCGTATACGCAGTGGGGGCTGGGCAGCGACTTTTATTACTTGCTCGGGGTTTATCTGTTTCTGCAATTTCTTGATGCCAACATCTTGGTGCCTCTGCTGTTTTCCGAGGCCGTGAACCTGCACCCAATCGCCATCATCCTGGCTGTTTTGGCCTTTGGCAGTATCTGGGGAGTGTGGGGAATATTTTTTGCCATTCCACTGGCAACGCTGGTGAATGCGGTACTAAAAGCCTGGCCGCGACAATACGCCCAACACCAGGAGTTCCGGTAGCGGGCTTAAAGAGACTTCAACGCCGCCAGCACTTCGTCAACGTGGCCGGGCACTTTCACTTTTGACCATATACGTTGTATGACGCCTTCTTCGTCCAGCAAAAACGTGGTGCGCTCAAGGCCACGTACTTTCTTTCCGTACATATTCTTGTCTTTCATCAATCCCAGCCGGGAACACAGTGTCTCTTCCTTGTCAGCAATCAAGTGAAAGGGGAAGCCGAATTTGGCGCGAAATTTTTCGTGCGCGGCAAGAGTGTCGCGTGACACCCCGTAAACCGGCACCTTCAGACGTTTGAAGTGCTTATGCTGACTGGTAAAATCTTGCCCTTCAAGGGTGCAGCCGGGGGTGTTGTCGCGTGGGTAGAAATACAACACCAGTTTTTTGCCGCGCTGTTGCGACAGTGTGAATTCGCCGTTCGTTGCCGGCAATGTGAAGTCGGGGAAAACGTTCCCCACGGTGAGTTCAGCCATTCGCCAATGGTATTCATAAGCCGGAGTTCTTGTCAATTGGAGCATCGCTCATTACCATTAGCCCGCAGATCTGCAAAGACATGATGAGTGCAAACCTACAACGATTAAAAGGAAGCGTGGTGGCGATGGTCACTCCGATGCAATCCGATGGCAATCTGGATCTGCCCGCCTTGCACCGCTTGGTTGATTTTCACGTCCAGGAAGGCACAAACGCCATTGTCCCCGCCGGGACAACCGGCGAAGCGGCCACGCTGAACTTTCAGGAGCATTGCCGGGTGGTCAGTGAAACCGTACAGGCCGTCAACGGTCGCGTACCGGTCATTGCCGGAACCGGAGCCAATGCCACCGCCGAGGCGATCAGATTGAGTCTGAATGCCGCGCGCGAAAACGCCGATGCCTGTCTGCTGATCACTCCGTATTACAACAAGCCGACGCAGGAAGGGCTGTACCAGCACTATCGAAGCATCGCCGAAGCAGTGGACATTCCGCAAATTCTGTACAACGTCCCTCCGCGCACAGCGTGTGACATGCTTCCTGAAACCGTTTGCCGTTTGAGCAACATAGACAACATAGTCGGCATAAAAGAAGCCTCCGGAGACCCGCAAAGAACCCGGGAGATTTCCCGTCTTTGCGGCGAAGATTTCATGATTTTCAGCGGCGAAGACGCCATGGCCGCAGACACGATTTTGCATGGTGGTCATGGCGTGATCTCCGTGACCGCCAATGTTGCTCCCCGTCTGGTTAGTGATATGTGCCGTTCTGCTCTGGCAAAGGATCGCGCCAACACCGAGCGCATTGATCAACGCTTGCAAGCTTTGCACGAAGCTTTGTTTTGCGAATCCAACCCGATTCCCGTAAAGTGGCTGCTGTGTGAAATGGGCAAAATATCGTCAGGCATCCGTTTGCCGCTGACGTGGCTTTCCCAGACACATCACAGTACTTTGCGCAGCGTGGCCGAGGCCACCGGCATCCTTACTTCATAAAGAAAACACCTTGCGAACTACAAATATGACTCACAGACCCATCTTGTTTCTTTGCGCAGTGCTGGCCGCCGGCTGTTCAGGCAAGAAAAGCTTTATTGATGAAGTGCAGGCTCCCTTTTTTAAGGCGGAAGCTTATATGGTGGAAGAAAACCACGAACTGGAAATGCCACCCGGTCTGGACAAGCCAAAAGACAAAAATCTCTTCACGCTGACTGATCGCACGTTGACTGAACGCCAGGTGCTGCGTAAAAAAACCCGTGTCGTCCGCACCGCATCAGGCACTGCCCACCTACGAAGAATTGGCTCCAGAACATGGCTGGAAACAAACTTGCCGCTGTCAGCAGTCTGGCTGAGACTACAAGGTTTCTGGAAGCGCTATGGTCACCAAATAGAAAAACAGAGCAAAGAACGTGGCTATCTCCTGACCCGCTGGCAGGAGAAGAAAGTGCCTGATGGTTCACGCCATGCAACCCGGCGCGGCCGGTTTGTGCAACAGCTCCGCAGCAATCAAAAAGGCGGCACCATGACTTCTCTCAGCTATGTGCAAGAAATCAAGGTTGGCGGAGGCTGGAAAAAGCAGGCGAGTTCTGGAAACGTGGAAGCCGATATGCTCAAGTTGCTTCAGGATCATCTGGGCACACAGTCACTACGGTTGAGTCGGAAGAAATAGTTTCCGGCATTTCTGCGGGCAGCGGTTTTGCCCTCTGACCCAGTCGGCCTGCTCCCACGGAAGCGACTACTTTCACCACCAAAGGTCTGCTCCCACGGAAGCGACTACTTTCACCACCGAAGGCCTGCTCCCACGGAAGCGACTACTGAAGCGGGAAGTTTAGGCCTTGATGTCTTTCTTGAGCACTTGTTCCTTTTCTCTTGCCCGGTCGCGCTCGCACGAAACCGCCTGCTTGTCGTGTAGCTTTTTGCCCGGTCGCCACAGTTTTGGCAGTCACCACCGAAGGCCTGCTCCCACGGAAGCGACTACTTTCACCACCGAAGGTCTGCTCCTACAGAAGCAACTGCTTTCACCACCGAAGGCCTGCTCCCACAGAAGCAACTACTTTCACCACCGGAGGTCTGCTCCCACAGAAGCAACTACATTTCACCACCGAAAGGCCTGATCCCACAGAAGCAACTACCTTCACCACCAATGGTCTGCTCCCAAGGAAGCAACTACTTTCACCACCGAAGGCCTGCTCCTACAGAAGCGGGGACTGAAGCGGGAAGTTTAGGCCTTGATGTCTTTCTTGAGCACTTGTTCCTTTTCTCTTGCCCGGTCGCGCTCGCACGAAACCGCCTGCTTGTCGTGTAGCTTTTTGCCCGGTCGCCACAGTTTTGGCAGTCACCACCGAAGGCCTGCTCCCAAGGAAGCAACTACTTTCATCACCAAAGGCCTGCTCCCACAGGAGCAACTGCTTTCACCACCGAAGGCCTGCTCCCACAGGAGGGGGGACTGAAGCAGGAAGTTTAGAGTTTGATGTCTTTCTTGAGCACTCGTTCCTTTTCTCTTGCCCAGTCGCGCTCGCGCGAAGCCGCCCGCTTGTCGTGAAGCTTTTTGCCCTTTCCCAAGCCAACTTCCAGCTTCGCGCGGTTTTTCCGCCAATAGGCACGGACTGGAATCAGGGAATAACCCTGTTGTTCCAAAGCGGCATACAGACGCCGCAATTCAACCTTGTTCAGCAACAGCTTCCGCGCTCTCGTGGCATCAGCCTTCATGTATGACGGGCAAGTGTCCAATGGCGAAATATGTGACGCAATCAAGAACGCTTCCTGATTTCTCATTTGCACAAAGCTGCCCTTCAACGAGAGACGACCAGAACGCAGGCTTTTGACTTCCCAACCCAACAGACTGAGCCCTGCCTCATAAGTCTTCTCAATATAGTAGTCGTGGCGTGCCCGAGGATTCCCGGCGATCAATCCCGGCTTCTGCTTTACGCGGCGACGCATCTGTTTCCGGACATTTCTTCTAAAAAACCTTATGCAAGAGGGTCATGGTTCTCCCAGGACTCAGGTGTCGCGCTGAAAATCTGCCAAAGCCGCCGTGCCGTGTACCTTTGCCAAAAGCGATGTAAACAAGAGATTTGGAGCTATCCTCTGCTAACATTGAAACTTTAGCATTTCAGGAGCTTTAACATGGGAAAACACCACAGTAACTTTGCCACCTTGGGAATGGCCTTGGTCGGATTCGCAATGGCGACAGCCTGTTCCGATAACGGAGGCAGTCAAGTCGAAGGCAATCCAGGTGATGAGCCAAAAGTGTCGGTCAGCAATGACCCGAAAGTATTGTTCAACACCAGCGAGGGGGACGTGGTAATTGAGCTTTTTCAAGAAAAGGCACCAGAAACCGTAGCAAACTTTCTGGCTTACGTAAAAAGTGGTTTTTATGACCACACGATTTTTCACCGCGTCATTTCTGGCTTTGTTATCCAGGGCGGGGGATTTACCGCACAGATGCAACAAAAGCCCACTGCAAAAAACATTCAAAACGAAGCCCATAACGGCTTAAAGAACCAGCGCGGCACCCTGGCCATGGCGCGTACCGGAGATCCCCATTCGGCAAGCTCGCAATTTTTCATTAACCTGTCTGACAACAGTTTTCTGGATTTCACGGGCAAAAACCAACAAGGATGGGGATACGCAGTTTTCGGCAAAGTGACTCAAGGCATGAGTATCGTCGATAAAATTGCCGACATACCCACAGGAAAAACCAAGGGGCATAGAGACGTACCAAAACAGCCAGTGACGATTGAAAAGGCAGAGCTGCTCAAACAGTAGCCCTGTTGTCGCCGACAGTTGGCTTGCCTCTGCCGTGCAGAATTCGCGGCGGCGAAGTGAATTTTCATGAGTCGAATTGAATTCGTTTCCGATTGCCACCTCACCCCGGCACGACCGGAAATCACAGATCGCTTTCTTCTCTATCTGGCAGAGCAGGTTCCCGGAGCCAAAGCTCTTTATATCCTCGGCGATCTTTTTGACAGTTGGATCGGGGACGACGCCATAGCACCGGAACTTGAGGTTGTCATTACCGCCCTGGGCAAGCTACGCAAGCAGTTACCCATTTACTTCATCCATGGCAACCGTGATTTTCTCATCGGGCGCAAGTTTGCGCGTAGAAGCGGCTGTAAGCTGCTGTATCAGCTATCGGTAGTCAGATTGGGCGGCAGGCGCACCTTGATCACGCACGGAGACGTGTTTTGCACCGATGACAAGGCATACCAGACTTACCGCCTGTGGGTGCGCAATCCCGTCTCGAAATTGATTTACAAGTCCCTGTCGCTGGATCGCAGAAAAAAAATTTCCACCTACTTGCGGAGTAGAAGCGAGGCCAGGAAAAAAAGAAACTCGGAAAGCCACATTATGGACGTCAACCAGAAGACGGTTGAGTTCTACATGCAGCGCTTCAAAGTAGACCAACTGATACACGGACACACACACCGCCCCGCTGTACACGAATTCAATATGGGCAGATACAAAGCTCGCCGCTTCGTCCTTGGCGACTGGGAGCAAGGAGGGCAGGTTCTCAGCGTTACAAACGGCGAGGCGCAATTACGAAAAATGTCAGAACCGACCGCAGCAGGGGCTGAGTCTTTAAGTGCCGGAACTTAGAGGAGACAGCGAATACCCAAAAGCGTCAACCGATGGCAAAAACAGAACTTTGAGCCGTCAAGTGCCATCCATCAAGCAGTCTTGGAATCTACCAGTTCTCTGGCAGTGTCGCGAAAAACCTGAAAACTTTTCGACCGATTATTTTCCACATTCATATAGGGAGCAATTTTTCCGCCCACTCGCATTTAATTTGCCCGGCACGGGGATACCCCAATTTTTTCAACCCTTTCGCCCCCCTCTGCATGAATGGCAGGGGAAGCCGGGAATATCAGGCTGAAACAGCGGTATTCAGGTTTACACCAATGGCCAAGTCCATAACGTTAGTCCCAGTCGGCCCGGTCGTAATCAAATCATCCGTAGCGGCAAGAAAGCTCCCGGCATCAGCGCGTCGTAGAAAATCACCGGCGTCCAAGCCCAAAGCCGTTCCCCTTTGCACCGTTTCTCCGTCCACTATGGCACCGGCATCGTTTGTTGTTCCGTCTGTGCCATCTGTGCCAGCACTAAGCAACACTTGCTGCCGCCTTCCCTGTAACTCCATGGCTGCCACCAAAGCCAAGTGCTGATTGCGCCCACCACGCGCCGGATTAGACGGCAACTCAACCCAGGTTTCGCCACCCCAGATCCACAACACTCCGGTCTGCTGTTGAAGCTGGCGCACCATCGCTCTGGCTGTTGCTCCCACCTCTCCTGCCATAAATTCCGGCGCGACCGAAACCTGGAAACCAAGCGCACGGGCATGTTTTGCCGCCGCCTGCTTCGCATCACCAAGGCACGCAACAATATGCGTTTCTATGCCCGCAAAGCACTCGTCACCGGGAACCTCGCAAACCTTCAAGTCCCCTAGCAGTTCGCGCACTTTCTCGGGATAGGAATCCAGATCGAGCGTTTCTCTGACCGGAGTCAAAAGTCCCGAACCGATCACCGCAGGATCATCTCCCGGCACGTCCGAAATTAACAAGCTCAGTACCCGGCATCCCTTCAGATGACTCGCCAGGCGTCCTCCTTTGATTTTGGAAATGGCACGGCGTACCGTATTGATGCGTTGAATATCCAAATCGGTCGCCAGCATGCGGCTGGTCAGTGTGCTGAAATCTTCAAGCCGCATGGTGTCGGGAAGAACCTCCACCAGACTTGAGGCACCACCGGAAAGCAGAAACAGCAAATCCTGGCTACGCTTCGCACGCTCTTTGACATATTCCAGTAATACCGCCCCGGCACGCAGGCTGGTAACTCCGGGCACTGGATGTTCAGATTCCAGGCACCGGAAACTTTTTAGCTGCACGAGTGCTTCGTCGAGATGGCCGCTTTTGGTGATCACCAGACCGCCGCTGATTTTGTCTCCCAAAGCCTCAATGGCGCCCAGACTCATTGCCGACGCTGCCTTCCCGATCGCCACCAGATGCACAGGATTTGGCACAGGAGATCGACTCAGGTATTCACGAACAACCGGCGTTCCCTGCACGCGGTCAAGCGCGGCACGATAAATTTCTACCAGGCTGGCGCGGCTTTCTGTTATGGACTGGGACACCAGGAAACTTCAGTCGCTTACACCCGTACGCATCTCGTTTTCATGCACCGGGCGCGGCGACTCAGAAACGGGCTTTGCCAGAAAAGAAATGTACCAGTGAACCCACCACAAGCTGGTCAAAAAGCGCAATGACGTCCTGGTTCTTCATGCGCACACAGCCGCGGGAAGCTGGCGTACCGACACGCTCCTCATCGCAGGTTCCATGGATATAAATGTTTCGCTGCTCACTGTCACAGTCTCCACCCTGATTGGTGCCCGGCTCCAGCCCGACCAAGCGAACAACGCGCGAACAAATCAAGTCTGCTCCTTGCTGGGACGGATTGTTTATCGTGGCAATTTCTCCACTTGCCTTCCGCGCCCTGAACACTGTCAAAGGCGGCGCATCAGCACCGATCAATTCAGATACCCGATGAACCCCAAGCGGCGTTCTCAGAGAGTTCTCAATGTTCCCGGCACCAAAGCGCGACGTGGAAACCGGATAACAGGCATCCGAGCGCCCCTGCCGATAGAAAAAAAGACGCTGTTCGTCCAGATTGACCAGCACTAATGGAAAAGCACCACACCGGTGTCGACGAATCAACCGTCGCACCAGCCATCGCCAACGGCGCCCCGGTTCCGAACCGGACTGAATGCGGCTCACCGAAGCGTAATACATCTCAGGCGCACCCCGAATTCTTTGCCATGGCCAATATCATCCCGCGTCTTCCTTCACGCACATTGTTCTGGCTCTGCCAATATGAATCACTGACATCATGCAGATAGTTGCCATCAAACACGGAAGCATCAAATTGCTCCAACTTCGAATTCCCTGCCCGCACTGACGCAACCAAGTCATCAAGATCCTGATAAAAAACACGATCGGCTCCAAGAATCTTTTCAATTTCCTCAGTGTTTTTTTCAGCGGCAAGCAATTCTTGCCGTGATGGCATGTCAATACCATAAACATTAGGGAAACAAACGGGGGGAGCCGCCGATGCAAAATACACTTTCTTCGCACCGGCTTCGCGCGCCATGCGGACAATTTGCCGGGAAGTTGTCCCGCGCACGATGGAATCATCAACCAGCAAAACATTTTTGTCCTTGAACTCTATGCCCAAAGGATTCAGCTTCAGACGAACCGATTTCTGGCGAAGCGCTTGGGCTGACATGATGAAAGTGCGCCCTATGAAACGATTCTTGATGAAACCCTCGCGATAACGCACGTCCATACTCACTGCCAGCTCCAAGGCGGCAGTACGGCTGGTATCGGGAACAGGGATAACCACGTCTATATCGTTTTCAGGTAACTCCCGCAGGATTTTCGCAGCCAGGCGTTCGCCCATCCGCATCCGCGCCTTGTGTACAAAAACATCGTCGACAATCGAGTCCGGACGTGCCAGATACACATATTCAAACAAACAACTGCGATAACGACTGTGTGGCGAGCAATCACGGGCATGAACTTTGTCTTTACTGATAAAAACAGCTTCTCCGGGGCGCACATCGCGCTCAATGGTAAATCCTTGCGAAACCAGTGCCACACTTTCAGACGCGACCATGTACTCAACTCCGTGCTTCCCTTCCCGCTTCCCGTAAATAAGCGGGCGAATACCATTGGGATCGCGGAAAAACAACAGACCCTGACCCACCAGAAGAAACACCGCGGCATAAGCCCCCTGACAGCGTCGGTGTACCCTTGAGACCGCTTCGAAAATCGCATCGGGCGTAATAGGGTACTCGCGCTTTGCCAGCATTTCGTGCGCGAAAACGTTCAGCAACACCTCCGAGTCACATAAAGTATCGATATTGCGCAAATCATCCCTGAACAACTCATCTCGCAAAGTCGCGGAGTTGATCAGGTTGCCGTTATGCGCAATAGCAATGCCATAAGGAGAATTTACGTAAAAAGGCTGCGTTTCTTTGAGACTCAGGACTCCGGAAGTCGGGTAACGCACATGACCGATGCCGATATTGCCTCGCAAGCCGGCAAGGTCTGCTTCTGAAAAAACATCCCGCACATAGCCCATACCACGACTCTCATGCACACTCCGGCCTTCACAGCTGACAATGCCAGCCGCATCCTGGCCACGGTGCTGAAGCCAAGTCAACGCATCGTACAGCCGCCGACTCACTGGCCTTTTGCCATAAATGCCAACTACGCCACACATTTCAGCGTCTCCTCACAAGCCATTGTCTTCATATAGATCTTCGATCGTATCTTCTTCCCCGACACGCCTCTGTACCGGCTCAAAAAGTTCGGTGAACCACTGCGGAGTTTCCATCAGTGCTTTGTCCACCAAAATTTCCAGCCTGGGAACGAACTCTGATTGCTTCCAGGCTTCGTGTTCAACGATCGTCGGGCTAAGCCGCGCAAGCCCCACGACCAACAAGGCAATAAGCAAGCCACGCAATGCGCCATAAAGCCCACCAAGCAGATTATCCAGCCCTGCGGCTGTACCTTTCGGCCGCGCCGCTTCAAACAACTTGGCAACCAGCCTTCCAACCATCCAGACGGCAACAAAAACCAGAGCTGCAAACAGCCAGTACGGAATCTTGCCGGGCTCAAATTCGTAATCAAAAACCCTAAATTCACTGTCCACCCAACTGTCGGGTAACCAACCCAACAACGTGGGAACGTGAAGCGCGGCGTAGAGTGCCAACAGCAAGCTTGCAACTTTGACCAAGCGCACCGAAACACCAGACCTGTAACCACACCAGATCGAAACCACGAAAAGCAGCACAATGCCCAGATCCAACAGCAACGAAATGTTCAACGGTTCGCCATCCCCTTTTGCACCATGCGGGCAGAAACCGAGAGTTTTTTCTTGATATCCGCCGCCGCGTCTGTGGCTCCGTCTTCGTTCAAGAACGGCCCAAGGTCAACCACGTAATAGCGTTCACCACCTTCCGCCCCGGTCGTCGAGATCTTTGCGTCATGTCCTGCCTTGGCAAGCTTCGCCACCAACATCCCCGCGTTTTTCGGAAACTTGAAGCTCCCGGCAATCACCATCCAGATCGAAACCACAAAAAACAGCGCAATGCCCAGATCCAACAGCATCGAGATATTCAACGGCTCGCCACTCCCTTTTGCACCACGCGGGCAGAAACCGAGAATTTTTTCTTGATATCCGCCGCCGCATCTGTGGCTTCGTCTTCGTTCAAGAACGGCTCAAGTTCAACCACATAATAGCGTTCACCACCTTCCGCCCCGGTCGTCGAGATCTTTGCGTCATATCCTGCCTTGGCAAGCTTCGCCACCAACATCCCCGCGTTTTTCGGAAACTTGAAGCTCCCGGCAATCACCATCCATTTAGCCTGGCGTTCGTGCGCCGAGATGTCCTTTTTAATGGCATCAGCTTCCGCATCCATCTGAGACCGCGTTTTGAGCAGACCGGAAACATCTTGCTCCACTTCGAATGTGGGGCCCGCCGGAATTTCCAGGCGCAAGGGCTCAATCTGCCGGTAGCCTTCTGCGTCAAAAATCTGAGGCAACACAATCACCCCCAAGGCAATAATCACCACGGTTCCGACCAAGCGGTTTTTCAAACGACTGTTTGCCATTTTTCTGCTTGTTTCAAAAGCGCACTAAAACTGCGCGCCAGACAACCTGGAACCCTGAAAAAACACTGTTTCACCCTGAAGCAACAAAAACCCGATCATCAGTGCTTGCCGCCCGGTGGCGGGAAATCGAATGAGTGGCAACCATGGTAGCCGCCACAGTTACCACCGAACCGAAAACCAGCAATCCATCATCCGGTTCCAAAAAAGAAACCGCCTGCCGATATCCATCACCAATGCCAGGAAAATCCAACACCGTTTTCCCCACCGCCATTTCTCTTACCAGTTTGGAAAGCTTGCCCAAAGCCATGGCGCGCCGGGTTTCGACTTGTCCCAGGTACCACACGTCAACAAGAGGAAGCAGCTCGCGCACCATGCCGTGGGCATCCTTGTCATCCAATACCCCGAAAACCGCATGCAAGCGCCGGAACTTCCTGAAGGCACACAAATTTTCTGCCAACACGGCGCAACTAGCCGGATTATGGGCAATATCCCTGATGACCGTACACCCTTCACTTGTCAATTCAAAGCGCCCCGAAAGCCTGACGTTTTCAAGCCCCTTTTCCAGAGCTTTTCGCGATACCGGTAATTGTCTCTTTAACAATTCCAAGGCTTGTATCGCGCAGGACGCATTGTGATATTGAACCGTCCCGAACAAAGCAGGAACCGGCAAGTTCTCAACTTTGGTTTTTTCAGAAACAAAGTCCCAAGTGTCTTCCTCTCTTCCTTGCACAAAATCAAACTCTTTTCCCAACTGCAACAAATTCGCCCCCGCACCTCTCGCCAGTTGCCCAACCACACTCGGAAGGTCAAAATCTCCGCAAACCAACGGCCGACATTGACGCAAAATGCCCGCTTTTTCTACAGCGATGTCCGCCCGATTGCTGCCAAGCAAGCTGGTGTGGTCAAGGTCAATGCTGGTAATGATGGCAACATCGGGATCAAGAATATTCACGGCATCCAGTCGCCCCCCGAGACCAACCTCCAAAATCACAATGTCCGGTGCTTCTTTTTGAAAGTGACGCAGGGCAGCAAGCGTCCCGTACTCAAAAAAGCTGAGTGAGATATCACCGCGTTGCTGTTCTATAAAGTCAAATATCTGACATAGCTCCCCATCGCTGACCAGCTCTCCACCCACTTTGATGCGCTCGTTATACAGGTGCAAATGAGGTGAGGTGTAAGACGCTACCCGATACCCTTCGGCACTCAGCATGGCTTCCATCAGCGCCACCGTTGAACCTTTGCCGTTGGTTCCTGCCACAGTAACAACCGGGCATTTCACGGTGAGCAATCCGCACCGTCGGGCAACCGCAGCAACCCTCTCAATCCCCAGATCAATCCCTTTGGGATGCAGGCATTCCTGCCATTCCAGCCAATCTTCAAGCCGACTGAATTTCATCGCCACAGCCAAAAGGTATTCAGCATCTTCCCAAAATTCGCAAAATATTTACCACCCGGGGACGCAATTCGGTTCGCGGCACAATCATGTCAATGGCACCATGGGAAAGCAAAAATTCACTGCGCTGGAAGCCCTTCGGCAATACCACACGCGTGGTCTGCTCAATCACCCTGGCACCGGCAAAGCCTATCCGTGCTTCAGGTTCGGCAATCACCACATCACCGAGCATCGCAATACTGGCAGTAACCCCCCCCATCGTCGGATCCGTCAGCACGGAAACAAAAGGCAATCGGCGCGCCCGCAATCGTGTCAGTGCCGCGCTCACTTTCGACATTTGCAACAAAGACACCAGTGCCTCCTGCATACGCGCACCTCCGCTGGTGGAAAAACAAACAAAAGGCACACGATGTTCGTAGCAATAAGCGATCGCCCGGCGCAAGCGTTCGCCGACTACCGAACCCATGGAACCTCCGATAAAGCCAAACTCGAATGCCGCGGCGACAACCGGCAGACCCAGCACTTCTCCTGCCAGAACCACCAAGGCATCACTCTCTCCCGTTTGCTTCTGCGCATCGCCCAACCGATCCCGATATTTCTTTATGTCCTTGAACTTCAAAAAGTCTTTAGATTTGATGTCCTGGCCAATTTCCAGCCAGTCTCCTTGATCCAAAAACACCTTCAATCGCTGCCGGGCAGGCAGGCGCACATGATAGCCACACTTGTTGCAGACACCCAGCAAGCGTTCCAGCTCCGGCCGATAAAGCACGTTCTCGCAAGCTTCACATTTCAGCCACAAACCTTCCGGAACCTTGCGGGTTCCAACGCGCGTACGAATACGCGAAGGCATCAATTTTTTATACCAACTCATAACGATCCTGTCTTGTTCTCAAAGGGCACTGACTCAAGCGGTTCCGGCTGCTCCAGTGGCTGTATCCATAGCCTGACGCATGGATCGCAGCAGTGTACTGATCGCTGCCTCGCATTGTGACCAATCATCACGGTAGCGCTCAATGCACCGAACAATGGCACTGCCCACGACAATCGCATCACAGTGCTCCGCAATTTCAGCGGCCACAGCCGCGTCCTTGATGCCAAATCCAACTCCAACGGGCAAGTCGGTGTGGCACTTGATTTCAGCAAGTCGCTGCACCACTTCAGAACAACTCAAATTGCCAGCACCAGTGACTCCTCTGAGAGACACATAATAAATAAAACCGCGCGCAGCTTTGCAGATTGTGCGAATTCGCGCTTCCGGAGTCGTCGGCGCAAGCAAAAAAATCAGATCAAGGTGGTTGCGCAACACTTCCTTCTCCAAGGATGACCCTTCTTCGGGAGGCATGTCGACGATCAAGAAACCATCCGCTCCGGCTTTTTTTGCCAGACCCACCGCAGATGCGTATCCAATTGCTTCAAGGGGGTTGAGATAGCCCATCAGCACCACCGGAGTCCGGGTATTGGATTTGCGGAATTCCGCCACAAACCCGACAACCTGGGCATAGCTCGTCTGATGAGAAAGTGCCCTTTCGCACGCCCTCTGAATTGCTGGCCCATCCGCCATCGGGTCAGAAAAAGGTACGCCTAATTCAATGATGTCGACGCCGCTTGCCACCAATGTTTTCATCAGTGGCACCACGCGTTCAGGAGACGGATCCCCTGCCACGATGTACGCCACCAAAGCTGTGCGCCGACTGCTTCGACAGATGTCAAAGCAGTCCTTGATGCGCCCGGAATGGCTTTCAGTTGCCAAGTTTTGCAACGGTTTCCAAATCCTTGTCACCACGCCCGGAGAGGTTAACGACAATATTCTGCTGCGCGGTGAAGCGCGGTGCGATTTTTTCCACATAAGCCAGCGCATGGCTACTTTCGAGTGCCGGGATAATTCCCTCGCACCGGCACAGTCGCTGGAAGCTTTGCCAAGCCTCAGCATCGGTAGCAGTCACGTACTCCGCCCTGCCAGTATCTTTAAGCCAAGCGTGTTCGGGACCGACACCCGGATAATCCAGGCCAGCCGAGATGGAATGCGTAGGCAAAATCTGCCCGTTATCGTCGGCCAGAAGATAGGTACGATTGCCGTGCAATACCCCAGGTTTCCCCGCAGTCAGCGACGCAGCGTGGAGGCCACTGGAAATGCCTTTGCCCGCTGCTTCTACGCCATACAGCCTGACCTCTGTCTTCGAAATAAAAGGCGCGAAAAGACCGAGGGCGTTGGAACCTCCACCAATGCAGGCAACCAGAGCGTCAGGATCCTGCCCGGTGATCGCGTACAGTTGTGAAGCAGTTTCGCGCCCGATTACCGCCTGAAAATCACGAACAATGGCCGGGTAAGGATGGGGGCCGGCAACGGTTCCGATGATGTAAAAAGTATCCTCGACGCAACCAACCCACTCACGCATCGCTTCGTTCATGGCATCTTTCAGAGTGCGCGAGCCAGCGGCAACACCCACCACTTCCGCCCCCAAAAGCCGCATACGGTACACATTGGGCTTTTGCCTGACCATGTCTTCTTCACCCATAAAAACCGTGCATTTCAACCCGAACAAAGTTGCCGCAGTCGCGGTCGCCACACCGTGTTGACCAGCACCGGTCTCCGCAATGACGCGCGTTTTCCCCATGCGCCTGGCGAGCAAAGCCTGACCCAAAGCACTGTTGATTTTGTGCGCACCGGTGTGATTCAAGTCCTCGCGTTTCAGATACACCGCAGCACCCCCAAGCTCGGCACTCAGGTTTTTCGCAAAATACAGAGGACTGGGTCGGCCAACATAGTTTGCCAGGAGCCCGTCAAGCTCCTTTTGAAAAACCGGGTCTTTCTGACTGACCCGCCATGCCTTTTCCAGTTCCTGCAGGGGATGAATCAGGGTTTCTGCCACAAAGCACCCACCATAAGAACCAAAATGCCCCTGGCTATCGGGCAAGTCCTGCCCACTAAAGCGACACACCTGGGTCATATCAACGCAACACCTCACGGTCAGCACGTCGTACGCATTCCACAAAATCTTTCATCAGCGATAAATCCTTGGTTCCTTTTATTCTTTCAATGCCACTGGACACATCTACTCCGTAAGGCCGGGTGACCGAAATGGCTTCTTGAACGTTTGCGGCCGTCAGCCCTCCTGCCAATATGACAGGGCAGTTTGACCACCTCGGCAATTTTTGCCAGACAAACGAGAGCCCACTACCACCTGCTGTTCCCGGAGCATGTGAATCGTACAACAATGCCGCGGCCTGTTCATGATGTTGGCGCGCACAAATCCCGGCGCGCTCCGGATCCGCCATCGGCACAGCCTTTATGTAAGGCACGCCAAACCCGGCACAGTAACCAGGGCTCTCGGAACCATGAAATTGCAAGTAATCGGGACGCAATGCAGTGACCACCCGGCGCACAAAGCTGGCATCCTGATCCATGAACAAGGCGACCACGCTGAGAAAAACCGGGCGCACCCGGAATATTTCCACAGCGTCCTCCAACGAAATACAACGCGGACTGGAAACCACAAAGTTCAGACCGATTGCATCCACCCCCAGTTGCACCACCTGCCGGACAGTCGCAGAATCACGGATGCCACACATCTTTATACGCGTTCTGAAATGAGAAGAGGACACGGTAGCTAACACACGCACACAGCCGACATCAGAAGCACTGTGCTCCCTTTCGTATTTCCATCAGAAACATCAGATCGAATCAATAATTTTGAGTTGCCTGCAATTAATGTCAGGCGAGGTTGGCAGTTGAAAAACAGGGAACATGGGTGTCCGCTCAAACGGACATGATAACGCTCTCGCAGGAAAATAAAGCTTTCGATCTCTTCGCGGGTCATTCAACCTTGGCAATGCCAACGAGTCAAAACGGCTCTTGGCACCCGGGCTTGCACACAAGGCAATACCGTAGCCCGTCAACGCACAATGAAGAGGCCTTCTCACCATGCAACACAAACACCAGGTTTCAACAAAAAAACAGACACACCCGGCTCCGGACGGCTCCGGGGAAACACGCAGCAAACACAGGATGCGTAAAACCCTGAATACCGGCTACAAAGGGCAGCATTCGTCGCACCACCGAAAGCCAAAAACCACTCTATAAAACTGATGAAACTTTACCGCCGCAAAGTACTTGCAATTGCTATTTCCTTTGTCTAGGATGACGCGCAACGCAAGTTTCGCTCTGGCTCCCAGAGCTTTCCAGTTGCAGAACACACGGTCTGCACTTGGACTTGCTGAAACGCAGTCGCCATTTTAAGTCTGAATGGTGACCGGGAATCCGCCGTCATTCGTAATGGAGACAACTTAAGATGTTAGAAATTTCTGCTTTTAGAGCTTGCCGTAAGGACAGCTTTTTCCGATCCTCGCGAGTGTGGGCTACGCTATCCGTAGCTCTTACTGCCTTGGCATTCTCACCTGCCGCCTACTCCGAATATGAGTTGTACTCCGCAGGAAACTTCACAGCGAAAGTCAGTGCGGTGCTGTATGGTTTTGCCATAACCGCATCTGGTGCTGGCACCGAATACAAAGCCGCCGATAACCAAACCAACGAAGGTGAGGTGGCTCTTGAGCCAGAACTTGACTTGACTTACGACCTGGATGGCGGCGGCACTATTTATGGCAAATGGTCATATGTCGGGGCAGCGACGTGGAATTTTAACGATGACCCCGCCCCGTATGGCTGGACACAACGTGGTGATCACAAGCTCACTAACGAATGGGCAAGTTTAGGTTATCGCAATGACTGGGTGGATGTTTCCTTTGGTGCGCAAGACTTTAGCGTTGGAGACGCACTCCTGATCGGTGATGGCTCTCTGGACTGTGGTAGTAGTGGTGGTTGTGGTCGGGACTCAGGCGAATTTTTCCTCGGCATACACAAGGCTTTTCGCGATTCAGCCATACTTCGCGTTAACCAGGTTCCAGGGGTTGAAGATGTCCGCGCTGACATTTTCTGGTTGGAGGCAGGTGATGATGTCTTCAAAGGGAAAGGCTCCCAAGTATGGGGGGTGAACTTGGAGTATGCGGTTCCAGAAGAAGGATTAGGTTTTCTGTCGGCTGGTACGCTGGGGCTCATGTACATAGCTGTTACTGCTGCTCCAGTATCAGGCGCCAATAGAGATGGCAGACGTTACTACGACTTACGCCTTGAGGGTTTGACATTCGCGGCTTTGCCGAACACGAACTTCTACGGGGAAGTCATTTTGGATGGTGGTGAGAATAACGCCGGACAAAGTTACAGTGACGGCTACACCTACTATGCAGAAATAGAGCACAACATTCAGGGGTTACCTTGGAGTCCGCAAGTGGGGTATCGATATTTTCGTGCTAGCGGAGACGATCCAACTACTTCTGATGTTGAGGGACATGATGCATTGTTTTACACACTTCTCAGGGGCTGGGGTACTTGGTTCCAAGGAGAGTTTGCCGGTGAATGGTGGCACAACAATTCGAATCAGAGAACACAAATGGTCAAGCTGGTTGTCACTCCACCAGTCTCTTGGTTGTCCAGCGTCAAGTTGCTCGGGTTCCACAACGAGCGAGACAGGGCTCCGTATGTAGAAGGTACTACTACTCTTGCATATGCGAATGGGGACACCTTTGATAACGAAGTGAATTTGCTTCTCGAATACTGGAATGACTCTGGCTTTTATGTTGCCGGAGTTTTTGCTCATGGTGACCTTGGTCCCGCTGGGCGATCTGAGCTTGGTAGCGATGAGGATTTCAACTCTGCTTATATTTGGATACAACAATCATTCTGATCGTTTTCATCTTTAACTATTACGGTTCTGCCCAGATCCTTAAGGGCAGAACCATGAACAGGAGATATTTGCCATGGCAATAATCGAACCAAACAGGGCTACTTCAGGCTTGTTCAAGGACATGAACAAGGCATCCACCATGATCGCAGCATCATTGGTGGTTGTCTTCGTGGCCTGGACTTTTATGTATGTAGAAACTGCAAACGTGGTCTTTAATGACCTGTCGAACTGGATAAAGGCTACTTTGAAGTGGTACTACATTGCGGTAGTCGCCTTTTTCCTGTTCTTTACGTTTTGGCTGGCGATGAGTCGCTACGGAAATGTCCGATTAGGGGCGGACACAGACCGGCCAGCGTTCAGCAACTTTTCTTGGCTATCAATGCTTTTTGGTGCTGGCATGGGCATCGGGCTCGTATTCTGGAGTATTGCCGAACCCATCTACCACTTTGACAGCAATCCCTTCGTCACTGAGGGGCTGACTAGCGAGGCCGCCACGACAGCCATGCGAATTACATTTTTCCACTGGGGTCTCCACCCATGGGCAATTTACGTAATTGTGGCTTTATGTCTTTGCTATTTCGCGTATCGCAAAAACCTCCCACTTACCATTTCCTCCGCCCTCTATCCCATCATTGGTGACAGAGTGAGAGGTCCCATAGGAAATGCAGTCAACATTCTCGCAGTGTTTGCCACAGTCTTCGGAGTTGCGACTTCCTTGGGATTTGGGGTTCAGCAGCTGGCAACTGGCATATTTGAGATAACCGGTATTGAGTTCTTTGTTGACAGAGGCGCGGACGGTGAGGTTACCGGTCCTGCCACAATATCAATCATGGTGCTCATATTGGTCATTTCGTTGATCGCTATATGGTCGGTGGTTTCCGGGGTTGACAAAGGAATTCGTATTCTCAGCGAGTTGAACATGTGGATGGCACTGTCTGTCATTGCCTTCATGATTATTTTTGGACCAACATTGTTCCTGCTCGGATTTTTCCTGGAAAGCGTTGGCGACTACTTGGCCAACGTCATTCCGTTAAGCCTGTGGAACGACTCAACGGAAGGTGGAGACTGGCAGGGTTGGTGGACCGCTTTCTACTGGGCCTGGTGGATTTCATGGGCCCCTTTTGTCAGCATGTTCATTGCCCGCATATCGAAAGGTCGGACAATCCGTGAGTTCATCGTTGGTGTGTTGCTGATACCAACCATTTTAGGAATGATTTGGTTGACTGCCTTTGGTGGAACCGCACTGTGGATAGAGTTGTTCCATACCGTCACGAATGAGGCAGGTGAAGTTGTTGCTGCTGTCGGTCAGGCAGGAATTGTTGCCGCTGTTAAAGCAGATGTGACACAAGCGCTGTACACCACATTCGGTCTGATGGATGCCGGAATAGTAGGCTCGATTTTCACAGTTATTGCGACTGTGTTGATTGCCACCTTCTTTGTGACATCATCCGACTCCGGGACACTGGTGATTACCACCATCCTGTCTGACGGAGACGAACAGCCCCCCATCAAACACCGGGTGTTTTGGGGTATGACTGAGGCAGCGGTTGCAGCCGTGCTGATTCTGGCTGGTGGTTTAGGAGCGCTGCAAACTGCAGCCATTGCCACTGCCCTTCCCTTCTCCGTAATCATCCTGATGATGATGTGGGGTTTCGTGAAGGCCTTGCAAGAGGAAGACCTTGGTCCGCAGTTCGATACGGAAGCGTCTAAAGCAACCGGCTAAGCGCGCTTAACCTAACCTTAACAAGGTAACTGAGACGGGGGCATCTGCCCCCGTTTTGGTATCTGCAGCAAAGTCGTTCCAAGACATCCTGCACTCCTCCCTCTCTTTATGGGACTTCAAGAACCCACCAACGCCACCAACGCCACCAACGCCCACCCCACCCAAGCGATACAAACGAAATGCCTGGCTTGCTCACAAAGAAGGTCTGGCTACCGGAAAATTAAAAAACGCCTGCGCATTTTCGCAACTCCGCGCAGCAAGCTGAGCCACGGGTATCTCCAGGCAATCAGCGATACGTTGGGCAATATGCGGCCGGTCACCACGCGCCCTCACTTCTCCGTAATCATCCTGATGATGATGTGGGGTTTCGTGAAGGCCTTGCAAGAGGAAGACCTTGGTCACAGTTCGATACGGAAGCATCTAAAGCAACCGGCTAAGCGCACATAACCTAACCTTAACAAGGTAACTGAGACGGGGGGTCTGCCCCCGTTTTGGTGTCTGCAGCAAAGTCGTTCCAAGACATCCTGCACTCCTCCCTCTCTTTATGGGACTTCAAGAGCCCGCCAACGCCCACACACACCACCAACGCCCACCCCACCCAAGCAATACAAATGAAACGCCTGGTTTGCTCACAAAGAAGGTGTGGCTGCCGGAAAATTAAAAAACGCCTGCGCATTTTCACAACTCCGCGCAGCAAGCTGAGCCACGGGCATCCCCAGGCAATCAGCGATACGTTGGGCAATATGCAGCCCCGCCACACGCCCTTCCCTTCTCCGTAATCGTCCTGATGATGTGGGGTTTCGTGAAGGCCTTGCAAGAGGAAGACCTTGGTCCGCAGTTTGACACGGCAGCGTCTAAAGCAACCAGCTAAGCGCGCTTAACCTAACCTTAACAAGGTAACTGAGACGGGGGCATCTTGCCCCCGTTTTGGTATCTGCAGCAAAGTCGTTCCAAGACTTCCTGCACTCCTCCCTCTCTTTATGGGACTTCAAGAGCCCACCAACGCCCACACACACCACACCACCCAAGCGATACAAACGAAACGCATGGTTTGCTCACAAAGAAGGTGTGGCTGCCGGAAAATTAAAAAACACCTGCGCATTTTCACAGCTCCGCACAGCAAGCTGATCCACAGGCATCTCCAGACAATCAGCGATACGTTGGGCAAACTGCAGCCGGCACCGCTGCCCTTCCCTTCTCCGTAATCATCCTGATGATGATGTGGGGTTTCGTGAAGGCCTTGAAAGAGGAAGACCTTGGTCCGCAGTTCAATACGGAAGCGTCTAAAGCAACCGGCCAAGCGCACATAACCTTAACAAGGTAACTGAGACGGGGGCATCTGCCTCCGTTTTGGTATCTGCAGCAAAGTCGTTCCAAGACATCCTGCACTCCTCCCTTTCTTTAATGGGGCTTCAAGAGCCCACCCACACCACCCACACCACCAACGCCACACCCACCCAAGCAATACAAATGAAACGCCTGGTTTGCTCACAAAGAAGGTCTGGCTACCGGGAAATTGAAAAACGCCTGCGCATTTTCGCAACTCCGTACAGCAAGCTGAGCCACGGGCATCTCCAGGCAATCAGCGATACGTTGGGCAATATGCAGCCGGCGCGCCACACGCCCTCCCCTTCTCCGTAATCATCCTGATGATGATGTGGGGTTTCGTGAAGGCCTTGCAAGAGGAAGACCTTGGTCCGCAAGTACGATGCGGAAGCGTCTAAAGCAACCGGCTAAGCGCACATAACCTTAACAAGGTAACTGAGACGGGGGCATCTACCCCCGTTTTGGTATCTGCAGCACAGTCGTTCCAAGACTCCTACACTTCTCCCTAACCCACCAACGCCCCTCCCCCCAAGCGATACAAATGAAACGCCTGGTTTGCTCACAAAGAAGGTCTGGCTACCGGGAAATTGAAAAACGCCTGCGCATTTTCGCAACTCCGCACAGCAAGCTGAGCCACGGGCATCTCCAGGCAATCAGCGATACGTTGGGCAATATGCAGCCATCGCCACGCGCCCTTCCCTTCTACGTAATCGTCCCAATGATGATGTGTGGTTTCGTGAAGGCCTTGCAAGAGGAAGACCTTGGTCCGCAGTTCGATACGGAAGCGTCTAAAGCAACCAGCTAAGCGCGCTTAACCTAACCTTAACAAGGTAACTGAGACGGGGGCATCTGCCCCCGTTTTGGTATCTGCAGCAAAGTCGTTCCAAGACTTCCTGCACTCCTCCCTCTCTTTATGGGACTTCAACAGCCCACCCACACTACCAACGCCCACCCCACCCAAGCAATACAAATGAAACGCCCGGTTTGCTCACAAAGAAGACCTGGCTGCCGGAAAATTAAAAAACGCCTGCGCATTTTCGCAGCTCCGCGCAGCAAGCTGAGCCACGGGCATCTCCAGGCAATCAGCGATACGTTGGGCAATATGCGGCAAATAGGCAGGTTCATTGCGTGATCCGCGGTGTCTTAAATTGAGGTCTCTCGGCACCAGAAACGGGGCATCTGTCTCTATCATCAAACGATTGGCTGGAATGATTTTGACAAGTTCGTGTAAATGAAGCCCGCGACGGTCGTCGCAAATCCAGCCAGTGATACCAATATAAAAATCCAGCTCCAGGTATGCCTTCAAGGCTCTGCGATCAGAGCTGAAGCAATGCACCACGGCTTTAGGCAACCGTCCATGCGTTTTGAGCACTGCCATAAAATCATCGTGTGCGTCCCTTTGATGAAAAAACAAAGGCATGTTGACATCCTGCGCAATACGAATTTGTGCCGACAATGCTTTGAGTTGCTCACTTCGCGGAGAAAAGTTCCGGAAGTAATCCAGACCGGTTTCGCCAATAGCCAGCGCCGCCGGGTGCTTGCTCAAATCAAGCAGCTTTTCCCGATCCTGCTCACACCAGCCCTGCGCAGCATGAGGATGTACGCCGACAGCAGAAAAGAGCTCACAGCCACTGGTGGAATACTGTTCAGCCAGGCTCAATGATTTTTCACTGTCGGCAATGGACAACCCACTCATTACCATTCTCCGCACACCGGCCTGACGCGCCCTTTCAAGCACCAATTCCCGGTCACGACGAAAAGAGTCATGCCCAAAGTTGAAACAAATATCCACATACTCAGACATGATTTTTCCCCGGCTCCTTAATCAAGCAGCTTTTCCCGATCCTGCTCACGCCAGCCCTGCGCTGCTCGAGGATGTACGCCGACAGCAGAAAAGAGCTCACAGCCACTGGTGGAATACTGTTCAGCCAGGCTCAATGATTTTTCACTGTCGGTAATGGACAGCCCACTCATTACCATTCTCCGCACACCGGCCTGACGCGCCCTTTCAAGCACCAATTCCCGGTCACGACGAAAAGAGTCATGCCCAAAGTTGAAACAAATATCCACATACTCAGACATGATTTTTCCCCGGCTCCTTAATCAAGCAGCTTTTCCCGATCCTGCTCACGCCAGCCCTGCGCTGCTCAAGGATGTACGCCGACAGCAGAAAAGAACTCACAATCACTGGTGGAATACTGTTCAGCCAGGCTCAACGATTTTTCACTATCGGCAATGGACAACCCACTCATTACCATTCTCCGCACACCGGCCTGACGCGCCCTTTCAAGCACCAATTCCCGGTCACGACGAAAAGAGTCATGCCCAAAGTTGAAACAAATATCCACATACTCAGACATGATTTTTCCCCGGCTCCCTAATCAAGCAGCTTTTCCCGATCCTGCTCACGCCAGCCCTGCGCTGCTCAAGGATGTACGCCGACAGCAGAAAAGAGCTCACAGCCACTGGTGGAATACTGCTCAGCCAGGCTCAACGATTTTTCA
Source organism: uncultured candidatus Poriferisulfidus sp. (assembly GCA_965215765.1). Lineage (GTDB taxonomy): Bacteria > Pseudomonadota > Gammaproteobacteria > Poriferisulfidales > Oxydemutatoraceae. Next base: position 727,015 of record OZ244118.1, on the reverse strand, counting down.
CTGTCGGCAATGGACAACCCACTCATTACCATTCTCCGCACACCGGCCTGACGCGCCCTTTCAAGCACCAATTCCCGGTCACGACGAAAAGAGTCATGCCCAAAGTTGAAACAAATATCCACATACTCAGACATGATTTTTCCCCGGCTCCTTAATCAAGCAGCTTTTCCCGATCCTGCTCACGCCAGCCCTGCGCTGCTCGAGAATGTACGCCGACAGCAGAAAAGAGCTCACAGCCACTGGTGGAATACTGCTCAGCCAGGCTCAATGATTTTTCACTGTCGGCAATGGACAGCCCACTCATTACCATTCTCCGCACACCGGCCTGACGCGCCCTTTCAAGCACCAATTCCCGGTCACGACGAAAAGAGTCATGCCCAAAGTTGAAACAAATATCCACATACTCAGACATGATTTTCCCCCGGCTCCTTTAGTTTTCCCAAGCTATGACACGAAGCCATACCAACAAACCCAACAACTGTGCTCCAGACGCAAATAATCAAAATGCGTGTGTACAGAACTGAAACTTCAGAGTCAACAACCTGCCGGTATCCGCAAAGAGAAGCCAGTGAACGCTCCGACTCTATCGGCTCAAGGCGAACTCAAAGCAAACTTCAGACCGGCATTTTGGCGAACAGTGCCGCTCATCAAAACAGTTGGTCGTTCTCTGGAGATGAATCTTTTTTGTTGACCACTGATTTTTTTGAAAATTCACGAGGAGCGAACTCTCTGCGAAAATTTTCCAACATCGAGTCTGGGTCTTCAATGTTACTTAGCAGACCGTCATGCGCATTGACTCTCAAGGTCACGATATCTCCCGGCTTGCAAAACTGCCGCTCAGGATATGCTGCCAACGCATGGTGCATATAGTCAATCCACATCGGAAGTGCCGCAAGTGAACCCGACTCTCTTTTCCCCAATGTTCTGTAATCATCAAACCCCACCCAGACCGAGGTCACAAGGTCGCGATTAAAACCAGTAAACCAAGCGTCACGAAAATCATTGGTGGTTCCGGTTTTTCCGGCAATATCACCTCTGCGCAATACACGAGCCTTCTTACCGGTTCCACTCCTGATCACTGAGTGCAACATGGTCGTCATTTGATACGCCACGGCAGGATCCAGAACTCGCGGCGCATACTGCGCAGTCTGTGCAACGCCAATTATTTCAGCAGAAGTACTTGCGCAATCAGCAAGGTATAAGTCAGGGACAGAGGCGGAGTACACGATCTCACCGGAAACGGTGACAGTTTTGACCAAGTGCGCAAACACCCGGCTGCCGCCATTGGCAAAAACCGCATAAGCAGCAGCCATTTCTGAAAGCAACACCTCACCGGAACCCAAAGCAATGGTCATGTCATTGCGATATCTGCCTGCCGAAAACCCAAATTTTTTGGCAGAGTCCAAGATTTCGGGCACACCCAGTTTCATGCCCAGGCGAACAGACACCAGATTGCGAGACTTGCTCAGAGCCTTGCGTAAACGAATCGGTCCGGAAAATTTCCGGGTGTAGTTGCCTGGCCTCCAGTCCGGCTCCAAATCCTTACCGTCATAAACAATCGGCAAATCTTTCACGATTGTTGCCGGGGTATAGCCTTTTTTCAAAATAGCTGAATAAATAATGGGCTTGAACCCGGAACCAGGTTGGCGGCGCGCCTGAAGGGCGTGATTGAATTCACTCTCCCCGAAATCAAAGCCTCCCACCATAGCCAAAACCGCGCCATCATCCGCCTTCACTGAAATTAAAGCACCCGACACCACGGGCACCTGCCGCAGCACCCAACCGTCTGAATCAGATTGCATAACACGCACCAAGTCACCCGCCTTCATCACATCCGCAGCACGCTCGGGCACCTCGCCAACTCCAGTGCCTTTTTGTGGCCTCGCCCACTCCCAAGCTTTTTTCCCCAATGAAACCATCCTGCCATCACCCAATACAACATCAGCCGTGCTTTTTCTGGTCTTGACAACAATCGCCGGTAAAAGACCACCAATCGGCCAACTTTTACTCAGCAGATTCTGCGGATCGTCTTTCTGCGATTTCCAATCCGTGACGCTGCTTTCCGCCCCCCGATAACCATGGCGGGCGTCGTATTGCAGCAATGCCTTCCTCAAACTGAGTTCCGCCTGAACTTGCAAATCATCCAGCATCGTGGCGTGTACTTCATAGCCATCGGTATATATCTTTCGCCCGTAACGAGACAACATTTCTTTGCGAATGGATTCAGCGAAGAACGGTGCTCTCAGCTCCACGGGAGTGGCGTATTTCTTTGCCGTGACCGGACTGTCAACTGCTTCCCGATACTCGTCATCACTAATTTTTTCAAGCTCCAACATACGCCTCAGCACGTAATTACGCCGCTGCAACGCATATTCAGGAGAAGTCAGCGGATTATAGATGCTCGGAGCTTTCGGCAACCCGGCAATCATCGCAGTTTGTGCCAAAGTCAGCCCGACAGGAGGGACTCCGTAGTAGGTCAAAGAGGCGGCACCAACCCCGTAAGCACGGTGCCCAAGAAAGATCTTGTTCAAATACAGGGAAAGTATTTTTTCCTTCTCAAACTGTCTTTCGATCAACAGCGCAAGAAAAATCTCCTTGATTTTTCTTTCATACGTCCGCTCAGTGCTGAGAAAGAAATTTCTCGCGAACTGCATGGTGATCGTGCTACCACCCTGCCTCTTCTCACCACTCCAGAACAGAACCCAGGCTGCCCGAGCCAGACCAAAGAAATCTACCCCGTGGTGGTTAAAAAAATCGTCATCTTCGGCAGATATAAACGCATCAATCATCTGTTGCGGAATGTTTTCAAGCCTCAAGGGGGTTCGCTTCATGTCGCCAAAAATCGCGATCAAGGTGCCATCACTACTAAAGACCTTGAGTGGGGTTTGCAACCTGATGCTGCGAATTTCGGTAGTGTCCGGAAGATCGTGCCGCACATAGAGAAACACTGAGTACACGATGCACACAGACACAGCGGCAACCACAAAGGCGGCTTCAAGCAAAGAACGCAGAACGCGCCAAGTCTTCACACTAAAATCTCTCTGAGAAAGCGATGTGTCCGGTAATACACTCTGGGTTAAACGCGAAGAGGGTGCGCGATCCAGCGGGCATGAACCGCTCCAAGCCGGAAACACACCTTTGGTTTAGAATCTTGCCATCTTAGCATGAGAGCCATGAACCGCAGCATCCAGAGGAGCACTTTCCTGATCGGCCCAATGGCATCCGGGAAAACCACGGTAGGCAATCTCCTCGCCAAACAACTCGGGTGTCATTTTTTGGACACCGACCACATGATTTGCGAACATTTTGGCATGACGGTTGCAGAGATATTTGCCAACAAAGGAGAACACGCATTTCGCCAGCGCGAAACGAAAATACTGTCCGAGTGTGCCGACATGCCAGGAGTCGTAATCGCAACGGGAGGCGGGGCAGTAGTCCTGGGAGCAAGCCGGAAAGTCATTGCAAACAGCAGCACGAGATCCCACAATGAAAAAACAGGCTGCGCAGTGATTTATCTGAAAACCTCCTTGGCAACCCAACTGAAACGGCTGGAGGGACATGACGACCGCCCGCTCGCTGCAGGCAGAGACAAAGAAAAGGTCTTGCGCCGCCTGGCTCGAGAACGCAACCACCATTACGATGAACTGGCAGACCTCGTTTTGCTTACAGACCACAAAAGTCCTGCCATGCTTGCACAGGAGGCTACCGACTTCTTGAAAGCTCAAGATGATCCGCAAGCCTGTACAAAGCCAAAAGAGCAATGACCATGAGACATGAGAAACCCGACGGTTCCAAGCATAAAAACGCAAGCAACGACTGGAGAAACCCCGACATGCAGACCGTAAAGCTTAGCGTGGCTATGGGCGAGCGCACCTATCCGATCGTAATCGGGAGCGGACTGCTGGAAAATGCAGGGAATTTTTTTCCGGTAGCAGCCAGAAACCGCCCACTTGCCATTATTTGTGACACCAATACCGGACCACTTTTTCTGGAGCGCCTGCGCAAAGGCCTGAAAGCCGTGAAAGTCACCGTGATCACAATTCCCGCAGGCGAAAAAAGCAAGTCGCTTGCCACCATTGAAACGATTTGCACACAACTGCTTGAAGCAGGCCATGAACGTGACAGCGTGATCATCGCGCTTGGCGGCGGAGTCGTTGGAGACATCGCCGGCTTTGTCGCAGCAAGCTACCAACGCGGCATAGACTTCATACAGATTCCAAGCACATTACTCGCCCAGGTAGATTCATCAGTTGGCGGCAAAACCGGCATCAACCTGCCTCTGGCGAAAAATATGGTGGGCGCGTTCCACCAACCCATAGCCGTCATTTCCGACCTGAAGACCCTCGACACACTACCCAAACGCGGAATCTCAGCCGGCCTGGCAGAAATCATCAAACACGCGCTCCTGGATTCACCCGAATCATTCGCCTGGCTGGAGAAAAACATCAAGCAACTGATGAAACTGGAGCCCGAGACCCTAATGCACACCATCAGACACTCCTGCAGCATCAAAGCCCGAATTGTCGCCGAAGATGAAAAAGAGCGAAGCGGCAAACGAGCATTGCTAAACCTGGGACACACCTTCGCACACGCATTTGAAACGATCTCAGGATATCAACACTGGCTGCACGGGGAAGCGGTAGGCTGCGGCCTGCTCATGGCAGCCAGGCTATCGTCAGAAGTCGAAAACTTCGCCACACAGGACGTCACACGCATTGAATCACTGCTCACAGCCGCGCACCTGCCAACCAACATCCCCGAACACTGGCAAGAAAACCAGATACTTCAACTCATGACACACGACAAAAAAGCAAAGAATAACCGCCCACGCTTTGTGCTCATGAAAGCCATTGGCAACGCCAGGTTGAACGACACGGTCACAGACCCGCAAATACGACGCGCGCTTGCCAAGACAATGACAAAAAGTCCGAACCCGGGAAAGGGACAACCACCACACTGAGACCAGAAGGCATGACCCCGCAAAATCCAAAAACATGGCCTGGACGTCTGTGGAGGCGCTTCACATCACCGACCATATTGGCATTTGTGGCTGTTGCGGTAGCTGCCGGAATGATTTTCAAAAATACAGATGACGAGATCCCCCAACAAGCGAATCCCGAGGAAAGCAGAAAATTGATAGCAGAAATAGAAAACCGAGCCTCCCAGATGCAAAAACACATAATGGGCATAACCGACAGAGATGGCATCACAAGGCTTCTAAAAGGCATCGACCCGGTAACAGGCGGGAACCTGCCCATGGGCCTCTACAACGAATATGACGAAGAGAGCCTATACACGCTCTTGTCGCAACTGGAGCAAAATCTGGAACAACTCCCTGAGCTCAGTGAGCAGGAGCAAAGAATTCTACGTAAGGCGAAAATCTCAACCAAATACATCCGAGACGTGAGCACCGACAAGTCGTACGCCTACACCCTGTACGGCAGCATGCAAGAATACATCCTGTTTTCCGGCGTCGACACACGCCATGGCAAGCACATAGATGAACTGCTCGAAGAGCTTTGGAGCAAGCTTGACAACCTCCTTTCAATAGAATGACACGAGAAGCCATTCCGCTTTCGGTGCCCACCAACAAGAACCTCGCCAACAGACGCCCGTACCGTAAGCACCCACCACCACCGCCCCACCACCGCCCCACCACGCCCATGAAATGACTGCCCGATCAGCACGCCGAAACACCAGAGCCAGTAAAAAGCTGCCGAAAAAACTTCTGGTGCGGTTTGGATCTTTTAACGAAGCAAGTGGAACTTTTGCTGTGCCTCCCGAACTGAAACACGACACACACGACGTGCTCCACCTTGGTACGAAAAGCCAACTGTTTGCTGATGCGGTCAAAGACAACACCCAAACTCACCACACCGCCGAGCTTGCCTGAGGCCTTCATCAATGGTGACTCACCAACGCCAAAGCAACCCGCGCTTGAATAAAAATCCGAACAAAAAACGGGAAAGTTTGGGGAGATTTCTCTTAATTTGGGTCAGTGCTTTACATTAATGTCGCTCAGTGGCAAGCTAGAAAGTAACCAAAAATTCTTCATAAGAGGGACACACAAATGGGAAGTTTGGGTGGTGATGAAATAACCAAAATTCGAGGAGAGAGCTTTCCCTCTGAAGGTCAGAAGCAGCCGACCTCGAACGAGACGTGGTCAGGTCTCTTATGGAAACAGTTGAAATCACCAAGTGTATGGGTGGCCGCCACTATTACAGCACTGGTTTCATTAGCCGTAGTTTTATATCTTGATTACCAGGCTAACGAGAAGTTCAAGGAAGAAAACGTTCATATTGCCAGACAGTTGAAGGTTGAAATAGTTGGGCGTTCCAGCCAGTTCTTAAAATATTTGGGCGATATACACCAGAGTGGTGACGTGCATAGCTTCTCCAAACTTGTAGAGGAAATTGGTCCAGTGAAAGACCGCGCCTACCCCATGGGCTACTTCAATGGATACGCAGATGCCAGTTTTATTTCACTTCTATGGGAGCTAAAGTCGATTTCAATACCTAACTGCTTCGGGGATAAGATCCTGGAAACCGCAGCTCTATCAGCCATAGAGATTCTAGGTATCATTGATAAAAATACCTTGGACGGCATGCCTGAATCAAAATTGGACACTTGGATTGGAGTGGTTGAGAATAAAATCGAACTCGTTCTTCTAGTGCGATTTTTAGATGCCAAAAACAAATTTTCCCCACCGCCTGACTCTGGCTTAAGCCCGGAACTTCTGGAGAAAATTAATAACATAAGACGTGCTGAGTGTGGCTAAAACCATAAAGCCACCACGCTTATGAAGTGATTGCCCGTCCAAAATGGCAGGTTGGCGATAGTACAGAACTACCTAATTCTTGTAGGAATAGACTGCGCTTTTTTTGTGATTCAATTGGAGCTTTTGGCGAAGCAAGCAAGCCTTTGCGCAACTTGAACTGGTACACCGCACTCATACCCACGGTAAGGATTACTTGGAAAAAAAGCTGGTTACGTATCTGGCGCAGCCAATAGCAGCAGATATGCTTGTTCCACAACCGTCGTGCATTAAATCTTCACAATGACACCCCACCAATGTCAGGGTGGAATCACGTTTGAATAAAACCAGCCTAATAACAAGAAAGCTTTCTTGGTGAGTCTTTTCAGGCATGGGTCTGCACCTTACAAGCATGTCGCTCAGCAACGTGCTTGTGCGCATCCGAAAACTCCTTATGAAGAAGGGCATGGTAGATCAGAGACCAATTTAGGGAGCGGCAAGAAATCTGAATCTAAAAAGAGAATAGCTCCCCCATGAAGCTCAAGGTGAGTTGACATTGCAAGTGCCTCAAAAGTGGCTCCGGTACCTATTGAAACAATTAACTTCACCAGAAGTATGGAAGTTAATTGCAACGGTGTTAGCTGCCATTGCAGCACTTGCCACATTGGTTCTTAACCTGACTATTTGTAGCGACAGACAGGAACCCTATAAAAATATGATTCTTTCCGTCTAGGGACTGAAAATCGAAATAGATTTCCGTGCTACTAAGACCAAGAAATACCTGGAAGATTTAGACCTGGCCATGGCGAATGGTAATACATCCAAGCTTGAGGAGCTCACACTTAACCTTCTGGCACAAGCGACTGATCAGGCAAAAAATAACTTTCGTGTAAACCATTTGAGTGAATACGCCGGCGATAACATGTCTTCACTTTTATCACGACTAGAACTGCTTTCAAAACCTGACAGTAATATGCAGAAAATTCTGGATGACGCCACCACATCTACCTTGGAACTCCAAAGTTTGCAAAAGATTCTGTATGGCCACATCCTACTAACTAGCGAACCCCAAGAAACCAGAAGCATGAGTGCCGTCAAGCGCAGTAACAACACTAGAACAACAATGATCGAAATAGTTGAAGGAACTACAAGACAGCTTATGGATCTTTCTACAGTAACAGGAAAATCTTATCTGACTGACGTGAGCACTTTGGTTACAATAGTTGACACATGGTGCTCGAATCAGGCTGCTGCCAGTTCTCCTACTGGTATGAGTTCGTTGTGTCTGCCAACCGAATGATTTTATTTGTTGGTCAACAGATTAATCCGTGATAATAAAAACTGGAACACGGCAACCACGACAAACGCTGCTTGGATAAAAGCGGTTCCGTGTCGCTGCAGTCATCAGTAGCGGGCAAACTTGCTGTACCATTTGGTGCTCCTGAAACCTTCATCAATAACGACCATCAACGTCAGAGCTAACCAAGCTCTTGGATAAAACCCAGACTAAACAACAGGAAAGTTTGGGGGAATTTCTCTCAATGTAGATCTGCGCTTTACATTCATGTAGCTCAATAGCTATGGTGGGAGCGTTCCACCAACCCATAGCCGTCATTTCCGACCTGAAGACCCTTGACACGCTACTCAGACGCGAAATCTCGTCCGGCCTGGCAGAAATCATCAAACACGCGCTCCTGGATTCACTCGAATCCTTCCCTGGCTGGAGAAAAACATCAAGCAACTGATGGAACTGGAGCCCGAGACCCTAATGCACACCATCAGACACTCCTGTAGCATCAAAGCCAGAATTGTCGCCGAAGATGAAAAAGAGCGAAGCGGCAAACGAGCATTGCTAAACCTGGGACACACCTTCGCACACGCATTTGAAACGATCTCAGGATATCAACACTGGCTGCACGGAGAAGCGGTAGGCTGCGGCCTGCTCATGGCAGCCAAGCTATCGGCAGAAGTCGAAAATTTCGCCACACAGGACGTCACACGCATTGAATCACTGCTCACAGCCGCGCACCTGCCAACCAACATCCCCGAACACTGGCAAGAAAACCAGATACTTCAACTCATGACACACGACAAAAAAGCAAAGAAAAACCGCCCACGCTTTGTGCTCATGAAGACCATTGGCAACGCCAGGTTGAACGACACGGTCACAGACCCGCAAATACGACGCGCGCTTGCCAAGGCAACGACAAAAAGCCCGAACCCGGGAAAGGGGCAGCCACCACACTGAGACCAGAAGGCATGACCCCGCAAATTCCCAAAACATGGCCTGGACGTCTGTGGAAACGTTTGACATCACCGACCATATTGGCATTTGTGGCTGTTGCGGTAGCTGCCGGAATGATTTTCAAAAATACAGATGACGAGATCCCCCAACAAGCGAATCCCGAGGAAAGCAGAAAATTGATAGCAGAAATAGAGAACCGAGCTTCCCAGATGCAGAAACACATAATGGGCATAACCGACAGAGACGGCATCACAAGGCTTCTAAAAGGCATCGACCCGGTAACAGGCGAAAACCTGCCCATGGGCCTCTACAACGAATATGACGAAGAGAGCCTATACACGCTCTTGTCGCAACTGGAGCAAAATCTGGAACGACTCCCTGAACTCAGCGAGCAGGAGCAGCGAATCCTGCGTAAGGCGAAAATCTCAACCAAATACATCCGAGACGTGAGCACCGACAAGTCGTACGCCTACACCCTGTACGGCAGCATGCAAGAATACATCCTGTTTTCCGGCGTCGACACACGCCATGGCAAGGACATAGATGAACTGCTTGAAGAGCTTTGGAGCAAGCTTGACAACCTCCTTTCAATAGAATGACACGAGAAGCCATTCCGCTTTCGGTGCCCACCAACAAGAATCACGCCAACTGACACCCGTACCGTAAGCACCCACCGCCACCGCCAACCAAGCCCATGAAATGACTGCCCGATCAGCACACCCAAGCACCAAAGCCGATAAAAAGCCGCCGAAAAAACTTCTGGTGGGGCTTGGAGCTTTTAACGAAGCAAGCGGGACTTTTGCTGCGCCTCCCGAACTGGAACACGGCACTCACGACAAGCTCCATCTTGGTACGAAAAACCTACTGCTTACTGATGCGGTCAAAGGCAGCACCCAAACTTACCACACCACCTGGCATGCCTGAGCCCTTCATCAATGGCGACCCACCAACGCAAAAGCAAACCCACGCTTGAATAAAAACCAGACTAAACAACAGGAAAATTCAAGGGACTTCACCCGACGTAAATCCGCACTTTACATTCATGTCGCTAGGTGGCAAACTTATTAAGTAACTGTAAATTCTTCATAAGAGAGGGCAAATTAATGGCAAGTTTGGGAAGTGATGTAATGGCCAGAATTCGGAGAGAAGAGGAGTACCGTATTGAAGTTCAGAAAAAGCTTGCCTCGCAATTTCCCAAGAGGTGGGGTGAGCGCGCGTGGAGACTTCTTAAATTAGCAATTATAGTAGTGACAGTATCTCTAGCAATGAGTTGGTACAGCAGCACATTTATCTTCACGAATTCTGATAATTTGAAGGTTCAACGAGAGAACATGATTTTCGTCAAAAAGTTAAAGATTGAAATAGATTATCGAGCCACTCTAACCAAGGAATACTTGGATAATATAATACGATATGAAAATAATGATGAAAGCCCCGAGATCATGGAGGCCACCTCTGGGCTTCAGATGCAAACGATCAATCTGGCAAGACTATTGTCGCAGCTAAAGTTGATCCAAGGACCTAATAGCGATATGCAGAAAGCTCTGGATGACGCTATCACATCAACTGTGGAACTCCAAGGAATGAATACTGATATACGCAGTAACAGGTTTGGAACAACAATAGCTGACCTGGTTAAAGGGATTGAAGGACAACTTGGCAGCCTTTCTGTATTGACAGAAAAATCTTACCTGGCTGACGAGAAAGCTCTGATTGATGACGTAAATAAATAATGCTTGAGACAAAGTGCTTTCGGACACGTCAACAAGAGCTTTGAGATGTCGCCGGGTCAGTGAAATAATTCTCCGGTCAGAACGACCAGGCGTCGGCAACGATAAACAGCCCGAGTTCCTGGACAAGCTGTTGCTTGAATGCTCATGGCAAGCACCGTCTTGGTACGAGAAGCCTACTGTTTACTGACACAGTCAAAGGAAACACCCAAGCTTGCCACACCACCGGACATCCCTAGGATCTACACTAGAAACAACCCGGCGACGCCAAGACGGATCCACGCTTGAATAAAACGCTGACTAGGTAACAGGAAAGCTTTTGCAGACAATTTCTCTCAATGTAGTTCTGCGCTTTACTTTCACGCCATTTAATGACATGCTTGTACATACTCGAAAATTCACTATGAGGAGGAGCATTGTATGCCAGAGGCAAATTTGAAAAATGATACAAAGCACGAACACGAAAAGGGAAGACCTTCCCCGGTAAAGTTAGGCAGGAGTTGACTGTGCGAGTGCCTGAAAAGCGGTCTGGGAGCCTATGGAAACAACTGAAGTCACCAGTCATATTGGCATCGTTAATCGCAGTACTTGCCTCATCCATCGGCGGTCTGGCTTTTTGGTATATGGAGCACAAGAAGTCTCAAGAAGTATTTGCTAATGAAATTAGAATTCTGGTAACGGAAATATCAAACCAAGCCTACCAAATGCTGAATCGTATTGAGAGCGTGGAAGAACCAGTAGATATCTACAAGCTTCTTTGGGGGTTCGATCCTGTGACAAACCTTCCCTACGTTGTGCCCAATTTCAAAGAATACTACGGCCAGAGCCCGCATTCACTTGTCTTGCTGCTGCAGCAAAAGCTAGCTCAAAAATCTAGTCTCAGAGAGCAGGAGCAGAAAGTTCTGCATGAAGCCTTAGTATCATCTCAATACCTCAGCGATTTAAGCTCCGCCCCACCACCTGAAGTCGTAAACAACATTTACTCCACGGGGCTTATCCCCAATACAAGAAGCAGGCGTAAGCATGAACTGGAGGATATGCATGAACTAAAGGGGAAGGTTGGGAGCGCACTCAAAAATATTCACTTACTAAAATGTTTTAGTAGCAATCCTGATTTCGTATCCTCCGCTAATCTAAACCCGCAACCATGCTAGCCTAGAAACCAACGAAATAATTGTCCGGTCAGAACGACCAAGCGTCGGCAACGATAAACAGCCGAGTTCCTGGACAAGCTGTTGCTTGAATGCTCATGGCAAGCACAGTCTTGGTACGAGAAGCCTACTTCTTACTGACACAGTCAAAGGAAACACCCAAGCTTGCCGCACCACCGGCGTATGCCTCAGAGCTTTATCAATGGCGACTCACCAACGTCAAAGTGAACTCACGCTTGAATAAAACCCTAGCTAAACAACAGGAAAGTTTGGAGAGATTCCTCCCAATTTAGATTTGCACTTTACATTCATGTAGCTCAAAGGCAAGCTGGAAAGTAACCAAAAATTCTTCATGAGGAGGAGCGTACCGGTGGCAAATTCAGGAAGTGATGAAATAACCAAAATTCGTGGAGAAGGAACCTTTCGTCCTGAAGGTCAGAAAAAGTGGATTGAGCGCCTATGGGAAGAATTGAAATCACCACAGTTATGGTGGTACACGGTTGCTGTAGCACTGGTTGCATTAAGTGCCTCCCAGATTACCAAGCACCAGGTTGAGAAGAAGTTCTATGCAGAAGAAATTCATGTCCCTGAAAAGCTGAAAATTGAAATAGATTTTCGAGCCGGATGGGGCAAGAATTACCTCGATTATTTAGTACAACGCAACAGAAGTGGTAACGCGTCCGTGTCTGACTTAGAGACCTATAAGCTTATACAGCAGATGGTTGATCAAATGGTATACATTAGTCGCCACAAAACTTCCTCCAGCAGATACGCTTACGCTTCTATGTATTTACTTTTAACACATCTAGAAAATTTAGAATCAGAACCTGATGGCAATATACGGAAAGCTATAGATGACACCATCGCGTCAACTGTGAGACTCGAAAGCATGTATGATGACATACGCACTTACAATCCTCACGCAACAGTAGATGAATTTATTGAAAGGGCTACAAAACAACTTGAAAACCTTGCCACAGTGACAGGAACCATTTACCTGACTAATGGCGAGAACTCCGATTATTAACGTAAACAAATGCTACTAGGGGCAAGCTACTTTCTGTGCCCCTGCTAATAGCCCGCTGTGCCCACCAAGCCCATATAGTGATTGCCCGTTCAGCACGCCCAAGCACCAGAGCCGATAAATAGCCGCCGAGTTTCTGTTGATACGGTTTCCAGAGCATTCATGGCAAGTGTCGTCTTGGTACGAAAAGCCTACTGCTTGCTTGTGTAACCAATAACGGCAGGTAAACTTGCTGTACCAATGGACACGGCTGAGACCTATACTAACAACGACTCACCAACGCTGGAGGTGAACCCACGCATGAATAAAACCGAGACCAAACAACAAAGAATTTTCTTGATGCTAACCTGCGCTTCACACGCAAGCGGTTCAATGACATGCTTGTACGTACCCGAAAATTCTTTATGAGGAGGAGCATGGTATGCCAGAGGTGAATTTGGGAAACGATGAAAAAACCAAAATTCGGGAAGAAGAGGCCTTTCGTTTTGAAGTTCAGAAGGAGCTTGCCTCACAGCTTCCCAAAAAGTGGTATGTGCTCGTGGGGAGAACATTCAACTCACGAGTCATGGTAGCAGCAGCACTTGGGGCGATGGGCTGGTTCGGCGGGGGCGAATTTCTCAAGGTTACTGACGACAGGAATACCCAACGAAAAAACGATATTGTCGCCGAAAAGCTGATAACTGAAATAGATTATCGAGCTACTCGAACCGGGGAATACCTCGAGAGTTTAGAACTGGACATGGCGAGTAGCGAAACGTCCGAGCTTGGAAAGACCGGCTCTGAGCTTCTGGTGCAGGCAACCGGTCAAGCAAATGACAACCTCCGCGTAAACATGTTCGCTGAATACGCTAGCGATAACATGGCCTCCCTTTTATCGCAGCTGGCGTTGATTTCAAAACCTAGTGGCAGTAAGCGGAAAGCTCTAGGTGACGCCATCGCAGCAACTGATGAACTCCAAAGTATGCAAAAAATTCTGGGTGACGCAGGTGCGGCAACTTTCAAACTCCAAGGCTTGCGAAAAATTCCAGGTGATGCCGGCGCAGCAACCGACAAACTCCAAAGTATGCAGAAAATTCTGGGTGAAGCCGGGGCAGCAACTTACAAACTCCAAAATATACGGAAAATTCTCGGTGACACCGGTGCGGCAACTGACAAACTCCAAACAATGCAGAAAACTCTGGACACCGCCATCTCATCAACTGCGGAACTCCAAAGCATGAGCGCGGATATACTTAGTAACGATCCTGGAGAAGCAGTAGCTAAGCTAATAATTGAAAGGACTAAAAGACAACTTGAGAGTCTTGCCAAAGTAACAGGAAAATCTTACCCGACCAATGACGAGAACTCTGATTGATAACGTAAACAAACAGTTTCGGGGCAAGCTACCTTCGGTGTCCGTCAACAAGAGCTTCGCCAATAGAAGCACGAAGTACCCACCAGACCACTGAAATAATTGGCCAGTCAGCACGATCAAGTGCCAACGAAGATAAACAACTGGCGAACTTCTGTTGATGCGGGTGCTTAAGTGTTCATGGCAAATGCCATCTTGATAAGAAAAGCCTACTGCTTGCCGCCGCAGTCAACGTCAGCAGATAAACTTGCTACACCACCGGGTACGCCCGGGATCCCCATCAATGACAGCTCACTAACATCAGGGCGGGACCACATTCGAATAATACCTAGGCTGAATAACAGGAAAGTTCGGGAGACCTCTCCTGACGTAGATCCACTCTTTACATTCATGCCATCCAATGGCAGGATTAGGTGAACCAAAAATCCTTCACGAGGGAACATGATATGCCAGAGGTGAATTTAGAAAACGATAAAAAGTCTGAATCCGAAAAGAGAAGAGTTCTTGAAGCTCAGAAGGAGTTGACCTTGCAGGTGTCTGAAAAGTGGCCTAAGCGCCTTTGGAAGCAATTGAAATCACCAAAGGTGTGGGTACCTGTGGTTGTCGCAGTGTTGGCTCCATTAGTTGTCTTTTTATATGCTGAATATCAGACTGACAAGAAGAATCAAGAAGAAAACGCACTTACCGCCAAACAGCTGAAAATTGAAATAGTTGGGCGATTAACTCATTTCTTAGTACGTCTTGACGATATAAGGCGAAATGGCGATGTGCATGACCTAGCCAAACTTATGAAGGAGATAGGCTCCGTGAAAGACAACGCCTCCCCTATGAACTTCATCAGTAAGTTTGCCGACGCTAACCTGACTTCACTTTTATTGATGCTAAAGTCGGTCTCAGTTCCTAACTGCTTTGGGGAGATAATTCTGGACAACGCCACCTTGTCAGCTATAAAGATTCAAGTCATGGTTAGCATTGATATCCTTGGTAGCACCCCTGAATCAGAATTTGACACCCTGATTGATGAGGTTGAGGGTGAAATCAAAACCGTTTTTTTAGTGACTTCCTTAGATGAGGAAAATGAACTTTCCCCGCCTTCTGATATTAGCCAGGAAGAGCTAGATTACATCAATAGCGTCAAGCGTGATGCGTGCAGCTAGGCCTGTAAAACCACCAAACCAATGAAGTGATTAAGTAACAGGCATAACAGAAGCTAGCGACAATAAGCGTCTACCGAATTCTTTGCGGATCAAGAGAGGCTTTCTGTAGCGCAGCCTGAACTAGAACACTGCATTCACGTCAAGGAAGTGTTGCTTGGGGGGCTGGTATTCGTGGCTGACGCAGTCAATGGCCGGCAAACTTGCTACACCACCGGGTACGCCCGGGATCCCCATCAATGACAGCTCACCAACGTCAGGGCGGAACTACATTCGAATAAAACCTAGGCTGAATAACAAAGAGTCCCCTTGATGCAAGCCTGCACTTCACATGCTTGCCGTTCAATGACATGCTTGTACGTACCCGAAAATTCTTTATGAGGAGGAGCACGGTATGCCAGAGGTGAATTTGGAAAACGATGAAAAAAGCAGAATTCGTGAAGAAGAGGCCTTTCGTTTTAAAGTTCAGAAGGAGCTTGTCTCACAGCTTCCCAAAAAGTGGTATGTGCTCGTGGGGAGAATATTCAACTCACGAGTCATGGTAGCAGTAGCACTTGGAGCGATGGGCTGGTTCGGCGGGGGCGAATTTCTCAAGGTTACTGACGACAGGAATACCCAACGAAAAAACGATATTGCCGCCGAAAAGCTGATAACTGAAATAGATTATCGAGCTACTCGAACCAAGGAGTACCTAGGGAATTTAGAACGATACATGGAGAGTGGTGAGGCGAATGAGCTTAACGAGGCTCTCTCTGATCTTCTACTGCAAATAGCTGGTCAAATGACAACCGGTGGATGGGATGCAAATTTATTCAGTGAATACGCTAACCAGAGCATGGCTTCACTTTTATCGCAGCTAAAGCTATTTTCAAAATCCGATGGCAGCATTCAGAAAATCCTTGATGCTGCCATCGGGTCAACTGCGGAACTCCAAAGCATGAGTGCCGATATACTTGGTAATGATCCTGGAGAAGCAGTAGCTAAGCTAATAATTGAAAGGACTAAAAGACAACTTGAGGGTCTTGCCAAAGTAACAGGAAAATCTTACCTGACTAATGGCGAGAGCTCTGATTGACACGTAAACAAACAGTGCTCGGGGCAAGCTTTCAGTGCCCCCTGCAGATAGAAGCTCGCAGCACCCACTAAGCCGATGAAGTGATTGCCCGGACAACATGATCGGTCGGCAATAACAAAAAATTGCTATTTTCTGGTGAGGCTGCGTTTTTTGTGATGTAATTGGAACTTTTGGCGAAGCAAGCGGAGCTTTCTGCTGCGCAGCCTGAACTAGAACACGGCACTCACGTCAAGGGAGTGCTGCCTGGATGGGATCTGGTTTCATGGCTTATGCAGCCAATATCGGCAAGCAAACTTACTACACCACCGGATACGTCTGAGACCTTCACCCATGACGACTCACCAACGTCAGGGCGGATCCACGCTTGAATAAAACCCAGACTGAATAACTTAGAGTCCTCTTTATGCTGGCCTGCACTTCACACGCATGCCATTCAACTGCATACTTGCCCGTGTCGGGAACTTTTATAAGGAGGTACATACCAATGTGGAAAATTGTCAACTCTCCATTCGTGGTAGCGATAATGATTGCAGTGATGGGGTGGTTCGGCGGCGAGGCGTTCCTCAGGATTGCTGAAGAAGGAAGAATCCAACGAGAAAACAATCTTGTCACCGAAAGGATGAAAACTGAAATAGCTTATCGGGCTACTCGAACCAAGGAATACCTAGAGAATATAATACGATATAAAACGAATGGTGACGACTCCAGGCTTCTAAAAGCCACCTCTGAACTTCTGCTGCAATTGGCCGGTAAAGAGTCAAACAGTGGGTGGCCCGCTAATTTATTCAGTGATTACGCTGACCAAAACACTGCTTCACTTTTATCGCAGCTAACACTACTTTCAAAACCAGATAGCGATGTACAGAGAATTTTGAATGAAGCTGTTGCATCAACTGTGGAACTCCAAAACATGGGTGCCGATATACACAGTCACGAACCTAAAACAACAATACCAAAACTAATTGAAGGGACTAAAAGACAACTTGAGAGTCTTGCCAAAGTAACAGGAAAGTCTTACCTGACCAACGGCGAGAGCTCTGATTGATAACGTAGGTAGATAGTGCTCAGGGCAAGCTACAATCGGTGTCCGTCAACAAGAGCTTCGCTAATAGAAGCCCGAAGTACCCACTAGGCCAATGAAGCTACTGGCCGACCTGCATGACCGGTTGGCAATAACAAAAAACTACTAATTTCTGGAGAAGCCGCACTTTTTTCAATGCAATTGGGACTTTGGCAAGCAAGCGGGATCTTCTGCTGCGTTGCCTAAACTGGAACACGGCACTCACGTCAAGGGGATGCTGCCTAGATGGGATCTGGTTTCATGGCTGACGCGGTCAATAGCGGCAGGCGAACTTGCTGTACCACTGGGCTTGCCTGAGATTCTCGTCTTGGTCGTAAATGAGGCGCTTTTGAAGCATCCGGCATGGCAGTGGTGAGGGGAAAAGACCTTCCACCATGGTATGGATGTTGGCGTGACCGATAAGCTGGTGTGAAACTGTCATGTACAACAGATCCAGAACCCGGTCGTTGATGGCTCCTTCAAAGAACTTAGGTCCAGCGGAGAGGTAGATCGCTCTTTTTCCGGCGCGGCGTAACATCTTCACCAATAAACCGGCTTTTACCCACGGGCCGTCATTCATCACGATGACTTTGATGCCGTTACCTCGCAGCCTCCGCGCTTTCTCCTGGTCATGTTTTTCTGTGGTCGCCACCCAGAATCGCTCTCTTTCCACGAAATCAGGCACCTGAAAGTTCAGGCTGGTGCTGCACACGACTATCAATGGCTCCGCGGCAAAACCCTCGTCTGCACGCCAGCGATACAAATCCTGGTGATTCCTTCCTCCGCCGAGACGTAACACATCACCGAGTTCTCCACTGGCCAGGGAGCGCAAATAGCCACCGTGGGTAATCAGGCAGTCGCATTGCGCCTGTAGTTCAAAAAACAGTCGCAAGTCATTGGGGTTGGGGAGGCTGTCCGGAACAAAGGAACGATGATTGACGCGCACGGCAATGCGCCCGTCTAGGCTTGTTAAGAAATTCGCATAGACGCAGGGTGGTCCCAAATGTAATTTTTCTTCCAAATACAGCCCTTTGACATCGTCACAATGCCGGAGCTGTGGATATAATTGCAGAACCTTGCTCATGGCTTCTCTTCCGACAGGCAATCATAATCTGCCGACTCATGCTAAAGGACTCTGAAATTCGACGTATGTATGAGTTGCTTGCCATGATGAAAACCCGATACTTCCCTGTTCGACAAGCCTGAGCCCCGAGACAATGACCACAAAAATTCGCAAGCTGCCTCTCTCTTTGGTCAACCAGATTGCGGCGGGCGAGGTCGTCGAGAGACCCGCACTCGTCGTCAAAGAGCTGGTGGAAAACAGCTTGGATGCCGGGGCTAGCGATGTCGCGATATCGGTTCGCAATGGCGGCTTGGACGAGATTCGTGTCAGGGATAACGGACATGGCATCGCACGGGAGGAGTTGGTGCTGGCCTTGGATCGTCATGCTACCAGCAAAATCTCCCACCTCAGCGACTTGGAGTGCGTAGACAGTTTTGGCTTCCGTGGAGAAGCGTTGCCAAGCATTGCCTCGGTCTCACGTTTTTCCATCAACACGCGGACCGCTACTGGCGAAACGGCTTGGGAATTGCACGCCTCGGCACCCGGGGTTTCCGCCGATCCGCAGCCAACCACGCATCCTTTGGGAACCACGGTATCGGTAAGTGACTTGTTTTATTGTGTGCCTGGCAGAAGGAAGTTTCTGAAGTCCCCCCGTACCGAGTTGGGTCACACGCAAAAGTGGTTCCGGTGCTTCGCCTTGGCTCATCCGAGAGTGGCATTCTCTCTGGAGCATCAGTGGAAAAAGCTTGCCAGCCTGGCTCCGGCACATGATCGGGATGAGGAGCGCTCGCGAGCCGGAAAGGTGCTTGGCACACGGTTTGCAGAGCAGTCCATCTGGTTTGAGCGGTCGGCGCATGGGTTGAAGCTGAGTGGCTGGCTGGGCTTGCCAAGCATTTCGCGCTCCCAGGGTGATATGCAGTATTTCCTGGTCAACCGTCGTCCGGTACAAAGCCGCACGCTTTCGTATGCACTGAAGACCGCTTTTGAGGACGTGGTCTACCAACGCCGATTTCCCTGCTGCGTGCTTTACTTGGAAGTCCCGCCCAATGAAGTCGATGTCAACGTGCATCCGGCAAAGCTTGAGGTGCGTTTTCATGATCAAAAAGGCATTTTCAGCTTCGTGCAAAAAACTTTGACTGAGGCCATTGCCTGCACTTCGCCCGAACAGTTGATTGACTCGAAACAAAAACTCGCTGCATCAGGCACCCCCTCACACCCCTCACACCAATCACAAAGGGCATGGTCAACCCCGCCGCGCCTGTCCGGCAAAACGTCGTTTACCAGCCCGCTCCTGCAAAAGGCGCTCGAAGCCAGCCGCTTTCCGACCACGCACAAATTCGCTAAGTCTCCTGCTCCGCGGGATTCCCTGGCGACTGCTGCACACACACCTGCACCGGCAAGAGACGAAGCCGCCGTGGAGCTGCCTTTGGGCTTTGCCTTGTGCCAACTCCATGGGATTTTTATCGTGGCGCAGAATAAAAACGGCATGATCCTGGTGGACATGCACGCCGCCCACGAGCGTATCGTGTACGAGAAGCTCAAGCGGGATCATCACGGCACCGGAATTGTGTCGCAGACTCTGCTCATGCCCATCTCTGTTCAGCTAAGCGAGGCGGAAGCTGAGCTGTGCGAAAACAGACAGGAGGATCTCCAGGCACTCGGCTTGCGGGTCGACCGCACGGGTGAAGATATGGTCACCATCAGAGAAATGCCGGTCTTGCTGTCCGCACATACTGACTCCGAACAACTCTTGCGGGATGTGCTCAGTGATTATTCGGCCAACGATGGGAGCACCACGGTCACGGCGCGTAAAGACCAAATACTCTCTACCATGGCTTGCCACGGTGCTGTTCGTGCCAACCGCAGCCTGAATCGCGACGAAATGAATACCATCTTGCGTGAGATAGAAAGTACCGAGCGGAGCGGCCAATGCAATCATGGCAGACCAACCTGGACACAGATGGATATTGCAGAACTGAACAAGCTGTTCCTCAGAGGGCGTTGACACATTAAAGCCTGCTTGAAGGCACAACCATGGAAGCTGAACCGGTCAGGCCGAGACCGGGAAACACTGTCACTCTCCACTGCTGATGCGAATGTGCAGGTAGCTCCGGATTCACGAGTCGAGAAACAGCGGTACGAGGCCGAGCTTCTTCGGGTGATCCCTGGAAGACTCATGAGTTGGTGGCTTTGCATGCTTCTTGCCAAGTCCCCCCGCCCACAACCGAAACTGCCAAAAAGTCAGGACACCTCCGTCAAAGCAACATGCCTTGATATGCCGAGCAATGCCTGCTAGCCGTCACTACCAGCCCGTTTTCATCCTGGGGTCTACGGGCGTTGGCAAAACCGAACTCGCATTGAATATCGCCAAACAACTGCCAAAAAGTCAGGACACCTCCGTCAAAGCAACATGCCTTGATATGCCGAACAATGCCTGCTTGAAGGCACGACCATGGAAGCTGAACCGGTCAGGCCGAGACCGGGAAACACTGTCACTCGCTACTGCTGATTCGAATGCGCAGGTAGCTCCGGATTCACGAGTCGAGAAACAGCGGTACGAGACCGAGCTTCTTCGGATGATCCCTGGAAGACTCATGAACTGGTGGCTTTGCATGCTTCTCGCCAAGTCCCCTCGCCCACAACCGAAGGTGCCAAAAAGTCTGGACACCTCTATCAAAGCAACATGCCTTGATATACCGAGCAATGCCTGCTTGAAGGCACGACCATGGAAGCTGAACCGGTCAGGCCGGGACCGGGAAACACAGTCACTCGCCACTGCTGACGCGAATGTGCAGGTAGCTCCGGATTCACGAGTCGAGAAACAACGGTACGAGGCCGAGCTTCTTCGGGTGATCCCTGGAAGACCCGTGAACTGGTGGCTTTGCATGCTTCTCGCCAAGTCCCCTCGCCGACCGAAGGTGCCAAAAAGTCAGGACACCTCTGCCAAAGCAACATGCCTTGATATGCCGAACAATGCCTGCTTGAAGGCACGACCATGGAAGCTGAACCGGTCAGGCCGAGACCGGGAAACACTGTCACTCGCTACTGCTGATGCGAATGTGCAGGTAGCTCCGGATTCACGAGTCGAGAAACAACGGTACGAGACCGAGCTTCTTCGGGTGATCCCTGGAAGACCCGTGAACTGGTGGCTTTGCATGCTTCTCGCCAAGTCCCCTCGCCGACCGAAGGTGCCAAAAAGTCTGGACACCTCTATCAAAGCAACATGTCTTGATATGCCGAACAATGCCTGCTAGCCATCACTACCAGCCCGTTTTCATCCTGGGGTCTACGGGCGTTGGCAAAACTGGACTCGCATTGAATGTCACCAAACAACTGCCAAAAAGTCTGGACACCTCTGTCAAAGCAACATGCCTTGATATGCCGAACAATGCCTGCTTGAAGGCACGACCATGGAAGCTGAACCGGTCAGGCCGAGACCGGGAAACACAGTCACTCGCTACTGCTGATGCGAATGCGCAGATAGTTCCGGATTCACGAGTCGAGAAACAGCGGTACGAGACCGAATTCCTTCGGGTGACCCTTGGAAGACCCATGAACTGGTGGCTTTGCATGCTTCTTGCCAAGTCTCCCCGCCCACAACCGAAGGTGCCAAAAAATCTGGACACCTCTGTCAAAGCAACATGCCTTGATATGCCGAACAATGCCTGCTTGAAGGCACAACCAAGGAAGCTGAACCGGTCAGGCCGAGACCGGGAAACACTGTCACTCGCCACTGCTGATACGAATGTGCAGGTAGCTCCGGATTCACGAGTCGAGAAACAGCGGTACGAGACCGAACTTCTTCGGATGATCCCTGGAAGACTCATGAACTGGTGGCTTTGCATGCTTCTCGCCAAGTCCCCTCAACCACAACCGAAAGTGCCAAAAAGTCTGGACATCTCTGCCAAAGCAACATGCCTTGATATGCCGAACAATGCCTGCTAGCCATCACTACCAGCCCGTTTTCATCCTAGGGTCTACGTGCGTTGGCAAAACCGAACTCGCGTTGAATATCGCCAAACAACTGCCAAAAAGTCTGGACACCTCTGTCAAAGCAACATGCCTTGATATGCCGAACAATGCCTGCTAGCCATCACTACCAGCCCGTTTTCATCCTAGGGTCTACGTGCGTTGGCAAAACCGAACTCGCGTTGAATATCGCCAAACAACTGCCAAAAAGTCAGGACACCTCTGCCAAAGCAACATGCCTTGATATGCCGAACAATGCAGGCTTCTTCGGATGATCCCTGGAAGACCCATGAGTTGGAAGCTTTGCATGCTTCTCACCAAGTCCCCTCGCCGACCGAAAGTGCCAAAAAGTCAGGACACCTCTGTCAAAGCAACATGCCTTGATATGCCGAACAATGCCTGCTAGCCGTCACTACCAGCCCGTTTTCATCCTGGGATCTACGGGCGTTGGCAAAACCGAACTCGCATTGAATATCTCCAAACAACTGCCATGCGAAATCATCAGTGTTGATTCCACCATGGTTTACCGGGACATGAAAATCGGCACTGCCGTCCCGACACCTGAACAATGCGGAGCTGTCCCCTACCACTTGGTCAATTTTATCGACCCGGCGCGCTGCTACTCAGCGGGGGAGTTCTGCGCGGACGCTGTTCGCCTCATACGTCAGGTGCAAGAAAGAAAGAAACTGCCATTGCTGGTCGGCGGTACCATGTTCTATTTTCACGCACTAGAGTATGGGATCGACAGAATGCCCGCAAGCAACGAGGAAATCAGAAAAAGAATCGAGGCGCTCGTCGTTCAACACGGCATTGATAAGCTTTACCGGGTTTTGCTCTGGAGAGATCCGGAAACGGCTGCCTCGCTACATCCGAACGACAGCCAAAGAATCAAACGTGCACTGGAGGTGTATTTCCAGTGCGGCATCCCCATCAGCAGATTCAAAGGACAAGGAAGAAAGGGATACGAAACAGTTGCGCCGAAGCTGAAAATCTTACTGGAGTTTTCCGACCGGGACGTGAAGCACGCCGCCTTGGGCACACGTTTTGAGCAGATGTTGCAAAGCGGGTTGATTGACGAAGTCTGCCACCTGATATTGCGCGGCGACCTCACGCGTGAAACCCCGGCAATTCGTGCCGTCGGCTACCGGCAAGTCTGGAAATACCTCTGCGGGGAGTACTCCCGTGAAACCATGCGCGAAAAAGCTGTCACGGCCACCATGCAGCTTGCAAAACGCCAAATGCTCTGGGTAAAAAAAATGACGCGTCTGTCGCGTTTTTCTGTTTCCGGCACAGCAGAGCACACCGCTGATGTTCTCGCGCTCATCCGTTCGGCAAACAGACACTGATTCCAGACAAGCTCCGGAGCCGCCCCCTGCTCCTTGCCTCTGCCGTCCCCCGGCCAAATGAATCCCGTCGGCTACCGGCAAGTCTGGAAATACCTCTGCGGGGAGTGCTCCCGTGAAACCATGCGCGAAAAAGCTGTCACGGCCACCATGCAGCTTGCAAAACGCCAAATGCTCTGGGTAAAAAAAATGACGCGTCTGTCACGTTTTTCCGTTTCCGACACAGCGGAGCACACCGCTGATGTTCTCGCGCTCATCCGTTCGGCAAACACACACTGATTCCAGACAAGCTCCGGAACCGCACCCTGTTCCTTGCCGCCCAACCAGATGAATGCCGTCGGCTACCGGCAAGTCTGGAAATACATCTGCGGGGAGTACTCCCGTGAAACCATGCGCGAAAAAGCTGTCACGGCCACCATGCAGCTTGCAAAACGCCAAATGCTCTGGGTAAAGAAAATGATGCGTCTGTCACGTTTTTCCGTTTCCGGCACAGCAGTGCACACTGCTGATGTTCTCGCGCTCATCCGTTCGGCAAACACACGCTGATCCCAGACAGAACCCGGAACCGCACTCCGGAACCACACCCTGTCCCTTGCCGTCCAACCAGATGAACGCCTCGGCTACCGGCAAGCCTGGAAATACCTCTGCGGGGAGTGCTCCCGTGAAACCATGCGCGAAAAAGCTGTCACGGCCACCATGCAGCTTGCAAAACGCCAAATGCTCTGGGTAAAAAAAATGACGCGTCTGTCGCGTTTTTCTGTTTCCGGCACAGCAGAGCACACCGCTGATGTTCTCGCGCTCATCCGTTCGGCAAACAGACACTGATTCCAGACAAGCTCCGGAACCGCACTCCGGAACCGCACCCTGTACCTTGCCGTCCGGTCAGCTTTCATCTCAGGCCTTGCCGACCCCACGAACGCTCAACGGATGCCGCTCCAGGATTGGAGCCCGTTGCTGCTTTCACGCGTCATTTGCACATCATGTTGATGCCTGTACCCGTGAACCGAGTCTAGATAAAGCCGGACGGTGAGCCATTTTGGGGAACATGCCCCCTCCCCTGGCAGGAAGCTTATGAAGTGTCGGGAGAAGCGTTTAGTTCAAACAGAAGGTGCAATAGCGCTTTCTGGGTGTGCAAGCGGTTTCCTGCTTCTTGCCAAGCGGCACTTTGCGGGCCATCAAGCACTTCATCACTAACCTCAAACCCTCGATGCGCTGGCAGGCAGTGCATAAACAATGCGTCCGCCTTGGCGTATTTCATGATCTGCGCATTCACTTGATAGGGTGCAAACGCTTGCATGCGCGCCTCTTTTTCCGCTTCGTCTCCCATGCTCATCCAAGTGTCTGTTACCACCAGATCAGCATCGCGAGCCGCCTCCACGGGGTCACGCGTGATCTCTACACGACCGTTCCCGCCTTCGGAAAACTCCAGGGATGACTCGTGGTTTTCCGGACAGGCTATGTGCAAATGAAAGCCAAAAATCTGCGCCGCCTCCACGTACGAATTACAGACGTTATTTCCATCTCCGAGCCATGCCACTTTGCGGTTTTTAATCGAACCGCGTAATTCTTGGTACGTGAACACGTCAGCCAGAAGTTGACAAGGATGATGACGGTCGCTGAGCCCGTTGATGACCGGGATGTCTGAATATTCTGCCAGTTGCTCAACCCGCTCTTGGCTCGAAGTCCGTATGACCAAAACATCTGCCATTTGGGAAAGCACACGTGCCGTGTCTGCCAAGGTTTCGCCTCGCCCCACTTGGCTGTCTTCCTGTCTCAGGAAAGTCAGGTTACCACCCAAAGCATGCATGGCAATTTCGAAAGAAACTCGCGTCCTGGTTGAAGATTTTTCAAACAACATCACCAGGTGCCGACCGACAAGAGGCTGTAGCACCTGAACCCCGGGGGGGGGTCTTTTCAAATGAGTCGCGGTAGAAAAAAGTGTCTCCAGTTCGTGTGGGTGCAAATCACCCAAAGTAAGAAAATGCCGCATGGTTCTCATGTCGTAGTCTCCGTGTCATCAAATCTTTTCAGCAGAAAATGCAGTTTTTCCAGAAGCAAATCCACCTGCTCGTCACTGATAATCAGGGGCGGCAGCAAGCGTACGACATTCGTCGCAGTCACATTGATCAAAAGCCCTTCGTCCAAAGCCTCTTGCACCAGTTCACCACAAGGTCGGGAAAGCTCAATGCCGATCATCATGCCGCGCCCGCGAACATCCCTGATACACCGAACTTCCTTTTGCAGTTGCGTCAGCCGCTCAAGGATTCTCGCGCCGACTTCACGCGCACGTGCCAGCAGCCCGGAGTCCATGATGGCTTGCAACACAGCGCTCGCAACGGCACAACACAAGGGGTTCCCGCCAAAAGTTGAGCCGTGCTTTCCCGGAGATACAGACTTGGCAAGCTCACGGCTCGCCAGACAGGCACCTATAGGAACCCCGTTACCCAAGGCTTTGGCAGTACACAAGACATCCGGCTTGATGCCACTGTGCTGGAAGCAATACCAGGCACCCGTTCTGCCAACGCCGGTTTGCACTTCATCCAATATCATCAGCCAGCCCTGCTCATCACAAAGCGAGCGAACCTCGCGTAAATAATCATCGGATGCCGGTCTCACGCCTCCTTCACCCTGCACGGGTTCCAGCATCACCGCACAGACACCGGGAATTTTTTCACCCGCGTCTCGTAATGCCGCGATGTCCTGAAAGGGCACTGTGTGGAAGCCTGGCAACAAAGGACCGTACTCGGAATTACCCGGGTTGGCGGCGCTGAAGGCACCAAAAGTTCTGCCATGAAAAGCACCATCCATGGTAATGATGACCGGGTTTTTATTGCCACGCTCCAGCGCGACCAACCTTGCCAGCTTGATTGCGGCCTCGTTCGCTTCAGTTCCTGAATTGCAGAAAAACGCGACTGCCATCCCGGCAATGGCGGTCAGTTGTTGCCCGAGCTGCTCTTGTGCCGATATTTCGTAAAGATTGGATGTGTGGATCAGCTTCTTTGACTGCGTACACAGTGCGCTGACGACTGCCGGGTGAGCGTGACCCAGGGAACAGACCGCAACACCGGACAGTGCATCAAGATATTTTCTGCCAGCCGTGTCCCAAAGCCAGGCACCTTCGCCCTTAATAAAGGCGACAGGCAGTCTCCGGTAGTTCTGAAAAAGACTCGTACGCCGCATGGCCTTGTATCAAAAGGGGTGGGTAGCCGAGCAACACAGTTGGTCTGCCGTCGGCTGGAAAAATCAGCTTCGCTTAAAAAGTGGGGTGACTAGAAAGGCAAGCCGTGGCCTACGCCGCCACCAATCATGCACATGACCATGGGGATCGAAAGCAAGGTGTTCGTCCGCGATGCCATCAATGCAATTCTTTTGGCTTTGGCTTTTTCTGCGTCTGTGGCATTGGTGCCGCCCAGCCCCAGGATCTTTTTCTGGTTTGGCCAGATCAGTCCCCAGACATTGAGAAGCATAATCGTCCCAAGCCAGGCTCCCACTCCCAACACCGGACCTGGCACCTCGGAAAAGGTAAAAGCCCCTACAAAGCCTCCACCCGGCCACAACGCCTCCAGTGCCATTGCCCCACTCAGCCAGGTCAGCAAAGCCGAATACCTGAACCAGGCCAGTGCCCGTGGAGCCACATACTTGTTGATTCCAGCCGGACCGGGGCCGCCTTTATCGGCAAGTGCCGCACCAACTGCAGGGACTTGCACAAAATTGAAGTAGTACAGCAGTCCTATCCAGGTGATACCGAACAGGACGTGTAGCCATACAACAAGAGGAGCTAAATTAAATTCCATGGTCATGCCTCCAGGCAGTTACCAACTTTACAGGACGAGGGCGATGACAATCGCCAAAACAAAACCACTAACAATGGTTCCTAAAACAGTGTCTAAGGGATTCACTTGGTACCTCCAAATGTTGCTTGAAATTCCGAAGGGGGGATTATAGTGCTATGAACCGCGCATGTCATCCTGCATCGCCCCCATGTCCGCCCTCGCATTGCCCCACATGCTGCTCCATGTCCGCCCTTGCATTGCCCACATGTTGCCCCATGTCATCCCGCATCGCCCTCATGCCGACCCACGCCACCCCTCGCCCAGCTTTGCGAGCAACAAACAAGGAGGAGGCGACCCCACCGAAACACCAGAGCCAAAGGCCACTGCGTCCTTCCGTGTTATGACAGCGTTTGTGCCAAGGCGGTCGTGTTATGCTTTTTCAAGGCTTGCTTCCTTTTTATGAGCCGCAAGGCATCTTTCAGGAAGCAACAGGCAGAAAAAGTGGACAAGACCCTGTACCTCCGAGTCAGGAAAAAAGAAGTTGGGGGGTCAGCCCTTTGCGCATAAGTCCTCAAAGCGGGTACAAATGATGGATGTCATAGAACAAAGCCTCTTCAGCCAGCGTCTGGCAGCTGTCAGTGATGAGATGGGCAGTCGCCTGAAACGGACAGCTTTCTCGGTCAACATTCGTGACCGCCTTGATTATTCCTGCGCAGTTTTTGACAGCGAGGGCAAGCTTGCCGGACAGGCGGCGCACATTCCGGTACACCTGGGGAGCATGGCGTGTGCATTGCTGGGACTGGTTTCGCAGTTCGACTGGACAAGCAAGGAAATGCTGGTCTTCAACGATCCATACCGTGGCGGCACGCACTTGCCGGATGTGACCTTGGTCGCGCCGCTGTTTATTTCAGGACAACTGCTCGGGTTCGTTGCCAACCGTGCGCACCATGCAGATATTGGCGCCATTGTCCCGGGCGGCATGCCGCTTTCTTCCCACATTGATCAGGAAGGTGTATTGATAGAGCCTCAGTGGATTACCCGTGGAGGCAAGCTGGACACGAAGAAAATCGCGGCTTTCTCGGCAGACTCGTGTATTCCTGAAAATGAAATCGGGGACTACTCCGCGCAATTCAGCGCCAACCTTTATGGCCTGAAACGGCTTCGAACCTTGATAGAGACTCTTGGCATCGACAAATACTGTCTGGCACTCGAGAAGCTCTATGCCTACGGAGAACGGTTGTCTGCCGCCACGCTGTCTCGCTTGCCAGAAGGCAGCTGGCAATTTACGGATTACCTTGATGATGATGGCAGAGAGGCTCGAAACATCCCGATCAAAGTGACGATCAAAAACGCCAATTCTCGTCTCGTCGTGGACTTTACGGGAACTGCAGAACAGGTTCCCGGGAACGTGAATTGTCCTTTGCCGGTCACCACCGCCGCTGTGCATTATGTGTTTCGCTGCCTGATGCCTGAGTACGCACCCACTTGCCACGGTCTGTTTTCAGCGATCACCATCAAAGCTCCCGAAGGAACTTTGGTCAACGCCCGCTACCCGGCTGCTGTCGCTGCAGGAAACGTAGAAACCAGCTCGCGAATTGTGGACTGCATGATGGGGGTGATGGGGCAGGCAATCCCTGATGCGCAAGTGGCAGCCAGTCAGGGCACCATGAACAATGTTGCGATGGGCAGCGCGACCGCAAATCCCCCTTGGGCAATTTACGAAACCATCGCCGGCGGCTGCGGAGCGAAAAAAGACATCCACGGGAGGTCAGGCATACAGTCGCACATGACTAATACTCTCAACACTCCCATTGAAGAGCTGGAAATGAACTACCCTTTGCGCATTCTGCGCTACGCCATCCGCAAGGGTTCGGGGGGCAGCGGGCGTTTCCGCGGTGGCAACGGCGTCATCCGTGAATACGGTTTCCTTGCCCCAACCACGGTCACTGTGCTCAGCGAGCGGCGCAGACTCAGCCCATGGGGTCTGGCGGAAGGTGGAGCCGGTGCGCGCGGCGAGAATCATCACAACCATAAAAGGCTTCCTGGAAAAGTAACTTTCAGTGCGCATGATGGGGATGTCTTGCGTATTTCAACACCCGGAGGCGGAGCTTACGGCAAGACGGGAGCAGCAACTTGAGGCCACCTGCCTCCCAAAACAGACAAGGCCGCGACCTCGTCAAACAGCAAAAAGCGGCACTCCGAACAGCAACCCCCCTTGTCGGTATGCCTGTGTCGCGAGACCCGCACACAATCACACAATGGCAACCCCGTGGTGCCACGCCTCACAACAGGACTCGTCACTGGGATCAGCCTGGCTAAAGAAGCCGCACAGACAAGGCCACGACCTCGTCAACCGGCAAAAAGCGGCATTCTGAACAACAGCTCCCACTTGTCCCCATGTCTGTTCGCGAGACTTATGTCGCGAGACCCGCACACAATCACACAATGGCAAACCCGTGGTGCCACGTCTCACTACCACTACAGGACTCGTCATTAGACTCAGCCTGGACAAAGAAGCCGCACAGACAAGGCCACGACCCCGTCAAACAGCAACAAGCGGCATTCTGAACAACAGCTCCCCCCGTCCACATGCCTGTGTCGCGAGACCCGCACACAATCACACAATGGCAACCCCGTGGTGCCACGCCTCACCACCACTACTGGACTCGTCATTGTGCTCAACTTGGCTAAAGAGGCACAGAATCGGGTTAGAATGCCGTCCCCTGAGCGGTTTGCGGCGCACGGCTTGCGGTTTGCGGATCGGCTCTCTTGGGCTTTACTTGAAAGGAGACAAATTCACATGGACGCAATGGACAGAATCAAAGAACAGGTTGACAGCAACCCGATCATTATTTACATGAAAGGCACACCACAATTGCCGCAATGCGGGTTTTCCAGTCGTGCCGTGCAGGCACTCAAGCAGTGCGGTCAGCCATTCGCTTATGTAAATGTCTTTATGGACAACGATACGCGGCAAGCCCTGCCAAGCTTTTCCGATTGGCCAACTTTTCCACAGCTTTTCGTAGACGGGCAGCTCGTCGGCGGCTGTGACATCGTGATGGACTTGTTCGACAGCGGGGAGCTGCAAAAGCTCATTGATGGTGCGGCAGCGCAGCCTAAAGAAACGCAGTAACTGTTTCCGGTTGATGAAGCATTGCGCCAGGCCAGATTACGAGAACCCATGGCGATGGCACCCAAACAGCCCGATTTCAGTTCACAAGGAGTAGTTGAGTGGATATAAAGAAAATTGCCCCAGGCAAGAATTACCCATACGGGTTGAACGTTATCGTGGAAATTCCGGCACACTCACCGCCAATAAAGTACGAGATTGAAAAAGACAGCGGCATGGTTTTTGTCGACCGCTTTATCAACGTCGCCATGTTTTACCCTTGCAATTACGGCTTCATCCCGCACACCTTGTCCGAAGACGGAGATCCCCTTGACGCTTTGGTTCTGACCCCAACACCCGTTCAAATCGGCTCAGTGGTGCCGAGCCGCCCTGTCGGGGCGCTGGAAATGAGCGATGAGGCTGGACGTGACTTGAAAGTACTGGCGGTGCCGGCGCAGGGGCTGCACAGTGGTTACGATCATGTCGCGACCTACGAGCAGCTACCCAAGGTGATGCTTGACCAGATTGTTCACTTTTTTCAGAACTACAAGGCGCTGGAACCGGGAAAATGGGTTGAGATCAAAGACTGGATCGGGGTGGATGAGACGTGCCAGGCTCTGAATGAATGTCTTGAGCGGGCTCAAGTTTCGTAAATTCAGGACCTGATGTTCAGCCGTCCACCCGATCTCACTTTCATTCGTCGGCTGTGGCTGTTGTTCGGGCTGTTGCTTATCCTCAGTGCCGGGCTTTCTGCATACCTTCTGAAGCTCCAGTATTTCGACCACGAGTTCTATCTGCAGTGGTCTGAGAATAACCGGATACGCAAAGTGGACGTGGCACCGGCTCGCGGCGAAATCTACGACCGTAACGGGAAAAGCATCACCAATAACCGCTTGGTGTACCAACTGGAAATCCATCCCCGTCTGGTCGAAGCCACAGACGATCTGCCAGGCAAGATTCAAAAGATCATCACTGTGGACGAAAGAAAGATCGCCAGGTTGCGCCAGTATCTTTCTAACTCCAAAAACCACGTCCCTTTCGTGCTGAAAGAGGTTTTGCAGGAGGAGGAAGTCGCGGCTCTTGCTGCCCAGTCGCATCGGCTTGTCGGAGCCAATATCGCGGGAATCCAGGAGCGATTTTATCCCCATGCCGAGATTTTGGCTCACGTCACTGGGCACATGGGCGACATTAACGCAAGTGAAGCTGAGAAAATCGACAAGGCTGCTTACCGTGCTACCAAGAGAATTGGTAAAACGGGTATCGAAAAACAATACGAGAAATTGCTTCACGGATCCCCCGGAGAGCGGCAGGCGGAAATCAACGCGCACGGTCGTGTTATTCGTCGAATGGAGGGACAGAACCCGGTTCCGGGAAACGACTTGCAGTTGAGCATCGACATTGAATTGCAAGGTGTGGCGTACCGTGCCCTTGGTGATTATGAGGGGGCAGTGGTCGCGCTGGATCCCCGTAACGGAGAAATCCTGGCTCTCGTCAGCAAGCCTTCTTTCGATCCCAACTGGTTTTCCCGCGGCATGGACAAACGTCACTACGACCTACTCTTGTCTGACTCTCGCAGTCCTTTGTTTAACCGTGCAACATCTGGCAGCTACCCGCCTGCCTCTGTCATCAAGCCGGCCATTGCTCTGCAGGGATTGGAGCTGGGGGCGATTGAGGCGGAAGAAATCATGTACGCCAAAGAGATATACACCATCGCCGGGAGTGGTGGTCAGGTTCTTTACGACTGGAAAGAGGGCGGGCATGGATTGGTCAGCCTGAGCGAAGCAATCAGCCAATCCTGTGATTACTACTTCTATGAACTGGCAAGCCGCCTGGGAATAAAAAACATTTACTCAGTCCTGAAGAACTTTGGTCTAGGGGCAAAGACCGGCATTGACGTGCCTGGCGAAGGCACTGGTCTTTTGCCCTCTTCAGAATGGAAGATGGAAACGTACGGGGCAGCCTGGTCACCAGGAGAGACTCTGCTAGTCGGGATAGGCCAATCTTATCTTTCGGCAACGCCTTTGCAATTGGCGCAAATGACCATGGCACTTGCCAACCGCGGTGTGGTGTACAAACTTCATTTGCTTAAAGGTGTCCGTAAGGATGAGCACAACTGGTCATCGGTCAAGCCCGAGATTTCCCGAAACATTTTCATGAGGCCGGAAAACTGGTCTGCTGTCGTAAATGCGATGGTCAATACCGTACACGACCGGCAAGGAACAGCCCGCGCTTTGCGTGTCGGCATCACGTATCTGGTGGCTGGAAAAACCGGCACATCTCAAACCACCAAGATTGACCGAGAGAACGAAAACAGAGAAGGAGTAATACCAAAGTACCAGCGCAACCATTCCCTGTTCATTACTTTCGCACCGGCGTATGACCCTCGCATCGCTGTGGCGGTTGTTATGGAGCACGCAGGTAGCGGAGCCTCCCACGCAGCACCAGCAGCGCGAAAAATCATGGACGCCTGGCTGAACAAAGAACTGGCTCCGCCTGTGAAGCAACCAATCTAAGTCACCAGGCGACAGTGCTTTCAAGTAACGAAAGGGGGCTGAGAAAGTCAGCTGTGGCGGTTGTTATGGAGCACGCAGGTAGCGGAGCCTCCCACGCAGCACCAGCAGCGCGAAAAATCATGGACGCCTGGCTGAACAAAGAACTGGCTCCGCCCGTGAAACAACCAATCTAAGTCATCAGGCGACAGTGTTTTCAAGTAGCGAAAGGGGTCTGAGAAAGTCAGCAGTGGCGGTTGTTATGGAGCACGCAGGTAGCGGAGCTTCCCACGCAGCACCAGCAGCGCGAAAAATCATGGACGCCTGGCTGAACAAAGAACTGGCTCCGCCTGTGAAGCAACCAATCTAAGTCACCAGGCGACAGTGCTTTCAAGTAACGAAAGGGGGCTGAGAAAGTCAACATGGGAATGGTTTGCTGGCGTCATTACCTCAGCCGGTCAGCGCCTCCTGTTAATCGACTACACGATGGTGCTGCTACTTTTGTTTCTGTCCATAGTGGGCATTGCCGTGCTCTACAGTGCCAGCGGACAAAACCCCGTCCACGCTTTCCGGCAGATAACCCATCTTTTAATCGGCTTTTTCTTCCTTTTGCTCCTGGCACAGGCATCGCCATATTTCTTCAAGCGGATTGCCTTTTGGCTTTACCTTTTCAGCATTTTCCTGGCTTATGCAGTGCTTTATTTCGGACCGGAAATTAATGGCTCACACCGTTGGCTTGTTCTTGGCCCTTTAACCCTACAGCCATCCGAACTGCTGAAGCTGACCACTCCCATGGTTCTCGCCTGGCTATTTACTTGCTCGCCTTTTTCCTCTTCCAAATGGCGTTTTCCCTTGGCTCTGCTGTTGATTGCCTGGCCTGCAATGCTGGTGGCACCACAACCTGATCTTGGTACCGCAGTTTTGATCATGGTGTCTGGACTCCTCGTCTTTTTTCTCGCTGGATGTTCTTGGCGCTGGTTACTCACTGGATTCTTGCTGGCAGTAATCTGTGCCCCCCTTGCATGGGACTCTCTACAGAGTTACCAGAGAACACGGATCGAGATTTATCTCGGCCTGGACAGCACTACACAGGCCAATAACTACCATGCTGACCAATCACGAGTGGCCATAGGCTCTGGAGGAATGACTGGAAAGGGCTGGCTGAAAGGGACACAATCACACTTGGACTTCGTTCCCGAGACATCTACAGATTTTGCTTTTTCCGTTTTGACCGAAGAGTTTGGCTTTACGGGCTATGCCTTGCTGCTGCTGGTCTATTTCACGATCCTGTTACGCTGCGTGATGGTGGCGATGCGCGCCGGCGATAGCTTCAATCGACTGATGGCAGCTGCGATCAGTCTTTCGTTTTTCTTCTACTTTCTGGTTAACGCCGGGATGGTGAGTGGGCTTTTACCTGTTGTCGGTGTACCTTTGCCGTTGGTTAGCCATGGTGGCTCGTCAGCGGTTGTATTGCTGGCATCATTAGGTATTCTGCTCGGAATTGAGCGGCACGAACGCTTAAAAAATACAGATTTATGAAAGTCTTTCTCACCCGAAAAATCACGCCTTGTGCTTCTTTCTCCTGGAAAAAGACAGCGGCTCTGGCTTCACGCAGATTGCTTCTTCTCCTGTCAGGGTTGGTGTTCTGCGGCGTGTCGCCAGGTGGCGATTATCTGGCTCGCGAAGACGTAAAAAGCTTTGTAAATAACCTGGTGGCAGAACAAGGCATGGATCGCGCATGGCTTGAAGGATTGTTTCAAACAGCCAAGCGTCAAAAAAGAGTGCTGGATTTGATTCAGCGCCCTTATGAGAAAAAACCCTGGCCCAAATACAGAAAGTTATTTTTAACCTCAGACCGCGAGCAACAGGGGCTGAAATACTGGCATCAGCACAAAAAACTGCTGGATGAAATTGAAAGTGCTTTCGGTGTTCCCATTCCTGTCATACTGGCGATTGTCGGCATAGAAACCAATTACGGGCGCAACACGGGAAGCTTTCCGGTATTTGAGACACTCGTGACGCTGGGCTTTGATTATCCGCGCCGTTCCAAATTTTTCCGCAAACAGCTAAAGGCATTACTGGTTCTGGCCAAAGATGGCAAGCTGGATCTCGGCAAGCTCTCGGGTTCGTATGCGGGAGCCATGGGCATTAGCCAGTTCATTCCCAGCAGCATCCAGTCTTACGCGGTAGATTTTGACAAAGACGGAAAGATAGACCTGACGAACAGCACTCCGGACGCGCTGGCGAGCATCGCGAATTATCTCAAAATGAACGGCTGGAAAAATGGTGCTCCCGCCGCCTGGCCACTCAAAACAAAACAACCGGCCAGTCTGGTCAATCTCGACAAGCAGTGGCTGGGCGGCAAAAAAATCGTCTGGCTTGACAAAAAAGACTTGACCAAAAACGGCATTCTCGTAGAAAATACCGGCTTGGGTCAGAGGCAATTCTCATTGCTCGCTTTTGATTCAGGGAACGAGCATCCGGAATATTGGCTTGCTTTTCGAAATTTTTACGTAATTAAAACCTACAATCCCAGTTTGCTGTACGCCATGGCCGTCCATCAACTCAGTCAAGTATTGGCTGCCCGGAAAGCAGGTTGACCACCACCATGGGCGAAATTTGGCAGGCAGCATCTCTAAGGCTCAATAAAATGCTTCCTGAAACACGAAAATTCACGGCTCAACAAAGCACCATTACAAGCAACGAGCCTTTTCTCCAACGCGCTTTGGGCGGGAGAAAAACCGGAATCACGCGGCTGGAATTGATTTTTCTGGCAACTCTGGTTGCCATACTTGGTGCCTGTACGAAGACTTACCCTATGGTGACTCAATACCTTCCATTGCAAAAACGGGTCATCGTCATTCCTGAGCCACAGGTGCTTGTTAAAAAGCATCCGGCGCCGGGCAGTTGTTACGGAAACACGGTTTTTTACCGGCAGTACGGAAAGGTGTATTGGATAAAAACGGTTCCCCAAGGATATAGCGAGGAAGGAGTTGCGTCCTGGTATGGCAGGAAATTTCACGGTCGCCTGACAGCAAACGAGGAAAGATATAACATGTACGGGATGACCGCCGCGCATAGGACGCTTCCCTTGGGGGTCATGGTTCGGGTGATAAATTTAGACAACAACAAGCATGTTTTGGTCAGGATTAATGACCGCGGACCTTTTAAAAACAACCGAATTATTGACTTGTCTTACGGGGCGGCCAAAAAAATCGCGATGGTAAAAAGTGGCTTGGCACCGGTCAAAATCATCGTTGAGCAGGTTCCCTACCGCAACAGGCTGGAGGGACCGGACAGCCTCTTCGTAACAGATCAGGTTGCTGCTACCAGATGAATTTTCCTGAAACCCTCCTTTTGTAGCTGACCGTGAGCTTTTACGAGCGGCGACTTGCCGCAATTGCCGCGCCGGGACGCTTTTTCCGAAGCAAAAAGCTGTGCGTGTTGCTGGCTGTGCTGACTGCCACGCTAACGTGGAGTTCCTTCACGGCGGCAAACGACAAATCACTTTTCAGTACATTTACGCCTCAGCCACCAACGGCTTCCGCCAAAAGTTACCTGCTCGTGGATTTTCAAAGCGGTACCGTGCTTGCCAAGAAGAGAGTGCATGAACGAAGCGAGGCTGCCAGCCTGACCAAGCTGGTCACCGCCTTGGTGGTCTACCGGGCACTTGAAAGCGGTCTCATTGCACTTGAAGATCAAGTTCGCATCAGCGCCAGGGCTCAGGCCGCCGAAGGATCAAGAATGTTTCTTGAAGCAGGCAGTCTTGTGTCGGTAAAGGATTTGATTACTGGCATGGTCGTGCAATCCGGTAACGATGCAACGGTTGCGCTGGCCGAACACGTGGCCGGCTCCGTGGAAACTTTCGCCACCTTGATGAACCAGGAAGCCAAACAATTGGGAATGCACAACTCGCACTTCGAGAACCCATCGGGACTTCCCCACCCAAACCACTACATGTCAGCGTGGGACATCATGCTGGCTGCACACGCTGTAATCGCCGAATTTCCTGAACAGTACGCACTGTATTCGCTGAGAGAATTTACTTATAACGACATAAGGCAACACAACCGCAACAAGCTTTTGTTAAGGGGTGACGGCGTTGACGGCCTAAAAACCGGTTACACGGAAAAAGCAGGCTGGTGTCTTGCTGCTTCCGCAGATCGGGGCGGAATGAGATTGATCTCTGTCGTGCTGGGGGGTAAAAACAAAACGACACGATTAACGGATACCAGCAATCTGTTGAACTACGGCTTTCGTTTTTTCAAAACTGTAAAACTGTACGGACAAGGACAGGAAGTCCACAAAGCCCGCATACGAGCGGGTAGCCAGGAATATGTCAACCTTGGGCTTGTTGATGATCTTTATGTGACCATACCCCGCGCACTTCAGAACAAACTCAAAGTCCGGCTGCTTTTGCCGGAAGATCTATACGCCCCCATAGCCTTGTTCCAAACGGCTGGAACGGTTCGTGTCTCGCTGGGAAGCGAAACCATAAAAGACACTACCTTGGTAGCATTATCCGAGGTAGAGGAGGGAAATATGCTTCGCCAGATTCAGGATTACTTCTTCAGGTGGTTCAAATGACAACGGCTTTTCTGAACGGGGAATACCTGCCTATTGAAGCGTGCAAAGTATCCGTGCTCGACCGCGGCTTTACATTTGGTGAATCCGTCTACGAAGTACTTCCTGTCTTTAACGGAAAGATTTTTGAGTGTCAGCCACATCTCGACCGCCTGCATGGAAGCCTGAACGCTTTGAAAATTCCCGACATCTATTCAGACGAATATCTGCGAGACGTTTTCCATGAGCTTGGTGTGCGAAACGGGTACGAGAACTATTCCATCTACCTGCAAATTACCGGCGGCACTTCTCCTCGGGAACACGCTGCCGATGCTGTGACGCCACCCACCATTTTTTCCATGCCAAGCCTGTTGCCGAAATCTCTCGACCTCAATAAAGGTATCTCGGTGATTACACACGAAGACTTCCGCTGGACCCGCTGCAACATAAAAACTACCAGCCTCATCGCAAATACACTGCTGAGAAAACTTGCGAAAAAGGAGGCTGTCGATGAAGTCATCTTGCACCGGGACAAGCTTGTGACCGAAGGGGCATCCAGCAATGTATTTATGGTCAGGGGCGGCGAGCTGTACACCGCACCTTCCGACAACTTGATACTGCCCGGGATCACCCGATCCGTGGTGCTACGTCTTGCCAAACAATACAGCATCCCGGTTCATGAGCAGCGCGTGGCGGTTGATTTGCTGTACTCCAGTGACGAAGTCTGGATGACGAGTGCCACGTGTAACATCAGCCCGGTCACGACCATTGACCAGCATCCAATAGGCAACGGGAAACCAGGCTCCTTGTGGAAGCAGTTTTCGGCGTGGCTCATGAAAGCCAGAAACCAGACAGACGTCACGGCAAGGCGTCGTGCGACCGATCAGTAACCTCGCCCGCTATTCGCCAGACGAGAGACTCCTCTTAAGACAGGAAAGTGACCGAACCCAACGGTCTCCACCTGCCACACCGGAAAACGCAGAAAAGCGGACTGAAACATGGCAGACAGAGCTGCCTTGGGCACATTGACCGGGAGTCCAGAGCTTCCCTAACCTAACGCTCTAAACTTCCCTAATCTTCACTGAGCGCGCGCTTTCTGCGCCTACGCAACAGCACGGTGAACACCAACAACAACGCCAGGGCAAGCAACATCCAGAACCCAAGCTGACCCAGCGTAAAACAACCCGGCAAGAACCAAAGCTTCCCTAAGCTTTCCTAAACCTCACCGGGTGTGCTTTCTGCGCCTACGCAACAGCACGGCAAACACCAACACAAAGACCAAGGCAAGTGGCACCCAGAACCAAAGCTGACACAGCGTAAAGCAACCCGGCAAGAACCAAAGCTTCCCTAAGCTTTCCTAAACCTCACCGGGTGCGCTTTCTGCGCCTACACGACAACACGGTGAACACCAACACAAAGACCAAGGCAAGTGGCACCCAGACCCAAGCTGACACAGCGTAAAGCAACCCGGCAAGAACCAAAGCTTCCCTAAATCTCCCTAAACTTCCCTAATCTTCACTGAGAATGCGCTTTCTGCGCCTACGCGACAGCACGGTGAACACCCACACAAAGACCAAGGCAAGCAACATCCAGACTCCGGCTGACCCAGCGTAAAACAACCCGGCAAGAACTAAAGCTTCCACAAACTTCCCCAAACCTCACCGGGTGCGCTTTCTGCGCCTGAACGACAGCACGGCAAACACCAACAGCAACGCCAAGGCAAGTGGCACCCAGACCCAAGCTGAACCAGCGTAAAACAACCCGGCAAGAACCAAAGCTTCCCCAAACTTCCCTAAACTTTCCTAAACCTCACCGGGCGTACTTTCTGCGACTGAACGACAGCACGGCAAACACCAACACAAAGACCAAGGCAAGTGGCACCCAGACCCAAGCTGACACAGCGTAAAGCAACCCGACAAGAACTAAAGCTTCCACAAACTTCCCCAAACCTCACCGGGTGCGCTTTCTGCGCCTGAACGACAGCACGGCAAACACCAACAGCAACGCCAAGGCAAGTGGCACCCAGACCCAAGCTGAACCAGCGTAAAACAACCCGGCAAGAACCAAAGCTTCCCCAAACTTCCCTAAACTTTCCTAAACCTCACCGGGCGTACTTTCTGCGCCTGTGTGACAGCACGGCAAACACCAACAGCAACGCCAAGGCAAGGCAAGTGGCACTCAGACCCAAGCTGAACCAGCGTAAAACAACCCGACAAGAACCAAAGCTTCCCCAAACTTCCCTAGACTTCCCTAAACTTCACTGAGAGAGTGCTTTCTGCGCCTACGTGACAGCAAGGCAAACACCCACAACAACGCCAAGGCAAACAACATCCAAACCCAAGCTGACACAGCGTAAAGCAACCCGGCAAGAACCAAAGCTTCCCTAAATCTCCCTAAACTTCCCTAATCTTCACTGAGAATGCGCTTTCTGCGCCTACGCGACAGCACGGTGAACACCCACACAAAGACCAAGGCAAGTGGCACCCAGACCCAAGATGAAACAGCGTAAAGCAACCCGGCAAGAACCAAAGCTTCCCCAAACTTCCCTAAACCTCACCGGGCGTACTTTCTGCGCCTACGCAACAGCAAGGCAAACACCAACACAAAGACCAAGGCAAAGTGGCACCCAGACCCAAGCTGAACCAGCGTAAAGCAAATCGGCAAGAATTAAAAAATGGTAAGCCAAGTACTGTTACTGCTACCACCATTGTCTGGATGTGCCAACAACCTAGGGTCAAAGTCCTTACCGCTCACTCCAAAAATCGAACCCGAGTAGTAGCCGTCACCACCGTTGGCGTACAGACCGCCATCTACAATGTCTAAACGAACACAACGAACTGGTGTGCTCTCACTTGCCGGGATCAATCCATTGTCAGTGTCAGACCATGCCGAATTATCGTCCGGAGAAGGACAGGTCGAATCTCTCCTGGCCGTGTACAAAACCGAACCATCTAAGTCATCGTTATCAACACCTCGCCATTTGTATTCCCCATTGATGACCGGAACACGCTTCACCAAACGGCCATCCTTGGTAAATGGCCTGTGACGCAAGTCAAAGACAAAGCTGGCTTTATTCTCGGAAACATTACTGACGATACCGGAGTAAGAAATGACATCCGTGAGCAACTCTGTGCCATTGAGATCAGGATCCGAGCTCAGTTCCCCGGACACGAACTCATTCAGCGTTTCACGCACCTTGTCAAAGGAAACAGCAAAATCACGAATACTGGAAGCCACAACACGCGACAAGTAAGACCCTGCCCCTAAATTCACCGATGCAAAAAGTTGGCCATGAGTGCATAGCACCGGCAGGCAACCCGCAACCACTATGTCTTGATCAACGACTGCCTTCGTCCATGCGGCGGCACTTGCGGCAGTCTTCGCAGAGCCGAAAACAGGAAATTGCGCTTCCACTGTATTATCGGCGCTGCTGACTCGAACTTTCAGAGTTGCAACGCCATCAGACAGCCCGTTTTTCTTTACTCGGGCTAAAAGATCTCCCAGGTCATCATCCAACAAGACCATGCCTTCTCCAGTCACAATCGTCATCGTGCTTTGCGCCCCTTCCGGAAGAACGTCCAAGCTGTAGCTGACATCACCCTCAAGACTGATAACAGAAGCTGGGCTCTCCCCTTTCTTCAATCCAATGGATATGAATGGCGGTGAGACTCCTTCTTTGACAGTAAGCGCGCTCCTGCCCATTACGAGACCCTGAGGAGCCCCAACCAGCGTAACAAGTCGCGCATGGGTCACGTCAACAGGAACACTCACAGCAGCTCTTTTCCAGTAATTACCAAAACGACCAGTTGCCACGTTGCCACCAACGTCGAGAGTAAAATCAAGGGCTAGTGCCATGGTAAGCAAAGACGACTGCGTCCGTCGGCCACGAAGTTCCACCTCAATGTTTGCCTCATTCGTACCGGAATATGCGTCCGCTCCCAGACTCAAAACAGGTGGCGTGTAGATGATCAGCGTATCCAGACCTCCAGTCCCACTGAAAGCCTCACCGAAAGCCTCATCGACAGGCCAGTCGCCGTACTTGCCAATACCCGGCACATGGAAATCCAGCCAACTGGCAGTCTCACCGACAGACCAGTTGCCATATTTATCAATGCCTAATACATACAGTTCCGATCCACTAGGTCTCGGGAAAAGCGTCCCATATAAAGCGGAACCCTCGCTTCCAGTCGGAGAGCTGGAGAAACGACCTGCCAAATAGCAGGAAGACACGTTCACACCGGGAAATAAGACGTTGCCATTACCAACCACAGAATCAGAAGAAGCAGAAGTGCATTCAGACTGTTTTTCAAGTAATAAAACATCTACGCAAGTCTCGCATCGGATTCCAAGATCCTCCAGATTGCCCGTAAAAGGTAGCTGATTCAAAGCCAGGTCAATATTCAGCTCGACAGCCACTACAGGTCTCCCCCGGTTCCCCGCCACATTTTCTGTATTGGAGTTCCGGCAGTCTGTGCCCAACTGCGCTTCAATATTGTTTGGCACACCATCACCGTCAAAATCTGCGAAATAACCACTGCCACAATGTTCGGCAACTTTCTCTTTTAGCGCAGCAAGGTTCTCTGGAGTAACGCTATGCAGATACGGATTATCAACCCCCAAGTCATCAGCAAAAGCCGGGGCGATAAGCCGATCACGTACAGTGCTGCCAGGTGTGGGGAACACCAAAGTGTAGTTAAGCTCATTGGACTGACGTTCCAGCTCATGTAGCGAGGTCACGACAGACACAGCCAACTCTGCCGAGTAAGACGCAAACCGCGAGCGGATCTGCAGGCCTCTCAGAAAATCCTCTGCCTCATCCAAAGTTGCTCCAGAAAAATCACGTGGTTGCTCGCCGACAAAGCTCACGCAGGTAGTAGCACCATTCACGCACTTCCAGGTGACTTTAATGCCACGAATGGTTTCGGGCTCGCCTTCAATAGCTGCACCTGTGAATGTGATTGAAGAGAATGGGGAGAAACCGGTGGCAGAACCGCTTTTCTCAAGACCAGACCCATCGCTCAGCTGCAGTGGCTCGCCGGAAATACTGAGAGGCAGCCGATTCTCCGAGGGGGTAGCACTGCGTCCCGAGTCATCACCAAAGATATTCTTCACGCTGGTCTTCAAAAAACCCTTCGCAGTTGCCTCGCGCGGCTCTTTATAGTCCGCACCCCATACCACCACCAAATCCCGCAAAGAACTTTGAAGCTGTGTTGCTGCCCCCCCTGTCTGAAGTACGCCTTTGAAGTCAACACAAGTTGTGCGACCTTCTGAACATTCCAATTCAATACAGCCATTCTCGCCACCTGGACACATAACAGTATGAAGAACCATGTCTGCCTGACCCATCGTGTTGAAACTCCCTGATACTCCTGGAAGACAAGCTGAATCAACAATGTCAAATAGCTTCACGCCACCGGCAAATCCATTAATCACAACTGGCACGTTGGCGGGGCATTCTGGTTCATGTCCGTAAGCGGTCGGCAAAAAGCTGATCAGGATCAGCGACAGGAATTTTTCAACCAGTTTCATTTAACGTTCTGTTTTTCAATCAAGCGAAAGAACACACAGCGGGCAATGAGCACAAGGCAACAGGATCGGATGACGCGCAGAATTGACAAGCCCGGTAAAAACCATGACGGGGCTCACTTGCCATAGACTGAGTGCCTCCTTGCCTCGCTGAGGCCGCCAACGGTGCCAACATCCAATATGCAGCCATCGTACACTTCTCCACCAAGGGACTTATTCAAAGCAGCACAGTCCAGAACTTCCCTCAGGGGGAAAACCTGTTTTTCAATATCTGCAAAGATTTGCGGCCTGAATACCCCAATCCCGGCGTAGACCAATTCCTGTGTCGGATCTCTGACCACTTTGCCATCAACAATTGAAAAATGGTTTTCACGCGCTTCACCGCTGCGCTTCACCAGAAACAAGTGCCCGGAAACA
Source organism: uncultured candidatus Poriferisulfidus sp. (assembly GCA_965215765.1). Taxonomy (GTDB): domain Bacteria; phylum Pseudomonadota; class Gammaproteobacteria; order Poriferisulfidales; family Oxydemutatoraceae. The sequence continues at coordinate 683,219 of OZ244118.1, read as the reverse complement.
TTTTGTTGCAAGTTGATCGTTGAAAAATTCCAATCGGTAAACACGTCTGCACTAACAAGTAAGAACGGGGAGTGACCAAGCTTGCCCAAAGCGTTTTTGACCCCGCCACCGGTGTTCAAAGGACAATTCCCTTCATCCGAGTAAATGATCCGTATACCGTGGCGTTCGCCGTAACCAACTTTTTGTTTGATGACATCGGCCAAGTATGAGACGTTGATGATGACCTCACTGTAACCGGTCTGTGCGAGCTTGCGAATATGCCTTTCAATTAACATCTCGCCACCCACCGAAATAACCGGCTTCGGGATATGGCGCGTCAAGGGTTGCAGTCTTATCCCGCGCCCGGCAGCCAGAATCATTGCCTTCACTTCGAAACCACCGTGTCAGTGAATAAACCGTACAAACGCCCAAGCAGTTTCCGAAACCCATGCAGCTCGGCGTATTGATCACAGCACACCAGCATGTGCTGAAATACTCTTGGCACGTCTTTCAGGTAGCCACTTTTTCCGCGCCCGGCGGCCAGAATCATTGTTTTCACCCGCTTGCCCCGCTCGTACTGAAAGTGGAGACGAAACCACGACAGCTTTCTCCGGCAATCTTCCATAAACCGTGAAAAATGGCATTGAATTTCCATTTTTCGCACACAGAAATAACCGGCTTCTTCAGGTAGCCACACACCAGCATGTGCTGAAATACTCTCGGCACGTCTTTCAGGTAGCCACTTTTCCCGTCCCGTTTCAGCAAGCGACAAAATATGCCTGATGCTTTCAAATGCCGCTGAAGTCCCATCAGGTCAAACCAGTGCCTGAACTGCTTCATCGTGAAGTCTGAAACATGGCCGGCCTTGTTCCTCAGACTCAGGCAGTCATCAATCCAAGCCTCAATCTTCCCGTTCGGCCATTTGATGTAGCAATCCTTCAGGAGAGAGACCAGGTCATAACAGAGTGACCCGGTAACCGCATCCTGGTAATCAATATGAGCCAAGCCATTGGACTGAACCAGAATATTCCTGGAATGGTAATCTCCGTGGACGAAAACTTGTGGCTGCGACAGGGCGTTTTCAACCAAGATTTGTCCGGTACTCTTGAAAACACGGTCATCTGCCGAGGAAAAGCGGTAACCCAAATATTTCTCACACACTTGTCTTGAAGCTTGCTTTCACCATAAAGTAAAAGCTTGTCAGTGCTGGTCTTCTGGGTGAGTAAAAGGTCTTGAATGGCTTGTCGGTAGAAATACCCGGCATTGGCATCATTGACGCAACTCAACAGTAGTTGGTCACCGAGATCCTCCAGAAGTAGCAGGTTTTTCTGAAAGTCCGCGTGTTCAATGGTCGGAACATGTAACCCGGAACTCTGCAAGCGTTTGCTGACGAACACAAATTGCCGCAGATTCTCCTCTTCGCGGTCTGCATCCTTGAGCACGAAGCTCTGAACTGATGTTTTGACTCTGTAGTATTTTCTGAAGCTGGCGTCTCCCGTTAGTCCTGAAATACTGAACCTTTCACCTAATATATCGCGGAGCCACAGATGGATTTGTTCTTGCCTTCCCGCCTTCATCATCAAGAACCAAAACCTCCCATCACAGAACCTTTTGAAGCGAAATGGAAAGAAAGATCACTACGGATCATCCCTGAATTAACCTTGGGAATTTTATTACTTGCCGCTTTTTTTAACGCTGAAACCTGAAAGGACAAGAGTAAACTGAATTATTCAACAAGTGCCTTGAAGTCAGCCATCCGAGTGTTTGTTCAAGACTGCTGCGCAAATAAAAAAGACAAAAAATGCGGGTACCAAAGCCCCCGTCTTTCTTCCCTGGTCTGAGTTAGTTACAACTCGCTGTGTACTGCGACTCTCCTACGCCTCCATACGGACAAGGCGATCACCATCAGCAACGTCAAGATCGTCCAGACCCCGGCTGACCCAGAGTAAAGCAACGCGGCAAGAACTACAAAAACGATAAGCCAAGTATCGTAACTGTCGTAGGCACGGCCTCCACCTACATGTGCCAATGGAAAGGCATCAGCTCCAGCTCCAAAAATCGAACCCGAGTAGTAACCGTTACTGCCGTTGGCGTACAAACCTCCATCGACAATGTCCAAACGAACACAACGAACGGGTGTGCTCGCACTTGCCGGGATAAAACCATTGTCCGTGTCAGACCATGCCGAATCATCGTCCGAAGAAGGACAGGTCGAATCTCTCTTGGTCGTGTACCAAACCGAACCATCTTCGTCAAGGTTAGCGACACCTCGCCATTTGTATTCCCCATCAACCAGAATTCGCTTCACCAAGCGACCATCTTTGGTAAATGGCTTGTGACGCAAATCAAAAACAAAGCTGGCTGTTGTCTCGGAAACATTGCTGGCGGCACCAGAGTAGGAAATGACATCCGTGAGCAACTCTGTGCCGTTGAGATCAGGATCCAAGCTCAATTCCCCGGACACAAACTCGTTCAGCGTTTCCCGCACCTTGTCAAAGGAAACAGGAAAATCACGAAGGCTGGATGCAATAACGTGCGACAAGTAAGCCCCTGGCCCTAAATTCACCGATGCGTATGCAAAAGGATTGTCAGGGGCGCACAGATCCGTCAGGCAACTCGTAACCACGATATCCCGATTGACGACAGCCCTCGTCCATGCGGCGGCATTTGCGGCAGTCTTCGTAGAGCTGAAAACAGGAAATTGCGCTTCCACTGTATTATCGGTGCTGCTGACTCGAACTTTCAGAGTTGCAACACTGTCAAACGTTCCTCTTACTCGGTCTAAAAGATCTCCTACATCCTCCAAGACCATGACTTCTTCACCCTCCATGACCATGACTTCCCCATCTACAATTGTCACCGTGCTTTGCGCCCCTCCCGAAACGTTGAGGCTGTAGGAGTTGGCATCATCCTCAAGGCTGATAACAGCAGCTGAACGTCCATCTTTCTGCAAGCCAATAGATATGAATGACGGGGGTGAATCTTGTATAACAGTAAGCGTGCTCCTGCCCATTACAAAATATGGAGGAGACCTGTCAAATATGTCTGTTGCAACCAGCGTAACAAGTCGCGGGCTGGACACGTCAACAAGAACGGTTCTGTGATCTCTTTCCCAGTAAGTACCAAAAGAACCAGATTCTCGGGTGTCACCAAAAAGAGTAAAACCAGGGGCTGTTGGCGTATACACCACCGACGGCGGCGTCCTTCTGCCACGAAGTTCCACCCCGATGTTTGCCTTATCCGTAATGGAATATACGTCTGGACCCAAACTCAAAACTGGTGGCGTGTATACCATAAGCGTTTCCAAGACCCCATCCCCGTCAACAGACCAGTTGCCGTACTTGTCAATACCTAACACATAGAGCCCCGACCAACCAGGTCTTGGGAAAAGCGTCCCATATAAAGTGGAATTTTCGCTTCCAGTTGGAGAACTGGAGAAGCGACCCACCAAATAACAGGAAGACACGTTCACACCGGGAAATGAGATGTTGCCATTACCAACCACAGAATCAGAAGAAGCAGAAGTGCATTCAGACTGTATTTCAAGAAATAAAACTTCCACGCAAGTCTGGCATTCGATTCCAGGATCCCCCGAGCTGTCCGTTAAAGGTAACTTATCCAGATTGCCTATAAAAGGTAGCTGATCCAAAACCAGTTCACCAACAACTCTCACATAAGGTCTGCCCTTATCCCCTGCCACATTATTAAAACCACTGTTTCTATCGCGGTTCAGACAGTCTGTACCCAACTGCGCCTCAACATTGTTTGGCACACCATCATCATCAGAATCTTCGAAATAATCACCGATACAATGCCCGACAACTGCCTCTTTTACCGCAGCAAGGTTCTCTGGATTAATCATATCCAGATACGGATTCACAACCTTCAAGTCAACAGCAAAAGCCGGAGCAATAAGCCGGTCGCGTGTGCTGCCAGGTGTGGGGAAAGTCAAAGTATACGTAAGCTCGTTGGACGGGCGTTCCAGTCCGTTCAACGAAGTCACGACTGACACAGTCAGCTTTGCCTCGTAAGACGCAAACCGCGAGCGCACTTGCAGCCCTCTCAGAAACATCTCTGCATCCCCCAAAGTTGTTCCGGAAAAATCACCTGGTTCCACACCAACAAAACTCGCACAGGTTGTAGCACGATTCACGCACTTTAAGGTGCCATTAATGTCACTAATGGTTTCCGGCACGCCCTCAATAGCTTCACCTATTATTGTTATTGCAGAGAGGGGGAGGAACCCGACGGCAGGACCCGTTTTCTCAGTATTTGGGTCATCCAACCGCGGCAGATCACTGGAAAGGTTAAAAGACAGACTGTACTCCAAGGGCTCAGTACTGTGTCTAACGTCGTCACCAAGAATATTCCTCACGCTGGTCCCCAAAACGACCCGCGCAGTTGCCTTACGCTGCTCTTTATAGTCTGCGCCCCATACCGTCACAAAACCTCGCAAAGAACTTTGAACCTGTTTCGCTGTCTCTCCCGCATCCCATACCACTTTCAAAGCCGTACTTTGAACCTGCACTGTTGCCCCACCTGTCCGGGACACGCCTTTGACATCCACACAAGCTGCACGACCTCTTGAACATTCAAACTCAATGACGACGCTCCTGATCGTGTCAACTTCCCCTGGGTCATCCGTGACAGTTATTGAACTGAATGGGCTGAACCCCAACACATAGCCTCCTCTACTCGTGTCAACGTCAGAGAGAGTCGGTGCCCCATTGAAAGTCAAGCTGTATTCCAGTGTATTGGACAGCCTGTTCAGACCACGTAAGTCAGATTCAACCGTCACAGTCAAGGTCACAGAAAGCACCTTTTCGCTTGTGGAAGCCATGGCGATGTTGCTACTCAGAAGGGCTCTGATACTACTAAAGGTAACACCCTGCGTACTCAAAAAATACTGATCTACTTCGGTAGCCGTGGTGTATCTGCCGGGAGTGATCACGAAGCCCATGGAGCTGGCGTTGGGAAGCAACCCCAGGCGCGCGCAGCTCGGCTTACATTGCTGCGTAATCCTGACACTGGTGACAAGCTCCTCAACTGATTTCCCATTACCTGTGACAATTATTGGGCTGGAAATTATTATTGCGCTGAAAACTTTTTTACCCGCTCTGAAAACCGTTTGCTCAGTATTTGGGTCATACAGCACCAGTGGCTCACCATCAGAAAGAATGGAATGCCCATCAGAAAGATTGAAAGACAGACTGTACTCCAAGGGCTCAGTACTGTGTGTCACGGCACTACCAAAAATATTCCTCACGCTGGTCCTCAAAGAAATCCGCGCAGTTGCCTCACGCGGCTCTTTATAGTCCGCGCCCCATCCCACCACCAAACCTCGCAAAGAACTTTGAACCTGTGTTGCTGTCCTTCCTGCATCCCATTCCTCTTTCAAAACAGTTGTCTGGGACACGTCATTGACGTCCACACAAGTTGTGCGATCCGAACATTCAAATTCAATGGCGACGCTCCTGATCGTGTCAACTTCCCCTGGATCAGCCGCCACCTGGTCAGCTTCCCTTGGATCATCCGTCACCCTGATGGATCTGAACGGGCTGAACCCCAACACATTGCCTTCTCTACTGGTTAGATCGTCAGCGAGTTTCGGCACCCCATTGAAAGTCAAGAAATAAACCAGTCCGGCAGACGACCTGCCTAGACCACGCAAGTCAGACCCAACCGTCACAGTCAAGGTCACAGAAAGTACCTTATTGCTTGTGGAAGCCATGGCTATGTTGTTACTCAGAAGGGCTTGAACACGACTAAAGCTAACACCCTGCGTACTTAAAAAATACTGATTTACTTCGGTAGCCGTGGTGTATCTGCCGGGAGTGATTACGAAGCCCATGGAGCTGGCATCAGGAAGCAACCCCAGGCGCGCGCAGCTCGGCTCACATTGCTGCGTAATCCTGACACTGGTAATAAGCTCCTCAACCGATTCCCCATTACCTGTGACAGTTATTGGGCTGGAAACTCTTATTGCACTGAAAACCCTTTTGCCTGCTCTGAAAACCGCTTGCTCAGTACTTGAGGCATATAGCACCAGTGACCCACCATCAGGAATTCTGAAAGACAAGCGATACTCCCGGGGGGTAGTATCATGCTTGGCGATATCACCTAAAACATTCCTCACTCTGGTCTTCAAAGAAATCCGCGCAGTTGCCACACGCGGCGTTATATAGTCTGCGTTCCACGCCACTCCCAGAGCTTGCAAAAAACTTTGAACCTGTGTTGCTGTCCTTCCTGCATCCCATACCGCTTCCAAACCCGTGCTTTTAACATCCACTGTTGCCCCGCCTGTCTGGGACACGTCTTTGACATCCACACAAGTTTTGCGACCTCCTGAACATTCAAATTCAATGACGACGCTCCTGATCGTGTCGACTTCCCTTGGATCAGCTGCCACTTCGTCAGCTTCCCTTGGGTCATCCATGACAGTTGCTGAACTGAACGGGAACGATCTCAATACATTCAGATCCTCTCTATTAGTGGACTCAACAGTCGGTTCCCCATTGAAAGTCAAGCTGTATTCCAGTGTATTGGACAGCCTGTTCAGACCACGCAAGTCAGACCCAACCGTCACAGCCAAGGTCACACGAAGTACCTTTTCGCTTGTGGAAGCCATGGCTACGTTGCTACTCAGAAGGGCTCGGACACTACTAAAGCTAACACCCTGCGTACTTAAAATATACTGAACTACTTCGGTAGCCGTTGTGTATCTGCCGGGAGTGATTACAAAGCCCATGGAGCTGGCATCAGGAAGCAACCCCAGGCGCGCGCAGCTCGGCTCACATTGCTGCGTAATCCTGACGCTGGTAATAAGCTCCTCAACCGATTCCCCATTACCTGTGACAGTTATTGGGCTGGAAACTCTTATTGCACTGAAAACCCTTTTGCCTGCTCTGAAAACCGCTTGCTCAGTACTTGGGTCATCTAGCACCAGTGGCCCACCATCAGGAATTCTGAAAGACAAGCGATACTCCCGGGGGGTAGTATCATGCTTGGCGATATCACCTAAAATATTCCTCACTCTGGTCTTCAAAGAAATCCGCGCAGTTGCCACACGCGGCGATATATAGTCTGCGCTCCATGCCACTCCCAGAGCTTGCAAAAAACTTTGAACCTGTGTTGCTGTCCTTCCTGCATCCCATACCGCTTCCAAACCCGTGCTTTTAACATCCACTGTTGCCCCGCCTGTCTGGGACACGTCTTTGACATCCACACAAGTTTTGCGACCTCCTGAACATTCAAATTCAATGACGACGCTCCTGATCGTGTCGACTTCCCTTGGATCAGCCGCCACTTCGTCAGGTTCCCTTGGGTCATCCATGACAGTTGCTGAACTGAACGGGAACGATCTCAATACATTCAGATTCTCTCTATTAGTGGCCTCGACAGTCGGTTCCCCATTGAAAGTCAAGCTGTATTCCAGTGTATTGGACAGCCTGTTCAGACCACGCAAGTCAGACCCAACCGTCACAGTCAAGGTCACACGAAGTACCTTTTCGCTTGTGGAAGCGATGGCTACGTTGCTACTCAGAAGGGCTTGAACACGACTAAAGGTAACACCCTGCGTACTCAAAAAATACTGATCTACTTCGGTAGCCGTGGTGTATCTGCCGGGAGTGATTACGAAGCCCATGGAGCTGGCATCAGGAAGCAACCCCAAGCGCGCGCAGCTCGGCTCACATAGCTGCGTTATCCTGACACTGGTAATAAGCTCCTCAACCGATTCCCCATTACCTGTGACAGTTATTGGGCTGGAAACTCTTATTGCACTGAAAACCCTTTTGCCTGCTCTGAAAACCGCTTGCTCAGTACTTGGGTCATCTAGCACCAGTGACCCACCATCAGGAATTCTGAAAGACAAGCGATACTCCCGGGGGGTAGTATCATGCTTGGCGATATCACCTAAAACATTCCTCACTCTGGTCTTCAAAGAAATCCGCGCAGTTGCCACACGCGGCGTTATATAGTCTGCGCTCCATGCCACTCCCAGAGCTTGCAAAAAACTTTGAACCTGTGCTGCTGTCCTTCCTGCATCCCATACCGCTTCCAAACCCGTGCTTTTAACATCCACTGTTGCCCCGCCTGTCTGGGACGCGTCTTTGACATCCACACAAGTTTTGCGACCTCCTGAACATTCAAATTCAATGACGACGCTCCTGATCGTGTCAACTTCCCCTGGATCAGCCGCCACTTCGTCAGGTTCCCTTGGGTCATCCATGACAGTTGCTGAACTGAACGGGAACGATCTCAATACATTCAGATTCTCTCTATTAGTGGCCTCGACAGTCGGTTCCCCATTGAAAGTCAAGAAATAAACCAGTCCGGCGGACGACCTGCCTAGACCACGTAAGTCAGACCCAACCGTCACAGTCAAGGTCACAGAAAGTACCTTTTCGCTTGTGGAAGCCATGGCTACGTTGCTACTCAGAAGGGCACGGACACTACTAAAGCTAACACCCTGCGTACTTAAAAAATACTGATTTACTTCGGTAGCCGTGGTGTATCTGCCGGGAGTGATCACGAAGCCCATGGAGCTGGCATCAGGAAGCAACCCCAAGCGCGCGCAGCTCGGCTCACATAGCTGCGTTATCCTGACACTGGTAATAAGCTCCTCAACCGATTCCCCATTACCTGTGACAGTTATTGGGCTGGAAACTCTTATTGCACTGAAAACCCTTTTGCCTGGTCTGAAAACCGCTTGCTCAGTACTTGGGTCATACAGCACCAGTGGCCCACCATCAGGAATTCTGAAAGACAAGCGATACTCCCGGGGGGTAGTATCATGCTTGGCGATATCACCTAAAATATTCCTCACTCTGGTATTCAAAGAAATCCGCGCAGTTGCCACACGCGGCGATATATAGTCTGCGCTCCACGCCACTCCAAGAGCTTGCAAAAAACTTTGAACCTGTGCTGCTGTCCTTCCTGCATCCCATACCGCTTCCAAACCCGTGCTTTTAACATCCACTGTTGCCCCGCCTGTCTGGGACACGTCTTTGACATCCACACAAGTTTTGCGACCTCCTGAACATTCAAATTCAATGACGACGCTCCTGATCGTGTCGACTTCCCTTGGATCAGCCGCCACTTCGTCAGCTTCCCTTGGGTCATCCATGACAGTTGCTGAACTGAACGGGAACGATCTCAATACATTCAGATTCTCTCTATTAGTGGACTCAACAGTCGGTTCCCCATTGAAAGTCAAGCTGTATTCCAGTGTATTGGACAGCCTGTTCAGACCACGCAAGTCAGACCCAACCGTCACAGCCAAGGTCACACGAAGTACATTTTCGCTTGTGGAAGCCATGGCTACGTTGCTACTCAGAAGGGCTCGAACACTACTAAAGCTAACACCCTGCGTACTTAAAAAATACTGATCTACTTCGGTAGCCGTTGTGTATCTGCCGGGAGTGATTACGAAGCCCATGGAGCTGGCATCAGGAAGCAACCCCAAGCGCGCGCAACTCGGCTTACATTGCTGCGTTATCCTGACACTGGTAATAAGCTCCTCAACCGATTCCCCATTACCTGTGACAGTTAATGGGCTGGAAACTCTTATTGCACTGAAAACCCCTTTGCCTGGTCTGAAAACCGCTTGCTCAGTACTTGAGGCATATAGCACCAGTGACCCACCATCAGGAATTCTGAAAGACAAGCGATACTCCCGGGGGGTAGTATCATGCTTGGCGATATCACCTAAAACATTCCTCACTCTGGTCTTCAAAGAAATCCGCGCAGTTGCCACACGCGGCGTTATATAGTCTGCGTTCCACGCCACTCCCAGAGCTTGCAAAAAACTTTGAACCTGTGTTGCTGTCCTTCCTGCATCCCATACCGCTTCCAAACCCGTGCTTTTAACATCCACTGTTGCCCCGCCTGTCTGGGACACGTCTTTGACATCCACACAAGTTTTGCGACCTCCTGAACATTCAAATTCAATGACGACGCTCCTGATCGTGTCGACTTCCCTTGGATCAGCCGCCACTTCGTCAGCTTCCCTTGGGTCATCCATGACAGTTGCTGAACTGAACGGGAACGATCTCAATACATTCAGATCCTCTCTATTAGTGGACTCAACAGTCGGTTCCCCATTGAAAGTCAAGCTGTATTCCAGTGTATTGGACAGCCTGTTCAGACCACGCAAGTCAGACCCAACCGTCACAGCCAAGGTCACACGAAGTACCTTTTCGCTTGTGGAAGCGATGGCTACGTTGCTACTCAGAAGAGCCCGGACACTACTAAAGCTAACACCCTGCGTACTTAAAAAATACTGATTTACTTCGGTAGCCGTGGTGTATCTGCCGGGAGTGATTACGAAGCCCATGGAGCTGGCATCAGGAAGCAACCCCAGGCGCGCGCAGCTCGGCTCACATTGCTGCGTAATCCTGACACTGGTAATAAGCTCCTCAACCGATTCCCCATTACCTGTGACAGTTATTGGGCTGGAAACTCTTATTGCACTGAAAACCCTTTTGCCTGCTCTGAAAACCGCTTGCTCAGTACTTGAGGCATATAGCACCAGTGACCCACCATCAGGAATTCTGAAAGACAAGCGATACTCCCGGGGGGTAGTATCATGCTTGGCGATATCACCTAAAACATTCCTCACTCTGGTCTTCAAAGAAATCCGCGCAGTTGCCACACGCGGCGTTATATAGTCTGCGTTCCACGCCACTCCCAGAGCTTGCAAAAAACTTTGAACCTGTGTTGCTGTCCTTCCTGCATCCCATACCGCTTCCAAACCCGTGCTTTTAACATCCACTGTTGCCCCGCCTGTCTGGGACACGTCTTTGACATCCACACAAGTTTTGCGACCTCCTGAACATTCAAATTCAATGACGACGCTCCTGATCGTGTCGACTTCCCTTGGATCAGCCGCCACTTCGTCAGCTTCCCTTGGGTCATCCATGACAGTTGCTGAACTGAACGGGAACGATCTCAATACATTCAGATCCTCTCTATTAGTGGACTCAACAGTCGGTTCCCCATTGAAAGTCAAGCTGTATTCCAGTGTATTGGACAGCCTGTTCAGACCACGCAAGTCAGACCCAACCGTCACAGCCAAGGTCACACGAAGTACCTTTTCGCTTGTGGAAGCGATGGCTACGTTGCTACTCAGAAGAGCCCGGACACTACTAAAGCTAACACCCTGCGTACTTAAAAAATACTGATTTACTTCGGTAGCCGTGGTGTATCTGCCGGGAGTGATTACGAAGCCCATGGAGCTAGCATCAGGAAGCAACCCCAGGCGCGCGCAACTCGGCTCACATTGCTGCGTAATCCTGACACTGGTAATAAGCTCCTCAACCGATTCCCCATTACCTGTGACAGTTATTGGGCTGGAAACTCTTATTGCACTGAAAACCCTTTTGCCTGCTCTGAAAACCGCTTGCTCAGTACTTGAGGCATATAGCACCAGTGACCCACCATCAGGAATTCTGAAAGACAAGCGATACTCAAAGGGGATAGTATTGCGCATCAAAACATCACCAAAAATATTCCTCACACTGGTCTCCAAAAAGACCCTCGCAGTTGCCTCACGCGGCTCGTTGTAGTCAGCACGCCATTCCACCACTAAATCTCGCAAAGAACTTTGAGCCTGTGCTGCTGTCCCTCCTATATCCCATTCCACTTTCAAGGGTTCACCTTTAGCCTTCACTGTTGCCCCACTTGTCGACGCATCTTTGAGAATCAGGCAATCTTTGTGGCCTTCTCCCGAACATTCAAATTCAATGACCACGCGCCTGATCGTGGTAGCTTCTTTTCTACCTCTCGTGTCAACTTCGTCCGGGTCATGCGTGACAACTAATGAGCTGAATGGGCTGAACCCCAACACATCGCCTTTTCTTATGGCGGAATCGTCATAAAGAACCGGCAGCCCATCCTTGAGAGTTAAACGGTATCTATCAATATTCGTCTTCTCAACCGTCGGCCCACCTTCAACTGTCCCTTTATAAATTCCAGTTATAACAAGTGTTGCAATAACAGCAGTGTAACTTGTAGAGTGAATTTTCAATCCATTAAAAAAATTCCGTACTTCAAGGGCGTCTCTTCTCACCTCACCATTAAAGTAATCCTCAATATTACGGCTCAGCACCAAGCAGTCATTCCTGCCATCTGGGCACTCGACAGTATGAGTAATCATTTGTGATATGGCTCCAACATCATCAAGTTCACCAGAATATCCTGGAATACATGTTGGATTTCTCTCGTCATAAACAAATGGAGCCACGCCAGTGGAAAATCCACGAAACTCAGTTGTAACGCCATCCACGCATGTTGTTGGTGGTGGTCTTGTTGGTGATTGTCCTTGTGCTTGCCCATGAGCGGCCAACAGAAAGCTGATTAAGACCAGAAACAAGAATTTTCCAATTAACTTCATTTAACGTTCTGCTATTCAATCAAGCGAAAGCCCACAATCCATCAGGAACAAGCATGTTGGCAATTACCTCCATCCACAGCCTGTTTCTAGTGCTACATTTATGCATCTGTCACCGTAAGCTCCAGAGACTCAAAACCAGTAAATATTCAGCGAACCCGCCATTTCCCTGCCTATATTGTAACCGCTTTCCCTCTCGATACTTCTGTCGCTTTGAAGCAGACACCCATCTTGGCAAGAAGGGTTTTTAACCGAAGACTGACGCACAGCAAGGTGGTGCTTGGCAGGGCTAGTCAGTAGGCGCATTTTTCGAAAGCGGCACGGAGCGTCCCTACCGGAAGCAAACGTCACCCAACCGACACACCGGAAGACAAGCAACACGCAAGCATGGAAGCCCCTGGCAAACAAACGCATCAGTGACTTCATGGTTACCCTCTCCTTTTTACGATCGTGATCAAAAGCCAAACAAAGGGATTTATGCTCGGCAATCTGAAACTGTTTAATTCTTGAGCACACACAGCGAGCAATGAGCACAAGACCGCCGACGGTGCCAACATCCAATATGCAGCCATCGTACACTTCTCCACCAAGGGACTTGTTCAAAGCAGCACAGTCCAGAACTTCCCTCAGGGGAAACCCCCGTTTTCCAATATCCGCAAAGATTTGTGGCCTGAATACCCCAATTCCGGCGTAGACCAATCCCTGTACCGGATCTCTGACCACTTTGCCATCAACAATTGAAAAATGGTTTTCACGAGCTTCACCGCTGCGTTTCACCAGAAACAAGTGCCCGGAAACATTTTGTGACAAGTTGATCGTTGAAAAATTCCAGTCAGTAAACACGTCGGCACTAACAAGTAAAAACGGAGAGTAACCAAGCTTGTCCAAAGCGTTTTTTACCCCGCCGCCGGTGTTCAAAGAACAATTCCCTTCATCCGAGTAAATGATCCGTATGCCATGGCGTTCGCCGTAACCAACTTTTTGTTTGATGACATCGGCCAAGTATGAGACGTTGATGATGACCTCACTGTAACCGGTCTGTGCGAGCTTGCGAATATACCTTTCAATTAACATCTCGCCACCCACCGAAATAACCGGCTTCTTTAGGTAGCCACTTTTCCCGCGCCCAGCAGCCAGAATCATTGTTTTCACCCGCCTGCCCCGCTCGTACTGAAAGTGGTGACGAAACCACGATAGCTTTCTTCGGCAATCTTCCATAAACCGTGAAAAACGGCATTGAATTTACATTTTTCGCACACAGAAATAACCGGCTTCTTTCAGATAGCCACTTTTCCCGCGCCCAGCAGCCAGAACCATCGCTTTCACTTCGAAACCACCGTGTAAGTGAACAAATCGTACAAACGCCCAAGCAGTTTCCGAAACCCACGCAGCTCAGCGTATTGATCACAGCACACCAACATGTGCTGAAATACTCTCGGCACATCTTTCAGGTAGCCACTTTTCCCGTACCCGGCAGCCAGAATCATCGCCTTTACTCGCTTGCCCCGCTCGTACTGAAAGTCGTGACGAAACCACGATAGCTTTCTTCGGCAATCTTCCATAAACCGTGAAAAATGGCATTGAATTTCCATTTTTCGCACACAGAAATAACCGGCTTCTTTAGGTAGCCTCTTTTCCCACGCCCGGCGGCCAGAATCATCGCCTTCACTTCGAAACCACCGTGTGTCAGCGAATAAATCGTACAAACGCCCAAGCAGTTTCCGAAACCCATGCAGCTCGGTGTATTGATCACAGCACACCAGCATGTGCTGGAATACTCTTGGCACGTCTTTCAGGTAGCCACTTTTTCCGCGCCCGGCGGCCAGAATCATTGTTTTCACCCGCTTGCCCCGCTCGTACTGAAAGTGGAGACGAAACCACGACAGCTTTCTTCGGCAATCTTCCATAAGCCGTGAAAAATGGCATTGAATTTCCATTTTTCGCACACCGAAATAACCGGCTTCTTCAGGTAGCCACTTTTCCCGTGCCCGGCAGCCAGAATCATCGTCTTCACTTCAAAACCACCATGTCAGTGAATAAATTGTACAAACGCCAAACAGTTTACGAAACCCATGCAACTCAGCGTATTGATCGCAGCACACCAACATGTGCTGAAATACTCTCGGCACGTCTTTCAGGTAGCCACTTTTTCCGCGCCCGGCGGCCAGAATCATTGCTTTCACCCGCCTGCCCCGCTCGTACTGAAAGTGGAGACGAAACCACGACAGCTTTCTTCGGCAATCTTCCATAAGCCGTGAAAAATGGCATTGAATTTCCATTTTTCGCACACCGAAATAACCGGCTTCTTCAGGTAGCCACTTTTCCCGTGCCCGGCAGCCAGAATCATCGTCTTCACTTCAAAACCACCATGTCAGTGAATAAATTGTACAAACGCCAAACAGTTTACGAAACCCATGCAACTCAGCGTATTGATCGCAGCACACCAACATGTGCTGAAATACTCTCGGCACGTCTTTCAGGTAGCCACTTTTCCCGTCCCGTTTCAGCAAGCGACAAAATATGCCTGATGCTTTCAAATGCCGCTGAAGTCCCATCAGGTCAAACCAGTGCCTGAACTGCTTCATCGTGAAGTCTGAAACATGGCCGGCCTTGTTCCTCAGGCTCAGGCAGTCATCAATCCAAGCCTCAATCTTCCCGTTCGGCCATTTGATGTAGCAATCCTTCAGGAGAGAGACCAGGTCATAACAGAGTGGCCCGGTAACCGCATCCTGGTAATCAATATGAGCCAAGCCATTGGACTGAACCAGAATATTCCTGGAATGGTAATCTCCGTGGACGAAAACTTGTGGCTGCGACAGAGCGTTTTCAACCAGGATTTGTCCGGTACTCTTGAAAACACGGTCATCTGCCGAGGAAAAGCGGTAACCCAAATATTTCCCACACACTTGTCTTGAAGCTTGCCTTCACCATAAGGTAAAAGCTTGTCAGTGTTGGTCTTCTGGATGAGTAAAAGGTCTTGAATGGCTTGTCGGTAGAAATACCCGGCATTGGCATCGTTGATGCAACTCAACAGTAGTTGGTCACCGAGATCCTCCAGAAGTAGCAGGTTTTTCTGAAAGTCCGCGTGTTCAATGGTCGGAACATGTAACCCGGAACTCTGCAAGCGTTTGCTGAAGAACACAAATTGCCGCAGATTCTCCTCTTCGCGGTCTGCATCCTTGAGCACGAAGCTCTGAACTGATGTTTTGATTCTGTAGTATTTTCTGAAGCTGGCATCTCCCGTTAATCCTGAAGCACTGAACCTTTCACCTAATGTATCGCGAAGCCACAGATGGATTTGTTCTTGCCTTCCCGCCTTCATCATCAAGAACCAAAACCTCCCATCACAGAACCTTTTGAAGCGAAATGGAAAGAAAGATCACTACGGATCATCCCTGAATTAACCTTGGGAATTTTATTACTTGCCGCTTTTTTTAACGCTGAAACCTGAAAGGACAAGAGTAAACTGAATTATTCAACAAGTGCCTTGAAGTCAGCCATCCGAGTGTTTGTTCAAGACTGCTGCGCAAATAAAAAAGACAAAAAATGCGGGTACCAAAGCCCCCGTCTTTCTTCCCTGGTCTGAGTTAGTTACAACTCGCTGTGTACTGCGACTCTCCTACGCCTCCATACGGACAAGGCGATCACCATCAGCAACGTCAAGATCGTCCAGACCCCGGCTGACCCAGAGTAAAGCAACGCGGCAAGAACTACAAAAACGATAAGCCAAGTATCGTAACTGTCGTAGGCACGGCCTCCACCTACATGTGCCAATGGAAAGGCATCAGCTCCAGCTCCAAAAATCGAACCCGAGTAGTAACCGTTACTGCCGTTGGCGTACAAACCGCCATCGACAATGTCCAAACGAACACAACGAACGGGTGTGCTCGCACTTGCCGGGATAAAACCATTGTCCGTGTCAGACCATGCCGAATCATCGTCCGAAGAAGGACAGGTCGAATCTCTCTTGGTCGTGTACCAAACCGAACCATCTTCGTCAAGGTTAGCGACACCTCGCCATTTGTATTCCCCATCAACCAGAATTCGCTTCACCAAGCGACCATCTTTGGTAAATGGCTTGTGACGCAAATCAAAAACAAAGCTGGCTGTTGTCTCGGAAACATTGCTGACGGCACCAGAGTATGAAATGACATCCGTGAGCAACTCTGTGCCGTTGAGATCAGGATCCGAATTCAATTCATCGGACACGAACTCGTTCAGCATTTCCCGCACCTTGTCAAAGGAAACAACAAAATCACGAATGCTGGATGCAATAACGTGCGACAAGTAAGACCCTGGCCCTAAATTCACCGATGCGTATGCAAAAGGATTGTCAGGGGCGCACAGATCCGTCAGGCAACTCGTAACCACGATATCCCGATTGACGACAGCCCTCGTCCATGCGGCGGCACTTGCGGCAGTCTTCGTAGAGCTGAAAACAGGAAATTGCGCTTCCACTGTATTAACGGTGCTGCTGACTCGAACTTTCAGAGTTGCAACACCGTCAAACATTCCTCTTACTCGGTCTAAAAGATCTCCTACATCCTCCAAGACCATGACTTCTTCACCCTCCATGACCATGACTTCTCCATCTACAATTGTCACCGTGCTTTGCGCCCCTCCCGAAACGTTGAGGCTGTAGGAGTTGGCATCATCCTCAAGGCTGATAACAGCAGCTGAACGTCCATCTTTCTGCAAGCCAATAGATATAAATGACGGGGGTGAATCTTGTATAACAGTAAGCGTGCTCCTGCCCATTACAAAATATGGAGGAGACCTGTCAAATATGTCTGTTGCAACCAGCGTAACAAGTCGCGGGCTGGACACGTCAACAAGAACGGTTCTGTGATCTCTTTCCCAGTAAGTACCAAAAGAACCAGATTCTCGGGTGTCACCAAAAAGAGTAAAACCAGGGGCTGTTGGCGTATACACCACCGACGGCGGCGTCCTTCTGCCACGAAGTTCCACCCCGATGTTTGCCTTATCCGTAATGGAATATACGTCTGGACCCAAACTCAAAACTGGTGGCGTGTATACCATAAGCGTTTCCAAGACCCCATCCCCGTCAACAGACCAGTTGCCGTACTTGTCAATACCTAACACATAGAGCCCCGACCAACCAGGTCTTGGGAAAAGCGTCCCATATAAAGTGGAATTTTCGCTTCCAGTTGGAGAACTGGAGAAGCGACCCACCAAATAACAGGAAGACACGTTCACACCGGGAAATGAGATGTTGCCATTACCAACCACAGAATCAGAAGAAGCAGAAGTGCATTCAGACTGTATTTCAAGAAATAAAACTTCCACGCAAGTCTGGCATTCGATTCCAGGATCCCCCGAGCTGTCCGTTAAAGGTAACTTATCCAGATTGCCTATAAAAGGTAGCTGATCCAAAACCAGTTCACCAACAACTCTCACATAAGGTCTGCCCTTATCCCCTGCCACATTATTAAAACCACTGTTTCTATCGCGGTTCAGACAGTCTGTACCCAACTGCGCCTCGACATTGTTTGGCACACCATCATTATCAGAATCTTTGAAATAATCACCGATACAATGCCCGACAACTGCCTCTTTTACCGCAGCAAGGTTCTCCGGATTAATCATATCCGGATACGGATTAACAACTCTTGATCTTGCCCATGTACGGCCGACAGAAAGCTGATTAAGACCAGAAACAAGAATTTTCCAATTAACTTCATTTAACGTTCTGCCCTTCAATTAAGCGAAAGCCCACAATCCATAAGGAGCAAGCGTGTTGGCAATTACCTCCGTCCACAGCCGTGCTTCTGGTGCTACATTTATGCATCTGTCACCGCAAGCTCCAGAGACTCTAAACCAGGAAATATTCAGCGAACCCGCCATCTTCCTGCCTATATTGTAACCGCTTTCCCTCTCGATACTTCTGTCGCTTTGAAGCAGACACCCATCTTGGCAAGAAGGGTTTTTAACCGAAGACTGACGCACAGCAAGGTGGTGCTTGGCAGGGCTAGTCAGTAGGCGCATTTTTCAAAGCGGCACGGAGCGGTCCTTCCGGAAGCAAACGCCACCCAACCGACACACCGGAAGACGAGCAACACGCAAGCATGGAAGCCCCTGGCAAACAAACGCATCAGTGACTTCATGGTTACCCTCTCCTTTTGACGATCGTAGTCAAAAGCCAGACTAGGGAATTTATGCTCGTCAATCTGAAACTGTCTAATTCTTGAGCACACACAGCGAGCAATGAGCACAAGGCAACAGGATCGGATGACACGCAGACGACAAGCCCGGCAAAAATCATGACGGGGCTTACTTGACATAGACTGAGCGTCTCCTTGCCTCGCTGAGGCCGCCGACGGTGCCAACATCCAATATGCAGCCATCGTACACTTCTCCACCAAGGGACTTGTTCAAAGCAGCACAGTCCAGAACTTCCCTCAGGGGAAAAACCTGTTTTCCAATATCTGCAAAGATTTGAGGCCTGAATACCCCAATTCCGGCGTAGACCAATCCCTGTGCCGAGTCTCTGATCACTTTGCCATCAACAATTGAAAAATAGTTTTCACGCGCTTCACCGCTGCGCTTCACCAGAAACAAGTGCCCGGAAACATTTTGTTGCAAGTTGATCGTTGAAAAATTCCAATCGGTAAACACGTCTGCACTAACAAGTAAGAACGGGGAGTGACCAAGCTTGCCCAAAGCGTTTTTGACCCCGCCACCGGTGTTCAAAGGACAATTCCCTTCATCCGAGTAAATGATCCGTATACCGTGGCGTTCGCCGTAACCAACTTTTTGTTTGATGACATCGGCCAAGTATGAGACGTTGATGATGACCTCACTGTAACCGGTCTGCGCGAGCTTGCGAATATGCCTTTCAATTAACATCTCGCCACCCACCGAAATAACCGGCTTCGGGATATGGCGCGTCAAGGGTTGCAGTCTTATCCCACGCCCGGCAGCCAGAATCATTGCCTTCACTTCGAAACCACCGTGTCAGTGAATAAACCGTACAAACACCCAAGCAGTTTCCGAAACCCATGCAGCTCGGCGTATTGATCACAGCACACCAGCATGTGCTGAAATACTCTTGGCACGTCTTTCAGGTAGCCACTTTTTCCGCGCCCGGTGGCCAGAATCATTGCTTTCACTTCGAAACCACCGTGTCAGTGAATAAACCGTACAAACGCCCAAGCAGTTTCCGAAACCCATGCAGCTCGGCGTATTGATCACAGCACACCAGCATGTGCTGAAATACTCTTGGCACGTCTTTCAGGTAGCCACTTTTCCCGTACCCGGCGGCCAGAATCATTGCTTTCACCCGCTTGCCCCGCTCGTACTGAAAGTGGTGACGAAACCACAATAGCTTTCTTCGGCAATCTTTCATAAACCGTGAAAAATGGCATTGAATTTTCATTTTTCGCACACAGAAATAACCGACTTCTTCAGGTAGTCACTTTTCCCGTGCCCGGCGGCCAGAATCATCGCCTTCACTTCGAAACCACCGTGTCAGTGAATAAATCGTACAAACGCCCAAGCAGTTTCCGAAACTCATGCAGTTCGGCGTATTGATCACAGCACACCAACATGTGCTGAAATACTCTCGGCACGTCTTTCAGGTAGCCACTTTTCCCGTCCCGTTTCAGCAAGCGACAAAATATGCCTGATGCTTTCAAATGCCGCTGAAGTCCCATCAGGTCAAACCAGCGCCTGAACTGCCTAATCGTGAAGTCTGAAACATGACCGGCCCTGTTCCTCAGACTCAGGTAGTCATCAATCCAGGCCTCAATCTTCCCGTTCGGCCATTTGATGTAGCAATCCTTCAGGAGAGAAACCAGGTCATAACAGAGTGGCCCGGTAACCGCATCCTGGTAATCAATATGAGCCAAGCCATCGGACTGAACCAGAATATTCCTGGAATGGTAATCTCCGTGGACGAAAACTTGTGGCTGCGACAGGGCGTTTTCAACCAGGATTTGTCCGGTACTCTTGAAAACACGGTCATCTGCTGAGGAAAAGCGGTAACCCAAATATTTCTCACACAACCAATCCCTGAATATGGACATCTCCTCTTGAAGCTTGCTTTCACCATAAGGTAAAAGCTTGTCAGTGCTGGTCTTCTGGATGAGTAAAAGGTCTTGAATGGCTTGTCGGTAGAAATACCCGGCATTGGCATCATTGATGCAACTCAACAGTAGTTGGTCACCGAGATCCTCCAGAAGTAGCAGGTTTTTCTGAAAGTCCGCATGTTCAATGGTCGGAACATGTAACCCGGAACTCTGCAAGCGTTTGCTGACGAACACAAATTGCCGCAGATTTTCCTCTTCGTGGTCAGCATCCATGAGCACGAAGCTCTGAACTGATGTTTTGATTCTGTAGTATTTTCTGAAGCTGGCGTCTCCCGTTAGTCCTGAAATACTGAACCTTTCACCTAATGTATCGCGGAGCCACAGATGGATTTGCTTTTGCCTTTCCGCATTCATCATCAAGAACCTTAGGCGGAATGAAAAGAAAAACCGCTACGGGTCATCCCTGAATAAACCTTGGGAATTTTATCACTCGCTGCTCTTTTTGATGCCAGAAACCTGAAAGGACAAGAGTAAACTGAATTGTTACACAAGTGCTTTGAAGCCAGCCATCCGAGTGCTTGTTCAAGACGGATGCTTAAATAAAGAAGACAAAAAAAGGCGGGTACCGAAGCACCCGCCTTTCTTCCTTAGTCTGAGTTAGTTACAGCTCACTACGGACTGCGACTCTCCTGCGTCTCAACATTGGCAAGGCAAGTATCGTCAGCAACGCCATGATCGTCCAGACCCCGGCTGAGCCGCCGCCGCTACCCGCGCTTTCATGCGCAAGCTGAAGATCCGGGTTCTTTCCCTCTTCAACCCCCATAACTGGGTCAGACAGAACGTATGATTTTTCATCTGCATCGTACATGCCATTATGAGTTATGGACAACCTGACGCAACTAACAGGCATTGCTAAACTTGCAGGTATTAGCCCATCACCTGCCAAGTTCCAGACATCCAAATTATTGGGGTTAGGACAATCGTCATTATCAAGCGCTTTCGCATAGCTCACGGTACCAGCAGATCCATGGTCAAAACCTTTCCACTCACCACTCTTGAGCCGTTTGACCAAACGGGTTGGCACGACAAGGCCACGTAAACCTCCGTTTGGGTTAGCGATTTTATCTCTTGAAAGGTTAATCACAATATATTCCTCGTTAGACGCAGTGTCCACGGCAGTTCCCGAGAAGCTGTAAGCACTCGTTACAAGTGCAACTAACCCCGACTCGGAACGCGCCTTTTGAGTCAATAGTGCCTGAACCGCTTCCGGGGAAAAACCGCCAAGACTACCAGGCGAAATAGGAACTCCGGTAGCGAGGGCATTTTTAACAACTTCTCTCACCATAGGTCCAGGGGCAATGTCCTTATTGTCAGGGTCACTCACGAGACCAAGCGCCTTGATAACAGGACGACCAGGATGATTACCATTCTCATCAGCAGGTCCTTTGTTCAAGTAATTTCCGTAGTGCATCAAAGTCAGCTCGATAAAATCTTGTTGAGACAGTTGCTGAGCCTGCGCACTTCCTGCCAGCCCAAACATAATGGACACCAAAACACACTGCTTTAAAATTTCTTTGAATCTCATACGTTTCTCCTAATAAAACCCTAACCCCCGCTACCCGACAGGAAGCCGAGGCGCACGACCAAAGCTCACTATGAACTTTCGCCTTTTCGGCTCCTGATGAAGCACCGCTGAACGCAGCACCTCTCTCACAAGACCTGACTATTTGGCATATTTTGCGTCAATTAATCTCAACTGTCAACCGCGGTATCAGCAAAGCCATTCCCTCAAGACCACTATTGTCTGAAATGGAGTTCCCCGATGCACCTTGTGGTGCGTCTTGTGGTACGCCTTCACCCATTTCCATGTTGTGCTCATTGATGTGCGACCAAGCTTAAAAGTCATGAGCGCGTGCGCAGTCAGGGAACATGGCACTGACTGCAAATGGGGCGGCATTCGTGGAATTGCCAAGCTCACTGATTCCGTGCGCAAAAACATGCGTACTCAAGGCAGTGTTGCCAAGCAAGGCGTACCGATAAAAGCTGTTCAGAAAATCGTCATCCCAAGCGTATGCCTCAACCAGGTAATCCAGCAAAGGAGCCGTCTTCATACCTGGCCTCAAACAGAGAAGCCCTGACCGCCCTGAAAGCCTCCGAGAACGCTACCTGCTGGCTCTAAAGACCAAAGCTGCAACCCTCAGGCTTGAAACCCGTCGCCCCAGCCATCCACCTCCAGCACTGCTTGAAATACTGCGCAGTTGTGCTGCTGCAGTCGGCTCCCCACGCCCGCACGGAACTCCTCCTTGACTTCAAGGTCACGCGGCGAACCAGACCCGGCATTCGCCTCATCTCCCTCAGGCTTGATACAGTAGTGCCTACAACTCGCATTGCGCGGCTTTTCCCATCACGAACCCGGCAAAACGGCAATCCTTTTGCGTGGTTTCTTTTATCCGCTCATCCACAAGCCATGGGTGCCAGCAGCTTGTCTTGTGTGTTGTAGACCCACCTGCCGACAAAACCTTCAGAAATGTGCTCCACGGTGGTTCGACTGCTCTCGCCTCGCTGAATATCCAGCACTTGGCCACGTGCCTGACCCAACCGTACTGAAAGTGGCGAACGAAGTCACGATGGCTTTCCTCGGCAATCTGTCATACACCATGGGATGCAGCATCAGGTTACCATCTTGACATCCACCGTAATAACCGGCTTAGGGAATGGCACGTCAGGAGCCCGTACCCGGAATCATTGTTTTCACTTTGAAATCACCGTGCCAGTGAATAAATCGTGCAAACTCTCAAGCAGTTTCCAAAACTCTTACAGCTCGGCACATTGATCACAGCACACAAACATGTACTGGAATATTCTCGGTACACCTTTCTCGTCCCATTTTTCCGGCCTTGTTTAGCAAGTGAAAAAATATGCCTGATGCTTTCAAATGGCACTAAGATCCCCATCAAGACAAACCAGCACCTGAACCAATTCATCGTAAAGCCTGAAACACGGTCAGCCATACTTCTCAGACTCAAGTAGTCATCAACCAAGACCTGAATATTCTTACTCGGTTATTTGATGTGGCAATCGTTTAAGAAAAAGCCCAGGTCGTAACAGAAAGGTTCGGTAGCCATATCTTGATAATAAACATGAGCCAAACCATTGGACTGAACCGAAACATTCTTGGGCAGGAATTTCATCATTTGCTGCTCTTTTTGATGCCAGAAATCTGAAAGTTCAAAAGTAAAACTTGATTGTTCCACAAAAACTTTGAAGCCAGCCATCCGAGTGCTTGTTCAAGACTGCTGCTTAAATAAAAAAGACAAAAAAAAGGCGGGTATCGAAGCACCCGCCTTTCTTCCTTAGTTTAGGCTAGTTACAGATCACTGCGGACTGTGACTCTCCTGTATCTCAACATTGACAAGCCAAGTACCATCAACAATGCCATGATCGTCCAAGCTCCGGCTGAACCGCCGCCAGTGCTGCTGCCACCCGCGCTGGCATGCGCAAGCTGAAGATCAGGGTTCATTGCGTGTTCAACCCCCATAATTGGGTCAGACAGAATGTGTCGGCGTTCATCTGCATCGTACATGCCATGATGAACTATGGTCACCCTGATGCAACTAATATGTCTTCGGGGACTTCCAGGTATTAGCCCATTAAGTGTCTCTATCCAAGACTCGTGATTGGGTGGAGGGCAATGGTCAGGACTAACCCTTTGCGCATGTCTCACGGTACCAGCAGATCCATGGTCAAAACCTTTCCACTCACCATTCCTGAGCCGTTTGACCAACCTAGTTGGCACGGCAAGACCACCCATACCTGTGCTAGCCGCGCCAGTGCTTTGTGATGCGACGTGATCTCTTGCAAGGTCAATCACAACATGTTCATGCACAGCCGCAGCGTCCACGACAGCTCCGGAGAAGCTGAAAGCACTCATTACAGGTGCATCTACCCCCGCCTCATCACGCGCCCTGTCATTCAATAGTCCCTGAACCTCTATTCCGGTAAAACCGCCAAGATCATTAGGCGGAAAACGATTTCCGTGAATGACGGCATTTGTGACAACATCTCTCACAAGATGTCCAGGGGCAACGTGCATGTCATCAGTGCCACTCAGAAGACCAGGTGCCGTGATAAAAGGAAAACCAACAGGAACACCACCCACACTCGGCCCGCTATTTAAGTAAGTTTTGTAGTTTTTCAAACTCTCGTTAATAAACATTGTTTCTACTGGATACGGTGCCCGTGTCTGTGCCTGCGCACCTCCTGCCAGCCCAAACACAACGGCCACCAAAACACACTGCTTTAAAATTTCTTTGAATTTCATACGTTTCTCCTAATAAAACCCTCACCCCTGCTACCGGACAGCAAACCAAGGTGCATGACTAAAGCCCACTATGAACTTTCGCCTTTTCGGCTCCTGATGAAGCACCGTTGAACGCGGCACCACTCTCATAAGACCTGCTATTTAGTATATTTTGCGTCAATTAATCTCAACTGTCAACCTCTGTGTCAGCAAAGCCATTCCACCAAGAGCACTTTTGTCTGAAATGGAGTTCCCCGATGCGCCTCGTGGTGCGTCATGTGGTGCGCCTTCACTATGCCCATGCACGGCTCATTGATGTGGGTCCGGGCTTAAAGTTCCGAGAGCGGGCACAGGTCAGGAAACATGGCACTGACCGCAAATGGGGCGGCAACAACGGCATTGCGCGTAATTGGCAAGCTCACCGGTTCCATGTGAAAAAACATGTGTACACACGGCAGTGTTGCCAGGCGAGGCGTACCGGTAAAAGCTGTTCAGAAAATCGTGCTCCCAAGCGCATGCCTCAGCCACTGTCTGAAATGGAGTTCCCCGATGCGCCTCGTGGTGCGTCTTGTGGTGCGCCTTCACTATGCCCATGCACGGCTCATTGATGTGCGTCCGGGCTTAAAAGTCCCGAGAGCGGGCACAGGTCAGGAAACATGGCACTGACCGCAAATGGGGCGGCAACAACGGCATTGCGCTAATTGGCAAGCTCATCGGTTCCATGTGAAAAAAATGTGTACACACGGCAGTGTTGCCAGGCGAGGCGTACCGGTAAAAGCTGTTCAGAAAATCGTGCTCCCAAGCGCATGCCTCAGCAATGTAATCCGCAAAAGAGCCGCCTTCATAGCTGACAACAAACATAGAAACCTTGACCGCCCTGAAAGCCTCCGAGAACGCTTCCGACTGACCTAAAGACCAAAGCTGCAACCCTCAGGCTTGAATTACATCGCCAAACCACCACATCAAGCACTACTTGAGATACTACGCAACTGTGCTGTCTGTAGTCGGCTCCCCACGCCCGCATGGAACTCCACCTTGACTTTATGGTCATGCGGCTAACTAGGCCAAGCATTTCACCATCGTCTCCTTCAAGCCTTGATGCAACAGTGCCCACAACTCGCATTGCGCGGGTTTTCTCATCATGAACCCGACAAAACAACTGTTCTTTTACGTGGTTTCTTTTATACGCTCGCAGACAAGTTACCTGTGTGTCCTAAACCGACTGCCGACAAAACCTTCAGAAAAGTGCTCAGGGGTCGGCTGCAGTGTCTCGCTGAATATCTAGCGCGTGGACGCGATCGTCTCTGACTCCTCTGTTCTAAAAAGTGGGAGCGAAACCACGATGGCATCACTCGGCAATCTGTCAAACACCATGTGATGCAGCATCAGGTTACCATTTTGACATCCACCGAAATAACCGGCTTAGAGAATGGAACGTCAGGGGTTACAGTCTTTTTTACGCCCCCGCAGCCAGATTCATTGTTTTCACTTTGAAACCACCGAGCAGTGAATAAATCATGCAAACTCTCAAGCAGTTTCCAAAATTCTTACAGCTCGGCACATTGATCACAGCACACCAACATGTACTGAAATATTCTCGGTATGCATTTCTCGTACCATTTTTCCGGCATTGTTTTAGTAAGTGAAAAAATGCCTGATGCTTTCAAGTGGAGCTGAAGTCCAATCAAGACAAACCAGCACCTAAACTGCTTCATCGTAAAGTCTGAAACGTGGCCAGCCTTGTTTCTCAGACTTAAGTAGTCATCGACCAAGGCATGAATATTCTCGCTCGGTTATTTAATGTGGCAATCGTTTATGAGAAAGACCAGGTCGCAACAGAAAGGTTCAGTAACCATACCCTGGTAAAAAACATGGGACGAACCTCAAGCTTAACCGAGATATTCCTGGCAAGAATTTCATCACTTGACATTCTTTTGACACCTCAAATCTGAAAGGCCAAAAGTGAAACTTGATTGTTCCACAGGTGCTTTGAAGCCAGCTTTCTGTGTGCTTGTTTAAGGCTGCTGCATAAATAAAAAAGACAAAAAAAAGGCGGGTAACGAAGCACCCGCCTTTCTTCCTTAGTTTGGGCTAGTTACAGCTCGCTACGGACTGTGACTCTCCTGCGTCTCAACATTGAGAAGCCAAGTACCGTCAGCAACGCCATGATCGTCCAGGCTCCGGCTGAGCCGATTCCTAAGAATCCGTTGCCACCGCCGCCGCCGCCGCCGCCGCCGCCAATCGCATCCGGAATATTAGCTTCAGCAACATCAGCTGCAAGTGCTGCCGAAAGTGGATCGGATATTCTGCCCATATCGGTGCTCTCATCATAAACGCCATCATCAACTATGGTTATCATAATGCAATTGATAGGAGCTTGGTGCATAGGAATTACAGCCACATTGTCCCTTGTTGTTGTCGACATCCAAAGATTCGGTTCCGTTGGGCAACCAGCAGGAGCACCTTGTAGCATGCGACTATACCTCACGCTATTACCGTCACCATCACTGACACTCATCAACTCACCACCGATGAGCTTAATCAAGCGAAGTGTCGATACGCGATTCTCCTCGCCCACGTCATCTCTTGCAAGGTCAATTACAAAACTTATCGTTGACCCAGGCACACCTGCGTCAGTGACATTTCCGGCGAAGTTGTAGGCGTTCATTGCACGTGCTGTGGCCGGCAACTGTACGTTTGCAGCTGACACCGCATCATTCACTAGTTCCTGAACTCCTGAATAATCTAAAGTAATTGGAAATTCATCTCCTACCTTTAGGTCTACAACTATAGCTCTAACAGCAGCATCCACAGAATCTCCACGGACAACATTTCCGCCATCAGATCTGCTAATTGTTTCATTCAAGTACATGTCGTACGCTTCTAAGCTGTCATTAATGAACGCCATTTTTGCCATTGCAAGCAGTTCAGCAGGGGTACCCGCTGGTGTGATTGTTTGCATATAGGTTTGCTGCACTCCACCCGGAAAAGTTATCGTGTGAGTCACTACACAGTCGCTATCCAACGCAGCCGAAAAAGTAATAGTTTCACTATTTAATCCTGCTACAAGCAGTCTTGGTGCTGGCTCGGCAACGCGACCAGGGCACCCATCATCAAAACTAAAACTCAAAGATGAACCCATGGGGGCACCCGCAAAGGTATTTGTTATCCCAATGGTAGCCATATTTTCAGCATTAGACCTAGCGTCACTTTCAGGTACAAACGGAGCGGTTCCATCAAGTGGGTAGTACTCAAATGAATTGACTGCTCTTAGGATCAGCGGAAGAGCATCAGCAGCAGAGAGTTGAACCTCATTACCGTCAAGTAATGATGGATTTAGGACATAAGCATTAATACCCGCCATTCCCGGGTCACTATCAAATGGGCATCTGAGTGTGCCAATTGTAACAGGTACAGTATCACTAAGAATGTAGTGTGAGGCATCACTGGGATCAGCCCCTGCTATTGCCCCAGGTCTAAGAGCAGCAAGTTCGAGCGAAGGCGGAGTAAGCTCACCTTCACCAGCACTCAAAGAGTAAGCCGGTCTATTGCCCTGAACTACCGTGCACTCATTAGCATCCAAATTTATCCCTGGACCACCAACTGAAACTTGAAATGTAATGTTCCCCAAATAAGAAGTTAGACTTTCTGAATCTAAACGCCCTTGAAAGGCACTGCTAAACTGCGCAGTTGCTATAAAGTCAACCGACATATTTTGAACTCCGTCAACATCCACAAGTGCAGGTGAACTCATTTCGAGAAACAACTCCCCAACACAGGCTTCACAGGTTTCACCAGTAGGTTGTGTTACTGCACCATAGAAATTCTCCGGCTCGTAAGTATACTGCGCATTTACAGTCCCAAACACTGGAAAAAAGAGGAATAACGCAACCCCGGCAAAAAGCCTCTTAGCTTTTGTCAGATAACACTCACGTTGATGATTTAATAACAGCATTTGATAAACTCCTATTTATGAATGGAAAGCCAGATAAAATCAAGCTTTGATTAAAATGATTAAAAAGATTTGCAATGGTCACTACCTTCTTGCGCCAGGAACATACGATCTGGTTGCTCCACCAGACCGTGCTGTAACATAGCCACGATCTGTTACATCGTTAGGTCTCACCCTGTCATCCAAGTTTGTATCAGCTAATGCATACACTCTAGCACGAGAGTCTCGCGGAGTGCCAACATAACCTGTCGACCCTGTAACATCAATAGGTCTCACATTTCCGTCACCGTCAGTGTCACCTGGCACCATGAATGCATAGTCTGAATATGGGCTCAAGATACGCGCCAAAGTACCACTAGTAACGCCCTCTTCAAATTTCCAAACAGAAGTCCGCCCAAGCGGAGTGTAAACGTCTCCAATGCCAGTCAAACCAAACGTGCTAACTTCATCCCCGCGTACTGATAAAACATCATTTGACATAATATCCAAGTGGTTCCTGTGTCGAATTACAACACGCACATATTTACCACCAGTGAAAGCTCTGCCTGGCAGCTCTATATTTGCGTTAGTTGAATTTTCATGCCTTGTTATGCTTGCGCATATAGCCCGTTCACTTTCACTCAGATTAACAAACTTATCAGCATCAACAACCGCCCCGTTGCTCAGCAACAAGGCAGGAATCCTCGCCACGACAGTGTCATCAAAAAATTCACTAGCTGTTTTGGTTGTTGCCGCTCTTACTTCTACTAAAATCCAATCAGTAACACCCACTGTTTCCCCGGTAACCACATCTGCAGTGGTAGAATTTGGAGACCTATCTGTAGTCAGTTTTACATCCGTACACTCGTCAACATACGTTTCGCAGTATGGGTCAGTGAGTGGTAACCTTTTGATTTCAGCCAAATCTGTGGTCATGTATGGGGTGGATGGAACAGATCCCCTCACTGCCCCTCCTAACAAAACATTTATCTCAACTAACTGTCCGGGCAACCTACCTACTTGTTGGGTTAAGTTCGAAAAAATATTATTGCCCTGATACATCACGTCAAAGGTTACTATACAGTCCTGATTTGCCTGCAAACTGTCAAACTCTATATCGATAACTGGTGATACGCCGGTAAAAGTCGTGGGACGAAGCAATGGAGCATTACCGGCACAGCCACTAAACTCAAAATTAAATGCAGTCGATACAAAGCCTGGCACATTGTTGTTTGTAACAATTATCTCAACGTTTGTGCTATCCGCAATTGCTTCTGGCTCCACAGCAAACAGAGGTTTCCCATGAAGAGGATAGTCCTCAAACGAATTTGTCGCCCTTAAGATCAGTGTACGACTGTCAGTTGAAGCGAGTTGCACCTCATTGCCATCAATGAAAGACGGATTCAGGACATAAGCGTTAACCCCATTCATCCCCGGCTCGCTGCCAAGTTGGCACCTGAGTGTACCCAGTGTAACAGGTACAGTATCACTAAGAGAGTAGTGTGTGCCATCACTGGGATCAGCCCCTGTTATTGCCCCAGGTCTAAGACCGCTAAGTTCAACTGAAACCGGCGAAGACTCACCCTCATTAACACCCAAACCGTATTCCGCTCTATCGCCTTGCATGACCATGCACGAGTCAGGACTCAAGTCTATCCCGGAACCACCAACTGAAACCTGAAAACCAATGTTTCCCAAATAGGGGATTTGCCCTGATTCTTCTAATTCTGTTGTAAACCGAGTGCTGAATGCAGCAGTCGCCGAAAAAGCTACCGACACATATTCCACTCCTCCTTCCGTCACAAGTTCAGGCTCGCTCATCCTTAGAAACAACTCCCCAACACAATCGCCACAAACTCCAGCCGCACCGGTAGGCTGTGGTGCTGCACCATAGAAATTCTCTGCCTTATAAACGTAGTCATCAAGTATGGTCACGGCGTTAGCAATTCCGGACACAGAAAGGACAAGTGGCAAACAAACTCTAGCCAAAAAGCCCTTCACTTTTGCCAAGCAACACCACCCATCCCAAGCTTTAAACAACAACATCTTATTCAACTCCTACGCTTTAGCCAGAAAGGACAAACCGACAACCAAGCTTCATGAAAGGTTTGTCCAAAAGACCCGAGATAACACAACTTTAAGGCTATTCATCAGGGCACATACGACCTGGTTGCCCCACCTGAGCGCGCTGTAACATAGCCACGATCCGTCACGTCATTAGGTCTCACCCTGTCATCCAAATTTGTATCAGCATACGCATACACTCTTGCTCGTACCTCAGCACCAACGTAACCTGTCGCCCCTGTAACATCATTAGGCCTCACATTCCCGTCACCATCTGTGTCTCCTGGTACCATGAATGCGCTATCCGGGTAATCCTCCAAGATTCGTGCCAAAGTACCACTGGTAACACCATCTTCAAACTGCCAGACAGAAGTCCGACCGGCTGGAGTGAAGATATTTGCAGTAACTGAAAAGTCAACTTCACGCACACCCGCAGTATCTGGCACTGTTGACGCAGACATGACATCCAAATGGTTTCTATGCCTGAGAACCAGACGAATGTCTTGGCCAACGGGGAACGCATCGGCTGGCACATCAACGTCCGCGCCCGCGCACACTTCAGCACCAACAGTCGCACACGTTATCCTGGCAGTTCCATCAAGTTCAGAAAAAAACTTCTTGGCGTGTACGACCAAGCCACTACTCAGCAATAAGGCAGGGATTTGCGCCATAACAGTTCCACCATCAAACGAACCCGCCTCTGTTCCCGCTTCCGCTGCTCTGACTTCTACCAAGACCCAATCAACTACCCCCACATTGTTGCCATCATCAAAGTTCGGCACTTTCCTGCCATCGCGCAAAGCCGGTTCGCTACTAAGATCTATATCCACACAACTAGGCACAAGTGGGTCGTAATCGTCACTTGACGAAAGGGGCAGCACTACAAGCTCCCTCCCACTTGTGATCCCGTATGCACCGCAATACGGATTATCGGCAGGCAAACGATCTTGCTTCGCCAACTCCGTGGTCATGCTTGGTGTTGATGCTGTCACTTGCGCCTGTGCGCCACCTGCCATTGCCAGCCCAAACATAACGGCCACTAAAATGCAGTGCTTTAAAACTTCTTGAAATTTCATGCGTCTCTCCTCATAAAACCTTTACCCTCAACTGCCTGACAGCAGACTGAAGAACATGACTAAAGCCCACCATGGACTTTTGCCTATTCAGGCTCACGACAAAGCACCGCTAAACGCAGCACCTCACCCGCAAACCTAGACTGGTACGGGAATTTTGCAACAATAAATCTTGACTGTCAAGCATTAAAGTCAGCAAAAACACTCCCTAAACCACAGTTGCTTGAAGCTGTGAACCCATCCCTTGCAACAAACCAAGACACTCATGGCACAAGTTCCAGCGGATACCGCCTTTATGCCCATCACCACTACCAAACAACAATAGCCATTATGCCCTAAACAAGCCCTGCAGTCAACCTCTGCCAACCTCAAGATCAGGTATCTGGCACTCGTTAAAGCAACTTGAGACTGCTTCAAGTAAGGGGAACCCGGATTGGAAAAGGTGTGCCATGCGGCTCTCTGGCTGACGATGGTGTTCCCCGATGCGTCTTGTGGTGTGCCTTGTGGTGTGCCTTGTGGTGCGTCCCTGCTTAAAAGTCCTGAGAGTAGGCGTAGTCAGGGATCATGGCGCCGACCGCAAAAGGGGTGGCAACAGCGACATTCGCGTAATTGGTAAATTCACCAATTCCACGCGCAAAAACATTCGTACCCACGGCAATGTTGCCAAGCGAGTCATACCAGTAAAAGCTGTTCAGAAAATCGTGCGGTCCAGCGTACGCCTCAACCAGGTAATCCGCAAAAGAGCCGCTTTCATAGCTGGCTCCAAACAGAGACCCCTGGCCGCCCTGAAAGCCTCCGAGAACGCTGCCTGACTGACTGTGAAGATCAAATCTGCCACCCCCAAGCTTGAATCCGTCGCCAAAAAATCCAGCACTGACTCCACCTGCGTTGTCGGGGTTGAGCAGTGACTGCGCCACCATCGCCCTTCGCGCCGCATAGTTGGCATATTTCAGGCTCAAGCCTTGCAGAGACGCCAATACTGCCCGACCGAAATCACCCCCGCTGATTGCCGCACTGACCCCATTGGTCAAACTGCCGACCACCACTCTTCCTGGTGTCCAGGTTCCGGCAAAAGCAACATCGATGAATGCATGACCGACCCCACCGAAGACCCCGCCGAGCAAGCTCTGCGAGCCACCGCTCAGGACAGAAAACGTGATGCCACTGCTCGCCCCGCCCACGATTTGTCCAGCCCTGATGACGCTTTCCACGGAAGCCAGAAAATGGGCAGCGGAAATACTTTTTGACGAGCTGATCAGCTTCGCAATTCCTGCCTGCCGGTAAACCCGAGTCACCACAGAACCAAGGGCGTGAGAAACCGCAAAGACCAGCACGGCTCGCCCATATCTCTTGATGAAACGCTGGACGTTCTTGAACAGCTTGTTGAAGATGCGCCCAATGCCTTTGAAAAAATGGCCACTGGGGTCAGTGAATGCCAAGGGATTGCCCAGAACGTAAGCGTAGCGGTTATAGCTTTGCGTCAGCAGGGGATCGGGAATAATTGGATCAGGGCTCAGAAAGCGGCCTATCTCAGGATCGTAAAGACGCCCATTCGCGTGTACCAGGGAAAGTTCTTCAAGCTGCTCGTGACCGGTGAATCCCCGGCGCACCGGAAATTTTTCTTCCTCCCCGTCTGTGGCAGTCTGGGCATCGCCGTATGGTGCGTATTCCCGAGAAACGAAGTGCCCGCCTTGCTTGCTGACCATCACCACCGAGCCCAAACGGTCGCGGTGCAAGTAATTCACCTCGCTTTGCTGGTCACCGGCAATGCCATCCGAGCGGCTGACAACGGCCACGAGTTCGCCATTTGCAAACAGGTAGTGCAAGTGACTGACTCGGCCTTCACGGTCTAAAAGCTTTTCGTGCCGCCTGCCAAAATACAGGACTGTCTCCCCGCCCGCACTGAGCTTTTCAATGCGGTCGCCGTTGGCGTCGTAGCCGAAAGCCGTCAGGAATGTGCCGACCCGTGTGCCGGTGCGCTGCAGAAAGTATTGCGGCTTGCCGAAGGTTGTCCACCTGACATCGTAGTTGGGACCACGCTGCAAGTTTCCGTTCCGGTCGTAGGCATACTCTTTGTTGCCAGCCTTGACCACGGCGTGTGGCAACCGCCCATCCTCACCATAGTGGTACTCGCCCACGCCTGAATGAAACACGAGATTTCCGATCGCATCGTATTCATAAGTCACGGTCTCATCGTGACCCGCAGTTTCTCCTTTGCGTACAAAGCGCACCACTCGGCCCAATCGGTCATAGTCAAAATAATCCGTGTAGCGCCCCAGGACGTTCTCGCTCGCCACCAGGCGACCACCAATGTCATACGCGTAATCAACATGGCGTAGCAGCTCCCCGTTCGGAGCGAAAAGCTGGTTGCTGCCAAGCTGACCGTCCTCAGGTCGATAATGGTGTACAGCACGTATCCCGTTGCCAAAACGCTCAGCCGTAACTCGCCCTGCCGCATCACGCGCCGCAACGCGCCAGTACTCATGCAATTCCCGGTCGGCCGGCACAGAGGGCAACGAATCAGCCAGAACCTTTGAAGTGGCCGCGAGTTCCAAAACGTGCGTCATTTCATCCAGACATAAGCGCGCGAGGCCGAAACGGTAGTTGCTCGCAGAGGGTTGCCCTCCTGCACCACTCTGCTGCAACAAGGTCTTCGAACACACCAGGCGGGAAAGTGCCAGTTGTAGCCAGTACTCCACATCGCCAGGCCTTTCGTCTCCGGCGCGGCTTAAAACACTACGCAGCAAATTGCTGCCTGCTGTCAGGCTCGCCACGCCCGCACGGAACTCCTCCTCGATCTCGCGGTCACGCGGCGAACCAGACCGGGCATTCGCCATCGTCTCCGTCAGGCTTTGATAAAACAGTGCCCGCAGCTCGTATTGCACGGCTTTTCCCTTCACGAATCCGACAAAATGACTATTCCTTTGCGTGGTTCCTCTTATCCGCTCGTCCAAACCCTGGAGTGCCAACAGCTTCCCTTGGGAGTCATAGACTCGCTTGCCGACAAAGCCTTCAGAAGAGCGTTCCGTGACGATTCGACCACTCTCGTCACGCTGAATATCCAGCGTGTGACCGCGACCGTCTCTGATTGTTTCCAGCCGCCCGACTCGGTCGTACTGAAAGTGGCGAACGAAACCACGATAGCTTTCTTCGGCAATCTGTCCAATGCCGTGGGATGCGGTATCAAACTCCCATCCCGCCACTCCTTCCGGTCGCCTTAGCGTCCGGAGACGACCCAGGCGATCGTAAGAAAAAAACTGCTGTTGTCCCTCCGCATCCTGCACACTGCGCAACTGGGCAAAAGCGTCATATTCAAAGAGGCGCTCGCCTAAATTGGGGTCAATTTCGGCAATGCGGTTGCCGAAAACATCGTTTTCCATGCGCGCTGTGTTGCCATGCGCGTCTCGAATGAAAGTCAGGTGTCCGGCTGCGTCAAAGCTTCTTTCAATCACAGCTCCTTCCGCTTCTGCTACCACCACGGCACGTCCGCGCAGATCGCGCACCACACGGCGCTCCACTCCGTATGGGTCACGAAAAATTGTTTCATGACCCGCATAGTGAATCGACGACACAGCTTCCTCACCATCCGGACGAGGCCAGGCAATACGCACCAAACGATCCAGTACATCGTATTGCCGGCTGACCCAGTACGACGGGTCTCCAACATAATAGGGATACGATGAAGCCGCTTGACGCCCCCAACGGTCATAGCGCACATCCGAGTACACGAGGCGACCGGCAAAACCGGACTTCTCTTCGCGCACGACTCGGCTGTGGCTGTCATGCCAAGTGCGTTCCTGCGAGCTGTTGCTGCTGGTCTTCACAACGACAAAGGCGGCTTTGGCAGGAGCCGTTTCTTCCGCCGTGAAACGGTAAGCGAGTGTCTGCTCATGACCATCGACTCCCCGCTCCTTCAGGAGCCGCCCGAACGCGTCGTAAGCTTTTTCGCTGACGTGGTGATTGCTGTCTTCAATGCGCGTGATCTTCCCGAACCTCGGGTCGTAAGCACGATATTCGGCGTGTCCTTCAGGATTAACCAGTTCGCGCACAAACAACCCGTCTTCATCGTAGCGAACACGGGTAACCCTTGCCTCCCCAAGTCCGCTGTATGGCATGACCGTGGTCACGCTCAAATTGCCGAAGCCGTCATATTTGTAGCGTTCCATTACCGCCAGC
This sequence comes from uncultured candidatus Poriferisulfidus sp., assembly GCA_965215765.1. Lineage (GTDB taxonomy): Bacteria > Pseudomonadota > Gammaproteobacteria > Poriferisulfidales > Oxydemutatoraceae. The sequence goes on along the minus strand of OZ244118.1, from coordinate 647,257 downwards.
GGGTGGTTGGGCTGTACGATCTTTTCTGTCAAAAAACCGGTTCGGGCATCGCGCACAAACTCGACCACCAAAGAAAGATCCTCGCTCACAAAGTTCTTGTGCGTCAGAACCTGACGCAGTGGCAGTCCGATATGCCAAGTTGTTTCGGCGTTCCTGTGTTCTGTTTCTACCACGCGCACGAGTGTTTCCTGTGCGCTTTGCAAATGCGTTTCAACGAGCCCAGGGTTGTCGTACTCATCAAAGTCCGAGAACGAAGTCACCACCTCGGAAATAAATGCACCGTCCAGTTCTCTGTTGGTTTCGGTTTTTTTCGTCAGCCGGGAATGAGCCGTCAGGTCATCGTGGGGCACAACAGACTCGTACTCGTTTTTGAGAGCGGACAGCTCAATCTTGCCATCACCACTTTCAAGCACAACAGAACGCGTCGCCAGTAATCCGGCAAAAGGCCTGTCCTGATAATAAGTCGTCAAGGTTCGAACACCTTTGGCGTGGTCATAGCTTTCCTGTTGGCCGAATCCCTGAAACCCCGCTCCCCGGCGGTCGTTTCGTGCGTCGAAATACCGGAAAGAAACGCGGTTGCCTGTTTCGCCTCCGGCATCGCTCACAACGGAGCTCACCAAAAACGTGGCAGGTGGAACCGAGCTTTGCGGATACTTGGACCCGGCAAGACTTGCGTACGTCTGCGCGTCCTTTGCCGAGCGATAAGTGACTGCGTTTTGTTTGCCCAATCCATCGGTGATCCGGCTAATGCGAGGGGCTTTGGCCTGATTGATGAACAGCTTCCCCTGTCCACCGGAAAGTGCGGGCAGTTGATAAATATCACTGAAACCATCGCCATTGAAATCGGCAAATCTGAGGCGTTCCAGGTCTTCTTTCTTTTGCGCGATTCCTGGCACGGTCGCTTGCTGCGCTGAAAATTCTGCATTTTTGGAAACAAGGAGAACGTCCTGCTGCCCATCGCTCGCAGCCACATAGAAATCCAGGCGCCCATCACCATTGAAGTCATGCAGAAGAGCCCGCCAAGGCTCGCGCGACAACACGCCATTCAGCAGCTGAGAAATACGCGGCCCTTCCCGAGACTCATAGTCACCATCCCCGCGCGCCAGGAACACCCGTGTCTCGCCACCGTTGCCCACCCGTGTCTGCTGCTGGTAAAAATCCACGTTCCCGTCACCGTTGAGATCTCCAAAGCGCACACTGGCAGTCGTCCATGCGCTCATCGGAGGGGCATCAGTCAACCGATAACGCCCCACGGTTTGCGTCAGATAAATCTCCCCCTGAAACCTGAGACCAGTGCGAAAAACATCGGCAAGCCCATCACCGTTAAAGTCAGCGACCAGCACACCGGCAACCCTGTCATCAGCCCGGTCGCTGGCCACGGAAGGAACCCCTGACACTTTTCGGTAACTCCCGTCTCCATTGGAAAGATGCACCTCATCAAACACCCCTGTGCCACCCGAGTGCCGAATGCGATACACATCGGTGCGCCCATCCCCATCAAAGTCCGCAAACTTGAGGCAGCGGATTGACACACAACCCCTGGCAACTGAAGGTGCTGCAGAGCGGCCGGACGGAATCCCGTAGACCTCAAGAAAAGACAGATTTTTGCCATCGCGCCTCGTCAACCAGAGATGATCATGGTCACGCATGTATGAAAACTGATAGACATCCGCCATTCCGTCTCCGTCAAAATCCGCAAAAACATAGTTCGCAAGATCTTTTTTTGAACCGGGCTTTGTCAAAGGCCCATCAACAAGCCTGAATTTTCCGTCTCCTGAACTGAGGTGAATCCGGTCGCTCTGTGATGTCTTCTCTCCCGTGATCTCGTAAATGTCGTCCATGCCATCACCATTGAAATCGGCGAAGTGGGTGCGCTTGGACGGCGAGGCCTCAGTGTGGCTCACTCCATCGAAAGCGTGGAAGGCAGGAGGCGCACCTTGGCTCCAGTCAAACACAGTCGGCAACAAACAAACGTCACCGGCTCCGCATTCGCTGATCGCTTCCAGAATGGCAGAACCATCCAGCCGGTCTTGGGAATAGCTCAGGCGATACTCACGAACCAAGGTCTGCTCAGTCCACGATCTAATCGTTTTTAACCGCTTTGACAGCGCGAGTTGTGCACCCGACAAAAAGCTGTTGACCGGGGCTTCTCGGTCTTCATATTCCAGCTCAACGGCATGAATGCTGTATTCAACTCGTACCAGGTGTTTTTCTCCTTCCGCACCCGAGTAATAAAAACGGATCCGATTTCCTGCCTGGTCATAACTCTCGCGCAACAACCAGGAAATTGTGAGCGGGGGTTCCATGCTGCCGTCAACCTGATAGTCGCCACTGCCGCCATAGTGATTTTTCAATCCCGACTTGGTCTCAACCGTAAATCCCAATGCGCCCTGCTGACTGCGGGTCGGGAGAACGCGCGCGAACGCCCCGTTGCCCAAGCGCATTTCCGTGTTACTCCAGTGGCCACTTCCCAGTACCTGCAGCTTTCCTCCATCCAGACACAGCGCATCTTCCCGATCGAACCAGACTCCTCTGTGGATACCGTCAACGGCCAGCGTCGCCGGACAACGGTGTATGAAGGAATGACCTTCCAGCCTCCAGCCCTTGCCAACCACACCGTCGCCACCCTGACTGTCGTATACCAATGCCAGGTTTGGCGCATGACCCCTGACTCCCGGTGCCACTGCAATCGCGATGCGGTAAATCAAGCTGCCCTGCTCGTCTACGTGCAATTCGGACGCAATCGCACCAGGCGAAACGGTGCCAGCCACAGATACCCCAGACATCCCCGGGCAAGAAGCCAGAAAAGCCAACAGGGCATTCCTGAAATGGCGAGCCACTAACATCTCGTCACCGCTCACCCTGACCGCTGCGCATTTCCATCAGCTTTTCATAGCGGCGCATTGCGTCTGCCTGTTCGGCACCAATATCCTGTTTACTGGCGTGGGTCGACAGTTCGTTTTCAGCCACCAGCCGATGCAAATGCTGACTGGTCGCATCCATGCACCCCACAAGCTCCATAACCAGGGAGTGCATTGCATCCTCCAACGCTGATCGTTGCGCGAGAGCATTATCGGAGCCTTTTTCAACATTCTCCGAGGCAAGCGTCGTGCGGAACCTTTCCTCGTCAAAACAGCCACGGCTCTCAGTCCGTGAAGAATTCCCAAGCGGCTCAAAAATGGGTGCAGGCTCTTCCGGCTCCACAGTATCGGGGCTCAGAATTGGGATGTCTTTTTTATTGCCGGGAAACGGATCGTCCACCACAGTTTGCTGACCCGGAGCAACGCCACCGGTGCCGGCAGTTCCACCATCAACAGCAGCAGTGGTGGCAGGTTGCGAATCGCGGGAGGTTTTTAGGCAAGCCGGAAGCCACACAAGCATTGCCAGGAGCACAAAAACCAGCAACTTTCTTGTAATCACTATGTATATGCCCTAAAGCGGACAGTCCGAAACACAGCAGAACGAAGAAACCATGACCTTGCGAAACGGAGATTGCACGGGGCGAACATAGCCACCAGGAAACATCCCTGCGACGCTGGCAAGAACAGACGGCGACCATCAGTAACGCGATGCGCCGACAAAGCCATTGAGCTGTAAAAACACGCCTTTCGTCAAAACAGGAGAACAGGCGAACAGGCGTGGCAACCCCGTTTTGGCCTGCTTTGGCACCCAAGGAAAGAAGTCACCTGAAGTCATGAAACTCATTGCTGCGGCAACAGTCTGCGACGTACGTTTTTCTTGTTTTCAGAAGGCTCGGCACCTAGGAAAGAAGTCATCTGAAGTCATGAAGCCCTTTGCTGCGGCAACAGTCTGCGACCTGCGTTTTTCTTGTTTTCAGAAGGCTTGGCATCTGGGAAAGAAGTCATCTGAAGTCATGAAACCCATTGCTGCGACAACAGTCTGCGGCCTACGATTTTCTTGTTTTCAGAAGGCTTGGCATCTGGGAAAGAAGTCATCTGAAGTCATGAAACTCGTTGCTTCGGCAACTGTCTGCGGCCTACGTTTTTCTTGTTTTCAGAAAGCTTGGTACCTGGGAAAGAAGTCACCTGAAGTCACAAAACCCATTGCTGCGGCAACGGTCTGCGGCCTACGTTTTTCTTGTTTTCAGAAAGCTTGGCATCTGGGAAAGAAGTCACCTGAAGTCACGAAACCCATTGCTGCGGCAACGGTCTGCGGCCTATGTTTTTCTTGTTTTCAGAAGCGATGCAGTCTAAGATGCGGACTCAATTTTGAAGGCGATGCGGGGTGGAGCAGTCCGGTAGCTCGTCGGGCTCATAACCCGAAGGTCGCAGGTTCAAATCCTGCCCCCGCAACCATCAAGCGCAGCCTTTCCTGAAGAAGGGCGCATATTTCCTGCCTCCCTTCCCACACCCTGCCGACCTGTTAAAGGATCGTCCGAAAGCAGTCCAAGCAACACCCGATATAATCGTTGCCGTGATAGCGTAAATATGAAACACCAAGTAGGGAGGTTGCTATGCCACAAAACATAGAACTTTCGGATTCCACACATTCGCGTTTGGTTGAGTTGATGGGTCCGAACGACACGACGGAAAGCGCAGTTCTTCTATTGCTAGACTTTCACAAGGCACGCGCGGAAAAAGGTCGCGGTGCCTCGCCTTCGTCGGTCGCCCCAAGCAGCGGGAAGCTTCATTTCAAGGGTGCCGAACCGACCGACCTGACGCACACCAAAGTGATGAAAGCTCAGATTGACGGCTTGCACTTATCCAACGCAAAGTGGAACACCATCCTGCATCATCTCGCCGAAAAAGCCTTCAAAAATGGAGCCGTAGACAGCAGTGTAGCCATCTCTGGGATTGTGCATGGCAAGAAGATGGATCCGAGATACAAGTTCCTTAAGAAGGCCAACATCTCAATCCGAGGTCAGGCTGCCAACAGAGCTTGGAGCTTGTCGGTGGGGTTTGCAGATAAGCTCAACGTAGACGTTGTTGTTGAGTTCGAATGGCCCGACATGGAGACGGCGGCGCATCCGGGGAAGAAAGCCGTTCTCAAGAACCGCTAGGCACGCCCAAGACCTTTGAATCTACCAAGCAAGTAAAGGATCGTCCGAAAGCAGTCCAAGACAAACATCCTCTCCGGCTCACCGATTGGTCACACCCTAAACACAAACGTCAACGACAAGGCGGCACGATCAGGAGCAAATTTGAGACGAAAGACTGCATTCAGCTAGTGCCGCGAAAGAGCCGCACTTTGAACTGAGAAATATCCTTGGAAACTTGGGTGGAGCAGTCCGGTAGCTCGTCTGGCTCATAACCCGAAAGTCGCAGGTTCAAATCCTGCCCCCGCAACCATCAAGTACCGGCCTTTCCTGAAGAAGGGCGCATATTTCCTGCCTCCCTTCCCACGCCCTGCCGACCTGTTAAAGAGTCGTCCAAAAACAGTCCAAGCAACACCCGATATAATCGTTGCCGTGATAGCGTAAATATGAAACACCAAGTAGGGAGGTTGTTATGCCACAAAACATAGAACTTTCGGATTCCACATACTCGCGTTTGGTTGAGATGATGGATTCGGACGACACGACGGAAAGCATAGTTCTTTTTTTGCTGGACTCTTACAAGGCACGCGCGGGAAAAGGTCGCGGTGCCTCGCCTTCGTCGGTCGCTCCAAGCAGCGGGAAGCTTCATTTCACGGGTTCCGAACCGACCGACCTGAAGCACGCCAAAGTGCTGGAAGCTAAGATCAATGGCTTGGGGTTACCCAAGGCAAGCTGGAACTCCATCCTGTTTTATCTCGCCGAGAACGTTTTCAAAAATGGAGTCGTAGACATCGGTATAGCTGCCCTTGGGATTGTGCGTAACAAGAAGGAGGACTTGGGTTACAAATTCCTTCCGAATGCCAACATCTCAATCCGAAGACGGGGTGCCAACGCAGCTTGGCGCACGTCAGTGGAGTTAGCAGGTAAGCTCAACGCAGACGTTTTCGTTGAGTTCGAATGGCGCAACAAGAAGGATGCAAAGCATCCGGGGAAGAAAGCCGTTCTCGCGAACCGCTAGGTACGCCCAAGACCTTTGAAGCTACCGAGCGAATAAAAGATCATCCAAAAACAGTCCAAGTAACACCCGATATAATCACTACCGTGATAGCGTAAACATGAAACACCAAGTAGGGAGGTTGTTATGCCACAAAACATAGAACTTTCGGATTCCACATACTCGCGTCTGGTTGAAATGATGAATTCGGACGACACGACGGAAAGCATAGTTCTTTTTTTGCTGGACTCTTACAAGGTACGCACGGGAAAAGATGGTGGTGCCTCGCTTTCGTCTGACGCGACAGACGACGGAAAGCTTCATTTCAAGGGTGCAGAACCGACCGACCTGACGCACACCAAAGTGATAAAAGCTCAGATCGATGACTTGGGGTTACCCAATGCAAAGTGGAACACCATCCTGTCTCATCTCGCCGTAATAGCCTTCAAAAATGGATTCGTAGACAGCAGTGAATCCATCTCTGGAATTGTAAACGGCAAGAAGACGGACTCTGGTTACAGTTTCTGTCCGAAGGCCAACATCTCAGTCCAAGGTCGGGGTGCTAACGAAGCTTGGCGCACATCGGTGGAGTTAGCAGGTAGGCTCAATTCAGACGTTGTTGTTGAGTTCGAATGGCGCGACAAGAAGACGGCGGCGCATCCGGGGAAGAAAGCCGTTCTCGCGAACCGCTAGGTACGCCCAAGACCTTTGAAGCTACCGAGCGAATAAAAGATCATCCAAAAACAGTCCAAGCAACACCCGATATAATCACTACCGTGATAGCGTAAACATGAAACACCAAGTAGGGAGGTTGTTATGCCACAAAACATAGAACTTTCGGATTCCACATACTCGCGTCTGGTTGAAATGATGAATTCGGACGACACGACGGAAAGCATAGTTCTTTTTTTGCTGGACTCTTACAAGGTACGCACGGGAAAAGATGGCGGCACCTCGCTTTCGTCTGACGCGACAGACGACGGAAAACTTCATTTCAAAGGTGCCGAACCGACCGACCTGAAGCACGCCAAAGTGCTGGAAGCTAAGATCAATGGCTTAGAGTTACCCAAGGCAGGCTGGAACTCCATCCTGTTTTATCTCGCCGAGAACGTTTTCAAAAATGGAGTCGTAGACCGCAGTGTAGTCATCCCTGGGATTGTGCATGGCAAGAAGATGGATCCGAGTTACAAGTTCCTTAAGAAGGCCAACATCTCGATCCGAGGTCAGGCTGCCAACAGAGCTTGGAGCTTGTCGGTGGGGTTTGCAAACAATCTCAACGTGGAGGTTTTCGTTGAGTTCGAATGGCGCAACAAGAAGGGAGCGGAGTATCCGGGGCAGAAAGCTGATCTCAAGAACCGCTAGATACCCCAGACCTTTGAAACTACCGAGCGAATAAAAGATCATCCGAAAACAGCCCAAGCAACACCCGATACAATCGTTGCCGTGATAGCGTAAATATGAAACACCAAGTAGGAAGGTTGTTATGCCACAAAACATAGAACTTTCGGATTCCACACATTCGCGTTTGGTTGAGTTGATGGGTTCGAACGACACTACGGAAAGCGCAGTTCTTCTATTGCTAGACTTTCACAAGGCACGCGCGGGAAAAGGTCGCGGTGCCTCGCCTTCGTCGGTCGCTCCAAGCAGCGGGAAGCTTCATTTCACGGGTGCCGAACCAACCAAGCTGAAGCATGCCAAGCTGAAGCATGCCAAAGTGCTGGAAGCTAAGATCAATGGCTTGGAGTTACCCAATGCAAAGTGGAACACCATCCTGTCTCATCTCGCCGAGAACGTTTTCAAAAATGGAGTCGCAGACAGCGATGTAACCGCCTTTGGGATTGTGCGTGGCAAGAAGGAGGACTTGGGTTACAAGTTCCTTCCGAATGCAGACATCTCAATCCGAAGACGGGATGCCAACGAAGCTTGGCGCATGTCAGTGGAGTTAGCAGATAGGCTCAACGCAGACGTTTTCGTTGAGTTCGAATGGCGCAACAAGAAGGAAGCGGAGTATCCGGGGAAGAAAGCCGTTCTCAAGAACCGCTAGACACGCCCAAGACCTTTGAATCTACCGGGCGAGGAAAGGATCGCCCAAAAGCAGTCCAGGCAACCATCCTCTCCGGCTCACCGATTGGTCACACCCTAAACACAAGCGCCAACGACAAGGCGGCACGGTCACGGCCAAATTTGAGACGAAGGACTGAATTCAATTTGTGGCACTAAAGAACTGGACTTTGAACTGAAAAGTATCTTTGGAAACTTGGGTTGACCATCCCGGTAGCTCGCCACGCTCATAACCCGAAGGTCGCAGGTTCAAATCCTGCCCCCGCAACCATCAAGCGCAGCCTTTCCTGAAGAAGGGCGCATATTTCCTGCCTCCCTTCCCACGCCCTGCCGACCTGTTAAAGGATCGTCCGAAAAAGATCCAAGCAACCATCCTCTCCGGCTCACCTGATTGGTCACACCCTAAACTCAAGCATCAACGACAAGGCGGCACGATCACGAGCAAATTTGAGACGATGGACTGAATTCAGTTTGTGGCGCGAAAGAGCTGGACTTTGAACTGAGAGCTATCCCTGGCAACCGGGGATGACCATTGCAGTAAATTCACGCCGTTGGCACCTCTCTTGCTACCTGTGCGCCTACAATCACTTTTCATGGATAGCAATCGTTTTTCATGAGTAGAAAACGCTTTTTATGGAACAGCGAATTTACAATCATTTTTCATGAGTAACAATCGTTTTTCACGGCACTGCCAATTTACGGTCGCCTTCCATGTCGTGATGAATTTGGTTTGAATGTTGTGCAGATCCCGTCCAATGAGGAAAGTTCATTACATGTCTACCAGGTATTGAGCACCCCTCTGGCATGGAAATTGAGACAAGAAAAACCTTTGACGCGCTCAACGCGCTCCGAGCCTCGGACGCTGAGACGAGGGTGCAGCGGACACACCATCAGTCAAACCTGGATATCAGTGCGAAGGCGCGATCAAGTGTGTTGCCTTGGAGAGGGCAATTCAGCCCACAGTTGGTAGAGTTTCTTCTGTCCGAGAACACCATCCCGGGTGAATGTGTTTTGGATCCGTTTTGCGGCAGTGGAACTGTAATGTTTGAAGTTGCACGATTGGGAAGAAATGCGCACGGGTTTGATGTCAATCCGGCTGCGATATGTCTTGCAAAAGTTTCTGAGCTTTCAACTCTGACGGCTGCAGCTCGTCATCAAATTGGCAGAGGCCGTTGATGAATTCGTTTCGCTCTTGCGTGTGCCTGCGACGAATGGGAACGGGCATATTTCACCATCTGAAGCGGTTCACATTTTTCATGATCTGGATGCAACGGATACCGAAGCGATCGCGTTCATGGCATTGCTGCTTTTGTCGTTTGGGAGTGTGAAACAGTCGGATATCAAGAAAATCAACCGAGCTGAAGTAGCGATGCAACGGGCGATATTCGATGCTCCCGTGCATAGCCAAGACATTCAGTCTGCAACTGGCGATGCCCGATTCTTGCCCGTAGAAGAAAACAGCGTTGATTACATTCTTATTTCTCCGCCGTATATCAATGTCTTTAACTATCACCAGAACTATCGTCCGATTGTTGAGGCACTCGGATTTTTGCCTCTTGTGGCAGCTAAGTCTGAGGTGGGTGCCAACAGAAAGTTTCGCCAAAACAGATATATGACCGCTGTTCAATACTGCATGGATATGGGGCTGTTTCTGGTGGAAGCAGGCAGGGTCGCTCGTCCTGATGGTGTCATGACAATTGTTCTTGGACGAGAGTCAAATATTCGGTCAGTGGCGTTCAAGAATGGCGAGATTATTTCAGCCATTGCAGTAGAAGGTCTCGGGTGCGAATTGCTTTCGTGGCACGAGCGAAAGTTTATAAACCGGTTTGGAAACAGCATTTATGAGGATGTCCTGAGCATTCGCTTGAAGGATGTGTCTTCTGAACAAGCGGTGCAAATTGGTCGTGATGTTGGAGCCCAGGTTTTGCGTAATGCCTTGGAGTATTGCCCAGAAGAGCGTAGACAAGAGATTGAAACAGCTATTGAGGCTGCTCCAAAGATAGAAGTTTCACCGGAAATCGAAAGGTAACCGGTGATGAATGTGGTTGTTGAAAGCGTCCATGGCGACAAACTCAATGCGCTTGAGCAGAACCCGAAGCTTCCTGCTGCAGATCTGCCCAGAGTAGGGGCGCATATTGCCAAGTACGAAGCATGGGTCGACGGAATGGACAAGCTTGATGCCGACGGCGATGAGCTTTTGGAGTGTTTGGTTGAACTCTTGAACGCGTATAAAAAGTCGGTGGAGTTTGATCTGATCTTTTGTTCCGATGCAAATTTCCTTCAGTGCCAAAAGGGACAACTGAAACTGGATAACACGGTTTTGGAAGAGTTTCTTCCCAGGTTGTTTGCCAAAGCTCAAATCCTGCCCTCACAACCGCCAAGTACCGGCCTTTCCTGAAGCAGAGCGCAGATTTGCTGCCTCCCTTCCCTCACCCTGCCGACTTACTAAAGGATCGTCCGAAAACAGTCCAAGCAACCATCCCATCCGGCTCACCGATTGGTCGCACCTTAACCATCAGCGGCGGCACGGTCACGGCCAAACTTGGGCGAAGAACTGTGCTTTGAACTGGGGTGTACTTGGTTAACCGGGGTTGACTATTGCAACGAAGTCACACCGGTCAGTTGCTCCTCTGCCGCCTGTACGCCAAAAATTACTTTTCATCGGCAGAAATCGCCTTTCACAGTGCTATCGGTCTACAACCATTTCCCATGAGAAGAAATCGTTTTTCACAAAATCTCCTTCCTGCGAACGTTTTTCATGAGTTGCAATCGTTTTTCACAAAATTGCATTCTTGCGATCATTTTTCACAAACCCACCTTCCTGCGATCGTTTTTCACAAAAACCCCGTCCTGCGATCATTTTTCATGGGTTGCAATCGTTTTTCACAAAATCTCCTTCCTGCGAACGTTTTTCATGGGTTGCAATCGTTTTTCACAAAATCTCCTTCCTGCGAACGTTTTTCATGGGTTGCAATCGTTTTTCACAAAATCTCCTTCCTGCAATCGTTTTTCATGGGTTGCGATCGTTTTTCACAAAATTGCCTTCCTGCAATCGTTTTTCATAAAATTGCTTTCCTGCGATCGTTTTTCATGACATGATGCAGGGACTTAAAAACCAACATAAATTTACGTAAATGACAAAATACAACCAGACAACAAGACAAGTAAGGGAATTTCGCCATTCTCCGATACCTGAATACGGCATGACCCTTGCCGGATATGCCGCGCTGGTCGCACACCATGAGTTATCCGTCCCAGTCCCGGATTACCCTTGTGCGATAGGTGCCAGGCACAACAAGCATGACCAGGACTGCTGGCGCATATTCACGCCCCGTCACAAGCCGGACGACACCCTCCAAGGTCATCTTTACTTTGCGCTCAAGCACGAAGGAGTTGATCTCGCCGTTCTCAAAGCCCTGTTCGAGGCTATTGGATCTCAGGGCATCGCCGAAATTGTTCGGTCAAAGCCTACGGGAACCTACAGCCGACGGATTTGGTTTTTATATGAGTGGCTTTGCGAAGAGGAGCTCGACCTGAAAGATGCCGAGCGTTTGAAGTTTGTTCCCCTCATCAATGACACTTTGCAATATGCCGGGCCACCTCGTAACTCGAAACGCCACCGTGTTTGCAACAACTTGCCGGGCACCCGTGCGTTCTGCCCGTTGATCAGGCGCACAGAAAAGCTTGATCAATTTATCGCCATGAATCTCTCGCAGGCAGCTGTAAAAAATATTGGGGAAACCCATGCTGATTTGCTGAGTCGAGCTGCTTCTTTTCTTTTGCTCAAAGACTCAAAGGCTTCCTACATCATAGAAGGGGAAAGCCCTCCCCATACACGTATTGAACGATGGGCAAAAGTCATCGGCAAAGCGGGTCAGCTCAGGTTAAGTGTTGAGGAACTCGAATATCTTCAGACTATCGTAATCGCCGACAGCCGCTTCTGGCACGGATACCGCACTGAAGGTGGCTTCATCGGCGACCACGACCTCATAACACACATGCCGGTTCCCGCACATATCAGCGCACGTGCAGAAGACTTGCAAAGCCTCCTCTCCGGTTTAATTGAAACTTGCCAACTTCTTGGTGACAGCAACTATGACGCTGTGCTCATGGCCGCGCTCATCGCCTTTGGATTTGTCTTCATTCACCCATTTGAAGACGGGAATGGCCGAATTCACCGTTACCTCTTTCATCATGTGTTGGCTGAAAAAAGCTTTGTCCCCAAAGCTCTGGTCTTTCCGGTATCCGCCGTTATTTTGAAGCGGATAGATGAATATCAACAGGTGCTGGAGCATTATTCAAAGCCGCGGCTTGAGCTAGTGAAGTGGCGGCCAACCGAAAAGAACAATGTTGAGGTTTTGAACGAGACCATTGACCTTTACCGCTATTTTGATGCAACCAGGCAAGCGGAGTTTCTCTTTGAGTGTGTGGCAGAGACTGTCAACAAAACCCTGCCTGAAGAAGTTGCCTACCTCAGAAAGCATGATTTGCTGAGTCACTTCATCAAAGACCATTTCGATATGCCGGACAGATTGGTTGATCTGCTTATCCGCTTTCTGCAGCAAAACAATGGCAAGCTGTCAAAGCGCAAGCGCGACAAACAGCTCAAGCTGCTCACTGAATCTGAAGCACGAGCCATTGAGGAAAAGTACGACGAAATCTTTCACGGTGAATCGTCGGCTGCAGACCACCAAGAGTAATCGGCTACCTCCCGACTGTTCGCCACTCCAGAATGGCACCAAGGGCTCGCGTCCCCGAATCAAGTCCGCTGCTTTTTCGGCGACCATAATCGTAGGCGCGTTGAGATTTTCGTTTGTTTTGCTCGCCTTCCCTTTGCCGCATTCGCCACTCCAGAATGACACCAAGGGTTCGCGTCCCCGAATCAAGTCCGCTGCCTTTTCGGCGACCATAATCGTAGGCGCGTTGAGGTTTCCGTTTGTTTTGCTCGCCTTCCCTTTGCCTCATTCGCCGCTGGAGTAAAGGTGTCTCCCGACTCCCTCTCACTCCCTCTCACTCCCTCTCACTATCGCCCACTACCTCTTTGGCTCGCCTTCCCTTTGCCGCGTTCGCCACTGTGGATCAACCCATGACAGCGCAGTCAATGGCGCCAAGGGCTCGCGCCCCCGAATCAAGTCCGCTGCTTTTTCGGCGACCATAATCGTAGGCGCGTTGAGATTTTCGTTTGTTTTGCTCGCCTTCCCTTTACCGCATTCGCCACAGGAAGTAGAAGCTACCTCCCGACTCCCTCCACTACCGTTCACTATCGCTTTGGCTCGCCTTCCCTTTGCCGCGTTCGCCACTCCAGAATGATGCCAAGGGCTCGCGTCCTCGAATCAAGTCCGCTGCTTTTTCGGCGACCATAATCGTAGGTGCGTTGAGATTTCCGTTTGTTTTGCTCGCCTTCCCTTTGACGCATTCGCCACAGGAAATAGAAGCTACCTCCCGACTCCCTCCACTACCGTTCACTATCGCTTTGGCTCGCCTTCCCTTTGACGCGTTCGCCACTGGAGTAGAGGTATCTCCCGACTCCCTCTCACTACCCCGGCTCCCGTTCACTATCGCTTTGGTTCGCCTTCCCTTTGACGCGTTCGCCACAGGAAGTAGAAGCTACCTCCCGACTCTCCCGCTCACTATCGCTTTGGCTCGCCTTCCCTTTGACGCGTTCGCCACTGTGGATCAACCCATGACGGCGCAGTCGATGGTGCCAAGGGCTCGCGTCCCCGAATCAAGTCCGCTGCTTTTTCGGCGACCATAATCGTAGGCGCGTTGAGGTTTCCGTTTGTGATGGTCGGGAATATGGACGAGTCAACGACCCGCAGGTTCTGGATCCCGCGAACCCGGCACTCAGAATCAAGCACTGCCATGCGGTCATCACTCGAGCCCATTTTGCAGGTACACGAAGGGTGGTAGGCGCTTTCCACGTTTTCGCGAGCCCATGCAACGATTTCGTCGTCCGTTTGAACATCCTTACCCGGTTGAATCTCCTCACCGCGGTAGGAATCCAGCGCTGGCTGCGCAATGATTTCCCGCGTGAGCCTGATCACCCTGCACCAATCTGCCCGATCTTCTGCAGACATCATGTAGTTATTGAGGATGCTGGGCTTCTCAAGCGGATCAGCTGACCTGATCTGAATCCTGCCCTGGGACTTGGTCTTGTTCGGGCCGACATGGACTTGAAAGCCATGGCCATCAAAGCTGGCCTGACCGTCATAGCGCATTGCCACAGGCACGAAGTGATACTGGATGTCTGGCCATTTCACCCCTGCCCGAGAACGAATGAATGCACAGGACTCAAAGTGATTCGTCGCCCCGAGTCCGTCCTTGAAGAGCAGCCAGCGCACCCCGATCAATCCTTTGCTGACCAGCCCCAACTTGCCGTTGAGCGTGATTGCTTGCTTGCAACGATACTGAAAATAAACTTCCAGGTGATCTTGCAGGTTCTCTCCAACCCCCGGGAGATCGTGCCTAACCTCAACACCTGCTTGCTCAAGAACCCGTCTGGGACCGATGCCGGAAAGCTGAAGCAGACAAGGCGAGCCAACCGAACCGGTCGCGAGGAGAACTTCCCGGCTTGCATGAACGATGCTCGTCACGCCACCACGGATATATTCGACACCGGTCGCTTTCCTGCCATCCAGAACAATGCGAGTACTCAGGGTTTTTGTGACCACCTTCAGATTGGGTCGGCGCATGACCGGCCTGAGATAGGCGTTGGCAGTAGAGGCTCGCACCCCGTCCTTGACGGTCATATGCATGGGGCCGAAGCCTTCCTGGCGGTACCCGTTGTAGTCTTCTGTAGTGCCATATCCCGCATCAGAACCGGCGTCGATGAACGCTTGATACAGCGGGTTGAGCTTCATCTCGTTGCCATTGCAAGTACCGAGTGGCCCGTGGTCGCCACGATACTCGTCGGCACCACCAATCCATTTTTCGGCACGGCGAAAATAAGGCAGGCAATGACGATAGTCCCAGTTCTTCGCGCCCTGCTCCTGCCAGTCATCGAAGTCGCAGGAATGACCGCGCACATAAACCATGCCATTGATCGAGGAGGAACCACCAATGACCTTGCCGCGCGGGACGTGCATCCGGCGGCCATTGCAATACGGCTCCGGTTCTGTCTCAAAACGCCAGTTGTAGCGTTCCTGATTCATTGGTATCGAGAGGGCTGTCGGCATCTGGATAAAAAGGCTTCGGTCACTGCCTCCTGCCTCCAGAAGCAGCACGCTCACATCCGGGTCTTCGCTCAGACGATTTGCCAGAACACAGCCTGCCGAACCGGCCCCAACAATGACATAGTCAAACGCTTTCATTGCCACGCTTCCCACGCCATCCCGCTTAGAAGGACGACTCCACAGTCACCATTTCAACATAAGCACTCTTGAGTTGCGTGTAATGCTCAAGCGCAGCAAGACCGTTCGCGACCATAGCCCGATTGTTTGTAGCCTCCGAAGGGCATTTCAATCGGGGTAACGTTGTAGTTGTTGATCCAGCAAACACCTGCTTGCAACTGAGCGACGACACAGTGTGCTCTCTTCAGATCACTCGTAAAGAGACCCGCAGCAAGACTGTTTTCGCGACCATAGCCCGATTGGACGTAGTCAAACGCTTTCATTGCCACGCTTCCCACGCCATCCCGCTTAGAAGGACGACTCCACAGTCCCCATTTCGACATAAACACTCTTGAGTTGCGTGTAATGCTCAAGCGCAGCAAGACCGTTTTCGCGACCATAGCCCGATTGTTTGTAGCCACCGAAGGGCATCTCAATCGGGGTAACGTTGTAGTTGTTGATCCAGCAAACGCCCGCTTGCAGCTGAGCGACGACACGGTGTGCTCTCTTCAGATCACTCGTAAAGAGACCCGCAGCAAGACCGAACTCCGTGTGATTCGCGCGCGGCACCACCTCATCCTCGTTCCGAAACGTGAGCACCGACATGACCGGGCCGAAGATTTCTTCGCGCACGATGGTCATGTTGTCGGTGCAGAAGTCGAATATCGTCGGCTCGACAAAGAAACCTTTTGACAAAGTCCGGGAATGCACCCTCTCACCTCCACTGACCAGCTTGGCACCTTCTGCATTTCCAGCCTCAATATAGCCCAGCACAACGTTCAAATGCTTCTGAGAGATCAGAGAGCCCATTTGCGTTTCGGGATCCATGGGATCCCCGATGCGAATCTTGCGGGTTCGTTCGATCAGTCGCCTCATGAAGTCATCGTGAATGTCCTCCTGCACAAAGACCCGGGTTCCATTGGTACAGATCTGCCCCTGCGTATAGAAATTTGCCGTCATGGCAGCTGAAACCGCTTGGTCAAGATCCGCATCTTCAAAAATGATCAAGGGCGATTTGCCGCCCAACTCCAAAGTGACATGTTTCAAGGTTTTGGCACCGACTGCCATGATTTTTTTGCCAGTGGCAACTGATCCGGTAAGAGAGATTTTCGCAACTCCCGGATGGCTGGCGAGTGCTTCACCCGTTGCACCAAACCCGTTCACGACATTGAACACGCCGTCTGGCAGTCCTGCCTCACTATAGATCTCCGCCAGCTTCAGCGCCGTCAATGGCGTCATTTCAGAGGGCTTGAAGATCATCGCGTTTCCACACGCCAGAGCTGGCGCAGACTTCCAGCAGGCAATCTGAATCGGGTAGTTCCAGGCTCCGATGCCCGCACACACCCCGAGTGGCTCGCGGCGTGTATAAAAGAACGCGCTGCCCAGATCCGCATGACTTCCTTCCAACTTCGCCGCGAGCCCGGCAAAGTACTCAATGCAGTCCGCCCCGGAAGCCACATCAACCGCTTCGGCTTCCCGAATGGGTTTGCCGGTATCCTGAACCTCAAGTTCGGCGAGTTCACGATTGCGCGCACGCAACAAGCGAACCGCGTCTGAGAGAACACGACCCCGTTGCGTGCCAGACATGCGTGACCACACCGCAAACCCTTCCTGTGCAGAGGCAACAGCGAGACCCACGTCTTCAGGACACGCGACTTGGACCGAGCAGATCGTTTCCCCGGTCGCCGGATTTACAGACTCGAACGTTTGCGGAGAACTGCTATCAACGTAGCGCCCGCCAACATAGAGTCTTTGCAGATGCGATTTTTCCATACCGGTAACCTCCCCTTCTCGTGACCTGCATGTTTATACCAGATTCATTACCTGTGCAAGTCAAAAAAACTTTGCCAGGAGGTGGTGCAAGCGGCCAAAACGCTGGCGGTTCTGCAAGAAGCCGAACAGTCCAAGCGCGTCCTGGGCCGGTTGCTTCTAATGTTGCTTTTGACTAGTCTGTACGCGTACGCTTGGGCACACAAGTCTGGGCACACAGTTCTTTACTAACGAGGATAAGAAACATGCTCAGATTCAGAAAACCATGGTTCCAATGTGCCATCTCCACCATGGTGGCCACCATGGCACTGGCCGCCATGACGCAATTGGCGTTGGCAGGTGACTCACAATCATGCAAAAAAGTCACTTTTTCGGATGTCGGGTGGACTGACATCACGTCTACGAACGCCATTGCCATGACAATTCTGGAGGGACTAGGCTACGATCCTGAAAGCCATTTTCTGGCGGTTCCCGTAACATACGCCAGCCTCAAAAACAAAGATGTGGACGTCTTTCTGGGGAACTGGATGCCATCCATGGAAGGGGATATTGCCAAATATCGTGATGAAGGATCTGTTGAAGTCCTCGGAGCCAATCTTGAGGGAGCCAAATACACCCTTGCCGTCCCAAAGTTTGTCGCGGAGGGAGGGCTCCGTGACTTTGCAGACATTGCCAAGTTTCGTGAAAAGCTCCAAGGCAAAATTCACGCAATCGAACCCGGTAATGATGGCAACCGCCTGATCTTGGACATGATCAAGAGTGGTGCCTTTGGGCTGAAAGGTTTCACAGTGGTTGAATCTTCCGAGCAAGGCATGTTGTCACAGGTCAAACGAGCCGAGCGGCGGGGCAAGTGGCTCGTATTCCTCGGCTGGGAGCCGCACCCGATGAACGCAAACCATGACATGGTCTACCTCACAGGCGGTGACGACTGGTTCGGCCCAAACCTCGGTGGTGCAACCATCTACACAAACGTACGCAAGGGCTACGTGAAGGAGTGCCCGAATGTTGGGCGCTTTGTGAGTAACCTTAAGTTCACCCTGGCCATGGAAAATGAAGTCATGGCAGGAATTCTGGACAAGAAATTGGAACCGGGCGAGTCAGCCACCAATTGGCTAAAAGCTCATCCCGAAGCTCTGCCCGGCTGGCTTAAAGGTGTCACAACCTTTGACGGCAAAGACAGCTTGGCGGCAGTCCGGGCGCACTTGGGACTTTAGATTGCATCGCAAAGAGAGAGAAGCAAGACCTGCAAAACTTCATTCTCAAGCTGCTCACCCGTTCGCGTCCACATAAGCGAATGTTTCCGAACCGGCAATGGCTCGCAAACTGAACCCTGCGCGACCCATTTAGCGGTAAAGAGCAAGGCCTGTGAATAATTTGTTCAGGCCACTATTGCGGGCAAGGAGTCCGGTTTGACGAATGCTCTGCTTGCCTTGGCCGTCCCGCCGAAGAGCACGGTACCCGGGCACCAGACATTTGCCGAAGGCCGTTTCGTACGCGCAGTCTTGGAGAAAATGAAAGCATGAAGGCGGCTCTGGACAAAAGGAAAACGCCAGGCTTAGCTGCCACCAGCCCGAAAGACTGCCCAATAATTCTTGACCCGCGACCTCTTGGGATGGGACAAAGGTCGGCGACACCGGACTTGTGAACGGAATCCTGTCACACCAGGCACTTCCGGCCATAAGCAAAAAGATGCGGAATTCAGTTCCCCTTAGTGCTGCTGCACCCTACGACCCGGTCGCCACAGTGAAAGAAAAGGAATTCGAGGTGCTGCACCTCAGTCAATCAAAAAGGAGAAAATCATGGAATGGATTGTGACTCACAAAATACCCATAGGAAAGTGGGCTGAACATTTTATCGAATTCATCGATAACAACTTCGCCTGGTTTTTCGACCTGATATCGGACTCATTGAAATGGGTAATGGAGGGGCTGACCAATCTGTTGCTTTCTGCCAATCCTATTTTCCTGATCTTGCTAGTGGCAGCCCTCGCTTTTTTGCTTCACCGTAAGAAAGTGCTGGCCATTGGAGTCATTCTTTCCCTCCTCCTGATCCTGAACCTCGGGTATTGGAAAGAGATGATCGAGACCTTTGCTCTCATTGTGTTTGCGACAAGCCTCTGCGTGCTGGTCGGCATACCCGTGGGGGTCGCTGCTGCCCACCGGCCGTGGCTATGGACCGCCTTGCGTCCGGTTCTTGACCTCATGCAGACGATTCCGACTTTCGTCTACCTGATTCCGACCTTGGTTTTATTCGGCCTTGGCGTGGTTCCTGGCCTCATTTCCACCGTGATCTTTGCCATTCCTGCCCCGATCCGGTTGACCTACCTCGGCATCTCCTCCGTCCCCAAGAGCTTGACGGAAGCAGCAGAGTCCTTCGGGGCAACAGGTAGCCAACTGCTTTGGAAAGTCGAGCTTCCACACGCAATGCCTACGATTATGGCGGGGGTAACGCAGTGCATCATGCTGTCTTTATCGATGGTCGTAATCGCAACACTGGTTGGTGCGGGCGGCCTGGGTAGCCCTGTTGTCAGAGCACTGAACACAGTCAATATCGCAAACGGGGTAGAAGCAGGAATCGCAATCGTGGTGCTTGCCATATTGCTGGATCGCATTTGTCGGCAAAGAGAAACTGTGCAGCAGAGGGGGCAGTAATCATGTCTGCGGTCGAATTCAAGAATGTCAGCATCATGTTCGGAAATGAGTCGGAAGCCGCATTGCAGCTCGCCGACGCTGGCAAGACGCGCGAGGAGATCTCTGAGCAAACTGGCAGTATTCTGGGCGTCTCAAAATGTTCCATATCCATTGAACCGGGGGAGATCTGTGTTCTTATGGGTCTTTCCGGTTCAGGAAAGTCGACTCTGCTGCGCGCTATCAATGGTCTCAACAAGGTCACGCACGGGGAAGTGCTGGTAACCTCCAAGGACGAAACCATCGATGTGGCGAGTTGCGACGCCGCAGCCTTGCGGCTATTCCGGATGAATCGGGTCGCCATGGTATTCCAGCACTTCGGTCTGCTGCCATGGCGCACCGTAGAAGAAAATGTCGGCCTCGGGCTGGAACTTCGCGGAGTCGAGAAAAAAGAGCGCCAAGAGATCGTGGAGGAAAAGTTAAAACTCGTGGATCTGTCACCTTGGAAGGATCATTATGCCCACGAGCTCTCTGGCGGCATGCAACAGCGCGTAGGTCTTGCGCGCGCCTTTGCTACCGATGCCGAAGTTTTGCTTATGGACGAGCCTTTTTCCGCACTTGACCCGCTGATTCGTACTCACCTCCAGGACGAATTGCTGGAACTGCAAAGTGAACTCCAGAAGACCATCGTTTTTGTCAGCCACGACCTGGACGAAGCCATCAAAATCGGGACGCATATTGCCATCATGGAAGGCGGGCGCATCGTCCAGTACGGAAAACCAGAGGAAATTGTTCTGCAGCCTGCCAGCCAATACGTCGCTGATTTCGTCGCCAACATGAACCCACTGCAGGTGCTCAGATGTAGAACCTTAATGACCGGTGTAGAAAAACTCGAAAAAGCAGGCGACGAACTCCTGCTGGACTGGACTGGCCACAATAAGGTGGTACTGGACGATCAGGGGCATGTCATCAATGTCCGGGTTGAGGGAAAAGAGATGCAACTCGTTTCCTGCACACCCGACTTGGATCTGGATTCTCTGGAAGGCGATATGGTCATCACAGCACCACCAACGCAACGCATGCATGACGCAATAAAAATTCGCCACCTGACCGGAACACCAGTCGTGATTGTGGAGAACAACAAGATGATTGGAGTAGTCGGAGACGACGAGATCTATCGGGGAATACTCCGCCAGGCGAACGTCAAAGTCACGCCAGAAAACGACTAAAAGAAGACGGGGAAACCTCCACAACCAGGCACGGTCATCTGTGACCGGGACTTCTGACCATGGATTGGATCAGCACCGTTTGCGAGCACCGCAGAACGCGCACATCTTTACTAACGAGGAGTAGGAAACATGTTCAGATTCAGAAAACCATGGTTCCAATGTGCCATCTCCACCATGGTGGCCACCATAGCACTGGCCGCCATGACGCAATTGGCGTTGGCGGGTGACCCACAATCATGCAAAAAAGTCACTTTTTCGGATGTCGGGTGGTCTGACATCGCGTCTACGAACGCCATTGCAATGACAGTTCTGGAGGGGCTGGGTTACGATCCTGAAAGCCTTTTTCTGGCGGTTCCCGTAACCTACGCCAGCCTCAAAAACAAAGATGTGGACGTCTTTCTGGGGAACGGGATGCCATCCATGGAAAAGGATATTGCCAAATATCGTGATGAAGGTTCTGTTGAAGTCCTCGGAGCCAATCTTGAGGGGGCCAAATACACCCTTGCCGTCCCAAAGTTTGTCGCGGAGGGAGGACTCCGTGACTTTGCAGACATTGCCAAGTTTCGTGAAAAGCTTCAAGGCAAAATTCACGCAATCGAACCCGGTAATGATGGCAACCGCCTGATCCTGGACATGATCAAGAGCGATGCCTTTGGGCTGAAAGGTTTCACAGTGGTTGAATCTTCCGAGCAAGGCATGCTGTCACAGGTCAAACGAGCCGAGCGGCGAGGCAAGTGGATCGTATTCCTCGGCTGGGAGCCGCACCCGATGAACGCAAACCATGACATTGTCTACCTCACAGGCGGTGACGACTGGTTCGGCCCGAACCTCGGTAGTGGAACCGTCTACACAAACGTACGCAAGGACTACCTGAAGGAGTGCCCGAATGTTGGGCGCTTTGTGAGTAACCTTAAGTTCACCCTGGCCATGGAAAATGAAGTCATGGCAGGAATTCTGGACAAGAAATGGGAACCCGGCAAGTCAGCCACCACTTGGCTAAAAGCTCACCCCGAAGTTCTGCCCGGCTGGCTTAAAGGCGTCAAGACCTTTGACGGCAAAGACAGCTTGGCGGCAGTCCGGGCGCACTTGGGGCTTTAGATTGCATCGCAAAGAGAGAGAAGCAAAACCGGCAAAACTTCATTCTCAAGCTGCTCACCCGTTCGCGTCCACATAAGCGAATGTTTCCGAACCGGCAATGGCTCGCAAACTGAACCCTGCGCGACCCATTTAGCAGTAAATAACAAGGCTTGTGAATAATTTGTTCAGGCCACTCTTTCGGGCAAGGAATCCGGTTTGACGAATGCTTTGCTTACCTTGGTCGTCCCGCCGAAGAGCACGGTAACCCGAGCACCAGACATTTGACGAACGCCGTTTCGTACACGCAGTCTTGGAGAAAGCGAAAGCATGAAGGCGGCTCTGGACAAAAGGAAAACACCAGACTCGGCTGCCACCAGCCCGAAAGACTGCCCAACAATTCTTGACCCGCGACCTCTTGGGATGGGACAAAGGTCGGTGACTCTGACCATTTTCCCGTATTGTTGAAATAAAATTGTAGCAGTTTTACTTATTAAAGCACTCTACGTGAATTGCAGCGCACAGCCTGTTATGTTCATCGCTGTTGTTGGGTTTGCGCCTGACGTAGGGTCTTCTTAGAGGGATTTTGTAGCTATTGAAATTGGAATTATTACAAGCTGTTTTTCCAGAATATTCAATCTCTTTGTCTAGCATATAGTCTTCGTAGTAATTTTCTTTGTCGCGATCTACTTTTTGAACACAAATTCCCATAAAGGATTTCGATCTTCCAATTTTATTAAGACAATTGATTTTGGCATCATAACATTGACTTTCGTAAACATGATTTTTTATTCTAGGGTAATTTTTTTCGGACAATATCTCATAAGTATTAAAGCCCTTTTCTTTACATGCTTCAAAACTCCAGTGCAAAATACCAGCATACGCCCTTTGGCGAGCTTCTTTTCCTTTAAAACCACTTCTTCTTTTCGTAAAATATAAATTTGAGCATGAAGTTATATTTGCTTCACTATTTTCGGGAGATACAATTTCTGTTTTGAGAGATGCAATTTCTTCCTTGAGAGCTGTGTTTTCTTCACTATTTTCGGGGAATGTAACTGTTTCTGAGCCTTTTTCGCTTTTTTCAAGAGCTGCGATTTCTGCTTTGAGAGATGCGATTTTTTTGCTTTTTTCAAAAGATGCGACTTTTGCTTTGAGAGATGCAATTTCTTCCTTGAGAGATACTATTTCTTTTTGCAGAGAACTGATAATTTCGCCAGACTTTCCCTGTGGTTCCAAACTTTCTTGCTGTGCCAACATAACATCCATCAATGGCACTGCTTCTTGCGCCAACACACTTACTGGCAACCCGAACATAACGGACACCAAAACACAGCACTTTAAAACTTCCTGAAATTTCATGCGGTTCTCCTCATAAAACTTTCACACTCAACTGCCCGACAGCAAACTGAGGAACACGACTAAAGCCCACTACGGACTCCTGCCTCCTTCCGGCTCATGGCGAAGCACCGCCGAGCGAGGCACTCCTCTCTAAACCTTAACTGGCACGGGAATGCTGCACCAACGAATCTAGACTGTCAAACACTTAATCAACAAAACCATTGCCTTAAAACCATTGTCGTTTGAAACTGAGAGTCCACGCCCCTGAAAAAGGAACTGAAAGGTGGGCGCATCGTCCAGTACGAAAAAGGGTCGGAAGTAGATCTAAAAAGCTATCAAATTTATGCACCCGCCTTTATTACAGGAGTTTTTGAATACGATTCTTTGGCTCTCCGGTGGTTGGTATCCCCAAAATATACAGGTAAATATTTTAGACCCTAAAAAGGCGGGGTGCTCAGATCATTTCCCCGTTATTGTTAAAATAAAATTGTAGTGGTTTTACTTATTAAAGCATTGCAAGTGAATTGCAGCGCATAGCCTGTCATTTTCATTGCCGAAAAGTTTCCTGGATTCGTAGCTGAGATGAGGTCTTCTTTTAAGGATTTTGTAGCTATCAAAATTGGAATCATTACAAGTTCTTTTTGCATAATCTTCAACCTTTTTGTTTAGCCTGTCGTCTTCGTGGTAATTTTCTTTGTTGCGATCTACTTTTTGAGCACAAATTCTAATACCTATAGTGGGTTCTGATTTTTCAGCTTTACTGAAACAATTTATTTTGGCATCAAAACATTGGCTTTCGAAAAAGTTATTTGCTTTTCTCGGATAATTTTTTTCGGACAGTATTTCAAAATTGTTAAAACCCTTTTCTTTACATGTTTTTAAACTCACGTGCAAAATACCAGCAGATGCTCTTTGGCGAGCTTCTTTTCCTTCAGCACGAACTCTTTGTGCCGACATATATAGATGACTTGAGCATGAAGTTATATCTGCTTCGCTTTTTTCGGGAGATGTAACTGTTTCTTGCGCCCGCACACTTACTGTCAGCCCAAACATAACGACCATCAAAACACAGTGCTTTAAAACCTCCTGAAGCTTCATGCGTTTCTCTTCATAAAACCTTCACACGCAACTACCTGGCAGCAAACTGAGGTACACGACTAAAGCCCACTTATGGACTCCTGCCCCCTTTCGGCTCCTGGCGAAGCACCGCAAAACATTTGCCCCAAGCTAAGGGCATCACAGACCTGAATATTTCGCCGTGTGCCAAATGACTTGATAAAGCCGATTTCGGTTCGGCTCACCGAACGGCAAACTAGTCTTTCTTTATATACCGATCTCTCTCTGCGGCCATCATTTCGCTGTATTCCGGCATATCGGTCGGAACGGGTGCCGGTTCTGGACGAGACAGACGGACACCAAAAATCTTGAGCTGCTTGAAGCCCAAATAGTACGGTTTCCACCATTTGAGACTGAGCGGCACCGTAATGTTCAACAAAAACGCAGTAAGCATCAAAATGTAAAACTGGGTGGAGTCGATAATCTGGTGATCGACAAAAGCGATATCGATCACGATAAAAGCCAGCTCTGCTCGCCCGAGCATGCCCAAGCCAATCATCACACCTTCGTGCCATTTGTACCCACCTGTAAAGCGAGCCGCAATACCAGCCGAAGCAACCTGCAAAAAGACGACCAGCAAATAGAGAACAGCCACCGCCGGCAGTGCCTGTAACATCACGTCAACATCAAATACCAGTTTGCCCCCCAGGTTAACGAAAAAGATTGGGCCAAAAATCGTGAACGCCAAGTGCTCAATCACATGCCTTGCCTTATCGAACTGGTCATCCTTCACTTCTTCTTCAATGATTTCTCCTTCCTCGTTTTTGACCTTTTTGATCTCCGAGTGCACAAAGTAGTCGGAGCGCAGAAACAATCCGGCAAAGTAGGCACCGATGGCAGGGTGGAACCCGAGAGCATGCGCCGTAACACCCAGAAACATTGCGATAAAAAGCATGATCAGAGGCGTAAACTCACCGCTATGCACCATTAGGAATCGTCTTGCGCCAAAGCCTATCGCCTGGCTGATTCGGTAATCAATCCTCTGGTACAAGCTGGGGTTCGGGGGTAATTCCTTTGGAGCTTTCTCAGGAAAAGCGACCAGCCCCACAAACAAAGTAATGGCAAAAAAGATGGCGACTTTGAAGCAGATCCACAGAATCGCCGCAGCGCTTATCGTACCGGCACCGTCACCAGAAGAACTCATCACAATGACCGGAATCAGAATCGCAACACCAATAAGAGCCAGCACGTCGTCAACCACGGCGGCTGTCATAATTCCCGTTGCCGCCGTAGACCGGTGCATCAAGTCACCCCGCAGGCTCATCATGGTCAGACTGACTGCGGTTGCGGTCATGGTCATTCCCCAAAGCATGGCATGACCGTGGTCGTAGCCAAACGCAGTGGCCGTAAAGTAGCCCGCTGAAAACGGAAATAACGCGCCGATCAAAGCAATGCCCATGCACCGCTTCAGCCCTTGCGAGAAACGCCCCAGATCCTCCTCAAGACCCAAGGCAAACATGATGAACACGATTCCCCACTCACCAATGGTCTCAAGAAATTCGTTATGAGCCGGTAGCAGACCGATGTTCGTGAGGACGGCTCCCGCCACGATAAACCACAGCACATCGACGGTGCGCGTTTTCTTGCTACACAGTTTGGAAACCAGTACTACGGCAAAAATAATCAGCGAATATTCCCAAATCGAGAAGTCCATAAGTTCATGCATGTCATCAACCCTTTTTAAGTGAAATCAGGAGAATGCTCTTTACGCACCCATGCCATTGGGGATTTTTTCCAACGCATCAATAAAATACGCAGGAATCCGCCTCATGGAAAATACGCTTTGGCAGAGAGAGAATAAACAAGCCGTGCATGGGACGCAACAAGCTGCGCCTTAAATGTATGCCTGAATTAAGTCCGGTTTGCTCTATCCGGCAATAACCGAAGCCCCGATATTACCAAAGGAGTGGAAACCAGGCTTATCTGCGCGGAAACTGAGTTCCTGACCGCTACACAGCAAGCTGCCCGTTGAAGGCGGGAGGCACACTTGCCGAGGCGAACGGCGGACTATTGCGTCAAGGCGCAGCCAGACCGGCGGCGGACTGTGAAAAAGCCACAGCGGGTCGTGATCCACAGGAGCCTCATAAAAAGGCGCATTGCAGGGATGCCAGTAACCGTACGTCTGCCTTGCGTTAAACAATCTGAAAGTGGATGAATACGATTGATCATCCACTTGACCTCGCGTCAATCGCGTTTCTGAATTTGGTGCCGATGGCCAGACTCGAACCGGCACGACTTTCGCCACTGCCCCCTCAAGACAGCGATTCACCAAAGGAGTGGGAACCGGGCTTATCTGCGCGGAAACTGAGACACTGACCGCTGACAGCTAGTCGCCCGTTGAAGGCGGAAGACCCACTTGCCGAGGCAAACGGCGGACTTATTGCGTCAAGGCGTAGCCAGGCCGGCGCGGACTGTGAAAAAGCCACAGCGGGTCGTGACCCACAGGAGCCTCATAAAAAGGCGCATTGCAGGGATGCCAGTAACCGTACGTCTGCCTGGCGTTAAACAATTTGAAAACGGATGAATACGATTGATCATCCACTTGACCTCGCGTCAATCGCGTTTCTGAATTTGGTGCCGATGGCCGGACTCGAACCGGCACGACTTTCGCCACTGCCCCCTCAAGACAGCGTGTCTACCTATTCCACCACATCGGCTTCATCAATCAGGAACCTTGGGAATCGGGGATGATGTCGAACCAGAAACGTCCTCTTCAGTCGCAGTCACATCAGTGTCAGGGGCTTCTTTCGGGTGTAAGGCTTCAATTTCGGCTTCAATTTTCTGATCGACCTCGCTTCTTTCCTCAGCACTTCTCTCAACCACACTTTGGGAAACAAAGTCACGATTCGCCACGTAAGCCAAGAGCAAACTGTTCAGCAAAAACACTGCGGAAAGCACTGCCACCAGTTTGGTCAGAAACGACACCACCCCCCGCGCACCAAAAATGGACGCGGACGCGCCAGCACCAAAAGCGGCACCTACTTCCGCTCCCCGACCCCTTTGGATCAGAATGAGCGTGATAAGAACCACAGCCAGAATGGCATCCAAGCCAAGCAAAACCCCGTATAACACTAAATACTCCTATGTAAAATTACTGTGTATGCAGACCACGCCCAACGACGGCCTGCGCCACCAGAGAACAAAGCTCGACAAAGCTTTGAGCCTGCAATGATGCGCCACCCACCAGAACACCGTCTACATGATCCAAAGCCAGCAAACCCGGTGCGGTCGCACAATTGACGCTACCACCATACGCCACCCTGCTTTCTCGTCCCCTTTTTCCCGGCAGCTGTTCCAAACGAGACTTGATAAAACCATGCATGCTTTCGATTTCGTCTGGCATCGGTAACCGTCCAGAGCCGATTGCCCACACTGGCTCGTAAGCGATCACCACCTCACCCGCCTGTTCTTCTTCGCTGTTGGACAACGTCTGTAAAACCTGCAGTTGACGATCGACCGCTTCCATCGCCACACCAGAATTGTGCTGCTCCAGCGTGTCTCCTACGCACAAAACCGGAGTCATCCCGGAATCACACACAGACTGAAGCTTCCTGGCAATATGTTCTTCATTCTCACCATAATGTAAACGTCGTTCCGAATGACCGACCACCACCCACTTGCAGCCGAGTTCGGCCAGCATGGCAGCGGATACTTCTCCCGTGTAAGCACCTCCGCACCGGTCACTTACCTGCTGACTCCCAAGTGCCATGAAGCTTTCTGCCAAAACAGCGGCAAGCTGTGCAATGTACACGAGCGGGGGGCAGACTATAACCTTGATTCCCTCCCAAGGTCCCGCCGGAAGCACGGTACTCAGAAATTTCTGGTTTGAGACACGTTCGCCGTTTTGCTTCCAGTTGGCAATAACCAGAAAATGATTCACCCGAATTTTACTGATTGACCCGCACCATTGATGCAATCTGTAATGCGCTTGCACCAGTAATCGCAATCAGCAACAAGCTCCGCTTCTACCAGCACTCTGAGCAATGGCTCAGTGCCCGATTTACGCACCAGCACACGCCCCGTGTCCCCAAGGCTCCCTCGCGCTTCGGACATCAATGATTGCAAATCACCGTTAGCAACATCAAACGCTCCGTTCAAGGGAATGTTCACCATGAGCTGAGGCAGCTTATTCATGACTTTTTTCAACTCGCTCAGTTTTGCCTTTCTGTCCTGCAATGCCTTCATCAATTCCAGTGAGGCAACGATAGCATCACCGGTGTCCACTTTATCAAAACAAATAATGTGTCCCGAACTCTCGCCCCCAAGGTTCCAGCCCAGCTGGTCCATTAGCTGCGACACATTCCGGTCACCAACGGCAGCCCGTTCAAAAGCAATTCCTCGCTCAGCCATTAACCGAGCCAGCCCCACGCTGCTCATTTCAGTTCCCACAACACCATCAATCCCGACAGTCTCCTGGCGGTGGCAGGCGATAATCGCCAGCAGCTCATCACCTTCAACCAACTCTCCACAATCGTCCACCATGAGCAAACGATCTCCATCCCCATCCACTGCCAGACCCATGTCTGCTTCCTGAGCGCGCACGACACGCTGCAGTTGCTGTGGTTCCATGCTGCCAACCTTGCGGTTGATGTTCAGACCATCTGGATGCCCGCCGATCACGGTCAACTCACAACCCAGGCGTTGGTAAACCCGAGGGGCAACACTGTAAGCAGAACCATTCGCACAATCCAAAACCAGTTTCATGCCACTGAGATCCAATTTCCCGGCAACTTCCAGACAGTAGTCAACGTACATGTCAGCAGCCCGCTCCTCACGCCATGCTCGCCCGAGGGAATTGGATTTTACGGTCTGTATGGGTTTTTCGAGCCATTCTGTGATCAATGCCTCGCTTTCGTGTGAAAGCTTGCGTCCGTCCCCATGAAACAATTTGATGCCATTGTCATCGTAGGGATTATGGGAAGCCGTAATCACAATTCCCATAATCGCCTTTTCTTTTTTCGTAACAAAGGAAACCCCGGGAGTTGGCAAGGGACCCAGCAACAGAACCGACGCTCCAGCCGCCGAAAGACCGGCCTCCAAAGCTGACTCAAACATATAGCCGGACAGCCGGGTGTCTTTGCCAATCACAACCATATTGCTGTCTGGGGTAGTAAAGGCACGTCCTATGGCCCAGCCGAGCTTCATAACAAAGTCCGGGGTCATCGGATAGCAACCGACCTTGCCGCGTAATCCGTCAGTTCCGAATGGGGTTTTCACCAAGAATGTTCCCCGAAATCCACGAGACTTGAATGGAAAGACTGGTGTCCGTGAACTGCAGAGCCGCTAAACCCTGGTGTTCTCCTCGGCCGCCCCGTCCAGCTCGGAATCGGAGACATCCGGACGATCCGTTTGTTTCGAACCTGAAAGAGTATCCGTATCGTCCGGCTCCTCACTGTCATCCCATCCTTCTGGTGCGCTGGGCATGTCACCTGCCATGATTTCATCAAGCTGGCTGCTGCCAAGCGTCTCGTATTTCATCAATGCTTCCGCCATCAGGTGCAGCTTGTCGATATTTTCCTTCAGCAGAGACCTGGCACGTTCACAATTATCCGTGACAATTCTGCGCACCTCCTCATCAATTGTTTTGGCAGTTTCCTGTGAATACACATCATCATTGTTCGCCAGGCTGTGTCCAAGAAAGGGGTAATCAGTTTTTTTGCCGTAAGTCAGCGGGCCGAGCCGATCTGACAAGCCCCAAAGCTTCACCATATTGCGAGCAATTTCCGTTGCCCTTTCGATGTCGTTGGAAGCACCGGTCGTAACCGCATCCGCTCCAAAAACCAGTTCTTCTGCCACACGTCCACCAAACAAACTGGAAATCTGACTTTCCAACCTGCAACGACTATGGCTGAGCTTATCTCTTTCGGGAAGAAACATCGTCACCCCCAAAGCGCGACCGCGTGGAATAATCGTCACTTTGTAGACAGGGTCATGTTCCGGCACCAGGCGACCAACAATGGCATGCCCCGACTCATGGTAGGCCGTCAGCTTCTTTTCATCCTCAGTCATGACCATGGAGCGTCGCTCAGTGCCCATCATGATTTTATCTTTCGCTTTCTCGAAGTCTTCCATTTCCACGGTTTTCTTGTCGGCGCGTGCCGCAAACAAAGCCGCTTCGTTGACCAGATTTTCCAAATCAGCACCAGAGAAGCCTGGCGTGCCGCGCGCCAGAATATCTCGACGCGCTTTTTTGTCCAGCGCGACTTTGCGCATGTGCACCTTGAGAATCTGCTCTCTGCCACGCACGTCAGGCAACGGCACCACTACCTGGCGATCAAAACGTCCCGGACGCAACAACGCCGGGTCAAGAACGTCTGGCCTGTTAGTGGCAGCTATCACGATGATTCCCACACTCCCTTCGAACCCGTCCATTTCCACCAACAATTGGTTCAGCGTTTGTTCGCGCTCATCATGTCCACCGCCAAGACCGGCTCCCCGATGCCTGCCTACTGCGTCAATCTCATCGATAAACACAATACAGGGTGAGTGTTTTCTGGCCTGGACAAACATGTCACGCACCCGGGAAGCACCGACACCCACAAACATTTCCACAAAGTCCGAACCGGAAATGGAAAAGAACGACACATCCGCTTCGCCGGCAATGGCCTTCGCCAAAAGCGTTTTACCGGTTCCGGGCTGACCGACCATCAGCACACCTTTGGGAATTCTGCCGCCAAGTTGTTGAAACTTGGCAGGCTCACGCAAAAACTCAACCAGCTCCGCAACTTCCTCTTTCGCTTCTTCCACGCCGGCAACGTCCTTGAAAGTCACTTTGACCTGACCTTCGGTCATCAGACGCGCCTTGCTTTTCGCGAAAGACACAGCCCCGCGCCCTCCGCCCGAGCCCTGCATCTGTCGCATAAAGAATATCCAAAGACCAATCAGAAGCAGCATCGGGAACCAGCTGATGAAGATATCAAGCAACAGTGATGGCTGTTTTTCCGCAACCGTCCGAATATCTACTTTATTGCTCAGCAAATCGTTCACCAACGCGCTGTCGCCCGGATTGAAAGTCTGAAAGGTTTGCCCGTCGGTGAAAGTCCCGTTGACCGTACGATCGTCAGATCCTATTTCGACGCTTTTTACGCGCCCCGCTCGCACGTCCTCAATAAACTGCGAGTAGTTCACATATCTAAGTTTTTCTTCGTGCGAAACAAAGTTGCTGAACAGCGTCATCAGCACAATCCCTATCACACCCCACAAAAGTAAATTTTTCATCAAATCACCCATCTGCCAAAAAAGCCTCCTAGTTACTGAATGCCCTTCATTATAAGTTAAATTTCTCAGCCAAAACGTACACCTCACGGCTCCGCGCTCGTGAAGCTTTGGGCTTTACGATACGCATCTCAGAGAACGCTGCATCCAGCTTCGCCAGGCAGTCATCACATCCTTCTCCCTGAAACAACTTTAGCAACAGATCTCCCCCCCGAACCAGACACGCCTTGGCAAAGTCCAGACTGGCACAGGCCAAGGCAACCGCCTTCGGCATATCCACAACAGCGTTCCCCGACCAGCGCGGTGCCATATCAGACATCACGACTTCTGCTTTCTTCCCCCCAAGCAGCGCCAGCACCGTGCTGCGCACCTGCGCCTGGGCACCATCACCACGCACGAAATGCACGCCAGGCAACGGATCCATCCGCACCAAATCCACTGCCACCACGGTGCCGGAGTCACCAACGCGGGAAGCGGCATACTGGCTCCATCCCCCCGGCGCGGCACCGAGGTCAATCACCCGCATGCCCAAGCGAAACAAACGTTTTTTCTCATCCATCTGCCTCAGCTTGAAGGCCGCACGTGAGCGCCAGCCCTGCTCGCGAGCTGATTTCACATAAGGATCCCGAGATCGCTCATGTAACCAACGGTGGCTACTTGCTGTCATACCCGACAATATGGGGGTTGAAGTTGCAAATCACAGGGGGACAAATCGTTTTCCTCGCAACGCCGGCACTTCTTGTCATAGCTGCCAAGCCAGACAGCCCACCCACAAACCAGACATGAGAAGCTGCCAAGCGATTCGAAACCATCATGATCCAAGCTCCGGCACAAAGACTGCCCGTGCAGACAAGCGGGCGGCATGAGCAGACAAGCGGGCGGCGTGAGAACTTTGAATACGCACAGAAGCTTCCATATTTTCAGGGCTGTCCAGACATGAGAAGCTGCCAAGCGATTTGAAATCATCATGATCCAAGCTCCGACACAAAGACTGCCCGTGCAGGCAAGCGGGCGGCGTGAGAACTTTGAATGCGCACAGAAGCTTCCATGTTTTCAGGGCTGTCCAGACATGAGAAGCAGCCGGGCGATTCGAAACCATCATGATCCGAGCTCCGACACAAAGACTGCCCGTGCAAACAAGCGGGCGGCGTGAGAACTTTGAATGTGCACAGAAGCTTCCATGTCTCCAGGGCTGTCCAGACATGAGAAGCTGCCAAGCGATTCGAAATCATCATGATCCGAGCTCCGACACAAAGACTGCCCGTGCAAACAAGCGGGCGGCGTGAGAACTTTGAATGCGCACAGAAGCTTCCATGTTTTCAGGGCTGTCCGGACATGAGAAGCTGCATGACCCGAGCTCCGGCACAAAGACTGCCCGTGCAGACAAGCGAGCGGCGTGAGAACTTTGAATGCGCACAGAAGCTTCCATGTTTTCAGGGCTGTTCTGCGTACTGCCTGGCCAATCCCCTGA
Source organism: uncultured candidatus Poriferisulfidus sp. (assembly GCA_965215765.1). Lineage (GTDB taxonomy): Bacteria > Pseudomonadota > Gammaproteobacteria > Poriferisulfidales > Oxydemutatoraceae. The sequence goes on along the minus strand of OZ244118.1, from coordinate 614,038 downwards.
ACACCTCGCTGTTATCCAGCAGTTCCTGATAAGTGCCACAAGCACTCACCTGGCCGGCATCAATCAGAAAGATCAGATCTGCCTTGCGCATGACATCCAGGCGGTGCGCAATGATCACGATCGTTTTTTTGCCACGCATGGACAACACGTTGTCAATGATTTTTTTCTCCGTAATCGCGTCCAGGAAGCTGGTGGTTTCATCCAGCAACAGCAAAGTCGCGTCTCCATACAGTGCCCTGGCAACAGAAATTCTTTGCATCTGCCCGCCACTGAGCTTCTGGGCTTCCTCGCCAATCACTTCGTCCAAGCCACCGGGAAGCGCTTTCACAAAATCATCCAGCTGCGCGATCCGCAAAACCTCCCAGACCTTTTCCCTGTCAATCGCTTCCGCTCGCAATTCAAAGCTGACGTTCGCCGCTATCGTATCGTTCATAAAATAAGGATTTTGCGTCATGTATCCGATAGAAGTTTGCCAGCCTCGGCAAAAGCCCTTGTCCGCTTTGATGTCAACACCGTCAACGGTCACTGCCCCTTCCACAGGAAGCAGCAGGCCGCCCAGCAACCGTGCCAGTGTGGTTTTTCCACTCCCTGATCTGCCGCATAAGGCAATCACTTTCCCTGCTGGAATGTCCAGACTGATGTTCTGGACTGCCCGCTGATCCTGACCCGGGTAGCCATAACTGACATTTTCAAACCGCACTCCTTTTCCCAGAACGACCTTTTGCCCATCAATCAAACCCAATTCCTGGTCTCTTTCTCGCTGTACCTGCGCTTTTTCCAGATCGCCCATCACCAGGTGAAATTGATAGGACGTATGACTCACACCGTGCATGGTTTTGTAGACCGATTGCACGGCAGGCAAAAGCCTGAAGCCACCGGCCACGAAAAACGCCAAGGCCGGAAAAACACGTCCCGGGCTGTCATAAAATACGAAATAACTGATCACGCCTAAAACAAACAGCATCCCAAAGGCAACAATAACGGGCTGAACGGCAATGCCAAATATCTCCAGCTTCACTCTGAGCCGACCGGTGTGAGCCATGATCTGGTCAATTTCGTCACAAAACTCCTGCGCCTTGCCGTGAAACAACACCTCGAGAAATCCGGACACTCCCTCGCGCAGGAATTTGTACCGTTTGGATTTGGCAATATGCAGTGCCTTGCCGTACCGAATCATCCTCTTACGCAAAGCGCCATAAACCACGTAGTACGTGAAAAAAATCCCGCCCGCCATTGCCACAGTCGCCACGGGGTAATAACTTCCGAGAAACGCCACCACCACGGATACATTGACCACCGCTGAGAACAGCGTAATCAACAGCAGAACATTGGTGCGGACAAACGACTCCAGACTGTCCATGCTGCGGGTGAACATTTCGGCCTGACTTAAATTGAGATGTTCTTCGTAATCCAGGGTGATGTAGTAGCGGTACAGATCCACCGAGCAGACGCGCATCAGGTATTCCACTGCACGCTGGCTGTACCAAGTGGCAAACAGAAAAAATGCCTTCTCGCTGATCAGGAAAAAAACAAAAAACGCACAGGCAGCCAACAAGAAATCTTTTTCGGAGGCAAAGCCAAACAAGTGATACACATACGCCAGTTGCGGCTGTTTCACGGCCAGTTCGGGCGAATTAAGCAAGATCAGAAGCAAGGCGAATCCGCCCACGGAGAGCGTGGCGGCGACATCGCGTACGATATAAACGAATTGCGCCAGGACGAGTTGGCGGCGTGCCGGACCACGTAAAACACGGAACAGGCGCCTGACCCGGCGCAAGACTTCAAAAGTGTCTGTGCGCACCAGCATTCGAACCAGCGGCTGCAACACAGGATGAGCAATCAAGCGGCGATAAAAAACGACTTTTTCCATTAAAAGACTATCAGTGAATCAACAAAACCGCAGACCCGGATACTGAACAGACCTTGTCTCTGCTGCAAGATGGCGGATAACTCGCCATTCTACCCCAGAGGGTTCAGTACAGAAAATATTCGGCTTCCCCGGCAATCTGAGCGTATCAGACGCCAGGCCAGTCGCCCGGAAAAACCACCCGGAAAAACCCCATGACTCGGGACTATCGGGGAGTTCGCCTGGCAAAAGCCGGAAACCATTCCCCTTGAGGATCAATGTGCCACATTCCAGTTTTTCCCCCAGCCAATCGCCACCTCCAGAGGCACATCCAACGACGCAGCCGCGACCATCAGTTCACGACACTTGCCAGCCGTCTCTTCAACCTCATCCAAAGCGACTTCGAGAACCAGCTCATCATGGATCTGCATGATAATTCTCGCGTCCAGGGAACTATGCGTCAGGTAGCGATGCAAATCGATCATGGCGACTTTAATAATGTCTGCCGCGGTGCCCTGCATCGGAGCGTTGATCGCGCTTCGCTCCGCATAACTTCTGACATGGTAATTTCGGGCGTTAATGTTCGGCAAAGACAACCTGCGACCAAACACTGTTTCCACGTAGCACAGCCTCTTGGCTTCCTGCAGCGTCGCTTCCATATAATCCTGCACACCGGAGTAACGAGCAAAATAACGCTCCCGATAATCCGCAGCTTCACGGCGACTGAGCTTCAGATGCCGTGACAAACCAAACTCGGTCATCCCGTAAATCAAGCCGAAATTTATGGACTTCGCAATCCGCCTATGTTCAGGGGTCACCTCCGCAACAGGGATGGAGAAAATTTCGGCCGCAGTGGCTCCGTGGACATCTTCTTTCCGCGCAAAAGCCTCGCATAATTTCTCGTCACTGGACAAATGGGCCATGATTCGCAACTCTATCTGTGAATAGTCTGCGGCGAGCAGGCAATATCCGGGCGGGGCAATGAACGCTTCGCGAACCCGGCGCCCGGCCTCGGTGCGAACGGGGATGTTTTGCAGATTGGGGCGGGAAGAAGACAGTCTTCCGGTCGCCGTGACGGCTTGGTGATATTGCGTATGCACCCGACCGGTCGCAGGGTGTACCAGTTGCGGCAGCTTGTCGGTATACGTGGATTTCAACTTGCTGAGCAGACGGTGCTCCAGAATGAAGCTCGGCAAAACATGGTCTTTCGCCAACTCGTGCAACACCTCTTCGGAAGTGGCAGGAAGCCCCTTGGGAGTTTTGCGTATCACCGGCAGCTGCTTTTCCTGAAACAGTACCTGCGCGGTAGCCTGCGGTGAATTCAAGTTGAACTCGTGGCCGGCTGCTTCGTAAGCAAGCTGACTGATGTGCGATTGTTCCTTTTGCAGTTGCTCGCTTTGCGCTTTCAACGCTTCGCAATCCACCAACACGCCGCTACGCTCAACATCTGCAATGACGGACAGCAGAGGAAGCTCAATATCGTGCAGCACGGTTCGCAAACCCGCTTCATTTGCAAATTTCGGCTGAAACGACTCGTGCAGGCGCAAGCTGAAGTCTGCGTCCTGTGAGGCGTATGGCACCGCTTCCGACAAGGCAATCTGATTGAAGGTTTTTTGCTTGACACCGCTGCCGACGACGTCTTCAAAGCGGGTAGCAGCCAGTCCCAGGTAATGGTGTGCGACGCTGTCCAGACTATGCCTTGTCGCCACCGAGTTGTAGACATAAGACTCAAGCATCGTGTCCGAGCGTATGCCGTCAAGACTGATCCCGTAAGAAGCCAATACATTGCGATCAAATTTCAGGTTGTGTCCGACCTTGCTGACGCCAGGATCCTCCAGAACCGGCTTGATCAGTCGTAACAAATTGTCACGCGTAATCTGCCTGGGCGCGTCTGGATAATCATGACCGCAGGGCACATAAGCCGCCCTCCCCGGAGCTACGGCAAAAGACATGCCAACCAGTTGCGCGCTCATGTAATCCAGGCCGTCGGTTTCAGTGTCCACGGCAAACAAAGCACTTTCCCGCAACCGCACGATCCATGCCTCCAGTTCAGCCTCCGTCAATATCGTTTCGTAATGACAATCCAAGGCAGCACGCTCGGACTCTTTCTCAGCGGGAACAACAGTGGCCTCAGGTGGAGAACCATCAGATCCTTGCCCAGAAGAAACAATGGAAACAGTGCTCACGAGCTTCCCATCGGCAGAAGCAGCAGTGCCCTCAGGTTCTGCCTCGGCAGAAGCAACAGGAGAACCATCAGATCCTTGCCCAGAAGAAACAATGGAAACAGTGCTCACGAGCTTCCCCTCGGCAGAAGCAGCAGTGCCCTCAGCTTCTGTCTCAGCAGAAGCAACAGCAGCAGCACTCTCGATCTCTGACAACCATCTCTTGAACCCGTGCCTTTGATACAACTCACGTAAATGCCCCACGTCTACCGCTTCCACCTGCATACTTTCGTATCCGCGTTCCAACTCCACGTCGGTACGCAAAGTGATCAGCCGCCTGGAAAGCGCAAGACTTCCGTCTGCAATTGCCAGCCGCAGTTTTTCACCGACCTTGCCCTTGATTTGCGCAGCGTGTTGCACGACCCCTTCCAGGCTTCCAAACCGCCCCAACCAGTTAATCGCCGTTTTGGGACCCACTCCCGAGACTCCGGGCACGTTGTCTGCGCTATCCCCGGTGAGCCCAAGGAAATCACCCACCAGACACGGAGGCACACCCATTTTCTTTTCGACGGCAGCCGCATCAAGGTGCACATTTTTCATCGCCTCGTAAATCATGACCTCGTCATCAACCAACTGAGCCAAATCCTTGTCCCCCGTGGCAATCACCACCGACACTTTCTGACCCTGTGGCTGCCGCGCCAAAGTTGCAATCACATCGTCGGCCTCCACGTCCGGAACCTGGAGCACGGGATAGCCCATCGCAGATACCAACTCCAGAGTCGGAGCGAACTGCTGTGACAAATCTTCCGGGGTCGGCGACCGATTGGCCTTATATTCCGGAAAAATTTCGTGGCGGAAATTGCGCCCGGGAGCATCAAAAATCACCGCAAAATAATCCGGCCTCTCAACCTCGTACAGTTTTTTCAGCATCGCAGTGACACCATAGACCACACCTGTCAGATGCCCGTCCGGTGCAGTCAGTCTTGGCAACGCAAAATAAGCACGAAAAAGATAGTGCGACCCGTCAACCAGTAAAAATTTTTTCTTCATCATGATCTCACCCGCAAGATCCAGTAAGCCAGACGACAAATGCCCCGAGGCTTTCTGAACTCCCCAAATCTCACCCTCATTGGTAACCGTCCCGCCGCCTGCACCACCACTTCCGACCGCACCTCGCCATCACCATATCGCGACCAGTGAGAAACACCAGCATAAAGCACCATCGACAATTCTCAGCAGCAGACAACGTTGAACAGCCAGTCAACAGCAGTCACTCAAGGCGAAATCCCTACCCAAGAACAAAACCTCTCCACCTCGTGCCAAAGAACTTAACAGCAGAGCATCATCCAGAGCATGGGCATCAATGTTGTCGGTTTCATGCCGAACTGCAGCCATCAAGCATGGTTGCGCCCAACCACTGCGCTTGCAGCAAGTGGTTCGGACAAGGCTCGGTCACCCGGCTGCCGACACAAGATATAACAGAACTCAGGACTGAGCCTGGAAAAGCATAAAAACCAGTGGGCAGGCCAGTCGCCAATCAGACACGAATTTTTCCATGAATTCTGGTACGCATTTGCTGATAGACAGGGATTTGCACACCTTCTGCCACTTCCAGCGTGACAGCCAGACCATAAGGAATACCGTTGCTGTTGCTCAAGCTCTCGCTCAAACTCTCGCAAGCGTCCGCCTTACACGTAACCTGCAACTTGATGTTGCCGTCTTCCTTGTACTGTGACACCTCACTTTCTCCCACTAAAACCTCGTGCTGCACTGTGCCGCGCTTTACCTGATTGTGATCTGAATCTGTTCTCTCCAGTCCCAAAGGCGTTTCTCCCCATTTCTGGGTGGGGCCAAAGTCAAGCTTCGCCTCTCGCAAATTACGGTGACCTAAATTTATCGGGGAAAACCACGCCAGCGTGACCACCATGCGGCGCCACGCTTTGCTTCCAGACAGACCTTGTGGCAACGGGAAGTCATACTCATGCACCTGTTTCTCTTGAATTTCTCCAAATCCCAAGGTCGTGCCACGATACTCTGCACACGCCAGAACGCGCTCAATATCTACTGAACCATAACCGATAAATCGCGCAATACCTTCCTTGAGCTGGTACGAGCCCACCGAGGGTTTCAACAGATTTTCGAGCACAGACCGAACTCGGTCACCTTGTTGTGCACCATGCACCAACAAGGTTTTTATGAGTACTGACATCAGCTCATTCGGAATTCCTTCACCATTTGCTCTACGCAAACCTGTCAATACTTCATAAATCTTGGCTGCACCGTGCGTCGCCAGTGCAGTCGCGTAGCTGGTACCCCTAGCGTAGGCTGTTTCATTAAGCGTTCCCTCTTTGCTGCTATCCCAGGCGACTTTTTGCCCAGGCGCAGAAATTGTTTTTGAAACTTTAAAAGACCGCCCACTTCTCTTGGGCGGCCTCACGTAGAGCTGACGACCTCCCGGAAACAATACCTCAGGCTTGATTGAACGCCGAAAGCCGTGACCGAAGCGAGAAACAGGACTAGGCAGCGCATTCGGCGATTTCGCCGGAGAAAACAGACTCCCCTGGAATAACTGCTTCGTGATGGCTGGCGGAGAATCGTTCGGCAACAAATCTACGCGCTTATTTAAAGGATAGTCCACGGATTTGTCGTCGTGAATAGCACCAACAGTCAAAGCATTCAGCGACTCAGCCGGAGAAATCAGGCGCCTCTCGGTTAACTGTTTCGTGATGACCGACATGGTGCACTTAACTTTTTCTCCTTCGGGCAATTTGACAAATTCATCGCCCTTGATGTCTAGTTCTATCTTGCCGACGAAGTTCCCCACACTCACGCAAAACAACACCCTGTGTTTCCATGACAAATGATCCAGCAATCTCGCCCACGGACTTGGCGTACGGATAAAGGGACGAGACAGATCGCCCAGCGAAAAATTTATAACTTTAATGTCGGGTGCGGCAGGCTCCTCGTCCCCTTGGCTTTCAAACATGTGCCGGACAGCTTTCTCCGTGCGCTCTTCATAAAAAATCTCGTCCGGGAAACCCTCGTCTCCTCTGTTCGTAGTGTCAGCTTGCATTACCGGCAGACAATAAACCGGCCTCACCAAAGGAGTGGATTGTCCGCTTGGGTTCTCCCCATGCACCACCAGTGAAGCGATTGCTGTGCCATGGCATTTCTCGCCTGGCTGGTATTCTGTCTCCAGATCATCAGGGTCATCAAATCGCAAACGATCGCGTAGTGCCTCATGTTGAAGGTTGGGGACACCGTCCAGAATCGCTACTATCGAGGACAATTCGGGGTCTGGCAGTATTTTTGAAAACTCTCCTTCTACGCCATCCTCCTCATCAATACTTACCATGCTCTGCCCAGTCGGCCGTACGTACATCACAACAGATAAATTGAATAACGGGATACTGGTTTCAAGATCGTCTCCACCCAGCTTTTTGATCAGATCTTTTATCTTGGCACCGGGCAATTTAGCCTTGACTGCATGAAAGCGAATTTCCTCCATATCAAGGAATTTACCAATAACCTTCCCACCTTCATCCTCCAATTTCTTCCGAACCGCTTCTTCGGCCTCTTTCCGCTTCGCTTCATCCTGCCGGTAAAACAATTCGATTTGGAAAACCCTTTCCGAATCCCACGTTTCAACGTCTTTTGCCCAGTGTTCCACCATGCCAGTCTCGTGTAGAACTTCTGGAGCCCCCCAACGGCGTATATTCCTGACCCAAGTAAACACTTTTCCCCACTTCTTCTTCCCATGCGGCAAGTATTTACTGCTTCCTTCTCCCTTCTTCCAGTCCTCCCATAACTTCAGCAACTCCTTGTAGCCATCTTTGTTTCCGACTGACAGGAAGGTCATTCCTTTCAGTGGTTTTCCGCTGCGCTCCCCCTTGGTGATTTCTTTATGAAAGCCTGCGCCCGCCTCGATTTTTTCTTGGATTTCGACAGACTGGAAGGTCATTCCTTTCAGTGGTTTTCCGGTGCGCTTCCTCTTGGTGATTCCTTTATAAAAGCCTGCGCCTTCCTCGATTTCTTCAACACCCCACTCCCCAAGCCACTCCCACCCGTCTACCTTATTAATTGCCTGCTTAAACCCTTCAACCATCCCGACAATCTCTATGACCAGCACTGTCTCGGGTTCCATTCCAGCAAGTGAGCCGCTCGGGCTTCCCTTATAAACATGCTCTGTCACTTCTTTTAACTGCTCACCTATCCTCTTCTTTTGCTCACCAAATTTAGGGTGATGCAGGAGGGGGTCTCGCGCAAAACCCGGCCTGGACTTAAGCTTGATCCGCCGTGCCGAGGGGAAAAGCAAAAGAGGCAAATCGGCAGCCAAGAGCTACTCGCCTTTAACCCGCCCGCTTGAAACAACCCGTGAGCGACCTTGCCATTGTCCCAGTTTCAGTTTGGTTATGGATTTTGCATTGTCTGTGTTTCCATCAAGCACCGCTCGGCGCACTATGCTTAGGCAAAATTCCTCCACCTCTGAAAAATTCACGCCTTTCATCCGTCTTGCCAAGGTCTCCGGGGCATAACCAAAGTGAACCCGACTGCGTTTGCTGATAGCCTCAATGTGTTGCGTCAATTGCCGCTGACTCGGAGCAGGCAATTCAATGTGCAACTGAAAACGCCTCCATACCGCTCTGTCGAGCAACTCTGGATGATTACTGGCGGCAACGATCACAACGTAATCAGGCAACGCATCAATTTGCAAAAGAAGCGAACTCACCACACGCTTGATTTCACCCGTTTCGTTGGTGTCGCCACGCTCTTTGCCAAGCGTCTCAAATTCATCGAAAAACAGTACGCACCGCTGCGTCTTCGCGTGTTCCAGAACGCGCATCAAGCGCCCCGACGTTTCTCCCAGGTAGCTGCCAACCAAAGTTTCGTAGCGAATCACCACCAAGGGGTACATCAACTCATGGGCTAAAGCTTCAGCCAGACTTGTCTTACCGTTGCCCGGTGGCCCTGCGAGCAGAATCCGATTGCAGGCGCGAAGATTGTAGGAATGCAACAACTCGGCGCGATGCTGTTCTTCCACTGCGCCGGTAATCAGACTGCGGGTTGCGTCCGACAAAACCAGACTGTCCAGCGTACGCTCGGGTATGATTTCGTAGAACAAATCCTGGCACTGTCCATTGCTTTTGCTTTCCCTGGAACCAAGGCCACGCCTGGTTCGACTCGAATAAGGCATCAGTGCTTTGGTCAGGCGTTCCGCCAGAATTTGGTGCCCCTTGGCTTTTTCTTCCTGTATCACGGCATCGGCAAGCCTGCGAAATGTTGACTGATCGTCCGAGCTGACGCTCCTGAACATTTTCACCAGTAAATCTGCTCTTGCCATCAGATTTCCATCTTCGCCATGGTCATGGCGTACCGGGTAAAGATGCCTGGCACATTGGCTACAAGCGAACTATGTGTGCCGGATCGCCCCGATTGGAATGGGGGTGCGACATTGTTCAATTCCAGAAAACCATTGTTTTTGAACATCCCAGTCCGACAGGCATACGTAACAGGCTCAGGGACGCCATTTCCTCCGCTCTGATTTTCTTTTTTTCTGTCGCTCATGCAGCTTGAGATTGACTGCTGTAAAGTGCCGGCAATCGTACTTCCAAAGTTAAAAGCCTACAAGAAGCGATGGCTCCCCCTTGTCTCTGCCCTTTGCCTGCCACACGCTTGCCAGCACTGCTCCAAACGCCAAAGCAACGTATAAAATTTCACCGCTCAACGCGCGCAATCTCTCACCACATCTCCCATGAGTTGGGTCTTTGCTGAAAACGAGCCTGTGAGGACAGACCGGACTTGATCGCTCTGCTACGCACCATGGTCTTGCCGCATTCTTTGCCGAGCACCTCAAGTTCATCGCAAAACAGGACACAACGCTCGAACTTATGTCTCGCAAAGCTTGGTGCAGAGGCGACCGTTACTTTGATATATTACGAGCGCAAGGTCATTCGTGTCTGTATATACCCACCTCACTGAAACCCAGGTCGAGAAATATCTTGACCGTTACGCCATCGGCAAGCTGGTCAGCCTGCACGGCATCAGTGAAGGCGTAGAAAACACCAATTACAGCGTCGAGACCAGCAACGGTCGGTACGTGTTGACCCTGTTTGAGTGGTTGGAACACCATGAATTGCCCTACTATCTGGCACTCATGGCGCATGTCGCGCGGGCGGGGTTGCCGGCACCGTACCCGGTTGCCGACGTGGACGGCCACTACCTGCAGGAATTAAGCGGAAAACCTGCGGTTTTGGTGGCGTACCTTTCCGGGCATACAGTTAACTCCCCGACCGTCTCGCACTGTCGTCTGGCGGGTGACGCGCTCGCAGCAATGCACTTGGCAATGAAAAATTTCATGCATCGCTGTGAGAACGTTCGCGGACTCGCCTGGTGCATAAAAAGCGGAAATCAGATCCTGCCTTTGTTGGCACCTGAAGACAGCACGCTTTTGCATAGTGAGCTGGCTCATCAACAAAAACTGTCTCTGGGCATGTTGCCACAGGGAACCATTCACGCGGATCTGTTTCCGGACAATGTACTGTTTTCCGGCCACACACTGACCGGCATACTGGATTTTTATTATGCCGGTGATGACGCGCTGGTTTATGACCTTGCGGTCACCGTCAATGCCTGGTGTTTCGACGAACGCGGAAGGCTGGAAGAGCAGCGGCTCCACGCCTTGATGCAAGGCTACTGTGCCAGACGAATGCTCGAAACCGGGGAAGAACGTGTCTGGCGGGACGCGCTGCGCCGCGCCGCACTGCGCTTCTGGATTTCGCGTCTGAACAGCAAACTGTTCCCCAAGTCGGGACAGCTGACACAAATCAAAGACCCCGATTACTTCAAAAATATTTTGCGCTTTCACAGGGACTGCGCCGCCGCCGTAACAGAATCCGCAAAAGTGCAATCCTAAGGCAGGAAGCGGAATGGGCACGCAGAAGCTGGACACGATCCGCAAAGCTCTGGAAACTTTCATCGCTCGCACCGAAAGCTTTGCCGTCTGGCTTATTCTGCCTCTGACCCTCCTGACTTTCGCAGTAGCTGTGCTGCGCTATGCATTTGATTACGGCCGCATCGATTTGCAAGAAATGAGCGTGTACCTGCACGCCACCATATTGGCTTTGTGCATGGCTGGCGTCATGAAGGAAGACCGCCATGTCAGGGTGGACATCTTTTATCGGAACATGAGCCCACGACATCAGGCCTGGGTCAATTGCTTTGGCCTGCTGGTTCTGCTGATGCCGTTTTGCATCACCATGCTGGTTCTGAGTTTCAGCTATGTGACACGATCCTGGAGTGTCCTGGAAACCTCTCCCGAAGCGGGCGGACTTCCTCTGGTTTTTTTATTAAAATCCTTGCTGCCGCTCATGGCTGCTCTGCTGCTGCTACAAAGCCTGGCCTCATTCATCGGCAACACCGGCGTACTGCTTAAAAACCGTTGATTGCCCTCGCCCTGTTCGCGGGCGTCATCCTGCTGCTTTTGCTGGGCTTTCCGGTCGCATTTACCTTGGCCGGTGCCTCTCTGCTTTTCGCGTTTTTTGGAATTCTCAGCGGAAACTTTGACGCCGCCATCTTGTCGGCAGTCAATAGCCGGGTTTACGGCATCTTCACCAACACGACTTTGCTGGCGATCCCTTTGTTCATCGTCATGGGAGTCACGTTACAAAAAAGCCGTATCGCCGAGAATCTGCTAAGCAAAACCAGCGCGCTGTTAGCAGGCCACAAAGGGAGCCTGGGCTTTGCGGTGGTGATAATCGGGGCACTGCTTGCTGCGAGTAGCGGCATCGTCGGTGCCACGGTCGTCACCATGGGATTGCTCTCCCTGCCAGTCATGCTGAAGCAGGGATACAAGCCGAGTCTGGCTTCGGGAATCGTTTGCGCGTCCGGGACACTAGGTCAGATCATCCCCCCCTCGATCGCTCTGATTTTGCTCGGAGACGCGATTTCTTCCGCCTACCAGAAATCCCAGCTGGAACAGGGAATTTTTTCCCCTGAGTCCGTTTCCATAACAGACCTGTTTGCCGGTGCCCTGATCCCTGGACTAGGCTTGGTGGCTTTGTATCTGGCCTACCTGTTTTTTTACACGTACCTGAACTCGGATGCCTTCCCTGCGAGCGGAACCAGTAATTCAGACCTGCAGGAACATCCCTCTTTCAGCGAAACCTTCAAAACCCTTCTCGCACCTATGGGTCTGATTTTCCTGGTCTTGGGATCAATCTTTTTCGGTGTCGCAACCCCGACCGAGGCGGCGTCAATCGGTGCCACCGGAGTTCTGCTGCTGGCGTGGCTGCAACGGCGACTGTCCCGTAAGCTGCTAAAAGAGATTGTCAGCGAAGCCACGCGAACCAGCTGCATGGTCTTCATGATCCTGATAGGAGCCACTTTTTTCTCTCTGGTATTTCGTGGCTACGGCGGCGACATCGTCATCAACGACTTTTTGTCTGATCTCCCGGGAGGATACTTCGCAGCACTGGCTTTCGTCATGTTGCTCATGTTTGTCTTGGGCTTTGTTTTGGACTTCATTGAAATCACATTGGTTGTGGTTCCCATCGTGGCTCCCGCGCTGCTGGCGATGGGTGCTGACCCAATATGGCTTGGCGTCCTCATGGCAATAAACCTGCAAACTTCTTTTTTGACACCACCTTTCGGGTTCGCCTTGTTTTATTTACGAGGTGTCGCGCCGCCAAGCATCAAGACTCAGGATATATACCGGGGAAGTGCGCCATTCGTGGCGTTGCAACTGTTGATGATCGGCATGCTCGCCGTCTGGCCCGGGCTGGCAACATGGCTGCCCGGGCTCCTTTTTTAGAAACGTTTCGCGACTCCCGTCAGGGAAGCTTCTCCACCCGCCAGGCTTCCATTTCGTAATAGACACGCTCCGAAATTTCATGCCATGCCAATACGCTCTTCTGAAATTTCTGGTAGGAGTCATGAACGCGCTTGGCGAAATCGCTCTCTTTGGCAAGTGCACCAACCACTTCAAGGGAAACTTTTCCAAGTTGCGCCAATACCGGGTCTGGCAAACGCAGCACGTGTACTTTGTACTTATGCACCAAAGAATGTAAGGCACCGCGGTTACGCGCGGCATTTTCGCTGAGCATATTCAGGCACGCAGCCGTAGCTGCGTTTTTCACGATCGCCTGAAGATCTTCCGGAAGTTTTGCAAACGCCTCGGCGTTCACCATGCACTCCAGAACGGTTCCTGGCTCGTGCCAGCCCGGGTAGTAGTAATACTTGGCAACTTTATGCAAACCAAAAGCCAAGTCGCTGTAGGGATTGACCCACTCTGTGGCATCTATGACACCGGTTTGCATCGCTGTCAGCAATTCGCCACCGGGCAAGTTCACCGGTGTGCCACCCAAGCGCCGCAACACTTCTCCACCCAGACCCGGTATGCGCATCTTGAGACCTTTGAAATCCCCAAGAGTCTCAATTTTGCGATTAAACCAGCCCGCCATCTGCATGGAGGTATTGCCCGCCATCATCGGGATCAAGCCATACGGACGGTAGGCTTCCCGCCACAAATCAAGACCGCCCCCTTCCAGTAACCAGGAGCTGGATTCCAGAGCATTCATGCCGAAAGGAACAGTCGAGAAGAACTGGAAAGCGGGATTTTTTCCTTTCCAGTAATAGGCAGCACCGTGACCCATTTGTGCGACTCCGTCGGAGACTGCGTCAAAAACACCAAAAGCAGGCACCAGTTCTCTGGCCGCGTAGACTTTGACCCGCAAACGCCCGCCTGACATGCTCGTAATCTGCCTCGCTAATTCCTCTGCCCCGGTTCCCAGCACGGGAAAATTTTTGGGCCAGGTCGTCACCATGCGCCACTCCCATGACCGAGATCGCAAATTCTCCGATGCCGCGTGCAGTGGCTGGGCAGCCGTAGCACCCAGCAAGGTGCCACTACCCAGCGTCGCTAAAAATTTTCTTCTTTTCACTTCCTCCTGCCTCAATCAAGTCCTTGTTCCAGCATTTCCAGGCCACCATAGCTCCACATCTGCCTTGCCAGTTCCTCTGCCCCGGTTCCCAGCACGGGGAAATTTTTGGGCCAGGTCGTCACCATGCGCCACTCCCATGACCGGGATCGCAGATTCTCTGATGCTGCATGCAGTGGCTGGGTAGCCGTAGCTCCCAACAAGGTGCCACTACCCAGCGTCGCTAAAAATTTTCTTCTTTCCACTTTCTCCTGCCTCAATCAAGTCCATGTTCCAGCATTTCCAGGCCGCCATAGCTCCACATCTGCCTCGCCAGTTCCTCTGCTCCGGTCCCAGCAAGGGAAAATTTTTGAGCCAGGTCGTCACCATGCGCCACTCCCATGGCCGGGATCGCAGATTCTCTGATACCGCATGCAGTGGCTGGGCAGCCGTAGATCCCAACAAGGTGCCACTACCCAGCGTCGCTAAAAATTTTCTTCTTTTCACTTTCTCCTGCCTCAATCAAGTCCATGTTCCAGCATTTCCAGGCCGCCATAGCTCCACAGCACCCATTTGCTCGGGCCGGTCCGAAAACGCACCAGAGCACGCAAAGTCTCACCATGGCCTGAAAAATCGGTGATCCGGCCGTCTCCCAGTTTGGCATGGCGAACCATCATGCCAAGCCGCAATGGCAACTCAACGCGAAAAGTTTCACCTGCTTCGAATTTGCCACTGCCCGCAACCGAACCCCGGGCATACTGGCGTTCAGGGCAAAGATCGCGTATGCATTCCCCTGGAACTTCCGCAATGAAGCGTGAGCGATGGTTTTTGGTTCTGGATCCAAAAAAATAACGCTCTTCACAGTGGCTCATAAACAAGCTTTCCTTTGCCCGTGTCATTCCCACGTAACAAAGACGACGCTCTTCTTCAAGACCACCTTGCTCGTTGAGCGCGCGTCTGTGCGGAAACAGCTCTTCTTCCATCCCAACCAGAAACACCAAAGGAAACTCCAGGCCTTTGGCGGAATGCAAGGTCATCAGACTCAGACAATCTTGATGCCCCTCATTATGGGCACCGCTGGATTCCAAAGTCGCCTGTGCCAGGAAATTCTCCAGCGGGGACAGGTTGTCCTCAGAGGCGGAATTATCGAATGCCGCTTGCCGCGCGGCATTGACCAATTCCTGCAGATACTCCACGTTCGACCTTCCCGTTTCGGACAAATCAGCACGGTGATGCGCCAGCAAGCCGCTTTTCTCAATCACCAGCTTGACCTGTTCAACAAGCGGCTGGTTTTGAATGGCATCACGCAAATCCGTCATCAGCTGACGGAAGCCTTTAAGCACTTTGTATTTCGGCTCACCGCTTTGCGTTGCCAAAATTTCCAGCGCCTTCCAGTAACTGCAAGCGTGCTCTGCAGCGACCGCACGCAAATCACTGAGTTTGCGCAGCCCGATCCCACGCGCCGGGGTATTGATGATCCGCGCCAAAAAATGATCGCCGCCGAAATTACACAACAAACACAGATACGCGAGGGCATCCTTGATGACAGAACGCTCAAAAAACCGCAAGCCGCCATAGATGCGATACGGAATCTTTTGCTTGAGCAGTTCCGATTCAAACACCCGAGACTGCGCATTGGAGCGATACAGCACCGCAGCTTCGGCGTACTTCCGACCCGAATCCACCCATTCCTGGGCTTTCGAAGCCACAAAAGCCGCTTCTTCTCCTTCGTCACGGGCAGTAAAAACCATCACCGGCTCGCCTTTGTCTCCGTCAGTCCAAAGCTTTTTCTCGTTCCGGTTCTGATTGTTTTCAATCAAATGATTCGCCGCATCCAAAATCGTTTTCGTGGAGCGGTAGTTCTGCTCCAGCTTCTGCACGCACACATCCTTGAAGTGGCGGCGGAACTTGTTGAAGTTTTCGGCATCGGCACCTCGCCAGCCGTAGATCGACTGATCATCGTCCCCCACTACAAATAAAGGCACTTCTTCACCGGCAAGCCTGCGCAGCCACTTGTACTGCATCTGGTTCGTATCTTGAAATTCGTCTACCAACAGACAACGAAAACGCGAACGGTAACTGCGCAAGATCTCTTCACAATCCGAAAACATTTCATAACTGCGCAAGAGCAGTTCTGCAAAATCGACCAAGTCGGACTGGCGACAGCCATTTTCGTAGGCTGCGTATATGCGTAAATGTTCCCGTCGGCGCGCCAGATGTTGCTCCGGCACTGACTTCGCTCGCCACCCCTGTTCTTTGCAATCGTTAATAAAGTACTGCACTTCCTTAACGTAATCTTGCTGCGTGTCCACGCCCAGGTTCGCCATCACCCGACGCAAAAACTGTCGCTGATCCGAAGCGTCCAGAATCAGAAAATGGCTCGCCAGACCGAGGTCTTCCCGATGCCGCTTGAGCAGACGATGGCAGATCCCGTGAAAAGTTCCAATCCAGAGATCCCCAACGCTACGTCCCAAAGTTTGCTCAACCCGGGTGCGCATTTCGCGAGCAGCCTTGTTCGTAAAAGTCAGCGCCAACAAATCTCTGGGCGAGAATTTTTCGCTTTCACACAACCAGGCAATGCGATGCGCCAAGACATGCGTTTTGCCACTGCCGGCACCGGCAAAAACCATGGCCGATCGAGAAGACGGAATCGTGACCGCCTTTTTCTGCTGGTCATTCAGCAGATCAAGCAAGGGGACACCGCTGCGGCAGAGGGAACACAGCCGAAGCCGCTTCGCGGAACCGGGCACCACCGAACAGGGGAAAAAGCCCGGGGAAACTCCGTTTTGTTATATACCTAAATAAACAAGAAACTGTTGGCATTGTGTTTATTCCTTGCTACTATTGGGCTTCATCGCCGTAGCATACACCATGGAAGAAAAAACAGTCGGCCTGTCCGAGTTTCTTGAGCAATTCAACACCGAGAAAAAAGCGATCACTTTCTTTGCGTCCGCTCGATGGCCGAAAAGCCGCTTCTGCGTGGCCTGCGGTAGCGTGAATACTTACGAGCACAAATCACGACAATTCTATTATCACTGCCGCGACTGCCGCAAGCAGTTCAGTTATAAAAGCAACACCATCATGCAGGCAAGTCCGATACCTGTACGAACATGGCTATACGCGATGTACCAAGTCAGCGTGGCATACAAGGGCATCAACAGCCTGCGGTTATCCAAAGAGACTGGGATGACGCAAAAGTCTGCGCGCTTCATGCTTCAGCGCATCAAGAAAGCGTGCAAGGCTCAAGGCTTGATGTTGCCAAACATCGCAGAAATCGGCGAAACCTCAAGCAACGAGGAAAGCAACAAACACGCGCCTGAAAAATTGCGCACGAGCCGCAGTGGTGTCGGCAAGCGAGTCGGCAAGCAAGTCGCCACCGCCATGCGCGGGCGGGCGGGCAACACGAAGGCGCAACCCGTGTCCGGCACCAATCAGTTTTCCCCTCAACACGAGATTCGTGGAGCGGTTCAGCCGGGCGCACCATACGACACCAATGAACATGGCACTTATCGTGAATTGGCGAAGTCATGCAAGTACGCCGCCACCCGACACAGCGCACAGAAGTGTGGCGGTGGGGGCAACAGTTGGGCAGTAACGGAGCAAAAGTGGGACACGGCAAATCTGGGCACGATAGCCGCATTCTGTGCAAAGCCGACGTTTGAGTCGCAAATAATCACGGGCGATGTCGTCAAAGTCTTGAGGCGTCAGAGTATTGAATTGAAATTTGACGTTGTCATCGCCGACCCGCCCTATAACATCGGCAAGGATTTCGGCAATAACCGAGACAGCATGCCCATCGGTGAATATGTCGCGTGGTCGCGTGACTGGCTGGCGCGGTGCTTTCGCGTACTGGCGGTTAACGGCGTCGTATATGTCTATGGATTCCCCGAAGTGTTGGCGCACATCGCGGTGAATTACCCCATCAACGAGCAACGCTGGCTAGCTTGGCATTACACCAACAAGGCTGTGCCGTCTTCGAAATTCTGGCAGCGCTCGCACGAGTCAATTCTGTGTCTGTGGAAGCCGGGCACGCCGCGCCCCAACCTCGAAATCAATCAAATTCGCATCGCCTATACCGACCACTTTCTGCGGTGCGCAGGCAAGGAACGCAAGGGGACACAAGGGCGATACAGCAATGGTAAGAAAACGCTCTACAAAGACAATGGAGGTGCGCTACCTCGTGATGTTATCAAGGTGCCGGCGCTGGCTGGGGATGCCGGGCGCGCCGAACGGTGGTTCGCTTGCCGCGATTGTGGCGGGAATGTGATGCCGCCGAGTCAGCTGAAAGACCATCGGGATCACGACATCCTGAAGCATCCGACACAAAAACCGATGGCATTGACCAAGCGATTGATACGGTCGCGCATCAATGGAAACGCAGGGCGCGTACTGGTTCCATTCGCCGGGTCTGGTTCGGAGTGCGTGGCCGCCCAATCGCTCGGCGTGCCATATCTCGGCATAGAGATAAACCCCGAATGTGCCGAATTCGGGCGTAGCTGGATAAAGCAATGTACCGCTTGACCCCGCGTATGTTGCAGCAGCTCAAAACAGACCTGTGAAAATATCACGACCTGTTCAGAGGCAAGCGTTGCTCTGGTTGGGAACTAGAGGAGTTGGTAGACAGAGCAATAAAGTCTGACACCCAGGCGCAGCACCAGTCCAAATGGAAAGGGGCAGGTCACGACGACCAAGCCGACATTGTCGTGCAAGTCAACGACTGCTCACATAAGGTGCAGATTAAATCGGGAGAATGGTCAGGCAAGCTCAATCCGGGATTAATTCTTTCCGGCCATCGCCTCGGACGATTTGAAGAAAACATGCCCTCAATAACTGAATATTTGAACGCCCCGAAAGCAAGCATGCTCGCCATTGCGTGCGTAAAAGCTGATAACGAACAGGGACGAACATTCAGCTATGACGTAAGCTACATCTCAAAAAAAATCATTGTTGGACTGGATGTGCACGAGTGGCGGGAAAAGGGAGCGCAATGGAAACAAACGAACGCGCACGGCGTGAAATTTTCCCTGCGCCCAAAAATGAGTTGGCAAATCTGGCGGACAATCCCGAAAGGGTTAATAGAAACCGAGCATCTCCACCACCCAATAACTGAACACTTGGGTGCCCCGAAAGCAAGCATGCTCGCCATTGCGTACCTGAAAAGCTGATAACAAACAGGGGCGAACATACAGCTATGACGTAAGCTGCATCTCAAAAATGGAGCGCAATGGAAACAAACGAACGCGCACGGTGTGAAATTTTCCCTGCACCCAAAAATGAGTTGGCAAATCTGGTGGAGAATCCCGAAAGAGTTAATCGAAATCAAGCATCTCATCACCACCTAATAGCTGAATACTTGAACGCCCCGAAAGCAAACATGCTCGCCATTGCGTACCTGAAAAGCTGATAACAAACAGGGGCGAACATTCAGCTATGACGTAAGCTACATCTCAAAAATGGAGTGCAGTGGATACAAACGAACGCGCACGGCGTGAAATTTTCCCTGCGCCCAAACATGAGTTGGCAAATCTGGTGGAGAATCCCGAAAAGGTTATCGAACCCGAGCATCTCATCACCATCCAATAACTGAACACCTGGGCACCCCAAGAGCAAGCATGCTCACCATTGCGTACCTGAAAAGCTGATAACAAACAGGGGCAAACATACGGCTATGACGTAGGCTACATCTCAAAAATGGAGTGCAGTGGATACAAACGAACGCGCACGGCGTGAAATTTTCCCTGCGCCCAAACATGAGTTGGCAAATCTGGTGGAGAATCCCGAAAAGGTTATCGAACCCGAGCATCTCATCACCATCCAATAACTGAACACCTGGGCACCCCAAGAGCAAGCATGCTCACCATTGCGTACCTGAAAAGCTGATAACAAACAGGGGCAAACACACAGGCTACTAAGACGTAGCCTGCATCCCGGAAAGCGCATTGTGGCACCTCATAAATACCACAAAGGGACTATTGATTCGCCGTTCAAAAGATAATCTACTCGGTGTTGCTAACAAGTGCGTATTTGTGAAAACGGTATGCGTTGCGACATTGGACTCATGCCTGATGTCGCTTTCACCAAAGGTTGGAGCATGGATAATAATAATAATAAAGAATCCTTCTATAGGTGGGCGGTAGTAGCACGGCTTTACGCCGTGCTAGTGCCATTCTGCTTCGGCATGTCTTGCAATCTTTATGCACAGGTCAGTTCCTCCCTTCAGAGTGATCCTGATTCATCACAGAACCAATGTACTGCTTTGGTCTCTGAACGATCAGTTTGGGAGGGCAAAGGCACCGCAACCGAGCCTTACAAAGTCACCACGCTCACCCAGTTACAGGCAATGTGCTCAAGGCCGCGAGCACACTACGTACTGACAAACAACATTGATGCGGGGCAGACCCGCGAATGGAACGATGGGGATGGCTTTATCCCCATTGGCCCTTTTTTCGGTTCTTTCAACGGAGACAGGTACGCAATCAGAAACCTGTTCATCAACCTCCCTGAAGGAAGAAACGTGGGTATGTTTTCCAGCCTTGAAGAAGGAAGCTATTTGCGACTTGTCACTCTGGTGGATTCACAAACCACTGGCAGAAGCTACGTGGGCACCCTGGCAGGACACAACAAAGGGATCATAGAGAACAGTACCGTAAGAGGAGGGGTTCTCAGTGGCAGCTTTCAGGCTGGCAGCATGGTGGGACAGAACGATGGCGTGATCAGTGACAGTCACGCCCGTACGGAGACGCGAGCTCATATTAAGCTCTATTCCTACGAGATTGGCGGCTTCGTTGGGTACAACACCGGCACGATCAGAAACAGTGGCTCGTCCGGCCGGGTTGACGGCGGCACCCAGGCAGGGGGTCTCGCAGGCAAAAACGAAGGGCACATTCTGGATTGCTACGCGAGCGGGCAGGTGTACAGTACTTCCCGGGCGATTGGCGGTCTGGTGGGAAGAAACAGCGAAGGAGGAACCATCACCCATAGCTATGCCGCAGGGACAGTCGCAGGAAATGGTGCCACGGGAGGACTCACAGGGTTTAATCTCGGAACCATCAGCTATAGTTACGCAACAGGCTCAGTTAGCGGAACGGGCGACCCAACATCCGGAATCGGTGAGCCCAACAGTCGTATGGGCGGACATACAGGCAATAACTATGGTGTCATCACCCACAGCTACGCAACGGGCTCAGTCTCTGGAAACAGCAACTTGGGTGGTTTTGCAGGTTCCAATTCCAGACACATCAGCAACAGTTACGCAAGCGGCAAGGTCTCAGGGCAGAAATGGATAGGCGGCTTCGTGGGAACCAACTATATCGCTGCCACTGTTACATACAGCTACTTCGCGTCCAGCTCCATACGAGGAACGAGTTGGGTAGGCGGCTTTGCGGGTTACAACCTGGGGGGCATCCATAACAGTTACACGGCAGGCAAAGTGGCTGGAGACACCAAGGTGAACGATTTCTCCGGGACAAATATCGGAGACATAAATATTGGAGACATTCGGGGAAGCTTCCCGCGCACCCTGACACAGCTAAAATGCCCAACGGAGTCAGGCAAGACGTGTGCTGGAGCCACGACGTATTCCGACTGGGACGCAGACTCCTGGCATTTTGGGAGCGGACGCACACTTCCCCTGCACAGCCACACAAAGCTGACAAAGATCCCTGCTGCACCAACAGGTCTGGCGGCCAACTTTGCGTCTTCCACCAACCTGATACTGGTATGGCAAAGCTCAGAGCTTTCGGCGGACTTTCACGAACTGGAAATCTCGGGACTGACCCGGAACGTCACCTCCGCATATAGCACAGTCCCCAATGAGCACCTGGACTGGCTCCGCAATGAATACGGACATGGCAGCATGGTCAGCTACTCAGTTCGCACACACATCGGGGGAATTGCCGGTCATCCGAGTAACGGCTATTTTCGTTTGCCGACCCCACCAGAAATACCTGGAATCCAGATTCAGGCAGGCGTGACGGAAGCAGATATTACCGTGTCCGTTTCTGACGACGTTAACTCAAAGGCAAAATACCTCATTCGTATTTTTCAGGAGGAAAACCCTGCGTCGATCTCAACGCGCTCTCTTGTCCTGGGAGACGAGATACAGACGGCAGAAATAAAGTTTTCAGACTTGATCAGTAATGCCTACTACAAGATCATTCTCTCTGATAAAGAAGGAGACACGTTAACAGAGAAGAGCTTTGTCACGGGGCTTTCGTCAAACTCGAAACCACGGATTCTGGCTGAACGTAAAACAGAACTGCCAGTGACTTCTGGCGAGGACTCGGAACTGCGATTGGTTTTAAGTGCCTCGGCTCACACAGCAGATTCTCTGACATGGCAGGTTTCACCAAACCACACCCCACAGAAAGGATGGGTATGTTTCTTATTGAAGGAATACAAGGATATCTGTGCCGCCAGCGGGGTGGGCACCCAAGTCACCGTGGTGTATCTGCCAGAAGGAGACATTCAGGAAAATGACGGTTTCTCTGTGGAAGCCATAGGAAATAATGGATTTTCCACAATTACGGTTTTGGTAAAACCAAGCAATCTTCCGACCATATCAGGGAATAAGGAACAGTATTTGGAAATTCCGGCACATCAACATCAGGTATCCCTTCAGTTATACGCCAATACCCACTACCCGGAGGAATTGGATTCGCTGGAGTGGACCGCAAAGCGGGTTGCAGGTACGCCTGAAGAAAGCATGCTCAATTTCCTCGTCAACAACCAAGTTGCCACGGCCAAGGGGCCTATCGCCAAAGTGCAGTTCACGCGCCCGGAAGGATCAAGATCAACAGGGCAATTCATAGTATCAGCCAAAGACAGACTGGGAGGCACTACCTCAATACGACTTATCGTTCGCCAAGCGAATTCACCGCCGGTAATCAGCCAAATTTCTGGCAGTAGCGTTTTAGACGCTGACTCAATAAATATCCACCTCGCCCCGGGATTACAGACAGTGCTTATACACCTGGTTGCCCAAGGGGGAGTCGGACAGAACTTGAAATGGGAACTTGTCAATACCTACGACGACCGCATGATGGTGGAATTCGTGGGCGAAGACAGCAAAAGTAGCGCATTGGCATCCCAAAGCAGATCTGAAATGCGTGTGCGCTGCCAGATACTTCAAGGATCCCCGTTTAACGGGAACAGTTTTCTGGTCAAAGCCAGTGATGCAAACGACCCTGACAAAACAGATCAGGTGCTTGTGCATATGTTGAGCAATGTTGAATCACCAGTGCTTGTCCAAGGGCGACTCCTTGAAAGAACCATCCCATTCTCCAGTCAAGAGCTGACGGTATCACTGAACACCACGCATACGCGTGCCGGATTAACCTGGAGCCTGGTTAACAGCTCGCCAACAGAAACCTCGGCGAAGTTCGCTGAAAACCATGGTTCCGGTCTGACCAAGTTGAAACTGACGATCCCGGAAGCCCACAGTGAAGCGACGTTCAATATCCGTGTGGCTGCCGGCGGGCAAAGCCACGACCTCAAGCTCAAAGTGACTCGCATCCTCACTGCAAGACTCCGCCTGAAATTGTTTCTTGGCGGTTTGGTCAGGTAAAACTCTCACATTGGCATCCAAAGCGATGCTGCAAAATGCCCCATTCGCGCATGCATGGGGCACGAAAACCACGCAGAATCATATAGTCAGGCACCGTCATCACGATGCGACAACCCTGATCGCTGGCGGACAGCGTCATAACCGTACACGTGGCGCAATCAGCTTGCCGACAAGGTCTAAGCGGATATAGAATGGCGGGTCAGTCCCAACCAAGACTGCTAACCAACCGGGAGGAAAATGCCGAGCATAAGACTAAGAGATAACGAGTCCGTTGATGTTGCGTTGCGTCGCTTTAGACGCTCGTGCGAAAAAGCGGGCATACTGGCGGAAGTCAGGCGCAGGGAGTGTTACGAAAAACCTGCGGAAGCTCGCAAGCGCAAGCTGATACTCGCTCGCAAACGTAGCCGAAAAAGACATCCGGGTTCTGAATCTTGGACAGGGGGTAGCTCCAACCCAAGCAGGATATAAGGCCTGACACGTCAACTGCACTTCAAGTCAGAGCTTGGCAGACCTTCTTCAATACATAAATCTGCCTCGCAAAGGCCCGAAAAAGGTGCCTTCAGTTATTCGCCTGAAGCACTTTGACGAGATTTACGAACCATTCCAGCCAGCTGAGGCCGAACAGCAATCAGGGCGCTGCATCGAGTGCGGCAATCCCTATTGTTCATGGAAATGTCCTGTCCAAAATCATATTCCGGAATGGCTGAAGCTGGTAGAAGAAGGCAAGGTTATCGAAGCTGCGGAGCTGTGCCACCAAACTAATTCCCTGCCGGAAATATGCGGCAGAATCTGCCCCCAGGATCGCTTGTGCGAAGAAGCCTGCACGCTGAATGACGGGTTTGGTGCGGTAACCATTGGGTCAGTGGAACAGTACATCACCGACACGGCTTTTGAGGCTGGCTGGACTCCTGACCTTTCTCAAGTTATCGCGACCGGAAAACAGGTCGCCATTGTCGGGGCTGGGCCAGCCGGACTTTCCTGCGCGGATGTCCTGGCAAGAAATGGCGTAAAAGCGGTGGTTTTTGACCTCTATCCGGAAATTGGCGGCTTGCTGACTTTCGGCATCCCGCCATTCAAACTGGAAAAAAGAGTTGTCTTGCGGCGGCGCAAAATTTTGGAAGGCATGGGTGTCGAGTTTCGCTTGGGCAAGAAAATTGGCAGCGACATTCCGTTTCCATCGCTGCTTGAAAACTACGATGCAGTTTTCCTCGGCATGGGCACCTACGTGCCGGTACCGGGAAATTTCCCTGGAGAAAGTCAGCAGGGAGTTCGCAAGGCGTTGCCGTTTCTGGTGACTTCCATTTGCAAACAAATGGGCTTTGAATATTCGCGCGATGAACTCGTAGACCTGCGCGGAAAGCATGTCCTGGTTCTGGGCGGCGGTGATACCGCCATGGACTGTAACCGGACTTCCGTACGCTCAGAGGCAGCATCGGTTACCTGCGTTTATCGCCGATCAGAAAAAGACATGCCCGGCTCAAGGCGGGAAGTCAAAAACGCGCGTGAAGAAGGCGTACACTTTTTATTCAATCTCCAGCCCATCTCAATCAGTGACGACAAAGACAGGAAAACTGTTCGCTTTGTTCGCACCAGCGCCGAGCCCGGTATTCTTCCCGGACGCAGCCAGCCATTAAAAGTCATCCCCGGAGACGAAGAAGTGATCTCTGCAGACGTCGTCATTCTGGCATTTGGATTCCAGCCTGGCCCTCCACACTGGCTGACAGAATCCGGAATTTGCACACACACCAACGGACGCGTGGTAGCAGACCACAACACCCCCATGAAACTTCAAACGGCAAACCCTAAAGTGTTTGCCGGCGGCGACATGGTGCGCGGCGCAGACCTCGTTGTCACCGCCGTTTATGACGGACGACAGGCAGCGACAGGAATCCTGGACTACCTCTGCGCCTGATGCCTGAAAACTCAAGACCCGTCTAAAGTTTGTCCCCGGGCGATACACAGGCGAGGAGCGCTCCAAACGATCTCCTGATTCGTGCCCTGTTCAAGGAGCCCTGCCCGACTGTTCCGATCTGGATGATGCGCCAGGCGGGGCGTTACCTCCCCGAATACCGCAAGTTGCGAGAACAGGCGGGTTCCTTTTTGCGACTGTGCAAAACTCCCGAGTTTGCGTGTGAAGCGACCCTTCAGCCTTTGCGAAGGTTCCCCCTGGATGCCGCGATTATTTTCTCCGACATCCTGGTCGTATCGGAAGCCATGGGGATGACGCTGGAATTCAAAGAAGGAAGTGGTCCGTTTTTCCCGGAACCGATACGGTGCGAGAGAGATTTGAAAAAATTGCGCACAGTGAACGCGACAGAAGACCTCGACTACCTGTGTACGGCAATCCGTTCCGTCTGCACAGAGCTGAATGGAAGATTGCCGCTCATCGGCTTCTGCGGAAGCCCTTGGACACTGGCGGCGTACATGATTGACGGCTCTTCAAAACAAAATTTCTCGTACGCCAAGCGCATGATGGTTGAGCGCCCGGATCTGCTGGACATGTTGCTCGATATGCTGTGCGACAGCATTGCTTCATCTTTGAACGCGCAAATAGAGTCTGGTGCCCGTGTGGCCATGATTTTTGACAGTTGGGGCGGACTGCTTGCAGAAAGCAAGTTTCTGCGTTTTTCGCTGGCTCCATCGCAGCGGGTCATGGCAAAGCTCACCCGCAGCCGGAACGGAGAACGCATTCCGGTTATTTTGTTTACCAAAGGGGGCGGCGCCTGGCTCGACCACCTCGCCAACAGCGGCAGCGACGCGCTGGGAGTGGACTGGACTGTCGATCTGGGACGCGCACGCCGTATGACACGCCAGAAAGTGGCACTGCAAGGCAACCTTGACCCGCAAATCCTGCTCTCTTCCCCGGAAGTGGTACGCAGTGAAGCACAAGCGGTTCTCGCCTCCTACGGAACCGGCCCCGGACACGTTTTCAACCTGGGTCATGGCATTACCCCGCAAGCCGAGCTGGAAAGCGTGGCCGCATTGGTTGAAACCGTACATGAATACGGAACACAGTACAGCACCGCCGTTTCCGAACCCACAGAGCTACTACCCGGCGGCGATGCATAAACTCCCGAGCGACATTCTGGGACGCGCACGCCGTATGACACACCAGAAAGTGGCACTGCAAGGCAACCTTGACCCGCAAATCCTGCTCTCTTCTCCGGAAGTGGTACGCAGTGAAGCACAAGCGGTTCTCGCCTCCTACGGAACCGGCCCCGGACACGTTTTCAACCTGGGTCATGGCATTACCCCGCAAGCCGAGCTGGAAAGCGTGGCCGCATTGGTTGAAACCGTACATGAATACAGAACACAGTACAGCACCGCCGTTTCCGAACCCACAGAGCTACTACCCGTCGGCGATGCATAAACTCCCGAGCGACATTCTGGGGCGCGCTCGCCGTATGACACGCCAGCAAGTGGCACTGCAAGGCAACCTTGACCCGCAAACCCTGCTCTCTTCCCCGGAAGTGGTGCGCAGTGAGGCACAAGCGGTTCTCGCCTCCTACGGAGCCGGCCCCGGACACGTTTTCAACCTGGGTCATGGCATTACCCCGCAAGCCGAGCTGGAAAGCGTGGCCGCATTGGTTGAAACCGTACATGAATACGGAACACAGTACAGCACCGCCGTTTCCGAACCCACAGAGCTACTACCCGTCGGCGATGCATAAACTCCCGAGCGACATTCCCGCTTCAAAGTCTCCCACTTTTGTTTTGGTCGAAACCACTCATCCGGGAAACATCGGAGGAGTCGCCAGAGCCATGAAAACCATGGGCATCCGACACCTGACCCTGGTCAATCCGAAATACTTTCCATCTCCGGAAGCAACAGCCCGGGCAGCCGGGGCGGATGAAATTCTGGATCAGGCTAAAGTCGTTGCCACCCTGGAAGAAGCACTCCAGGACCATCAGGTGGTGCTCGGTGCCAGCGTCCGACCCCGCCATGCCAAGTGGCCATGCCTGACGCCGCGCGAAGCCATGCAAACCATCTCTCACAACCGCTATGATTTTGCCGTCGTCTTCGGACGAGAGAGTGCCGGACTCAGCAACCGCGAAATGGATTTGTGTCAATACCAACTGCGCATTCCGTGCCAGGCACAGTTCGGCTCATTAAACCTGGCTTCCGCGGCGCAGGTAATCGCTTACGAGTGGCATCTGAGCGTGGAGGAACACGTGCCTCAAGAAATAACGACAAAGCACGAGATGGACGAACCCGCGAGCAGGCAGGCAATAGAAAGGCTGTATGCGCACCTCGAAGCCTCTCTTGACGAAAAAATCTTTTTTAGTGGGCGCAAATCCGTAACCGTGATGCGGAAATTTCGCCAGATTTTCCAACGGCTCCACTTAAGCGTTCGTGAAGTCAACTTGCTGCGCGGGGCGCTCAGCGCACTCTCCAATTCAAACGAGCGGACAGAAGCAGAGAAAATGCCGGGTTCAGAAGCAAGATCACGAAGCGAGCGTCCGAACCTGCCCCAGCCCGTCAAAGCTGATGATGAAAGGAATCAGGGTCTTACGGAGACGCAATCGCTCGCAGGAAAAGAGTTTTGAAAGTTCTGGTCACCGGTGCGCGAGGCTATATTGGTTCGCATATTGTCCAGGCACTGAGCAGAAATGGTCACACCGTGGTGACAACAGACATAGAAGATTCTGGCAACAACATCCAGGCGTATAGCCAGCGTTTTTTTTCCTGGGACATCCGAAAAAGCCTGCCCGCATCCGAAACCCTCAATCGCGCGTACGACAGCGTGGTTCACTGCGCCGCACTGGTGTCCGTTGAAGAATCCATGAAAAAGCCGAGCGACTATTACCTGAGCAATACATTCGGAACCCTGAACGTGATTCGCGAGCTTCGGTTCGAAAAATTTGTGTTCGCGTCCACCGGCGGCGCTTTCGCCCCGGTTTCGCCCTACGCAAAATCAAAAATAGCCGCCGAGGAAATCATCAGGGAATTGTGTCCGGCACGAACCGTACTGCGCTTTTTTAACGTCGGCGGCTCCAACGGCTTCAAGAATTTTAACGAACCCACGCACCTGTTACGCAAAGTCGCCATGGCCGTTCGCGGCGAAGCACCACAAGTCGCCATTTACGGCAACGACTACGAAACCAAGGACGGAACCTGCGTGCGCGATTACATCCACGTCTCAGACGTCGCAAATGCAGTGGTGATGACGGTCGAGCAACCCGCTTCCGAACGAGAGTACGAGTGCCTTGGCAGCGGCAAAAGTTATACCGTGAAAGAAGTCATTGCCACCATGAAGCAAGTTTCGGGAGTGGACTTCTCGGTCAGCAATGAAGCACGCAGGGTCGGTGACCCGGCAGTGGTCGAAGTCCCCTTCATGTCACACTTCATGACCCCGACCAAAACGCTTGCCAACATCTGCGAAGACACCTTGCGTTTTCTGTAAATCACGATATGAAGGAACCACTTTCAGGCTGCTGGGTTCCCCCGAACAGGCGAGCTGGCGGGCAAACCCCCGCTTGCCGCATGGCGTGCGTCGCACAAGCGGCATCAAATTCCGTACACTTGGACACCGGGGACTTGGCCGGTCAGGTGTGCGCAGTGCTTGAACACGGCGTCGCCTGCTGACGTCAAAAGCTGGTGTCTCGTCCCGACAACACAGGAGCAACAGGTCACCGAAACCCGATGCCAGAAATACCAAAAATATCCGAAGCACCCGGAACGTCTTGCCCCAGCCAACAAAATGCCTAAGACAAAAACAGCCATCATTTTATTGGCCGCCGGTGAAGGCAAACGCTGCGGCATCAACGTGCCCAAACCTTTGCTTGAACTGGCCGGAAAGCCCATGCTCGCGTACACGCTTGACACCATCGCGCAACTCGCACCTGATTCCGTACACCTGGTCATCGGCCACCAGGCTGACCGGGTGCGAGCAGCAGTCGAAAACGACAACGCCAACTGGTGCGAAAAGATGCCCATCCACTGGCACACCCAGAATGAAAACCGCGGCACGGCGCACGCTGTTGCCTGTGCACTGCCAAAAATTGAAGCGGATCTTCAGGTACTCGTCCTCTATGCCGATATGCCACTGCTGTCCGCAGCAACTTGCGCCTCGGTGCTCGCCGAGATCGCACACGCCGATCTGGCCTTTTTAACGGCTACCCTTGATAACCCACACGGCTATGGCAGGGTTGTGCGCGATGACGCGGGGCAAGTACGGCGCATCGTGGAAGAAGCCGACGCCAAGGCCGCGGAAAAAGCCATTTCGGAAGTCAACGTCGGGGTGGCGGCAGCGCAGGCCGGCAAACTGCAAGAGTGGATCCGGGAAATCGACAATGACAATCAGCAGTCGGAGTACTACCTGACAGACTGTATCGGCCTTGCCGTTGCGAACGGCCACCGAGTGGTCACCTGCCAACCGGGAAATGCCGAGGAAGCACACGGCATCAACACCCTGGAAGAACTGGAAACCGCAGAGCACCGAGTCTACCAAAGTCGCACCGCCGCCTTGCGCAAGTCCGGGGTACGCCTGAGAGACTCAAACAACCTCTATATTCGCGGCGAAGTCGAAGCAGGGAAAAACACCTGCATCGATGTCGGCGTGATTTTTGCCGGCAAGGTACAACTCGGAGACAATGTAGAGGTTGGCCCCTACTGCTACCTGAAGGATGTGTCTCTGGGAGATGGCACACAAGTCAAAGCCTTTTCCCACCTCGACACCTTGCAATGTGGTGAACGCTGCGTTCTGGGACCTTATGCACGCATCCGACCCGAAACAGTGCTTGCCAAAACAGCACGGATCGGCAACTTCGTGGAAATCAAGAACAGCAAGATCGGCGAAGGCACCAAAATCGGGCACTTAAGCTATGTCGGTGACAGCACGACGGGAAAAGACGTCAACATCGGAGCCGGAACCATCACGTGCAATTACGACGGCAAAAGCAAACACCGGACGACCATAGAGGATGACGTTTTTATCGGCGCAAACACCGAGATTATTGCGCCCGTCCGCATCGGGAAAAGTGCCACGATCGGCGCAGGATCCACGATTACCCGAGACGCAGAAAAAAAGCAGCTCACGCTCTCACGCAGCAAGCAACATCTGGTGCCCGGCTGGAAACGCCCCCGCCGCAACTCCCCGTAGACAGGCACACAGAAGGAACCACGAAAAATGTGTGGAATAGTCGCAGCGGTCGCAAAAAACGATGTCTGCCCGATGCTTTTGGACGGCCTGCGCAAGCTGGAATACCGAGGCTACGACTCCAGCGGCATCGCGACGCTACAAAACGGCGGCATCCAGATGCGGCGGCGTACCGGACGCGTCAATGAACTGGCAAAATTACTGCTGAAGGAACCCATTTCCGGCAACATCGGTGTGGCGCATACCCGCTGGGCAACACACGGAGTACCGGCAACACACAACGCCCACCCACAAATCTCCTCCGGGCGCGTCGTGGTCGTCCACAACGGCATTATCGAGAACTACCTCGAACTGAAAAAACAGCAAAAGAAGCTGGGCTTTGATTTTTCCTCCGACACCGACAGCGAAGTGATTGCACACCAAATCTGCTTCTACCTTGAGAAAGGGCGAGACTTGTTGACGGCAGTCCGGGAAACAGCACAAGACCTCATAGGCTCATGGGCACTCGCAGTTCTTGACGAAAGCGAACCACACAGACTCGTCGGCGCACGCAGCGGGAGCCCCCTGGCAGTCGGGCTGGGCGATCAGGTGAACTACCTGGCCTCCGATGTGCAAGCTCTGGCAGGTCTCACGAAGCGCTTCCTCATTTTGGAAGACCAAAAATTCGTCACCCTGGACTGCGACCAAGTTGAGGTCTACGACCAGCAACTGCGCAAAGTGCAGCCGCGTGAAGAGCAGATTGACCTCCACACCGGCTTTCCCAAGCTCGGACGCTTCAAACACTTCATGCACAAGGAAATTCACGAGCAGCCCACTGCGGTTTCCGACACGCTCGAAGGAAGGCTGCACGAAGGCACCGTCCCGGACGAAATCCTCGGCTACAAAGCGAAATCAGTTCTGGACCAGACCAGAGGACTACACATAGTCGCGTGCGGCACCAGCTACCACGCCGCCTTGGTAGCGAAATACTGGTGTGAGGAGCTTGCCGGAGTTCCATGCCAGGCAGAAATAGCAAGCGAGTTCCGCTACCGAAAACAAGCACGGCACAGCGATTCCCTGTTCATTGCGATCTCCCAATCCGGAGAAACAGCCGACACCCTGGCAGCCCTGGAAAAAGCGAAAAGTGAAAATTATCTCGCCACACTCGGACTGTGCAACGTCGCACACAGCAGCTTGGCAAGAAGCGCAGAATTTGTGCTGCTGACACATGCCGGCCCGGAAATCGGGGTCGCATCCACGAAAGCATTCACCACGCAACTCGTCGCCCTGATGCTGATCGTCATTTTGCTGACCAAAAGAAAGCCCCACCAGGAAAAAGTCATTGACTCGCTCATACAGCAGTTGCGCAACCTCCCCGCACGCCTACAGAGCGCCTTGCTACTGGAACCCCAGGTCGCCGAAATCGCCGCACAAATATCCAAAAAAAACCACGCACTGTTTCTCGGGCGCGGCCTGCACTACCCCATCGCCATGGAAGGCGCACTGAAACTCAAAGAAATCTCCTACTTGCACGCAGAAGCCTATGCAGCCGGAGAACTGAAGCACGGACCACTGGCACTGGTCGATACCGACATGCCCATCATTGCCGTCGCCCCCAATGACCATCTGCTGAACAAACTCAAGGCAAACCTTGAAGAAGTGAGTGCCCGCGGAGGACAGCTACAGGTCTTCACCGCCCGCGGCGTCAGCTTCGGCAACGAAAAAAACACCCGCCTGATCGAAGTGGATGCCCCGGAAAACTCGGTTGCCCCCATCATTTTCACCCTGCCCCTACAGCTCCTCGCCTACCACTGCGCGCTGCAAAAAGGCACCGACGTCGACAAACCACGCAACCTCGCAAAATCCGTCACCGTGGAATAATCTGTGAGAGCGTGGGGATTAGAAAGGGTTACACCACCCATTAATCTTAGCTTAAAAGACCAGTTAAATGACCTGACATGCCACCTGTCCTACTCAAAACGATAACAAATAATCCACCGCCTAATCTCATGCTCGCGATGCTGAGAAATGCCCTGGATAATGTAGGATCAAAAGCAACCCCAATTAATGGTATCTAAGGATCAATAAAGAAAACAATCTCCAATTGCTCCACACATCCAACACTGTAAAGAGATTTTTAAAAGCATAAGAGAGAAATTGGTAACCTTATACTGAGGTAATAATGGAGATAACGATGAAGGATATAACACACATACCTTGCAACTTATGCTCCTGTTCACCTTCTCAAGCTAACCATGGAAGTAAATACTCCATCAGACGAAATAAAAAACCCAATGAAGCGGGTGAAGAAAATTCAGAGACGCACCTGACCTCCCGTGACTGATAAAACATGATAACAGTTACCTGAAGGAGAATAGTTAATGCAGTACCGAACTATAGACCTCTTCGCTGGCATTGGGGGCATCAGGCTTGGGTTTGAGAAGTATAGTTGTAAGAATGTTTTCTCATCAGAGATTGACGTTTATGCACAAAAAATGTATGAAAGGAACTTCGGAGAACGCCCGTTCGGAGACATCAATGACATAAGCCCTCGCGATGTACCTGACCACGATATCCTTCTTGCAGGGTTTCCGTGTCAACCTTTTAGCATTGCCGGTAAGGGTTTAGGGTTTGCTGATACTCGAGGAACATTATTTTTCAACATTGAAAAGATACTTGAAGAAAAACGACCGCATGCATTCCTGCTAGAAAACGTAAAAAGATTGGCTACTCACGATGGAGGCAGAACTATGGAGGTAATAATAAACTCACTGAAGAATCTCGGATACACCACGTATAGTAAAGTTCTTAATACATTGGATTTTGGCTTGCCTCAAAAAAGGGAGAGAATTTTCATCTTAGGGTTTATTAACAAAATCAACTTCGATTTCCCTCGTCCTAATGGTGAAATGGTTCCGCTTAAAGAAATTTTAGAAAAAGACGAATGTGTTGACCATAGCTACTTTTTATCCGAGAGAATACGCTTAAAAAGGCACAGGTCACTGAAAGTAGATCCAATTTACCCAGCCATCTGGCATGAAAACATTAGCGGCAACGTTTCGCCCCTTCCTTACTCATGTGCACTAAGAGCAGGGGGTAGTTACAACTACTTAGTAGTAAATGGAAATCGTAGACTAACCGGAAGAGAGATGCTTAGGTTACAAGGATTCCCTGAAACCTTTAAAATAAATTTACCGTACTCACAAATAAGGAAGATTGCAGGTAACTCTGTATCTGTCCCAGTGATTGCGGCTGTCGCAAAGCAAATGATATACTCAATGGAGACATGCCAAAATAACTAAGCCCACTGAACAGTTTGGTTTAACAGGAATATAGCTATGGCTTCATCGGAAACTGCAGTGAATATCCTGAATAAAATTATAAATAAGTCACGCGTTCACTTTTATAAGCCGACCCAAATAGCAGAGATTTTGCACAGAAGCCGAGTTGAAAGAGACATTCACATAAAAGACTTAAGCACCTACAGGTCTAAGTCAAAAAAATGGAGAGATGATGTATCATCAATTTTGGTTGGTAGGGTTTCTACGTCAAGTACTAAATTTCAAGATAATCTTTTTGAACAAAACGCACTACTTCCAATTCATATTTCAAGGCTTGATGAAATTAACAAAGAACATTCAGGCATTGTAGAAGAATATATTTACAGTAGATTCAAAAGCAAGCTCTCACAGTTATCAACAGCTTTGGATTATTGTGGCAGCAAAAATTTCCAGTTGAACGAAGTCTTAGGGCTATTTTGGAATGAGCCCGGCTTAAAAAGAAGTATGGACAAGGTATATTAAATTATAGTATATGCACTATTTTCTACTTTAATAGATGCTCTTGAAGTTTCTGTCAAGGTGTCGTTAAACGTTGACAAAAATAACTTATTGAAAGAGTTTAGTGATTTAGCTCTTAAAACTCTGAATCTATCTGAAACTTCCCATTCTATAGAACTACCTGCCAAGATTTATCGCGCTGGTGTGACGAATGCTGCAGATAGAGGACTAGATATGTGGGGTAACTTCGGATTAGCAATTCAGGTTAAACGCTTAACTTTAACCAAAGAAATCGCAGAAAGTGTTGCGACGGAAATAAGTGCTGGCCGAGTGGTTCTTGTATGTAAAGACAGTGAAAAAGAACCGATTTTATCTTTGCTTGACCAGATAGGATGGAAATCAAGAGTACTAAATGTAGTCACTGAAGAGGATTTATCAATTTGGTACGGTAGATCATTGTGTGGAGTACATTCAGAGCTGCTAGGCAATAAATTGCTCAGAACCCTGGCAGAAGAAATTAAAGTTGAGTTTCCATCATCAGGAAGTGGGGCTTTCGATAGCTTTATCAAGCAAAGAAATTACAATCTAAAAAGAGATTTCTTATCACTATCCGACCTTAGTTAGTCTTAAATTGAAACGATATGCTACACCATGAATCTTGACTATGATTTGTTGTTTTAAATATGTTGAACTGATGCGGAAACAGCAGAAATACTCAAAACACTGACTCGGTCTCTGGTGTCCAAAATAGAGGAAGCAACCTGGATTGTAGATTTCTGGGAAAAATGGGACGATGAGAAAAGAGTCAAAAAAATTATCAGGCGAGCCCTGATTCAGCACTTTAACGGGTCGCTCGTCAAAACAATAATCGACCGCTTTATGGAGCCCGGCAGAGGGTAAGTTCAAGTGGCAGCCGATTTTACTTCAGCGCGAGAACGTGCGCGCCAACCGTAATCGGTCTGCTTCCATTCAACTTGATATAGATACTGTAAAGCTGACCATGCAGAGGAGCTTGCCGGAGTTCCATGCCGGGCAGAAATAGCAAGCGAGTTCCGCTACCGAAAACAAGCACGGCACAGCGATTCCCTGTTCATTGCGATCTCTCAATCCGAGAAACAGCCGACACCCTGGCAGCCATGGAAAAAGCGAAAAGTGAAAATTATCTCGCCGCACTCGGACTGTGCAACGTCGCACACAGCACCTTGGCAAGAAGCACAGAATTTGTGCTGCTGACACATGCCGGCCTGAAAATCGGGATCGCATCCACGAAAGCATTCACCACGCGACTCGTCGCCCTGATGCTGATCGTCATTTTGCTAACCAAAAGAAAGCCCCACCAGGAAAAAGTCATTGACTCGCTCATACAGCAGTTGCGCAACCTCCCCGCACGCCTGCAGAGCACCTTGCTACTGGAACCCCAGGTCGCCGAAGCCGCCGCACAAATATCCAAAAAAAATCACGCGCTGTTTCTCGGGCGCGGCCTGCACTACCCCATCGCCATGGAAGGCGCACTGAAACTCAAAGAAATCTCCTACTTGCACGCAGAAGCCTATGTAGCCGGAGAACTGAAGCACGAACCACTGTCACCCGTCGATACCGACATGCCCATCATTGCCGTCGCCCCCCATGACCACCAGCTGAACAAACTCAATGCAAACCTCGAAGAAGTGAGCACCCGTGGAGGACAGCTACAGGTTTTCACCGCCCGCGGCGTCAGCTTCGGCAACGAAAAAAACACCCGCCTGATCGAAGCGGATGCCCCGGAAAACTCGGTAGCCCCCATCATTTTCACCCTGCCCCTACAGCTCCTCGCCTACCACTGCGCGCTGGAAAAAGGCACCGACGTCGACAAACCACGCAACCTCGCAAAATCCGTCACCGTAGAATAGGCCATCGAGAGATTTTCTCGTTGACAAGTGTTTTGTGTTGTGATGTAGTCCAACCGGTCTGAAACACAACACAACCAGAGGACGATATGACAAAGAAAGTTCGAGCAACCACCATCAACATTTCGGAATGGACTATTGCTACTGTGTTCTTTTTCTTGTTGACGGGATGCACGACGGTTCTGATTCCCCTTACTGCGGAAGGCAAGTTTGTGAGACAGATACCGCCAGAGATGATCTCGCCGTGTGAGTTTTTAGGTGTAGTGGAGGAGGAGGAGATCGGCTCTTGGGAACCGGTAGCCAATTGGCGAAATGTTTTAAATAAAATACGGAACACTGTGGCAGAAATGGGTGGCAACAGTTATGTGTTTCTTCAAACCACTACCATGGGTAACCACGCAAACACGCAGGTAGATGCGTATCGTTGTCCTTAAAAAACAAGACAACGTTATATTGAAGGTGATTCCAAGAGTAACTGAGGTAGTCTCATACCTACAGATGCTTTCCCGGTGAATGTAAGGCGTTTTTTACCCATCACCTTCTCGGTTTTACTTTTCAGTCTCAACGCCTCTTAAACCACCAAAATAGTTAGTACCCGCGGCGTCAGCTTCGGCAACGAAAAAAACACCTGCTTGATCGAAGTGGATGCCCCGGAAAACTCGGTAGCTCCCATCATTTTCACCCTACCCCTGCAAGTCCTCGCCTACCACTGCGCGCTACAAAAAGGCACCGACGTCGACAAACCACGCAACCTCGCAAAATCCGCCACCGTGGAATAATCCGTCGAGAAATTTTCTCGTTGACAGGCGTTTTGTGTCGTGATAGAACCCATCTGGGTTGAGACACGACACAGCCGGAGGACAATATGGCAAAAAAAGCTCGAGTAACCACCATCAACATTTCGGAATGGACTATTGCTACTGTGTTCTTCTTGTTGTTGACGGGATGCACCACGATTCATCAGATTCCCCTTACCGCAGAAGGCAAGTTTGTGAGACAGATACTGCCAGAGATGATCTCGCCGTGTGAGTTTTTAGGTGTAGTGGAGGAGGAGGGGGAGAGAGGCGGTGGGTATCCGGAAGGCCGTCTCTGGCGAGAAGTTTTAAACAAAGTGCGGAACACTGTGGCAGAAATGAGCGGCAACAGTTATGTGCTGCTTAATCAAAATACTCCCATTTATAACTACCACGTAATCACGCAGGTAGATGCGTATCGTTGTCCTTAAAAAAACAAGACACCGTTATATTGAGGGTGATTCCAAGAGTAACTAAGGTGGTCTCATACCTACAATTAACGTAACTAACCGGTGCTTTCGCGGTGAATATAGGGCGTTTCTTGCCCATCACCTTCTCGGTTTTACTTTTTAGTCTCAACACCTCTTGAACCACCAAAAAAGTTAGCACCCGTGGCGTCAGCTTCGGTAACGAAAAAAACACCCGCCTGATCGAAATGGATGCCCCGGAAAACTCGGTTGCCCCCATCATCTTTACCGTGCCCCTACAGCTCCTCGCCTACCACTGCGCGCTGCAAAAAGGCACCGACGTCGACAAACCTCGCAACCTTGCAAAATCCGTCACCGTGGAATAATTTCGTTCGGAGCTAACTCATTTAGTTTTTCATATTCGAAAAAACCATCCGCTGACTTGAAATCCATTCGTTTGTCCAGGCAGGTAGTCCCTTGGATGAAAAGTCAATTTTCGACTGTCCTCTTGAAATGACGAGACACCAGTCATTTACCAAGGAGCCATCACGGCTGTCCTGGACTACTGAGCCTGCGCTGTAGTCAGCTGAAAAGCGACCCAAATACTGTAAATTGTTCTTGTATTGCTCTATAAATTTTTTAATTGAACTCCAGACCTCAGCATCAGTAGTATTGAAAATCAAGATGAATACGCCTCCGTCTTTAAGAACTCTTCCTGTTTGCTCTATGACTTCCTCAAATTTTTCCAGGTAGCTCGATAGAGATTTTTTCCTTTTGGAAGAATTCGAATAGATGAACTCGCTTTCCAGGTTACTTGTGTAGCCCAAGACCGTGTTCCACATTTCAGACAACTCAAGATATGGGATACGATCACTATGTGGGGGGTCTGTTACTAACAAGTCAATAGATTTTGGCTTCATCTTCTTCAGATGCCCTACAGCATCATCGCAACTCAGACTGATTCGTGGCGATGGAAGTTCTTCGGAAAACAATTTTAGCTGCCCATCGCTGACCGAATTGATGAGCCTAGTCGCTCTTCCTTCAAAGACTTGCCAAACATTGATTTCAAAGAATGTTTTTGGTCTCCAATAGCCGATAACCCAGCTACCTACTTCATATTTCTTTTCCAACCCAGATATTTCCTTCTTGCCCCGTCTCCGGTTAGCGATGGTAAACACCATTCGCGACATCTGACCCAAGGATGAGGACAGAATGAATCGAGCAATTTTTTGCTGACGCTCATTCAGCTTGGAAATCCCACCCAGCAAGGTGTCAATATTTTGAAGTCCTCTTTTGGTAAAGAGATCAGAAACCTTTTGACCCTCCACAACATTTATACGGCTATTTTTACTCAACTCACGATCTTTGAAGAAATTTAGTTTTGTTTCAAGTTTGAATTTGATTTCATCTTCAACTTGGTCAGTTATCGTAACCAAATGAGTTGATCTTTTTACCTTTGTCCATAACTCGTCTAGTTTCCCTTCACTCCAAACGATATGTGAAATGACAGTCCCGTCGCTGAGCGTATAGGTGTCGTTGATTTTTGAATGACAAAAACTTCTGAGTTGTTCAAGAACAAGAGTCACCTCTTGCTTTGATGGTGGATCAATGAACATACGGGCAACATCAAGAGCAGCTGGATTCAGGTCACACCCGTTGAAATTTATTCCCTTGGCTTTACAAACGCTAGGGAGTACTCCAGAACCCATAAAGGGGTCACAACCCAATGACCGTTCATCAGTAAATTCATCAATTATAAGCTCATAGAGCTCAACCGGCTTCTTCCCCCAATATTTGTGACAGTTATAGATTCCTGAATAACCTTTGACATCCAGTCTTTTAGTGCTTTTTGACTGACTTTTCTGAACCATTCTGTTCCTCAATTCTTTAGACCAGCCAGTGCAATGACTGTTTCTCGTTTTGGGAGATCACAAAAAGTTGCCAAGTTCGCAAGATTCCTTACAGAAAGAGCATTGTAGCCAAAAGGGGGGGCAGCGGGAGCCTTGAGGCAAAAAGGCGTCCAAAGGTTGCCAAGCGGTTCGGTAGCCTCCAGCGTAGTAATGCCTTTATCTTCCCAGACTTGACTGAGTTCTTCGTAACACACAGAACGCCCTAACGCACTTCGCGACTTGAAAAGCGGGGAACCACCATTCATTTCACCGACCTTGGTGGTGATGTCGCCAACGATAAAGTTGACCCGGCAATCTTCTTGCCGATTGTAGGTGACGGAATAACTCGGGAGCACCCTCACTGTGCTACGCTAGGCTGTCTCAATCAGGTGAATACCTGAACGAGGTCGCCGGTGCGATTGAAGAACGCAATCCATCACTCGAAGGTGTGTTAGTCTCCAAAAATCGCAAAATGCAAAAACCTTGAGTATGTCGATAGAATTTTCAGAAATCCTGACCTTTTGGTTTGAGGAGTTGGAAGACAAGCAACATTTTGTGGTGAACGACGAGCTTGATGAGGTGATCAGGGCGCGGTTCAGCGCGGTGCTTGCCCAAGCCTCGCGCGGTGAGTTGTTCGCTTGGCGCACGGCAGCGGCGGGACGCTTGGCAGAAATCGTCGTGTTGGATCAGTTTTCACGCAACATTCATCGCGGACAGCCTGCATCCATCGCACAAGATGGCATGGCACTGTGCCTGGCGCAGGAAGCGGTCGCAACAGAGGCGGACAAAGTGCTGCCGCCCTCGCAACGCTTATTCGTCTATATGCCCTACATGCACAGTGAATCGCTTGCAATCCACGACGCAGCCCTTCCTCTGTTTGAGGCCTTGGCGAGAGAGGGCGGACACTTCGCCATGAACCTGGACTTCGAGCATCGTCATCGTGTCATCATCGAACGCTTCGGTCGCTATCCTCACCGCAACACCATCATGAAACGCGTCAGTACGCCACAGGAAGAGGCTTTCTTGGAAGAGCCTGGCTCAAGCTTCTAGTTTTTCTTCTCACCTTAAAGGTAAAACGGGCAAAAGTAGGCTATAAAGATGAAAAGAGGTGAGTGACCAAATCCGTGGAGGCTAGAAAAAGCTCCCACACGGACAAAATTGACCCTCGAACGAAACGGCTCCGTTACCGTGGAATAACTTAGTCAAAGGGTCCCATAAAAACCTGCATCATGGAAACCAAAAAAATCACCCTGCAAAAGCTCGAAAGCTTCCTCTGGGATTCAGCAAACATCCTTCGAGGAAACATGGACGCATCCGAATTCAAGGACTACATCTTCGGCATGTTGTTCCTGAAACGGCTCTCTGATGCATTTGGAGAGGAACATGGAAAGGTTGTTAATTACCACATTGAACACGGAAAACCCAAAGGAGTGGCGGAAAAACTCGCATCTAATGAGTCCGAGTACGACGACACATTCTTTATCCCGGAGCGAGCAAGGTGGTCAAAACTCAAAGACCTGAAGCACAACATTGGTGATGACCTGAACAAGGCAACCGCAGCGATTGAGGAACGCAATCCATCACTAGAAGGTGTGTTGAGTTCCATCGACTTCAACATCAAAGACAAACTCACCGACAAGAAGCTACAAGACCTTCTCTCTCACTACTCAAAATATCGACTGCGTAATGAAGACTTTGACTCTCCTGACCTGCTTGGCAGGGCATACGAATACCTGATTAAGCAATTTGCCGACTCGGCGGGAAAAAAGGGGGGCGAGTTTTATACCCCCAGTGAAGTCGTTTGGCTGTTGGTCTCGCTGCTGAAACCTGCAGCAGGCATGAAAATATACGACCCGACAGCAGGCTCTGGCGGCATGTTGATACAGAGCCGCAACTATCTCTCCAAACAGGGTGAAGATCCGAGAGACCTGTCTCTCTATGGGCAGGAGATGAACCTCAACACTTGGGCAATCTGCAAGATGAACATGTTCCTGCACGGCCTGCTCAATGCAGACATTCGTAAAGGAGACACGCTAGGCGATCCACAGCACATAAAAGGTGGCGAGTTAATGTCATTTGACAGAGTGATTGCAAACCCGCCTTTCTCATTGAAGAAATGGGGGAAAGAAGCAGCAGATGCAGACAGCTATGGGCGTTATCCATACGGAACACCTCCCAAAGATAAGGGTGACCTTGCGTTCATTCAGCACATGATTGCGTCACTGAATGACGAAGGGAAAATGGGCGTGGTGGTTCCTCATGGCGTTCTGTTCAGGGGCGCGAGTGAAAAGAATATTCGCAAAGGCATACTGGATGATGATCTGTTGGAAGCGGTGATTGGCCTTCCCTCGGCACTGTTCTACGGCACAAGCATTCCAGCGGCACTGTTGATTATCAACAAGA
The DNA here is from genome assembly GCA_965215765.1 of uncultured candidatus Poriferisulfidus sp. Classification (GTDB taxonomy): domain Bacteria; phylum Pseudomonadota; class Gammaproteobacteria; order Poriferisulfidales; family Oxydemutatoraceae. Next base: position 572,314 of record OZ244118.1, on the reverse strand, counting down.
ACAAAACCAAAGAACGACAAAACAAGGTTCTCTTCATCAATGGCGAATTGGAATATCAAGAGGGCAAGAACCAGAACAAATTACGTGATAAGGATATCAAGCACATTTTGAGTGTCTTTGAGACATACGCTGACGAGAGGCGGTACGCCAAAGTCGTTGAGATGGATGAGATTCGCGAAAACGACTACAACCTCAATATCCGCAGATACGCAGACACCTCAACCCCACCCGAACCGTTTGATGTTCGTGCCATTCTGAAGGGATGCATTCCCGTTTCCGAGGTTGAGAATGACCACATTCAAGAGACACTTAACGGCATGGACGTCTCCTGCGTCTTTGTGCGCAGGGACAGTGAGTACTACGATTTCAAACCAGAAGTTGAGAATAAAGAGCAGATTCGAGACCACATGGGTGAGGTTGAACAACCTGTCATAAAACAGTTTGAAAGATGGTGGGACAAGTATCAAGTTTCTCTGCATGAGATAGACGCACAGGAAAAACAATCAGAAAAAGTGATGTGGGGATACCTGCAGGAGCTTGGGTATGAATGAGAGAGTTCCAGAGGGATGGCAAACTGTTCGGGTAAAAGATATCTTCTCTTTAAATACAAAATCAATTGTTCCAAATAATTTTCCAAGAGAAAAATTCGCGTATTTTAGTCTCCCTGCATTTGACGAGTTTGATAGCAGTGTTGTCGTTTGCGGTGACAAAATTGAAAGCAACAAATTTAGTATTGATGTGGACTCAATTCTCATCTCAAAGCTTAACCCACGAAAACCAAGAGTTATGCTTGCGAAACCAAAAGGTCTCAGGGCGTGTGCATCTACTGAGTTCATATCTTATGTGGCAAAGAAATCAGAGGATGTTTCGTTAAGCTACTTCAAGCATTTTTTCTTTAGTGATATCTTTCATGGAAGACTTCAGTTAGCTGCAACGGGTTCAACTAATAGTCATGTGAGGGTTCTCCCCTCAGAAACTATCAGTTGGAAAATAATTATTCCCCCTCTCCCCGAACAAAAGAAAATAGCGTCCATTCTCACCTCTGTTGATGCGGTGATTAAGAACACCAGAGCACAAATCAACAAACTCCGCGACCTAAAAAAAGCTCTCATGCAAGACCTGTTGACCAAGGGAATTGGTCACACAAAGTTCAAAAACAGTGAGTTGGGACAAATCCCGAAAAGCTGGGAAGTTAAGAAGCTTATAGAATTAAGCTTAAATGGGATAACTAATGGAGTGTTTAATGACCCCAGAAAAGTTGGAATTGGTTACAAGCTAATCAACGTTTACGACATGTATCAAAAATTTGGTTTTGACGTAGAAAAACTAAAAAGATTATCTTTAGACCGCAACAGATTTGATAACAATAAAGTTGATTATGGTGATGTTTTTTTTACACGATCTTCTTTGAAGCTTGAAGGAATAGCGCATTGCAATATTTGCTTGTCACATAGTTCAGACATTACGTATGACGGACACCTGATGAAAATCAAACCTAACATTGATAAAGTAGATCCAATCTTTTTAGCACTGCATGGAATATCGGACTATAGCCGCTGTTTCTTTATGAAAATGGCGAAACAATCAACAATGACTACGATTGGGCAAAAAGATATAGCACCTCTTCCAGTACCTGTACCACCAAGAGAAGAACAGCACACAATAGTCTTCATTCTCATGAAGATGGATAGTCGGATTTCTGCCATAAAGCTAAAACTCCAAAAATTCCAATCTCTCAAAAAATCTCTTATGCAAGACCTGTTAACAGGCAAGGTTAGGGTCAAGGTGAACTAATGGCATATGACGAACTCGACAAGGTAGAACTTCCCACACTAAAACATCTCCAATCTTTGAAGTGGTCAAACGTCAAAATGCCCAGATTTCCCCCACGAGAATCTAGGCTTTCTTCATAAACTGTAAGGCTGGAGTACCAAGTGAGAATCAAAACAGATGACGAAATAAAGGCTCCAAACGCATTTTCTTAACAAAGTTGCATGCGCTGTTAAAAAGTAGTAGCATTATGTTGCTACTGGCGAGATTGGTTGAATCGTTGAAGCGGTCACGACTTTTGTGCCCGCAGATATGTAGACACTCAACCCAACTCACGGAAGCATTTTGTGATTTACCAATGAGGAAATTATGGAAAGATTAAAGCAACCAGAATTCAAAAAGGCTTTCATACATGACCTGCCACCGGAAACGAGTGCAGGTAGCTGCATGAAAAGAGACCTTAACTTAATCAGAGAAATTTTACTGGAAGTTGAGTCTTGCGCTAACTATCGGGGGGCAGATACCGGCACGATTAAAGCTGGAGTTATCCCCCCAGACATTATCCAATACCACATAGGCTTGCTTGTTGATGCAGGTCTTATTGATGAAACTATAAGGTCTTCAGTTAACCCTCAATTTATGCCTCATTTTAACGTGAATCTTACTTGGTCAGGGCACGAATTTCTTGACAACGCAAGAAATGACTCCATCTGGGAGGCCGTAAAAGAAAAGCACGGAAACAAGCTAGAGTCTGTTAGTCTTGGTAAACTTCAAGCTTTACTTCAACAGGCAGTTCTAAAAGTATTTGAATTATGACGACAGAAATTTGCAAGGCACTAACCTTAGAGTCGGTGCAACTCTAGTCATTGGGTATAGTTGCACAGTGAGGTTGTTAAACCTTCTCCTGCAGAACCCGTACTTTCTTCACCCATAATGAGGCAAGGGTGTGTGCGAAAATCAAAACAGAAAGCGTAATATAAACACCAAGCGCATTTTGCTTGCTCATGTTGTACACACTGATAAATAGAAATATCATTAGTCTTGACGTGACCGGTGAAGTGGCTGTGACATCTGTATCATAGATATGCATACACTCTACCTCAGTTCGCAAAGGAATTTGGGGTATCAATGAGGAAATTATGGGATGACTAATGAAACCTGAATTCAAAAAAGCTTTCAAGCAAGACTTGTTGACAAGTAAAATGCGAGAAACTTCATGAAAAGAGATATTGAACTCGTTAAGAAAATTTTATTGTACATTGAGTCTTCCCCCAATCACTTAGGAATAGATACCAGAAGAATTCTAATTAATACGTATCATCCTGAGGTTATCCATTACCACATAAACTTACTTATCAATGATAATTTGGTCAAAGGCAAAGAAAAGAAACCTAAAAGAGGTGATAGTTACTTTGTCAACACAACGCTCACTTTGGGTGGACACGATTTTCTTGACAAAGTAAAAGACAGCACAAAATGGGAGGCTGCAATAAAGAATCGCGAAAGCAAGCTGAAGTCTGTTAGTCTCAGTGTCCTGAAAGTTTTACTTGAAAAATTATTTGGGGCATAGAACAAGATTGACCCAGAACAAATAGAGGGGCGAAGGCACCAAGCACATTTTGTTTACCGATGTTGCACACACCGATAAAAAGAAGCAGGATGTGACCATATGGGGAGGATGAATCGTTGAAGTGGTCACGGTTTTTGTGTCCACAGATATGCATTCACTTCAACCAGCTCGCAAGAGCTTTTGAAATTTAGCAATGAGGAAATTATGGAAAAACTAAAGCACTCGGAGTTCAAGAAAACTCTCACGCAAGGCTTGTTGACAAGTAAAATGAGGGGGAGAGCATGAAAACAAATGATGACCTCGCCGGAAAAATTTTACTGATAGTTGAGTCTAATGAAAAACTCGGAGGAGTATCGGATACCAGAAATATTCATATTGAAGGGTGTAACGACAAAGCTGTACTTGACCAGGTGGTCGCGCTTTTTGGTCGTGGTCTTATTGCTGGGACACGCTCAGGAGAAGTAGGCTCACCCCCTGGAACTTATTATCACGTAAAACTTACTACGGAAGGACGCGAGTTTCTTAACAACGCAAGAAATAAGTCTGCCTGACAGGCAGTAAAAGAAAAAGCCGACAGCAAGCTAGGCACTGCTTGTCTTAGCGTCCTGCAAGATTTACTTCACCGAGCAAATGATATTATGGGCGTTGTGAGCACGGACGAATTCAACAAGGTAGAGCTTCCCGCGCTGGAGCAACTCCAGTCTTTGGGGTGGTCGTATGTCGAAGCGGCAAAGCTTTCCCCCGATGAGTTTGGTGAACGAGTGTCTTTCAAGGATGTGGTTCTTGAGAAGCGGCTGACCGCAAGCATCAAACGCATTAACCCATGGATAAATGACGGGAACCTTCGCGAAGTGGTGCACAAGCTCACCAAAACCTCCCACAGCAATCTGATTGAAGCAAATCAGTCCATATGGAACATTCTCAACCAGTGCCACTCAGTGACACAGAACTTGGGCAAGGGGAACAAAAGCCAGACGGTTCGTATCATAGATTTTCAAACCCCGGAAAATAACGAGTTCCTTTGCACCAGCCAGTTCAAGGTCTCCGGTATCAAGCAAAGCATCATTCCCGACATCGTTCTGTTCGTGAATGGGCTTCCTCTGGCAGTCATTGAATGTAAATCACCCTATATCACCGAACCGATGCAGGCAGGGATTAACCAGCTTCTGCGTTATGCAAATCGCAGAAACCCACCAGATGACGAGGGCGCGGAGAAGCTCTTTTATTACAACCAGATGATGGTCTCCAGCTGTGGGGACAAAGCGCGGTTTGGCTCGATCACGTCCCGAATGGAACATTATTTGGAGTGGAAAGACCCCTACCCCCAAAGCGTTGAGCAGGTGGGTACAGAAGCAAATTCCCAGGAGATATTGATTACAGGTCTGTTCTCCAAGGCTAACTTTCTCGACATAGTGCAGAACTTCACGATCTTTGAAGCTGTTGATGGTCGCACCGTTAAGAAAATTGCCAGATATCAGCAGTTCCGCGCAGTTCACAAAACCATTGAACGCATCAAGGCAGGTGCAAGTCGCAAAGAAAAAGGCGGTGTCATCTGGCATACGCAAGGTTCGGGCAAGTCGCTGACCATGGTCTTCTTGACTGTAAAGATGCGCAGAGACCCGGAACTGCGAGACCATAAACTCGTCTTTCTCACTGACAGAACGCAGTTGGACACCCAATTGAACACGACTTTCACTCGCGCGCAAAACGAGACAGTCCATCGCGCAGACTCGATAGAATCCTTGCAGGAACTCTTGGCGGCTGACTCGTCAAATATCGTCATAGCCACAGTTCAGAAGTTTCAAGAAAGGGCAGAAGGCTATGAGTTTCTGAACCTCAATGAATCGGAAAAAATCATTGTTCTTGTAGATGAAGCGCACCGGACTCAATACGGCACTCTGGGCGCAGCGCTGAACACGGCACTTCCTAATGCCCCCAAAATCGCCTTCACCGGGACGCCTCTCATTAAAACGCAAAAAACCAGTCGCGAGTTTGGATCTTACATTGACACCTACACCATCGAAGAAGCTGTAAAGGACGGTGCAACAATCCAGATTGTGTATGAAGGCAGAGAGGTAGAACTTCAGGTGGCAGGGGGTTCGCTTGATGAGCTTTTCGAGGAATACCTTTCAGACAAGTCTGCCGAGGAAAAGACAGCGATCAAAAAGAAAACAGGCACGGAAAAGGCGACTCTGGAAGCACCTCTTCGCATTCGCGAAGTATGCGCGGATATCCTCGATCATTACCGTGAACATATCCAGCCGAATGGCTTCAAGGCGATGATTGCCACCTCATCCCGCAAAGCAGCGATTACCTACAAGGAACGGCTAGATGAGCTTGGTGCACCGCAGTCTGCGGTCATCATCTCAGGTAACCACAATGACGAGAAACGATTTTGGGAATATACGGACGGCAATAAACACAAACAACAGATTGAAGATTTCAAAAAACCGCTCGGAACAGGTGAAGGTCGGTCAGACCTGAGTTTCCTCATCGTCAATGACATGTTGCTGACAGGGTTTGACGCCCCCATAGCACAGGTCATGTATCTCGACCGTAAACTTTCCGACCACAACCTCTTACAGGCAATCGCGCGGGTGAACCGCCCAAACAAGCAAAAATTCCGAGGTTACATCGTTGACTACTATGGCCTGAGCAACTACATCGATGAAGCGTTGGACATGTTCTCGAAAGATGACGTTCAGGGCGCATTGACAGGACTCAAGGAGGAGATACCCAAGCTCAAAAACGCACACACTCGCGTTCTCAAGCACTTTGAGGGTACGGATTTAGATGATTTGGACGAATGTATTCTTGCGTTGGAAGATGCAGTCAAAAGACGTAACTTCCAGGCAGATTTTCTGGTCTTTGCAAGGCAAATGGACATTATTCTCCCCAGCCCTGCGGCAGCCCCTTTTCTTCGCGACCTCAAGAACTTGGGGAAAATTGCTATCGGTGCGAAGAACCGTTATCGGGACGAGCAGTTGGATATCACAGCAGCAGGCGAGAAAGTTCGGCAACTGATTGAAGAACATGTCCGTTCAATCGGAATTGACACCAGAATTGCCCCTGTTGACCTGTTTGGAAAAGATCTAAAAGAGCGGCTAGGACGGTACAAATCAGACAGATCAAGAGCATCTGAAATGGTGAACGCGATCAAGAATCACATCAAGGTCAACTTCGACGATGACCCTGAGTATTTCAAGTCTCTCTCCGAACGTTTGGAAGACATCATTCGCAAGCACGGCGAAAAATGGGATGAATTGGTTCAAAGCCTCCTGGATTTCGGCAACATTGAAGACGACCACGAAAAGCAAGCAGTTGATCTCGGCTTGTCTATTAGGGAGCTACCTTTCTACAACATCCTGGATGCAGAAGTTCTGAAATCTAAAGCTGGCGAAAACCTTGATGCGGAAACAGCAGAAACACTCAAAACACTGACTCGCTCTCTGGTGTCCAAAATAGAGGAAGCAACCAGGATTGTAGGTTTCTGGGAAAAATGGAACGAAAAGAAAAGAGTCAAAAAGATTATCAGACGAGCCGTGATTGAGCACTTTGATGAGTCACTCGTCAAAGCAATCACCGACCGATTTATGGAGTTAGCAGAGAGAAAGTTCAAGTGACAGCCGATTTTGATTTCAGCGTAGAGATCGTGCGCACCAACCGCAAGCGGTCTGCTTCCATTCAACTTGATGGGGACACTGTCAAGCTGACCATGCCAAGGAACTTGTCTGATCGGTGGGCTCAAAACCTTATCCAGAAAAGATTTGGCTGGATACAAAAGCAACTCAAGATTCAGGCAGAAAGCCCGCCGCCCAAAGCCAAGGAATACGTCAATGGCGAGGCCTTCCTCTTTCTGGGGCGCAATTACCGTCTTAAAAAGGTCGCAGGAGACTCCGGCAAGGTTGAGTTCAGGAATGGATATATCGAGGTATCTGTCCCGCCAAGTCTCTCAGGTGACGACGTGGGCTGCTCCGTAAAATCCTCTTTGGCTCAATGGTATGCAGCGCAGGCATTGTTTCGCTTGCAAGAGAAGACCTGCCGGTACGCATCAATCATAATGGTTGAGCCGAAATCCGTGCGAGTAAAGAGCTACAAGTCGAAATGGGGTTCCTGTGCGATTTCGGGTGACATTTCCTACAACTGGCGAATCATCATGGCTCCGCACCACATCGTCGACTATGTCGTGGTGCATGAGCTGTGTCATTTATTGGAGCTCAACCACTCGCCAAGGTATTGGCGGCACGTTGAGAACGTGATTTCAGACTTTAGGGAATGCAAAGAGTGGCTGAAGACAAACGGGGCAAGTTTGCATATTTAATAGAGTGCCCCCACAAGCATCTGAAGCATCTGAGACGATCTGAGCGACCGGAGTGCCTTTTGCCGAAAAATTGATGCATTCCTGCTTTCAAAAACAACGGAGGACAACTGCATGAGTGAAATAATTTACATTCTTAGCAACCCAACCATGCCAGGCATTATAAAAATTGGTCACACTTCAAACTTGAAGGAGCGTGTCAGGAATCTGTCTTCACCCCCGGGTGTTCCAGTTCCGTTTGAGGTCTATTACGCTTGCATCGTTGAAGATTGCAAAAAAGTAGAAAAAGGCGTACACGACGGTTTCGGAGATCACAGGATTAATCCAAAGCGAGAGTTTTTCAAGGTGAATCCAGAACGCGTACTGGCAATCTTGAAACTGGTTAAAATTGACGACAAGACCCCTAGGGAAGATATTGTTGAAGGTCAGGAAGACCGACAAGCTCTCACCAAGGAACGAAGCAGAAAAAGCAACTTCAAGTTCTCAACGGTTGATATACGCCCTGGAGTGACGCTGTCATTCGTCCGAGACGAAGAAATCCAGGTCAAAGTGATTGACGACAAAAATGTATCGTTTGGAGATGATTACTTAAAGATCGGTGGTGGCCACTTAACGATTGAACGGAGCCCCGTATCTCTTTCTCAGTCGGCACTAACGCTGTTAAATCAAAAATTCGGAAAAAAACTAACCAGTGTAAGGGAGCCAGACTTTTGGGTGTTTGAAAACGAGACCTTATCTGAGAGACGTGAACGCATGGAGTCTGAGGACTAGAAAGCACGTCGACGGCCACGCTTAATTGGAGGCAAGTCTTCCAACGTGGTCAGCAGTGTTCACTTTCTTCGACATCCCGGTTTTCCTCTCCAGAACTCAAGCCTTGCGCAGGCAGGCCTTGCTAAACTCTGATTTTTGGAGAGATGGCCTATTTCCCGGTAGTTACTCTGTTTGCAGGTTTGGGATAACTGGCAAAGTGCCGCCGTTTGGTGGTGCTTAACGGCTAACTGGCAACAACCTAATCATTGTTTCTGAGCGTAACCCGGTCTCTCAGCAGGTGCCCTTAAGTCAGTAACAGGTTTATTGAGGGAACGGGCTAGAGCGTAATCAATTTCGCCAGATCGGTTTCCTTGCGCGCCTGAAGCAAGCGGGCTGCCTCAGCCAGGCATTCATGGTCAGACGATGCGTAGATGCCCAAAGTCCTGTAGATGCACGTTTTGGCTTGTACGTCGTTTTCCTGGAGTCCGCACCCAAGAAGAATGCTCAAACGAATAAGGTCAGTTCTTGCCTCATGCAGTGATGACTGGCTAAGGTAGTCAAAGCTAATTTTGGGTTTAGTCGCCTTGATGAAAATATAGTCACCTAGTTGTGCCTTGTAAAATTGAGCCACATTACGAAGCGAGCCAATTGATGCCCCACTAAGTGCTTCAAGTTGCCAGCTTACAGCCAAGGAGCCGGATTCTGTCTCGGGTCGGATTTTGTGTCCCGGCTCGCAACCCAGGATTTGTGCAAACGCGTTCGGAACAGACATCCCCGCTCCTCGCAACATGTCTTTATTGACTAAAAGCCGCAAGACCCATACTTCCCCGTTACTTTGGTAACACGAAGCCGACTTGTTTATGTCTGTAGGGATGCTGACTCCGCCACTTATGTCACGGACACTCGCCATCTTATTTTTGTCTATCGTGAATTTTTTCGATCTGAGGTATGCGTAAACCGACCCCGCCTGGACACCGTATGTATTTGATATTTTTTCAATCAGGTAAGCAGAAGGTGCTTTACCGCCATATTCCTCGATTTCTTGAACAATCATGTCGACGATGTCGGTGTACTCTTTGTGGTCTGTTGTACCTGCGATTATGAATTCGTACTGCTTGTTTGTTCGCGTAAACCTTGGGTCAGTTATCAAGCGATCCCTTAAACTCTGTTCAGAGCATTTACCAATTTCTTCAACCAACTTTTTAACTCCCATGGGTTTGTCGTAATAGAGTAAAAGCGCGTAGGCTTTATTCAGTTTACTTCTACGAGAATAAAGAACGCCCCCTTCAACGGGGAAAAGCCCAGGTAAGCCTTCAACCCATCTTTCGTGATTCTCCGCTTTCAATTCAAAACTGTTGAGGGTTTCGGCGATTTCTGCGTGCGATATCAGCCCACGCTCATCTTGGCGCTTTAACAGCCCCTCAAGTGTTAACTTGAGAAGGTTGCTTTCCGTGAGCAACCAGTTTTTGGATAGTTTGTAGGGGCCTGCCAGCCAAAGCATCAATGCCCTAATGAAGGGCAAGTCGATATTGTCGCTGCCATTCAGGTCTTCACAAGCCCAATCCAGCCCCTTCTCAATTGAGGCATCTCCCCGAGGTACGGCTGACCCTAGGTGCTTGCGCAATGCCTCTGCTCTTCGGGTTATTACGCCGAACATTTTTTCGTTGCGAATATCCTTGAGCTTCTGAACTGTTTTTTTCTCAAGCTGCCTGATTCGTTCCCTGGTTACGTCATGTCTGTCTCCTAAGTCTTGTAGTGTTTCGCCTTTTTGGGTAGCGAAAGTGCGTAGCCTCAAGATTTCACGAACCCTGCCATCTATTTGCCCCTGAAGTTCTGAAACGTTCTCCGAAAACGAGTAGCGCTTAAAAAGATCACTTTCCAGTTGACTACAATCGACTTGGCCAAGCTTATTCCATAACAGCTTTATCTCTGGTGGCCACTCCTCTAATGCTGTGGGCAAGGCACCGGCTAAAGTTTCCAGATTTCTTTCTCCTGCGGCATAAGCTGCCAGCATCCGGAATATTTCTTCAATCTCTTTGGGGTCAGACATGGTACAAGAATTCCAGCAGATTTAAATAAATTTGAGTACCGGAGCAGTGTTTAGCTAACTACACACACTCCATGCGGGGTGCTTTTTTTCATGTTCGTCACGTTTATTTGGAAAACAGGTGACCTCGTAGCCAAGACATGTGTTCCAAGTAGAAGTGATCGCAAGCCCGCATGCGGAATATTTTCCAGCAAAGGTGCTCTTGTGTGACAAAATGCATTTTTGTTCATTTGGCTTTTTACGCAGTTGCGTCCTTGCCCGGAGAAAAGCGCTACAGGAACATATGCAAGCACTGGAAGAATTGCCAAAGTATGCGCACTGTATTTTGTGTACCACAGACCCTCGAAAATCATAAACACAATCCGCACACGGGGCAAACTTTTTGCATTTAGCCCACTCACTCAACAAAAGATGGTGAACCTGTGGGGCGAGTTCAACCAATAGTGTAGTATAAATCAAGTGTTGCTTGATGATCACAAAGACAACGTGCAAAATCCAACATTCAGCGGGAACCAGTTAATTTGTCAGGAAACCACTTAAAGAATCATACGACACGAATGTCACGATGCTGTTTTGTGGTTGCTCAGACAGGACGATAAAACCAACACTGGATTTTTGGTAATTCTACGTGGAACAGTAACTAAGCTTTTTAAATGAGGAACATTATGGAATCTGAACAACCACAACCGAATATGAATATAGATCTGCACAACTTGGATGTCGCTCTGAAAAAACATCCGCTCGAATTTCAGCAGGCCACCCAAAATTTGCCGGAGTTGGCTAAATTTAATATTTCTACGGTTAAAGCTCATTTATACAATGAAATTCAAACTACGGGTAGATACGATAAAGTAAGAGCCATAGAATCAGAAGTTCTAGTTAAACCAGAATACATAGAGGCTCAGAAATATTATCCGAATGCCCAGAAAAATTATGAACATGCATATTCTGTGAAAGTACAACTTCTCCAAAAAGAAAACGCATTGAGAGGGTTGATAACCTTATTTGAGTCTCGGTACTGGAGCATTGACACAAACGTTGATATGGCTACATTGCAAAAATAGCATTAAAGCCGATCAAAAACTAACTGCCAATATGCAAATTTTTCCATTTGTTTTCAGCCACTCTTTGCGTACCCTAAAGTCCGAAATCACACTCGCAACTTGCCACAAGTATCTTGGCGAGTGGTTGGGTTCCAAGATTTTTGCGCTTCAGACTTCCTTTTTATTAAGGGCATAGATAACAGTTGCCGCTGTCGCACCCCTTGAAAACTTTGGGGGTCCGGGGGATCTGGTCTTAGGTGGGAAATATCCAAGTTTTCAAATGATACTATCAGTCTCAACCAAATTTCCTCAACATCCAAAGAGAGTATAAAAAGTGTTGGAACGGAAGAATCAATTATTAAAAATGTCAGTAAAGAAATCGAAGTTTTCGATGAAAATAGCCATTTGAATAATGTCGGAGAACAAGTAAAGAACCTGTATTCTGAATTAAAAGATAGGCTGTTGGGTTGGGAACACATGGATTTTAGATACAAGAAATACCACATTAGTATTTTAAATAAAAACAAAGTTAAAATTTACTTAATCCTTCAAAAAAAGAAAATAAAAATATCTTTTTTACGAGGGACTGGTCTTAAAACAAATGCTACAACAAGGAAAGTGTTTAACAAAAATGATCCAAACAATCCTTTTCACTTCAAAAAAAATGAGTACGTATATTACTTAAAAAATGAAAAAGACTTGGATTACATCGTCATGTTATTAAAACAAAAATATGATAGCTAACGCTTTCTTCAATTAGAAACAGCTCTTAGGGTAGGAGGGGGATTTGTCTACCATCTCTTTGTGTCACGTTGTGCAAAAAGATTTGTGGTGAACTCACCTGAAATCTCAACTGTTCTTTATCTCTATACTGAAAGAGCTAGAAACCTAACTATCAACATCCACCTCCTCCCCAAACAAAATAAAAGCGCATCCATTTTACCCTTGTTGATGAGATGACTGAGAACGCCCAAAACTATCAACAAAAGGACAAGAGCACATGGAGTCTGAGGAGTAGGAAACGCGTCAATGACCAAGCTGAATTGGAGGCAAGTCTTCCAACGTGACAGGCAGTGTTCACTTTCTTCGTCATCCCGGTTTTCCTCTCCGGAACACAAGCCTTGCACAGGCAGGACTTTCTAAACTCTGATTTCCGAGGGGATGGCCTATTTCCCGGTAATTACTCTGTTTGCAGGTTTGCGATAACTGGTGAAGTGCCACCGTTTGGTGGTGCTCACGGCTACTGGCAACTATCCAATCATTGTTTTTGAGCGCAACCCGGCCTCTCAGCGGGTGCCCTTAAGTCGGTAACAGGTTCGTTGCGGGAACGGGCTGGTGCGTAATCAATTTCGCCAGTTCAGTTTCCTTACGCGCCTGAAGCAAACGGACTGCCTCAGCCAGGCTTTCTTGGTCGGACGGTGTGTAGATGCCCAAAGTCCTGTAGATGCATGTTTTGGCTTGTGCGTCGTTTCCCTGGAGTCCGCACCCAAGAAGAAGGCTCAAACGAATCAAGTCAGTTCTTGCCTCACGCAGTGATGACTGGCTAAGGAACTCAAAGGTAATTATTGGTTTAGTCGCCTTGATGAAGATATAGTCACCTGGTTGTGCCTTGTAAAATTGAATCACATTACGGAGTGAACCAATTGTTGCCCCCCCAATAGTTGCTAGTCGCCAGCTCACAACTAAGGAACCGAACGCTGTCACAGTCCGAATTTTGCGCCCTGGTTCGCAGCCCAGGATTTGCGCAAACGCATTCGGAACAAATATCCCGCTTCCTCGCAACATGTCTTTATTGATCAAAAGCCGCCAGACCCATACTTCCCCGTTACTTCGGTAACATGAAGCCGACTTGCTGATGTCTGTGGGTATACTGATTCCGTCACTTATGTCGCGGACACTCGCCATGCCATTTTTGTCTATCGCGAATTTTTTCGTTCTGAGGTATGCGTAAACCGAATTCTCTTTGACGCCGTATGCATTTGATATTTTTTCAATCAGGTCAGCAGAAGATGCTTCGCCTCCACATGCCTCGATTTCTTGAACAATCATGTCGACGATGTCGGTGTACTTTTTGTGGTCTGTTGTGCCCGCGATTACGAATTCGCACTGCTTGTTTATTCGCGTAAATCTTGAATCGATTATCAAACGTTGCCTTAAACTCTTTTCAGGGCATCCCCCAACTTCTTCAGCCAACTGTTTAACTCCCATGGGTTTGTCGTAATAGCGTAAAAGCGCGTAGACTTTATTCAATTGACTTCTACGAGAATAAAGAAGGCCCTTTTCAACAGGGAAAAAACCAGGCAAGCCTTCAACCCATCTTTCGTGATACTCCGCTTTCAATTCAAAACTGTTAAGCGTTTCGGCGATTTCTGCGTGCGATATCAGCCCACGGTCATCTTGGCACTTTAACAGCCCCTCAAGTGTTAACTTGGGGAGTTTTCTTTCCGTGAGCCACCAGTTTTTGGATAATTTGTAGGGGCCTGCCAGCCAAAGCATCAATGCCCTAATGAATGGCAGGTCGATATTGTCGTTGCCGCTCAGGTCTTCACAAGCCCAATCCAGTCCTTTCTCAATCGTGGTATCTCCCTGAGGCACGGCTGACCCCAGGTGCTTATGTAATGCCTTTGCTCTCCGGGTTATTACGCCGAACATTTCTTCGTTGCGAATATCCTTTAGCTTCTGAACAAATTTTTCCTCAAGCTGCCTGATTCGTTCCCTGGTTACGTCATGCCTTTCTCCTAAGTCTTGTAGTGTTTCGCCTTTTTGGGTAGCGAAAGTGCGTAGCCTCAAGATTTCACGAACCCTGCCATCTATTTGCCCCTGAAGTTCTGAAACGTTCTCCGAAAACGAGTAGCGCTTAAAAAGATCGCTTTCCAGTTGACTACAATCGACTTGGCCAAGCTTATTCCATAACAGCTTGATTTCTGGTGGCCACTCCTCTAATGCTGTGGGCAAGGCACCGGCTAAAGTTTCCAGATTTCTTTCTCCTGCGGCATAAGCTGCCAGCATCTGATATGCCGCTTCAATCTCTTTGGGGACTAACATGATGCAAAAACTCCAGCAACTCTAAATAAAACATCCGTACGGAGGCAGTGTTTTACTAGCTTCGCACATGGCACGTGGGCGCCATTTTTATTTATCGCGCGCGTTTATTTGAGGAAATTGGAGGTCTGGTCTTGGGTGGGGTGGGCTTAATGCCTTTTGTTGAGTTCTTCAATCAACCGCAGGCGGGCAACCGCTTCGGTCAGTTGCTCAATGGCTCTGGCTTTGTCCTCGGGGGTGAGGTCGCCTTTCTGTGCCAGCGTTTCTGCCTGTTTCTTTGACGCTTCGGCACGTTCTTTGTCCAAGTCCTCGCTGCGTTCAATGGTGTCTGCCAAAACCGTCACCACGTCTGGCTGGACTTCGAGCATGCCGCCGGCAACAAAAAAGCTCAGGTCTTCCTTTCCTTCGATTTGCACTTTGACTTCACCGGGTCGAAGCAGCGCCAGGAGCGGTGCGTGCCCGGGATATATGCCGACTCCACCTTCTTGCGCATCTGCGTTGACGACATTCGCCTTGCCGTTATAAACCTCGCCCTTCTGGCTGACTATGCGCACTTCTATGGTCGGCATGGCTTCGTCTCGCGCTTATTTCGACTCTAGCTTCTTGGCGTTTTCGACCACTTCCGAAATATCGCCCATCATGTAGAAAGCTTGCTCCGGAAGGCTGTCGTGTTTTCCGTCCAGAATCTCGCGAAAGCCTTTGATTGAATCTTTCAGCGACACATATTTTCCGGAGGTTCCGGTGAACACTTCCGCCACAAAAAATGGCTGCGACAAAAAGCGCTGGATTTTCCGTGCCCGGGAAACCACCAGCTTGTCTTCTTCTGAAAGCTCGTCCATGCCCAGGATGGCAATAATGTCTTTGAGCTCCTTGTAGCGTTGCAGTGTGTTTTGCACTTCTCTTGCGGTGTTGTAGTGCTCTTCACCGACCACCAGCGGATCAAGTTGTCGGCTCGTCGAGTCCAGAGGATCCACAGCTGGATAAATGCCGAGTTCTGCAACCTGGCGTGACAGCACCAAGGTGGCGTCCAAGTGCGCGAAAGTTGTGGCCGGCGATGGGTCGCTCAGGTCGTCTGCAGGAACATAAACCGCCTGAAAGGAGGTGATCGACCCTGTCAGAGTTGAGGTAATGCGTTCCTGTAGCGTCCCCATTTCTTCAGCCAGTGTCGGCTGGTAGCCTACAGCGGAAGGCATCCGGCCAAGCAGCGCGGATACTTCGGTGCCGGCCAATGTGTAGCGGTAGATGTTGTCGATGAACATCAGCACGTCTCGTCCTTCGTCCCGGAAACTCTCCGCAACGGTCAGCCCTGTCAGGGCAACCCGCAAACGGCTTCCTGGCGGTTCGTTCATTTGTCCATAGACCAGCGAGACTTTGTCCAGAACCGATGATTCCTTCATTTCGTGGTAGAAGTCATTTCCTTCCCGCGTCCGCTCTCCGACTCCGGCAAAAACCGAAAAGCCTTTGTGCTCCAGTGCAATGTTACGGATCAGTTCCATGAGCGTCACGGTTTTGCCGACTCCGGCACCACCGAACAGTCCGATTTTTCCGCCTTTGGCAATCGGCATAATCAAGTCGATGACTTTGATCCCGGTTTCCAGTACTTCAACAGACGGCGACTGTTCCACGTAAGACGGTGCCTTTCGGTGCATGGGCAGGTATTTGTCGGCCTCGATCGGGCCAGCTTCGTCAACAGGATTACCCAGCACGTCCATGATGCGACCGAGGGTCTTGTGCCCAACCGGCACTTGCACGGGTGCCGCCGTGTCCACGACTTCCATGCCGCGACGCAGGCCTTCGGATGAACCGAGTGCAATGGTGCGCACCACTCCATCGCCAAGCTGTTGCTGCGCCTCCAAGGTGAGCTCCAGCCCATCGGCTTTAACAGTCAATGCGCTATAGACGCGAGGAACTTCGTTACGCGGAAATTCCACGTCTACAACCGCACCAATAATTTGCGCAATACTCCCCTGGCTCATGTTTTCATTTCTCCCATAAAGTGGCTTTGCGGTTCCCCGCTATATTCAAACCGCCGCAGCACCGCCAACGATCTCCGAAATCTCTTGAGTAATAGACATCTGCCGCGCTTTGTTATACGCAAGACGCAATTCGTCCACCATCTCGCTGGCATTGTCCGAAGCACTTTTCATGGCGACCATCCTGGCTGCCATTTCACATGCCACGTTCTCAACAACAGCCTGATAGACCAATGCCTCTACATAACGCCCCAACACGATGTCGGGCAGACCCTTGTTGTCCGGCTCATAAATGTAATCCCAGCTTTTGCCTGATTCCTCAGCCTCTGAACGAACAGGCTGGGGAATCGGCAACAGCTGCCTGATTCTGGGGGTCTGACTCATGGTGTTCACGAAACCGTTCTCGACAAGGAACAGGCGATCTGTCTCTTGACTGTTGAAGGCATCCAGCATGACGCGAATGGGGCCGATCAGGTCTTTCATGGCGGGTCGGTCACCCAAATTTCGGGCAGTCGCCACCATTGAGAAAAGCCGTTTGAAAAAGCTGATGCCCTTTTTACCAAACACGCACAACTTGGCATCGACCTTCTGCACGGACCACCGGGAAATCTCTTTGCTCGCGAGCTTGAATACGTTGGTGTTCAGACCACCGCACAAGCCACGGTCAGTGGAAACGATGATAAAACCGACATTCCGAACCTTCTCCCTCTCAAGCAGCCAAGGGTGCCGATACTTGAGCGAGGAAGTCGCCAGGTGTTGCACGACTTCGCTTAATTTTTCCGAGTAAGGGCGCGCGGCATACATCTGATCTTGCGCACGGCGCATTTTACTTGCCGCCACCATTTCCATGGCTTTGGTGATTTTGCCCGTGTTCTGAACACTGGCGATTTTCAAACGGATTTCTTTTTCGTTCGCCATCAGCAGCCTTCTTTATCTGTTGCAGCCAGCACCGCTCACAAGGACATTTCTGACTTGAACTGATCCAGAGCCTTTATGAATTGCGCTTTGATCTCGTCGTTATAGTCGCCGCTCTCATTAATTTCCGCCATCAGCTCCGCGTAGTTTTTCTTCATGTAGGCATGCAGGTCAGCCTCGAAAGCGGTCACTTTCTCTACAGCCAAATCATCGAGGTATCCGGCGTCTGCCGCGAACAGGGATATCGCAATGTCCGCAACGCTGAGCGGCATGTACTGTTTCTGTTTCATCAATTCCATGATGCGTTCCCCACGTTCCAGCTGCTTGCGTGTTTGCTCGTCAAGATCAGAAGCGAACTGCGAGAAAGCGGCCAACTCGCGATACTGGGCAAGTGCCAAACGAATACCGCCGCCTACCTTTTTGATGATTTTTCTTTGCGCCGCTCCGCCTACCCGTGACACCGACAGCCCGGCGTCAAGCGCAGGGCGTAATCCTGAATTGAACAGATCGGTTTCAAGAAAGATTTGCCCGTCTGTAATGGAAATGACGTTGGTGGGAACAAAGGCCGAGACGTCTCCGGACTGTGTTTCAATAATCGGCAATGCGGTCAGAGAGCCGGTTCGTCCTTTGACGCGGCCTTTGGTATATTCTTCGACGTATTTCTCGTTGACCCGTGCCGCACGTTCCAGGAGCCGGGAATGCAAATAAAATATGTCTCCAGGGTATGCTTCCCGACCCGGAGGGCGGCGCAAAAGCAAAGAAATCTGGCGGTACGCCCACGCCTGCTTGGTCAGGTCATCGTAAATAATCAGGGCATCCTGGCCGTTGTCCCGGTAGTACTCGCCCATGGTGCAGCCGGCGAAAGGAGCAATGAACTGCATGGGAGCCGGTTCTGAAGCGCTCGCCGCCACGACTATGGTGTGCTCCATGGCTCCGTGGTCTTCGAGCTTTCTGACCACGGCCGCAATGGACGACTGTTTCTGCCCCACCGCAACATAAATACATTTCAGGTCGCCGCCTTTCTGGTTGATGATCGTATCAACCGCCAGTGAGGTTTTTCCGACCTGGCGGTCACCAATAATCAGCTCCCTTTGCCCTCTGCCAATCGGCACCATGGAGTCCACGCACTTCAGGCCGGTCTGCACCGGCTGGTTGACTGAGCGGCGGGTAATGACACCAGGGGCAACTTTTTCCAGCGGCTCGCTTTCTTTGGCGTTCAGGTCACCTTTCCCGTCTATGGGCGCTCCCAAGGCGTTGATGACCCGTCCTTCCAGTTCCGGGCCGACCGGAACCTGGAGAATGTTTCCGGTACAAAAGCATTTGTCACCTTCAGACAGTGAGGTGTAATCGCCGAGCACGACTCCTCCAACCGAATCTCTTTCCAGATTCAGTGCCATGCCAAAAAGGCCGCCTTTGAACTCAATCATCTCACCGTACATCACGTCCTGCAGGCCGTGAATACGAACAATTCCGTCTGTCAGTGCAATGATTTCCCCTTCAGTACGCGCCTGCGGGGTCGCGTCAAAGCCGCGAATTTTCTCTTTGATCAGCTCGCTGATTTCAGTCGCATTTAGTTGCATATTATGTTTTCACCCTGTGTGTAAGAAATCTGTAACCCTGGTGTAGCCTGAAAAAAGGCATCAGGAAATCATCGCCGAACGCAGATTGTCCAGGCGTGTCTGCAATGAACCATCCAGGACAGTGTCGCCAATTTTCACGACGCCACCACCCAACAAGGCTTCATCTATCGTGCAGTCCAACACCACCTCCTTCCCGAGCCGCTTTTTCAACGCCACGGTGAAAGCATCCTGTTGCTGATAATCGAATTTGCCAGCGCTCACCACCTGCACTTTGACTTTCCCCGTAGCATGCGTCAGACGTGCTTCAAACAAGATCCCGATAAGCCGCACCAGCGACAAACGGCGGTTATCCGCCAGCACTCGTACAAAGTTGGAAAAAGCATCGTTTGGTGACAAGCCCGAGGCAGCAATCACAAACTCCGCAAGTCCCGCAGTCGGACACCGGACATCCCGGGACAAACGTTCCACCTGCGGATCCGAAAGCAAATCAAGCAGTGCTGCGAGCTTGCGCGACCAATCTTCCACGGTCTTTTGCTCGGCGGCATATTCGTAAGCCGCCTTTGCGTAAGGTCGCGCTGCGGTACCGGGGTCAATCGCCAATTAAACCTGCTCCTGAAGCACTTTCAGCGCGTCTTTGTGGTCTCTCATATCCACTTCGCGACGCAGGATCTTTTCCGCTCCCGCCACTGCCAGCTCCGCCACCTGCAGGCGCAGCTTTTCGCGTACCGCCGCTTGCTGCCGATCTATTTCTTCCTGTGCAGTCGCCTTGATCCGCGCGGCTTCTTCACCAGCGACAGTTCGCGCCTCATCAACGATCACGGTTGCCCGCTCGTGAGCATTGGCAATGATCTGATCACCTTTGACATGCGCCTGACGCGCAATATCCTGCCCTTGTACTTCGGCTTCGGACAGCATTTGCTTCCCCTTCTTCGCCGCAGCCAGACCATCGCTGATCTGCTTCCGGCGCTTTTCCAAGACTTCTCCCAAAGGCTTGGACAACAGCTTGTTCACCAACCAGATGAGAATCAAAAAAGCTGCAATCTGCGCAAACAGTGTCGCCGTAATGTTCATTGCCGCTGTACCCCCTCGCTCAGAAAATCGTCAGGAACCCAAGGCTGCTTGCAATGCTCCGACGAACGGATTTGCGAACAGGAACCACATCGCAAAAGCCAGGATGATGAACGGGAACGATTCCATCAATCCGGCAAAAATAAACATATTGGTCATCAACTGCGGGCGCAGTTCAGGTTGGCGCGCGATTCCCTCCAGAGCTTTCGCACATATCAACCCCCACCCTATTGCCGAACCCATGCCAGCAGCGGCCAGGATCACACCGACACCGACCGAGGTGTAGGCATAAAGATTTGCAACCATATCCGGGGTCATTTTTTGTACTCCATATAAAGCAATCAGGTTTCGAAATCAGTGCTTTTCATGAGCCATGCTCAAATACACAATCGTCAGAACCATAAAAATAAAAGCCTGCAGGGTTACCACAAGCAAATGAAAAATCAGCCACGCCAAATCCAGACTCACCTGCAAAGGCCACCAGAAAAGCGCTGCTGTACCAACAGCCAGCGTGCCGCCGATCAAAGCTATCAGCAGGAACACCATCTCACCTGCAAACAGGTTTCCGAACAAACGCAAAGCCAGGCTGAGAGGCTTCGCCAGTTCTTCTATCAAGGTCATGACAATATTAAGAGGTGCCATGAACTTGCCAAAAGGGTGCGTCAAGAACATTTTTACATACCCAAGCGGCCCTTTGTACTTCAGATTGTAAAAGACAATCAAGATAAAAACGCTTAATGAAAGGCCAAAAGTCGTGCTCAAATCCGTGGTGGGAACCACTTTCAAATGGGGAATGCCGACCTGCTCAGCCAGAAATGGCAACAAGTCCACCGGGACCAGATCCATCAGGTTCATGAGTAAAACCCAAAGGAAAATCGTCAGTGCCATCGGGGCAATAATGGGGGGTGGTTTCTTGAAAATATCCGAAACCTGCTTGTCAACAAATTCGATCAGAATTTCCAAAGCGGCAACAGATTTACTCGGGACGTCGGCAGTAATCGCGCGTTGGAACCGCCACGCCACAAACACAATGAGCCCGGCCAGCAGATAGCTGAAAAAAACCGTGTCAAGATTGATTGCCCAGAACCCTTCACCATTGCAAGCACCCACACAAAGGTTCTTCAAGTGATGCTGAATATATTCGACTGTCCCCATCACACTTCCGCCATGTCAATTATGATTGGACACTATCCTGACCGTTTGTAGGGTTTGACAAAATAGCCCAGATACACGAGGCCAAAAGCAATAAGCAAGGGCAAGGGTTGAAGCTCCAAATAACCCAAACCAAAGCCAAGGAGCAAAACCACCAGCACTAGCCGCATCGCGAAGCCTGCCACCAGCAACGCCACGCCTACCGGGAGGAAAGCGGAAACCGCCAACCTGCTGTTCAGTCGCAGAACCTGATATGCCAGCAACAAAGCCAGCAAAAGCGCTGCACCGCCACCGTATGCGGCAGCGGCCACGGACGCAGACCCGAACACGATATAGGCACCGACAAGCGACAAGACAAAAAACACCGCCTGGCGCAGAAAAACCCGGCACCAGAGCACCGCTTCCTGCCTGGGAAGCCAAATCAAACCAGTAACTTATGAAGCCTGAGGAGGCTACCAACCAAGCCCAGCAACGCTAAGCCTAGCATGAAAAAAGGCTTTGTATCAAGCCAATCGTCGAGTAAAAAGCCAAGAAAAAAGCCGACAATGACCATAGAAGCGAGCATCGTGCCAGTCCCCAGCAAAACCAAGCTTTTTCCACGCGAGGGTGGCGCACCAAGCTTTTCTGTATCGTGATCATCCATGGTCAATCAGTGCTCGGAACCT
Source organism: uncultured candidatus Poriferisulfidus sp. (assembly GCA_965215765.1). Taxonomy (GTDB): domain Bacteria; phylum Pseudomonadota; class Gammaproteobacteria; order Poriferisulfidales; family Oxydemutatoraceae. The sequence goes on along the minus strand of OZ244118.1, from coordinate 550,421 downwards.
GCCTTTTCCAACGCTTTCACGCCGCTCCAGCGAAATCCGGAGACATACAAAACGATAACATACGCACCCGCTCCACCCAGCACCAATTCAGACAAAACCAGAATTCGCTGTGCCGCAGACCAGGATTCCCACGCTCCGGCATTCGGGGCAAACGCCACGAGCAGCGCGAGCATCACCAGGGAAGCAAGAAGCACACGCAGCAACAGCGTTTTAAGAAAGGGATCAATCTGCAGCTTCCGACTCCGCAAGGCACCAAACAGCAAAGCAACATTCAGCCAGGAAGACAGACTCGTCGCCAGCGCCAGGCCGGCGTGCGCACCGACAACATTGAAGTACTGCCAAAGGAGCACAAAGCTGATATTAAAAACCAGGTTTGCCAACACACACCAGATTGCAATTTTGACGGGCAAGCGCATTTCATGACGCGCGAAAAACGCGGCGTTGAGCACCTTCACCGAGATAAAAGCCGGAATTCCGCTGGCATAAGCCACAAGACTCAACTCGGTCATACGAACGTCGTGCACAGTGAACTCCCCGTACTGAACCAAGGTGCTTAGAATCGGGCCCGATAACAGCATGAGCCCCACCAGACTTGGCAGGGCAGTCAGAAGAACGATCGCCCCGCCCCAATTTACCAGCGCGTTGAATCTTTCCGTGGATTTCTCGGCATGGCTGAGAGCCATGCGTGGCAACAAAATCACGGCCAAAGTCACGCCGAACAAGCCAACCGGCAACTCAACAAAACGATCCGACAAATACAGCCAGCTTATGCTGCCGCTGACCAACCACGAAGCGATGAAAGTGTCAATCAGCAGGTTGATTTGCACGACAGAGGAACCCAGTATCGCTGGCGACATCAGCCGCAAGACGCTGCGCACATTCGGGTTGGAAAAGCCGATGCGTGGCAGGAGCAGCATCCGCCGGCTGGCAAGAAAGGGCAGCTGCACCAGCAACTGGGCTGCGCCGCCCGCCAAAACACCCCACGCCAAAGCGGTGATCGGTTCCTCCATCTGCGGAGCCAGCCACAAAGCGGCACCGATCAGCGACAAGTTGAGCAGTACCGGGGTAAAGGCCGGTACGCCAAAAGACCCGAAGCAGTTGAGAACCCCTGTGGCCATGGCCGCCAACGAAATAAAAATAAGGTACGGGAAAGTAATGCGGAGCATTTCCGAAGCCAATTCCAGTTGCCCGGCTTGCTCGGACAAACCTGGAGCAAACAGGTAAATCATCACGGGAGCGAACAACATCCCCGTCGCGGTGACCCCGAACAAGACGATCGCGAGCGACCCGGAAGTTCGACTGACGAAGTTTCGGACTTCTCCGACAGGAGACTTGTGCAACATGGAAGTCAGCACGGGAACAAAGGCCTGGGTAAAAGCACCCTCGGCGAACAGGCGCCGAAAAAAGTTTGGCAAACGAAAAGCAACCAGAAAAACGTCCGTGAGCCCGCTTGCCCCAAAAGTCAAAAAAATTGCAATATCGCGCAAATAACCGAGTATTCTGGAACAAAATGTCCAAAAAAAGCTGATAACTGCCGAAAAGGTGGAGCCGGATTTTCGCAATCCCCCGGTGCCAATCGGGCTGACTGGCGGAAGCTGTGTCACCGCAAACCCATTATGGAAATAACGCACGAACAATTGCCTTGCCCTGTCGTGCTGTCGGTGCCATGAAGTCCATGCGTGTCATGAACAGCAATGTCCGAAAGAAGTGCGGCGTTGCCCCGAAAGGTGGGAGCAGATTTTTGCAAACCCCCGGTGCCAATCGGACTGATCGGTGGAAGCTGTGTCACCGCAAACCCATTATGGAAATAACGCACGAACAATTGCCTTGCCCTGTCGTGCTGTCGGTGCCATGAAGACCATGCGTGTCATGGACAACAATACCCGAAAGAAGTGCGGCACTGCCCCGAAAGGTGGAGCCGGATTTTCGCAACCCCCCGGTGCCAATCGGGCTGACTGGTGGAAGCTGTGTCACCACAAACCCATTATGGAAATAACGCACGAACAATTGCCTTGTCCTGTCGTGCTGTCGGTGCCATGAAGGCCATGCGTGTCATGAACAACAGTGTCCGAAAGAAGTGCGGTGCTGCCCCGAAAGGTGGGAGCAGATTTTCGCAAACCCCCGGTGCCAATCGGACTGACTGGTGGAAGCTGTGTCACCGCAAACTCATTATGGAAATAACGCACGAACAATTGCCTTGCCCTGTCATGCTGTCGGTGCCATGAAGGCCATGCGTGTCATGAACAACAATGCCTGAAAGAAGTGCGGCACTGCCCCGAAAGGTGGGAGCAGATTTTCGCAAACCCCTGGTGCCAATCGGGCTGACTGGTGGAAGCTGTGTCACCGCAAACCCATTATGGAAATAACGCACGAACAATTGCCTTGCCCTGTCGTGCTGTCGGTATCATAAAGGCCATACGTGTCATGAACAGCAATGCCCGAAAGAAGTGCGGCGCTGCCGAAAAGGTGGGATCGGATTTTCGCAAACCCCCGGTGCCAATCGGACTGACTGGTGGAAGCTGTGTCACCGCAAACCCATTATGGAGATAACGCACGAACAATTGCCTTGCCCTGTCGTGCTGTCGGCACTATGAAGACCATGCGTGTCATGAACAGCAATGCCCGAAAGAAGTGCGGCGCTGCCCCGAAAGGTGGAGCCGGGGATGCATAATCTCCGGGTGCCGACTGGGCTGAAGACAGAGTCCGCACCATCTCACAACATCACGACAATGACCGCAGGAAACGATATCGCCCGGACGAGGCTGTGCCCACCGCTGCCTTTCGGCATGCATCATTTTGTCTTGTGTCAGACTGCGAGAGTATAGATGCGGGATGAAAACCAGCACTTTCCACTACACGCTTCCTGAAGGGCGAATTGCGTACCACCCTGCTGAGCAGCGTACCGCGGCTCGCCTGTTGCACGTGCCAGAAGGAACCAACGCTTTCCAGGATCTTCGCTTTCACCAACTCGCGCAGCTGCTGTCGTCTGGCGATTTGCTCGTATTTAATGACAGCAAGGTCATCCCTGCGCGTCTGCATGGCCACAAAAGCAGCGGCGGAAAAGTGGAAATTCTCATTGAACGCATCCTAAACGACCGTCAGGCGAGTTGCTCTCTTTCCGCCAGCAAGCGGGTAAAGGAAAACACCATCCTCCAACTCAATAACGGCACCCATTTGCGTGTTGCACCCGCAACCAGAGACGCATTCTACGTGATCGAAACCACCGCCGAAGAAACCATGGAATCCTGTTTGTGCCAACACGGAGAAATCCCGCTCCCCCCCTATATCAGACGCGCTGCGAACCATCAGGATCGAGAAAGATACCAGACTGTTTATGCGCGTAATCCCGGATCGGTCGCAGCCCCGACCGCCGGGCTGCATTTTGATACGGCACTGCTTCGCAAACTTGCCGGTCTCGGTGTCCACATGGCGAACATTACTTTACACATTGGTGCAGGCACTTTTCAGCCTTTGCGCACCGAAACCCTGGAACAAGCCCACTTGCACAGTGAGCGCTTCACGCTGAATGCCCAAGCAGCCGCAGAAATCGCGGCATGTCGGGCGCGAGGAGGGAAAGTCATCGCGGTCGGGAGCACCGCCTTGCGCACACTGGAGGCTGCCTGCGATGACAGCGGCGAGCTGATACCGCAAAGTGGTGAAACCAACCTTTTTATACGCCCCGGTTACGCTTTCAAAGTCGTGGATGCGCTCATCACCAATTTTCATTTGCCACTCAGCACACTTTTCGTGCTGGTGTGTGCGTTTTCTGGCTTGCAGAGAATGCACGCCGCTTACGAACACGCCATCAGGAACCTTTATCGTTTTTACAGTTTCGGAGACGCTATGTGGCTTGAAAGAAACCATGCAATTTCACGTTAGCAGCCGCTGCGGCCAGGCTCGCACCGGCGAGTTGCGCTTCCCTCGCGGAACGGTTTCGACACCCGCCTTCATGCCGGTGGGTACACAGGCAACCGTCAAGGGGCTTACGCCCAGAATGGTGGCCGAAACAGGAGCAAGCATGATCTTGGCAAATGCCTACCATCTCATGCTGCGCCCGGGCGAAAACATGATCCGAGACGCCGGCGGTCTGCACGCATTCATGGGCTGGAACGGGCCGATTCTGACCGACTCTGGCGGTTACCAGGTTTTCAGCCTCGGGAAACTATGCCAGGTTTCTGAGCGCGGTGCCCATTTCCGCTCGCCGTTGAATGGCGAAGAATTTCTTCTGGATCCAGAACGTTCCATTGCTGTACAAAGAGCGTTAGGTAGCGATGTCATCATGGCGTTTGACGAATGCACAGCACACCCCGTCAGCAAAGCCGACGCAGAAGCTTCCATGCGGCGCTCCATGCGCTGGGCGGAGCGATCCAAGGTGGCACATGCCGGCGCGGCGGCGGCGATCTTCGGCATTGTGCAAGGTGGCATGCACAGCGACCTGCGCGCGGAATCAACAACCATGCTGCGCGATATGGCTTTTGACGGATATGCGATCGGTGGCCTTGCAGTAGGCGAAGACGCCGAAACACGCGCACAGGTGCTCGCCGACACCGTGTCTTTGTTGCCGGAAGACCGGCCGCGCTACCTGATGGGCGTCGGCCGACCCGAAGACCTGTTGACCGCAATACGTCAAGGCGTCGACCTGTTTGACTGCGTCATTCCAACTCGAAACGCACGCACGGGGTTCCTGTACACCAGTCGCGGCATCCTGAAAATCGGCAATGCCGCATACCAAAAAGACTTTCGTCCCGCCGACCCCGACTGCAGCTGCTATACCTGCGCGCATTTCACCCGAGCCTATTTGAGCCACCTGGAACGTAGCGACGAAATGCTCGGCTCCATACTGAATACCTTGCACAATCTGCATTACTACCAGGAGCTGATGAAAGCTGTCCGTAATGCCATCAAGAACCAGACCCTGCCAGACTGCATTTCCGCGTTTGAACACCAGCAAAACACGCAAGTACTGTGAATATGCCAAGCCGACCTTTCTTCCACCCCGCCTTCGTCGGTTCTCGCAAGCAACAGCAGCACCCCTTCTCCTCCTCAAGTGCCCGCTCCGAATACTGTCCCTGAAGCTCAAAAAAGATGAAAACGCAACCGGCTTAAGGCAAAATTGGCCAACGAAGTTCCCTGACCACGAAGACTCGAGGCGGCAAACATGACAAAGCCACTTGAAAATCACATAAGGCACGCAGCGGTTGCGGGTCTTTTCTATGTTCCCGAAGCAGACGCTTTGAGAACCGAAGTGAAACACCTGCTCTCAAAGGCCGCACCACCTGTATCAGAAAAGAGACGAGACCCGCCGAAAGCACTGGTTGTCCCCCACGCCGGGTATATGTACTCAGGACAGATTGCCGCTCACGCATACGCAGCACTTGCCAACACATCGCACAACATTAAAAAAGTGGTTCTGCTCGGACCAGCACATTACGTCCCGACCATCAAATTGGGTACCAGTACAGCCACAGCATACCGCACACCTTTAGGAGACATTCCCGTCGACCAGAAAAGCATTGCGGATGCAGTCGCCTCCCTGCCTTTTGTGGAATACAACGACCCCGCGCATATGCGGGAGCACAGCATTGAAACCCAGCTACCTTTTCTGCAGGAAGTGCTGGGGGAGTTCGTTCTTTTGCCATTCCTGACCAGCGGGGCAAGTTGCGAACAGGCAGCTTTATTGCTCAATCATTTCTGGGGTGAAGACGAAACGCTCGTGGTCATCAGCACGGATCTCAGTCACTACCATGATTACGATACCGCCTATAAGCTGGACAACTCAGTCGTCGATTCCGTTTTAAGGCTGCAAGCCGAGGAAATCGATGAAATGCAGGCGTGCGGACAGATCGTGTTGGGAGGGCTACTCCAGGTCGCGCGCCAAAAAGGAATGACAGCGGAGAAAATGGCACAGACCAACTCTGGCGATGTCAGCGGCGACAAAGGCAGAGTTGTAGGCTACGCGGCTTTCACGCTGTACGAAACACAATCTTTTTCAACCGCTGAAAAAAAGTTGCTGTGTACCTTGGCTCGCGATGCCATTAAGCACCAGCTAGAGCACGGCACTGAAATTGTCGTTGACTTGGCCAGCTATCCTGAAAAACTGCGCAAAAAAGACGCCTGCTTCGTGACTTTGAAAAGGCAAGGCGAGCTCCGTGGCTGCGTAGGCAACATCAGCACCGCACACCCGCTAGCATCAGCCATAGCAAGAAATGCTGTGAGCGCAGCCTTTCGGGATAGCCGATTCATCCCACTGGCTCGGGAAGAGCTTGCCCAACTGTCCATTTCAATATCCGTCCTTTCGGGCTTTGAAAAAATCCCTTACCGCAACGAAGCAAAACTCTTGAAAGAAATCAGACCGGGGATTGATGGCTTGGTTATAGAGTCCCCGCCGCTTAGCGGTGCTTTCCTTCCGGAAGTCTGGGAGACACTGACAGAACCGGAAGACTTTGTCGCACACCTGAAAGAAAAAGCCGGCATCACGTGCCGGCTTGACGAACAAAAGCAAACGGTTACACGCTTCAGTTCAATTCATTGGAGCGACCAGGAATTGACTTGATAAAAGCGGGGCTCACGAAACATCACCATCTGAGCCAAGCGACTGAGGTTTGCCTGTCAGCAGGAAGACTTTGTCGCACACCTGAAAGAAAAAGCCGGCATCACGTGCCGGCTTGACGAACAAAAGCAAACGGTTACACGCTTCAGTTCAATTCATTGGAGCGACCAGGAATAGACCTGGTAAAAGCGGGACTCACGAAACACCACCATCTGAGCCAAGCGACTGAGGGTTACCTGTCAGCAGCAGGCAGTTAGTGTTGGCAAAGCCAGATTGACGTGCCAGAGCATCGGCTCGCACCAAGCCGCAAGTCTGAAACGAAATTAAATAAGGGGAGAAATCAACAGGGCAACGCGAGAATGAATGAGGCCTGTCACAAAAGTCTTCTTGCCTGGGCAAACAATGACCCCGGCAAAGATAAGAGAGAAGGGAACCTGAACACCATCAGCTCCCCGGGCGAACACCCAAGAAGCTTCAGGCAAAAAGTATCAGACCCTCATTCCGCCGCCGCCGCTACTGTTTCCGACAGCACCTTCTCCTCCGGAATCGGGCTTGGCGTCTTCCTCGTCTTTTGAAATATATTTCTTGTCGGCATCCGTCAAGTGCTTCGTCCAAACTTCGGAAATTTCTATGAATTCCTTCAGGGCAGACTCAAAAACGGCTTTATTGATGTTGCTAATCCGTAACAACAAGGAATAAACCACGATAGTCATATTGTGACTTTCGTCGGTATGAAGCCCGATGGCTCCGTCACCAACAGCCCGATGCAATGCATTCGCTTCCAACAACCCCAACAGAATGTCCTTGGGGGGAGGAGTAGGCAAAAGTCCCACATCGGCGTAAAAAACCAGCCTTTCCTGATTTTCCCTTTTAGAAATCGTCACAATCGTGTCATCAAAGGAAAGCGTACAGTAGCCCTCCTCATCAAAAGCCAACTCAGGAATTCCGACTTCTTCACCAAATTCCTTCAGTAACTGATCTATTGCATACATATCTATACCTCGATGTTGAACAAAAAACTGGAAGCGAGCGATACATCAACCAGCAATCCGCTGCCCATAACCATGGCAACTTGCCCACCAAGCGAGCCTTGGCTCACGCAACGGTGTCTTCACCATGACGTGGAAACACACCGCACCGAGACTCTCGATCAGAGCACCAACCCTGACCGCCTAAAGCGGGAACGGGATTGTAGCACGAAAACCGGCAAACAAAACCACAACCACCAAGACATGAACGTGCATCAATTTACACCCTGATTGTGACCTCACTGGAACCGACATTTCATATTTCGGGAGACCGTGAACAAACAGGGGTACACGCGAAATTAACAAGCAAGCCCGACTTCTTGAAGTGTGAAGTCCTGAGCAAAATCACCTCACCTGGCTGGCTGAGCTTGCCCGGTTCCCGAACCAACGAACCGTCCGAGACATCTCATCTCTATCCGCCTAAAATCGCCATCCTTCCCTTCGGAACAACCCCAACAAAGGCATAGACTCAACACGATTTTCCGTGCAGACATCAGGAATCTGTGGCCCAGACTTCCTCTTCTTTTTCCTCCCTTTCTCCTGGCTGGCTGAGCTTGCCCGGCTCCCGAACAAACGAGCCGCCCGAGACATCTCATCTCTATCCGCCTAAAATCGCCATCCTTCCCTTCGGAACAACTCCAACAAAGGCATAGACTCAACACGATTTTCCGTGCAGACATCAGGAATCTGTGGCCCAGACTTCCTCTTCTTTTTCCTTCCTTTCTCTTCTGTAACCACCACCATCCCCCCCAGTTCTGCGTGGGCTATGATGTATGGATCAGCCGGTGGTCTTTCCCCGTCTCCCCTATTCCATTGCTTGTGCATGCTGACGAATTCATCGCGACGTTCAGTTACGTTTTGATGTTCGGGCAAGAAAAATGATTCGCTTGGAGTCTCCGAAGAAAGAAGCTCTTCCAACTCACCTTTTTCATTCTTGTCAGATTCAATTTCATCCCACACTTGCCGACAAATTCTAAACCTGCCTGCCTTCACAAGGCTTTCCAATTTATTCCACACAGAAGGAAAAACACCTTTCGGATATCCCTCATCCAACAGCAGAAGTAAGCTTGACGTGTCAACGCAATAAGCCGCACCCTTTGCTTCTGAACTATCTCCAGCCACACGAATCAAAACCCGCCTCCTTTGCCAGCTTCCCAAGACCCATAACCCCTATATTCACCACTCGAGAAAGCTCGACTGCGCTTATTTCCTGATCTAGATAATTTTCGAAAGCCAAGTCAACAAACCTTGCCCCATGTTCCAGATAGACACGCCTCCCTCTTGACATACCCACGCCATACGATTTCTGGGAATTCCCCGCTTTTTTTCTCTCTTTCTCGTATTGCCGCTCACCTTGGTATCTTTCACAGAACGCCATATATCGCTCCCAGGTTATTTCATCATTGTCGTACAGCCGTCTGGCAACGCTCTCTTTGCTCACTAAAAAAACATCAGAAACGGCCTGTGTTCGAACGTCATCCGGGAGGTGGGAATGTTTCTCCCACTCGGCCAAAAACCAACGCTCCGGCATCAAGACCAGCCCGGCAATGCGGTTACAGACAGCCTCAATTTTCCTGTTCCCAGTGTTTGCGTATCTGTCCGGTTCCCGGTTTGAAAGACCGGGAGCATCCACCCACAGGTGTACCAATTCATGTAACAAAGTGAAGGTTTGCCCTCTGACTGCGTCTTTTGGATTGAGCACCACCAAGGGAGCAACAGCATCTGTAAGCGCGATACCTCTGAAGATTCTGGGCTCAATGGTTCGATACCTGTTCATGTCAGGTCGGTAACGTGAAACAAAGACTCCCTTGCTTTCAACAAGGCGGATCAGAACCTCAAGAAAGTCTCTGGCATTGGAGCACTCTCGCTGTTTCCGGTCAGAGATTCCCAGCCAGTCTCGTATTTTTTCAGCCAATGGCTCGGGATCCTTTATCTTATTGACAGAGGTGGAAGCAACCCAGCCTTGGCTTTCCGCCTCATCACCCAATAACTCCTGCGCCCACTCCTGCCGGTCATGCGCTTGTCGGATCATGAATATCAGGTTGGGAGTCCAGCGCTCCGGGTCGTCCCGAGACAAGCTGCGGAAGTCTACGGGTCTCTGAATTTTGAACTCTTCCTGGATTTCTTCCTGACAGAAGAAACAAGGCGGACGGTGGTACACCTTTGCGACTTTTCTGAGTTCTGCCACTGTAGGGCGACTCTTCCCTTCTTCCCACCCGCTGATTTTCTCCGGAGCATGGCCTAATTTTTTGGCTGCACTCTCAATATCCGGATAACCTGCGTCCTTTCTCGCCCAAATCATGGTGGCAGGTGAAACATTTTCGAAAACTCGTGGCATCGCCCCTCCTCAACGCTTTTTTAGTGAGTAGTATTCCTTTAAGAAAATTATAAGCGAACTGCGTCGCCGATTACCTGCTCAAGGAACACGAGTCCTACATAATGGGAAGATTGCTGAAGGGTGCGGGCTTCAGTCGCCAGACGGCTTCTTGCTGGGTATTAGCGGACAACTGGATTGAATCACCTAGGCGATAAACGGTGCTGTCTGCCCTGGATTACTGCACGGTTTTGGGAACGGGAACCAGCAGTTTCTGACCGACGCGAATTCTTTGTGACTTCAGCCCTGATGCCACCTCAATCATTGCAACAGTAGAGCCCATACGCCAGGCGATACTGGAAAGCACGTCGCCTCTGCGAACCAAGTATTCCTGCACGCGAAAATTTCCGAGCAGGGTGTCGCGCCCGGCATTCTCGTCAAAATAGGCGAGCAGGCCGACGCTGATAGAATTTGGACTTCAGCCGCTCTTTTTCATTCTTGTCAGATTCAATTTCATCCCACACTTGCCGACAAATTCTAAACCTGCCTGCCTTCACAAGGCTTTCCAATTTATTCCACACAGAAGGAAAAACACCTTTCGGATATCCCCTCATTCAAGAGGACAAACAAGCTTGACGTGTCAACGCAATAAGCCGCACCCTTTACTTCTGGACTATTCCCAATCATACGAATCAAAACCCGCCTCTTTTGCCAGCTTCCCAAGACTTAAGACCCCCATGTCCACCACTCGGGAAAGCTCGACTACGCTTATTTCCTGATCTTGATAACTTTCGAAAGCCAAGCCGACAAACCTTGTCCCGTGTTCCAAATGGACACGCCTCCCTCTTGACATGCCCACGCCATAGGATTTCTGGGAATTCCCCGCTTTTTTTCTCTCTTTCTCGTATTGCCGCTCACCTTGGTATCTTTCACAGAACGCCATATATCGCTCCCAGGTTATTTCATCATTGTCGTACAGCCGTCTGGCAACGCTCTCTTTGCTCACTAAAAAAACATCAGAAACGGCCTGTGTTCGAACGTCATCCGGGAGGTGGGAATGTTTCTCCCACTCGGCCAAAAACCAACGCTCCGGCATCAAGACCAGCCCGGCAATGCGGTTACAGACAGCCTCAATTTTCCTGTTCCCAGTGTTTGCGTATCTGTCCGGTTCCCGGTTTGAAAGACCGGGAGCATCCACCCACAGGTGTACCAATTCATGTAACAAAGTGAAGGTTTGCCCTCTGACTGCGTCTTTTGGATTGAGCACCACCAAGGGAGCAACAGCATCTGTAAGCGCGATACCTCTGAAGATTCTGGGCTCAATGGTTCGATACCTGTTCATGTCAGGTCGGTAACGTGAAACAAAGACTCCCTTGCTTTCAACAAGGCGGATCAGAACCTCAAGAAAGTCTCTGGCATTGGAGCACTCTCGCTGTTTCCGGTCAGAGATTCCCAGCCAGTCTCGTATTTTTTCAGCCAATGGCTCGGGATCCTTTATCTTATTGACAGAGGTGGAAGCAACCCAGCCTTGGCTTTCCGCCTCATCACCCAATAACTCCTGCGCCCACTCCTGCCGGTCATGCGCTTGTCGGATCATGAATATCAGGTTGGGAGTCCAGCACTCCGGGTCGTCCCGAGACAAGCTGCGGAAGTCTACGGGTCTCTGAATTTTGAACTCTTCCTGGATTTCTTCCTGACAGAAGAAACAAGGCGGACGGTGGTACACCTTTGCGACTTTTCTGAGTTCTGCCACTGTAGGGCGACTCTTCCCTTCTTCCCACCCGCTGATTTTCTCCGGAGCATGGCCTAATTTTTTGGCTGCACTCTCAATATCCGGATAACCTGCGTCCTTTCTCGCCCAAATCATGGTGGCAGGTGAAACATTTTCGAAAACTCGTGGCATCGCCCCTCCTCAACGCTTTTTTAGTGAGTAGTATTCCTTTAAGAAAATTATAAGCGAACTGCGTCGCCGATTACCTGCTCAAGGAACACGAGTCCTACATGATGGGAAGATTGCTGAAGGGTGCGGGCTCCAGTTGCCAGACGGCTTCTTGCTGGGTATTAGCTGGCAACTGGCTTGAATCACCTAGGCGATAAACGGTGCTGTCTGCCCTGGATTTCTGCACGGTTTTGGGAACGGTAACCAGCAGTTTCTGGCCGACGCGGATTCTTTGTGACTTCAGCCCTGATGCCATCTCAATCATTGCAACGGTAGAGCCCATACGCTAGGCGATACTGAAAAGTACGTCGCCTCTGCGAACCACGTATTCCTGCGAGCAAAATTTCCGAGCAGGGTGTCGCGCCCGGCATTCTCCTCAAAATAGGCGAGCAGGCAGGCGCGCAAGGTGACGCTGATGGGATTAGGACTTCAGCAACTCTTTTTCATTCTTGTCAGGTTCAATTTCATCCCACACTTGCCGACAAATTCTAAACCTGCCTACCTTCACAAGGCTTTCCAATTTATTCCACACAGAAGGAAAAACATCTTTCGGATATCCCCTCATTCAAGAGGACAAGCAAGCTTGACGTGTCAACGCAATAAGCCGCACCCTTTACTTCTGGACTATTCCCAATCATACGAATCAAAACCCGCCTCTTTTGCCAGCTTCCCAAGACTCATAACCCCCATGTCCACCACTCGGGAAAGCTCGACTACGCTTATTTCCTGATCTTGATAACTTTCGAAAGCCAAGCCGACAAACCTTGCCCCGTGTTCCAAGTGGACACGCCTCCCTCTTGACATGCCCACGCCATAGGATTTCTGAGAATTCCCTCTTTTTTTCCTCTCTTTCTGGCCTTGCCTCTCGTTTTGGTACTTTCCACGGAACGCCATATGTCGCTCCCAAGTCATTTCATCATTGTCATACAGCCGCCTGACAACGCTCTCTCTGCCAACCAAAAAAACATCAGAAACGGCCTGTGTTCGAACGTCATCCGGGAGGTGGGAATGTTTCTCCCACTCGGCCAAAAACCAACGCTCCGGCATCAAGACCAGCCCGGCAATGCGGTTACAGACAGCCTCAATTTTCCTGTTCCCAGTGTTTGCGTATCTGTCCGGTTCCCGGTTTGAAAGACCGGGGGCGTCCACCCACAGGTGTACCAATTCATGTAACAAAGTGAAGACTTGCCCTCTGATTGCGTCTTTTGGATTGAGCACCACCAAGGGAGCAACAGCATCTGTAAGCGCGATACCCCTGAAGATTCTGGGCTCAATGGTTCGATACCTGTTCATGTCAGGTCGGTAACGTGAAACAAAGACTCCCTTGCTTTCAACAAGGCGGATCAGAACCTCAAGAAAGTCTCTGGCATTGGAGCACTCTCGCTGCTTCCGGTCAGAGATTCCCAGCCAGTCTCGTATTTTTTCAGCCAATGGCTCGGGATCCTTTATCTTATTGACAGAGGTGGAAGCAACCCAGCCTTGGCTTTCCGCCTCATCACCCAATAACTCCTGCGCCCACTCCTGCCGGTCATGCGCCTGCTGGATCATGAATATCAGGTTGGGAGTCCATCGCTCCGGGTCGTCCCGAGACAAGCTGCGGAAGTCTACGGGTCTTTGAACTTTGAACTCTTCCGGGATTTCTTCCAGATAGAAGAAACAAGGCGGACGGTGGTATAGCTTTGCGACTTTTCTGAGTTCTGCCACTGTAGGGCGACTCTTCCCTTCTTCCCACCCACTGATTTTCTCCGGAGCATGGCCTAATTTTTTGGCTGCACTCTCAATATCCGGATAACCGGCGTCCTTTCTCACCCAAATCATGGTGGCAGGTGAAATGTTCTCGAAAACTCGTGGCATCGTCCCTCCTCAACGCTTTTTTACTGAGTTACTTATTAAGTTAACTATAAGCGAACTGCGTCTCCGATTACCTGCTCAGGGATCACAGAACCCACCCACCGGGAAGATTACTGAAGGGTGCGACCTTCAGTTACCAAGCGGCTTCTTGCTAGGTATTAGTGGAAACCTGCCTGGGGGCACTTGGGCGATAAACGGTGCTGTCTGCCCTGGATTACTGCACGGTTTTGGGAACGGGAACCAGCAGCATCGCGTACAAGACTTTCGTGACTCCCAAAACCACGTTTTTCTCTTTGGTGTTGGCGATCCCCACGGCTCTCGGATCTTTTCCACCGTGACCCGGATCAATGACCACCGAATTCGTGTGAGGCTAGAACACACGGACGGCAGAATTGTCAGCTCGGCATTGAGAAGCTACCATCGCAACCCCTTAAGCACGAAGTCAAAGGAATAATTGAAATGACAGAAAAACAAGAGCCAGATCACAACATTCCAACCAAGCCCATGCAGTTGACTGAAGAGGTAAAGGCACAGATACGTGCTGAAGAGGTCTATCGAGAAGAGGTTCGTCCTAAGCCACCAGGGAGGTTCTGGTGGCTAAATCAGCCTATTACGATATTTGTTCTTTCCACTTTTGTTGTTGGTGGTATTTCATTTTTGTACACAAAATATAGTGAGAAAAGAGCTGATCTTGAGGCCAGTAGGGAATTGAACGATAAGAAAGTAACGGCTGGCCGCTTTGAAATCAGCTTTCGCGCCAGCCAAGTCGATGAATTACTCATGAATGCCGTGGAGGCAAGTCATGAGGTCTCCAAAATGTCCGATGAAGAGTTTCGCAATCTGTTTTCCCAAAGGAAACTTTCTTCATCCGGAGAAAAGCTTGTGAGACTTTTTCGGTCCGCTCCTCCACTAAAGGTGGTAGCCGACCTCGGCGGTATAGGTTCCCCCCCTAAACTCGGCGAGGATCCCACTGTGCGGATTGGTTCAAGCGGATATGGCCATCGCCATATCCCCCATGAACGTGGATATCGACTTGATGAGTTCAAGAATTACTCTCTAGAAGAGCTTTTGGAATTATATTGGCAGGTTGCACCTAGCGAAGCTCCCGGCAAGGGTGATGTATTGGAGTCCAAGCAGGTGTTCGCAAAATTTAACGAGGCCACGAAAATAAATTCAGCGATTGAAACGATAACAAGTATTCACGATTCTTACACTTTACAGAAGTGGTACAAAGCGTCGACTCAGGAAAACGTCAAAACAACAACGGACGATGTCGTAAGATGGGTGAACTCGGTAGCCACTGCATGGCAAGGAATCAAAGTCCTACTCCCGGAACGTAATCCGTAATTACCCTAGTTCGTGGGTCGAGCGTCGGCTACAACTGACATGTTCGACCATTTTGTCTACTGGTTGAAGGAGGTTCACGATTGCACCAGCGTTCAGACGTGACCGCTGCTCTATCTCCAACCCTCTCTGAGTATTGCGGCTTACTTTTCTGCGAACTTCCGTGAGGCTTTTGGCGCAAGCGCCTCGACAATCATTGCCGGTGACATGAACATTTGCCGCATGGCCGACGGGTTCCCGTTGTCATCCGGCTAAAGCACTTGCCCAAGTCTTGATCCTTATCGTTTAGGTTAGCTGCTGTACGTATCCACTAGACGAAGGTGACCAACTGGAGACCCTTAAAATCAAGTTCCGGATTACTGCACGGTTTTGGGAACGGGAACCAGCAGTTTCTGACCTACGCGGATTCTTTGTGACTTCAGCCCTGATGCCATCTCAATCATTGCAACGGTAGAGCCCATACGCCAGGCGATAGTGGAAAGTACGTCGCCTCTGCGAACCAAGTATTCCTGCACGCGAAAATTTCCGAGCAGGGTGTCGCGCCCGGCATTCTCGTCAAAATAGGCGAGCAGGCCGGAGCGCAAGGCACTGGCGAGCCGACGCTGGTGAGACTTGGTCTTCAGCAGTGCTTCTTCTGTCGGGTTTGATATATATCCAAGCTCTATCAGAACCGAAGGAGAATCTGGTGCTTTCAGCACGGCAAAGCTGCCATGCTGTATTTTGCTGGTGCGTAGCGGAGCCGCCTTGCGCAGTGCTACCAGAAGCTTTTCGGCCAGCTTGAGGCTATGCGCCTTCATCGAAGCTTGCGACATGTTGATGATGATGCTGGACACCTCTTTGTCGATTTCGGCGAGGCTCACATCTTCATCCTGGCCGTAAATGTTTTCGCGTTTCTCAAGCAATCGCGCCGCCTCACTGCTTGCTCCCTTGGCTGAGAGCGTATAAACCGAAACTCCTTCCACGTAACGTTGTGGCACCGAGTCTGCGTGCAAGGAAAAAACGGCATCCGCCCGATTCTTCCGCGAATGTAGCAGGCGATTGCGCAACGGTACATAAACATCACGGCTGCGCGTTAAAACGGGTCGTATCCCGAAATCTTTCAGCAGCATCGTGTACAAGGCTTTCGCGACTCCCAAAACCACGTTTTTCTCTTTGGTGTTGGCGATCCCCACGGCTCCCGGGTCTTTTCCACCATGACCCGGATCAATGACCACGACCACGGAACGCAAGCGTGGTTTCCTGGCCTGTTTCTGCTTTGCCTTCTGGCTTTTAATCACGATGACCAGGAAGTGCATTGACTGATCGCTACTGACGCGTTTCTGAAAGCTGACCGGCTCAGACAAATCGAACACCAGGCGGTAATGGTTTTGTCCTCTCCGGGCGTGGCGGACATTTTTGACTCGCTGGCTGCTATAGGCTGACACCAGCTTGCGTGGATTTGCCGGCGCACTGTCCAACAGGTCGACAACCAGCCTGTCGGGTGAGGGCAGCGTAAAGAAGCGATAGCGGAAAGGAGCATCCAAGGCAATCGTGATCTCGCTCACGTCGGGCAGATCGCGCACCTGTATTTTTTCAATAAGCGCCTGTGCCTGTACCTGCCCGGAGCCATAAAGCGCGAGCAGACACAGCATCAGCTTGCAGCACTGCTTACGCTGTTGTGCGAGAGAAAACGTGGTCGAACTCGCTTTTATGTCGGACGAGGCGTGGTCGGCAGGTGGTGACCGCGAAGTGCGCAATGCGCTTGAGCCCTTTCTGCAGCCAGTTGGGCAAGGCGTTCCTGCCAGTGGCTGTTTTGTGGCTCCAGCCGCAATCGCCTGCCCACTTTCAGATGCGTGAAGAAAATCTTCAGCGAGGGGGGCGGCAACGCGGCGACAACCTGTTCGGGCCACTCGATCAGGCAGAGGCTGTTATCAAAATACGTGCTCGCGCCCAGCACTGTAAATTCACGAGCATTGCTCAAGCGATAACAATCAAAATGAGTGATTTGCGGCAGGCATTCCGGATAGCACTCAATGAGCGTGTAGGTGGGACTTTTCACGTTTCCCGAATAACCCAGGGCATGAATGAAACCGCGGCTGAAAGTCGTTTTGCCGCTACCGATTTCGCCAAGCAGCCATATACTTTCGGCGGCATCAGCCCAGGTGGCAAGAGCACCAGCCAACGCTTCGGTTTCTTCGCTCTCGCGTGTTTCAACAGACAGCTGCCCTTCACCCGTTTCATGCACGGTCATGGAAAGCAGTTCAAAGATCTGCGCAAAGCGGCCAGAATGTCAGTCGCCAACATGCCGCGCTCGCCGTCCTGTGCAGCATCATCCCCGGCTTGGGCGTGTACACACACCGCCGTTTTTGCCGCCACCTCCGGCTTCAGGCCTTGGGCGAGCAACCCCGCCACCACACCGGTCAAGACATCGCCGGCACCCGCCGTCGCCATGCCGGGATTGCCGGGAAGAGCCACGGCGGGACAAGGCATGTCACTTGCGGCAATCAGCGTTCCGGAACCTTTGAGGATACAGACCCCGCCATAACGTTCGCGCAGTCGTGCCAGTGCCAGAAAACGATCCTGTTGCACTTCGGCTCCGGAAATTCCCAACATCCG
Source organism: uncultured candidatus Poriferisulfidus sp. (assembly GCA_965215765.1). GTDB lineage: Bacteria > Pseudomonadota > Gammaproteobacteria > Poriferisulfidales > Oxydemutatoraceae. The sequence continues at coordinate 532,800 of OZ244118.1, read as the reverse complement.
TCCGGCCTCGCCAGGATGCGGCGTCAACACCCAACGCTGCGAATGGCACGGCTCGGCGGCCAGCAAATTCAGAGCGTCGGCATCCATCACTCGCCACTGTCTCGCGTCCAGTGCCACAGACATCATGTCCATTGCCCAATCGTCTTGCCCCAGCCCGGGCCCCACAGCCAGAACGTCGGCTCGCTCTGCCAACCGCAACGCCTCTTTCTTGCCAGACACACCATGCACCATAAGTGGCGCGCAATTGGCGGCGATTATGGCTACATTCTCAGGACGCGTGGCAACGCTCACCAATCCGGCACCGCTGCGTAATGCCGCCTCGGCACAAAGCCGTGCCGCCCCTGCCATACCGTAATTTCCGCCAATGACCAGAACATGACCCAGATTGCCTTTGTGAACATCCCGGCGGCGAGGTCGCAGATGCCCACAGACATCACGGTAGGAAAGCAATTGCGCCGCCGGGGCTTCCTCGGCAAGCACCTCCTGCCATTCTCCGAGTGGGGCGAAAACGATTTCTCCGCAACAGTCTCGCCCTTGCGCGGTATACAGCCCCTGTTTGCGGCTAATGAAGGTGACGGTGGCATTCGCTCGCACAGCCAGTGGCATCATGGCACCGGTATCTGCGTCCAGCCCGCTTGGCACGTCCACGGCTAGCACATGAGCTTGTGCGCCATTGATGTGGCTCACTATCGATAATGTGTCAGAGTCCAAAGACCGCTTCAGACCCGTACCGAACATGGCATCTACCAACACGTCTGCGTGCGGCAGGGTTCCCGCCGGCAGCTCCGATCCTCCCTCTGCCAAAAATTGCTCCCGCGCTGCAGAAGCATCACCTGACAAAGGCTTCTTTGTCGTACATGGCACCAACTGTGGCTCGTATTTGCTTTCCCTCAGCAACAAAGCCCCCAGCAAATATCCATCCCCGCCGTTGTTGCCCGGACCTGCGAAGATCACGATCTTTCTGGCTTCTGGCCAACATCTCACGATCTCGTCAAAGCACGCACGTGCGGCACGACCCATCAATTCGAGGCCACCGACCAAGCCGGTATCCATGATGGTTTTGTCAAGCTGTTTGCTTTGCTGCGAGGTGTACAGGGGAAGCATGGAATGATGATAACCCCCCTGCCAGAATGGTCAAATCAGACATTATGGTTTTAGCCGGGGACAGGACATTCCGGATGCTGCCGCAGATCAGAAATCTGTAAGATTCTCCAACGCAAGTACCAGCGCAAATACCAGTGCAAGTACCACGGCAAAAACCATTACCTGCTTCCACTTTGACATGCAATCTTTTCGCATCGTGAAACCCCACGGCACCCAAAGCAGCACACCAGCCGACACCCTGCCTGAGGCAACAGAAATGCTGTACAAGTACCAGTGCAAGTACCACGGCAAAAACCATTTCTTGCTTCCACTTTGACATGCAATCTTCTCGCACCGCAAAACCTCACGGCACCCAAAGCAGCACACCAGCCGACACCCTGCCTGAGGCAACAGAAATGCTGTACAAATACCAGTGCAAGTACCAGTGCAAAAACCATTCCTTGCTTCCACTTTGACATGCAATCTTCTCACACCGCAAAACCCCACGGCACCCAAAGCAGCTCACCAGCCGACACCCTGCCCGAGACAACGGAAATACGCAGCCTGGCGAGACGCATCAAGCGTTGGGCAACCGAACTGGGCTTTCAACAAACCGGCATCAGTTGCACCGACATTGGCAGGCACGAAAGCCGTCTGTTGAACTGGTTGCGCGAGGGTATGCATGGAGACATGGACTTCATGGAGAAACACGGCAGCAAGCGTACGCGGCCGGCGCAACTGATCCCGGGAACCCTGACCATCATTTCAGTCCGCATGAATTATTTGCCACCGGGGGTTGCCGGTTATGGGCTCGACGATGACGCTTCCGACCAAGCCCGCATCGCGCGCTATGCGCTCGGCGGTGATTACCACAAACTGATTCGCAAACGCCTACAGAAACTCGCCGAAAAAATCACTCAGGCCTCGGGAAGCTTTCAGTACCGCGCCTTTTGCGACAGTGCCCCGGTCATGGAAAAAGCCATTGCCGAACAGGCGGGGTTGGGCTGGATTGGGAAAAACACCTTGGTGATCAATCGCCGAGTGGGCTCGTGGTTCTTTCTCGGCGAGCTCTATACCAATCTGCCGCTCCCCGTTTCCCGCCCCGCAAAAAATCACTGTGGCACTTGTCGGCGCTGCCTGGACGTGTGTCCAACACGAGCCATCATTGCTCCCTATCAGTTGGACGCGAATCGCTGCATCGCGTACCTCACGATCGAACACAAGGGGAGTATTCCGGAAGCACTGAGACCGCTGATCGGCAACCGCGTTTTCGGCTGCGACGACTGCCAGACCATCTGCCCCTGGAACCGTTTCGCGAAAAACAGCGCAGAAACCGCTTTTGACGTGCGCAACGGACTGGATGTTGCAAGCTTGCTTTCCCTCTGGGACTGGGATGAAAAAAACTTTTCTACCCGAACCCGGGGGAGTGCCTTGAGCCGACTTGGCTACGAACGTTGGCTTCGAAATCTCGCCGTCGGACTTGGCAACGCACCGCAAGACAAAAAGGTGGCTCAGGCTTTACACAGCAGATTGAACCATCCCTCGGCTCTGGTACGCGAACACGTCCGCTGGGCACTGCTCAGGCAGAACAGGCAAACAACCGGCGAGCCGCCCACTCCTGCCGACAAGGAAAGCTGACCAAAAGCGTGGCCTGGAACATGACCAGAAACCTGGCACAGCCGGGCGCAGCGCAAGCGAATGATCAGGCAGGTCGCGGGCACAACCCTGAAAATACGGTCGCCGCGAGGAGTGCTGGCAGAGACGCAAAACCATGGCAGTCATCAGAAAGCGCTGGCATGAACGCGAAGCCATGGCAGTCACCAGAAAGTACTGCAACAGAGCTGAAGCACAACCAGGAACATGGCCAGAAACATGACCAGGAACATGGCCAGGAACATGGCCAGGAACATGGCCAGGAACATGGCCTGAAACCTGGCACAACTGGGCGCAGCGCAAGCGAATGATCAGGCAGATCGCAGACACAACCCTGAAAATACGATCGCCGCGAGGAGCACTGGCAGAGACACAACGCCATGGCAGTCATCAAAAAGTACTGCAACAGAGCTGAAGCACAACCTGGAACATGACCAGAAACCGGGCACAGCCGGGCGCAGCACGAGCGAATGAACAGGCAGATCGCAGGCACAACCCTGAAAATACGATCGCCGCGAGGAGTGCTGGCAGAGACGCAAAGCCATGGCAGTCATCAGAAAGCACTGCAACAGAACTGGAACATGACCCGAAACATGACCAGAAACCTGGCACAGCCGGGCGCAGCGCAAGCGAATGATCAGGCAGATCGCAGGCACAACCCTGAAAATACGATCGCCGCGAGGAGCGCTGGCAGAGACGCAAAGCCATGGCAGTCATCAGAAAGCACTGCAACAGAACTAAAGCCTGACCCGGAACATGACCAGAAACCTGGCACAGCCGGGCGCAGCGCAAGCGAATGATCAGGCAGGTCGCGGGCACAACCCTGAAAATACGGTCGCCGCGAGGAGTGCTGGCAGAGACGCAAAGCCATGGCAGTCATCAAAAAGTACTGCAACAGAGCTGAAGCACAACCTGGAACATGACCAGGAACATAGCCAGAAACATGACCTGGAACATGACCAGAAACCTGGCACAGCCGGGCGCAGCGCAAGCGAATGATCAGGCAGGTCGCGGGCACAACCCTGAAAATACGATCGCCGCGAGGAGTGCTGGCAGAGACGCAAAGCCATGGCAGTCACCAGAAAGTACTGCAACAGAGTTCTGCCTGTTTGCTGTTTGGCAACCGAAGCTCGGCATGAAAGTGCAAAATGGCTGACATCTTTTTTCGGAGACATAACAATGGAATGGATCTACTTACTTCTTGGGGTCGCTGTCGGCGGCACAATCGGGGCGGTCTTGTCTATGCACAAGCACAAGATGGAACAGCAAAAGCGCGAGCTGGCGGAAGCCTTGTGTCAAAAACAGGAGTCACAGCTTCGCCATGAGCAGTCGGAACTCGAAAAAACGCGTGCAGCACACCAGTTGCAGCGCGAAGAATGTGCGCGACTGGAAAGCAGCATGGAAGTTTATAAGGAACACGAACTGTCGCTGGATGCTCGGCTGGAACAGGCGGCTCTGAAAAGCATGAAAGCACTTGACGGTCGTTACGCCGAGCGTGGAAAAACAGAACTCAATGCCACCGTAAAGCCCTTGAATGAAGCATTCCAGCAGTTTCGCGAACAACTGGAACGACAAGGGCGGGAAACCACCCGGGAACGCACGACGCTGGTGGAGGGTTTGAAAAACGTACGGGAGATGAATGAATCGCTGGCCCATGAAGCGCAGGAGCTCGCAGGTGCCTTGCGCCGATCCCCTCAGGTTCGAGGCAGTTGGGGAGAAGTGCAACTGATACGCGTTCTGGAAGCCACAGGTCTGAAGGAAGGCATGGACTATCACGTCCAGAAAAGCTATCACGACGAAGACGGCAATTCCCTGCGCCCGGATGTGGTGATCGAATTGCCGGCGAATCGTCAGGTCATCATTGATTCAAAGCTAAACATCGTTGACTACCTGAATGCGGAAGAAGCAAAAGACGAGGACAGCAAAGCCCACTATCTGAAAGCACACTCGGCAGCCATGCGCAAACACGTCAAAGACTTGGCCGCGAAAAACTACCAAGACCTGCCGCAAGTCCGCTCGCTGGATTTCGTCCTCATGTTCATTCCCGTGGAAGACGCGCTGGCAGCGGCACTGAACGAGGCTCCTTCCTTATACGATGAATCCCTGAAAATGCGCGTTGGGCTGGTGACGCTGAACACCTTGATGCCGACTTTGCGCATCATTGAAAACCTCTGGCGCACCCACAGGCAACAAGAAAATACCCAGAAAATTGTGCGACAGGCCTCGTCTTTCTATGACAAGGTCAATGGCGTCCTGAAGTCGACAGAAGAACTGGGCAAACACCTAGAACGAAGCCTCAAAAGCCACGAAACCGTCATGAACAGACTGGCGACAGGACGTGGCAGTCTGGTGAGCCAGACAAAGCAACTGGAAAAGCTGGGCATACACGGCAAAAAGCCTTTGCCAGAAACGGGAACAGACGACTCGCTGGAAGCAACCCCGGCTTTGACGGAAAAAGCTTCCGATGAACAACAGGTGGCACGTTGATAGCAAAAATGCCGTCCTGAAGTCGACAGAAGAACTGGGCAAACACCTGGAACGAAGCATCAAAAGCCACGAAACCGTCATGAACAGACTGGCGACAGGACGTGGCAGTCTGGTGAGCCAGACAAAGCAACTGGAAAAGCTGGGCATACACGGCAAAAAGCCTTTGCCAGAAACGGGAACAGACGACACGCTGGAAGCAACCCCGGCTTTGGCGGAAAAAGCTTCCGATGAACAACAGGTGGCACGTTGATGGCAATAATGGTGTTCTGAAGTCGACAGAAGAACTGGGCAAACACCTGGAACGAAGCATCAAAAGCCACGAAACCGTCATGAACAGACTGGCGACAGGACGTGGCAGTCTGGTGAGCCAGACAAAGCAACTGGAGAAGCTGGGCATACACGGCAAAAAGCCTTTGCCAGAAACGGGAACAGACGACTCGCTGGAAGCAACCCCGGCTTTGGCGGAAAAAGCTTCCGATGAACAACGGGTGGCACCTTGATGGCAATAATGGCGTCCTGAAGTCGACAGAAGAACTGGGCAAACACCTGGAACGAAGCCTCAAAAGCCACGAAACCGTCATGAACAGACTGGCGACAGGACGTGGCAGTCTGGTGAGCCAGACAAAGCAACTGGAAAAGCTGGGCATACACGGCAAAAAGCCTTTGCCAGAAACGGGAACAGACGACTCGCTGGAAGCAACCCCGGCTTTGGCGGAAAAAACTTCCGATGAACAACAGGTGGCACGTTGATGGCAAAAATGCCGTCTTGATATCTGCGCGACCACTTGCCTCAAGACGCGGCTGGTGCCAGAACGCAGGCACGAAGCCGCAAGGGCTTCCAAACATGTCTGAGCTTCGTTTTGCTTGCTGCTGAACCGCGTTTGGCAATGCCGATTTGTGCAATAATCAATTTTCCTGAACGGCTATCGTAGCCACCGCTTAAGGTAGAGACCTGGAAACGGCATAAGACACGGGGAAACCCCTGAATATTCACACACGAGAGGTAAAAAACTGATGGCATTTTTTATTCAAAACGCCATGGCGCAAACACCCAACCCTTCTGCAGCGGGTGGCGGCATGGAAACCTTGATTTTGTTAGGCGCATTTTTTCTCATCCTTTACTTGCTGGTGATTCGCCCCCAAAGCAAGCGCAACAAGGAACACAAGCAGATGATCTCTTCCCTGTCGCGCAACGATGAAGTCGTCACCAGTGGCGGCTTGCTGGGTCGCGTGACAGAAGTTGGCGAGACTTTTCTGAAACTTGAGCTGGCAAACAATGTGGTCGTGAAAGTACAAAAGCAGGCCGTGTCACAACATATGCCAAAAGGGACGCTGAAAGACTAAACACCCATGAACCGTTACCCCGCCTGGAAATACTTCCTGATTGTGTTCGTGTTGCTGTTTGCAACCATCTACGCATTGCCGAACATTTATCCCGAGGATCCGGCAATACAGGTTTCCAACGTGGTCGACGGCACCATCGGAGACACCATCATGGGTCAGGTCACGGAAACACTCGACAAAAAGAAAGTCGCCTGGAAGTCCATGGCCGAAACGCCTCAAGGTCTGGTGATCCGCTTCCACAACGCAGACACACAACTGCTGGCCTCCTCCCTGTTAAGAGACTGGGCTCCCCCTGGCTACATTGTGGCGTTGAATCTGGCGACAACCACTCCGGGGTGGTTGCGTTCACTCAATGCAGCACCCATGAACCTGGGGCTGGACTTGCGAGGTGGCGTCCACTTCCTGCTGGAAGTAGACGTTGTAGCAGCCAGGGAAAAGGCAATACGGGGGTATCACAACGAACTTCGCGCGCTGTTTCGCAAGGAGAAACTACGTTATCGAAAAACCGGAGTGACCGCAGACTCGATCTCTTTTTCTTTTGCCAGCCAAGAGGAACGAGACGCAGCTGTAGAGTTGGTAAAAACCGAGAATCCAACCGCGCTGACACCCGTGGAAGAAAACCCGGATCCGCTAAAGGTGATTTTCCAGCTGAGCGAGGCAGCAATTAAGGAACTGTCGGATTTTGCGGTGCAGCAAAATATCGTGACCTTGCGCAAGCGCGTGAACGAATTGGGGGTCGCCGAACCGACCGTGACCCGCCAAGGGCGCGACCGGATCGTCGTGCAATTGCCGGGCGTGCAGGACACGGCTCGGGCGAAAGACATTCTGGGGGCTACCGCGACACTGGAGTTTCGTCTGGTGGCGGAAAATGAAGACGCAGTGCGCGCGGTTAACACCAACGTGATACCCCGTAACACCAAACTGTATTACGAACGCAACGGCGACCCGATATTGCTCAAACGCCGCGTGATGCTGAGCGGGGAATACATCACAGGAGCCTCCTCCGGCATAGATTCCGAGAACGGCAGGCCGGCGGTACACATCACTCTGGACGGAAAGGGAGCAAGGCTGTTCAGCAAAGTAACCGGCGAAAACGTCAAGCGACTGATGGCAGTCGTATTCATTGAAAACAAAAGCGAAAAAGTAAAAACCCTGAGCGGAGAAACGAAACGGCGCCTAAAAACCGTGGAAGAAGTCATCAACGTCGCGCGGATCCAGGAACAGCTCGGGAAGCGCTTCCAGATTACCGGTCTGGACAGTACCCGCGAAGCGCGCAAGCTCTCTTTGCTGCTGCGCTCCGGAGCACTGGCAGCACCCATGCAAATCGTGGAAGAGCGCACGGTCGGGCCGAGTCTGGGGCAAGACAATATTGACCAAGGGCAACGTTCCGTCCTCTTGGCTTTCCTGCTGGTCATTCTGTTCATGGGGATTTATTACCGAACCTTCGGCATGCTGGCGAACCTGGCCTTGCTTGCCAACATCGTGCTCATCATCGCCATCATGTCCCTGATTCCTGGAGCCACACTAACCTTGCCGGGCATCGTCGGGATTGTTCTGACAGTAGGCATGGCTGTGGACGCCAATGTCTTGATTTTTGAGCGCATACGCGAGCACCTGAAAGAGGGTCATACACCACAAGTCAGCATCGACTCTGGCTACCGCCAGGCTCTGTCAACGATTGCCGACGCGAATCTGACCACTTTGATCGCAGCGGTGGTGCTTTTCACCTTTGGCACTGGCCCAATTAAAGGCTTTGCCGTCACGCTGTCCATTGGCATTCTGTGCTCCATGTTCACCGCCATTATGGGCACACGCGCCATTGCCAACCTGATTTATGGCAGGAAAAGAGAGGTTCGCCTGGCAATATGATCAGCCTGTTGACAAACACCCGTTTTGACTTCATGAAACGGCGCAAGCTGGCAGTCCGCGTGTCTGTTGTGCTGATCGTGATCTCATTGGTGTCACTCGTTTTTCGGGGAATGAACTTTGGCATTGACTTCACGGGCGGTACGCTGATTGAAGTCGAGTACGAGCAAGCCGTGTTGCTTGATGACGTGCGGCGCGTCCTGGGAGAAGCGGAATTCTCGGACACGAAAGTACAGTATTTCGGCACCGGCAAAAGCTTACTCCTGCGCGTTCCTTTGCGCGCCGAAACTGCGCGTGCTGAAATCAGTTCGCAAATCATCGCGGCCTTGGAAGATCTGGGCGAACTGGAAATACGACGCGTTGAATACGTCGGCCCCCAAGTCGGGGAGGAGTTGCGTGAAGACGGCGGGCTGGCACTGCTGTACGCCTTGCTTGGCATCCTCATTTACGTGGCCTTTCGCTTTGAATACCGCTTTGCTTTTGGCGCTGTCATTGCCTTGGCGCATGACGTGCTGCTGACCATCGGCTTTTTCTCCATCACCGGCATTGAGAGCGATTTGACCGTGTTGGCGGCTTTGCTCGCAGTCGTGGGTTACTCGCTGAACGACACCATCGTGGTCTATGACCGTGTGCGGGAAAATCTCGTTGCTTCTCGTCGCCTGGAAACCACCCGAATCATCAACCAGTCGATCAGCCAGACGCTGGCGCGCACCATCGTGACTTCATTGACAACTCTCCTGGTGCTGATCGCCTTGCTGGTTTTTGGCGGCTCCGTTATTCAGGGATTCACCATTGCCATGATCGTCGGCGTGATTGTCGGCACCTATTCTTCAGTCTATATAGCCGGCTCTTGTCTGGTGGCGTTCGGAATCACACAACAGGACATGGCACCGGTCAAAAAAGAAGGTGCTGAATTCCGAGGAAGCTGAGGCGGTGGGAGCACGAGAGGCGGAACGTGACTAGTCTGTGTCCCGCATTGGTGTGCGCACGAGACAAGAAAGTCGGTGACAAAAATCTTGGGTTCACAAGCAGTGGCTCAAACAAGCTGCCACACCCCGGTCAGCTCCGTGAGCAGGCGAAGTTTTTCTTTGTGCACGATGCTGAAAAACCCGTCCTGCCAGCTGTCTTTGAGACGGTGGGAGCACGAGAGGCGGAACATGACTGATCCGTGTCCCGCATTGGCGTACGTACGAGACAAGAAAGTCGGTGACAAAAACCTTGTGTTCACAAGCAGTGCCTCAAACAAGCTGCCACACCCCGGTCAGCTCCGTGAGCAAGCGGAGTTTTTCTTTATGCACGATGCTGAAAAACCCGTCCTGCCAACTGTCTTTGAGACGGTGATTGCCCGCAGGTCAAGAATGAAAAATACCGCAACGGGCAAGACCTGCCTCTTATCCATGTCACCCACGCTGCCCATGCTGCCCATGCTGCCCATGTCACCGATGTCGCCGATGTCACCCGTGTCGCCCACGCTGCCCATGTCGCCCATGTCGCTCGGTTTGCCGAAAGCCTGCGGATACCCAGTCTTTAGTCACTTCTGGCCTGGCTGATGGCAGTCATGGTTTATTCCCAATGGAGGCAAATACGCGTATGACAACCAAAGACATCGCTCTGGCAATCCAGGAGAATATTGAAGCTGCTCTTGAGGCTTTGTATGGCAAAGAACTGGCAGGCGAAGTGACCCCCAAAGTAGAACCATGCCGAATGGCGGTGTACGGGGATTACACCACCAATGTGGCTATGGTGTTATCCCGGAAGCTGAAAAAACCGCCAGTGGACATTGCCGAGGAAATCGCTGCCGAAATGCGTCGCTCCAGTTCCAAAGAGCTGACCAATATTGAGCCTACCCAGCAGGGCTTTATCAATTTTTCTATTGCGGGCGCAGCATTCCTGGTTGAGCGGATACTGGAATCCATTGACTTTCCAGTGCCTGCGGCAGTTGAAAAATACGACCGCATCCTCATCGAATATGTTTCTGCCAACCCGACCGGTCCCTTGCACGTGGGGCATGGCAGGGGAGCGGCATACGGGAACGCACTGGCTAAACTGGGCAAACTCTTCGGGCACCAAGTGGATCATGAATACTACGTTAACGACACTGGCAGGCAAGCCGATATTCTCAGCCTTGCGGTCTGGCTCCGCTATATTGCTCTTGATCTTGGGGCTGACAAACTCATCCCGTTCCCGGCCTTGGCGTACCAAGGCAGTTACATCACGGATCTGGCAAATGTGCTGAAAGAAGAATGTGGCAACGCACTATTCCCTGAACCGGGTAACCTGCCAGAGCAGGACTGTCTGACAGCTGTCGGAGAAGAACAGATTAACAAGCTCATGGCTTACCAGAAACGAGCCATCGGGGGAGAAAAGGTAATCCTTATCCGGGATTTTGCAATCAAGAACATCACACAGGGCATAAAGCGCGACTTGAGTGATTTCAAAGTGTATTTTCGCAACTGGCAGTCAGAGCGAGAATTGATAGATCAAGAGAAAATTGAAGAAGCACTCAGCATACTCGCAAAGGGAGAGCATCTTTTCCACAAAGACGGGGCACGGTGGTTTCGCTCCACAACGTTTGGAGACACGAAAGATCGAGTCGTACAACGCAGAGATGGACGGTTCACCTACTTCGCCTCGGACATTGCGTATCACAAAGACAAATTTGACCGCAAAGATCTACAGGGTCGCCCCTACAACCGCTTCATCAACGTCTGGGGTGCTGACCACCACGGCTTCGAAGCACGTTTGCGCGCCGCAATCGAGGCTATGGGCTACGACCAGGAAAAATTGCACATTGTCTTCGTGCAATTCGTAACTTTGATACGAGACGGGAAGAAAGTTCCCATGTCTACGCGCACAGGAAATTTTGTGACGCTGCGCGGGTTGTACGAGGAAGTCGGCGTTGACGCAGCACACTTCTTTTTTGTGTTCAGAAAACCGAGCCAGCATTTGGACTTTGACATCGACCTGGCAAAATCGCGCAACGAAAAAAATCCGGTGTTTTATGTTCAGTACGCGCACGCCCGTATACACAGCGTGATCGCCAAAGTCCAAGAGCAGTATCCGGGAACCGCAGAAGAAAAATCTGGACACCTCTATTTGCTGAAAGAAAAAGAAGAAATTGATCTCATCCGCCATTTGCACTTCTATCCCCACAACCTGGGCGTCGCGTATCGTGCGTATGAACCCCACCATGTTTTGGTCTATCTTCATGAACTGGCAACAAAATTTCACAGTTGCTATCACCGCCACCAAGTCCTTGTTGACGACCCTCACTTGCGCAGAGCCAGAGTTCGATTGTTTATGGCAATCGCACAGGTGCTGGGGAATGGCTTGGATATCTGCAACATCACGGCACCCGAGAAGATGTGACGGGAACCATGATTTTGATGCACGACACGCTTGGCAACGCAAAACCAGAAGGATAATGGGCAGATAGTACGGACAGAAATCCCGTTGCACTTTTGCCAAAAGCGACCCCGCAGACATGACGGACAAAGACTACAAATACCTGAACTATGAACCGAACAAAGCACCGAAAAAACCGACACGGTGGGTGCTGTACGCCGGGCTTGCCGGCTTCGCAGCGCTAACCTTCCTCCTGTACGAGATAAACGCGAACAGAAACCTGCCAACACCCTCTCCTCCTTCGCTACCGGCTAAAAAAGAACCAGCAACTGCCAGCCAGGAAACGCAACAGAGCCGCTACACTTATTTCACTTTGCTCCAGAGCCGTGAAAAATCGGTCTCCGGAGGCTCTGATGATCGTCCGAGCCCGAACCCAGAAAAAACATACCTCTTGCAATCACGTATCTTTGCCCTGCGCACGGATGCGGAAGAATTGGAAAAAACCGTAACAGAACTGGACTTTGAACCCCACACCGAGGCCATTCTTCACGACGACAAAAAACAGTTTCGTGTGTTGCTCGGCCCCTACAGCTATCAACAAGCTCAGGAAACACTGCGCCGTCTCAGGCTACTGGGCTACGCCGACGCCATGGGTGAAAAAGCCCCTGACTAGAACAGCTTTTGCCAAGGTCGGCACAGAACCCGAGCTCCTCTGCGGGAGCACCTGAAGCTGTGTGCCTGTCAGCCGGACTAAAGGAAGCCGCCTTAAACGTCTTGCCACGAACGCTGTTTCCATTTTCCTTTCCCGGCAACCTGGAATGCCCGGTTGCTCGCGCCCGGAATGCGATTCGTGCCATAAAACAAGGTATAGTGAAGCCGGTGAGTCGGCTAGATAGTCGCTGTTCCGAATCCTCCGAACAGAGGAAAGTCCGGGCTCCATAAGGCAAAGTGCCATAGGAGTATGGCGGATAGCGTAGACCGGTTTGGCTCAAGATTGCAGACTATCTTCAATCAGATGGGAATACTGAAACAACAGAACTCGAAATCAACCAAAGCCCGCGATCTTCTTCTGCCGCGCCTGACGGATGGGCGGCTCAAGTTATGAGCGTACGCTATTTACCAGACGAGTTGGGGTGGGAGTCTGTCTACGCTTACAACGCCGAGGTTTTAGGTACAGAAGCCACGCTTGACTACCAAGCCGAGCATAGTGTGCTACTGACCCGCTATCAAAAATAAACATCTCTTCGGGAGAGAAAAATGTTTGAAATCAACAGCAAAAAAAATCGCATTTCTAAACTGGAGGAACGCACATTTTTGGAACTTAAAATCAAAGAACGTCAAAATCTTCAGGAGTGGATTGCGAACACACCTGACTCATTAGGTGAGGAGTTGCTCATAATTCAAAAAGAGTTTCAGGGATTTGATGAAACTCGCGAACGCCTCGATCTTTTGGCACTAGATAAAAATCACGATTTGGTCATCATTGAGAATAAACTAGACGATTCAGGTCGTGATGTCGTTTGGCAAGCACTGAAATACGTTGCCTATTGCTCGAGCCTCAAAAAGGCACAAATCATTCAAATATTCCAAGACTACCTGCACAAACAAAATCGAAATGGGGATGCTAGCGATCTCATCTGTGAGTTCCTTGAGGTTGATACTATTGATGAGGTCAGTCTTAACAGCGGCTCAAATCAACGCTTCATTCTTGTCTCTGGAAATTTCCGCAAGGAGGTTACCTCTACGGTTCTTTGGCTAATCTCTAATGGGATAAGTGCGCAATGTATGAAGGTCACGCCATTTACACTCAATGATAACCAACTACTCCAAATTACGCAGATCATACCCCCCCCTGAAGCAAAAGATTACATGATCGGTATGTCATCGAAAGATAGCGAGGAAAAAGAAACAAAGGTTGTGTTGCACAAAAGAGAACAGATAAGGCTACAGTTCTGGGAACAATTGCTTGAGCACTTTCGAAGGCAAAATTTTGATCTTTACCAGAATGTTAATCCGACACGTTATAGCTGGTTGGGTGCTGGGTCTGGCATTGGTGTATGCTCCTACACACTTTCTTTTGGCAAAACTGAGGCGCGTGTTGAATTCAACTTATCTCATTCAAGAAAGAGATATAACAAGCGCGTTTTCGACTTTCTGCTCAAACATCGGGGAGAGATTGAATCTCGATTTGGTAAAAGCCTTGTATGGGAAAGGCTTGAGGACAAAAAGTCCAGTTATATTCGATATTCAAAACCCTTTGATGGTTACAACGAAGAAAGTTGGCCGGAAATGACAGCTTGGCTGTTAGAACACATTCGGAGGTTGGAAGACGCATTTAAACCCATCATTCCTAAAATCCCGAGGTAGTGATATCGCACCCTATGGAGCCATTCTGTTTATCCATTTGGGAAACACGCCCAAAGAATAACCGCATCTATATTTCCCCCGACTGAACTTCTCAACCCACCTCGCAGCGCATTGATGATTTCGACAGGTCACTCGACCTGATCGAAGCCTACCCCGAAACTATCCCGGAATGAATGGATGGCACATCCTTCAGGCACGCGAGTCTTTAATCACTTGTTCAGTGCGGTGCTGCGGTTTTAACCTGATGGTTTTGCCGCCACAATATTTGGGAAACAGAATCGGCTCCTACAGCTATCAACAAGCTCGGGAAACACTGCGCCGTCTCAAGCTACTGGGCTACGCCGCCACTATGGGTGAGAAAGCCCCTGACTAGAACAGCTTTTGCCAAGGTCGGCACAGAACCCAAACTCCTCTGCGGGAGCACCTGAAGCTGTGTGCCTGTCAGCCAGACTAAAGGAAGCAACCTTAAATATCTTGCCACAAATGCTGTTTTCATTTTCCTTTCCCGGCAACCTGGAATGCCCGGTTCGCACACCTCCGGAATGCGATTCATGCCATAAAACAAGGTTATACTGCGGGCGGTGAGTCGGCCGGATAGTCGCTGTTCTTTCACCTCCTGAACAGAGGAAAGTCCGGGCTCCATAAGGCAAAGTACCAGGTAACACCTGGGGGGCGTGAGCCTACAGAAAGTGCCACAGAAAACAAACCGCCAGCCGGCTCCAAACGTGCTGGTAAGGGTGAAATGGTGCGGTAAGAGCGCACCGCGCGGATGGCAACATGCGCGGCAGGGTAAACCTCACTTGGAGCAAGGCCAAACAGAACCGCGTAGCCTGCGTGATGGTTCGGGTAGGCCGCAAGACGTGTACGGCAACGTACATGCAAGATGGATGACTATCGTTCACAGAACCCGGCTTACAGGCCGGCTCACCACTTTTGTGCAGTGACCCGCTTGCCATCTTGGTCGACAGCAGAACAAACACCCACCTCTGGCTTCCGTTTCTTCTCTCCGACCCGTTATTGAGGTCTTGATCTTCGGTCAGACGCTACCTGTTTCCCGACAACCACCGAAAAAGGCGCGCTTCACACTTTGAACCGTACCCTCCGAGGCAGCAGAATCATCAGCTCAGGCTTTCGTAAAGCCACAGGCTGACTCACCTCTTTTGTGCAGTGACCCGCTTGCCATCTTGGCTGACAGCACGACAAACACCCGCCTCTGGCTTTCGTCTCTCCTCTCCGACCCGTTATTGAGGTCTTGAGCTTCGGTCAGACGCTACCTGCTTCCCGACAACCACCGAAAAAAGCGCGCTTCGTACTTTGAACCGTACCCTCCGAGGCAGCAGAATCATCAGCTCAGGCTTTCGTAAATCCACAGGCCGCCAATCCAGGTGCCTGCTATCGAACCCAAAGTACTCAGCAAAAAAATCAGCGCGGTTCGTGCCACACGGTTCTTTCGCCAACCGGCAAGACTGCTCGTACATTTTCTCAGCGACTTGAAGTCACTCACGAGTGGCTTGCGCAAATACAGTTCGGCTGCCGCCGTCACCATGCCGGCACCAATAGTCGGGTTGATCGAAGTCAAGGGCGCAGCCACGAATGCGGTGACCACCGTAAGCGGGTGTGCGCCTGCGATAAAGGCTCCAATAGCTGCCAGGCCACCATTGATCAGCACCCAGTCGCGTACCAGGCTAAAGCCGAGTTCCGTATCTCTGCTGAAGCCAATGGCAAAACCAGAAAGAATTACCGCCACGATGACCCAAGGAACGTACTTTGGCCACTTTGCCGGCTGCGGGATGACTTCCAGATTTTTCAGCGCGGTTTGTGGCTCTGCCCCGACAGCGGGGATTTCTCGCAACAAGCCGTTAACATGACCGGCTCCGACCACGAGCAAGACCCGGGAAGGCTTGTGGGCACGGATATATTCCACGACCTTTGCTGCCATGTAGCGATCCCGTTCCTTGACCAGAGTCTGATAAATATCTTTGTGTTTCAGCTCCAGTTGTTCAAAAAGAGAGCCAAGCACATCTCCTTTTTTCAACGCCTCTATTTCTTCGGCTGAAACTTTTTGCCGTGAAAACAGGCTAAAGAAAACCAAGGAAGGAACAGAAAGTCGGGTCCAGAAAGACAGACCCCGATACAGACGTTTGAAGGTAATCCCGATATCCCGGTCCACCAAAAGCGGGGTAATGGATTGTTCCCGGCTTAACCGAACTGCCGCTTTCAGTTCGGAGCCGGGCTCCACTCCGATCTGTTCGGCGATCCGTTGCTGAAAAGCGCTGAAGAGCAAGCCGGTCGCAAAAGCCGCCATTTGCTTTTTTTTGATCAACTGCCAAACGTCTGTCTCGGAGTATTTTCCTTCGTCAAAAATCATGCGCACGCGCTGCGCACACAGCTCAACCGCAACCGAATCGTAGACTTTGCTGCCAATCAGCTCTGTTACTGTCTGATGGCTGACACTGGAAACATGAGCCGTTCCCAGAATGTCCAGCTTGCTGCCACCAACCTCTATGCTTCGAGGCGTGTCTGATTCAGTCATCGCACAAACGGCTTTACTGCCCCGCACACCGCGCAACCCGGGTTTTTCCGCAAGCGGATATCACGCCACTTCATCAGGAGGGCGTCCAGCATCAACAGTTGTCCCGTCAAAGAACTGCCAATATTCAACAGGAGCTTGATGACTTCCATGGCCTGCGCACAACCCATCATTCCGGCCAGAGGCGCAACGACGCCATTTACCACGCAGCTTTCGTCTTGTCGTTCCGCGAGTGATTCCGAGTACAGGCAAGCGTAGCAAGGGCTTTCCAGGTTCCGGGAATCAAAAACCGACAACTGACCTTCCATACGGATGACCGCAGCACTCACCAAGGGTTTGGTACTTCTCCAGCAGGCGCGATTCACAGCAAAACGGGTTTGAAAATTGTCCGAACAGTCGGCCACCACCTGCACTCCGGACACGAGATTGCAGATCATGTCTTCATCGGAGTGCTTTGCGATCGCCTGTATTTCAACTTCAGAATTTAATGCCCTCAGACGCTCTGCCGCCACGGTCACTTTTTTCATCCCCACGTCACTTTCAACATAGAGAGGCTGGCGGGGAAGATTGCCAAGTTCGACCCAATCGTCGTCAACCAGAATCAGCTTACCGACACCGCTGGTGGCAAGGTAGGTCGCCAAAGGAATGCCCAAGCCTCCCATGCCAATGATCAAAACGCAGGAATCATGCAAGGTCTGTTGCCCTTGCAAGCCAATTTCGGGGAGCATGATCTGACGACTGTAGCGCAACAATTGCGAGTCGCCAAAACCGGCTTCAGGCATTATTTCTTTTCACGGGCGGAAAATGCTTTTTCCTGTTCCGGAGTCATCGGGGTTTGGTGCTTTTCTTTCCACTGCTGGTACGGCATTCCATAAACCCGCTCACGAGCCTGGTCGTAGCTGACAGTGACATTTTCGTCTTTGGCTGCTTTCACATACCACTTCGCAAGACAGTTCCGACAAAAATCGGCAAGTACCATCAAGTCGATGTTTTGAACATCTGCACGTTTGCGCAAATGCTCAAGCAGCCGCTGAAAAACTGCCGACTCGATGCGGAGTGTCTCTTGCGTTTTGCTTTCATCCGGCATTTTGAATTCTCTCAATCTATAATTCGCGGCTTGTTGCCATTTGCCCAGAAGACGGGTACAAAATGAAGCCTTTGCCATTCTACCCTCGGTGCTACGGCAAGCCATAGCCAATCCTGTTCCAACCCTGTCCTGAAACCTTTTTTCATGAACTGCGACAACAAGGAAATCACCGGTGTCATTTTGTGCGGCGGTCAAGGCAGACGCATGGGGCTGCGCGACAAAGGCCTGATGGAACTGGCAGGAAAACCTGCTGTGGAGCACGTTCTCGCTGCCATATCAGGTCAAGTGAGTCACATCATGATCAATGCCAACCAGAACATCCGGCGCTATGAAAGTTATGGCTTTCCGGTACACAAAGACACTCTGGGAAATTTCCAGGGGCCGCTTGCGGGAATGGTCACTGCCCTCAAATACTGTAAAACCCCGCTCTTGGCTACTTTCCCTTGCGATTGTCCCGCGCCCCCATCCGATCTGCTCAGCCGCCAATGTCTGAAGTTGACCGAAACCAAAGCAGATTTGGTCACGGTGCGGGAAGGAGATAGATTGCATCCGGTGTTTTGCCTGATGCACAAAAGACTTCTGGGTTCTCTGGAAACGTTTTTGCATAGTGGCAGACGGAAAATTGACCAGTGGTTTCAGGAAATAAAGGTCGCCGAAGCTGTTTACGAAAAGGGTGACCCGCGTTTTGCGAACATCAACGACCCGGACTCTCTGAAAGCCGTCACGCGTTTTCTGCTGACATGACTCGCAGGGAAGCTCCTTCTCTCGCTTTGTCCATTGTTGGTTTTTGTGCCATCAGCGGCACCGGCAAAACCACATTGCTAAAAAAGCTGCTCCCCTTGCTGTGTGCAAAAAAGCTGCGGGTCGGCGTGATCAAACACGCGCACCATGGCTTCGACACCGATCTGCCAGGCAAGGACAGCTATGAACTGCGCCATGCGGGCGCGGAACAAATGCTGATTTCTTCCGGCAGGCGCCATGCCCTGGTTACGGAATTGCCAGAAAACACGCGCGAACCCACGTTGCAGGAACTGTTGCCAAAACTCGATCTGAAGTCGCTTGATCTGGTGCTGGTGGAAGGATTCAAAAAAGAATTCTTTCCGAAAATCGAATTGCATCGAACCGTTTTGGGGCGCGCGCCTCTGTACCCACACGACCCCAACATCATTGCCTTCGCAAGCGACGGGCATGCCCCTGAAAACATCCGGATTCCCGTGCTGCCCATCAATGACAGCACCGCCATTGCGAACTTTATTGTACGTGAGTGCGGGGGCTTGCTACGGTCTCCGTGGTAGCGACTGCTGACTCAGCCGTTCTGCTTCCGGCATCAGCCTGAGCGCAGGGCTGACAAACCCGACCATTTCCGAATTCTCGCGGGATGGCTCATTCGATACCGATCTGCCAGGCAAGGACAGCTATGAGCTGCGCCATGCGGGCGCGGGACAAATGCTGGTTTCTTCCGGCAGGTGCCATGCCCTGGTTACGGAATTACCAGAAAACACGCGCGAACCCACGCTGCAGGAACTGCTGCCAAAACTCGATCTGAAGTCGCTTGATCTGGCGCTGGTGGAAGGATTCAAAAAAGAATTCTTTCCGAAAATCGAATTGCATCGAACCGTTTTGGCGCGCGCGCCACTGTACCCACACGACCCCAACATCATTGCCTTCGCAAGCGACGGGCAAGCCCCTGAAAACATCCGGATTCCCGTGCTGCCCATCAATAACAGTTACCGCCATTGCGGACTTTATTGTGCGTGAATGCGGAGGCTTGCTACGGTCTCCTTGGTAGCGACTGCTGACTCAGCCGATCTGCTTCCGGCATCAGCCTGAGCGCAGGGCTGACAAACCCGGCCATTTCCGAATTCTCGCGGGATGGCTCGTTCGCCACCGATCTGCCAGGCTAGGACAGCTATGAACTGCGCCATGCGGGTGCGGAACAAATGCTGATTTCTTCCGGCAGGCGCCATGCCCTGGTTACGGAATTGCCAGAAAACACGCGCGAGCCCACGTTGCAGGAACTGTTGCCAAAACTCGATCTGAGGTCGCTTGATCTGGTGTTGGTGGAAGGATTCAAAAAAGAACTCTTTCCGAAAATCGAATTGCATCGAACCGCTTTGGCGCGCCCCCCTGTACCCACACGACCCCGACATCATTGCCTTCGCAAGCGACGGGCAAACTCCTGAAAACATCCGGATTCCCGTGCTGCCCATCAATGACAGTGCCGCCATTGCGGACTTTATTGTGCGTGAATGCGGGGGCTTGCTACGGTCTTCTTGGTAGCGACCGCTGACTCAGCAGATCTGCTTCCGGCATCAACCTGAGCACAGAGCTGACAAACCCGGCCATTTCCGAATTCTCGCGGGATGGCTCGTTTGCCACGCGATTCAGTGGCAAGCTTTGCCGTGCTTTTTCAACTGCCGGTAGTTGTACGGCCAAGGGGCGAGGAAGCCAGCCAAAAGAACGAATGGTAAGGCCCAAAGTACAATCCTTGCACCGCCTACAAGGAAAAAATCGACCGTATTCATGATGGCCTCCATGCCCAGCATGGAAGCAAAACTCATTCCAAAAGCGGTTTTGAAAGCCAACGCGAGAACCATCCCGCCACGCAGCAAGACCACTGTCTCAAGTATCAGGCTGGTTGCCAGCCCATTAACCATTGCCAAAACCATAATCGCCAGAACCGGCCACTGAATTCCTGACAATTGAAAAAACAGGATGGTGCCAAGGTCACCTATCGAGCAACCAATCAGGCACCACATCGTGTTGTAGGCACTTCGCCGCCAAGTCGTGCGGCAAGTCCAGAAATCCGGAACATTTGAAGCCAGCAGCATGACGTAACGAGCGCTCCCTCGGCAGAATCCCCTTAAGCGTCCAAGTGGAAAGCCTCGTGCAAAATACGCACCAATTCTTTCGTATGCCGCGACTCCACCACCACGGATATTTTAATTTCGGAAGTGGAAATCATTTTGATATTGATGCCGTTTTTGGCAATGGCGGCAAACATTTTGGCGGCAATACCGGCGTGGGATCGCATCCCGACACCGACCAGCGAAACCTTCACGATGTCATCATCGCCAAAAACCGGCCCCGAATCCAATTCCTTGGCAAGCTCTTGCAAGCATGACAAAGCTCGCAAATATTCACTGCGGTGAACCGTGAACGTGAAGTCCGCCAGCTGACTGCTGGCCACCACGTTCTGTACGATCATGTCCACCTCGATATCTTGAGCCGCAACGGCTTCCAGTATTCTCGCGGCAACACCTGGCTGATCCTTGACTCGGGTGATGGTCAGTTGCGCCTCATCCCGGTTGGCGGCAATGCCGACTATCCTGGCCTTTTCCAAGTCTTCTTCATTTTTAACAATCAAAGTTCCTTCTCCTGTGACAAAAGTGGAAAGCACTCGCAGGGAAACATTGTATTCCTCGGCGAACCGCACTGCCCGATTCTGTAAAACCTGTGAGCCCAAGCTCGCCATTTCCAACATCTCCTCAAACGTGATCCGTGACAACTTTCTTGCCTTCGGTTCGATACGTGGGTCAGTCGTATACACCCCTTCCACATCCGTGTAAATCCAGCACTCTCTGGCCTCCAAAACAGCCGCCAAGGCAACAGCAGTCATGTCAGACCCCCCTCGCCCCAAAGTCGTGATCTCTCCGGCCTCATTCGTGCCCTGAAACCCGGTCACCACCACGACTTTCCCGTCGTGCAAACACGCTTTTATCGCGCTGCAATCAATGCTTTTGATGAGTGCCCGATTATGTCTGTCCTCGGTCACGATTCCTGCCTGCCTGCCACTGAAAGAAACCGCGTCAACACGGTGCTTCAGCAACATCGTCGCCAGAAGTGCTGCGCTGACCTGTTCGCCGGAAGCCAATATGGCATCCAGTTCGCGACCACGGCAATTGCTGTCCGCACCCTTCGCCAAGTCCAGCAAACGATCGGTCTCGTTTCCCATGGCAGACACGACGACGACGATGTTTTCCTCAGTCCGGTGCGCCTCGGCAATTTTGGCGGCAACATGCTCCATGGACTCCAGGGTGGCAAGCGAAGACCCCCCGAATTTGTGGACGACAATCTCCATTGACAACTCTTGAACCGGAAAAGAAATCTGAACGAACAGTCAGGAAATCCGGGCGCGAACCCAGGTGGGCACTTGGGACAGCACGTCCTCAATGGCGTCTGGTTTGTCGCCACCGGCTTCCGCCATATTGGCGCGGCCACCCCCTTTGCCACCCAGCTTTTCTGCCAGGCTGGAAGCCAGCCGACCCGCATGAATTTGCCCGACCATCTCTTGCGTGACCCCTACTGCCAGGCGCACTTTGCCACTTTCAGCACTCGCCACCACCACCACCCCGCGATCCAAATCACCTTTTAACAGATCCACCTGTTGGCGAAGGTGCTGACGATCCATCTTCGGCAACTGTCCTGTTAACACTTTGACCCCGTTAACGTCGTATGAGTTCAGCATCCCCGGAATAAAAAGGCTCCTGCCTCGTTCTTTGTCCGGACGCTTTGCCAACGCCCGACGCTCGGCCAGCAATTTTTTGACTTTTTCCAGGAGCATGGGGGGCTCTGTTTTCAGCAATAGTGCCACCTCTTTCAACTGCTGCTCCGCTTCACTGACATGCTGGTACGCAACTTCCCCGCTCAGTGCCTCTATACGCCTGACTCCGGCAGCAATGGCCGAGTCGGAAATGATTTTGAACAGCCCGATATCGCCGGTACGCGAGACGTGCGTGCCGCCACAAAGCTCTATGGAAAATTTCCCCATGCTCAGCACCCGGACTTCATCCTCGTATTTCTCCCCGAACAACGCCTGTGCCCCCTTGGCAATGGCTTTCTCGCGCGGCAAAAGTTCAACCTGCACTTCCGAGTTTCGCCGGATTTCCTGATTCACCAAAGCTTCTATTTCCGCCTTTTCAGCTTCTGACAGGCGCCGGTCGTGGGAAAAATCGAAGCGCAGGCGATCCGGGGCAACGAGTGAACCTTTCTGGGCAACATGTTTACCCAGAACTTGCCGTAGCGCGGCGTTCATAAGATGCGTTGCGGAATGGTTTAACGCCAAGTTCGCTCGTCTTTGCTGATCAATCTGGGCAAACACGGCCTCGCCAACCTGGATTGTCCCTTTCTGCAGGGTGCCGTAATGCATGATCGCGTGACCCCGCTTTTGGGTGTCATGGACGGCAAAAAAGCCATCCCTGTTTTCCAAATGACCGGTGTCACCAAGCTGCCCACCACCTTCCGCATAAAACGGCGTCTTATCCAGCACCACAACTGCATCCTGATTTTGCGTGATGCAATTGACCGAATTGCCATCCACGAACATCTCAAGCAGCCGCACCGTTTCGGCAGACGACTGGTATCCGCAAAATATGCTTTTGCTTGAGATGGTCGGGGTATCTGATTTGCGTGAAGCACGAAAGCCGGCCGCCGCACGTGAGCGGGAACGCTGCGCTCGCATGGCAGTCTCAAAACCAGCCAAATCGACCTGGAGATTTTTCTCGCGCGCAATATCCGCAGTCAGGTCAGCCGGAAATCCATACGTGTCAAAAAGCTTGAAAACAAACTCTCCGGGAATTTCCGAACCAGACAGCCTCGGCAACTCGGCCTCAAGAATTTTCAAGCCCTCGTCCAGCGTTTCGGCAAAACGCAATTCTTCCGATTCCAGCACACGCATCACGAAATCACGCGGCTCAAGCAACTCAGGATAGACAGAATGCATCTCCTTGATCACCTGCCCGGCAAGCTGGTGGAAAAAAGGCCGCCGCGCACCCAGTTTGTGCCCATGACGGATGGCACGACGAATGATTCTTCTTAAAACATAGCCGTGCCCGTCATTGGCAGGAAAAACCCCGTCTGCGATCAAAAAAGTACAGGCACGGGCATGGTCGGCAATCACTTTCAAAGAAGGATGATCCAGCCCATACACAGAAAGAAGCTCGGCGACCCGACGCAGGAGCGTGGTGAACAAATCGGTTTCAAAATTGGACTCCACACCCTGCATCACTGCCGAAATGCGCTCCAGACCCATCCCGGTATCTACACACTGACGCGGCAAGTCGTGCAATTGATCCTGCTCGTCTCGCTCATGGAGCATGAAGACCAGGTTCCATATCTCGACAAAGCGTTCCCCGTCTTCGCCCGACCCCGGCGGCCCTCCTTTCACTTCTGGCCCGCGGTCGTAATAGACCTCGGCGCATGGCCCGCAAGGTCCGGTTTTTCCCATCGCCCAGAAATTGTCCGCCTCTCCCAGAAGCGAAATACGCTGCCGGTCAATTCCGGTTTCATTCAGCCAGATTTCTGCCGCCTCATGGTCGTCTTTATAAACCGTGACCCACAATTTCTCGGGCGGCAATCGCAAGACTTCCTCCAAAAAATCCCACGCATAGATGATTGCTTCGCGCTTGGAGTAATCGCCAAAACTGAAGTTGCCGAGCATTTCGAAAAAAGTGTGATGGCTTCGGGTGTAGCCCACATTTTCCAAATCATTGTGTTTGCCGCCCGCACGCAAACAACGCTGGCAGCTGACCGCCCGCTGATAGTCGCTTTGCACGTTGCCCAGAAAAATATCCTTGAACTGCACCATGCCGGAATTGGTGAACAGCAGACTGGGATCACCCGCCGGGACGAGCGAGCTCGAAGGCACAACCCGATGGCCACGCTGCCGGAAGAAATCCAGAAAAGCCGAACGGATTTCGTGACTTTTGTTGACGGTCTGATTCATCGCCTGGCCTTCACGCTACTCACCCGCCAGGACACGCGCTATGACCTCGCCCGGAAAGCCACGCTGAAAAAGATAGTGCTGTTGCTTTGCAGGTGGTTCTCCGGCGCGCATACGCCCTTCGCCATAGCGTTTTGCATAACATTGCCGGGCACTCGCCTCCCAGTCACATTCACAACTCGCAATCGCCGCCGACACAATGTCTTTCGCCACCTGCTTCGCGCACAGTTCGCGCGAGATTCGCAAGGGACCATAGCCCCTCTGGTTTCTGGACAGGATGTACATGGCGCAAAAGCGGTGATCGGAAAGCAGACCCTCCGCTTCCAGAGAATCCAGGGTCTCGTCTATCTCCGCTTTGGAATAGTGCCGGTGCAGCAGCTTGCCGCACAACTCAGATCGCGCGTGTTCACGTCGGCCAAGCAAAGCGAGTGCTTTTTCATAAACCGGAACTCTGTTGCTTTGCTTTTGCACAATCTGAACGGGAGCAACCGCCGCTTCCACCAACCACGCGTTACCCGGATGCAGACGCAGCCAAAGAAGGCAACAATTTTTCGCGTAACGCCGCTCGCAGCACCTCTCTTTCTTCAGGGTGACCTTTCAACCACGTACGCGCGTTTTCTTTCCCCTGCCCTATCCTCTTTCCCTTGTAGGAATACCAGGAACCGGCTTTCTCTACCAGATCATTTTCGACCCCCAGAGTGAGCAGCTCTGTCACCTGATTGATGCCTTCGCCATAACGAATTTCAAAATGCGCGATGCGAAACGGCGGAGCAAGCTTGTTTTTGACCACCTTGACCTTCACTTCGTTACCCAGGACTTTGTCCCCATCCTTTATTGTGGACTGACGCCGGATTTCCAGGCGCATCGAAGAAAAGAACTTCAGGGCGTTGCCACCGGTCGTGGTCTCCGGGTTACCGAACATGACCCCGATTTTCATGCGGATCTGGTTGATGAAAATCACCAAAGCATTGCCACGCTGGATACTGGCAGTCAGTTTTCTCAGAGCTTGAGACATCAGGCGCGCGTGCAAGCCCATGTGGCTGTCACCCATTTCCCCTTCTATTTCCGCGCGTGGCGTCAAGGCTGCAACCGAATCCACGACCACTACCTGCACCTCTCCGGAAGCCACCAGCAAGTCAGTAATCCCCAGAGCCTGTTCCCCGTTATCAGGTTGTGAAACCAGCAACTCTGCCACGTTCACTCCCAACTTTTCTGTGTAGACGGGATCCAAGGCGTGCTCGGCATCAACAAAGGCAGCAACGCCTCCCTGTTTCTGGCACTCCGCGATCACGTGCAAAGCCAAGGTGGTTTTACCCGAAGACTCCGGCCCGTAAATTTCCACCACGCGTTTGATAGGCAAGCCGCCAATACCGAGCGCGGCATCCAAAGAGAGCGAACCCGTGGAAATCACAGGAACGTTCGCGGCCTCTGTTTCACCCATACGCATCACCGCCCCCTTGCCGAAATCCTGTTCGATTTTGCTTAAAGTAGCACTTAATGATTTTTTCAAATTAGCCATAATTTTTGCTTTTTTTAGTGAGTAAAAACCGGCACCATACGGATCCCGGAACTGAAGACCCGAAGCGCACTTTCACGCATCATTCTGATCAATACACGTCGCTCTGACTGAAAGGCTCCATCTCGGAACAAGCGGTCGCCGCTTATGCTATCACGCACGGTTCCTGCATAGAGGCTCCGTGAGCAACGCCACCTGTCCACTCGCCGATTCACGAAGCAAAGTGGCACCCACCCCGAAGACGGCACCGATCTTGTCAGAATCCAGCGCGACGTCCGGCGGACCCTGAAAATACACCTTCCCGGATTCCAGCATGACGACAAGATCCACACTGTTCAGCAACAAGGTCAAGTCATGGCTGACCAGAACCACGCACACCCCTGCTTCCAACAGTTTTTCCAACACTTCCATCAGGCGGTGACCATACTTGAGATCAAGAGACGCCGTTGGTTCGTCGAGCAATAAATAACGAAATTCGTCTGCGTCTCCCGTCAAAACCTGCAGCACCGCCCGGGCAAGATGAACCCGTTGCCGCTCACCGCCGGAAAGCGTGTCCCACCGCGCGTTCGCCAGGTGACCAACGTCAAACCAATGCATGACCTCCTGAAAGAGCTGGGCTTCCCGCCGTTGAAAAGCGCCCGAAACACCCCCCATTTTTACCACGTCCGCCACGCAGTAAGGAAAATTCAAGGCAAAGGCCTGCGGCAACATGGTTCGGCGACGCGCAAGAGCGGCAACCTTCCAGTCGCCAAGTTCCAGATCATCCAGACGAATCGAACCCGCATCCGGCGGCGGGCACCCAGCCAACAAAGACAGCAGCGTGGATTTGCCCGAACCGTTGTTCCCCACCACCGCGACCATTTCCCCGCGATGAAAAACCATATTGAAATCGCGTATCAGTGTTTTCCCACCGACACCGTAACTCAGCGAGTCAGCAACCAGGCTCAAGCGAAATCGCGCTGCCGATTGGCAAGCAACAGGAACAGAAAAAACGGAACCCCCAGGAAAGCAGTCATCACACCGACTGGTGCCTCTCCGGGCAAAAATGCGGTGCGCGCGACCAGATCCGCCAAAACCAGAATGATGGCTCCCAAAAACAACGCCCCCGGCAACAAGGTCGCATGGCTTGCCCCGATCAAGGCACGCACCAAGTGCGGCGCAAGCAAACCGACAAAGCCGATGATTCCGCAAAATGCCACGCTGATCCCGACAGCAACGGAAACAGCGATGACCAACGCCAAACGCCAGCGCTCAACTGCCAATCCCAGCCACAAGGCGTTGCGCTCTCCCAAGGCAAAGGCGTCCAGCTCCTTGCTCGCCGCCAAAATCACCGCGAGCGCCGGAAAAGCAAAAAGCGATACCACACCAAGCCGGAACCAGTCAGCGTCGTCCAAGCCGCCCAACATCCAAAACATGAATCCACGCAATTCCGGGTCAGTGGAGCGAACAATGAACACCCCGGTTACCGCCGCAGTTAACGCATTCAGCGCCACACCACCCAACAGCAAGGACGCCATATCCGTACGACCGACCCGACGCGCAACCATGTAGACAAGAAGAACAGCAAGCAAACCCCCAACAAAGGCGGCAAAAGGCAAAACCATGAATGAAAGACCGCCACCCAGGTGCCAGCCCAATGCCAAAACAAGAACCGTGCCCATCGCGGCACCGCCTGACACCCCCAACAATGCAGGATCGCCGAGCGGATTCTGGAACAGACTTTGCATGACCACGCCACTGCCCGCCAGCACCATCCCGATCACCGCTGCGAGCAGCAGACGCGGCAGACGCAGCGAGAACCAGATGGACCAGTAAGTGGCAAGCACGTCTTCCCCTTCCTGAAAGTCGCCATCTCCGACGAGCGCGTGAAACAATTCGGCAAATGGTAGCGACACGGCGCCTACGGTGGAAGCAAGAACCAACACGAGCAACAGAGCCGCCCCCAGGCACCAGACGATCAGTCGGCACTTCAGGCGGGTGATTCGCCAGCTTTCCAACGCGCCCGCTGCCAAATGTCTGTTCACTGCCACTGACTCATCGTCCCGTCCCCGACGAGCGCGTGAAACAATTCGGCAAATGGCAGCGGCACGGCACCTACGGTGGAAGCAAGAACCAACACGAGCAACAAAGCCGCCCCCAGGCACCAGACGATCAGCAGGTGCTTCAGGCGAGTGATTCGCCAGCTTTCCACCGCGCCCACTGCCAAATGTCTTCTCACTGCCACCGACTCACCGTCCCGTCGCAGACCCGACGAGCGCGTGAAACAATTCGGCAAATGGCAACGGCACGGCACCTACAGTGGAAGCAAGAACCAACACAAGCAGCAAAGCCGCCCCCAGGCACCAGACGATCAGTCGGCGCTTCAGTCGGGTGATTCGCCAGCTTTCCAGCGCGCCCACTGCCAAATGTCTGTTCACTGCCACTGACTCATCGTCTCGCCCCCGACGAGCGCGTGAAACAATTCGGCAAATGGCAGCGGCACGGCACCCACCATGGAAGCAAGAACCAACACAAGCAACAAAGCCGCCCCCAGGCACCAGACGATCAGTCGGCGCTTCAGTCGGGTGATTCGCCAGCTTTCCAGCACACCCACTGCCAAATGTCTGTTCACTGCCACTGACTCATCATCCCGTCCCCGACGAGCGCGTGAAACAATTCGGCAAATGGCAGCGGCACGGCACCCACCATGGAAGCAAGAACCAACACAAGCAACAAAGCCGCCCCCAAGCACCAGACGATCAGTCGACGCTTCAGGCGGGTAACTCGCCAGCTCTCCAGCGCGCCCACCGCCAAATGTCTTCTCACCGCCACTGACTCATCGTCCCGTCGCAGACCCGACGAGCGCGTGAAACAATTCGGCAAATGGCAACGGCACGGCACCTGCCGTGGAAGCAAGAACCAACACAAGCAACAGAGCAGCCCCCAGGCACCAGACGATCAGTCGGCACTTCAGGCGGGTAACTCGCCAGCTTTCCAGCGCACCCACTGCCAAACGCCTGTTCACTGCCACAGACTCATCGTCCCGTCCCCGACGAGCGCGTGAAACAATTCGGTAAATGGCAACGGCACGGCGCCTACGGTGGAAGCAAGAACCAACACGAGCAACAGAGCCGCCCCCAGGCACCAGACGATCAGTCGGCGCTTCAGTCGGGTAACTCGCCAGCTTTCCAACGCGCCCGCTGCCAAATGTCTGTTCACTGCCACTGACTCAATTCGCTTGCGCTTCAGAAAAGCTCCAGCACTCCCCGACTCATCATCCCGCCCCCGCCTCACCATGTCCGCGACCGGGGAACCGCTCAGATCCGCGTCAACCGCCGCGCCGCCGACACTCCGGACTCGCAGCATGAAGCGAGCTAAAAGTAATCATGGTCACCACCATCCGTATAGCCTTCGCCGTCCGCGACCTCATCGCTGACGTAGTCTTTAAAGTGCGTGAACATGCCCAGGAAAGTCAGACTAGTCGTAAAAGTCGGGCCATTACGTTGCTTGGCGGCTTCCATTTCCACTTGGTAGGAACCCCCGCCTCGCTCAATGTCCTCGTCTGAATGTTCTTTTTTTCGGTACAGAAAGAGAATCAAGTCGGCGTCCTGCTCAATCGCTCCTGACTCCCGCAAATCCGATAACACCGGGCGGTGGTCTGTACGTTGCTCAACATTGCGATTTAACTGGGAAAGCGCGATCACGGGAACGTCCAGCTCTCTGGCCATGGCTTTCAAGGCGCGCGAAATATGCGTGATTTCCATAGTGCGGTTTTCCGCCCTGACAGACGACTGCATGAGCTGCAGATAATCAACGACGACCAGACCCAGGGTTCCTTGCTCACGTTTCAAACGCCGCGCCCGAGCACGGATTTCAACCGGCGACAAAGTACTGCTGTCATCAATGTGTATACGGCTGCCCTGCATCATTTTCATCGCCGCCGTCATCCGCGGCCACTCATAGCTTTCAAGCTTTCCCGAGCGTAAGGAAGTCAACTTGATTCTTGCCAGCGAAGAATAAAAACGCATCGCCAGCTGCCTGCCCGACATTTCCATGCTGAAAACTGCGACCGGGCAATCTTTTTGCTTCATCGCCACCTGTTCAACAATGTTCAACGCGAAGCTGGTTTTTCCCATTCCGGGGCGACCGGCCACGATGATCAAATCCCCTTTCTGCAATCCCGAAGTTTTTTCGTCTATTTCCTTGAATCCTGTGCCCAGCCCGGTCAAGTCAGTGCCGGAGTCTCCCAAGGCGTCAATCTCATCGAAGACAGCAGTGCTTAATGAACTGATGGGAACAAAACCTCCTGACCGGTTGCTGTCTTGATCCGCAATTTCAAAAACCGCTTTTTCCGCCTCATCCAGCAGCATGCGGCTGTCCTCACTCTGCCCGGAATAGGAACTTTCTATCATCTGGTTGGCTGCCGCGATCAGCCCACGACGAATGGACTTTTGCCGCACGATCTCCGCGTATGCACGAATATTTGCGGCACTGGGAGTTTCGCTGGCGATTTTCGCCAAGTACGCCAGCGCACCGGCTTTTCCGGCACGCACAGCATCTTTGCTGGAAGAGATCCGTTCCGAAACGGTGACTGCGTCGAACGGCGTGTCATTTTGCACCAATGCGTTAATGACCGAAAACAGGTGGCGATGCTCTTTGACGAAAAAGTCCGCCTCGCCTATCAGATCCGCAACCTTGTCCCAGCCCTCGTTGTCCAGCATCAGCCCGCCGAGCACAGCTTGTTCCGCTATCAACGAGTACGGCGGACGCCGGATGTCTTCCAGCCCCGACGATTCCAATTCTTCAAGTGGAGGAATCGCCACCATCGCTTCAGTCTTCCTGTTTTTGCAGCGTCAGCTTCACGACCGCTGTGACTTCGGGATACAGAGCGATCGTGATTTCATGATCTCCTAGCTCCCGTATGGCCCCTTCGGGAAGCCGCACTTCAGCCTTGGGTACGTCCAGGTTAGTGGCTTCATGTATGGCTGCAACGATTTCCGAGATACCCACGGAGCCGAACAACTTGCCTTCCTCGGTGGTTCGAACGCTAATCATAATCGCCAAGCCGTCGATTTTTTTCTGACGAAGCTTGGCAACCCCCAACTCCTCAGCGGCTTTGCGCGCCAATTCGTCCAATTTGGCCTGGACTTCCGCCAGGTTTTCTTCAGTCGCATGCAACGCCTTCCCGTACGGAACCAGGTAATTGCGCCCGTAGCCCGTTTTCACGTCGACAACATCACCGAGTTTGCCAAGACTCTCAATATCAGACAGTAACACCAATTTCATATATCCCCCCTAAAAAATTCCCGAACACAAACTTTACGGCTTTTTCAACCTGGCGCGCTTGCTGAACAAGCCATCAATGGCGCCCAGGAAACTGAACACAAACGCAAACAGGAGCGGCGCCACGAATAGCGCCAGAAAAAAAATGCAGTGCAAAAAAAAACCTGCAATCGGCTGACCTGTAATCTGCCCTTTGCAAAATAATAAAGTGCGGCTGCAAACTGAAAAATAAAAAACGGTACCAGCACCAGCAGCAATTCATTAATCAGCAGATTATCGTTCAAGCTCGCAAGCAACAGAAAAACCACCAACAGAACAGAAGCCACTTTCCCCATTCTGAAATGCGCGTATTCGCTACTGAAACTGCCTGGCGAAAATAACTGGCTCTGCCACCACCTGCCAAGCATCAACGCCGGAATCCAGATCAAAGTCGCCAAAGAAAAAAACGCGATACCGGTCATCTGTTGCAGAACCAGCTCGTAGACATCACGTATCTTCGGGTCGGCAGCAAACAACTCCTGCAGCAATTCACCAGCACGATCATCCAGCAGCACTCCCCAAAGCGCAGCGCGATCCGGGACAAACCAGGCAACCAGCAGCACCATGAACAGACCCAACGCCGCAAGTGCCTGACCCGCGAAAGACAAAGAATTGACCCGCCGCATCCACTCGGAAGCGAACAGCAAAGGCAGCCACTGTATCCCCAGCAAGAACAGCATCCCCGGCCAGGAAGCTTCATCTGTGTCCGCCTGCGGCAACAACAAGTACGCGACCAGCAGCAAGGCAGCAGCCGAAAAGACCATGACGGTGATCGCCCGCTGCAATCCATGGCTCAGAACCACCAAACAAAGCAGACCCCCGGACACCAGCCCCAAAGGCGGAAAAACGAAGGAAAGCAGGCCGAACACCACCACCAGCGTAGTTGCCCCACCCACACTGGAAACAGCAACCGCCGCGAGTGGTTTCACTTAAGTACGGAGGATGAGGCTGTGCAGAAAATAACCGGCAAGTCTTGGGCTATGAAAACCTGCGGTCATGCGTAGCGGGAGGTTCGGTGAAAGGACGGTGATTTTCCGTATAAGGAAGCAAAGACAGGAAACGAGCCAGTTTGATGGCATGTGCCACACGGCGCTGATAACGGGCTCCGACACCCGTGATTTGGCGCGGCAGAATTTTCCCGGTTGAAGCCGTGAATTTGCTCAAAAAATCAACATCCTTGTAATCGATATCGTCAATTTTTCTGGCATTACCCGATGACGGCTTTGTTTGTCGTTCCTGGTCAGTCATTCGCCAACTCCCTCCTTGGTATCAGTGCCACCCTCGTGGCTATCAGTTTCACTATCGGCACTTTTCGAAGTGCTGTCATCAGAACCGGACAAGGGCTCTGCCGCCACCGCACGCTCTACTTTCGAATCTTCGCCTGGAGAAGTTTCCTTCTCAGGGGCAGCTTCAAGATCAGCCTTGGGCTCCGCTCTGCCTTCCGCCTTGGGCTTCGCTCTGCCTTCCGCCTTGGGCTTCGTTCCGCCTTCAGCCTTGGGCTTCGCTCCACCTTCCGCCTTGGACTCCGCACCGCCTTCAGCCTTGGGCTCCGCTCTGCCTTCCGCCTTGGGCTTCGCTCCGCCTTCCACCTTGGGCTCCGCTCCACCTTCCGCCTTGGGCTTCGTTCCGCCTTCAGCCTTGCTTTCACGCGTCGACTGCTCAAGCTGCCTGCTGGCTGCTTTTTCTGCACTTCGCTTCAACTCAAGTGCCACCGGGGACGGACCCGTTATCGCCTCGTCCTTTCTGAGAATAAGGTTCCGCAAAAGAGCCTCGTTAAAGCGGAAATCTTCTTTGATCTCCGCCAAAGAATCCGCATTGCATTCCAAGTTCAAAAGCACGTAATGCGCGTTCTTCATTTTCTGAATCTGGTAGGCGAGGCTACGCAAACCCCAGTCCTCAAACCGGTGTACATGGCCTTTACCGGCCCGAACAATGGACTTGTATTTATTGACTATTGAAGGCACCTGATCGCTATGTTGCGGGTGTACCATGAAAATTATTTCGTAATGTTCCATTGTTTATGAAAACCGTCCTTATTAAGCGGCACCCCGAAATAGCGGGGAAACAAACCATCACGCTAAAGATACTTAAAAAGCAATCCGGCAGCCAGTGTTCCCGACTGCGACAACATTTGAAAGCGCGTTTGTAGGGAGTCACATACTAAAGCGTGAACCCAACCGGTGCAAGAACTTGCAAGTACGTGCGCAGGCGGCAAAGCACACAACGATCCGCCGGCATGACTCACCTGGCCTGGCAATGAGACACCAGCCTGCCCCAATAACGAGACGAACATGCTCAATCCCTCTTTTTACAGGCGGCTGTTTTTGCTATGCTCCGCCCGGATCGGAGCACCCTGTCTGCGTGATGCACAAACATTCTTTATACACCTTGGCAACATCGGCGATGGCTGCGATTTTTCTTGTGAGTTGCACAGCGACAAGAATGGAAGCAGACGGGACGTTGGCACCTCAGCCGTGGGAAGAGAACGAGGGAGAAACCCCGGATTCTTCTGCCGAATGGCAAGAGCCCGAGATCTACGAAAGCGGGGAGGTGGGAACCAGCTCTGACCTGTACGGAGAAGAGGTAATCGCCGAACTCGGTGTGCCATACGAAGAATCAGTGAGCTTTGAACCCAAACTGCGCTACAACGTGGTTTACTTTGAATACAACCGCTCGCAAATAAAGGAAGAGGGACGTGAGGTGCTGCGTAACCATGCGGAATATCTGAGAAGCAACCCGAACGCCAAGGCAATCCTTGAAGGACATACAGACGAACGAGGTTCTGCAAGCTACAACATTGCCCTCGGAGAAAGACGCGCCCTGTCAGTCAGGAACTTCCTTTTGGCACACCAGGTACCAACAATCCAGATCACCTGGGTCAGCTATGGCGAAGAAAGACCAGCCGTAGATGGAACGAGCAATGAAGATTACGCGCAGAATCGACGGGTTGAAATCCTTTACAAGCAGTAAAGCGGACTCAACAACTCAAGCGTTCTTCCAGCCGGCACACAACGCAAGCCCCGACTGATTGGACACAGGTCTGCGAGCAAGCGTTCATCCAGCCGGCACACAACACAAACACCGACTGATTGGACGCAGGTCTGCGCGCAAGCATTCATCCAGCCGGCACACAATGCAAGCCCCGACTGATCAGGCGCAGGTCTGCGCACAAGCGTTCATCCAGCCAGCACACAACGCAAACCCCGACTGATTGGACACAGGTCTGCGCGCAAGCGTTCATCCAGCCGGCACACAACGCAAACCCAGACTGATTGGACGCAGGTCTGTGCGCAAGCGTTCATCCAGCCAGCACACAACACAAACCCCGACTGATTGGACGCGGGTCTGCGCGCAAGCTCATCCAGCCGGCACACAACGCAATCCCCGACTGATTGGACACAGGTCTGCGCGCAAGCTCATCCAGCCAGCACACAACACAAACACCGACTGATTAGGCGCAGATCTGCGCGCAAGCGTTCATCCAGCCGGCACACAACACAAACCCCGACCGATTGGACGCAGGTCTGCGCGCAAGCGTTCATCCAGCCGGCACACAACACAACCCCCGACTGATCAGACCAGGTCTGCGCGCATGCGTTCATCCAGCCGGCACACAACACAAGTCCCGACTGATCAGGCGCAGGTCTGCGCACAAGCGTTCATCCAACCGGCACACAACGCAAACACCGACTGATTGGACACAGGTCTACGCGCAAGCGTTCATCCAGCGGCACACAACACAAACACCGACTGATTAGACACAGGTCTTCGCGCAAGCGTTCATCCAGCCGGCACACAACACAAACACCGACTGATTGGACACAGGTCTTCGCTACTCTTCAATTAGTGAAGGTTCGTTCGCTCCCGTGGAGTCTGTGTATTCTGGATCCTGCACCCTTCCCCTCTGCCTTGCTGCCACCGACAGAGGAAATGGCCTCAAGAGATGTCCTTCAAGAGGTGTCCTTCAAGTGGTGCCGAGCATGAACCGGCCGCATGAAAGCATTGGATACCAACGCCAGCAAAAGCAGAAAAGCCATCAGATACATGGTCGTGTTGTAAAGGTTCGCAGTCGGGTCAATCGTGCCGGGCGGAGCGATCTCCATGAGCTTGGCGAGCGTGACGGTCTTCTGCTCGACCAGCAGGTTCAACTGTTCCATTCCCGCTCCAAAGGTTTCCAAAAATCTTTCCGGGCTGATTTTCGCTGCCAAGTCATGGATGGACTCTGTCAAAGAGTGCTGTCTGAGGGTCGTGATTGCCAAAGGTCCAAGCACCCCTGCCGCGCTCCAGGCTGTCAATAACCTGCCGTGAATGCCGCCGACGTGGTGGGTGCCAAAAATGTCCGCAAGATAGGCCGGAATCGTCGCAAAGCCGCCGCCGTAGAAAGTGAAAATAATCATGGTGGAGGCATAAAAGAAAACCAGCCAGAACACCGCAGGATTGACGTTTACCTGCTGCGCCGCATACGGAATCGAGAGATACAGCAAGATGCCGCCTACAAAAAACAGCCAGTACGTATTCTTGCGCCCGATGTAGTCCGACGTGCTCGCCCAGAGGAAGCGCCCGATCATGTTGAAAACACTGATCATTAGCACGTAAAAAGCCGCAAAGGAACCATCGACAATGTTCGGCAAAGTTGTGCCGAAAATGTCAGACATCATGGTCTTGGCAACACCGATAACGCCGATTCCGGCTGTGACGTTGAAACACAAGACAATCCAAAGCTGGTAAAACTGAGGAGTCTTCAACGCCTGATCGATGTCAACGTGACTGTCACTGATCATCTTCTTTTTCGCCACATCGGTGTTCGGCGGCTCCCAGCCTTCCGGTTTCCAGTCCGGAGCAGGCACCCGGTAACTCATTGAGGCAATGATCATGATCACGAAGTAAATCAGCCCGATGATCAAAAAAGTCTGCCAGGCACCTATGGAACCAGTCCCCACAAGATAGACACCGGGATCGCCAGGAACCACCATTTTGCTGACCTCATTGGCACCGACAACGACAACCTCTTTCAGCTCGTTGCCCATTTCCACGAAACGACGCCCACCCCGGGTCACCAGATTGACCGCCGACTCGACCCCCAGATATTCCGGGGCCTCGTAAAACATGCGGAGCAGATACCCTTTAAGAGGCGTTGCCAGGATGGCACCACCACCAAAACCCATGATGGCCATACCGGTCGCCATCCCCCGCCTGTCCGGAAACCAGCGAATGAGCGTACTCACGGGCGAGACATAGCCCAACCCCAGCCCGCATCCGCCAATGGCGCCATAACCGAGATAGACCAGCCAAAGCTGGTGCGTGGCAATGCCGGCACTGCCGACAATGTAGCCGCCACCCCAACACAAGGCAGCAACAATGCCTACCGTGCGCGGACCAACGGTTTCCAGCCAGCGACCGGCAAACGCCGCAGCAAGTCCGAGAAAAACGATGGCAACGGTAAAAATCCACACGACCTCACCCAGACTCCAGTCGTCTGCGGCACTGCCCACCACGCCGATGGTTCTCGTCAGCGCCGGGTTATAGATGCTCCAGGCATAAACGGAGCCAATGCAAAGGTGAATAGCGATGGACGCCGGAGGAACTTTCCAGCGGTTGTAGCCTGGCTTGGCAATAATGCTTTCTTTGGCAAAAAAACGACTCATAGGCAAAGTACTCCTGTTTTTCGAATGTTCCAATGCCCGATCCCCCCGCCGCGCTTCCTAGCTAGAGGAAAATTACGGCTGTCGCTTGGCGTAAGAGACCAAGGCTTCGTGAAAAGGCGGGTGCTCAGAGCAACCCGACCGCTATCATCATACATTATGCCCAACGCTCGGGCCCCCGGGTTCAGTCTGTCAGCAGTTTGTGATTTTCCCGCAGGTAAGCGGGCTCGTCTTCATTGCGCTCTTAGTTTCTTCAGTGCTTCCACTGCGTCTTCATGCCCTTGGTCTGCTGCCTTTGTGTACCAATAAATTGCCTGCTTGTTATCCTTGGCAACTCCTTTCCCTTCTTCATACATTTCACCTAACTCATTTTGAGCGTACTTATTCCCTTTTTCTGCTTCTTGCATGAACTGAACTTTAGCCTTTCTGTACCAATAAACAGCCTGTTTATCATCCTTGGCAACGCCTTTTCTTTCATCATACATTTTGCCTAAGTAATATTGACCGTATGGATTCCCTTGGTTTGCAGCTTTTTCGAACCAATAAACTGCCTTTTCATCATCCTTGGTAACTCCTTTCCCGTCACGATACATTTTGCCTAAATTAGACTGACCATACGCGTCCCCTTGGTCTGCAGCTTTGCTGTACCAATAAAATGCTTGTTTATCATCTCTGGTAACTTCTTCCCCATTGCGATACATCTCACCTAAATTATTTTGAGCTTCAGCATCCCCTTGGTCTGCCGCCTTTGTGTACCAATAAATTGCCTGCTTATTATCCTTGGCAACTCCTTTACCTTCTTCATACATTTCTCCTAAATTATTTTGAGCAAATCTATTCCCTTTATCTGCCGCTTTTCTGAACCATTGAACTGCCTCTTCAGCATCCTTGGGAACCCCTGTTCCCTCTCTATATATTATACCTAAATTATTTTGAGCTTGGCCATACCCTTGGACTGCAGATTTTTGATACCAATGAATAGCCTTTTTGTAATCTTTGGGAACACCTCTCCCATAATTATATATTTCACCTAAATGATATTGATCTCCAGCTTTCTCCTGGTGTTCTACTTGTCTGAACCAATCTGCAGCTTTGCTGTACAAATCACCTGCCCGTTTATCATTCTTGGTAACGCTTTTTCCTTTTTCATACATTTCACCTAAATGATATTGACCATGCCCAAACTTTTTCTCCGCAGCTTCATTATACCAATAAAATGCCTTTTTATAATCCTTGACAACGCCTTTTCCTGCTTTATACATTTCACCTAATCTGGTTTGGGCTTTAACATGCCCTTGGTCTGCTGCTTTTTTGTACCAATAAGCTGCCTGTTCATAATCCTGGGCAATTCCACGTCCATGACGATACATCCAGGCTAGATCCGCTTGAGCATTTGCGTACCCTTGTTCCGCAGCTTTTTGATACCAATAAACTGCCTGTTTATCATCTTTCTCAACACCTTTTTCTGCATCATACATAAAGCCTAATTTAGCTTGAGCCTTCGCATTCCCTTGATCCGCAGCTTTTTGATACCAGCCAGCGGCCTGTTTATAATCCTTGGCAACACATTCTCCGTTACGATATATTTCACCTAAATTATATTGAGCTTCAGGGTTACCATGTTCTTTAGCCTGTCTGTACCAATCAACTGCTTGTTTGTCAACCGCGGCACCTTCTTTTCCATTACAGTACATCAAATCTAAAGCATCCTGAGCCTTTGCATTCCCTTGGTCTACAGCTTTACTATACCAATAAGATGCCTGAACAAAATCCTCAGCGACACCGATTCCATAACGATACAAAGAGCCTAAAGCCATTTGAGCTTTCTCGTACCCTTGGCCTGCAGCTTTTCTGTACCAATCAACTGCCAGCTTATCGTCCTCGGCAACGCCTTTCCCTTCTTCATTCATTTCACCTAAACTGTATTGAGCTCTCGCATATCCGTGGCTCGCAGCTTTTCTGTACCAATAACTTGCCTGTTCATCATCCTTGGCAACGCATTCTCCATTACGATACATTTCACCTAAATTATATTGAGCATCCTCATACTCTTGGTCTGCAGCTTTTCTGTACCAATAACTTGCCTGTTCATCATCCTTGGCATCGCATTCTCCATTGCGATACATTTCACCCAAATTATATTGAGCTTTCACATACCCTTGGTCTGCAGCTTTTTTATACCAACTAACTGCCTGTTTATTGTCCTTCCCAACGCCTTTTCCTTTTTCATACATTTCACCTAAATTATATTGTGCACCCTCATACCCTTGGTCTGCAGCTTTTCTGTACCAATCAAGTGCCTGATTATAATCCTTGTCAACGCCTTTTCCTTCTTCATACGCTTTGCCTAAATGCGTTTGAGCATGCGCATCATTT
Organism: uncultured candidatus Poriferisulfidus sp.; assembly: GCA_965215765.1. Taxonomy (GTDB): domain Bacteria; phylum Pseudomonadota; class Gammaproteobacteria; order Poriferisulfidales; family Oxydemutatoraceae. The sequence continues at coordinate 493,482 of OZ244118.1, read as the reverse complement.
TGGATTGCTTCTTTATTAAACCAATTCACAGATTTTTTATACCAAGAATCCGCCTGTTGTTCACTCTTGGCAATCCCTTTTCCTTCTTCATACATTCCACCTAAATTATTTTGAGCATGTGCATTCTCTTGGTTTGCAGCTTTTTTGTACCAATAAACTGCCTGCTTATCATCCTTGGTAACGCCTTTTCCATATTGATACATAAAGCCCAAATTTTCTTGAGCTTCTGGTTCCCCCAAGACTGCAGCCTTTCTGTACCAATAAACCGCCTGTTCATAATCCTTGGCAACGTCTTTTCCATATTGATACATCAAACCCAAGTTACGTTGGGCATACGTATTCCCTTGGTCTGCAGCTTTTCTGAACCAATAAACTGCCTGTTTATAATCTTTGGCAACTCCTTTTCCATGATCATACATGAATCCTAAGTTATTTTGGGCTGTCTCGTGCCCTTGGTATGCAGCTTTTTTGTACCAATAAACTGCCTGCTTATCATCCTTGGCAACTCCTTTTCCACGTTCATACATTTCGCCTAAATTATATTGAGCATGCCCATCCCCTTGGTCTGCAGCTTTTCTGAACCAATAAACTGCCTGTTCATAATCCTGAGCAACTCCTTCTCCGAAATAATATATTTCTCCTAAATTATATTGAGCCGCCACATTGCCTTTGTACGCAGATTTTATAGTTTGCTCGTAGTCAGATTGGCTATAAGATATCTCTGCACTGAGAAGTAAAATAAATGTAAGTAACACCAATTTTTTCATTTGACTTTTGCCCCCTTTAGTCTTTGTTGAGTTCGCGCGTTCTCTGAGCCTGTAAAAGCGTTACTAAAAAAACCCTTTAACTCTCCGCTGTAACGGGAGTGGTTGCTGAATTGACGATCCCCGGTGCCATGCATGGTGCTTTCCCGTTTTTTTAATTTCTTTATACAAGGCATGATGTCATTTGTTCTTTTCTGGGCGTCTTTTAAACGCAGGCCGCAACGGTGACCTGTGGTGCTGGCAACATTGGTAACTGTCTTTGGCAGGGTCAAAACCAGTGCAATTGCCCCTAACAAGCGGGGCTTCAAAAAAGTTGCTTTTTCCATAGCACCTCCATTCAGTGCGGCAAGCCATACCTCCCAAGTACCCGTGGCCGTTCAAGGGGTTGCCACATACGCGCCATAGTACGACTTCATTTACCCGAATGCAAATGGAAGCGTTGCTCTTTGCGCACAGCAGGAAGTCCTTCCGCCCTTCGGCGACCACCCGAAAAGCCATCCTGTTCCACCGAATTTTACTCCCCACGTAAAACTTCGCGACTCTCCTGGCTTCAGCCATTGCCCTTCGTCACCGCCATCGAAATTACCATGGCACAAACCCAAAACCTAGCTCATGAACTCAACTCACAGCCCCCGCCCCACACACCACCTTTCGAGCCAGCTATTTCTTCTGTCTTTTAAACAAAGTACACCCAACCGTCGCTTCCTTTCCTGACTCCACGTAGCACACATCCATCGTGTCATCATCAAGAAGCCTGCCGGGGCTGAGTCCTTTGCTGGTGCTTGACACCCACAGCATGGTCCTGTTGTCGTTGAAGACAATACCGAAAAAATTCTTGCGTCCTTCGGAGTAATCGAAGTGCCCGCGGAATCGGCGATCCTTTTGCTCGGTAATGTGTATGGTCTTTTCCCATTCCTTGAAGCCTTTGAGGTCGGACAAGGTGTAGTTCATTCCTTTCCAGACACCTTTCAGGCTTGGTATTTCATGGTGGACGGTGCCAGCTGTGGCTGCTGTTGCCGCAGCACTAGCACCGGCAACCAGCAAAGTCAGCGTCAGGGCAGTCAGGGCAAGTACAAACATCCCTGGCGGGCGTGGTTTCAAAAAAGCTGCTTTTTTCATAGCGTCTCCATTCGGTGCGGCAAGTCATACCTCCCAGGCACTCGCGCCTGTTCAGGTAGTTACCGCGTACAACAATTCATTTTTTGCGTTTCGACTTAATTCACCTTGGTGCAACTGAAAGCGTTGCTCCTTGCGATCCGCCAGGAAGTCTTTCAGCCCTTCGGTGACCACCCGAAAAGCCATCCTGTCCCACGGAATTTCACTTTCCTCGCAAAGTTTCACTTCGTGGGTTTCGTTCCCCTTCTCCGCATGCCCGCCGTCAAGACTACCGTGATAGAGCACATAAACCTGGCTCACGTGTTTCAAGGCGTAAATGCCATGCAAGGCGAGGTTTGACGACTTCGCTCGTGCTTCTTCCCATGCTTCACGGGCAGCGGCCTCCTGGATTGATTCATGGTTTTCCATAAAGCCGGCCGGAACAGTCCAGTAATTCGCTCGCGGCTCGATGGAGCGCCGGCACAGAAGAATTTTATTTTGCCAGTGCAAAATGCATCCGGCCACTACTTTCGGGTTCTGGTAAAAGACTTTTCCACATGCCTGGCAAACATCACGTGCCCGGTTGTCTCCTTCCGGCACACATTCCTTTATGCGTGGCGAACCGCAGGCACTACAGTAGTTCAAAACCTCAAGTGCTGCCGGTGCTGCCGTCGCCCGGGTTATACCTTCCCGGGTTCGCTTCCGCTTGCTCTCGGCCTTTCCTCGGAGCGAATCCACTCACTCCAGGAACCCACATAAAGCCTTGGCCGCGAAAAGCCGGCGATTTCCATTGCCAGCACGTTGTGGCACGCCGTCACTCCCGAACCACAGGAATGCACAATTTCCTTTTCGGCCAGCGGGGCAAAGCGTTGGTGCAAAGCCTCAGGCGAAAGAAAGCGGTTGTTCTCGTCAAGGTTCCCTCCCCAGAAGAAACTCAGCGAGCCGGGAATGTGGCCACCATAAGGGTCTATATTCTCACCTTCCCCCTTATAGCGTGGGTTTGGCCGTGCATCCAAAAGCGACACGCGATCTTCGCGCAGCATTCCATCCACTTCCTGTACATTGACGACCATATCCGGATTGGGGGTGCCAGAAAACAAACCTGGGCTGCACACCGGGTCATCCGTGCTGACCGGGTATCCTGCGTCCTTCCAGCCCGCCAAGCCGCCTTCAAGCACAGCTGCATTTTCATGTCCCAGCCACTGCATGGTCCACCAGCCACGTGATGCGAACGGACCTTTGTCACCATCGTAGAACACAAGCTGTGAATGGTTATTGACTCCCCACTCCCGAAGCTTCCCGATGAACGTTTGCAGATCCGGCAAAGGATGGCGGCCATCGGCAGGCCCAGGTGAGGCAGACAGGTCGGTGTCCATGTCCATGAAACGTGCCCCGGGAATGTGGCATTCCTGATACGCCGCTCTTCCTGCCTCGGGAGAACCGAGGACAAAGCGGCAATCAAACACGATCCAGTCCGGGTCGTTCTGGTGCTGTTGCAGAGTTTCTGCAGATATTGTGGTTTTATACGTCATTTTAAGGTTCCTCCCTTATATCAATTGCCGGTTTGGCTACTTTGTTCTGACATGCGTTAACGCTTTTGCAGCTAGCGCAGTTGAGTCCGCCGCAGCTGCCTTTCAGCTTCCTGCCGCGCAAAATTCCGATCATCATAAGCGATGCTGCCGCCAGCATCACGACGAAAGTCAGCACGATAATAATCACTGCACCAAAAGAGGCTTGAAAGCGTCGCTGAATACGCTACGCAGTGCTTCGTTTTCCTGGATAAAAAATGCGGCTGCCACTTTTTCCCGAGCGGCAAGCTGCAAACCTTTTTCACTTCCCATGACATAAAAGGCGGTCGCCATGGCATCCGCCCACATCGCAGTGTCGGCAACGACTGTCACCATAACGGTGTCGTGAACTGTCGGTCGACCGCTGTGCGGGTCTATGCCGTGCGCGTATCGTTCCCCGTTCGCTTCCACGAAGTTGCGATAGCCACCCGAGCTGGCCACTCCCCCGCTTTTCAAGGCAATGGCCAAGGATACCGCCCGCTCACCGGCAGCCGGTTTTTCCAGCCCGATGTGCCAGGGTGCACCTTCCTGATTCTGTCCGGAAACTCGCAAGTCGCCACCAATCTCCACCATAAAATTATCAAAGCCCAAAGAATGCAGGTGTTCGGACAAAACGTCAACCGCATAACCTTTGGCAATGGCTGACAAGTCGAGTTGCAACTTCGGGTTGCTCTTGCGCAGAGCCGGTGGCTGCAGGCGTAGCTGTAATTTTTCGCTCCCGACATCAGGAAGAACTGCGCGAACCTCCTGTTCATTTGGAGAGGTCACGCCACTCGGCTCAGGACCAAACCCCCAAAGGCGCACCAATGGAGAAACCGTGATGTCGAAATAGCCCTTGCTGAAACGATGCGCTTCCAAAGATTCGGCCAACACCGTGGCCATCCCCGGCGACACAGGCTGCCAATCGTCACTCGTGGAATCGTTAATGCGGCTAATTTCAGAATCAGCCAGCCAGTTGGACATACTCTGATTGACACCTTCGAGCAACTCCTCCGTTTTTTCTCTCAGCTCAGCGTTCTGTCGTTCAGAAAGCGGGTCAGCGATCGCGATTGACCAAGTCGTTCCCATGGTCTCACCACCAAACACGACCGGATCATCCGCCTCACACCCGGCAAGGAAAGCCACCAGAACAAGCGCGGGGACGACACGGAGAACTCCGAAGCAAACACCTCCCCGTGAAGCACCAAGCGAAAACAACATGCCTTCTTATACCCGTAAAGCACCACGAATATCAACCGCAGCCTTGCTCTGACTGCCAACCAGGATGGCGGGGTGCCAAACAAGCCGGAATTTCATTGTGTTGAGCAAAATACGCCGGGCAGCAAAGACTCATCCTTCCAGGCAACAGCCAATGGTAACCCTCACCAGCCCGCCAACAAAACCGAAACAAGGAAAGCTCACCACAAAACACGGACAACTCTCGGAAAAAACCGGCACGGCTCCACCAAAACGAGGCCAGCCGGTGTTTATGAAATCAGCAGAGCCGAGTGGCACCGAATGCCGCAAAACGCAAAATCACCCACAAACCAAAATCACCCAACCCGGGACGCTCCCCCTGCCCGCAAAAAGCCCACCCATTGGCAATGTTCCGAAGTCGCCTTATTTGTCCACCTCAACTGACCCTCGCAATGCCGCACTCCGCTCGCATGACGTGTTGACACGCGCTGACCTTGCCGGATCAAACAGCATCAGCCCCTGCTTCACGTTTCTTCGGAGTGGAAAGTATCGGCTTGACTGAGAGTCACTGGCATTTCCATGAGTGCGCAGCCCCGTTGCCGAGTTCCGAAAACACGGAGATTTGGCAATGGATTGCCCTTGAAACAAACCCGCGGCAGTGGAAAAGAAGCTCTGGGCATGGCTGCTCGCACACAAACTCTTGCGGCGCAGCGTCCCAAGTTGTATAATGGGACGCGATTCGTTAAGAAGGGGGCTTTTCTCATTAACAGTGGATTTCCGTTAATGACATCAGGTTGGTTATGCCTCCGTGACAGGGGCGGTTTGCCGTCTCATCATGGATGTTGCCGAGATGTCGAGAAAGGTTTTTTTCGCAGAATTGAAAATGATTGCCCGCAATGTCTTTGCGAGGCAGTTTGAGGAAGGGCTTATTCAGGAGTTGAATCATGGCGAATAATTTTTCACTTAACGGAAACGTTACGACAGCATGGGCTGCGCAAATCAAAGCACAAAAAGGTGTGATGCTTGAACCCCAGGTACGCAAATCTGGCAAGGGGTTTAAAGTTGTACACCGGATGCCATTTGCTTCCCTTTTACACGGTCTTCTGTGGAAAATCTCAAAGGGATACCGGAACAATCGCATCGAAGAAAGGCATGCCTTTCTCAATGTTCTGGAAGACCAAGTGAGGAAAAGCTATGGTCTTAATAATAAATATTCATCCAATGGCCATCGCTTGGCAAAACCGGAAGATGGCAAACCGATTCTTGACACACAGTCGGCTCGCGCGCCGGCCGGTAACCCGGGCGGCTCCCCTACCTTACCAAGCAAATGCTACGAAAAGCTCCAGAACGATAAAGGACCATCCGCGCAGTTGTTCAACCGGATTAACGCCGCGCGTAAGAACGCCTCAGTCAACAGAAAAGCCTACATGACGTCTCTGCATGAAGTTTTCCTCGGCATTGCCACGGAGAATCCATACAGTGAAGCGGGTGATGTTGCGTCTTTTAAACAAGAATGGCGCAAACCCAAAAATGCCACCTCCAATAACAAGCTGGCTGAAGCATGCCGCCGGGAAACAGTTGCTTACGAGAAAAAAAGACAGAAGGCAATCGGAGGCTCTCATATTTCGGAAGCTATGGGAATTCTGCCACTTACAAGAATGCGTCCGCTGCCACCCACTCATGGACGTACAAGACGTGCGTCACTGCCACCTGTAGCACAGGCTCCGCAGCCACCCACTCAAGGACGTACAAGACGTGCGCTACTGCCACCTACAGATTTTCACTACGATACACTATATCCGAAGATCCCCTACACAGGGCAGTCACAGGGCAACAAACTTCAAGACTCAATATCACAGAGTTCGGAAGAAATCAGCGTGGAGATTGGAACTACTCCACTGCTAGTACCACACCGTAGGAAACATAGGACACCGGGAGTATCGAGAGTGGAGGAAGCACTAAAATACCAACCGCGACATCCATACGTAACAGCAAATCCGGCAAATCCGCCAACTCTACGGGAAATAACTCAAGATATACCACCCCCGGAAGGTTCTCCGCCAGACAATGATCTGGAACAGACCTTGACACCAGCCTCGGGGGCTGGAAAAACCAGGACAGACCCGAAACCGAGGCAGAAGCATGATGGAAAAGCTTCTACTACCCTATTGTGATTTTGCAACGTGTCATTGTGAAATTGTCACAGGAAGGATGATCAGGTGTTTTTAGAAATTGGCAAAACCATTCAGTGGGCGCAACAAAAATCCCAGTATTCGACAGACAGATTCGGAGGAATTTGATCCATGGAAAAGATAAAACCAACAGTAGGTTATGTGAGTGCCTGGCAGGCAGTAAATGAGGCGAATAAGCCCAAAATGGGCTATAGCTCCCTGACCGCATTTAAGCAGGAGAGATTCTCAAATAACATAGAAGCCGTCTACTGTACCAGAAGGAGAGGGCCACTTGCACAGTTGCTTCACAACTTTATGTGGGCTGTGTCACCCGGCTATCGTGACAAGAAATTGGAAAATCGACTTGCTCTTTTGAATATGATAGAGGATGAGATACGAACCAGTTCCGGGACACAGGCGAAATATTCCCGACAGGGTTTGAAATCTCACCGAGGTGAGCCTGAACAAGGTGGGCCAGGGAAAAAAGAGCCGGTTCGCACATTAGAAGACAGACCTTCAGAGGCACGTCGTGGCGTATGGGAAGAAGGGCACCCACCCCTTGACCTGTCTAAAGATGTGAGCAAGGCGCTCAAAAACGCCGAGCGGAACGTTGGAAACAGGCAAGCATTTCTGGATTCCCTGCACCGGATATTTATAACGGCCGCAGCAGAAATGGCTCCAGATAACGAGATCGATCATAACGCCGGAGGCTTCCTGAACGAATCGAACATGGGGGAAATAGCGAATCAAGGTCCAGGGCAGCAAAAAAGTGGCAATAAACCTGAAGACATTCGAGAGGCAATGCTTGAAGAAGCGAGCGCTGGGAAGATGAAGAAAGAACTGGATGTTGCCATACGAAATGAACACTGGAAAAGCAGGCACACCAGAGGGGGAAGAATACATCCAGACGCCTTTCCACGCGTCATCAACAGACAAAAAGGTATCGGACCCGAAGTAACCTTGACCGAGTCCACGTTTGGGTCGCAAAGGCACGAACAGCCGACCCAGTCGTTGCCCGCCAATACCTACCGGCCGTTGCCAGATTTGCCTGCAGACATAAACAATACAAGTACTTTTGATGTTTCGGACTCGCAATCACTAATACCTTCAGATTCTTCACACACGGAACGTGATCCAGAGGGAGGTGCCGGGGAAGGTACTGGAGCAAATCCTATTTACGCCGAGATCCTGCCGAGGCCGCAAAGAGGTGCTGCGCAAATGGAGCAGTCTATAGAGGTCACCGCTCCGGATGTACCCGCGACTGCGCCGCCGAAACCACCGCGTACATTACAGCCACAGGAGGCGACACAGCCACAGGAGGCGGCGGTGGGACGACCACCCGGGACAAAACCCCGGCCAAAATCAGAATCCCTTCTCTGACAGGAAAGAAATGGCTTCCCATTCTCGGTGTGGCACCCAATCAGCCGCACCGGGTATGGTCGGTTAATGGCTTCGAACTGAAGCAAGAGGTAGCAGGCACTTGGGAACAGATGCCTGAAACTGCCTGATGCGGAACGCCCAGCGTGCCACCTGAAGGTGGGGCATACGGAAGGGCGACTCCCACTCAACTGCACGGAACGTATAAAAATACCGCCGTAAGGCATGGTTCGCAAACCCACGAAAATAGCCTGAAAACCCCATGTCAAGGCTCGCTCATCTGTCTGCCCGTTTTATGCTGCCGCTTCCGGCAGAAAACGCGCCACCTTCTTATTCGCGCATTATGTCTTCAACGCACTCTTTCGATAACTGCGAACCTGCGTTTTGCGATGCGTCGGCGTGTAAGGCACGTTGATCAGTCGCTGATAACAGAAGGCAAAACAAAACCTGGCGTTGAGGCTCCGTTACGTTTAATCGTTGCCAAACGTGCAGCGATCTCACTCTCCGTATAACCCACCTCTTTCAGGCCACGCTTGACATTGCCCAAAATATTAAGCCACCTTTCTCTATTGGGCATTTCTCCGTCAACTTCGCTCAGGCTGGTATTGTGTAATTTGGCTCCGGAAAGGTTGGCACCGTGCAGTTCAGTATTGCTGAGCTTCGTGTCGTAAAGTTGAGTCTCACAGGTTTGCACCGTAGAGTGGCAGGTGGTTGGCTCTCCGGTTTCCAGGTCAAACATTTCGTCGCAGCTGCCGTATCCGAGGTGATGACCAGGAGCCAGCCGTATCTTTTTACCTCCAGGTAAATGTCTCCGAGATTTGGCAATGGATTGCCCTTGAAACAAACCCGCTGCAGTGGAAAAGAAGCTCTGAGCCTGTCTGTCGCACACAAACTCTTGCGGCGCAGCGTCCCAAGTTGTATAATGGGTTACGATTCGTTAAGAAGGGGGCTTTTCTCATTAACAGTGGATTTCCGTTAATGACATCAGGTTGGTTATGCCTCCGTGACAGGAGCGGTTTGCCGTCTCGTCATGGATGCTGCCGAGATGTCGAGAAAGGTTTTTTTCGCAGAATTGAAAAGGATTGCGCGCAATGTCTTTGCGAGGCAGTTTGAGGAAGGGCTTATTCAGGAGTTGAATCATGGCGAATAATTTTTCACTTAACAGAAACGTTACGACAGCATGGGCTGCGCAAATCAAAGCACAAAAAGGTGTGATGCTTGAACCCCAGGTACGCAAATCTGGCACGGGGTTTAAAATTGTACACCGGATGCCATTTGCTTCCCTTTTACACGGTCTTCTGTGGAAAATCTCAAAGGGATACCGGAACAATCGCATTGAAGAAAGGCATGCCTTTCTCAATGTTCTGGAAGACCAAGTGAGGGGAAGCTATGGTCTTGAAAATAAATATTCATCCAATGGCCATCGCTTGGCAAACCCGAAAGAGGGCAAACCGATTCTTGGCACACTCCAGTCGGCTCTCGCGCCGGCCGGTAACCCGGGCGGCTCGCCTGCCTTACCAAGCAAATGCTACGAAAAGCTCAAGAACGATACAGAACCATCCGCGCTGTTGTTCAACCGGATTGACGCCGCGCGTGAGAACGCCTCAGTCAACAGAAAAGCCTACATGACGTCTCTGCATGAAGTTTTCCTCGGCATTGCCACGGAGGCCCCATACAGTGAAGCGGATGATGTTGCGTCTTTTAAACAAGAATGGCGCAAACCCAAAGATGCCACCTCCGATAACAAGCTGGCTGAAGCATGCCGCAGGGAAACAGTTGCTTACGAGGCAAAAAGACAGAAGGCAACCGGAGGCTCTTATATTTCGGAAGCTATGGAAATTCTGCCACCTGTAGCACAGACTCCGCGGCCACCCGCTCAAAGACGACAAGCACCACCGCCACCCAGAGACTCACTAACTCAGCGGCAGGATCCGGACTACGAGGAAATACCCGTGACAAGGAGGGATCCGGTCGGCATTTACTCAACGTTAGAGACTACGGAAGAACAACCCCCTGATGCACCAGAACCTTATGATGGGCCAGCGCCTAGGAACCGACATTTAACTAGTTCACTAGGTTCAACTCGGAGACCAGTGCCACCGCTGCCCCATACCGACGAAGACGCAATAAGCGTGACAGATCAGGCACAGGCAGGGCTATACGAAGAAATACCGGCACACGATCCGCAACCTTCGGCTCCACAGGCAGAGCCGGAGCCGAAGCCGGAAGTTGCCGCCGCAGCTCCGGAGCAGTTGGAACAGGCCCGGGCAGACGTGGAACCGCCCCCCCCCCCGGCAGACGACGTGGCAGATCCGGAGCAGCAGCCGGAAGTTGCCGCCGCAGATCCGGAGCAGGAAGAGACCCTGACAGACCAGGATCCGAAGCCGAAGCCTGAAGTAAAAATTGATGATAAGTCAATTAACAATCCAAATGCGACCAGCCTGTGATTTTGCAACGTGTCATTGTGAAATTGTCACAGGAAGGATGAGCAGGTGTTTTTAGAAATTGGCAAAATCATTCAGTGGGCGCAACAAAAAGCCCAGTATTCGACAGACAGATTCGGAGGAATTTGATCCATGGGAAAGATAAAACCAACAGTAGGTTATGTGAGTGCATGGCAGGCAGTAAATGAGGTGAATAAGCCCAAAATGGGCTATAGCTCCCTGACCGCATATAAGCAGGAGAGATTCTCAAATAACATAGAAGCCGTCTACTGCACCAGAAGGAGAGGGCCACTTGCACAGTTGCTCCACAACTTTATGTGGGCTGTGTCACCCGGCTATCGTGACAAGAAATTGGAAAATCGGCTTGCTCTTTTGAATATGATAGAGGATGAGATACGAACCAGTTCCGGGTCACAGGCGAAATATTCCCGAGAGGGCTTGAAATCTCACCGAGGTGAGCCTGAACAAGGTGGGCCAGGGGAAAAAGATCCGGTTCGCACATTAGATGACAGACCTTCAGAGGCACGTCGTGGTGTATGGAAAGATGGGGAAGCACCCGCTGGCCTGTCTAAAGATGTGAACACGGCACTCAAAAATGCCGAGCGGAACGTTGGAAACAGGCAAGCATTTCTGGATTCCCTGCACCGGATATTTATAACGGCCGCAGCAGAAATGGCTCCAGATAGTGAGTTCCAACTGGACGTCGGAGAACACCTCCTGGACACCTCGACCAGGAATGAAATAGAGAATCAAAGTCAATGGCAGCAAGAAGGTGGCAATAAACCTGTGGAAGTTGAAGACATCCGAGTGGCAATGCTTAAAAAAGTGAGCGCTCAGGACATGAAAGAAGAGCTGAGAGTTGCCATACAGAATGAACACTTGAAAAGCAGGCACACCAGAGGGGGAAGAATACATCCAGACGCCTTTCAACTCGCCATCAATAGACAAACCAGCAAAGCCAGACCCAAAGCAACCGTGACCGCGTCCACGCTTGAGCAGGAAAGGCGCGGACAAATGACCCAGTCGCTTCCCACCAATTTCAGACGACCGTTGCCGGCTAAACCTGCAAACCGTGACAGTCTTTTTGCTGCTCCTGACGCGCATGAAACACCTCTTGTTGGTAGTTCCCACACACTTCAAGATCCATACAGAACGCGACAAGCTTTCAAACGGCAAGCTATATTCAAGGCGGACAACGGTGTTGACGGAATTAATCAGACTTACGCTGTACCCCACCAGCCGAGGCTGCGAAGAGATGGTGGTGCACGAATGGAGGAGTCTATAAGGGTCGCCGGTCCTGCGGATGCACCCGCGGCTACGGCTCCGCCGAAACCACTGCATAGAGGGCCGCCGAAACCACCGCGTAGATTAGTACAGCCACAGGAGGCGACACAGCCACAGGAGGCGGCGAAGGGACGACCACCCGGGACAAAAGCCCGGCCAAAATCAGAATCCTTTCTCTGACAGGAAAGAAATGGCTTCCCATTCTCGGTGTGGCACCCAATCAGCCGCACCGGGTATGGCCGGTTAATGGCTTCGAACTGAAGCAAGAGGTAGCAGGCGCTTGGGAACAGATGCCTGAAATTGCCTGAAGCGGAACACCCGGCGTACCGCCTGGAGGTGAGGGATACGGAAGGGGGACTCCCACTGAGTTGTACGGAACGTATAAAAATACCGCCGTAAGGCATGACCCGCAAACCCATGAAAATAGCCTGAAAACCCCATGTTATGGCTCGCTCATCTGTCTGCCCGTTTTATGCTGCCGCTTCCGGCAGAAAACGCGCCACCTTCTTATTCGCGCATTATGTCTTCAACGCACTCTTTCGATAACTGCGAACCTGCGTTTTGCGATGCGTCGGCGTGTAAGGCACGTTGATCAGTCGCTGATAACAGAAGGCAAAACAAAACCTGGCGTTGAGGCTCCGTTACGTTTAATCGTTGCCAAACGTGCGGCGATCTCACTCTCCGTATAACCCACCTCTTTCAGTCCACGCCCGACATTGCCCAAAATGTTAAGCCACCTTTTTCTATTGGGCATTTCTCCGTCAACTTCGCTCAGGCTGGTATTGTGTAATTTGGCTCCGGAAAGGTTGGCGCCGTGCAGCTCAGTATTGCTGAGTTTCGTGTCGTAAAGTTGAGTCTCATACAGGTTTGCACCGTAGAGCTGTGCTCCGGAAAGGTTGGCACCATGCAGCTCGGCTCCGTAAAGATCAGTTCCGTGCAGCTCGGCCCAACTCAGGTCAGCACTGTGCAGTTCAGCCCAACTCAGATCAGCACCGTACAGCTGTGCCCCGGAAAGTTCTGCACCATGTAGTTCGGAACTGCGTAACTTTGCGCCGTGCAGCTCAGACTTGCGCAGGTCTGCACCGTGTAGATCAGACGCACGTAGATCCGCACCGTGTAGACTGGCATCACGCAAATCCGCCTTGTTCAGCCCCGCATTGCGAAAGTCCGCACCGTTTAACTTGGCACCACGCAGATCCGCATGATTTAACTCGGCATTGCTCAGATTCGCGTAATTTAACTCGGCATCGCGCAAATCGGCACCATTCAACTCAGCGAGGCGCAGGTCTGCACCACGCAACTCGGCTCCTTGCAAATCAATACCGTTCAGCCTGGTTCCAACCAGCTTTGCCCTGTGTAACTGCGCATTCTTCATCTCAACGCACTTGAATCTCGAATCGCTGAAGTTTGCATAAAAGAGCCTACGTTCGCTCAGCCTGAGCTCCCCAATATGCTCACAAGGTATTTCACGGGCAGGCTTCTCCCCTGCCTGCACCAAAGCACCAACGACCTCAGGCGGCACATCTTTCAAAGTAATGATCTCACTTTGGACATTAATGAAGCGCTCACCCTCTAAAAAGTTACACGAAAACAAATCACCTTCATACTTTTTCCACCAATCCGGGAAAAAACATCCCGCGATTGATTGCTGCCAATCACTTTTGACTTTATTTTCGATATAGCCATCCGGAACCAAAGCGACCGCCCAAGCATAGAAAGCCGGGATGGCAATCAACACCGAGACAATTAAATAACGCGGTGTGCGCAGAAATTTCTTTCCACCACCCCAAAGCCTGCTAAAGCTCAATATGAACAGGAATTGAAAAAACAGGTCAACCGTGACCGCAATTTGGTGGAACAACGTAATCCACTCGTCCTGGTAAGCGAGAAAGCGCGCCTGCAATATCAGTAAAACAAGCAACGGGACTGTCGTAACCTGTATGAGAAAAACTATGTCTAAAGCAACTCTTTCAAATGTCACCTTCCGCATGTCCAACATGAGACGCACCGGATCAATTGGAAACAACATGGTCAAAGTCGTCTCAAACAGACCATCCGCATTGGGGGCTATTGGCTGAGAATGGATATCACCAAAGCAGGCGCGTATATCCCTGGCCAACAGCGTTAACCTGGCGAGCAAGTTAAAATGCAAAAACAGGATCAGCAGAGGCGCGACCACGTAGAACGCCACCACCGGGACACCAACCTGGATAAAAGGCAAAACAACCGCCTCTTCCCTCAAAAGCATCATGTCGGTGGTCAACCCGATCACGATGAGCACGTAGGCGACAGAAATCAGCACAAACAGCATCAAGGAACGTATTGTCTGGGCTGACCCGTAGATGGATTGGCGCAATTCGTCAGCGTGATCGGCGTGACCGGCTTGACCACCTGCACGACCGCTACTGCCGCCGTTTTGCACCGTTGGCTTTTTGCCAGCAAGGTTGCCACTCATTTTTTCCACCTCAGTTCCTGAAAGTCAAAAGTATAAAGCCTAAGCAGCTCTTCTCTCTGCCCCGCCGTATTTTATGCTTTATCTGTGCCGGCTTCAGGAATCAGAAAAACACCTCTTTATCCATCGCCTTGGAATGAAGTGACTGGCCGAAAATCAACACCGGTCTCAGAGCGGGACGGGTTCACCACACACCGGTCGCGCCCCTCAATCGCACGTCTTTCAGTACTTGCCAGCTTTGGAAGCTGAAAAGAAGCCACCGGGGTCTCGCTCATCAAGCTCATGTCGGCAGATACGCAACGACCATCCCCTTGTGGCACCACCAAAAGACATACACGAAACCAAGCTGAGAATAAACCCGAACGAGTTGTGCGAATTCCACTGGCTCTGTAGAAACTTGGACAATGCAAGGCAGACAAGCCGAAACAAAGCCCAAGTCCGGAAGCAAAACTACGTATGCAGCAAGGACACGCCCAAACAGCAGGAACCCGTCAGGCACAACCGTTATCTGCTTACAGCCTCCATTCCGTTCCAGAAAGTAAAAAAGACCAGCCCACGAATGTTTCATTCTGAATCAGAAAATATCCACTTTAAGAAAGCCAATAAATGTTTCCTTTGATATAAAAATTTAACTGTTTGCGCAAGAGGGAAATAGCTTTCTATTCTCGTTTGGCACCCAATCAATAGTACTGAACAACGGTTTCACACAGTAACTAAAGACAGTAAACACCTAGGAAGAGAAGAGAAGCCCGTATATCGTTTGAAGGTGCATGACACATATAGAATGGCAAAACCATGATGACTTTCTCAAAACATATGAAAATACATGTACTTCCCACAAGGCTCAACTCAGAGGGCAACGCAGACAAAATCTGAAGACCTCATATAAAGCCCATTCGTATGTATAACTGCTATTACTTCAGGTTCAAATAAACGAAGTGTCCTTCGCCTATTCGTTACTTCTCCTTACATTTTACAGGTAAATCCTGTTCAGGTTTTCCAACGTATCGGTCGCAATGGTCAGTGCCTGTTGACGAAACATATCCTTGAGTTAAAGTGCTGCTACGTACAATCATTGCTACACTCGAGTCAATTTTGCCCTGCGAAAGACCTCCTAGTTTCAAACCACGTTTTATCTTATACAAGATAGTGGCCCATCCTTTTGGTTCATTCCCATCAGCTTTATCTAGGCTCGTACCGCGCAGTGTAGACCCGGAAAAATTGGCACCGTACAACTTGGCACCTTCTAGTGTTGTATCGCTTAGCTGCGCCTCATATAGCCTTGCACCGTACAACTTTGCTCCACTCAGGTCAGCCCCACTCAGATTAGCCCCACTCAGATTAGCCCCACTCAGATCAGCATCACTCAGATCAGCCCCACTCAGATTGGCCCCACTCAGATTGGCACCGACAAAAATAGCTGTGCTAAGCTTGGCTCTACTCAGCTTGGCCTCACTCAGATCAGCCCCTCTCAGATCAGCATCACTCAGATCAGCATCACTCAGATCTGCCTTATTCAGTTTAGCCGTAACCAACTGCACGTCGATCAGTTTAGCCCCTCTCAGTTCAGCCTCACTCAGATCAGCCCCTTTCAGGAGAGCCTTATTCAGAATAGCACCGGCCAAGTTTGCTTTATTGAGCTTAGCAGAATTAAGTACAGCACCACCCAATCTAGCCACCCTCAGATTAGCGCCTGTCAGATTAGCGCCTGTCAAATTTGCTTCACTGAGGTCGACGTCAACTAGATTTGAATTATTCAATTGTGTGTTCTGCATTTTGACACACAGAAATTTCGAACCGGTGAAGTTTGCAAAATTGAGGCTACGAACACTCAAATCAAGCTCACCAACATGCTCACAATGTATCATGGGGTTGTGCTTCCCCTCCATTCGAATTGTAGCTCCAACGATCTCAGGCGGTGGGTCTCGAAAAGTAATGACCTCATTTGGAATATCAATAAAGCGTTCGCCATTAATAAATAATTTATCTTCCCACCAATCCAAGAAAAAACATCTCTCAATCAATTGTTGCCAAACACTATTGGCTTCATTTGCAATATGACTATGCTGAACCGATGACACTTTCCACCAATCCGGAAAAAAACATTTCGCGATTGATTGTTGGCGGTCACTTTTGACTTTATTTTCAATATAGCTATCGGGAATCAAAGCGACCGCCCAAACATAGTAAGCCGGGATGGCAATCAACACTGAGATGATTAAATAACGTAGTCCGCGTAGAAATTTCTTTTCACCTCCCCAAAGTTTGCTGAAGCTCAACATAAACAGAAATTGAAAAACTAGGTCTAATGTGATTAGGAGTTGGTGATACAGCGCAATCCCTTCGTTTTGATAAGCGATAAAGCGTGCCTGCAGTATTAGTAAAACCAGCAGCGGGATTGCCCCAAATATCATTAGAAAAAATATGCGCATAAAAACTCTTAGAAAATTCCCATACTTCATCGCTAGAATAAGGCGCTCTTGCTCAAATGAAAATAAGATTATAAGAACCCTGCCAAACCAACCATATACTTCATGAGGTGTTTTCTTAGTATCATATATTTCTCCGGCAAACAGGATTAATTTGGCGAGCAAATGAAGATGCAAAAGAACAAGAAAAAGCGGAGCTATGACGTAGAATGCAACCACTGGAACGCTAGCTTGGATGATAGGCAAGGCTATCGCCCCCTTCCTTAAAAGCATCATATCGGTGGTTGACAAAACCGCAAGGAGCGCGTACATGAAAAAAATCAGCACAGCCAGCATTGACGTGCGTAGTTTTCGTGCTAATTCGTCATTCTGGACGTCTTTGCCACCATTGCTGTTTTGCTTATCCGACTCTTTGTTTATAGGATTGTCATTCATTTTTGCTACCTCGGTTTCTAAAAATAAAAAATATAAAGCTCGGACAATTCTTTTCCCTGCTCCGTCGTATTTTATACTTTATCTGTTGAAAGAAAACCACCGGACTTTCCCTCAACGACCTTCCTGGTTTGTAGCGCGCGCCAAAAGACGAATACGGAACCAAGCTGAGAATAAATCCGAACGAGGTGTGAGAATCCTCTCGCTCTACCCATGTGAAGCTTGTGGTTTCCCGGCATTGTCGCACCGCACTATTTGCGCCTTTTCGTAGCACCTTCGGGTTCAGCACGAGGGAGGGGGCTTTCATTTCTGTCGGGATGTTGATGCCCATCAAGTCCAGGACGGTCGGCGCAATGCTGCAGATGGCACACCCGTCGGCAAGTTCAAGTGCGTGAACCTGCCTGCGTCCAAGGCCATTCACGATCAGGCAGGGAACAAGGTTGTCCGTGTGGCAGATGTTTGGCTCTCCAGTTTCCAGGTCAATCATTTCATCGCAGTTGCCGTGATCCGGGTGATGACTAGGGTCCAGCCGTATCTTTTTGCCGCCAAGTAAATGTCTCCGACTTGCTTGTCAATGGCTTCCACTGCTTGGATGGTGGGGGTCGGAGACGCGCTGTGCCCGACCATGTCGGCATTGGCGAAATTCACGACAGCAAAAGACATGTCGTCCCTTGCCATGGCTTTTATCAGGGTCTGCGCCACTTCCGGGGCACTCATTATTGGGCATTAGTCATTAAGTATCAACTTTCAGTGAAGGAATCATCCTGTAACGAACCGATGGTAGCATAGCTGACCAGCCACGCAGAAACCCAGGCAACGCAAGACAGATAAACCAAAGCCCCCGCTAAGAAGCAAAACTACAGACACAGGCAGGGACAGTCGGGGGCACGATCAAACAGTAGGCAACCCATCGGACACAACCGTTATCTGCCTGCTGCATCTACTCCGTTCCAAAAAGTAAAAAAAACTAGCCCACGGTTGTTTATTTTTGTCTCAAAAGATACCCACATGAAAGAGATTGGCTGGTACTTTTCATAGATATAAAGCTTGCCAGTTAGCGCGAAGGGAAAAATGGCTTTCCATTCTCATCGTGGTGTCCAATCAATAGCACTAAGCGATGGTTTCACACAATGCAGGGGACAGCGAACGCATCGGGAAAGAAGAAGTGCCAAACTATCTGTCAGTGACAGTAACAGCATACCGCCTGGAGATGCACAACACATATAGAAAGGCAAAACCATACTGGCTTTGCCGCAATATATAAAAATACCGGCACTTTCCGAAAGGTATTCGGCTCAGAAGCTTGCGCAGATATGAGCCTGCAAACCTCATATAAAGTCCGTTCCTTTATCTACCTCTTATTATGCCCACCGCTTCAGATAGAAGGTGTGTCCTTCATTTATTTGAGTCTTCTAGCTTCGGCACACTCTGGAGGTAAATTTAACTCCGGTTTTCCAACGTATAGGACGCAATGGTCAGTGCCTGTTGACGAAACATATCCTTGAGTTAAAGTGCTGCTACGTACAATCATTGCTACACTCGAGTCAATTTTGCCCTGCGAATGACCTCCTAGTTTCAAACCACGTTTTATCTTATACAAGATAGTGACCCATCCTTTTGGTTCATTCCCATCAGCTTTATCTAGGCTCGTACCGCGCAGTGTAGACCCGGAAAAATTGGCACCGTACAACTTGGCACCTTCTAGTGTTGTATCGCTTAGCTGCGCCTCATATAGCCTTGCACCGTACAACTTTGCTCCACTCAGGTCAGCCCCACTCAGATTAGCCCCGCTCAGATTAGCCCCACTCAGATCAGCATCACTCAGATCAGCCCCACTCAGATTGGCCCCACTCAGATTGGCACCGACAAAAATAGCTGTGCTAAGCTTGGCTCTACTCAGCTTGGCCTCACTCAGATCAGCCCCTCTCAGATCAGCATCACTCAGATCAGCATCACTCAGATCTGCCTTATTCAGTTTAGCCGTAACCAACTGCACGTCGATCAGTTTAGCCCCTCTCAGTTCAGCCTCACTCAGATCAGCCCCTTTCAGGAGAGCCTTATTCAGAATAGCACCGGCCAAGTTTGCTTTATTGAGCTTAGCAGAATTAAGTACAGCACCACCCAATCTAGCCACCCCCAGATTAGCGCCTGTCAGATTAGCGCCTGTCAAATTTGCTTCACTGAGGTCGACGTCAACTAGCTTTGCATTGTTCAATTGCGTGCCCTGCATTTTGGCACACAAAAATTTCGAGCCGCTGAAGTTTGCAAAATTGAGACGGCGGCTATTCAGGTCAAGCTCCCCAACATGTTCACAATGTATCTCAGGGTTGGATTTATTTTTTACTTGAATTATGGCTCCAACGATCTCGGGAGGTGGGTCTCGCAAAGAAATAATTCTGTTTGGGACATTAATAAAACGCTCACCTTCTATAATCTGCAAGTCGAATTTGACCATTTTTTCATTAAAGCTACCCGGCACCAATGCCACCGTCCAAACATAGAGAAATGGTAAAAAGACAAACACTATGGTAGCCCGTCTAATACGTCTAAATTCCTTTCCATCTCTAAAAAAATTGTAGAAATAGCGTATAAAGTCGTATTGAAAAAACAAATCAACCGTAATTATTATTTGGTGGAACAATGTAATCTCTTCGTGTTGGTAAGCGAGAAAACGCACCTGCAATACCAGTAAAACGAGTAGCGGAACTGTCGCGACTTGTATAAAAAAAACCACGCTTAACAAAGTTATTGGACGTGTTGCCTCTCGCCTAGCAGACATGAGGCGCTCCGGGTCAGTTGGAAATAACATGGTCAATACCATGTCGGAAACACCGTAGCCTTCAGAGGTTTCGTCGTTACTGCGTGCGTTATTATTAACTTGAACCTTTCCATCACCACGCTTGTTTATATCTCTGGCTAACATAATCAATCTACCAAGCACATTAAGATGTAGAAGAACTATCAGCAGAGGAGCGACTACGTAGAATCCCACGACTGGGACGCCAACCTGGATAAAAGGCAAAATAATCTCCCCTTCCCTTAAAAGTACCAAGTCAGTAGTTAATACAACCACAATAAGCGCGTAAGCAGCAAAAATCAGCACAAATAAAATTGCCGAACGTATTTGTGTGGATCCATAGATTGATCGATGCAGTTCACCAGCGAGGCTCGCTCGCTTCTCCCCACTTTCATTGCCGTTTGGCTTGGCCGGCTCTTTGCTTGTATGGTTGCCACTCATTTTCGCCACCTCAGCTTCTAAAAGTTAAAATATAAGGCTGGGGTAAGTTTTCTCTCTGCTTTGCCATATTTCTTGCTTTATCTGTTGTCGTCTTCAGAAATTAAAAAAATACCCTTGTATCCATCACCTTGGAATACAGTGTCTGGTCGAAAATCAACACCGGATTCAGGGTAGGACAGGCTCATCATGGTCGCACCTCTCGCTCGTACGCCTCTCAGTACTCGCTAGCCTTGGAAGCTGAAAAGAAAACACCGGGTTCTCGCTCAATGAGCGTATGCTTTGGCAGGTGCGCAACGTACCTTCCTGATTTGTACCATGCACCAAAAGACGACTGCAGAACCAAGCTGCGAATGAATCCGAGCGAGGTGTGCGCATCCCACTTGGCTCTACCTGGCTAAAGCTTGTGGTTTCCTAGCATTGTCGCGCCGCACTATTTGCGTCTTTTGCGCAGCACCTTTGGGTTCAGCACGAGGGAAGGGGCTTTCATTTCTGTCGGGATGTTGATGCCCATCAAGTCCAGGACGGTCGGCGCAATGCTGCTGATGGCACACCCGTCTGCAAGTTCGAGCGCATGAGCCTGCCTGCTGCGTCCTGGGTCATTCACGATCAGGCAGGGAACAGGGTTGTCCGTGTGGCAGGTGTTTGGCTCTCCGGTTTCCAGGTCAATCATTTCGTCGCAGTTGCCGTGGTCCGAGGTGATGACCAAGGTCCAGCCGTATCTTTTTGCCGCCAGGTAAATGTCTCCTACTTGCTTGTCTAAGGCTTCCACTGCCTGGATGGTGGGGGTCGGAGACGCGCTGTGCCCGACCATGTCTGCATTGGCGAAATTCACGACCGCAAAAGACATGTCGTCCCTTGCCATGGCTTTTATCAGGGTCTGCGCCACTTCCGGAGCACTCATTTCCGGGCATTTGTCGTAAGTATCCACTCTTGGTGACGGGATCAGTTCTCGCTCTTCGCCGTGCAGTGGTTTCTCGTCGCCGCCGTTAAAGAAAAAGGTCACGTGTGGGTATTTCTCGGTCTCTGCGCAATGAAATTGCTTCAGGCCGGCTGCGCTGACGGTTTTTGCCAAGGTGGTCAGGGGGAGGAATGGCTGAAAGGCCACTGGGCAATGGAGGACTTTGGAAAGTTCGGTCATCGTCGCGATTTTCACCGCTGGCTTTCGCTTCCGGTGGAAGCCGTCGAAGCTTTGGGGCAATAGTGCTGACACGAGTTGGCGGGGTCGGTCGCTGCGAAAGTTAAAAACGATCAGGCTGTCGCCGTCTTGCAGGGGTACTGCGGCTGGTAAAACCACGGGTTGAATGAATTCGTCTCCTTCCCCGGCTGCGTAGGAGCTTTGAATGGCTTCTTCCAGGCTTCCCGCTTGCCTGCCTTGGTTCAGGGTTATGGCGTCCCACGCCTTGTTCGTTCTGTCCCAGCGTTTGTCCCGGTCCATCGCGTAAAACCGCCCCATAAGGGTCGCGCATTCTCCGTTGGCTGCTCGCAAGGGTTCGGAAATCTGTTTGGCGAACTCGATTGCTTTTCTCGTCGGGGTGTCTCGCCCGTCAGAGAAGAAATGCAGCAGCGGTGAGACGCCTTGCGAACGGCACAACTCGAGCAAGGCTTCGAGGTGTCGAATGTGTGAATGTACGCCACCATCTGAGACCAGTCCGAGCAGGTGAACAGGGCGTGATTTTCGTTTCGCTTTGTCGATCGCCTCAGCCAGAACAAAGTTGTCGAAGAAGCTGCGGTTGTCCAGTGCCCGGTTGATGCGAAGCAGGTCTTGCTCCAGTACGCTGCCGCAGCCCATGGTCATATGCCCGACTTCGGAGTTGCCTATTTGTCCTGGAGGCAAGCCAACCGCAGTCCCGGAAGCTTCGAGCTGAGTGTTCGGATAGCGCGAAAACAGGCGATCCAGGTTGGGCGTATTTGCCAGGAAGACGGCGTTATTCTCTTCTTCAGGGCTGATTCCGTAACCGTCAAGGATCACCAGAACGACCCGTGTGCCACTAATATTCATGCGTTCCCTTGCTCTTGAAGGCATCAGCGTGGCACTGATTTATCCGTCCGTCCAAGTTTGCCATCATCATGTCACTGCTGGCTCCTGATTCAGCGGGAAATATGATCTGAGGTGCCTTCCGGGTTGTTTTCACCGGCGGCGGCATCTGCTTTGAAAACTTTTGCCAAGAACAAGCCGGCTTCGAATAACAGCCAGGTCGGGATTGCGAGCAGAATCTGCGACACCACGTCTGGCGGCGTCAGTACCATCCCGAGCACAAAAGCCGCGACAATCACGTAAGGTCGCTTGCGTGACAGGCTGGCGGTGCTCACTACCCCCATTTTGATCAACAAAAAAGTTGCAACGGGTACCTCGAAAACCGCACCGAAAGCCACAAAAATCTTGGCAACAAAGTCAAAGTACTTGCCTATGTCTGTCATGACCTGAACACCTTCCGGGGAGATTCTGGTGAAAAACCCGAACATCAGCGGAAAAGCCACGTAGTAGGCAAAGCACATGCCCAGATAGAATAGCAGGGTGCTGGAAACCAGCAAAGGCAGGGCGAGTCGTTGCTCTTTTTTGTACATCCCCGGTGCGATGAAAGACCAGAGCTGGTACAAAATATAGGGAACCGTGAGCAGGACTGCCATCAAGAGCGTCATTTTGAAGGGAATCAGAAACGGTGACGCCACTTCAATAGCAATCATGGTCGTGTCTTGTTGCGTCAGCTGTTGCAGCATCGGCGCGGCCAGGTACTCGTACAAGTCGTTTGCAAAGGGGAACAGGCACAGGAAAACCACGCCGGTAACCATGAAGACCCGGAGCAGGCGATCACGAAGTTCTATCAGGTGTGACACCAGGCTTGTTCCAGTGCCTGGATCTGGTTTCTTTTTTCTACCGCGGATTCGTTCCCACATTGCTCTCATCGCTGCCGCTGGCCGGCTCTTCGGCTTCAAAACGTCCTGAAGCAATCTGCTGCTTGATCGTTTCGCTCTGCGCTGGCGGTTCCCGATCTTGTCGGCCGATCGTATTCAGCATTTCTTTTCCATCGGACTCAAGACTTGTGATGGACTTTTTGACCGAACCGACAGTGTCCTTGATTTCCTGTAGTCGCAACTCGTTTTCAATCTCATCTCTGAAGCCGTAACTGAGCTGCTTTATGTACCCGACCCATCTGCCAATCCTGGCGGCCATCGCTGGCATCCGTTCCGGGCCCAGAACGAGCAGTGCCACCAAGGTAATAGCCGCAAGCTCCCAGAACCCGATATCAAACATTGGTGCTACCCGGGTCCTTTGCCATCTTCTCCGGGGTCTTCCCTTTTGGCGGTATCTTCGCCCCCTTTGTCTGCGTCATGGACAGAGCGCTTGAAGTTTTTGATGGCGCTGCCCAGA
The DNA here is from genome assembly GCA_965215765.1 of uncultured candidatus Poriferisulfidus sp. Taxonomy (GTDB): domain Bacteria; phylum Pseudomonadota; class Gammaproteobacteria; order Poriferisulfidales; family Oxydemutatoraceae. The sequence goes on along the minus strand of OZ244118.1, from coordinate 469,682 downwards.
TCTGCCCCCATGTTGCGTAGCTTTTTCGTCCCGAAGAGCAAAATCACGATCAACAAAACCACCAAAATTTGTAAAGGTCCCCAACTCATTGGCAAATTGCCTCCTTGTTATCCTTGCGGCGCTTTTTTTCCTCATGGCCGGACACGCCGAAACGTTTCTCCAATTCGCGGAACACTGCCTGAACATCGATGCCGCGATACGCGAGCAAAACCTGGCAATGAAACCATAAATCGGAAACTTCGTGTACCAGCTCAGCCTGTTGCGCACCGCTCGCGCCAACGACTTCCTGAGCTTCTTCCAGGATTTTCCCTTCAATCACTTGGCTTCCCTGTGCGTAAAGCGATGCCACATAAGACTGGTCGGGCGTTTCGCGCTTGCGGTTTTCCAGAACTTCCGCGATTTGCTCAAGAATGTTTGTGTTGTCCATTTTTATGAAAAGCCCTGCGCCGCATTATACCCTTTGGATTGTGCCTGGGCGTGTCTGCAGACGTGTTGCGGCATTTCTGACAGTCTCGCAAAAAATGAGTGCCTCCACTCAGGCCTGTCTTTGCTCCTTGCACGGTTCTCGCGGCAAGAATCCCGCCAGAAAAGCCGTGTGCCGGGAAGCGGTCAGAGCCGTGTGGCGCGCCCTCCTGTCTTGCCAATTCTGGTGCCACGCTGTAGTATGGGTGCGAATCTGCGATGTGACGCTGATTTATGTGGGTCGCCAAAGGATGCGTGCTACCAAGTACTGTCATCATGAGAGGGCGTACCCCAACTTTTTGATGTTGCCTGCTGTCTTAGTATCAAGGCAACTGAATTAATGGTTTTTAACACTGTGGCTACTATTACACGGGCGTTCTTTGCACCACTTCGGCGGAGTCTCACAAGAGTTGACACGTTGTCGTTTGCGTTTGCCTTATGGTCCGTGCGGGAGTTTTTATCCGATGTTTTAGTGGTTCCTGAACACAGTGCAAACAGAATATGGAAATTGAATAGAAATGAAAAATATCCTTGTCAATGCTACGCACAAAGAAGAGGTGCGCGTAGCCATCCTCCAGGGGACGGAATTACAAGACCTCAACATAGAAAGCTCTCACCGCAAGCAGCTTAAAGGAAACATCTATAAGGCCACAGCCGCTCGTGTAGAAAGGGGGCTGAACGCTGTCTTCGTTGACTATGGCGAAGCAAAGCATGGCTTTCTGCCGTTCAAGGCAATTGCCCGCGACTTCGGCAAAAATCTCGGGCCGCCTTCCGAAACGGAGGATTCGAGTCGCGGCTTCGTCAAGGAGGGACAAGAGCTTCTTGTACAGCTGAATCGAGGCGAAATTGGCAATAAGGGGGCACTGCTCTCTACCTACATAAGAATCCCTGGCCGTTTCCTGGTTTTGATGCCGAACTGCTCTTGGTCAGGCGTACGAATCACCAAACATGCCAAAGAAAAGCATCGTGCTCACATGCAGGATATTTTTTCGAATATCAAGCATGAGCCTGGCGAGGGCGTCATTTTAAGAACCGCAAGTATTGGGCGCAGCGAAGAGGAATTGATGTGGGACCTGAACAACCTCAGGAACCTGTGGCGAGACATTGTCAACTTGGCAAAAACCGAGAGAACGCCGTCCCTTATCTATCGTGAAGGAAATGTAGTCATCCATACGCTGCGCGATCACATGGGACCCAATGTTGAAAAAGTGATTTTTGACAACCCGAGGGTCTACGAAGAAGCGAAACGTTACATGGAGACTTCCATGCCCACGCAGATCGACAAAATCATGATGCATGACGGTGACTCCCCGCTGTTCAGCACTTATAAGATTGAAGCGAAAATCGGAACCGCTTTTGAGCGGGTAATTGACCTCCCCCAAGGCGGAAAAGTTGTTTTCGACCAAACGGAGGCGTTGCTGTCCATAGACGTCAATTCTGCCAAGTCGATCCGCGGGGCTGACATTGGTGCCACGGCTCTGAACACGAATGTGGAAGCAGTAAAAGAAATTGCCTTGCAGCTCAGGCTGAGGGATGCCGGCGGTCTTATCGTCATTGATTTTATTGACATGGTCTCGGATAAAGATCGTGAAACCGTGGAAGATGACATGCATCGCGCCATGAAATACGACCGGGCACAGAACCAGATTGGCAATATCTCCAGCTTTGGACTGCTTGAAATGTCACGCCAGCGGCTGCGCACGTCACTTAGCGAGTCGAGCCATCTGATTTGCCAGCACTGTAATGGAAGCGGCTGGATACGCACCATTGAATCCAATACTTTGGAGGTGTTCCGTTCCATTGTGCGCGAGGCCATGAAAGAACATATCGTGTCGGTGGTGGCAAAGCTGCCTGTGGAAACGATTGCGTATTTTCTGAACGAAAAGCGCCTTGAGGTGAATTCGCTTGAGTCACAGCACAATATTTCCTTGTTTATGATCCCGGATCCAAGCCTGAAAAACCCCAACTTTGAAATCAGGGGCTTTCGTGCCAACCAATCCCCGGAGGCTTTCAAGACGAGCCATGCTGTGCGTAGCAACGACCCGGCGCAACTGAACTATACGCAACCTTCTGTTCTCGAGGCCAAACAGCCGGGAGTGACCCCGGGGGAAGCTTCTGCACACCAGGGAAAGCAGTCTGGTGGCCTTTTTGGTGGCTGGTTTGGCAAGCTTTTCTCCTCGTCACCCAAACCGGTCAAGGAGCAAAAAATCTTTCCGGAAGACCGTACAGAAGATCATGGCGAAGCCTTGGTCGGCCGCCGGACAGGTAAAGCAATGTACAAGGAGAGGGGGCGTCAAATTTCGGACTCCGCCGGGCGGCCAATCAGAGCTCGTTCGCGGACGTCTTACGGCAAGCAGAATGCGGGCTTCTCCTCCCGCTATGACTCCGATCTGGAAATCGATTCGCCGCTTGAAGCTGAAAAAGCTCGCTCGCGCCGCTCTTCGTCTGGTCAGGACGACTTGTACACAAATCAGAACACCGGTTCCAGAAGACAATTCGCCGCAGAGCGTTACCCCGGCGTCAAAAGAAAAGGGAACAGGCGAGCCGGGAGACCTTATGAGGAAAACCTCTTTCCTGACGAGGAAACGTCGCAATCCAGAGGCACACAAACGCAACGTAGAGCAATGCAAGCGCGACAAGAGCCGATGCGCGCGGATGGGCAGTACGAACCTGTGCGGCGGCAACACGAACCGGTCAGAACAGACCGGCAGTATGGATCTGCGCGGCGCCAACGTGAGCCTGTGCGGCGCCAACGTGAGCCGATGCGAGCGGGCAGACAGTATGAGCCTGCGCAACGGCGGCAGGAACCGATAAGAGCAGACCTGCAGAATGAGTCTGCGCAGCGCCAACGCGACCGCGACAGCTCGGAGAGAGTCTCGCAACAAAACCCTGTGAGGACAGAAACAAGCCATGAACCGGTAGGAATGGAATGGCAGCGGTCTTCAAGTGTGGGAAAGCGGCAGCAGCCTACGCGGCAGAGAAGACGGTATGACGCAAGCTCGGAACAGTTTGAACCAACGAGGCAGGGAAACATGTCGCGCCCCACATCGAGAGAAAGTGGAAACACGCTTGCACCTGCGTCTTCTTTTCGCAATACCGGTCAGCAACAAACTGATGCACCAAGAGGATCCTTTGCCCCTGCGGGCAGAGTTGGCGCGATGGCAGGTGCCGCTAAATTACATGCTGCCAATCTGGCCGCGCCCAGGCAGGCCAGTCCCGCTGAGCTTCATGTTGCCAACCTGGAAGCAGCGCGGACGACAGGCCCCGTCACTGAAAAATACGCGCGAGTACGCAGCACTTTTGCACCTGCGGCCAGTCCCGCTACCCCTCCCGCTGAGCTTCATGTTGCCAACCTGGAAGCAGCGCGGACAACAGGCCCCGTCACTGAAAAATACGCGCGAGTACGCAGCACTTTTGAACCGGCGGCCAGTCCCGCTGAACCTCATGCCGCCAACCTGGAAACAGCGCGGACGACACAGCCTGTCACTGAAAAATACGCGCAAACACGCAGCACTTTTGCACCGGCAGTCAGTCCTGCTGAACCTCCCGCTGAACCTCATGTCGCCAACCTGGAAGCAGTACGGACAACAGACCACGTCACTGAAAGAGACACGCAAACACCCAGTGCTTTTGCACCGGCGGTCAGTCCCGCTGAACCTCCCGCTGAACCTCCCGCTGAGCTTCATGTTGCCAACCTGGAAACAGCACGGACAACAGACCCTGTCACTGAAAGAGACACGCGAACACGCAGCGCTTTTGCGCGGACTGGCAAGCAATACACGCAGATTGAAACGGACGTAGATAAATAATTCCGACTAGCCGGAACACATCGTCGAAAGCCATGCAGATCAGGCTGTACAACACACTTTCGGCCAAGCAGGACGTTTTCAGACCGCTGGACAAAAATCGGGTCACCATGTACGTGTGTGGCCCGACTGTCTATGACTACGTTCACATTGGCAACGCCCGCCCGCTGGTGGTGTTTGACACGCTTTACCGCTTCCTGAAAAAACACTACAAAAAAGTCCTCTATTCGCGAAACCTTACCGACATAGACGACAAAATCATTGCTGCTTCGCAAGCCGCCAAGGTGCCAACGAGCGACATCGCAGAAAAGTACGGGCGGGCGTTCTCGGAAGACTCCGGGAAACTGGGACTGCTTCCTGCGACAGTTGAACCCAAAGCGACCGAGCACGTGCCTCAAATGATCGCGATGATTGAACGTCTGCTTGCCAATGGCTCCGCTTACGAGGCCGAAGGGCACGTGCTGTTTGACGTCAGCTCTTGGCACCACTACGGGTGCCTGTCCGGGCGACAGACCGGACAACTGCGCTCCGGAGCCCGAGTGGAAGTCGCTTCCTACAAGCGGGCACCCACCGATTTCGTGCTGTGGAAACCATCGACCCCGGAGCATCCTGGCTGGGACAGTCCCTGGGGACGGGGCAGACCCGGCTGGCACATCGAGTGTTCAGCCATGGCAGCAACCCATCTGGGACAAACCATAGACATTCACGGCGGCGGCCATGACTTGGTTTTTCCGCACCATGAGAATGAAATTGCACAAAGTTGCCGCGCGCACGGCACCGATGTTTTTGCGCGTTACTGGCTGCACAATGGCCATGTCACCGTTGAAAATGAAAAAATGGCCAAATCACTCGGAAATTTCGTGACTTTGCGCGAGGTTCTAAGCAGGCACCACGGTGAAACCATTCGCTATGCTTTGCTGAACGCCCACTACCGCAAGCCACTGGACTGGTCGAAGCAAACACTGGCGCACGCCAAGGCAGCGCTGGATAGGCTTTATCGCGCTTTTTCCGACCATGACTTCGCGGATTTCCAGAATCTGGGAAACATCGACAAACTGGATGGCGCGGTCGTTCCGGAGGCACTTGGCGAAGACCTGAATACCCCGCAAGCACTGGCCGGACTGCACGCCCTGGCGAACTCTGGTGATGCATTTTCTTTGTTATCAGCTGCTTCCTGCCTGGGTCTGCTCCAACAATCACCACAGACCTGGTTTCGCTGGGGGTCAGAACATGCGTTCAAGATTGCTGACCAGAAAGTGGATGAATGGATCACCAGGCGAAAGGCAGCTCGCGAAGCGGGCGACTTTACTCGCGCTGACGAAATCCGTGCGCAACTGCACGAAGCTGGCATCACGCTGGAAGATTTGCACACCGAAACCGTGTGGCGGCGATGGCACTGAAAAACTTGCTGATCGCGATGATCAAGGCCTATCGCTATCTGGTCAGCCCCTGGCTTGGAATGCATTGCCGGTTCACGCCCACCTGTTCAATGTACGCCATAGAATGCCTGCGAGAATACGGTACCATACGTGGTGTGTGGCTCACGTTGAAAAGGATCGCACGTTGCCACCCTTGGAACGAGGGGGGCTATGACCCCGTGCCTGTGCGCTCTGAAGAAAAGCAACAAAGGTAAAAATCGATGGCTGAAATAAAAGCTGCGCCTTTCGCTCCACGTCTTGAAGTCGCCCAAGTGGAAGAAGGTATGGACTTCGCCCCAAAGTTTGATCAAGACGGCCTGATCCCGGTTGTAACGACTGACTTTCACAGCGGTGAAGTGCTGATGCATGCTTATATGAACACCGCTGCACTTTTGAAAACAGTCGAAACCGGACAGGCTCATTACTGGAGCAGAAGCCGAAAAGCGCTCTGGCGCAAAGGCGAGGTCAGCGGCTTTGTGCAGGAAGTCAGGGAAATGCTGGTTGACGATGATCAGGACGCTTTATGGCTGCGCGTAATCGTTGCCGGAGCTGTCAGCTGCCACGTCGGCTACCGCTCTTGCTTCTATCGGAAAATCCCGGTTGGAAAAACCGCTGAGACCATACAACTGCAACGCACGATACGCGAAAAATTGATTGATCCGGAAACAGTGTATGGCGGGCAGCCCAACCCGACCCGGCTTTAGCCAACGGGGTTTGCCTGACTGATGCGCACTTCCCGATACCCTCTCAGCACACTTCGCGAAGCTCCCGCAGACGCGGAAACCGCAAGCCACAAGCTCATGTTGCGCGCCGCTTTGATTAACAAGGTCGCAAGCGGGCTATATACCTGGCTGCCTCTGGGGGTGCGAGTGCTGCGAAAAATTGAAACCATCGTCCGCGAGGAGATGAACCGTGCCGGGGCGCTGGAAATGCTGATGCCGGCAGTACAACCGGCGGATCTGTGGAAAAAATCCGGGCGCTGGTACGAGTACGGAGAGGAACTGCTTAAATTCCAGGATCGCCACAAGCGAGATATGGTTTTGGGGCCGACCCACGAGGAAGTGATAACCGAACTGGTACGTTCCGAGCTCGCCACCTATCGGCAACTACCGGTAAATTTTTACCAGATCCAGACAAAGTTCCGAGATGAAATTCGCCCCCGATTCGGGGTGATGCGCGCGCGTGAATTTCTCATGAAAGACGCCTATTCCTTTCATTGCGACGCGCAATCTCTGGATGAGACATACGAGGACATGCGCAAGGCGTACTGCCGCATATTCGACCGCATCGGACTTGATTACCGTTATGTGCAGGCTGATATGGGAAATATAGGTGGCGTTGGCTCGCACGAGTTTCACGCACTGGCGGATTGTGGTGAGGATGCCATCGCCTTTTCCACGGAAGATGATTACGCAGCCAATGTGGAGTTGGCTCCCGTTATTGACACAGGCAAGCGTGCCCCCCCTGCTGAAACCATGCGGCTCGTGGACACGCCGGGAGTCAGCACAATCGCGGACCTCAGCGAGTCGTTGAAAATTCCGCCTTCCAGATGTCTGAAAGCCTTGTTTCTGAAGGGCAAAACAACTCCTCTGGTCGCTGTCTTCGTTCGCGGTGACCACGAAATGAATCTCGAAAAAGCCAAAAAGCACCCGTTGCTTGCGGAACCGATTTGCTTCAGTACCCCGGAAGAAATCAAGGCAGTCACCGGGGCGTCTCCTGGCTCACTGGGCCCGGTGAACCTCAGGGCACCTGTCCTGGTAGATCAGTCGGCAGCTTGTCTGTCAGATTTTGCCTGCGGAGCGAACCAGGACGGCAAACACTATCTCGGGGTGAACTGGGATCGTGATGTCGACGATTACGAGATACACGACTTGCGATGCGCGGTGGCGGGCGACCCAAGCCCGAGCGGCACAGGAAGCCTGACCATCAGGCGTGGGATTGAAGTCGGGCACATTTTCAAGCTGGGCAAGAAATACAGCGAGTGTATGTCAGCCACAGTACACGACGAACAGGGCGAAGAACTGGCTTTGATCATGGGCTGCTACGGAATCGGTATCAGCAGAATCGTCGCAGCCTGCATAGAACAGAGCCATGATGCGCAGGGAATTATCTGGCCGCGCGCCATCGCACCATTCACGGTGATGATTTCCCCGCTGGGCTTCCGGCACACACCGCAAACATTGGAGGTTGCAGAAAGGCTCTACCAGGAACTTCTGCAACGCAAGGTGGAAGTTCTGCTTGACGATCGTGATGTGCGTCCGGGCGTCATGTTTGCTGACGCTGATTTGATAGGCATCCCCTGGCGCCTGACGGTTGGCCCGAGAAACCTGGAGCGACAAATCGTTGAATACACGGAAAGAGCCAGCGGCCTTACAAAAGAAATCGCTCTGGACGACTGCGTCGATCATCTGATGCCCAAACTGGAAATCACTTCGTGAAATTGTTGCCACACCTGGCTGTGGTTTTATGCGCCCTGGTTTTATCAGGCTGTTCCTATCAAAAAGGCATCACGCCAGCAGGCGAGGCGGTTCGTGTTGCCGCCTCCTCCGGAGTCACCAACTGCCATCACCTTGGTAACACCAAAATCGTGCTCTCCGGAGCGACACGTCTGGTGCTAAACAAGCCCGAGGCACTTGCCGACGAAATCGCGAAGGAAGCACGAAATTTTGCCGGCAGCATCGGTGCTGATGCGGTCGTTCCCTCTGAACGATTCGGCAGCGGCACACAGGTCTTTCAGTTGTATGTTTGCGGCAGGAAGTAGCAAGGCACTGCGTAACACGCAGACGGTTCTGATTACCGGTTGCTCCAGTGGCATCGGCCGTCATGCGGCTTTGCGCTTGTCGCAAATGGGCTATCGGGTTTTGGCAACCGCCAGGAAGCCGGAAGACCTTGAGGCACTGAAAGACAGTGGGCTAAAAGCGCTGCACCTGGAACTGCGCAGCGAAAAAAGCGTTGAGAGCTGTTGCGAACAGGCGCTCGATTTTGCTGAGGGAAAGCTTTACGCCTTGTTTAACAACGCCGCTTACGGGCAAATAGGGGCATTGGAGGACTTGGGAAGGGGCGACCTTCGTGCCCAATTTGAAGCCAACTTTTTTGGCTGGCATGACCTGACGTGCAGAATGATTCCGGCCATGCGAGCACAACAGGGCGGGCGCATCGTGCTGAACAGCTCAGTCTTGGGGTATACCGCGTTTATGATGCGGGGAGCCTACGTGGCGACGAAGTACGCTCTGGAGGGGTGGGCCGACACTTTGCGTCAGGAACTGCGCAACACCGGCATATTTGTGACATTGATTGAGCCGGGACCCATACACAGCAATTTCAACAAAAATGCCATGCTTTCTCTTGATCACGCCATTGATACCAAGTCCGGCCCGCATATCCTGCGCTACCAGATGATGGAACGGAAATTCCGCGAAAAAAGCGCGCCGGTTCCTTTCACGCTTCCGCCGGACGCAGTAACCCGGGTACTGTTACGTTGTCTGTCTGCCAAACGACCCAAATGTCGCTATCGAGTTACGGTGCCTTCCCACGTTCTGTGGTGGTTGAAACCTTTCCTGAGCGACAGGATGCTGGATAATCTGTTATACCGACTGGCTTCCATTTGATAAAACTGAGGGGATTATGAAAATATTGCTGCTATTGATTTTCTGCGCCTTGATAACGGCCTCTTGTGCAAAACCACCGCCCGCGAACCCCCACAATGCCTGCGATGTTTTCAGGGAACACGAAAGCTGGTTCGCAGACATTCGCAAGGCAACGCGACGTTGGTCAATCCCCGAACACGTGATTCTGTCTTTTGTACACCAGGAATCTTCTTTCAGACACGATGCCAAACCTCCGATGGGAAAACTGTTGGGTTTTATCCCCTGGTTTCGGAAGTCTTCTGCCAAAGGCTACGCGCAAGCCAAGGACGAAACCTGGAGTGACTACGAACGAGAAAACGACAGACTTTTTGCTTCCCGCAATGATTTTGGCGATGCCACTGATTTCATTGGCTGGTACAACTCAAAAAGCGTCAGATTCCTGAAGCTGTCCCCCACTGACACGCATAATCTGTACCTGGCATACCACGAGGGCTGGATCGGCTACCGCAAAGGAACCTGGCATAACAACCCTAAACTGAGCGATGTGGCCAGCAAAGTCGCGCGCCTGGCTGATACCTACAAACATCAATTGCGCAGGTGCGGCAAGCACCTCAAAGTGCCCTGGTATTCATCGCTGCCCGATCTGCTGTAAGACGCAAGGTCTGCGTACATACGGCATTGTTTGGCGATGCCTCTGATTTCATTGGCCGGCATGACCTGACGTGCAGAATGATTCCAGCCATGCGAGCACAACAGGGCGGGCGCATCGTGCTTAACAGCTCGGTCTTGGGATACACCGCGTTTATGATGCGGGGAACCTACGTGACGACGAAGTACGCTCTGGAAGGCTGAGCCAACACCGGCATATTTGTGACATTGATTGAGTCGGGATCCATGCACAGCAATTTCAACAAAAATGCCAAGCTTGCTCTTAATCGCACCATTGACACCAAGTCCGGCTCGCATATCCTGCGCTACCAGACGATGGAACGGAAATTCCGCGAAAAAAGCGCGCCGGTTCCTTTCACGCTTCCGCCGGACGCAGTAACCCGGGTGCTGTTATGTTATCTGTCTGCCAAACGACCCAAATACCGCTATCAAGTCACGGTGTCTTCCCACGTTCTGTGGTGGCTGAAACCTTTCCTGAGCGACAGGATGCTGGATAATCTGTTATACCGACTGGCTTCCATTTGAGAAAACTGCGGGGATTATGAAAAAATTGCCGCTGTTGCTTTTCTGCGCTTTGATAACGGCCTCTTGTGCAAAACCACCGCCCGCGAACCCTCACAACGCCTGCGATATTTTCAGGGAACACGAAAGCTGGCTCGCAGACATTCGCAAGGCAACGCGACGTTGGTCAATCCCCGAACACGTGATTCTGTCTTTTGTACACCAGGAATCTTCTTTCAGACACGATGCCAAACCTCCGATGGGAAAACTGTTGGGTTTTATCCCCTGGTTTCGGAAGTCTTCTGCCAAAGGCTACGCGCAAGCCAAGGACGAAACCTGGAGTGACTACGAACGAGAAAACGACAGACTTTTTGCTTCCCGCAGTGATTTTGGCGATGCTACCGATTTCATTGGCTGGTACAACTCAAAAAGCGTCAAAATCCTGAAATTTTCCCCTACTGACACGCGTAACCTGTATCTGGCATACCACGAGGGCTGGACCGGCTACCGCAGGGGAACCTGGCATGACAAGCCTAAACTGAAAGCTGTGGCCAACAAAGTTGCGCGCCTGGCTGATACCTACAAGCATCAACTGCGCAGGTGCGGCAAGCACCTCAAAGTGCCCTGGTACTCATTGCTGCCCGATCTGCTGTAAGACGCACGGTCTGCGTACATACGGCATCGTTTGGCGACGCCACCGGTTTCATTGGCTGGTACAACTCAAAAAGCACCAGCTTCCTGAAGCCGGTTCGCAGACATTCGCAAGACAATGCGGCATTGGTCAATCCCCGAACACGTGATTCTGTCTTTTGTATACCAGGAATCTTTTTTCAGACACAATGCCAAACCTCCGATGGGAAAACTGTTGGGTTTTATCCCCTGGTTTCGGAAGTCTTCTGCCAAAGTCGCGCGCCTGGCTGATACCTACAAGCATCAACTGCGCAGGTGCGGCAAGCACCTCAAAGTGCCCTGGTACTCATCGCTGCCCGATCTGCTGTAAGACGCAAGGCCTGCGTACATACGGCATTGTTTGGCGATGCCACCGGTTTCATTGGCTGGTACAACTCAAAAAGCGCCAGCTTCCCGAAGCTGGTTCGCAGACATTCGCAAGGCAATGCGACGTTGGTCAATCTCCGAACACGTGATTCTGTCTTTTGTACACCAGGAATCTTCTTTCAGACACAATGCAATACCTCCGATAGGAAAGATGCTGGGTACTAACGTCTGGCTTCGGAAGTCTTCTGCCAAAGTCGCGCGCCTGGCTGATACCTACAAGCCTGCGCAGGTGCGGCAAGCACCTCAAAGTGCCCTGGTACTCATTGCTGCCCGATCTGCTGTAAGACGCAAGGTCTGCGTATATACGGCATCGTTTGGCGATGCCACCGGTTCATTGGCTGGTACAACTCAAAAAGCGTCAGATTCCCGAAGCTGGTTCGCAGACATTCGCAAGGCAACGCGACGTTGGTCAATCCCCGAACACGTGATTCTGTCTTTTGTACACCAGGAATCTTCTTTCAGACACAATGCCAAACCTCCGATGGGAAAACTGTTGGGTTTTATCCCCTGGTTTCGGAAGTCTTCTGCCAAAGGCTACGCGCAAGCCAAGGACGAAACCTGGAGTGACTACGAACGAGAAAACGACAGACTTTTTGCTTCCCGCAATGATTTTGGCGATGTGCCATTGCCGACAAGGAAAATGCACGGCAGAGACAGGCCTGTAAAAGCCAGGACAGAGGTGGTGGCTATGGCTGGACTTGAACCAGCGACCCCGGCATTATGAATGCCGTGCTCTAACCTGCTGAGCTACATAGCCGAACCCGAAATTATACCAGCAGACTGAAAAAGCGCGCCGACAGGCAGGAGTTTTCAGCCCCGTCACGAAAGCCTTCAAATCGACCCGGTTGAGATACTTTTGTGTACGACATCATGACTGTTTCAGGAACAGTGAAAGTAAACGACATCCCCCTCCTGCACCACGTAATGCTTCCCTTCCATTCTGGCTTTGCCGGCGCGGCGCGCATCCGCAGTTCCACGGCAGCCTGTAAAATCGGGATAGGACACAACTTCGGCACGAATAAAGGATTTTTCAAAATCGCTGTGTATGCGACCGGCCGCATATTGAGCGGTCATGCCTTTCGGAATCGTCCAGGCTCTGGCTTCCTTCTCTCCAGCCGTGTAAAAGGTCAGCAAATCCAACAGACGATAGGCTGCGTCCACAATGCGCTCAAGTCCGCCGCTTGTATGGCCTGATTCGCGGAAAAACTCCATTTTTTCTGCCCTTGACAAGGTTCGCAATTCGCTTTCCAGTTGCACAGAGATCGGCAACATGGACGTGCCATGTCCATCAAGATAACCCGTCAAGGCCTGCAAATACGGCTGACTGTACACCTGGTTTTCCTGAACATTGGCAACCAGCAACTCAGGCTTCAGACTGAGCAAGCCCATTTCCCTGACCAGGCTGTTGCCTTCTTTGCTCAATGCCATAGTGTCAGGTCGCACTCCTTCGCTCAGCGTGTCACACAGGCGAGCCAACAGCTCCGCCTTTTCTCGGGCAATGCGGTCACCGCCTCTCGCAATTTTTTGGTTTTTGGCGAGGTTCCTTTCTGTCACCGCCAGATCTGCCAACAAAAACTCATCCCGAATGGTGAGCAGATCGCGCACTGGATCGACCGACCCGTCGACGTGAACGATTCCCTCGCTGTCAAAACACCGCACGACATGCACCAATGCGTCCACGTTGCGGACGTGTTCCAGAAACTGATTGCCAAGCCCTTCGCCCTTTGATGCACCCCGTATCAAGCCCGCGATGTCAACAAATTCCAGAACGGTAGGTACGATTTTGCGCGCCTTGGCGATTTCGGCGATTTCCTGAAGTTTCGCATCGTGCAGAGGCGCAATGCCTACATTCGCTTCAATCGTGCAAAAGGGGTAATTCGCCGCATCCACTTCGGAGTCGGTCAGCAAATTGAACAGTGTAGATTTGCCAACATTGGGCAAGCCTACGATTCCACACTTCAGACCCATTAGTTCTTTGTCTCCTGAAGCAGCATTTCCCGCGCTCGTTCAAAGCGACCTGCCAAAAGCTCTTCGCTATGGCAAATCACCTGGCCTAACCGTTCTCTGATGCGCTGTGTTTCGGCGCGCGATGGTGCGTTCAGCACATAGTCATGTACCAGTGATTTGTCTCCCGGGTGGCTCATGCCCACGCGCAAGCGCCAGAAATCGGCACCACAATGCTTGATCACGTCGCGCACCCCATTGTGCCCGCCATGCCCACCCCCATATTTCAAACGTATTTCCGCATCCGGCAAATCAATATCGTCGTGGACGAGCAATAAGCGGGATGCGTCAAGATCGTAATAATTCATAAATCCCGAGACTGCGCCGCCGGACAGATTCACGTAAGTACCGGGCTGGAAAAACCAGATATTTCCTTCATCACCCATCAAGCCACAGCTTTTCCCGTGCGGGGATCTTCGGAAAGTCAGTCCATATTTTTCGGCAAGCATATCCAGAAACCAAAACCCGACGTTGTGACGGTTGTTCTGGTATTGATCCCCGGGATTGCCCAAGCCGACAACCAGACGAATGGTTTTGTGCCGGGCAGCTTCGGTTTTTGTCTCTTCCATCAGATCAAGGCTTCAAAAACCGGATCCCGCTGCACCAGTGGGGCTCCCAAAAAGTGACAGCACCATGGAGTTGCGCCTCCACACGCTCTGCTCAACCCGAAAACAGGCTGCTCAAAGACTCGGATGTATTGACGCGATGTACGGCTTTGGCAAGCAACTCTGCGACGCTTAATTGCCTGATTTTCGGACAGTTTATAGACGATTCACGCAAGGGAATGGTATCGCTCACCACGACTTCATCGAGCTGTGATCTTTGTATTTTGTCCACTGCACTCCCCGACAATAGCGAATGCGTGGCATACGCTTTAACTTCCACTGCCCCTTGCTTTTTTAATGCGGTGGCGGCACTGCATATCGTTCCCGCAGTATCCACAAGATCGTCGACGATCACGCACCGCCTGTCTTTTACGTTGCCGATAATATTCATCACTTCTGCTTCGTTGGGGCGTGGACGTCTCTTGTCGATGATGACCAAATCGGCATCTCCCAAACGCTTGGCAACGGCACGGGCGCGCACCACGCCTCCCACGTCGGGAGAAACCACCACCACGGGTGAGCCACCACTGTGAAGCGTTTTCTCAATGTCCTTCAGAAACACCGATGAGGCGTACACGTTGTCGACTGGAACGTCAAAAAAACCCTGAATTTGATCCGAATGCAAATCTACTGTCAGGATGCGGCTGGCCGAGACGCTGCCAATCATATTTGCCGCCACTTTGGCGGAAATCGGAACACGCGTGTACCGCGGTTTGCGATCTTGGCGACAATAGCCGAAATAAGGCACCACAGCGGTGATGCGGCCTGCTGATGCCCGGTACAGCGCGTCGATCAAAAGCAGCAATTCAATCAGGTGATCATTAACCGGCGCACAGGTCGGTTGAATGACAAAAACGTCTTGGCCGCGGACATTTTCTTCTATTTCAATCCGAATTTCTCCATCGCTGAAACGATCAACAGTGGCGGCGGCAAGGCGTTGCATGAGGTGGCTGGCGATTTTTGTCGCCAAGGGACGATTGGCGTTGCCAGATATAATGACGGGTTTTCGGGTATCAGTCAGCATTTGTCATCCTTGGAAATTGTCTGGGCCGGCAGGATTCGAACCTGCGAATGCCGGGATCAAAACCCGGTGCCTTACCACTTGGCGACGGCCCATAGAACCATATTGCATCAAAATCGAATCCATCTACTTTGGAAACTATACTTGAATGCCTCTGGCAATTCAGCGAATGGCAGTCAGTGACACCGCCGCTCCCAGGCACGCCAGCAAAGGCGATCTGCCACATCCTTTCGCCACAAAGCCTGACAACCCGTCGGGTCGGAGTTCCCAAACGCGCTGCGCTTCATCACGGGTCGGGAACGACGCAAAAACTGCCGAGCCCGTACCGCTCAGATGCGCTTCCGTGAAGCCTCTCAACCAATCCAGAACTCGCCGAATCCTTGGGTATTTCTTTCTCACCAAGGGTTCAAAAACGTTTTGGGTGTTGCCTTCACGAAACAGTTTTTCCGTGATGGGCGCGCAATCTCGAATCAAATCGGGTTCTTCATACATGGCTTTCGTGGAAACCGAAACTTCGGGAACGAACACCGTATAGTACGCAGGCGGCAGTCTCATTGGAACCAGTCGCTCTCCTTCTCCCTCCACCCAGGCATCCACACCGCGCACAAAAAAAGGAACGTCCCTGCCCAGTTCTTGGCCCAGGCTCTCCAGAAAGGCTGGTGTGCAGCCACAACGCCACAACACGTTCAACACCTGTAACACGGTTGCCGCATTGGAGCTCCCTGCCCCCAGGCCACTGCCAGACGGAACTTTCTTGTGTACAAAAATTCTCGCCCCGGCGCGAACATGGCAGCGTTTTTGCAACAGGCTCGCAGCCAGCAAAGCCAGGTTGTCATGATCCGGAATGGACGGGTCGCTACAGCCAAAATTGAGCGTTCCGGAACGGGTCACTGCGACTTCCAGATCGTCGCAATAATCCAGCACGCGAAAAAGCGATTGAATTTCGTGGTAATTCCGTGGAGTACGCCCGACAATATGCAGAAAGAGATTCAGTTTCACGGGCGCAGGCCACAGACCTTCATTGAGTTGCATGTTCCTGGCCTTCCTCAGAAAAAACCAGGTTGTTCCAGCCACTGATCAAGAACAAAACTCCCGCATTTTGCTTTTCCACCCGCATTTTGGCTGGCAACGAGTAGCCTTTGACATCCTGGCGCGCCAAATACTGCACGTGCCAGCCTGACTGTTCAAAGTCCGTTATTCCTTTCGCCGAAGAAAAGTGCAGATTTTTTATCTCATCCCGGACACGCGGCACACCGGTCATCCAATATCTGATTGCCGCCAATGGCAAATCAACGCCAAATTGCCGAAGGGAAAAATCGTGTATGGAAGCAAAGCGGCGGCGCTTCCCCGATTGGCTGAAATAGCCCGCACCATCTGCCGACCATTCAATCCTGCCGCGCGGCCAGCCAAACGCATCCAGCAAATATATTTGCGAATGCCCCGAACGATATTCCCAGATAAAAGGTGCCCTGAAATCTTCACCGTCTCGCCATAGACTGATTTTCCCCCGTACGCGCCAACCCGTCAACTTCTGTAGTCGGGAAACTTGCTCTTGCCAGCTCCCACCGGTGGGTTCAGGCGCGGTATCACGCCATATCGAATCGAATGTGCAGGCACTCGGAAAAACGGAAAGCAAAACGGCAACGACCATCGCCATGCTTTTGGTAACTGAGCGAAATCCGGGAAGTAGCCGCTCGCGCCTCACTCCGGAATGAAGAAATCGCAGACTCCCATCAGCAGCCACATCGCTAAAAATGTAAGGTCTCAACCTCTCCATCTTTCAAAATTCTGCGAGGCAGTGAAACGCCGAGACTTTGCAAATAGGCGTCGTCCGGGAATTCCGCCAAGCCACGAAACAATTCCTCCCGAGCTTCGTCGACGCTCCCCCTGGCCAACAAGATTTCCACGAGATGCCCAATGACGATGGGGTTGCGCGTCAGAGCCAGGGACAGGCGTATAAAATGTTCGGCTCGCTCATGGTTCTGCATACGAAACAAAACCCAGCCCATGCTGTCGAGAATTTCTGAACTGTCCATTTTGAGCTGATAGGCACGCTCGACCAGACTCTTGGCTTCCGGCAAGCGCTCGTTGTCATCGGCATACATATAACCCAAGGCATTCAGAGCATCGTAGTGGTTAGGCTCCAGTTTGACCACCAGACTGAAGTCGTTCTTGGCTGCCACGTTCAGCCCCAGTTCTGCCGCAAGGATCCCTTGGAAATACAGCAGATCAATATTATTGGGGATCTCTTTAGTCGCTTTTTGCAAGAGAAGGTAGCCTTCTTCCTTCCGCTCGTCGGCGAACAGTTCGTTGCTCTCCAACAAGTACAGTATTACTTTGGCAGGCACATCTCTTTGCAAGGCTCGCTCGGTCTCAAAATACTCTGGAAGCGAATCTGCCTTCTGCTGCTTTTTCAGCGTTTCAATCACTGCCAGCTGCGCGTTGTGGTAATACAGACCTGATGGCACCTCCCTGAAATAGTCAGTGGCAGCCTGGTAATTGCCTCGCTGCAAAGCGATCTGCCCCAGGTAGTAGTGTGCTTCGTCGACTAAAGTCGGATACTCCGTCAGCCGGGAAAAATATTTTTCGGCAGCCCCAATCACACCGAGCTGGTAATTGCTTGTCGCCAATTTCTCCAGGATTTCAGGATTAAGAGGCCAGATGGACAGCATGTCTTCAAGTTCTTCCTGGGCTTGAATCACTTCATTGTTCCTGAAAAGCAACTTGACAAAATTCACCCTGGTCAGATAGTGCTTTCTTGCCAGCGTTCCGTGGGCGTGAGCACGGACGATGGCAAGGCCTTCCTGCAGTTTCCCCTGCAAGATCAGGCTGCGGGCTTTGATGAAGTAATGCCGATGATCTTCCGGCGACAGCTGTATTACGTTTTCCGCCGCCTGGCGCGCCACGTCATATTCTTGCGACTTCAAGGCCAACACGGCCAACGCAGACTGCGCATCGACTGCGTCCGGAAAGCGGGACACCAATAATGCCAGCGTCCGCGTGGCTTCCTTGCCTGGCTTCACTTTCATCAACAACTCGGCAAGTCGTGAAAAAAAGAGGCTCTTGTTTCGTTCGGCTTCGGGAATGCTGCGAATCTGCCTCTCGGCCGCATGGATGTCACCCGCCATGGTGTAGACCACTGCGAGCGCTTCTCTGTACCCGGGCTGGTTCCCTCCCAGGCGCAGGTACTTGTTTGCCAAACGATGACCTAATGAGAAGTTGCCCTGCTCGACTACCCTTATGAAAGCAGTTCCCACGACCTTTGCATCATCGGAAATTTCGGCAGCAAGCGCGTAATGCTCCAGGGAATCGCTGATGTCCCCTTTGCGGTAATAAAGCTGCCCGGCCAAGAAGTGGTACAGCAAGTCGGATTCTTTCTGGTGTTGCGCGGTCGGAACGGCCAAGCCAAGCACCGCCGGAGAGCGAATTTCGTCGCTTATCGTGCACGCAGAAAACAAAAGCGCACCAGCGAAAATCAGAATTAGGGATTTTATGCGCACCGGAAAAGTCGTTCAGGAGCCGTGCAAAACACCAAAACTTACAAAAAGTGTACGCCCTTTGGTACAATTTAGCGTACGCCGAGTAAGAAACCTGCCCATATAACAGGCGGATTGTAGCACTATCCCCCAGGTTGAAATGGCGTTATTTTCAAGCAAATGGCCATAGCAATCACTGGACTGAATCACCACAGTGGTGGCATGAAAGTTTTGGCGTTGGCGTGTCTTCCGGCTCGCCAACTGCCAGAAGGACTCCTTAGCCTGCGCCGGGCAATCCCGAAAACCGCCGAGGCGCTCGTTTTAACAACCTGCAATCGTTGTGAGCTTTATGTGTCGGGAGTTCCCGTCGAAAAGGCAGTACGCTGGTTCAGTGAGTATCGGGGCATCCCGACCGCAATATTTGAAAGATATGCCTACCTGCACAAAGAGGAAGCGGCGTTGCGGCATCTGATCGAAGTGGCATGCGGTCTGAATTCCATGCTGATCGGAGAAACCCAGATTCAGGGACAGGTCAAAACGGCACTGTACAACGCTCGGGAAAGCGGATGCACGAGAACCCAGCTGTCACGGCTTTTTGAACACGCGCTCGCTGCTGCCAAACGGGTGAGGCATGAAACCGAGATCGGCAAGCATTCCGTTTCTTTTCCGGCATTGGTCGTCAAGCTTTCCAAACACCTTTTTGCCGACCTTTCCCAAAAGCGTGTGTTGCTCATTGGGACCGGTGAGGTCGCACAAACCGCCATGAAACATTTGCAGAAACAGCAACTCGGAAGCTACACCATTGCCGGGCATTCTCCTGAAAGAACTGCCCGTGTGGCGGCGCAATTCGGCGCTGAAGCCTTGGCCATCGCTGGTCTCCCCGAGGTGTTGCACGACTTTGACATCATCGTCAGCGCGACCGCAAGTGAAGCGTGTATTCTGGAGCTGGAGGGCGTAAAAAAAGCCATGAAAAAACGCCGCCATCGCGTCATGCTCATGGCAGACCTGGCTGTGCCATACGATATAGACCCACGTGTCGGGGAACTGGATGACGTGTTTTTATACGATCTGGAACATTTGGCGAACGTCGCCAGGAAAAATCGGGCAGTGCGGACAGAAGCGGGGTTGGAGGCCCAGGAAATCATCACCCAGGAAGTCGCAAAATATTTTGCCTGGACCCGGGCGCAGAAACTGGGCGAACTCCTTGCCACATACCAGACCAGCACCGCCACGAAGCGTGAAGAGCTGAAAAGCACGGCGATGGCCATGATCCAGGAAGGGAAAACTCCGGAAAAAGTCGTAGATTATGTTTGCACGGCACTCAGCGGCGCGCTTTCACACCAAACCATCACGCTTCTGAAGTCGCTGATAGAACTGAATGTTCCTTTGTCCCCGGAAGCCGAGAAAAAAATCTTCTCACCGGAACCCCGAAAATGAACCCCGCCTTGTTTTCCCGTTTGCAAGCGCTGGATTTGAGACAAAAAGAAATCATCGAACGGCTTTCCGATCCGGACACGCAAAGCAACCGGAAAAATTACCAGAAACTCAGCCAAGAGTATTCGCACAACCAGCCGTTCCTGGAGCACTTTCACGCCTACTGCGAAATAAAAAACGAGCTGAGTGGTGCGGAAAAAATGCAAGATGACCCGGATGAGGAAATGCGCGCGTTTGCTGCCGAGGAGGCAGAAACCTTGCGCCACAAGCTGACAGCGACGACGGAGAAATTACACGACCGCCTTGGACAGGGTGACAAGCAACAGATGCAAAGCCTTTTCCTGGAAATCCGCGCCGGAACCGGGGGACTTGAAGCCGCAATTTTTGCTGGCGACCTGTTCCGCATGTATTGCCGCTACGCTGAAAGTAAAAACTGGGGAACAGAAACCATCAACCTCAGCGAAGGAGAGCATGGAGGCTTTCGCGAAGCCATTGTCAGGATGCGGGGTCATGGAATCTACAATCTTCTGCAGTCAGAATCCGGGGTGCATCGTGTCCAAAGGATCCCTGAAACCGAGGCACAAGGCCGCATTCACACCTCGGCCGCCACGGTTGCGGTCTTGCCCGAAAACGAAAAAACAAATGACATCGAACTGCTGCCGTCTGAACTGAGGATCGACACCTTTCGGGCTTCCGGTGCTGGTGGACAACACGTAAACAAAACCGACTCCGCCATTCGCATCGTCCACCTGCCTACCGGAATAAAAGTGGAATGTCAGGACGAAAGCTCGCAGCACCGCAACAAAGATCGAGCCATGTCATTACTGAAAGCCCGCATCCTCGATAAAATTGAGCAGGAAAATAAAATAAATCTGGCCGCACAGAGAAAAAGCCTGGTCGGCGGCGGCGACCGCTCGGAAAGAATTCGTACCTACAATTTTCCACAGCGCCGCGTGACCGATCACCGTATAGATTTGACGCTCTACCGCCTGCCTGAACTGATGGATGGTGCGCTGGAATTATTGCTGGAGCCCCTGTCACAACAGCGCCAAACCGAACGCATGCTGGAGGCCGTGTAACGGTGGAAGGCAACAAAGTTCCCACCTCCGCATTGGCATTCATCAGTCATTCGGGCGATTCCGCTTGCTTGAAAGCTGCAAATTTTGACTATAATTGCGGTGCCTTTTCGAGTTCTTACGGAAAACTGACACAAACGCGAAAACAAACGACCGAGATTACTTTGGAGTTGTCCGGAGTATGACTATGAAAAACCTTCCAGACAGCCGGGGCAACGACCCGTCAACAAGAATCTGCGGGCTCGCCCGGGAAGCGATTTCACGTTTCAATTGCGTCAAGAGCGTGGGACTGCAACCGAATCCGGCGGCGACAAAGCCGAAAAGCCGGTAGGCACCCTGTATCACGCAAGCCTTAGGAAGAAAATTTATGGGTTCAAAACCAGACGCATCAAGCCATGATTGAAGTCAGCAACCTCAGCAAGCGTTTTGGCTCGGTACTTGCGGTTGACAACTTGAGTTTCAAGACCGGAGCCGGACAAGTGCTGGGCTTTCTCGGCCCCAATGGCGCGGGCAAGTCAACCACCATGAAAATCATATCCGGCTTTTTCCCGCCCAGTTCCGGAAGCATCAAAGTCTGCGGCTATGACCTCGCTACTGACCCCGTAGCCGTGAAACGGGAAATCGGCTATTTGCCAGAAGGCGCACCCGTGTACGGAGAAATGTTTGTCGGCGAATTTCTGCAATTCGTGGCGCGCATCAGAAAGTTGAAGGGAGCGGCCGCCAAAAACGCCATCGCATACGTCGTGGAGCTTCTGCAGCTTGAAACAAATTTCAACAAGCCCATTGACACGCTCTCCAAGGGGTTCAAACGCCGGGTCGGTCTTGCCCAAACATTGTTGCATGACCCGAAAGTACTCATTCTTGACGAGCCTACGGATGGTCTGGATCCCAATCAGAAGCACCAAGTCAGAAATTTGATTCGCAGGCTGACGAGCGAAAAAACCGTAATCATTTCAACGCATATTCTGGAAGAAGTGTCAGCGGTCTGTAACCGCGTCCTGATCATTTCCGAAGGCCGGCTGCTGATTGACGAGACACCGGACGCCATGTTGCGCCGTTCCGGTTACCACAATGCTGCGAGCATGTTTTGCACGGATCAAAAGCTGCTTGAAAAAATCGGCAGACTACAGGAAGTCGGAAAACTGGAATCTGACCAGTCCAGCGGACGCATCATCGTGTTCCCAAAAAATGAAAACGAAGACATTTATCCGTTCTTGAAGCAGCAAGCGTTTGCTCAAGCATGGCCTGTTCATGACCTGCGTCCTGAAACGGGACGCCTTGAAGACGTTTTCAGAAAGTTGACGGCGGGGAAAGTCTCATGAGTAATATTCTGGCCATCATGCGCCGTGAGCTGGCAAGCTATTTCACTTCGCCGCTGGCTTATTTGTTCATCGTGATATTCCTCGTGCTGAGTGCTTCCTTTACTTTTTATCTGGGCGGCTTTTACGAACGTCGCCAGGCAGACCTGGTTCCGTTCTTCAATTTCCATTTGTGGTTGTACCTGTTCCTGATACCAGCTATCACCATGCGTCTTTGGGCTGAGGAGCGCAAAACGGGCACCATAGAATTGCTAATGACACTGCCAATCACCATGACACAAGCGGTGCTGGGGAAGTTCCTTGCTGCCTGGCTCTTCCTGGCTTTGGCCTTGGCACTCACATTCCCGATCTGGCTCACCGTGAACTACCTTGGGTCGCCTGACAACGGGACGATACTCGCAGCCTACCTGGGCAGCTTTCTGATGTCCGGATCCTATTTGGCAATTGGCTCCTGCATTTCGGCGAGCACAAAAAACCAGGTGATCGCTTTCATTGTCAGCCTGGTCATTTGCTTTGCTTTTCTGTTAAGCAGCCTGCCTCTGGTTCTGGATTTTTTCCAGCTATGGTTCCCTCAGGTCATCATAGACACGATTTCTTCCTTGAGCTTCTATTCGCATTTTGCGGCCATCAGCAGGGGAGTCATCAATTTGCAGGACTTTGTCTTTTTCCTGCTGATGATTGTTTTCTGGCTGACGGCCAATGTGATTGTTCTTGAGCAGCGGAAGGCATCGTGAACAGGTTCAAGTTGCAGGATTTAAACCACGCCTTGACTTTGCCGTTACTGGCCGTGCTGTTCGTCGCGCTGATCACTCTGAGCAATCTGACTTTGCATGGCTACAAACTGGATTTGACCGAAGACAAGTTGTTCACTCTCAACGAAGGGACATACCGACTGCTGGACAAGGTGGACTCGCCGTTGAATTTTCACTTTTTTTTCTCGGAGAAAGCCTCAAAGGATCGTCCGGAAATCAGGATTTACGCGCTCCGCGTCCGTGAAATACTCGAAGAGTTCGCCGCCAACTCCCATGGCTACATAAAATTACATTTTGCAGACCCGGAGCCTTTCTCCGAAATTGAGGATCGTGCAACCCGCTTGGGAATACAGGCAGTCTCCTTGCCCAACGGCGAAGTGTTGTATTTTGGCCTGGCGGCAAGCAATTCCGTGGACGGGGTTGAAGTCATTCCGTTTTTGCGACCGGAGGAAGAAGATCTTCTGGAATACGAAATTGACAAAATGATTTACCGGCTCGTGGAAACGGAACGGCCGGTGGTCGCCTTGATGACATCGCTGGATATGCTGCCTCCCGCCATTGACACGACCACGGGGCAACGCAACCAGCCATGGGTCATTGCCGAACAAATGCGCCAGCTCTTTGAACTTCGCTTAATTCACCAGACCGTTGAGACCATTGACCCGGAAGCCAAAGTGCTGATGGTGGTTCACCCCAAAGACCTGCAACCCAAAACTTTGTACGCAATTGATCAATTTGTCATGCGTGGTGGCCGCGCGCTGTTTTTCGTTGACCCCTTCGCCGAAGTGGATCCCACCCCTCTACAGACACAGAATCCTGCCGCGCCGCAAAACCGGGGCTCTTCGCTGAATGAATTGTTTCGAAAATGGGGATTCGAGGTTCCGGAGAGAATCGTCGCAGATCCGCCGCGCTCACTGCAGGTCAGCACGCAAAGCCAGCAACGTTTCAACCATTTCTCCATGCTGGGCATGAACGCAGCAGATTTCAATAAAAAAGACATCGTCATGCAACACCTGCAAGTGCTCAATTTCGCGCTGAGTTCATACGTGAAGCCCTACCCGGATGACTCAAAAATTCAGTTGAAAACCTTGGTTCATACCGGACAGGACTCGGCGCTGCTGAACGTCTCTTCGGTTCCTTTTCTGTCTTCGCAGGAAATGTTGCACAACGTATTTCGAGGTGCCAAAAAGGAACCGAATCTCAGCCTCGCCGTCAGAGTATCGGCTGATCTGAAAAGTGCTTTTGGAACCCCTCCTGTGGCACCGGGCACGGCAACCACGCACCTGAAAAACACGCAGTCGCCAGCAAACATGGTGGTGGTTGCGGACGTGGACATACTGAGTGATCGCATGTGGGTCAGCGTGCAATCTTTTTTCGGCCAACGCATTGTGCAGGCTTTCGCTGGCAACGGCACCTTCGTGCTCAATGTACTTGAGAATTTGTCCGGTAGCTCGGACTTGTTAGGCATTCGCGGGCGCGAAGCTTTTTTCCGTCCCTTCACACGCGTTTCAGAAATTGAAAGTGCCGCGAACAAACGCTATCGGAATACCGAAGAGAAGCTGCAAGCGGAATTGAGGACAACCGAAGACAAGTTGGCCGAGTTACAAAGCAAACGCAGTGATGCAAACTCCCCTTTGCTGACTGCAGAACAGCAAAGGGAAATTAACAAATTCAGAGAAAATGTCGTGCTCGTTCGCAAAAAACTTCGCGAAGTACGCCATGAACAGAATAAAGACATAGAAGAATTGGGCACTCGGCTCAAAATTTTCAACATCGGCATGATCCCTGCGCTGGTGATACTCGTGGCACTTATTGTCGCCCTGTTCAGAAAACGCAAAAGGAATTTGCAGCTGTGAGAAACATTCTGCTACTGATAATCGGCATCGTCCTGACCGTTATGGCGATCGGCTTTTTTCAGACAGAAAAAGAAGAGAGCTACGCCAGTAGCGAGGAGCCTGTTTTTGCCAATTTCTCACTCGAAACGCTGAACAGCTTAACGAAGATCGTCATACAGAGAGAAGGCGAAAAGACCGAAATCAAGCGTTCTCCAAGACACGGATGGGAAGTTTCGGAACTGGCTGGCTATCCTGCGGATACAAACAAAATCAGGAAACTTCTGCAAGAGATTCTGGAAGCAAAAACCATTGAACAAAAAACAGACGACAGCAGGTTTTACGGAGAACTGGGGGTCAAAGACCCGCAGGATCCGGGTGCAAAAAACATTCTCTTCGGCATGTACGGAGAGGATCAATGGCAGCTGATCATAGGCAAGCCTGGCAACAAAATAGAAGATGCGCGTTTCGTCAGAATTTACGGGCAAGACGAAGTCCGGTTGATAAACCGGTCACTGGAAGTGCCAGAAAAAGCGCTGGACTGGGTCGATAATCTGGTTCTAAGCCTGCTCGCCGGAGACATCAGAGAAATAAAAATTACCGGCGGTGACCATGTGCGCCCCCTGCTCATACAGCGCGAACAAGCCCTTGAGAGTCTAAGCATTGTCTCCCTGCCCTCGGAAACCACCGTCAATGAAAATGCCCTGAATGAAATCAGCTATCTGGTGGATCCCCTGAATTTTCTGGACGTGAAAAGGCGGGAAAGTTCGAGAAGAGATATGCCCGGCAGCACCATCAAGGCAGTGTACGAATCCTTCAATGGGCAAGTTGTCACGATAGAAGCTCACATGGAAAATTCGCAACCCTGGCTTGCCATCAGTTCCACCGCACTCGCCACAGCGGATGCGGCAAACCAGCTTGAAGCCAAAAGCCGAAATAGAAGGCTACAGTCTTGGATCTACCGGGTCACAGACAAAATTTATGCGGACCTGAGAAGAAAAGAAGGAGACTACTTGGTGGTCGAATAATAAAAACAGAAGCTCATCGTCCCTCTTCAGCCCTTCTGCAGTCCTTGCTTTCGCGCGTGATTGTCTCCCTTACTTTGCGCGCCAGCTTTGCCGCAATACCAGTGTAGTCAGCTGGATCCATATTGATCAGGCGGGTTTTCTCATCCTCTGCCAATGAACTTGCGCGAATAAAATCGCGCAAATCCCGCAAAGAAACCTTCTCGCCGCGGGTCAAGGCTTTCAGTTTTTCATAAGCACCGCTCACCCCGTGAAAGCGCAGCACGGACTGTACTGCCTCGGCAAGCACTTCCGGATGCTCAGACAACTCTGTGCTCAGGAGCTGCGAATTCACACGCAACTTTCCCAAACCTTTCAGCAAGGAATCGTACGCAATCAAACTGTTGCCTGACACAAACCCCAACTGGCGCAAAACAGTGGAGTCCGACAAGTCCCTTTGCCAGCGAGAAATCGGCAGCTTATTGGAAAAGTGCTGCGCCAAAGCATTGGCACTCCCAAGGTTCCCTTCCGCGTTTTCAAATTCTATCGGGTTCACTTTATGAGGCATGGTAGACGAGCCAACCTCTTCCGGAGAAGCCGCTTCATGGTGGAAATAACGCAACGCGAACCATCCCCAAATGTCACGTACAAGGTCAATTAAAACGGTATTCAACCGCGCCCAGGCGTCAAAAAAATCTGCGAAGTTGTCATAAGGTTCAATTTGGGTTGTATAAGGATTGACGACCAGGCCCAAGGATTGCAAAAACTTTTCACTCAGTCGCTCCCAGCCCACGTCCGGGCACGCCGCAAAATGCGCGTTGTAGTTGCCAACGGCACCATTCATTTTTGCAGTGAGGCGATGCTGCGCAATGCGTTCGGTTCGCTGGTGCAGGCGGTAGGCAAAATTGGCGAACTCTTTACCAAGAGTAGTTGGTGAAGCAGGCTGCGCATGGGTTCTTGCCAGCATCGGCAGGTCAGCGTAACGCTCGGCAAGGGACAGGAGTGCCTCGGATATTTTCTCCAACTTTGGCAAAAGAACATCATCACGAAAGGTTTTCAGAATCAGCGCATAAGCAATGTTGTTGATATCCGAGGATGTACACCCAAAATGAACCGCAGGCTCTAACGCAAGCAGACCCTCCTTCTCCCTAAGCCTGTTTAGCAAAAAATACTCGACCGCCTTCACGTCATGGTTGGTGCGGGATTCAATCGCCTTGACCTCCAGAGCGCCTTGCTCATCAAAGTTGTCGGCCAAGTCTCGTAGCCATGCTTCAGCTTCGTCTACGCCGGAATCGCAAGAGAAAATGCCTTCACGACACAGGAGAACAAGCCATTCGACTTCTACCCGAACCCGGTACTTAATCAAGCCGTATTCGCTGAAAAACTGCCTGAGGTCACGCGTTCGTGAGACGTAGCGACCGTCCAAGTGGGACACGGCCAACAATGACGCAAGAGCCTCGTCGATGGCTTTCTTTTTCGGATTCAAGGACGACATTGAAGCTGACTCTAACACCCTTTAATAACCGCGAAAAAGTTTTGTTTCCCGATGAATGCCACCTTTCACGACTTTCGTGCCTTTCGCGGTTAAAAACAAGAAGTCGCAGTGCCGACTATTGCCACTGACCCACCCCCTGGAGACCAAAAAGTCCACAAATAAGACTGTACGCCACGGTGCTGGTTTCGGGTTTCCCGGTCGGATGAGGTCGGCATCCTTCATAACAGCCAGGTTGGGCGCTATTTTGTACAATTCACCCGCCAAATGATTTCCCTGCGCGTACAAAAAAGCCATGCTGGGACATCAGGACAAAGAGGGCGAAGGTCAGAGTCAGGGGATACCACAGTGCGTCAGCCGGGAGAACAGATAGCGAATGTAGTGCCAGAAATTTTATGTCGCAGGCGGGTTATGTTCTCTTTTCTCTACCCGCATGTTTGTACAATTCACCCGCCAAATGGTTTCCCTGCGCGTACAAAAAAAAGCCATGCTGGGACATCAGGACAAAGAGGGCGAAGGTCAGAGTCAGGGGATACCACAGTGCGTCAGCCGGGAGAACAGATAGCGAATGTAGTGCCAGGAATTTTATGTCGCAGGCGGGTTATGTTCTCTTTTCTCTGCCCGCATGACGCATAAGTATTCACGATGAAAGAAGCAGGTTTCAGATTTCCGGACACACAGATTTCCGGTAGCCATGGCTGGCTGAAGTGCTTGCTCGCGGGTGTATCCATCATCACGTCAAGCGCACTCGCTGTTGGCCAGGATCAAGAGTCTCTGGCAGATCAAGACCTCATGTCCATCCCCTTGCCGGAGGTGCAACACGCGCGCGAGGCTGCCCGAAGCGTGTACCCCACCAGAGCGCAACGACTGGATCTGGGGGATTTCAGCACACAGGAAGAAGACGAAATTCTGGAGCTGCTCAGCGTGAGCACGGTCAACCACACCGGCATCTACCGGGAAGTTCGTTTGCAACGCACCAACTGGGCGTTGCTCAAGCAGGAAGATGGCATTGATGTCTGGCAGGCGCATATTCATTCCCCTGCAGCCGTCAGTCTGGGGCTGTACCTCAGGAATTTTCATCTGGATCCGGGAATGGCGGTGAAGCTGTACAGCCTCACTGACGAGAAAGACCCCGTTGAGGAATATACCGGCGAGGGTCGATCCGGAAACAGAGACGGATTCTGGTCATACCCGATGTCAGGAGACACCATAGTGGTGGAGTTCCGGACTCCCACGGTGTCCCGCCTGGAACCCGGTGCATTCCCGTTCGCCGCAGACAAGGTCAATCACACTTTCAAAGACAGGGACGGTGAGTTGCCCGGTACGCAGCTGCAAAAATTCCAGGCACGAACTCAATCATGCCAGTATCACGATAAAACGGAAAATACTGCCGACTTTGTGGATGACAACATGCCGGCGCACGTGCGCAAGGCCGCCTTGGGCACTGTGCGCATCTGCGTGTATGGAGAACAATCATCAGGTTGCGGTACCGGAAGCTTGCTGAAAAACAAGTCAGGGGACGGTGCGCTCTACGCTCTGTCTGTCTGGCATCTTTTCTCGGCAGAGGTGAGTTCCCCCGAGGCCAACGACAAGCCTTATATCAACAGCGATTTCAGAATTGTAATCAAAGGTGAGACGGCGGGACGGGCACGGGCAGGCGGCTCAAGATTTATAGCAGGAAATGCCGAAAATGACTGGGGACTGGTACGCATCGAAGGGCAGTTTAGTGGCTGGGGGAGTTACCAGCTACTGGACTGGAAGGCGCATAGCCCCAAGACCTTTGATGGCTACGTACTGCACCACTCGTATTTGCTGGCGCAACAACACTCCCCATTCATAAACACGTTTGCGCCCGCTGACCCGGATACGTCGAAATCAGCTATTTGCTCAGGAGCCGTCTGTGCAGGGCTGTTTGGTAGTTCTTTTACTGGCAACCGTGTTGAATTTGGTGGCTCCGGGGCTCCGGCATTTTATGAGAACACGTCGTCCGTGGTGGGGGTTTATAACTATTTTAACAGGTGCAATGGCTATTTTACCGGGATGGGTAATATCTACAAAAACCCAAGAGTCTTCAGTGCCCTGAACTACGGGGACACTTATTTTCAAGGCAGCCAATTTCCCTATACGGATCCCGAGCTCACGTGCCCTGCGGATTCGCAAACCATGGCAGGTTCCGGAACTGAAAATGATCCCTACCAGGTAGAAAACCTGTGCCATTTGCGCGACATGGAGGCATCGCCCCGGTCGCACTACATCCAGGTCAAAGATATAGACGAGTGGGTGACGCATGGCTGGGAAAACGGTTTCACACCGATCAAGAATTTTTCTGGCACTTATGATGGCAACGGTTACCAAATTTCCAATTTGAAGGTTGTCGGAGCGAGCGGAAGATTCGAGAATACAGGGCTGTTTGGCAAGCTGCAGGGTGGCTTGCTGAAGCGCGTGAAGCTGGTGAATTTTTTGACGGAAGGCGGAGTGAATGTCGGTTCTCTGGTTGGGCTGAACGATCGGGGGACGATTGAGGACAGCGAGGTTGACGGCAAAGTTGACGGGGACAGAGCCATCGGTGGGCTGGTTGGCCTGAATCAGGGCGGTGTCATCCGCAACAGCACGTCGACAGTAAGGGTTGGGGAGAATTCTCGCGACACGTATGTTGCCGGCGGGCTGGTGGGTCAGAACGACGGTGGCACGATTGTGAGCAGTCATGCGTCGGGGGCAGTAACAGGAGACAATCAAGTCGGCGGTCTGGTCGGTGAAAACAAAGGAAGCATCAGTAACAGCTATGCACGGGGCGCAGTGTCCGGAGACAATCAGGTGGGCGGATTGGCGGGAGAAAACAAAGGAATCATCAGCAACAGCTATGCACAAGGTGCAGTGTCCGGTGCCAATCAGACAGGTGGTCTGGTGGGTTTGCACCTTGGCGGCACCATCAGTGACAGTTACGCGCTTAACCAGGTTGTCGGAACAGCCCCCGGGGTTGGTGGCTTGGTGGGTGTGAGCGAGGGCAACGCCAGGATCGTGAGTAGCCATGCAATTGGGCAAGTAAGTGGAAAGGATCAAGTTGGGGGACTGGTCGGTGAAAACAAAGGAATCATCAATGACAGTTATGCGCGAGGCACAGTGTCCGGAGGCAGTCAGACAGGCGGACTCGCGGGAGTAAACAGCGGTTCGATCAGAAGTGCCTATAGCACTGGTGCTGTAGGCGGAACTGATTTGCCGGGCAGGCTGGTCGGAGCCAACGGTGGCACGATAGACCGCAGCTATGCCAGCAAGCTGGGTGACGGGGACAGCCTGGTAGGCGGGAATGACGGCGCAGTACGGGGCAGTGGGTTACGCACTGTGGAGCAAATGAAGTGTTCGATATTGCCCGTCAATCTTTGCCGGGCAGCTGGTGCGTATCTGGATTGGGATACGCAAATTTGGCATTTCGGGCACTCCCGCGTGCTGCCCGTGCTCCGGGCGCTTACGGATGTTCCCGCTGCACCGCTTGCAGTCCAGGCAGGCTGGAATTCGAGAGATGGATTGACGCTGCAGTGGGAGCATCAAGGAGCCGCCGTGAATTTCTATGAGTTGGAGGTGGACGGAATCATTCGAAACATCAAGGCATCCCGTTTCACGCTTGGCGGCTCATTGATGGCTGAATTGCGTGAGCGTTACGTCAGCGGCAGTGAAATCCATTATTCCATACGCGGTAACAAAGGAGGCGTTGCAGGAGATGCGGCGTCGGGAAGTTTCCATTTGATGAAAGTTCCAGGGGCGGTGGTGACCCAGACAGCTTCGGGGCTGTCAACAATACGGGTCACCATTGTCGGGGCTGATGATGACGGCTACGGACGCGCTCCGGGTAGCAGCATGTACGGGAAGCCGGCAAGTGGAATTGCGCTGGATCTCGTATATCACGTGCGACTGTTTTCAAAAGGCCGGTTGAAAGAAGAACAGCGCATGACACAACAGGGATGGTCAAATTCGACCGTAGTGGAATTTTCAGGTCTGGAAGATGGTTCCAGGTACGAAGTCAGGATGTTTGCCAGAAACAAAACAGGCACAGGTCCAATGGAGGTGGTAGCACCGGTTTTTACCTACGTTGAGGCGTGTCCACGGGCAGCGGTGATAACAGCAGCAGGCTCTGGCAGCGAGGATGACCCCTGGCAAATCAGCACACTTTGCCAGTTGCATGAAATACGTTACGACACGGCAGCTGATTATCGGCTGGCAAACGATATAGACGCGAAGCAAAGCCACGAGTGGCGAGACGGAAAGGGCTTTCCTCCGATTGAATTTTTTTCCGGCTCTCTGGACGGGAGTGGTCGCAGCATTCTGAATCTTTTGATCAATCTTGGGCAAGCAGACTATGTCGGGCTGTTCAGAAAGCTCAACGGTGGTGCCCTGCAAAGGCTGGCACTCTTGAATGTCACGGTACGGGGCAGAGATTCAACAGGAGCCCTGGCAGGAAGCGTTGAGGCAAATGGAAGCATCAAGGGCAGCACGGTGACGGGGTTGATAGGCGGTCGGGGACGTGTGGGAGGAGTGGCAGGTGAGAACCATGGCTTGATCGAGCTCAGCCATTCGGAGTCCACCGTTATCGGAACAATCGGTGCCCAGGATGACGGCAACACAATAGGCGGACTGGTGGGCGATAACTTCCCGGGCGCGAGGATTCGCGGCTCCCACGCAAGAGGAAGTGTGAGCGGCACATACAGTGTTGGTGGTCTGGTGGGGGTCAATCAGGCTCCGATCTATCACAGTCACGTGCGGTCAACGGTTAGCGGGCATCATTCTGTGGGCGGGCTGGCAGGTTCCAACCATAGCTTTATAAGCGGCTCTTATTCGACGGGATCAGTCAACGGAAGAATAAGTGTGGGCGGGCTGGTGGGTTGGAACTATTTTCCCAGTTCAATAGTTGACAGCCACTCGGACAGCACGGTTATCGGTGAGGTCAATCGTGTGGGAGGTCTGGCAGGCACCAGCGCAGGGTCAATCCTCAGAAGCTATGTGACCGGAGCGGTCAGCGGAAATGAGCAGGTAGGCGGTCTGGTGGGAAATGGTGGGGGCTACGGCAGGATTGAGGACAGTTATGCGACTGGTCTGGTCAGCGGAAATGAGCGGGTAGGCGGTCTGGTGGGAAACAGTAAGCGCTACTACGACAGAAACATCAAGATTGAGGACAGTTATGCGACTAGTCTGGTTAGCGGGGATAGTTGGGTGGGCACGCTGGTGGGGCATTCCGAAGGCTCCGATATGGCTGCAAATTACGCGCTGCAGCCGAGTGCCGACAGCAGTGCGCTGGAACTCGTGGGCGGCGGGGCAGAGGACACCACGGGAAATAGTTTTTCCCGCACGCTGGCACAATTGCGGTGTCCCCTTTTGCCAGGAGATACGTGCCAGGGAGCAGTCAGTTACTCCGGCTGGAGCACCCAAACCTGGTATTTTGGGGACGAGCAGACGCTTCCGGTTCATCGCGCCCTGCAAGCAGTGCCACCTGCTCCCCCTTCTCACCTGCAAGCAAGATGGAACCTGGAAGATGAACTGGAATTGAGCTGGATCCCTGCGGAAACAGGAAGCCTGAACGCCGGCTATTGGGTGGAGGTGGCAGGGCTTTCCCTGGAAACAGAGTTCACGTCTTTTACGCTCGGCAGGGACTTGGTACAAAGCCTCCGTTCCGAATATGGGGACAGTGACCCCTTGCAGCTTAGCGTGCGTGGATATAACCGTCATGGCGTGGGCAAAGCGACGACGGTTGCGTTCGAGTTACTGGTTCCCCCCGGCGGATTGGCAGTCGTTTGGGCATCGGCGCAAGCGTTTTCACTGCGTGTGTCGCTTATGGCTCCGGCTGACGACGGCTACGGCCAATCACCGGAAGATCCGGCTTACGGGTATACGGGTGTCGGGGTTCCCGCAGGTCTGGGCTACCGGGTACGGTTGTACGCCGGGGGAGAACTGGTGCAGGAACAGGAGCTTGCACACACAGACGGCGAAACATCCGTGGCTGTGGAATTTTCGGGCTTGGACAGCGATAACCGCTATGAAGTGGTGGCGACGCCCTATAACAGGGCTGGAGAAGGACCGCCATTTTTCCTGCCGGCATTTACCCTTCCCTGGCAGTGCGACGGGGAAACCCTGGCACCGGCAGGCGGATCGGGCGGATCGGGCAGCGAGGACGATCCCTGGCAGATTGCCACGCTGTGCCAATTGCAGGACATTCGCTCTGCCCCTGTAGCTCACTACCGACTGGCAGGCGATATTGAGGCAGGTCCATCCCGGGACTGGCGAGCCGGAGAAGGCTTTGCGCCGGTCGCTGATTTTTCCGGTTCCCTTGATGGTGCCGGTTATCAGATTTTCCATTTAATGGTGCGCTCTGATGCGCTGGAAGATGTCGGCATGTTTGCACAGCTTCAGGGCGGGTTGCTGCAACAGGTGGTGCTGGTGAACACGCAGCTTTGGGGAGGCACCAACGTGGGAGCCCTGGTGGGCAGGAACGAGGGAGGAAGGATCCTGAACAGCGGCGCAACTGGCTCGCTTTTTGGCGGGCAAGTGGCGGGAGGACTCGTCGGCATCAACACTGGCACGATCAACGGTTGCGCGGCTCAGTTGACGACAGAGCCGGGAGCTCAAATCGCGGGTGGCCTGGTCGGGAGAAATCTGGCAGGCGGGAGTATCGACACAAGCTATGCCGGAGGCTCGGTGTCAGGAGCAGTTCGGGCGGGCGGTCTGGTTGCAGACAACCGGGGCTCGGTGACTGACAGTTACACAACAGCTTTTGTGACCGGGGAAGGTCTGGTCGCGGGTCTTGTGGCGGACAATCAGGGCACCGTCAGTCGCAGCTATGCGGCAGGGTCGGTATCCGGAGCCGGACAGCATGGAAGCTTTGCCGGCAGCAGTTCAGGAGGCATTACCGACAGCTACGCGGCAGGGTCGGTATCCGGAACCGGACAGCATGGAAGCTTTGCCGGCAGCAGCCCGGGAGGCATTGCCGACAGCTATGAGGCAGAGTTGCCTCGCGTTGATGGCGGCAGCGTACCTTTTGTGGCAGATGACACCGGACGGGGATCAGACTTTCTGCGGACGCTGCAGCAACTGCGTTGCCCCACCGCCCCTGGCCTGGCGTGTGCGGGGAGGTCAACGTACTCAGGCTGGAGTGCCGAGACCTGGTCCTTCGGCGATTACAGGACGTTGCCGGTTCTGCGGGGCTTTGAGACTCCTGGCAAACCCTTGCGCCTGTTGGCACAGTGGAAATCCCCGTCTGCCTTGTTGCTGCGTTGGAAACCTCCATTGGGCGGGCCTGAGCGAATCGGTTATCGTGTAGAAAGTGGAGCGCTTTTTGAGGAGACGCTCTCGGATTACTTCATGGCGGGAGCGGACTGGTTGCAGAAGTTGCGCGTCCGTCATGAAGGCGGAAGTACGCCCCTTTTAACGGTTCGTGGCTACAACCTTTATGGTGCTGGTGAAGCCGCCCGTGTTTCCGTACGCCTGCTGGACGTTCCCGGTTCTCTGACTGATGTGCGCGTGATACCGGGGATCACCACGCTGAGACTCAGCTTTACAGCCCCTGCCAATGACGGCTACGGTCGCAAGCCGGTTAACGCTGATTATGCGGCGGCGGCGCAAGCCTTGGCTTTGCGTTTGGCATACCGGATACGCCTGTATGCGTCTGGGGAACTGACAGAGGAACGTGACATTACGCTGGGGAGTCCTCTGAGCCCGGTCATGGTGGAATTTGCGGAACTGGAAAGTGCTTCCGAATATCGGCTGGAAGCCTTCGCCCATAACACGGTGGGTAGCGGATCGCCGTCAACGATCCGTGCGGTGACCAGCTTTCCGGGATGCGTCGGCAAGGGTCTGAAGAGTGCGCAGGGTGACGGCAGCAGCGACAACCCGTGGCAAATTGGCACGCTGTGCCAACTGCAGGATGTGCGCTCTGATCTGCACGCTCATTATGTGCAGGTGGCAGATATTGACGCCCGGTCGAGTCGGGAGTGGTCAGGCGGCACCGGTTTTCATCCGATAGAGCCTTTTTCAGGCACTTTCGACGGGGCAGGGCGGCAAATCTCTGCTCTGCACATTAACCGCCCGGAGACGGATACGGTTGGCCTGTTTTCCAGACTCGCAGAAGACGGGATCGCCAAGGGAGTGGTGCTCGTTGATGCGTGGGTAAAAGGAAAAAACAGCGTCGGAGCCCTGGTCGGCTTTAACGACGGAACCGTCATGAACAGCGTCGTGAAGTCTGCACAGATTTCCGGCGGCAGAGCCGGAGTCAACATTGGCGGGCTGGCGGGTGGCAACGGGGGTTTGCTGATCGACAGTGGTGCCAGTGCCGAGGTTGACGGGGGCAGAAACGTCGGCGGTCTGGTCGGTTATGTGAAAGCAAAAGGTCGGGTCGTGGGCAGCACGGTGAGGACTTCGCAAGTACGCGCACTTGAGTCTGCCGGTGGTCTGGCCGGGCTGGCTCTGGGAGCCGCTATTTTGTACAGCAGCGCCGATGCGGCGGTGCATGTCTCGGGTGAAGGGCGGGGCAACGCCGGCGGCCTGGTTGGCTATAGCCAGGAAAGCACGATTTTGCACTGTTACGCGACAGGTTCGGCCATCGCTGTGGACGGCTCGCGCGCCGGCGGTCTGGTCGGCTATAGCGGAAGCACCATTGCCTACAGCTATACCGACGTGTCGGTCAGCGGAGATAGACGTGTGGGTGGATTGGTGGGCATCAACGCCGGTTTTGTCCATGCGAGCCATGCACTCGGTGAGGTACGGGGTCATTCCTTCACCGGGGGGTTGGTCGGAAGCAATATCCGCCGCATACAGGACAGCTATGCAGCGAACAGGGTTGTTGGGGGGTCGGACAGCACCGGGAGTCTGGCGGGTTATTCTGCTCCGGGTGCGGTGATTGAGCGCAGTTACGCACCCGTGTCTGCACAGGCAGCTTTGGTGGGCAATGGCTTGACGGGCGGCAGTTCACCTCGCACTCTGACCCAGTTGCGTTGCCCGACTACGGCGGGGCAGAGATGCGCCGGTGCCACGACTTATGCCGGCTGGGAACCGGAAGCCTGGCATTTTGGCAGTACCCGTACGCTGCCCTTGCTGCGCGCGCTTATCGACATTCCTGCCACACCGGTTGATTTGGCGGTGAGCTGGGAATCTCAGGATCATCTGCGCTTCACGTGGGCGGCGGGAAGTTCAGTGCTTGATTACTACGAACTTGAACTGGCAGGAACAGTACGGGAGGTCACAGCACCGACCTTTGACTTCAACGGAGATTTTCTGGCCGAGTTTCGGAAAAACAAGCAAGAGTCTTGCCCCCACCCGTACCGCCTTCGTGCTGTGCGCGGAGATGTCGTTGGCTATCCGGCAGCCGCTTACTTCTATTTGCCCGGTCTCCCGGGCGCGACGACGATAACGGAGCTGGTGCCCGGGCAAACCACTGTGCGCCTGATGTTGGCAATCATTGGACATGACGATTGCGCTTCCCTGGCGGACAATGCGCTTGCGACTTCACCTGATCGCGCTACAGGCTCCGGCTTTGGCTACGTGGTGGTGGTGAGTGCTGGAGGACGCAGCACCAAGACTTTTTTTCCGACAGGTGCTTTTGATGCCGAGATCGAGATCACCGACTTGCTGCCGAAGAGAAGCTATGCGTTACAGGTCTATGCGCGTAACTGGGTGGGCGACGGGGAGCCCGCCCAGGCATACGAAAACAGCGGCACGTTCAGCACCATAGCGGAGCCTGGCAGACCTTCAGGCTTGCAACCCAAGTGGGAGTCCGCAGATCGGGTGAACCTGAGTTGGGAAGCGGCGAGCAGCAACGGAGCGACGATAGACAGCTACCGGCTTTTCGTGGACGGAAAAAGCCACTCCGTCTCGGGAACCGCCACTACTTATGTGTTGTCAGACCATGTCCTGGCACAGCTGCGCAAGAAGCACGCAGGAGGAGAGCAGATACGCTATTCGTTACAGGCAGTCAATCGTGCCGGGGCAGGCGCGATGAGCACAGCAACATTTACTTTGCTCGACATTCTTGAAGGGTCATTGACCATGCAGCTGACGTCCGAAGCACACAACCACGTGTGGGTGCATCTGGAATACTCGGGAAATGATGGCTACGGACGCGCCTCGCACCATGCTGATTTTGCAACCGCAGTCGACGAAGTGCCGCTTGACCTGAAGTGCCGGGTACAGTTGCTTTCGTATGGAGAACTGATGGAAGAGAAATTTGTTGCAATACCGATACCGGGAGAAGCCGTCAAGACAAAATTTGCAGAATTGCAGGATGGTGTTGCATACGAAGTCAGGGCATTCCCCCGAAACAGCGTGGCTGAAGCGTCAGGTGTGCGGCGCTCCATCAGTCTGGCACCCCCGTTCCAGGTGCAGAAAGAGCCAGAGCCAGCATTGCGCCTGAAAGTCTTTTTGGGCGGTATGGTTCGCTGAGGGCATACGCTAATTTAATAACCGCGAAATACACGAAAAAGTTTTGTTTCCTGATGAATGCTATGTGATTCAGAGAAGTGAGGTTGTGGTTTCCTTGAGGCAGCGTGCCAAGAATGTCTGGAGAAGGAGCTTTCCATAAGGAGCATTCCTTTGGTGAAGAGCCCGGGCAACTGGTGATAGAACTATGAACCACGAATTTAATAACCATGAAATACACGAAAAAGTTTTGTTTTCTGATGAATGCTATGCGGTTAAGGGAAGTTAGATGTGGTTTCCTTGAGACAGTGTGCCGGGAGTGTCTGGAGAAGGAGCTTTCCATAAGGAGCATTCCTTTGGTGAAGAGCCCGGGCAACTGGCGAGAGAACTATGAACCACGAATTTAATAACCGCGAAAAGCACGAAAGGGTTTTGTTTTCTGATAAATGCTATGTGATTCAGAGAAGTGAGGTTGTGGTTTCCTTGAGGCAGCGTGCCAGGAGTGTCTGGAGAAGGAGTTTTCCATAAGGAGCATTCCTTTGGTGAATAGCTCGGGAAACTGGTGAGAGAACTATGAACCACGAGTTTAACAACCGCGAAATACACGCAAGTTAGTTTGTTTTTTAACCGCGAAAAGCACGAGAAGTTTTGTTCCTGATGAATGCTATGCGGTTAAGGGAAGTTAGATGTGGTTTCCTTGAGGCAGTGTGCCAGGAATGTCTGTAAAAGGAGTTTTCCATAAGGAGCATTCCTTTGGTGAAGAACCCGGGCAACTGGCAAGAGAACTATGAACCACGAGTTTAACAACCGCAGAAAACACGAAAGGGTTTTGTTTTCTGACAAATGTGTATTTTCCTTGAGGCAGTGTGCCAGGAGTGTCTGGAGAAGGGGTTTTCCATAAGGAGCATTCCTTTCAAGGCACAGAGGGTGAACCTTTAAAGCAAGTCCATAAGCCTGACCTTATCTGCCATGACAAACATTGTTGATGAACATGAAGCACAACTGTTGAATTGTCTTAAAACAACAGGCCTTGAATTGGGGCTTTTGGTGAACTTTGGAAGCTGTCACAAAACTGAAATCATACGAATTGCAAATACCAACTTTTACGTTTTTCGCAGTTAAAAACAAGAAGTTGCAGTGCCGACTATTGTCACTGATTCATTCCACTGGAGACCAAAAAGTCAACAAATAAGACAGTACGCCTTGGCGCTGTTTTCGGGGTTTTCCGGTCGGATGGGGTCGGTATCTTCTTATAATAATTTGCCGGATTGGGCGTTATTTTGTACAATTAACCAACTAAGTGATTTTTCGGCGCGTACAGCCGTGCCGAGACATCAGAGAGTGAGTAAAGGTCAGAGCCAGAGGATCGCTCAGTGCGTCAGCCATGGAGAACAGATGTTGAATATTGTGGCAGGAATTTTATGTCGCAGGCAGGTTATGCTCTCTATTTTTCCGCCCGCATGGCTCCTAAGCATTCACAATGAAAAAAGCAGATTTCAGATTTCCGGATGCGCAGGTTTCCGGCAGCCATGGTTGGCTGAAGTGGCTGCTCGTGGGTGTATCCATCATCATGCCGAGCTCACTCGTTTTCGGTCAGGTTCAGGAATCTCTGGCAGAACAAGGCTTCACGTCCTATCCCTTTTCGGAGGGGAGGAATGCCCGGGAAGCCACTCGAACTCTGTATCCTGCCCGCGCGCAGCAACTGGACTTGGGGTCTTTCAGCACGCAGGAACAGGAGCAAATTCGTGAACTGCTCCGTAAGACAACGATCAACTACACCAGCTTTGCCCGGAACGTCCATTTAAGGCGTTCCAACTGGGCGCTGGTCAAACAGGAAGATGGTCTTGATGTCTGGCAGGCGCAGATTCGCTCTCCGTCTGCCCTGCAGCTGTGGTTGCATTTTTCTGGGTTTCCCCTCGACCCGGGGATGTCGGTGAATGTCTATGCCCTCACCGGAGACAGCAATCAAGAGGTCGTAGAGTACACGGGACGCGGCTTGTCACGTGATGATGACGGTTTTGTGGCGTTCCCGGTGTCTGGTGACACCGTTGTCATAGAGTTTTGGGTTCCGGACAGTTACCACCTGGAGCCAGAAAATTTTCCTTTTTCGGTCGAAAAAGTGAGCCACACATTCAAGGATAACAACGGGGTTTTACACGGAGAGGGGGTCAGGAACCTGGCACCTCGGAGACAAGCCGGCAATTGCAAGCGTGCAGGCACCAGAACTTACCCCGGTGAGAATAACTATGTAGACAGCGAGAGCCCGGCTTACGTGCATGATGTGACCAATGGTGTCGTGAGCTTCTGCCGCAATGGTCTCTGCGGGACTGGGACTTTTATAAAGAGCAAGTCGGGTGGTGGAGCCTACATTCTGACAGCATTTCACCCTTTCCCTGAAGTGGACGCTGACACTGTGGACAAACCGTTTTTAGCATTCTACATCAGCATTCCTGGTGATTCACACGCCCATGGTGTGAGATATGTGGCAGGAAAGGCAATAGTGCCGAGATCTGATGAGGGTGGAGATTGGGCGATTGTGCGTCTTGATGGGGCGTTTTCCGGGCACGGAAATTATAAATCGCTGGAGTGGATGACCCGCACTACCGGTACCTTCAGCGGTTACTCCATACACTACTCCGGCCTCAGGCCTCAACAGTTGGCTGAGTTTGAAAGTGCAGTGAGACCGCTAGGTTCGGCAGTCTACAGGTTCACCGGCGGCAAGAAAGGTACCCCACCTTTCTGTGAAGGAGCGATTTGCCAGTTTTTAGAATTAACGTATAAGGGCATCTCTCCTACATTTGGAGCGTCCGGCTCAACCGCGTTTTATAAAAAGACCGGCATGGCGATAGGGGTTTACACTGTCGCCCCTGACAATCCGGGTTGGGAATGCACCACGTTTTATTATGGGATGGGTGGGATTTACGCGGACGAAAGAGCCTTCAACATTCTCAATTACGGAGACACCTATTACAACAACAGCCAATTCCCCTATATGGATCCTGGGCTCGCGTGCGCTGCAAGTTCGCAGGCCATGGCAGGTTCCGGAACTGAAAGTGATCCCTACCAGGTAGAAAACCTGTGCCATTTGCGCGACATGGAAACATCGCCCCAGTCGCACTACATCCAGATCAAAGATATAGACGCAACGACGATGACGCATGGCTGGAAAAACGGTTTTACACCGATCAAGGATTTTTCTGGCACTTATGATGGCAACGGTTATCAGATTTCCAATTTGAAGGTCAACGCAGCAGACGAAGTGCTCGAGAATATAGGGCTGTTTGGCGAGCTGCAGGGTGGCTTGCTGAAGCGTGTGAAGCTGGTGGATTTTTTGACGGAAAACGGAGTGAATGTCGGTTCTCTGGTTGGGCTGAACAATCGGGGAACGATTGAGGACAGCGAGGTTGATGGCAAGGTTGACGGGTACAGAACCATCGGTGGGCTGGTTGGCCTGAATCAGGATGGTGTCATCCGCAACAGCACGTCAACGGTAAGGGTTGGGGAGAACTCTCGCGACAGATGGGTTGTCGGCGGTCTGGTGGGTCAGAATGACGGTGGCACGATTGCAGGCAGTCATGCGTCTGGGGCAGTAACAGGAAGCAATCAAGTCGGAGGTCTGGTGGGCAAAAACAGGGGTTCGGTCACTTCCAGCCATGCGAATGGAGATGTGACCGGGACCGGCTCTATATGGGGCTACGCGTACGTGGGTGGTCTGGTGGGTTGGCACCTTGGCGGCACCATCAGTGGCAGCCACACGGAGAATAAGGTTGTCGGAGCAGCCCTCGGGATTGGGGGCTTGGTGGGTGTGAGCGAGAGCAACGCCAGGATCGTGAATAGCCATGTATCCCGGGGATCACGTGTGAGTGGAAAGAACCAGGTTGGGGGCCTGGTCGGCGAAAACAAAGGAAGCATCAGTGACAGCTACGCACAAGCTCCAGTGACCGGAAACAGTCAGACAGGCGGTCTGGTCGGCGAAAACAAGGGAAGCATCAGTAACAGTTATACACAAGGCACGGTGACCGGAGACAGTCAGGTGGGCGGTCTGGTCGGCGAAAACAAGGGAAGCATCAGTGACAGTTATACACAAGGCGCAGTGACCGGGATCAATC
This sequence comes from uncultured candidatus Poriferisulfidus sp., assembly GCA_965215765.1. GTDB lineage: Bacteria > Pseudomonadota > Gammaproteobacteria > Poriferisulfidales > Oxydemutatoraceae. The sequence goes on along the minus strand of OZ244118.1, from coordinate 427,667 downwards.
AGACAGGCGGTCTGGTGGGTCGCCACCTTGGCGGCACCATCAGTGGCAGCTACGCACAAGGCACAGTGTCCGGGACCAATCAGACAGGCGGTCTGGTGGGTGTGAACGAAAGCAACGCCAGGATTGTGAACAGCCATACACATCAGGAAGTACATGTGCGTGGGTTTGATCAAGTCGGCGGTCTGGTCGGCGAAAACAAAGGAAGCATCAGTGACAGCTACACACTAGGCACGGTGACCGGGAACAGTCAGACAGGCGGGCTGGTAGGTCAGAATGATGGTGGCACAATTGAAGGCAGTCGTGCGCTAGGGGCAGTAACAGGAACCAAACAAATCGGAGGTCTGGTGGGCGAAAACAAGGGAAGCATCAGCAACAGCTACGCAAAAGGCACAGTGACCGGAAACAGTCAGACAGGCGGTCTGGTGGGTTTGCACCTAGGCGGCACCATTAGTGACAGTTACGCGCTTAACCAGGTTGTCGGAACAGCCCCCGGGGTTGGGGGCTTGGTGGGTGTGAGCGAGAGCAACGCCAAGATCGTGAGTAGCCATGTTTCCCGGGGATCACGTGTGAGTGGAAAGAACCAGGTTGGGGGTCTGGTCGGCGATAACAAAGGAAGCATCAGTAACAGCTTTGCACGAGGCGCAGTGACCGGAGACAGTCAGACAGGCGGTCTGGTCGGCGAAAACAGCGGTACGGTCAGAAGTACCTATAGCACTGGTGCTGTAGGCGGAACTGATTTGCCGGGCAGACTGGTCGGGGTCAACAGTGGCACGATAGCTCGCAGCTATGCCAGCAAGCTGGGCGACGGGGACAGACTCGTAGGCGGGAATGACGGCACTGTACAGGGCAGCGCTTTGCGCACTGTGGAACAAATGAAGTGTTCGATGGATCCCGTCAATCTTTGCCGGGCAGCCAGAGTGTATCTGGATTGGGATCCGCGAATTTGGCATTTCGGGCACTCCCGCATGCTGCCCGTGCTCCGGGTGCTTACGAATGTTCCCGCTGCACCGCTTGCAGTCCGGGCAAACTGGAATTCGAGAGGTGGGTTGACGCTACAGTGGGAGCATCAAGGAGTTGCCGTGAGTTCCTTTGAGCTTGAGGTGGACGGAATCATTCGAGACACCGAGGAACCCCGTTTCGCGCTTGGCGACTCATTGATGGCTGAATTGCGTGAGCGTTACGCCAGCGGCAGTGAAATCCATTATTCCATACGCGGCGTAAAAGAAGGCGTTGCGGGAGATGCAGCGTCGGGAAGTTTCCATTTGATGAAAATTCCGGGGGCGGTGGTGACCCAGACAGCTTCAGGGCTGTCGACAATACGGGTCACCATTGTCGGGGCAGCTGATGACGGCTACGGACGTACCCCGGGCAATAGCACATACGGAGAGCCGACAGGTGGAGTTGCGCTGGATCTCGCATACCACGTGCAACTGTTTTCAAAAGGCCGGTTGAAGGAAGAGCGGCGTGTGCCACAGCAGGAATGGGCAAGTTCGACCGTAGTGGAATTTTCAGGTCTGGAAGGTGGTTCCAGGTACGAAGTCAGGGTGTTTGCCAGAAACAAAGTGGGCGCAGACCCAACGGAGGCAGTGCCGGTTTTCACCTACATTGGCGCGTGTCCATGGGCAGCGGTGATAACAGCAGCAGGCTCTGGCAGCGAGGATGACCCCTGGCAGATCGGCACACTTTGCCAACTACAGGAAATACGTTACGACACGGCGGCGCATTATCGGCTGGCAAACGATATAGACGCAAAGCAAAGCCACGAGTGGCGAGACGGAAAGGGCTTTCCACCGATTGAATCTTTTTCCGGCTCCCTGGACGGGAGTGGTCACAGTGTTCTGAGTCTTTTGATCAATCCTGGGCAAACAGACTATGTCGGGCTGTTCGGGAGGCTCAACGGTGGTGCCCTGCAAAGGCTGGCACTCGTGAATGTCACGGTGCGGGGCAGAGATGCGACAGGAGCCCTGGCAGGAAGCGTTGAGGAAAATGGAAGCATCAATGGCAGCACGGTGACGGGGCTGATAGGCGGTCGTTTTTATGTGGGCGGAGTGGCAGGTGAGAACCATGGCTTGATCAAGCTCAGCCATTCGGAGTCCACCGTTATCGGAACAACTGATTCCCAAGGGCGCAGCAAATCAATAGGCGGACTTGTGGGCAAAAACTTCCCGGGCGCGAGGATACGCAGTTCGTATGCGAGAGGAAGTGTGAGCGGTGCAGGCAGTGTTGGCGGACTGGTAGGGCACAATCAAGCTTCGATCTATCACAGCCACGCGCAGTCAACGGTGAGCGGGCATCAATATGTAGGCGGACTGGTGGGTAATAACTATGGCTTTATAAGCGGCTCTTATTCGGCAGGAGCGGTCAGCGGGGTAGAAGATGTGGGAGGGCTGACGGGTTGGCACAGTTCCAATTCCATAGTTGACAGCCACTCGGACAGCGCGGTTATCAGCGCGGGGAATCGTGTGGGAGGTCTGGTGGGTCTCAGCTCAGGGTCAATCCTCAGAAGCCATGCGACCGGGGCGGTTAGCGGGAATGATCAGGTAGGTGGCCTGGCGGGAGAAAGCAGATCCGGCTCGATTGACGACAGCTATGCGACTGGTTCGGTGAGCGGGAAAGCGCAGATAGGCGGCCTGGCGGGAAACAGTGAGCGCAGCACCGACAACAACATCAGGATTGACGGCAGTTATGCGACAGGACTGGTTAACGGGAACAACCAGGCGGGCATGCTTGTGGGGCATTCCGAAGGCACTGATATGGCTGCGAATTACGCCTTGGAGCCGGGTGCCGGCAGCAGCGCGCGGGAACTCGTGGGCAGCGGGGGAGAGGACGCCACAAAAAACAATTTTTCCCGCACGCTGGCGCAATTGAAGTGCCCCCTTTTACCGGGTGGCACGTGCCAGGGAGCAGTCAGTTACTCTGGCTGGAGCACCCAGGTCTGGTATTTCGGAGATGAGCAGACGCTTCCGGTTCATCGCGCCCTGCGAGCAGTGCCACCTGCTCCCCCTTCACGCCTGCAGGCGAAATGGAACCTGGAAGGTGAACTGGAACTGAACTGGACAGCCGCGAGAACAGGAAGCCTGAACGCCGGCTATTGGGTGGAGGTGGCAGGACACTCCCTGGAAACGGAGTCCGCATCTTTTACCTTCGGCAGACGCCTGTTGCAAAGCCTCCGTTCTGAATCCAGGAGCAGTACCTTGCAAGTCAGCGTGCGTGGATATAACCGTCATGGCATGAGTAAAGCGACAACGGTTACGTTCAAACTGCTGAGTGCCCCTGGCAAATTGGCAGTCGTTTGGGCATCGGCGCAAGCGTTTTCACTGCGTGTGTCGCTTATGGCTCCGGCTGACGATGGCTACGGGCAATCACCGGAAGACCCGGCTTACGGGTATACGAGTGTCGGGGTTTCTTCAGGTCTGGGCTACCGGGTACGGTTGTACGCCGGGGGAGAACTGATGCAGGAACAGGAGCTTGCGCACACAGTTGGCGAAACATCCGCGGCTGTTGAATTTTCGGGTCTGGCAAGCGATAACTTCTATGAAGTGGTGGCGATGCCCTACAACAGGGCTGGAGAAGGGCCGTCATTTTTCCTGTCGGCATTTACACGTCCCTGGCAGTGTGACGGGGAAGCCCTGGCATCGGCAGGCGGTTCGGGCGGTTCGGGTCGCTCGGGCAGCGAGGACGATCCCTGGCAGATTGCCACGCTGTGCCAATTGCAGGATATTCGCTCTGTCCCTGCAGCCCACTACCGGCTGGCCGGCGATATTGAGGCAGGCCCATCCCGGAACTGGCGAGCCGGAGAAGGCTTTGCACCGATCGCTGATTTTTCCGGTTCCCTTGACGGTGCCGGTTTTCAGATTTTCCATTTAATGGTGCGCTCTGATGCGCTGGAAGATGTCGGCATGTTTGCGCAGCTTCGGGGCGGGTTATTGGAGCAGGTCGTACTGCTGAATGCGCAGCTTTGGGGAAGTGCCAACGTGGGTGCTCTGGTGGGCAGGAACGACGGAGGAAGGATCGTTGACAGCGGGGTGACGGGCTCACTTTTTGGCGGGCAAGTGGCGGGAGGACTCGTCGGCATCAACGCAGGCACGATCAACGGCAGCGCAGCACAACTGACGTCAGAACCGGGAGGCCGAGTCGCGGGTGGTCTGGTCGGGAGAAATCTGGCAGTCGGGAGTATCGACACAAGCTATGCCGGAGGCTCGGTATCAGGAGCAGTTCGGGCGGGTGGTCTGGTCGCAGACAACCAGGGTTCGGTGACTGACAGTTACACAACAGCCTTTGTGACCGGGGAAGGCTTGGTCGCAGGTCTTGTTGCGAACAATCATGGCACCGTCAGCCGCAGCTATGCGGCAGGCTCGGTGTCCGGAGCCGGACAGCATGGAAGTTTTGCCGGCAGCAGTCCGGGAGGCATTGCCGACAGCTACGCAGCAGAGTTGCCTCGCGTCAATGGTGGCAGCGTGCCTTTTGTGGCAGATGACACCGGGCGGGGATCAGACTTTCTGCGGACGCTGCAGCAACTGCGTTGCCCCACCGCCCCCGGCCTGGCGTGTGAGGGAAGGTCAACGTACTCAGGCTGGAGTGCCGAGACCTGGTCCTTCGGCGATTACAGAACGTTGCCGGTTCTGCGGGGCTTTGAGACTCCTGGAAAACCCTTGCGCCTGTTGGCACAGTGGAAATCCCCGTCTACCTTGTTGCTGCGTTGGGAACGCCCATTGGGCGGGCCTGAGCGAATCGGTTATCGTGTAGAAAGTGGAGTGCTTTTTGAGGAAACGCTCTCGGATTACTTCATAGCGGGAGTTGACTGGTTGCAGAAGCTGCGCGCCCGTCATGAAGGCGGGAGCACGCTCTTTTTAACGGTTCGCAGCTACAACCTTTATGGTGCTGGCGAAGCTGCCCGTGTTTCCGTGCGCCTGCTGGACGTTCCTGGTTCTCTGACTGATGTGCGCGTGATACCGGGGATCACCACGCTGAGACTCAGCTTTACAGCCCCTGCCAATGACGGCTACGGCCGCAAACCGGTTGACGCTGATTACGCAACGTCAGCGGAAGCCATGGCTTTGCGCCTGGCTTACCGGATACGCCTGTATGCGTCCGGGGAGCTGGTTGAAGAACGCGACATTCCGCCGGGGAATCCTCTGAGTCCAGTCACGATGGAATTTACGGAGCTTAAAAGTGTCTTTGCATATCGGCTGGAAGCCTTCGCCCATAACACGGTGGGCACCGGATCGCCGTCAACGATCCGGGCGGTGACCAGCTTTCCGGGATGCGCCCGCAAGGGTCTGAAAAGTGCATCGGGTGACGGCAGCGGCGACAACCCGTGGCAAATTGCCACGCTGTGCCAACTGCAGGATGTGCGCTCTGATCTGTACGCTCACTATGTGCAGGTCGCAGACATTGACGCCAGCCCGAGTCGGGGGTGGTCAGGCGGTGCCGGCTTTCATCCGATAGAGCCTTTTTCAGGCACCTTTGACGGGGCAGGGCGGGAAATCTCTGATCTGTACATTAACCGCCCGGAAACGAACACGATTGGCCTGTTCTCCAGACTTGCAGAAGACGGGATCGCCAAGGGGGTGGTGCTCGTTGATGCGTGGGTAAAAGGAAAAAACAGCGTCGGAGCCTTGGTCGGCTTTAACGACGGAACCGTCATGAACAGCGTCGTGAGGTCTGCACAGGTTTCCGGCGGCAGAGCCGGAGCCAACATTGGCGGGCTGGCGGGTGGCAACGGGGGTTTGTTGATCGACAGTGGTGCCAGTGCCGAGGTTGACGGGGGCAGATACGTCGGCGGTCTGGTCGGTTATGTGAAAGCAAAAGGTCGGGTCGTGGGCAGCACGGTGAGGGCTTCGCAAGTACGCGCACTTGAGTCTGCCGGTGGTCTGGCCGGACTGGCTCTGGGAGCCGCTATTTTGTACAGCAGTGCCGATGCGGCGGTGCGCGTCTCGGGTGAAGGGCGGGGCAACGCCGGCGGCCTGGTTGGCTATAGCCGGGGAAGCACGATTTTGCACTGTTACGCGACAGGTTCGGCCATCGCTATGGACGGCTTGCGCGCCGGCGGTCTGGTTGGCTACAGCGGAAGCACCATTGCCTACAGCTATGCCGACGTGTCGGTCAGCGGAGATAGACGTGTGGGTGGATTGGTGGGCATCAACTCCGGTTCTGTCCATGCGAGCTATGCACTCGGTGAGGTGCGGGGTCATTCCTTCACCGGGGGTCTGGTCGGAAGCAATGTCCACCGCATTCAGGACAGCTATGCAGCGAACAGGGTTGTTGGGGGATCGGGCAACACCGGAAGTCTGGCAGGTCATTCTGCTCCAGATGCGGTGATTGAGCGTAGTTACGCGCCCGTGTCTGCACAGGCAGCTTTGGTGGGCAATGGCTCAACGGACGGTGCTTTACCTCGCACCCTGACCCAGTTGCGTTGCCCGACCGCAGCGGGGCAGAGATGTGCAGATGCCACGACTTATGCCGGCTGGGAACCGGGAGCCTGGCATTTTGGCAGTACCCGCACGTTGCCCTTGTTGCGCGCGCTTGTCGACATTCCTGCTACACCGGTTGATTTGGCGGTGAGCTGGAAATCTCCGGATCATCTGCGCTTCACGTGGGCGGCAGGAAGTTCAGCGGTTGATTCCTACGAACTTGAACTGGCAGGAACAATACGGGAGATCACAGCACCGACTTTTGACTTCAACGGAGATTTTCTGGCCGGGTTTCGGAAAAACAAGCAAGCGGCTTGCCCCCACCCGTACCGGCTTCGTGCTGTGCATGGAGATGTCGTTGGCTATCCGGCAGCCGGTCACTTCTATTTGCCCATTCTCCCGGGCGAGACGACGATAACGGTGCTGGTGCCCGGTCAAACCACTGCCCGCCTGGTGTTGACGACCAAGGGATATGGCGATTGCGCTTCCCTGGCGGACAATGCGCTTGCGACTTCACCTAATCACGCCATGCTCTCAGGTTTTGGCTACGTGGTGGTTGTGAGTGCTGCAGGACTCAGCACCGAAACTTTTTTCCCGACAGGTGCTTTTGACACCGAGATTGAAATCACCGACTTGCTGCCGAAGAGAAGCTATTCGTTACAGGTCTATGCGCGCAACCAGGCGGGCGTCGGGGAGCCCGCCCAGGCATACGAAAACAGCGGCACGTTCAGCACCATAGCGGTGCCTGGCAGACCTTCAGGCTTGCAAGCCAGGTGGGAGTCCGCAAACCGGGTGAACCTGAGTTGGGGAGCGGCGAGCAGCAACAGGGCGACGATAGACAGCTACCAGCTTTCTGTGGACGGGAAAAGCCACTCCGTCTCGGGAACCGCCACTTCTTATGTGTTGTCAGACCATGTCCTGGCACAGCTGCGCAAGAAGCACGCAGGAGGAGAACAGATAAGCTATTCGCTTCAGGCAGTCAATCGTGCCGGTACAGGCGCGATGAACACAGCAGTATTTACTTTGCTAGACGTTCTTGAAGGAGCATCGACCATGCAGCTGACGTCCGAAGCATACGACCACGTGCGAGTACACTTGGAATATTCGGGAAATGATGGCTACGGACGCGCCTCGCACCATGCTGATTTCGGAGCTCCGGTTGACGGAATGTCGCTCGGCTTGGGGTATCGGGTACAGTTGCTTTCGCATGGAGAACTGATGGAGGAGAAATTTGTTGCAATGCCGATGCCAAGAGCAGCCGTCAAGACGAAGTTTGCGGAATTGCAGGATGGTGTTGCATACGAAGTCCGGGCATTCCCCCGAAACAGCGTGGCTGAAGCGTCAGGCGTGCGGCGCTCCATCAGCCTGGCACCCCCGTTCCAGGTGCAGGAAGAGCCAGAGCCAGCATTGCGCCTGAAAGTCTTTTTGGGCGGTATGGTCCGCTGAGGACATACACGAACTTAGTAACCGCGAAATCCACGAAAGGGTTTTATTTTCTGATAAATGCGTGGTTTTCTTGAGGTTGCATACCAAGAGTGTTTGGAGAAGGGGGTTTCCATAAGGAGCATTCCTTTGGTGAAGAGCCCTGGCAACTGGCGAGAGAACTATGAACCACGCGTTTAATAACCGCGAAAAACACGCAAGTTAGCTTGAACAAGCCTGCACACCTTGGTACTGTAGGTCAAAGTGGGTGAAGGTAAGAGTCAGGAGGTTGCTCAGTGCGCCAGCCGGGAAAGCAGATAGCGAATGTAGTGGCAGGGTTTTATATCGCAGGCGGATTATGCTCTCCTTTCTCAGCCCTTATCGCTCGTAAGTATTCACGATGAAAGAAGCAGGTTTTAAATTTCCGGATACGCAGCTATCTGATAGCTATGGTTGGCTGAAGTGGTTGCTCGTGGGTGTATCCATCGTCACGTCAAGCGCACTCGCTGTCGGACAGGATCAAAGGTCTCCGGCAGATCAAGGCTTCGCGGCCAACCCCTTGCCGGAGGTGCAATACGCGCGCGAAGCTGCCCGAAGCGTGTACCCCACCAGAGCGCAACGACTGGATCTGGAAGCTTTCAGCACACAGGAAGAAGACAAAATCCTGGAGTTGCTCAGCATGAGCACGGTCAACTACACCGGCATCTACCGGGAAGTTCGTTTGCAGCGCGCCAACTGGGCGCTGGTCAAGCAGAAAGATGGCCTTGATGTCTGGCAGGCGCATATTCATTCCCCCGAAGCCGTCAGTCTGGGGCTGTACCTCAGGAATTTTCATCTGGATCCGGGCATGGCGGTGAAGCTGTACAGCCTCACTGACGAGGAAGACCCTGTTGATGAATATACCGGCGAGGGTCGATCCGGAGACAGAGGCGGATTCTGGTCATACCCGATGTCAGGAGACACCATAGTTGTGGAGTTCCGGACTCCCACGGCATCCCGACTGGAACCCGATGCGTTCCCGTTCGCCGCAGACAAGGTCAATCACACTTTCAAAGACAGGAACGGCGATTTGTCCGGTACGCAGCTGCAAAAATTCCAGGCGCGAACTCAATCATGCCTGTATCACGATGGAACGGAAAACACTTCCGACTTTGTGGACGATGATATGCCTGCGTACGTGCTCAAGGCCTCTGCGGGCACTGTACGCATCTGCGCGTATGGCGAGCAAGAAGCGGGTTGCGGTACCGGGAGCTTGCTGAAAAACAAGTCAGGGGACGGTGCGCTCTACGTTCTGTCTGTCTGGCATCTTTTCACGGTAGCTGTGGATGACCCCAATACTGGCGACAAGCCTTATATCAATAGCGATTTCAGCATTCAGGTTAAAGGTGAGCGGGCGGGACGGGCGCGTGCCAGCGGCTCAAGATTTATAGTAGGGCATGCCAATGAGGACTGGGGACTGGCGCGCATTGAGGGGGAGTTTAGTGGCTGGGGGAATTACCAGCTACTAGACTGGAAGATACATAGCCCCGAGACCTTCGATGGCTACGTACTGCACCACTCGTATGTGCTGCCGCAACAATACTCCCCATTCGAAAACGCAATCACGGACTCTCCGAATCCAGATAAGTCGAAATCAGTTTTTTGCTCAGGAGCTGTTTGTGAAAAGCAGTTTCATGTTCTTTTTACGGACTACCGTGCTGAATTTGGAGGCTCCGGGGCGGCGGCATTTTACGAGAACACGGCATCCGTGTTGGGAACCTATACCGGGCTTAGCGTGTGCAGTGGCCGTTTTGCCGGGATGGGCAATATCTACGAAAACCCAAGGGTCTTCAGTGCCCTGAACTACGGAGACACATATTTTCATAACAGCCAATTTCCCTATGTGGAACCTGAGTTCCCATGTCCTGCGGGTTCGCAGGACATGGCAGGTTCCGGAACTGAAAATGATCCCTATCAGGTAGAAAACTTGTGCCATTTGCGCGATGTGAAAGTACTGACCCAGTCGCACTATATCCAGGTCAAAGACATAAACGGGTGGGTGACGCGTACCTGGGAAAACGGTTTTACACCGATCAAGAATTTTTCTGGCACTTATGATGGCAACGGTTACAAGATTTCCAATTTGAAGGTCGGCGGAGCAAGCGGGGAACCCGAGAATACAGGGCTGTTTAGCAAGCTGCAGGGTGGCTTGCTAAAGAGCGTGAAGCTGGTGAATTTTGTGACGAAAGGCGGAGTGAATGTCGGCTCTCTGGTTGGGCTGAACAATCAAGGGACGATTGAGGACAGCGAGGTTGATGGCAAGGTTAACGGGAGCGGAGTCATCGGTGGGCTGGTTGGCCTGAATCAGGACGGTGTCATTCGCAACAGCACGTCAACGGTAGAGGTTGGGGGGGAGAACTCTGGCGACACGTATGCTGTAGGCGGTCTGGTCGGCGAAAACAATGGAACCATCAGTGGCAGCTACGCGCATGGTGACACGATTGGAACCAATCTGGTAGGCGGTCTGGTCGGCAAAAACAATGGAACCGTCAGTGGCAGCTACGCGCATGGCGAAGTGAGCGGCCCCAGTCAGGTGGAAAATCAGGTAGGCGGAGGCGAACTGGTGGGCGGAGGCGGTCTGGTGGGTGAAAACAATGGAACCATCAGCGACAGCTACGCACAAGGCGACGTGCGCACAGGTTACATCTCCGTCCGCAACAAAGTGGACAAATCCAGTCTGATAGGCGGCCTGGTAGGCGAAAACAATGGAACCATCAGTGACAGCACCGCACGCAACTTGGTGGAGGGAAACGGCGTGGTAGGCGCGGGCGGTCTGGTGGGAAAAAACAATGGAATCATCAGTGGCAGCTACGCACAAGGCGACGTGCGCGGAGTCAGTCAGTTGGGCGGCCTGGTAGGAGTAAACGAAGAGAACGCTAGCATCGTGAACAGCCATAGCTATACACCTGGGCTTGCATCTGTGTGGGGAAATAGACAGGTTGGGGGTCTGGTTGGCGAAAACAAAGGAAGCATCAGTGACAGTTATGCAAAAAGCGAAGTGTACGTGAACGGACACGGTCATCAGGGAGGTGGTTTGGTGGGCAAAAACAAAGGAACCATCAGTGGTTGCTATGCACAAGGCAAAGTGGACGGATACGGTCGTCAGGCAGGCGGTCTGGTGGGTCAGAACGACGGTGGCACAATTAAAGGAAGTCATGCGCTGGGGGCAGTAACAGGATCCAGTCAGCTGGGCGGTCTGGTCGGCAATAACAGAGGAAGCATCGGTAACAGCTACGCACAAGGCGCAGTGTCCGGAGGTGGTCAGACAGGCGGTCTGGTAGGTTTGCACCTTGGCGGCACCATCAGTGGCAGCTATGCACGAGGCAAAGTGTCCGGAGGCAATCAGACAGGCGGTCTGGTCGGCAATAACAGAGGAAGCATCGGTAACAGCTACGCACAAGGCGCAGTGTCCGGAGGTGGTCAGACAGGCGGTCTGGTAGGTTTGCACCTTGGCGGCACCATCAGTGGCAGCTATGCACGAGGCAAAGTGTCCGGAGGCAATCAGACAGGCGGTCTGGTCGGCGAAAACAAAGGTAGCATCGATAACAGCTATGCACGAGGCAAAGTGTCCGGAGGCGGTCTGGTCGGCGGTCTGGTCGGCGAAAACAAAGGTAGCATCGATAATAGCTACGCACGAGGCGCAGTGTCCGGAGGCAGTCAGGTGGGCGGATTGGCGGGGGGGAATCGCGGTTCTATCATAAGTACCTATAGCACTGGTGCTGTAAGAGGAACTGATTTGCCGGGCAGGCTGGTCGGAGTCAACGGTGACACGATAGCCCGCAGTTACGCCAGCAAGCTGGGCGACGAGGACAGTCTCGTGGGCGGGAATGACGGCGTAGTACAGGACAGTAGTTTGCGCACTGTGGAGCAAATGAAGTGTTCAATGTGGCCCGTCAACCTTTGCCAGGCAGCTAGCGTGTATCTGGATTGGGATACGCAAATTTGGCATTTCGGGCACTCCCGCATGCTGCCCGTGCTCCGGGTGCTTACGGATATTCCCGTTGCACCGCTTGCAGTCCGGGCAGTCTGGGGCTCAACGGGTGGATTAGCACTGCAGTGGGAGCATCGGGATGTTGCCGTGAGTTACTTTGAGCTGGAGGTGGACGGAATCATTCGAGACACCGAGGGAACCCGTTTCGCGCTTGGCGGCTCATTGATGGCTGAATTGCGTGAGCGTTACGCCAGCGGCAGTGAAATCCATTATTCCTTACGCGGCGTAAAAGGAGGCGTTGCGGGAGATGTAGCGTCAGGAAGTTTCTTTTTGATGAAAGTCCCGGGGGCGGTGGTGACTCAGACAGATTCAGGGCTGTCAACCATACGAGTCACCATTACCGAGGCTGCTGATGACGGCTACGGCCGCTCACCGGGCAGTAGCGCGTACGGGAAGCCGGCAGGCGGAATTGCCCTGGATCTCGTATATCACGTACAACTGTTTTCAAAAGGCCTGTTGAAAGCAGCGCGGCACATAACACAGCAGGAATGGTCAAGCCCGACTGTAGTGGAATTTTCAGGCCTGAGGGATAGTTCCAAGTACGAAGTCAGAGTGTTTGCCAGAAACAAGGTGGGCGCAGGCCCAACGGAGGCAGTGTCGGTTTTTACCCATTTTGGCGCGTGTCCACGGGCAGCGGTGATAACAACAGCAGGCTCTGGCAGCGAGGATGACCCCTGGCAGGTTGGTGCACTTTGCCAGTTACAGGAAATACGTTACGACACGGCAGCGCATTATCGGCTGGCAAACGACATAGACGCGAAGCAAAGCCACGAGTGGCGAGAAGGAAAGGGTTTTTCTCCGATTGAATCTTTTTCCGGCTCTCTGGACGGGAATGGTCACAGCATTCTGAATCTTTTGATCAATCCTGGGCAGACAGACCATGTCGGGCTGTTCGGCAGGCTCAGCGGTGGTGCCCTTCAAAGGCTGGTGCTCGTGAATGTCACGGTACGGGGCAGAGATACGGTAGGAGCCCTGGCAGGAAGCGTTGCGGCAAATGGGAGCATCAAGGGCAGCACAGTGACGGGGTTGATAGGCGGGCGGAACCGTGTGGGAGGGGTAGCAGGTGTGAACCATGGCTTGATTGAGCTCAGCCATTCGGAGTCTACCGTTGTCGGAACGGTTGGTTCCCAGTTGCGCGGCAACTCAATAGGCGGACTGGTGGGCAGGAATGCCCGGGGCGCGAGGATTCGCAGTTCCCACGCGAGAGGAAGTGTGAGCGGAACAGGCAGTGTTGGTGGACTGGTGGGGCTCAATGAAGCTCCGATCAATCACAGCCACGCAGAGTCAACGGTGAGCGGACAGAAACATGTAGGCGGGCTTGCGGGTTCCAACTTTGGCTTGATTGAGCTCAGCCATTCGGAGTCCACCGTTGCCGGAACGGTTGATTCCCAGGGGCACGGCAACTCAATAGGCGGACTGGTGGGCACCAACCACCAAGGCGCGAGGATTCGCAGTTCCCACGCGAGAGGGAGTGTGAGCGGCGGATACAATGTTGGTGGGCTGGTGGGACTCAATGAAGCTCCGATCAATCACAGCCACGCAGAGTTAACGGTGAGCGGGGTTCAATATACAGGCGGCCTGGTGGGGCTCAACAAAGGCTATATAAGCGGCTCTTATTCGGCGGGAGCGGTCAGAGGGAGGGGAACTGTTGGCGGGCTGGTGGGTAGTCACCATTCCAATTCCATAGTTGACAGCCACTCAAACAGCACGGTTATCTGTGGGGTCAATCGTGCGGGTGGTCTGGTGGCCATCAACTCAGGGTTAATCCTCAGAAGCCATGCGACCGGAGCGGTCAGCGGAAATGTGCGGGCAGGCGGGCTGGTGGGACACAATGAATCCCGGCTTGAGGAAAGCTACGCAACCGGGACAGTCAGCGGAAATGAGCGGGTAGGCGGGCTGGTGGGACACAGTAAGCGCCACTCCGACAGAAGCATCAAGATTAAGGACAGTTATGCGGCTGGACTGGTTAGTGAGAGTATTTTGAGGGGCACGTTGGTGGGGCATTCCGAAGACACCTATATAGTTGCGAATTATGCCCTGGAGCAGTATGCCGGCAGCAGCGCGCTGAAACTCGTGGGCAACGGGGCAGAGGACGCCACAGAAAATAATTTCTCCCGCACACTGGCGCAATTGCAGTGTCCCCTTTTGCCGGGAGACACGTGCCAAGAAGCGGACAGTTACTCCGGCTGGAGCACCCAAACCTGGTATTTCGGAGACAGGCAGACGCTTCCGAGCCATCGCGCCCTGCAACCGGTGCCACCTGCTCCCCCTTCTCACCTGCAGGCGAAATGGAACCTGGAAGGTGAGCTGGAACTGAACTGGACAGCCGCGAGAACAGGAAGCCTGAACGCCGGCTACTGGGTGGAGGCGGCAGGACACTCCCTGGAAACAGAGTTCGCGTCTTTCACGCTCAGCGGGCATCCGTTGCAAAGCATCCGTTCCGAATATGGGGGCAGTACCTTGCAAGTCAGCGTGCGTGGATATAACCGTCATGGCGTGGGCGAAGCGGCGACGGTTGCGATTCAGCTACTGAGAATCCCAAGCGAATTGACGGTCGTTCTGGCATCGGCGCAGGCGTTTTCGCTACGTGTGTTGCTTATGGCTCCGGCTAACGACGGCTACGGCCAATCACCGGAAAATCCGGCTTACGGATATACGGGTGTCGGGGATCCTGTAGGTCTAGGCTACCGGGTACAGTTGTACGCCGGAGGAGAGTTGGTACGGGAACGGGAGCTTGCACACACAGACGGAAAAACATCCGTGGCTGTGGAATTTTCGGGCTTGGCAAGCGATAGTCGCTATAAAGTGGTCGCGACGCCCTACAACAAGTTCGGAGAAGGATCGCCATTTTTCCTGTCGGCATTTACCCGTCCCTGGCAGTGCGACGGGGAAACTCTGGCGTCGGCAGGCGGATCGGGCAACAAGGACGATCCCTGGCAGATTGCCACGCTGTGTCAATTGCAGGACATTCGCTCTGCACCTGCAGCCCACTACCGACTGGCAGGCGATATTGAGGCAGGTCCATCCCGGCGCTGGCGAGCCGGAGAGGGCTTTGCACCGATTGCTGATTTTTCCGGTTCCCTTGACGGTGCCGGTTATCAGATTTTCCATTTAATGGTGCGCTCTGAGGCACTGGAAGATGTCGGCATGTTTGCGCAGCTTCGGGGCGGGTTGTTGCAGCAGGTCGTGCTGGTGAACGCGCAGCTTTGGGGAAGCGTCAACGTGGGCACCCTGGTGGGCAGGAACGAGGGAGGAAGGATCCTGAACAGCGGGGCAACGGGCTCGCTTTTTGGCGGGCAAGTGGCGGGAGGACTCGTTGGCATCAACGTAGGCACGATCAGCGGCAGCGCGGCTCAGCTGACGACAGGTCCGGGAGGCCAGGTCGCGGGTGGTCTGGTCGGAAGAAATCTGGCCGTTGGGAGTATCGACACAAGCTACGCTGGAGGCTCGGTGTCAGGAGCAGTTCGGGCGGGTGGTCTGGTCGCAGACAACCAGGGTTCGGTGACTGACAGTTACACAACAGCTTCTGTGACCGGGGAAGGTCTGGTCGCAGGTCTTGTGGCGAACAATCAGGGCACCGTCAGCCGCAGCTACGCGGCAGGGTCGGTATCCGGAGCCGGACAGACTGGAAGCTTTGCCGGCAGCAGTTCGGGAGGCATTATCAACAGCTACGCAGCAGAGTTGCCTCGCGTTGATGGCGGCAATGGTGGCAGCGTGCCTTTTGTGGCAGATGATGCCGGGCAGGGATCAGGCTCCCTGCGGACGCTGCAGCAACTACGTTGCCCCACCGCCCCCGGCCTGGTGTGTGCGGGAAGGTCAACATACTCAGGCTGGAGTGCCGAGACCTGGTCCTTTGGCGATTACAGGACGTTGCCGGTTCTGCGGGGCTTTGAGACTCCTGGAAAACCCTTGCGACTGTACGCGCAGTGGAAATCCCCGTCTGCCTTGTTGCTGCGTTGGGAACCTCCTTTGGGCGGGCCTGAGCGAATCGGTTATCGTGTAGAGAATGGAGTGCTTTTTGAGGAGACGCTCTCGGATTACTTCATAGCGGGAGCGGACTGGTTGCAGAAGCTGCGCGCCCGTCATGAAGGCGGGAGCACGCTCTTTTTAACGGTTCGTGGCTACAACCTTTATGGTGTTGGCGAAGCTGCCCGTGTTTCCGTGCGCCTGCTAGATGTTCCTGATTCTCCGGCTGATATGCGCGTGGAGCCGGGGGTCACCACGCTGAGACTCAGCTTTACAGCCCCTGCCAATGACGGCTACGGTCGCAAGCCGGTTAACGCTGATTATGCGGCGGCGGCGCAAGCGGTGGCTTTGCGTTTGGCATACCGGATACGCCTGTATGCGTCCGGGGAGCTGGTTGAAGAACGCGACGTTCCGCTGGGGAATCCTCTGAGCCCGGTCACGGTGGAATTTGCGGAATTGCAGAGTGCTTCTGAATATCGGCTGGAAGCCTTCGCCCATAACACGGTGGGCACCGGATCGCCGTCAACGTTCCGGACGGTGACCCGTTTTTCGGAATGCGCCGGCAAGGGTCTGAAGAGTGCATCGGGTGACGGCAGCGGCGACAACCCGTGGCAAATTGCCACGCTGTGCCAACTGCAGGATGTGCGCTCTGATCTGTACGCTCACTATGTGCAGGTGGCAGACATAGACGCCCAACCGAGTCGGGAGTGGCAAGGCGATACCGGCTTTCATCCGATAGAGGATTTTTCAGGTACCTTCAATGGGGCAGGGCGGGAAATCTCTGCTCTGCACATTAACCGCCCGGAAACGGACACAGTTGGCCTGTTCTCCAGACTTGCAGAAGATGGGATCGTCAAAGGGGTGGTGCTCGTTGATGCGTGGGTAAAAGGAAAAGACAGCGTCGGAGCCTTGGCAGGCTTTAACCACGGAACCGTCATGAACAATGTCGTGAGGTCTGCACAGGTTTTCGGCAGATTCAGAGTTGGCGGATTGGCGGGCGGCAACGGGGGTTTGCTGATTGGCAGTGGTGCCAGTGCCGAGGTTGACGGAGGCAGAAACGTCGGCGGTCTGGTCGGTTATGTGAAAGCAAAAGGTCGGGTCGTGGGCAGCACGGTGAGGGCTTCGCAAGTACGCGCACTTGAGTCTGCCGGGGGTCTGGCCGGACAGGCTCTGGGAGCCACTATTTTGTACAGCAGTGCCGATGCGGCGGTGCGCGTCTCGGGTGAAGGACGGAGCAAGGCTGGCGGCCTGGTTGGCTATAGCCGGGAAAGCAAGATTTTGCACTGTTACGCAACAGGTTCGGCCATCGTTGAAGAGGGGGTATACGTCGGCGGTCTGGTTGGCTATAGCCAGGGAAGCACCATTGCCTATAGCTATGCCGACGTGTCGGTCAGCGGAGACAGCCGTGTGGGTGGATTGGTGGGCGTCAACGCCGGTTCTGTCCATGCGAGCTATGCGCTCGGTGAGGTACAGGGTCGTTCCTTCGCCGGGGGGTTGGTCGGAAGCAATATCCGCCGCATTCAGGACAGCTATGCGGTGAACTCGGTTGTTGGGGAATCGGACAACATTGGAAGTCTGGCGGGTTATTCTGCTCCGAATGCGGTGATTGACCGCAGTTACGCACCCGTGTCTGCACAGGCAGCTTTGGTGGGCAATGGCTTGACGGACGGTGCTTTACCTCGCGCTCTGACCCAGTTGCGTTGCCCGACCGCAGCGGGGCAGAGATGCGCAGATGCTACGACCTATGCCGGCTGGGAACCGGGAGCCTGGCATTTTGGCAATACCCGTACGTTGCCCTTGCTGCGCGCGATTGCCGACATTCCTGCCACACCGATCGATTTGGCGGTGAGCTGGGAATCTCCGGATCATCTGCACTTCACGTGGGCGGCGGGGAGTTCAGTGCTTGATTCCTACGAACTTGAGCTGGCAGGAACAATGCGGGAGGTCACAGCGCCGACTTTTGACTTCAGCGGAGATTTTCTGGCCGAGTTTCGAAAAAACAAGCAAGTGGCTTGCCCCCACCCGTACCAGCTTCGCGCTGTGCATGGAGATGTCGCTGGCTATTCGGCAGCCGGTCATTTCTATTTGCCCAGTCTCCCGGGAGTGCCGACAATAACGAAGCTGGTACCCGGTCAAACCACTGCGCGCTTGGTGTTGACGACCTTAGGATATGGCGATTGCGCTTCCCTGCCGAACAACGTGCTTGCGACTTCACCTGACTACGCCATGCTCACAGGCTTTGGCTACGTGGTGGTTGTGAGTGCCGCAGGACACAGCACCAAGACTTTTTTCCCGACAGGTACTTTTGATGCCGAGATCGAGATCACCGACTTGCTGCCGAAGAGAAGCTACGCGTTACAGGTCAATGCGAGCAACCGGGCTGGCGTCGGGGAGCCCGCCCAGGCATACGAAAGCAGCGGCACGTTCAGCACCATAGCGAAACCTGGACTCCCATCTGGCTTGCAAGCCAGATGGGAGTCCACAAACCGGATGAATCTGAGTTGGGAAGCAGCGAGTAGCAACGGGGCGACGATAGACAGCCACCAGCTTTTCGTGGACGGAAAAAGCCACCCCGTCTCAGGAACCACCACTTCTTATGCGTTGTCAGGTAGTGCTTTGGCGGAGCTGCGCGAGGCGCACGCAGGAGGAGAACAGATACGCTATTCGCTCCGGGCAGTCAACCACGCCGGAACGGGCGCGATGAGCACGGCAGCATTTACTTTGCTTGACGTTCTTGAAGGGGCAACGACCATGCAACTGACGCACAAGGCGAGTAGTCGTGTGCAGGTACACTTGCAATATTCGGGCAATGATGGCTATGGACGCACTGTGGATCATGCTGATTTCGGAGCCCCGGTTGACGGGATGTCGCTCGGCTTGGAGTATCGGGTACAGATGCTTTCGCATGGAGAACTGATGGAGGAGAAGTTTGTTGCAATGCTGACGCCAGGAGGAACCGGCATGGAGGAATTTACGGAACTGCAGGATGGTGTTACGTACGAAGTCCGGGCGTTCCCCCGAAACAGCGTGGCTGAAGCGTCAAGCGTACGGCACTTCATCAGTCTGGCTCTCCCTGTTCAGGTATCAGAGGAACCAGAGCCAACACCGCCCCAGGTGCCGGAGGAACCAGAGCCAACACCGCCCCAGGTAGCGGAGGAACCAGAGCCAACACCACCCCAGGTAGCGGAGGAACCAGAGCCAACACCGCCCCAGGTAGCGGAGGAACCAGAGCCAACACCGCCTCACGACAAAAAATTGCGCTTGAAAGTCTTTTTGGGCGGATTGGTTCGCTGAAGACATACACGAAATTAACAACCGCGAAAAGTACGAGAAGTTTTGTTTTCTGATAAATGCCAGGTGGTGTAGTGTACTAAGTCCAGGCGTTCCCCCGAAACAGCGTGGCTGAAGCGACAAGCGTACGGTGCTCCATCAATCTCGCACCCCCGTTCCAGGTGCAGGAAGAGCCAAAGCCAACACCGCCCCACAACAAAAAATTACGCTTGAAAGTCTTTTTGGGCGGCATGGTTCGCTGAGGACGTACACGAAATTAACAACCGCAAAAAGCACGAGAAGTTTTGTTCCCTGATGAATGCCAGATGGTGTTGTGTACGAAGTCCAGGCGTTCCCCCGAAACAGCGTGGCTGAAGCGTCAGGTGTGCAGTGCTCCATCAGTATGGCTCCCCCGGTTCAGGTACAGGAAGAGCCAGATCCAACACCACCCCACGACAAAAAGTTGCGCTTGAAAGTCTTTTTGGGCGGCTTGGTTCGCTGAATGCATACACGAATTTAGCAACTGCGAAAAGCACGAGAAGTTTTGTTTCCTGATGAATGCCATGCGGTTCAGGGAAATGAGGTGTGGCTTCCTTTAGGTTGCGCACCAAGAGTGTCTGGAGAAGGAGTTTTTTATAAGAAGCACTCCTTGTTCGCGGTTAAAAATGAACAGCTTCAGCAACTTTTTCTGGCCATTAAGCCAGACTTTGTAAAGCCACGGCAGAAACGCCACACGGGAGAAATGACAGACACCCGTCCTGACGGGCTGGATGCCTCCTGTCACCAGCGACACAACGAAAATTCCAGCTCGTGAAATTGCATGTCTCCGGGCAGGTGCCAGGACAATATATACCGACCCTACAGACCGTAACAAGTGCGTACTGCAGGCGAAGACAATCCCGAAAAAAATACTTTGTCAGCGGCGCAATGCCAGTTGCTCAATCCGCCTGGTTTTTCAGAAAAGCAGGCAAGTCAAGCAGTTCCCCGTCCTCATACACCGAACTGCCCGGCACCTCAACGTCGTACTTGCCTTTGCGCTCAAAGGCAGGTGTGTCAAAAGCATTGTATTTGCGCTCCAGGTCGGTGGTGAGTCCCACTGGCTTTTTTGGTGGAAGAACCCTGCTTTTTTCAGGCGTGTCCGGTTCTTCGTCCTTGTTAGTATTGCCAGCCAGCCCTGTAGCAACCAAGGTGACACGCAGTTCATCGCCCATGCTTTCTTCCAATACCACGCCCACCGATATGAGGGCATCTTCATCAGCAATCTTCTTGATAATATTGCCAATTTCATCAAGCTCTTTCAGCTCAAATTTTTCGCTGACAGTGATATTGGCCAAGATACCTTGCACCCCCCGAAGCTCCGCACCTTCCAAGAAGGGATTTTGAATGGCAGCTGTCACCGCATCGTATGCGCGTTGCTCGCCACTTCCGGTTCCCGTGCCGATCACAGCATCTCCCATTTTGGTCATCACTCTCTTGACATCTTCAAAGTCCAAATTAATGAAACCAACCCGCGTAATCAATTCCGCAATACCCTTTACTGCACCACAGAGAACTTTGTTAACAAGTACACAAGCTTCATGAAAAGTCACGCCATTTTCCAAAAGGCTCAACATTCGCTCATTCGGAATTACGATGAGCGAATCAACTGTTTTACGTAACTCACTCAGTCCTTCCTCGGCAATTTTCCTGCGGGCACCGCCCTCAAAATCGAAAGGCATGGTAACCACAGCCACCGTGAGCGCATCAGCTTTGCGCGCGACTTCAGAAAAGACCGGCGACGCTCCGGTTCCCGTGCCACCACCCATGCCGGCAGCGATAAAAACCATATTGCTGTCCTGTAGTCGCTTGCGAATCTCCTCTCGATCCTCTTCGGCAAACCCGCGTGCCTTTTCAGGGTCGGCACCAGCACCTTGGCCGCCAGAACTATCGGCACCAAGCTGTATGGCATCTTCACACTGACTTGCTTGCAAGCACTGAAGGTCGGTATTGGCAACGATATAGTGAACCCCTTCAATTTTCTCGTCTTGCATGAAGTTGATGGCGTTGCAGCCGCAGCCACCCACACCAACCACTTTGATGGTTGTTGGCTGCGCACCGGTTCTTTTAATGGAAACTGGCTTCACACCTTTTTCTGAAAGCTGAAACATAATAATTTTCTCCTTTATTTCTGCTGGTTGTCAGACCAAAAATATTTAAGCCGATGTGAGCCCAGCCACGGGATAAATCGCCTGTACGACGACAACCAGCCAGTCTTCAATCTGCTCCTGTCACTGTATTTTTTCGCGTAATGCAAAAGACCCACGGCGGTGGCATAAATTGGGCTTTCTACCAAGTCGACCAACCCTGTAATCCCTTCTTTTGGACGTCCCAGGCGAGTCGGCGCATTGAATATTCCTTCTGCCAGCTCAACCAGGCCTTCCAGCTTCGAACTGCCGCCGGTCAACACATATCCGGATACGACCGAGTCGGTCATGTTGGCCGCTGCCAAATGGTCACGAACCAACTCGAGCAGCTCTATGTAGTGAGCCTCAATGATTTGATTCAGAAAGCTGCGCTTGAATTTCTGCGCCGGGTGGGCGGCGACTCCGGGAACAGAAATCATGCTCTCGTCTCTGGCTTTTTTCGGCTCACAGCTTCCGTACTTCAGCTTAATGTCTTCGGCCACCTTTTTCTGCGTACGCAAGGTCACCGCAATATCGCGAGTGGCGTGGTCTCCAGCCACCGGCACCACCTTTGAATAAACGATACGGCCTCCCCTGTACACGGCAATATCGGAAGTCCCCCCACCAATATCCACCAGGCACACACCTAATTCCCTTTCGCCTTCAGTCAAAACCGCCATGCTTGACGCAATCTGCTCCAAAACTGTTTCCACCATTTCCAGGCCACATTGCTTGACGCACTTTTCAATATCGCGTACTGCATACTTTGAACCCGTTACAAGATGCACATTGGCAATCAGAAGCTTGCCAGACATTTGCAAGGGCTCTGTAATCCCGGACTGACCATCAATAACGTAATCACTGGGCATAACGTTGAGAAACAGATTGTTGTCCGGGATATCTATTGCCCGCGCCGCGTCGATAGCCCGCTCCTTATCATTTTCAGTAACTTCCAGACCCCTTATAGATGCCTTGCCACTGGAGTTGCAGCTCTCTATATGCCCACCGGAAACCCCCACATGCAACTGGTCAATACGGATACGGGATCCGGCCACAGTCTCCGCTTCTTCCACCGCATGACGTATCGCCTTGGCTGTTTCCTCAATATTGTTGACCACGCCTTTTTTCAGCCCATAACAAGGAGCCGTACCAACGGCGTGGATGGTGATTTGCTCGCCATTGATATCCCCAACCACAACAGCAACCTTGCTCGTGCCTATATCAAGTGCCGTGCATAGTCTGGATTCCACTCCGAAACACCTCCTTCATAGCGGCATCAAGTCCTTCTTTCCAGGACACTGCAAAGCCGTGTGAATGCCGAAAGTCCATTCTCGCTGAGTGAGCAAACAATGCTTTCGGTGCAAACGCACAAACACTCAGAAAACGCTGCATCTTTTTTTCGGGTGCGTAGTGCCCAAACGACACCAGAACCCCGTTGGCAAGCAACAAGCTGAGCGAGCCATAGCCATCTTCTTCCAGACCCTGCACGCGCATCCCGCATTGTGACAAGCGGGCAGAAAGTCTTTCATAAACGGACAGCATAAATTCCTGGCGTCCGTCCATGGCAAGAAAGACCGGCAGCACTTCGCTGCCAAAGCTGCCCGAGTCATAAATGATCCCGTTTCTGGCGAGCAATTTTCCTTCTCCCCACCGAGAAACTGGCGCGTGTTCAGTGATTTTTATCCGTAGCGTTTGTGGCCAAATTTTTTCAATCACCACTGCGTGCACCCAAGGCACGCTTTCAACACGTTCTTTTATTTGCCGCAAATCCAGGCGAAAGAAATCCAGTTTCTCCAGTCCGTCAAACCTCGAATACACCTCTTTCGGATCGGCGTACACCATTTCTCCGCCCAAAAGAATTTTCGCCACCGGTGGCGATAAAAGGCTACGTAGTTGCGGCGCGGTTTGTACCAGCACGTAGCCCAGTGCTCCGCAAGCACTTACAAACGTCAGCCACTCAGTCAGTCTGAACATTCTTTTGCCAAAATGCCTCCAGGAATGCGCCATCAGTTTTTGTCTCGGTCGCTGGTCGCAAGAATCTCCAGCACCAGTTCGGAAAAACTTTTGCCGGCCGCTTTGGCAGCCATTGGCACAAGGCTATGAGACGTCATGCCCGGCACCGTATTTATTTCGATCAGCCACCATCCGTCTTGCTCGTCTCGCATCAAGTCAATCCTGCCCCACTGCTCAGCGTGCAGGGCATGGCACGCACGGGCGCACAATTCATGAAGGTCGGCAATTTCTCCTTCACTCAGAGCTCCAGGGCAGTCAAAGCTGGTGCTGTCGTCCTCGTACTTGGCCGTGAAATCATAAAAAGCGCGCTTCGTTCGGATACGAACGGGTGGCAACAAGGTGTCCCCGATAAAGCCAACGGTGTATTCCTCGCCGCCAATCCACTGTTCCGCGAACATCGAACGCCGGGTCGTTTCCACGTCTGCCAGCGCGTCTGTCAGTGCCGCCTCATCATCCACCTTGCGCACTCCCAGACTGGAACCATCAGAAACCGGTTTGAGCGCAAGCGGGAACCCAAGCCTGGCAATGAGTGACTTGAGATCCGCTTCACCCGCGCGAATTTCCACAAAGTCCGGGGTTGGCAAGCTGTCCCCACGCCACACTTTCTTGCAAAACAGCTTGTCCATACACAGCGCAGACACCGCCACGCCACTACCGGTATAAGGAAGACCTTGCATTTCCAGCATGCCCTGCAAAGTGCCATCTTCCCCGCCACGACCGTGCAACATGATGAAAGCGCGTTCGAAAGTGGTGTCTGCCAACAAATCGCGCGCAGGTTTTTGCAAATCCAGACCACTGGCATCTACGCCCGAATTCTGCAAGGCGCGCAGGACTGCCGCGCCTCCAATCAATGAAATTTCACGTTCTGGCGACCACCCTCCCATCAGCACCGCCACTTTGCCAAAATCCTTCACACTCGCCTCACGCTTCAAGAATGACGACTTCGGGTTCCAGCAACACTGCCGTTTTCTCCTGCACCGTGTGTTGTACTTCCATGATCAGCGCACGGATGTCACTGGCAGTCGCCTGACCACGATTGATAATAAAGTTCGCGTGTTGACGGGAAACTTCGGCATCTCCTACGCGACGTCCCTTCTGCCCGCATTCTTCGATCAAAGAGGCAGCAAAGCCCGTGTGCGGATTTTTGAAAACGCTGCCACAGGAAAAGGTGTTCACCGGCTGCATGGCTTTTCGTTCCCTGAGTATTTGCCGCACTTGTTCTCGCGATTGCCTGGAATCACGGCGTTGCACCACAAACTCGGCGGCAAGAAACCACTCTTTCGGCCCGCTTACAGTCCGGTAGCCATAGCTGAAATCCGCCGCCAAACGCTCATGCACCTGACCTTGGCGGTCAATAGTGGTTACCCCGCGAACCGCACTCCAGATTTCATTGCCCAATGCTCCTGCGTTCATTGCCAAAGCCCCACCTATGCTTCCCGGTATGCCAACCAGAAACTCCAGTCCTCCCAGCCCGTTCACTGCACAGTAGCGCACCAGCCCTTGACAGCTGGCTCCTGCTTCAGCCCGAACGATTTCATTCTCATGCTCGAGCGTGTTCAGCGTTTTGGTGAGTCCGACCACGCAGCCACTAATACCCGCATCCGGGATCAAAACATTACTGCCGCGACCGAGGAAAAACACCGGGATAACCGACCGGCAATGCCGCAAAAAACAGGACAGGTCTGCAGTGTCGCGGGGACAATAAAAACATTCACTGGAACCACCAACCCGCCAGGTGTTCAGCTCGGATAAATCGCGACCGTAATACATCTTGCCCCACAGTTGGCAATCACCAACAGGCATCCGGGTCATGCTCCCACTCCGCCAGCGGCCATGATTCTGCGTGGCAGCAAAGCAACCGTTCCCGCTCCCATGGTCAGCACGATGTCACCATTCCGGAGCACATCCCCTAACGCTTCCGGGACTTCTTCCAGGCCACCGACCAGCCGTGTTTGCGAAAACCCGGTTTCCTGCAGGCCTCTTTGCAAGGCTGCGCTGTCCGCCCCTGGCAAAGGCTCTTCTCCAGCCGAATGCACTGGCATCAGCAACAGCACATCAACTTTTGCCAGCACTTCCACAAATTTATCAAGCAACAGGGCGGTTCGCGTATAACGGTGCGGCTGAAAAATCAAAATGATGCGCCGTTTAGGCCAAATCCCTCTGGCCGCCTCCAATGTCATGCCAATTTCAGTCGGGTGGTGGGCGTAGTCGTCTACGAGCTCACCCTGTTTGCCGGCATGGAAAATTTTTCCGTATCTCTGGAAGCGGCGGGAGATCCCCTGAAAAGTTTCCAGCACGCCTACGATGTCATCGTCTGAAACCCCGAGTTCATGGCAAGTCGCAAACGTCGCCAAGGCATTCAGAACGTTGTGGGAGCCGGTAAGGTTCAATGAGAATTTCAAGGAATTCTTGCGCCACGGCAAATCGATCAGGCACTGCATGCGCATTCCGGAAGGAGCGATCTGTCGGGCGCGCAAATCGTTGCCGGCGTTGAAACCGTAGGTCACAAAACGCCGGGCAACCCGGTTTCTCAACTCCATCAAGCATTCGTCATCGCCGAAAATTGCCGCCATCCCGTAAAAAGGAAGGTTGTTCAGAAAAATCTCAAACGCGTTTCGCAGCCGCTCCGGGTCGTTCTCATAATGATCCAGATGATCATTGTCTATGTTGGTAACCACGGAGATCATCGGATGCAGATGTAAAAAAGACGCATCGCTTTCATCTGCTTCCACTACCAGATACTCGCTTTCACCAATACTGGCGTTGGTGCCAAGATGCTCAATTCGCCCCCCTGCCACGTAGGTGGGATCCAGACCAGCCTCGTAAAGGACAGCTGATATCAAGCTGGTTGTGGTCGTTTTTCCGTGCGTTCCGGCGACCGCGATGCCATAACGCAAGCGCATAATCTCTGCCAACATTTCCGCACGTTTGATGACTGGCACACGCCGCTTTTGTGCTTCCAGTATTTCCACATTCGTGTCGGGGATCGCGGAAGAAGTCACCAGCACCGCGCAACCAATGACGTTTTCGGCCTGATGCCCGATAAACACTTTGACTTGCAACATGCGCAAGCGGTGGGTAGCAGCGCTTTCAAACAAGTCAGAACCTTGTACCTGCCAGCCCAGCTTCACCATAATTTCGGCAATACCGCTCATTCCCACGCCGCCGATACCGACAAAATGCACGGATCCGAGCTCACGAACCAACCGCGACTGCAGACCAAACTTCATGGGCGAAACAACCTCCGCACTGCCTCGGAAGTTTCCACGGCGGCACGTGGGCACGCCAAGGCGCGCGCTTGCGCTGCCGTACGCGCCAATCTCTCGCGATCGAAATGAAAAAGTTGGAGTATTTCAGCCAAATCCGCGACGGACAGGTGTTCCTGGGGCAACAGCACCGCCGCACCACGGGATGCCAAATACCGTGCATTCTCCGTCTGGTGGTCATCCACGACATAAGGATGGGGAATCAGCACTGAAGCAATCCCGACCGCGCAAATCTCCGCAATGGTGGAAGCCCCTGCCCGACATAACAACACGTCCGCCCAGGCGTATACGGCGACCATGTCTTTTATGAAAGCAACCGGCTTCAGCTTCACATTCAGCTCGCGAGCTCGCTTTCTGACTTTTTCCTGCTCTGCAACTCCAGTCTGCACCAACACTCTAGGCCGATGCTCGGCAGCGATATAAGCGACTGTTTCCGGCACAAGCCGGTTGAACACTTCGGCTCCTTGGCTGCCACCTATGACGAGCACACGCAACGGTGCAGCACTGTTTTGTGACGGTTTGCGACAGGCCGCAGGGCGCAAAATTTCTCTGCGAACGGGAGTCCCCACCCAACGCGCGCTTGCGCCGAGCAAGCGTGACGGGAAACCGGTTAAAACAGCTCTGCTAAACGGCGCAAGGACACGGTTGGCCAGACCCGGCACCACGTTTTGTTCGTGGATCAGCAAAGGAATCCGACACAGCACAGCGGCAAGCCCACCCGGCACAGCAACATAGCCACCCATCCCGACAACAACGTCTGGCCGCTGTTTGAGCAACATCCGAAGCGCCTTGAAAAAAGCCAGCAATAAAGTAAAACAGGCTTTCACGACGATTTTCAGCTTTTTCCCCCGAACACCGGCAGCCGGCAAAATCTGAAGCTTGAAACCTGCCTCCGGAACAATTTGAGACTCCAGACCCTTGCGTGTTCCCCACCAGACCACTTCCACCTGTTGCTCACGCAAATGCTCGGCTACGGCCAGCCCGGGAAAAACGTGGCCGCCTGTTCCCCCACCCATCATCACCACCACCGGCTTTCGTACCTTCGTCATCAGGAAATCATCTCGCTCTGTAGGGAGCTATCGCCTTGCCGCGCTGACACGTTTCATGGTGTACCCATTGCACCAATGCCAATGACATCACGATCACCACCATGCTGCTGCCGCCAAAACTGAACAACGGCAAAGTAATTCCCTTCGGCGGCAGAATGCTTACCGCCATTGCCGTGTTGATAAAGACCTGCAACCCCAGCAAAATCCCGATTCCGTAGCAAAAGAGCCCGCCTGCCACAAATCCCGTCTTTTCTGCCCGGCGCGCAATTTGAAAGCAGCGAAGCACGAGCAGAAAAAGAAGCACCACAACGGTCAGCACCCCAAAGAAGCCCAATTCCTCAGCAATAATCGGGACTACAAAGTCGGTGTGTACTTTGGGAAGAAAGCCCAATTTCATCATGCTCCCGCCCAAGCCCACTCCAAACCACGAGCCACTGCCCACAGCGATCATGGATTGAACCTGCTGGTAGCCAGAGTCCCATCGATCCTGCCAGGGATCCATAAAAACCAGAAGGCGTTCAACTCGATAATCAGACACCACCAACAAAATTCCCAAAGGCACTATGACCAGTGCGGCGATGGTCCCAAACACGCGCAGCCTGGTACCGGCAACAAACAACATTCCCAAAGCCACGGCACACAACACCACGATACTTCCGTAATTTGGCTGGAACGCCAAAAAAGATGCCAGAACCGCGAGAGGGGCAAGCAAGTACATCGTGGCAAGCACACTGCTTCGATAATTCTGATTCTCTGCAGCCAGGCAGCGAGCCAGGTAAATAACCAGCACCAATTTTAAAATCTCGCTCGGCTGTACGGAAAAAACACCAAGATTCAGCCAGCGTGTGCTCCCGTTTATTTCGCGCCCGAAATAAGGGCTCAAGGTCAGAGCCAACAGACCGCAGCAAAGAACCAGCAATAAGAAGCTGTGCTCCAGCAAAAAAGAAAAAGCCTTATGGCTTAGCGCCACGTAAAACAACAAAACAGACAAGATCAAGGCAAGACCCAAAAACATCAGTTGCCGGAAAAACAGAGTCCAGGCGGTGCCGTTGACGAGATCGTTCTCCGATGGATACATTGAGGTCGAAAGAACCATGAGTAACCCGAAAGCCAGCAAAATCACAGTCACCCACAACAGTGGCAAATCCAGTACGAACGAACGTCTTTCAGGCTGCATCATTTTCACTTTTGGCAAAATGCTCCTGGCGCAGGGACTCGAAAGCTTTGGCAAAACATCGCCCGCGATCGGCGTAGTTTTCAAACATATCCAGGCTGGCACACCCTGGTGCCAGCAACACGCAGTCCCCTTCCCGCGCAAGCCCTGCGGCGCGCCTGACGGCTTCGCCCAAATCGTCACAGAGATAAACCGGAATCGCGCTGCCGATCGCTTTTGCGATTTGCCGTGCATCGCGACCTAACAGCAGGGCACTGTGCGCCCAGTGCTTTGCCGCTGCAGCCAGGGGACTGAAATCAGCTCCTTTGCCGTCACCGCCAGCAATCCATACGCAGTGCCCCTTCGCGCGTCTTAAAGAAGCAGTGGCGGCAGCAACATTGGTGGCCTTGGAATCGTCAATCCAGGTCACACCACCTAAAGTTCCAATTTCGCGGAAGCGGTGCGGCAAACCCCGGAAATCGACAAGCGCTTTCAGCATGCCAGGATGGGAAAAGCCAAGCGCCTCCCCGAGTGCCAGTGCCGCTTGCGCGTTTTGCAAGCCGTCCACTCCCGGCAAACCGGCGAGCTCAGAGCCCGCGACCAGCCGTGTGTTTGCTCGGAATATTTCCCGGCCATTCTCTGTTTTTAGCAGGCCGAAATGCTCACCAACCGGCGCATCTTCACCAAAAGTCACCGTTTTCCCGGGTGCGCGGGACGCAAATCTTTCTACGCAACTGCGCCCGATCACCGCCGACTCGCAGCCACTGAGAATGCGCGCCTTGATATTTGCGTATGCATCCAGACTCCGGTGACGATCGAGGTGATCCTCAGCAACATTCAAAATCGCCGCCACTGTGGCGCGCAAGGAATGTGTGCTTTCCAACTGAAAACTCGACAGTTCCAGAACGTAGAGTTCCGAACCGGGCTGGGCAAGCAAGTCCAGAACGGGGGTTCCGACATTGCCACCGAGTGCGACTTTCAGGCCGCAGTTTCTTGCCATGTTGTGCAGCAAATGGGAAACCGTGCTTTTGCCGTTGGTGCCGGTAATCGCGGCGACTTTTTGCCCGGCATGAATCGTGCGCGTAAAAAGTTCCACGTCCCCGACAATCGGCACTCCGGAACGCGAAGCCTCGGCGATCGCAGGGTGCGTCAGTGGCATGCCGGGACTTAAAATAATCTCATCGGCGGTACGCAAAAGCTGCGCATCCAAAGGCCCGACCTTCAGTTGCGGAGCATCCCGCTTCAAAGCCTCTCGTTCAGGCGGCTCTGAACGACTGTCCATGACCACAAACTTTTTTCCGTTGCGCAACAGATGGTGCGCGACCGAGAGGCCGGTTTTGCCAAGCCCGACAACCACCGAGTAGCCGTTGTTTCGTACCATCCCCACTTACCGAATTTTCAAAGTGGAGAGTCCTATCAACACCAGAATCAGCGTGATAATCCAAAAACGTACGATGACACGTGGCTCAGGCCAACCCAGCATTTCCAAGTGATGGTGTAAGGGTGCCATCAGAAAAACACGCCGCCCGGTCAGCTTGAAATAACCGACTTGTATGAAGACAGATATTGTTTCCGCCACCAGCACGCCGCCCATGATCAAAAAAACGATTTCCTGGCGAACCAGCACGGCAATCGTCCCCAACGCCGCCCCCAACGCCAAAGAACCCAAGTCCCCCATGAACATTTGTGCCGGGTAGGCGTTAAACCATAAAAAGCCCAGACCGGAACCGATGATGGCACCACAAAGAATCGCCAGCTCTCCAGCCAATGGCAAGTTGGGGATCCCCAGGTATTGTGAGAAAGTGACGTGGCCACTGGCATAGGCAAACACTGCCAGCCCACCCGCAATCATCACGGTCGGCATGACGGCAAGACCATCCAGGCCGTCACTGAGATTCATCGCATTGCTGGATCCCACAATAACCAGAAAAGTCAGCACCAGGAAGAAAGCCCCCATCGTGAGGATCAAGTCTTTGAAAAAAGGCACGATCAACTGAGTTTCCACTGGCAACTCTGCGGTGCTGTAGATCAGCAAGCTCACGACGACTCCGGCAACCGCCTGCATCGCGAATTTGTCTCTGACAGACAAGCCGCGGCTTTGCCCGGTGCGCAATTTGGTGATGTCATCCACCCCGCCAATCACGGCAAAGGCCAGCATGGAAAAAAGCACGATCAGCACATAACGATTGCCCAGATCAACCCACAGGAAAGTGCTGACCAGCACAGAAAAAATAATCAGCCCGCCTCCCATGGTCGGGATCCCTTGTTTGCGGTAATGACTGGGTGGCCCATCTGTCCGGATGTTTTGTCCGGCATTGTGCCGATTCAGAGAAGCGATCAATTTGGGACCAAAAACAAAGCTCAGCGACAAGGCAGTCAATACGCTTAGTACGGCGCGCAAAGTGATGTACTGAAAGACGTGAAATCCGCTGTGAAATTGCGTTAGGTAATCGGCCAGAACTATCAACATTCTTCATGTCCTCCATGCGTCAACTCGGCAATCAATTTCTCGGCATGAGAGCTGCGCGATCCCTTCACCAACAAAGTCACGCCCGGGTGTGCCAGCACTTTCATAGCCTTTGACATGTCCGCAAAGGAACTGAAACACTCGCCCCCCTGTCCAAAACTGACAGCGGCCTTTTGTGCATGACTGCCGCAGGCGAACAGACGCTTTACCTGATGTCGCTTCGCTTCGTGCCCGCACTGCTCATGCCAGTAGACGGCGGCATCGCCAAGCTCCACCATGTCTGCCAACGCCAGCCAGCGCTCTCCTTCGCACTCGCTCAAAACCTGCAAGCCCGCGAGCAAAGAACCCGGATTGGCGTTGTAGCAGTCATCTATCAGCCTCATGCCCCGAGGTCCGGGAAGAAAAAACAGACGACCCGGCAGCGGAGCCGTCGCTTCGAGCCCTTGAACAATCGCATCAATGTCTGCACCCGCCGCATGCCCAAGCGCGGATGCCGCCAAGGCGTTTTGCACGTTGTGATCCCCTTTCAATTGCAGGTGAACCGCGCGTTTTTCTTTTCCGATTGTCAAATAAAAATTTCCGCTTTCCCTGAATGCTGTCGTGTCTGCCCTGACCTCAGCCTCCTGCTTCATCGAAAAAGTAATCTGGCGGCGCTTGCCCAGCAATTGCTGCCAAAAAGAACAGAAGCGATCGTCGCGATTGATCGCTCCGATGCCGTTGTCGGGCAAACTTTCAAAAATCTCCCCCTTGCCTGCTGCCACACCTTCCAGAGTGCCAAATTCAAGCAGGTGTGCCGGAGCTGCATTGGTGACCAAACTCGCATCAGGCTTTGCCAAAGCACACAGCTCACGAATGTCACCACGCCGGCTGGCTCCCATTTCAATCACAGCAAAACGGTGTTTTTCACGCAGACCCAACAAGGTCAAAGGCACCCCGATGTGATTGTTAAAATTCCCGTGATTCGTCAAAACATTGCCCAGAACGCGCAATATGGAAGCCAGCATTTCTTTGGTCGTCGTTTTCCCGTTGCTGCCGGTCAAAGCCAGAACTTTCAAAACAAAACGCTCACGCCATGCCGCAGCCAATTTCCCCAAAGCGCTCAGCGTGTCGGGCACCAAAACCATAGGCAAAGCAACGGCGCAGGGTCGACTGACTATGGCAGCGCAGCACCCTCTGGCGGCGCAATCAGCCACGTAGTCGTGGCCATCAAAATTCGAACCCTTCAGTGCCACAAACAATTCCCCCTTCTGCATGGTTCTGCTGTCGATGCTGACGTTGTTCGGAAAGCAATTCGTGCCCGACATCACCCCACCGCAGATCACCTTGATTTCCTCCAGACTCAAGCCGTGCATTCCCACTCCCCCCGGCGCGCATACAGGCATTCCGAAATCACCTCGGCATCCGAAAACCGACGCTTGCCCGTGGCGTTTTCCTGAAAGGCTTCGTGTCCCTTACCGGCCACCAGCACACAATCGTCAACCGAAGCGGAATTGAGAAGTTGTCTGATCGCGGCGCGGCGATCGTGAATGAGCGAGAACTTCCCTGTTTCGTCTGCCCCCGCCAGAATTTCCTGCAAAATTTTTCCCGGACTCTCCCGGCGTGGATTGTCATCCGTCAATATGACCGTGTCGGCCAAACGCGAAGCAATGGCACCCATCAGCGGTCGCTTGGCACGATCCCGCTCACCACCACAGCCAAAAACACAATGCAGCTTTTTGCTCGTCATGTTTCGGCAACTCAACAGGGCTTCGTTTAAGGCCTGCGGCGTATGCGCATAATCAAGAAGGACAACAGGGGTATTCGCCACTGAAAAACGCTGCATGCGACCGGCGGCCGGCTGAATTTTTTTTGCCAAAGCCACAAGCCTGGTAAACGACTCCTCGCCTGTCGTGAGCAGGACGCTCAAAACGGCAAGCAGGTTCAATACGTTGAATTGTCCCAGCAACACGCTGTGCAATGTGGCTCTTTGGTCACCGTAACGAATATCAAAACGCAGGCCGTGGCTGTCGGCGACAATTTCTTCCGCGCACAGCTCGGCGTTGACGGCGTCCTTCGCCGAATAGCGCAACACTTGGCAATGCGGCTGGCAATGCTCTGCCAATTCTCTGCCAAAAGCGTCATCAGCATTCACCACTGCTGTTTCCAGATCAGCATTCTCGAACAGGCTACGCTTGGCGGCAGCGTACGAGGCATGCGAGCCGTGATAATCCAGGTGGTCGTGTCCCAGATTGGTCAACACTGCGACATTGACCAGCAAACCGGCGAGCCGGTGCTGCGAGAGACCATGAGATGAAGCCTCAATCACGATATAAACGGCGCCGGAATCGCGCAGTTCCCGGATGCGGCGATGCAAAAAAATGGCATCCGGAGTGGTCATTTCGGTACTCTCCAGTGCCCCGACAAAGCCACTGCCAAGCGTGCCGATCAGACCGCAATGCTTGCCAAGATGCTCCAGGAACTCTGCCAGGAAATGGCTAACGGAAGTCTTGCCGTCGGTTCCGGTTACCGCAACGACGGGAATGTCCCGTGAAGGGCAGCCATAAAATCGGTCAGCAATCACCCCAATTTGCGCCCGCAGTCCCGGAACTGCCATGGCAGGAACTCCTGCAGGCAAGCGGTAACGTTCCGCCGAAGGTTCCCATAACACGCAGATGGCACCTTTTTCGACCGCCTCTTCTGCAAATTCCAGGCCGTGAAAAGCCCCGCCCTTGCAGGCAAAAAACACATCGCCTGCGCGCAATCTGCGAGAGTCGGAGGAAAGACCCTGCACCAAAGTTTTCGCATAAGGCTCGCCCACGTCGGCAATGCCAGCCAACAGGGAATCCAAAGTGCGCTCAGCGAGCATTTACCACCTCGGCGCGTGACCATTTTTCCCAATCATCGATCGGCATATCTTCCGGAACCCCAAGAAGCCGCAAAGCCTGTTCCGTAATCTCAGAGAAAACAGGTGCCGCCACTTCGCCGCCAAAATACGCTTTTTTGCCTGGCTCGCGAATCATCACCGCCACGGACAATCGTGCTTGAACCGCCGGGGCAAAACCTACGAATGTGGAATTGAATTCCCCTTCCTGATATTTCCCCTTACCGTGAACACGAACGGTTCCGGTTTTTCCAGCCGCAGAATAGCCGCTGAGTTGCGCTCTTGACCCCGTGCCTCCGGTGCTCACGACGTCGCGCAAAACCGCTCTGACCTGACGCGCAACTTTCGCTTCAAAAATTTCGCGCTGTCCGGCACCGTCCTCGTTTTTCAACAGGCTCAGGTACGGTTGCCAGCCATCGTTCGCGAATACCGTATAGGCGTGCGCCAACTGCAATAAAGAAGAGGAAAAGCCATAACCGTAGGAAGCCGCAAGAAACTCCACTTTCGTATTTTTGTCAAAGTGAGGCAGCCTCCCCATGCTCTCCCCCGGGAACCCGGTACCGGGTATGTGTCCCAAACCTATCCGGCTGAAAACCTCCCTGAACGTTCTCTCGGGCAACCTTTCCGCGAAGCGGCTAATCCCGACATTGCTGGACTTGACGATCACTGTGGCGAGGCTCAATTTCCCATAATTGCGTATATCACTAATCACGAAATTGCCAATTTTTCGCCGTCCGGGAGACGTGTCCACAACGCTTTCGGTCGTGGCGTATTCTCCCTCCAGCAAAGCCGCCATGACAAAAGGCTTGATCGTTGAGCCCGGTTCGTAAGCGTCAATCAATGCCCTGTTGCGCACCCTTTCAGGGAACATGCCACCGCGGTAGTTGGGGTTGTAAGCAGGCAGGTTCACCATCGCCAGCACTTCACCCGTCTTGCAATCCATCACCACCACAGAGCCTGACTCGGCATCATGTTGTTTCAGAGCACTGACCAGTGCGTGGTAGGCAAGGTGCTGGATGCGGATATCAATGCTTAAAACCACGTCCTGACCCGATTTCGCGTCACGGCTTCCTGCTGTGTCTAACTCATCAACCACCCGCCCGAGAATATTTTGCAAAATCACACGCCTGCCTTCACTCCCCTTCAAAACACTGTCAAAGGATTTCTCAAGCCCTTCAATCCCGCCAGCGTATCTTTCCAGATAGCCAGTGACGTGCGCTGCGACTTCCATAAAGGGGTAATAACGCTCGTACCGGTCAACAAGAGAAAGACCGGGAATTTTCAAGGCTTTCAGGCTTTGACCCTGGCTTGGCGGCAAACCCAATTTCACGGATACGGATCCTTTCTGCGCGGAGGATTGCACCCTCTTTTTCAAAGAGTGAACCGAAAGATCCAGCACTCCGGCCAGTTTTGTGTAACTCTCATCCGAGAGATCAAACAGTGCCCTGTCTACGTAGGCGTCCACGACCGGCGCACTGATAGCGAGCAATTTGCCGTTCCGATCAAGAATCTTGCCGCGTTTGGCAGGAATGAGCACCTCGCGTTGATACAGCTCCTTTCCTTTCGCCAACAACATGTCGCCGGAAAACTGTTGCAAATACAGCACCTTCGCCAGCACACCCAAGTTGGCAACCGCAAACAGGCACAACACAAAAATATATCGCCAAGAGCGGGGAGTGCTTCCCGACCCCATCATCCGCCCTGATTTGCGCACCATAGCTATAGCGGCAACTTCCTTGCCGTGAGCCTTTGCGGAATTTGCATGTCCAGCTCCTCTCTTGCCCGCCGCTTTATCCGGTCACTGTCCAGGTGGGTCTCGCGTTCCAGCAAATACTGTTGATGCTCGTGTCCCAGGTGATTCTGTTGAAGCATCGCCGCCTGCAATTCACCTTGGAGCTTTTGATAGCTGTGCTTTGCAAAAATCTGAGCCAGCATGAGCGAAAAAAAAAGCAATAAAACCATTCCCTGCCAACCGAGAAAGGACGCCAACGGGGTTTTCGTCTGCCTATCCGACACAGGTCTGTAGCACTTTTTCCGCCACACGCAAACGTGCACTGCGTGCGCGGGGATTCGCCGCCGTTTCTTCGCGGCTTGAAAACAGACACTTTCCGTCCCATCGCAAAGTTTTGTTCGTGCGGCTTGCTGTTTTCGCACCCACCTTATGAGGGTCAGGACTAAAGCGTGTGCCATGCCTGCGCATAAACTGCTTGACAATACGGTCTTCCAGCGAATGAAAGGTGATCACCACCACCTTGCCGCCGGGTTTCAAAAGATACAGCACCGCTTCCAAGGCCTCCTGCAACTCCTCAAGTTCCCGGTTCAGGAACATGCGCAAGGCCAAAAAAACCCGTGTTGCGGGGTGTTTTTTCATCGCCGATCCCGCCGCCGATGCCTTGGCGATTTGCGCCAAGTCGTGAGTCGTCCTGGGGGGCGAGCCAGATTTAATGGCTCGGGCGATCTTCATCGCCCGAGGTTCTTCTCCGTATTTCCGCAACACTCGGCAAATCTCTGCTGACGAAGCTTCCTCCAACCATTCGGAAACCGGATAATCCCGGGTGTAGTCCATACGCATATCCAAAGGACCATCTTTCTGAAAGCTGAAACCTCTTTGCGCATCGTTGAGTTG
This sequence comes from uncultured candidatus Poriferisulfidus sp., assembly GCA_965215765.1. Taxonomy (GTDB): domain Bacteria; phylum Pseudomonadota; class Gammaproteobacteria; order Poriferisulfidales; family Oxydemutatoraceae. The sequence continues at coordinate 390,970 of OZ244118.1, read as the reverse complement.
CGGGGTTGACACTCCCAAATCAAAAAATACGCCATCAAAGCGAGGGTCACCGTCCACCAGTTCTGCCAGGCAGGCAAAAGAGGCCTGCCGAACTTTAAAGCGCGGGTCGCGCGCAAAACGCTTTTGGGCGTGCTCGCATGCCTGTGGGTCTTTGTCAAAAGCCAAAAGGCGACCGCTCGAACCCAGTCGCTCCAGGACTGCCTGACTATGCCCACCGCGCCCATAAGTCGCGTCCAGGTAGCTCCCATCGGGTTTTATTTGCAGAGCCTCCAGCAGTTCCTTCTCCATTACCGGACAATGAAAATCCGTATCTTCAACGGACCCGGACACAAAAAATCTCTTGCTTCCGGCGAACAGTGCGAAAGTTTGCCAAGGCAACACAAAACACCTTTCCGCAAACACTCACAAATCAAACTTTTCCATCACCGACAGCACCGACTTGAAATTTTCGGGTGCCGCCGTAGCTATTTCTTTCTTCCACAGCTCTCTTTGCAGTTGCCATTTTTCCGCATTCCAGACGTCAAATCTGATTCCCTTGCCTACCACTACAGCATCCTGATTCTCAGCAATGCCGGCAGAATCACGTAACATAAAGGGAATCAAAAGCCTGCCCTGCGCATCGGGTTCGCATTCCTCTCCCGACAGGACAAATTCATTAAATACTGTGCCCACCCTGTCTCCGTAAACAGGAATGTTCGGGCTGTTTTCATACATCTTTTCGGCCAGGGTATAAGGATAGACACTGACCGACATGCCCGTGAGATCCATGGTGATAAAAAGCTTCCCGCCGTATTTCCCAGCGATGATCTCCCGAAATTTTGTCGGAATATTCAGCCTGCCGCGAGCATCAACCCTGTATTTGTTGATTCCCTGAAAAGCATCTTTCAGTCGAAGCCTGCTTGACGGTTTTTCTATTTGGTCGGTCATTAACTTTACAAGAAAGCCATTTAGTTTTACATTATCTCTACTTTTATGTCAACCACAACGCTTTAATTTCTGCAAAACCCGGTGCATCAACCTGACATCTGCCTGGAGAAAGTTTCCTTCGGCGCGCGCACAGGAAGGGTTTTTCTCGGTTTGAAGCGGGCTTGGCGACAAAGTCAGCAACGTGATCAGCGCGTTTGCGCGATATCCCCGGCTCCGGGAAGGCTTGCTGTTCTCTGGTCGGTTCGGCAGCCCTCGTCTCGGCGATCCCGGAAATGACCGACACTATGTCTTTGTTCGGGAAGTACGGCTCAGGATGCGGATAGAATTGCCAGGTATGGAAGCGAATAGTCGGCAAATAAAAATAAATGAGGAACGGGACACGCTCCACACATTATTTACAGCCCGGGTTGAGAAAACACCTGATCGCATTGCTTACTGGCAATGGCAGGAAGAAAAACAGGAATGGAAAGAGTGGACATGGGAGGCAGTAGCCGCACGGGCAGTACGCTGGAAAAACGCATTTGACGAGCAAGGCCTCCTGCCTGGAACCCGGGTTGCCATTGCCTTGCGAAACTGCGTTGAATGGATTGCCTTTGACCAGGCGGCTCTGGCCGCAGGCATGGTCTCGGTGCCGCTGTTTCACGATGACAGCATTGCCAACTGGTCGCACATTGTCACTGATTCTGGTGCCAGCCTGTTGCTGCTGCCCAAACTGCGCCACGCTCTGGAACTGCTGCCCACACCGCAAAGCCTGCCCACTTTGAGGAAAGTGCTCTATCTGCGAGATACAGATATTCCGAAAAACGGAGCCCAGGGTCTGGACAAGCGAGTCGCCAAACTGGATTCCTGGCTGCCTGAAGCAAGATCCATGCTGCACCAACCCATACGCAGCAAGCCTGACCAACTGGCAACCATCATTTACACCTCCGGAACGACGGGCATGCCAAAGGGGGTGATGCTTTCACACCGCAACATCCTCGCCAACATCTGCGCCACGGCGACGGCGATCAAAGTAGACAGCAACAGCCTGTTGCTGTCTTTTTTGCCACTTTCACATTCCTTCGAAAGAACTGCCGGCTACTATCTGGCACTGTACGTTGGTGCCCAAGTGGCGTTTAACCGCTCCATCCCGGTTCTGGGCGCAGACTTGCAACGCTTCAAACCGACCATGCTCGTATCGGTGCCGAGAATTTATGAACAGTTTCTGACGCGCGTGGAAACGACGGCAAATCGCAAAGGCAGCCTTGCGAAATGCCTGTTGAACTGCTGTTACCGAATACGCACACCTGGTGCTTCAAAATGGGTGGCAGCGATTTTGTGGCCGCTGCTTGACCGACTGTTTGCCAGACGGGTTCGCGCCGGACTGGGAGGGCACTTGCAAATCGCCATCAGCGGTGGCGCGCCGTTGTTTCCGGAAACCGAGAAAAAGCTGCTTGCCTTGGGGTTCATGGTCTGCCAAGGCTACGGGCTCACTGAAAGCAGCCCGGTCGTCTCTCTGAATCGCCCTGGGGATACGATGCCAGGCAGCATCGGGAAAACCATTCCGGGAGTCAAAGTCCGGATCGGCAAAAACCAGGAGCTACTGGTCAGTGGCCCCTCAGTCATGCAGGGGTATTGGAATAAGCCCGAGGCAACTGCACAGGTGCTGGATCAACAAGGCTGGCTGCACACTGGCGATCAGGCCAGGATTTCCAGAGACGGAAGAATATTCATTATCGGCAGACTCAAAGACATCATTGTCATGAGCAGTGGCGAAAAAATCTCCCCGGCAAACGTGGAACGCAAACTGCTCACCGACCCCCTCGTGTCGCAAGTCATGGTGTATGGCGAGGGACAGGCATTTTTGATCGCATTGGCAGTCGTCATCGAAGCAACGCTCGCCAAAGAACTGGAGCATCTGGAAATCCACCCGAAATCGCCGGAACGGTTGCAGGACCCGAAATTGCACAAGGCAGTCAAACAGCGCTTCACCAAGCTGTCAGAACAATACTCCTCACACGCCGCCATCAGAGGCGTTATTCTGGATCAGCAACCCTGGACTGTAGAAAATGGCTTATTGACACCCACCATGAAACTGAAGCGAGTCAAAATCTTTGAGCACTACCGCGCTTCGGTTGAGCGAATTTACGACAAGTACCGCTGATAATCACTGCAACGACACTTCCCGGTGCGATGCGGCTTTTGATGATAGATGGGGCAGAGACCCAACTATGATTTGAAAGAACGAAAGACCGCTTCCATCTGGAGCGAGCTGGCAGACGAAAAACCGGAATCCTGCCTATCATGTGTCGGCAAGCTGCCCCCACAACAGCCATCCTCAGCTTTTTCGACACAAGCCCGATCGCAACGAACCGCCACGCTTATACAAGCGGTTGGTATCGGAAAATGGCTTATTGACACCCACCATGAAACTGAAGCGAGTCAAAATCTTTGAGCACTACCGCGCTTCGGTTGAGCAAATTTACGACAAGTACCGCTGATAATCACTGCAACGACACTTCCCGGTGCGATGCGGCTTTTGATGATAGATGGGGCAGAGACCCAACTATGATTTGAAAGAACGAAAGACCGCTTCCATCTGGAGCGAGCTGGCAGACGAAAAACCGGAATCCTGCCTATCATGTGTCGGCAAGCTGCCCCCACAACAGCCATCCTCAGCTTTTTCGACACAAGCCCGATCGCAACGAACCGCCACGGTTATGCAAGCGGTTGGTATTTGCCGTGGTCATATTCCCGAGCGTATTCGGCAGCAGCTCATAACCTGATGGGCAACTGGGCACGTCTGTCCAGATCTCCCGAGTCACCCATCGCTGGCATTGGACACTGTACCCATAACAATTTCTGACCTGCATCGTGACCTTTCTTCGCGTACAACTGTTGTAGCAAAGAGCAGTGCGGAGGTTCCCCTTGTTGACATAATTGTCAAAATTCCTGGCAAAATCTTCGGCACTGAGGGTGCTTTCCGGTGGACTGAGAGAGTACAGCACATTGCCAACTTTCCCTTTCCCTGCATACCTGTTTTGTGCGCCGCAGACCGACACGGCTTCCTTCTCACTCATATTATATGGAGCCGCTTGTGATGCGGCCAAACAACTCGTGTAACTAAAGGCCTCAGCCTGGGTGGCAAGCAACACGAGCACGATAAAAACAAACATTGGTTTTTGCATGATTTCCTCCATCAGAATCAACTACAGTAAATAAGCACATTGACCCTGATGTTGTTGTTATCAAGATCAACTGTACCGTCAGAGTCCACGGTTCTGCTGCCAACGTACCATCTGCCCGCAAACCGCTGCACCGTGGCTTCTGCAAGGTGTAGCGGTTTCCCGCTACGATGCAGAACATGATTGAAAGACGTCAGTATCTGGGGAGACAGGCCGGGCGCACAATTCGGCTCAGGGACTGCCGATCCAGGAGCAAGCTGTGCCCCATAGTGAAGGGTCTTGCCCAGAGAATGCCCGTTATGCAGTACCACGTCACTGGCACCAAGAATCGCGTGCCTGCCAAGATCAACGTTGGAATCCATGGCTCCGGTAAAAGCGGGAGTATCTCTTCTTACGTACGCAGCCAGCGCCGGAATCGCTCCCGGAAGAGGCCAGGTTACCAGGACGGAAACGACTGTCCCGCCTTGGTGGCGACCGAGCCGCGAACCCGTCAGCAAATTGGCAATGTAGTCTCCCCATTTCGCATTTTCTGCATCCAGCATGAGTAACACAGAAAATGTTTGCGTATCGCACCTTGTGTAGTAACGACCGTACTCGCCTATGGAAAGCGGCGAGCCTGGTGGGAAATTTTTCAGCCCGGCGCGAAAAAAAGGCGATTGTGCAGCGGACAATTCAAATAAGCCCGTGCTTGCCAGGTCAGCAATCGCCAGACCGCAACCGCTGCTTTGTCCTGGCCATTCCCCACCCCTGTTCAGAACCCACTGCTGAGACAGATACGCGATGCGGTTCATTTCCTCAACCGCCACTTCCGCCTGAATGCGGCGCAGGCGTAGCGCGTCTGACGCCACTTGCGGCGCATAAAAGAAAACTGCCAGCAACGAGAGCAAAACCGTAGCGGCCATGACCTCCAGGAGCGTAAAACCAAAAGTTCGGCCTTGACCAGAAAGTTTTTTATTCTTCATAAAGAATTTTCTTTTCGATCTGCGCACGAATCGTGTTTGCCGGCTGCGAAAAGACCGTGAGCCTCCCGCCCGCGCTTCGCACAGCCCAGGTCGGCAACACCCCGGCGGGCGCAGAAAAGCGTGCCGTCCCCAGACCATTGCTGCCGCGATGCACCGTCACTTCTGTCTCGCCGGAATTCAGGGTTGTTGTGAAATCCGAAGGCTGATTCACAAACTGGCTCCGGGTGGCGAGATGGCGACTTTGCAAGGCCGCACTGCTCCAGGAAAGAGACTGCACCCGACCCTCAATGCTGGCAAACATCATGATTAACACCCCGCTCAAAGTCGCCATGACCGACAACAACTCCAAGATGGTGTATCCCCTTCCCTCCATCAGGGAACTGCTCGGCTGCCGGCACCCAAAGTTCACAAACCAATTCCCGTTGTGGCACCGAGAATGGGGTAAATCAAGCCGAACGCGAGGAACATGATCGTCCCGACGGCAAGCGTCATACTCGCCATATAAAGTGAGGCTGCGAGCTTTTCCGAAATCAGCTGTTTTTCCTCGCTCAGCGAGTCCAGAAGCACCCCGGTAATACGATCGAAGTCTTCCGAATTGGTGTTTGCCAGTTCGCTGCTCACTGCAATCAGAGACAAGCTGAAATACTTCTCGTCAAGCCCTTTGTAGAGAGAAGTCCCCCGCCTCATGGCGGCCAGCAATTGTGTCCCGATTTTTTCTCCCAGCACCGCTTTCAACACAGCACTTTCCTGCTCCAACGGCACTCCCGCCAAGCGATACGGGCGCCAAACCAGCAACAGGCGTATGGATCGGGAACAGTTGGCGTAGCGTTCGAAAATTCTGAACGGGTACAGGCGGAGCACCTGCTGCCTGAAGAACCAGGACAGACCCAGGAGTGCGAGCACACCGACAATCAAAAGCTGCCAGTCATTACGCAATAATTCGCTGGTAGCAAAAAGCACATCTGTAGCCCAAGTCGTTGACAAATGAACCGCATCAATTGACTGCAAGGTTGCCAGTGGCTCGCCAACAAAAAAAGGCATTCCGAAAAAAACCGACACGCTCAGAGCAAGCAACAAAAGGCTGAACACCAAGTGTTTGGAGGACTTGCGCTCAACCTTCAGCTCCATTTTCAAATACTTCACTGCTTCCTCAACGCACTCCTTGACGCGACCCGTTTTTTCGCCAGCGGTGACAATGGCGGTGACCGGTCTCGGAAACCTCAGATGCGTCAACTTCACGCTAAAACCCAAGTCATCACGCAACGCTTCGGGGTGCTTTGCCGCAATACGCCTGAACTCGGGGCTGGCCTGAACCAGGGAATTGATCCCCGGGTTGCGATAACTGGAAAGCAAGGCCGAAAATTGAACCAGAAAAAGCAATTGCGCATTCGTGTTGCTGGCGCTGCGAACCACCAAATCCCGCCACGAAAACCGCACTGCCCGTCGTATCTCCACCACCCGATCCTGCGGAATGCCGACCTGCTCCAGCACCTGGGCACGACTCTCGGCGTAAACCTTGTGAACCTGGAGGGTGTGCCTGTCCCAGTAAGTCAGCCGCCAGTAGCTCAACCCGGAAAAAAAGCGATCAAACATGGCTAGAGAAACCGGCTAGTCAATGGCGTACTTGACGTCTACGCAGTATTTCGGGCTGCAGGCTTGTGTTTTGGACTCGCTGACCAAAGTCGTTTGCGCATTGCCGCTCAAATAAGAGTTCAATGCGTCCGCCTGTCCCTTAGTATCCAGCGTAAACCGCAGTTGGACAGAGCTTGGGTCATCATTTCCCTCTGCCACCACGGTCCACGGAACCGGCTTGCCTTCTCTCACAGAACCCGTATCAGAGAGGTTCGTTTTGGTCACGTCGGCGAGCGTGTTTCTCAGGGCGTACGAAGTCGTAATCGCTTCGGGAAAACGTACGACCGCCGAAGTTTTGACGGACACCAGATCTACAGCGTTTATTTTTTCACCAATATTCGCGTAATAGATCCCCCCTGCCACCAATGTCGCAATCATCACAGTCGCCACCAGGACTTCCAGCGTGGAAAACCCCTGTTGCCCATGCCCGCGCAATCGCCCCCCGTGTGTCTTTCTGTCTGCCGCTTTGTTTTGTGTTCTCACTGTCTGAATCAACATGATTTTCTCCTGAACCTGATGCGGTTCCTTTAATGGCGTGAGCCGTGGTACGGGGGCAGGTTGCGGCGACATTCATCAATCGTGGTTTTGCCACTCCTGACGAGTCCTGCAGCTTCATCCCAAAGCGTTCGATAACCTTGCTCCATTGCCTGTGCCGTCAACTCCAAAGCACTGCTTTCGCCGGCAACGGCAGCCAGCAAAGCCGAATCCAGAAACAACACTTCTGCCACCACCTGCCGCCCCTTGTAACCGTAATAACAATGACCGCAACCCTTTGGATTGGCACGCTGTATTACCTCTTCATGGCCTAACAGACCCGGGAAATCTTCCTGCTCCGGATGTTCCCGAAACAGCGTCGAAGTGGCACAGTGCGGACAAACCTTACGCAGCAGCCTTTGGGCGATGACAGCGACCAACACGGAAGAAAGGGTTTTGCTGCTGATGCCAAAGTCTTGCAGCCTTTCGATCGAAAAAACCGCATTCTGTGCGTGCAAGGTGGCGAACACCAAGTGCCCGGTATAACTGGCTCGTATCGCCAGTCGTGCGGTTTCCGGATCCCGGACTTCGCCGACCAGGATCACGTCCACATCACTGCGCATGAGTGCTTTGAGCCCGGTGTGAAAATCCATACCCGCCTGCTCGCTTATTTGCGTCTGCTCAGCGCCCCGAATGTTTTGCTCCACCGGGTCTTCCAGAGTTTGTATGGAACGCCACGGGTCATCTTTGATGATTTCCGTCAGGTTGGTGTAAAGCGTCGTGGTTTTTCCGGAACCCGTTGGCCCGGTAATCAAAACCAGCCCCTGATTCAAGCGCCTGGTAACAGCCAAGACATCCAGAAAGCTTTGCGAAAAGCCCAATGTCGACAAGGATCCGGGCACGAGACTTTTACTTGTGTACAGCAGACGCAAATAAAAGGCACGCGAAACCCCTCCCTCTACATTCACCGGACGCATGGCGAGACGAACTTCAACTTTTCTGCCCCCCGGCGTCCTTTCAAAACGACCATCCACGGGATGCACGAAACTGCCCGTCTGGCTGTTCGCCAGACGTAGCAAAACGTTGGAAATAAATTCGTAATTGCAGTCCCGGCTATCGCTTTCAAACTCTTCAAGCGTCTGTAGCTGACCATCCACACGGATACGCACCCGAACATACTTTGGCGTCAGAGGCGTTATGTGGATGTCCGTCGCCGCAGCTGCCAACGCATCGCGCAACCACTTGTCAACGATCTCTTCCGCCCGCACCTGTCCGTAAACCTGTTGTCCGGAGGTCATGCTGGTATCGCTGATCGGCAACAACCCGACACCACGCAAGTCGTTCCAGGCTGTCCCGGGCAGCAAGGCGGCGGGCTGCAAACCGATATTGAACGGCGAAGAGACAAAAAGGACTCCGTTGGCATAACCCCAACCCGCAGCCTCGTTCCGGCAGGAAAATGTTCCATGTTTCGCCGGGTCGTAAATCAGGTAATCAAAGACTTCCGCAAGGGAAATCGTCAAGGCAGCGGGAGAAACTCCAAGCTCCAGAAGTTTGGGAATGATTTGTTCCGGGCGTTCGGGGCAAGTCGCCTGCGCGACCGCAACGGGCAACATTTTCTGGCGATCCAGCACGGACAGCAACTGTTCATACTTGTCACTCATGGCGATTGTCTTGCCACTTGAACGGACACCTTTTCGCTGGGAAGCCACCGTAGCGGCAAAAGAAGTTTGCGGCCTGCCTGGCGAACGACAACACCGTCAACCTGTACTCCCTCCACCTGATAGCCTTCAACACGATCTCCCACGGCCACTTCGTATTTTCGCCTGCCAATCAGCAAACTGACGCGCCCCCGATAAACCGCCAGGACTTCAGGCAACGGGCGGGGGGCAGCCGCTTTAGGTCGTTGTGGCTTTCCTGCCTCCTGTGAGGCTCCGTCTTCAACCTTTTGGGGCTTGCGTACAACAGCTTCCGCGATGCCCCATCCCGTACAGCGAAGCCCCATGGCCTCGCAGTCGCGCATCAGCCTGACCACTTCCAGCTCCTTCTCCACCGCCTTGTGCAAATCGTTCAAGGTTCGTAAATACATTTGATGTGCTTGCCAGCGATGCAGTTCACCATCAGCTTGCAGCGCGTGGATACCGCTTTCGGTAGCAGTCGTGGATACCGGCGTGGCGTGTGTGGCAACGCAAAGAAACAGGCTGAAAATTGCCGTCACTGTCAGCCTGACAGTGACGTCTGCAGACCGGCCGACACGGTGTGACGCCAAAATTTTGCCAATTTGCACCACACATTTATGCATCGGTCGCCTTCCCCGCACCCAAGACATAAAAAAACAGACTTGCCTGCTCCTTGCTGCCCGAGAAGCGATCAAAAAATATTGGTACGACAGACTGCAGCTGACGTGCCGCAATCAAAACTTCCATTGCCGGCCCGCTAACCACGCCGCCCCACCAAACTCCGCCATAAACACCCGTTATGGAACCGGGCTGCGTTGCCACAGGGTTCATCACCATGTTCTGATGTTTTTCAAACCACTCAGATGCAAACTGCCAATGCAAACGCACGTCTGCAGACACAGGCATGGCGTACAAATTCGTGATTTCCTCATGCAAGGTCTTCTTTTCGTCCGCCAACGCCACCATTTGCGTCTCTCCCACTCCAGTCGGAATACACGCCTGGAGCATCCCCAGGACAAACAGCGGCAGGTATTTCATGAGCCGAGCTTCCATTGCAGTTGTGCCCCTGTCGCTGGCTGGTATTCGTACGTGTAGTTCAGAGACCTGGCGTGCCTGGCATCAACCCCGAGATCCCGATCTGATTTCCCCAGCCTTGCCCTGAACTGCTTTTGATGAAAGCCCTGTTCAGGAATCTCAGCCAGATCCCAATGCAAAAAGACCTGGAAAAAACGATCCAAAACTTGCTCTTGACGAGGTAGGCGAACGATACGCTCCTTCAGCAACGCTTCTTTGGTGGTGCGCAAATCCTGTATTTCGCGAGCCAGCAATTCGCGCTTTTCCACCTCTCTTTCCTGGTAAGCCTGTCCCAAATATCCAGTCACGACAGCCAGCACGAGGAAAGCAGAGAAAGCCAGCAGCAAACGATTCCGGCGACGGGTTTTTTCGTGCAAACGATCTTCGTAGTTTTGGGCAACGCGCGCAGGCAAACAAAGCTGTTGCAGTTTGGGGCGTATCTGGCGAGCCGTGCTGAGAAGAATTTTCCGGCCGGTGATATCCAGCGGGCGCCCCTCCCGTATCTCTCCGGTGGCACCAGCCCGTTGTCCACTGTCGCGCATAAAATACTGACCCGTGCTCTGGTCGCCAAAATACACGGCTTGCAGAGGGGCATCGCGGTCGACAAACCCCGAGGCCAGCAGCATTTGCCAATAACCGTAAATTTGCGCTTCCGGACAGGTTCTCCGTGCCTCGCGAAGACCTTCGCTGGAACAAAAGACCATGCCCTCCGGGCGCTCTTCCAAAACCACAACCTGTTGCCCCAGAGGAGGCAAGACGGGAGCAATCGCGTCCGGAAGAAACAGGCAATCCTTGCCTCGTATGCTGTAAAGGCAGTCAGGAAGCACTTCATTCATACCACGACCTCCCGTGGGGTAATGACGATCAGCAGTTCATGGTCTTCGGAAACATCCTGGTGCTCACCGAACAGAGATTCGAGAAGGCCTTTGCCAGAAAACAGATGGCTGGAACTTTTCGCAAGACGGCTTGAGCTCAGGCCGCCAATCGTGATCGGTCTGCCACTGACCGTCAGGGCTTGGGATGTCATTTGGCGCAAAGCAATCACCGGGGCTGAAACCCGGGAATCCCCGACTCCCAGAACATCAAAACGAACCAGAGAAGACAAAATCGGAATCACTTCAATCAGCATTTTCTTGCTGCCTTCCAAAAAACGCGGGGTGACCGCCAACTCCAGCCCGACTTGCAGACGACCCTGTTCAAAAGTCGTGGTTGTCACTCCGTTATTCGCGACAGAGCCGGCGTTGGAGATATAGGAAAAAACCTCGCCAGTATTCAAATATGCAGTCGCGCCGTTTGTCACTGCCAAGTGGATACGGCTTTTGATTTTCACGTCAGCATGCTTGGCAAGGCTCTTCAGAATGAAGTCCAGACTAAATTCTCCGCGCAGCCATTCGCCTCCTACAGACAAGCCCTCCTGCAAACTGCCTTCCGATTTGTAGCCAAACAGCAAGCGACTCCCCTCGTCGCCAAATATCACGTCAAAATCCAAGCCCTTTTCACTCGATTTGCGTAAGTTCAAATCCAGAATGAGGCACTCAAGACGCACCAGACGCTGACTTTGTTTCATGGTTTTTTGCAACCATGTATCCAGCACGGCAATTTTTCGCGGCGGCGCCGAGGCGGTAATCATGCCCAGCCTGGGATTGTCCGCCAGCCAGGCAGTCGCTACCTGTGTGACCACAGGTGCCTGCGGCTGATTGCCGGATCGATTGTCGGCCTGATTGTTTGTGCACTGAAAGGTTTCCAGCAAACAATGCGCATAGTCCACCAGATGCTTCCAGGCATCCTCCTCATGATCAATCCGGGCGCTGATGTCATGACTGCGGTTCGAATCGTTAGTACCCTGAGCTGTACCGGCGTCATTTCCGCCAGCACTTTCTTCAAAGCCGATCCTTGCCCGAAACCGGCTCATGCCCGCCATTGCCGGCAAGGTCCAGGTTTTCACGACCAGCGAAGCCACTTCCACTGTTGCCCGCTCTGGCCACAAAACCAGGTCATAACCGGTCACCCCCTCAATTTGCTCCAGAAAGGAACGCACCGTCACCCCTTCAGACCGCACAGACACGCCGAGCTGCAAATCCACCCCCTCATCCATGGCAATCACAGTGACAGGAAATCCCAGGCCTTGCACCAAAACGGTCTGTAAAGCCACTTTTCCCGGAGGAAAGTTCACCTGTACTGTGCTGAGCAGCAAGGGATGGGAACCATCCCCCCGTTTCCGCATATAGACCGGCGGGAGCTCTGCGCTTTCCCTGACTTCCTGCCTGGATTGTTCCAACTGCAGACGGTATGAGTCATCGTCAGTGAGCCGCGTGGCGCACGCACACAACAGGAGGGTGAAGAGGAAGGGAACCATCAGGCGCACTGACATCACCACTTTCCCCCACTGATAAAGACGATGCCCCGTTGGGAGTAGATTGTCCCCTTCAGATTCAAGCCCTTCAGCATCGTGTCAAGAGCCTTCTTACGCGTGGTTTCGGCGTGAAACACCACCGTCTGCTGTGCCAGGGAACCCGGAACATCAAAATGCACCTCCCATCCTCTTGGAGCCAGATAGTTCGCCAAACGTTCAATGCTGATGGCTTCAAAGTGAGCAACGACCATTTCTTCAAGACCATCCAGCACTTCGTTGCGCAAAGGCTCCGTTGTGGTCAAATTTTTTCTGACAGTGGCGGTCGAAGGCGGTGTGACCGCAGGCACACCGATGCTTTGCTGATTTTCCGGCATCCTGTCGCCGTAGAGAATTCCGGCCAAAGCAGCTTGGGCACAAGCGAGACCCAAGATACCGAGCGAGACCCGGGAAACACGAAAGGCGGACAGAAGTTTTTGTGTGGTTTTATGCATTGGAGTGCGTAGAACACTACGAATCCATGAAGCACACGAGAACTCCCTGACAAGAGGCGGGTTTGCAAAGACCGGTGGGACTCCGACCTCCGAATATCAGCAACAAAAGGGGCAGGAGCCAATCAAGACACAGAGTTTGGCGAGTAGCCTGTCAAAGAGAAACATGCGGCCTCTGCCAATCGACTACCCGACACCACCAGCAGGCAAAAACAGACGAACGATTGACTGCCCGAAAAAGGAGTCAAGTACTGTCAAAATGCCTAAAAACCGACAATTCCCGGAAGACACCTGACTCCCAAACTTCCCTTTCTCAGCCCGGGAAACCGAAGGAGTCAAGTACTGTCTAAAATGCCTAAAAACCGACAATTCCCGGAAGACACCTGACTCCCAAACTTCCCTTTCTCAGCCCGGGATGCACGCTCACGCGTTTCTGTCAGCGATAAGTCTGTAGCGTCACACAGCAGCAGGCCAAAGACGCTTCAAGACGAACGATTGACTGCCCGAAACCGAAGGAGTCAAGTGTTGTCGGAAATGCCTAAAAACCGACAATTCCCGGAAGAAACCTAGCTCCCGAACTTCCCTTTCTCAGCCCGGGATGTGCAGCTCACGCGTTTCTGTCAGCGACAAGTCTGTAGCGTCACGCAGCAGCAGGCCAAAAACGCTTCAAGACGAATGATTGACTGCCCGAAACCGAAGGAGTCAGGTGTTGTCTGAAATGCCTAAAAACCGACAATTCCCGGAAGAAACCTGACTCCCGAACTTCCCTTTCTCAGCCCTGGGTGTGCGCTCACGCATTTCTGTCAGCGACAAGTCTGTCGCGTCACACAGCAGCAGGCCAAAGACGCTTCAAGACGAATGATTGACTGCCCGAAACCGAAGGAGTCAGGTGTTGTCGGGAATGCCGAAAACCCGACAATTCCCGGAAGAAACCTGACTCCCGAACTTCCCTTTCTCAGTCCGGGTTGCGCAGATCACGCGTTTCTGTCAGCGATAAGTCTGTAGCGTCACGCTGTCGTACTTGAGCAAAGCCTCTGTCGGGCCGAAAAACCGACAATTCCCGGAAGAAGCCTGGAACTTCCCTTTCTCACCCGGGTTGCGCAAACGCATTTCTGTGGGCACGCAAAGTCTGGCGTCACGAACAGGTCATGGACCTCAGCTTTCCATCCGGGGCAAGGAGCACTTTTTGAAGTGCCTTGCTAACAGAAACATTAAAACGTCCGGGTACAAGCGGGTGTCGGGTGTAGCGATCCTCGTATGACTGCGCTTCAGGAATGTCGCAGTGTCCGGCGTCTCCGTAGCGGGAATCCTCCCCCGGAAGAAGGACCTGACTCCCGAACTTCCCTTTCTCAGTCCGGGTTGCGCAGCTCACGCCAAAAACCGTGAATTTTCCGGCATAACCCGCCTCTGGCACGCATGGCGTTTTGTCATCCGCAGAACGGTTGTTCAGAAATACCCGCAGTTCATACGAGAATCCGCTGTAGTCAACGCCTTCGAAAACCAGCTCTGCGCGAGCGAAAGAAGCACCTTGCTCTGGCCCGTGCTCAAATGTCAGATGCTCAATAGCGGTCGCCTTGTCGGTCGTGGCTGTCACCCCTTCCTGCCCGCAGTTTGCCCTGACAGATTTTTTGTCGTAACCGTATGCCTGCACGACGTATTCATAATCCAACTCATGAATATCCAGCACTTGCGTCACCGTCATCGGGAAGGGACCCAGCACTTTCCCCATCAGGCTTGCCGGCGGGGGGCACCCGTAAGGTCCGTTTTGCCAGAGATACCAAAGGCGATCGATCATGGCGCGGTGGGACCAGAATATCGGGTCAAACGCGGCCACGTTGATATCTGACATGCTTCCTGCCACCCATGCGTGAACCCGGTTGCTGGCTTCCTCAACCCGGTTTGAAAAATCGGCAAAGGTGGGGGCAGCCAGAATGTGCTCGACGTGGCGGCGCGACGGTAACGCTTTTGGCGACCCTGGATCACGCACGATTTCCGGAGGATTCTCGTCAGTGATGTACCCTCTGATCCCCCTTGCCCTTAATTTCTTCAGGACAATCTCTGGCCAAATTACAGGAGCCAAGGCCAGATGGTTGGGTTGTCCGTCTACGTGCGTATCACTGTACACAGACGGCAATCCTGCCGCGTGTGATTCGTCCGAAGCCCAATCCCACCACGGGATCCCCACGCTGGAGAAAGCCGGCTCATGCGGTGGCTGACTGCTGAGATTTTGACCCAGTCGCGATTGCAAACCCAACTCAAAATAGTACAGATAGGCGCGATTCCAGGGAAGAAACAGATGGCTGTTTTGCCTGCACCACCGGGGTGGGGGAAAGCCATGAATACCCGCCAGATACTGATAGCCACGGTCATCGCTTACGGACATCAGCCGCGCAAAAGCATCTCGTAGCAACTTACGCTGACCGGGTAAAGCGGATAATCCGCAAATACTTTGTCTCACTGTCATAGAACGTCTCCTGAATTAAAACTCCAGACAGATTTTAGCGTAGTCCGCATTCGTAACAGACCCAAAGAGTCTGTGTCAAAATCGTACGAATGACCAAGTTGCCTCAAGCTCGCAAAAGAAAGCAACTCTGCTTGAACAAGGCTGTACGCCTGGGTACTGGTTTCGGGGTTTCCTGGTCGGATGAAGTCGGCATCTTCTCATGATTATTTGCCGGATTGGGCACTATTTCGTATAATTGACCCACTAAGAGATTTCCCGGCGCGTACAGCTGTGCTGAAATATCAGAGAGTGGGTGAAGGTCAGAGTCAGGGGATACCTCAGTGCGTCAGCCGGAAGAACAGACAGCGAATGTAATGCCAGAAATTTTATGTCGCAGGCAGGTTGTGCTCTCTTTTCTCCGCCCGCATGGCTCGTAGGCATTCACGATGAAAAAAGCGGGGTTCAGATTTCCGGATACGCAGGGGTTCGGTAGCCGTGTCTGGCTGAAGTGCTTGCTCGTGGGTGCATCCATCATCACGTCAAGCTCACTCGTTTTCGGCCAGGATCAGGAATCTCCGGCAGATCAAGGCTTTGCGGCCAACCCCTTGCCGGAGGTACAACACGAGCGCGAGGCCGCCCGAAGCGTGTACCCCACCAGAGCACAACGACTGGATCTGGGGGCTTTCAGCACACAGGAAGAAGACGAAATTCTGGAGTTGCTGAGCATGAGCACGGCCAACTACACCGGCATCTACAGGGAAGTTCGTTTGCAGCGCGCCAACTGGGCGCTGGTCAAGCAGGAAAATGGCCTTGATGTCTGGCAGGCGCATGTTTATTCCCCTGCAGCCATCAGTCTGGGGCTGCATCTCAGGAATTTTCATCTGGATCCGGGCATGGCGGTGAAGCTGTACAGCCTCACTGACGAGGAAGACCCTGTTGAGGAATATACCGGCGAGGGTCGATCCGGAAACAGAGGCGGATTCTGGTCATACCCGATGTCAGGAGACACCGTAGTGGTGGAGTTCCGGACTCCCACGGCATCCCGACTGGAACCCGAGGCGTTCCCGTTCGCCGCAGACAAGGTCAATCACACTTTCAAAGACAGGAACGGTGATTTGCCCGGTACGCAGCTACAAAAATTCCAGGCGCAAGCCCCAACATGCACGTATCACAACAAGACAGAAGAAACTGCTGTGCTTGTGAACAGCGATATGCCTGCGCACGTAGTCAAGGCCTCTGCGGGCACTGTGTTCATCTGCGCGTATGGCGAACAAGGATCGGGTTGCGGTACCGGGAGCTTGCTGAAAAACAAGTCAGGGGACGGTGCGCTCTACGCTCTGTCTGGCATCTTTTCTCGGCAGGGGTGAATGACCCCAATACTGACGACAGGCCTTATATCAATAGCGATTTCAGCATTCAGGTTAAAGGCGAGCGGGCGGGACGGGCACGAGCAAGCGGCTCAAGATATTTAGCAGGAAGTGCCAAAGATGACTGGGGACTGGTGCGCATCGAGGGGGAGTTTAGTGGTTGGGGGAATTACCAGTTACTGGACTGGAAGGTGCGTACCCCTGAGGACTTCGCGGGCTACGTACTGCACCACTCGTATTCGCTGGCGCAACAGTATTCCCCATTCTGGCATTCGCAGGATTCACGGTATTCCCCATTCGGGCATTTGCAGAGTTCATGGTATCACCCATACGGGCTAGAGTTTGATCTCTCTGATGATCGGAATGCGCCGAAACCGGCTATTTGCTCAGGAGCCGTTTGTGCAAGGCAGTTTTATGTTCTTTTTACGGACTACCGTGCTGAATATGGAGGCTCCGGATCGGCGGCATTTTATGAGGACACGTCATCCGTGTTGGGGACATATAGTGCGTTCTGGCCTACTGAACGTCCGAATGGCTTAGGGTGCTGGGGTGGTTTTGCCGGGATGGGCAATATCTACAAAAATCCAAAGGTCTTCAATGCCCTGAACTACGGGGACGCTTATTTTCATAACAGCCAGTTTCCCTACATAGATACTGAGGTCGTGTGCCCTGCGGATTCGCAGGCCATGACAGGCTCAGGAACTGAAAGTGACCCCTACCAGGTAGAAAACCTGTGCCATTTGCGCGGTGTGGAAGCATCGCCCCGGTCACACTACATCCAGATCAAAGATATAGACGCATCGACGATGACGTATGGCTGGAAAAACGGTTTTGCACCGATCAAGGTTTTTTCTGGCACTTATGATGGCAACGGTTACCGAATTTCCAATTTGAAGGTCGGCGTAGCGAGCGGAAAATTCGAGAATACAGGGCTGTTTGGCAAGCTACAGGGTGGCTTGCTAAAGCGCGTGAAGCTGGTGAATTTTGTGACGAAAGAGGTGGTGAATGTCGGTTCTCTGGTCGGGCTGAACGATCGGGGGACGATTGAGGACAGCGAGGTTGATGGCAAGGTTGACGGGTACAGAATCATCGGTGGGCTGGTTGGTCTGAATCAGGGCGGTGTCATCCGCAACAGCACAGCGACGGTAAGGGTTGGGGAGAACTCTGGCGACACGTATGTTGCCGGCGGGCTGGTAGGTCAGAACGACGGTGGCACAATTGAAGGCAGTCGTGCACTGGGGGCAGTAACAGGAACCAATCAAGTAGGAGGTCTGGTTGGCGAAAACAAAGGAAGCATCAGTGACAGCTACGCACGAGGCACAGTGACCGGAAACAGTCAGGTGGGTGGTCTGGTGGGTCGGCACCTTGGTGGCACCATCAGTGGCAGCCACTCGGATAGCGAGGTTACCGGAACAGACTCCGGGATGGGGGGCTTGGTGGGTGCGAGCGAAGGCAGCATCAGTAACAGCTACGCACAAGGCACAGTGACCGGAGACAGTCAGACAGGCGGCCTGGTCGGCAAAAACAGCGGTACGGTCAGAAGTGCCTATAGCACTGGTGCTGTAGGAGGAACTGATTTGCGAGGCAGGCTGGTCGGAGTCAACAGTGGCACGGTAGACCGCAGCTATGCCAGCAAGCTGGGCGACGGGGACAGCCTCGTGGGCGGGAATGATGGCACTGTACGGGGCAGTGCTTTGCGCACTGTGGAGCAAATGAAGTGTTCGATGGATCCCGTCAATCTTTGCCGGGCAGCTGGTGTGTATCTGGATTGGGATACGCAAATTTGGCACTTCGGGCACTCCCGCATGCTGCCCGTGCTTCGGGCAGTTACGGGTGTTCCCGCTACACCGCTTGCAGTTCAGGCAGTCTGGGACTCGACGGGCAGATTGGCGCTGCAGTGGGAGCATCAAGGAATCGCCGTGAGTTCCTTTGAGGTGGAGGTGGACGGAATCATTCGAGACACCGAGGGAACCCGTTTCGCATTTGACGGCTCATTGATGGCTGAATTGCGTAAGCGTTACGCCAGCGGCAGTGAAATTCACTATTCCATACGCGGCGTAAAAGGAGGCGTTGCGGGAGATGCAGCGTCGGGAAGTTTCCATTTGATGAAAGTTCCGGGGGAGGTGGGGACTCAGACAGCTTCGGGGCTGTCAACAATACAGGTCACCATTACCGAGGCTGCTGCTGATGGCTACGGACGCGCACCGGGCAGCAACGTGTACGGGGAGCCGGCAGGTGGAGTTGCTCTGGATCTCGCATACCACGTGCAACTGTTTTCAAAAGGCCGGTTGAAAGAAGAGCGGCGCATGACACAGCATGAATGGGCAAGTTCGACCGTAGTGGAATTTTCAGGCCTGGAAGGTGGTTCCAGGTACGAAGTCAGGGTATTTGCCAGAAACAAAGTGGGCGCAGGTCCAACGGTGATAGCACCGGTTTTCACCTACGTTGCGGCGTGTCCACGGGCAGCGGTGATAACAGCAGCAGGCTCTGGCAGCGAGGATGACCCCTGGCAGATCGGTACACTTTGCCAGTTGCATGAAATGCGTTACGACACGGCAGCGCATTATCGGCTGGCAAACGATATAGACGCGAAGCAAAGCCACGAGTGGCGAGACGGAAAGGGCTTTGCACCGATTGAATTTTTTTCCGGCTCTCTGGACGGGAGAGGTCACAGCATTCTGAGTCTTTTGATCAATCTTGGGCAAACAGACCATGTCGGGCTGTTCGGGAAGCTCAGCGGTGGTGCCCTGCAAAGGCTGGCACTGGTAAATGTCACGGTACAGGGCAGAGATGCAACAGGAGCCCTGGCAGGAAGCGTTGAGGCAAATGGAAGCATCAAGGGCAGCACGGTGACGGGATTGATAGGTGGTCGGGATCGTGTGGGTGGAGTGGCAGGTGAGAACCATGGATTGATCGAGCTCAGCCATTCGGAGTCCACCGTTTCCGGAACGGTTGATCCCCAAGGGTACGGCAACATAATAGGCGGACTGGTGGGTAGCAATGTCTCAGGTGCGAGGATACGCAGTTCCCACGCGAGAGGAAGAGTGAGCGGCGCAAACAGAGTTGGTGGACTGGTGGGGATCAATGAAGCTCCGATCTATCACAGCTACGCGCAGTCAACGGTGAGCGGGCGTTATTCTGTGGGCGGCCTGGTGGGTTCCAGCTACGCCTACGGCTCTATAAGCGGCTCTTATTCGGCGGGAGCGGTCAACGGAAAAGTAATTGTGGGCGGGCTGGCGGGTTACTACAGTTCCAATCCCATAGTTGACAGCCACTCGGACAGCACGGTTGTCGGCGCGGGGAATCTTGTGGGAGGTCTGGTGGGCCTCAGCTTAGGGTCAATCTTCAGAAGCCATGCGACCGGATCGGTCAGCGGAAATGAGCAGGTAGGTGGCCTGGCGGGAGAAAGCAGGTACGGATCGATTGTGGACAGTTATGCGACCGGAGCGGTCAGCGGAAATGAGCAGGTAGGCAGCCTGGCGGGCTACAGCGTGGGCTACGGCGGGGGCTACAGCAAGATTGAAAACAGTTATGCGACAAGCTTGGTCAGCGGGAACAACCAAGCGGGCATGCTGGTGGGGCATTCCAACGGCACCGATATGGCTGCGAATTACGTGCTGGAGCAGGGTGCCGGCAGCAGCGCGCAGGAACTCGTCGGCAGCGGGGGAGAGGACACCACAGAAAACAATTTTTCCCGCACACTGGCGCAATTGCAGTGTCCTCTTTTGCCGGGAGACACATGCCAGGGAGCGGTCAGTTACTCCGGCTGGAGCACCCAGGTCTGGTATTTCGGGGACAGGCAGACGCTCCCGACCCATCGCGCCCTGCGAGCAGTACCACCTGCTCCCCCTTCGCGCCTGCAGGCAAGATGGAACCTGGAAGATGAACTGGAACTGAGCTGGACAGCCGCGAAAACAGGAAGCCTGAATGCCGGCTATTGGGTGGAGGTGGCAGGGCGTTCCCTGGAAACGGAGCCCGAGTCTTTTACGTTCGGCAGGCGCCTGGTGCAAAATCTCCGTTCTGAATACGGGGGCAGCACCTTGCAAATCAGCGTACGTGGATATAACCGTCATGGCGTAAGCGAAGCGACGACGGTTGCCTTTGATCTGCTGGCTACCCCGGGCGAATTGACTGACCTTCGGGCATCGGCGCAGGCGTTTTCACTACGTGTGTTGCTTATGGCTCCGGCTGACGACGGCTATGGCCAATCACCGGAAGATCCTGCTTACGGATACACGGGTGTCGGGGTTCCCGCAGGTCTGGGCTACCGGGTACGGTTATACGTCGGGGGAGAGTTGGTGCAGGAACGGGAGCTTGCGCACACAGACGGCGAAACATCCGCGGCTGTAGAATTTTCGGGTCTGGCAAGCGATAGCCGCTATAAAGTGGAGGCGACGCCCTATAACAGGACTGGAGAAGGGCCGCCATTTTCCCTGTCGGTATTTACCCGTCCCTGGCAGTGCGACGGGGAAGCCCTGGCATCGGCAGGCGGGTCGGGTGGTTCGGGCAGCGAGGGCGATCCCTGGCAGATTGCCACGCTGTGTCAATTGCAGGACATTCGCTCTGCCCCTGCAGCCCACTACCGACTGGCAGGCGATATTGAGGCAGGTCCATCCCGGAACTGGCGAGACAAAGAAGGCTTTGCGCCGATTGCTGATTTTTCCGGTTCCCTTGATGGTGCCGGTTTTCAGATTTTCCATTTAAAGGTGCGCTCTGATGCGATGGAAGATGTCGGCATGTTTGCGCAGCTTCGGGGCGGGTTGTTGCAGCAGGTCGTGCTGGTGAACGCGCAGCTTTGGGGAAGCACCAACGTGGGTGCCCTGGTGGGCAGGAATGAGGGAGGAAGAATCGTGAACAGCGGCGCAACGGGCTCACTTTTTGGCAGGCAAGTGGCGGGAGGACTCGTTGGCATCAACGCTGGCACGATCAGCGGCAGCGCGGCTCAGTTGACGGCAGAGCCGGGAGGCCAGGTCGCGGGTGGCCTGGTCGGGAGAAATCTGGCAGTCGGGAGTATCGACACAAGCTACGCCGGAGGCTCGGTGTCAGGAGCAGTTCGGGCGGGTGGTCTGGTCGCAGACAACCAGGGTTCGGTGACTGACAGTTACTCAACAGCTTCTGTGATCGGGGAAGGTCTGGTTGCGGGTCTTGTGGCGGACAATCAGGGCACCGTCAGCCGTAGCTATGCGGCAGGGTCGGTGTCCGGGGCCGGACAGCCTGGAAGCTTTGCCGGCAGCAGTTCGGGAGGCATTGTTGACAGCTATGCGGCAGGGTTATCTCGCGCCAACGGTGGCAATGGTGGCAGTGTGCCTTTTGTGGCAGATGACACCGGGCAAGGATCAGGCTCCCTGCGGACACTGCAGCAACTGCGTTGCCCCACCGCCCCTGGCTTGGCGTGTGCGGGAAGGTCAACGTACTCAGGCTGGAGTACCGAGACCTGGTCCTTCGGAGATTACAGGACGCTGCCGGTTCTGCGGGGCTTTGAGACCCCTGGCAAACCCTTGCGCCTGCTGGCACAGTGGAAATCCCCGTCTTCCTTGTTGCTGCGTTGGGAGCCTCCGCTTCACACCAGAGAACTGATCGCTTACCGGATTGAGGCTCCATCGATCGCTGCTGAGGAAACCGCATTCTTGTACTACGTGGGAGGATCGGACTGGTTGCAGAAGCTGCGCGCCCGTCATGAAGGCGGGAGTACGCTCCTTTTAACGGTTCGCGGCTACAACCTTTATGGTGTTGGCGAAGCTGCCCGTGTTTCCGTGCGCCTGCTGGGTGTTCCTGATTCTCTGACTGATGTGCGCGTGGTGCCGGGGGTCTCCACGCTGAGACTCAGCTTTACAGCCCCTGCCAATGACGGCTACGGTCGCAAGCCGGTTGACGCTGATTACGCAGCGTCAGCGCAAGCCATGGATTTACACCTGGCTTACCGGATACGCCTGTATGCGTCCGGGGAGCTGATTGAAGAACGCAACATTCCGCCGGGGAATCCTCTGAGCCCGGTCACGATGGAATTTGCGGAGCTTAAAAGTGCCTCTGAATATCGGCTGGAAGCCTTCGCCCATAACACAGTGGGTACCGGATCGCCTTCAACGTTCCGGACGGTGACCCGTTTTCCGGAATGCGCCGGCAAAGGTCTGAAGAGTGTGTCGGGTGACGGCAGCAACGACAACCCATGGCAAATTGCTACGCTGTGCCAACTGCAGGATGTGCGCTCTGATCTGCACGCTCACTATGTGCAGGTGGCAGATATTGACGCCCGGTCGAGCCGGGAGTGGTCAGGCGGTGCCGGCTTTCATCCGATAGAGCCTTTTTCAGGCACTTTCGACGGGGCAGGACGGGAAATCTCTGCTCTGTACATTAACCGCCCGGAAACGGACACAGTTGGCGTGTTCTCCAGACTCGCAGAAGACGGGATCGTCAAGGGGGTGGTGCTCGTTGATGCGTGGGTAAAAGGAAAAAACAGCGTCGGAGCCCTGGTCGGCTTTAACGACGGAACCGTCATGAACAGCGTCGTGAGATCCGCACAGATTTCCGGCGGCAGAGCCGGAGCCAACGTTGGCGGGCTGGCGGGAGGCAACGGAGGATTACTGATCGACAGTGGTGCCAATGCCGAGGTTGACGGGGGCAGATACGTCGGCGGTCTGGTCGGCTACAGCGAAAGCACCATTGCCTACAGCTATGCCGACGTGTTGGTCAGCGGAGATGACCGTGTGGGCGGATTGGTGGGCTTCAATACCGGCTCTGTCCATGCGAACTATGCACTCGGTGAGGTACGGGGTCATTCCTTCACCGGGGGGTTGGTCGGCTACAGCGGAAGCACCATTGCCTACAGCTATGCCGACGTGTTGGTCAGCGGAGATGACCGTGTGGGCGGATTGGTGGGCTTCAATGCCGGCTCTGTCCATGCGAGCTATGCACTCGGTGCAGTACGGGGTCATTCCTTCACCGGGGGGTTGGTTGGAAGCAATATCCGCCGCATACAGGACAGCTATGCGGCAAGCACCGTTGTTGGAGAATCGACCAGCATTGGGAGTCTGGCAGGCTATTCTGCGCCGGATGCGATGATTGATCGCAGTTATGCACCCGTGTCTGCACAGGCAGCTTTGGTGGGCAATGGCTTGACGGGCACCAGTTCACCTCGCACTCTGACCCAGCTGCGTTGCCCGACTGCGGCGGGGCAGAGATGTACAGGTGCCACGACTTATGCCGGCTGGGAACCGGGAGCCTGGCATTTTGGCAATACCCGCACGTTGCCCTTGCTGCGCGCGCTTGCCGACATTCCTGCCGCACCGGTTGATTTGGCGGTGCGCTGGGAATCTCCGGATCATCTGCGCTTCACGTGGGCGGCGGGAAGTTCAGGGGTTGATTCCTACGAACTTGAACTGGCAGGAACAATACGGGAGGTCACAGCTCCGACTTTTGACTTTGACGGAGATTTTCTGGCCGGGTTTCGGAAAAACAAGCAAGAGGCTTGCCCCCACCCGTACCGTCTTCGCGCTGTGCGTGGAGATGTCGCTGGCTATCCGGCGGTCGGTCACTTCTATTTGCCCGGTCTTCCGGGCGCGACGACGATAACGGAGCTGGTGCCCGGCCAAACCACTGCGCGCCTGGTGTTGACGACCATGGGACGTGACGATTGTGCTCCCCTGCCGGTTGACGTGCTTGCGACTTCCCCTGATAGCACTGCGGGCTCCGGTTTTGGCTACGTGGTGGTTGTGAGTGCCGCAGGACGCAGCACCGAGACCTTTTTCTCGGCAGGTGCTTTTGGCACCGAGATTGAGATCACCGACTTGCTGCCGAAGAGAAGCTATTCGTTACAGGTCTATGCGCGTAACCGGGTGGGCGTCGGGGAGCCCGCCCAGGCATCCGAAAACAGAAGCGCGTTCAGCACCATAGAGGTGCCTGGCAGACCTTCGGGCTTGCGAGCCAAGTGGAAGTCCGCAGATCGGGTACACCTGAGTTGGGGAGCGGCGAGCAGCAACGGGGCGACGATAGACAGCTACCAGCTTTCCGTGGACGGAAAAAGCCACCCGGGCACAGGAACCACCACTTCTTATGTGTTGTCAGGCCATGCCTTAGTGCAGCTGCGCAAGAAGCACACAGGAGGAGAGCAGATACGCTATTCGCTCCGGGCAGTCAACCGCGCCGGAACGGGCGCGATGAGCACTGCAGCATTTACCTTGCTCGACGTTCTTGAGGGGACATTGGCCATGCAGCTGATGCACAAGGCGAATGGTCGTGTGCAGGTACATTTGCAGTATTCGGGGAATGATGGCTATGGCCGCACTGCGGATCATGCTGATTTCGGTGCCCCGGTTGACGGAATATTGCTCGGCTTGGGGTATCGGGTACAACTGCTTTCATACGAGGAACTGATAGAGGAACAGTCTGTTGCGATGCCGACGCCCGGGGGAGCTGTCAGGACGGAATTTACGGGGCTGCAGGGTGGTGTTGCGTACGAAGTCCGGGCATTCCCCCGGGACAGCGTGGCTGAGTTGCCAGGAGTGAGTCAATTTATCAACTGGGATCCCGAGATCCCGACGACGCCGAGACCAGGTTCGCATCACGTCAAGAAATTGCGCTTGAAAGTCTTTTTGGGCGGTATGGTTCGCTGAGGGCATACACAAATTTAACAACAGCAGCCGCAGAAAACACGAAAGAGTTTTGTTTTCTGACGAATGCTGCGCGATTCAGGGAAGTGAGATGTGGTTTCCCTGAGGCAGTGTACCAGGAGTATCTGGAGAAAGAGTTTTCCATAAGGAGCATTCCTTTGGTGAAGAGCCCGTGCAACTGGCGAGAGAACGAAGAACCAGAATTTAACAACCGCGAAAAGCACGAGAAGTTTTGTTTCCTGATAAATGCGTGGTTTCCTTGAGACAGCGTGCCAAGAGTGTCTGGAGAAGGAGTTTTCCATAAGGAGCATTCCTTTGGTGAAGAGTCTGGGCAACCGGCGGGAGAACTATGAACCACGAATTCAGTAACTGCGAAACACACGAAAGGGTTTTGTTTTCTGACGAATGCTGCGCGATTCAGGGATGTGAGATGTGGTTTCCCTGAGGTAGTGTGCCAAGAATATCTGGAGAAAGAGTTTTCCATAAGGGGCATTCCTTTGGTAAAGGGTTCGGGCAACCGGCGGGAGAACTATGAACCACGAGTTTAATAACCACGAAAAACACGAAAGGGTTTTGTTTTCTGACGAATGCTGCGCGATTCAGGGAAGTGAGGTTGTGGTGTCCTTGAGGTAGTGTGCCAGGAGTGTCTGGAGAAGGGGTTTTCCATAAGGGGCATTCCTTTCAAGGCACAGAGGGTGAACTTTTAAAGCAAGTCCATAAGCCTGACTTTATCTGCCATGACAAACATTACTGATGAACATGAAGCACAACTTGTTGAATTGTCTTAAAACAACAGGCCTTGAATTGGGGCTTTTGGTGAACTTTGGAAGCTGCCCCAAAACTGAAATCATACGAATTGCAAATACTGACTTTCACGTTTTTCGCGGTTAAAAACAAGAAGTCGCAGTACTGACTATTGCCACTGATTCACCCCCTTTGGAAACCAAAAAGCCCACAAACAAGACTGTACGCCTCGGTGCTGGTTTCGGGGTTTCCCGGTCGGATGAAGTCGGCATCTTCTCATGATCATTTGCCGGATTGGGCGTTATTTCGTACAATTGACCCACTAAATGATTTTCCGGCGCGTACAGCCATGAGAACAGATAGCGAATGTAGTGGCAGGAATTTTATGTTGCAGGCGGGTTATGCTTTCTTTTTTCTGCCCGCATGACGCATGACGTATAAGCATTCACGATGAAAGAAGCAGGTTTCAGATTTCCGGATACGCAGAGATCCGGTAGCCGTGTCTGGCTGAAGTGCTTGCTCGTGGGTGTATCTATCATCATGTCGAGCGCGTTCGCTGTCGACCAGGATCAGGAGTTTTCGGCAGATCAAGGCTTCGCGGCCAACCCCTTTCCGGAGGTGCAACACGCGCGCGAGGCTGCCCGAAGCGTGTACCCCACCAGAGCGCAGCGACTGGGTCTGGGGGCTTTCAGCACACAGGAAGAAGACAAAATTCTGGAGTTGCTCAGCATGAGCACGGTCAGCTACACCGGCATCTACAGGGAAGTTCGTTTGCAGCGCGCCAACTGGGCGCTGGTCAAGCAGGAAGATGGCCTTGATGTCTGGCAGGCACATATTCATTCACCTGAAGCCGTCAGTCTGGGGCTGTACCTCAGGAATTTTCATCTGGATCCGGGCATGGCGGTGAAGCTGTACAGCCTCACTGACGAGGAAGACCCTGTTGAGGAATACACCGGCGAGGGTCGACCCGGAAACAGAGACGGATTCTGGTCATACCCGATGTCAGGAGACACTGTAGTGGTGGAGTTTCGGACTCCCACGGCGTCCCGACTGGAACCCGATGCGTTCCCGTTCGCCGCAGACAAGGTCAATCACACTTTCAAAGACAGGAACGGCGAGTTGCCCGGTACGCAGTTGCAAAAATTCCAGGCGCAAACTCTATCATGCCAGCATCACGACAAAACGGAAAACACTGCCGACTTTGTGGACGACGAAATGCCGGCGCACGTGCGCAAGGCCGCCTTGGGCACTGTACTCATCTGCGTGTATGGCGAAGAAGCATCGGGTTGCGGTACCGGGAGTTTGCTGAAAAACAAGTCAGAGGACGGTGCGCTCTACGCTCTGTCTGTCTGGCATCTTTTCAATGCAGAGGTGAGTTCCCCCGAGACCGACGACAGGCCTCTTATTGATAGCGGTTTCAGCATTGCACTCAAAGGTGAGCGAAGGGGACGGGCAGTAGCAAGCAACTCAAGACTCATAGCAGGGAGTGCCAATGATGACTGGGGACTGGTGCGCATTGAGGGGGAGTTCAGTGGCTGGGGGAATTACCAGCTACTGGACTGGAAGGTGCATACCCCCGAGACCTTTGACGGCTATGTACTGCACCACTCGTATTTGCTACCTCAACAATACTCCCCATTCGAATCGGCGAGTGCGAAGCCGACCAAGAAATCAGCTACTTGCTCAGGAGCCGTTTGTGCAAGGCGGGTTGTTGTTAATTATACGGGCTACCGTGCTGAATTTGGCGGCTCCGGGTCGCCGGCATTTTATGAGGACACATCATCCGTGTTAGGAGCCTTTGGCTCGTTTGGCGTGTGTACTGGCGGTTTTGCCGGGATGGGCAATATCTACAAAAACCCGAAGGTCTTCCATGCCCTGAACTACGGGGACGCTTATTTTCATAACAGCCAGTTTCCCTATATGGATCCTGATCTCACGTGCCCTGCGGATTCGCAGGCCATGGCAGGTTCCGGAACTGAAAGTGACCCCTACCAGGTAGAAACCCTGTGCCATTTGCGCGACATGGCGGCATCGACCCAATCGCACTATATCCAGGTAAAAGATATAGAGGCGCTGGGGACGCAGGGCTGGGAAAATGGCTTTGCACCCATCAAGGTTTTTTCTGGCACTTACGATGGCAACGGTTACCAAATTTCCAATTTGAAGGTCGGTGCAACAGACTTCGAGAATACAGGGCTGTTTGGCAAGCTGCAGGGTGGCTTGCTAAAGCGCGTGAAGCTGGTGGATTTTGTGACGAACGGCATAGCGAATGTCGGTTCTCTGGTTGGGCTGAACGATCGAGGGACGATTGAGGGCAGCGAGGTTGATGGCACGGTTGACGGGGGCAGAACCATCGGTGGGCTGGTAGGTCTGAATCAGGGCGGTGTCATCCGCAACAGCACAGCGACGGTAAGGGTTGGGGAGAACTCTGGCGGCATATGGGTTGCCGGCGGGCTGGTGGGTCAGAATGACGGTGGCACGATTGTAGGCAGTGTAGTCACGGGATCACGTGTGAGTGGAAAGAACCAGGTCGGGGGTCTGGTCGGCGAAAACAAAGGAGCCATCAGTGGCGGCAACATAATAGAAGTCTCAGTGTCCGGAGACAGTCAGGTTGGGGGTCTGGTCGGCGGAAACGAAGGAAGCATCAGTGACAGCCATGTAGTCACGGGATCACGTGTGAGTGGAAAGAACCAGGTCGGGGGTCTGGTCGGCGAAAACAATGGAGCCATCAGTGGCGGCGGCATAATAGAAGTCTCAGTGTCCGGAGACAGTCAGGTTGGGGGTCTGGTTGGCGAAAACAGTGGAAGCATCGCTGACAGTTATACATCGGGAGAAGTGTCCGGAGACAGTCAGACAGGCGGTCTGGTGGGAAAAAACAAGGGAAGCATCAGTGGCAGCTTCGCGCGTCACCTGGTTGTCGGAACAGCCTCCGGGGTTGGGGGCTTGGTGGGTGTGAGCGAAGGCAACGCCAGTATCGTGAGTAGCTATACAGTCCAAGGGTCACGTGTGAGTGGAAAGAACCAGGTCGGAGGTCTGGTCGGCGAAAACAAAGGAAGCATCAGTAACAGCTATGCACTAGGCACAGTGTCCGGAGACAGTCAGGTGGGTGGTCTGGTGGGTGTGAGCGAAGGCAACGCCAGTATCGTGAGTAGCCATACATTCTCGGGATCACGTGTGAGTGGAAAGAACCAGGTCGGGGGTCTGGTCGGCGAAAACAAAGGAAGCATCAGTAACAGCTTCGCACGAGGCCCAGTGACCGGAGACAGTCAGACAGGCGGACTGGCGGGAGCAAACAGCGGTACGGTCAGAAGCACCTATAGCACTGGTGCTGTAGGCGGAACTGATTTGCGAGGCAGGCTGGTCGGAGTCAACAGTGGCACGATAGACCGCAGTTATGCCAGCAGCGGCGGGGACAGCCTGGTGGGAGAGGATGACGGCGTGGTACATGGCAGCGGTTTACGCACTATGGGACAAATGAAGTGCTCGATGGAGCCCGTCAATCTTTGCCGGGCAGCTGGCGTGTATCTGGATTGGGATACACAAATTTGGTATTTCGGGAACTCCAGCATACTGCCCAGGATCCGGGTGCATGGGTATATTCCCGTTGCGCCGCATGCAGTTCAGGCAGTCTGGGACTCGACGGGCAGATTGACGCTACAGTGGGAGCATCGGGATGCTGGCATAGATCTCTTTGAGTTGGAGGTGGACGGAACCATTCAAGACATCAGAGCATTCCATTTCGTGCTTGGCGATACATTGATGGCTAGATTACGTGAGCGTTACGCCAGCGGCAGTGAAATTCGTTATTCCATACGCGGTGTAAAAGGAAGCAGTGATGGAGATGCAGCGTCGGGAAGTTTCCATTTGATGAAAGTTCCGGGGGCGGTGGTGGCCCAGACAGCTTCGGGGCTGTCAACAGTACGGGTCACCATTGTCGGAGCTGATGATGACGGCTACGGGCGCGCTACAGGAAGCAGCGCGTACGGGAAGCCGGCAAGCGGAATTGCGCTGGGTCTCGTATATCACGTGCAACTGTTTTCAAAAGGCCTGTTAAAAAAAGAGATGCATAAGACACAGCAGGAATGGTCAAGTTCGACTGTAGTGGAATTTTCAGGTCTGGACGGTGGTTCCAGGTACGAAGTCAGGGTATTTGCCAGAAACAAGGCGGGCGCAGGCTCAACAACGGTGATAGCGCCGGTTTTCACCTACGTTGCGGCGTGTCCACGGGCAGCGGTGATAACGGCAGCGGGCTCTGGCAGCGAGGATGACCCCTGGCAGGTCGGCACACTTTGCCAGTTGCAGGAAATACGTTACGACACGGCAGCTGATTATCGGCTGGCAAACGATATAGACGCAAAGCTAAGCCACGAGTGGAGAGACGGAAAGGGCTTTTCTCCGATTGAATCTTTTTCCGGCTCTCTGGACGGGAATGGTCACAGCATCCTGAGTCTTTTGATCAATCCTGGGCAAACAGACCATGTCGGGCTGTTCGGGGAGCTCAACGGTGGTGCCCTGCAAAGGCTGGCACTCGTGAATGTCACAGTACGGGGCAGAGACGCAACAGGAGCCCTGGCAGGAAGTGTTGCGGCAAATGGAAGCATCAATGGCAGCACGGTGACGGGGTTGATAGTCGGTCGGGATCGTGTGGGAGGAGTGGCAGGTGAAAACCATGGGTTGATCGAGCTAAGCCATTCAGAGTCTGCCGTTTCCGGAACGATTGATTCCCAGGGACACGGCCACACAATAGGCGGACTGGTGGGCAAAAACTTCCCGGGCGCGAGGATACGCAGTTCGCACGCGAGAGGAAGTGTGAGCGGCGCAGGCAGTGTTGGTGGACTGGTGGGGGCCAACGAAGCTCAGATCTACCACAGTCACGCGCAGTCAACGGTGATCGGGCGTTATTCTGTGGGCGGTCTGGTGGGTTCCAACCAGGGTTTTATACGCGGCTCTTATTCGGCAGGAGCGGTCAGCGGAACAGGGTTTGTGGGCGGGCTGGCGGGTTGGCACAGTTCCAATTCCATAGTTGACAGCCACTCAGACAGCACGGTTATCGGTGAAGGGAGTTATGTGGGAGGTCTGGCGGGCGTCAGTTCAGGGTCAATCCTTAAAAGCCATGCGACCGGAGCGGTCAGCGGAACTGATCAGGTAGGCGGGCTGGTGGGAAGAACCAGGCGCGGCTCGATTGACGACAGTTATGCGACTGGTTCGGTCAGCGGGAATGTGCAGGTAGGCGGGCTGGTGGGAAACAGTGAGCGCTACTACAACGGCCGCTATAGCGTCCGGATTGAGAACAGTTATGCGACTGGTTCAGTGAGCGGGAACAACCAGGCGGGCACGCTGGTGGGGTATTACGAAGGCTCCGGGTTGGCTGCGAATTACGCCTTGGAGCCGGGTGCCGGCAGCAGCGCGCTGGAACTCGTGGGCAGCGGGGAAGAGGACGCCACAGAAAACAATTTTTCCCGCACGCTGGCGCAATTACAGTGCCCTTTTTTGCCGGGAGATACATGCCAGGGAGCGGTCAGTTACTCCGGCTGGAGCACACAGGTCTGGTATTTCGGGGACAGGCAGACGCTTCCGGCCCATCGCGCCCTGCAACCGGTGCCACCTGTCCCCCCTTCGCTCCTGCAGGCGAAATGGACCCCGGAAGATGAACTGGAACTGAGCTGGACAGATGCAAAAACAGGAAGCCTGAACGCCGGCTATTGGATTGAGATGGCAGGGCTTTTTCTGGAAACAGAGTCCGCGTCTTTTACGCTTGACAGGCGCCTGGTGCAAAACCTGCGTACTGAATATGGGGGCAGTGACCCCTTGCAGCTTAGTGTGCGTGGATATAACCGTCATGGCGTGAGCGAAGC
The DNA here is from genome assembly GCA_965215765.1 of uncultured candidatus Poriferisulfidus sp. Lineage (GTDB taxonomy): Bacteria > Pseudomonadota > Gammaproteobacteria > Poriferisulfidales > Oxydemutatoraceae. The sequence continues at coordinate 359,205 of OZ244118.1, read as the reverse complement.
GATGACGGCTGTGATCAGGCTGCTGAGAAACCCAGGCGAATTGACAGGTGTTCGGGCATCGCCGCAGGCGTTCTCACTGCGTGTGTTGCTTATGGCTCCGGCTGACGACGGCTATGACCAGTCACCGGAAAATCCGGCTTACGGATATACGGGTGTCGGGGTTCCAGCAGGTCTGGGTTACCGGGTACGGTTGTACACCGGGGGAGAACTGGTGCAGGAACAGGAGCTTGCGCACACAGACGGCGAAACATCTGCGGCTGTGGAATTTTCGGGTCTGGCAAGCGACAGCCGCTATGAAGTGGTGGCGACGCCCTATAACAGGGTTGGAGAAGGGTCGCCATTTTTCCTGCCGACATTTACCCGTCCCTGGCAGTGCGACGGGGAAGCCCTGGTGTCGGCAGGCGGTTCTGGCAGCTCGGGCAGCGAGGATGATCCTTGGCAGATTGCCACGCTGTGCCAATTGCAGGACATTCGCTCTGCTCCTGCAGCCCACTACCGGCTGGTCGGCGATATTGAGGCAGGTCCATCCCGGGACTGGCGAGCCGGAGAAGGCTTTGCGCCGGTCGCTGATTTTTCCGGTTCCCTTGATGGTGCCGGTTATCAGATTTTCCATTTAATGGTGCGCTCTGATGCGCTGGAAGATGTCGGCATGTTTGCACAGCTTCAGGGCGGGTTGCTGCAACAGGTGGTGCTGGTGAACACGCAGCTTTGGGGAGGCACCAACGTGGGAGCCCTGGTGGGCAGGAACGAGGGAGGAAGGATCCTGAACAGCGGCGCAACTGGCTCGCTTTTTGGCGGGCAAGTGGCGGGAGGACTCGTCGGCATCAACACTGGCACGATCAACGGTTGCGCGGCTCAGTTGACGACAGAGCCGGGAGCTCAAATCGCGGGTGGCCTGGTCGGGAGAAATCTGGCAGGCGGGAGTATCAACACAAGTTATGCCGGAGGCTCGGTGTCAGGAGCAGTTCGGGCAGGTGGCCTGGTCGCAGACAACCAGGGCTCGGTGACTGACAGTTACACAACAGCTTTTGTGACCGGGGAAGGTCTGGTCGCGGGTCTTGTGGCAAACAATCAAGGCACCGTCAGCCGCAGCTATGCGGCAGCGTTGGTGTCCGGAGCCGGACAGCCCGGAAGTTTTGCCGGCAGCAGTCCGGGAGGCATTGCCGGCAGCTATGCGGCAGCGTTGCCTCGCGTCGATGGTGGCATTGTGCCTTTTGTGGCAGATGATGCCGGGCAGGGATCAGGCTCCCTGCGGACGCTACAGCAACTGCGTTGTCCCACCGCCCCTGGTCTGGCGTGTGCGGGGAGGACAACATACTCAGGCTGGAGTGCCGAGACCTGGTTCTTCGGCGATCACAGGACGCTGCCGCTTCTGCGGGGCTTTGAGACTCCTGGCAAACCCTTGCACTTGCGGGCACAGTGGAAATCCCCGTCTGCCTTGTTGCTGCGTTGGGAGCCTCCATTGGGCGGGCCTGAGCGAATCGGTTATCGTGTAGAAAGTGGAGTGCTTTTTGAGGAGACGCTCTCGGATTACTTCATAGCGGGAGCGGACTGGTTGCAGAAGTTGCGCGCCCGTCATGAAGGCGGGAGCACGCCCCTTTTAACGGTTCGTGGCTACAATCTTTATGGTGTTGGCGAAGCCGCCCGTTTTTCCGTACGCCTGCTGGACGTTCCTGATTCTCCGGCTGATATGCGCGTGGTGCCGGGGCTCACCACGCTGAGACTCAGCTTTACAGCCCCTGCCAATGACGGCTACGGCCGCAAACCGGTTGACGCTGAATACGCAGGGTCGGCGCAAGCGGCGGCTTTGCGTTTGGCTTACCGGATACGCCTGTACGCGTCCGGGAAACTGACAGAGGAACGCGACATTCCGCTGGGGAACCCCCTGAGTCCGGTCATGGTGGAGTTTGCGGGGCTTAAGAGTGCCTTTGAATATCGGCTGGAAGCCCTCGCCCATAACACGGTGGGCACCGGGTCGCCGTCAACAATCCGGGCGGTGACCAGCTTTCCGGGATGCGCCGGCAAAGGTCTGAAGAGTGCATCGGGTGACGGCAGCGGCGACAACCCGTGGCAAATTGCCACGCTGTGCCAACTGCAGGATGTGCGCTCTGATCTGCACGCTCACTATGTGCAGGTGGCAAACATTGATGCCAGCTCGAGTCAGGAGTGGTCAGGCGGTGCCGGCTTTCATCCGATAGAGCCTTTTTCAGGCACCTTTGACGGGGCAGGGCGGCAAATCTCTGCTCTGTACATTAACCGCCCGGAAACGAACACGATTGGCCTGTTCTCCAGACTTGCAATAGACGGGATCGCCAAGGGGGTGGTGCTCGTTGATGCGTGGGTAAAAGGAAAAAACAGCGTCGGTGCCCTGGTCGGCTTTAACGACGGAACCGTCATGAACAGCGTCGTGAAGTCCGCACAGGTTTCCGGCAACAGAGCCGGAGTCAACATTGGCGGGCTGGCGGGTGGCAACGGAGGGTTACTGATTGACAGTGGTGCCAGTGCCGAGGTTGACGGGGGCAGATACGTCGGCGGTCTGGTCGGTTATGTGAAAGCAAAAGGCCGGGTCGTGGGCAGCACGGTGAGGGCTTCGCAAGTACGCGCGCTTGAGTCTGCCGGTGGTCTGGCCGGACTGGCTCTGGGAGCCACTATTTTGCACAGCAGTGCCGACGCGGCGGTGCGCGTCTCGGGTGAAGGGCGGGGCAACGTCGGCGGCCTGGTTGGCTATAGCCAGGAAAGCACGATTTTGCACTGTTACGCAACAGGTTCGGTCATCGCTGTGGACGGCTCACGCGCCGGCGGTCTGGTCGGCTACAGTGGAAGCACTGTTGCCTACAGCTATGCCGACGTGTCGGTCAGCGGAGCTGATCGTGTGGGCGGACTGGTGGGCATCAACTCCGGTTCTGTCCATGCGAGCTATGCACTCGGTGAGGTGCGGGGTCGCTCCATCACCGGGGGACTGGTCGGAAGCAATGTCCGCCGCATTCAGGACAGCTATGCGGTGAACAGGGTTGTTGGGGGACCGGGCAGCACCGGGAGTCTGGCAGGTTATTCTGCTCCGGACGCAGTGATTGATCGCAGTTACGCACCCGTGTCTGCACAGGTAGCTTTGGTGGGCAATGGCTTGACGGGCGGTAGTTCACCTCGCACTCTGGCCCAGCTGCGTTGCCCGACTGCGGCAGGGCAGAGATGCGCAGGTGCCACAACTTATGTCGGCTGGGAACCGGGAACTTGGCATTTTGGCAATACCCGTACGCTTCCCTTGCTGCGCGCGCTTATCGACATTCCTGCCACACCGGTTGATTTGGCGGTGAGCTGGGAATCTCCGGATCATTTGCGCTTCACGTGGGCGGCGGGAAGTTCAGTGCCAGATTCCTACGAACTTGAACTGGCAGGAACAATACGGGAAGTCACGGCACCGACTTTTGACTTTGACGGAGATTTCCTGGCTGAGTTTCAGAGAAACAACCAAGCGGCTTGCCCCCACCCGTATCAGCTTCGCGCTGTGCATGGAAATGTCGTTGGCTATCCTGCAGCCGGTCACTTCTATTTGCCCGGTCTTCCGGGCGCGACGACGATAACGGAGCTGGTGCCCGGTCAAACTACTGCGCGCTTGGTGTTGACGACCATGGGACATGACGATTGCGCTTCTCTGGCGATTGATGCGCTTGCGACTTCCCCTGATCGTACCGTGAGCCCCGGTTTTGGCTACGTGGTGGTTGTGAGTGCTGCAGGACGCAGCACCGAGACCATTTCCCCGGCAGGTGCTTTTGACACCGAGATCGAGATCACCCACTTGCTGCCAAAGAGAAGCTATTCGTTACAGGTCTATGTGCGTAACCGGGTGGGCGATAGAGCACTCGTCCAGACGCCCGAAAACAGGGGCACGTTCAGCACCATAGCGAAGCCTGGCAGACCCTCAGGCTTGCGAGCCAGATGGGAGTCCGCAAATCGGGTGATTCTGAGTTGGGAAGCGGCGAGCAGCAACGGGGCGGCGATAGAAGACTACCTGCTTTCCGTGGACGGAGAAAGCTACCCGAGTACAGGAACCGCCACTACTTATGTGTTGTCAGACCGTGCCTTGGCACAGTTGCGCAAAAAGCACGCAGGAGGAGAGCAGATAAGCTATTCGCTCCGGGCAGTCAACCGTGCCGGGGAGGGCGCGATAAGCACGGCAGCATTTACTTTGCTCGACGCTCCTGAAGGATTATTGACCATGCAACTGACGTCCGAAGCATACGACCACGTGCAAGTACACTTGGAATATTCGGGAAATGATGGCTATGGACGCACCGTGGAACACGCTGATTTCGGAGCTCCGGTTGACGGAATGTTGCTCAGCTTGGGGTATCGGGTACAACTGCTTTCTCATGGAGAACTGATGAAAGAACAGTCCGTTACGATGCCGAAGTCAGGAGGAGCCGCCAAGACGAAATTTGCGGAATTGCAGGATGGTGTTGTGTACGAAGTCCGGGCGTTCCCCCGAAACAGCGTGGCTGAAGCGTCCGACGTGCGGCACTCCATCAGTCTGGTTCCCCCGACTCAGGTGCAGGAAGAGCCAAGATTGCGTCTGAAAGTCTTTTTGGGCGGCATGGTTCGCTGAGGGCATACACGAATTTAACAACCGCGAAAAACACGAGAAGTTTCGTTTCCTGACGAATGTGTGGTTTTCTTGAGGCAGTGTGCCAAGAGTGTCTGAAGAAGGAGTTTCCCATAAGAAGCATTCCTTTGGTGAAGAGCCATGGCAACTGGCGAGAGAACTATGAACCACGAGTTTAGTAACCACTAAAAAACACAAAAAACACGAAAGGGTTTTGTTTCCTGATGAATGCTATGCGGTTCAGGGAAGTGAGGTGTATTTTCCTTGAGGCAGCGTGCCAGAAGTGTTCGGAGAAGGAGTTTCCCATAAGGAGCATTCCTTTGGTGAAGAGCCCGGGCAACTGGCGAAAGAACTATGAACCACGAGTTTAATAACCACAAAAAACACGAAAGGGTTTTGTTTTCTGATGAATTCTATGCGATTCAGGGAAGTGAGGTGTATTTTCCTTGAGGCAGTGTGCCAGAAGCGTTCGGAGAAGGAATTTTCTAAAAGAAGCATTCCTTTGGTGAAGAGTCCGGGCAACTGGCGAGAGAACTGTGAACCACGAGTTTAATAACCACTAAAAAACACAAAAAACGCGCAAAGGTTTTGTTTTCTGATGAATTCCATGCGGTTCAGGGAAATGAGGTCGGGCTTCCTTGAGGTAGTGCGCCATGAGTGGCTGGAGAAGGAATTTTCTAAAAGAAGCATTCCTTTGGTGAAGAGCCCGGGCAACTGGCGAGAGAACGATGAACCACGAGTTTATTAGCCGCGCGAGACGCGCAAGCCAGTTTGAACAAGACTGTACGCCTCGGTACTGGTTTCGAGGTTTCCCGGTCGGATGGGGTCGGCATCCTCTTATTAACAGTCAGGTTGGGCACTATTTTGTACAATTCACCCGCCAAGTGATTTCCCTGCGCGTACAAGCCGTGCCGGGACATCAGAGAGTGAGTAAAGGTCAATGTGTGGTTTCCTTGAGGCAGCGTATCAGGAGTGGCTGGAGAAGGAGTCTTCCATAAGAAGCATTCCTTTGGTGAAGAGCCCGGGCAACTGGCGAGAGAACTATAAACCACGAGTTTAATAACCGCGAAACACGCGAAAAGTTTTGTTTTCTGACGAATGTGTGGTTTTTTTGAGGGAGTGTGCCAAGAGTGTTTGGAGAAGAAATTCTCCATAAGGGGCATTCCCTTGGTGAAGAGCCCGGGCAACTGGCGAGAGAACTATAAACCACGAGTTTAATAACCGCGAAAAACACGAAAAGGTTTTGTTTTCTGATAAATGTGTGATTTTCTTGAGGCAGTGCGCCAGGAGTGTCTGGAGAAGGAATTCCCCATAAGGAGCATTCCTTTCAAGGCACAGAGAGTGAACCTTTAAAGCAAGTCCATAAGCCTGACCTTATCTGCCATGACAAACATTACTGATGAACATGAAGCACAACTTGTTGAATTGTCTTAAAGCAACAGGCCTTGAATTGGGACTTTTGGTGAACTTTGGAAGCTTCTCCAAAATTGAAATCATACGAATTGCAAATATCAACTTTCACGTTTTTCGCAGTTAAAAACAAGAAGTTGCAGTGCCGACTATTGTCACTGATTCATTCCACTGGAGACCAAAAGACTCACAAATAAGACTGTACGCCACGGTGCTGGTTTCGGGGTTCCCGGTTCGGATGAGGCCAGCACCTTATCATGACAATTTGTCAGATTGGGAGTTATTTCGTATAATTGACCCACTAAGTGATTTTACGGCGCGTACGGCCGTGCTGAAATATCAGAGAGTGGGTGAGTCAGGGAGTCGCTCAGTGCGTCAGCCGGGACAACAGATAGTGAATGTAGTGGCAGGAATTTTATGTTGCAGGCGGGTTATGCTTTCTTTTTTCTTCCCGCATGATGTGTAAGCACTCACGATGAAAGAAGCAGGTTTCAAATTTCCGGACGCACAGAGATCCGACAGCCGTGTCTGGCTGAAGTACTTGCTCGTGGGTGTATCCATCGTCACGTCAAGCGCACTCGCCGTCGGCCAGAATCAGGAATCTTTGGCAGATCAAGGCTTCATGGCCAGCCCCTTGCCGGAGGTGCAACACGCGCGTGAGGCTGCCCGCAGTGTGTACCCCACCAGAGCGCAGCGACTGGATCTGGGGGCTTTCAGCACACAGGAAGAAGACGAAATTCTGGAGTTGCTGAGCATGAGCACGGTCAACTACACCAGCATCTACCGGGAAGTTCGTTTGCAGCGCGCCAACTGGGCACTGGTCAAGCAGGAAGATGGCATTGATGTCTGGCAGGCGCATATTCATTCCCCTGAAGCCGTCAGTCTGGGGCTGTACCTCAGGAATTTTCATCTGGATCCGGGCATGGCGGTGAAGCTGTACAGCCTCACTGACGAGGAAGACCCTGTTGAGGAATACACCGGCGAGAGCCGATCCGGAAACAGAGACGGATTCTGGTCATACCCGATGTCAGGAAACACCGTAGTGGTGGAGTTCCGGACTCCCACGGCATCCCGACTGGAACCCGATGCGTTCCCGTTCGCCGCAGACAAAGTCAATCACACTTTCAAAGACAGGAACGGTGATTTGCCCGGTACGCAGTTGCAAAAATTCCAGGCGCGATCTCCAACATGCACGTATCATGATAAAACGGGAAACACTGCCGACTATGTGGACGACGAAATGCCGGCGCACGTGCGCAAGGCCTCCTTGGGCACTGTATTCATCTGCGTGAATGGCGAACGAGGATCGAGTTGCGGTACCGGAAGCTTGCTGAAAAACAAGTCAGGGGACGGTGCGCTCTACGTTCTGTCTGTCTGGCATCTTTTCAAGTCAGTTGTGGATGACCCCGATGCTGACGACAAGCCTTATCTCGATAGCGACTTCAGCATTGAAATTAAAGGCCAGTCAGTGGGGCGGGCACGAGCAAAAGGCTCAAGATTTATAGCAGGGGATGCAAAATATGACTGGGTGCTGGTGCGCATTGAAGGGCAGTTGAGTGGCTGGGGGAATTACCAACTACTGGACTGGAAGGTGCATTCCCCCGAGACCTTCGATGGCTACTTACTGAACCACTCGTATTCGCTGGCGCAACAATACACCCCATTCGAAAACGCGTTTTCGGTCGATGGCAATCCGGATACGTCGAAATCAACTATTTGCTCAGGACTCATTTGTGCAGATCGATTTCGTGTTTTTTTTACGGTCTACCGCGCTGAATGGGGAGCCTCCGGGGCACCGGCATTTTATGAGGACACGTCATCCGTGTTGGGAGTCTATAATTCGTTCTGGCCGGGTGCAGATCGGGATGGCAATGGGTGCATGGGTGGTTTGGCCGGGATAGGCACTATCTATAAAAATCCAAAGGTCTTCAGTGCCCTGAACTACGGGGACACTTATTTTCATGGCAGCCAATTTCCCTATACGGATCCCGAACTCACGTGCCCTGCGGATTCGCAAGCCATGGCAGGTTCCGGAACTGAAAATGATCCCTACCAGGTAGAAACCCTGTGCCATTTGCGCGGCATGGAGACATCGCCCTGGTCGCACTACATTCAGATCAAAGATATAGACGCGTGGCAGACGTATAGCTGGAAAAACGGCTCTACACCGATCAAGGTTTTTTCTGGTACTTACGATGGCAACGGTTACCAAATTTCCAATTTGAAGGTCGGTGCGGCTGGCAAAGAACTCAAGAATACAGGGCTGTTTGGCAGGCTGCTGGGTGGCTCGCTAAAGCGCGTGAAGCTGGTGGATTTTTTGACGAAAGGCGGAGTGAATGTCGGTTCTCTGGTTGGGCTGAGCGAGTGGGGGACGATTGAGGACAGCATAGTTGATGGCAAGGTTTACGGGGACAGTCAGGTAGGGGGTCTGGTGGGGGAAAACAAAGGAGGCATCAGCAACAGCCATGCAAAAGGCTCGGTGTCCGGAGACAGTCAGGTGGGCGGTCTGGTGGGGGTGAGCGAGGGCTACTACGCCAACATCGTGAGCAGCCATGCAAAAGGCTCGGTGTCCGGGGACAGTCAGGTAGGCGGCCTGGTCGGCAAAAACGCAGGAAGCATCAGCAACAGCCATGCAAAAGGCTCGGTGTCCGGAGACAGTCAGGTGGGCGGTCTGGTGGGGGTGAGCGAGGGAAGCATCAGTAACAGCCACGCGCGAGGCGCAATATCTGGAGACGGTCAGGTGGGCGGTCTGGTGGGTGTGAACGAAAGCAACGCCAGCATAGTGAGTAGCCATACAGTCCTGGAATCACGTGTGAGTGGAAAGAACCAGGTCGGGGGTCTGGTCGGCGATAACAAAGGAGGCATCAGCGACAGTTATACATCGGGAAAAGTGTCCGGAGACAGTCAGACAGGCGGTCTGGTGGGAAAAAACAAGGGAAGCATCAGTGACAGCTACGCAACAGGATCCACAGTGACCGGAGACGATCAGGTAGGCGGTCTGGTGGGTGTGAATGACGGCAGGATCGTAAGTAGCCATACAGACTGGGGATCACGTGTGAGTGGAAAGAACCAGGTCGGGGGTCTGGTCGGCGAAAACAAGGGAAGCATCAATGACAGCTACGCAACAGGATCCACAGTGACCGGAGACAGTCAGACAGGCGGTCTGGTGGGTGTGAACGAAAGCAGAGCCAGGATCGTGAACAGCCCTGCATACCGGATAGTACGTGGAAAGAACCAAGTCGGCGGACTGGTCGGCGAAAACAAAGGAAGCATCAGTAACAGCTACGCACGAGGCGCAGTGACCGGAGACAGTCAGGTGGGCGGTCTGGTCGGCGAAAACAGCGGTACGGTCAGAAGCACCTATAGCACTGGGGCTGTAGTCGGAACTGACTTGCAGGGCAGGCTGGTCGGAGTCAACGATGGCACGATAGACCGCAGTTATGCCAGCAAGCTGAGCAACGGGGACAGCTTGGTGGGAGAGGATGACAGCACAGTACAGGGCGGCGGTTTGCGCACTGTGGGGCAAATGAAGTGCCCAATGGATCCCGTCAATCTTTGCCGGGCAGCTGGCGTATATCTGGATTGGGATACGCGAATTTGGCATTTCGGGCACTCCCGCATGCTACCTGTGCTACGGATAATTGACATTCCCGCTGCACCGCATGCAGTCCGGGCAGTCTGGAACTCAACGGGTAGATTGACACTACAGTGGGAGCATCGGGATGTTGCCGTGAGCCACTTTGAACTGGAGGTGGGCGGAATCGTCAGAAATGTCGCTGCATTCCGTCTCGCGCTTGACGATACATTGATGGCTGAATTGCGTAAGCGTTACGCCAGCGGCAGTGAAATCTATTATTTCATACACGGCGTCAAAGGAATAGGTGTGGGAGATGCAGCGTCGGGAAGTTTCCATTTGATGAAAGTTCCGGGGGCGGTGGTGGCTCAGACAGCTTCGGGGCTGTCGACAATACGGGCCACCATTACCGAGGCTGCTGATGACGGCTACGGACGCGCTCCGGGTAGCAGCGCGTACGGGCAGCCGGCAAGCGGAATTACCCTGGATCTCGTATATCACGTGCAATTGTTTTCAAAAGGCCTGTTGAAAGAAGAGCAGCGCATGACACAACAGGAATGGTCAAGTTCGACTGTAGTGGAATTTTCAGGTCTGGTAGGTGGTTCCAGGTACGAAGTCAGGGCATTTGCCAGAAACAAAACAGGCACAGGCCCAATGGCGGTGATAGCACCGGTTTTCACCTACGTTGAGGCGTGTCCACAGGCAGCGGTAATAACGGCAACGGGCACCGGCAGCGAGGATGACCCCTGGCAGATCAGCACACTTTGCCAGTTGCAGGAAATACGTTACGACACGGCAGCGCATTATCGGCTGGCAAACGATATAGACGCGAAGCAAAGCCACGAGTGGGGAGACGGAAAGGGTTTTCCACCGATTGAATTTTTTTCCGGCTCTCTGGACGGGAGTGGTCACAGCATTCTGAGTCTTTTGATCAATCCTGGGCAAGCAGATCATGTCGGGCTGTTCGGGAAACTCAGCGGTGGTGCCCTGCAAAGGCTGGCACTCGTGAATGTCACGGTGCGGGGCAGAGATGCAACAGGAGCCCTGGCAGGAAGCGTTGAGGCAAATGGAAACATCAATGGCAGCACGGTGACGGGGTTGATAGGCGGGCGGACTCGTGTGGGAGGAGTGGCAGGTGAGAACCATGGCTTGATCAAGCTCAGCCATTCGGAGTCCACCGTTGTCGGAACGGTTGATTCCTGGGGGCACGGCAACAAAATAGGCGGACTGGTGGGCCAAAACTTCCCGGGCGCGAGGATTCGCAGTTCCCACGCGAGAGGAAGTGTGAGCGGAGCAAGCAGTGTTGGTGGACTTGCAGGGCTCAATCAGGCCTCAATCTATCACAGTCACGCGCAGTCAACGGTGAGCGGGCGTTATTATGTGGGTGGCCTGGCGGGTTATAACGATGGCCTTATAAGCGGCTCTTATTCAGCGGGAGCGGTCAGCGGGGTAGAAGATGTGGGTGGACTGGTGGGTCGGCACGATGATTCCAGTTCCATAGTTGACAGCCACTCGGACAGCACAGTTATCAGCGCGGGGAATCATGTGGGAGGTCTGGTGGGCCTCAGCTGGGGGTCAATCCTCAGAAGCCATGCGACCGGGGCGGTTAGCGGAAATGAGCGGGTAGGCGGACTGGTGGGGAAAAGCAGGTACGGCTCGATTGACGACAGTTATGCAACTGGTCCGGTCAGCGGGAATGTGCAGGTAGGCGGTCTGGCGGGAGACAGTGAGCGCTACTACAACAGAAACATCAGGATTGAGGACAATTATGCGACTGGTCTGGTTAGCGGGAACAATCAGGCGGGTACGCTGGTGGGGCATTCCGAAAACACCGATATGGCTGCAAATTACGCGCTGGAGCAGGGTGTCGGCAGCAGCGCGCTGGAACTCGTGGGCAGCGGGGGAGATGAAGCCACAGGAAACAATTTTTCCCGCACACTGGTGCAATTGCAGTGCCCTCTTTTGCCGGGAGATACATGCCAGGGAGCGGTCAGTTACTCCGGCTGGACCACCCAAGTCTGGTATTTCGGAGACGGGCAGACGCTTCCGGTCCATCGCGCCCTGCGCCCGCTACCACCTGCTCCCCCTTCGCGCCTGCAGGCGAAATGGAACCAGCAAGATGAACTGGAACTGAGCTGGACAGCCGCAAAAACAGGAAGCCTGAGCGCCGGCTATTGGGTGGAGGTGGCAGGGCGTTCCCTGGAAACGGGATCCGAGTCTTTTACCTTCGGCAGGCGCCTGGTGCAAAGCCTCCGTTCCGAATACGAGAGCGGTGACCTCTTGCAGCTTAGTGTGCGTGGATATAACCGTCATGGCGTGAGCGAAGCGACGACGATTGCGGTTGAGTTGCTGAACTTACCAAGCGAACTGGCTGACCTTCAGGCATCGGCGCAGGCGTTCTTACTGCGCGTGTTGCTTATGGCTCCGGCTGACGACGGCTATGGCCAATCACCGGAAGACCCGGCTTACGGATATACGGGTACCGGGGTTCCTGCAGGTCTGGGCTACCGGGTACGGCTGTACACCGGGGGAGAACTGATGCAGGTACAGGAGCTTGCGCACACAGACGGCGAAACATCCGCAGCTGTGGAATTTTCGGGTCTGGCAAGCGATAGCCGCTATGAAGTTGTGGCGACGCCCTATAACAGGGTTGGGGAAGGGCCGCCTTTTTCATTGTCGGTATTTACCCGTCCCTGGCAGTGTGACGGGGAAGCCCTGATGTCGGCAGGCGGTTCGGGTGGCTCGGGCAGCGAGGACAATCCCTGGCAGATTGCCACGCTGTGTCAATTGCAGGATATTCGCTCTGTCCCTGCAGCCCACTACCGACTGGCAGGCGATATTGAGGCAGATCCATCCCGGAACTGGCGAGCCGGAGAAGGCTTTGCGCCGATCGCTGGTTTTTCCGGTTCCCTTGATGGTGCCGGTTTTCAGATTTTCCATTTAATGGTGCGCTCTGATGCGCTGGAAGATGTCGGCATGTTTGCGCAGCTTCGGGGCGGGTTATTGCAACAGGTCGTGCTGGTGAACGCGCAGCTTCGGGGAAGCACCAACGTGGGAGCCTTGGCGGGCAGGAATGAGGGAGGAAGGATCGTGAACAGCGGCGCAACGGGCTCACTTTTTGGCGGGCAAGTTGCGGGAGGGCTCGTTGGCATCAACGCAGGCACTATCAGCGGTAGCGCGGCTCAGTTGACGACAGGGCCGGGAGCTCAAATCGCGGGTGGTCTGGTCGGGAGAAATCTGGCAGTCGGGAGTATCGACACAAGCTACGCCGGAGGCTCGGTGCCAGGAGCAGTTCAGGCGGGTGGTCTGGTCGCAGACAACCAAGGTTCGGTGACTGACAGTTACGCAACAGCTTCTGTGACCGGGGAAGGTCTGGTCGCGGGTTTTGTGGCAAACAATCAGGGCACCGTCAGCCGCAGCTATGCGGCAGGATCGGTGTCCGGAGCCAGGCAGCCTGGAAGCTTTGCCGGCAGCAGTCCGGGAGGCATTGCCGACAGCTATGCGGCAGCGTTGTCTCGCGCCAACGGTGGCAATGGTGGCGGCATGCCTTTTGTGGCAGATGACGCCGGGCAGGGATCAGGCTCCTTGCGGACACTACAGCAACTGCGTTGCCCCACCGCCCCTGGCTTGGCGTGTGCGGGAAGGTCAACATACTCAGGCTGGAGTGCCGAGACCTGGTCCTTCGGCGATCACAGGACGCTGCCGGTTCTGCGGGGCTTTGAGACTCCTGGCAAGCCCTTGCACCTGCTGGCACAGTGGAAATCTCCGTCTGCCTTGTTGCTGCGTTGGGAACCTCCATTGAGAGGATCTGAGCGAATCGGTTATCGTGTAGAGAGTGGAGTGCATTTTGAGGAGACGCTCTCGGATTACTTCATAGCGGGAGCTGACTGGTTGCAGAAGTTGCGCGCCCGTCATGAAGGCGGGAGCACGCTCTTTTTAACGGTTCGCGGCTACAACCTTTATGGTGCTGGCGAAGCTGCCCGAGTTTCCGTGCGCCTGCTGGACGTTCCTGATTCTCCGGCTGATATGCGCGTGGAGCAGGGGGTCTCCACGCTGAGACTCAGCTTTACAGCCCCGGCCAATGATGGCTATGGCCGCAGGCCGGTTGACGCTGATTACGCGGCGGCGGCGCAAGCGGCGGCTTTGCGTTTGGCTTACCGGGTACGCCTGTATGCGTTCGGGGAACTGACAGAGGAACGCGACATTATGCTGGGGAACCCTCTGAGCCCGGTTACGGTGGAGTTTGCGGAGTTGGAAAGTACCTTTGAGTATCGGCTGGAAGCCTTCGCCCATAACACGGTGGGCACCGGATCGCCGTTAACGATCCGGGCGGTGACCAGCTTTCCTGGATGCGCCGGCAAGGGTCTGAAGAGTGCATCGGGTGACGGCAGCGGCGACAACCCGTGGCAAATTACCACGCTGTGCCAACTACAGGATGTGCGCTCTGATCTGCACGCTCACTATGTGCAGGTGGCAGACATAGACGCCAGCCCGAGTCAGGAGTGGTCAGGCGATGTCGGCTTTCATCCGATAGAGCCTTTTTCAGGCACCTTTGACGGGGCAGGGCGGCAAATCTCTGCTCTGTACATTAACCGTCCGGAAACGAACACGATTGGCCTGTTCTCCAGACTCGCAGAAGACGGGATCGTCAAGGGGGTGGTGCTCGTTGATGCGTGGGTAAAAGGAAAAAACAGCGTCGGAGCCCTGGTCGGCTTTAACGACGGAACCGTCATGAACAGCGTCGTGAGGTCTGCACAGGTTTCCGGCAACAGAGCCGGAGTCAACATTGGCGGGCTGGCGGGTGGCAACGGAGGATTGCTGGTTGACAGTGGTGCCAGTGCCGAGGTCGACGGGGGCAGATACGTCGGCGGTCTGGTCGGTTATGTGAAAGCAAAAGGTCGGGTCGTGGGCAGCACGGTGAGGGCTTCGCAAGTACGCGCGCTTGAGTCTGCCGGTGGTCTGGCCGGTCTGGTTCTGGGAGCCGCTATTTTGCACAGCAGTGCCGATGCGGCGGTGCGCGTCTCGGGTGAAGGGCGGGGCAACGCCGGCGGTCTGGTTGGCTACAGTCTGGGAAGCACGATTTTGCACTGTTACGCGACAGGTTCGGCCATCGCTGTGGACGGCTCGAGCGCCGGCGGCTTGGTCGGCTACAGCGGAAGCACCATTGCCTACAGCTATGCCGACGTGTCGGTCAGCGGAGATAGCCGTGTTGGCGGACTGGTGGGCATCAACTCCGGTTCTGTCCAAGCGAGCTATGCACTCGGTGAGGTGCGGGGTCATTTTTCCATCGGGGGACTGGTCGGAAACAATATCCGCCGCATACAGGACAGCTATGCGGTGAACTCGGTTGACGGGGAGTCGGGCAGCACCGGGAGTCTGGCGGGTTATTCTGCTCCGGATGCGGTGATTGATCGCAGTTACGCACCCGTGCCTGCACAGGCATCTTTGGTGGGCAATGGCTTAACGGGCAGCAGTTCACCTCGCACTCTGACCCAGCTGCGTTGCCCGACTGCGGCGGGGCAAAGATGCGCAGGTGCCACGACTTATGCCGGCTGGGAACCGGGAACCTGGCATTTTGGCAGTACCCGTACGTTGCCCTTGTTGCGCGCGCTTGTCGACATTCCTGCCACACCGGTTGATTTGGCGGTGCGCTGGGAATCTCCGGATCATCTGCACTTCACGTGGGCGGCGGGAAGTTCAGCGGTTGATTCCTACGAACTTGAGCTGGCAGGAACAATACGGGAGGTCACAGCTCCGACTTTTGACTTTGACGGAGATTTTCTGGCCGGGTTTCGGAAAAACAAGCAAGAGGCTTGCCCCCACCCGTATCAGCTTCGCGCTGTACACGGAGATGTCGCTGGCTATCCGGCAGCCGGTCATTTCTATTTGCCCGGTCTTCCGGGCGCGACAACGATAACGGAGCTGGTGCCCGGTCAAACCACTGCGCGCCTGGTGTTGACGACCATGGGATATGGCGATTGCGCTTCCTTGGCGGACAATGTGCTTGCGACTTCCCCTGATCGCGCTACAGCCTCCGGTTTTGGCTACGTGGTGGTTGTGAGTGCTGCAGGACGCAGCACCGAGACCTTTTTCTCGGCAGGTGCTTTTGACACCGAGATTGAGATCACCGACTTGCTGCCGAAGAGAAGCTATTCGTTACAGGTCTATGCACGCAACCGGACGGGCGTCGGGGAGCCCGCCCAGGCATCCGAAAACAGAAGCGCATTCAGCACCATAGCGGTGCCTGGCAGACCATCTGGCTTGCAAGCCAGATGGGAGTCTGTAGATCGGGTGAACCTGAGTTGGGAAGCCGCGAGCAGCAACGGGGCGACGATAGACAGCTATCAGCTTTCCGTGGACGGGAAAAGCCAACCGAGCACAGGAACCGGCACTTCTTATGTGTTGTCAGGCCATGTCTTGGCGCAACTGCGCAAGAAGCACACAGGAGGAGAGCAGATACGCTATTCGCTCCGGGCAGTCAACCGTGCCGGAGCGGGCGCGATAAGCACTGCAGCATTTACTTTGCTCGACGTTCTTGAGGGAACATTGGCCATGCAACTGATGCACAAGGCGAATGGTCGTGTGCAGGTACACTTGCAGTATTCGGGAAATGATGGCTACGGACGCACTGTGGATCATGCTGATTTCGGTGCCCCGGTTGACGGAATATTGCTCGGCTTGGGGTATCGGGTACAACTGCTTTCGTACGGAGAACTGATAGGGGAACAGTCTGTTGCGATGCCGACGCCCGGGGGAGCCGTCAGGACGGAATTTACGGGGCTGCAGGGTGGTGTTGCGTACGAAGTCCGGACATTCCCTCGGGACAGCGTGGCTGAGTTGCCGGGGGTGAGTCAATTTATCAACTGGGATCCCGAGATTCCGGCAACGCCGAGACCCGGCCCGCATCACGTCAAGAAATTGCGGCTGAGAGCGTTCCTGGGCGGTATGGTTCGCTGAGGTTACACATGAAATACACGAGAAAAATTTTATTTTCTGATGAATGTGTGATTTCCTTGAGGCAGTGTGCCGGGAGTGCCGGGAGTGTCTGGAGAAGGAGTTTTCTGAAAGGATCACTTCTTTCAAGACACAGAGGGTGAACCTTTAAAGCAAGTCTATAAGGCTGACTTTATCTGCCATGACAAACATTACTGATGAGCATGAAGCACAGCTGTTGAATTGTCTTAAAACAACAGGCCTTGAATTGGGGCTTTTGGTGAACTTTGGAAGCTGCCCCAAAACTGAAATCATACGAATTACAAATACCAACTTTCACGTTTTTCGCGGTTAAAAACAAGAAGTCACAGTGCCGACTATTGCCACTGATTCATTCCCCTGGAGACCAAAAAGCCCACAAATAAGACTGTACGCCTTGGCACTGTTTTCGGGGTTTTCCGGTCAGATGGGGTCGGTATCTTCTTAATAATTTGCCGGATTGGGCGTTATTTTGTACAATTAACCCACTAAGTGATTTTTCGGCGCGTACAGCCGTGCTGGGACATCAGAGAGTGGGTGGAGGTCAGAGTCTGGTGATCCCTCAGTGCGTCAGCCGGGAGAACAGATAGCGAATGTTGTGCCAAGAATTTTATGTCGCAGGCGGGTCAGACTCTCTTTTCTCCGCCCTCATGGCTCGTATGCATTCACAATGAAAGAAGCAGGCTTCAGATTTCCGGATGCGCAGATTTCCGGCAACCATGGTTGGCTGAAGTGGCTGCTCGTGGGTGTATCCATCGTCACGTCAAGCTCTCTCGCTGTCGGCCAGGATCAAGGGTCTCCGGCAGAACAAGGCTTCGCAGCCAACCCCTTGCCGGAGGTACAACACGCGCGCGAGGCCGCCCGAAGCGTGTACCCCACCAGAGCACAACGACTGGATCTGGGAGCTTTCAGCACGGAGGAAGAAGACGAAATTCTGGAGTTGCTCAGCATGAGCACGGCCAACTACACCGGCATCTACCGGGAAGTTCGTTTGCAGCGCGCAAACTGGGCGCTGGTCAAGCAGGAAGATGGCCTTGATGTCTGGCAGGCGCATATTCATTCCCCTGATGCTGTCAGTCTGGGGCTGTACCTCAGGAGTTTTCATCTGGATCCGGGCATGGCGGTGAAGCTGTACAGCCTCACCGACGAGGAAGACCCTGTTGAGGAATATACCGGCGAGGGTCGATCCGGAAACAGAGGCGGGTTCTGGTCATACCCGATATCAGGAGACACCGTAGTGATGGAGTTCCGAACTCCCACGGCATCCCGACTGGAACCCGATGCGTTCCTGTTCGCCGCAGACAAGGTCAATCACACTTTCAAAGACAGGAACGGTGATTTGCCCGGTACGCAGCCGCAAAAATTCCAGGCGCGACCTCCAACATGCAAGTATCATGATAAAACGGAAAACACTGCTGTGCTTGTGAACAGCGATATGCCTGCGCACGTGCTCAAGGCCTCCGCGGGCACTGTGCTCATCTGCGCGTATGGCGAACACGGATCGGGTTGCGGTACCGGGAGCTTGCTGAAAAACAAGTCAGGAGACGGTGCGCTCTACGCTCTGTCTGTCTGGCATCTTTTCTTGGTAGGGGTGAATGACCCCAATACTGACGACAAGCCTTATATCAATAGCGATTTCAGCATTCAGGTTAAAGGCGAGCGGGCAGGACGGGCGCGAGCCAGCGGCTCAAGATTTATAGCAGGAAATGCCAATAGTGACTGGGGACTGGTGCGCATCGAGGGGGAGTTTAGTGGCTGGGGGAATTACCAGTTGCTGGACTGGAAGGTGCATACCCCTGAGGACTTCGCGGGCTACGTGCTGCACCACTCGTATTCGCTGGCGCAACAGTATTCCCCATTCGGACGAGTGGATGTTCCCTCTGTATATCGGGATGCGTCGAAACCGGCTATTTGCTCAGGAGCCGTTTGTGCAAGGCGGTTTTATGTTCTTTTTACGGACTACCGTGCTGAATATGGAGGCTCCGGATCGGCGGCATTTTATGAGGACACGTCATCCGTGTTGGGGACATATAGTGCGTTCTGGCCTACTGAACGTCCGAATGGCTTAGGGTGCTTGGGTGGTTTTGCCGGGATGGGCAATATCTACAAAAATCCAAAGGTCTTCAATGCCCTGAACTACGGGGACGCTTATTTTCATAACAGCCAGTTTCCCTACATAGATCCTGAGGTCGTGTGCCCTGCGGATTCGCAGGCCATGACAGGCTCAGGAACTGAAAGTGACCCCTACCAGGTAGAAAACCTGTGCCATTTGCGCGGTGTGGAAGCATCGCCCCGGTCGCACTACGTCCAGATCAAAGATATAGACGCATCGACGATGACGTATGGCTGGAAAAACGGTTTTGCACCGATCAAGGTTTTTTCTGGCACTTATGATGGCAACGGTTACCGAATTTCCAATTTGAAGGTCGGCGTAGCGAGCGGAAAATTCGAGAATACAGGACTGTTTGGCAAGCTGCAGGGTGGCTTGCTAAAGCGCGTGAAGCTGGTGAATTTTGTGACAAAAGAGGTGGTGAATGTCGGTTCTCTGGTTGGGCTGAACGATCGGGGGACGATTGAGGACAGCGAGGTTGATGGCAAGGTTGACGGGTACAGAATCATCGGTGGACTGGTTGGTCTGAATCAGGGCGGTATCATCCGCAACAGCACGGCGACGGTAAGGGTTGGGGAGAACTCTGGCAACACGTATGTTGCCGGCGGGCTGGTAGGTCAGAACAAAGGTGGCACAATTGAAGGCAGTCGTGCGCTGGGGGCAGTAACAGGAACCAATCAAGCAGGAGGTCTGGTTGGCGAAAACATGGGAAGCATCAGCAACAGCTACGCAAAAGGCACAGTGACCGGAAACAACCAGATAGGTGGGCTGGTGGGCAGCCACCTTAGTGGCACCATCAGTGGCAGCCGCTCGGATAGCGAGGTTGCCGGAACAGACTCCAGGATTGGGGGCTTGGTGGGTGTGAGCCAGGACAACGCCAGTATCGTGAGTAGCCATGTATCCCGGGGATCACGTGTGACTGGAAAGAACCAGGTTGGGGGTCTGGTCGGCGAAAACTGGGGAAGCATTGGTAACAGTTACGCACAAGCCCCAGTGACCGGAGACAGTCAGACAGGCGGACTGGTCGGCGAAAACAAGGGAACCATCGGTAACAGTTATGCACGAGGCGCAGTGACCGGAGGCAGTCAGACAGGCGGACTGGCGGGAGTAAACAGCGGCTTGGTCAGAAGTGCCTACAGCACTGGTGCTGTAGGCGGAACTGATTTGCCGGGCAGGCTGGTCGGAGTCAACGGTGGCACGATAGACCGCAGTTATGCCAGCAAGCTGGGCGACGTGGACAGCCTCGTGGGCGGGAATGACGGCACTGTACAGGGCAGTGCTTTGCGCACTGAAGAGCAAATGAAGTGTTCGATGGATCCCGTCAATCTTTGCCGGGCAGCTGGCGTGTATCTGGATTGGGATACGCAGATTTGGCATTTCGGGTACTCCCGCATGCTGCCCGTGCTTCGGGCAATTACGGGTGTTCCCGCTGCACCGCTTGCAGTCCGGGCAAGCTGGAATTCGAGAGGTGGATTGGTGCTGCAGTGGGAGCATCAAGGGGTTACCGTGAGTTCCTTTGAGGTGGAGGTGGGCGGAATCATTCGAGACACCGAGGGAACCCGTTTCGCATTTGACGGCTCATTGATGGCTGAATTGCGTGAGCGTTACGCCAGCGGCAGTGAAATCCACTATTCCATACGCGGCGTAAAAGAGGGCGTTGCGGGAGATGCAGCGTCGGGAAGTTTCCATTTGATGGAAGTTCCGGGGGTGGTGGGGACCCAGACAGCTTCGGGGTTGTCGACAATACGGGTCACCATTACCGAGGCTGCTACTGACGGCTACGGACACGCTCTGGTCAGCAGCGCGTACGGGGAGCCGGCAGGCGGAGTTGCGCTGGATCTCGCACGTCACGTGCAACTGTTTTCAAAAGGCCGTTTGAAAGAAGAGCGGCGCATGACACAGCAGGAATGGGCAAGTTCGACCGTAGTGGAATTTTCAGGCCTGGAAGGTGGTTCCAGGTACGAAGTCAGGGTATTTGCCAGAAACAAGGCGGGCGCAGGCCCAACAGCTGTGGTAGCACCGATTTTCACCTACGTTGAGGCGTGTCCACGGGTAGCGGTGATAACAGCAGCAGGTTCTGGCAGTGAGGATGACCCCTGGCAGATCAGCACACTTTGCCAGTTGCATGAAATACGTTACGACACGGCAGCTGATTACCGGGTGGCAAACGATATAGACGCGAAGCAAAGCCACGAGTGGCGAGACGGAAAGGGCTTTGCACCGATTGAATTTTTTTCCGGCTCTCTGGACGGGAGTGGTCACAGCATTCTGAGTCTTTTGATCAATCCTGGGCAAACAGACTATGTCGGGCTGTTCGGGAGGCTCAGCGGTGGTGCCCTGCAAAGGCTGGCACTGGTAAATGTCACAGTACGGGGCAGAGATTCAACAGGAGCCCTGGCAGGAAGCGTTGAGGCAAATGGAAGCATCAATGGCAGCACGGTGACGGGGTTGATAGGCGGTCGGAGACATGTGGGAGGAGTGGCAGGTGAGAACCACGGCTTGATCAAGCTCAGCCATTCGGAGTCCACCGTTATCGGAACAACTGATTCCCAAAGGAGCAGCAAATCAATAGGCGGACTTGTGGGCAAAAACTTCTGGGGCGCGAGGATACGCAGTTCGCACGCGAGAGGAAGTGTGAGCGGGACAAATCTTGTTGGTGGGCTGGTGGGGAAAAGTGAAGCTCCGATCTACCACAGCCACGCGCAGTCAACGGTGAGCGGGCATTACGCTGTGGGTGGGCTGGCGGGTATAAGCTATGGACTTATAAGCGGCTCTTATTCGGCAGGAGCGGTCAGCGGAACAGGAATTGTGGGCGGGCTGACGGGTAACCACAGTTCCAATTCCATAGTTGACAGCCACTCGGACAGCACGGTTGTCAGCGAAGGAAATAGTGTGGGTGGTCTGGCGGGCCTCAGCTTAGGGTCAATCCTCAGAAGCCATGCGACCGGAGCGGTCAGCGGAAATGAGCTGGTAGGCGGACTGGTGGGAGAAAGCAAACCCGGCTCGATTGACGACAGTTATGCAACTGGTCCGGTCAGCGGAAATGAGTTGGTAGGCGGACTGGCAGGAAACAGTGAGCACTACTACAACAGAACCAGCAGGATTGAGGACAGTTATGCGGCAGGTCTGGTTAACGGGAATGATCAGGCGGGCATGCTGGTGGGGCATTCCGAAGTCACCGGGATGGTTGCGAATTACGCGCTGGAGCCGGGTGTCGGCAGCAGCGCGCTGGAACTCGTGGGCAGCGGGGAAGAGGACGCCACAGAAAACAACTTTTCCCGTACGCTGGCGCAATTGCAGTGTCCTCTTTTGCCGGGAAACACGTGTCAGGGAGCGGTCAGCTACTCCGGCTGGAGTACCAAAATCTGGTATTTCGGAGACGAGCAAACGCTTCCGGTTCATCGCGCCCTGCAACCGGTGCCACCTGCCCCCCCTTCGCGCCTGCAGGCAAGATGGAACGTGAAGGGTGAACTGGAACTGAACTGGACAGCCGCGAGAACAGGAAGTCTGAACGCCGGCTATTGGGTGGAGGTGGCAGGGCGTTCCCTGGAAACGGGATCCGCATCTTTTACGCTCGGCAGGCACCTGGTGAAAAACCTCCGTTCCGAATATAGGGACAGTGACCCCTTGCAAGTCAGCGTACGTGGATATAACCGCCATGGCATGAGCGAAGCGACGACGGTTGCATTCAGTCTGCTGAGAGCCCCAGGCAAATTGACGGTCGTTCGGGCATCGGCGCAGGCATTTTCGCTGCAGGTGTTGCTTATGGCTCCGGCTGAAGACGGCTACGGCCAATCACCGGAAAACCCGGCTTACGGATATATGGGTGTCGGGGTTCCCGCAGGTCTGGGCTACCGTGTACGGTTGTTCGCCGGGGGAGAACTGGTGCAGGATCGGGAGCTTGCGCACATAGCCGGCGAAACGTCTGTAGCTGTGGAATTTTCGGGTCTGGCAAGCGATAGCCGCTATGAAGTGGTGGCGACGCCCTATAACAGGGTTGGAGAAGGGCCGCCTTTTTCATTCTCGGCATTTACCCGACCCTGGCAGTGCGACGGGGAAGCCCTGATGTCGGCAGGCGGTTCGGACAGCTCAGGCAGCGAGGACGATCCCTGGCAGATTGCCACGCTGTGCCAATTGCAGGATATTCGCTCTGCCCCTACAGCCCACTACCGACTGGCAGGCGATATTGAGGCAGGCCCATCCCGGGACTGGCGAGCCGGAGAGGGCTTTGCGCCAATCGCTGATTTTTCCGGTTCCCTTGACGGTGCCGGTTATCAGATTATCCATTTAAGGGTGCGCTCTGATGCGCTGGAAGATGTCGGCATGTTTGCGCAGCTTCAGGGCGGGTTGTTGCAGCAGGTCGTGCTGGTAAACGCGCAGCTTTGGGGAAGTGCCAACGTGGGAGCCCTGGTGGGCAGAAACGAGGGAGGAAGGATCGTAAACAGCGGCGCAACGGGCTCACTTTTTGGCGGGCAAGTGGCGGGAGGACTCGTCGGCATCAACGCAGGCACGATCAGCGGCAGCGCGGCTCAGTTGACGACAGAGCCGGGAGGTCAGGTTGCAGGTGGTCTGGTCGGGAGAAATCTGACAGTCGGGAGTATCGACACAAGCTATGCCGGAGGCTCGGTGTCAGGGGCAGTTCAGGCGGGTGGTCTGGTTGCAGACAACCAGGGCTCGGTGACTGACAGTTACACAACAGCTTCTGTGACCGGGGAAGGCTTGGTCGCAGGTCTTGTGGCGAACAATCAGGGCACCGTCAGCCGCAGCTATGCGGCAGGGTCGGTATCCGGAGCCGGACAGCATGGAAGTTTTGCCGGCAGCAGTCCGGGAGGCATTGCCGACAGCTATGCGGCAAAGTCGCCGCGCGTCAATGGTGGCAGCGTGCCTTTTGTGGCAGATGACGCCGGGCAGGGATCGGACTTTCTGCGGACGCTGCAGCAACTGCGTTGCCCCACCGCCCCCGGCTTGGCGTGTGCGGGAAGGTCAACATACTCAGGCTGGAGTGCCGAGACCTGGTCCTTCGGCGATCACAGGACGCTGCCGGTTCTGCGGGGCTTTGAGACTCCTGGCAAACCCTTGCGCCTGCACGCGCAGTGGAAATCCCCGTCTGCCTTGTTGCTGCGTTGGGAACGCCCATTGGGCGGGCCTGAGAGAATCGGTTATCGTGTAGAAAGTGGAGTGCTTTTTGAGGAGACGCTCTCGGATTACTTCATAGCGGAAGCTGACTGGTTGCAGAAGTTGCGCGCCCGTCGTGAGGGCGGGAGCACGCTCTTTTTAACGGTTCGCGGCTACAACCTTTATGGTGCTGGCGAAGCTGCCCGAGTTTCCGTACGCCTGCTGGATGTCCCCGGTGCTCTGACTGATGTGCGCGTGATACCGGGGGTCTCCACGCTGAGACTCAGCTTTACAGCCCCGGCCAATGATGGCTATGGCCGCAGGCCGGTTGACGCTGATTACGCGGCGGCGGCGCAAGCGGCGGCTTTGCGCCTGGCTTACCGGATACACCTGTATGCGTCCGGGGAACTGACAGAGGAACGCGACATTGCGCCGGGGAACCCTTTGAGCCCGGTCACGGTGGAGTTTGCGGAACTACAGAGTGCTTCCGAATATCGGCTGGAGGCCTTCGCCCATAACACGGTGGGCACCGGATCACCGTCAACGATCCGGACGGTGACCCGCTTTTCGGAATGCGCCGGCATAGGTCTGAAGAGTGCGTCTGGTGACGGCAGAAACGACAACCCGTGGCAAATTGCTACGTTGTGCCAACTGCAGGATGTGCGCTCTGATCTGTACGCTCACTATGTGCAGGTGGCAGACATTGACGCCCGGTCGAGCCGGGGGTGGTCAGGCGGTGCCGGCTTTCATCCGATAGAGCCTTTTTCAGGCACCTTCGACGGGGCAGGGCGGGAAATCTCTGCTCTGTACATTAACCGTCCGGAAACGAACACGATTGGCCTGTTCTCCAGACTCGCAGAAGACGGGATCGCCAAGGGGGTGGTGCTCGTTGATGCGTGGGTAAAAGGAAAAAACAGCGTCGGAGCCCTGGTCGGCTTTAACGACGGAACCGTCATGAACAGCGTCGTGAGGTCTGCACAGATTTCCGGCGGCAGAGCCGGAGCCAACATTGGCGGGCTGGCGGGTGGCAACGGAGGATTACTGATCAACAGTGGTGCCAGTGCTGAGGTTGACGGGGGCAGATACGTCGGCGGTCTGGTCGGTTATGTGAAAGCAAAAGGTCGGGTCGTGGGCAGCACGGTGAGGGCTTCGCAAGTACGCGCGCTTGAGTCTGCCGGCGGTCTGGCCGGACTGGCTCTGGGAGCCGCTATTTTGCACAGCAGCGCCGATGCGGCGGTGCGCGTCTCGGGTGAAGGGCGAGGCAACGCCGGCGGCCTGGTTGGCTATAGCCAGGGAAGCACGATTTTGCACTGTTACGCGACAGGTTCGGCCATCGCTGTGGACGGCTCGCGCGCCGGCGGCCTAGTCGGCTACAGCGGAAGCACTGTTGCCTACAGCTATGCCGACGTGTCGGTCAGCGGAGCTGATCGTGTGGGCGGACTGGTGGGAATCAACTCCGGTTCTGTCCATGCGAGCTATGCACTCGGTGAGGTGCGGGGTCGCTCCTTCACCGGGGGGTTGGTCGGAAGCAATATCCGCCGCATACAGGACAGCTATGCAGCGAACAGGGTTGTTGGGGGATCGGGCAGCACCGGAAGTCTGGCGGGTTATTCTGCTCCGGATGCGGTGATTGACCGCAGTTACGCACCCGTGTCTGCACAGGCAGCTTTGGTGGGCAATGGCTTAACGGGCGGCAGTTCACCTCGCACTCTGACCCAGTTGCGTTGCCCGACTGCGGCAGGACAGAGATGCGCAGGTGCCACGACTTATGCCGGCTGGGAACCGGGAGCCTGGCATTTTGGCAATACCCATACGTTGCCCTTGCTGCGCGCGCTTGCCGACATTCCTGCCACACCAATCGCTTTGGCGGTGCGCTGGGAATCTCCGGATCATCTGCGATTCACTTGGGCGGCGAGAAGTTCAGCGGTTGATTCCTACGAACTTGAGCTGGCAGGAACAATACGGGAGGTCACAGCACCGACTTTTGACTTCGACGGAGATTTTCTGGCCGGGTTTCGGAAAAACAGCCAGGGGGCTTGCCCCCACCCGTACCGTCTTCGCGCTGTGCGCGGAGATGTCGCTGGCTATTCGGCAACCGGTCATTTCTATTTGCCCGGTCTTCCGGGCGCGACGACGGTAACGGTGCTGGTGCCCGGCCAAACCACTGCGCGCCTGGTGTTGACGACCATGGGGTATGGAGATTGCGCTTCCTTGGCGGACAATGCGCTTGCGACTTCCCCTGATCGCGTTACAGGCTCCGGTTTTGGCTACGTGGTGGTGGTGAGTGCTGCAGGACGCAGCACCGAGACCTTTTTCTCGGCAGGTGCTTTTGACACCGAGATTGAGATCACCGACTTGCTGCCGAAGAGAAGCTATTCGTTACAGGTCTATGCGCGCAACCGGGCGGGCGTCGGAGTGCCTGCCCAAGCGTCCGAAAACAGGGATGCGTTCAGCACCATAGCGGTGCCTGGCAGACCTTCAGGCTTGCGAGCCAGGTGGAAGTCCGCAGATCGGGTGAACCTGAGTTGGGAAGCTGCGAGCAGCAACGGGGCGACGATAGACAGCTATCAGCTTTCCGTGGACGGGAAAAGCTACCCCGTTGCGGGAACCGCCACTTCTTATGTGTTGTCAGGCCATGTCTTGGTGCAGCTGCGCAAGAAGCACACAGGAGGAGAGCAGATACGCTATTCGCTCCAGGCAGTCAATCGTGCCGGGGCGGGCGTGATGAGCACAGCAACATTTACTTTGTTCGACGTTCTTGAGGGGACATTGGCCATGCAGCTGATGCACAAGGCGAATGGTCGTGTGCAGGTACACTTGCAGTATTCGGGAAATGATGGCTATGGACGCACTGCGGATCATGCTGATTTCGGAGCCCCGGTTGACGGAATATTGCTCGGCTTGGGGTATCGGGTACAACTGCTTTCATACGGAGAACTGATAGAGGAACAGTCTGTTGCGATGCCGACGCCCGGGGGAGCCGTCAAGACAGAATTTACGGGGCTACAGGGTGGTGTTGCGTACGAAGTCCGGGCATTCCCTCGGGACAGCGTGGCTGAGTTGCCAGGAGTGAGTCAATTTATCAACTGGGATCCCGAGATCCCGACAACGCCGAGACCAGGTTCGCATCACGTCAAGAAATTGCGCCTGAGAGCGTTCCTGGGCGGTATGGTTCGCTGAGGGCATACACGAATTTAACAACCACGAAAAACACGAAAAGGCTTTGTTTTCTGATGAATGTGTGATTTTCTTGAGGCAGTGTGCCAGGGTGTGCCTGGAGAAGGAGTTTTCCATAAGGAGCATTCCTTTAATGAAGAGCCCTGGCAACTGGCGAGAGAACTATGAACCACAAGTTTAATAACCGCGAAGAACACGAAAAGGTTTTGTTTTCTGATGAGTGTGTGGTTTTCTTGAGGCAGTGCATCTGGAGTGTCTGGAGAAGGAGTTTTCCATAAGGAGTATTCCTTTGGTGAAGAGCCCGGGCAACTGGCGAGAGAGCTATGAACCATGAGTTTAATAACCGCGAAAAACACGAAAAGATTTTGTTTTCTGACGAATGCTGAGCGATTCAGGAAAGTGAGGTTGTGGTTTCCTTGAGGCAGTGCGCCAAGAGTGTCTGGAGAAGAAATTCTCCACAAGGAGCATTCCTTTCAAGGCACAGAGGGGGAACCTTTAAAGCAAGTCCATAAGCTTGGCTATATCTGCCACGACAAACATTACTGATGAACATGAAGCACAACTGTTGAATTACCTTAAAACAACAGGTCTTGAATTGGGGCTTTTGGTGAACTTTGGAAGCTGCCCCAAAACTGAAACCATACGAATTGCAAATACCAACTTTCATGTTTTTCGCGGTTAAAAACGGGAAGTCGCAGTGCCGACTATTGCCACTGATTCACCCCCTTGGAGACCAAAAAGCTCACAAATAAGACAGTACGTCTTGGCACTGTTTTCGGGGTTTTCCGGTCGGATGGGGTCGGTGTCTTCTTAATGATAATTTGCCGGATTGGGCGTTATTTTGTACAATTAACCCACTAAGTGACTTTTCGGCGCGTACAGCTGTGCTGAGACATCAGAGAGTGAGTGAAGGGCAGAGCCAGAGGATCGCTCAGTGCGTCAGCCATGGAGAACAGATAGCGAATGTGGTACAGGAATTTTATGTCGCTGGTGGGTCAGGCTCTCTTTTCTCCGCCCGCATGGCTCCTAAGCACCCACAATGAAAGAAGCAGGTTTCAGATTTCCTGACGCGCAGATTTCCGGCAACCATGGTTGGCTGAAATGGTTGCTCGTGGGTGTATCCATCGTCACGTCAAGCTCACTCGTTTTCGGCCAGGATCAGGAATCTCCGACAGATCAAGGCTTCGCGGCCATCCCCTTGCCGGAAGTGCAGCACGAGCGCGAGGCTGCCCGAAGCGTGTACCCCGCCAGAGTGCAACGACTGGATCTGGGAGCTTTCAGCACACGGGAAGAAAACAAAGTTCTGGAGCTGCCCTCTGCCCGCTTGATGCGTAAGCACCAACAATGAAAAAAGCAGATTTCAGATTTCCGGATGCGCAGATTTCCGGCAGCCATGGTTGGCTGAAGTTGCTGCTCGTGGGTGTATCCATCATCACGTCAAGCGCGTTTGCTGTCGGCCAGGATCAGGAATCTCCGACAGATCAAGGCTTCATGTCCAACCCCTTGCCGGAAGTGCAGCACGAGCGCGAGTCTGCCCGAAGCGTGTACCCCGCCAGAGTGCAACGACTGGATCTGGGAGCTTTCAGCACACGGGAAGAAAACAAAGTTCTGGAGCTACTCTCTGCCCGCGTGATGCGTAAGCACCCACAATGAAAAAAGCAGGTTTCAGATT
Source organism: uncultured candidatus Poriferisulfidus sp. (assembly GCA_965215765.1). Classification (GTDB taxonomy): domain Bacteria; phylum Pseudomonadota; class Gammaproteobacteria; order Poriferisulfidales; family Oxydemutatoraceae. The sequence continues at coordinate 330,575 of OZ244118.1, read as the reverse complement.
TCCGGATACGCAGATTTCCGGCAGCCATGGTTGGCTGAAGTTGCTGCTCGTGGGTGTATCCATCGTCATGTCGAGCGCGTTCGCTGTCGGCCAGGATCAGGAACCTCCGACAGATCAAGGCTTCGCGGCCATCCCCTTGCCGGAAGTGCAGTACGCGCGCGAGGCCGCCCGAAGCGTGTACCCCACCAAAGCGCAACGTCTGGATCTGGGAGCTTTCAGCACGGAAGAAGAAGACGAGATTCTGGAGTTGCTCAGCATGAGCACGGCCAACTACACCGGCATCTACCGGGAAGTTCGTTTGCAGCGCGCAAACTGGGCACTGGTCAAGCAGGAAGATGGCCTTGATGTCTGGCAGGCGCATATTCATTCCCCTGATGCTGTCAGTCTGGGGCTGTACCTCAGGAGTTTTCATCTGGATCCGGGCATGGCGGTGAAGCTGTACAGCCTCACCGACGAGGAAGACCCTGTTGAGGAATATACCGGCGAGGGTCGATCCGGAGACAGAGGCGGGTTCTGGTCATACCCGATATCAGGAGACACCGTAGTGGTGGAGTTTCGGACTCCCACGGTGTCTCGACTGGAACCCGATGCGTTCCCGTTCGCCGCAGACAAGGTCAATCACACTTTCAAAGACAGGAACGGTGATTTGCCCGGTACGCAGTTGCAAAAATTTCAGGCGGGAACTCAATCATGTCAGCATCACGACACAACAGAAAACACTGCCGACTTTGTGGACGACTACATGCCGGTGCACATAGTCAAGGCCTCTGCGGGCACTGTGCTCATCTGCGCGTATGGCGAACAAGGAGCGGGTTGCGGTACCGGGAGCTTGCTGAAAAACAAGTCAGGAGACGGTGCGCTCTACGCTCTGTCTGTCTGGCATCTTTTCTCGGCAGGGGTGAATGACCCCAATACTGACGACAAGCCTTATATCAATAGCGATTTCAGCATTCAGGTTAAAGGCGAGCGGGTAGGACGGGCACGAGCAAGCGGCTCAAGATTTATAGCAGGGAGTGCCAAAGATGACTGGGGACTGGTGCGCATTGAGGGGGAGTTTAGTGGCTGGGGGGATTACCAGCTACTGGACTGGAAGGTGCATACCCCCGAGACCTTCGACGGCTACGTACTGCACCACTCGTATTTGCTGGCGCAACAATACTCCCCATTCGAAAACGCACTTGCGGGCGCTGGCAATCAGGATGCGTCGAAATCAGCTATTTGCTCAGGAGTCGTTTGTGCAAAGCGTTTTTATGCTGATTTTACGGGCTACCGCGTTGAATTTGGTGGCTCCGGGTCGCCGGCATTTTATGAGGACACATCATACGTGTTAGGAGTCTTTAGCTCGTTTGGCGTGTGCAATGGCGGTTTTGCCGGGATGGGCAATATCTACAAAAATCCAAAGGTCTTCAATGCCCTGAACTACGGGGACGCTTATTTTCATGGCAGCCAATTTCCCTATATGGATCCCGAGTTCGTGTGTACTGCAAGTTCGCAGGCCATGGCAGGTTCCGGAACTGAAAGTGATCCCTACCAGGTAGAAAATGTATGCCATTTGCGCGGTGTGGAAGCATCGCCCCGGTCGCACTACATCCAGATCAAAGATATAGACGCATCGACGATGACGTATGGCTGGAAAAACGATTTTGCACCGATCAAGGATTTTTCGGGCACTTACGATGGCAACGGTTACAAAATTTCCAATTTGAAGGTCGGTGTAACGTACGAAGGATTAGAGAATGTAGGGCTGTTTGGCGAGCTGCAGGGTGGCTTGCTGAAGCGTGTGAAGCTGGTGGGTTTTTTGACGGAGAACGGAGTGAATGTCGGTTCTCTGGTTGGGCTGAACAATCGGGGAACGATTGAGGACAGCGAGGTTGATGGCAAGGTTGACGGGTACAGAACCATCGGTGGGCTGGTTGGCCTGAATCAGGGCGGTGTCATTCGCAACAGCACGGCGACGGTAAGGGTTGGGGAGAACTCTGGCGTCACATGGGTTGCCGGCGGGCTGGTGGGTCAGAATGACGGTGGCACGATTGTGGGCAGTCATGCGAGGGGGGCAGTAACAGGAGGCAATCAAGTCGGAGGTCTGGTAGGCAAAAACAGGGGTTCGGTTACTTCCAGCGATGCGACTGGAGATGTGACCGGAATCGACGCCTCAGGGAGGGGCTACGTGGGTGGTCTGGTGGGTTGGCACCTTGGCGGTATCATCAGTTACAGCTACACGGATAGCAAGGTTGTCGGAGCAGCCCCCGGGATTGGGGGCTTGGTGGGTGTGAACGAAGCCAGCATCATGAATGGTCACAGCGAGGGACTAGTACGTGGAAAGAACAAGGTCGGGGGTCTGGTCGGCGAAAACTGGGGAAGCATCAGCAACAGCATCGGATTTTCTACGGTGTCAGGAGACAGTCAGGTAGGCGGTCTGGTAGGTATGAACCTGGGAAACGCCAGCATCGTGAATGGCCGTGCATACAAGGAAGCACGTGGAAAGAACCGGGTCGGGGGTCTGGTCGGCAGTAACGCAGGAAGCATCAGCGGCAGCTACGCACAAGGTTCAGTGTCCGGAGACAGTCAGGTGGGCGGTCTGGTCGGCAGAAACGCAGGAAGCATCAGCAACAACTACGCACGAAGAGGCTCAGTGTCCGGAGACAGTCAGGTGGGCGGTCTGGTGGGTGTGAACGAAAGCAACGCCAATATCGTGAATAGCCATACACGCAGGGAAGTACGTGTGAGTGGGAAGGATCAAGTCGGCAGTCTGGTCGGCGAAAACAAAGGAAGCATCAGTGACAGCTACGCACAAGGCCCGGTGTCCGGAGACAGTCAGGTGGGTGGTTTGGTAGGTGTGAGCGGGGGTTACGCCAGGATCGTGAACAGCTATACAAACGGGAATGCACGTGTGAGTGGGAAGGATCAAGTCGGCGGTCTGGTCGGCGAAAACAAAGGAGGCATCAGTAACAGCTACACACAAGGCGCAGTGACCGGGGACAGTCAGACAGGCGGACTGGTCGGCGAAAACAAAGGAAACATCAGCAACAGCTACGCACAAGCCCCAGTGACCGGAGACAGTCAGACAGGCGGTCTGGTCGGCGAAAACAAGGGGAGCATTGGTAACAGTTATGCACGAGGCGCAGTGACAGGAGGCAGTCAGACAGGCGGTCTGGTCGGCGAAAACAGCGGCTTGGTCAGAAGTGCCTACAGCACTGGTGCTGTAAGCGGAACTGATTTGCCGGGCAGGCTGGTCGGAATCAACGGTGGCACGATAGCCCGCAACTATGCCAGCAAGCTGGGCGACGGGGACAGCCTCGTGGGCGGGAATGGCGGCACAGTACAGGGCAGTGCTTTGCGCACTTTGGAACAAATGAAGTGCTCGATATTGCCCGTCAATCTTTGCCGGGCAGCAGGCGTGTATCTGGATTGGGATACGCGAATTTGGCATTTCGGGAACTCTCGCTTGTTGCCCGTGCTCCGGGTGCTTACGGATGTTCCCGTTGCACCGCTTGCAGTCCGGGCAAACTGGAATTCGAGAGGTGGGTTGACGCTGCAGTGGGAGCATCAAGGAGTTGCGGTGAGTTCCTTTGAGGTGGAGGTGGACGGAATCATTCGAGACACCGAGGAACCTCGTTTCGCGCTTGGCAACTCATTAATGGCTGAATTACGTGAGCGTCACGCCAGCGGCAGTGAAATTCATTATTCCATACGCGGCGTAAAAGGAGGCGTTGCGGGAGATGCAGCGTCGGGAAGTTTCCATTTGATGAAAGTTCCGGGGGAGGTGGGGACTCAGACAGCTTCGGGGCTGTCAACAATACAGGTCACCATTACCGAGGCTGATGATGATGGCTACGGACGCGCACCGGGCAGCAACGTGTACGGGGAGCCGGCAGGTGGAGTTGCTCTGGATCTCGCATACCACGTGCAACTGTTTTCAAAAGGACTGTTGAAAGAAGTGCGGCGTGTGACACAGCAGGAATGGTCAAGCTCGACCGTAGTGGAATTTTCAGGCCTGGAAGGTGGTTCCAGATACGAAGTCAGGGTGTTTGCCGAAAACAAAGTGGGCGCAGGACCAACAACGGTGATAGCACCGGTTTTCACCTACGTTGAGGCGTGTCCATGGGAAGCGGTGATAACAGCAGCAGGCTCTGGCAGCAAGGATGACCCCTGGCAGGTCAGCTCACTCTGCCAGTTGCAGGAAATACGTTACGACACGGCAGCGCATTATCGGCTGGCAAACGATATAGACGCGAAACAAAGCCACGAGTGGCGAGACGGAAAGGGCTTTGCACCGATTGAATCTTTTTCCGGCTCTCTGGACGGGAGTGGCCACAGCGTTCTGAGTCTTTTGATCAATCCTGGGCAGACAGACCATGTCGGGCTGTTCGGGAAGCTCAGCGGGGGTGCCCTGCAAAGGCTGGCACTCGTGAATGTCACAGTACGGGGCAGAAATGCAACAGGAGCCCTGGCAGGAAGCGTTGAGGCAAATGGAAGCATCAAGAGCAGCACGGTGACAGGGTTGATAGTCGGTCGGGAACGTGTGGGCGGAGTGGCAGGTGAGAACCATGGCTTGATCAAGCTCAGCCATACAGAGTCTACCGTTGTCGGAACGATCACTGCCCAGAGGCTCAGCAACACAATAGGCGGACTGGTGGGCAGGAATGCCCATGGCGCGAGGATACGCAGTTCGCACGCGAGAGGAAGTGTGAGTGGAGCAGACAGTGTTGGTGGGCTGGTGGGGGTCAACGAAGCTCCGATCTATCACAGCCACGCGCAGTCAACGGTGAACGGGCATTATTCTGTGGGCGGCCTGGCGGGTTTAAACTATGGACTTATAAGCGGCTCTTATTCGGCAGGAGCGGTCAGCGGAACAGGAATTGTGGGCGGGCTGGCGGGTAACCACAGTTCCAGTTCCATAGTTGACAGCCACTCGGACAGCACGGTTATCAGCGAAGGAAATCGTGTGGGCGGGCTGGCGGGCTACAGCTTAGGGTCAATCCTCAGAAGCCATGCGACCGGGGCGGCCAGCGGAAATGAGCTGGTAGGCGGCCTGGTGGGAAACAGCAGGCACGGCTCGATTGTCGACAGTTATGCGACCGGTTCGGTGAGCGGGAAAGCGCAGATAGGCGGGCTGGCGGGAAACAGTGAGAGCAACACAAGCTATAACGTCAGGATTGTGAACAGTTATGCGGCAGGACTGGTTAACGGGAATAATCAGGCAGGCACACTGGTGGGGCATTCCGAAAACACCGATATGGCTGCGAATTACGCGCTGGAGCCGGGTGTCGGCAGCAGCGCGCTGGAACTCGTGGGCAGCGGGGAAGAGGACGCCACAGAAAACAACTTTTCCCGTACGCTGGCGCAATTACAGTGCCCTCTTTTGCCGGGAGACACGTGCCAGGGAGCGGTCAGCTACTCCGGCTGGAGCACCCAGGTCTGGTATTTCGGGGACGAGCAGACGCTTCCGGTTCATCGCGCCCTGCGAGCAGTGCCACCTGCTCCCCCTTCCCGCCTGCAGGCGCGATGGAATCTGGAAGGTGATCTGGAACTGAGCTGGAAAGCCGCGAAAACAGGAAGTCTGAACGCCGGCTATTGGGTGGAGGTGGCTGGGCGTTCCCTGGAAACGGGATCCGCGTCTTTTACGCTCGGCAGGCGCCTAGTGCAAAACCTCCGTTCCGAATATAGGGGCAGTACCTTGCAAGTCAGCGTGCGTGGATATAACCGCCATGGCATGAGCGAAGCGACGACGGTTGCGATCAGGCTGCTGAGAGCCCCAGGCAAATTGACGGTTGTTCGGGCATCTGCGCAGGCATTTTCGCTGCAGGTGTTGCTTATGGCTCCGGCTGACGACGGCTACGGCCAATCACCGGAAGACCCGGCTTACGGATATACGGGTGTCGGGGTTTCCGCAGGTCTGGGCTACCGGGTACGATTGTACGCCGGGGGAGAACTGGTGCAGGAGCGGGAGCGTGCGCACACAGCTGGCGAAACATCCGCAGTTGTGGAATTTTCGGGTCTGGCAAGCAATAGCCGCTATGAAGTGGAGGCGACGCCCTATAACAATGTTGGAGAAGGGTCGTCATTTTTCCTGTCGGCATTTACCCGTCCCTGGCAGTGCGACGGGGAAGCCCTGGCATCGGCAGGCGGTTCGGGCAGCGAGGACAATCCCTGGCAGATTGCCACGCTGTGCCAATTGCAGGACATTCGCTCTGTTCCTGCAGCCCACTACCGGCTGGCAGGCGATATTGAGGCAGGCCCATCCCGGGACTGGCGAGCCGGAGAAGGCTTTGCGCCGATTGCTGATTTTTCCGGTTCCTTTGATGGTGCCGGTTATCAGATTTTCCATTTAAGGGTGCGCTCTGAGACACTGGAAGATGTCGGCATGTTTGCGCAGCTTCAGGGCGGGTTGTTGCAGCAGGTCGTACTGGTGAATGCGCAGCTTTGGGGAAGCGTCAACGTGGGTGCTCTGGCGGGCAGGAACGAGGGAGGAAGGATCGTGAACAGCGGGGTGACGGGCTCACTTTTTGGCGGGCAAGTGGCGGGAGGACTCGTCGGTATCAACGCAGGCATGATCAGCGGCAGCGCGGCACAGCTGACGACAGAGCCGGGAGCTCAGGTCGCGGGCGGTCTGGTCGGGAGAAATCTGGTAACCGGGAGTATTGATACAAGCTATGCCGGAGGCTCGGTGTCAGGAGCAGTTCGGGCGGGCGGTCTGGTTGCAGACAACCGGGGCTCGGTGACTGACAGTTACACAACAGCTTTTGTGACCGGGGAAGGTCTGGTCGCGGGTCTTGTGGCGGACAATCAGGGCACCGTCAGTCGCAGCTACGCGGCAGGGTCGGTATCCGGAGCCGGACAGCCTGGAAGTTTTGCCGGCAGCAATTCGGGAGGCATCACCGACAGCTACGCAGCAGCGTTGCCTCGCGGCAATGGTGCCAATGGTGGCGGCATGCCTTTTGTGGCAGATGACACCGGGCAGGGATCAGGCTCCTTGCGGACGCTGCAGCAACTGCGTTGCCCCACCGCCCCCGGCCTGGCGTGTGCGGGAAGGTCAACATACTCAGGCTGGAGTGCCGAGACCTGGTCCTTCGGCGATTACAGGACGCTGCCGGTTCTGCGGGGCTTTGAGACCCCTGGCAAACCCTTGCGCCTGCTGGCACAGTGGAAATCCCCGTCTTCCTTGTTGCTGCGTTGGGAGCCTCCGCTTCACACCAGAGAACTGATCGCTTACCGGATTGAGGCTCTGTCGCTCGCTGCTGAGGAAACCGCATCGTTGTACTACGTGGGAGGATCGGACTGGTTGCAGAAGCTGCGCGCCCGTCATGAAGGCGGAAGCACACCCCTTTTAACGGTTCGTGGCTATAACCTTTATGGTGTTGGCGAAGCTGCCCGTGTTTCCGTGCGCCTGCTGGATGTTCCTGATTCTCCGGCTGATATGCGCGTGGAGCAGGGGGTCTCCACGCTGAGGCTCAGCTTTACAGCCCCTGCCAATGATGGCTATGGCCGCAGGCCGGTTGACGCTGATTACGCAACGTCAGCGGAAGCCATGGCTTTGCACCTGGCTTACCGGATACGTCTGTATGCGACCGGGGAGCTGGTTGAAGAACGCGACATTCCGCTGGGGAATCCTCTGAGCCCGGTCACGGTGGAATTTACGGAGCTTAAAAGTGTCTTTGCATATCGGCTGGAAGCCTTCGCCCATAACACGGTGGGCACCGGATCGCCGTCAACGATCCGGGCGGTGACCAGCTTTCCGGGATGCGTCGGCAAGGGTCTGAAGAGTGCGCAGGGTGATGGCAGCAACAACAACCCGTGGCAAATTGGCACGTTGTGCCAACTGCAGGATGTGCGCTCTGATCTGTACGCTCATTATGTGCAGGTGGCAGATATTGACGCCCGGTCGAGTCGGGAGTGGTCAGGCGGCGCAGGTTTTCATCCGATAGAGCCTTTTTCAGGCACTTTCGACGGGGCAGGGCGGGAAATCTCTGCTCTGCACATTAATCGCCCGGAGACGGATACGGTTGGCCTGTTCTCCAGACTCGCAGAAGACGGAATCGCCAAAGGGGTGGTGCTCGTTGATGCGTGGGTAAAAGGAAAAAACAGCGTCGGAGCCTTGGTCGGTTTTAACGACGGAACCGTCATGAACAGCGTCGTGAAGTCCGCACAGATTTCCGGCAACAGAGCCGGGCTCAACATTGGCGGGCTGGCGGGTGGCAACGGAGGATTGCTGATCAACAGTGGTGCCAGTGCCGAGGTTGACGGGGGCAGGTACGTCGGCGGTCTGGTCGGTTATGTGAAAGCAAAAGGTCGGGTCGTGGGCAGCACGGTGAGGGCTTCGCAAGTACGCGCGCTTGAGTCTGCCGGTGGTCTGGCAGGTCTGGCTCTGGGAGCCACTATTTTGTACAGCAGTGCCGATGCGGCGGTGCGTGTCACGGGTGAAGGGCGAGACAATGCTGGTGGTCTGGTTGGCTATAGCCAGGGAAGCACGATTTTGCACTGTTACGCGACAGGTTCGGCCATCGCTGTGGACGGCTCGCGCGCCGGCGGGCTGGTAGGCTACAGCGGAAGCACCATTGCCTACAGCTATGCCGACGTGTCGGTCAGCGGAGATAGCCGTGTTGGCGGACTGGTGGGCATCAACTCCGGTTCTGTCCATGCGAGCTATGCACTCGGTGAGGTGCGGGGTCATTTCTCCATCGGGGGACTGGTCGGAACCAATATCCGCCGCATACAGGACAGCTATGCGGTGAACTCGGTTGACGGGGAATCGGGCAGCACAGGGAGTCTGGCGGGTTATTCTGCTCCGGATGCGGTGATTGACCGCAGTTACGCACCCGTGTCTGCACAGGCATCTTTGGTGGGTAATGGCTCGACGGGCAGCAGTTCACCTCGAACTTTAACCCAGCTGCGTTGCCCGACTGCGGCGGGGCAGAGATGCGCAGGTGCTACGACTTATGCCGGCTGGGAACCGGGAGCCTGGCATTTTGGCAATACCCGCACGTTGCCCTTGTTGCGCGCGCTTGCCGACATTCCTGCCACACCGGTTGATTTGGCGGTGAGCTGGGAATCTTCGGATCATCTGCGCTTTACTTGGGCGGCGGGAAGTCCAGCGGTTGATTCCTACGAACTTGAGCTGGCAGGAACAATACGGGAGGTCACAGCTCCGACTTTTGACTTTGACGGTGATTTTCTGGCCGGGTTTCGGAAAAACAAGCAAGTGGCTTGCCCCCACCCGTACCGTCTTCGCGCCGTGCATGGAGATGTCGCTGGCTATCAGGCAGCCGGTCACTTCTATTTGCCCGGTCTCCCTGGCGCGACGACAATAACGGAGCTGGTGCCCGGGCAAACCACTGCGCGCCTGGTATTGGCAATCATGGGACATGACGATTGCGCTCCCCTGGCGGGTGATGCGCTTGCGTCTTCTCCTGATCGCGTTGCAGGCTCAGGTTTTGGCTACGTGGTGGTGGTGAGTGCTGGAGGACGCAGCACTGAGACCTTTTTCTCGGCAGGTGCTTTTGACATCGAGATTGAGATCACCGACTTGCTGCCGAAGAGAAGCTATTCGTTACAGGTCTATGCGCGCAACCGGGCGGGTGCCGGGGAACTCGCCCAGGCATCCGAAAACAGAAGCGCGTTCAGCACCATAGCGGTGCCTGGCAGACCTTCGGGCTTACGAGCCAGGTGGAAGTCCGCAGATCGGGTGAACCTGAGTTGGGAAGCGGCGAGCAGCAACAGGGCGACGATAGACAGCTATCAGCTTTCCGTGGACGGGAAAAGCTACCCCGTTGCGGGAACCGCCACTTCTTATGTGTTGTCAGGACATGCCTTGGTGCAACTGCGCAAGAAGCACGCAGGAGGAGAGCAGATACGCTATTTGCTCCGGGCAGTCAATCGTGCCGGAACGGGCGCGATGAGCACAGCAGCATTTACCTTGCTCGACGTTCTTGAGGGGACATTGGCCATGCAACTGATGCACAAGGCGAATGGTCGTGTGCAGGTACACTTGCAATATTCGGGAAATGATGGCTACGGACGCACTGCGGATCATGCTGATTTCGGAGCCCCGGTTGATGGAATATTGCTCGGCTTGGGGTATCGGGTACAACTGATTTCATACGGAGAACTGATAGAGGAACAGTCTGTTGCGATGCCGACACCCGGGGGAGCCGTCAGGACGGAATTTACGGGGCTGCAGGGTGGTGTCGCGTACGAAGTCCGGGCATTCCCCCTGGACAGCGTGGCTGAGCTGCCAGGAGTGAGTCAATTTATCAACTGGGATCCCGAGATCCCGACAACGCCGAGGTCGGGCCCGCATCACGTCAAGAAATTGCGCCTGAGGGTATTCCTGGGCGGCATGATTCGCTGAGGGCATACACGAATTTAACAACAGCCGCCGACGAAAAACACGAAAAGTACGAAAAGGTTTTGTTTTCTGATGAATGTGTGGTTTTCTTGAGGCAGTGCATCAGGAATGTCCGGAGAAGGAGTTTTCCATAAGAAGCATTCCTTTAATGAAGAGCCCTGGCAACTGGCGAGAGAACTATGAACCACAAGTTTAATAACCGCGAAGAACACGAAAAGGTTTTGTTTTCTGATGAGTGTGTGGTTTTCTTGAGGCAGTGCATCTGGAGTGTCTGGAGAAGAAATTCTCCACAAGGAGCATTCCTTTCAAGGCACAGAGGGGGAACCTTTAAAGCAAGTCCATAAGCTTGGCTATATCTGCCATGACAAACATTACTGATGAGCATGAAGCACAACTGTTGAATTACCTTAAAACAACAGGTCTTGAATTGGGGCTTTTGGTGAACTTTGGAAGCTGCCCCAAAACTGAAATCATACGAATTGCAAATACCAACTTTCATGTTTTTCGCGGTTAAAAACGGGAAGTCGCAGTGCCGACTATTGCCACTGATTCACCCCCTTGGAGACCAAAAAGCTCACAAATAAGACAGTACGTCTTGGCACTGTTTTCGGGGTTTTCCGGTCGGATGGGGTCGGTGTCTTCTTAATGATAATTTGCCGGATTGGGCGTTATTTTGTACAATTAACCCACTAAGTGACTTTTCGGCGCGTACAGCTGTGCTGAGACATCAGAGAGTGAGTGAAGGGCAGAGCCAGAGGATCGCTCAGTGCGTCAGCCATGGAGAACAGATAGCGAATGTGGTACAGGAATTTTATGTCGCTGGTGGGTCAGGCTCTCTTTTCTCCGCCCGCATGGCTCCTAAGCACCAACAATGAAAAAAGCAGATTTCAGATTTCCGGATACGCAGATTTCCGGCAACCATGGTTGGCTGAAATGGCTGCTCGTGGGTGTATCCATCGTCACGTCAAGCGCGTTCGCTGTCGGCCAGGATCAGGAATCTCCGACAGATCAAGGCTTCGCGGCCAACCCCTTGCCGGAGGTGCACCACGAGCGCGAGGCTGCCCGAAGCGTGTACCCCGCCAGAGCACAACGACTGGATCTGGGAGCTTTCAGCACACGGGAAGAAAACAAAGTTCTGGAGCTGCTCTCTGCCCGCATGATGCATAAGCACCCACAATGAAAAAGCAGATTTCAGATTTCCGGATACGCAGATTTCCGGCAGCCATGGTTGGCGGAAGTGGCTACTCGTGGGTGTATCCATCATCACGTCAAGCGCACTCGCTGTTGGTCAGGATCAGGAATCTCCGACAGATCAAGGCTTCGCGGCCATCCCCTTGCCGGAAGTGCAGCACGAGCGCGAGGCTGCCCGAAGCGTGTACCCCGCCAGAGTGCAACGACTGGATCTGGGAGCTTTCAGCACACGGGAAGAAAACAAAGTTCTGGATCTGCCCTCTGCCCGCTTGATGCGTAAGCACCAACAATGAAAAAAGCAGATTTCAGATTTCCGGATGCGCAGATTTCCGGCAGCCATGGTTGGCTGAAGTTGCTGCTCGTGGGTGTATCCATCATCACGTCAAGCGCACTCGCTGTTGGCCAGGATCAGGAATCTCCGACAGATCAAGGCTTCGCGGCCATCCCCTTGCCGGAAGTGCAGTACGCGCGCGAGGCCGCCCGAAGCGTGTACCCCACCAAAGCGCAACGTCTGGATCTGGGAGCTTTCAGCACGCAGGAAGAAGACGAAATTCTGGAACTGCTCAACGTGAGCACGGCCAACTACACCGGCATCTACAGGGAAGTTCGTTTGCAGCGCGCCAACTGGGCGCTGGTCAAGCAGGAAAATGGCCTTGATGTCTGGCAGGCGCATGTTTATTCCCCTGCAGCCATCAGTCTGGGGCTGCATCTCAGGAATTTTCATCTGGATCCGGGCATGGCGGTGAAGCTGTACAGCCTCACTGACGAGGAAGACCCTGTTGAGGAATATACCGGCGAGGGTCGATCCGGAAACAGAGGCGGATTCTGGTCATACCCGATATCAGGAGACACCGTAGTGATGGAGTTCCGAACTCCCACGGCATCCCGACTGGAACCCGATGCGTTCCCGTTCGCCGCAGACAAGGTCAATCACACTTTCAAAGACAGGAACGGTGATTTGCCCGGTACGCAGTTGCAAAAATTCCAGGCGGGAACTCAATCATGTCAGCATCACGACAAAACAGAAAACACTGCTGTGCTTGTGAACAGCGATATGCCTGCGCACGTGCTCAAGGCCTCCGCGGGCACTGTGCTCATCTGCGCGTATGGCGAACACGGATCGGGTTGCGGTACCGGGAGCTTGCTGAAAAACAAGTCAGGAGACGGTGCGCTCTACGCTCTGTCTGTCTGGCATCTTTTCTTGGTAGGGGTGAATGACCCCAATACTGACGACAAGCCTTATATCAATAGCGATTTCAGCATTCAGGTTAAAGGCGAGTGGGCGGGACGGGCGCGAGCAAGTGGCTCAAGATTTATAGCAGGAGATGCCAAAAATGACTGGGGACTGGTGCGCATCGAAGGGCAGTTTAGAGGCTGGGGGAATTACCAGTTACTGGACTGGAAGGTGCGTACCCCTGAGAACTTCGCGGGCTACGTACTGCACTACTCGTATTTGCTGGATCAACAATATTCCCCATTCGGGCATTTGCAGGATCCACGGTATCACCCATACGGTCTAGAGTTTGATCTCCCTGATGGTCGGAATGCGCCGAAACCGGCTGTTTGCTCAGGATCAGTTTGTTCAGGGAAGTTTTATGCTAATTATACGGGCTACCGTGTTGAATATGGAGGCTCCGGGTCGCCGGCATATTATGAGAACACGTCATCCGTGGTGGGAGTCTATGTCACTTTCCATAAATGCAATGGCGGTTTTGCCGGGATGGGCAATATCTACAAAAACCCAAAGGTCTTCAATGCCCTGAACTACGGGGACGCTTATTTTCATAACAGCCAGTTTCCCTACATAGATCCTGAGGTCGTGTGCGCTGCGGATTCGCAAGCCATGGCAGGTTCCGGAACTGAAAGTGATCCCTACCAAGTGGAAAACCTGTGCCATTTGCGCGGTGTGGAAGCATCGCCCCGGTCGCACTACATCCAGATCAAAGATATAGACGCATCGACGATGACGTATGGCTGGAAAAATGGTTTTGCACCGATCAAGGTTTTTTCTGGTACTTATGATGGCAACGGTTACAAAATTTCCAATTTGAAGGTCGGTGTAACGTACGAAGGATTAGAGAATGTAGGGCTGTTTGGCGAGCTGCAGGGTGGCTTGCTGAAGCGTGTGAAGCTGGTGGGTTTTTTGACGGAGAACGGAGTGAATGTCGGTTCTCTGGTTGGGCTGAACAATCGGGGAACGATTGAGGACAGCGAGGTTGATGGCAAGGTTGACGGGTACAGAACCATCGGTGGGCTGGTTGGCCTGAATCAGGGCGGTGTCATTCGCAACAGCACGGCGACGGTAAGGGTTGGTGAGAACTCTAGCGTCACATGGGTTGCCGGCGGGCTGGTGGGTCAGAATGACGGTGGCACGATTGTGGGCAGTCATGCGTCGGGGGGAGTAACAGGAGGCAATCAAGTCGGAGGTCTGGTGGGCAAAAACAGGGGTTCGGTCACTTCCAGCCATGCGAATGGAGATGTGACCGGGACCGACTCTATATGGGGCTACGCGTACGTGGGTGGTCTGGTGGGTTGGCACCTTGGCGGCACCATCAGTGACAGCTACACGGGGAACAGGGTTGTCGGAGCAGCCCTCGGGATTGGGGGCTTGGTGGGTGTGAGTGAGGGCAACGCCAGGATCGTGAGTAGCTATACATACTGGGAATCACGTGTGAGTGGAAAGAACAAGGTCGGGGGTCTGGTCGGCGAAAACAAAGGAAGCATCAGCGGCAGCTACGCAAACGGCACAGTGTTCGGAGACAGTCAGACAGGTGGTCTGGTAGGTGTGAGCGAAGGCAATGCCAGGATCGTGAGTAGCCATACAGACTGGGCGTCAAGTGTGAGTGGGAAGGATCAAGTCGGTGCTCTGGTCGGCGAAAACAAGGGAAGCATCAGCGGCAGCTACGCACAAGGTTCAGTGTCCGGAGACAGTCAGGTGGGCGGTCTGATCGGCAGAAACGCAGGAAGCATCAGCAACAACTACGCACGAAGAGGCTCAGTGTCCGGAGACAGTCAGGTGGGCGGTCTGGTGGGTGTGAACGAAAGCAACGCCAATATCGTGAATAGCCATACACGCAGGGAAGTACGTGTGAGTGGGAAGGATCAAGTCGGCGGTCTGGTCGGCGAAAACAAAGGAAGCATCAGTGACAGCTACGCACAAGGCGCAGTGACCGGAGACAGGCAGGCAGGTGGTCTGGTGGGTGGGAATGACGGCAGGATCGTAAGTAGCCATACAGACTGGGGATCACGTGTGAGTGGAAAGGATCAAGTCGGCGGCCTGGTCGGCAAAAACAAAGGAAGCATCAGCAACAGCTACGCAAAAGGCACAGTGACCGGAGACAGGCAGGCAGGTGGTCTGGTGGGTGTGAACGGGGGCAACGCCAGCATCGTGAACAGCCATACAAACGTGAATGCACGTGTGACTGGAAAGAACCAGGTTGGGGGTCTGGTCGGCGAAAACTGGGGAAGCATTGGTAACAGTTACGCACAAGCCCCAGTGACCGGAGACAGTCAGACAGGCGGACTGGTCGGCGAAAACAAGGGAACCATCGGTAACAGTTATGCACGAGGCGCAGTGACCGGAGGCAGTCAGACAGGCGGACTGGCGGGAGTAAACAGCGGTTTGGTCAGAAGTGCCTATAGCACTGGTGCTGTAGGCGGAACTGATTTGCCGGGCAGGCTGGTCGGAGTCAACGGTGGCACGATAGACCGCAGTTATGCCAGCAAGCTGGGCGACGTGGACAGCCTCGTGGGCGGGAATGACGGTGCAGTACAGGGCAGTGATTTGCGCACTTTGGAACAAATGAAGTGCTCGATATTGCCCGTCAATCTTTGCCGGGCAGCAGGCGTGTATCTGGATTGGGATACGCGAATTTGGCATTTCGGGAACTCTCGCTTGTTGCCCGTGCTCCGGGTGCTTACGGATGTTCCCGTTGCACCGCTTGCAGTCCGGGCAAACTGGAATTCGAGAGGTGGGTTGACGCTGCAGTGGGAGCATCAAGGAATCGCCGTGAGTTCCTTTGAGGTGGCGGTGGGCGGAATCATTCGAGACACCAGGGTATTCCATTTCGCGCTTGACGATACATTGATGGCTGAATTGCGTGAGCGTCACGCCAGCGGCAGTGAAATTCATTATTCCATACGCGGCGTAAAAAGAGGCGTTGCGGGAGATGCAGCGTCGGGAAGTTTCCATTTGATGAAAGTTCCGGGGGAGGTGGGGACTCAGACAGCTTCGGGGCTGTCAACAATACGGGTCACCATTACCAAGGCTGCTACTGACGGCTACGGACGCGCTCCGGGCAGCAGCGCGTACGGGAAGCCGGCAGGCGGAGTTGCGCTGGATCTCGTATATCACGTGCAACTGTTTTCAAAAGGCCTGTTGAAAGAAGATCGGCATAAGACACAACAGGAATGGTCAAGCTCGACCGTAGTGGAGTTTTCAGGCCTGGAAGGTGGTTCCAGGTACGAAGTCAGGGTGTTTGCCAGAAACAAGGCGGGCGCAGGCCCAACGGAGGTAGCACCGGCTTTCACCTACGTTGAGGCGTGTCCATGGGCAGCGATGATAACAGCAGCAGGTTCTGGCAGTGAGGATGACCCCTGGCAGATCGGCTCACTTTGCCAGTTGCAGGAAATACGTTACGACACGGCAGCGCATTATCGGCTGGCAAACGACATAGACGCGAAGCAAAGCCACGAGTGGCGGGACGGAAAGGGCTTCTCACCGATTGAATTTTTTTCCGGTTCTCTGGACGGGAGTGGTCACAGCATTCTGAGTCTTTTGATCAATCCTGGGCAAACGGATCATGTCGGGCTGTTCGGGAAGCTCAGCGGTGGTGCCCTGCAAAGGCTGGCTCTGGTAAATGTCACGGTGCGGGGCAGAGATGCAACAGGAGCCCTGGCAGGAAGCGTTGAGACAAATGGAAGCATCAAGGGCAGCACGGTGACGGGGTTGATAGGCGGCCGGAGACGTGTGGGAGGAGTGGCAGGTGAGAATCATGGCTTGATCAAGCTCAGCCATTCGGAGTCCACCGTTATCGGAACAACTGATTCCCAAAGGCGCAGCAAATCAATAGGCGGACTTGTGGGCAAAAACTTCCCGGGCGCGAGGATACGCAGTTCGCACGCGAGAGGAAGTGTGAGCGGCGCAGGCAGTGTTGGTGGACTTGTAGGACTCAATCAGGCTCCGATCTATCACAGCCATGTGCAGTCAACGGTGAGCGGGCATCATTCTGTGGGTGGGCTGGCGGGTTCCAACTATGGCTTTATAAGCGGCTCTTATTCGGCAGGAGCGGTCAGCGGGGTAGAAGATGTGGGCGGGCTGACGGGTTGGCACAGTTCCAATTCCATAGTTGACAGCCGCTCGGACAGCACGGTTACCAGCGCGGGGAATCGTGTGGGAGGTCTGGTGGGTCTCAGCTCAGGGTCAATCCTCAGAAGCCATGCGACCGGAGCGGTCAGCGGAAATGAGCAGGTGGGCGGCCTGGCGGGAGAAAGCAGGCACGGCTCGATTGACGACAGCTATGCGACTGGTTCGGTGGGCGGAAATGAGCAGATAGGCGGGCTGACGGGAAACAGTGAGCGCAGCACCGACAACAACATCAGGATTGACGGCAGTTATGCGGCAGGACTGGTTAACGGGAATAATCAGGCGGGCATGCTGGTGGGACATTCCGAAGGCACCGATATGGCTGCGAATTACGCCTTGGAGCCGGGTGTCGGCAGCAGCGCGCTGGAACTCGTGGGCAGCGGGGAAGAGGACGCCACAGAAAACAATTTTTCCCGCACGCTGGCGCAATTGCAGTGTCCTCTTTTGCCGGGAGACACGTGCCAGGGAGCAATCAGTTACTCCGGCTGGAGCACCCAAATTTGGTATTTCGGGGACGAGCAGACGCTTCCGGTTCATCGCGCCCTGCGAGCAGTGCCTCCTGCTCCCCCTTCGCGCCTGCAGGCGCGATGGAACCTGGAAGGTGAACTGGAACTGAACTGGACAGCCGCGAGAACAGTAAGCCTGAACGCCGGCTATTGGGTGGAGGTGGCAGGACACTCCCTGGAAACGGAGTCCGCATCTTTTACCTTCGGCAGGCGCTTGGTGCAAAACCTCCGTTCCGAATATAGGGACAGCACCTTGCAAGTCAGCGTGCGTGGATATAACCGACATGGCATGAGCGAAGCGACGACGGTTGCGATCAGGCTGCTGAGAGCCCCAGGCAAATTGACGGTTGTTCGGGCATCGGCGCAGGCATTTTCGCTACAGGTGTTGCTTCTGGCTCCGGCTGACGACGGCTACGGCCAATCACCGGAAGACCCGGCTTACGGATACACGGGTGTCGGGGTTTCCGCAGGTCTGGGCTACCGGGTACGGTTGTACGCCGGGGGAGAACTGGTGCAGGAGCGGGAGCGTGCGCACACAGTTGGCGAAACATCCGCAGTTGTGGAATTTTCGGGTCTGGCAAGCAATAGCTTCTATGAAGTGGAGGCGACGCCCTATAACAATGTTGGAGAAGGGTCGTCATTTTTCCTGTCGGCATTTACCCGTCCCTGGCAGTGCGACGGGGAAGCCCTGGCATCGGCAGGCGGTTCTGGCGGCTCGGGCAGCAAGGACGATCCCTGGCAGATTGCCACGCTGTGCCAATTGCAGGATATTCGTTCTGCCCCTGCAGCCCACTACCGGCTGGCAGGCGATATTGAGGCAGGCCCATCCCGGGACTGGCGAGCCGGAGAAGGCTTTGCGCCGATTGCTGATTTTTCCGGTTCCTTTGATGGTGCCGGTCATCAGATTTTCCATTTAAGGGTGCGCTCTGAGGCACTGGAAGATGTCGGCATGTTTGCGCAGCTTCAGGGCGGGTTGTTGCAGCAGGTGGTGCTGGTGAATGCGCAGCTTTGGGGAAGCGTCAACGTGGGTGCTCTGGTGGGCAGGAATGAGGGAGGAAGGATCATGAACAGCGGGGTGACGGCCTCACTTTTTGGCGGGCAAGTGGCGGGAGGACTCGTTGGCATCAACGCAGGCACGATCAGCGGCAGCGCGGCTCAACTGACGACAGAGCCGGGAGGCCAGGTCGCGGGTGGTCTGGTCGGGAAAAATCTGACAGGCGGGAGTATCGACACAAGCTATGCCGGAGGCTCGGTATCAGGAGCAGTTCGGGCGGGTGGTCTGGTCGCAGATAACCTGGGCTCGGTGACTGATAGTTACACAACAGCTTTTGTGACCGGGGAAGGTCTGGTCGCGGGTCTTGTGGCGGACAATCAGGGCACCGTCAGTCGCAGCTACGCGGCAGGGTCGGTATCCGGAGCCGGACAGCATGGAAGTTTTGCCGGCAGCAGTTCGGGAGGCATTGCCGACAGCTATGCGGCAGCGTTGCCTCGCGTCAATGGCGGCAATGGTGGCGGCATGCCTTTTGTGGCAGATGACGCCGGGCAGGGATCAGGCTCCTTGCGGACGCTGCAGCAACTGCGTTGCCCCACTGCCCCCGGCCTGGCGTGTGCGGGAAGGTCAACATACTCAGGCTGGAGTGCCGAGATCTGGTCTTTCGGCGATTACAGGACGCTGCCGGTTCTGCGGGGCTTTGAGACTCCTGGCAAACCCTTGCGCCTGCTCGCGCAGTGGAAATCCCCGTCTTCCTTGTTGCTGCGTTGGGAGCCTCCGCTTCACACCAGAGAACTGATCGCTTACCAGATTGAGGCTCCATCGATCGCTGCTGAGGAAACCGCATCGTTGTACTACGTGGGAGGATCGGACTGGCTTCAAAAGCTGCGCGCCCGTCATGAAGGCGGAAATACGCTCTTTTTAACGGTTCGCGGCTACAACCTTTATGGTGTTGGCGAAGCTGCTCGTGTTTCCGTGCGCCTGCTGGACGTTCCCGATTCTCCGGCTGATATGCGCGTGGAGCCGGGGGTCTCCACGCTGAGACTCAGCTTTACAGCCCCGGCCAATGATGGCTATGGCCGCAAACCGGTTGACGCTGATTACGCAGCGTCAGCGGAAGCCATGGATTTGCACCTGGCTTACCGGATACATCTGTATGCGTCCGGGGAGCTGGTTGAAGAACGCGACATTCCGCTGGGGAGTCCTCTGAACCCGGTCACGGTGGAATTTACGGAGCTTAAAAGTGCCTTTGCATATCGGCTGGAAGCCTTCGCCCATAACACGGTGGGCACCGGATCGCCGTCAACGATCCGGGCGGTGACCAGCTTTCCGGGATGCGCCGGCAAGGGTCTGAAGAGTGCATCGGGTGACGGCAGCGGCGACAACCCGTGGCAAATTGGCACGTTGTGCCAACTACAGGATGTGCGCTCTGATCTGTACGCTCATTATGTGCAGGTGGCAGATATTGACGCCCGGTCGAGTCGGGAGTGGTCAGGCGGTGCCGGCTTTCATCCGATAGAGCCTTTTTCAGGCACCTTTAACGGGGCAGGGCGGCAAATCTCTGCTCTGTACATTAACCGCCCGGAAACGAACACAGTTGGCCTGTTTTCCAGACTCGCAGAAGACGGGATCGCCAAGGGAGTGGTGCTCGTTGATGCGTTGGTAAAAGGGAAAAGCAGCGTCGGAGCCTTGGTCGGCTTTAACGACGGAACCGTCATGAACAGCGTTGTGAAGTCCGCACAGATTTCCGGCAGCAGAGCCGGGCTCAACATTGGCGGGCTGGCGGGTGGCAACGGAGGATTGCTGATTGACAGTGGTGCCAGTGCCGAGGTTGGCGGGGGCAGGTACGTCGGCGGTCTGGTCGGTTATGTGAAAGCAAAAGGTCGGGTTGTAGGCAGCACGGTGAGGGCTTCGCAAGTACGCGCGCTTGAGTCTGCCGGTGGTCTGGCCGGACTGGCTCTGGGAGCCACTATTTTGTACAGCAGTGCCGAAGCGGCGGTGCGCGTCTCGGGTGAAGGGCGGGACAATGCTGGCGGTCTGGTTGGCTATAGCCAGGGAAGCACGATTTTGCACTGTTACGCGACAGGTTCGGCCATCGCTGTGGACGGCTCGCGCGCCGGCGGCCTAGTCGGCTACAGCGGAAGCACCATTGCCTACAGCTATGCCGACGTGTCGGTCAGCGGAGATAGCCGTGTTGGCGGACTGGTGGGCATCAACTCTGGTTCTGTCCATGCGAGCTATGCACTCGGTGAGGTGCGGGGTCATTTCTCCATCGGGGGACTGGTCGGAAACAATATCCGCCGCATACAGGACAGCTATGCGGTGAACTCGGTTGACGGGGAATCGGGCAGCACCGGGAGTCTGGCGGGTTATTCTGCTCCGGATGCGGTGATTGACCGCAGTTACGCACCCGTGCCTGCACAGGCAGCTTTGGTGGGCAGTGGCTCGACGGGAGGCGCTTCACCTCGCACTCTGACCCAGTTGCGCTGCCCGACTGCGGCGGGGCAAAGATGCGCAGGTGCCACGACTTATGCCGGCTGGGAACCGGGAGCCTGGCATTTTGGCAATACCCGCACGTTGCCCTTGTTGCGCGCGCTTGTCGACATTCCTGCCACACCGGTTGATTTGGCGGTGAGCTGGGAATCTTCGGATCATCTGCGCTTCACGTGGGCGGCGGGAAGTTCAGCGGTTGATTCCTACGAACTTGAGCTGGCAGGAACAATACGGGAAGTCACAGCACCGACTTTTGACTTTGACGGAGATTTTCTGGCTGAGTTTCGGAAAAACAGCCAGGGGGCTTGCCCCCACCCGTACCGTCTTCGCGCTGTGCGCGGAGATGTCGCTGGTTATCCGGCAGCCGGTCATTTCTATTTGCCCGGTCTTCCGGGCGCGACGACGATAACGGAGCTGGTGCCCGGCCAAACCACTGCGCGCCTGGTATTGGCAATCATGGGACGTGACGATTGTGCTCCCCTGGCGGGTGATGCGCTTGCGACTTCCCCTGATCGCGTTGCAGGCCCCGGTTTTGGCTACGTGGTGGTTGTGAGTGCTGCAGGACGCAGCACCGAGACTTTTTTCTCGGCAGGTGCTTTTGACACCGAGATTGAGATCACCGACTTGCTGCCGAAGAGAAGCTATTCGTTACAGGTCTATGCGCGCAACCGGGCGGGCGCCGGGGAGCCCGCCCAGGCATCCGAAAACAGGAGCGCGTTCAGCACCATAGCGGTGCCTGGCAGACCTTCGGGCTTGCGAGCCAGGTGGAGGTTCGCAGATCGGGTGAACCTGAGTTGGGAAGCGGCGAGCAGCAACGGGGCGACGATAGACAGCTACCAGCTTTTTGTGGACGGAAAAAGCCACCCCGTCTCGGGAACCGCCACTTCTTATGTCTTGTCAGGCCATGCCTTGGCGCAGCTGCGCAAGAAGCACACAGGAGGAGAGCAGATACGCTATTCGCTCCGGGCAGTCAACCGTGCCGGAACGGGTGCGATGAGCACAGCAGCATTTACCTTGCTCGACGTTCTTGAGGGGACATTGGCCATGCAACTGATGCACAAGGCGAATGGTCGTGTGCAGGTACACTTGCAATATTCGGGAAATGATGGCTATGGGCGCACTGTGGATCATGCTGATTTCGGAGCCCCGGTTGACGGAATATTGCTCGGCTTGGGGTATCGGGTACAACTGCTTTCATACGGAGAACTGATAGAGGAACAGTCTGTTGCGATGCCGACGCCCGGGGGAGCCGTCAAGACAGAATTTACGGGGCTACAGGGTGGTGTTGCGTACGAAGTCCGGGCATTCCCTCAGGACAGCGTGGCTGAGCTGCCAGGAGTGAGTCAATTTATCAACTGGGATCCCGAGATCCCGACAACGCCGAGACCAGGTTCGCATCACGTCAAGAAATTGCGCCTGAAGGTGTTCCTGGGCGGCATGATTCGCTGAGGCCATACACGAATTTAACAACCGCGAAACATGTGAAAAGGTTTTGTTTTCTGATGCAGGTGCTGGATGATGGGAAGTGTGGTGTGGTTTCCTTGAAACAGTGTGCCAGGAGTGTCTGGAGAAGGAGTTTTCCATAAGGAGCATTCCTTTGGTGAAGAGCCTAGGTAACTGGCGAGAGAACTATGAACCACGAGTTTAATAACCGCGAAAAACACGCAAGTCAGTTTGCGTACGAAGTCCGGGCATTTCCCCGGGACGGCGTGGCTGAGCTGCCAAGAGTGAGTCAATTTATCAACTGGGATTCCGAGATCCCGACAACGCCGGAGCTAGATCCGCATCACGTCAAGAAATTGCGACTGAAAGTCTTTTTGGGCGGTATGGTTCGCTGAGGTTACACACGAAATACACGAAGAAATTTTGTTTCCTGATGAATGCGTGGTTTTCTTGAGGCAGTGTGCCAGGAGTGTTTGGAGAAGGGGTTTTCCATAAGGGGCATTCCTTTGGTGAAGAGCCTGGGTAACTGGCGAGAGAACTACGAACCATGAGTTTAATAACCGCGAAAAACGCGCAAGTCAGTTTGCGTATGAAGTCCGGGCATTTCCCCGGGACGGCGTGGCTGAGCTGCCAGGAGTGAGTCAATTTATCAACTGGGATCCCGAGATCCCGACAACGCCGGGGTTAGATCCGCATCACGTCAAGAAATTGCGCCTGAGAGCGTTCCTGGACGGTATGGTTCGCTGAGGTTACACACGAATTTAACAACCACGAAAAACGCGCAAGTCAGTTTGCGTACGAAGTCCGGGCATCCCCTCGGGACAGCGTGGCTGAGTTGCCAGGGGTGAGTCAATTTATCAACTGGGATCCCGAGATTCCGACAACGCCGAGACCCGGTTCGCATCACGTCAAGAAATTGCGCCTGAGAGCGTTCCTGGGCGGTATGGTTCGCTGAGGTTACACACGAAATACACGAAAAGGTTTTGTTTTCTGATGAATGCCATGCGATTCAGGGAAGTGAGGTTGTGGTTTGCTTGATGCAGTGTGCCAGGAGTGTTTGGAGGGGGGGCATAAGGAGCATTCCTTTGGTGAAGAGCCCGGGCAACTGGCGAGAGAACTACGAACCATGAGTTTAATAACCGCGAAAAACGCGCAAGTCAGTTTGCGTACGAAGTCCGGGCATTTCCCCGGGACGGCGTGGCTGAGCTGCCAGGAGTGAGGCAGTTTATCAACTGGGATCCCGAGATCCCGACAACGCCGAGACCAGGTCCGCATCACGTCAAGAAATTGCGGCTGAGAGCGTTCTTGGGCGGTATGGTTCGCTGAGGTTACACACGAATTTAACAACCACGAAAAACACGAAAAGGTTTTGTTTTCTGATGAATGTGTGATTTTCTTGAGGCAGTGTGTCAGGGCGTGCCTGGAGAAGGAGTTTTCCATAAGGAGCGTTCCTTTGGTGAAGAGCCCGGGCAACTGGCGAGAGAACTACGAACCACGAGTTTAATAACCGCAAAAAACACAAAAAAGTTTTATTTCCTGATGAATGCGTGGTTTCCTTGAGGCAGCGTGCCAGGAGTGTCTGGAGAAGGAGTTTTCCATAAGGAGCGTTCCTTTGGTGAAGAGCCCGGGCAACTGGCGAGAGAACTACGAACCACGAGTTTAATAACCGCAAAAAACACAAAAAAGTTTTATTTCCTGATGAATGCGTGGTTTCCTTGAGGCAGCGTGCCAGGAGTGTCTGGAGAAGGGGTTTTCTATAAGGAGCATTCCTTAGGTGAAGAGCCTGGATAACTGGCGAGAGAACTATGAACCACGAGTTTAGTAGCCACAAAAAACGCGCAAGTCAGTTTGAATAAGACTGCATGCCTTGGCACTGTTTTCGGGGTTTTCCGGTCGGATAGGGTCGGTATCTTCTTAATAATAATTTGCCGGATTGGGCGTTATTTTGTACAATTGACCAACTAAGTGATTTTCCGGCGCGTACAGTCGTGCTGGGACATCAGAGAGTGGGTGGAGGCAGAGTCTGGGGATCCCTCAGTGCGTCAGCCGGGAAAACAGATAGCGAATGTTGTGCCAAGAATTTTATGCCGCAGGCGGGTCAGGCTCTCTTTTCTCCGCCCGCATGGCTCGTATGCATTCACAATGAAAGAAGCAGGTTTCAGATTTCCGGATGCGCAGATTTCCGGCAACCATGGTTGGCTGAAGTGGCTGCTCGTGGGTGTATCCATCGTCACGTCAAGCTCACTCGCTGTCGGCCAGGATCAAGGGTCTCCGGCAGAACAAGGCTTCGCAGCCAACCCCTTGCCGGAGGTACAACACGAGCGTGAGGTTGCCCGAAGCGTGTATCCCGCCAGAGCACAGCGACTGGATCTGGGGGCTTTCAGCACACAGGAAGAAGACGAAATTCTGGAATTGCTGAGCATGAGCACGGCCAACTACACCGGCATCTACCGGGAAGTTCGTTTGCAGCGCGCCAATTGGGCACTGGTCAAGCAGGAAGATGGCCTTGATGTCTGGCAGGCGCATGTTTATTCCCCTGTAGCCATCAGTCTGGGGCTGCACCTCAGGAATTTTCATCTGGATCCGGGCATGGCGGTGAAGCTGTACAGCCTCACTGACGAGGAAGACCCTGTTGAGGAATATACCGGTGAGGGTCGATCCGGAAACAGAGACGGATTCTGGTCATACCCGATGTCAGGAGACACCGTAGTGGTGGAGTTCCGGACTCCCACGGCATCCCGACTGGAACCCGATGCATTCCCGTTCGCCGCAGACAAGGTCAATCACACTTTCAAAGACAGGAACGGTGATTTGCCCGGTACGCAGCTACAAAAATTCCAGGCGCAATCTCAATCATGCAAGTATCACAACAAAACAGAAGAAACTGCTGTGCTCGTGAACAGCGATATGCCTGCGCACGTGCTCAAGGCCTCCGCGGGCACTGTACTCGTCTGCGCGTATGGCGATCGAGGGGCAGGTTGCGGTACCGGGAGCTTGCTGAAAAACAAGTCAGGGGACGGTGCGCTCTACGTTCTGTCTGTCTGGCATCTTTTCGGGGTAGCTGTGGGTAACCCCAATACTAACGACAAGCCTTATATTGATAGCGATTTCAGCATTCAGGTTAAAGGCGAGCGGGCGGGACGGGCACGAGCCAGCGGCTCAAGATTTATAGCGGGGCATGCCAAAGATGACTGGGTACTGGTGCGTATTGAGGGGGAGTTTAGTGGCTGGGGAAATTACCAGCTACTGGACTGGAAGGTGCATACCCCTGAGGATTTCGCGGGTTACATACTGCACCACTCGTATTTGCTGGATCAACAGTATTCCCCATTCGGACAAGTGAATGTTTTCCCTATGTGGCGGGATGTGTCGAAACCGGCTATTTGTTCAGGAGCCGTTTGTGCAAGGCGGTTTCTTGTTAATTTTACGGGCTACCGTGTTGAATATGGAGGATCCGGATCGGCGGCATTTTATGAGAACACGGCATCCGTGTTGGGGACCAGTAGTGCGTTCTGGGAGACTGGAGATCCGAATGGCTTAGGGTGCTCGAGTAGTATTGCCGGGATGGGTAAAATCTATAAAAACCCAAAGGTCTTCAATGCCCTGAACTACGGGGACGCTTATTTTCATGGCAGCCAGTTTCCCTACATAGATCCTGAGGTCGTGTGCCCTGCGGATTCGCAGGCCATGACAGGTTCCGGAACTGAAAGTGAGCCCTACCGGGTAGAAAACCTGTGTCATTTGCGCGGTGTGGAGGCATCACCCCGGTCGCACTACGTCCAGATCAAAGATATAGACGCATCGACGATGACGTATGGCTGGAAAAAAGGTTTTGCACCGATCAAGAATTTTTTTGGCACTTATGATGGCAACGGTTACCGAATTTCCAATTTGAAGGTCGGCGTAGCGAGCGGAAAATTCGAGAATACAGGGCTGTTTGGCAAGCTGCAGGGTGGCTTGCTAAAGCGCGTGAAGCTGGTGAATTTTGTGACGAAAGAGGTGGTGAATGTCGGTTCTCTGGTTGGGCTGAACGATCGGGGGACGATTGAGGACAGCGAGGTTGATGGCAAGGTTGACGGGGACAGAATCATCGGTGGACTGGTTGGTCTGAATCAGGGCGGTATCATCCGCAACAGCACGGCGACGGTAAGGGTTGGGGAGAACTCTGGCGACACGTATGTTGCCGGCGGGCTGGTAGGTCTGAACTACGATGGCACAATTGAAGGCAGTCGTGCGCTAGGGGCAGTAACAGGAACCAATCAAGTAGGAGGTCTGGTGGGCGAAAACAGGGGAAGCATCAGCAACAGCTACGCAAAAGGCACAGTGACCGGAAACAGCCAGATAGGTGGGCTGGTGGGCAGCCACCTTAGTGGCACCATCAGTGGCAGCCACTCGGATAGCGAGGTTGTCGGAACAGCCCCCGGGGTTGGGGGCTTGGTGGGTGTGAACCAGGGCAACGCCAGGATCGTGAGTAGTCGTGCACTTGGGCAAGTACGTGGAAAGAACCAGGTTGGAGGGCTGGTCGGCGAAAACAAAGGAAGCATCGGTAACAGCTACGCACAAGGCGCAGTGACCGGAGACAGCCAGTCAGGCGGTCTGGTCGGCGAAAACAAAGGAAACATCAGTAACAGTTATGCACGAGGTACAGTGACAGGAGACAGTCAGACAGGCGGTCTGGTCGGCAAAAACAGCGGTACGGTCAGAAGTGCCTATAGCACTGGTGCTGTAAGCGGAACTGATTTGCCGGGCAGGCTGGTCGGAGTCAACGGTGGCACGATAGCCCGCAGCTATGCCAGCAAGCTGGGCGACGGGGACATCCTCGTGGGCGGGAATGGCGGCACAGTACAGGGCAGTGCTTTGCGCACTTTGGAACAAATGAAGTGCTCGATATTGCCCGTCAATCTTTGCCGGGCAGCAGGCGTGTATCTGGATTGGGATACGCGAATTTGGCATTTCGGGAACTCTCGCTTGTTGCCCGTGCTCCGGGTGCTTACGGATGTTCCCGTTGCACCGCTTGCAGTCCGGGCAAACTGGAATTCGAGAGGTGGGTTGACGCTGCAGTGGGAGCATCAAGGAATCGCCGTGAGTTCCTTTGAGGTGGAGGTGGACGGAATCATTCGAAACACCAAGGTGTCCCGTTTCGCATTTGACGGCTCATTGATGGCTGAATTGCGTGAGCGTTACGCCAGCGGCAGTGAAATCCATTATTCCATACGCGGCGTAAAAGGGGGCGTTGCGGGAGATGCAGCGTCGGGAAGTTTCTATTTGATGAAAGTTCCGGGGGTGGTGGGAACCCTGACAGCTTCAGGGCTGTCGACAATACGGGTCACCATTACCGAGGCCGCTGATGACGGCTACGGACGCGCACCGGGCAACAACGCGTACGGGGAGCCGGCAGGCGGAGTTGCGCTGGATCTCGTATATCGTGTGCAACTGTTTTCAAAAGGCCGGTTGAAAGAAGAGCGGCGCATGACACAACAGGAATGGACAAGTTCGACCGTAGTGGAATTTTCAGGCCTGGAAGGTGGTTCCAGGTACGAAGTCAGAGTGTTTGCCAGAAACAAGGCGGGCGCAGGCTCAACGGAGGCAGCACCGGTTTTCACCTACGTTGGCGCGTGTCCACGGGCAGCAGTGATAACAGCAGCAGGCTCTGGCAATGAGGATGACCCCTGGCAGGTCAGCACACTTTGCCAGTTGCATGAAATACGTTACGACACGGCAGCGCATTATCGGCTGGCAAACGATATAGACGCGAAACAAAGCCACGAGTGGCGAGACGGAAAGGGCTTTGCACCGATTAAATTTTTTTCCGGCTCTCTGGACGGGAGTGGTCACAGCATTCTGAATCTTTTGATCAATTCTGGGCAAGCAGATCATGTCGGGCTGTTCGGGAAGCTCAACGGTGGTGCTCTGCAAAGGCTGGCACTGGTGAATGTTACGGTACGGGGCAGAGATGAGGTAGGTGCCCTGGCAGGAAGCGTTGCGGCAAATGGAAGCATCAAGGGCAGCACGGCGACGGGGCTGATAGGCGGGCGGAGAAGTGTGGGAGGAGTAGCGGGTGAGAACCATGGGCTGATCGAGCTCAGCCATTCGGAGTCTGCCGTTGTCGGAACGGTTGATTCCCAGGGGCACGGCCACGCAATAGGCGGGCTGGTGGGCAGGAATGCCCGGGGCGCGAGGATTCGCAGTTCGCACGCGAGAGGAAGTGTGAGCGGAACAGGCAGTGTTGGTGGACTGGTGGGGAGCAACGAAGCTTCGATCTATAACAGCCACGCTCAGTCAACGGTGAGCGGCCGGAGTTATTCCGTGGGCGGACTGGTGGGTTCCAACTATGGCTTTATAAGCGGCTCTTATTCGGCAGGAGTGATCAGCGGAAAAGGAATTGTGGGCGGGCTGGCGGGTTACCACGATTCCAATTCCATAGTTGACAGCCACTCGGACAGCACGGTTATCGGTGAGGTGAATCGTGTGGGAGGTCTGGTGGGTCTCAGCTCAGGACCAATCCTCAGAAGCCATGCGACCGGGGCGGTTAGCGGAACTGAGCAGGTAGGCGGCCTGGTGGGAAGAACCAGGTACGGCTCGATTGACGACAGCTATGCGACTGGTTCGGTCAGCGGGAATGTGCAGGTAGGCGGGCTGGTGGGAAACGGTGAGCGCTACTCCGGCAGAAACATCAGGATTGAAGACAGTTATGCGACAGGTCTGGTTAACGGGAACAATCAGGCGGGCATGCTGGTGGGGTATTTCGAAGGCATCGATATGGTTGCAAATTACGCGCTGGAGCCGGGTGTCGGTAGTAGCGCGCTGGAACTCGTGGGCAGCGGGGGAGAGGACACCACAGAAAACAATTTTTCCCGTACGCTGGCGCAATTGAAGTGCCCTCTTTTGCCGGGAGACACGTGCCAGGGAGCAGTCAGTTACTCTGGCTGGAGCACCCGGGTCTGGTATTTCGGGGACAGGCAGACGCTCCCGATCCATCGTGCCCTGCAACCGGAACCACCTGCTCCCCCTTCCCGCCTGCAGGCGAAATGGAACCAGCAAGATGAACTGGAATTGAACTGGACAGTTGCAAAAACAGGAAGCCTGAACGCCGGCTATTGGGTGGAGGTGGCAGGGCATTTCCTGGAAACACAGTCCGAGTCTTTTACGCTCGGCAGGCGCCTGATGCAAAGCCTCCGTTCCGAATATGGGGGCAGTGACCCCTTGCAGCTTAGTGTGCGTGGATATAACCGTCATGGTGTAAGCGAAGCGACGACGGTTGCGTTTGAACTGCTGGTTTCCCCAGGCGAATTGACAGATGTTCGGGCATCGGCGCAGGCGTTCTCACTGCGTGTGTTGCTTATAGCTCCGGCTAACGACGGCTATGACCAATCACCAGAAGACCCTGCTTACGGATATACGGGTGTCGGGGTTTCCGCAGGTCTGGGCTACCGGGTACGGTTGTCCGCCGGAGGAGAACTGTTGCAGGAACAGGAGCTTGCGCACACAACTGGCGAAACATCCGCGGCTGTAGAATTTTCGGGTCTGACAAGCGACAGCTTCTATGAAGTGGTGGCGACACCCTATAACAGGGTTGGAGAAGGGCCGCCATTTTCATTGTCGGTATTTACCCGTCCCTGGCAGTGCGACGGGGAAGCCCTGATGTCGGCAGGCGGATCAGGCGACCCGGGCAGCGAGGACGATCCCTGGCAGATTGCCACGCTGTGCCAATTACAGGATATTCGCTCTGCGCCTGCAGCCCACTACCGACAGGCAGGTGATGTTGAGGCAGGTCCATCCCGGAACTGGCGAGCCGGAGAAGGCTTTGCACCGATCGCTGATTTTTCCGGTTCCCTTGATGGTGCCGGTTTTCAGATTTTACATTTAAAGGTGCGCTCTGAGGCACTGGAAAATGTCGGCATGTTTGCACAGCTTCAGGGCGGGTTGTTGCAGCAGGTGGTGCTGGTTAACGCGCAGCTTTGGGGAAGCGTCAACGTGGGTGCTCTGGCGGGCAGGAACGAGGGAGGAAGGATCGTGAACAGCGGTGCAACGGGCTCACTTTTTGGCGGGCAAGTGGCGGGAGGACTCGTCGGCATCAACGCAGGCACGATCAGCGGCAGCGCGGCTCAGTTGACGGCAGAGCCGGGGGGGCGGGTCGCGGGTGGTCTGGTCGGGAGAAATTTGACAGTCGGGAGTATCGACACAAGCTATGCCGGAGGCTCGGTGTCAGGAGCAGTTCAGGCGGGTGGTCTGGTCGCAGACAACCAGGGCTCGGTGACTGACAGTTACACAACAACTTCTGTGACCGGGGAAGGTCTGGTCGCGGGTCTTGTGGCGGACAATCAGGGCACCGTCAGCCGCAGCTATGCGGCAGGGTCGGTATCCGGAGCCGGACAGCATGGAAGCTTTGCCGGCAGCAGTCCGGGAGGCATTGCCGACAGCTACGCAGCAGCGTTGCCTCGCGGCAATGGCGGCAATGGTGGCAGCGTACCTTTTGTGGCAGATGACGCCGAGCAGGGATCAGGCTCCTTGCGGACGCTGCAGCAACTGCGTTGCCCCACCGCCCCTGGTCTGGCGTGTGCGGGAAGGTCAACATATTCAGGCTGGAGTGCCGAGACCTGGTCCTTCGGAGATTACAGGACGCTGCCGGTTCTGCGGGGCTTTGAGACCCCAGGCAAGCCCTTGCGCCTGCTGGCACAGTGGAAATCTCCGTCTTCCTTGTTGCTGCGTTGGGAGCCTCCGCTTCACACCAGAGAACTGGTCGCTTACCAGATTGAGGCTCCATCGATCGCCGCTGAGGAAACCGCTTCGTTGTACTACGTCGGAGGATCAGACTGGTTGCAGAAGCTGCGCGCCCGTCACGAAGGCGGAAGTACGCTCTTTTTAGCGGTTCGCGGCTACAACCTTTATGGTGCTGGCGAAGCTGCCCGTGTTTCCGTGCGCCTGCTGGATGTTCCTGATTCTCTGACTGATGTGAGCGTGGTACCGGGGGTCTCCACGCTGAGACTTAGCTTTACAGCCCCCGCCAATGACGGCTACGGGCGCAGGCCGGTCGACGCTGATTACGCGGCGGCGCAAGCGGCGGCTTTGCGCCTGGCTTACCGGGTACGCCTGTATGCGTCAGGGGAGCTGGTTGAAGAACGCGGCATTCCGCTGGGGAACCCTCTGAACCCGGTCACGATGGAATTTGCGGAGCTTAAGAGTGCCTTTGAGTATCGGCTGGAAGCCTTCGCCCATAACTCGGTGGGCACCGGATCGCCGTCAACGATCCGGACGGTGACCCGCTTTTCGGAATGCGCCGGCAAGGGTCTGGAGAGTGTGTCGGGTGACGGCAGCAGCGCCAACCCGTGGCAAATTGGCACGTTGTGCCAACTACAGGATGTGCGCTCTGATCTGCACGCTCACTATGTGCAGGTGGCAGACATTGACGCCAGCCCGAGTCGGGGGTGGTCAGGCGGTGCCGGCTTTCATCCGATAGAGCCTTTTTCAGGCACCTTAGACGGGGCAGGGCGGGAAATCTCTGATCTGTACATTAACCGTCCGGAAACGAACACGATTGGCCTGTTCTCCAGACTTGCAGAAGACGGGATCATCAAAGATGTGGTGCTCGTTGAAGCGTGGGTAAAAGGGGGGAACAGCGTCGGAGCCCTGGTCGGCTTTAACGACGGAACCGTCATGAACAGCGTCGTGAAGTTCGCACAGATCTCCGGCAACAGAGCCGGAGCCAACATTGGCGGGCTGGCGGGTGGCAACGGGGGTTTGCTGATTGACAGTGGTGCCAGTGCCGAGGTTGACGGGGGCAGGTACGTCGGCGGTCTGGTCGGTTATGTGAAAGCAAAAGGTCGGGTCGTGGGCAGTACGGTGAGGGCTTCGCAAGTACGCGCGCTTGAGTCTGCCGGTGGTCTGGCTGGTCTGGCTCTGGGAGCCGCTATTTTGCACAGCAGTGCCGAAGCAGCGGTGCGCGTCTCGGGTGAGGGGCGGGGCAACGCCGGCGGTCTGGTTGGCTATAGCCAGGGAAGCACGATTTTGCACTGTTACGCGACAGGTTCGGCCATCGCTGTGGACGGCTCGCGCGCCGGCGGCTTGGTCGGCTACAGCGGAAGCACTGTTGCCTACAGCTATGCCGACGTGTCGGTCAGCGGAGATAGCCGTGTTGGCGGACTGGCGGGCATCAACTCCGGTTCTGTCCATGCGAGCTATGCACTCGGTGAGGTGCGGGGTCGCTCCATCACCGGGGGACTGGTCGGAAGCAATGTCCGCCACATACAGGACAGCTATGCGGTGAACTCGGTTGACGGAGAATCGGGCAGCACCGGAAGTCTGGCGGGTTATTCTGCTCCGGATGCGGTGATTGACCGCAGTTACGCACCCGTGTCTGCACAGGCAGCTTTGGTGGGCAATGGCTTAACGGGCGGCAGTTCACCTCGCACTCTGACCCAGTTGCGTTGCCCGACCGCAGCGGGACAGAGATGCGCAGGTGCCACGACTTATGCCGGCTGGGAACCGGGAGCCTGGCATTTTGGCAATACCCATACGTTGCCCTTGCTGCGCTCGCTTGCCGACATTCCTGCCACACCAATCGATTTGGCGGTGCG
Organism: uncultured candidatus Poriferisulfidus sp.; assembly: GCA_965215765.1. Classification (GTDB taxonomy): domain Bacteria; phylum Pseudomonadota; class Gammaproteobacteria; order Poriferisulfidales; family Oxydemutatoraceae. Next base: position 297,667 of record OZ244118.1, on the reverse strand, counting down.
CTGGGAATCTCCGGGTCATCTGCGCTTCACTTGGGCGGCGGGAAGTTCAGCGGTTGATTCCTACGAACTTGAGCTGGCAGGAACAATACGGGAGGTCACAGCACTGACTTTTGACTTCAACGGAGATTTTCTGGCCGGGTTTCGGAAAAACAGCCAGGGGGCTTGCCCCCACCCGTACCGTCTTCGCGCTGTGCATGGAGATGTCGCTGGCTATCCGGCGGTCGGTCACTTCTATTTGCCCGGTCTTCCGGGCGCGACGACGATAACGGAGCTTGTGCCCGGCCAAACCACTGCGCGCCTGGTGTTGACGACCATGGGACATGACGATTGCGCTCCCCTGGCGGTTGATGCGCTTGCGACTTCCCCTGATCGCGTTGCAGGCTCCGGTTTTGGCTACGTGGTGGTTGTGAGCACTGCAGGACGCAGCACCGAGACCTTTTTCTCGGCAGGTGCTTTTGACACCGAGATTGAGATCACCGACTTGCTGCCGAAGAGAAGCTATTCGCTACAGGTCTATGCACGCAACCGGGCGGGCACCGGGGAGCCCGCCCAGGCATCCGAAAACAGAAGCGCGTTCAGCACCATAGAGGTGCCTGGCAGACCATCTGGCTTGCGAGCCAGGTGGGAGTCTGTAGATCGGGTACACCTGAGTTGGGAAGCGGCGAGCAGCAACGGGGCGACGATAGACAGCTACCAGCTTTCCGTGGACGGGAAAAGCCACCCGAGCACAGGAACCGCCACTTCTTATGTGTTGTCAGGCCATGTCTTGGCGCAACTGCGCAAGAAGCACACAGGAGGAGAGCAGATACGCTATTCGCTCCGGGCAGTCAACCGTGCCGGAACGGGTGCGATGAGCACAGCAGCATTTACCTTGCTCGACGTTCTTGAGGGGACATTGGCCATGCAACTGATGCACAAGGCGAATGGTCGTGTGCAGGTACACTTGCAATATTCGGGAAATGATGGCTATGGGCGCACTGTGGATCATGCTGATTTCGGAGCCCCGGTTGACGGAATATTGCTCGGCTTGGGGTATCGGGTACAACTGCTTTCATACGGAGAACTGATAGAGGAACAGTCTGTTGCGATGCCGACGCCCGGGGGAGCTGTCAGGACGGAATTTACGGGGCTGCAGGGTGGTGTTGCGTACGAAGTCCGGGCATTCCCTCGGGACAGCGTGGCTGAGTTGCCAGGGGTGAGTCAATTTATCAACTGGGATCCCGAGATCCCGACAACGCCGAGGCCGGGCCCGCATCACGTCAAGAAATTGCGCCTGCGAGCGTTCCTGGGCGGTATGGTTCGCTGAGGGCATACACAAATTTAACAACTGCAGCCGCGAAACACGAAAAACACGCAAGGGTTTTGTTTTCTGATGAGCGTGTGGTTTCCTTGAGGCAGCGTACCAGGAGTGTTTGGAGAAGGAGTTTTCCATAAGGAGCATTCCTTTGGTGAAGAGCCCGGGCAACTGGCGAGAGAATTATGAATCACGAGTTTAATAACCGCGAAATACACGAAAAGGTTTTGTTTTCTGATGAATGCCATGCGGTTCAGGGAAGTGAGGTTGTGGTTTCCTTGAGGCAGTGTGCCAAGAGTGTTCGGAGAAGGGGTTTCCATAAGGAGCATTCCTTTGGTGAAGAGCCCGGGCAACTGGCGAGAGAACTATGAACCATGAGCTTAATAACCGCGAAAAACACGGAATACACGAAGAAGTTTTGTTTCCTGATGAATGCGTGGTTTTCTCGAGGCAGTGTGCCAGGAGTGTTTGGAGAAGGGATTTCCATAAGGAGCATTCCTTTGGTGAAGAGTCCGGGCAACTGGCGAGAGAACTATGAACCACGAGTTTAATAACCGCGAAGAACGCGCAAGTCTGCTTGAATAAGACTGTACGCCTCGGTGCTGGTTTCGGGGTTTCTCCGTCGGATGAGGCTGACTCCTTTTCATAGTAATTTGCCGGACTGGGAATTGTTTCGTATAATTGACCCACTAAGTGATTTTCCGGCGCGTACAGCCGTGCTGAAATGTCAGAGAGTGGGTGAAGGGCAGAGTCAGGGGATACCTCAGTGCGTCAGCCGGAAGAACAGATAGCGAATGCAGTGGCAGAACTTTATGTCGCAGGCGGGTTGTATTTTCTTTTTTCTGCCCGCATGTCGCATAAGTATTCACAATGAAAAAAGCGGGTTTCAGATTTCCGGATGCGCAGATTTCCGGCAGCCGTGTCTGGCTGAAGCGGTTGCTCGTGGGTGTATCCATCGTCACGTCAAGCGCACTCGCTGTCGGTCAGGATCAGGAATCTCCGGCAGATCAAGGCTTCATGTCCAACCCCTTGCCGGAGGTGCAACACGCGCGCGAGGCTGCCCGAAGCGTGTACCCCACCAGAGCGCAGCGACTGGATCTGGGGACTTTCAGCACACAGGAAGAAGACGAAATTCTGGAACTACTCAACGTGAGCACGGTCAACCACACCGGCATCTACCGGAAAGTTCGTTTGCAGCGCGCCAACTGGGCGCGGGTCAAGCAGGAAGATGGCATTGATGTCTGGCAGGCGCATATTCATTCCCCTGAAGCCGTCAATTTGGGGCTGCATCTCAGGAATTTTCATCTGGATCCGGGCATGGCGGTGAAGCTGTACAGCCTCACTGACGAGGAAGGCCCTGTTGAGGAACATACCGGCGAGGGTCGATCCGGAAACAGAGACGGATTCTGGTCATATCCAATGTCAGGAGACACCATAGTGGTGGAGTTCCGGACTCCCACAGCATCCCGACTGGAACCCGATGCATTCCCGTTCGCCGCAGACAAGGTCAATCACACTTTCAAAGACAGGAACGGTGAGTTGTCCAGTACGCAGTTGCAAAAATTCCAGGCGCGATCTCCAACATGCACGTATCATGATAAAACGGAAAACACTGCCGACTTTGTGGGCGACGGAATGCCGGCGCATGTGCGCAAGGCCGCCTTGGGCACTGTGCTCATCTGCGCGTATGGCGACCGAGCAGCAGGTTGCGGTACCGGAAGCTTGCTGAAAAACAAGTCAGGGGACGGTGCGCTCTACGCCCTGTCTGTCTGGCATCTTTTCACGGCAGGTGTGAATTCCCCCAACGCCAACGACAAACCTCATATTGATAGCGATTTCAGCATTGTGCTTAAAGACGAGCAAGGGGGACGGGCACGAGCAAGTGGCTCAAGATTTATAGCAGGAGATGCCAAAAATGACTGGGGACTGGTGCGCATCGAAGAGCAGTTTAGAGGCTGGGGGAATTACCAGTTACTGGACTGGAAGGTGCGTACCCCTGAGAACTTCGCGGGCTACGTACTGCACTACTCGTATTTGCTGGATCAACAATATTCCCCATTCGGGCATTTGCAGGATCCACGGTATCACCCATACGGTCTAGAGTTTGATCTCCCTGATGGTCGGAATGCGCCGAAACCGGCTGTTTGCTCAGGATCAGTTTGTTCAGGGAAGTTTTATGCTAATTATACGGGCTACCGTGTTGAATATGGAGGCTCCGGGTCGCCGGCATATTATGAGAACACGTCATCCGTGGTGGGAGTCTATGTCACTTTCCATAAATGCAATGGCGGTTTTGCCGGGATGGGCAATATCTACAAAAACCCAAAGGTCTTCAATGCCCTGAACTACGGGGACGCTTATTTTCATAACAGCCAGTTTCCCTACATAGATCCTGAGGTCGTGTGCGCTGCGGATTCGCAAGCCATGGCAGGTTCCGGAACTGAAAGTGATCCCTACCAGGTAGAAAACCTGTGCCATTTGCGCGGTGTGGAAGCATCGCCCCGGTCGCACTACATCCAGATCAAAGATATAGACGCATCGACGATGACGTATGGCTGGAAGAACGATTTTACACCGATCAAGGATTTTTCTGGCGCTTACGATGGCAACGGTTACCAAATTTCCAATTTGAAGGTCAACACAGCAGACGAAGAACTCGAGAATATAGGGCTGTTTGGCGAGCTGCGGGGTGGCTTGCTAAAGCGCGTGAAGCTGGCGGGTTTTTTGACGAACGGCGGAGTGAATGTCGGTTCTCTGGTTGGGCTGAACAATAGAGGAACGATTGAGGACAGCGAGGTTGATGGCACGGTTGACGGGGGCAGAGCCATCGGTGGGCTGGTTGGTCTGAATCAGGGCGGTGTCATCCGCAACAGCACAGCGACGGTAAGGGTTGGGGAGAACTCTCGCGACACGTTTATTGCCGGCGGGCTGGCAGGTCAGAACGACGGGGGCACAATTGCAGGCAGCCGTGCGCTGGGGGCAGTAACAGGAGCCAGGCAAGTCGGTGGTCTGGTGGGTCGGCACCTTGGCGGCACCATCAGTGGCAGCTACGCACAAGGCGCAATATCCGGAGACAGTCAGGTGGGCGGACTGGTGGGTGTGAACGAGGACAACGCCAGTATCGTGAATAGCCATGCGCGCCAGGAAGCACGTGTGAATGGAAAGGATCAAGTCGGGGGTCTGGTTGGCGAAAACAAAGGAAGCATCGGTAACAGCTACGCAAAAAGCACAGTGACCGGAAACAGTCAGACAGGGGGTCTGGTTGGCGAAAACAAAAGAAGCATCAGTAACAGCTACGCAAAAGGCACAGTGACCGGAGACAGTCAGACAGGGGGTCTGGTTGGCGAAAACAAAGGAAGCATCAGTGACAGCTACGCAAAAGGCACAGTGACCGGAGACAGTCAGGTGGGTGGACTGGCGGGAGTAAACAGCGGTACGGTCAGAAGTGCCTATAGCACTGGTGCTGTAGGCGGAACTGATTTGCCGGGCAGGCTGGTCGGAGTCAACAGTGGCACGGTAGACCGCAGCTATGCCAGCAAGTTGGGCGACGGGGACAGCCTTGTGGGCGGAAATGACGGCACTGTACAGGGCAGTGGTTTGCGCACTGTGGAGCAAATGAAGTGTTCGATGGATCCCGTCAATCTTTGCCGGGCAGCTGGTGTGTATCTGGATTGGGATACGCAAATTTGGCACTTCGGGCACTCCCGCATGCTGCCCGTGCTTCGGGCAGTTACGGGTGTTCCCGCTGCACCGCTTGCAGTCCGGGCAAGCTGGAATTCGAGAGGTGGACTGACGCTGCAGTGGGAGCATCAAGGAATCACCGTGAGTTCCTTTGAGGTGGAGGTGGGAGGAATCATTCGAAACACCAAGGTGTCCCGTTTCGCATTTGACGACTCATTGATGGCTGAATTGCGTAAGCGTTACACCAGCGGCAGTGAAATCCACTATTCCATACGCGGCGTAAAAGGAGACGTTGCGGGAGAGGTAACGCCGGGAAGTTTCCATTTGATGGAAGTTCCGGGTGGGGTGGGGACTCAGACAGCTTCGGGGCTGTCGACAATACAGGTCACCATCACCGAGGCTACTGCTGACGGCTACGGACGCGCTCCGGGTAGTAGCGCGTACGGGGAGCCGGCAGGCGGAGTTACGCTGGATCTCGTATATCACGTGCAATTGTTTTCAAAAGGCCTGTTGAAAGAAGAGCGGCATAAGACACAACAGGAATGGTCAAGCTCGACCGTAGTGGAATTTTCAGGTCTGGAAGATAGTTCCAGGTATGAGGTCAGGGTATTTGCCGAAAACAAGGCGGGCGCAGGCCCAACGGAGGCAGCACCGGTTTTCACCTACGTTGGTGCGTGTCCATGGGTAGCGGTGATAACGGCAGCAGGCTCTGGCAGCGAGGATGACCCCTGGCAAGTCAGCACACTTTGCCAGTTGCAGGAAATACGTTACGACACGGCAGCGCATTATCAGCTGGCAAACGATATAGACGCGAAGCAAAGCCACGAGTGGCGTGACGGAAAGGGTTTTCCTCCGATTGAATCTTTTTCCGGCTCTCTGGACGGGAGTGGTCACAGTATTCTGAGTCTTTTGATCAACCCTGGGCAAGCAGACCATGTCGGGCTGTTCGGGAAGCTCAGCGGTGGTGCCCTGCAAAGGCTGGCACTGGTGAATGTTACGGTGCAGGGCAGAGATGAGGTAGGTGCCCTGGCTGGACGCGTTGCGGCAAATGGAAGCATCAAGGGCAGCACGGTGACGGGGCTGATAGGCGGTCGGGGCCGTGTGGGCGGCCTGGCGGGTGAGAACCATGGCTTGATCGAGCTCAGCCATTCGGAGTCTGCCGTTGCCGGAACGACTGCTGTCCGGTGGCACGGCAACATGATAGGCGGACTGGTGGGCAGGAATGCGTGGGGCGCGAGGATACGCAGTTCGCACGCGAGAGGAAGTGTGAGCGGCGCAGGCGGTGTTGGTGGACTGGTGGGAACCAACGAAGCTTCGATCTATCACAGCCACGCGCAGTCAACGGTGAGCGGCCGGAGTTATTCTGTGGGTGGCCTGGCAGGTTCCAACTATGGCTTTATAAGCGGCTCTTATTCGGCAGGAGCGGTCAGCGGAACAGGAATTGTGGGCGGGCTGGCGGGTTACCACGCTCGTTCCAATTCCATAGTTGACAGCCACTCGGACAGCACGGTTATCGGTAAAGGGAGTTATGTGGGAGGTCTGGCGGGCATCAGCTCAGGGTCAATCCTCAGAAGCCATGCGACCGGAGCGGTCAGCGGAAATGTGCAGGTAGGTGGCCTGGCGGGAGAAAGCAGATCCGGATCGATTGAGGACAGTTATGCGACTGGTTCGGTAAGCGGGAAAGTGCAGGTAGGCGGGCTGGTGGGAAACAGTAAGCGCTACTACGGCAGAAACATCAGGATTCAGGACAGTTATGCGACTGGTCTGGTTAACGGGAACAATCAGTCGGGCATGCTGGTGGGGCATTCCGAAGGCACCGGGATGGCTGCAAATTACGCGCTGGTGCCGGGTGTCGGCAGCAGCGCGCTGGAACTCGTGGGCAGCGGGGGAGAGGACGCCACAGAAAACAATTTTTCCCGCACGCTGGCGCAATTGAAGTGTCCCCTTTTGCCGGGAGACACGTGTCAGGGAGCGGTCAGTTACTCCGGTTGGAGCACCCAGGTCTGGTATTTCGGAGACAGGCAGACGCTTCCGGTTCATCGCGCCCTGCGAGCAGTGCCACCTGCTCCCCTTTCGCGCCTGCAGGCGAAATGGAACCTGGAAGATGATCTGGAACTGAGCTGGACAGCCGCGAAAACAGGAAGCCTGAACGCCGGCTATTGGGTGGAGGTGGCAGGGTATTCCCTGGAAACGGGATCCGAGTCTTTTACCTTCAGCAGGCACCTGGTGCAAAGCCTCCGTTCCGAACATAGGGGCAGTACCTTGCAAATCAGCGTACGTGGATATAACCGCCATGGCATGAGCGAAGCGACGACGGTTGCCTTTGATCTGCTGGCTACCCCGGGCGAATTGACTGACCTTCGGGCATCGGCGCAGGCGTTTTCACTGCGTGTGTTGCTTATGGCTCCGGCTGACGACGGCTATGGCCAATCACCGGAAGACCCGGCTTACGGATACACGGGTGTCGGGGTTTCCGCAGGTCTGGGCTACCGGGTACGGTTGTCCGCCGGAGGAGAACTGTTGCAGGAACAGGAGCTTGCGCACACAGCCGGCGAAACATCCGCGGCTGTGGAGTTTTCGGGTCTGGCAAGCGATAGTCGCTATGAAGTGGTGGCGACACCCTATAACAGGGTTGGAGAAGGGCCGCCATTTTCATTGTCGGTATTTACCCGTCCCTGGCAGTGCGACGGGGAAGCCCTGATGTCGGCAGGCAGTTCGGGTGGCTCGGGCAGCGAGGACGATCCCTGGCAGATTGCCACGCTGTGCCAATTGCAGGATATTCGCTCTGCCCCTGCAGCCCACTACCGACTGGCAGGCGATATTGAGGCAGGACCATCCCGGAACTGGCGAGCCGGAGAAGGCTTTGCGCCGATTGCTGATTTTTCTGGTTCCCTTGATGGTGCCGGTTTTCAGATTTTCCATTTAAGGGGGCACTCTGATGCGCTGGAAGATGTCGGCATGTTTGCGCAGCTTCGGGGCGGTCTGTTGCAACAGGTGGTGCTGGTGAACGCGCAGCTTTGGGGAAGCGTCAACGTGGGAGCCCTGGCGGGCAGGAACGAGGGAGGAAGGATCGTGAACAGCGGCGCAACGGGCTCACTTTTTGGCGGGCAAGTGGCGGGAGGACTCGTCGGCATCAACGCAGGCACGATCAGCGGCAGCGCGGCTCAGTTAACGACGGAACCGGGAGGCCAGATCGCCGGTGGCCTGGTCGGGAGAAATCTGGCAGGCGGGAGTATCAACACAAGTTATGCCGGAGGCTCGGTGTCAGGAGCAGTTCGGGCGGGCGGTCTGGTCGCAGACAACCAAGGTTCGGTGACTGACAGTTACACAACAGCTTCTGTGACCGGGGAAGGTCTGGTCGCGGGTCTTGTGGCAAACAATCAGGGCACCGTCAGCCGCAGCTATGCGGCAGGGTCGGTATCCGGAGCCGGACAGCCTGGAAGTTTTGCCGGCAGCAGTCCGGGAGGCATTACCGACAGCTATGCGACAGCGTTGTCTCGCGCCAACGGCGGCAATGGTGGCGGCGTGCCTTTTGTGGCAGATGACGCCGGGCAGGGATCAGACCTTCTGCGGACGTTGCAGCAACTGCGTTGCCCCACTGCCCCCGGCCTGGCGTGTGCGGGAAGGTCAACATACTCAGGCTGGCGTGCCGAGACCTGGTTCTTCGGCGATTACAGGACGCTGCCGGTTCTGCGGGGCTTTGAGACCCCTGGCAAACCCTTGCGCCTGCTGGCACAGTGGAAATCCCCGTCTGCCTTGTTGCTGCGTTGGGAGCCTCCGCTTCACACCAGAGAACTGATCGCTTACCGGATTGAAGCTCTATCGGTCGCTGCTGAGGAAACCGCATCGTTGTACTACGTGGGAGGATCGGACTGGTTGCAGAAGCTTCGCGCCCGTCATGAAGGCGGGAATACGCTCTTTTTAACGGTTCGTGGCTACAACCTTTATGGTGTTGGCGAAGCCGCCCGTGTTTCCGTGCGCCTGCTGGACGTTCCTGATTCTCCGGCTGATATGCGCGTGGTGCCAGGAATTTCCACGCTGAGACTCAGCTTTACAGCACCTGCCAATGACGGCTACGGCCGCAAACCAGTTGACTCTGATTACGCAGAGTCAGCGCAAGACTTGGCTTTGCACCTGGCTTACCGGGTACGTCTGTATGCGTCCGGGGAGCTGGTTGAGGAACGCGACATTACGCCGGGGAACCCCCTGAGTCCGGTCACGGTGGAGTTTGCGGAATTGCAGAGTGCCTTTGAATATCGGCTGGAAGCCTTCGCCCTTAACACGGTGGGCACCGGATCGCCGTCAACGATCCGGACGGTGACCCGCTTTCCGGAATGCGCCAGCAAAGGACTGAAAAGCGCACAAGGTGACGGCAGCAAGGACAACCCGTGGCAAATTGGCACACTGTGCCAACTGCAGGATATGCGCTCTGATCTGCACGCTCACTATGTGCAGGTGGCAAACATTGACGCCAGATCGAGTCGGGAGTGGTCAGGAGACACCGGCTTTCATCCGATAGAGCCTTTTTCAGGCACTTTCGATGGGGCAGGGAGACAAATCTCTGATCTGTACATTAACCGCCCGGAAGCGAACACAGTTGGCCTGTTTTCCAGACTCGCTGAAGGCGGGGTCGTCAAGGGGGTTGTGCTCGTTGATGCGTGGGTAAAAGGGGGGAACAGCGTCGGAGCCCTGGTCGGCTTTAACGACGGAACCGTCATGAACAGCGTCGTGAGATCCGCACAGATTTCCGGCAAAGCCAATACTGGCGGGCTGGCGGGTGGCAACGGGGGTTTGCTGATCAACAGTGGTGCCAGTGCCGAGGTTGACGGGGTCAGACACGTCGGCGGGCTGGTCGGCTTCAGCGAAAGCACCGTTACCTACAGCTATGCCGACGTGTCGGTCAGCGGAGATGATCGTGTGGGCGGACTGGCGGGTCTCAACGCCGGTTCTGTCCATGCGAGCTATGCACTCGGTGAGATACGGGGTCGCTCCTTCACCGGGGGGTTGGTCGGAAGCAATATCCGCCGCATACAGGACAGCTATGCGGCAAGCACCGTTGTTGGAGAATCGACCAGCATTGGGAGTCTGGCAGGCTATTCTGCTCCGGACGCAGTGATTGATCGCAGTTACGCACCCGTGTCTGCACAGGCAGCCTTGGTGGGCAATGGCTCGACGGGCGGCAGCTCACCTCGCACTCTGACCCAGCTGCGTTGCCCGACCGCGGCGGGGCAGAGATGTGCAGGTGCCACGACTTATGCCGGCTGGGAACCGGGAGCCTGGTATTTTGGCAATACCCGCACGTTGCCCTTGCTGCGCGCGCTTGCCGACATTCCTGCCACTCCGGTTGATTTGGCGGTGCGCTGGGAATCTCCGGATCATTTGCGCTTCACTTGGGCGGCGGAAAGTTCAGCGGTTGATTCCTACGAACTTGAGCTGGCAGGAACAATACGGGAAGTCACAGCACCGACTTTTGACTTTGACGGAGATTTCCTGGCTGAGTTTCGGAAAAACAAGCAAGAGGCTTGCCCCCACCCGTACCGTCTTCGCGCTGTACGCGGAGATGTCGTTGGCTATCCGGCAGCCGGTCACTTCTATTTGCCCGGTCTTTCGGGCGCGACGACGATAACGGCACTGGTGCCCGGCCAAACCACTGCGCGTCTGGTGTTGGCAATCATGGGACATGACGATTGCGCTCCCCTGGCGGACAACGCGCTTGCGACTTCCCCTGACCGTCGTGGCCCCGGTTTTGGCTACGTGGTGGTTGTGAGTGCTGAAGGACGCAGCACCGAGACTTTTTTCTCGGCAGGTGCTTTTGACACCGAGGTTGAGATTAGCCACTTGCTGCCAAAGAGAAGCTATTCGTTACAGGTCTATGTGCGCAATCAGGCGGGCGATAGAGCACCTGTCCAGGCGTCCGGAAACTGGGGCACGTTCAGCACCATAGCGGTGCCTGGCAGACCCTCAGGCTTGCAAGCCAGATGGGAGTCCGCAGATCGGGTGAACCTGAGTTGGGAAGCGGCGAGCAGCAACGGGGCGACGATAGACAGCTACCGGCTTTCCGTGGACGGAAAAAGCCACCCTGTCACGGGAAGCAGCACTTCTTATGTGTTGCCAGACCGTGCCTTGGCACAGCTACGCGAGGCGTACGCAGGAGGAGAGCAGATAAGCTATTCGCTTCAGGCAGTCAATCGTGCCGGTACAGGCGCGATGAGCACGACGGCATTTACTTTGTTCGACGTTCTTGAAGGAGCATCGACCATGAAGCTGACGTCCCAAGCATACGACCACGTGTGGGTGCATCTGGAATACTCGGGAGATGATGGCTACGGGCGCGCCTCGCACCATGCTGATTTTGGAGACCCGGTTGACGGAATGTCGCTCAGCTTAGGGTATCGGGTACAGCTGCTTTCGTACGGAGAACTGATAGAGGAGAAGTTTGCAATGCTGATGCCAGGAGGAACCGCCAGGACGGGGTTTACGGAACTGCAGGATGGTGTTGCGTACAAAGTCCGGGCATTCCCCAAGAACAGCGTGGCTGAGTTGCCGGAGGTGCTGGAAGAGCCAGAGCCAAGATTGCGCCTGAAAGTGTTCCTGGGCGGTATGGTTCGCTGAGGGCATGTGCGAATTTAACAACAGCAGCCGAGAAACACGCGAAAAATTTTATTTTCTGATGAATGTGTGATTTCCTTGAAACAGTGTGCCAGGAGTGTCTGGAGAAGGAGTTTTCCATAAGGAGCATTCCTTTGGAGAAGAGCCCGGGCAACTGGCGAGAGAACTACGAACCATGAGTTTAATAACCGCGAAAAACGCGCAAGTCTGCTTGAATAAGACTGTACGCCTCGGTGCTGGTTTCGGGGTTTCTCCGTCGGATGAGGCTGACTCCTTTTCATAGTAATTTGCCGGACTGGGAATTGTTTCGTATAATTGACCCACTAAGTGATTTTCCGGCGCGTACAGCCGTGCTGAAATATCAGAGAATGGGTGAAGGTCAGAGTCAGGAGGTTCCTCAGTGCGTCAACCGGAAGAACAGATAGCGAATGTAGTGGCAGAATTTTATGTCGCAGGCGGGTTGTATTTTCTTTTTTCTGCCCGCGTGTCGCATAAGTATTCACAATGAAAAAAGCGGGTTTCAGATTTCCGGATGCGCAGATTTCCGGCGGCCGTGTCTGGCTGAAGCGGTTGCTCGTGGGTGTATCCATCGTCACGTCAAGCGCACTCGCTGTCGGTCAGGATCAGGAATCTCCGGCAGATCAAGGCTTCATGTCCAACCCCTTGCCGGAGGTGCAACACGCGCGCGAGGCTGCCCGAAGCGTGTACCCCACCAGAGCACAACGACTGGATTTGGGAGCTTTCAGCACACAGGAAGAAGACGAAATTCTGGAACTACTCAACGTGAGCACGGTCAACTACACCAGCATCTACCGGAAAGTTCGTTTGCAGCGCGCTAACTGGACGCTGGTCAAGCAGGAAGATGGCGTTGATGTCTGGCAGGCGCATATTCATTCCCCTGAAGCCGTCAGTCTGGGGCTGTACCTCAGGAATTTTCATCTGGATCCGGGCATGGCGGTGAAGCTGTACAGCCTCACTGACGAGGAAGGCCCTGTTGAGGAACATACCGGCGAGGGTCGATCCGGAAACAGAGACGGATTCTGGTCATATCCAATGTCAGGAGACACCATAGTGGTGGAGTTCCGGACTCCCACAGCATCCCGCCTGGAACCCGGTGTATTCCCGTTCGCCGCAGACAAGGTCAATCACACTTTCAAAGACAGGAACGGCGAGTTGCCCGGTACGCAGCTACAAAAATTCCAGACACAATCCAGATCATGCCAGTATCACGATAAAACAGAAAACACTGCCGACTTTGTGGGCGACGGAATGCCGGCGCATGTGCGCAAGGCCGCCTTGGGCACTGTGCTCATCTGCGCGTATGGCAACCGAGCGGCAGGTTGCGGTACCGGAAGCTTGCTGAAAAACAAGTCAGGGGACGGTGCGCTCTACGCCCTGTCTGTCTGGCATCTTTTCACGGCAGGTGTAAATTCCCCCAACGCCAACGACAAACCTCATATTGATAGCGATTTCAGCATTGTGCTTAAAGACGAGCAAGGGGGACGGGCACGAGCAAGTGGCTCAAGATTTATAGCAGGAGATGCCAAAAATGACTGGGGACTGGTGCGCATCGAAGGGCAGTTTAGTGGCTGGGGGAATTACCAGTTACTGGACTGGAAGGTACATAGCCCCAGGGCCTTCAGTGGCTACGTGCTGCACCACTCATATTTGCTGGATCAACAGTATTCCCCATTCGAACCACTCGGAAACAGATTTATACTCAGATCGGTATCAGATACGTCGAAACCAGCTATTTGCTCAGGACCCGTTTGTGCAGGGCGGTTTTTTGGTGTTTTTACGGGCAACCGTGTTGAATATGGTGGCTCCGGATCGCCGGCATATTATGAGAACACGTCATCCGTGGTGGGAACTTTTAACTCTCTTAACGGGTGCTTTGGCGGTTTTGCCGGGATGGGCAATATCTACAAAAACCCAAAGGTCTTCAATGCCCTGAACTACGGGGACGCTTATTTTCATGGCAGCCAGTTTCCCTACATAGATCCTGATCTCGTGTGCCCTGCGGATTCGCAGGCCATGGCAGGTTCCGGAACTGAAAGTGATCCCTACCGGGTAGAAAACCTGTGCCATTTGCGCGGTGTGGAAGCATCGCCCCGGTCGCACTACATTCAGATCAAAGATATAGACGCAACGACGATGACACATGGCTGGAAGAACGGTTTTACACCGATCAAGGATTTTTCTGGCGCTTACGATGGTAACGGTTACCAAATTTCCAATTTGAAGGTCAACACAGCAGACGAAGCACTCGAGAATATAGGGCTGTTTGGCGAGCTGCGAGGTGGCTTGATAAAGCGCGTGAAGCTGGTGGGTTTTTTGACGAAAGGCGGAGTAAATGTCGGTTCTCTGGTTGGACTGAACGATCGGGGGACGATTGAGGACAGCGAGGTTGATGGCAAGGTTGACGGGGGCAGAACCATCGGTGGGCTGGTTGGCCTGAATCAGGGCGGTGTCATCCGCAACAGCACGTCGACGGTAAGGGTTGGGGAGAACTCTCGCGACACGTTTATTGCCGGCGGGCTGGCGGGTCAGAACGACGGGGGCACAATTGCAGACAGCCGTGCGCTGGGGGCAGTAACAGGAGCCAGGCAAGTCGGTGGTCTGGTGGGTCGGCACCTTGGCGGCACCATCAGTGGCAGCTACGCACAAGGCGCAATATCCGGAGACAGTCAGGTGGGCGGACTGGTGGGTGTGAACGAGGACAACGCCAGTATCGTGAATAGCCATGCGCGCCAGGAAGCACGTGTGAATGGAAAGGATCAAGTCGGGGGTCTGGTTGGCGAAAACAAAGGAAGCATCGGTAGCAGCTACGCAAAAGGCACAGTGACCGGAGACAGTCAGACAGGGGGTCTGGTTGGCGAAAACAAAGGAAGCATCAGTGACAGCTACGCAAAAGGCACAGTGACCGGAGACAGCCAGTCAGGCGGTCTGGTCGGCGAAAACAGAGGAAACATCAGTAACAGTTATGCACGAGGCACTGTGACCGGAGACAGTCAGACAGGCGGTCTGGTCGGCAAAAACAGCGGTTCGGTCAGAAGTGCCTATAGCACTGGTGCTGTAGGAGGATCTGATTTGCCGGGCAGGCTGGTCGGAGTCAACAGTGGCACGGTAGACCGCAGCTATGCCAGCAAGTTGGGCGACGGGGACAGCCTTGTGGGCGGGAATGACGGCACTGTACAGGGCAGCGCTTTGCGCACTGTGGAGCAAATGAAGTGTTCGATGGATCCCGTCAATCTTTGCCGGGCAGCCAGAGTGTATCTGGATTGGGATACGCGAATTTGGCATTTCGGGCACTCCCGCATGCTGCCCGTGCTCCGGGTGCTTACGAATGTTCCCGCTGCACCGCTTGCAGTCCGGGCAAACTGGAATTCGAGAGGTGGACTGACGCTGCAGTGGGAGCATCAAGGAGTTGTCGTGAATTTCTATGAGGTGGAGGTGGGAGGAATCATTCGAAACACCAAGGTGTCCCGTTTCGCATTTGACGACTCATTGATGGCTGAATTGCGTAAGCGTTACGCCAGCGGCAGTGAAATCCACTATTCCATACGCGGCGTAAAAGGAGACGTTGCGGGAGAGGCAACGCCGGGAAGTTTCCATTTAATGAAAGCTCCGGGTGGGGTGGGGACTCAGACAGCTTCGGGGCTGTCGACAATACAGGTCACCATTACCGAGGCTGCTGCTGACGGCTACGGACGCGCTCCGGGGAGCAGCACGTACGGGGAGCCGGCAGGCGGAGTTGCGCTGGATCTCGTATATCACGTGCAATTGTTTTCAAAAGGCCTGTTGAAAGAAGAGCGGCATAAGACACAACAGGAATGGTCAAGCTCGACCGTAGTGGAATTTTCAGGTCTGGAAGATAGTTCCAGGTATGAGGTCAGGGTATTTGCCGAAAACAAGGCGGGCGCAGGCCCAACGGAGGCAGCACCGGTTTTCACCTACGTTGGCGCGTGTCCATGGGTAGCGGTGATAACGGCAGCAGGCTCTGGCAGCGAGGATGACCCCTGGCAAGTCAGCACACTTTGCCAGTTGCAGGAAATACGTTACGACACGGCAGCGCATTATCAGCTGGCAAACGATATAGACGCGAAGCAAAGCCACGAGTGGCGTGACGGAAAGGGTTTTCCTCCGATTGGATCTTTTTCCGGCTCTCTGGACGGGAGTGGTCACAGTATTCTGAGTCTTTTGATCAACCCTGGGCAAGCAGACCATGTCGGGCTGTTCGGGAAGCTCAGCGGTGGTGCCCTGCAAAGGCTGGCACTGGTGAATGTTACGGTGCAGGGCAGAGATGAGGTAGGTGCCCTGGCAGGACGCGTTGCGGCAAATGGAAGCATCAAGGGCAGCACGGTGACGGGGCTGATAGGCGGTCGGAGCCGTGTGGGCGGCCTGGCGGGTGAGAACCATGGCTTGATCGAGCTCAGCCATTCGGAGTCTGCCGTTGCCGGAACGACCGCTGTCCGGTGGCACGGCAACATGATAGGCGGACTGGTGGGCAGGAATGCGTGGGGCGCGAGGATACGCAGTTCGCACGCGAGAGGAAGTGTGAGCGGTGCAGGCGGTGTTGGTGGACTGGTGGGAACCAACGAAGCTTCGATCTATCACAGCCACGCGCAGTCAACGGTGAGCGGCCGGAGTTATTCTGTGGGTGGCCTGGCAGGTTCCAGCTATGGCTTTATAAGCGGCTCTTATTCGGCAGGAGCGGTCAGCGGAAAAGGAATTGTGGGCGGGCTGGCGGGTTACCACAGTTCCAATTCCATAGTTGACAGCCACTCGGACAGCACGGTTATCGGTGAAGGGAGTTATGTGGGAGGTCTGGCGGGCATCAGCTCAGGGTCAATCCTCAGAAGCCATGCGACAGGAGCGGTCAGCGGAAATGTGCAGGTAGGTGGCCTGGCGGGAGAAAGCAGATCCGGCTCGATTGAGGACAGTTATGCGACTGGTTCGGTAAGCGGGAAAGTGCAGGTAGGCGGGCTGGTGGGAAACAGTAAGCACTACTACGGCAGAAACATCAGGATTCAGAACAGTTATGCGACTGGTCTGGTTAACGGGAACAATCAGTCGGGCATGCTGGTGGGGCATTCCGAAGGCACCGGGATGGCTGCAAATTACGCGCTGGTGCCGGGTGTCGGCAGCAGCGCGCTGGAACTCGTGGGCAGCGGGGGAGAGGACGCCACAGAAAACAATTTTTCCCGCACACTGGCGCAATTGAAGTGCCCCCTTTTGCCGGGAGACACGTGTCAGGGAGCGGTCAGTTACTCCGGTTGGAGCACCCAGGTCTGGTATTTCGGAGACAGGCAGACGCTTCCGGTTCATCGCGCCCTGCGAGCAGTGCCACCTGCTCCCCTTTCGCGCCTGCAGGCGAAATGGAACCTGGAAGATGATCTGGAACTGAGCTGGACAGCCGCGAAAACAGGAAGCCTGAACGCCGGCTATTGGGTGGAGGTGGCAGGGCGTTCCCTGGAAACGGGATCCGAGTCTTTTACGTTCAGCAGGCACCTGGTGCAAAGCCTCCGTTCCGAACATAGGGGCAGTACCTTGCAAATCAGCGTACGCGGATATAACCGCCATGGCATGAGCGAAGCGACGACGGTTGCCTTTGATCTGCTGGCTACCCCGGGCGAATTGACTGACCTTCGGGCATCGGCGCAGGCGTTTTCACTGCGTGTGTTGCTTATGGCTCCGGCTGACGACGGCTATGGCCAATCACCGGAAGACCCGGCTTACGGATACACGGGTGTCGGGGTTTCCGCAGGTCTGGGCTACCGGGTACGGTTGTCCGCCGGAGGAGAACTGTTGCAGGAACAGGAGCTTGCGCACACAGCCGGCGAAACATCCGCGGCTGTGGAGTTTTCGGGTCTGGCAAGCGATAGTCGCTATGAAGTGGTGGCGACACCCTATAACAGGGTTGGAGAAGGGCCGCCATTTTCATTGTCGGTATTTACCCGTCCCTGGCAGTGCGACGGGGAAGCCCTGATGTCGGCAGGCAGTTCGGGTGGCTCGGGCAGCGAGGACGATCCCTGGCAGATTGCCACGCTGTGCCAATTGCAGGATATTCGCTCTGCCCCTGCAGCCCACTACCGACTGGCAGGCGATATTGAGGCAGGACCATCCCGGAACTGGCGAGCCGGAGAAGGCTTTGCGCCGATTGCTGATTTTTCTGGTTCCCTTGATGGTGCCGGTTTTCAGATTTTCCATTTAAGGGGGCACTCTGATGCGCTGGAAGATGTCGGCATGTTTGCGCAGCTTCGGGGCGGTCTGTTGCAACAGGTGGTGCTGGTGAACGCGCAGCTTTGGGGAAGCGTCAACGTGGGAGCCCTGGCGGGCAGGAACGAGGGAGGAAGGATCGTGAACAGCGGCGCAACGGGCTCACTTTTTGGCGGGCAAGTGGCGGGAGGACTCGTCGGCATCAACGCAGGCACGATCAGCGGCAGCGCGGCTCAGTTAACGACGGAACCGGGAGGCCAGATCGCCGGTGGCCTGGTCGGGAGAAATCTGGCAGGCGGGAGTATCAACACAAGTTATGCCGGAGGCTCGGTGTCAGGAGCAGTTCGGGCGGGCGGTCTGGTCGCAGA
Organism: uncultured candidatus Poriferisulfidus sp.; assembly: GCA_965215765.1. Taxonomy (GTDB): domain Bacteria; phylum Pseudomonadota; class Gammaproteobacteria; order Poriferisulfidales; family Oxydemutatoraceae. The sequence goes on along the minus strand of OZ244118.1, from coordinate 279,496 downwards.
CAACCAAGGTTCGGTGACTGACAGTTACACAACAGCTTCTGTGACCGGGGAAGGTCTGGTCGCGGGTCTTGTGGCAAACAATCAGGGCACCGTCAGCCGCAGCTATGCGGCAGGGTCGGTATCCGGAGCCGGACAGCCTGGAAGTTTTGCCGGCAGCAGTCCGGGAGGCATTACCGACAGCTATGCGACAGCGTTGTCTCGCGCCAACGGCGGCAATGGTGGCGGCGTGCCTTTTGTGGCAGATGACGCCGGGCAGGGATCAGACCTTCTGCGGACGTTGCAGCAACTGCGTTGCCCCACTGCCCCCGGCCTGGCGTGTGCGGGAAGGTCAACATACTCAGGCTGGAGTGCCGAGATCTGGTCTTTCGGAGATTACAGGACGCTGCCGGTTCTGCGGGGCTTTGAGACTCCTGGCAAACCCTTGCGCCTGCTGGCACAGTGGAAATCCCCGTCTTCCTTGTTGCTGCGTTGGGAGCCTCCGCTTCACACCAGAGAACTGATCGCTTACCGGATTGAAGCTCTATCGGTCGCTGCTGAGGAAACCGCATCGTTGTACTACGTGGGAGGATCGGACTGGTTGCAGAAGTTGCGCGCCCGTCATGAAGGCGGGAATACGCTCTTTTTAACGGTTCGTGGCTACAACCTTTATGGTGTTGGCGAAGCTGCCCGTGTTTCCGTGCGCCTGCTGGATGTTCCTGATTCTCCGGCTGATATGCGCGTGGTGCCAGGAATTTCCACGCTGCGACTCAGCTTTACAGCACCTGCCAATGACGGCTACGGCCGCAAACCAGTTGACTCTGATTACGCAGAGTCAGCGCAAGACTTGGCTTTGCACCTGGCTTACCGGGTACGCCTGTATGCGTCCGGGGAGCTGGTTGAAGAACGCGATATTCCGCCAGGGGATCCTCTGAGACCGGTCACGGTGGAGTTTGCGGAATTGCAGAGTGCCTTTGAATATCGGCTGGAAGCCTTCGCCCTTAACACGGTGGGCACCGGATCGCCGTCAACGATCCGGACGGTGACCCGCTTTCCGGAATGCGCCAGCAAAGGACTGAAAAGCGCACAAGGTGACGGCAGCAAGGACAACCCGTGGCAAATTGGCACACTGTGCCAACTGCAGGATATGCGCTCTGATCTGCACGCTCACTATGTGCAGGTGGCAAACATTGACGCCAGATCGAGTCGGGAGTGGTCAGGAGACACCGGCTTTCATCCGATAGAGCCTTTTTCAGGCACTTTCGACGGGGCAGGGCGACAAATCTCTGATCTGTACATTAACCGCCCGGAAACGAACACAGTTGGCCTGTTTTCCAGGCTTGCAATAGACGGGATCGCCAGAGGGGTGGTGCTCGTTGATGCGTGGGTAAAAGGAAAAAACAGCGTCGGAGCCTTGGTTGGCTTTAACGACGGAACCGTCATGAACAGCGTCGTGAGATCCGCACAGATTTCCGGCAAAGCCAATACTGGCGGGCTGGTCGGCTACAGCGGAAGCACCATTGCCTACAGCTATGCCAACGTGTCGGTCAGCGGAGCTGATCGTGTGGGCGGACTGGCGGGTCTCAACGCCGGTTCTGTCCATGCGAGCTATGCACTCGGTGAGATACGGGGTCGCTCCTTCACCGGGGGGTTGGTCGGAAGCAATATCCACCGCATTCAGGACAGCTATGCGGCAAGCACCGTTGTTGGAGAATCGACCAGCATTGGGAGTCTGGCAGGCTATTCTGCTCCGGACGCAGTGATTGATCGCAGTTACGCACCCGTGTCTGCACAGGCAGCCTTGGTGGGCAATGGCTCGACGGGCGGCAGCTCACCTCGCACGCTGACCCAGCTGCGTTGCCCGACTGCGGCGGGGCAGAGATGCGCAGGTGCCACGACTTATGCCGGCTGGGAACCGGGAGCCTGGTATTTTGGCAATACCCGCACGTTGCCCTTGCTGCGCGCGCTTGCCGACATTCCTGCCACACCGGTTGATTTGGCGGTGCGCCGGGAATCTCCGGATCATCTGCGCTTCACGTGGGCGGCGGGAAGTTCAGCGGTTGATTCCTACGAACTTGAGCTGGCAGGAACAATACGGGAAATCACAGCGCCGACTTTTGACTTTGACGGAGATTTCCTGGCTGAGTTTCGGAAAAACAAGCAAGAGGCTTGCCCCCACCCGTACCGTCTTCGCGCTGTACGCGGAGATGTCGTTGGCTATCCGGCAGCCGGTCACTTCTATTTGCCCGGTCTTTCGGGCGCGACGACGATAACGGCACTGGTGCCCGGCCAAACCACTGCGCGTCTGGTGTTGGCATTCATGGGACATGACGATTGCGCTCCCCTGGCGAGCGATGCGCTTGCGACTTCCTCTGGTCGTCGTGGCTCCGGTTTTGGCTACGTGGTGGTTGTGAGTGCTGAAGGACGCAGCACCGAAACTTTTTTCTCGGCAGGTGCTTTTGACACCGAGGTTGAGATTAGCCACTTGCTGCCAAAGAGAAGCTATTCGTTACAGGTCTATGTGCGCAATCAGGCGGACGATAGAGCGCCTGTCCAAGCGTCCGGAAACTGGGGCACGTTCAGCACCATAGCGGTGCCTGGCAGACCCTCAGGCTTGCAAGCCAGATGGGAGTCCGCAGATCGGGTGAACCTGAGTTGGGAAGCGGCGAGCAGCAACGGGGCGACGATAGACAGCTACCGGCTTTCCGTGGACGGAAAAAGCCACCCTGTCACGGGAAGCAGCACTTCTTATGTGTTGCCAGACCGTGCCTTGGCACAGCTACGCGAGGCGTACGCAGGAGGAGAGCAGATAAGCTATTCGCTTCAGGCAGTCAATCGTGCCGGTACAGGCGCGATGAGCACGACGGCATTTACTTTGTTCGACGTTCTTGAAGGGGCATCGACCATGAAGCTGACGTCCCAAGCATACGACCACGTGTGGGTGCATCTGGAATACTCGGGAGATGATGGCTACGGGCGCGCCTCGCACCATGCTGATTTTGGAGACCCGGTTGACGGAATGTCGCTCAGCTTAGGGTATCGGGTACAGCTGCTTTCGTACGGAGAACTGATAGAGGAGAAGTTTGCAATGCTGATGCCAGGAGGAGCCGCCAGGACGGGATTTACGGAACTGCAGGATGGTGTTGCGTACAAAGTCCGGGCATTCCCCAAGAACAGCGTGGCTGAGTTGCCGGAGGTGCTGGAAGAGCCAGAGCCAAGATTGCGCCTGAAAGTGTTCCTGGGCGGTATGGTTCGCTGAGGGCATGTGCGAATTTAACAACCGCGAAAAGGTTTTGTTCCCTGATAAATGCGTGGTTTCCTTGAGGCAGTGTGCCAAGGTGTGTCTGGAAAGGTGTTTTCTGAAAGGAGCATTCCTTTGGTGAAGAGCCCGGGCAACTGGCGAGAGAACGATGAACCACGAATTTAACAACCGCGAAAGGGTTTTGTTCCCTGATGAATGCTACATAAACAGGCTTTGAATTGGAGCTTTTGCTGACAATTTGGAAGCTCCCTTGCTACGAGTAATTGACCGATGATTTTGAGCGTGCTAGCATGGAAACTTCATTCGCGTGGAAGCAAAAGCAGCGAGGGGCTGGCATGAAGTTTCGTACAATTTTTTAGGATTTGCGGGTTTGTCTGAACTCGCTGATTCTCTGATTTCATGGTTAGAGGCTAGCAACGACTCGCTCGCAGCCGCGAACCAGAACCTTCTTTCAAAACACTCTTTCCCGACTACAAACTGTCTCTTCAACATTCCGAAGATGCGGTATTCCACTCTGAAACTTGAAGGTTTAGCTATATGATTGCACTAGAAATTGAACGTGAGGGGCTTACTGGTCTGGAGACACTGCAAATGGGTGCACGTCGAATCCAGGTAGATGACAAAAGAATCATCAATTGCCGTGCTGACTTAAATCAGCTTGTGCCTTTCAAATACGAGTGGGCGTGGAAAAAGTATTTAATTGCCTGCAACAACCATTGGATGCCTCAGGAAATCAACATGAGCGCCGATATTACACTTTGGAAAAGCGCGACAGGGTTGACGGAAGACGAGCGCCGCGTGGTCAAGCGCAATCTGGGGTTTTTTTCCACTGCGGACTCGCTCGTTGCCAACAATCTGGTTCTCGCGGTGTACCGCCACATTACGAATCCGGAATGTCGGCAGTATCTGTTGCGGCAGGCTTTTGAAGAAGCAGTCCACACCCATGCATACCAATATTGCGTTGAATCGCTCGGTATGGATGAGGCTGAAATTTTCAATATGTATCGGGAACTTCCCTCGGTTGCGCGTAAAGTCGAGTGGGCCTTGCCTTTCACGCAAAATCTGGGAGATCCCAACTTCAAAACCGGAAGCGAAAAAAATGACCAGCTCCTGCTCAGAGACTTGATCGCGTTTTACGTTGTTTTTGAAGGAATCTTCTTTTACGTGGGCTTTGCCCAGATCCTTTCCATGGGCAGGCGCAACAAGCTGACCGGGATCTCCGAGCAATTCCAGTACATCATGCGCGACGAATCCATGCACACGAACTTTGGCATAGACGTCATCAACCAGATCAAGCTGGAAAACCCGCATCTGTGGAACGAAGCTGCAAAACAGGAAGCCCGCGAGATCATTCACGATGGTGCGATGCACGAGCAAATGTACGCACAAGACACCATGCCGCGCCCCATGCTAGGCATGAACGCCAGTCTGTTCGGACAGTATGTGCGATTCGTCGCAAACCGACGTTGCGTACAAATCGGGCTTGAAGAACTGTTCCCCGGCGTCGCCAACCCCTTCCCATGGATGTCGGAAATTTTAGATCTGAAAAAGGAAAAGAATTTCTTTGAAACCCGCGTCACCGAATACCAGACTGGTGGCGCGCTCAGTTGGGATTAACACGGGAGGCGCTTGCATTTTCCAGGCTGGCCATGGTGACGAATCATGCGCTTGGCTAGCCTAGGTGCCCCCCTTGCTCTCGTTCCGCTTTTTACAGCTTTCGAGCCTGCTCCTGTGTGTGTGTGCCCTCTTGGTCTCGTACCTCTTTATGGAATTACACCTCGGGCTCGCACCTTGTCATCTCTGCATCATTGACCGCTTGTTGTGTGCCCTTATTGCGGTTGTTTCACTCGTCGGGCTATTGCACGGCCAAGGCATCATTGGCAGACAGCGTGGCTATGCAACATTAAACATTCTCTTGTCCTCTTCAGGGATTGCCGTCGCCGGTCGGCATATCTATTTGCAAAGCCAGGCAGGTGATGCCACTCCCGACTGCATCCCCGGACTTCGCTACATGCTGGACAATTTTCCGATACTGGAAACGCTGGAAACCGTATTCACGACTACCGGTCAGTGCGCAAAAGTTGACTGGACTTTTTTCGGACTCACTATTCCGCAACAAACATTGCTTTTGTTCATTGTCCTTTGGACCCTTGCCACACTTGGTCTGCTGAGGACTCCGAACATAAAGGCGCAGGAAAAGAGATGACACAGCTTGCGATAATTGGTGCCGGGAACATGGGTACGGCCATCGCCAAGGGTCTGCTGAACACCGGCTGGGCAGCGGAAAATATTTTTGCAAGCACTCGCAGCGCTACCTCACTCGAGACGTTTCGCAAGCACTGTCCAGGAGTTTCTGCCTCACGCAATAACATCGCAACAATTTCCGAATGCGACGTCGTCCTGCTGTGCGTCAAGCCTGGAGAAATTCCCGATGTCTGCAAAGAGATCCGTGCCTCGCTGGCTGACCAACGCACAACGCTGGTCAGCCTCGCCGCCGGAATTACACTGGCAACCATGTCGCACTGCTTGAAACGCGATTTCCCCATAGTCCGCTGCATGCCCAACCTTCCGGTCGTCCTTGGCAATGGGGTCAGCGTACTGTGTCGGAATGCCCATGTTGGCGAGGATCAGAAATCTCTTTGCAAACAGATTTTTTCTGCTGTCGGCGATGTCCACTGGATTGAGGAAGAATCATTGATGGATCTCGTAACAGCGGTTTCCGGAAGTGGGCCGGCTTATTTTTTTCGCATTCTGGAAGCCTTGGAAAAAGCCGCTCATGCGCTTGGACTTGAGCGCGAGCTGGCGCACCAACTGGTTCTCAAAACAGCACTTGGCAGTGTCGCGCTGGCAGAAACCGGAGATCTGAAAACGCTTCGTGCGCAAATCACTTCTCCCAAAGGCACAACAGAACAAGGCATTGCGGTTCTCGATCGGCAAATAGACGATCTGTTCAAAAATGCAGTACAGGCTGCCGCGCACCGCGCTGGCGAAATTTCCAGGCAATATGATGCCGAGGCAGTCACTCCATGAGTGCCCTTAACAACATCGCCACTCTGTTGGCAGATCTGTTTTTTTCTCTCGCCGCTTTTTTCTTTCTTCTGCGTGCTCTCCTGGCTTTTAGTGGGGCGAGTTTTCACAACCCCATATCGCAGTCGGTTTTCACCCTCACCAACCCGGTTTTACGCTTGGTGAGACCCATCGCTCCTTTTGTGGGGCGCGTTGATTTCGGCTGCTGGGGGCTCGCGTACCTTGCAAAAATACTGGAGCTGTTCACCATTTCCTGGTTTCAAGAGATCGAGTACGCAATTTCTTTTCTGGCAATGCTTGCCTTTGTCAGACTGTTGGAAACTTTGGTCTACATCCATATTATTGCAATCATCATCCTGGCGGTCAGCAGTTGGTTTATAAGCCCCACCCAGTCTCATTCGAATCCTGTTCTCAGCCTGTTGTATAGCTTGACGAGCCCCATTCTCAGGCAGATCCGCAAAATAATCCCACAATCCGGAACTCTGGATTTCACCCCCATGCTGGCGCTCGCGGGTCTGTACGTGATCCTGATCCTGATTCGTTCCCTGGCACCTTGACGGCAACCGGGCTGAATGTGCGAATCTGAAAGTGCACGTACCTGGTATTGAAAGCTCCTGCCCTGTTCTCAGACTGTTGTATGGCTTGACGAGTTCGCGTCTCAGGCCGATTCGCAAAATAATCCCCCAACCCGGCCGGAACTCTGGATTTCACCCCCATGCTGGCACTCGTGGGTCTGTACGTGGTGCTGATCCTGATTCATTCCCTGGCACCTTGACAGCACCGAATCTGCGAACCTGAAAGTGCGCGTACCTGGTATTGAAAGCTCCTGCCCTGTTCTCAGCCTGCTGTATGGCTTGACGAGTTCGCGTCTCAGGCCGATCCGCAAAATAATCACCCAACCCGGCCGGAACTCTGGATTTCACCCCCATGCTGGCACTGGTGCTCGCGGGTCTGTACGTGATCCTGATCCTGATTCATTCCCTGGCACCTTGACAGCACCGAATATGCGAATCTGAAAATGCACGTACCTGGTATTGAAAGCTTCTGCCCTGTTCTCAGCCTGCTGTATAGCCTGACGAGTCCGCGTCTCAGGCCGATTCGCAAAATAATCCCCCAACCCGGCCGGAACTCTGGATTTCACCCCCATGCTGGCACTCGTGGGTCTGTACGCGATCCTGATCCTGATTCATTCCCTGGCATCTTGACGGCAACCAAGCTGAATATGCGAATCTGAAAATGCACGTACCTGGTATTGAAAGCTCCTGCCCTGTTCTCAGCCTGCTGTATGGCTTGACGAGTTCGCGTCTCAGGCCGATCCGCAAAATAATCCCCCAACCCGGCCGGAACTCTGGATTTCACCCCCATGCTGGCACTCGCGGGTCTGTACGTGATCCTGATCCTGATTCATTCCCTGGCACCTTGACAGCACCGAATCTGCGAATCTGAAAGTGCGCGTACCTGGTATTGAAAGTGCCTGCCCTGTTCTCAGCCTGCTGTATGGCTTGACGAGTTCGCGTCTCAGGCCGATTCGCAAAATAATCCCCCAACCCGGCCGGAACTCTGGATTTCACCCCCATGCTGGCACTCGTGGGTCTGTACGTGATCCTGATCCTGATTCATTCCCTGGCACCTTGACAGCAACCGGGCTGAATGTGCGAACCTGAAAGTGCGCGTACCTGGTCTGGCACTCGTGGGTCTGTACGTGATCCTGATCCTGATTCATTCCCTGGCACCTTGACAGCAACCGGGCTGAATGTGCGAATCTGAAAGTGCGCGTACTTGGTATTGAAAGCTCCTGCCCTGTTCTCAGCCTGCTGTATGGCTTGACGAGTTCGCGTCTCAGGCCGATCCGCAAAATAACCCCCCAACCCGGCCGGAACTCTGGATTTCACCCCCATGCTGGCACTCGTGGGTCTGTACGTGATGCTGATCCTGATTCATTCCCTGGCACCTTGACAGCAACCGGGCTGAATGTGCGAATCTGAAAGTGCGCGTACTTGGTATTGAAAGCTCCTGCGATGAAACCGCAGTGGGCATCGTGGACACAGAGCACGGCGTGGTCGGTGAGGCTCTGTACAGTCAGGCTGAGTTGCACGCACCACATGGTGGGGTCGTTCCAGAGATAGCGGCGCGTGACCACGTCCGACGGTTGATTCCGGTACTGGAAACTGCGCTAAAGCCGCACTGTCTTGACTCTATCGACGCCATTGCCTATACCACTGGTCCCGGACTTGCCAGTGCCTTATTGACCGGTGCCATATTTGGGCACGGCATGGCATGGGCACTTGACTTGCCGGCAATCGGCATCCATCACCTGGAAGCACACCTTCTTTCTCCGATGCTCGATGCACCAGACTTGCACCCTCCCTATCTTGCCTTGCTCGTTTCCGGAGGACACACGCAAATGCTTGAAGTCAGTGCCCCGGGAACTTACAAGCTACTGGGAGAGACTTTGGACGACGCAGCAGGGGAGGCGTTTGATAAGGTCGCCCGATGCCTGGGGCTCGGTTATCCGGGGGGAGCAAAAATCATGCACTTGGCAAAGAGTGGCCAAAAAGGACGCTTTACTTTGCCCAGACCAATGACCCGCAAACCGGGACTCGATTTCAGTTTCAGTGGACTGAAAACCGAGACCTTCCGCACAATACAGAATCACCGCCACGACCCGCAGTCACGCGCTGACATAGCCCTTGCATTCCAGGAAGCTGTGTTCGACAGCCTAATGTGCAAATTGGAGCGAGGCTTGGAAAAGACCGGGTTAAAACGCCTGGTCGTGGCGGGTGGGGTCAGTGCCAACACAGATTTGCGAGCCCGCCTTGTCGCCCTGGAAAAAAAGGGTCTCCATGTTTTTTTGCCACGGGAAGATTTTTGCACGGACAATGGCGTCATGATTGCTTACGCGGGTCTGGTGCGCCTCAGTGCCGGGCAGGCACCAGACAAGTGGCCACAACCACGACCACGATGGCCTTTGGATACCCTGCCACCTTTAGCCGGGCAATCAAGCTCTACGAAAAAATACGATCCTCAGTCCCTTTCAACATCTTCCTGATGTTTCCCACATGGCGCAAAACCAACATGACCGACATCAGCACCACCAAAGCGGTTAAGGCAGAAGGCTCGACATCCCACACCAGCACAACAATAACTGGCAAGGGTGCCAGAATGCTCGCCAGTGACACGAAGCGGCTCAGCAGTAAAATAGCCAGCCAGGCGAGGAACCAGATCAGTGCCGCAAAGGGGTTTGCGTACAACAAAAAACCGACGAAAGAAGCAACCCCCTTGCCTCCTTTGAAACCGTGATACAGAGGATATAAATGCCCCACGAAAGTCGCAAAGCCGGTGAACAAAACCGGATAGTGCCCAAAACCGGATTCCGCCACGACCCACATGGGAATAAACACTTTTGCCACGTCGAAAAACAACGTCAGCAAAGCAACTTTTTTGCCCGCCAGGCGGAAGACATTGGTTGCGCCCGGGTTCCCGGAACCACCGTGGCGCGGGTCGGGAAACCCCAATACCCGGCTCAGCAACACAGCGGCGGAAACGGAACCGATAAGATATCCGCCCAGCAAAGGAAAAAAATCCATCACTGCCAATACCTCGCCTTACTGATACAAAACACCTTCCCTCAATGGTGCTAGACTCTGACCAACCGGCAGAGTTGGCGGCCACTTCATTGAAAGCAGCTGTGCAGCACCAGCACCACGGAACTGTGCAAAAGCCGCCGCTTTGCATTGAAAAAATTGGCGATGGCCCCGCGCTGGTATTTTTACACGGGTGGATGATGCGCAGTACTTGCTGGGACAGCCTGGCACAGAACCTTGCTGCCGATTACCAGCTCTGTTTGATCGATTTACCCGGTCATGGAAAAAATACGGGCTGCAAATATTCCTTGTCACAACCCGAACCATTTGTACACAGACTGCTTTCGGAGTTACCCAAAAACGCAATCTGGATTGGCTGGTCGCTCGGTGGCCTGCTCGCTCAGCTGGCAGCATTGGCTGACCCGGCACATGTTAAGGCTTTGGTGAGTATTTCCATGGGAACCAGCTTTGAACCCGGAGCTGACGAAACATTCGACCGCTTATGTTGCAAAACCGCTGGAACGGATCACGCCCTGCTTTACTTCATAGCACTCCAGACGCTGGGTAGCTCAAACGCCCGCGTGACCCGAAAGCTGCTGAAAGCATCGGCAAGCCTGCCAGAAAAGAACGGACTGGACTTCCTGAAAAAAACTGATCTGTACGCTGCCATGAAACAGTGCACGGTTCCGGCACTGTTCATAAACGGAACACACGATCAGGTCACAAATCCCGCTACGGTACGAACCAGCGTTGACAGCTTGCCATACGCCCAATACGCCGAGATTCCCGGCGCCGGTCACGCGCCCTTCCTTTCTCATCCGGAAATTTTCACAGCCACTTTGCGTCATTTCTTTTGTCATACCGGGCATTTTCCTCATGGTTGACAGAATCAACAAAACAGCCGTCCGCCGTTCTTTTGACCAAGCAGCTCCGGAATACGCCAAAAGCTCAACCATGCAACGCGCTGTCGCCGCACGGTTGCTATCCCTTGCTGCTCCCTGCAAACCGGAACAAATACTGGCTGGGGGTGTTGGCTCCGGTTCCGAGCTTCCTTTTCTGCATAGATTGTTTCCAGCTGCCAAGCTGACAGCCCTGGATCTTTCATTGCAAATGTTGCGCATTGCCCGGCGACACAGCTCCAGCTGCATCTGCGCAGACATGGAAAAATTGCCACTCAATGACGCTGCCTTTGACTTGGTGTTCTCCAAATACGCCGAGATTCCCGGTGCCGGTCACGCGCCCTTCCTTTCTCATCCGGAAATTTTCACAGCCACTTTGCGTCATTTCTTTTGCCATACCGGGCATTTTCCTCATGGTTGACAGAATCAACAAAACAGCCGTCCGCCGTTCTTTTGACCAAGCGGCTCCGGAATACGCCAAAAGCTCAACCATGCAACGTGCTGTCGCCGCACGGTTGCTATCCCTTGCTGCTCCCTGCAAACCGGAACAAATACTGGCTGGGGGTGTTGGCTCCGGTTCCGAGCTTCCTTTTCTGCATAGATTGTTTCCAGCTGCCAAGCTGACAGCCCTGGATCTTTCATTGCAAATGTTGCGCATTGCCCGGCGACACAGATCCAGCTGCATCTGCGCAGACATGGAAAAATTGCCACTCAAAGACGCTGCCTTTGACTTGGTGTTCTCCAATCTGTGCCTGCATTGGTGCAATCAACCTGGGCTTGTGATAGCAGAGTGCAAGCGCGTATTGCACAGCAAAGGCGTGATATTGCTTTCCGTTTGTGGACCCCAGACCCTTCGTGAGCTACGTAGCAGTTGGGAAGCTGTGGAAGGGGAAAGCAGGACTCTGGATTTTCCGAATAAAGCTTTCCTTCAGGATTTGTTTCAGAAACAGGGGTTACAAGTCCAGGTCTTTCACACGCAAAGAGAGGTGATTGAGTATGGCAATTTTTATGACCTGCTTTCGTATCTTCGCACTTGCGGTGTCAAAGACCTGAGGGCAGACAGGGCACGCCCCATCAAGTCAGGAGTGCTTGCCAAAGTGGAAAGGTACTATATGGGGCGCTGGTCCAACGAGGGGAAGACGACTGCCACTTATGAGTACTATTTTATCAAAATGAGAAAAATTCAGGGCAACTACCAAGTTTGGTCTTGACCTCTCTGTTCGGAAAATTCCCTGTGACATTCCGCGAAATGGCCAATCATTTGATCGGGAAATACAGAAAATCCTGCGAGCCCCTCCTGGTGCAAGCGAGCGGAAGCATATTTGTGGTCAAGCCCCTCATGAAGCAAGAAAACCGATAAAGCAATATCGGCTTCTTTGTCCTTGTAATGAGGGTCATTGATACGTTGAACTTCAGGCATATTTTTATCAAGGTAGTACAGAAAATCGAGGTACTTCTCCCAAAGAGCCTTCCCGTCTTGCAACGCTGCTTCCTGGTAGTGCTTAAAAGCGCGGCTTTCAGCGGAGCCCGGTCTCGTAACTTCTTGACGCACACGTGTTTCCCGAGAGGGATCCTTGGCTGTCCGGCTTTCATTTTCATGGAAATTTTCCCTCGCTTCCTGCCCGGTATTCCCGGAAGCCTCGCCGGGAACCATGTTTTCCGCAACAGTCGCAGAACTCTCAATTTTGGCATTGAACATGGGCAGCAACATTGACGCCCTAAATTGGAAGTTATAGAAAGTCGGATTATTGTTTACACCAAACTCCAGGCTGGTGCCTCTAATAGGATCTAAATGCTTTTTTGACTCGAACAAAGCGCCGGCTGTTTCTGCAAGCATCTTCGTGAATGCCGGAGTATCGGAAAGTACTTCAGGTGTAAATTCGCGTTCCAGAAAGTCTTGGGCGTTTTCCTTGCTGAATCCGAATTGGCGTTTCATAACGAGATCCAGTTCCTGCAATACCGCACGATTTTTCGCCGCCGATAAACCCGGCATGACTTTGTCGCGCAAGCGAACAACCTGCTTTCCAAATCTTGAACAGTGGCTGGTTGTCAATGACGAGGTACTTTTGTTGTAACTCACCACGCCTCCGGCATCTCGTGCCTGCTTGGACATACGACTAAGAGCAGCCAAAACAATTCCATCCTCGTAGATACGCATGCTCTCATCAATAACAGAACCAGAGACAGAATCAGAGACAGAATCAGTCTCAAGTTCGGGAGCAGGCACAACTTGCACCGGACTTATTTCGTTCTCTGTGTTGTCGGGATTCGGGAAGGAGGTCGGAGGCTCTTGATTCGCTCGGCCACGTTCCTGAAAAAGATCAAGCTCACGACTTGCATCCTCAAGAGTGAGTTTGACTCTTGGCCTGTTCTTGTAGTAGTCCCTGTATTGCGCGTAATACCGGGCTGCCGTATCCATATCTCGACAACCATAAAACGCACCATCCAATGAGCGATCCCAATGGCCCTTATCTTTCCGCTTTCCCCGAGTCGGGCTGGGAAACGCAAGCCGGTAAGTCAGCATGGCTGCCAAAGCCAACTGAGGCTCGCTTTTACTCTGTTCACGATCAGCAGGTGGCGTGTTTTTGTGGATATATTTCAAAAATTGTATGAAGTCCTCTCGGGATATCTCCGGATTTTCGTCAAATTTTGCATCGGCCAACTGGCGAGTGGTATCGGATGCTTGCGCTTTGCTTCGAGCTTCATGAGCCAGTTGCGTTTGCTCCAGCATTTGCTGAAAGTTATCCTCGGTCGGGTAGGTGTCCATTGTGAATTGCATTTGTGAACCATCCAGCCCCTGCAAAAGAGGATCGTCAACAGTACTCCGTAATTCCTCTGACACTTTTTGCAGACGTTGTACAAAGAGCCAAGAACGATTTCGGCTTTTTCTGTCAAACGACCGGTCTATCAGACCTCCAACTGCTTGCCCCTTCAACGGACAGCCTTCGTCGGTTTGGATGGTTCGTTCCAGTTGGTGCAACATTAGCTGATGTGTTGCACGTGTGTTTGAAGACATGAACCGATCCTTGAACCAGATAATGACCCAGCCCAGCTTGCTGACCGGAACTTCGCGCGGTGGGCTGGGGCTGGCTGTCAAAACATCCTCGGGAACTGCCAAATTTCCTCCATCGTGGATCTCCGTGACCCGCCGGTTGTATGCCTCAATTGCTGTTGTCATAACAATTTCTATCCACTGAAAAACCTCTCCAAGACCTCACTTATGATCTGTTCCCCTCAATGTGTTTCCGCTACCCCTTACTTCCAGAAACTCTCTCATATCCCTTTGCCACATTATACAACAACGGCTGCTCCGGTGACCCCTTATGCTTGCACCAGACACGCGGACAAGCGACCACGCAACACTGGAAACACCAATATGGGGCTTGGAAAACAGGGCGAGCAGGCATGGCTTAGTTCCCCTCAATCAAAGTCCCCATTCCTGCATCTGTCATCAATTCCAGCAATAAGGAGTGCTCTTCGCGGCCATCGGTAATGTGCGCGGCTTTCACACCAGCGTGAACTGCATCAATGGCGCATTGCAGTTTGGGCAGCATGCCACTGTGTACCGCACCTTTTTCCACCAGATCTTCCGCTTCCTGATAACTCACGGTAGAAAGCAGATCACCATTTTCCGCCAAAAGCCCCGGCACATTGGTCATCATGATCAGCTTTTCCGCATGCAAATGAATGGCAATGGCCAAAGCCGAGTGATCCGCATTGATATTCAGGCTCACACCACCGTCTGTCACCCCGATTGGACAGACCACGGGGACAACATCCTTTTGGGTCAACAAACTGAAAAACTTCGGGTCGATACCCACAACTTCACCGTTGCGCATATCTTCATCCAGAGACGAAGGATCGCTCGCACCACCGAGGGGCACACGTTTCGCGCAGATCACTTTCCCCAGTTGCCCGCACATACCCACCGGCACAGCTCCGTTGGCAGCAACCAGCTCACTAATCTCCCGGTTCACTTGACAGAGCACCCGCTCCACGAGTTCCATTCCTTTTCCGTCGGTGACGCGTATCCCGCCCACAAACCGGCTCTTGATCCCATGCTCAACGAACGCCTGGGAAATCATGGGTCCCCCGCCATGCACAACAACCAGGTTTATTCCTGCACGCTTAAGCAACACCACGTCACGCATAAAGCTATGCCGCAGCTTTTTTTCCGTCAGCGCACTCCCTCCGTACTTCACGACAATTACCTTTCCATAAAATCTTTGGATGTACTGGAGAGACTCGGAAAGTATCTTTACCCTGCTTCTTGCGTCAATCAAAATTCCTGTCCTTCACTGAGCTTAAAAGGGCACGCATAAAGTAGCGGAGACTTTATGCAGTGCCTCACGAAAACGAGACTGTACTTGCGCCAGTGCCGCCTCTGAATCTGCTTCAAACCGCAACACCAGGCTCGGGGTTGTGTTTGATCCCCTGACCAAACCCCAACCTTCATCGAACTCAACGCGCAATCCATCCACGGTGCAAAGCTGCGCGTCCTTAAAATCGTTTTCCGCAATCACCCGGGAAACAAAGCGGTGCTGCTCTCCTTCCTCCTCAAAATGGATGTGAATCTCCGGCGTGACAAAACTCTGCGGCAAAGCCGTAAAAAGCTCGCTGCAAGGGCGTTCGTCACAGGACAGAATTTGCTGAAAACGCACACCCGTGTAAAGCGCGTCATCAAAACCGAACCAGTCGTCATTGAAAAAAAAGTGACCGCTCATTTCGCAGCCAAACAACGCCCGGGTTTCCTGCAAAGCTGCTTTCACGAAGGAATGCCCGGTGCGGCACAAGTGCGGATTGCCACCGAGCTTGTGAACCAG
Organism: uncultured candidatus Poriferisulfidus sp.; assembly: GCA_965215765.1. GTDB lineage: Bacteria > Pseudomonadota > Gammaproteobacteria > Poriferisulfidales > Oxydemutatoraceae. Next base: position 263,925 of record OZ244118.1, on the reverse strand, counting down.
TGCCCGTAAGTGCCGCGACATCTTCACCTCGTAAACAATGGTGGCTCCCGGGTGTCTCTCCAGTACGCTTGCGGCAAAAACCATTGCCAGATGGTCGGGACGAACGATCTCACCGCGCTCATCCACCAGACCCAAGCGGTCTCCGTCCCCATCAAAAGCCAAACCAAAGTCCAGCTGCTGTTCTCGTACGCATTCCTGCAACGCCTGCAAAGTTCCCACGTCACCAGGATCGGGATGATGGTTTGGGAAATCTCCGTCTATTTCGCAAAACAATGGCACGACCCGGCAACCAAGGCGACGAAAAAGTGCCACAGCAGTCGGTCCGGCAACGCCATTTCCGGCGTCGATGGCGATGCGGAACTTGCGCCCTGACTTTGCTCCTGACAAGCATGCCTCAAAGTATGCCTCGCCAATCTGCACCGACTCTTGCGCACCAGCTTCAGCAGCTTTCTTGTGCTCAAGCAGACAGGCTTCACGCAGTCTCTTTATCGAAGGGCCAGCCAGGCTTTCACCGGCGACCGTCATTTTCAATCCGTTGTACTCTTTGGGATTGTGGCTGCCGGTCACCATGAGACCTGATCCCTCGCAAAGCTGATGAGCCGCAAAATACAGGCATGGCGTTGGCACCTGACCGACCTGCACGACTTCAACTCCCGCAAACGAAAGCCCTTCGCAAAGTGCTTTTGCCAAAGCAGGGCTGGAGTGCCTGCCGTCGTAACCCACCGCGAACCGCCTCGTTTCCGGATACAAGCTCGCCAAGGCACTGCCAATCAGACAGAAGCCTTCCTCGTTCAGGTGTTGCCGGTAAATGCCTCGTATGTCATAAGCCTTAAAGGCACCAGGATCCAATACGGCAGAGGCAAGTGTGGCCTCATTCATGCCCATCACTCATAGCCCCCGGAGTGCGAGTGCCTCGTCCGCCTTGACGACTCGCTGCGCTGAAAGGCACTGCCAATCAGACAGAAGCCTTCCTCGTTCAGGTGTTGCCGGTAAATGCCTCGTATGTCATAAGCCTTAAAGGCACCGGGATCCAATACAGCAGAGGCACATGTGGCCTCATTCATGCCCATCACTCATAGCCCCCGGAGTGCGAGTGCCTCGTCCGCCTTGACGACTCGCTGCACTGAAAGGCACTGCCAATCAGACAGAAGCCTTCCTCGTTCAGGTGTTGCCGGTAAATGCCTCGTATGTCATAAGCCTTAAAGGCACCGGGATCCAATACAGCAGAGGCACATGTGGCCTCATTCATGCCTATCACTCATAGCCCCCGGAGTGCGAGCATCTCGTCCGCCTTGGCGGCTCGCTGCTCTGAAAGGCACTGCCAATCAGACAGAAGCCTTCCTCGTTCAGGTGTTGCCGGTAAATGCCTCGTATGTCATAAGCCTTAAAGGCACCGGGATCCAATACAGCAGAGGCACGTGTGGCCTCATTCATGCCCATCACTCATAGCCCCCGGAGTGCGAGCATCTCGTCCGCCTTGACGACTCGCTACGCTGAGTTGTTCTTTCCTGAAATCAAAAATGAAGCGCACCAGTTGTCGTCCAAGTTCGGGTTTCTCAGTCGAGCCGAATGCTTTTTTCCCGCCTCCTTGCCAATAAACTTCCAGCTGATTGACGTCAGTCCCGACCCCGTCAGACAACAGGTTTCCCACGATCATATCCAGACGCTTGTTCCGTAATTTGGTGCGGGCATTTTCTTCCATATTTTCCACTTCTGCTGCAAAACCCACCAAGAAAGGGCATGGTTTTCGCGCGGCAACCTCGCTCAGAATATCCCGTGTTTTTAATAATTTCAGCAGAAGCTGTGTCTCGTCACTTTTCATTTTCCCCGGGAAGCGGGTTTCCGGACGATAGTCACCAACTGCTGCACAGGCCACAAAAATATCAGCCATTTTCGTGTGCTCCAGCACCGTCGAGCACATTTCATCAGCGCTTAGCACGTTCACTCTATGCACACCCAGGGGCGTCGGTAACGCCACCGGCCCGCTAATCAGCGTTACCTGCGCATTAATCTCTCTGGCTCCCTGCGCAATCGCATAACCCATTTTTCCCGAACTCAAATTGAAGAGCCCACGGACTTCGTCCATTTTTTCAAAAGTGGGGCCAGCACTGACAACGACCTTGAGCGCGTCGGGGGGAGGGGGGAAAACACTGCAGACCCGCTCCAGCAAAGCACCCGTTTCCAGCAACCTGCCTTGTCCTACTTCTCCACAAGCCTGTTCTCCGCTTTCCGGCCCCCACACCTGCACCCCATGACGAACCAGCCTGCGCAAATTGTCGCGCATCGTTGGGTGCGCGAACATCTTGGCGTTCATTGCCGGCGAAACGGCTATCGGCATGTCTCCCGCCAGGCAAGTGGAAAGCAACAGATTGTCTGCTATACCACACGCCATTTTCGCGATTGTGTTCGAAGAAGCGGGGGAGATCAGCAACAAATCGGCCCATCTCGCCAATTCAATATGGCGCATTTGCGTACCCTCTTCGGGAAAGATCTCCGTTTCAACCGGGTGTCCTGTCAAGACTCGGAAACTGAGGGCTCCGAGAAACTCCCGAGCCGACTCGGTCATGATGACACGGACGTCTGCGCCGAGCCGCTGCAGCTCTCGCACCAGCCCTATACTTTTGTAAGCCGCAATTCCGCCGCACACGCCCAGCAAAATTTTCCTGTTTTGAAGCATCACCGCGTTTGCCGGCGTTTATCTGAGCCCATACAGGGCTGAAGTGTAATCGCAAGGGCATAGAGCCAACAGAAGCCACCTATTATCCCTCGGGGAATCACCCGGATGTTGAGACGGGAGCAGGATTGCCTCGGAATATGGTTCAAAACATCAAAGATTGGGACGCCAACGAACGGCCACGCGAGAAGCTTCTGCTTCGGGGTGCCGAAGTGCTGTCCAACGCGGAGCTGCTGGCCATCTTCATCGGTTCAGGAACAAAAGAAGCCAATGCGGTGGATATAGGACGGACACTGCTGGTACAGTTCGGCAGTTTGCGCGCAGTGATGCAGGCCGACCAAAAATTGCTGTGTACTGTCAAAGGAATCGGCAAAAACAAATACGTTTTGCTACGCGCGGCCAAGGAGCTCGCCTGCCGCATCCTGCTGGAAAAAATACAAAAAAAAGACGTCATGAGCAATCCACGCAAGGCACGCGAATACCTTAGCCTGAAAATGCAGGCTTATGAACACGAGGTTTTTGCCTGCCTGTTCCTGGATTCGCAACAACGCGTCATCAAGTTTGAAGAAATGTTTCGCGGCACCATTGACGGCTCAACCGTCCATATTCGGGAAGTCGTCAAGCGCGCATTACACTACAACGCAGCGGCTATTATCATGGCTCATAATCATCCTTCAGGCTCACATGAGCCCAGCCGTGCCGACGAAGAAATCACCCAGGAGATGAAGCGTGCGCTGGCAATGATTGACGTGCGAGTGCTGGATCATTTTGTAGTCGGCGAAAAAGTCACTTCCTTTGCCGAACGGGATCTGCTCTGAACGCCACTAATTCCCGGACGACTATGGCTTTTCCCCATGTGAATCGGAACCAGAGGGCAGCCAAAGAATGGCATCCGCTTCAAGCAAAGCCTGTTTGGGAAGAGCGCTGACCTCAACCGCCGCGCGTGCGGGGAAAGGCGGCCTGAAATATTCTGACATGACTGCGTTCAGCACAACGAAATTCTCAAGATCGATCAAATAAACCGTAATTTTTACTATCTGATCAAGGTCACCGTGCGCCGCACGGGCAACCGCCTGCATATTGCGAAAAACCTGATGCGCCTGGCTCTCAAAACCTCCCTCAACGATTTTCATATCACGCGGATGTAGCGGGATTTGCCCTGAAATATACACGCTGTTGCCAGCGCGTATCGCCTGTGAATAAGCGCCTATCGCTTGTGGCGCTTCATCGGTGTGAATTGGAATCATAAACAGCTACCTCTCAAAACGGGGAACGGACTTTTGTCGGGAAGATCATGGCGCAAAACGAAACGCCTGACGACACGACCACTCTGCCAATGAACAGCCAGAGCTTCGCTACTATAAGCCTTATCCGGCCATCCATCCAAGCACTCGGGTGCTCCAAGGCTTCAAAGAGTGATGTCCATGTCTCGTTTGTTTGGAGCAGTTCACGAGAGTCCGATCAGACCCTTCCAGCGAGCAATGAAAGCCAGGCAGACAAATGGACAAGCCAACGAAAACTGATGTCTCTGGCAACCCTTGCTGTGTGTGACAGTTTCTTGCTTCAAGCGTGAAAAGGACAAGCCGTCAATATCATCAAGCGCGTGAGGCGCGAAGACCCTTGTCTGCGGAACGGATGCGACTCAAAATATTCTCCAGATGTTTCTTGTTCTTCACGCTTAAAGTAAAGGTCAGAACCGCCACAGAACCCGGCTTTTCTTCCAGAGCAATATTTTCTATATTGGACTTGGCTTCCGAAATCCGACCCGCAATGACGGCGAGCATTCCTCGCTTGTGCATGACTCCTACTTTAACCACGACTTGAAATTCGTGCTCCAAATCTTGATGGAGCAGCCAATCCAAGGGGATGAAAGACATGTTTTTTTGCTGCTTCTGCCCGAGATTCCGACACCCGATCCGATGTACAACCAGCCCCTTGTCAGCACTCAGCTTCCCGCATATCTGATCCCCGGGGATGGGATAACAGCACCGCGCGTAATTCACCACAACTCCTTCCGTTCCGGCAATAGACAATGATATCTCAGAGCCGGAATCTCCCGGGGTAGGCATTTGCGTGCCAATAAGGCGCATGGCAACCAGGGCGGGCAGCTGCCTGCCGAGACCCACTTCGCGAAGAAGCTCAGTCATTTCGCCAAAACCTGACTCGCGCAACGCTGCGTCTCGTCTTGGCGAAGAAATGGCCTCCATGCTGGTGCCGTGTTGTGCCAAGGCTCTGCTCAACAAGCGCTTTCCAAGAAACACCGATTGCTCGTCACGCATGTTTTTGAGATAGCCGCGGATTGCGTGGCGAGCTTTGGAAGTCCTGGCAAAGCCCAGCCATTCCGGCTCCGGGTGCGCTTGTGGCGCCGTCTTGATTTCAACGGTTTGGCCATTACGCAACACTTCGCCAAGTGGAACCTGTTGCTGATCCACCAGCGCCTCTTGGCAACTCAGACCCACATCCGTGTGTACGGCGAAAGCAAAATCAATGACCCGCGCACCATGTGGCAAGACCATAATCCTTCCCTGCGGGGTAAAAACATGAACCTCGTCTACGTAAAAGTCCAGCTTGGCATCTTCAAAGAAATGCAGGGAGTCTTTGGTGACGTGCTGCTTCGTCTCCATCTGCCCCCTCGCCCAAGTGCGCACTTTCAGATAGCCTGACGGCAACGGTTCTTGCTCGCCAAGCTTGTAAGTGGAATGAGCGGCAATACCTTCCTCGGCAACCCGATCCATCGCCTCAGTGCGGATCTGCACCTCCATAGAGTGGATTCCTGGCAGCATCAGAACCGTATGCAACGATTGGTAGCCGTTTTCTTTGGGAAGAGAAATATAGTCCTTGAACCGACCGGGCAACGGTCGATACAGCCCGTGAACCAACCCCAGTGTGCTGAAGCATTCATCCACCGTACCAACGACTACCCGTAAAGCAAAAACATCCAATACCTCGGAAAAAGTACAACCTTTGCGGCGCATTTTGCAATACATGCTGTAAGAACGTTTGTATCGCATATAAGTTTTGTGCCTGATGCCAGCTTTATCCAGCGATGTCTTCAGCAGTTGTTGCGCGTTGGAAAGCAATAACTTGCGCCTTTCGAATAGCGTGGCAAGCTCTTTTTTGATGACTTTGTGGCGAAATGGATAGAGAGACGAAAACCCCAGTTTCTCCAGCTCTCTGGCCATTTTGTTCATACCTAGCCGCCGGGCAATCGGGGCATAAATTTCCAGCGTCTCTCTGGCAATGAACCGGCGTCTGGACAGGGGAATGTGACAGAGGGTTCGCATATTATGCAAACGGTCAGCAAGCTTCACGAGGATGACCCGAACGTCCTCGGCCATCGCCAGTATCATTTTCTGGAAGTTTTTTGCCTGTTTTACTTGGCGATCTGCAAACTGCAGGCCTTCTATTTTGCTGACTCCGGCAACTATTTTGGCTATGGTGTCGCCAAAATTTTCTCTGACCTGCTCAATGGTGACCACGGTGTCTTCAACCGTGTCATGCAATATGCCTGCCACTATGCTGTCGCAATCCATGCCCAGCTGTGCCATCGTCATGGCAACTTGCAAAGGATGCGTTATAAACGGCTCCCCTGACAGGCGCATCTGTCCTTCGTGTGCAACAGTGCTAAAGGCACACGCTTTTTTGATCGTGGCCAGCTCGCTCTCACCACACCTTTCGGCAAGAACCTGATATAGCTCATCGCAGACACCCGCTACAAGCTCTGTCGTTTCTGAGGGTACCCCCAACAAAGTATTGCTGCCCCTTCTCCTGCCATTAAGAGGATCAGGGGTCGGGGTCAGTTCTCCTGGCTTTCGGCTGGTGTCGGACTGGTGCTCGCGGCTTCACTCGCGGCGAAGGTCACCAAATCACCTGAATCCGCCTGCTCCACGTCGCCTGAAGGATTAGGCTCGGTCGATGTGGAAGCTGCGCTATCCGGGAAGGGGTTATTTTCTGGCTCAGGATCTGTCAGGAAGCTTGGGTACTCACTGTCTCTGCTTGACCGACCCAGTGGCTGCTTGAGAATGCTTTCATCAACCAGCCCGGCTGAAATTTCACGTAAAGCAATGACACCAGGTTTCTCTCCTTCAGCTTTGACCAAGGGCTTCGCGCTATTCAAAAGCATTCTTGCCCGGTGACTTGCGATCAACACGAGTTTGAACTGGTTACCAACCAGCCCCAAACAATCTTCTACGGTTACTCTTGCCAACTTTTACCCCTCATTCAGACCAGATGCTTTATGGTCGTCAAATAACGATTACGCACTGGAACCCAAGCGCAGTACCACCCCCGAAACACAATGTTCCGGAGACCGGTTCGTAGCTCAATTGTACCATTGCTTGTCCCGCCTGTAGCCATTATGTGCCGACCAGGTTAAAAGCAGTTCCCGTCTCCGGTATGCACAAAACGTGGTAATTATCTTCTGGGAAAACGCCATTTCCCAAGAATAAACCCCTACTGGCTAAAGGTTCCGAGTTGTTGACAATCCGCTCTTTGTGCATGGACGATACCCATGCCTTGACTGGGAGGGAAGTTCGGCAAAAAACTTCACAAGCTGGTGCATAATTCTGGCTTGGACTGCGCGCAGTCCAAGGAAACCGCTGTGATTACAGAATGACCAAAACACCTGCTTTTATGACCACTCGCATGGCAGGCGAATGGCAAGCATGGAAGTCACACGTTGATTGTTGCGAGGCGAAAAACCCGGCGACAGACGGGAGAGGCTGATTTTGGCAAAAGAGAGGATGACTGCATACATCAGAGAGCTTTCTCTAAAATCGCTGACCGCAGACCCGTATGTGGAAAACAAGAAACGCAGGCAACACGCATGATGGCAAAGATTGATTTTTCCAAGTACCACGCCAACGGCAATCATTTCATGATTGTTCTCGCCCCGCCTGGAGCCAAAAAACCATCCATCACGCGGGTACGACAGTGGGCAAACCGGGAAACCGGCATCGGGTTTGACCAGCTCCTGTGGGTGTCAAGAGACTCGCAGGCGCGCAACAGGCTGAAAGTTTTCAATCCAGACGGCTCCGAGTCGCAGCAATGCGGAAACGGCGTATGCTGTGTTGCCAGCTTTCTGCACGCTCATGACTTATGCGAGACAAATGAGGTCACACTTGCCATTGGAAAACAAAAAGTGTTTTTGCGGCTCTTGAGCAACGGCCGGGTTGCCGCCAAAATTGAGTCGCCGGAGTTCCTGGCAAAGAAAACCCCCTATCTTGGGAAAGTCCGCAATGGTAAAGCCACTTTTTGCGTAGCCAAAACAGAGTATGAGGCAGGACTCGTTAATTTGGGAAATCCGCACGCCGTTGTGATTTTTCCCGATATTACGAAGGCTCCATTACAAAAACTTGGAGAAGCCCTCCAGGCAAGCCCTGATTTTCCGGAAGGGGTCAACGTCGGAGCCATGCAAATTTTGTCATCCGGACAAATCCGCCTGCGCGTTTTTGAACGTGGCGTTGGGGAAACATCGGCATGTGGCAGTGGAGCCTGCGCCGCTGTATGTATCGGCAGAAAGTGGCAATTACTGGACGAGAAAGTGCAGGTCGCTTTGCCCGGAGGCATCACGACAATCCGCTACCCTGACGCTTCCGGAAGGGTAGAGATGTCTGTGCAACCCGTAAAAGTCTTCACTGGAACGTTGTTCGATGTCTGAAAAGAGGCCCCTCAAAAGCCATTCCGAAACAGATCTCTCTGAGGAAGAGGTTGCCGTCTCCTGGCTTCGGAAGAATCCGGATATGTTGAAAAAATATCCGGAATTTCTGACTTACCTGGAGATTGAATTTGAAAGCGAAAACATCACTTCCCTGCAAAAAAAACAGGTTCAGCTCTTACGCGAAAAAAATTTACAGTTACTCGAAAAAATGAACTCATGGGCAAAATTAGCTGAGGCCAATCAAAAAGTTTCTTTTTGCCTTCATGCCCTGTCTGCGAGTCTTCTGAAAGAAAGCCTGAAAGCACTAAAAGAGGAGGCGGGCATCTACCCGAACACCCTGACCACGAGTCAAATATGTCGAACCGTGTTCAATGAGTTTTTTCCGGACTTGCGCCTTGCCCTCTGCTGGCTGGACAGTTTCAGCAACAATGAAACCCGCACCATCCACTTGGGCAAAACGCTCAGCATCAGGGATGAACGTGTGGCCGGGTTGTTTCGCAGAGCATTCAGCAGTGGCATTCCAAGTTGCGAGCCGCTGAACAATGCACAGAAAATCGCATTGTTTGGTAAGCCTGTCAGCAGGCTGGCCTCCACTGTGATTGTCCCGATTATATGCCCTGAAAATAAAACGCCGGCGGCTGTGCTCTCACTGGGCAGTGCTGACCCCCACCATTTCGCCCCAAAAATGGGCACGCTGTTTCTGACGCAACTTGGCTCATTGATTGGGGTGACTGCCACTGCATCAGCGAAGCCGGAAGAGTAATCAGATGGACAGCTTTGCTGACGTACTTTCAAAATATTTGGACATGCTTGCCAACGGGCGTTTTTGTGCCCAGAACACCATCGTGAGTTACCGGCAAGACTTGCAAAGTTTCGCCGCCTTCCTGGAAAAAGCGGGGGAGGACTGGCGCACCATCGGTGGGGAAGTGCTGCGAGGCTACCTGGCTCATCGCGCCTCTCAAAACATAAGCGGTCGCACCTTGCAGCGCCAAGCATCAAGCTTACGAGGCTTTTATCGCTACTGCGTGGCGACGCAGCAGACAGCAAACAATCCCACCACCGGAATTCATGCCCCGCGTGCGAAAAAACGGCTTCCGAACACACTGAGCTGTGAAGAACTTTCCTTGTTGCTTGACAAGAAAAGCGATGATCCCCTGGAAATTCGTGACCAGAGCCTTATCGAGCTGGCCTATTCTTCAGGGCTACGGCTGTCAGAACTGATTATGTGCAATCTTGAAGACTTGAACCTGGGGGCCGCACAGCCGCGCAGACAGGGGAATGTTCGGGTAACAGGGAAGGGCAACAAACAACGAGAAGTACCTGTCGGTCACCACGCATGCCTGGCAATCATGCGTTGGTTGCCAATTCGAAACCGTTATGCCCGATCCGGAGAGGACGCGCTTTTTGTTTCGCGAAACGGGACGAGGATGACTCCGAAAAACGTGCAAACCCGATTCGCCCGACTGGCTAGAAAATACCACTTGGGCAAACACCTGCACCCACATATACTCAGGCATTCCTTCGCCAGCCATCTCCTTGAGTCTTCAGGTGAGTTGCGGGCGGTGCAGGAGCTTCTAGGCCACAGCAACATCAGCACAACTCAGGTTTATACCCATCTTGATTTTCAGCATCTTGCGGCGGTCTATGACAAGGCGCACCCGCGCGCGCGCAGACAAAACGTTTCGAAAAAGCTGTGATCCGGAATTGCCCCCGAACATGGGCAGGTATCTGGCTGGTGGGCAAAAAGCCATGCTGTCTCGAGGTTCTTGCTGTGCCTTTACAGCTCTGGGTGCAACAAGGTGATTCGGGAACGGCCAAGTAACATGAAAGGGCAACCAAAGGCGTCCAATCCTGCTGACTTTTAATAAGCTGTACTGACGATACTCTTTCCCGAATACTTCAAAGAAACTTTGTCGACCCGGGTCAGAGAAACCTCACAATGCCAAGGCTACAGCGTGATGCACCTGCTTCCGGCTTGGCAGGAACCGAGTTCAAAGCCACGCTGTCTCGAGGTTCTTGCTGTGCCTTTACAGCTCTGGGTGCAACAAGGTGATCCGGGAAACGGTCAAGTAACACGAGAGGGTAACCAAAGGCATCCAATCCTGCTGACCTTTAATAAGCTGTACTGACAATACTCTTTCCCGAATACTTCAAAGAAATTTGGTCGACCCGGGTCAGAGAAACCTCACAATGCCAAGGCTACAGCGTGATGCACCTGCTTCCGGCTTGGCAGGAACCGAGATCAACGCCACGCTGTCTCGAGGTTCTTGCTGTGCCTTTACAGCTCTGGGTTCAACAAGGTGATTCGGGAACGGCCAAGTAACATGAAAGGGCAACCAAAGGCATCCAATCCTGCTGACCTTATAATAAGCTGTACTGACGATATTCTTTCCCGAATACTTCAAAGAAACTTGGTCGACCCGGGTCAGAGAAACCTCACAATGCCAAGGCTACAGCGTGATGCACCTGCTTCCGGCTTGGCAGGAACCGAGACCAAAGCCACGCTGTCGCGAGGTTCTTGCTGTGCCTTTACAGCTCTGGGTGCAACAAGGTGATTCGGGAAATGGCCAAGTAACATGAAAAGGCAACCAAAGGCATCCAATCCTGCTGACCTTTAATAAGCTGTACTGACGATATTCTTTCCCGAATACTTCAAAGAAACTTGGTCGACCCGGGTCAGAGAAACCTCACAATGCCAAGGCTACACCGTGATACACCTGCTTCCGGCTTGGCAGGAACCGAGATTAAAGTCACGCTGTCGCGAGGTTCTTGCTGTGCCTTTACAGCTCTGGGTGCAACAAGGTGATTCGGGAACGGACAGGTAACACGAGAGGGCAACCAAAGGCATCCAATCCTGCTGACCTTTAATAAGCTGTACTGACGATACTCTTTCCCGAATACTTCAAAGAAATTTGGTCGACCCGGGTCAGAGAAACCTCACAATGCCAAGGCTACAGCGTGATGCACCTGCTTCCGGCTTGGCAGGAACCGAGACCAAAGCCACGCCGGCTAAACATATTGCCCACCCGGAGGGCACCAAGGTCAATTCCTCAGCGGACGGCACCACCCAGAAACGTTCTGATCCTGAACTGCTCCACCTCCTTGGGTAGCGTATCCATACGTATGGTATTAAAAATGATTCCACGAGGCAGTTGAAAACGATTATCGGTGACCCGAATAACGAAATAGTTCCCTTCCACGGGTGGCTCCTCGAACCGGACAACGACATTTTCCCCTCTATCTGTACCGACAAAAAACACTCTCACGCCAGACTGTTCTCCTAATGCCCACTTGAATGTGTTTCCTTCTGGAGGCTGACCACCCGGGTCATAGACACTAAACGAGATGGCTGTTGTCACTACAGCCTCTGGCAAGCCTATCGTTCCTGCTTCCCCACTGCTGCTGAAAGACACATCATCGACCCGAGCCGTTACTATGGGGGGCAGATTGGGGGGCATAATGGGGGGCATAATGGGGGGCATATCTCTGACCTCAACCGTAACTATACGTCTGAACTTTTGTTGGTAGGAATTTTCTATCTGAACTGTGAAGGTTCCGAAAACTTGCGTACTTGAACCAGTAAAGCTGAGCACAAGCTTGCGTTCCAGACCCGTGGTCACGCTACTCGCGTCTTCAATAACAAGGCCGACAAGATCATATACTGACCACCTCAGAGCCTCTTGTTCTCCAAAATGACCGTCACTTGCCCTGAATGTCAAAACCAGGCTTGAAGGTGCCTCGTCTACATATATATTCTGGCTCCCTCCCTCTAGCCTAGGCGGAGCAGCATCAAGTGGCAAACCACTCGGATTGATAGTCACCGTGGTCGTATAAAAAAGCCCTGCGCGATCCGTCACAGTGAGTGTAAACGTCGAACCTGCTGAGCCTTTCTTAAAGTCGACCATGACAATTGACCCCATGGCGGTATCCTGCAGATCACCATTCACGAAGAAGCTGGCGGTGCCTTTGCCTGAACCCGCAGCACTGGAAATCGTCCATGTCATGCTTTCCGGGTCAAAATCATCAGTGGCAACAACAGGAAATCGCACGGTACCTAAATTTGGCGAAACATTGAACGTCCTGCCTGTAAACCCGTCTATTGACACAATTCTGGGTGCCATGTTCGCTACAATCGTTACATTAACAGTGGCCACCGAGACTGGCGTGGAGCCAGAGACAAGAACGGTAACAGTAAAGGAGGAGCCTACATCTGTCCCTTCTGGTACTGTGACTCTAACTGTGTCCCCCCCTGCCGTAGGGGTAGGGGTTATGTCTACGTCATCGCTAGACCAAGACAGACACTCCGGCACCTCTAGACAGGCAGGCGTATCAGCTGAAAGCTCAAACGAGTGCCCATTACCAAGCTCTTCAATACTGACAGCCAATTCACCACCTTCAACAGGAGAGCCTTTATAGTTAACCATCGGAAATTCCGGCGTAAGCAACACAGTAACGGTGGCTGCACCGCCCAACGTATCTCTCACCACCAGCGTATACCCTGCATCAGCGATGTTTTCACCCGGGGAACTTTTATACACCACGCCTACGTCTGATCCTGCAACTCCGATTTGAGGGCTGGCAATAAACTGACTTTCATCGGTATTGGCAAAGAACACGGTAGCGAGACTATCAACATTCGGAATAATTGACCACGTAAAATATTGGGCAGTCGCGACCGGATCAAGCGTTTTCGCTTCATCTGCCGAGAACACGATCGTGCTCACCTCACCAACAGCAAACGTAGCTGTATATGTACCAACGGATTTAGGAGCTGTCTCACTGGTGATCATCTCTCCTTCGGAATCATATACCCTTGGCGGATCGTTAAAGACACCAACTAAAACCGTCAGCGTGGTTTTTCTCGTACCATCCTGAGCAATCACGTCAAATTCATCAACGCTGACGGAGGGATCTTCCAGCAAACTATACCTGTAAAAAACTGTCTGCCCCATGGTCGTAGGAGTCCTGGTCAGGACGGTGACATCCGGCCTATCAAGGGAAAGAATAAAATCGGCTACACCATATTCCAGCTCCCCCTCCCCTTTCCCTATGCTCCATTGAGTCTGCGTACTACCATCTGTAATTGTTATTTCTCCCACCACAAAACTATACTCTTGGGCAGTTTTTTTCGTACGAAGTTTATCTGTGGATTCGAAAGTGATACCAATTGGTGACTCTTTAAATATCGCCTGGGCACTTGAGGAAAATGCAAGCAAAATGGCAAGGCAAGCAATTTTCCTGCAAACCGCAAAAAATCCATAACCGTCTATAGACACAATCACATCCTCCGTTTCGAGCCAAGTCGAAGCTCAATTAAAGTAAAAAACATCCTTGAAGCACCCTCCCGACCACTGTCATCCTAAAGATCCACCTCTTTCTCGGGCAGCAAAGGCAAACGCCGCCTCCAAGCGGAACTCCGTTGACCGCTCAATGCCGTTTAATTATACCACGCATTCTCAGGAAGGAAGCCGCCACTCGTCATGCCAGCACAAGGAACACGGCAACATCGACCGGTCAGTGCGAAACGGAAGCCAGTCCGTGATTTACTCCAAAGCGAGACGCCCACACCTCTGCCCTGCGCAGGTCTGATCACTCTTATGGACGACGCGCCGAGCCACCACTTGGTCACTACAGGCATCAAATCCCTGTCCGATTGACACATCGCGGCGCGATTGCAGCAGACGGAAAAACTGACGATGGGTGCGACCTGCTGCTAAAGAAGCCTGAACTCTTTTTATGCGTCACGGCAGAAAGAAACAAAACTGAAGCTCGCAAAGCTATTCGCTGCTGGCACGGTGTTTTTGCCGCACCACAAAACGAGACACCACAAATGATGATGCCCAAGACTTCAAACGTCGGTTTTTTATCGCCAGACGCGCCTAAATTGCCCTTGGCGTTTCGAACGAAGCATTTTACATCGCAAGTCTCTCCTCCCGCATCATCGCTTTTGGTGGTCAGTCGCTGGATGAGAGTGCGCCTGCCAAACACCTTAACTCTCCCGAAACCCCGTTGTTCCAAAAACGCCGTGAACTTTATGGGGTTCCTGAGGCCAGTACCATAAAAAGCTCCAATGAAGTGTGGGTGGTTGAAGGCTAGATGGACGTGGTCTCTCTTGCCACCCATGGCATGAGAAACTACGTTTCCACGCCGGGCGCACCGCAACCGCCTACCACATATCAAGCCTGTTCAGGCAGCAAACAATCCCACCATCGGAATTCGTGCCCCGTGTGCGAAAAAACGGCTTCCGAACACACTGAGCTGTGAAGAACTTTCCTTGCTGCTTGACAAGAACAAGCGATGATCCCCTGGAAACTCGGGATCAGAGCCTTATCGAGCTGGCCTATTCTTCGGGGCTACGGCTGTCAGAACTGATTATGTGCAATCTTGAAGACTTGAACCTGGGGCTCACACAGCCGCGCAGACAGGGGAACGTTCGGGTAACAGGGAAGGGCAACAAACAGCGGGAAATACCTGTCGGTCACCACGCATGCCTGGCAATCATGCGTTGGCTGCCAATTCGAAACCGTTATGCCCGATCCGGAGAGGACGCGCTTTTTGTTTCACGAAACGGGACGAGGATGACTCCGAAAAACGTGCAAACCCGGTTCGCCCGACTGGCCAGAAAATACAACTTGGGCAAACACCTGCACCCACATATACTCAGGCATTCCTTCGCCAGCCATCTCCTTGAGTCTTCAATGAGTTGCGGGCGGTGCAGGAGCTTCTGGGCCACAGCAACATCAGCACAACTCAGGTTTATACCCATCTTGATTTTCAGCATCTTGCGCGGTCTATGACTATGACATGGCGCACCCGCGCGCGCGCAGACAAAATGTTTCGAAAAAACTGTGATCCGAGGTTGCCCTCGAACATGGACAAGTATCTGGCTGGTGAGCCAAAAGTCACGCTGTCGCGAGGTTCTTGCTGTGCCTTTACAGCTCAGGGTGCAACAAGGTGATTCGGGAAACGGCCAGGTAACACGAGAGGGTAACCAAAGGCATCCAATCCTGCTGACCTTTAATAAGCTGTACTGACGATACTCTTTCCCGAATACTTCAAAGAAACTTTGTCGACCCGGGTCAGAGAAACCCCACAATGCCAAGGCTACAGTGCGATGCACCTGCTTCCGGCTTGGCAGAAACCAAGATCAAAACCACGTCTGGTCAGCGTATTGCCCACCCGAAGGGCACCAAGGCCAATTCCTCAGCGAACAGCACCACCCAGAAACGTTCTGATCCTGAGTTGCTGCGTCGCCTTTGCCGCCGCCGTCACGCGTATGGTATTAGCCCTACCATTAAGGGTGACACGAATAACGAAATAGCTCCCCTCCACGGGTGGCTCCTCGAACCGGACAACGACATTCTCCCCTTTATTTGTATCTACAAAAAATACTCTCAAGCCATGCTGTTCCCCTATTGTCCACGTAAATGTGGTATCTTCCCTAATTACTATTACCAAGCCGCCAGAAGAATCTACAGGTACAGGGTCTGGTAGCAGACCCGCAGGGTTCGGGTCATAGGCTCTAAACGAGATGGCTGCCGTCATCACACCCTCTGGAAAGCTTATCGTTCTTCCAGACGACTCTCTGAAGTTGGAAGACGCATCACCTATCCGGTACGTTACTACGGGAGGCTTACCAACGGGCTTAGCCCCGACCAGATTAATCGTACGAGAGTAAGATACGTCGTAGGAATTGCTTACCTGAACTTGGAATCTCCCGGTAGTAAACGACGTGCTTGGAGAAAAGCGGAACACAAGCTCGGCTTCCGAACCCATGATCATGCTATTTGTGCTATCGAAAACAAGACCGTTAATTGTAGATACTGACCACTTCAGAGCAGCTGTTTCTCCAAGTCCAGAGTCGGTTGCCCTGAATGTCAAAACCAGGCGTGAAGCCACCTCCGCCTCAGTTACTTCTATATTTGTTTCCGAGTCATCTAGTCCTATTTCCAGAGCAGTTACAGAAAGAGTACTACCCGGATTAACAGTCACCGTGGCCGTGTCAACAAGCCCTGTGCTATCCGTCACAGTGAGTCTAAATGTCGAACTTACTGTGCTTTTCTTAAAGTCGACCATGACATTTGACCCCTTGGCGGTTGTGGCGGTCGATTCCATCATCCCATCCATCACGACGAAGCTAGCGGTGCCTTTGCCTGAACTCGCAGCACTGAAAATAGCCCATATCATGCTTTCCGGGTCAAAATCATCTTCAGCAACGACAGAAAATCGCACGGTATCAAGGTTTGGCGAAACAGAGAACGTCCTTCTTGTAGACTGCCCGTCTATTGACACAATTTCGGGCGGCATGTCCTCTACAACCGTTACTCTAACAGTGGACTCCGAGACAGGCATGGAGCCAGAGACAAGAACGGTAACAGGAAAGGAGGCGCCTACATCTGTCCCTTCTGGAGTTGTGACTCTAACCGTGTCCCCCCCTGCCGTAGAGGTAGAGCTTATGTCTACGTCATCACCAGACCAAGACAAACATTTCGGGGTCAACGACGGGCAGGCGTATTCAGCTGAAAGATCAAACGAGCGCGCAAGCTCCTCAACACTGACATCCAATTCGCCATCTTCAACAGAAGAGCCTTCATGCCTAATCACCGGAGGCTTCGGCGTAAGCAACACAGTAACGGTGGCTGCTCTACCCAACGTATCTCTCACCACCAGCGTATACCCGGCATTAGAGACGTTTTCATCCCGGGAGCTTCTATACACCACACCTACGTCTGATCCTGGAATTGTGTTTTGAGGGCTGGCAGTAAACTGACTACCATCGGTATTGGCAAAGTACACGGTAGCGAGACTGTCAACATTCGGAATAATTGACCACGTAAAATATGGGGCAGTCGCTTGCGACCTCCCACTCAGTCTCTCTTCATTTGCCGAGAATACGGTCGTGCTCACCTCACCAACAACAAACGTAGCTGTATATGTACCAACGGATGTAGGAGATGTAGAAACGGTGAGCTCTTCTCCTTCGGAATCATATACTCTTGGTGGGTTGTTATAGACACCAACTGTCAATTTCAGCGTGGTTTTTTTCATGCCATCCTGAACAATCACGTCAAATTTATCTGGGGGGACATTTTCAGGACCTTTCACCAAGTAATACCTGTAAAAAACTGTCTGCCCTATGGTCGCAGGAGTCATGGTTACGGTGGTGACATCCTGCCTTTCAAGGGAAAGAATAAAATCGGCCACACCATATTTCAGCTCCCCCTCCCCTTTCCCCAGACTCCATTGAGTCTGCGTACTACCATCTGTAATTGTTATTCTTCCCACCACATAGCTGTGCTCTTGGCCAGCTTCCGTAAGAATTTCTCGTGGGGAATCGAAAGTGAGATTAACTGGTGTCGATACAAATACCGCCTGGGCACTTGACGAGAAGGCAAGCAAAATGACAAGGCAAGCAATTTTCCTGCAAGCCGCAAAAAATCCATAACCGTCTATAAACACAAGCACATCCCTCCGCTTCGAGCCAAGTCAAAGCTCAATTAAAGTAAAAAACATTTTCGAACGCACCCTTCCGTCCACTGCCACCCTAAAGCTCCACCGCTCTCTCAGGCGGCACAATCAATCGCCGCCTCCAAGTGGAACCTCTGTTGGTTGTTCGAACCAAGCAGATTATACTCTCGGCGTTTTAAGAGAGGAAGCCTCAACTCGCCACGCCAGCACAAAAAACGCGGCAACATTAACCCCAACAAGACCGTTGTACACTAAACAGCGAGAGGGCACAAATGCACACACATCCTGGAACAGAAGCTTATCAACGAAAGGTTGACAGTTGCTGGCTGGCGCGCGGCTCCTACAAACATTTCGGCTTGTGGCGCAAAAGTCTTAACCAAGATCAAAGACCATGCCGGGTCTGCGTATTGCCCACCCGAGGGGCACCAAGGTCAATTCCTCAGCGGACGGCACCACCCAGAAACGTTCTGATCCTGAGTTGCTCCACCGCCTCGGCCAGCGTATCCACACGTATAGCATTAAGAGCATTCCCATAGGCGGCCAGAATAACGAAATAGTTCCCCTCCACGGGTGGCTCCTCGAACTGGACAACGACATTTTCCCCTTTATTTGTATCGACAAAAAACACTCTCACGCCAGACTGTTCTCCTAATGTCCACACGACAGTGCTTCTTTCTAGAGGCCGACCAACCGGATCATGGGCACTAAACGAGATGTCTGTTGTCACCAGACCCTCTGGAAAGCCTATTATTCCTGCTTGCCCACTGCTGCTGAAAGACACATCATCGACCCGGGCCGTTACTGTGGGAGGCTCATTGTCCAGGGGAAAAGTTTGTGTCCAAGGTATACTGTAGGAATTTCTTACCCTAACCTGGAAGGACCCGATAGCACTTGGGCTTAGCACGAACTTGCCTTCCGGACCCGTGGTCACGCTACTCGCAACTTCATTACCGTGATTATTTAATACTGACCACTTCAGAGCAGCTGTTTCTCCAAGTCCAGGGTCGCTTGCCCTCAATGTAAGAACCAGCCTAGTTGCATCCCTAAAATATATTGTCGAGGGTTTGCGTGTTGTTATTCTCGGAAGAGTGGGATTATCAAGACTACCCGGATTGACAGTCACCGTGGCCGTGTCAACAAGCCCTGCGCCATCCGTCACAGTGAGCGTAAATGACGAACTTACTGTGCCTTTACTAAAGACGACCATGACATTTGACCCCATGGCGGTCTCCTGCGGCTCACCATCGTTCACGACGAAGAAGCTGGCGGTGCCTTTGCCTGAACCCGCAGCATTGGAAATCGCCCATGTCATGCTTTCCGGGTCAAAATCATCAGTGGCAACGACAGGAAATCGCACGGTTTCTAAATTTGGCGAAACAGAGAACGTCCTTCTTGCAATCTGCCCGTCTATTGACACAATTTTGGGCGGCTTGTTCACTACAATCGTTACATTAACAGTGGACTCCGAGACAGGCATGGAGCCAGAGACAAGAACGGTAACAGTAAAGGAGGTGCCTGCATCTGTCCCTTCTGGTACTGTGACTCTAACTGTGTCCCCCCCTGCCGTAGAGGTAGAGCTTATGTCTACGTCATCACCAGACCAAGACAAACATTTCGGATTCAACGTCGGGCAGGCGTATTCAGATGAAAGCTCAAACGAGCGCCCATTACCAAGCGCTTCAATACTGACAGCCAATTCGCTGTCTTCAACAGAAGAGCCTTTATAGCTAATCACCGGAGGCTCCGGCGTAAGCAACACAGTAACGGTGGCTGCACCGCCCAACGTATCTCTCACCACCAGCGTATACCCTGCGTCGGCGAAATTTTCACTCCGGGAACTTTTATACACCACGCCTACGTCGCCTACGTTTGATTCTGGTTGGTTTGGTCTGTTTTGAGGACTGGTAATAAACGGACTTTCATCGGTATTGGCAAAGAACACGGTAGCGAGACTATCAACATTCGGAATAATTGACCACGTAAAATATTGGGCAGTCGCGTTATTCTCAAGCGTATTCGCTTCATTTGCCGAGAATACGATCGTGCTCACCTCACCAACAACAAACGTACCTGTATATGTACCAACGGTAGGAGTTGTCTCACTGGTGATTATCTCTTCTTCGGAATCATATACCCTTGGCGGATCGTTAAAGAGACCAACTGTAAATGTCAGCGTGTTTCTTCTCGTACCATCCTGAACAATCACGTCAAACAGCTCAATGCTGGCGGTGGGATCATCCAGCAAAATATACCTGTAATAAACTGTCTCGCCCACGGTCGTAGGAGTCCTGGTTAAGGTGCTGACATCCGGTCTATCGAGGGAAAGAATAAAATCAGTCACACCATATTTCGGCTCCCCCTTCCCTTTCCCTATGCTCCATTGAGTCTGCGGACTACCATCTGTAATTGTTATTTCTCCCACCACATAACTGTACTCTTGGGCAGTTCTTTCCGTAAAAATTCTTTGTGTGGATTCGAAAGTGACATCAACTGGATCCGCTTTAAATATCGCCTGGGCACTTGACGAGAAGGCAAGCAAAATGGCAAGGCAAGCAATTTTCCTGCAAGCCGCAAAAACCCCATAACCGTCTATAAACACAAGCACATCCCTCCGTTTTGAGCCAAGTTAAAGCTCAATTAAAATAAAAAACATTTCCGAAGTACCCTTCCGACCGCTGTCACCCTAAAGCTCCGCCTCTTTCTCGGGCGGCAGAATCAATCGCTGTCTCCAAGTGAAACTCCGTTGGCTATTCGAACCAAGCCCATTATACCACAACATTTTCAGAATAGGAAACCTCAACTCGTCACGCCAGCACAAAAAACACGGCAACACTGACCGGTCAGTGCGAAACGGATGCCAGACCACGCCGTGATATACTCAGATGAGAGCCGCCCACACCTCTACTCTGCGCAGGTCTGATCGCTCATAAGGGACGACACGCCGAGCCACCACCTGGTCACTACAGGCATCAAAGCCCTGTCCCGATTGACACATCGCGGCGCGATTGCGGCAGACGAAAAAACTGGCGACGGGTGCGGCCTGCTGCTAAAGAAACCTGAGTTCTTTTTACGCGCCAAGGCAGAAGAAGCAAAACTGAAGCTCGCAAAGCTGTTCGCTGCTGACACGGTGTTTTTGCCGCACCACAAAACGAGACACCACAAATGATGATGCCCAAGACTTCAAGCGTCGGTTTTTTATCGCCAGACGCACCAGAATTGCCCCTGGCGTTTCGAACGAAGCCATCTCCTTGAGTCTTCAGTGAGTTGCGGGCGGTGCAGGAGCTTCCAGGCCACAGCAACATCAGCACGACTCAGGGTTTATACCCATCTTGATTTTCAACATCTTGCGGCGGCTTATGACAAGGCGCGCGCGCAGACAAAACGTTTCGAAAAAACTGTAATCCGGGGTTGCCCTCGAACAAGGGCAAGTAATCTGGCTGGTGGGTCAAAAACCACCCTGTCGCGAGGTTCTTCCTGTGCCTTTACAACTCAGAGTGCAACAAGGTGATTCGGGAAACGGTCAGGTATCGCGAGAAAGCAACCAAAGGCGTCTAACCCTGTTGACCTTTAATAAGCTGTACTGACAATACTCTTTCCCGAATACTTCAAAGAAATTTTGTCGACCCGGGTCAGAGAAACCTCACAATGCCGAGGCTACAGCGCGGGGCACCTGCTTCCGGCTTGGCAGAAACCGAGGCCAAAGTCACGCCCGGTCAGCGTATTGCCCACCCGAAGGGCGCCAAGGTCAATTCCTCAGCGGACGGCACCACCCAGAAACGTTCTGATCCTGAGCAGTTGCCTCACCTCCTTAGCCTGCGTAATCACGCGTAAGGTATTGGTACCACCTCTAAAGGTGACCAGAATAACAAAATAGCTCCCCTCCACGGGTGGCTCCTCGAACCGGACGACGACATTTTCCCCTTTATCTGTGATCCCGGCGGCGAGTTTTTTCCCATCCGTACCAACAAAAGATACTCTCAAGCCATGCTGTTCCCCTAATTCCCACATGAATGTACTGCCTGCTGGTGCTGGAGGCTGACCAACCGGGACATCGGCACTAAACGAGATGGCTGTTGTCATCTTCCCCTCTTGCAAGCATATCGTTCCTCCAGCCCCCATGAGGATACCCGACACATCATCAACCTGATACGCTACTACGGGAGGCTTATTTCTGACCGAAACCATAATCTTTCTAGAGTAAACTCCGGTATTGCCGTAGGAACCTACTACCTGAACTCTGAAGGTTCCGGTAATTTGCGTACTCGGATTAGCAAAGTTGAGCACAAACTTGCCTTCCGGACCCGTGGTCACGCTACTCGCGGTTCCAACAACAAGACCGTCAAGATCAAATACTGACCACCTCAGAACATCTGTTTCTCCAAGTCCAGCACTGATTGCCCTGAATGTCAAAGCCAGGCTTGAAGCTGCCCCCTCTACAAATACATCCGTATTCCATTCTACTCCAGTCGGACTAAAGGGAGAACCAGGTGGATTAGGATTAACAGTCACCGTGGTCTCAGCACTACCACCTGCGCGATCCATCACAGTTAATGTAAATGACGAACTCGCTGTGCCTTTCCTAAAGTCGACCCTGACCTTTGACCCCCTGGCGGTTGTGGCGGTTGATTCCATCATCCCATCCATCACGACGAAGCTAGCGGTGCCTTTTTCTGAACCCTCAGCATTGGAAATCTCCCATGTCATGCTTTCCGGGTCAAAATCATCAGTGGCAACGACATAAAATCGCACGGTTTCTAAATTTGGCGAAACAGAGAACGTCCTTCTTGCAGTCTGCCCGTCTATTGACACAATTTTGGGCGGCTTGTTCGCTACAATCGTTACGTTAACAGTGGTCTCCGAGGCTAGATTGCGGGTTGCGTCCAAAGCCTCAACCTTAACAGTAAAGGAGAAGCCTTCACCTGTCCCTACTGGTACTGTGACTGTAACTGTGTCTCCCCCTGCCGTAGGGCTAGGGGTTATATCTACGTCATCGCCAGACCAAGACAAGCATTCCGGCACCTCTGACGGGCAGGGGTATTCAGCTGAAAGCACAACCTGGTTCCCACTATCAAGCTCGCCAATATTGACAGCCAATTCACCGTCTTCAGCAGGAGAGCCTTCATGCCTAATCACCGGAAATTCCGGCGTAAGCAATACAGTAACGGTGGCTGCTCTGCCCAACCTGTCTCTCACCACCAGCGTATACCCTGCATCAGCGACGTTTTCATCCGGGATACTTCTATACACCACCTCTACTTCTGAGTCTTGAAGACTGCCAATAAACTGACTATCAACGGTATTGGCAAAGGACACGGTAGCGAGACTGTCAACATTCGGAATAATTGACCACGTAGAAAAGGTGTTGCCCTCCACTTCATTTGCCGTGAACACGGTCGTGCTCACCCCGCCAACAATAAACGTAGATGTATATGTACCAACGGATGCAGGACTGGTGATCTCTTCTCTTTCGGAATCATATATCCTTGGTGGGTTGTTAATGATACCAACTATAAGTGTCAGCGTACTTCTTCTCGTACCATCCTGAGCAATCACGTCAAATTTATCAGTCTCATCTACATCAATGCTTCCATCGATAGCGGGGTCTTCCAGCAACTTATACCTGAAAACAACTGTCTTCCCCATGGTCGTAGGGGTCACGGCAATGGGGTTCGGATTATCAATGGAAAGAATAAAATCAGCTCTACCATAATTCGGCTCCCCCTTCCCTATGCTCCATCGAGTCTGCGTACTACCATCTGTAATTGTTATTTTTCCCACCACATTAACGTCCTCTTCGGCAGATGACGTAAAAGATCTTTGTGTGGATTCAAAAGTGACACGGATTTGTGGCGGCTCTGGAAGACCCGCCTGGACACTAGACGAGAAGGCAAGCAAAATGGCAAGGCAAGCAATTTTCCTGCAAGCCGCAAAAACCCCATAACCGTCTATAAACACAAATACATCTCTCCACTTCGAGCCAAAGTCAAAGCTCAATTAAAATAAAAAACTCTCTCGAAGCACCCATCCGAACACTGTCCCCCTAAAGATCCGCCTCTTTCTCGGGCGGCAGAACCAACCACTGTCTCCAAGTGGAACTCCGTCGGCTACTCGAGCCAGTTAACTATACCACAGCATTTTCAGAAGAAGAAACCTCAACTCGTCACGCCAGCACAAAAAACACGGCAACACTGACCGGTCAGTGCGAAACGGAGGCTCGGCCGTGATTTGTCGAAAGCGAGTCGCCCACACCTCTGCTCTGCACAGACCTGATCGCTCATAAGGGACGACACGCCGAGCCATCACCTGGTCACAACAGGTATCAAAGCCCTGTCCCGATTGACACACCGCAGCGCGATTGCGGCAGACGGAAAAACTGGCGATGGGTGTGGCCTGCTGCTAAAGAAACCTGAGCTCTTTTTACGCGCCAAGGCAGAAGAAGCAAAACTGAAGCTCGCAAAGCTGTTCGCTGCTGACACGGTGTTTTTGCAGTGCCACAAAACGAGACACCACAAATGATGATGCCCAAGACTTCAAGCGTCAGTTTTTTATCGCCAGACGGTGCGCCGAAATTGCCCTTGGCGTTTCGAACGAAGCCATCTCCTTGAGTCTATAGTGAGTTGCGGGCAGTGCAGGAGCTTCCAGGCCACAGCAACATCAGCACAACTCAAGTTTATACCCATCTTGATTTTCAGCATCTTGCGGCGGCTTATGGCTAGGCGCGCGCGCAAACAAAACGTTTCGAAAAAACTGTAATCCGGAGTTGCCCTCGAACAAGGGCAAGTATCTGGCTGGTGAGCCAAAAACCACCCTGTCGCGTGGCTCTTGCTGCGTCTTCACTGCTCAGAGTGCAACAAGGCGATTCGGGAAACGGCCAGGTAACACGAGAGGGCAACCAAAGGCGTCCAGTCCTGCTGACCTTTAATAAGCTGTACTGACGATACTCTTTCCCGAATACTTCAAAGAAACATTGTCGACCCGGGTCAGAGAGACCTCACAACGCCAAGGCTACAGTGCGGGATACCTTGGCCTGGCAGGAACCGAGGCCAAAGTCACGTCTGGTTAGCGTATTGCCCACCCGAAGGGCACCAAGGTCAATTCCTCAGCGGACGGCACCACCCAGAAATGTTCTGATCCTGAGTTGCGGCCCTCCGGGCACAAAATCCACACGTATGGTATTAGCAAAGATCATATCATCTCGCCCAATTAAATTGCTGACCAGAATAATGAAATAGCTCCCCTCCACGGGTGGCTCCTCGAACCGGACTACGACATTCTCCCCCTTATTTGTACCGACAAAAGATGCCTTCAAGCCAGACTGTTCTCCTAATATCCACGTGAGCACGCCACTCTGAAGCGGGTCGTAGGCACTAAACGAGATGCCTGTTGCCACCCGATTTATTGGAAAACCTATCATTCCTCCAGCCCCACTGCGGCTGAAAGACGCACTACCGACCTGATACGTTACTATGGGTTCATTTTCGATTTCGACCCTGGTACTACTGGTCAAATGAATGACTTCCTCGACGTATTTATTACCGGAATTTGTTACCCGAACTTGGAAGGCCCTTTCACGTTGCGCACTTGGAGAAAAGCGGAACACGAGCTTGGCTTCCGGACCCGCGATCACGGTCATGCTATCTGTGCTATCAAAAACAAGACCTTGAAGGAATTCTACTGACCACCTCAGAGCAGCTTTTTCTCCAAGTCCAGGATCTTCTGCCCTGAATGTCAAAACCACGCTTGAACCTGTCTCCGCTGGTACAGATTGCACCGTGTTCCAGTTTGCTGCTTCAGGATCAGTAGAAGAACCAACAACCCGCGGCTCAACAGTCACCGTGGCCGTATCAACAAGCCCTGCGCGATCCGTCACAGTGAATGTAAATGACGAATTTTCTGATCCTTTCTTAAAGTCGACCATGACATTTGACCCCCTGGCGGTTGTGGCGGTTGATTTCATCATCCCATCCATCACGACGAAGCTGGCGGTGCCTTTGCCTGAACCCGCAGCATTGGAAATCGCCCATGTCATGCTTTCCGGGTCAAAATCATCAGTGGCAACGACAGGAAATCGCACGGTTTCTAAATCTGGCGAAACAGTGAACGTCCTTCGTATACGCTGCCCGTCTATTGACACAATTTCGGGCGGCAGCACGTCTGCTACAATCGTTAAGTTAACAGCGGTCTCCGAGAGCTGTCTGTCGTCAGAGGCATAAGCCGCAACCTTAACAGAAAAGGAGGCACCTACATCTGTCCCTTCTGGTATTGTGACTCTAACCGTGTCTCCCCCTGCCGTAGGGCTAGGGTTTATAGCTACGTCATCGCTAGACCAACGCAAACATTTCGGATTCAACGGCGGGCAGGTGTGTTCAGCTAAAAGCACAACCGGGCTCCCACTATCAAGCTCGCCAATATTGACAGCCAATTCGCCATCTTCAGCAGGAGAGCCATTACGCCTAATCACCGGAGATTCCGGCGTAAGCAACACAGTAACGGTGGCTGCTCTGCCCAGGGTATCTTTCACCACTAGCGTATACCCTGCATTAGCGATGTTTTCATCCAGGGTTCTATACACCACGCCTACTTCTGATTCTCGTAAACTTCCAATAAATTGACTATCAGCGGTATTGGCAAAGAACACGGTAGCGAGATTGTCAACATTCGGAATAATTGACCACGTAAAGAAGGGAGGCCTGCCGTTCATATTTTTTTCTCCCGCTTCATTTGCCGAGAACACAGTCGTACTCACCCCGCCAACAACAAACGTAGCTGTATATGTAGCAACGGATGTAGGGTCGGTGATCTCTGCTTTTTCGGAATCATATACTCTTGGTGGATTGTTACGAATAGGAACCAAAAGTGTCAGCGTGGTTTCTTTCGCAGCATCCCGAACAATCACGTTAAATTGATCAATGTTAATGGAAGAGAGTTTTTTCAGCAGCCTATACCTGATAAAAACTGTCTTGCCTGCGGTCGAAAAGGTCACGGTTAAGGTGGCGGCATCTGCGGCTGCAGCATCACCAGAACTGGTACTGGCAGTAGGGAGGGAACGAACAAAGTCGGCTATACCATAATTCGGTTGCACGAGACTCCATCGAGTCTGCGTACTACCATCTGTAATTGTCAGTTCTCCCACCACATAACTGTTCTCTTCGGCAGTACTCGTATAAAGTGTTGATTCTTCGTCGAAAGTGATATTGACTGGTGACGATACAAATATCGCCTGGGCACTCGACGAGAATGCAAGCAAAATGGCAAGGCAAGCAATTTTCCTGCAAGCCGCAAAAAAACCATAACCGTCTATAAACACAAGCACATCCCCCCGTTTCGAGCCAAGTCAAAGCTCAAATTAAAAATAAAAAACATTCTCGAAGCACCCTCCCGTCCACTGTCACCCTAAAGCTCTGCCTCTTTCTCAGGCGGCAGAATCAATCGCTGTCTCCAAGTGGAACTCCGTTGGCTATTCGAATCCAGCCAATTATACCACAGCGTTTTCAGAGAGGAAGCCGCAACTCGTCAAGCCAGCACAAAAAACACGGCAACATTGACCGGTCAGTGCGAAACGAATGCCAGACCAGGCCGTGATATACTCAGATGAGAGCCCCCCACACATCTACTCTGCATAAGCTTGCAACACAACAACAGACTTTACGACCCCTCCTTCGAAAAAGACGGTTGCGGCTATGGTCTGATCGCTCACAGGGACGACACGCCGAGCCATCACCTGGTCACTACAGGCATCAAAGCCCTGTCCCGATTGACACATCGCGGCGCGATTGCGGCAGACGGAAAAACTGGCGACGGGTGTGGCCTGCTGCTAAAGAAACCTGAGCTCTTTTTACGCGCCAAGGCAGAAGAAGCAAAACTGAAGCTCGCAAAGCTGTTCGCTGCTGGCACGGTGTTTTTGCCGCGCCACAAAGCGAGACGGCACAAATGCACACACATCCTGGAACAAAAGCTCATCGACGAAGGGTTGACAGTTGCCGGCTGGCGCGAGGTTCCTACAGACATTTCGGCTTGCGGCGCAAAAGCCCTGGAAACCCTGCCTTTTATTGCGCAGATCTTTGTAAACGCCACAAATGATGATGCCCAGGACTTCGAACGTCGGCTTTTTATCGCCAGACGGCGCGCCGAAATTGCCCTTGGCGTTTCTAACGAAGCCTTTTACGTCGCGAGTCTCTCCTCCCGCGTCATCGCGTACAAAGGGCTAATCATGCCGAAAAACCTGCCGGTTTTTTATGAAGACTTGCGCGACAGCCTCCTGCAAAGCTCTATTTGCCTGTTCCATCAACGCTTTTCAACCAACACCTGGCCACAATGGAGGTTGGCACAACCCTTTCGTTTTCTGGCGCACAACGGCGAGATCAATACGATAAGCAGCAACCGGGTCTGGGCAAGCGCGCGCGCACACATCATGAACTCACCATTGCTTCCGGCTTTGACAGAACTGGCTCCCATTGTTTCACAGCAGGGTTCCGATTCCTCAAGCCTGGACAATATGCTGGAGTTGCTGCTTGCTGGCGGACTCGATATCTTTCGCGCCATGCGCATGCTGATACCACCGGCGTGGCAAAACACCGGCCACAGCGACCCTGATCTGCGCGCCTTTTACAGCTATCACTCCATGCACAGCGAACCCTGGGATGGGCCGGCGGCAATCGCCTTGACTGACGGGCGTTATGCAGCATGCGCTTTGGATCGTAATGGCTTGCGCCCGTCTCGTTACGTGGTCACCCGTGACCGCCTTATTATCCTGGCCACTGAAGCAGGCGTATGCGATTACAAGCCACAAGACGTGGTGCTCAAGGGGCGATTGAAACCCGGCGAAATGATCGCGGCAGACACCCTCACGGGTCGCTTGATCTTACCGGAGGAAATAGACGACTTGCTGAAGTCTCGCCAGCCCTATTACCAGTGGGTCAAAACCCACACCCGGCGTCTGACAACGCCAATTGATGATGACTTGCTGCTAAAAACCGCATTCACTCCCAAAAAATTGGCGATCTACGAAAAAATGTTTGACGTTTCTTCGGAAGAATGCGAGCAAGTCATCAAAGTCCTTGCCAAAATTGGGCAGGAAGCAATCGGATCCATGGGCGACGATACGCCACTGCCGGTTTTTTCCACGTCCATTCGCTCGCTTTTCGACAACTTCAGACAGATTTTTGCGCAAGTCACGAATCCTCCGATCGATTCTTTGCGAGAGAAAATCGTAATGTCTCTGGAAACCTCATTCGGCGAGGAAGCCAATCCCTTTGTGGAAAGGCCGGAACACGCCCGGCGGCTGGCACTGGATTCTCCCGTGCTTTCCGAACACAAATACAACGCTCTTCTGGAAAACCCGGTCGGCTATCTGAAACATCAGATTTTTGATCTCAATATACGTGAAGAGCTCAGCCTGCAATCCGGGTTACTCGCACTGTGTGACAGTGCCATCCGTGCCGTACAGGAAAACGGCGTTCGCCTTCTGGTGCTCAGCGACCAGAACATACGCAAAGGGTACATTCCCATGCACTCCCTGCTGGCCTGCGGGGCTTTGCACCACAGACTCATCCGCGCAGGGCTTCGCTGCCGGGTCAACATCGTGATCAACACTGGCTGGGTTCGGGATCCCCATCACTTTGCAATTTTGATCGGCAGTGGTGCCACCGCCATACACCCTTACCTGACGTACCAGATACTGCACGCTTTGCAATTCAAGAAAGATCCGGCATCCATTGACAAGAGAAACGTTGCCGGACGGACATATCGTAAGGCCATCAACAAGGGGCTGTATAAAATCCTCTCGAAAATGGGAATTTCCGCCATCACCAGCTACCGTGGTGGGCAGTTGTTCGAAATTGTCGGCTTGCACCAGGAGATACTGGAACTCTGCTTTGCCAGCACATCCCCCCGCTTACAAGGCATGAAGTTTTCCGACCTGCACCAAGACCAGGTTGATCTGGCACGCCGCACCTGGAACCCGCACCGTAACATCCGTCCAGGCGGACTTTTGAAATATCACGGAGAGGGTGAGTTCCACGCTTTCAACCCGCAGGTTGTCATGTCCCTGCGCGCTGCCGCAAGTAGCGGAGACTACGAACAATATAAAGTGTTCGCAGCTCACGTGAATCAGCGCCAGCCTATGGTGCTGCGTGATTTGTTGGCTCTGAAACTGCCTGAGGCCGGAATTCCTTTGTCTGAGGTCGAGTCTGCGGAAACCATCTTGCCGCGCTTTGATTCCGCCGGCATGTCGCTGGGCGCGCTTTCACCTGAAGCACATGAAACGCTTGCCGAAGCAATGAATGCACTGGGAGGTCGCTCAAACTCAGGCGAGGGCGGAGAATCATCGTTACGCTTCAACACGCCAAAAAATTCAAAAATCAAGCAGATCGCTTCGGGTCGCTTCGGCGTTACGCCGTACTACCTGGTAAACGCGGAAGTTCTGCAAATAAAAATTGCCCAAGGCGCAAAACCTGGCGAAGGTGGGCAACTGCCGGGGCACAAAGTTAACGACATGATTGCGAAACTCCGGTTTTCAAAGCCTGGCATATCCCTGATTTCCCCACCACCACATCACGACATTTATTCCATTGAAGACTTGGCGCAACTGATTTTCGATTTGAAGCAGGTCAACCCCGCAGCTTTGGTTTCGGTCAAGCTGGTTGCCCAAATTGGAGTGGGAACAGTTGCCGTCGGAGTTGCCAAAGCATACGCAGACTTGATTACGATATCCGGTTACGACGGGGGTACCGGCGCAAGCCCCTTGAGCAGCATCAAATACGCTGGCGGGCCATGGGAACTCGGACTGCGTGAAACGCACAACGCCCTGATCGCTAACGGCCTGCGTCATAAAATCCGACTGCAAACCGATGGCGGCCTTAAAACCGGCCTGGATATTGTGAAAGCCGCCATCCTTGGCGCGGAGAGCTTCGGGTTTGGAACCGCCCCCATGATTGCCATGGGATGCAAATACCTGCGAATTTGCCACTTGAACAATTGCGCGACCGGTGTGGCAACCCAAAACAGCGTGTTGAGACGCCTGCACTTTATCGGTAAAAAGGAAATGGTTATAAACTATTTCAGATTCGTCGCAGAAGAGTTGCGTGAATGGATGGCACTTCTGGGGGTCAGAAATTTTACAGACCTGATTGGCAAAACCGAGTTGCTCGAAGAGACAAAAACCACGAACCCGCGCTTGCGGAATCTTTCTGCAGACGTGCTCCTGGACAAGACAGAAAGCACACAATACCCCGTGTTTTGCACAGAGTCGGGAAACCCGCCCTCGGATCAGGCCAGACTGGCAAATCGCATGCTGAAGGATATGGGCGAGGCGATCATTGCCGGCCATGGTGGGGAGTATCGTTATGAAATCTTCAATACAGACCGCTCCATAGGCGCACTCATATCTGGAGAAATTGCCAAACACCACGGCAAAAAAGGTTTGGCTGACACGCCCATTACGGTAAAGTTTGAAGGAACCGCCGGACAAAGCTTCGGAGCGTGGAACTCTGCCGGGCTGAATCTGCGCCTGGAAGGGGATGCCAATGACTACGTTGGCAAAGGCATGGCGGGCGGGGAACTGGTTTTATTGCCGCCGCACTTGGCTCGAACCCTCAGCCAGGAAACACCGATTATGGGAAACACCTGCCTTTATGGGGCGACGGGTGGCAAGTGCTTTGCCGCCGGAACAGCCGGAGAACGCTTTGCGGTTCGAAACTCCGGGACGATTGCAGTCGTTGAAGGAACGGGAGACCATGCTTGCGAGTACATGACCGGCGGCGCAGTCGTCGTGCTCGGAAGAACCGGCGTTAATTTCGGGGCTGGAATGACAGGTGGTATGGCATTTGTTTTTGATCAGGAGCAAAATTTCAGTGACCGATACAACCGGGAGCTGGTAGAAATTAACCGGCTGGATACTGAAATTATGGAGTCTTACGTAGAATATCTGTATCGTTGCATCCATGAACACGTAAGCAAGACCAACAGCCAATGGGGTCAGAACATCAGTGCCGAGTTCGGCATGTTGCTGCCCAAATTCTGGTTCGTCAAGCCCAAAGCCACAGAGCTTGAAACCCTGCTTGACAGTCTGCTCGAAGCTGCCTAGTTGCGCTGCTGTTTCCGGAAACAGTGCCCTGCAGCCACAGCTTGCCTGTCCCCAAGTTATAAAAACCCTTTTCCGGCTGTTGCTTGCAGTGTGGAAAATCGAACCAGTTTCCCTTCTTGAGCGTGCTGAGCCGCACTGCTCATCGGGAGCAGAATCTGGTTGGCAAGTGGCAAAGCCTTCCACGCGGCTCAAAGCTCACTGAACCCTATGGCACAACGCGGCAGAATTTCTGAGCAGTTTATCAACGACCTGGTTTCCCGAGCCGACATTGTTGACGTCATCGAAGAGTTTGTTCCCCTGAAACGGCGAGGGAACAGCTACAAAGCGTGCTGCCCCTTCCACCAGGAAAAGACCCCATCTTTCACCGTCGACCGGGACAAACAGTTTTACCACTGCTTCGGCTGTGGCGTAGGGGGCAACATCATTCGCTTCCTCATGGAGTATCAAAACCTGAGCTTCGTTGAAACGATCGAATCCTTGGCAGATCGTTATGGCATGACTGTGCCTCGCAGCGGTGCTTCACCGGCGCAGACAGAGCGATCGAAAAAACACACAGAAGACCTGTTCAAAGCACTCGAAAAAGCCGCGCTTTTTTATCAGGACGCGTTGTCCCGGAGCTCCACAGCCAAAAACTACCTTCGTTCCCGACAAATTGACCCGGCAACCACCCTGGACTTCATGATCGGCTATGCCCCACATGGAAGAAACACACTTGCCACACAGCTGGCAAAGGATTTTGACATGCGCCTTTTGGAACTTGCCGGCCTGGTGGTCATAAAAGGAAGAACTTGCTACGACCGCTTTTTTAATCGCCTGATGTTTCCGATTCGTGATCGGCGCGGACGCGTCATCGCTTTTGGTGGTCGGGCGCTAGATGAGAGTGCGCTTGCCAAATACCTTAACTCTCCCGAAACCCCGTTGTTCCAAAAACGCCGCGAACTTTATGGGGTTCTAGAAGCCAGTACCATAAAAAGCTCCAACGAAGTGTGGGTGGTTGAAGGCTATATGGACGTGGTCTCTCTTGCCTCGCATGGCATGAGAAACTGCGTTGCCACGCTGGGCACCGCAGCAACCGCCTACCACATATCAAGCCTGTTCAGAATGTCCGACAAGATCATCTTCTGCTTTGACGGTGATGCTGCGGGACAACGAGCCGCTTTGGCCGCATCCACGGTTTTGCTGCCACTATTCAAAGACGGGAAAGATGTGCGATTTTTCTCGCTTCCGGAAAACCAGGATCCTGACGATCTGGTGAAGGAACAAGGGCCATCTGCATTTGACTCCAACCGGGCAGTACCGCTGTCACGCTTTGTCTTGCAAAATCTTGCGGCAGGCGTGTTGCTGGAAAATCTGGAAGGTCGCACACAGCTCGTTGCACGTGCCAAAAAATTGCTTCACCCGTTGCCAAAGACCATTTTCAAAAACTTTCTCACGGAGGAGCTTGCCAAAAAAGCCGGTCTGCCAGCAGCAGAACTCGCGATCCGACCGTCCCCCCGGGCTTTGATGCAGGCGTCTCCACAGAAGTCATCCCGGCAACACCAGTACAACTCTGCGCGCGTGGCCATCACATATCTGCTGCATAAGCCTTCAGGAGTAAAGGACGCCCTCGAGCCTGCGGTCATAGCGAAAACCGGAATAAAAGGTACCAGACTGCTGGCAGAAATCGTCAGCACGATAAAAAGCCGGCAGCCAGCCAGTACCGGGACTTTGTTGCAACTTCTGAGTGACCACAAACACTACCAGCGTCTCCTGGTACTGCTGGACGAGAAGGCTCCGACCCGGGACGAGTTTGGAGATTCCATGAAAGCACTTGAAAATCACGTGCAGACGACCAGGCTGGATGCACTGATCAAGAAAGCTGAAGCGGCAGAACTCAGTCTCGAAGAAAAAAAGACTTTGCAAGAACTGATAAAAAAACGCTAAGCACCAACCCGCCCCGGACTTTGATGCAGACATCTCCACAGAAGCCATCCCGGCAACACCAGTACAACTCGGCGCGCGTGGCCATCACATATCTTCTGCATAAGCCTCAGAGGTAAAGGACGCCCTCGAGCAGACAAAAGTCGCCGGTCTGCTGACAGAAATCGTCAGCACGATAAAAAGCCGGCAGCCGGCCAGTACCGGGGCTTTGTTGCAACTTCTGAGTGACCACAAACACTACCAGCGTCTCCTGGAACTGCTGAACGAGAAGGCTCCGACCCGGGACGAGTTTGGAGATTCCATGAAAGCACTTGAAAATCACGTGCAGACGACCAGGCTGGATGCACTGATCAAGAAAGCTGAAGCGGCAGAACTCAGTCTCGAAGAAAAAAAGACTTTGCAAGAACTGATTAAAAAACGCTAAGCACCAACCCGCCCCGGACTTTGATGCAGACATCTCCACAGAAGCTATCCCGGCAACACCAGTACAACTCGGCGCGCGTGGCCATCACATATCTGCTGCATAAGCCTTCAGAGGTAAAGGACGCCCTCGAGCCGGCAAAAGTCGCCGGTCTGCTGGAAGCGCTGATCAAGAAAGCTGAAGCAACAGAACTCAGTCTCGAAGAAAAAAAGACTTTGCAAGAACTGATTAAAAAACGCTAAACACCAACCCGCCCCGGACTTTGATGCAGACATCTCCACAGAAGCTATCCCGGCAACACCAGTACAACTCGGCGCGCGTGGCCATCACATATCTGCTGCATAAGCCTTCAGAGGTAAAGGACGCCCTCGAGCCGGAAAAAGTCGCCGGTCTGCTGGAAGCGCTGATCAAGAAAGCTGAAGCAACAGAACTCAGTCTCGAAGAAAAAAAGACTTTGCAAGAACTGATTAAAAAACGCTAAACACCAGCCCGCCTCGCAAGAGCCCTCTGATGGCAACAACCGGACAGACGATTGGCCAAAGAGGGAAATACTGCGTTGCGTCAACCCTGTATCACCCAAGAGCGACCGAAATGACGAGTGGGGGTGCCTCTGACGAAGCTGTCAGGAAGAAGCAGTGTCCGATTGGCGGCGGCACTTTTGATCTGTTCAGAACCGGGAGGCGACGCACCCTGGCTCAAGAATTCGTGTTACACGCAGACGTGGGCACTTTCTGCTTGCAACGCTGTCTGCGAGAAACGCCCTAGCAGCTGTAGTAAATGTCGAACTCAAAAGGATGGGTGGAAGCTCGAAACCGGTTTATTTCCTGCATTTTTAATGCGATGCAGCCATCAATCATGACATCTGAAAACACATTGCCTTTTTTGAGAAACCCGCGATCACTGTTCAGTGCCGCAAGTGTCAATGACGAGTGGGGGTGCTTCTGACGAGGCCATCAGGAAGAAGCAGTGTCTGATTGGCGGCGGAGCTTTTGGCCTGTTCAGAACCGGGAGGCGACGCACCCCGGCTCAAGAATTCGTGTTACACGCAGACGTGGGTGCTTTCTGCTTGCAACGCTGTCTGCGAGAGACGCTTTAGCAACAGTGGTACAAGTCGAACTCCTGGGGATGGGTGGAAGCTCGAAACCGGTTTATTTCCTGCATTTTTAATGCGATGCAACCATCAATCATGTCATCTGAAAACACATTGCCTTTTTTGAGAAACCCGCGATCACTGTTCAGTGCCGCAAGTGCCAATGACGAGTGGGGGTGCCTCTGACGAGACCATCAGGAAAAAGCAGTGTCTGATTGGCGGCGGAGCTTTTGGCCTGTTCAGAACCGGGAGGCGACGCACCCTGGCTCAAGAATTCGTGTTACACGCAGACGTAGGTGCTTTCTGCTCGCAACGCTGTCTGCGAGAGACGCTTTAGCAACAGTAGTACATGCCGAACTCCAGGGGATGGGTAGAAGCTCGAAACCGGTTTATTTCCTGCATTTTTAATGCGATGCAGCCATCAATCATGACATCTGAAAACACATTGCCTGTTTTGAGAAACCCGCGATCACTGTTCAGTGCCGCAAGTGCCTCTGGCAGGCTGCCGCACACGCTGGCAATGTTTCAGAATGGAAGCAAAAGTCAAACAGGGATTGCCAAGCGCATCTGGGAAACGGATTTCAACATGCGTTTCCTTCTGGGAGTTGACCAACGGGACACGTATCGCAGCCGAGCGATTTCGCCGCGAGTAAGCCAGATTGACCGGTGCCTCAAAACAGGGAACCAGCCTTTTGTGGCTGTTTGTTCCTGCGTTAAAACCTCGCCAAGGCTATCGCTTTATCTGCTGGTTCCCGTACAGGAACCGAGACCAAAGCCACGCCATCTGGTAAACATATTGCCCACCCGAAGGGCACCAAGGTCAATTTCTCAGCGGACGGCACCACCCAGAAACGTTCTGACCCTGAGCTGCCCTACCTGCCCCGCCTCCATGGGCACTATATTCACGGTTATGCGATTGGTGCCGTTTCCACCCGTTTCATCATTATCACGACCATCGCTGACCTCAATAATAAAAGAGCTTTCCACCCCGGGTGCCCCCCTCACGAACTGAACGACAACACTCTTCCCTGTGGTTTCGCGGCTCGTTTCAGGCATTACTCCGACGAAAGATGCTGTCAAGGCGACATCCTGACCCACTAATGTCCACGTGAATGTGGAACCCGCTACAGGCTGACCAACTGGATCGTCGGCACTAAACATGATCATTGTCAACGCACTCTCCGGCAAGGCTATCGTTCCTCCAGTCCCACTGCGGCTGGAAGACACATCACCGACCCGGTACGTTACTACGGGAGGCTCATTTTCTCCGCTAAGCGTAATCCGCCTACTGGTTTTTTCTCCGTAGGAATTTGTTACCTCAACAGTGAATCTGCCGGTAAGTTGCGTCCTTGGATCAGCCAACCTGAACACAAGCCTGCCTTCTGACCCCATGGTCTTGCTATTTGTGCTATCAAAATCAAGACCGAAAAGATTTGTAACTTCCCACTCCAGAGCTGCTTTTTCCCCAAGTCCAAAGTCTTCTGCCCTGAGTATCACAACCTGGCTTGAAGCCACCGGCATTACAACCATATCTCGCCATCCACCAAGCAACCCAGCATTCGGCACCTGTGTCGGAATAGTGGGAGACTCACTCGGATTAACTGTCACCGTAGCCGTATCCATAAGCCCCTCAGTATCCATCACGGTGAGTGTGAATGACGACCCTGTCGTGCTTACAGGCGACGATCTCACAAAGCTGACAACGACCGTTGTCCCCCTGGCGGTTGTTGACGGCAGCATCCCATCCCCCACGACGAAGCTGGCGGTGCCTTTGCCTGAACCCGCAGCATTGGAAATCTCCCATGTCAAGCTTTCCGGTTCAAAATCATCAGCAGCAACGACAGGAAATCGCACGGTTTCTAAATTTGTCGAAACAGTGAACACCGTTGTATCTGTCCGCCCGTCTATCGACACAATTTCGGGCGGCATGTTCTCTATAACCGTTACGTTAACAGTGATTTCACGATTCAAGAGTGTATCGTCGGAGTTATCCAAAACTCTAACCTTAACCTGGAAAGAAACTGGCGAACTGTCTGGTCTTTGGACTGTGACTGTAAGTGGGGCTCCCGCCATTGCAGCGGCAGTAGGGTCTACAGATACTTCTGCAGTTTCACTTTCGGCATTCCATTTCAAACATGCCGGAAGCGTCGTCGGGCAGGCATACTCAGCTGAAAGCCTAAACTTAAACCCTCGATCACCAAAAGCAGACTCACGCACATCAATACTTAATACGCCATTTTCAACCGGAGAACCTTCATACGTACTAATCACCGGGGGCTCCGGCATGAGCGACACAGTAACGGTGGCTGCTCTGCCAATGGTGTCTTTCACCACCAGTGTATACCCTGCATTTTCGATGTTTTCATCCTGGGAGCTTCTATACACCACCTCTATTTCTGAGGTAGTTTGAAGACCCGTAGTGGTTTGCTCACCATTGGAAAAGGACACGGTAGAGCCTTCGTTAACACTATAAATTGACCACCTAAGGTAAGGAGCAGTACCAACCACACCTTCACCTTGCTTTTCGTATGCCGTGAACACAGCCGTACTCACCCCACCAACAACATACGTAGCTGCAGATATACCAACGGATGTAGGGTCGGTAATCTCTGCTCCTTTGGAATCACGTACTATTGGCGGATTGTTACGGATACCAACAAGAGCAATCACCTTGGTTTTACTTGTATCATCCTCAATAATCACGTCAAATTGATCAAGTGTACCTACATCACCACTTCCACTGGGAGCGGGATCATCACGCAACTTGTACCTGACAACAACTGTCTCCCCCATGGTCGTAAGGGTCACGGTTACGGTAGTGGCATCCGAACGTGCGGTGGAACTGATAAAGTCGGCTCTACCATATTTCGGCTCCCCATCCCCATCCCCTATGCTCCATTTAGTCTGCGCACTACCATTTGTAATTGTCAATTTTTTGATCAGAAAACTGTTCTCTTGGGCGGAGCCAAACATTTCTGTTATTGTTGACG
Source organism: uncultured candidatus Poriferisulfidus sp. (assembly GCA_965215765.1). Taxonomy (GTDB): domain Bacteria; phylum Pseudomonadota; class Gammaproteobacteria; order Poriferisulfidales; family Oxydemutatoraceae. The sequence continues at coordinate 225,620 of OZ244118.1, read as the reverse complement.
GTGATTCTTCGAAAGTGACATCGACTGGTGTCGTTACAAATATCGCTTGGGCACTCGACGAGAATGCAAGCAAAATGGAAAGGCAAGCAATTTTCCTGCAAGCCGCAAAAAACCCATAACTGTCTACTAACACAAGTACGTCCCTCCGCTCCGAGCCAAGTCAAAGCTCAATCAAAATACAAAAACACTCACGAAGCACCCCTCCAACCACTGTCACCCGAAAGCTCCGCCTCTTTACCAAGGCGGCAGAAGCGAACGCCGTCTCCGAGCGGAACTCCGTTGGCTGTTCCGTGCCGGCTTATAGTACCACGCGTTTTCAGGAAGGAAGCCGTAATTCGTCACGCCAGCACAAGGAACACGGCAACATTGACCGGTCAGTGCAAAACGGGTGCCGCGCCGTGATTTACTCCAAAACGAGACGCCCACACCTCTGCCCTGTGCAGATCTGATCGCCCATAAGGGATGACACGCCGAGCCACCACCTGGTCACTACAGGTATCAAAGCCCTGTCCCGATTGACACATCGCGGCGCGATTGCGGCAGACGGAAAAACTGGCGATGGGTGCGGCCTGCTGCTAAAGAAACCTGAGCTCTTTTTACGCGTCACAGCAGAAGAAGCAAAACTGAAGCTCGCAAAGCTGTTTGCTGCTGACATGGTGTTTTTGCCGCGCCACAAAGCGAGACGGCACAAATGATGATGTCCAAGACTTCGAACGTCGGCTTTTTATCGCCAGACGGTGCGCCGAAATTGCCTTTGGTGCGCCGAACGAAGCATTTTACGTCGCGCTTCTCCCCTCCCGCATCATTGCTTTTGGTGGGCGGGCACTGGATGAGAGTGCGCATGCCAAATACCTTAACTCTCCCGAAACCCCGTTGTTCCAAAAACGCCGCGAACTTTATGGGGTTCCTGAAGCCAGCACCATAAAAAGCTCCAACGAAGCGTGGGTGGTTAAAGGCTATATGGACGTGGTCTCTCTTGCCTCTCTTGGCATGAGAAACTGCGTTGCCACGCCGGGCATCGCAGTAACCGCCTACCACATATCAAGCCTGTTCAAAATGTCCGACGAGATCGTCTTCTGCTTTGACGGTGACGCTGCGGGACAACGGGTCGCTTTGGCCGCATCCACGGTTTTGCTGCCACTTTTCAAAGACGGGAAAGATGTGCGGTTTTTGTCGCTTCCGGAAAACCGGGATCCTGACGATCTGGTGAAGGAGCAAGGGCCATCCGCATTTGACTCGAACCAGGCAGTACCGCTGTCACGCTTTGCCTTGCAAAATCTTGCGGCAGGCGTGTTGCTGGAAAATCCGGAAGGTTGCACACAGCTCGTTGCGCATGCCAAAAAATTGCTTCTCCCGTTGCCAAAGACCATTTTCAAAAACTTGTCTCCCGGAGGAGCTTGCCAAAAAAGCCGGCAGCCGGCAGCCGGCAGCAGATCTCGCGCTCCGACCGTCCCGGACTTTGTTGCGGGCGTCTCCACAGAAGTCACCCCGGCAACACCAGTACAACTCGGCGCGCGTGGTCATCACATACCTGCTGCATAAGCCTTCACGGGTAAAGGATGCCCTCGAGCCGGCAAAAGCCGCCGGTCTGCTGGCAGAAATCGTCAGCACGATAAAACAGACGATTGGCCAAAGAGGGAAACACTGCGTTGCGTCAACCCATCACCCAAGAGTGACCGAAATAACGAGTGGGGGTGCTTCTGACGGGGCCATCAGGAAGAAGCAGTGTCCGATTGGCGGCGGTGCTTTTGACCTGTTCAGTTCTGCTGGCAAAAATCGTCAGCACGATAAACAGACGATTGGCCAAAGAGGGAAACACTGCGTTGCGTCAACCCATCACCCAAGAGTGACCGAAATAACGAGTGGGGGAGCCTCTGACGAAGCCATCAGGAAGAAGCAGTGTCCGATTGGCGGCGGCGCTTTTGATCTGTTCAGATCTGCTGGCAAAAATCGTCAGCACGACAAACAGACGATTGGCCAAAGAGGGAAATACTGCGTTGCGCCAACCCTGTAACACCCAAGAGTGACCGAAATGACGAGTGGGGGGTGCCTCTGACGAAGCCATCAGGAAGAAGCAGTGTCCGATTGGCGGCGGTGCTTTTGACCTGTTCAGAACCGGGAGACGACGCACCCTGGCTCAAGAATTCGTGTTACACGCAGACGCAGGTGCTTTCTGCTTGCAACGCTGTCTGCCAGAGACGCTTTAGCAACTGTAGTACATGTCGAACTCCAGGGGATGGGTAGAAGCTCGAAACCGGTTTATTTCCTGCATTTTTAATGCGATGTAGCCATCAATCATGTCATCTGAAAACACATTGCCTTTTTTGAGAAACTCACGATCACTGTTCAGTGCCGCAAGTGCCTCTGGCAGGCTACCGCACACGTTGGCGATGTTCTTGCTCTTTTTTGCAGAAACATCATACAAGTCAACATCAGTTGGTGCTCCTGGAGAAAGCTCCCTTTCTATACCGTCCAGACCTGCCATCAGAATGGAAGCAAAGGTCAAATAGGGATTGCCAAGCGCATCCGGGAAACGGACTTCAACACGCGTTTCCTTCTGGGAATTGACCATCGGGACACGTATTGCAGCCGAGCGATTTCGCCGCGAGTAAGCCAGATTGACCGGTGCCTCAAAACCTGGAACCAGTCTTTTGTAGCTGTTTGTTCCTGCGTTTGTGAAAGCGTTCACCGCTTGCGCGTGTTCAAAGACTCCGGCAATAAAATACAAGGCGATTTTTGAGAGTCCTGCGTATTCCTCACCATGAAAGATATTCTCTCCATTTTTGCTCATGGAGACATGGACGTGCATTCCGCTGCCGTTTTCCCCTACCAGCGGCTTGGGCATGAATGTGGCGGTTTTTCCATAGTCATTCGCAACATTCAAGACCACGTATTTCAGAATCTGGTTCATGTCGCCCCTGCGAACGAGCGTATCAAAGCGCGTACCAATTTCACATTGACCACCTGTCCCGACTTCGTGGTGATGTACTTCAGGCACAACTCCCAGTTTTTTCAGGATCTCACAAATGCCGGAGCGGATGTCTTGCAATGAATCGACTGGCGGCACTGGAAAGTACCCGCCTTTCACAGAAGGCCGGTGTCCGGTGCTGCACCCGTCTTCGTCTCCTTGGTTACTCCATGCGCCTTCTTCGGATCTGATTTCGTAGTGGGCTCCCCCCATTTCCAGAGACCAGTCGACGGAATCAAAAACAAAAAACTCCGGTTCCGGACCAAACCAGGCCGCGTCAGCGATTCCGGTTGACAACAAATACTTTTCTGCACGTTTGCCAAGAGAACGCGGATCACGTTTGTAGGCTTTGTGCGTACCCGGCTCCAGAACGTCACAACGAAAAGAAACAGTTGGATGCGCGAAGAAGGGGTCAACAAGTGCAGTATGGGGATCCGGCATCAGCATCATGTCCGACTGATCTATGCTTTTCCATCCCGCTATTGATGAACCGTCAAACATTCTTCCGACTCGAAAAAATGTTTCATCAACGACTTCTGCCGGGTAGGTGGCGTGTTGCTCCTTTCCGCGAGTGTCGGTGAAACGCAGGTCTACAAACTGAGTCTCATTGGCCGCCATAAGCTTCAATGCATCTTTTACAGACATAAAAATCTCCTCATATTTCTGATTTTGTAGATATCGGGGTTTTGAACCACGTAACCAGGACGACGAATGAACAACGCTCCTCGGTTACGCTTGGCACGGCACACGATAGTAGCATGTTTTTGTGAACGAGTCGCGACCCGGTCGCCGAAATGGAGGTCATGAACCTGTGCTGACAAAAGGATTTCAGGGAGCACCGGGTGCTCATTCGCTTATGGAAGCAAATGTCAGAATGTTTCTGTCAAGCACAAGGCGGCTCATTCCCTGCTATAGCTCCCCTCGCCCTTTGACTCACCGGATGCCTCTTCGAAAACGGGCTGGGCTACAATCCACCCGATGTTATTTTTCCAATCACCGTGCATAACTGCTTTCATGATTCTTCACTATTGGTTCACGCCCGATGTTTGACGCACTGACCGAGAAGCTCAGCAAAACGATTTCCCGGCTACGTGACAGCGGGCGCCTGAATGACGAGTTACTCGAGTCTTTATTGCGCGAATTGCGCAGGGTTCTTCTTGACGCAGACGTCGCGCTTCCGGTTGTCAAGTCTTTGACGGAAAAGATCCGTGTGGCGGTCAGGCAAAAGAAGCTTGCTCAGAAAATGAACCCCGGCAGCCTGCTGGCAAAAGAGATCCGCGATAAGCTGACGGCACTCATAGGGAATAAGCGAGTGGCGCTAAACACCAACGTTTTGTCGCCTGCAGTCATTTTACTCGTCGGCCCGCAAGGTTCGGGTAAAACCACAGCCTGCGCCAAAATTGCCATGCATTTCAAAAACAGGCACAAAAAACTGGTTGCCGTGACCAGTTGTGACAAGCGCCGTCCGGCTGCTGCCAGACAGCTACAGGTGTTGGCGAAGCAGGCAGATGCCGGCTTTATAGACCCGGAGCCGTTTGAAACGGCGACGGACGTGGCTCGGGAAACTTTTGCCGCCGCCAGGAAACAACTGGTAGATGTTTTGCTTATGGACACAGCAGGCCACCCCAATATTGGCGACAGGGAAGCAGCGGAGTTGTCCGGCATCGTAGAGCACGTCAAGCCCAGCGAAGTACTTTTTGTCATGGACAGCATGATGGGACAAAGTGCGGTGAGCGAGGTACAAAACTTTTCCCGGCACCTGAAGCTGACGGGGATTGTTTTGACCAAAGCAGACGGAGACGCACAAGGTGGAGCCGCATTGTCAGTGAAAGAGGTTACCGGAACCCCGATAAAGCTGATTTCCAGCGGTGAAAAACTGGAAGACATGGAAGTCTTCTACCCCGACCGTATTGCCTCAAGAGTGCTTGGCATGGGTGATATGAAAGGTTTCATGGATCAGATGAATCGACAGCTTATGCCCACCAAGCCTCGTGACCTTAAGAAGACGGCTTCCAGGCAACAATTGAATTTCAACGACTTGCGCAAGCAGTTTGAAGCGGTAAGAAAACAGAGCAGTCTGGGGACTTTGCTTTCTCATCTCCCACAAATGGGTCGAGGAAACCTGAACAAGGCGCAGCTGGCATCTGCGGAAAAAGACATGCGCGTTTTTTCGGCGATGATTGATTCCATGACCCCTCTGGAACGACGTAAGCCCGAGCTTCTTAAAGCCTCACGAAAACGACGGATTGCGGCCGGCTCCGGGACGCAGTTACAAGATATCAACCGCTTGATTGCGCAGCTCTCTCAGGTACGAAAGATGATGTCCAAACCTCGCTCGGCACAGTTCGGCAAGATGTTCCGCGGATTTTGATTTCCCATACAGACAACACTTTTTGGCTCAGCTATTCAGCAGATACGTGGTGGGCTCTTCATTCACCAGCTCCACCCTCATAAAATTTACCAAAGTATCCGGTACGCGTCGTTAGCTCGCTTTCGTCCAACAAGCGGGCAGTGAGTTGAAAAAGCCGCCGCGCCTCACTTGGCGGAGCACTGTTGCCAAAGCCGGGTCGGTTTCCTTTGTGCACAGCTCTCTGAAGGTGCGAAAGATTATGTCCAAACCGCGCTCTGCACAGTTCGGCAAGATGTTCCGCAGATTTTGATTCCCCATACAGACAACACTTTTTGGCTCAGCTTTTCAGCAGATACGTGGTAGGGCCTTCATTCACCAGCTCCACCCTCATAAAATTTACAAAAGTATCCGGTACGCGTCGTTAGCTCGCTTTCGTCCAGCAAGCGGGCAGTGAGTTGAAAAATCCGCCGCGCCTCACTTGGCGGAGCACTGTTGCCAAAGCTGGGCCGGTTTCCTTTGTGCGCAGATCTCCGAAGGTGCGAAAGATGATGTCCAAACCTCGCTCGGCACAGTTCGGCAAGATGTTCCGCAGACTTTGATTCCCCATACAGACAACACTTTCTGGCTCAGCTATTCAGCAGATACGTAGTGGGCCCTTCATTCACCAGATCCACCCTCATAAAATTTACCAAAGTATCCGGTATGCGTCGTTAGCTCGCTTTCGTCCAGCAAGCGGGCAGTGAGTTGAAAAAGCCGCCGCGCCTCACTTGGCGGAGCACTGTTGCCAAAGCTGGGTCGGTTTCCTTTGTGCGCAGATCTCTGAAGGTGCGAAAGATGATGTCCAAACCGCGCTCTGCACAGTTCGGCAAGATGTTCCGCAGATTTTGATTCCCCATACAGACAACACTTTTTGGCTCAGCTATTCAGCAGATACGTAGTGGGCCCTTCATTCACCAGCTCCACCCTCATAAATTTACCAAAGTATCCGGTATGCGTCGTTAGCTCGCTTTCGTCCAGCAAGCGGGCAGTGAGTTGAAAAAGCCGCCGCGCCTCACTTGGCGGAGCACTGTTGCCAAAGCTGGGTCGGTTTCCTTTGTGCGCAGATCTCTGAAGGTGCGAAAGATGATGTCCAAACCGCGCTCTGCACGTTCGGCAAGATGTTCCGCGGACTTTGATTCCCCATACAGACAACACTTTTTGGCTCAGCTTTTCAGCAGATACGTGGTGGGGCCTTCATTCACCAGCTCCACCCTCATAAATTCACCAAAGTATCCGGTATGCGTCGTTAGCTCGCTTTCGTCCAGCAAGCGGGCAGTGAGTTGAAAAAGCCGCCGCGCCTCACTTGGCGGAGCACTGTTGCCAAAGCCGGGTCAGGTTCCTTTGTGCGCAGCTCTCTGAAGGTGCGAAAGATGATGTCCAAACCGCGCTCTGCACAGTTCGGCAAGATGTTCCGCGGATTTTGATTCCCCATACAGACAACACTTTTTGGCTCAGCTATTCAGCAGATACGTGGTAGAGCCTTCATTTACCAGCTCCACCCTCATAAAATTTACCAAAGTATCCGGTATGCGTAGTTAGTTCGCTTTCGTCCAGCAGGCGGGCAGTGAGTTGAAAAAGCCGCCGCGCCTCACTTGGCGGAGCACTGTTGCCAAAGCCGGGTCGGTTTCCTTTGTGCGCAGATCTCTGAAGGTGCGAAAGATGATGTCCAAACCTCGCTCGGCACAGTTCGGCAAGATGTTCCGCGGATTTTGATTTCCCATACAGACAACTCTTTTTGGCTCAGCTTTTCAGCAGGTACGTGGTGGGGCCTTCATTCACCAGCTCCACCCTCATAAATTTACCAAAGTATCCGGTATGCGTAGTTAGCTCGCTTTCGTCCAGCAAGCGGGCAGTGAGTTGAAAAAGCCGCCGCGCCTCACTTGGCGGAGCACTGTTGCCAAAGCCGGGTCAGGTTCCTTTGTGCGCAGCTCTCTGAAGGTGCGAAAGATGATGTCCAAACCGCGCTCTGCACAGTTCGGCAAGATGTTCCGCGGATTTTGATTCCCCATACAGACAACACTTTTTGGCTCAGCTTTTCAGCAGATACGTGGTGGGGTCTTTATTCACCAGATCCACCCTCATAAAATTCACCAAAGTATCCGGTGTGCGTAGTTGGCTCGCTTTCGTCCAGCAAGCGGGCAGTGAGTTGAAAAATCCGCCGCGCCTCACTTGGCGGAGCACTGTTGCCAAAGCCGGGTCGGTTTCCTTTGTGCGCAGATCTCTGAAGGTGCGAAAGATGATGTCCAAACCTCGCTCGGCACAGTTCGGCAAGATGTTCCGCAGACTTTGATTCCCCATACAGACAACACTTTTTGGCTCAGCTCTTCAGCAGATACGTAGTGGGGCCTTCATTCACCAGTTCCACCCTCATAAATTCACCAAAGTATCCGGTATGCGTCGTTAGCTCGTTTTCGTCCAGCAAGCGGGCAGTGAGTTGAAAAAGCCGCCGCGCCTCACTTGGCGGAGCACTGTTGCCAAAGCCGGGTCGGTTTCCTTTGTGCGTGTTGGCTCCAAGCGTAAATTGTGGAACCAGCAGTATCGCACCATTGACGTCAACTACGCTCAGGTTGGTTTTTCCGTCCTCGTCCGCAAACAGGCGAAATGACAGAATGCGCTTTGCAAGTCGCTTGCAATCCAGTTCAGCGTCTTGTTTTTCCACAGCGAGGAAAACCAGAAGTCCTCGCCCTATTTCGGCACAGTCTCCTTGCTTTGTCAGGAGCGATGCACGCGACACCGCTTGCAGAAGTGCAATCAAGGGTCTCGGTGAATCGTGTTTGCGAGCTTCGCCTGCGAGTCATCAGTCGCTTGCTGCTTGGCTGATTCGCGGCAGAGCCAGTAAGAAATCAGTATGGCGGGAGTCCCCATTGCTGCGGTATAGATAAAAAACAGCGGGTAGCCTCCGAAGCCGTCAACCAGCAGACCGGAAAAACCGCCGATGAACTTCGCTGGCAAAGTCATCAGCGAGCTGAACAGCGCGTATTGCGTCGCTGTATGAGACGCACTTGTCAGGCTGGACAAATAAGCGATAAAGGCAGTGGTGGCGAGACCGCCGCTTAAATTGTCAGCACTGATGACCAAGGCGAGCATGCCCAAGTCTGGCCCCATACCCGCCAACACGACAAATAACAGATTTGTGGTGGCAATAAGCAGTGCCCCTAAAAACAAAATTTTCGCCACGCCAAAGCGTACAACCAGCACACCGCCCAAAGCTGCCCCGGCGATAGTCATGAAAAAGCCAAACAGTTTGCTGACTTCGGCGATTTCTGTTTTGCTGTAGCCGGAGTCCAGGTAGAACGGATTTGCCATAACACCCAACGTGATGTCGCTGATACGGTACAGCCCGACAAAAAGCAGTATCAGTAATGCCTGTCGTCCGTAGCGTCTGAAAAAATCAGAAACGGGTTCGACCAATGCGCCTAATACCCAACCAGCGGGACTTTTGGCAACTCGACCCGGAGATTCATGTCCTTGGTCTTCGGAACGAGGATGGAACTTCTTCGTGTCGCCACCTGGTTCTGCGATAACCAGCACCGTGACGATGCCGACCAGCATGCTTCCCGCCATAGCCGTGTATGCCAGCGACCATCCGTACTGATCAGCCAGCAAAAGTGCTCCGGCTCCCGAGCTGAGCAAGGCCAGCCGATACCCCAATATGTAGCTTGTGGCCATGGCTCCCTGGTAACGTATTTCGGAAGCCTCGATACGGTAAGCGTCCACGACAACGTCTTGAGTCGCGGAAGCAAAAGCAACCAGAACTGCCAGCGCGGCAAAAAGAACCAATTCTTCCTGCGGATCAACCAAAGTCAGGGACAGCAAGCTGGCGGCAACACATAACTGAGACAACAACATCCAGGAGCGGCGGCGACCCAACCATTGATGCAGAAATGGCAGGCGCAAATGATCTATAAATGGAGCCCAAAAAACTTTTATCGAATAGGTGATGCCCACCCAGCTGAAAAAGCCGATCGCGGTTCGGCTCAGTCCTTCCTCAGTTAACCAGGCTGAGAGGGTTGAAAAGACCAAGAGATAGGGAACACCGGCAGAAAAACCCAGAAAGAGCATGGAAATAACGCATGGCTGGCGATAAACGCTAAACGCTTCCCCCCAGCTGCGTGTCCCTATGCCGGTTCCCATTTATAAGGCTGAAGGCTAAATGGCGTAGTCTAAGATCAGAGGAGCATGGTCAGAAAAAAACTTCCCCTTGTAAATACGGGCGCTGAGGGATTTTCCTTTTAATCCAGGCGATGTAATCTGGTAATCGATGCGCCACCCAACATTGTTCGCACGCGCCTGCCCACGGTTTGACCACCAGGTATATTGGTCAGTGAGCGGGCAAACTTCGCGAAAGGCATCGTTAAAGCCCAGTTCGTATAAAACGTGATCCATCCAGCTACGTTCTTCGGGAAGAAACCCGGAATTTTTCAGGTTCCCGCGCCAGTTTTTCAAGTCCACCTCTTTGTGCGCAATGTTCCAGTCGCCACAAATAATGTAGTGCCGCCCGGTATTACGGAAAGATTGCAGCAAGTGTTCAAAAGTGTCCATAAAGCGATACTTGGCTTCCTGCCTCTCAGGCGCTGATGAGCCGGAAGGCATATAAAGGGAGATCACGGAAAATTCGGGGAATCGAGCCTCCAGATAGCGACCATCGTTATCAAACTCCACGCTCCCGAATTTTTCGACCCAGTCTTCAGGCTGGATGCGAGAAAACACAGCAACTCCGCTGTAGCCCTTTTTGAGCGCAGACGGCAAATACTTGCAATGGTAAGACTTGGGGTGATAAATCGGCTCAACAATTTGCTCGACTTGTGCCCGGATTTCTTGCAAGCAAACTATGTCCGCACGTTGCCGTGAGAGCCACTGGAAAAACCCCTTGCGCGCAGCAGCCCGGATCCCGTTGGCGTTAAGAGAGATGATGCGCATTTTTTAAGGTTCTGTAAAATTCTTATGCCCTTAAAGGCAACAGCTCGCGTGATGTTTCTGCACACGCCGAAACCATAGTCCTTCGGCCAAGCGTACGCCTGTCACCTCTTTTCGGGGTCACCGATGTGCCGCAAGAAAACACAGGAAGAATGCGGGCATTCCATTGTTTCTCAGGTTTTTTCTGTGTCGATCTTCGGCTGTTTCGACAGAAGACGAGAAGAAGCTATAGCTCGGTCTCGGTGTCCCGGCTGGTAATTTTGTGGTAGTCGTTTACAAGGGTATCACTCTCGCCCCTGGGAATAGAGCGCAAGGAATCCAACCGGCTTGTCTTTCCTTTTATGCTCTCAGGCGTGTGGGCACTCATCTCGTAGGCGCTGGCAATATACCGGAAGTGGAGTTCCCCGCTATCATCGTTATACCGACCTCCCTCATGGATGCTGCGACAGAAGTTTTCAAAGTTTCTACGCCTTTGCACGCCATTAACATCCCCTTTGCTTGATCCCACCATAGAATCAAGAGTATCAAAATAGCTTCGCAAGACAACAACGCGAGAGCGGTCATCCTTGACCACTTTGACCTCGCGCAGATACCCATCCAAGTCTTCAAGAAAGGCTTCCCGTCCTGAATTGTGCCTGATCTGGGGCTGGGGAATCATGGAATCGGGCTGCAATCTGTTTTCTTGAATATAGGCATTCAAGTTTTTTGTGACTTCCTCGTATTCCCGCGCGGCTCTTTTTGGCGCACACCGATCCTTGAACCACATTACCAACTTGGCCATGAAACGCGGCAACCGGCTAGTGGTGTGATAGGGAACACCTGACTGATTGATGCGGATGTCCCCTCCTGTTTCTCTTGCCTGCTGGCAGGCAGAAATGAATGCGTCCAGTGAAACCATAATCAATCCGCTCGTTGTGTAGAGTTAACTCCTTACTTAGCCCGAGACTGCTCCCCTTTCATTTTTTCTGCCAAGGATGAAGCTGCCACGACCTTTTACGCTACACATTATAGCTCAGAGCTTTTGTTTGTGCTTTTTTTTGCGGCGGGACAGAAAAAACTTTTCAAGGAGGTTGCCACATTGCGCGGCGAGTATGCCACTGTTGACTTGAATCTCGTGATTGAAAGCATGGCTGTCACGCAGGTCAAGAGCACCTCCAAGCGATCCGCTTTTAGGATCCGTGGCTCCGAAGACCACACGCTTCAAACGGGCTTGGACAATTGCGCCAAGGCACATCACGCAGGGTTCCAAAGTTACAAAAAGCTCACATCCTGCCAAACGGTGATTGGAGCGGGCATGACCGGCAGAACGCAGAGCCATAATTTCGGCGTGCGCAGATGCATCGTGATTAAAAACAGTCAGGTTGTGCCCGCAAGCGATCAGCTTTTCTCCATGCACCACCACAGCTCCGACCGGCACTTCCCCCTCGCGTTCGGCCTTCAGTGCCTGATCATAAGCGAGTTGCATGAAATATTCGTCTTTTTGCACCATTCTTGGCGTTGGAGAGATCAGGGTTCAGGAATGTCACCTGAAACAAGCCATTGTAGCCATATATCCAAAAAACTTGTTCCCGGCTCGTTTCGGGGCGCGACAAACCCCGACCAAGGCAAGCGCATAAACAAGGGGCTTTGGCTTGTCCCCACCGTAGCAACACAGCCAGTCCGGTGTCAGCCCCCAACCGGCAAGATTTTCTCTGGAGGAACTCACTTAGAGGCGGAGTTTGCGCTCGACATTTCATTTTCCGGATGGCGATCAGACATTGGCTCCAAAATTTGACGGCCAGGTCTCATCACGGCTCCAGCCACAGTTCATTTAGCCGCTGGTGGGGCTTTTCTATTTTCTCTCAAAACGTTTTCTCAAGCTCTTTTCAAGTGCTTGAAATTGCAAATCAACACTCGACTCAACGGTTCCCAACTCGCTTTCCAAAATACACCCGGAACCTGAGAGGCGGGCGTCGGACACCACTTCCAGGAATGTGGAGTGCGGCAATCCCTCCAAGATTTCAACAATGCGTTCCGTCACCTTTTCTTCAATGTCTGGAGACACGCGCATCTTGATGTGCCTTTCGCCACTTAAGGCATGCAGCACTTTACGGGTAGCTTTCACAACCAGGTCATCATCGCTGAAAGAGTCCAGCACTCTTCGGACGGAAGTCAAAACAATTTCAGTGACTTCCCCCTCTATATTTGCAAAATAGTCCACCGTGCCCGCCGCCATGTCGAACATTTTTTCGCTCAGTTCCATCTGAGCCTGCTTTTCTCCTTCCTGGTAGCCACGTTTTTTTTCAGCCTCGTATTCGGCGCGTGCCTGATTTCTTATTTCCTCAGCCTGAGCTCTTGCCTCGGCCAACAGCTGTTCGGATTCGCGAAAAACTTCATAGTCCGATTTCTTCAGCAGACGCTGACCTGGAACCGGACGCAATGTATTGGATTTCAGGAGAGCAAAGTGCGCCATTTCGGGTTCATGGAGACCATGGTTTTTACAGCAAAATTTTCCAGCCAGCGAAGCGGGACGTTCGCAAAATCCTGGCTGTGGGAACCATCCAGATGCTTCGGCATTTTTAGCAGAAAACGTTTAACAAACGCTCCGGAAAGGCCAGCCCCAAAAGCCTTGTCCAAAATTGACAGGCCACGCTCTTCCACGTGTGAAGCAATCGCTCCAACCAGCCCATCTTGAGACAACTCCGCAGATACCGGGGGGAAACGACCTTCGCAGGCAAAGGACAATCGCAAAGCCAGGCTGTGATCTTCTTTGCTGACGAATTCATGCAAGCGTTTCAATTCAGAGCCGAGCACAATCCGACGCAACTGTGCCGAGTGTGAAACCAGGCCCAACACTCTTATCAGCCTGCGCAAGTCACTGGCTGGAAGAAGAGCCAGCTTTTTGGTTTTATGATCAAAATCAAAGTCGTATTGGCCGCTAATTTTCAACTGTTCCAGCAAAGCTCTGGAAAGCCGCCGATGCGTCTGTGGTCTTTTCGCAAGCTTTTTGTAAATATTCATCAGCTTGAAAGCGCTCCACCAGCTTTCATCAGCGTAAGAAGACGGAAAATAATTGAACTGAACCACCATCAAGGGTAGGGGAAACAGTGTGTTGGTGTCGGGTTCAGGAAACACGAAGCGTAGACACCAGGCTAATTCTTTCCCGAATCCGGCGCAACTTTGCTTGCCGTTTCGCCAGCATCATCGCCTTGGTCTGTGCCCGCGTTTTCTTCTGGTGTTCGCGAACCGAACCCGAGCTTCTTCGAAAGCAGGGTCTTCGCTTCACCGCCAAAGTTGACAAGCATAAACCAGGTGCTCGCCGCCAAAAGCAGAATCAGTAAAAGCATCGTGCCAAACAGGACGTATAAGGAAGTAACGGATTCTTTCGATACGTTCAGAAAAAACAGCACTTGTTGTGGCAAGAGATTTCGTTCCAGAACCTGCTCCGCGGCAGGAAACAAGGAGACAGAAACCTTTTCATAGCTGAGCCCTTCAATCGCATTGGTCACGATGCTTTTGATACTCGGGATCATGTGGTCAAGCGAAACATCCGGCACGTGTTTAACGAATACCGAGGCAGAAGCCGGAATACCGATTTGACCAGGGTGCGTTTCTTCTGCCAACACGACGTGGACACGAGCCACCAGCACGCCGTCTATTTTAGCGAGTGTCCCGGAAATTTCCTGAGACAAGGCGTATATGTAGCGCGCTTTTTCCTGTAGCGGCGAAAAGACCAGCCCTTCCTGTTTATAAATATCTCCGAAGGTCTGAAACTTGTTTTTTGGGTAACCATGATTCGTCAAAACTTCCACAGATACGGCGATTTCGTTTTCATCAACAAGAATGCTGACCAACCCTTTTTTGTCTGTTTCTTTTTCTGCGCTGACACCTTCTGTCAAAAGTAGTGCCAACATTTCATTGCCTTCCTGTTCCGAAAGCTTTGAGTACAGCTCCGTCTTGCAGCCCGAAAGGAGCACGACAACGAAAATTACAAGAAAGTACTTCAAGGCTGATTTGTATTTGTGCAATTTCATCACTTCACCCGGCACCAAACCCGTGAGTGATTTTTACTCATGGGCAACACCGCCCATGACGGGGCATCATCGCGGGCTAAACAGACAATTGCTAAATGGCTTTTATCAGTTTTTTAGTAGCGGCTCATAATGCCACATCGGAGCGTGTCGCGTCAGCATCAACGATTGATGAGTCGAGCCGGTGCGACATGAAGAAGGATCAGTGAATCGGCTTAGGTGTCAACGCGTGAAACGCTATGACCAAATGAGGGCGCGAGCATCACCCGCTCATGAAGTTTTTTTCTGCTTTAGTACGTGGAGCAGTAAAGATCAGCCCTTAAGAAGATTCTCGACTGTTGGGTCAACCTTGCTCACCACCTTGCCTTCCGCTTGCTGCCCGGAGCGTGTCGCGTCAGCATCAACGACTGATGAGTCGATCCGGTGCGACATGGAGAAGGGTCAGTAAATCGGCTTAGGTGTCAACGCGTGAAAAGCTATGACCAAATGAGGGCGCAGGCATCACCCGCTCATGAAGTTTTTTTCTGCTTTAGTACGTGAAGCAGTAAAGATCAGCCCTTAAGAAGGTTCTCAACTGTTTGGTCACCCTTGCTCACCACCTTGCCTTCCGCTTGCTGCCCGGAGCGTGTCGAGCCGGTGCGACATGGAGAAGGGGCAGTAAATCGGCTTAGGTGTCAACGCGTGAAAAGCTATGACCAAATGAGGGCGCAGGCATCACCCGCTCATGAAGTTTTTTTCTGCTTTTGTACGTGAAGCAGTAAAGATCAGCCCTTAAGAAGATTCTCGACTGTTGGGTCAACCTTGCTCACCACCTTGCCTTCCGCTTGCCGCTCGGCGTGTGTCGCGTCAGCATCAACGACTGATGAGTCAAGCCGGTGCGACAGGAGAAGGGTCAGCGAATCGGCTTAGGTGTCAACGCGTGAAGTGCTATGACCAAATGAGGGCGCAGGCATCACCCGCTCATGAAGTTTTTTTCTGTTTTAGTACGTGAAGCAGTAAAGATCAGCCCTTAAGAAGGTTCTCAACTGTTTGGTCAACCTTGCTCACCACCTTGCCTTCCGCTTGCTGCCCGGAGTGTGTCGCGTCAGCATCAACGACTGATGAGTCGAGCCGGTGCGACAGGAGAAGGGTCAGTGAATCGGCTTAGGTGTCAACGCGTGAAGTGCTATGACCAAATGAGGGGGCAAGCATCACCCGCTCATGAAGTTTTTTTCTGCTTTAGTACGTGAAGCAGTAAAGATCAGCCCTTAAGAAGGTTCTCAACTGTTTGGTCAACCTTGCTCACCACCTTGCCTTCCGCTTGCTGCTCGGAGTGTGTCGCGTCAGCATCAACGATTGATGAGTCGAGCCGGTGCGACATGGAGAAGGATCAGTGAATCGGCTTAGGTGTCAATGCGTGAAACGCTATGACCAAATGAGGGCGCAGGCATCACCCGCTCATGAAGTTTTTTTCTGCTTTAGTACGTGAAGCAGTAAAGATCAGCCCTTAAGAAGGTTCTCGACTGTTTGGTCAACCTTGCTCACCACCTTGCCTTCCGCTTGCTGCTCGGAGCGTGTCGCGTCAGCATCAACGACTGATGTGTCGAGCCGGTGCGACAGGAGAAGGATCAGTGAATCGGCTTAGGTGTCAACGCATGAAACGCTATGACCAAATGAGGGCGCAGGCATCACCCGCTCATGAAGTTTTTTTCTGCTTTAGTACGTGAAGCAGTAAAGATCAGCCTTTAAGAAGGTTCTCGACTGTTTGGTCAACCTTGCTCACCACCTTGCCTTCCGCTTGCTGCATGGTTTGAACCTTCATCAACCCGACTTGTGCGTGCAAAATGTCTCCCGGAGACATGCCGGTTTTTGAGACGTCCATGATACCACCCATGGCATTCTGATATTTGGATTCCTGACTTTGCGCGGTATTTGCAATACCATCAAGGATCCGCTCCCCTATCGTTTTGCTATGCGCTTGCCCGACGGAACCCGCCGAAAGTTGTTGCCCCTGACTTGAAGGCCCTGCCTGGGTCTGCTGCATGAGATTCATAAACTTGTCGGAATCGGCAGAGCTTACCTGCGCCGAATTCTGGACACCGGCTTTCCCCACGCCCTCCGTAGTTTTTTCAGTAAGCTTTTGTGCAATGTTTTGTGCAACATTCTGTATCATCGTTACTTAACCTCTTCTTGTGTATCTAAAGTCCGGTTGAGAGAACCATCCGCAAACGCGCAACAATCAATTGCCACGCCGCTTTGTTTTCTGTCGCTCTCAATCATTTCTGATCAAACAGATTGGTAGCCAGATCTTTGGCTCTGTCGTCATCACTTTTCATGCACTCTTCCAGCAACGCCTGGCTTTCGGAATTCCGACCATCCAGTTTAAGTGCCATAGACAACAGAACCTTTGCGCGGTCATGTTCCGGATCGAGTTTCAAAGCCTTATCCTTGAGCAACTCAACGGCGTCTGAAAATTTTCCGATCCCCATGTTTGCCAGTGCCAAGCCAATGTACGGAGTAGGCTGATCCGGCCTGGCCAGAACTGCCGCCGAAAAGATCTTTTCGGCTTCCTTAGGCAGAGACTCTTCCAGGCAGGCCATAAAGCCTACCTTTCCGAGCAACTGCAAACACTCTGTTCCTACTTCCATACCTGCCCCATATCTGCCTTACAAGCCTGCTTCTCAGGGTTTTCCGTGTTACTGGATGTCCCTGATCAACGAGTCATTGACTTCACGCAAAGACTTCATCAAAGTCCCGGTGAATTCGTATGTCTGCATCATTTTGTTGAACTTTTGCTGGAAAACAACCTGATCCCGCATGTTGGTGGGATCCATGGTCTTAGAGAATTCTGATACCTCAGTCTCTTGTTTGCTGGCAGCTGCTCCTAGTGTATTTGCAACTGAATCAAAATTTAGTGCCATATGCTTTTATCTCCATATTTCGTTAACGACAACATGCGTATGATACCAAAACCCCACTACAAACTCAACCTGTCCCAAGCCATCAACAACTCAAGCATGAACAAAGATATTTGCTTGCGTTTCAGTACTGAAAACTTTGCTCAGAAGGAACTTCCTCACGAGCGCACAAGGCCATCCTGGCAGAAAAGCACGGCGTGCAGAACCGCCGCCCCCAACTCTGGCATGGGCTTCGCTGCGTGGGGCTTTGCAAGCACTGGTGCAAAGAGACTGGTTTCGCCCCGACCCGTCAAAGAACTGCAAGTGATCACATTCGGGCCGTTCAGGGGATATACTTCAGGAAGGTATCGGAACAAATCCGGCATCTGCACAATAAAGTATTAACCGGAGGACGGTATGTTGAGAATGAAGTTTCTGTTTGTTTTGCTCGTGGCACCTTTTGTCGCGTTTTCTGCCACACTTGATGATGTCAAAAAGCGTGGCACTGTGCGTTGCGGGGTAGATGGTGGCCTCCCGGGGTTCGCCGCACCTGACGACCGGGGATTGATGCGAGGGATTGATGCGGATGTTTGTTATGCAGTAGCCGCAGCAGTGCTCGGAGACGCAAGAAAAACACGATTCACGCCGCTCAACGCCAAGGAACGTTTTACCGCCCTTTCTTCGGGGGAAGTAGACATCCTGTCACGCAACACGACACATACCCTGAAAAGAGATACTGACCATGGCATCTACTTTACTTACTACAACTACATTGACGGACAAGGGTTTATGGTGCCGAAAAAGCTTGGCACCACCCGTGTTGAAGACCTGAACGGCGCCAGGATTTGTGTGCAATCAGGAACCACCACTGAATTGAACCTGGCTGATTATTTCCGCTCTCGAGGGTTGAAGTTTACCCCTGTTGGTTACGACACTTCCGTTCAAACCCGTGAAGGGTATGAGCGAGGCTCGTGCGATGTTCTGACTTCTGACAAATCCCAACTCGCGGCCATACGCTCGGAACTGAAATCCCCTGACGACTCAGTCATTCTTGCTGCCACGATTTCCAAAGAGCCCTTGGGCCCTGCAGTCAAACAAGGTGACGAGCAGTGGTTTAACATCGTGAGATGGAGCCTGTACGCTTTAATGAACGCTGAGGAGCTCGGGGTGAACTCAAAAAACGTGGAGCGCTTGAAAGAGACAACCCGGAATCCGGAAATTCGCCGCATGCTCGGCACCGAAGGAAATCTTGGCAAAGGCTTGGGTCTGGACAAGGAATGGGCTTTTCGGATCATCAAGCAGGTGGGAAACTACGGCGAGATATACGAAAAAAACATTGCACCGCTCGGCTTGATACGCGCAGGCAGCCCTAATGCCTTGTGGAACCAGGGAGGACTGCTTTACGCCCCCCCCATCCGCTAACAAAGCGGAGACCCCATAGCGCATCCCTGGCAAGCTGCGGCAGATATGTTTTGACGCGCGCATTGCCGAACAGAAGGCATCCATGACGCCCGACCTGTCTTGGCTGCGTCTCCAGCTGGTTCGGCGCATCATCAGCCAGGTGCTTGTGGCAGGACTTCTGCTGTGGGCAGTTCTCTCGCTGATCGAAAACACCTTGCACAACCTGCAAGTCCGCAACATAAAGGTCAGCCTGGACTTCTTGTATGAAGTCGCCCCGTTCAATTTGTCTTTCAGCCCCTTCTGGGATTTTGAGCTGGGTAAAAGCACTTATTGGGAAGTCTTTGTCATCGGCGTCCAAAACACCATGCTGGTCAGCGTGCTCTCAATTTTCACGGCAAGCCTGGGCGGCTTGCTCATTGGAATCATGCGGATTTCCTCGAATTGGTTTGTGGCATTTTTCGCTTTGATTTACATTGAAACGTTCCGCAACATCCCGCTGCTTTTGCAAGTCATGTTTTGGTATTTCGTGGTTTTTCTGACGGCTTTCCCTTCGCCACGAGAAAGCTATGAGTTGGGCGCGGGCATTTACTTAAACAACAGCGGCTTTTTTGCCCCTTTGCCGGTATTGAACCCTGCCGCAGACCTTGGCTTGTTTTTCTTCATTTCCGGTATTGCCTGCCTGCTTGCCTTGGGTATTTACCGGCGCACGAGGCGGTTGGAAAAAAGAGACTACATCAGCCGTTTGCCGAAAAAGATTCTGTTCATTGCCGGGCTGATCGCCACCTGCACAGTGGCGTATTTTTTGACCGGCGACCCCTTGCTTCTTGAGTATCCTGTACTTGAGACCTTCACGTTTGCCGGTGGGTTCTCAGTGCCACTTTCCCTTTTCGCGCTCTGGTTTTCCCTGACTGTCTACACTGCGGCGTTTATTGGCGAAAACGTGCGAGGCGGCATTCAATCCGTCAAGAGCGGTCAAACAGAGGCCGCCCTCTCACTGGGACTAAGCAAGCTGACCTATTTACGACTAATCATCATTCCGCAAGCCCTGCGCGTGATTATCCCGCCCACAATCAGCCAGTACCTGAACATCATCAAAAACTCCTCCCTGGCTGTTGCAATCGCTTATGAGGAACTGGTGAATCTCTGGTCAGGCATTGCTTTGAACCAGAGTGGACAGGCACTGATCATCATGGCCATGACCGTCGCCGTTTACGAAACCTTGAGCTTGCTGACTTCCGCATTTTTGAACTGGTACAACAAGCGCGTACGACTGGTAGAAAGATGAACCGCGAAAGGGTATACCCAAAGGAAAAAGCCTTCCCCGCCCCAGGCCGCTCGGTTGGCACTTACGCCTGGCTAAAGCAAAACTTCTTTGCCTCGCCGACGAGTACCCTGTTCACGGTTCTGGCACTGTGGCTGATTTTTTCCAGTGTGCCCGGAATCATCAACTGGCTATTCCTGGAGGCGTCCTGGGATGGCACAAGTCGCGCTGCCTGCGAAGCGCATCCGGACGGTGCTTGCTGGACTTTCGTCAAAGTCAGATTCCTGCAGCTCATGTTTGGCCTCTACTTTGCGGCACACGCTGACCAGGTATGGCGACCAACGGTGATGTTCGTAGCAAGCGGCCTGCTCCTGGCTCTGCTCCTGTATCCCAAAACCCCGTATAAGCGACAAATCGCCGCATTCACGTTTTTCATTTTTCCATTCCTGGCTTTTGCCCTGATTCACGGTGAGTGGCTAGGGTTGCCGGTGGCTGAGCCAAGCGAATGGGGAGGATTCATGCTCACCTTCATTCTGGCTGGCGTGGGGACAGCCGCGGCTTTGCCTTTAGGCGTGTTACTGGCGCTCGGGCGCAACTCAAGCCTGCCGTTCATTCATTACTTCTCTGTGGCCTATATCGAGTTTTGGCGGGGCACACCACTCATAACCGTATTGTTTATGTCCTCAGTCATGCTGCCTTTGTTTTTTCCGGAGCAGGTGAGTTTTGACAAAGTCGCTCGAGCCCTGATTGGCCTCACCATGTTCTCGGCTGCCTACACAGCAGAAGCTATACGTGGTGGCTTGCAAGCTGTGCCCCCTGGTCAGCATGAAGCTGCCGACTCTCTGGGGCTTGGCTATTGGAGAAAAATGTCGCTGGTCGTGTTACCCCAGGCGTTAAAAATCTCCATTCCTGCAATCGTGAATACATTTATTGAGCTGTTCAAAGACACGACTCTGGTCGCCATCATCGGGCTTCTCGATCTGTTGTACATGGCGCAGGCAGCAAGCCGTTCGCTGGAATGGAAAGGCTACGAACTGGAAGCGTACCTGTTTACCGCTTTTGTTTTCTGGATATTCTGTTTCGGCATGTCACGATACAGTCAGCGTCTGGAAAAGAAGCTGGATCGCTCGCACCAGTCCACGACTCACTAAAACATCACCAAATGCTCAATAACGATGTCAGGTTTTTTAAGCACCGCTTATGCATAAATCAATAAAATTCCTGATGTTGGCGATTGCTCTTTGGGGCGTGGGTATCGCCCCCGCTTTGGCGGCTTTTGATGTGGCTGAAGAAAGAAAGGTGCGATATCGCTATAAAAATAAATCCTATATACACAAAGAGAATAGGCTATGTAAAAGCAAAGAAGCTGCGATAAAACTAATGAAACAAACAGATAGTGAAATAAAAGTATTAAAAACAAAGGATGATTGGGAGGAATTTAACAAGCGTTATGATGATAGAGATAGGTTAAGGGAAAATCATCCCGACTGTGATATTTTTCCTATTACGATATCTACTGTTATAGAAATTATTCCTACAACTGGAGTTTTGTCGGGAATTTTATATTTAAGTGTTTATGATGAAGATAAAAAACTAAGCCATAATTGGTATGGCGTATACCCTAAGGCAATATATGATACAAGGCTTTACGATTCCCGAGAGCAACTCATTTCCTTGATAGAGAGTGGAGAGATCACATGGGAGTTTCTTTCTGATGCAGAAAAAGAGGCAATTTGGAATAGCTTAGAAAAAAAATTCACCAAAAGGTTACTTGACGTTTTAGACGCACAGGAAATAGAGCAAGGAGCGAGGTGAAAGCCTTTCCGATGCCATGAATGCAACCTTTGACACGCTGAAACCCGAAGATTCTTCTGTTGGCGGTTCTGCGCTTTGGGACAGGTGAACAGCAAGCGACGTTGGTCGCCATCATCGGGCTTCTCGATCTGTTGTACATGGCGCAGGCAGCAAGCCGTTCTCTGGAATGGAAAGGCTACGAACAGCAAGCGCCTCTGTTTGCCGCCCTGGTTTTCTGTATATTCTGTTTCGGCATGTCACGACACAGTCAACTTCCGGAAAAGAAGCTGGAGCGCTCGCACCGATCCGCAACCCATTAAAATATCGCCAAATGGATAATCCCGACACCCAGCCAATAGTCCAACTTGAAAAAGTGAACAAGTGGTACGGCGAACTGCATGTACTGAAAAACGTCAGCCTCACGGTGCGCAAAGGAGAGCGCATCGTGGTGTGCGGCCCGTCCGCTTCCGGAAAATCAACGCTGATTCGCTGCATTAACCGCCTGGAAAAACACCAGAAAGGCCGCATTGTGGTTGACGGTGTGGAGCTGAACGAAGACCTGAAGAACATTGATCAGGTACGCAGCGAAGTCGGCATGGTGTTTCAGCACTTCAACCTGTTTCCCCATTTAAGCGTTCTGGAAAACCTGACTCTCGCTCCTGTTTGGGTGCGCAAAATGAGGCGCGCTGAAGCAGAAGAAGTTGCCATGTCCTACCTCGAACGGGTACACATTGCGGATCAGGCGCATAAGTATCCCGCCCAACTTTCAGGTGGACAGCAGCAGCGCGTTGCCATTGCGCGTTCTTTGTGCATGCACCCTCGCGTCATGCTGTTTGATGAGCCCACGTCGGCGCTGGATCCGGAAATGATCTCCGAGGTTCTGGACGTCATTGTTTCCCTGGCGGACGAGGGCATGACCATGATTTGCGTCAGCCATGAAATGGGATTCGCGCGGCGAGTCGCAGACTGGATTGTGTTCATGGCCGAAGGACAGATTGTGGAGGTCGGCAAACCCGCAAATTTCTTTTCGAACCCAAAGCACGAAAGAACGAAAAAATTCCTGAGTCAGATCCTGCCGCATTAGGCACGGAGACGATTGCCTGAACTGATCTCGGGAAACAGGGCAGGGAACAAGAAGTCATCAATCTGCCGCGCCCCGCAAAAGAAAAAACAGACACTCGTTCGCCCCGAGGCAGGTGCTTTTCCCTGCTGTCCCATCGTTTCTGCCAAGCAAGTGCCGCGAACCCAAAGCACGAAAGAACAAACAAATTCCTGAGTCAGATCCTGCCGCATTAGGCACAGAGACAATTGCCTGAGCTGATCTCGGGGAACGGGGCAGGGAACAAGAAGTCATCAATCTGCCGCGCCCCGCAAAAGAAAAAACAGACACTCGTTCGCCCCGAGGCAGGTGCTTTTCCCTGCTGTCCCATCGCTTCTGCCAGACAAGCGCCGCCAACCCGAAGCACGAAAGAACGAAAAAATTCCTGAGTCAGATCCTGCCGCATTAGGTACAGAGACGATTGCCTGAGCTGATCTCGGGGAACGGGGCAGGGAACAAGAAGTCATCAATCTGCCACGCCCTGCAAAAGAAAAAACAGACACTTGTTCTCCCCGAGGCAAGTGCTTTTCCCTGCTGTCACATCGCTTCTGCCAAGCAAGCGACTTTGCAGAACGTGAAGCGTCCCGGATTTGCACCCCTGGTAAATCGGACTGGACAACCACGGCTTGGCCAAGAGCAAGCCACTTGGAGAAGGCATAAAGCCGCTTGTCCCGGACTGTGGAGTTTTTGCCACTTCACCTGACAGTATTCCGGGACACGATTGCGAATGCGGTGCCAAACAACAGGAAAATCAATGCGCTCATACCTCGGGTTGCTGGCCTCAGCCAGCCGGCCACGCTTAAAAACACAGGCTTTTCGCTGCTGGAATTGCTGGCGGTCACAGCGCTTATTGCCATATTTCTGACGTGGGGTGTTTATGGCTATCGCGAGCTGTTTCAAAACCGGACGGACAAAGAGGAGCCACGCAAATTCATCAATGCTTTGAAGTTTGCCCGTTCATACGCACTGACGAGCGGGCGGGTCATTTTTGTCTGTCCCGGAGAAAGTCAGGCACGATGCCTTTCTCGTGACTACGCACAAGGCTGGGTCGTATTGGAAGTTCTAGACCCGGGCTACTTCGCGACCCCACCACCAAACGCCAGATTGGTCAATGTGGGGATGCCTCTCCTCTCTGGCTTCTCAATAAAGACCAACGCTTTTTCAGACTTCGTTCGTTTTTCAGAACAAGGACGCGCCCACACAAACGGCCATTTCTTTTTCTGCCGCACCGGTACCCGGAAAGCATTGTCAGGCATTGTCATCATCCGCAGTGGCCGGTTGCGCTCCTCCCGAGAGAGTGAATTGAGCGACTGCGAAGCGTGAGAACTTGTCGCCAGTTTCGCAAGCAGGCAGGCTACGGTTTTCTGGAGCTGCTATTGGCAATGGGTTTGGTCTCTTTCGGCTTGCTGGGCATGATCCATTTGCAAAACGACTTGCTGAACACAGATGAGGAGTTGCTGCACCGCATCCAGGCCAACCTCATGTTTTATGACTTTCTGCGCTGGGCAGACACCTCCAACAATATGCTGGTGGGCGTATCAGGCAGTGATTACCAAAACATCCCTCAAGCGAGCGAGGACTGTTCCGTCACGGCCTGCGGCCAGCCGGAGCGCACCAAGTTTTTTCTCAGACACTGGAAATGTCGGCTCGGCACTTGGGCAGACAACCCGGCATGCAGCGACACCAGCCGTCCCATGCTTGTTCTGCGCCAAGGGGATGCCAGGCTGGTGGCTCGGGAGCGCTCGCTTCAGCTTTCGATCAAGTGGCAGGACTTAAATGGCGATGAGCAAACATTGCACAAAAACCTCATGGTCGCACCATAGGAAGAATTGAGAGACCCAGGAAATTTCGGCTTGGCACCTAGGCAGACAACCCGGCATGCAGCGACACCAGCCGTCCCATGCTTGTTCTGCGCCAAGGGGATGCCAGGCTGGTGGCTCAGGAGCGCTCGCTTCAGCTTTCGATCAAGTGGCAGGACTTAACTGGCGATGAGCAAACATTGCACAAAAATCTCATGGTCGCACCATAGGAAGATTTGAGAGACCCAGGAAAATTCGCCCGCGGCTTCACTATGCTGGAAATGCTGCTGGCGACGACTTTCGGGGTGTTTATAACCTTGGTCATGATCAATGCACACCAAAGCTTGCTGACGAACCATCTCTGGCTCAGAGAACGCCTTTCCATGACTGAAACCGCTTTTGTCGCTGACCGCCTCTTGCAGGACGCATTGCATGGCAGTCGTCGTGCCTTGTGCCCTTATGCGGCGCAGCGCATTAACCTGGTGAATCGCTCCGCTTATGATTACTGGGCGACTCCTTTCGAGGAGTTTCGTTTCGCTCATTCCGCCACGAGCGACAGAGCCCGGGCGGTTGCAAAAGTGACACCTCACCCGGACGGGCGAAACGAATTCAGCGACGTGCTCATTGGTCTACAGGCTTCGTTGCCTGCCCCGATACTGGAACACGAAGAGCCGAACCGTTTTTTTGACCTTGCGGTTCCCACCAAAGTAAAAGTTGGCGAGTTGGCGGTGGCGTGCCATGAAGACCTGGCCGCCTTGTTTCAGGTTACAAGAGTCAGCAGACGTGGGACGCGCGTCCATTACGACGAGGGCTCTGCGGTCAGGCCTGGCAACTGCGCAGTGGTCTTTGACGCAGACAGGGCTTGCCGGGCGCGGGAAAGCCACACATTCCCGCGCGGCGCGTTGTTGATTCCTTATCGGCCACAGGCCATCTATCTGGCAACAGGCGTCCATGCTGAAAACGCACAATTTTCTCTGTTTCGCAAACGGCTCGTGGTCGCAGATTACGGGCATTACAAACGAGCCGGAATGTTTCGCGAGGAATGGCTGCAGGGAATCACCTCACTCCGTGTCGCGGCGCTGAAAAGCGCGGAGAGCCATGATTTGGCACTGGAAGTCCAGTTGCAAGTTGAAGAAAGATCGCCTCGCGCACCCGTACAGACTGAAGAAGAATCGGCAAACTCCGCATGGCATACGTTCACAGTGGTGCCCTGAAGGCGGCGTGGGCGCAAGAACACATGGCAGCATTCTGATTCCGGCGATCGTGCTCCTGCTTCTGGGAAACATGCTCATTACCGCCAGCCTGCATCAAACTGGGGACTTGTCGCGGATCACCACCACTTTTGAGCGGAAAGTCGATTTACACACGGCAATGAGAAACACCGTGTTGGAAGCCTCTTCGCGGCTGCGACTGTTAGACACCGCCACGCCGGACTTCGACGAGATTTTTGTTCACGCCAAGCTCTGCAGCAGCGAGTTTGGGAACAGCGAGGGCATCACTTCCGGGTGCACAGCTTCGCTCCTGATCCCGCCCCTATGGAGACCAGATGGCACAGAAGAAGCCCAACTCGTAAACACTCAGGTTCTGTTGAATGCCCACGTCCTGGATGATGCCGGAAACAAAATTACGGCTCTGCTTTTATTCAGCAAATCCCCTGCCGGTACGGTTCGCCTTGAGGGGGCAGATTTCAGCTATTGAAACCGACTCTCCCGACTCCCGATTATTTTCGCAAGCCCAAATGGAGGAACCGTGCGCGCGGCTTTTCATTGTTGGAACTGCTGGTTGCCATGGGAATCATCGCCGTACTGAGCCTGTTGGCATATCCCGCTTACGATCAGCACCGCCAACGCTTGTTTTTGACTGAGGCGCGGTTGGCACTTTCCGAGATTATGGTTTTGCAGGCTCGCCACTTTGCCAAACACCAACGCTATACCGTTGACCTGGTTTCGGAACTTGGTGTCACCGCAGAAGCAGGTCAGGCAGTTTCTGCACGAGGGAACTATCACATCACGGGTGAGTCCTGTGATGAGGACTTGCAGCACTGCTGCCGACTGACCGCCACCCCCGTCTCAGGCGAAGGAATGGCTCTTTCGCTTGATACCATGGGCAGGAAACTGCCTTCCGAAGCATGGCACTAAGCAGGGCAAGCGTTTGTGTCAGGGAACCTGCAAAAACGACAAGTCAGCAAAGCGACCTGAGAAAATATGGCTGCCTTGTTTCTGAATAACCCGGACACCGTCGTGGAGCCAAGAAATTCCAGGCTGTTACAAATCCTGAAGCTCAGCGTGAACCGTTGGAGCGCGGCAGGTGAAGTAACATAGCCAGCACCATGTTGGAAGCGAGCGGTCTTACAAACCATTCTGCGCAGCTTGCGGCTGTGAAGAGCGGCATCACTCGCCTTGAAGTGGACGCAATTGTCAACGCCGCCAACTCTTCACTGCCCGGAGGCGGTGGGGCAGATGGTGCCATTCACCACGCTACCGGCTCAGAGCTGCTGGATGCCTGTCGCAAAATCGGGAGTTGCCAGACCGGAGAGACCCGAATCACCAAAGGCTGCAAAGTGACTGAAGCCGGACACTATGGCGATCCTTCTGCGCGGCTTGCGGCTGTGAAGAGCGACATCACGCGCCTTGAAGTGGACGCAATTGTCAACGCCGCCAACTCTTCACTGCTTGGAGGCGGTGGGGTAGATGGCGCCATTCACCGCGCTGCCGGATCGAAGCTGCTGGATGCCTGCAGGACGAACCACCGCAGAAGTTGCCTACCATAGAGAGAAGTGACTGAAGCCGGACACTATGGCGATCCTTCTACGCGGCTTGCGGCTGTGAAAGACGACATCACGCGCCTTGGAGTGGACGCAATTGTCAACGCCGCCAACTCTTCACTGCTTGGAGGCGGTGGGGCAGATGGCGCCATTCACCGCGCTGCCGGATCGAAGCTGCTGGATGCCTGCAGGACGAACCACTGCAGAAGTTTCCTACCATAAAAGAGAAATGACTGAAGCCAGACACTATGGCGATCATTCTGCGCGGCTTGCGGCTGTGAAGAGCGACATCACGCGCCTTGAAGTGGACGCAATTGTCAACGCCGCCAACTCTTCACTGCTTGGAGGCGGTGGGGTAGATGGCGCCATTCACCGCGCTGCCGGCTCAGAGCTGCTGGATGCCTGCAGGACGAACCACTGCAGAAGTTGCCTACCATGAAAGAGAAGTGACTGAAACCAGACACTATGGCGATCCTTCTACGCGGCTTGCGGCTGTGAAGAGCGACATCACGCGCCTTGAAGTGGACGCAATTGTCAACGCCGCCAACTCTTCACTGCTTGGAGGCGGTGGGGCAGATGGTGCCATTCACCGCGCTGCCGGATCGAAGCTGCTGGATGCCTGCAGGACGAACCACTGCAGAAGTTGCCTACCATAGAGAGAAGTGACTGAAGCCGGACACTATGGCGATCCTTCTGCGCAGCTTGCGGCTGTGAAGAGCGACATCACGCGCCTTGAAGTGGACGCAATTGTCAACGCCGCCAACTCTTCACTGCTTGGAGGCGGCGGGGTAGATGGCGCCATTCACCGCGCTGCCGGCTCAGAGTTGCTGGATGCCTGCCGCAAAATCGGGGGTTGCCAGACCGGAGAGGCTCGAATCACCAAAGGCTATAAACTCCCTGCAAAATTTGTAATCCATGCCGTTGGGCCCGTTTGGCAGGGCGGGGCGCATGGCGAGGAGGCATTGCTCGCGGCTTGCTATGAAAAGGCCATTGGCCTGGCTTGCGAGAATTCTGTAAAAAGCATGGCTTTTCCTGCCATCAGTTGCGGTGCTTATGGTTATCCATACAGGGAAGCAGTGCGTGTTGCCGTGCAAACCACCCGCGCTTGCCTAAACAGACGCCAAGCTCTGATTCAAGTGACTTTTGTCTGTTTTCAGGAAGAATTGTTCCGGTTGTACCAAGAACAGATCGGAGTCTGACCTTGCTGAAAATTGACAAGCAAATCCACCGACTCAAAGATGTGCGTTTTGTGCCGTCTCCGAACGCTGACGAGCGGACAGCCGGCATGTCACTGGAATTAATCGTCATTCACTCCATCAGTGTCCCGGAAAACGATTTCAGCGGGTCTGGCATCACACAATTGTTCACCAACTCTCTGGATCCCGCAGCGCATCCGACTTTCGCCTTCCTTTCCCGCTTACGAGTCTCCGCACACCTTTTGGTTCGCCGAGACGGGGAAGTCATACAATATGTGCCTTTTCATCGGCGTGCCTGGCACGCTGGCGAGTCCCGCTACCGGGAACGTACAAACTGCAATGATTTTTCGGTCGGCATAGAGCTGGAAGGCACTGATAATCAACCATTCGAGGTGAAGCAATACGAAACATTGGCAGAAGTGACAGTGGCGCTTCTGGAGTGCTATGAGACCCTGGACGAGCAGCGCATTGTCGGCCACAAAGATCTGGCTCCTGACAGAAAAACTGACCCTGGTTCATTCTTCGTGTGGGATTTCCTTGAGTGCTTTGCGCGCATTCGGGAGACCACTTGAACGCTGAAGCCACGGTAAAAGCCCTCTCAAGCGTTGGCGACTTGTCTCTGCTGACCGATGGTCGCGGAATAGGGCTGGAAAAGGAATCTCTGCGCGTTACGCCGGAGTTCACGCTTTCTCCGGAACCCCATCCCAAATCTTTAGGTTCGGCACTGACCCACCCCCATATCACCACCGACTACTCGGAAACACTTCTGGAAATAGTGACGCCGGCCATGCCCAGCACCGAGAAGGCGAAAGCGTTTCTTGAAAACACGCACACTTTTGTTTACTCGAAAATCGGGGATGAGGCGTTATGGAACAACAGCATGCCGTGCATCATCAAGGGAAAAACCACTATTCCCATTGCGCATTACGGGACTTCAAACATCGGCCAAATGAAGAAAATTTACCGTCGCGGGCTTGCCTGCCGCTATGGCCCGGATATGCAGGCCATAGCCGGCGTGCATTTCAACTATTCATTCGGAAACGCGCTTATGGATTGGCTGAGAGATTGGCGCGCTCCCGAAACCCGGGTCACGCAATTTCGCTCCCAAGCCTACATGGGGCTGGTGCGCAATATCATGCGAATCAGCTGGATCATTCCTTACCTGTTCGGAGCTTCTCCGGCTGTTTGTAAAAGTTTCGTGGGGTTCGCCAGCAAGCTCCGCCACTTTGATAGCGGCACACTTTACGGCCGCCACGCCACTTCATTGCGGATGGGCGACATTGGCTATCAGAACAACCAAGGAGCGAAAATGGGCTTTGCTGCTTCCTACAACAGTTTGCAACAATACATTTCCAGCCTGAAGCAGGCCATCATGACGCCGTGTCATAAATACGAAAAGCTAGGCGTTAAAAACAACGGTGTTTTCCAGCAATTAAACGCCTGTGTTCTGCAACTGGACAACGAGTATTACGCGACGATTCGTCCCAAATGCGTACCCAAAAAAGGAGAAATGTCCATAACCGCCTTGCACCGACGTGGGGTAGAATACGTGGAACTGCGCTCTTTGGACGTAGATCCTTTTGAGCCTTGCGGAATCGGAGAAGCGCAGTTGGATTTCCTGGAGCTTTTCATGACCTATTGCCTGTTGGCCGATGACAGCCCATTCCTGGATGAAGCCGCAGCAGTGGAGATCCGGGAAAACGAAGTGCGCGTTGCACACCGGGGACGCGACCCGAATCTTTTCCTGTATTCCCAAGGGCGCAAAAAACCATTGCGAGTGTGGGGCAATGAAATATGTCAACAAATGCTCCCTGTCAGCGAGTTACTGTCCAAGGCACACGGAAACACGCGATTCAGCCAAGCGTTGCGCGCACAGATGGAAACATTCCAGGTGCCGGAACGGATGCCATCGGCACGCATTTTGGATCAAATGCGTACTTCAGGAGAAAGTTTCGCAGTTTTCTCCGGAAGTAAAACCATAGAATCCAGTGACCATTTCGCGAACCGCTCTCTGGACCCTGAATGCCACAGCCATTTCTGCAAGCTGGCTGCTGAATCCTTACAGGCACAAGCTGACATTGAAAGCCAGGATGTTCTGCCACTGGACGAGTACATCAGCCATTATTTCTCCCAGCTCCAGGAAATCCAAAGCGCATAGCTGGCTGACTGAGTGAAAGCATGTCTCTGAATGTTCCCGCTGAAATCACCGAGCGTCTGGTTCTGGCGTTGGATCTGCCCGTCAGTGAAGCCAAAAAAGTCGTGCTGGAGCTGGGTGACAGCGTGCGTTTTTTCAAACTCGGGCTGGAAACATTCACAGATCGTGGCGCTTTTGGCTTGCTTGACTGGTTGCTGAAGCGTGACGCAAAAGTGTTTGTGGATTTGAAACTTCATGATATTCCGAGAACGGTAGGTGCCGCAGTGCGAAATCTGGCAGACAGCGGTGCTTCTTTTCTCAGTGTGCATAGCCATGAGGCCATGCTGGAAGCGGCGGTGGAGAACTGTGGTGCTCACCTGAAGATTCTGTTGGTTACGTTTTTAAGTAGCCTGGATCAAAAAGATGCGAAGAATATGGCTTATGAAGGAAGTCTTGACGCGTTGATTTGTGAGCGGGCGAGGCAAGCCAAAGCGCTGGGATGTCACGGAGTCATAGCATCCGGTAGAGAAGTGGCGGCGGTACGCAAGCAGAATGGTCGGGAATTTGCAATTTTTACGCCAGGCATTCGCATGGACGACACGCCAATAAACGACCACAAACGCGCGCTCAACCCGGAACAGGCTCTGCGTGCCGGGGCTGACTATCTCGTTGTGGGAAGGCCGATACTGGCTGCACCTTCCCGGCAGAAAGCCCTGCAAGATTTACACGCGCGCATGATGAGCTGCGCCGCACCTGATCCATCTGATGC
The DNA here is from genome assembly GCA_965215765.1 of uncultured candidatus Poriferisulfidus sp. Lineage (GTDB taxonomy): Bacteria > Pseudomonadota > Gammaproteobacteria > Poriferisulfidales > Oxydemutatoraceae. The sequence goes on along the minus strand of OZ244118.1, from coordinate 194,243 downwards.
ATGGGAACCTTCGGGACAAAACGATCTCCTGATCGAGGGAGCCTCCCCATTTCATCCCATCGTGCATCTCGACGAAACGGAGAAGCTGAAAAAAAAAAGCATCAGTCAGCCGGAAGTCTGATTGGCAGATGATTCAGATCCCACGATATTGCTTCAAAGTACGAGCGAAGCATGGTCATCGCCGGGCTGTCTGGTGCCCAAAGTTGTAGCGTGGAAACTACAGCCGACTGCATTTATGGACAAACTCCAGCGCAGCCTGTATAATGTGCAGATTCGTGTGTATTTATACCCTCTATAAAAGAGAAGGAGGTTAATTACGGTGTCAAAGCTGATTATTTCGGAGCCTATGGCTATTCGCGGGCGCAGGCCTAAAGAAAAATTTCCAAAGGGGCGAAGCCTCCTCAACTTCATTTTCATGAAGAACACGGTAGCCGAGTGGCAATACAGGGTTAAGCACCGTGAACCCTTCCATTCTTTGGCGGCGTCAATGTGCCGTTACGGTGTGCTCGCTTTTGCGATACTGATATTTGCAGGTGCTGCGTCTGCACAAACACCATGTGAATACTCTACAGCGAAGGGGACTGTTAACGATCCTTACGAAATCAGCACCGTCTGCCAATTTCAGGCACTCACTTCAACTCCGACGGGATTTTATAGTCTGGTCGACGACATAGATGCCGATGGTACGGATTTTGCTCCAATTGGGGGCACTGTTGGTTTCTCCGGAACTTTCAACGGAAACAGAAAGTCCATCAGCAATCTGACAATCAATCGCCCTTCCTCATCAAGGGTTGGGCTGTTTGGCAAGTTGAATTCCGGTGGGAAAATACTAAACCTTAACCTGGTAAACGTGGACGTTACAGGACTTGATTATGTGGGAGCTCTGGTGGGGCAAAGCCTGGGGAACATAGAAAAAAGCTCGGTAACGGGAACTGTAACGGGACGTGATTTAGTGGGAGGTCTGGTGGGTGAAAGCCGGGGGAACATAGAAGAAGTCTCGGTAACGGGAACTGTGGCGGGACGTCACCAGGTCGGCGGGCTCGTGGGCATATCCAGAAATGCCAATTTGAGCGACTGTAAAAGCGATGTGGTCGTGCGACCAATAACACGGAGCGCAGCAAACAACGCAGCAGAATACCTGGGGGGTCTAGTCGGTCAGCTTTCCGGGACAACGGTTATCCGTTGCTCAGCGACGGGTGATTTGGTTTTGCCGGAGAACGGGAAAAGTCAAACGAATCTCAATCAGACAGTGAGAATTGTCGGTGGGCTGATTGGACATGCAGAAAGCTCAACTGTGCAAAACAGCTTCGCAACTGGACAGATAGACGCTGGGGCAGATACAGCCGGGGGACTGATCGGTCGCGCAATAAACGCCATGATCAGCGAAACCTATGCGAGTGGCGCAGTGTACACTTTGAGGAGTGCAGGTGGATTGATTGGCATACTGGGGGTTGGTTCTGACTCTGGCAGAAGGTCAGCAGTGCTGAACTCCTACTCGACGGGAGATGTCAACTTACGACTTAATGAACAAATAAGATTTAAAAGGCTGGGAGGGCTGATTGGCGAGCTACAGGAAACCTGGCTGGTCAGTGGCAGTTACGCAACAGGGAACAACGACAACGAGGCAAGAAACGTAATTTTTGGAAGTTTATTGGGTGCTGCATTTGGAATAGGGGTTGTGGAAAACAGTTTTGCAACCGGGAGCGCTCAACGCCAGTTCATTCGCTTCGTACAAAGTTCCACAAAAGTCACATCAAGTGGGAACTATTTCATTGAATCACCCGACATACAGAGCACAGAGCAAGGAGTCACCCGGATTAAGCTTAGCCAACTAAAATGTCCGACCTCTGCAGATGAGGCCTGCGATGGCAGCATCGCTCCTTTCAGAAACTGGGATCCATACTTCTGGAACTTCGGGACTTCAGCGCAATTACCTACGCTAACTGGTGCTCCACGAGCCAACCGTCCCTCGGATTGCATTCAAATTGACAAGAACTACGCAGTTGGAGAAGATGGCTCTATAAACAACCCTTACAACATTGATACGATTTGCCGACTGCAGGCAATACAGGAAAACCTGACTGCCCATTACAAACTGGCGGCGAACCTTGATGCCACAGATGCCGGGTCGTGGAATAACGGTGCTGGCTTTACACCAATCGGGGGCGGTGGTGCGGGGTTCTCCGGAACATTTGACGGGAATGGTATGAGCATCAGCAACTTGACCATCAATCGCGCCTCATCAAGGGTTGGACTGTTCAGAAACCTGGATTCCGGTGGAGAAATTCGAGACCTTAGCCTGGTAAACCTGAACGTTATAGGCGTAACTATTGTCGGTGGTCTGGTGGGGGAAAGCCGGGGGCTCATAGTAGGAGGTAGGGTATCGGGATTTGTAGGAAAGAAATTAACTGCTACAGTGGTCGGTCCCCTCGTAGGTACAGTGGTCGGCGGCCTCGTAGGCAGATTGCATTCCGGTGGAGAAATTCGAGACACTAACATGGAAAACATGAACGTTTCAGGCGCAACTATTGTCGGTGGCATGGTGGGAGATAGCGGGGGGTCAATAGATGGTGCAGGCACACTAAACGGATCTGTGGCGGGACGTTACCGAGTCGGCGGACTCGTAGGTTTGTCGTCTGCCGGTGGAGAAATTCGGAACGTTAGCCTGGTAAACGTACAAGTTGCAGAAAGCAGCAGAGCCATTGGTCAGGGTCAGCTCATAGGAGGTCTGGCTGGAGAAAGCAACGGGGTCATCAGTGACAGCACAGTAACGGGTTCTGTTTCAGGAACTAACGTTGTTGGCGGACTCGTGGGGGTAGGCAAGGGGAGCCGGGGGAACATAAGTAGAGTCTCGGTAGAGGGATCTGTTTCAGGAGTTAGCAGTGTCGGCGGACTCGCGGGCAGATTCGGTGACTCGGACATAAGATTTCGGAACGGCACTTTGAGTGATTGTGAAAGCAGTGCGACGGTGCATCCAAGACTGAGCGCGACAGGACAAGGAGCAGAATACTTGGGGGGGCTGGTCGGTCATCTTAGCAGGGCGACGGTTAGCCGTTGCTCAGCGACGGGCGATTTGGTTTTGTCGAGCGAGCGAAGTCAAAGGCGGCTCGCTCAGCTTAATAGAATTGTCGGAGGGTTGATTGGCTTGGCAGATCGCTCGGTCGTGAAAAACAGTTACGCATCCGGACAGATCAACGCTATGGCAGATATAGCCGGGGGGCTGATTGGTATTGCAGTGGAATCGATGGTCAGCGAAAGCTATGCGAGTGGGGCAGTAAGTGCCACACAGAAAGCGGGTGGTTTGATTGGCTGGCTGGGTTCAGATTCTGGCGCTGGATTCCGTGTCAGAACTTCAAGAGTGCTGAACTCCTACTCAACGGGGGATGTCGGTGGTTCTGTTAACGTCGTGAGGGCAGGTGGGCTGATTGGACAGCTAGAGGAAATCTGGGTGATCAGCAACAGTTACGCAACGGGGAATGTTGAACCGCAAGGGGTCAAGTTTGGAAGTTTATTAGGGTATGCATTCGGAACAGGGCTTGTGGAAAACAGTTTTGCAACCGGAAGTCCTGAGAGCGGATTCATATACCAAGTAAATGGTTCCGCAACTCTCACATTAAACGAGAACTATTACACTGGCACGATGGCACCGTCAGGCGTCACAACACAGGTAGCTCTTGCTCAACTGCAATGCCCGACCACTCCGGGTGACGTCTGCGATGGCATCTCTCCCTTTGAAAACTGGAACCCGAACATTTGGGACTTCGGAACGGATGCGGAATTACCTACGCTAATCCCCATTCCTGTAGTTCAGATCACTGTTGGGTTTCCTATGGAAGGAAGAAACGTACTGGGGTTTACTCTTGGCACAACGCATATACCCCTTTCGCGCGAGGTGAAAGTCATGCTGAACCCTGCCCCTGATAGCAATAACGTTCTGAGAGTTGCATTGACAAAAACCTCCGGCACGGTCAGGTTGTGCAGTTCCGTTTCTGACACCGGCTGCGTTTTTCTGAAAATTGGCAATAGAAGAACCAACACCGTTCACGTTCCTCGTGGCACCGATGAGGCTATCTTGACATTGTCTTTGGAAATAGGAATAGAGGGGGAGATTGCCCGAGGTCAGACCGGCAAATTTATGCTTGTGGTTCAGCTTCCAGGCTATCCATACACGGTTTCCGGCAACAATGTCCTCCTGGAATTTCACCAGGGGGGTGCCACAATGCAGCCGGTTCCGGATTCGGCATCAGTGCAAATACGGGTTTTCTTGGGCGGCGCGGTACGTTAGGCAGGAAACCGCCTGCCCCTCTCCCGCACTCGCCTGCAAAGCACTGACCGGTTGTAAGCTTCCAGCCGTATCAGGCCTGAAGCAGGTCGTCGCGACGCCGTGTCATAAATACGAAAAGCGTGGCGTTAAGAATAACGGGGGTCACCAGCGATCAAACTCCTGCGTATTGCAACCGGACAACGAGTATTGCGCGACTATTCGCCTCAAATGTGTGCCTCACAAGAAAGTTTCGCGGTTTTCTCCGGAAGTAAAACCTTGGAATCCAGCAACCATTTCGCGCACTGCCCTCTGGCTAGAGCGCACTCAAGCCGGAACAGACACTGCGTACCGGGACTGACTGTATCGTTGTGGGAAGACCGATGCTGGCTGCACCTTCCGTGCAGCCAGCCCTGCAAGATCTGTGCGTACGCATGATGAGCTGCGCCGCACCTGTTCCGTCAGAAGCATGGAAGGCTTCAGGACAAAACGAGTTCTTGGTCGAGGGAGCCTCCCCATTTCATCGCATTGTGCCTCTCGACGAAAAGGAGAAGCTGAAAAAACAAAAGTGCCGGGTAGCCGGAAGCCTGATTGGCAGATGATTCAGGTCACCACGATATTGCTTCAAGGTACGAACCCTGCAAGGCCACAGACAGACTGTCTGGTGCCCAAAGTTGTGGTGTTAAAACTGCGATCAAGCTTCAACATCCTCCTGCGCTATAATATGCAAACGACCGAGCAGCCCGTACAATTACCCAATCTCGTTTGTTTGTTTGTTTAGCCTTTAATAAGGGGTCAGTTACCGTGTCAGAACAAATCATTTCAGAGTCGGTGGCTCTTTGCCGGCGTGCCACTCTCAGGCGCAGACCTAAAAAGAAATCCCCAAAGTCAGGCTCCTGTCTAACGATGGAATCAGCACTTGGGGTATGTTTCCAAAGGGGCGAAGGCACCCCAGCTTCATTTTCATGAAGAACACGGTAGCCGAGTGGCAATACAGGGTTAACCGCTGTGAACCCTTCCATTCTTTGGCGGCGACAATGTGCCGTTACGGTGTGCTCGTTTTTGCGGTACTGATATTTGCAGGTTCTGCGTCTGCACAAACGTCATGTGAAAACAAGGAGAGCCTCCCCTCAGGGGGCGGAACCGGGAAAGACTCCGATCCTTACAGAATAGAAACCGTCTGCCAATTGCAGGCAATTACTTCAATGCCGAAAGCCTGGTATACGCTGGGCGCAGACCTTGATGCCACTGGCACGGATTTTGTTCCGATTGGAGGCAAGAGTAGTTTCTCCGGAACTTTCAACGGGAACAATATGACCATCAGAAATCTGACCATTAATCGCCCTTCCTCATCAAGGGTTGGGCTGTTTGGCAAATTGGCTTCCGGTGGAGAAATACGAGACCTTAACCTGGTAGACGTGGTCATTACAGGACGTGATTATGTGGGAGGTCTGGTGGGGGAAAGCTTGGGGAAGATAGAAGGAAGCGCGGTAACGGGAACTGTAACGGGACGTGATTATGTCGGCAGGCTCGTGGGCGCATTCAGAATCGAAACCTTCGTCCAACTGCAGGCAATCACTGCGAGACCAGGCAGCAATTATGTGCTGGACGCGGACATTGATGCCGCTGGCACGGATTTTGTTCCGATTGGTGGCGCTGATGGTTTCTCCGGAACTTTCGACGGGAACAATATGTCCATCAGCAATCTGACCATTAATCGCCTTTCCTCATCAAGGGTTGGGCTGTTTGGCAAATTGGCTTCCGGTGGAGAAATACGAAACCTTAACTTGGTAAACGTGGTCGTTACCGGACGTGATTTTGTGGGCACTCTGGTAGGGGAAGGCCTGGGGAACATAGAAAAAGTCTCGGTAACGGGAGCTGTAGTGGGACGTCACCAAGTCGGCGGACTCGTCGGCGCATTCAGCAATGCCAATTTGAGCGACTGTAAAAGCGATGTGGTGGTGCGGACAAAAGCAGAAACCGCACCACAAAAAACAAAAGAATACTTGGGGGGACTGGTTGGTGAGCTTTCCGGGGCAACGGTTCGCCGTTGCTCAGCAACGGGTAATTTGGCTTTGCCGAACGGGAAAAGTCAAATGCGTATCGAGTTGGCAGAGAGAATTGTCGGAGGACTGATTGGCCTTGCGACGGGCTCGAGTGTACTAAACAGCATCGCAACTGGACAGATCGACGCCGGAGCAGCTACAGCCGGAGGACTGATCGGTCGCGCAATAAATACCATGATCAGTGAAAGCTTTGCGAGCGGGACAGTGACCGCTTCAAGGAGTGCGGGTGGCTTGATTGGCATACTCGGTAGGGATAATTCTACCTTTAGAAGGTCAACAGTGCTGAACTCCTACTCAACGGGGAATGTTGATGACTTTGGTATCATCCCTCAGATCAGAACAGGTGGGCTGATTAGCGAGGTGCAGGAAATTTGGTTGGTCAGGAACAGTTACGCAACAGGGAACTCCAGACTGGCAGAGAATGTAGAATTTGGAAGTTTATTGGGGTATGTGTTCGGAACAGGTATCTTGGAGAACAGTTTTGCAACCGGGAGCACTGAAAGCAGTTTCATGTACAACATAAGTGATTCCGTAAATCTCACACCAATCGGGAACTATTACACTGGCACGACGGTACGATTCGCTGGCGCAGCGGTTCCGTCGGGCGTCACCACACAGGTGGCACTTGCCCAACTACAATGTCCGATAGCTCCGGATGACGTCTGCGATGGCATCTCTCCCTTTGAAGAATGGAGTCCGGATATTTGGGACTTAGGGAATGCCGAACAATTGCCCCGACTTGTTGGACTCCCCGGAGATCCTACAGTTCGGGTCACTGTAGAGGTTGGGGGAAGTACGCTGGGATTTACTTTGAGGGGGGCTTCTGCGCCCATTCCGGTAACTGCGAGCGTCACGCTGGTTCCTGCCCCTGATGAAGATACCACTCTGAAAGTTACATTGACAAAAATCTCCGGTACGGTCACGGTGTGCGGATCCGAGTCTGACACCAACTGCGTTTATCCAATCATCGAAATAGACGGCAAAACAACCGACACAGTCTTCGTTTCTGCTGGCACCGACGCGGCTCGCCTGAAACTGTCTTTGGAAAGAGCGGGGGAAATCGCCCTCGGTCAGACCGGCGAATTTAGACTTGAGGTTCGGCTTCAAAGCTATCTCAATGTAGGCTCCGGCAACAAGTTCCGCCTGAATTTTCAACAGGGTAATGCCACAAATGCCACAGGGGGGGAGGCTTCGCTGCGGATGCGGGCTTTCTTGGGCGGCGCGGTACGTTAGGCAGGAAACTTGCAGGGCACTGCCACACACCACTCCTTCTCTTCCACAAGCAGGGCACTGCCCGCAAAGCACAATGGTTTCAAAGCCCTGTCCGGTCGTAAGCTTCCAGCCATATCCAGCCTGAAGCAGGTCATCACGACGCCGTGTCATAAACACGAAAAACCTGGCGTTAAGAGTAACGGGGGTCTCCAGCGATCAAACTCCTGCGTTTTGCAACCGGACAACGAGTATTGCGCAACTATTCGCCTCAAATGTGTGCCCCACAAGAAAGTTTCGCGGTTTTCTCCGGAAGTAAAACTATGGAACCCGGTGACTATTTGACGCACCGTTCTCTGGCTCCTGAATGCCGCAACATTTTCTGCAAACCGGCTACTGAATCGTGACACAAGAGTGTTCGTGGGTTTGAAACTTCACGATGTTACAGGAACGGTGGGTATCTCAGTGCAAAACCTGTCAGACAACGGAATTTCTTTTCTCGATGTGTATCGTCATGAGGTCATGCTGGAAGCGGTGGTGGAGAACTGTATCCCACACCTGAAGGTTCTGTTGTTTACGTTTTTAAGCTGTCTGGGTCAAAAAGAGGCGAAAAACAGGTCAATGAAGGGAGTCTCGGCGCGTTGATTTGTGTTCGGGCGAGGCAGACCAAGTGCCCGGGTGTCACGGAGTCGGCATCCGGTAGCGAAGTGGCGGCGGCACACAGGCAGAATGGTCGGGGATTTGCAATTTTTACGCCAGGCATTCGTATGGACGAAACACCAACAAACAACCACAAACTCGAGCCCAAGCCGGAACAGGCACTGTGTGCCGGGGCTGACTGTCTCGTTGTGGAAAGACCGATACTGGCTGCACCTTCCGGCAGGAAGCCCTGAAAAATCTGTGCGCACACACGATGAGCTGCACCGCACCTGTTTCGTCAGAAGCCTGGAAGCCTTCGGGACAAAATGAGCTCCCGTTCAAGGCGGTCACCCCATTTCTTCGCATTGTGCTGCTCGACGAAAAGGAAAAGCTGAAAAAACAAAAGTGCCGGGCAACCGGAAGTCTGCTTGGCAGATGATTCGGGTCACCACGATATTGCTTCAAGGTACGAACCCGGCAAGGTCATCGCCGGGCTGTCTGTCGCCCAAAGTTGTGGCGTGGAATCTGTAGCCGAAATTCAACATCCGCCTACAGTTTACAGACAAACTCCCGAGCAGCCCATACAATTACCCGATCTCGTTCGTTTCTTTATTTGCCCTTTAATTAAGGGTAACCAGGAGGTCGATTTATTGTGTCAGAACAAGTCGTTTCAGTGTTGATGGCTCTTTGCAAGAGTGCCACCTTTAGGCACGAGCCCAACAAGGTTAAGTGCTGTGAACCCTGCCATTCTTTGGCGGTGTCAATGTGCCGGTACGGTGTGCTCGTTTTTGCGATACTGATATTTGCAGGTTCTGCGTCTGCACAAACGTCATGTGAAAACCCTTCAGGGAACGGGAGCGACACTCCCTACGCAATCACAAACATCAACCAATTGCTGGCAATCACTTCGAGTCCGACCAGCAATTATGTGCTGTGCGTAGACATTGACGCCACTGGTACGGATTTTGTTCCGATTGGTGGCGCTGATGGTTTCTCCGGAACTTTCGACGGGAACAATATGTCCATCAGCAATCTGACCATTAATCGCCCTTCCTCATCAAGGGTTGGGCTGTTTGGCAAGTTGTCTTCCAGTGGAGAAATACGAAACCTTAACCTGGTAAACGTGGTCGTTACAGGACGTGATTTAGTGGGAGCTCTGGTGGGGGAAAGCCTGGGGAACATAGAAAGAAGCACAGTAACGGGGACTGTAGCGGGTCGTCACCAAGTCGGGGGGCTCGTGGGCTTATTCAAAGATGCCAATTTGAGCGACTGTAGAAGCGATGTGGTGGTGCGGCCAACATCACGGATCGCAGGATTTAGAGCCCAAGAATACTTGGGAGGACTGGTCGGTATGCTTTCCACAGCGACGGTTAGACGTTGCTCTGCGGTGGGTGATTTGGTTTTGGGGTCAACGAGAAGTCAAGCGAGGCTCGATCTGTCTCAGAGAATTGTCGGAGGACTGATTGGCTTTGCGACGAGTTCAAGTGTACTAAACAGCTTTGCAAATGGATCCATCAACGCTGGAGCATATACAGCCGGAGGACTGATCGGCCGCGCAATAGCGTCCATGATCAGCGAAAGCCGTGCGACTGGGGCAGTGTCCGCCAGTGCTAATGCGGGGGGCTTGATTGGCGTACTGGGTCAGGGGGATACTTCTGCTGGCAGAAGGTCAACAGTGCTGAACTCCTACTCAACAGGGAATGTTGATGGTTCTGCTAACTTCTTAAGGGCAGGTGGGCTGATTGGCGAGCTACAGGAAACCTGGTTGGTCAGGAACAGTTATGCAACGGGGGGGGTTGAATCACAAGGGTTAAGGTTTGGAAGTTTGTTGGGGTTTATATACGGAACAGGTCGTCTGGAAAACAATTTTGCAACAGGGACCCCTGAAAACAGTTTCCTGTACGACACAGGTGGTTCCGCAACGCTCACATCAACTGGAAACTATTACGTTGGCACGACGATACGGCACTCTGGTGCAACGGCACCATCAGGCGTCACCACCCAGGTAGCACTTGCCCAACTACAATGTCCGACCACTCCCGGTACCGTCTGCGGAAACGAAAACCTTCTCATCGCTCCCTTTGAAAACTGGAGTTCGGATATTTGGGACTTCGGAACTGCCGAACAATTGCCCCGAATTATTGGATTCCCCGTAGTTCCTGCAGTTCGGATCACTGTAATGGTTGAGGGAGACACACTGGGGTTTACTCTTGCCTCACCGTCTGTAACCATTCCGGTAACTGCGAACGTCACGCTGGTTCCTGCCCCTGAAAAAAATGGCGTTCTGAGAGTTGCATTGACAAGAACCTCAGGTACGGTCCGTGTGTGCGAATACGTTTCTGACACCGGTTGCGTTTTTTTGAGAATCGGCGGCGGAAGAACCGGCACAGCCGACATTTCTGCTGGCACCAGTGTGACCCGCTTGATACTGTCTTTGGGGAAAGTGGGGGAAATTGACTCCGGTCTGACCGGCGAATTTGAATTTGTGGTTGCGCTTCGAGGCTATATCAATGAAGGCTTCGGCAACAGGTTGCCCCTGAATTTTCAACCAGGTAATGCCGGACGGCCCTTGACTACAGTTCGGGTCACTGTAATGGCAGAGGGAAGCACACTGGGATTTACTCTTGATACACCGCATGCAGCCATTCCGGTAACGGCGAGCGTCACGCTGGATCCTCCCCCTGAACAAGATAGAGTTCTGAGAGTTGCATTGACAAAAACCTCCGGCACGGTTCCGGTGTGCGTGTCCGACTTTGACACTGACTGCGTTTATCTGAAAGTCGGTGATCCAGGAACCGATACTGTCCCCGTTCTTGGTGGCACCAGTGTGACTCGCTTGATATTGTCTTTGGGAATAGCAGGGGAAATTGACCCCGGACTGACCGGCGAATTCAGCCTTGATTTTGAGCTTCAAGGCTATACAAATGAAGGCTCCGGCAACAAGTTGCCTCTGAATTTTCAACAGGGTGAAGCCACAATGCAACCCATGTCTACAGTTCGGATCACAGTACTGGTTACGGGAAGCACACTGGGGTTTACTACTGACGCACCGCATAACCCCCTTTCGGTAGCGGTGAAAGTTACACTGGATCCTGCCCCAGACAGATATAGCACTTTTAAGGTTACATTGACAGAAGCCTCCGGGAGTATGGTCACGTCCAATACGGTCACGGTGTGCGAATCCGATTCTGCCACCAACTGTGTTTATCTGATAATTGGCGATAAAAGAACCGACTCCGTCCTCGTTCTTGGTGGCGACAAAGAGGCTATCTTGATGTTGTCTTTGGGAATAGAGGAGGAAATTGAGCCCAATCTGACCGGCGAATTTAGCCTTGATTTTGAGCTTCAAGGCTATTTCAATGTGGTGTCTGGCAACGATACCCTCCTGTATTTCCAACAGAGTGGTGTCACAACGCCGCTGGTTCCGGAATCAGCGTCACTGCGAGTGCGAGTACGGACTCTCTTGGGAGGCGCAGTACGTTAGGCAGGAAACTTGCAGGGCACTGCCTCTCTCCTCTCCCGCACTCACCTACAAAGCACAAAATATTCAAAGTGCTGACCAGTCGTACGGCAGGTCTTGACATGAGAGGCTGGATCGCGAGTTCTTTTTCTTGAACGCCAACAAGCTTTTCCCGCACACCAGAGACCAAAAATCGACAGACACATACGTAGCTGACCAGAAGTGGGTATCCTTTTCCCTCAGCTTGTTGACGGATCACCTTGCCACTAATAAAATCCCCTGCCGTGGGCACACTTGAAGCACCGTTCGCTTTAGTGCTTTTCCCGGAGGTAACATGAATTCCAAAAACCCGAAATGGCTGACGCTATTAACGTTTTCCCTGTTGTCGCTGGCACTCGTTCAAGGGTGTGAGCGCGACAAAAAACCTGAAAAACAGCCGAAAGGACTTCTTATGGTCTCTGAAAGCGTTGAGGTGGCAGCACCACCTGAAGTGGTCTGGGCTGTTCTCGGGGACTTCGGCAACATGCAAGCGTGGCATCCTGCGATTGTGAAATCTGTTCACGAAGGGGGGCATACCCCGGGCGCGAAACGGACTCTCTACCTGGGGGAGGACGTAACGATTAGCGAGGAACTCTTGGGATATGACGGTCAGGCTCGATCCTATGAGTACCGAATCTTGGCAGTTGACCCGAAAGTTCTGCCAGTAATGGACTATGTATCCGAATTGAGTGTGGGAGCCGGCGAGGATGCGGGACACAGCCTGGTTGTCTGGTCCGGCGGCTTTAACAGTGCCGGAAACGAAGACATGGATCAGGAAAAAAGAGATGAGATGTCTCTTGGAGTCATAAAAAGCGTCTACAGAGGGGGGCTGGATAACCTTGCGTCCATATTTGCTCCTGGAAACGGCGAGAAGCCGAAACCCCCTTACTGAGACCGATCCAACCCCAATCCAGGCTGCAGGGTGCCGATAGCCCTCTGTAGGCTTGGTGACCGCGTTTCGGCGTTATTTCAGAACGGTTCGCGTGCTTCTCCTGCAATTGCCTTGCCGAGAAGTGAGTGTGCCGATAACCCTCTGCAGGCTTGATGATCGCGTTTCGGCGTTATTTCGGAACGGTTCGCGTGCTTCTCCTGCAATTGCCTTGCCGGGATGTGTGGGAGGCGATAACCCCTGAGCAGGCTTGGTGATCGCGTTTCGGCGTTATTTCAGAACGGTTCGCGTACTTCTCCTGCAATTGCCTTGCCGAGAAGTGCGGGTGCCGATAACCCACGCAGGCTTGATGATCGCGTTTCGGCGTTATTTCATAACGGTTCGTGTACTTCTCCTGCAATTGCCTTGCCGAGAAGTGCGGGTGCCGATGTCCCCTGAGCAGGCTTGGTGATCGCGTTTCGGCGTTATTTCAGAACGGTTCGCGTACTTCTCCTGCAATTGCCTTGCCGAGAAGTGTGGGTGCCGATAACCCTCTGCAGGCTTGATGATCGCGTTTCGGCGTTATTTCAGAACGGTTCGCGTACTTCTCCTGCAACTGCCTTGCCGAGAGGTGCGGGCACGATAACCCCTGAGCGGGCTTGATGATCGCGTTTCGGCGTTATTTCAGAACGGTTCGCATGCTTCTCCGGCAATTGCCTTGCCGAGAAGTGCGGGCACCGATGTCCCCTGAGCAGACTTGGTGATCGCGTTTCGGCGTTATTTCAGAACGGTTCGCGTACTTCTCCTGCAATTGCCTTTCCGAGAAGTGAGGGCACCGATAACCATCTGCAGGCTTGGTGATCGCGTTTCGGCGTTATTTCAGAACAGTTCACGTACTTCTCCTGCAATTGCCTTGCCGAGAAGTGCGGGTGCCGATGGCTCCTGAGCAGGCTTCCCCTCTATGCTGTGGTTGCTTCTTTGTCGGGCGAGCGCAGGGCAGACGGAATCGGAAAAATCACGCTTTCTTTAACGCCGTCAGCTTCTTGTACTTCCACGGCACCGTAACGGTATAAAGTCTGCACGATATCGCGAACCAATGCCTCGGGTGCTGAAGCCCCGGCAGAAATACCGAGTACTTCGCTTCCTGCGATCCATTCTTCATCAATCATTGCGGCATCATCAATCAAACGAGCTGGCACCTTGTTTTTCACTGCGATCTCACATAGCCGGTTAGAGTTCGAGCTGTTTTTTGAGCCTACGATCAATATGCGGTCGCAGCATTTTGCCAGGCGTTTTACCGCATCCTGGCGATTCTGTGTGGCGTAGCAGATGTCGTCCTTGCGCGGACCGGAGATGCCGGGAAATTTCTCTTTCAGCACCTTGATAATCCTGGCGGTGTCATCCACAGAAAGCGTGGTCTGGGTGACATAAGCCAATTTTTTCGGGCGCTTGACCACCATTTCCGCAACGTCTGCAGCCGTTTCCACGAGATGGATTTCGCCCCCTTGCGAGGCGTCGTATTGACCCATAGTCCCTTCTACCTCCGGGTGACCACGATGCCCGATTAAAATCACATCCAGGCCTTTTTGACAGTACCTGAACACTTCCAAATGAACCCGAGTGACTAAAGGACAAGTGGCATCCAGCACCCTCAACTGGCGTTCACGCGCCTCCTTTACGACAGATCTGGCAACTCCATGAGCACTGAATATCACTTGGGCGCGCGCAGGAACCTCAGATAGCTCGTTAACAAAAACTGCGCCTCTTTTGCGCAAGCGATCGACTACCTGGCGGTTATGAACGACTTCGTGGCGCACGTACACGGGTGACCCCAAGTAGTCCAGTGCTCTTTCAACAATTTCGATGGCGCGATCCACGCCGGCACAGAAGCCTCTTGGGTTAGCGAGAAGGACTTTCATTTTTTGAACCCCGAAAAGCAAAAAAAAGCAACCCCAGTGCACCTGCCGTAATTGCACTGTCTGCCACGTTAAACGCAGGCCAGTGGTAGCCAAAATAATGGATGTCAACAAAATCGATCACGTGTCCCCACCATATTCGGTCTGCCAGATTACCAAGTGCCCCGCCGATAATAAGGGCGATGGCAAAGGGCGCTGATTTGTGCTCGGTCTCCATGCCTTTGAGCAAATGAATCAGAAACAGGACAATGCAGATGGTCAAAACAACAAAAAACCAGCGATTCCAGCTCCCTGCCTCACTTAAAAACCCGAAAGCCGCACCACGGTTGTACACCAGGGTCAGGTTCAGGTGTTCAACAATGACCTTCGGTTCGTGCAGAACCAGATGACGATTGGCAAAAATCTTGCTGATTTGATCGCACAACACAATCCCCGTGACCATCACAGTGACCGGCATCCATTTAAGCATATTTGCGCACCTCTCCCTCCCCAAGGTTCTCCACGCACCGTGCACAAATTCCCGGGTGCGCGTCACTGGCACCGACATCGCGACAACGATTCCAGCACCGCGCACACTTTTCGTACGGGGAGGGTCTCATAAGCATCCAGAGACTCTCGTCGCAAGACAGCGCATCTGCGGGTCGTTCGCTGGCAGCAACAACCTCCACTCCCGAGGTCAGTAAAACAAACCGAAGCTCGTCGCCAAAAGTGGCCAGCAGTCGCCGGTCGTCCTGGTCGCAAAAAAGCGTCACTTCTGCCTCCAGGGAAGAGCCAATGTCCCCGGCCTTGCGCAAAATCTCCAGCTTCTCCGTGACCATCTCGCGCAAGCGGATCAGCCGCTTCCAGTCCTGTACCGAAAGTGGCCCCTGCTCACCAAGCGGGCGCAAATCCTCTTGCCATTCACAATGAAACACAGAGTCCTGCCTTCTTTCGGGAATCGCCTGGTACAACTCTTCTGCGGTAAAGCTCAGAACAGGAGCTATCCAGCGCGCCAACGCCTGCACGATCAGATACATGGCAGTCTGCGCGGATCGCCTGGGCGCGCGATCCGCCCGGGAGGTATAGAGGCGATCTTTAATGATGTCCAGATAAAACGACCCCATATCCACAGCGCAAAACCCATGCAACTGCTGGTAAATCCGAGGAAACTGGTAATCCGCGTATGCCATTCGCAGGGAGCTCTGGACTTCCCACGCCCTGTGAACTGCCCAGGCATCAAGCGGCAGAAGCTGGTTTGAAGCCAGGCAGTGTCGACCGGGAACAAAGTCATACAGATTGGCCAACAGGAACCGTGCCGTGTTACGGATGCGGCGGTAAGCATCACTCATTTGACCCAGTATGACGTCAGAGATGACCATCTCGCTGCTGTAATCAGCGGCACAGACCCAAAGCCGCAAAACGTCCGCCCCCTGCTTTTGCACCACCTCGTATGGAGAAACGACATTCCCTCGTGATTTGGACATCTTTTGCCCATTCACGTCCACCACAAAGCCGTGGGTCAGCACGGTTCTGTACGGGGCATCCGTACTCCCTTCCGCCAAGGCCGTGAGCAAAGAAGACTGAAACCAGCCACGGTGCTGATCCGATCCTTCCAGATACAGGTCGGCGGGAACTGCCAACTCCTCCCGCTGACCCAGAACACAACTGTGGGTCGTTCCTGAATCAAACCACACATCCAAAACATCTTCGATTTTTTCATATTCCGAAGCCGCCACGCCAGGCACATCCTCTGCTTGCAGGTCAAACCAAGCCTGCACGCCCGCCTTTTCTATTTTTTTCGCCACTGACTCCAAAATCTCCAGGCTGTTCGGGTGGAGCCTGTGTGTTTCACGGTGTCTGAACACCGCGATCGGTACCCCCCACCTGCGCTGTCGCGACAGGCACCAGTCCGGACGACTGGCGACCATGCCCTTTATCCGCTCCTCTCCCCATTTCGGATACCAGCGCACACGCTCGCACGCAGCCATTGCCCTGTGCCGCAAATCTTCGTGTTCCATATTCAAAAACCACTGCGAAGTGGCACGATAGAGAGTCGGCGTCTTGTGTCGCCAACAATGCGGGTAAGCGTGCAGGAGCGGGGCGCGGTGGAGCAGGCGGTTGCTGCTTGCCAGACATTCGACTATGCCTTCGTCTGCGTCATGCACGAAGCGGCCGGGAAAAACAGCACTGCCTGAATCAAACCGCCCCTTGCCATCCACGTGTGTTTGTCCGCACGCAATGCCATTTTGCCGACAACTCTGAAAGTCATCCGGACCATGTGTCGGAGCGGTATGCACCACACCCGTTCCCGAGTCTGCAGAAACGTGTTTGGCGCAAATCACTTTTACTTCTTCCGTGCCCCCTGCGGGTGGGAAGGGACGACTGACCCTGATGCCCGCCAGGGCACTGCCCGAAACGCTACCCAGCAGATTTGCGGAAGATATGTTCCATTTTTCCAGGCACTCAGGAACCATTTCCTGCACCAGAATCAAGACCCGTTCGGGCGTTTCAAGCAATTCGTAGACCAGGTCGGGGTGTACCGCCACCGCTTCGTTTGCCGGCAGCGTCCACGGCGTGGTGGTCCAGACAGCAAAACCAGAGGGCAGTTCCGGGGGCGCGACGCCGAAGCAGTCACCGACCGCTTCGGGACTCAGCGCGGGGAAAAAAACATCAACTGCCAGAGATTCCTTGTCCATATATTCCACTTCAGCCTCAGCCAAAGCCGATTCACAATTCGGGCACCACAAGACCGGACGCATCCCCATTTCCAGATAGCCCAACTCAATGACTTTGCCCAATGCCCGCAGAATGTCTGCCTCCATCTGAAAATCCATGCTGTGATAGGGATGTTCCCAATCGCCCAGGATGCCCAGCCGCATAAACCCTTCTCGCTGCCGCTGAATATGGTGTCGCGCGTGCGCCCGGCAGTGCTCCCTGAACCCGGCATCGCTCACTGATTTTTTAGTGCGAGCCAGGTGCTTCTCGACTTCCATCTCAACTGGCAAACCATGGCAATCCCAACCCGGAACAAAGGGCACGTCATAGCCTTCAAGCAATCGGGACTTTAAAACCATGTCTTTCAAGACCTTGTTGACCGCATGACCGATGTGTATGTCTCCGTTCGCGTATGGCGGCCCGTCGTGCAAAATAAACTTTTTCCGTCCCTTCCTCGCCTGACACACCGACTCGTAAAGCCGATTCTCTTGCCAACCCGCCAATCGCTCCTTTTCGCGATGCGGCAAGTTGGCACGCATCGGAAAATCCGTGCGCGGCAGGTTCAGCGTGTCCTTGTAATCACTCACGACAGCAGCTGTTGTGTGGCGGTACGCACATCGTCACTGATTTGTGCCTGCAACGCCTTGACAGAAGAAAAGCGTCTTTCGCCACGAATTTTGGCGACAATTTTTAGCCCCAGACGCCGACCATAGAGATTGGCTGAATAGTTGGCAATGTGAACTTCCACCACATAATCTTTTCCATTGAAGGTTGGTCGGCATCCGGCATTCAACACCCCTCGCAGCGCATTTGTCGCGGCACCTGTAACCCACGCCGCATAAACACCTCTCAATGGGCGCGTCCCGGTTTGCAGGTTCGCAGTTGGAAAACCCAATTTGGCACCACGTTGATCCCCGCGCGTAACCCGTGCCGAAATGGCATAAGACCGACCCAGCAACTGCTCAGCGAGCAAAAAATCCCCGCTGCCCACTGCCCTGCGAATGCGCGTACTGCTGACCACGCTCCCCTGGCAAGACACCGCCGGTACCGCTGTCACAGAAAATCCCAAGGTTTTTCCCAGGCTACGCATCGTCTCCAGAGTTCCCTGACGGACGCTGCCAAAACGAAATCCTTCTCCCACCACGATGTGCCTGGCACGAATTTTGTTGACCAATGTTTCCCGCACAAATGCTTGCGCGCTAAGGTTTTTAAGTCTTGCGTCAAAACGTATGCAGATGGCTTTCCTGACACCGAATGACCCAAGCAGCCGCACTCGCTCTGCGAAACTGTAAATTCGGGAGTGCGTTTGCCCAGGGTATAAAAACTCTCTGGGCAAAGGTTCAAAGAACACCACCGCCTCCTCGAGCTTCCGCTCCTTCGCCAAAAGCTGAGCCTGCCTGATCACAGCCTGATGTCCAAGGTGCATGGCGTCAAAGCCCCCCAAAGCCACGACACAGTCGGCTTCTGTCGCTTTCAGGTTATGTAGGCCGCGAACCAGCCTCATCGGCGACGCAACAGCTCCAGGACTCCTTCCAAAACGTCCAGATTGGCATAGCGTATCAACAGTTTTCCTCGGCCGCTTTTGTGATGCGACATGCTGACCGGCGTGCCCAGGCGATCACTCAGCTCCTTCTCAAGACTTGCCGTCTCGTGGTCGGCTACCGCGACGTCTGCGGCTTTTGCAGGGCGTGGCTTCAGGAGAGCCTCAACCATAGCCTCACTTTGTCGTACTGATAATTGTTCTGTAACAATGACTTCGGCAACTTCTGCCTGTCTTTCGGGCGGCAGACGCAGGAGCACCCGAGCCTGACCCATTTCCAGCTTCCCCTGTCGTAACAGCTCGCGGGGTTTTGCGGAAAGTTCCAGTAAGCGAACCAGGTTGGCAACTGCCGGGCGTGACCGGCCGGTCAGGTCGGCAACCACCTGTTGCGTACACTTGAAAGTGCTCATCAGCTTCCTGTACGACGACGCCTCATCCAGAACATTCAGGTTGGAGCGCTGAATATTCTCGACGAGAGCCAACACCGCCAAGTCCTGATCAGACGCATCTTTCACCAAAACCGGAACCGTTTCCTGACCTGCCAGTTTGGCGGCGCGCAACCGCCTCTCCCCGGCGATTAATTCATAATCCCCACCCTTTGTCGCGCGAACCAGCAAGGGTTGCAAAACCCCTTGTTTTTTTATGGAGTCTGCCAACGTTGCGAGGTCGGCCTCGCTTATATCCGTACGTGGCTGGTAGGGGTTGGAATGAATCGTGGCTATGGACAGGTGCTTCAGTTCCTGCACGGGGGTTTCGCCCGGGTGCCCGGCCGACAACAGGGCATCCATGCCCAGACGACCGAGCGCGTTGCGGCGCGTGCGTTTCACAGGCGTCTCCTCGCCGCTTCGCGACTGAGAATTTCGCCAGCCAGCATCATATATGCCTGACTACCCCGTGCCTTGCTGTCATAACAAAGCGCTGGCATACCATGACTCGGTGCCTCAGCCAAAGTGACATTGCGCGGAATGATGCTGCGGAGCAGGTCGTCTCCAAAATACGCTTCCAACTGTCTGGAGACATCCAGCGCCAAATTATTTCTCGGATCAAACATCGTGCGCAAGGCACCGGTTAAACGCAACTCACTGTTCACTCTGGATCGGATTTCCCTGATTGATTCCAGCAAGGCAGAAATTCCCTCAAGCGCAAAAAACTCGCACTGTATGGGCGCGAGGACTTCATCCGCTGCTGCCAGAACATTCACCGTCAGCAAGTTCAGGGTCGGGGGGCTATCGAACAAAACAAAGCGATACTCATCAAGCATACCAGACAATGCTTTTTTTAAACAAAGCTCCCGGTTCTCCACGTCATGCAACTCCATTTCCGCGGCTATCAAGGTCTCGTTTGCCGGAACCACCGCATAATTTCCGGCCGCCGCATTCATCACGCACTCCGCCAAAGTCTTTTTTCCGAGCAATAAATTTGCCGAGGTGTTTTCAACTTCGTTTTTATCAATGCCGCTGCTCGTGGTCGCATTTCCTTGTGGATCCATATCTATGACCAAGGTTCTTGATCCCACAACCGTCAGAGAAGCCGCCAAATTGATCGCCGTTGTGGTTTTTCCAACGCCGCCTTTTTGATTGGCAATCGCTATTTTTCTGACCAAAGGTGCCGCCCCCCTAGTGCGCTGCAGTGCTCAAGACCTTTCCGCAAACCTGTTCAATCTGCTCAAAAAGAGCATTGACACCCGTCAAGCGCCAGTGCTTAAAAGCGATGTCGGGGTTTCGGCAACTGATCCAGACCACCTGTTCCTCGTCTCGCCGGAACAACAGCTGCAACGACAAGCCCAAACCCCGGCACTTCAACAGCAACCTTGGCTCCTAAGCTGTCCATGACGCGCAGCTGACAAAGCCCCTCACTCCCGAACCCGTTCACAGCTCTCCTCTTCTTTTTTCAGGTACGTCAGCAGCAAGGACATGCTCGCCGGCGTGACACCCTCAAGACGGCTTGCCTGCCCGACGGTTTGCGGGCGAAATCTCTCCAGCCTGTCACGAACCTCATTCGACAAGCCGGAAATTGCTGCAACGACAAGCCCAAACCCCGGCACTTCAACAGCAACCTTGGCTCCTAAGCTGTCCATGACATGCGACTGACAAAGCCCCTCACTCCCGAACCCGTTCACTGCTCTCCTCTTCTTTTTTCAGGTACGTCAGCAGCAAGGACATGCTCGCCGGCGTGACACCCTCAAGACGGCTTGCCTGCCCGACGGTTTGCGGGCGAAATCTCTCCAGCCTGTCACGAACCTCATTCGACAAACCGGAAATTTTGGAAAAATCAAAGTTTACGCTGATGTGCTGTTTTTCCCGATCCTTAAGTTTTTCTATTTCCCGTTCCTGGCGTTTGATGTGTCCCGCATAAAGTGCCTGAATTTCCAGTTGTCTCACGACTTGCCGGTTCTTTTCCGGCTCAGAAAAGCCTGCCTGCCGCGCCACGTCCGCGTAACTGATACCGGGCTGCATCAACAAAGATTCGCCGGTACAGACTGACGGCAGCGATCCGCCATTGGCAGCAAATTTCGCCTTTATCACTGCGGGATTGAAAGAGGTTTCACGCAACCGTGCCTGTTCACGTTCAATCGCCTCCTGCTTGGCGACAAACACCTGCCAGCGCCGGTCATCCACCAGACCCAGTTCGCGACCGCGGGGGGTCAAGCGCAAGTCAGCATTGTCCTCGCGCAGACAAAGGCGGTGCTCCATTCGGCTGCTGAACATCCGGTATGGCTCCGTAATTCCTCTCATCGTCAGGTCATCGAGCAAAACCCCAATGGCAGCCTCTGAGCGCATCGGGAACCAAGGTTCCTTTCCGGCACAGCTGCGAGCTGCGTTCACACCTGCCAGAAGACCTTGCGCCGCCGCTTCCTCGTATCCGGTGCTTCCGTTAATCTGGCCAGCAAAAAACAAACCGGAAACATCCTGCGTTTCAAAACTCATGCGCAGCCTTCGTGGATCAAAGTAATCGTATTCGATGGCATAGCCCGGTGCTGTGATTCGCGCATTCTCAAAGCCTTTTATGGAATGCAGCATCGCCACTTGTACGTCGTAAGGCAAACTCGTGGAAATGCCATTCGGGTACACGGTGCTGGTATCAAGCCCTTCCGGTTCGATAAAAATCCGGTGCCAGTCACGCTGTGGAAAACGCACCACCTTATCTTCAATGGAAGGACAGTAGCGCGGGCCGGGTGCACTGATTGCGCCGCTGAACAGAGGCGACCTGGCGAGTGCGTCGCGAACGATGGCGTGCGTGCTTTCATTGGTGCGAGTCAGGTGGCAGGGCACCTGGCGTGGGTGATCGGCACCACTGCCGAGGAATGACAGCGCCGGAAGGGGGCGTTCGCTTTCCTGCACCTCCAGACCCTCAAAAGCGACCGAGCGCCCGTCAATTCGCGGCGGCGTTCCCGTTTTCAAGCGCTGTGTGCCCGCATTCAACTCGCGCAAACGCGCAGCCAGACGGTTGGACGCCGGTGCCCCGGCACGACCGCCGGCACTCTGGGACTCTCCGACGTGGATACGCCCGGCGAGAAAGGTGCCGACGGTCAACACAACCGCTGGCGCATAAAGACGCAGACCTAAACTCGTAACCACACCCTGTACAGCCTGGTTTTTCAGCAGAAGATCGTTCACTTTTTCCTGCAAAAAATACAGTTTCTGTTCTTCTTCCAACAGGCTGCGAACCGCTTTCCGGTAAATCTGGCGATCTGTTTGCGCCCGAGTGGCACGCACTGCGGGTCCTTTGCTCATATTGAGTGTTCTGAAGTGAATGCCGGCACGATCAGCGGCAATTGCCATCATCCCACCCAGCGCATCAATTTCTGCGACCAACTGGCTTTTCCCCACCCCACCGATCGCGGGGTTGCAACTCATTTGTCCCAAGGCATCCAGGCTATGCGTAACCAGAAGGGTCTCGGCACCACAGCGAGCCGCAGCCAAAGCCGCTTCGCAGCCAGCGTGACCACCCCCGATTACGATAACGTCATAAACAAAAGACTTTGTCATATTGCGATTTCAGACATAAAAAGAAGCACGGAACCAAGGGTACACGACGCGATGAAAAACCGAGGGAATTATAAGGGACTTCCCTTGTCATAAACCGAATGCCTTCTTTGTCTTCCCTGAAGCGACCATTCCTGTCCTGCTTTGACCGTGGCGGCCTTCAAAGAGGCAACCCGGCGGGGATTGTCCACTACTTGCCGACACAAAAGCTTGAAAAAATTTCGCCGAGAAGCACCTCCGTAGTCTGTTCTCCGACCAGCTCAGCCAGTGCCTGTCGTGCCCGCGCCAGCTCATCAGCCACATAAACCGAATGCCCTCTTTGTCTTCCCTGAAGGACCATTCCTGTCCTGTTTTGACCGTGGCGGCCTTCAAAGAGGCAACCCGGCGGGGATTGTCCACTACTTGCCGACACAAAAGCTTGAAAAAATTTCGCCGAGAAAAGCCTCCGTCGGCTGTTCTCCGACCAACTCAGCCAGTGCCTGTCGTGCCCGCGCCAAATCTTCAGCCACATAAACCGAATGCCCTCTTTGTCTTCCCTGAAGCAACCATTCCTGTTCTGTTTTGACCGTGGCGGCCTTCAATCAGGCAACCGGCGGAGATTATCTACTACTTGCCGACACAAAAGTTTGAAAAAATTTCGCCGAGAAGAGCCTCTGTAGGCTGTTCTCCGACCAGCTCAGCCAGTACCTGTCGTGCCCGCGCCAGCTCATCAGCCACATAAACCGAATGCCCTCTTTGTTTTCCGGGACGTGGTCATTCCTGTCGTGTTTTGACCGTGGCGGCCTTCAATGAAGCAACCGGCGGGGATTGTCCTCTACTTGCCGACACAAAAGCTTGAAAAAATTTCGCCGAGAAGCACCTCCGTAGTCTGTTCTCCGACCAGCTCAGCCAGTGCCTGTCGTGCCCGCGCCAAATCTTCAGCCACATAAACCGAATGCCCTCTTTGTTTTCCCGGAAGCAGCCATTCCTGTCCTGTTTTGACCGTGGCGGCCTTCAAAGAGGCAACCCGGCGGGAATTGTCCACTACTTGCCGACACAAAAGCTTGAAAAAATTTCGCCGAGAAGTGCCTCCGTTGGCTGTTCTCCGACCAACTCAGCCAGTGCCTGTCGAGCCCGCGCCAGCTCATCAGCCACATAAACCGAACGCCCTCTTTGTTTTCCGAGAAGCGACCATTCCTGTCCTGCTTTGACCGTGGCGGCCTTCAATGAGGCAGCCCGGCGGGGATTGTCCACTACTTGCCGACACAAAAGCTTGAAAAAATTTCGCCGAGAAGCACCTCCGTAGTCTGTTCTCCGACCAGCTCAGCCAGTGCCTGTCGTGCCCGCGCCAGATCTTCAGCTACCAGCTCCAAAAGCCCGGTACGCAAAGCACCACGCGCACTTTGCAGAGACTGAATGCAGCTCTGTAAGCCATGTATATGCCGCGCCCTGGCAACAAAGACGTCTTCGGTCTCACCCGGCGCGTTCAGGGAACACAGCAACTGATCGATCAAAGCACCAATGCCAGCACCGGTTTTGGCAGAAATCATCAGTGGCGGTGCCTTGGCATTTTCAAAACGCAGATTTTGCATTGTGTCGTCATCCAGCAAATCCGCTTTGTTGCAAACCGCAATGGTCTTGATACCTTCATCTGCCAGCACCGTAAGCAACGCTTTTTCCTTGTTGCCAAAGCCGGTCTCTGCAGCGACTAAAAGCAGCACCAAATCGGATTGCCGAAAGGTGTCCCTTGCCCGCTTCATGCCCTCCACTTCGATAGCATCAGTGCTTCCTGTGTGCAATCCGGCTGTGTCGTGCACCGTGACCGGCACACCGCGAAGCAAGACCTCACAACGCAAAACATCTCGTGTGGTTCCGGGGACGTTGCTGACGATGGCTTCATCACGTCCCGCAAGACAGTTAAAAAGCGTCGATTTTCCGACATTGGGCTGCCCGGCAATTGCCAACTGCGCGCCGCTGCCGAGCCTTTTGCCGCGCTGTGCTTTGCGCAAGGTTTCTAAAAGCCCATCGTGCAAGGTGTCCAGACGCGTACTCAGGGTCTTCCTGGTCATTTCGTGCGTATCGTCGGCGAAAAAATCTATATCCGCTTCCACCTCCACTCGCAAGCTTTCAAGTGTTTTGCAAAAACCCCGGATCGTTTTTGAAAATTCACCCTGTAAAGAACGTTGCGCTCCCCGCGCTGCACTCGCTCCGGCGCTGCTGATCAGATCGGCAATGCCCTCAAGTTGCAGTAAGTCGTACTTGCCGTTACAAAACGCGCGTTGGCTAAATTCACCCGGGCTTGCCATTCGGGCACCCAAAGACAATAAAAGCGTGTTGATCTGTTCCAGCACGGCAAGGCTGCCGTGGACGTGAATTTCGAGCATGTCCTCCCCGCTGAAGCTGTGTGGTGCGGAGAAAAAAAGCCCGATCCCTTCATCAATGACCTTCCCCGATGCATCGCGAAAGCGGCGGAATACCGCTTCTCTTGGGCGCGGCAAAGACCCGAGCACGGTACTTGCAATGTCTGGTACCGCCGGTCCACTCAGGCGCACTATGGAGATGGCACCAGTGCCTGGCGGTGTAGCAACAGCGACAATGGTGTCAGCATCACTGTTCAAAAGCTTTCAGGCGTGGTCTCGGGCTTTCTCTTCTGCCTGAACGCGCCGATTGATCAAGGACTGTTGGGCTATTGAAAGCAAGTTGTTGCTCAGCCAGTACAGCACCAGGCCTGCCGGGAAAAAAGCGAAAAAAACGGTGAACACAATTGGCAAAGCCGTCATAATTTTCGCCTGCATGGGATCCGGGGGAGCCGGACTCATTTTCTGCTGCGCGAACATGGACACGCCCATCATGAGTGGTAACACGAAATAGGGATCGCGCGTGGCAAGGTCTTGTATCCAAAACACGAACGGCGCCTGGCGCAGCTCTACACTTTCCAGGAGCACCCAGTACAGGGCGATAAAAACGGGGATTTGCACCAATATCGGCAGACAGCCACTAAGCGGATTGACTTTTTCGCGCTTGTACAGCTCCATGATTTCCTGCTGCAAGCGGCTTCGGTCATCCTTGAAACGCTCCCGGAGCGTGCTAACACGAGGCTGAAATTTTTTCATCTTCGCCATCGCCCGATAACTCGTTTCCGAAAGCTTGTAAAACAGCAGCTTGATAATGAAGGTCAACAAAATAATTGACCAGCCCCAGTTCCCGATGTAGGAGTGGATTTTGTCCAGCAACCAGAATAAAGGTTTGGAAAAAACGCTGAAAATCCCGTAATCCGTGGACAGCTCAAGACCCTCGGTAATTTCTTCAAGCCGGTTTTGCAGCTTGGGTCCCGCATAAATCTGTGTGCTGAAGGTTCGGGATTCACCAGCCCGCACGACCAGCGGCTGAGAGCGCATACCAATAATGTATTCCTCATACGAAGAACCCCTGACTGCCTTGGTGTAAAGATCGTTCACTTCACCTTGTGCCGGGATGAGCGCTGACAGAAAATAATGCTGCAGCATGGCCGCCCATCCTCCATTCAAAGACTGTCCCAGTGGCGACTCATTAATGTCATCAAAAGACACCTTGTGATACTTCCCGTCGTAATAGGCAGGTCCGGTATAGGTATAAATGAGCTTGGTCTCACCTTCGTCAGATGGTGCGGCTCGGCGTAATTGACGATATTGGCGCCCAGTCCAGGCAACATTTCCAAGATTTTTGACGGTTTGCTCAACGCTGAAAAGATATTTTCCCCTGTTAAAAACATAGCGCTTTACCACTTCCACCCCGGTTGCGTCGTTGCGCCAGAAAAGAGGGACAGTCAGCGTGTCCTCACTGTTTTCCATGCGGTATTCCTGCCGCCTGCTTTGGAAGAGTGCATGGTGGGAGGGCGCCAGGCGGGCGGATCTTTCGGCGGAAAGGCCGGACAGCCGGTCATGTAACAGGCCGCTTTGCAGGTTGTAGTCTTTGCCTGTGGAAGTGAACAAAGAGAAGGGCTTGTCAGGCTGTTCGTTCGAAAATGGGATTTTAGGTAAATCAAGCTGCTTGATGTCACCTCCGCGGGGACTGATCCAGAGAACAAACGTGTCTGTTTCAACACGAAGCCACTGATTTTGATCGGTGACGACATCCGGCAGATCCAAAGAGGAAGCAGGATCTCTTTGCTGGGAGCCGATCCCTGCATCCGGAAGGTCTTCAGGTGCCTCTCTTTGTCCAGGAAAAGAATCCGTCCTTTCTTCAGGCGCGGCAATTGGTGCTGGCTTCTCATTAAATTGTTGCCAATTCTGAAAAAGGAGAACAAACACGAAACCTAAAGCCAGGTAAAAGGGAAATCGCAGGTTATCAAGCATGGCTGCTCCGCTTCTCTGTCTGCAAAACTTTCTCCCAGGCTGTTCGCAAAAACTCGCTCAACTGAGCTTGAGACAGGGGGTTTTTACTTGGCTTGCAAACCACAACCATGTCCAGATCAGCCTGTTCGTGCTTGCGAAAGCTTTCGCGTATCGCTCTTTTTATGCGGTTCCTTTCCACTGCTTTTTTAGAAACGCGACGCGAGACACAAAGACCCAGACGGGAATAGCCCAAACCGTTTCTTTTAAGATGCACAACAAAAACCCCGCTCCTTTGCGATCTTAAATCTGTGTTTCTGAAAACCGCATCAAAGTCTTTTTTGCGGCAAATCCTTCCGGTCTTTGGAAAATTTTCCCGTGCGCCCACAAACTCGGACGGCACGGACTTATGCAATATGGTAACTAAAGTCAGGCTGAGAGGCGTGTACGCCCTTTTTTGCGCCGTCTTCTGATGACTGCACGGCCAGCACGATCCTGCATACGGGCACGAAACCCGTGCTTTCTTTTGCGCTTTCTGATGCTGGGCTGAAATGTTCTTTTCATTGCTTTTTCCTGCGGTAACGGACGCTAGCATATTATTTATTCTTGTCAAGAACAAGCAATGTTTATACAATCCCGTCCTGCAAAGATTTTTTCGCAAATCTGCGCGTTCTAAATCAAAACCGGCTAATAGTTTGTGACAGAAAGCAATAAAAAAACCTCAGAATCCTCTCTGAAAGCCCTCTGGCTTCGATGCATTGAAGACCTTGAACTTCGGATAGACGAGGAGAATATAAACACCTGGATACGGCCACTGCAACTGCAACTGAGAAAAAACAGCCTGTTTTTGCTGACCCCAAATTCATACGCGCACGATTGGGTAGAAAAAAACGCTCTTAAGAAAATTAAAAGTTTTTTTAAGGAAAAGCTGGAAGACGGCTGGCAAATTTTCTTACAGGTCGGCGGGGTCAATGAAAAGGGGATTAAAGTCAAAAAAAAGAGCAACGAAAAAAACTCTTTCTTTCTGCCGCCCATACGTAAATTCAACCCAGCATACAGTTTTGACAATTTTATTGAAGGAAAATCCAATCAGTTTGCACTGGCGTTGGCAAAAAGGATTGCAGGCATGAAAAGTATTGGCGACGCGAAAGGAAAGACCAAAAATCTGCTATTTTTATACGGTGGAGTGGGGCTTGGTAAAACCCATTTACTGAACGCCATTGGCAACCAGATGATTGAAATGAAAGAATCTGCAAAAGTCGTTTACATACAGTCTGAAAATTTTGTTTCCGGCATGGTGTACGCGATTAAAAATGGGTGCATCAGCGAGTTTAAGAACTACTATCGGTCTCTGGACGCGATTCTGGTTGATGACATCCAGTTATTTATGAAAAAGACGCAGACGCAGGAAGAATTTTTTCACACTTTCAATTCTCTGTTCGAAAAACAAAACCGGATTGTCTTGACTTGCGACAGATATCCAAAAAAACTGACGGGTGTGGAAGAACGTTTAAGGTCTCGGTTCAGCTGTGGTGTGGTTCAGGAAATTGATCCTCCTGAAATTGAAACCAGGGTCGCAATACTGGAGAAAAAAAGCGAGGAATCAGGAATCACTTTGTCGGAAGACATCGCGTTTTTTATTGCTTCAATTGCGCGATCTAACGTCAGAGAGCTCGAAGGTTGTCTGGCAAACGTTTTTGCTCTTACCCAATTTTATGAAAAAGATGCAGTAACCCTGGATATTGCCAAATTGGCTATGGCAAAACTTGTGGCAGCAAATGCGACCATAAACTCTGTGGAGAATATTCAGACAACAGTGGCTAACTATTACAACATCAGGGTTCTGGATATGTTGTCTCCAAAAAGAAATCGCGCAGTGGTGCGTGCCCGCCAGGTTGCCATTTCCTTGGCAAAAGAGATAACCAACTTTAGTTTGTCCCGTATTGGAGATTCTTTTGGTGGCCGGGATCATGCCACCGTGTTGCATTCTTTAAGAAAAATAAAAGAACTGAAAAAAACAGATCCCCAACTTCAGGAAGAATACAAAAGGTTGCAGGTAATGCTGGGAAACTAGGTGTATAAAATGTGGAAAAACTGTGAACATCTTTCCAAACCATGGTTTTCCCGTGCTTTTCCACATTTTATACAGGCTTTATATTGAGACTTTATCGTTAATAAATTTATATGTAACAGAATGTTAAATTTCTTTTCAACCGTTGGAGGCGTTCCCTACTACTACTATTATGAATAATATAGAATTTGTTTTATCAACAACCAAACTTAAACAAGTCGCACCACTTTTGCGTATTTTGGTTGACCGTGTTCAGGTCATTCCGGCTTACAAAATGATTTTAATGCAACCTGCGGAGCAAGGTGTCTGGCTAACGACCGGAAATATGGAATCTCAATTGTCATGCTTTGTGGAAGGAGACATCATCAGGGATGGAGAAAATGGTCTGGTATCAAAAACTTTTTTCAATTTTTGTCAAAATTGCCGGTCAGATGAAATTTCCTTTCGCTTTTCGGAAGACAATGTACATTTGAAGGGCGATAATTACAAAAATATTTTGCGAACCTTGCCGGCCGAACAATTCCCGTTATTTACTGAAGAAAGTGACGGTTTTAACGTTCAGCTTGAGGTAAAGCAGTTAAAACAGGCCCTGCTCGCAACGCAACGCGCCATGGCGGTCAATGACGTACGACCCTATCTGAACGGGATGGCCTTTGTGTTCAAGGAGTCTTCTTTGCAATGCGTGTCGTCTGATGGTCATCGTTTGGCGACGACTAAAATTTCCACTGAAAAAGGCAATGGCGACGAGCACAGCCAGCCTGTCCTGTTACGAAAAACGGTTCAGGTTCTTGACAAGATACTGCTGGGGAACGAGGAAAAGATTGATGTTTCGGTTTTTGAGTCGCAAGTGGTTTTCCGCAGCAAAACCATGGTTTATAGAGTCAAACCCATTGAAGATCAGTATCCGGACTTTTCCAAGACTTACCCCGGGCCGGCGCTTAACACGGCTTTTCTGAATCGAGAGGATTTTATGGTCGTATTGCGCCAATCCGTCGCGATTTATGATGGCAACGAGCCACCCGTTGCAGAATTTTCTTTCGGCGGTGAAGAACTGAAAGTCGTTAGCAGAAATTCAGAAAATGAGCAGACTGACGTGTCTTTAAGCGCACGCATGGAGGGAGATTCGAGAGTGATATGGTTCAATATTGGATACCTTCTTGATGCTTTGGAATCTTTGTTTACTGAGGAAGTGAAAGTGGAAATTGATGAGAGGGGAGCCATGTTAATGACCGAGGTGTCTGAAACTGACTTCCCAAAGCACGTGATCATGTCACTGAATCGTTAAGCTGCCCCGAACGAAACGGAGCCAGTTCAGGACGTGCCGCTTTGGTTGGCAAAAGTGACCGGCAGCATAATCGCCGTGCGTTGAAAAGCCAGGGCGTGTCAATTTTTGTAAATTTCTGATAGCAAGCAATATTTAAGCCCGTCCAGGGCAGACTGTTTGTAAATCAGACCAAGAGGAGAAGATAAGGCATTCTGAAAAGCTTTATCTGACAGATTCCTTTTACACTACCAGCCAATTCAGCAAGGAGATACGGTGTTACCGCGGACGGTGTTCCGGGGTTTGCATTTTTGCATGATACGCAAACTTCAGATTTACAACCTTCGTAATATTTCCGGTAGCAAATTTCTTTTTTCGCCCGGTTTTAATTTAATTTCAGGTGACAACGGTGCCGGAAAAACCACCGTGCTCGAAGCACTGTACCTGCTTGGGCACGGTCGGACTTTTCGCAGCCGTTACGCAAGACAATTGGTCAAATATGGAAAAAAACATCTTCAGGTCGTGGGTCAGACTTTTTCAGGGCACGTTTTGGGGATTGAAAAAGGCGTAGGAAGAAGCTGCCAAAAAATAAACGGCAAAGTCGTGGATAAACAGTCGGCTTTGTATCAGGAGTTTCCCGTTTTCTCTTTTCATCCAGCCAGTCACTTGTTGTTACAGGGGTCTGCGAAGATGCGCTTGCTTTTCATTGACCGCAATTTGTTTCACGTGAAACATTGTTACAGCCGCGTATGGCACCAGTTTTATCAGGCTCTCAGACAAAGAAACATGGCGTTGAGGAGAGAAGAAGGCAATCAGGTTCTGGACGTATGGGATCAAAAAGTGGTGGAATTAAGCAAAGGTGTGACGGCGGCGCGAAAAGAATATGTTTCTGGGCTCTCGATGCATTCCAAAAAACTAAAGGCCTTTGAGTCTTTTCAAAAACCACTGCAGATCCGTTACAAATACGGCTGGGATGAGCGCTTTTCTTACTCCGAAGTGCTCCGTAAAAGCCGTGAACACGACAGGCACCTTGGCTACACGAGTCGGGGTCCACACCGCGCAGATCTTGAGGTGCTTTGGGAAGGGAGAGTTGCAACCCGTTACGTTTCCCGGGGACAGCACAAGCTGATTGTCTGTATGTTGATTTTTGCCGCTGCGTGTTTTTTTTGCTCTTTGACGGAGAAGAAATGTGTTTTCCTGGTTGATGACCTAGGGTCTGAACTGGACAAACAAAAACAAGGCTGGGTTCTTGAAGAGTTGAGAAAGAATTTCTTCCAGGTATTTATCGGCTCGAGCGATGAAAATATTCTGAAAAACCTGGACGTTGAAAAGCGGTTTTTTATGATGGAAGACGGAACGGTTGGTGTTTCCTGAGTCGCTTGACGGGAATATGTTTCACGTGAAACACACGGGTTATGGAAACAAACTTTGAACCCGGTGAGAGATTCAAAAAAGCCGAGCAGTCAGGTGTGGAGAGGTGCATGAATTCAACTGACACGAGGGTCTGAAAACATCCTGTCCGCTTGCCCCGGTCGTGCGTTTTTGCTAGGATTGCCGTGCCGTAGCTACACGGTCTCTAAACAAAAGAAAGAAGACTTTTTCTCGTTGATTTTGTTCGCTTCAGGACATTGTCTGATTCTTTTCGTAATCTCTGAATATAGACAAGATGGATACAAACGAAACAAGCTATAAAGCGCACTCAATCAAGGTTTTGAAAGGGCTTGAAGCGGTTCGAAAGCGGCCAGGCATGTTTGTCGGCGATACCGAAAGCGGTGCCGGTCTCCACCAGCTCGTTTCTGAGCTGATAGACAACGCTGTAGACGAAAACTTTGCCGGTCACTGTACAGAAATATCAGTGATTCTCCATAAAGACGGCTCCGCAGAAGTGAGGGACAACGGTCGCGGAATTCCTGTGGATTTTCACCAGGACGGTGGGTGCTCAGCAGCAGAAGTCATTATGACGACTCTCCACGCCGGTGGAAAATTTGATCAAAACAGTTACAAAGTGGCCGGAGGATTGCATGGGGTCGGGGTTTCCGTCGTCAACGCTCTTTCCGAGCACCTCATTCTGACCATCTACAGAGACGGAAAAGAATATTTTCAGGAGTACCGTGACGGTGTGCCCCAAGGTGCGCTGAGCGTAGTCGGAGACAGTGCTTTAATGGGGACGACAGTGCGTTTTTTCCCCAGCCCGAAAGTGTTCAAGGATCGGGTGATCAACTATCAAATTGTCAAACGCCGCATCAAGGAACTTTCTTTTTTACACGGCGGATTAAAGCTGGATATCAGCGATCTTCGTACCGGAGACAAAGAAGAATATCTGAACAGTGAAGGTCTTAGGGCTTTCGTGCAATCACTCAACATAGGGCACAACCCGATTCACTCCAGTGTCTTTTATTTTTCAGGCACGGTGGAGCAAGTTGAAATAGAGGTGGCGTTGCAGTGGTGTGCCGCTTTTCAAGAGCGGCTTTTTGGCTATACAAACAGCATTCCGCAGTCTGATGGCGGTGCACACGTCACCGGCTTCCGTAGTGTTGTGACCCGAAAAATCAAGCAGTTCATAAAAAATGAAGGCTATGAAAAGAAAGGCAAGCTGGATTTGAAAGGTGAGGATACGCGGGAGGGAATTACTGCTGTGATTTCCGTCCGATTAAGCGACCCGAAGTTTTCCTCGCAAACGAAAACCAAGCTGGTTTCTTCCGGTGTGGAGTCTGCGGTGAGCAACTCTTTTGGTGAGAAGCTCTACGACTTTCTTTTGGAAAACCCGGAAGACAGCAAAGCGATTATTGGCAAAATTTGCGAAGCCGCGAGGGCGAGAGAGGCGGCGCACAAAGCCAGGGACATCGTGCGCAAGAAAATTCTGGGATATCCGGGCACCTTACCTGGCAAGTTGGCGGATTGCGAGAAAGGAGAACAAAAAAGCACAGAATTATTTCTGGTAGAAGGGGATTCAGCCGGAGGCTCCGCCAAACAGGCACGAGACCGGAAAACGCAGGCAGTGCTGCCAATGAAAGGAAAAATTCTGAATGTCGAGAAAGTTCATCCAAGCAGGGTGTTGAGTTCCGGCGAAATCGGGACGCTGATCGCCGCGCTCGGTTGCGGAACGGGTGAGGAATTTGACCTTTCCAAGCTTCGTTACGATCGGATCATTATCATGACCGACGCAGACGTGGACGGAGCGCACATCCTGACGCTGTTGCTGACGTTTTTTTATCGCTTTATGCATAGCTTGGTCATCAATAACTTTTTATACATCGCCATGCCGCCGCTCTATAAAGTCAAGTCTGGAAAAACCGAAAAATTTCTCGAAGACGAACGAGCCTTGGATGAGACTTTGACAGAGATCGCGATCAAAGGCTCGAGTTTTTTCTGCTCAGGAACGCCTGAACCACTGCCGAAGGAGAAGTTTGCAAGCCTGATGTTGAGTTATCGCAAAGCACACAATGCGGGAAAAAGACTGTTTCGCCTGCACGATGCCGGCTTGGTCAGGAGTATGTTGGTCATTCCCGGACTGAGCCCGGAAGCTGTTTTGCAAGATCAAGATACCCTTCACAAGTGGGCTGAGCATTTATGTGAGTCAGCCAAGGCATCTAAAGTTGGCAATTGCAGCTTTCAGATTCAGAAAAATGGAGACGGAGGATGGGAGGCTTTGGTTTTTGAAATACAAAAACCAGGACGCACAAAAACCGACGTATATCGCGGAGACTTTTTCCAGTCTGGAGAATACCGGGAGATTTATGACCACACTTCCAACCTGGATGATGTGGAAATTGCCAAAGAATCCACGATTCAACGCGGAAAAAACTCCGGACAGGTTTCCTCTTTTGAGGAGGCGGCCGAATGGGTGCTCGCAGACTCGCACAAGGGGCTGATGATTCAGCGTTACAAGGGTCTTGGCGAAATGAACCCCGACCAGCTTTGGGAAACCACGATGGATCCGGAAAAGCGAAGAATGATTCAGGTTCGGGTGAACGACTTGCGAGCAGTGGAAGAAACTTTTGATATCTTGATGGGTGAAAACGTAGAACCCCGTCGGGAGTTTATTGAAGCGCATGCTTTGCAGACCGGCAACCTGGATGTCTGAGCTTTTCCGACATTTTTCGTGAGCCCCTTTCCCGGGGTCATTCGCTTCAATGGCTTGCCCGCCCGGGCATCCCGAAAACATTATCGATGCTGACTTTTGCCACTTGGAACGTGAACTCGCTGCGGGTTCGCCTCGCGCATATTCAGGATTGGTTGGGACAAAACCAAGTCGATGTTCTGGCTGTGCAAGAAACCAAGCTGCAGGATCACGAATTTCCGGTTGAGGCGTTTGCTTCCATGGGCTATCACGCGATCTACAGCGGCCAGAAAACCTACAACGGCGTGGCAATATTCAGCAAAAAGAAAGCAGAAGACGTGGAAAACGAGCTGCCAGGCCTGAAAACGCCGCAAAAACGATTTTTGGGGGCAACGTATGAGGGGGTGCGTGTTTTGAACTTTTATGTCGTCAATGGTTCGGAACTCGGTAGCGAGCAGTTTGCTTTCAAAATGGAATGGTTTTGCGCGATGAAGCAACTGCTGGAAAAAGAAAGTGCCCGATTTGAGCGAGTACTCGTGCTGGGTGATTTCAACGTTGCTCCTGCCGACCTGGACGTACACGACCCCGAAGTGTGGCGTAACAGGATTCTATGCAGCGATGAAGAGCGCGCAGCCCTGCAATCGCTTCTTGACTTGGGCTACCAGGACGTCTTTCGTCTTCGCAATCCGGATGTTCAGTCTTTTAGCTGGTGGGACTATCGCCAGGGGAGCTTTCGGAGAAACGCCGGCTTGCGTATCGATCTGCTTCTCGCTTCAGAAAACCTGGCGCGTGATTGTCAAAAAAGCTGGATTGATTCAGGGCCGAGGGCTTGGGAGCGTCCTTCAGATCATGTTCCGGTCGTGGCGCAATTTCGCGTATAGCGCGCATGAAAGAATTGCCAAAAAGCTATCACCGCCTGGCGCTTGAGCAGGATACCCCCGAGTGGCATACGTGGCGGCGCGGAGGCTTTGGTTCTTCTGATATGGCAGCTTTGCTAGGGATGGGAATAGGCAAGCCCGGTGAAGTGATGGCCAGCAAATGGGGGGCAGCAGAGCGCCGACCCAATATAAA
Source organism: uncultured candidatus Poriferisulfidus sp. (assembly GCA_965215765.1). Classification (GTDB taxonomy): domain Bacteria; phylum Pseudomonadota; class Gammaproteobacteria; order Poriferisulfidales; family Oxydemutatoraceae. The sequence continues at coordinate 158,813 of OZ244118.1, read as the reverse complement.
AATGTTGCGAGGAAAGCAACTGGAGCCTGCGGCCAGGAACTTGTACATGCGTTGCACCAGAAAAACGGTTGAACCGGTGTGCCTGGAACATGCTTTTTTCGCTTGGGCGCGCGCCAGCCTGGACGGCTTCAACGCGCAGTCGCACTACGCTGTAGAAATAAAGGCCGGCAAAGCGACGTACCAAAAAGCGCGTAAAGGAATCATCCCTGATTACTATCAATGCCAGCTGCAGCACATCATGTTTGTGGCGGCACTGGCAGAAATAGATTACTGGTGCTGCAATCCGGATAACCTTGATGAACACTTTCTGTTCAAGGTTGACAGAGATGAAAAATTTATACAAAACAAGCTTATACCGACTGGTGACGTGTTTAGCCAGCAGTTACCACAGGTGCTGTGAAATTCGCTTTTTATGGCGATCTGAGAAGCGAATCAGCGGCTTGGGCGACCGGGGCAGTGCCGGCGTGTGCTTCCCTGTCGGCAGAACAAGCTTATATCGACTGGTGACATGTTTAGCCAGCAGTTGCCACAGGTGCTGTGAAATTCGCTTTTTATGGCGATCCGAGAAGCGAATCGGCGGCTCGGGCGACCGGGGCAGTGCCGGCGTGTGCTTCCCTGTCGGCAGAGGACGGATTAGAAAAAGGTTGAACCGGTGTGCCTGGAACATGCTTTTTTCGCTTGGGCGCGCGCCAGCCTGGACGGCTTCAACGCGCAGTCGCACTACGCTGTAGAAATAAAGGCCGGCAAAGCGACGTACTAAAAGCGCGTAAAGGAATCATGTCTGAGCTTTTCCGACATTTTTCGTGAGGCCCTTTCCCGGGGTCATTCGCTTCAATGGCTTGCCCGCCCGGGCATCCCGAAAACATTATCGATGCTGACTTTTGCCACTTGGAACGTGAACTCGCTGCGGGTTCGCCTCGCGCATATTCAGGATTGGTTGGGACAAAACCAAGTCGATGTTCTGGCTGTGCAAGAAACCAAGCTGCAGGATCACGAATTTCCGGTTGAGGCGTTTGCTTCCATGGGCTATCACGCCATCTACAGCGGCCAGAAAACCTACAACGGCGTGGCAATATTCAGCAAAAAGAAAGCAGAAGACGTGGAAAACGAGCTGCCAGGCCTGAAAACGCCGCAAAAACGATTTTTGAGGGCAACGTATGAGGGGGTGCGTGTTTTGAACTTTTATGTCGTCAATGGTTCGGAGCTCGGTAGCGAGCAGTTTGCTTTCAAAATGGAATGGTTTTGCGCGATGAAGCAACTGCTGGAAAAAGAAAGTGCCCGATTTGAGCGAGTACTCGTGCTGGGTGATTTCAACGTTGCTCCTGCCGACCTGGACGTACACGACCCCGAAGTGTGGCGTAACAGGATTCTGTGCAGCGATGAAGAGCGCGCAGCCCTGCAATCGCTTCTTGACTTGGGCTACCAGGATGTCTTTCGTCTTCGCAATCCGGATGTTCAGTCTTTTAGCTGGTGGGACTATCGCCAGGGGAGCTTTCGGAGAAACGCCGGCTTGCGTATCGATCTGCTTCTCGCTTCAGAAAACCTGGCGCGTGATTGTCAAAAAAGCTGGATTGATTCAGGGCCGAGGGCTTGGCGCGCACTAGCCAGGACGGCTTCAACGCGCAGTCGAACTACGCTGCAGAAATAAAGGCCGGCAAAGCGACGTACCAAAAAGCGCGTAAAGGAATCATCCCTGAGTACTATCAATGCCAGTTGCAGCACATCATGTTTGTGGCGGTGCTGGCAGAAATAGATTACTGGTGCTGCAACCCGGATAACCTTGATGAACACTTTCTGTTCAAGTCTGACAGAGATGAAAAATTTATACAAAACAAGCTTATATCGGCTGGTGACGTGTTTAGCCAGCAGTTGCCACAGGTGCTGTGAAATTCGCTTTTTATGGCGACCTGAGAAGCGAATCGGCGGCTCGGGCGACCGGGGCAGTGCCGGCGTGTGCTTCCCTGTCGGCAGAGGACGGGTTGAAGTGGTGAAAAACTATAAATTTTCGTATAGAATGCTGCGCTTATGACCTTTACACGATTTTATCTCCCCCCTGTTGTCGCTTTGTTGACGGCTTTTGGCTCGCTGGCCTTTGCTGACGCTGACATAGCTTCGGGAAAAGCCAAGGCGGCTGTTTGCGTGGCTTGCCACGGGCCGGATGGAAACAGCGTCAATCCTGACTGGCCCAAGCTGGCGGGACTGTCTTCCTACTACATCATCAAACAACTCAAGCTGTTCAAGTCGGGAGAACGTAATAACCCGCTTATGACCCCGATGGCGAAAGGGTTGAGCGGTCAGGACATGGAAAATCTGGGAGCTTACTACGCCTCGCAAACCAGGTCAGCTGGTGCCGCCAAAAAGGAACTGGTGTCGCTTGGTCGGGAAATATATAGAGGCGGCAACGCCGTCACAGAAGTCCCGGCATGCCTTTCCTGTCACGGTCCCACAGGTGCCGGGAATCCAGCCGCCAAGTTTCCCCGGCTGTCCTTTCAGCATTCCGCCTACGTGGAAATACGATTAAAAGCGTACCGGGACGCAATTTACTCCTACCGAGGTTCGGAAATCATGAACGGGATTGCGGTAAATCTCAGCGATGAGGAAATAAAAGCCGTTTCCTCGTACGTAGAAGGGCTTCACTAATCTTAATCTTGGCGCATCGTTTGTTTTCACGATCCGCCTTTTTGCTTTTGGCAACCATGCTTCTGTGTTCTTCCGCTTGTGCGGCCGAACAGCAAAAGCTGGTTGAGGGAGAGCAATACGTCCGTCTGAAGGAGAAAGGGCTTTCAGGAGAGGCTAAAGGAAAAGTTGAAGTCAGGGAATTCTTTTGGTACGGCTGCCCTCACTGCTACACGCTGGAACCTCATGTGACGAGCTGGCGTGCGAAAAAGCCGGACTATGTGACTTTTGTTCAGACACCCGCCGTGCTCGGGAAGGACTGGGAGAGCCATGCTCGTGCCTTTTACGCTTTACGCGACTTGGGAAAGGGCGAGTCTTTTCACCAGAAGTTTTTTGACGCCATCCACAAAGAACGTTTGAAACTGAGCAAGCCCGGAGAAATTGCCGATTATTTTTCTGTGCACGGTATTCCGCGTGAGCGGCTCAGGTCTGCGATGAAATCACAGACGGTTGATCTGGAAATCAGAAGAGCGCAACGACTCGCCAAAAGCTATCGCTTACGGAGCGTGCCGGTGATCGTAGTCGGCGGAAAATACATGACTGCGCCCAATATGCTGGACTGCTCAGGCACCCTTGCTTCCTGCCACCAGGAATTTTTTGACGTTGTCGACGCATTGGCGGAAAAAGTCCGCAAAGAAAACCTGAACTGAAAGAGAAAGGCGGGAGGTAACGCCCCCCACTGCCGCCACGCTGTGGCGCGCGCTACGTGCTTTGCGATTTATTCTGAAGTGACTGTACGCTGATTTTGTACTTTTTCAGGCGGCTGCTTAAGGTACTTCGACTCATCCCGAGGATGGTGGCGGCTTTACTCAAGTTGTAGCCTGTTTTCTTCAGCACGTACGTGAACAGCGTGCGCTCAACTTTTATCGTGATCAAGGAGTGCAGACGTGCCTCGGATTGCGCGTCCATTGTCTCGAAATAAAAGGATAAAGTTGCCTCCAGAGCTTCATTAAATCCAGCGCAAAGGCGGGTTACCTCTGTTTTTTTTTGCTTTGGCTTTGAGGATGATTTTTTCTTGGCCTGGGTCACGGCAGTGCCTTCTTTTGTGTGTCGTCAACGGGGGCTCGTAGAGAAGGAAACCCCTTTTTGGTAAGAACCTTGTACCAGAATATTGCATCGTCACTGTGGGGAACTGTGGCAAGCACCGGGTATTCCTCACCAGGCAGCATTCCGTCGTTCCCCTCTTTTGTTTGCAAATAAAGGGCTGGGTCAATCCAGAAGCGTTTTTGTAATTTGTTTTCGGCAGAGAACAACTGCACATCCAGAACCGGAAACGGTTGTTTTTTATCGTGCAGATTGACCAGGCTCGCGATGAGTGACATTTCCTCGCTCCGGGCAATCATGCGCAATTTTTCTATTTGCACAAAAGAGTGAGCCGTGTCAGCGCCAGCAACAGGCGGGCAAGAGATTCGTTCGCAAAGCGTCTCAAACCATGGTGATTCATGGAGCGCTTTTGTGGTTGGGGGGAGAAGCCAGGCAGCCAGCATCGCCAGAGACGCAGCGACCGCAAGCAATACAGAAGTAAGACCGTGCCTGAAAACGCGTTTCATGGACGGGAAAAAGGCTGGAAGGAGTTCACGTCGTCTCCCCCGGGGAGACGAAGCAACGAAAGCAAAATCTCTTGTAAATATTCAATGGTGTTGTTGTGCCAATTTTCTTTCCAGGTAGTGAATGCTCAAACTGCCCTTGTCGAAAGCTGCGTCGGTGATGATCTCGCGGTGTAATTGAATATTGGTTTCAATGCCATTGACGTAAATTTCATCCAGTGCGCCACGCATTCGGTTGATGGCGGTCGTGCGATTGTCACCATGGGCGATGAGCTTGCCAATCAGAGAGTCGTAATGCGGCGGGACTGTATAGCTTCCATAAATATGGGAATCAACTCTGATGCCAGGTCCTCCTGGAGCGTGAAACTCCTTGATGGTTCCGGGAGAAGGCGTAAAAGTAGTCGGGCTTTCCGCATTGATGCGGCACTCCAGCGCATGTCCATACATGCAGACCTCTTTTTGTTTAATGCCAAGTCTTTCCCCGGCGGCGATACGCAATTGCTCTTTGACAATGTCGATACCCGTCACCATTTCGGTGACAGGGTGTTCAACCTGTATGCGGGTATTCATTTCCATGAAATAGAACACCCCGTCTTCGTAAAGAAATTCGAAAGTTCCCACTCCGACATAGTCGATTGCGCGACACGCTTTGATTACCAGCTCTCCCATTTTCTGGCGCTGCTTTTGGCTAATGCCGGGAGCCGGGCATTCTTCGATCACCTTTTGATGACGGCGTTGTAAAGAGCAGTCTCTTTCTCCCAGATGAATAACGTTGCCGTAACGGTCTGCCATGACTTGAAATTCAATATGGCGAGGGTTGCCAAGGAATTTCTCCAGGTAGATTTCGCCACTGCCAAAGGCCGCCTCCGCTTCCGAACGCGTCAACGACAATGCGTTTGACAAAGCTCCTTCTGTGTGTACCACCCGCATCCCGCGTCCTCCCCCCCCTGCGGCTGCTTTAATAATGAGCGGATAGCCGAGTTCCTGGGCGACCTCAATATTGGTTTTGATGCTGTCACCGAGCCCGGATGTAGTCCCCGGGATACATTTGACCCCGGCCTTGATCATGATGTTACGCGCTTCGATCTTGTTTCCCATACAGCGGATGGTTTCGGGTTTGGGACCGACGAAGACAAAGCCGCTTTTTTCCACCTGCTCGGCAAAAGCCGCATTCTCCGCGAGAAAACCGTAGCCAGGGTGAATGGCCATGGCGTCTGTAACTTCGGCTGCGCTGACGATAGATGGAATATTTAAATAGCTCTTGGCGGGTGAGGCGGGGCCAATGCAGACGGTTTCGTTGGCCAGCTTCACGTGCATGAGATCGACATCTACCTGGGAGTGGGCGGCAACCACTTTCACTCCCAGTTCGCGGCAGGCTCTGAGGATACGAAGCGCAATCTCCCCACGGTTGGCAATGACAATTTTGTCAAACACGCGCTAGTGAGATATGGAGAAGAAAAAGACCCGCTATGACGTGTCGAGGATCATCAAAGTCTGTCCATATTCCACGCCAGTGGAGTTGTTCGCCAGAATGCTTATGACGACGCCATCCTTGGGCGCAGGAATTTCATTCATGGTTTTCATGGCCTCGACAATGCACAGGGTGTCTCCTTTGTTCACTTGTTGACCGGTTTTGGCAAAGGGTTGGGCATCCGGAGAAGGCGAAATATAGAAAGTACCCACCATGGGAGCTTTGACGGCAACGGAGTCGGGCGGCTGCTCCGGTTCCTCGGCAAAGGCTTCATGGGTTCCGGAGCTCGCTTCTGTGCTGGCCGGCAGAGGGCTTGCAGCCCCTTTGGCTTCCGTGACTTCCGTGCCTTGCGTGAAATACTGCTGTGCCTGCCCGGTCTGCTCAAAGGTGCGACGGACGCGAATCGTCTGCGTGTCCTCGCGGACTTCAATTTCGGCAATACCTGAAGAGTTAACGAGCTTCACCAGTCGTTTGATCGTTTTAAAGTCCATCAAGAGTCTCCCAGGCTTGTGGCCGCGCGTAGGGCAAATTCGTAGCCAAGCACGCCAAAACCCGAAATAACGCCACTTGCGACTCCGGACAGAAATGAATTTCCGCGAAATTTTTCACGCGCAAAGACGTTTGACAAATGCACTTCAACAAAGGGTATGTTGATTGCCAAAAGAGCATCCCTCAGGGCGATACTCGTATGTGTCAGCGCACCCGGATTGATGATGACACAATCCGTGCCGTCATCCATGCACGTGTGCAAGCGATCAATGAGTTTCCCTTCGTGGTTGGACTGAAAGTCTGTCAGCACCACATCCAGCCTTTTTGCGAGCTTTTGCAAGCGCGCATTAATTTGGGGAAGTGTTTCGTTGCCATAGACTTCTGGCTCGCGTCTGCCCAAGAGATTCAGGTTGGGTCCGTGAATGAGAAGGATTTTCATAAAGTCGTGATTCTAATGCAATTCACTTGCAAAATGGGCACTAAAAACAAAGAAAACAACAAAAAAGTCACTTTCAGGAATGATGGGTCAACGGCACTCCGCCAATCAGGGACGGGGTTTCTTGGTCCCGCTCGTGCGTGGTAAGCCCTTCATGGATGGCACGAGACAGCCAAAGTGGAGGCGAGAGCAATTGCAAGCCGGCAAGAGTGACCTGGCGGTGAAACATGGAAAAAACGACGTGTTTCGGCGCACCAATCTTCAGGCTTGACAGCCACTTTCTGGAATGATGGGTCAACGACACTCCGCCAATCAGGGACGGGGTTTCTTGGTTCCGCTCGTGCGAGGCAATTCCTTCATGGATGTCACGAGACAGCCAAAGTGGAGGCGAGAGCAATTGCAAGCCGGCAAGAGTGACTTGGCGGTGAAATATGGAAAAAACGACGTGTTTCGGCGCACCAATCTTCAGGCTTGACAGCCACTTTCTGGAATGATGGGTCAACGACACTCCGCCAATCAGGGACGGGGTTTCTTGGTCCTGCTCGTGCGCGGCAATTCCTTCATGGATGGCACGAGACAGCCAAAGTGGAGGCGAGAGCAATTGCAAGCCGGCAAGAGTGACTTGGCGGTGAAATATGGAAAAAACGACGTATTTCGGCGCACCAATCTTCAGGCTTGACAGCCACTTTCAGGAATGACGGGTCAACGACACTCCGCCAATCAGGGACGGGGTTTCTTGTTTCCACTCGTGCGAGGTAATTCCTTCATGGATGGCACGAGACAGCCAAAGTGGAGGCGAGAGCAATTGCAAGCCGGCAAGAGTGACCTAGCGGTGAAATATGGAAAAAACGACGTATTTCGGTGCGCCGGTCGGCAGGCTTGACAGCCACTTTCAGGAATGACGGGACAACGGCGCTCCGCCAATCAGGGACGAGGTTTCTTGGTCCCGCTCGTGCGCGGCAATTCCTTCATGGATGGCACGAGACAGCCAAAGTGGAGGCGAGAGCAATTGCAAGCCGGCAAGAGTGACCTGGCGGTGAAATATGGAAAAAACGACGTATTTCGGCGCACCAATCTTCATGCTTGACACCTGCTTTCAGGAATGATGGGTCAACGGCACTCCACCAATCAGGGACAAGGCTTCTTGGTTCCGCTCGTGCGCGGCAAGCCCTTCATGGATGGCACGAGACAGCCAAAGTGGAGGAGAGAGCAATTGCAAGCCGGCAAGAGTGACCTGGCGGTGAAACACGGAAAAAACGACGTATTTCGACGCACCAATCTTCAGGCTTGACAGCCACTTTCAGGAATGATGGGTCAACGGCACTCCGCCAATCAGGGACGAGGTTTCTTGGTTCCACTCGTGCGAGGCAATTCCTTCATGGATGGCACGAGACAGCCAAAGTAGAGACGAGAGCAATTGCACACCGAGCCAAGAGTGACCTGGCGGTGAAATATGGAAAAAACGACGTGTTTCGGCGCACCGGTCGGCAGGTGTGACACCTGCTTTCAGGAATGATGGGTCAACGGCACTCCACCAATCAGGGCCGGGGTTTCTTGGTTCCACTCGTGCGAGGCAAGCCCTTCATGGATGGCACGAGACAGCCAAAGTAGAGACGAGAGCAATTGCACACCGATCCAAGAGCGACTTGGCGGTGAAATATGGAAAAAACGACGTATTTCGGCGCACCAATCTTCAGGCTTGACAGCCACTTTCAGGAATGATGGGTCAACGACACTCCGCCAATCAGGGACGAGGTTTCTTGGTTCCACTCGTGCGAGGTAATTCCTTCATGGATGGCACGAGACAGCCAAAGTGGAGGCGAGAGCAATTGCACACCGATCCAAGAGTAACTTGGCGGTGAAATATGGAAAAAACGACGTATTTCGGCGCACCGGTCGGCAGGCTTGACAGCCACTTTTTTTTGATAATAATTATCACCTTCTGTATTCCTGTAAAGCCGAAACCGCCGTTTTTCTGTGTGCAGCTCGGCCTTCCTGGTCGGAAAACAGACTTGTTTACACCATATCAAGGGGGTAATGCATGAAAAATGTGTCTGGCCAGCTTTGCGTCCATCGCGCAAGCAATGTCTTACCAAGGATTTTTGTCCTTCTGTTCGCCTGTCTGCTGTCGTCACCGACTGTTCAGGCGGAGGACTGGGAATTGTCCGCCAACATGAGTTATGAGAGTCGCTACGTGTCGTGGGGGGTGGAGGATCTGGACGAAGGGGGGTTGTACTCAGTGGGCTTTGATGCGGCAAAAGACGGGTTTTTCCTCGCGGTATGGCTTGCGGATGCCGGGCAGGAAGATTTTCAGGAAACGAACCTGACTTTAGGCTATGAGTGGCTTTTGGCAGATGACTTGGGCGCGGAGGTTGCCGTTATACGTGTTGATGGTTTTGAAGACGGGGAGCATGTTGAAGAGTATGAGGTGGAAGCGTTCCTTGCTTATGAATTGGCGGACTGGGTCGCGGGGCTGACCTACCTTTATTTGACGGAAGGTGACGCAGATGCACTCGCCTTTACGTTGGAGGGTGAGTACGAAGTCGGTGGTTTTGGGATAACCCCTGCCATTGAGCTGATTTACAACTTTGACTACGTTGAAGTCGATGGATTGGATCTTGAAAACTCCCTAAGTTCAGCGCAACTGCACCTTGGCGTCAGCCGACAGCTGTCGGAGGCTTTGGAGCTTGAGGCTTCGCTTACGCACGTGATCGCGTTGAACTCACTGCGGGATCAATACCACTCACTGACTTGGGCTGGCATTGCTTTCACCGCCCACTTTTAACTAGCAAGCCCGGAGCTCCATATATATGTACAGAATCTTTCACATCCTGTTTTGCTGGTGTCTGCTTTCAGGATTTCATGAATCCGTCGCGGCTGAGGAATTCATCCTGGGAGAAGAGACCATCCGCCCCGGGATCCGCTTCGTTTTTGAGGCCGCTCCCGAAGATGCGATTGCGCCGGCCGGGTATCACTTGCCGAAAGCCAAAACCGATATTCATCTGGAAGTGCTCACCAGCTGGTTGCCCGGGAAACAAGGTCCAGGTGAAGCGTTTTCCGGGAACTTTGTCCCTTATTTGAGCATCAGCGCGCTTGTGGTCAATGAGAAAACCGGACATTCGCTTCAGGTTGACTTGCTTCCGCATTTGAATTTTTCGGATAGGTTTCACTACGCGCGAAACATTGCTTTGCCAGGCAAGTCCACAGACTTGTATGCGGTGCATTTCGAAATCCGTCCGCCTGTTCCCGGGCAACTTTCGTTTCACCACGATTGGGTTCAGGTTCACGGTGCCCGGCTTTTTGAGGAGCAGCACTTTGTTTTTCAAAACATTAATTTTGAAAAAGCGGTGCAAGCCTCCCGTTAGTGGCGGTTTTGAACGGCACAATCAAAAGACTGCGAACAAGGTCAGCAACCAGGCAATCACGAGCAAGCTGACCAAAGCCAGACCCCACTTTTTCAAAGAACGCAACTCACGGCGCAGGATTTGGGCGTTTTTTGCCGATTCCTGGCGGTAGAGCTTGAACTCAGTGGCTGCTTCGCGCGCCAGCTCCGGCATCACGGGGAGCAGATTGATGGCGGTCGGCAGGTTTTCCTGCATGCTCTGCCATAGCGAGCGCACTCCCGTCCGGGAAGCCATCCATTTTTCCAGGAAGGGTTTCGCGGTTTGCCAAAGGTCAAGCTCCGGATACAGTTGCCGCCCCAACCCCTCAATATTCAAAAGCGTTTTTTGTAACAAGACCAGTTGCGGCTGCACTTCCATCTGAAAGCGTCGCGCGGTCTGAAAAAGCCTGAGCAACAGGTGTCCAAAAGAAATTTCATTCAAAGGACGTTGGAAAATGGGTTCGCACACGGTTCGGATAGCGGTTTCAAACTCTTCGATGCGGGTCTCTTTTGGCACCCATCCCGAAGCAATATGCAACAAGGCGACTTTTCGGTAGTCCCGGTTGAAAAACGCCAGAAAGTTTTCCGCAAGATAGTGTTGGTCTTTGGGCGGCAGTGTGCCCATGATGCCGAAGTCCACACCCAGGTATTTCGGGTTTTCGGGATCCTGTATACACACAAAAATATTGCCAGGGTGCATATCAGCATGGAAAAAATTGTTTTTGAAAACCTGCGTGAAAAAAATTTCCACGCCGTTTTCTGACAGTTTTTTCATATTTACCTGTTTGTCCTTGAGCTCCTTGATATCGCTGATGCGTACGCCACGCACGCGCTCCATGACGATGACTTCTTCGTGGCACCACCGCCAAAAAATTTTGGGCACATAAAGCAGCGGAGAATTTTCAAAGTCCTGTCTCAAGCGGCTTGCGTTCGCCGCTTCCTGCATCAGGTTCAGCTCTCCCATGATGGTTTTTTCGTATTCAGAGACGACTTCCACGGGTCTTAGGAGCTGCCCATCCGGCCACCATCGCTCTACCATGCGAGCCAAGAGATACAGTAGACCCAAGTCTCGCTTTATGATGCGCTTCATTTCCGGACGCAACACCTTCACGACCACTTCCTGACCGTCGTGCAATTGCGCGGCGTGTACCTGCGCTATGGAAGCGGAGGCCAGCGCTTTGCTTTCAAAGTGCTTAAACAGTGTGCCCACAGAAGCACCCAAGGATTTCTCGATGATGGCGAGCGCTTCTTTTTCCGGAAAGGGCGGCACTTGGTCTTGCAGTTTTGCCAACTCCCGAGACAACTCTTTTGAGAGCAAATCCCTGCGCGTGGACAGCATTTGGCCAAACTTCACAAAGATGGGTCCCAGGTCTTCAACAGCCAGACGAATACGCACCTCCAGGGGCTTGCGGGATCGTGGGAACCAGCGCCAGGGGAACAGCCAGGAAAGAAAACGCGCGGGTTGCAGGAGAGGAATTCGAAAAATGATTTCGTCAAGGTTATACCGTAGCAATATCCAATTTATGGAAAACAGACGGATAAATTGCCTCGGTGTGATCATTTGCCCTTCCTGTTCAACACGCTTTCAAAACGCCTGCTTAGCCGCTCAATGTCATTTCTTGCCTTGTCCACTTCGTCCAGAAAGCCTTCCAGTTCGTAACGGGAAGGGGTCAACCGCGCTTCTTCTTGCAGATATTCGCTGAAGCTTTCCGCGAATACCTGGCGAGCACGTGCCTGCCAGTTTCCAAGCCGACGTGCCGAGTGCCCCAGGTGGTGGGCGGCACGGTCTCCTGTATAACGAGCCATCAGGGCCTCCGGGTCGAATGCGACATTCTCCAATATCTTGAGAAAACTTTGTGCCATGCTGACATCGCCAGAGATGTTCAGGTTGGTTCCGGAGAGCGGTTTGCCGCGCGACAGGCCGATTTGAAGCCAGTCTCCCAGCGCGGCGCTGACGCACGCCTGAGGTTTTGCAGAACCCGTCCAGTCGACTTCGATTCGATTCTGCGTTGGAGTGAAATGCAAACTGAAAAAAGGATGTTCGCACGATACCCGAACCGTTGCACCCCGCAGCTTTTCCAGCTCTGCCGCCCCCTCCGGGTCAGTCGACAAATAAACATTCAGCGCGTTCTGAATAGCCACAGCGAGCGGCCTGACCCATGGTGGGTTGTTTTCAAGCTTGCTGTCCGGAGGGGTCAGATTCTGCACCCACGGTGTACAGCCACGATCCCGCCGCTGAGATTAAAATATTCACAACGCTCAAAGCCAGCAGCACTCATCATTTCTTTCAGCGTTTCCTGGTCAGGATGTAAGCGTATGGATTCCACCAGATAACGGTAACTTTCTTCATCTCTGGCGATCTTGCGTGCGAGTTTTGGAATGCAGTACAAAGACCACAAATCGTAAAGCGGGGATATCACCTTCAGCGGCCGGGAAAATTCCAGAATAAGCACTCTGCCACCTCTTTTCAAAACCTGGCGCATGGCTCGCAAGGTACGCGGCATATCCGTTACGTTGCGTAGTCCGAACCCGATAATGACGCGATCAAAAAAATGATCGGGGAACGGCAAATTTTCAGCATTGCATCTCACAAAACCTACACCATGACCAGGTCCGCTATCCAATGAATGATCCCGCCCCTGCGCGAGCATTTTCTGGTTGATATCGGCGGACACCACATAACCTCCTGCGCCGACTTGGTGACAAATCTGCCGGGTCAAGTCGCCTGTTCCCGCCGCCAGATCCAAAACCCTCTGACCGGGCTGCAACACGGACAACTGCATCGTGATTCGCTTCCACAAGCGATGAATTCCCAGCGACATCAGGTCGTTCATCAGGTCGTAATGTGGGGCGACCGAGTCAAAAACATCTCCGACCAGAGCGGTTTTGTCCTCTGCTGTTACCTGACGATAGCCGAAAGAATGTGTCCTGGTCTTGCTCATGATGCCTCAGTGGCTTTGCCATAAGGATTCATGGCCGAGACCGGGGGGTACGAACATGGCCAGCATTGGCAAGTCGCTGCAAGTATTGTTCCCAGTAGACATTTTGCTTTTCTCCCAGCTCGTAGAGGTAATCCCAACTGAAAATACCGGTGCGATGCTGGTCGTCAAACTCCAGGCGCACGGCATAGTTTCCGACAGGCTCAATGGCAAAAATATTGACATTTTCTTTGCCTGTCTGCAGTTACCTGACGATAGCCGAAAGAATGTGTCCTGGTCTTGCTCATGATGCCTCAGTGGCTTTGCCATAAGGGTTCATGGCCGAGACCGGGGGGTACGAACATGGCCAGCATTGGCAAGTCGCTGCAAGTATTGTTCCCAGTAGACATTTTGCTTTTCTCCCAGCTCGTAGAGGTAATCCCAACTGAAAATACCGGTGCGATGCTGGTCGTCAAACACCAGTCGCACGGCATAGTTTCCGACAGGCTCAATGGCAAAAATATTGACATTTTCTTTGCCTGTCTGCAGTTACCTGACGATAGCCGAAAGAATGTGTCTTGGTCTTGCTCATGATGCCTCAGTGGCTTTGCCATAAGGGTTCATGGCCGAGACCGGGGGGTACGAACATGTCCAGCATTGGCAAGTCGCTGTAAGTATTGTTCCCAGTAGGCATTTTGCTTTTCTCCAGCTCGTAGAGGTAATCCCAACTGAAAATACCGGTGCGATGCTGGTCGTCAAACACCAGGCGCACGGCATAGTTTCCGACAGGCTCAATGGCAAAAATATTGACATTTTCTTTGCCTGTCTGCTGTTACCTGACGATAGCCGAAAGAATGTGCCCTGGTCTTGCTCATGATGCCTCAGGGGCTTTGCCATAAGGCTTCATGGCCGAGACCGGGGGTTTCGAACATGGCCAGCATTGGCAAGTCGCTGCAAGTATTGTTCCCAGTAGGCATTTTGCTTTTCTCCCAGCTCGTAGAGGTAATCCCAACTGAAAATACCGGTGCGATGCTGGTCGTCAAACTCCAAGCGTAATGCGGGGCGACTGAGTCAAAAACATCTCCGACCAGAGCGGTTTTGTCCTCTGCTGTTACCTGACGATAGCCGAAAGAATGTGTCCTGGCCTTGCTCATGATGCCTCAGTGGCTTTGCTATAAGGCTTCATGGCCGAGACCGGGGGGTACGAACATGGCCAGCTTTGGCAAGTCGCTGCAAGTATTGTTCCCAGTAGGCATTTTGCTTTTCTCCCAGCTCGTAGAGGTAATCCCAACTGAAAATACCGGTGCGATGCTGGTCGTCAAACACCAGTCGCACGGCATAGTTTCCGACAGGCTCAATGGCAAAAATATTGACATTTTCTTTGCCTGTCTGTAGTTCCCCCTGACCTTGTCCATGTCCCATAACTTCCGCAGATGGAGAATACACCCGGAGGTACTCACAACTCATGGAAAATTGCTTGCCATCATCAAAGCTGATATCAAGCAGGCGAGAGATTTTACGCAAGCGCAACGAAATCGCGGTATGTCTGGACATGGTTTCCGGGGTGGCAGACCCTGGTCTATAGCCAGTCCGGGCTGCTGACCATCTGCGTCAGTGGCACCAATGCCCTGTGTGAATCATGCCTTGTCCATGCCCGATTGCTTGCTGGCAGCAAGAAAATGAGTGTGCCCGAAGGCGAGCTCGTGGGGCATTTCCTCCCGTTATCAAAGCCGGCATCAGGCTGGCGAGAGATTTTGGCAAGCGCAAGAGCCTCAAAGGACAGGCTTGGGTATGGTTCAGAGGATATAGCGTGCGAGATCCTTGTCTTTGATCAGCCCGGTCAACTGATTGTCCACGTAAGCTGCGTCAATGCATGTTTTGGTGTTGCTGATGTCTGGAGCCGAGAAGAGCAGGTCATCCAGCAGATATTCGAGCACCGTGTGAAGCCTGCGTGCGCCAATGTTTTCGGCGTCTTCATTGACCCCAAAAGCGATTTCTGCGATGCGCCGCACCCCATCTTCCTGGAACTCGATTTCCACGTCCTCCGCCCCCAGAAGCGCGGTGTATTGGCGGGTAAGCGAGTAGTTTGGTTCGGTCAGGATGCGAACAAAATCCTGGACATCCAAGGCGTTCAATTCCACGCGAATCGGAAAACGTCCCTGTAATTCCGGTATCAAGTCTGAAGGTTTGCTCGTGTGAAAAGCACCGGAAGCGATGAACAGGATGTGGTCGGTTTGCACCGCGCCGTACTTGGTGGTGACCGTGCAGCCTTCTACCAAAGGCAAAAGATCCCTTTGTACCCCTTCGCGTGATACCTCCAAAGACTGTACGCCTGAGCGCTTGGTTACCTTGTCGATTTCATCAAGGAACACGATGCCTTTTTGTTCCACATCGTGTATGGAACCACTTTTCAAATCTTCCTCATCGATCATTTTTTGTGACTCTTCCTGACCGAGGATTTTGCGTGCCTGCGAGACCGAGAGTTTGCGCCGCCGTTTCTGCTGGTTGCTACCTATGTTCTTGAAGGCGTTGTGAATCTGCTGTGCCATGCCTTCCATTCCTGGCGGCGTCATGATCTCTATGCCGACAGGCGCGTTGGATACGTTCAACTCAATTTCGGCACCATTCAGTTCTCCGTTTCTCAGCTTTGTCTGCAATTCCTGGCGGGAGTTGGCTTTGAAATCAGGGTGTTGTTGCAAAGCGTCAAGAATACGTTCCTCAGCGATTTCTTCGGCGCGGAAATGATTGCGTCCCATCAATTTTTTGCGGTTCATTTTTACGGCCACGTCTACCAGATCCCGGATGATGGACTCTACGTCCCGACCCACGTACCCGACCTCGGTGAATTTCGTCGCCTCCACCTTGATTAAAGGGGCATTGGCGAGCTTGGCAAGGCGGCGGGCGATTTCCGTTTTTCCGACACCGGTAGGACCAATCATAAGGATGTTTTTGGGCATGACTTCCGAGCGCATGACTTCATCCAGCTGCATTCTGCGCCAACGATTGCGCAACGCGATTGCGACCGCTCGCTTGGCTTTTTCCTGACCAATGATGTATTGGTTCAGTTCGCGGACGATTTCCCGGGGGGTCATGGTTGTCGTGGCTGTCGTGGTTGTCATGGTTGTCATGGTTCAATCCTCAAATGTCAGGCCGCCTAATCAGCTTTGGTGGATGACGGCTTGGTGGCGTCTTTCGGTTCCGGCAAGATTTCTACGGTCGTGTTGTGGTTGGTGTAAATGCAAATGCCGGCCGCAATATTCAGCGCTTTTTCCACTATGGTGAGGGCGTCAAGCTTGGTCGTGTCAAGCATGGCTTGTGCTGCGGCCTGTGCGAACCCCCCTCCTGAGCCAATGGCGATCAATCCGTGTTCGGGTTCGATGACGTCTCCGGTTCCGGATATGATCAGCGTGTTGTTTATATCCGCAACGGTAAGCAATGCTTCGAGGCGGCGCAAGGCTCTGTCTTTACGCCAGTCTTTGGCGAGCTCTACGGCGGCGCGCAAAAGGCGACCGTTGTATTCTTCCAGCCGGGATTCAAAGCGTTCGAAAAGGGTGAAGGCATCTGCCGTGCCGCCGGCAAACCCGGCCAAAATCTGACCCTTGTGTAGCCGTCGTACTTTTCGGGCGTTTGATTTCATCACCATGTTTCCCATGGTCACCTGTCCGTCGCCGCCGAGTGCCACGATGCCGTTACGGCGCACCGAAAGGACGGTCGTTCCGTGAAAGTGGTTTCCTGAATTGTCTGTGAAAGTCATGTTTTGCTCCGGTTTACAGCTTGGTCATTTTACAACACCCGTTTTCGTGCGAGTGGTCGGGGAGTGCTCAAGATTGCCAAAAGACCCCGGCAATTTTGTGCAGCTTTACTGACCCTTGGAGTGCTTGACCACGATGGTGGTAGACAGCCCGCCCCGGACGTTGAAAGAAGCCGTCAGTTTCACAGAACGAGGAGAAAGTGCCGCGCAAAAAGCATCGATAATTTCGTTGGTGACCGCTTCATGAAAAGCGGGGGTGTTGCGAAAAGATCGCAGATACTCACGCAGGCTTTTCAGTTCCACGCAGAGCGTGTCCGGCACGTATTCCAGTAACAAAGTCGCGAAGTCCGGTTGTCCGGTGCGTGGGCACAGACAAGTGAATTCCAGCGTGTCAATACGAATTTCGTAGTTTCGGCTTGGCTTCGGGTTAGGGAAGATTTCAAAACTTCCAGATTTTTGCAGGTTTTCAAGTGTCATGGTATCGTCAGGAAGCGCCGGGGAGGTCTGTGTCCTGATCCCTCGTTAATATCGTGTTTTTTTCTGGAAACCGCAAGTTTAATGAGACTTTGCAAGGTACGCATATCTGGCTTTAAAACCTTCCCCGAACCAACGAGCGTCGTTTTTGCCCACTCGGTGACGGGCATCGTGGGTCCGAATGGTTGTGGAAAGTCCAATATTGTGGACGCCATCCGTTGGGTGATCGGAGACGCCGCGTATTCCCTGCGTGCCGGCACGCTTGACAAGGTCATATTTGACGGCACGAATATCCGCAAGCCGCTCGGGCGAGCCAGCGTGGAGCTACATTTTGACAATGAACGGGGTGGCTTTCCGGGAAGATACGCCGATTTTTCGGAGCTGGTTTTGCGCCGCGAGGTCTCGCGTGGCAACGAGTCTGGTTTCTTTATAAACGAAACCCGCTGTCGGCGGCGGGACATAGTGGATTTCTTTTCCGGAACCGGGTTGGGTGGCAACAGTTACGCGATTATTGGTCAAGGCGTGATTGAGGGTTTTGTTCAAGCCAAGCCCAGAGATTTGCGAAATTGCCTGGAAGAGGCTGCAGGGCTTTCGCTGTATCGGGATCGGCGGCGTGATACCGAACTGCGTATGCGCCGGACACGCGAAAACCTGGAACGCCTGGAAGACATTCGCGAAGAGGTCAGGAAGCAATTCGAGAAAACCACACGACAGGCGCGGCAGGCCGAACGATACAAAAAGCTGCTGGAGCAGCAAAAACAACTGCAGGCGGAACTGCTTTGCCTGCAACTGCTGGGTCGGGAAAAAGAGCAGAGAGCTTTCAGGGAACAGCTGGAGCAGTTGCGAGACGAGAGTGAACGACTCGAAAAGGAACTGAAGCTGCTGGACACCGAACGGAAAGAACAACAGGAGCGATCAGGAGAAAATAACGGGAAGCAACAAGAAAGCAAAGAAGTCTGTCTGAAACTGGAGCGTGAGATTGCTGTTCTGGAGCATGAAATCGAAAACCGCGAACGCAACCTGGCGCAACTGCACAAAAATCATGAAGAAACGGAGCACGTGTTGGGTAAAAACCGACTTGAGCTGGAAAAGCAAAAAAGCCGGGTTGAGGAGTTGCAAAAAGCCATTCAGGGATTGGAAAACCCCGCAGACGGACTTGCTGAACGAGAAAACACCCTGCAGGAAAAGTTGCGTGGTTGTCGAGATCATCACGAATCTGCTCGCGCACAACGACAATCGCAACAGGCGGAGTTGCGCGCTGCATACGAAAACGCACAGCGGCAAAAAAGTGCTGCCGAATCTTTTGGAAAGGAGCTGAAGCGTGTGCGTCAGGCCGGAGAAAAGACCCGGAATGAGCAAGATGCGCAGACAGTCAAGCGCGCTTTGACGAAGCAGGAGGAGCGAAAAAAACAACTTGAGTCTGGCCGGGAAGCCTGCGAATTGAACCGTGTGCGGCTCGAAGAACTACGCACAGACGCCAGCAACTTGCGGCGCGCGGAACGGACTTTGCTTGAGCAACTTGAAAAAGCAACCGCAAAAGTCATGGTGTTGCAGCAGGAACTGGCTTCTTTGGAGGCTCTCCAGAAATCCCGACTGGGACACGATGAAAAGACCTTTGCCGCTTGGCTGGAGAGCGCGGGATTAAATAGCAGAGACTGTCTTTGCGAACACATCCGTGCTGAAAAAGGTTGGGAAAGTCTGGTGGAAACTGTGCTCGGCGGTTGGCTGCAAGCAGTATGTGTGCCTTCCCTGGATGATTACGCGCAAGCAGTGGGGCAGCTTGGTCAGGGCGAACTGTTCATAGTGGAAGAGGCCAATGCGCCGGTAGCAACAGGAACGCTTGCCACGAAAGTCGATTCACCTGTCTGCCTGGAGCACCCTTTGGCGAGTGTCGGCTTTGTTGACAGTCTGGATCAGGGCTTGGCGAAGCGGAAGACTTTGTTGCCTCACGAAAGCCTGCTGACGCCAGACGGCGTCTGGATTGGTAAGCACTGGCTGAAAATCAGCCGTAGTGAGGTTCGGGAGAATCAGGTTCTGTTTCGTGCGCGCAGCATTGATGATTTGCGTGAACACTTGGAAAACGCAAAAAAAGACCTGGAGAGCATTCGCGATGAAAGTGCTCAGGTGCGCCTGAACCGCATCGCTTTGGAAGAAAGCCGGGATAAAAAGCAATCTGCTGCCGAAAAAGCGTTTCAAACCATGGCATCACTGGCGGCAGAGTACGCGCGCCACGAGGAGTCGCTGGCGCAGGAAAACAAGCGTCAGTCTGCGCTTGCCGAGACCGAGCGCGCGCTTCAGGAGCAAGAAAAAACATTACTGCTTCAGCGTCAACAAGTCGGGACTGACGTGCGCCAGGCCGAGGCCAAGCTATCTGAACGGGAACAGGAAGGCGTTCTTTTGCAGAAACATGAAAAATTGCTAGAAGCGCAACTTTTGACCGCAAGAGAAGAGCTGAATTCTTTTCTGCAGACGCATAAAGTCCGGGAAGCGGAGCTGGCATCGCTTTGTCAGCAACAGAAAACAACGACTGACAACATCGAGTTCCTTCAGGACAGCGTACAGACGAGCGAGAAACATTTGGCGGATCTTGAACGCTCCATTCATGGCTTTGGGCTGTCGTCCGGAGATCCGCATGATGGAAAACTTGCAAGCTTGCGTGAGGCATACGCCAGGGAGGAAAAGCTCCTGGTTGAGGCGAATGAGCAAGGTGCCAAGTTGAAAGCCCTCGTTGCCAGGCTGCAAGAGAAGCAGTCCCTTCTGGAAAAAGAAGTTGGCGCTGCGCAGAAATCCTGTGAGCAAATCTCGTCGGAACTGCTGGTCAGCACGACGCGCTGTGAAGACTTGCGAGACAGGTTGGCGGAAACGGTAAAGGATTCGGAAGCCGTGCGTTCTGCGCTGGCTGAAAACGCGAGCGAAAGTAGCCACCGGGAGCAATTGGAGCAGACACAAGCCCGTATTCAGAGCTTGGGTGTGACCAACGCTGCTGCAGTGGATGAGCTAGTCGGGCTGAAGGAAAGAAAAGCGTATTTGGACGGCCAGCACGAGGATCTCAGCGATGCTTTGGTAACGCTGCTTAAAGCAATGAGCAAAATTGACCGGGAAACGAGGACTAAATTCGACGAGACCTTCGAGAAAGTTAACGCCAACCTGGAATGTCTTTTTCCGGTTATTTTCGGTGGTGGATACGCCCGTCTGGAAATGGAAGGAGCGGACGGGGACTGGATGGAAATCGGAGTGCGTGTTACGGCGTGCCTTCCCGGACATAAAGTTGTTTCGGTAGGATTGTTGTCTGGTGGTGAAAAAACCCTGGTTTCACTGGCACTTGTGTTTTCCATGTTTCAATTGAACCCGGCTCCTTTTTGTATCTTGGACGAAGTCGACGCTTCGCTGGATGAAAACAATGTCATGCGCTTTTGCGATTTGTTGCAGAAAATGAAAATGCAGACCCAGTTCATAGCTGTGACGCACAATAAAATCGCCATGGAGGCCATGGACTTTCTGGTAGGGGTTACAATGGCAGAAGCGGGGGTTTCAAAAGTTGTGTCAGTCGATATTGAGAGTGTTTTGCAGTTCATTGAGGCTTGAGAGAGAGTGAGTCCGAAAGAAGAATTACGCGGTTATTTGCTGTTGCTGGGCTTGGTGTTTTTTATTGGGGTTTTCTGGTTTACAAAGTTCCCGCCACGTTTTTTCAAAAGGCGAGGCTCTCCCAAAACGAAGCCCCCTCCGACGCCTCCTGCCCCTCGGGATTCGACAATTGTTGCCGTTACACAGCCACCGGAGACGCTCGTTGTGTGCCTTCGAGCGGCGAGCGGCGAACCGTTTTCTGGTATGCAGATCCTTCAAGCCGCCCAAAAAGTCGGCCTGGAAACTTTTGGGGAGCACCGGGGAAGTTTTCGTTTTGTGGTGGACGGGATGGAGGAAAAGAAAACCAGGTTTCTGGTCGCGAGCATGTTTGAGCCGGGGGAATTTGAGTGGGAGAAGATGGATGAATGCCGCACCGGAGGCTTGAGTTTCATCGCTGTTTTTCCGTCTGACAGTGATGTGCAGCTGGTTCGCAAATGCCTGTTGGATCGTGCTGTGCTAATGGCGGAGCAGTTGGGAGGAGAAGTTCTTGACGAGAACAAGCAGGTGTTTTTCCCGACCTCCGATGAACCTGGGTAACAGAAGGCAGGAACGTTGAACCGTCCTGCCAAAAGAGGGGGCTGGACCAGGAAGTGAAGCTGGACTTGTCCAATGTTCCATGATCCAAAAGCCGCGCGCACCAACGGGAAAAATCTGTTGCCACATCTTTAATCAAGGCTATGGCCGACCGGACAGGTCTGGAAAAACACGGTATGGCTTGCTGAGCGCAAACGGTCGCGGCTCAGCCGGGAAATCTCCAGGCTGATGATTTCATCGTAAATTCCGTGAGACATAAAAATCGGTAAGCGCGGCGAAGTGGAAGAATGCCGCACCGGAGGCTTGAGTTTCATCGCTGTTTTTCAGTCTGACAGTGATGTGCGGCTGGTGCGCAAATGCCTGTTGGATCGTGCTGTGCTAATGGCGGAGCAGTTGGGAGGAGAAGTTCTTGACGAGAACAAACAGGTGTTTTTCCCGACCTCTGATGAACCTGGGTAACAGAAGGCAGGAACGTTGAACCGTCCTGCCAAAAGAGGGGGCTGGACCAGGAAGTGAAGCTGGGCTTGTCCAATGTTCCATGATCCAAAAGCCGGGCGCACCAACGGGAAAAATCTGTAGCCACATCTTTATTGAGGCTATGGCCGACCTCTGATGAACCTGGGTAACAGAAGGCAGGAACGTTGAACCGTCCTGCCAAAAGAGGGGGCAGGATCAGGAAGTGAAGCTGGACTTGTCCAATGTTCCATGATCCAAAAGCCGCGCGCACCAACGGGAAAAATCTGTAGCCACATCTTTATCGAGGCTATGGCCGACCGGATAGGTCTGGAAAAACACGGTATGGCTTGCTGAGCGCAAACGGTCGCGGCTCAGCCGGGAAATCTCCAGGCTGATGATTTCATCGTAAATTCCGTGTGACATAAAAATCGGTAAGCGCGGCGAAGTGGAAGGCAGTGGCTCTTTAGTTGGTGGCAGGTAGGCTGAAAATCCTGCGGCACCGGCGATTGCTTCCGTCCCGTGCGTGGCACAGTGAAGAGCTACAGCACCTCCTTGGGAAAAGCCGCCGAGTACAATGCGACCGATCGGCACGTCGTTTTCCTGCAATTCTGCGATGATCGCCCGTACCGCTTCACAGGTATGTAGCAACCCTCGGTGGTCTTGCTCGCCATCTTTTTCAAAGGTGTAAATATCGAACCAGGCGGGCATCAAGGCTCCTTGACAGATCGTGACCGGGAGTAGCGGGGCTTGGGGGAAGACCAAAAGCGTTTTGCCGTCCTGCGTAAAAGGGAGAAGCCGCGCAAAGCTCATCAAGTCGCTTGCGTCGGCACCCAGACCGTGTAGCAAAATGATTGCGCTTTGTGGGCGCTTGCGCTCACCCAGATAGTGGCATGACAGGGGCGTTTTCGCCGGACCCGGCACTTCAGTTTGCATGCTTCTTCAAGATATGCCCTTTTTTGTTTTTTCTTGCCTGTGAACCTGAAGTTCAGGAGACACAGTGCTCATAAATTAAGCCTGGCGTAGAAACCCGTTTTTGGAAACAGCTATGTCCCTCCTGAAAATTATATACGAAAGGGCATGTTGCTTATTCCGCCTGCCTTATAGCCATTGCATCACTTCAGGAAGGGATGTGACGTGGGTGGCTCTGGTTGCCCAGCTCATCAAGCGGGATTCGGGCGAAGCGAACTCAGCCTTGCTTTTATAATGGGAGGCAGGTGTTGTGGACACTTGCTCATTGTTGGAAAGTCGCTTGCTTTGTCAGGCTTTGCTCACGGTGTCGTAGCACCGAGAGCAGAAGGTCTCCGAACCCCTTTTGATTAAGCGCATCCACCTCCGACAACTTTTACAAACTTTTCATCTTTAAAAAATTTGCCGCCTGCTTCGACCAAAGCCAGAACATTCGAACTCTCTTGCATTTTCAAATTGAACTGAACATAAGCTTCGTTTTCATCGTGGAAGAGAAACTGCGATATCAAAGGAACCGGATTGTTCTCAACCAGAATGCTGATGCGCTTGATATCAGGCAAAGAAGACGCAACCGCCACTCTGACCCGAGCTCCGTTCTGTGTCTGATCGTCCACTTCCAGACTTAACTGCGGGCTTTTCTGTATTTCCTGGCCAGCGGTCAGTTCGTGAAGCGTTTTTGCAAAATCGTCAGACGTGAAAAGTGCTTTTGGCCAAGCCGAGAACGCTTTCCCGGTGGCAACAAGCCAAAGTGCCGCAACAGAGCCAAGCTGTAACAGAAATATGCGTCGGGGCTTATGTGCCGTGGCTGTCATGCGCCCCCACGAATCCTTTTTAGACATAAATACATTGCAAAGATGTTGTAAGGATTATGCCTTTTGTTGTTATTCCAAGGCAAGCCTTAGTCTTTCTCATATCATATCTTGCGGGCAAAACTCCATTTACTACAGCCTCGGGCAATAATTAAAATACCAGAGCAGTTTTTCGTGTTGCCTTGGGGCAATATTGTGATATAGTCAGGCAACTTTTGCTGCTAGCGAAGGTTCTTTGTATAAGTTCCTGTAGAGGTCGGCGTTGACGAGGCGCTGTCAGACCGCAAAGGGGAGCTTGCTGAGGTTCGTATATACGAATTAATGCGGTGATTTTTTTCAGTTATTTAAAAATGCCTTTGGTTAGGCGTTGTGGAGGCTTTTAACTCGTGAATTTACTCAAGTTGTTTCCTGCGGGAACAAAAATTAGTGATGTTGTTGGGCGCGTTGCCCGGCTTGAAGATGTGCTTATGTTCTGCGGAGACGGGGTTCTGAAAGATGGATCCAAGTGCTCCAGGGAATTTCGTGCAGTATTGCGGGCACTTAGTGTCGCAAAATTGACAGAGTTTCTTCAAAGCGGCTTTGATCAGGAAAATGATCAGCGTACCCGTGTCTTGTTTGATGTGGCGCATGATCTTGGCAGGCGACTTGGCTTTCAAGTGAAGTATGGCTCTTACGAAAGTCAGGGTTCTTCAATTGGAGTCTGGCAGGCAGATAAATTGCGCCTGGATGTGAAATTGGCGCTTCCGGCGTCGTCTTCGCATGGCGAGGCAGGGGCTGGTTCTCCTGAAGGAGAGCAGAGCCCGGTGCTTTTGGTCGTGTTACAAGATGAGCCGGCGTTGGCCGCGCAAATCCGGGGAAGTCGACATGGCTGGGATACCAGACTGGTTAGTTGCCAGGCTCTGGCCAGGCTTGCCGAAAAGATGGAGAACGAGTCGGCTGGTTTTGCCCGGGTCGCGCGTGGTTTTCTGGCACCTGTGGAATACACGCAAGTCGATCCTCTTTTGGATCTGCTTGGTCAGCTCGGCGGGACGGTTGCTAGCAAAACCAAAAAACCCGCCAAGGAGCCTGCTCCGAAAGCCCCGAAAGCGCCTGTGGAAAGTGCCAAGAGTCCGCGAAAAGCGACAGTCCGAAAAGCTCGCAAAAGGAATGATCTGGTGGCGAAACGCGTACCGCTGATCAATGGTCTGGCAGCGTTCAAGGGGCTCAAGTTCGAGAAGAAACGCCGTTCCGGCAGTAGCTATGGCAGTACGGACGGGGTTGTGCGTGCCTGCCTGGGCGTGTCAAGGCACTACGGCACGAGCAAGCCTTATTACATGTTCTCCCTGACACAAACGCAGGTGGACTACATGTCTGAGGTTCCTGTGGGCTTTTACGTAATGGGATGTCTGGACAGAGATGTTGCGTACGCGGTTCCGGTTAATCTCATTCACAAGCACTTGGGAGACCACACAAAGTCCGTAACCAACGGGTTGGTCACGTGGCAGATAAAAGTTGTTGAAAGAGACGGAAAGATGATCTGGAAGATAGTCCAAACCGGTGAAAAATATGATTTGGAGGAGTATGCCTATCCCTTGGTTCACTCGCAGCCTTCGGACTGAAGGAGCACCGGCGGGTGCTCAAAATGCAGAGCTGTCGTATATAAATACGATTTGAACCGCTTTCTTGTCGCCCGGTCGCAGGCTTGTGTGACCGGGTATTTCTTCCGGGGCTTATATACAACGTTGCCCAGGAGGTCTTTTCAACAGTTTCTTGGCAGTTTCGATTTACACCGGTTCTGTTAAGGAAATATCGCGGGTTTTCGGAGTCTTGTTCAGCCTGTTTATTTACAAGCTCCTCATGGCACGGCTCCAACAGTCGGCAAACGCGCGCGCCGTCATTGCTTCCTCTGCCAAGGCTTTCCCTCATCGTCATCTTGATTGAAACAGCAGAGGAGAGCGTGTGCCGTGTGTGGTAAGTGCTGAGCGTTCTTGCTGATAAAACTGTGGATAGCTTGGCGTTCCCGCCGCAATAACCGCACACTGGATGCGGGACATCAGCCGCTGGGCGGGAACATCCGCCGCTTGAGCCTTTGCCCTTTGCGTTTCACTTCTTCATGCCGCATATTCAGGAATACTATGAATCCTCCAAACGCCTTTCGCCCGTCGTGGCTCCTTCTGCAGTACGACTCTTGTTCGCGTACGGGAACAGCTTGTCAACCTCCCTTGAGGCGGGTAGCATCTCGCAGGCGTCGTTTTTTCTGAAGGAGTCGTGCCCATGGAAATAGTTGGAGACAGATCCTTGCTGGAGGTTGAAGTAATGGCGACCGAACCGGGCGTGTGCCGGGTGATTCGTCGCAACAAGAAAATCACCCCCTTTGATAAAAGCAAGATTTTTGTTGCCATCAGCAAGGCGTTTCTTGCAGTGGAAAAGGGCAACGCGGCGGCATCCCCCAGGATTCGTGAAATCGCAGAGAGCTTGACACGCGAAGTTACCGCAGCGCTAAGCAAAAGCCGGCCAGAAGGCGGCACCTTTCATATCGAGCATATTCAGGATCTCGTGGAACTGGCGCTGATGCGCAACGAGCACCACCGGGTGGCGCGAGAATACGTGCTGTACAGGGAAGCGCGCGCGAAAGAAAGAGGGCAACAGACTGCGAAGCCTGATGTTGGCACACAAAATTTGCAAGTCGTGGGTTCGAATGGACAAACCAAGTCTTTGGATCTGGAGCGATTGAAAGAACTTTTGGCGGAAGCCTGTGAAGGAATAGAAGATACCGATCCCGACTTCATCTTCAATGAAGTCATCGCTGCCCTCTATGATGGTATGGCTGAGGCGGACATCAACTCGGTCTTATTGATGAGTGTGCGTCCGCTGATTGAGCGAGAGCCAAATTACTCGCGGGTGTGCGCGAGGCTCCTGATGGACAAGTTGCGGACAGAAGCCTTTTCTTTTCTGTTTGGCAAAGCAGAACAACTTGCCGGGGAGCAGATGCGGCAACGTTATCCGGAGTACTTTGTGGCGTACATGAAGCGTGCCTGTGAGCTGGAATTACTGGATCCGAAGCTGCTTGACTATGATATTGAGCACCTCGGAAAAGCACTGGATCCGGGGCGTGACCTCAGCTTCACTTTTCTCGGTCTGCAAACGCTCTATGACCGCTATTTTTTCCATTCTGAGGATGTGCGCTTTGAGTTGCCACAAGCGATGTTCATGCGCGTGGCGATGGGTTTGGCCTCTCGTGAAGCAGATCGTGAGAAACGCGCAATCGAGTTTTACGAACTGCTGTCTTCCTTCAGGTTTATGAGCTCCACCCCCACCTTGTTTAATGCCGGAACCCGGCGTTCCCAATTGTCATCCTGTTACCTGACCACTGTGCCAGACGATCTGCATGGCATCTACACTGCCATGCGAGACAACGCGCTGCTCTCCAAATATGCTGGCGGATTGGGCAATGACTGGTCAGCGGTACGCGCGCTGGGTTCCAGGATCAAAAGCACGAATGGAAAATCCCAAGGGGTCGTGCCCTTTCTGAAAGTGGTAAACGATACTGCGGTGGCAGTCAACCAAGGGGGCAAACGCAAAGGTGCGGTGTGTGCTTATTTGGAAACCTGGCACCTGGATATTGAAGAATTTCTCGAACTGCGAAAAAACAGCGGAGACGACCGGCGGCGAACCCACGACATGAACACGGCCAACTGGATTCCGGATTTGTTTATGCAGCGAGTGACGGAAGATGGGAACTGGACGCTTTTTTCCCCGGCGGACACTCCCGATCTGCACGAACTTTACGGTCGAGCTTTCGTTACACGGTATCAGTTTTACGAACAGGAAGCCAAGGAAGGGAGGATCAAAAATCACAGAACCATTGGTGCCGTGAGTCTGTGGCGCAAAATGCTCGGCATGCTGTACGAAACCGGTCACCCGTGGATTACTTTCAAGGATCCCTGCAACATTCGATCTCCACAAGGCCACGTGGGAGTCGTTCATTCCTCGAATCTTTGCACGGAAATTACGCTAAACACCTCCGACGAAGAAATTGCGGTTTGTAATCTCGGTTCGGTAAACCTGTCTTCGCACATCAAGGAAGGGAATCTTGACGCTGAAAAGTTGCAGGAAACAATACAGGGAGCGATGCGGATGTTGGATAATGTGATTGACATCAATTACTACAGCGTCTCCAAAGCCGAGACTTCCAATATGAAACACAGGCCTGTGGGGTTGGGATTGATGGGTTTTCAGGACACTCTTTATCAATTGCGTATCCCTCTTGACACAGAAGCGGCAGTGGAATTTGCGGATCGCTCCATGGAGCTTGTCAGCTACTACGCCATAGAGGCTTCTGCGGGTCTGGCCAGTGAACGCGGCTCGTACCCCAGTTACAGTGGATCCTTATGGGATCAGGGCATTTTGCCTGTCGACTCTCTGAAATTGCTTGCCAAAGAACGAAATGGCCACCTGGAAACAGATAGCACCAGCACGCTTGACTGGGACACATTACGGGAGAAAATCAAAAGTAGCGGAATGCGCAATTCAAATACTTTGGCGATAGCCCCAACTGCGACGATTTCCAATATATGTGGCGTTACGCAAAGTGTTGAACCGACCTATCAGCACCTGTTCGTGAAGTCCAATTTGTCGGGTGAATTCACGGTCGTGAATGAGTACTTGGTAAAAGACCTTAAAGTCTTGAGCCTTTGGGATGATGTCATGATGAATGACTTGAAGTATTACAACGGGAGTGTCCGGAAAATAGAAAGGGTGCCGGAGAGCTTGAAGAAACTATACCCCACGGCTTTTGAGGCAGATCCTTTCTGGCTGGTTGAGGCAGCAGCCCGGAGGCAAAAATGGATTGATCAGTCCCAGTCTCTGAATCTGTACATGGACAAACCCTCGGGCAAGAAAATGGACGCTTTATACCGCTTTGCCTGGGTCAAAGGATTGAAAACAACATATTATTTGCGGTCTCTGGGTGCTTCGGATGTCGAGGCCAGTACGGTTGAGGGATACGAAAGCAAATTGAACGCAGTGCCTGGGCACTTGAGTGCTGCCTTGAATTGCGCCCTTGACGGGGAGTGCGAAGCCTGCGAATAAACGGTTTCAACTGTCCGTCAATTTTGCCGAACTTTATCTCCGGCACCAGTCAATAGAGGCTGAACGTCTCTTTAGCCTCCTTCCTGTCAACCGGGTGACAGTGAAGAAACTGCACCCGTACGCCACTCTTGGCGTGAGCGGGGCTTATTCCCTCAGATCAATCAGCCGCTCCAGTTCCGCCACCAATATTTTGTCGTGCGTTTTAGGGTTCACGTGGCGATAGATTTTCGCCACTCGTGAATCAGGAGAAATGATGAAAGTGTGGCGTTTGGCGATCTTGAAAAAGGGGAGTCTCCAAAGGCTGTTGTAGGCTTTGGCAACCTCGCCGTCGGTGTCTGCCAGCAACGGAAACCGCAAGGTGTATTTTTTTGCGAATCTTGCATGGCTTCGTACGTCATCCGTGCTGATGCCGACGACGCATGCGCCAAGTTCCCGGATTTTGACGATGAAGTCGCTCAGAGCGCAGGCTTCCGTGGTGCAACCCGGAGTGTCATCTCTTGGGTAAAAATACAACAGTAGCCATTTCCCTCGATAGTGCGCCAGCTTGTGTCTGTTATTTTCCTGGTCAGCCAAAAAGAAGTCTGGTGCTTCTTTACCGACCGCAAGAGTTGTTCTGGTTGGCGATAGCTTAGTCCCGAGAAGCACCTGAAGCCATTCAGAAAAAGGCCTTCGTGAGTATCGCTTCATATTCTTTCCCGTCCCCCGTAGGCGAGCCGCTGACTATTTCTCGTCTTTTTGAATGTAAGTGGCAAATCCTGTAGAATATACAACATGGCGTTATTAAGGAGATGGAGGTATTTTGAGTGAGACTTTTTGCATCTGCCCCGAAGAAAAGTGAGTACGAGAAGGCTTTTGCAACGGTTCAAAAAGCAGCGACTTCGGGTCGACAGCTTATCGTTGACAAAAAGGGAAACCTGAAAAGTCGGGGTGTTTTTAGTAATTTTATCCTGCGCCTCAGGGTTAGTTGTTATTCTGAAAAAGGATACAAGAAGTTCAAAGGTGGCGAAAGAAACGAAGTCAGATCGGCAGTATTGAAAAAACTTGAAGGGGTAGCGAGGCAA
This sequence comes from uncultured candidatus Poriferisulfidus sp., assembly GCA_965215765.1. Classification (GTDB taxonomy): domain Bacteria; phylum Pseudomonadota; class Gammaproteobacteria; order Poriferisulfidales; family Oxydemutatoraceae. The sequence continues at coordinate 129,149 of OZ244118.1, read as the reverse complement.
AGCAGGAAAGACGCGATACTGAATTCTCATCAGGGAAGTCTGGATCCTGAGAAAGAAGGGGCAGCACTTGATGGTTTCCTGGATCACTATATAGAACTTAGGCAGGAAAGTTACGAGAAAAATGAGCTGGCAGACGACTTTGACAATTCACGGTTCAACTCGGCGGTAGTTAAATTCCTGAGTCTCTCAAAATCGGCCACATACAGCCGAAAGCCAGAGAGTCCGGATTTTTATGACCCCGGCAAACCACTCGCAAATCGTGAAGGGCTTGCATCGCATCAGAAAACCCAATTAGCGTCCTACCAAAAATCGATGACCATCTACGAGCTCGCAGCCGCGACCAAAAGAATTATTGAGCAGACGGGTTTTCACGAGCCTCCGAAACCTTTCCCGGAGGCTTCCCAAAATCGAGTGCAATTTTTTTCCGGGGATCGGGTGACCATGTTTAGAGAAATAGAGGAATTCGGGGGCAGTGACGCACCTGGTTATGTCCTCGGCGCGATGGAGACTGTTACTTTTGATGATGCTCACGATGCTAAAATGGAACCACGGTTTTCCAGTAGAAAGAAGTGGAATCAGGCAGATTTTAAAGCCCAGTCAGAGAAACGGGTTTCAGGCGAAGTCAATAAGCGAGGACGTCTGGGACAGGCGCTTCCCCAGCAGGACATTAGTGCCAGGACGGTAAATTTTCTTTGTTTCTTGCGCAAGAATGTTCAAACACAACTCGCTGAGGGCGGAGATCTTTCCGAGCAGTTGCAACCGCTTTTCAACGAGAACTCGGCGGTATCCGTTCAGGGTTCCTCGTCGCGCCCGGATCGACTGATTCCGTCCAAAAAACTGGTTGCCAGAGCACTTGATATCTGCATGGGCGATACAGGGGTTGCGCCGCCTCCAACTGCTGAGAGGCAGGTGCCGACTTTTTCAGATGACGTCAAGGTGCGAGAGATTGATTCGCGCCATGTTGACAAAGGGCTCCTGCAGGTTGCTGTACAAGGCGGGCAATTTGAAACCTCGCCAATACAGGAGAGGAAAATTCTGGGGTATGAGCAAGAATCAAATCCCACTACTGCGGAAGAGGCTCTGGACGGGTCTACATATCACTATGAGGCAAAGGATTTGCCCGAAGGCTTTGAGAAGCATGTCCTGGGTAAGGGCGTGAGCCCTACCGCTGCAGAACCCGGCTTGGCCAGTGGCGGCGAAGAGATGGGCGGGATAACTGATGGCTCTTGGCTAAAAGAGCAGTATGCGGCTTGGCTCACCAGTGAACAAAATAGTCGATAAAGGCAGCCAAGGAGTGGGGATTCTGACGGGCAGCACCAGAGCCATGAACAAGTCATACGTTGTTGTTAAGGAGATGGAGGTATTTTGAGAGATGCGCACTGAGTACGAGCAGATTTTAGCAACGGTTCAAAAAGCAGCGTCCTCGGGTCGGCAGCTTAGCGTTGACAAAAAGGGAAACCTGAAATGTCGGGGTGCTTTTAGTGGTTTTTTCCTGCGTCTCAGGGTTAGTTGTTATTCTGATGAAAGATTCAAGAAGTACATAAATGTCGAAAGATACCAAGTCAGAGCGACAGTATTGGAAAAACTTGAAGGGATAGCGAGGAAAAGCAGGAAAGAAGCGATACTGGATTTTCGTCAGGGAAGCCTGAACCATGAGAATGAGGCAACAGCACTTGATGACTTCCTGGATCAATATATAGAGCTAAGCCACGATGGTCTCAAGGGTAAGCTGCGGGCAGCCGAATGTAGCACCCCACAGTTCAACTCGGAGGTGCTTGATTTCCTGCGTCTCTCAAAAACGGCCACATACGTCAAAAAGCCGGAGTGTCCGGATTTTTATGACCCTGGCAAACCACTCTCAAAACAGGAAGGGCTTACAGCACATCAGAAATTTCTGGTAAGGTCCTACCAAGGATCGATGAAAATCTACGAGCTCACGGCCGCGACCAAAAGAATTATTGAGCAGACGGGGTTTCACGAGCCACCGAAACCTTTCCCGGAGGCTTCCCAAAATCGGGTGCAATTTTTTTCCAAGACCCATGAGCAATCGTTCAAAGACATGGAGACGCTCGGGGGTAGTGAGCAGCCTGAGGAAATCCTCAACAAGATGGATGAGGTTACTTATGTTCATGCTCTCAATTCAAAAGGCAAGTTGCCGAGGTTTTCCAGTAAAAAGACGTGGAATCAGGCGGATTTTAAAGCCCAGTCAGAGAAACGGCTTTCTTCAGAAGCCAGAAAACGAGAACGTCTGGGACAGGCACTTCCCCAGCAAGGTGATAGTGCCAAGGCGGTAAATTTTCTTTGTTTCTTGCGCAAGAGTGTTCAAACACAACTCGCTAAGCGCGGAGATCTTCCCGAGCAGTTGCAACCGCTTTTCAACGAGAACTCGGCGGTATCCGTTCGGGGTTCCGCGGCGATCCCTGATCGACTGATTCCGTCCAAAAAACTGGTTGCCAGAGCACTTGATATCTGCATGAGTGATACAGGGATTGCGCCAGCGACAGTTGCTGAGAAGAAGGTGCCGACTTTTTCGGATGACGTCAAGGTGCGAGAGATTGATTCGCGCCATGTTGACAAAGGGCTCCTGCAGGTTGCTGTAAAAGAAGGCCAATTAGAAACCTCGCCAGTACAGGAGAGGAAAATTCTGGGGTATGAGCGAGATACAAATCCCACTACTGCGGAAGAGGCTTTGGACGGGTCTACATATAACTATGAGGTAGAGGATTTGCCCGAAGATTTTGAGAAGCATGTTCCGGGTGGGGGAAAAATCGCTGCCGCGGTAAATTCTGGTGACGAAGATATTTCGTTCGCAGAACCCGGCCAGGCAGGTGGCGGCGAAGAAATGGTCGGGGTAACTGGTGACTCTTGGCTAAATGAGCAATATGCGGCTTGGCGCACCAGCGAACAAAGTTAATGATAAAGGCAGCCAAGGAGTGGGGGTTCCAGACGGGTAGCACCAGAGCCGTGAACATGCCCTGCTTGTTATTAAGGAGACGGAGGTGTTTTGAATGAGAATTTTTTCATCCAGCCCGAAGAGAAGTGAGTACGAGAAGGTTTTTGCAACGGTTCAAAAAGCAGAGATCTCAGGTCGGCAGCTTAGAGTTGACAAAAAGGGAAACCTGAAATCTCGGGGTGCTATTGGTAGTTTTTTCCTGCGCCGCAAGATTAATCGTTTTTCTGCAAAAGAATACAAGAGCTACATAGGTGGCGAAAGAAAAGAAGTCAGATCGGCAGTATTGAAAGTACTTGATGGGGTGGCGAGACAAAGCAGGAAAGAAGCGATACTCAATTCTCGTCAGGGAAGCCTGGATCCTGAGAGGGAAAAAGCATCGCTCAATGATTTTCTGGATCAATATGTAGAACAGAACCGAGCCGGTTTTGAGAAAAAGGAACGATCAGACGACATTAGCACCTCGGATTTCAACGCAGCTGCAACTGATTTCCTGCGCCTCTCAAAATCGACCGCCTATAGCCGAAAACCGGTGTGCCCGGATTTTCATGACCCTGGCAAACCGCCCGCAGATCGTGAAGAGATTACACCACAGCAGAAAATCCAGCTAAACTCCTACCAAAAATCGATGAGGATCTACAAATTCGCGACCGAAACTCATAAACTTATTGAGCAGACGGGATTTCATGAGCCTCCGAAACCTTTCGCGGAGCCTTCCCAAAATCGGGTGCAATTTTTTTCCAGTGGCCATGATCAATTGTTCATAGACTTGGAGAAATACGGGGGTAGTGACCAGACTGACAAGACAGTCATCAATGCGTTGCGTTCTGACATTCGTCTTGATAATGAAGGCGACAAACTACCCAGGTTTTCCAGTACAACGACGTGGAATAAGGCAGATTTTAAAGACCGGACAGGGAAGCGGCTTCTGGGTGAAGTCAATAAACGAAAACGTCTGGGCCAGACACTTCCCCAGCAAGGTGTTAGCGACAAGGCACTAGATTTTCTTTGCTTCTTGCGCAAGGACGTTCAAACACAATTTGCCAAGGAAGGAGATCTTCCCGAGCATTTGCAATCGCTTTTCAACGAGAACTCGGCGGTTTCCATTCAGAATTCCTCAGCACACCCGGATCGGCTGGTTGCATCTAAAAAACTGGTTGGAAGAGCACTTGATATCTGTATGGGCAAGACAGAGACTGCACCGTCGGCAGCTACCGAGAAGAAGGTGCCGACTTTTTCGGATGATGTCAATGTGAGAGAGATTGATTCTCGGCATGTTGCCAAAGGACTTCTGCAAGTCGCTGTACAAGACGGGCATTTTGTGCCCGATCCATTGGAGAAGAGCAGCATTCTGGGGTATGAGCAAGAATCAAATCCCACAACCGCAGAAGAGGCTTTGGGCGGGTCTACATATCACTATGAGGAAAAGGGTTTGCCCGAAGGCTTTGAGAAGCATGTTCCGGATGGGAGAGTGAGACTTGCCGCAGCAAACTCTGGTAACGAAGATATCTCGTCTGCAGGATCCGGCTTGGCCGGAGGCGGCGGAGAAAAGATTGGGGGATCTGATGGCTCTTGGCTACAAGAGCAGTACTCAGCTTGGCTCACCAGAGGACAAGGCGGTATCCGCAGACAAAGTGTGTTGGGTTCCTGATGGGTAGCGCCGTCACCAGAGCCATGAACACGCCCGGAATGCCTGCTCATTGGTCTTGTGCTTCAGGCTTGAGGGATGGGCTCACAATGTCTTTGTGCTTGCCACGGTCTGCTTTTATGGGCAGCGTACAGAAGTTGGCTGGGTAATTACTTGGCAATTCGGCCAGAATAGGGAGTTAGGCGTAGAGGGAATCAGGAGAGGAGCCAAGACATGACGGGAATACGGAATTCCAGCAGACATCTCAGCGAGTTTGATCGGGCATTGGCAACTGTTCAGAAAGCAGAGGAAAGTGGCAAACAGCTGCGAGTTGACAAAAAAGGAAACCTTAAAGTCGTTGGGTTTTTCGGTAATTTGTTTTTGAAATACAAGCTGAGAACATTTTCCAAAAACAGATACGGCGAATACCTGCAAGGGGAGAGAAGAGAGATTAGGGTGCGAGTGTTGCAGAAGCTCGAAGGCTTGGCGAAGCAGAGTAGAGAAAAAGCTATTCTGGGTATTTTGCCAGAAGGGGTGGCTAGCGAAGAAGTGCAGGAAGAAATCGAAACGCATTTGTATGGGTATATACAAAGCAGGAAGGCAACGAGACAGATACTGGGTGGTACAGAAAGAAAAGAGGAACTTCACGGTGTGGATCTGAATGAAATTACGGATGATGTCTTCAACAGGGATGCTGTGAATTTTCTGCAAAACTCGAAGAGGCCGATGTTCGCAAGGAAGCCTGTCGCCCCCGATTGTTATGTGAGGGATGTACCCTTAGGAGAGCAAATAGATCAAAGCACAGGTGGTGACAAGGCTGCCCTTATGAAATACGGGAAGTCTCTGGGTGTATATGAGAGAACTGTAGGTCTCGTTCCAGGGGAAAGGGATGCTTTCTCCAAGGATTACCGCGTAGATCCTGGCGAAAGACTGCATGGCTCCCAAGTCCGGGTACAGTTTTTTGATCCGACCGAGGATGCACTGTTTGATAAGTTTATTGAGAGGAGCGAGTCAATAGTTGCGAGTAAGCCGGTTCAGTCAAATGAGGCGAATAATCAGGTTCAGTCAAATGAGGCGAAGGAATTAATACAACGTCGGTTGGAAAGAGTTGTTTTTAACGTTGTAGAAAAACCGGAAGGTCCGCTATTTATCACCCCGAAAAAAGAATGGAACAAGGAGGATTTCAGGAACCAGGCTGGGAAGCGGGTCGGAGCCGAGGTCAGAAAGAGAAACCTGGGGGAGCTTGGAGAGAGCAAGCAAGCGGTGGATTTTCTTTGCTTTTTACGCAAGGAGGTGCAGAAGAAATTTACCAAGAGAGGTGAATTGCCAGAGCAATTTCAATCGCTTTTCAACGAGAATTCTGCAGTGTCCATTCCGGGTTCAACCGCAAAGCCGGATCGCTTCATTCCTTCCAGGAAGCTGGTACGGACAGCCTTGGACTTATGCTTGAGCCGTCTGCCTGAGGGTGAACTGGATGTGGAAAACACGGAAGTTGGGGCTCAACAGAAGGCGGTGGCTTTTTCTGCCGATGTTACGGTGCGCGAGACCACCTCCCGAGAAAGTGATGCTATGGCTACGCGATACGCCGTAGTCTTGGATGAACTGAGACCTGATCCAAAGGAACGTGTGGGTCTTTTTTTTGACAGTGACCGCCAACGGCTGCCGATGCCTGCCAGCAAAGAGGATTTGGATAATCCTGCCGAGCATTTCAGCGAAGATCATGAGTTGCCAGAAGGTTTTAAGAAATTTGTTCCCAAGGATGTCCCGACCAGCTTCTCGGCAAGTATAGAGAATGGCGATGTTGTCGTGCCACCCGGTTCTGATGCGGGTGTACCTGACCGCTCCTCGGATCTGTCGGGTATCGACTGGGTCAACAAGCTGTATGGCAAGTGGTTAAAAACAACGTAGACAGTCAGAGCAATGGTTCAGACTGGCTGTTCTTGTTTCCCGCCAGACGTGTTTGGTCAGTATAATAGGCGGGCGTATGGTTTCTTACGCTGGGGCATTCGTATCATTAGGCTGACGTTGTGTTAGCTGCTATGACGGGTTGCTCCGTTTTTTTGCAAGATAGTCTGGAGATGTTTTGATGTATGCCGTGATCAGTGATCGAGGAAAGCAACTGAAGGTTGTGGAAGGTGAAGAGCTTTCTGTGGACAGGCTGGCTCTGGCCGAAAAGGAGGTCTTGCGTATTGACGAGGTTTTGCTTTTACAAACTGAAAAAGAGTTGCTGATTGGAACGCCGCACGTGGAAAATGCTTACGTTTCCTGTGAAGTGCTTTCGCATTACAGAGGAAAAAAGGTTGAGGTGGTGAAATTCCGCAGACGCAAGGGGTATACCAGACACCAAGGGCACAGGCAGGAGCTTACCAAGGTCAGAGTTTCAGAAATTCATTCTCCGGGAGCAGAAAATGGCGCATAAAAAAGCAGGCGGGAGTACTCGAAACGGTCGAGATTCCAAGTCAAAGAGGCTGGGCGTGAAAAAGTTTGGCAGTGAGTACGTCAAGGCGGGAGAAATCATCGTCAGGCAAAGAGGCACGCACTTTCACTCGGGTCAGAATGTCGGGTGCGGGAGAGACCACACCTTGTTTGCTTTGATCGCGGGTCGAGTTGATTTTCAAAGAAAGGGTCCTCGCAGCCGCCGCTACGTCAACGTGGTGCAAGCATGACAGCCATTACTGCGGCTTGTCTTTGCACCAACACCGCGCCTTTATCCGAATAACCCGATAGCAGTTTGCCCTTGGGTACGGCTTGGCGAAACAGATTTTCCCGGCGGGAAACCCAGACGAAAAGACGTAGCCACCTTGGGACAGCCGTGTCCTTATGTGGCGGGCTCGTGAGTAACTGAGAAATTCCCGCGAACCATCCCGCCTTGGTTCCCCGTTGCCGGGTCAGGAGAAATCCTGGGCTTGCACCCCGTCCTGATTTTCCAGAAGCAACCGAATCATGAAAAAAGCGATTCCTTTTGTTGATGAAGTGAGAGTGTTGGTGAAAGGGGGTTCAGGTGGAGCAGGTGCGGTCAGTTTCAGACGACAACGATCTGTGCCATACGGTGGGCCGGATGGAGGTGATGGAGGTGATGGAGGTTCGGTATACCTGGTTGCGGATCGCAAGCGCAATTCCCTGTCTCTTTTCCGCCATCGTAGCCTGTTTAGTGCGCCCGCCGGCCGAGCCGGTGGCGGAAGCTGCCTGAGCGGCAAGAGCGGGGCGAGCCTGGATATCCCTGTTCCTGTGGGAACGTTCGTGCGAGACGCCGATACAGGCGAATTGATCGGCGAAGTCAACAATCAAAATACCCGCTTACTGGTTGCGAAGGGAGGCAGTCGCGGCTTTGGGAATGTCCATTTCAAAAGTTCCACAGACAGGGCATCAAAACGAAGCACCAAAGGAACAGATGGCGATAACCGTGCCTTGTTTCTGGAACTGGAATTGTTGGCTGACGTTGCATTGGCCGGGTTGCCAAATGCTGGCAAGTCGTCACTCCTCGCGGCTATCAGCAATGCTCGACCCAGGGTTTCGGACTACCAGTTCACAACTTTGTTTCCTGGCCGTGGCGTGGTGTGTATGGATGGCTGGAAAACGTTTGTTGTCGCTGATTTGCCGGGGATTATCAGCGGCGCCAGTCAAGGCAGGGGGCTTGGAGCACAGCTTCTGAAGCATACGAAGCGATCTCGCTTGCTGCTGCATCTGTGCGATGTTGGTAGCGCTGGTTTTCAGAAAGCTTTGGAAGACGCGAGAACTTTTATGTCTGAGTTGAACCGCTTTAGCCCGGATGTGTTCAAGAAGGAGCGTTGGCTGGTTCTGACCAAGTGCGATCTGCTGGACAGAAAAAGCCTTGACCGCAAGGTCACAGAATTGCTTGACAGGCTACAGTGGCAGGGGAAACATTTTTGTATTTCCATTCATGATGCGGAAAGCCTTGAAGCTTTGAAGCGCGCCATGCTTGTCTTCGTTGAAAGTGCGGTGCATGGTACGAGCCGTGAATAAAATCGACATGAAGTCCACTACCCGATGGGTTGTGAAGATCGGAAGCTCCTTGGTTACCTCCACTCGGACAGGGCTGAATTACGACGCGATCCGTGACTGGTGTGGGCAAATCAGTGCGCTCATCGATCAAGGCAAGGAAATTGTGATCGTTTCTTCCGGAGCGATTGCCGCCGGGATTTACCGGATGGGGTGGCGGCGGTCACCGAGAAATCTGTGTGAAAAACAGGCCCTTGCTGCGGTGGGTCAAATGAGTCTGGTTTTCGCTTTTGAAAAAGAATTCAGAAGTCTGGATCGCCATGTTTCGCAAGTGCTTTTGACGCATGGTGATTTACACAACAGAGGGCGCTACCTGAATGCCAGGAACACCTTGAACATGCTGATTAAGCTGGGCATCGTTCCGGTGGTGAACGAGAACGACACCGTGGCCACAGAAGAGATTCGTTTTGGGGACAACGATGCCCTTGCCGCCATGGTCGCCAATCTGGTGGAAGCGGATGTTCTGCTGATACTCACGGACGAGCAAGGTTTGCGCAAAATGAACCCTCGCCTGAACCCGGAGGCAGAGATCATTGATGACATTCGGGTTGACGATCCCTTGTTGGACAAGGTTGCCGGACCCAGCAATACGAGTATTGGCAGGGGCGGCATGGTCACCAAGGTCAAATCCGCCCGCATTGCCGCCCGTGCAAACACCTCTACAGTCATTGCTTCGGGGCGGGAGCCAGAAATCATAATCCGCGTGGCCAGTGGTGAAAAAATCGGAACCCGTATGCATCCGGCTGCGACGCCGGTAAATGCCAGAAAGCAGTGGCTTAACAGTCTGGTTCCTACAGGTGTCCTGTTACTGGATGCGGGTGCCAGCCAAGCCTTGACAGGTTCAGGGAGGAGCTTGCTGGCGGTTGGAATCAGAAAAGTGAGCGGAAACTTCAGCCGCGGGGATCCCGTAGAGTGTCAGGACGAGCACGGTCGAACCCTTGCGACAGGTCTGAGCAACTATTCCGCTGAGAACTTGCAGCGCATTATTGGCATGAACAGTGAAAGGGCTCGGGAAATCATCGGCACAGATTTTGAAACGGAAGCCATACACCGCGATAACCTGGCATTGGCTTGAGCGATTTATGGCTGCTGTCGCCGGAGTGAGCCAGGGCAGTAGAGCGGGGTCTTAAAAATTGACAAACAGCAAATCTTCTCATTACAATTCGCCACCTGATTCAGGAGAAAATATATGGCAAATACAAGTTCAGTAGCCAAGCGTGCGCGCCAGGCAGAAGTAACCCGGCAACGGCGGGCGGGATTGAGTTCAAAATTCCGCACCAGCGTGAAGAGAGTCGTGAAAGCAATCCTCTCAGGTGATCTTGAGGCAGCACAAGCTGCGTATCGGGACTGTGTGCCGGTTATTGACGCAAGTGTCAGCAAGGGATTGATACACAAAAACAAAGGGGCACGGCACAAGCGCAACCTGAATCTGTCTCTTCTGGCGCTGTTGCGCAGCAAGCAATCGCAGTCCTGAGACGCTAACCCCCGCTGGCAGCATGGCAGCACAGGCTGCTGTTGGCTCACTCGCTTTTTTGTTTCTTGTTCACCAAGGTGCAAAGTGCTGTACGCCAAGTCAGGCAAACAAGGTTTTCCGCCTGCTGTCCTTCAGTCTTTCCTGGATTTTGCGCAATGGGTGCGGCTGGATTCGAACCAGCGACCCCCGCCATGTGAAGGCGATACTCTAAGCAACTGAGCTACGCACCCGCATCGTTGAAATTGACTTTAGCTGTTGTGGCGGTTCATCGCGTCTTTTGCAATGTCGTTTGCGTAATACTCACGAATGGGTTCCACCGCTTCCAGGCGATTGGCGCTGTTGCGCAGCAAGCTAATCGCAGTCCTGAGGCACTAGCCCCCGCTGGCAGCATGGCAGCACAGGCTGCTGTTGGCTCACTCGCTTTTTTGTTTCTTGTTCACCAAGGTGCAAAGTGCTGTACGCCAAGTCAGGCAAACAAGGTTTGCCGCCTGCTGTCCTTCAGTCTTTCCCGGATTTTGCGCAATGGGTGCGGCTGGATTCGAACCAGCGACCCCCGCCATGTGAAGGCGATACTCTAACCAACTGAGCTACGCACCCGCATCGTTGAAATTGACTTTAGCCGTTATGGCGGTTCATCGCGTCTTTTGCAATGTCGTTTGCGTAATACTCACGAATGGTTTCCACCGCTTCCAGGCGATTGGCACCTGACCCCACCAGGCAGATGGATTTTTTGTCGCAACCCCACAGAATGTATGGAGTGAAATTCTTCAAGTCGTCTGGAAATTGTTCTTTATGCGGAATCCCGGAAGGCTCAACTCGGTCAGCACCCCTCTCCGCCCGTAATTGCTTCTTGATGCGATCAAGCTCAACCCTCAAATTTTTGGCATCCGTGCCGTCCCAGTTGCCGACCACGTGATTGTTTCGAGAAATAATATTGTCTGACATGTTGCTCCCTGTCTGTATAAATTTTTCTGGCTCCGACCTAGATTGGGCGGCGGTTGGTCATTATAACTGATGAGAGTGCCGGGCAAGCATGGCCTGAAGCCCAAGGGAGAGCGAGAGACTGGCCATTTTTCGGAATGTGCGTTCTGGTGCCCCGGACGTGGCACTGCCTGCAAGTGTTTCCGACTCATGGATCAGGCGAAGGTTCGTCTGATGGCGGATGCCTTGGGTTGTGGCTTGTGCCCTCAGGGCAAGGCTTTGTGTTGCCGAATGTTGCGGACTTTCCATTCCAGGAGTGGGTGTTTTTGGATTTGGTTTTGGAGGGACGGATCGGCAGTTAGAATCGCCGCATCAATTTCGCCTTCGTCGAGCAACAAATCCAGGAATTCCAGCTCAAAATCATACAAAGGCAACACCATGGACAGTGCTCGCCGGCATTCCTCGACAAGCTTCCTGCCATAATGATCCGGCCCCCCAGCCTGTCGAATCGTGCCAAGGGGGAGTATATGTGCCAGTTTATTTGCCTGTGAGGCAGTGCCGAACCCCACGTCTGTAGTTGTAACCGTCCGCCAGTCTTTCTGGTTCGCCGCGCCGTAGACGAGGTAGGCGATTCGAAGCCGCTCAGGAGAAAATTTTCTCTTGTGGAGAATTCGGTGAACGTCAAACAAGTCTTCCGTTTTGCTGCCTGACAGCAACGCCACCAGTTTTTCCGCCACGATTTCATGAATGTCCATCACGCGAACACCGTGTGCCTGCCAACTTCCCAGTGGGTGCGAGTTCATGGTTTTAACTGGGAATAAAGGGGAGCGGCACATAAAATCGATGTCCACCCTAAAATCGCCGTGCTGCCCGAAAGAGCTTTGGTATTTAAGCGACCACGCGCTGTTTACTGACTTCTTTGGCAAGGTGATGCTCGTGAAGCCCTCTTTTATGAAAATGTCCGGGAGCAGTTCTTCGAGCATGGTGCTTTCTTCCAACAGGGAGTCTTCCTCCTCAACACCAATGTAATTAAAACAGAGGCTGGTGGATAGCTTTTGAATGTCATAGAAAAAAAGATTCAATGCGGCTCCCCCCTTGAGAGCCAGCTTTTCTTTCAGGAAGGGGTGCTGGTGCATGGTATTGAGCAGCCTCATCAGGCGGATGGTTTTTTCAACTCCCGCCGGTCTGAAGCCGGTCAATTCTGTCACGGCGGCAATCTTTTTGGTCGGGAGTCTCATTGCTTTGTCTCCGGGGGCTGCGTCTTCATTTCACCATCTCTGACCGATCCTTAAGATCGCTTGCTGGCACACTGCCGTTGGATAGCTTTCGGCCGATTGAAGACATAAGCCAGACCTCGTCACAGACTCGTGCCGCCGACTTCCACGCTGTTTTGTCTTGCCGGGGCGTTGCCAAATCTCAACATGGCAGGAAGCAGAATCAAAGTGAACACGGTGCTGACCGACAGCCCCCCGACAATGACAGCGGACATACCCCGATACAGTTCTGATCCGGAGCCGGGTACAAGCAACAGGGGAAGCATGCCGAAGAGGCTGGTCAGCGTACTCATCATGATGGGGCGCAGGCGCAAACGAACCGCTTGGCGAACCGCATCATCTCTGTTCAAGCCGTTGCGCTCTGCCTGCCGGGTTTGATGAACGAGCAGGATGGCGTTGTTCACGACCAAACCCAAAAGAATGACAAAGCCGATCATGGTCAGAATGTCCATTGCCTGAAACGTAAAAAGGTTGACCCAGCGCAAAAACAATACCCCGCCCACGGTCGCAAGAGGCAAGCTCAGCAACATCAAAATGCTGTCAGTAAAGGAACGAAACAACACAGAAATCAACAGGTATAGAACCACAACAGCCAGAATGAAAGTGGCACTCAGGCTGCTCAACGCTTCGGTCAGCTTGTCGGCACCTCCCCCGTAGGATACTTGCCCATCCGGAGGCAGTATAGGGCGTAGCACTGGTTCCACCTTGCTTTTAATCGTTTCCAGGGTTTCTTCCAAAGACAGTTGTTGCGGGGCGATGACTTCCAGAGTAATCGTCCGACGGCGGTCAAGTCGGCGAATGTTGCTGGGGCCAGCATTGCGTTCAACATGAACCAGTTCACCCAGCGGTACGGCACCCCCTTCGGGAGTCCAGAAAGGGAGTGCCTGCATTTCTTCAAGTGTGTCCCAGTTTTTAATCCGGCTGACCACATTTAGTTTTCTGTCGCCATCGAAGTAATCGGTGATGTATTGTCCTTCACCCAGAGAACGAATCAGCATTCCGACCCTTTCCCGATCCCAGCCGACTTCAGCAATGCGCTCTTCCTGCGGTGTCACCAGCAATTGTGGAGAGGCGAGCTCCAGGCCTGGTCGCGGGCGAACTCTTGCGCCAGGCAAAACCTGTTGAACCACGCCATATCCCGCTCGCCCCGCTGCGAGGAGGGCATCAATATCGCGACTACGCAGATTAATGTCTATGGCTCGAGTGTTTCCCTGGCTAAACAAGGAAGCGCGTCGTGCAAATGCCAGAGTATCGGGAAAATCAGCAAATATTTCGTTGACGAGCGGAACCAGTTGTGCGGTTTTTTCGGGGTCAACGGCACGCGCCCCGATGAAAGCGCCTGACGGAAAAGCGACGAAAAAATAGCGCTCTATTTTCGGTTCGGCTTCACCTGAAAGATACGGCTTGATTTTGCGGATCACGGTCTCTCCCATTTCCTTTTCCATGGTCTCAAGATTCGTCCCGGGTGGTGACAGCACGTAGCCGAAGACGAGATCGCGGTTTCCGGACGGCAAGTAGTCTGCTTTGGGAAGCCAGGTGTAAGTCATTACCGAGGGAACCAAAAGCAGAACCGTCACGATGACAACCCGCCGCTTTCGGCCATTTGTAAATCGCATGATCCCGATGGTCAGTTTCTCCCAGATTTTTTCAAATGGATCCCTGACCGAGGTTTTTCCAAACCAACGGTTGGACATGCCGGGGACGATGATCAGGGAGGCGAACAAGGAAGCGAGAATGGCAGTCGACAACCCGATTGCCAAATCTCCAAACAGTTTCCCTGCTTCTCCTTTCAGCAAAACAATGGGCAGGAAAATCGCCACGGTAGTGATCGTGGATGCGATCAGTGCCCCTTGAACCTGAGCGACGCCCTGAAGCGCGGAATCAAATATGGAACGTCCGCTCGCGCGCAGTCGCGAAATGTTTTCTATGGCGATAATGGAAGAATCCAGCACCATACCAACGGCAAAGGCGAGTGCTGCCAGAGAAATGACATTCAGCGTCCGCCCGCCCAGTTCCAAAACAATCAAGGCCGTAAACAATGACAGAGGTACGCTGAGAGAAACAATCAAAGTCGACCGGATGTTCCGCATGAACAGCCAAAGCACGCTGATTGCCAGCAAAATTCCGAGTAAAAGGTTGCTGGCCAGCAGTTCCATCGCATTATCGATGTAAATGGTTTCATCGTAAGCCTGGTCAATGACCAAGCCAGCAGGACGCAAAACATTTTCATTAATTTCCTGAACCTTGTTTTTCAGATGCTGCATGACCTGAATTACGTTGACGTTTGGTTCACGGTAGGCGTTCAAAGCAATGGAGCGGCCTTCGTTGGTCATTACAAAGCTTTTGCGATCAGCAAAAGTGGGTTTGACTTTTGCCACATCGCGCAACCTGATGGCCTGGCCTTCCTGCCATTTCAAGATCATGGAATCAAGCTTGGCGGGTTTAAGCTCGCCGCTGTAGCGGATGGTGTAGCTGCGCTTTCCTGAGTCTTTCAAGCCGCCGGAAGCGTTTTCGTTTTTTGCAACTTTCAGCATGGCTTCCGGTGCCAGAACCCGGTAATTCGCAGCCTTATGGGGGTCTATGACTACCTGTATTTCCTGGTCGAGGCCTCCTCTCACTTCGGAAAGGGAGATCCCTGAAATACGTTCGATAGGCTCTTTGAGATTGTCCTCAATAAAACGGCGATAGCTTTCAATGTCTCTGGTGTTGCCGGGGAGCGGGGTAACCAGGAACCAGGCGATAGGCCGAGTGCTTTCCCCTACGGTGTTCAGAATGGGTTCGTCTGCGTCAAAAGGGTAGGAAGAGACGCTGTTCAGGCGATTCAGCACATCGATGAGTCCGCGTTCGAGGTTGTGCTCAAGCTCAAAAGTCAGCCTGACGACGGCCGAGCCAAAACTCGCCTCGGAAAGCATACTTTCCACGCCAGACAATCCTTTCAAAGCACTTTCCTGGGGCTCGATAATTTCTGATTCCACCTCTTCGGGAGTGGCAGAACGCCAATTGGTGGTAATGGATATTTCCGGCTTCTGAAGATCCGGCGTCAGTTGTATCGGCAGGCTCAATGCCATGATGACACCGAAAATCACAAGCAGGATGATGACTACATATCCTGCAACAGGATTTTCGAGGACTGCTCTTGTTGCGTTCAGGGTGCTGACTTCTGCAAGCTGACCTGGAGACCACTACGCAACCGTTCGCCACCACGAATTACCACTGTGTTTCCAGCTTGCAGGGCTCCTGTTACTTCAACGTTGCCATTTCCGTCCGACAAGCCGGGAGTAACCGCCACCCGCCGCGCTTTCATGTTCTCGTCCACAGCAAACACCGTAATGCCGTCATGGCGAATAACCAACGCATCTTCTGGCACGATGAGTACTTGCCGCGGCGCTTCGACCGGAACTTCCACCTGCACCAGCTCGCCGATGTGTACAGGAGCTGCTCCGGGATCCATGCGGATTTCAAAGAGGCGTGATTTTTCGGAGCCAACCGGAATGATGGCGCGCACCGTGGCGGTACGTTTCTGTTCTTGCCATTTGATTGCCAATTGAGCCCCTTCTGCAACGTAAGGCAAGACATGAAAAGGTAGCCACGCCTGGATTTCCGGGTTTTGCAGATCCACGATCTCCACCAGCTGCGACCCGGCTTTGACCCACTCGCCAAGTTCTGCCATGCGGTTTGTCACGATACCGGAAAAGGGGGTGACGATTGTCAGTTGGCGTACGATTTCCAGCGTTCGCAAAACGCGAGCCTGAGCGGCCTCTTTCATGCTGGTAGAGGAACCGAGATCGGCTTGCACTTCTTCCAGCCTGTTGATTGAGGCATTGTTTTTCTTCGCCAGTTTCCGCAAACGCTCCGTTTCATTTTTCAAGAAATCAATTCGATACTGCTGACTGGCAACAGTGGCGCGATGTTCCTTCAGATCGCGCTGAAGCAGGGGGTCATGAAGTGTTGCGACGGTTTGTCCTGCGACAAAGCGATCTCCGACCTCTGCGATTGCCAATATTCGCGCGTCGCTTTCGGAAGACAAGGTTGCGTCATTCTGGCTGACGACGGTCGCGTTGAACCACAAGGTTTTACGCAAAAAGGCTTCAGTGACTTTGCTGACTACGACAGTCGGAAATGAAGGCTTTTGAGCTTGTGCCTGAGCGTTTGTGGTACACGCAAGCACCAGAGACAAGGTTAAGAGAATGGGTCGGGACAGCATAACTATGAGAAGTCAGGGCAGCTTGACATACCGTCTTATGATACCCTGATTTGCTCAAAACTTATGGCGAACGACGTCTGCCTTTGGGGTGATGAAAAGCCGTGGCTCCACTCCGGGGCATGGGTGATACGAGTATAAAATTCCGCCTATGAAATTGATTAGTTGCCGCCTTGCCGAGGAAATCCACATCGGAGTACTGGACGCGGATTTCGTTCGCTTGCCTGCTTTAAGTGACCGCTGGCAGGCGCGTTACCCGGACATGTTGAGCTTGATTTGCGCGGGAGAAAGAGGGCTGGATGAACTCCGGAATTTTCTGGATCAAGCGGATGATGAAACCCGTTTGCCGCTTGCAAAAGTACGCCTCTTGCCGCCCATTCCCCGACCGCGAAAAAACATTGTCTGCATGGGCTGGAACTACCGTGACCACATTACTGAAACTGCAGGGACTGCTCTGAGGCAAGACCCGCTATCTGCACCCATCATGTTCAGCAAAGCTGCCAGCTGCGTTTGCGGTCCGGAAGACGAGATTCCCTGTGATCCGGATATTTCCCTCAAAATGGACTGGGAAGTGGAGCTCGGGGTAATCATCGGCGTACCCGGGCACAAAATATCTCCCGAAAAAGCACTCGACCACGTTTTCGGCTACACGATCATTAACGACATCAGCGCCCGCGATCTGCAAAAACGTCATCGCCAGTTCTACCTGGGGAAAAGCCTTCCGAACGCATGTCCCATGGGGCCATGTATTGTCAGCAGGGATGAAATTCCTGACCCTCAAAACCTGGATATTGCTTCGCGCGTGAACGGGCAACTCAAGCAATTTGCGAATACCGACTCTCAAATATTCAGCGTGGCGACCGTCATCTCGGTGCTTTCAAAAAGCCCGGCAGTGGAGGCCGGGGATATCATTGCGACCGGAACCCCGGCGGGTGTCGGTTACACCAGGACTCCCCCAGAGTACTTGCGACCCGGGGACGTCGTGGAGTGCGAAATTGAAAAATTGGGGACGCTGAGGAATCGCGTGGTTCAAGCTCCCGCCACGACCGCATAAAAACAGAATAGCCTCGGCTCTCAGCCTGGCAGCCGAAACCCTGACCCACGGCCTCACCACGGGTCACAAAGCCAGAAAAGTCAGACCTGAAGATTTACAGGAAGCGCGGCGGTGGTCAGCAGTGTCAGCCAGGATTCATCGCCGTTGACCACGGGTTATGGATCATGGGTTATGGGTCATGACCCATGGCTGTGAAAGTTTTAGGTTTCCCGGTGCAAAGCTGCTAACCAGGCACTGTTTCGTGTTGGCGGGCAACTCAAGCAATTTGCGAATACCGACTCTCAAATATTCAGCGTGGCGACCGTCATCTCGGCGCTTTCAAAAAGCCCCGCAGTGGAGGCCGGGGATATCATTGCGACCGGAACCCCGGCGGATGTCGGTTATACCAGGACTCCCCCAGAGTACTTGCGACCCGGAGACGTCGTGGAGTGCGAAATTGAAAAATTGGGGACGCTGAGGAATCGCGTGGTTCAAGCTCCAGCCGCGACCGCATAAAAACAGAATAGCCTCGGCTCTCAGCCTGGCAGCCGAAACCCTGACCCACGGCCTTACCACGGGTCACAAAGCCAGAAAAGTCGACCTGAAGATTTACAGGAAGCACGGCGGTGGTCAGCAGTGTCAGCCAGGATTCATTCCTGACTCTCGTTGACCAGGGGTTATGGGTCATGACCCCAGGCTGTGAAAGTTTTTGGCTTCTTGGTGCAAGGCTGCTAGCCAAGCACTGTTTCGTGTTGGCGGGCAACTCAAGCAATTTGCGAATACCGACTCTCAAATATTCAGCGTGGCGACCGTCATCTCGGTGCTTTCAAAAAGCCCGGCAGTGGAGGCCGGGGATATCATTGCGACCGGAACCCCGGCGGGTGTCGGTTACACCAGGACTCCCCCAGAGTACTTGCGACCCGGGGACGTCGTGGAGTGCGAAATTGAAAAATTGGGGACGCTGAGGAATCGCGTGGTTCAAGCTCCCGCCACGACTGCATAAAAACAGAATAGCCTCGGCTCTCAGCCTGGCAGCCGAAACCCTGACCCACGGCCTCACTACGGGTCACAAAGCCAGAAAAGTCAGACCTGAAGATTTACAGGAAGCGCGGCTATGGACAGCAGTGTCAGGCGGGATTAATTCCTGACCCCAGTTGACCATGGGTCATGGGTCATGACCCTTGGCTGTGAAAGTTTTTGGCTTCTTGGTGCAAAGCTGCTAGCCAGGCACTGTTTCGTGCTGGCAGGCAGACCTTGCAGCATGGGCGTGAAATGACGCCACCCTCTTTCAGGGACACAGCGAGAGGCTGTGTTTGACGAGAGTGTTTCCTAATAATGGTATCCGGATTCGCTGTGTTGCGTAGTGTCCAATCCTTCCACTTCTTCCGTTTCACTTGCGCGTAGTGGTGTAATGGTTTTCACAGCAACAAGCGTGAGCCAGGTTCCCGCAATGGTCCATAGCAGCACTGCCAAGGCTCCAATCAACTGGATGCTGAATTGCCCGCCGATTCCACCGCCTTCGGGGAAACCTACGCCTCCCCACTCTGTGGCGGAGAAGACCGCCAGCAAAAGCAAGCCCAGCAAGCCCCCCACTCCGTGTACTGGAAACACGTCCAGAGAATCGTCGATTTTCAGTTTTTCTTTAAAGAAATTGGTTGCCGTGAAGCAGACAATACGGCGATTAAGCCAATGAAAAGTGCCCCAATTGGCCCCACGAAGCCGGAAGCGGGCGTGATGCTGCCAAGCCCTGCTACCATTCCGGTCACGATGCCCAACACGCTTGGTTTGCCGAAGCGCCACCAATCCATAAGCATCCAGGAAACGGAAGCCGTTGCCGCGCTAATGTGGGTGACCAATATCGCCATGCCGGCACTGGAGTTTGCAGCAATGGCGCTACCGCCGTTAAAGCCGAACCAGCCGACCCAAAGCATGCCGGCTCCGGTCATGGTGATTACCATGTTGTGCGGTGCCATGTTCAATTTTCCGAAACCTGTGCGGGGACCTAAAAACAGAGCCGTGACGATGGCGCCGACTCCGGCAGTCATGTGAACCACGGCACCACCAGCAAAGTCCAGGAAGCCCATTTCAGCGAGCCAGCCGCCACCCCAGACTTGGTGTGCTATTGGGAAATAAACCAGCAAGGGCCAAATAATCGTGAACAGCAGGACGGCTGAAAAGCGCATTCTTTCTGCAAAGGCACCGATTATCAGAGCAGGTGTGATGATGGCGAAAGTCATCTGGAAGATGATGTGTGGACATTGATCCCAACCCCTTGATTTATGGAAAGAAAAACTATTTGTCTCGTCTCAGACCCAATCAAAGAAAACGAGTGCGAATCATTCAATCGAATGTGTTGAAAAAAAATCTGCCGAAAGCTGACATTATTGCTGTTTTGAATTTTTCTTATTGTATTTTCAAAGAGAGAAAAGAGTTGAAGAGATATTTTTCTCAGTGCTTGAGGTCTTTGCATTCGAAAGGGATTTTCGTTCTAGATTGCTTTGGGGGAAGTGATTGTTTTGCTCCGAATGAAGAGCAGGTGGAACACAAAAATTTTACGTATTTTTGGGATCAAGAAAACTTCGACCCCATCTCTCATAACGCTTCATTCCATATTCATTTCAAGCGAAAGGGTGAAAGGAAAAGAAAAAAAGTTTTTTCTTATGATTGGAGGCTTTGGATCCTGCCGGAGATTAAAGATTTATTGCAAGAGGCGGGGTTTCGCAAAACTCATGTTTACTGGGAAGGGACGAATAGGAACGGAGAAGGGGATGGCAAATTTGTTCGTACAAATAAGGGGGAGGATTGTCAGGCTTGGGTAGCCTATATCGTCTCTGAAAAATAGTTTTTTATTTTACTTTAATCAACTCCACTTGAAAAATCAGGGTGGCATTGGGGGGGATGGAACTTCCGGCTCCTCTTTCTCCATAAGCCAATTGTGATGGAATGTAGAACTCGTAAGTGGCTCCTTCTTTCATCAATTGGAGGCCTTCGGTCCAGCCTTGAATCACTCGATTGAGCGGAAAAGAAGCAGTGGCTTGTCTTTTGTAAGAGCTATCAAACTCTGTTCCGTCAATGAGTGTTCCCTTGTAGTGTACTTCCACTACGTCTGTACTGATTGGACTTTTTCCTGTTCCTTCCTGAACGACTTTGTATTGAAGTCCGGAGGGAGTGACTTTTACTCCTGCTTTTTTCTTATTTTCCTCTAAAAACATTTTTCCATCCATTTTCTTATTTGCTCCTTGTGTGTTTGTTGTGGCTGATTTGGCTTGTTTTTGCTTTGCTAGCATCTTCATTTTTTGCTCATTGATCTTTTTTTGAGTAGAAAACATCTCCTTCATACTGAGGAGTGTCTTTTGTTCATTCAATTTGTGTTCCATTCCTTTTGAAAAGGCTTTCCCATCTATTATGGGCACTATCTTTTTTACATCAGAAGTTATCAAGGATCCCATCGAGTAGCTGTATTTTTGCATCTCAGTTTTTAGTTCCAATCCAGTCGAGAGGGATTTTAGCTTCTCACAGGAGGAAAAAAGGAGAGGGAAGCTAAGCAATATCAACAGGAACTGAAAAAAAGGGAGAGAATTTGGTTTATTCACGACGTAAGGGTAGGGCCTTTTTGCCACTAAAGAAAGCATTTTTCACTCTAATTTCTCCCTTTACTAAGCTCTGGATCAATAAAAGGGATTTCATTTGACAAGTTCTCAGTGATTTACTATCAAGTTGATTCAAGCGTCGGAGGGGTTTTGACGAGAATGTTTCCTGAATTCGATCTCAGTCGGGATTCATTCCCGCCCGTTGACCATGGGTCATGACCCCTGGCTGTGAAAGTTTTTGGTTTCTTGGTGCAAAGCTGCTAACCAGGCACTGTTTCGTGTTGGCGGGCAGACCTTGCAGCATGGGCGTGAAATGACGCCACCCTCTTTCAGGGACACAGCGAGAGGCTGTGTTTGACGAGAGTGTTTCCTAATAATGGTATCCGGATTCGCTGTGTTGCGTAGTGTCCAATCCTTCCACTTCTTCCGTTTCACTTGCGCGTAGTGGTGTAATGGTTTTCACAGCAACAAGCGTGAGCCAGGTTCCCGCAATGGTCCATAGCAGCACTGCCAAGGCTCCAATCAACTGGATGCTGAATTGCCCGCCGATTCCACCGCCTTCGGGAAAACCTACGCCTCCCCACTCTGTGGCAGAGAAGACCGCCAGCAAAAGCAAGCCCAGGAAGCCCCCCACTCCGTGTACTGGAAACACGTCCAGAGAATCGTCTATTTTCAGTTTTTCTTTAAAGAAATTGGTTGCCGTGAAGCAGACAATACCGGCGATTAAGCCAATGAAAAGCGCCCCAATTGGCCCCACGAAGCCGGAAGCGGGCGTGATGCTGCCAAGCCCTGCTACCATTCCGGTCACGATGCCCAACACGCTTGGTTTGCCGAAGCGCCACCAATCCATAAGCATCCAGGAAACGGAAGCCGTTGCCGCGCTAATGTGGGTGACCAATATCGCCATGCCGGCACTGGAGTTTGCAGCAATGGCGCTACCGCCGTTAAAGCCGAACCAGCCGACCCAAAGCATGCCGGCTCCGGTCATGGTGATTACCATGTTGTGCGGTGCCATGTTCAATTTTCCGAAACCTATGCGGGGGCCTAAAAACAGAGCCGTGACGATGGCACCGACTCCGGCAGTCATGTGAACCACGGCGCCACCAGCAAAGTCCAGGAAGCCCATTTCAGCGAGCCAGCCGCCACCCCAGACTTGGTGTGCTATTGGGAAATAAACCAGCAAGGACCAAATAATCGTGAACAGCAGGACGGCTGAAAAGCGCATTCTTTCTGCAAAGGCACCAATTATCAGAGCAGGTGTGATGATGGCGAAAGTCATCTGGAAGATGATGAAAAGGCTTTCCGGAATCGTGCCGAAAAGGCTTTCGTGTCCCACCCCTGCAAAAAATATTTTGCTAAACCCACCGATAAAGCTATTCCACTCGCCCCCATCCGTGAAAGTGAGGCTATAGCCGACCGCAAACCAGAGTAGCGTTGTAATGCAGGTGATCGTGAAGCACTGCATTAAAACCGACAGCACGTTTTTGGTTCTGACCAGGCCGGCGTAAAAGAGTGACAAGCCGGGGATGGTCATGAACAAAACCAGGGCAGTCGACGTCAGCAACCAAGAGGTGTCGCCGCTGTCAGTTCCCTCAGCTTGAGCCAAGGCAGGAACTGCCAACAGCACAACTGTAAAAACATTCTTCATGAAAGGCATTTTGCGGAGAAAGAGGCTAAACACTGCCGAGCCCGCTTTCGCCGGTGCGTATACGTATTGTTTGTTCAAGTGGCAACACGAAAATTTTGCCATCTCCGATATTTCCGGTTCTTGCGGCCTGTATGATTGTTTTGATTACCGATTCCACCTGCTCCTTAGGGGTCGCAATTTCAATCTTCGTCTTGGGCAACAAATCAACAACATAAGTGGTTCCTCGATAGTGCTCCGTTCTTCCTCCCTGCAGACCGAAGCCTTTAACGTCAGTAACGGTCATGCCTCGAATGCCAGTTTGAGCCAAGGCCCTTTTCACTTCGTCCAGCTTGTAACGCTGAATAATTGCAACCACTAATCGCATAGAGTTCCCCCTCCTTTCATATTTAAAGTTGTTTGTCTGTATTCACCAAGCTACAGTCGCGGCAAAGCCACTCCCGATTGTCGCTGGTATTTTCCATCACGATCCGCATACGAAACCTCGCAAACCTCATCGCTTTCCAGAAATAACACCTGTGCCGCTCCTTCTCCAGAATAAATTTTCGCTGGCAAAGGAGTCGTGTTTGAAAATTCCAAAGTGATGTTCCCCTCCCACTCAGGCTCGAGCGGAGTCACGTTGACGATGATGCCGCACCGCGCATAAGTCGACTTGCCAACGCACAAAGCCAACACATTGCGAGGGATGCGAAAGAACTCGACCGTACTGGCCAGAGCGAAAGAGTTGGGCGGGATCAAGCACACTTTCCCTGTCACGTTGACAAAGCTGCGTTCATCAAACTTTTTAGGATCTACGATCGTAGAACTGATATTGGTGAAAACCTTGTACTCTTCGCTGCACCGAACATCGTAGCCGTAACTCGATGAACCGTAGGAAACGACTTTCGTATCCAGTTCATTTCGGACTTGGGAAGCGTTGAAAGGCTCGATCATGCGGTGCTCTCGCACCATTCTTCGTATCCAGCGATCTGATTTTATTGACACACGAAAGTCTCCGGTTCAGGTTGTAGTGGTAGCACTCTCAAGCGTACGCTCAAGTGCTTTCAATCACGATTTTGGGGAATCTGGCTGAGTAGTCTTTACGCCTGCCAGCCAACTGTGCTGCTACCTTTCTGGCAATCTCTTTGTAGATCGCAGCAATTTTTCCTTCAGGCTCGGCAATGACGGGGGGGCACCCACTGTCTGTTTGCTCCCGAATGCTGAGCTCAAGCGGCAAGCATCCCAGAAGCTGCATCCCGTATTCTTCGGCCAGCACCGCCCCGCCGCCGCCGCCGAATATAGGCTCCTCATGATGGCATTTGCTACAGACGTGAGTGCTCATGTTCTCTACGATCCCCAGTATCGGAACGTCTACTTTTTCAAACATTTTGGCACCTCTGCGAGCATCCAGTAAAGCAATATTTTGCGGCGTGGTCACAATGACCGCCCCGCTGACCGGTATTTTTTGCGCAAGCGTCAATTGCACATCGCCGGTACCGGGCGGCAAATCAATCACCAGATAATCCAGGTCTCGCCAGTTGGTGTCGCTTAAAAGCTGTTCCAGCGCTTGGGTGACCATCGGGCCGCGCCAAATCATCGGCGTGGCCTCGTCAATGAGAAAGCCGATTGACATCCCCTGGATACCATGATTTTCAAGTGGCTCCAAAGTTTTACCATCTTTGGTGTCTGGTTGAGCTTTCAGACCCAACATGGTCGGCTGGCTGGGCCCGTAAATATCAGCATCCAGGATTCCCACATTCGCGCCTTCAGCCGACAAGCCCAGCGCCAGATTTATTGCGGTGGTTGATTTGCCTACCCCGCCTTTGCCGGAAGCGACCGCAATAATGTTTTTAATGGACTTCAGAGGCTTCAGGCTCTTTTGCACTGTGTGCGACTGAATGTCCCAATTCAGGGAAACCTGCACCTCATTGGCGAGACCGGATGCCAGCACCGCCTCTCGAATCATTGCCGTGAAACTGTCGCGGCAGGAAGCGGCGGGGTAACCCAGCACAATGTCAATGCTGCTTGTGCCGTTTGCGTAATCGATCTTCCGGACAACTCCGTCGGAAACAAGGTCTTTTCCGGTATGCGGGTCATGAACAGATTTCAGCACCTGCTCGATGGCTTTAATTCTCTCTGCGCTCATGATGGCGTGAAAACGTGTCCGGCGGACGAGGCAAGCAGAAGGTCGACTGACTGGAAGCCAAATCTGCTACAGGGGATACAGAACACTATGATTTTATTCGTTTTCTGCCGCCGGCATCCGCCTGGCTTTCATATACAATCAAGGGGCTTCTCGCTAGTCGTAGTCGCCACAATGAAAACCCCCTCAAGAAGAATCCTGGTTACAAGCGCCTTGCCATACGCGAACGGATCACTGCATCTGGGGCACATGCTTGAGTATATACAAACCGACATTTGGGTGCGTTTACAACGACTTTCAGGCAATACTTGCTTTTACGTTTGCGCAGATGACGCGCACGGCACACCGATCATGCTCAAGGCCCGGGAGGCAAAAATCTCACCAGAATCCTTGATCGCGAAATATAGCACGGAACACCAGTTGGATTTCTCCGATTTCCAGATTTCTTTTGACCATTATCACTCCACACACTCGGAAGAAAACCGAAAATTTTCCACGGAAATCTATCAAAGGCTCGAACAGGCCGGCCACATTTTTGCCCGGGAAATTACCCAGGCTTACGACGAAAAAGCGCAAGTGTTTCTTCCCGACCGCTACGTTCACGGCACCTGCCCGTTCTGCGACAGTCCCGATCAATACGGCGATTCTTGCGAAGGCTGCGGGGCAACTTACGATGCCAAAGAACTGAAATCCCCGCGTTCGGCTCTCAGCGGTCTGCCGCCTGTGTACAGAAGATCCAAGCATCTGTTTTTTCGCTTGAGCGACTTCAGCGGACAGTTGCGCGCATGGCTGTTACAGGCCGACGTGCAAGACTCCGTCCGCAACAAGCTGGAAGAATGGTTTGATGACGGACTGAAAGACTGGGATATATCACGAGATGCCCCCTATTTCGGTTTTAAGATTCCCGGGCAGAGGAACAAGTACTTTTATGTCTGGCTGGATGCTCCGATCGGCTACATGGCGGCTTTTCAGGCTTTTTGTGCCGCTCAAAGCGGCGAAGGCAGGCCGGTATTTGCGGACTACTGGGAAGCCGGGGAGAAAAACAACACGGAGCTGCATCACTTCATTGGCAAGGACATCGCCTATTTCCACACGCTGTTTTGGCCCGCCACGCTGATGGGTTCCGGATTCCGGACGCCGAGTGCCGTTCATTGCCACGGCTTTCTGACCGTGAACGGGAAAAAGATGTCCAAGTCCAGGGGAACCTTCATTACCGCCCGGTGCTACCTTCGCCACATAAAAGACGCTGAGTATCTGCGCTACTACTTCGCTTGCAAAATCAATAGTGGTATAGGCGACATTGACCTGAGCCTTGATGACTTTGTGAAGCGCGTGAACAGTGACCTGGTCGGCAAGTTGGTGAATATTGCCAGCCGCTGTGCACGCTACGTGGCCGAACGTTGCGATGACGAGATCGTTTTTGTGCATTGGCAGGCCATGCATAAACAGATACACGATCTCTGTTTTACTTCTGTGTCTGGTGCCGATGCCCTGGCCCCCGGGATTAGAGGCGGGGAAGAGGGCTTTATCGTAGAAATGGAGCGTCTGCAAGAGTCGGTGCTCGCAGCTTATGAGTCTCTGGAGTACTCACGGGCGATGCGCGACATTATGGGCTTCGCCGACCAGGTCAACCGCTGGCTGGATGCCTGGAAACCATGGCGCTGGCCGGAGAAGCCGCAGATTCCGGGGAAAATGGGAGACGAAGCGTTGCGTCCCTACAAAAACCTCTGGCAGTACGTTTGTGGTCATGCCATGGTGCTTTTTGCTTTCCTGATGTCGCTGCTGCACCCGGTTTTACCGAAGCTCTGTGAACGCGCGGAAAAGTATCTGCAAATGCGCTTCGTCCTGACCAAGCCATTGCGCTCTCAGGCAGGCAAATATAAGGTTGGCAAATTCGTACCCTTGATGAGGAGGATTGAGAAAAAAACCATTGCGACCATGCTTGCAGAATCCACAGTCAAGGAGAAAGGCAGCATGCCCGAAGAAAAAGCATCTGATGACCGGAAAACCGTTTCGATAGACGATTTCGCCAAACTGGACATGCGTGTCGCCAAAGTGCTTCGTGCCGAGGAAGTGCCGGGAGCCGACCGGCTTCTCAAGCTCACGCTTGATGTGGGAGGAAGTGAGCCCGAGACCGTATTCAGCGGCATCAAAAAACATTACAGCGTGACGGAGCTGGAAGGCAGGCTGGTCGTGTATCTTGCCAATCTGGAGCCGAAAAAAATGCGTTTCGGAGTTTCCAAAGGAATGGTTCTGGCCGCAGGAGCCGATAAGGTCTTCCTGCTCGGAATTGACACAGGTGCTCAGCCGGGCACACGGATCTCGTGAGCAACCTGTCACTGCGCGACCGCTTTTCCGGCCACGGCTCAATGGCCTTGGCGCGCATCGTTTCTGAAGATTGCATCGGTTGTGCGCTGTGCATTAAAGCCTGCCCATTTGATGCCATCATCGGCACCTACGGCTGGCTGCATGAAGTGCTGGATGAAGCCTGCGTGGGCTGCGAACTGTGTGTGCCCAAGTGCCCGGTGGACTGCATCGTCATGGAATCCCAAAACACGGTACTTGCCGCAGAAAAGCTCGCCGCCGCCAAAAACCGGCTACTCGCACGGAAACGACGGCTGGCCAATCAGGCAGCGCGTGAGAAATCAGCTTTTGAAGAAGCGCGAGAGGCCATAAAAAAACGGCTTGCCAGACAATCAAGTGGCCGGTGAACGCCGCCGCCAGTGAAACGGTTTTTGCCCGCTTTGCAAATGCGAATCCCGAACCGAAGACAGAATTGCTTTATCGGTCTCCATTCGAGTTGCTGGTCGCAGTCATCCTTTCAGCACAGGCAACAGACATCAGTGTTAACAAGGCAACCAAGGAATTATTCAGAGAGGTGCGCACACCGAGTGCCATGCTGAAGCTTGGGGAAAGCGGGCTGAAAAACGCCATCCGTACGATTGGGCTTTTCAACACCAAGGCGCGGAACATTATTGCCACCTGCCGCATTTTAGTGGAGGAACACAAAGGGAAGGTTCCCCGCACACGAATCGATCTTGAGAAACTTCCCGGTGTGGGCAGAAAGACTGCCAACGTGGTACTGAACACCGCATTCGGAGAACCCACGCTGGCGGTCGATACCCATATTTTTCGTGTGGCACGACGTACCGGGCTTGCGACCGGGGATACCCCTCGCGCAGTGGAAGACATGCTGTTGCGCCGAGTGCCTCCTGCCTATCTTCGAAACGCGCATCACTGGCTGATTCTGCACGGCAGATACGTTTGTACCGCGCGCAAGCCGGAATGCACCGCATGCCTTATCAGCGACTTGTGCGATTACGAAAACAAAGTGCTGACGTGATTCGGCGCTTGCTTCCTGCCAAGGAACCAGGTCGCCGGGGATGGTCGGCTTTGTTCGTTCTTTCAATACGATCATGAAACAAAGGTTTTCTCAGCCAGCTGACGTGATTCGGCGCTTGCTTCTTGCCAAGGGATCAGGTCGCCGGGGATGGTCGGGCTTTGCTCGTTCTTTCAATACGATCATGAATCAAAGGCTTGTTCAGCCAGCTGACGTGAGTCGGCACTTGCTTCCTGCCAAGAGATCAGGTCGCCGGGGATGGTCGGTTTTGCTCGTTCTTTCAATACGATCATGAAACAAAGGCTTACTCAGCCAGCGGTCGTGATTCGGTGCTTGCTTCCTGCCAAGTGGTCAAGCCGCCGGGGATGGTCGGCTTTGCTCGTTCTTTCAATACGATCATGAAACAAAAGCTTACTCAGCAAGCTGTCGTGAGTCGGTGCTTGCTTCCTGCCAAGGAACCAGGACGCCGGGGATGGTCGGCTTTGCTCGTTCTTTCAATACGATCATGAAACAAAGGCTTACTCAGCCAGTTGACGTGATGATGGCAGGCAGCCACCCGGCAACGCTGTTTTCCTCTGTCGCCGGATTGTTGAAATGCGCCCGCAGAGCCTGGTTGCCCCTGGTGTTTTTGCTTTGCTCCTGTGGGCAAACGGGGGATCTGTATTTGCCAGCTTCTGACAGCAAACAGGGCGAAATACAAAAAACCAAGGCAGAGATCTCGGTTTCCGATGCGGCATCTTGAAAAAAGCCCGCAAGGATTATTGTTTGAAGGCTTGCCCCTGGTAAGCCTGGCAGAAAAATACGGCACACCGCTTTATGTCTATTCGTGGGCGACGATGGAACATAACTGTCGGGCATTTGACGAAGCGTTCAATGGCACCGACCATCTGCTGTTTTCCTCTGTCGCCGGATTGTTGAAATGCGCCCGCAGAGCCTGGTTGCCCCTGGTGTTTTTGCTTTGCTCCTGTGGGCAAACGGGGGATCTGTATTTGCCAGCTTCTGACAGCAAACAGGGTGAAATACAAAAAACCAAGGCAGAGATCTCGGTTTCCGATGCGGCATCTTGAAAAAAGCCCGCAAGGATTATTGTTTGAAGGCTTGCCCCTGGTAAGCCTGGCAGAAAAATACGGCACACCGCTTTATGTCTATTCGTGGGCGACGATGGAACATAACTGGCGGGCATTTGACGAAGCGTTCAATGGCACCGACCATCTGGTGTGCTTCGCAGTCAAAGCCTGTTCCAACCTTTCAGTCCTCGCACGACTCGCACGGCTGGGAAGCGGCTTTGACATCGTGTCCGGAGGTGAATTGTCCCGGGTCATGCGAGCGGGCGCGCCACCGGACAAAGTTGTTTTCTCCGGCGTTGGCAAAACAGCAAGCGAAATGGCCGCCGCCCTGGACTTTGGTATCGCCTGCTTCAACGTGGAGTCCGAGTCGGAGCTGGATCTGCTCGAGATGACCGCCGCCAAAAGGCAACGAAAGGCACCGGTTGCAATCCGCATTAACCCTGACGTAGAAGCCGGAGCGCACGCTTTTATCTCAACCGGCGGACACAGCAGCAAATTTGGAGTTTCAATTGCCCAGGCAAAGGCACTCGCCAAGCGTGCCGATGCAAGCTCAAATTTGCTGCTGAAAGGCCTGAGCTGCCACATCGGTTCGCAAATTCACGATCTCGGGTTGTTCAGAACCACCTTCACGCGCATGGTGGCGGTTGCAGACGAGCTACGCGACCTTGGCATTGATCTTTCCGACATGAACTTTGGCGGCGGGCTTGGCATCCGCTATCTGGATGAAACGCCGCCTGAGCCACAACACCTCGTGGCCGAAATTCAGCGCGCGGTTGCTGGCAGGCCATACCGTGTTTTTATAGAGCCAGGAAGGGCGATAGTCGGCGACGCCGGATTGCTGATGACGCGCGTTTTGCACCTCAAAGAAGGGGAAGCAAAGAATTTTGCCATTATCGACGCAGCAATGAGCGAATTCATGCGCCCGACCCTTTACGGAGCCAAACACAAGGTGCTGGTGGCGCAGGAACAGCAAGCGGTTGCAGAAAAAGTCTGGGACGTGGTCGGACCAATTTGTGAAAGCAGCGATGTTCTGGCGTGGGAACAAAGACTTCCACTGCGCAAAAATGACCTTCTGGCGATACTTTCAACAGGAGCTTATGGCTTTGTGCTGAGCCACAACTACAACAGCCGGCCAAGAGTTGCCGAAGTGCTTATTCACGACGGCAAGGACTTTCTGATTCGGCAGCGAGAGAGCAACGCAGATCTCGTGGCTGCAGAAACGAGTTGCGAATATTGGCAAAACATCGACGAGGCGACTTGAATGAGTACAGCCACGAAGATCCACACGGCGGCTGAAAGCCAAACAGCCAGACTGACAGCTGTTCATGAATTCGACACACCACTACCGCTTGGGGGTTTTGTGTTTGAGCACTCAAGGATGGCGTGATAAAGTGCCGTCGGCTCAAGGGCACCGGAGAAAGCAATGAACGCCAAGGTGGCTACTGTTAGCGAGGTTCAATTTGTATGTCAATTCCCGAGCAGGATGGCGGCACTTGAATGCTTGAGTGGCGATGGTGGTTGCGGCTTCGTCAAACACTTGGCGATAGAGCTTGTTGACGGGATGACCCATGCCGGAGGTGTTGAGAGAGTTCGGGGGTTACTGATGGGCGGTGACAATGGTGTTTGTCACGGGTGTGCCAGTCGTTCGTTGAGCCGTGTGTTCGAACTGACTTCTCGTTTCAACGAAGACAACTGCAAATGCGGCACGGCTGACGACTTCTGCCATGAAGCCATTGATGGTCGGCTTGTATACGGAAACCTCTTTCAATGAGTTTGGCTGAGCCTACAGGCTATGACACCATCACCACCAAGCCGATACGTGGTCAGCCGGAGACCGCCAAACTCAAAAGAGTTTCCGAGCCGGTGTGCCGCCAACTCGTGAACGCCACGCTCAGAGGAATCCCTGAGCCGGTTCGCCGGGGATCGGTGAATGCAACGCCCAGAGGAACTCCCGAGCCAGTTTACCGGGAACCGGAGAGCACCGGGCTTGAGGGGATTTCCGAGTTAGAGAGTAAAATTCACGTTTCCGACTGCGTTGATTTTATGATGCGCAAGATGAGTCCCGGGGTGGTGGCGCTGACCGTAACTTCACCGCCCTACGACAATTTGCGCGATTACCGTGGCTATGAATTCCCATTTAAGGACATAGCCAAAGGACTGTTACGAGTCACCAAGAAAGGAGGTGTTGTAGTGTGGGTTGTAGGCGATAAAATCATCAAAGGGAACAGAACGATGACAAGCTTCAGGCAAGGGCTTTACTTCCAGGAAATCGGTTTTCAAGTTCACGACGTAATGATTTACCAGAAAAAGAACACGCCATTTATGCGAAGTAACGCATATACCAACTGCTACGAGTTTATGTTCGTTCTCAGCAAGGGGACGCCGGCGACATTCAATCCCCTGAAAGTTCGTACAGTGAGGCACGGTCTTGAGATGCTTACCCATAACAAGCTGGCGGATGGCGTTAACAAGAAAGTTATGAAAGAGTTGAAAAAAGAGAAGACCAAAACAAACATTTGGCAATATGCAGTGGGGTTGGGTGGTAGCACGTCTGACAAAATTGCGTTTGAACACCCAGCCATATTTCCCGAGCAACTGGCTAAGGATCAGGTTCTGTCCTGGACAGATCCGGGGGACTTGGTCTTTGACCCGATGTGCGGCTCAGGGACGACCTGCAAGATGGCAATGTTGACTGGGCGCAGATGGATGGGTGTCGACATTGCCAAGGAGTATGTGCGTGTAGCCAGGCAACGGATACATGAGGCTCGGGCTAAAAATGGCACCCGGCTTCAGCGTTAACGACTATGTCGTCTGTGATGCCGATAACGGTTATGCCATAGAGGACAATCAACAGTCACAAATCGTCACGCATTTCAGGCAATATTCGGTTGGCGTAGTGCGGGAGATTTTTGGCACTTCGTCAAGGGTATAACTGATTGGAGAGAACGCCGATTATTGTCTACTTACAGATACCCTGACGTGCATTGACCCCACCAAGACTGGCAAGGATTACCCAAAGAAAATCTGTAATTTATGCCATTGTCTCAAAGTTCACTCAGAGTTTTCACCAAATCAGACTGACTCCCACGGAAAAACTATTTCGCGTCCGAGTTGCCGGATATGCCGCAGGGACATTGACCGAAAACCAATGACCCTCGCGGCAAAGCAGGAAGCAGAGAGGCAGCGTCCCGAGAAGGGCTCACTGTTTAAGTGCCCGATATGTCGCAAGAGGAGCATTGTTGGTGTAACGGCAAGGATTGTGTTAAATCGTCGCCATGCAGATGGTGCGTCTCGAGCCTTTCTTTGTGATAGTTGCAATACGGGACTTGGTCGTTTCAAGAACGGTGAAAGCTACCTGAAAAACGCCATTGCCTATTTGGCCAACTTCGAAAAATAACCGCTCGCGAGACTGGATGTTTGGTTCCTGATCACGTGATGAGAAAAGAATCTTTTGGTGGCGACAGTTTTTCTGTCACTGTCTTGGAGTGATTTGATTACGTTAGAATCTTCGGCAAATAGAGGCTTTTTGTTTTCGGGGGGAGCTTTCCTGAAAGGCACTGAATCACCGAGAAACTAGGCATGGGTCAATTGCGTTAGCCAAAGTTGCGGTGATAGAGCCCAGGATCCAAGGCGGCTTCCTGATGTGAGCACCTGCCATTTTTACTAGTTTGGCCCCCGCGACTCAGGCGAGAAGGTTCCTGGCCATATGAGCTATTCACGCCTTCGCCAAAGCTCCGAACCCTTTATAATCACGAACTCACGCTTTCTTGGGCCGGAGTAGCACAACGGTAGTGCAGCGCATTTGTAATGCGAAGGCTGGGGGTTCGATTCCTCTCTCCGGCAAACCAGACATTTAGTCTTGATACAACCTGGCTCATTTCGGCCATTGACCAGCGAAGGTCGCTCCGGAAAAATTGTTTAAGCGAGCGCGGAGAAAATGTTCCTGTTTTTACCTTTACGGAATCTTACCCGCTGAATTCATTACAGCACGCTTAAGAAGCTGGGGATGTAAAGAGAACAGATTCCCGGTTGCCCATTGCTGGCAATTACCTGATTCCGGCCATTACCCGCGATCGCAAGGATGAGGTGGCGATGCTTTTGAAAGAAAGCACTTGGGATGCTTGGAACCGGGGTGGTGCTACTTCGGATTCGACTGCTCCGTCAGGAAAGACTCAACAGGTCGCATCGCTGATGGCCGCTGGTTAGGGAGAAAAAAACAGGAACAAAAAAAGTCTAGGCATAAAAGACTAGTCGATCCTTTTGGCTTTTTTCTAGATAATTTTTTTCATGGGATCTAAAAAGGATACGCTAATCACAGCCACTTAACTGAATTTTCTTTTTTCAACTTAGCAATTTCTTTCTTTTTCGAAGCTTTTTCTTCAACTGTGTTTTTCTTGTCGTCAAAAAGCACTTTCTTTAAATTGGAAAACCAGTCGAGAGTTTTTTAGCCACTTGCATTTTGTCCTACCCCACCAGTGCCAGTAGCTCCAGTTTTTTTGCTTCCTCTTCCTGCAAGTTGATTCTTCCCAGCCAAGTTTCTGTTATTGCGACGAAGACCTCGGGCATTGCTTCCATGCCACCTTGTTGGAGGTTGGGATTTTTCTTTTTCTTTTTGTTCCAAAAAAGACTGGGGCCTTCTTTGTTTGCTTCACGAGTTTGAACATCGCTTGCGCTTTCTTGTCCTTCGTAGGTACTTCCTTTCGACCTTGTTTCTGTCACATTAGGACTACTCCCCCATTCGTTTGAAGTATTTGGTCTGCTCTCCTCAGCCTGCAAAATATCCGAAGCACTGGCATTTTTCTCACAGTTCCCAGCCGATAAAGCCGTCTCCATGATCTTTTGTGATGTTTCCTGAGTTCCCACCCACGAGGCCGCCAACATTTTGACTCCCGGAAACCAAGACCGCCGCAGAGCTGTTACCAACGAGCATTACACCCTGTCTCACTTGTGGTTTTTGCTCTTGCGGGAACGTTCCAACAAGACCGCCAACATTCTTTTTGCCAGTGACCGAACCTGTCGCAGAGCAGTCCTTAATCACACCTCCGTTGCTGATACCAACAGTGACCCCACTTGGTCATGCCCGATCGTACGCGAGCCAGCCAGCATGATGCCTCGTATCATCGCACCTGTTGCCAATTCGGAGAACAGACCTACGTTGTCCATACTGATACGACTGATCATCAGCGAGTTGATCACGTAGTTGCTCGCGTTCACGAAAGAGCCAGAAAACCCACCGCTCACATTATGTTCGATCGGATCAAAGTCCTCACCATTGTTCCAATCTTTGGTCTTACTCGCATTAATGTTGTCGACTAGCTCGTAGTACGCCGTCGGGCGTGAACTGATGTCTTGCCGCTGACAGAGCGTCCCGATTTCGTAAGGATCAGCTTTGCTCCCACCCCCCTCCTTCACTTTCATTTCAGGCGTACACCAATTGTCTTTAAAGGTTGGGATAAGGCGGGCGACAGAACACAGGGTAAAACAAGCAGCAGGCTGGTACACGCTGCCTTTCCAAAATCTGTCAAGTCAGCGACTGAAACCGCACGTCTGACACAACTAACACCAAGTTTTAGCATGGGCATTACCAACAACCAATGACAACATAAGGTTGACAATAGTAAATTTAATTGTATAAATATGAACGACTCAGATGGGTCAAGTGGTTATACTGTTTTAAGAAAACAGTGATTTTTTAATAAAGAGGAGAAATAGAATGAATGAATTGAGTGTTAAAATGAATCTCAGATCTTTAAGTAACGCAATTGCTACCGATATTGTGTTTGCTGAAGAAAAAATAGCTTTGAAATATAATAACTTACAACAAATAGCGTGGTTAGAAAAAGGTCTTGAGCGTGCTAAAACTGTTGGTAGAGTAGTAACGTCTCAAGGAGCAGGAACAGGTTGGCTTATTTCAAATAATCTGATTATAACAAACAACCATGTCATAGATTCCAAGCCAAGTTCAAGAAGTTGTTGGATAGAATTTAATTACCAAAAAGATAGAGAAGGGCAGCCATTAGCAGTTGACCGATATGAAATCATAGATCTTATTAAAACAAATATTAAATTAGATTATTCAATTTTATTGGTAAAAGGAAATCCAGGTGAAAAATATGGAGTCAACGATATTAGAGATGCGCAGCGACCGTCCTTAAGTAGTTCAGCGACTCGATACCCAGTTATAATCCAGCACCCAAAAGGTGGGTTCAAGCAAATTGCACTTACAGACAATATATTAGTCAAAATAAATAAGCATTTGGTTTTGTACACCACAGATACTGAACCTGGTTCTTCTGGCTCTCCAATTTACGATCAAAAATGGCGACCTTTTGCTTTACACCATGCTGGAGGCCCAACAATACTTAACGGAAAAAAAACTATTCTTAATGAAGGGATAATATTAGCAGATATAGTCGATGATGCCAAGTTGATATTGGGTGAAAGTGAACACCTACCAGATATGCTAATTGAGTTAATTACTTCTGGCGTATTGACAAATGATATCGAAATAAACAACCTATCTTGGTATATTGACAACCCACAACTTCATGATGCAATAAAACATGATGGGAAAGGTGATAATGAATTTGCAATGATGTTAGCTGCAGCAGCAGGAGTTGCAGCGGGTGCAGCAGCTTCGCATTGGGCACACACCACTTCTAAAGAGCTTGTCGGTATAGATACAGTAGTTGGTTCTAATCTAGATTTTAAGTTAAGTTCAGGTTACTCAATTGATGTTTCAAATGTTGATGAAGTATCGGCCGGACGGCTATTTGTTTCTTTGTATGATAAATTACGCCAAGAAAACGCCAAACAATCACTGGATGGCATAGGTAAGGATGAACCGTATTATGAATTTGCAAGTTTAGCGGCTGCTTTTTTGGCTGGCGTTGCGGCTGGTGCAGCAGCTTATGCTACAGGTAAATAGAATATTATTGCCAACAATTGCATCCACTTGACCGTAAAAAGTGTCACAAAAATCAACAGTGTCAGTTCACTTGATTTCTGACCAAAAAAGTGTGCAAAAATTTGCTGAGAATAATTTAACCAAAGAAAAAACAAAATGAAAACTAATTTTATCAATAAATAGCACAAAATACGGAAAACAACACCAAAAGTTGCAATAAGTGGTACAGGTTTGATGCTCTGTTCCTGTGAAGCTCCAGAGGAGTCACGAAGCAGGTTTTTTAATCTTTTGCGCGGTTCAGGTTCTGGTGGGCTGAGCTT
This sequence comes from uncultured candidatus Poriferisulfidus sp., assembly GCA_965215765.1. GTDB lineage: Bacteria > Pseudomonadota > Gammaproteobacteria > Poriferisulfidales > Oxydemutatoraceae. The sequence goes on along the minus strand of OZ244118.1, from coordinate 92,658 downwards.
CTAGGCCAGGGATCAGATCGCGGTGGTGTTTTGTCGGCTTAGGGTTTGAATCCGGAAGTGATTGGGGAACGTCGGTCTTTGCCGAAAGCCTGCTCGGTGATTTTCGTGCCGGGCGCAGCTTGGCGGCGTTTGTGTTCGCTGGTGAGGATCAGTTTCTGTGTGCGCTTTGCGGTTGCAGGTGTCACACCTTGCGTTATCAGGTTTTCAGCGGACACGGCGAGTTCTACGAAATGCTCAATGATTGCATCTAACGTTTCGTAAGGCGGCAAAGTGTCCTGATCCAGTTGGCCTTCCGCCAATTCCGCTGTGGGTGCTCGCTGAATAATGAATTCGGGGATGCGGTCACTGTTTCGGTTGCAGTATTTCGCCGTCTCGTATACGCGGGTCTTGCTAATGTCTTTGAGCGGCGCGAAGCCGCCCGCCATTTCACTTTTATTGCCGGTCGCCAAAAGCATTTCATGCCGTTTGTTTGCGATTGCCATGAGCAGACTGCCGCGAATACGCGCCTACAGGTTTTCTTCAGTCGTGTCCACGGGTGATTTACCCAAGGCTGATTTTAGTTGCGACATGAAGGCTGTGAAGATACCGTCTATTTCCAGCTCGTGATATTCCACGGCCACGTTTTCGGTCAGTTGGCGAGCACTTTCCTGGCTCTCGGGAGACGTGAAGCGTGAACGCATCATGACCGCGGTGACGTTATCGGCACCTAGGGAGTCTGCCGCCAAGACAAGCACCAAAGCCGAGTCGATGCCACCGGAAAGTCCCAACACCACTTTCCGAAAACCATTTTTCAGCACGTAGTCGCGCAAACCGTTTACGAGTGCCCGCCAGAGTAAATCCGCGTCCGGCAAGCGTTTACAGGCAAGTGCTTTGCCTGCCACCCTTCCGTTTTCAATGAGAACGTCGGCGACGATTTCTTCGAAACTTGGTGCTCGGAAGCGGCAAAGTCCAAGCTCGTCGTAAACACAGGAGTCACCATTGAAAACCAGTTCGTCCTGACCACCTGTCTGACTCACATAAATCAAAGGAAGTTGCGCTTCTGACGCCCGTTTCTCCAGCAGCTTTTCTCTGCTTTCCTGTTTTCCTGTGTGGAAGGGAGAGGCGTTCAGGCTGAGCAGAATTTCCGCTCCGGCTGCGCGATCTGGATTCTTGGGGTTTTATTTCACCACGATAAACCTGTCACCAAACAGAGCCAGCGAAGGGCGCACCGAAAAAATTATTTCAGCGAGTAGGGAGAAAGTTCCGGTTTTTTATTTTTGCGGAATGTTAACCACCGAATTCCCTACAGCACGCTTAAGCAAGATGGAAATGTAAAGAGAACAGATTCTCAGGTTAGCCATTGTTGGCAATTAGCTGATTGAGGAAATTTCGGAAAAATAGAGCCTAGGTTTCTTCGCCCGAGCTTCAGGAGAACGAGGGCAGGGAAGAGGTAGAAAAAAGTGAACCACAGGGTCAAAAAAGGTAACTATCAAAGATTTTGCAAGCCCGATGAGGTTCCCGCAATAGTTTTTGGAAACTCTAGCCCCACCCGAAGGCTTAGTTCTTTGACGGGCTTACTCTACCTGCCTGTCTCTAATTAGGTGCTCTTTTCAGACTGTGTCCGCCTGACGACTCGCTTGGTTGTGGTGTTTGTCCACCTGCTTTTGTGGTGCCTTACTTAGGGAACTTCGTTTGGTGGGATCATCTGGGTTGGCTCGCCAGCCAGCTTCTCAACTTGACTTTGAAGCGTATTCACCTGCCTTTGTAGCTTGCTCACCTGCCTTTGCAGTGTGTTCACTTCAGGCACCACGTCTGTTATGCCAGACAGTTTCTCAACTTGATTTTGAAGCGTATCCAGTTGGGGTGTACCGTACGGCTCGGCAGCCAGCCTATCAATTTGATTTTGAAGTGCATTTGTCATGCCAATAATTTGAGCTAGCTCTTGCGAACTGATCTCTGTTTCGTAAAAATGCTGGTTTATTTCGTACGCACTGTATGCATTGTACCCAAAAATAGCTGTTACCACGACAAGCGTAATCTTAGTAAACATAGGGCTATTTATAGCATAAAATACGGAAACGCCGGAAAAAGTTGCAATAAATGATACAGATTTAATGCCCTTATCCTGTGAGGCTTCAAAGAATCCCCGAAGCAGGTTTTTAATCTTTCGCGCGGTCTAGATTCTGAGGGGCAGTGCTTCCCTGTCAGGGATCAGATCGCGGTGGGGGTTTGTTGGCTTAGGGTTTGAATCCGGAAGTGATTGGGTAACGTCGGTCTTTGCCGAAAGCCTGCTCGGTGATTTTCGTGCCGGGGGCTGCTTGGCGACGTTTGTGTTCGCTGGCGAGAATCAGTTTCTGTATGTGTTTCGCGGTTGTAGGTGTCACACCTTGCGTTATCAGGTTTTCAGCGGACACGCCGAGTTCTACGAAATGCTCAATGATTGCGTCCAGCGTTTCATAAGGCGGCAAAGTATCCTGATCCAGTTGGCCTTCCGCCAATTCCGCTGTGGGCGCTCGCTGAATAATGAATTCGGGGATGCGGTCACCATTCCGGTTGCAGTATTTTGCCATCTCGTATACGCGGGTTTTGCTAATGTCTTTGAGCGGCGCGAAGCCGCCCGCCATATCACCGTATAGTGTGGAGTAGCCGACCGCCATTTCACTTTTGTTGCCGGTCGCCAAAAGCATTTCATGCCGTTTGTTTGCGATTGCCATGAGCAGACTGCCGCGAATACGCGCCTGCAGGTTTTCTTCAGTCGTGTCCACGGGTGATTCACCCAAGGCTGATTTCAGTTGCGACATAAAGGCTGTGAAGATGCCGTCTATTTCCAGCTCGTGATATTCCACCCCCACGTTTTCGGCCAGTTGGCGAGCACTTTCCTGGCTCTCGGGAGACGTGAAGCGTGAACGCATCATGACCGCGGTGACGTTATCGCCACCCAGGGCATCTGTCGCCAAGACGAGCACCAAAGCGGAGTCGATGCCGCCGGAAAGTCCCAGCACCACTTTCCGAAAGCCATTTTTCAGCACGTAGTCGCGCAAACCGTTTACGAGTGCCCGCCAGAGTAAATCCGCGTCCGGCAGGCGTTTACTGGCAAGTGCTTCGCCTGCCACCCTTCCGTTTTCAATGAGCACGTCGGCGACGATTTCTTCGAAACTCGGCACTCGGAAGCGGCAAATCCCAAGCTCGTCGTAAACACAGGAGTCACCATCGAAAACCAGTTCGTCCTGACCACCTGTCTGATTCACATAAACCAAAGGAAGTTGCGTTTCTGATGCCCGTTTCTCCAGCAGCTTTTCTCTGCTTTCCTGTTTTCCCGTGTGGAAGGGAGAGGCGTTCAGGCTGAGCAGAATTTCCGCTCCGGCTGCGTGTGCTCCTGCCACCGGCTCCGGGAACCAGAGGTCTTCGCAAATCAGCAGGGCGCAACGCACGCCGGCGATTTCTGTTACGCAGTGGCCGCTTCCGGCACTGAAGTAGCGTTTTTCATCGAAAACGGTGTAATTGGGAAGATTTTGCTTGTCACAGTGAGCGACAATTTTGCCACCGGCCAGATAAAACACGCTGTTGTACAGCTTCTCGCCGTGCAGGCGGGGTGCCCCGACAATGAGGGGAGTGTTGACGCTGGTTGGCAGCAGGCTAGTCAGTGCGTGGCGTGACTGCTCAAGGAAGTCTCTGCGAAAAAGCAGGTCTTCGGGTGGATAGCCGGTCAAACACAATTCCGGGAAGGCGACCAAGTCGACTTTTCTTTGCCGGTTCGCCAGCTGTGTGCAGCGGATGATCTTTGCCAGGTTTTGCTCGACGCCGCCAACGAGAAAATTCTGTTGAGCCAGTGCGATGCGTATTTTCCCGCTCACCTTGTTACCCGCAAGCAAGGTGAAAACAACCGCCTGTCAGTATTTTCCAAAGTGGGGGCGTTCATTGCTTCAAAGTGCAATATTGCAACGAAAAACTGAGGGATATGCGAAAAAACGGGTTCACTTTGATTGAACTGATGGTTGCTGTGGCAATCGTTGGGATTCTGACTTCTCTGGCTGTCCCGGCGTACTTCGACTATACCATCAGAGCCAAAGTCAGCGAGGCGCTGCAACTGGCTTCTTCCGCAAAAATATCGGTTTCGGAGTTCTATATCAGCAACGCTCGCTTCCCGGATGATGTTGATGAGGCCGGGATCGGGACTGTGGAGACCCGCTATGTTTCCGGGATTGAGTATGAGCAAGTTGGTGATGGCGGCACGATTACCATGGTTTTGACAGCAGAGGTCAGCACCGAAAGCGAGGGTAAAAAAATCGCGCTCACCGCCACGCCGACCAACAATAACACTTCCTTGAGGTGGGACTGTGCGCCGGCCACGGCAAATGGTCTGGAAAAGAAATATTTGCCGTCAAGCTGTCGTTAAGCTCAGCGTTCATCAAAAGCAATGAAGTGATGTGCGCTGGTACGTGGTGAAATTCCGAAATACCTCGTTTCACGTCACGCGCTGAGGACAGGATGCGCTTTTGGAAATTTTGAAGCTCCATCAGGCGAAAGAACCGGTCTGGCAGAGTGCTGGTCTGACTGCTGTGTCGCTATGGCTGTTTCACCTCTGCTCGCGCGGCACCACATAGCAAAGCAGCTGACAATCAGATGAGGGTCAGTTTTTTCTTCTCCCGCATTCCTCACCGGCACACTGTGCGCAAGCCGGAAACGGCCAAGAGTTGAAGCTGGCAATGTTCAAGGCATATTTTTTGACGGCGACTCCAAGTGGTGCTGACGTTACTGTTTTCTTGGCGCAGTTGCTGTCTTTCCTTCAGTCCGGTATTCCTATTTCGCAGGCTTTGGAGTTGATGCAAAAGGGACGAGGAAAGTCTCGCCTGCGTGCGCTGGCCGCCTGTGTTCAGCTGGATTTGGAAAAAGGGCAGGCGCTTTCTGAAAGTTTTCAGTATCGCTTGGGTCGTGGCAATGAAATCCTGTCTCGCATGGTGGTACTTGGTGAGAAGAGTGGCCACCTGGAATCCATACTGGAACACTTGGTTGAGCAGCGTCAGAGGCGTGCAGAAATGCGCAAAGACGTTGTGCAGGCCATGATTTATCCGACCTTGCTGATAGTGGTGTCCTTGCTCGTGCTTTGGGTTCTGGCGACTGTCATGGTGCCTGAATTTGAAAAGATCTATCACAGTTTTAATGCCGAACTTCCGGCGCATACGCGTCTGACCATGGAGGTTGCCCACTTCATTGCGCAGGAAGGAGGCTGGTTTGTGCTTGCTCTTGCGGTGCTGATTACCGGAATTTGGCTACTGTGCAAAAAAAACTGGCGATTGAGATGGCATCTCGCCGCTGTGGTGTGGTGGATGCCGGTAATTGGCGCGCTCAGAAGGGCGACTGTCTATTACGAGTTCGCGACCTGCATGCACTTGATCTACAAGTCGGGAATGCCATTGGGGGAAACGCTGACCTGGTTGCCCGAAACGGCTCGCCATATCCACTATCGGGCGGCTTTGGAGCGCCTGGGTGAGGATGTGTTACGTGGTGTCCGTTTGCATAAAGCGATCAGCGACACGGGATTTTTTTCACCTTTTGTAGAAAAAATGGTCGCCATCGGGGAAAGTTCCGGAAGACTGGACAAGGTTTTCGCCCATATAGAAAAGCATTACGAGCAGAAAATTCGGGATTACGCCAGGCATGCCACGCAGATTCTGGAGCCCGCCATGGTCATTGTGGTTTCAGTGCTGGTTGGCTGGACGGTTGTCAGCATGTACACGCCGATTTTCAGCTTGGGGTTTGCGCTATAGCTTTTTTGTAAGCACCTCGGGTTTACAGGTGCAGGCACGGGGACTCTGTTGCCGCCCAAAAGAGGGGCACGGTATCGGCAGACGCCAAGCGGTGGGGCTTTCTGCCCACGCCAGTCTTGATGGCCAGCCTTGACAGGGATTAGGGCTGATAGTCGGGCAGGCTTGGTTGCTGACGTACAGGAAAGGCAATCTCGGTCGGAAGTCGTGCTTTGGGCGGAAAAGCCCTGCCATTTCCATTAAGCTTTTCATTGTCGTATGTCTTTCAGTTCACTACTTTTTTAAGACACGGGTGACGAAATGGATGCGCCCGTAGTGGTCCTTGGTCTGGGTTCATACGAACTGCACTTTTCGGTTTTGGGACTTCTGGTTCCCATAATGGTGCTTGGCCTGATAGTCGGCAGTTTTTTGAACGTGGTCATCTGGCGGCTGCCGCGGATGCTCGCCGCACGTTGGGGCGGCTACGCAAAGGATGAAGAGGTCGTCACGGAATACGAAAAATCATTGACGCTGTCAAGGCCGGGGTCGCATTGCACGACATGCCACACGCGGCTTGAGTACAAACATTTGGTTCCCGTGTTCAGTTTTTTGTTTCTGCGTGGCCGGTGCGGTTTTTGCGGTGCCAGAATCTCCCGACGCTACCCTGTCGTTGAACTGCTCTCCTTGTGCGTGACCGCTGCGCTCGCCGTATCTTTTATCGGCTCAGCGCTTTTATTGCCGGCCTTGTTGATGGGATGGACTTTGATCTGTCTGGCTTTTATTGATCTGGAGCACCACATCCTGCCTGATGAGTTGACTATGGGATTGCTCTGGGTCGGGCTGCTGGTCAACGGTTTTGGCATGTTTGTGTCACCTGAGTCTGCGATTTTCGGTGCTATCGGAGGCTATCTGACATTCAGGCTGGTCTTCTGGGTGTTTTTTCTGGTCACCAAAAAAGAGGGGCTCGGGCAGGGGGACATGAAGTTTCTGGCAGCTCTTGGTGCCTGGTTTGGCTGGCTGGCTCTGCCGGAGTTGATTCTGATTGCTTCTCTTTCTGGTCTTTGCGTGAACCTTTTTTTGCTTGGCATGGGCAAAATCAAGCGTAGTGAAGCGGTTCCTTTTGGCCCGTGGTTGGCTGTGGCAGGTGCTGTGCATCTTGTCATGCATCCTCAAGGGTCTTTCACACAGTATTTTTTCTCATGATGCGTTTGGGTCTGACTGGCGGGGTTGCGGCTGGAAAAAGTGAAGCTGAGGGGTTCTTTCGCGCTCTTGGAGTGCCGACAGTTGATGCGGACGTCGTGGCGCGGTCCTTACTCGAACCCGGGACGCAAGCCCATGCCAAAGTCAGGTCGTTGTTTGGTCCCGAAGCGTTTGATGCACAACAAAACATCAACAGGCCTCGTCTGCGGCAAATGATTCTGGCTGATCCGATGCGCAGGCGTGAATTGGACAAAACATGTCATCCGTTGGTGCGCGCTCGGATGGAAGAGATCGCTTCTGCTTTTGATTCGGCTTACTGCGTACTGGTTATTCCTTTGCTCGTGGAAAGCGGGATGACGGATTTTCCCGAAAAAATTGCAGTTGTGGATTGCGAGGAAGCCGTGCAAATCAAGCGGCTTTGCCAGCGAGACCTGTGTAGCAAAAAGGAGGCGCTTGCGATGTTACGAGCGCAGGCAAGTCGCCGTGAGCGGTTGAAAGTTGCGGACTTTGTGATAGAAAACAACGGAGGGCTGGAGAAACTCCGCTCACAGGTTCATCAGCTTCATGAGTTGCTGGTGAACAAGCGGAAGCTCGGGCAGAGTAACCGGGATTGTTGAGCGTTGTCTGCTTCCATGTCATCGGCATTCTTGCCCGGGTCATTGAGAAGTCATTCTGTCAGTCAACATAATGGAACCGCATCGCCTTTACTTTGTCTGCAATGGTCAGTGAATCACTGATTTTTGAGTGCCCCGTTGACGCGAAGGTACGCATATTTCTGCGCTACGAATATCTGCAACAAGCGGTGCAGAACTTAATTGCGCGTAAGGGTTTGGAATTGGAAACAATCAAGGCTCTGCAAGAGTTGTCTTCGCTGGTTTCCAGCAGCAATATCAAGAACATTTTGCTCATTACCTTGCAAAGTCAGGCTGACGCCTTGCAAAGGTTCAGCGAAGGAAAAAAAGCTGACCGAAGGAAAGCTCTTGAGCAAATGAGCCTGATTGCTGAAGCCCAAGAACAAGTGAACGCGTTCTTCATTCCCCGCGCAGTTCAGGAGCATTATTTGCGGGATGCGATCAGGTTGCGTAGCGGTGTGGCTACCGGAACTTGCAGCTTTGATTTTCCAGTGTTTTCATCCTGGTTGCACACCAGCCAGGTTGAAAAAGAGCGGGATATGCGGAGTTGGTACGAGCCATTCAAGAAGCTGAACACAGGAATCAGCGGCAGTCTTTCGCTGACCCGCTTGAGTGGGCATTTTGAAGAAGCGCGCACGGAAAGCGGTCGTTTCAGCAAGGAGTTTTCAGCAACCAGGCCGCCTTCCATGTTGCGCTTGAAAATGCGAAAACAACGTGCTTTGTTTCCCGAATTCAGCGTTGGAAAGCATCGCATGCATCTGTATTTCAGGGAGATCTCTGATTATGCCCAGCAGCCCAGAAGCACGGATCAGGTTGTTGAGTTTCAGCTGGCAATGAGCTCCCTGTGACAGAGCAGAGTTTCGTCTCGGGGTGGTGAACGTATGGCTACGGAAACCCGGGTGCTTCGGTTTTTGCAAGCTGTGGCAGTTGGTCGCAGGCGACGAGCTGATCAATGACAACGCCAATGCCGGTGCAAAGCCCCACGCATCCCGAACTTATATGAAGATTAAAGCGGGCCAGGCTTTTCTGATGGCTGCGGGAATCCAAGTGCTTCGATTTTTGCAAGCTGTGGCAGTTGGCCGCAGGCGACGAGCTGATCAATGACAACGCCAATGCCGGTGCAAAGCCCCACGCATCCCGAACTTATATGAAGATTAAAGCGGGCTAGGTTTTTCTGATGGCTGCGGAAACCCTGGTGCTTCGGTTTTTTGCAAGCTGTGGTCGTTGGTCGCAGGTGACGAGTTGATCAATGACAACGCCAATGCTGGTGCAAAGCCCCACGCGTCACGAACCTATATGAAGATTAAAGCGGGTCAGGTTTTTCTGATGGCTGCGGAAATCCGGATGCTTCGGTTTTTTGCAAGCTGTGGTCGTTGGCCGCAGGTGACGAGTTGATCAATGACAACGCCAATGCCGGTGCAAAGCCCCGCGCGTCACGAACTTACATGGAGGTTAAAGCGGGTCAGGCTTTTCTGATGGCTGCGAAAATCTGGGTGCTTCGGTTTTTGCAAGCTGTGGTAGTTGGTCGCAGGTGGTGAGCTGATCAATGACAACGCCAATGCCGGTGCAAAGCCCCACGCGTCACGAACCTATATGAAGATTAAAGCGGGTCGGGCTTCTCTGGTTGTTTGCCCACATGAAGATAATCTGCGTAATCAGATTCCGGGATGCCCTGGAAATATGCGTCAAGTGGCGGAAAAGATTCTCTGAGAAAAAGAAAATCCTCCTTGCCTAACACCAGAGTGCGAGTTTCGGCGAGTGCGGTGACTGTTCCCCGAGTCAGCACTTTGCTGGAAACCACGCGCTCACCCCAATGGTCGCCCGGTCTGAATAGCCGCCTGAACGGTTTGCCGCCTTCAGGGTCTTCTACCACCAGTTCCAGCAGGCCGGATACCACCATATAAAAACCACTCGCCAGTTGGCCGGGTCGGGAAATCACGTCGCCTTTGGCAAAACGCATGCCTCTGCAGGCATTGGCTTCCCTTTGTGGCATTTTTACGATGGAACGGGGCAGAATGAGATCCAAAATCCAATCGAACATGATTCGAGTTTTTGTCGCAAAACCGGGGATCATGAACAGGTAAAGAGCTCGCCAGACAAACCATGCCAAAAATCCGGCGAAGCGTACATTCTTTATCGTGGCAACGCCTTTGCGACTACCTATGGATGCCATGTTTCCGATGGGTTCGTAGTGAAAGTCTTTCAGGGGTTTGTTGTTGATTGTCGCAGCCAGATTCTCGGCCAGGCAACAGGCTTCCTTGCGCGCGAACTGGGCGGTCGGTGGTGCCCAACTGCGTTCCTTGCTGCCCAGCGGTATCAATGCGGAGTCGCCAATGGCCCAGACATTTTCGTATCCCTTTACTCGCAAATTGCTGTCTACAGGCAACTTGTCATGGATAAGCGGTACGGGGAAATCTTTCAAGAGGTGGTTGGCGACGGTACCCACTGTGGTGATCAACGTGAAAGTTTCCAGGCGCGACCCGTCACCAAGTTCTACATGGGTGGGCGTAGCCGACTGAATGGTGGTGTTCAGCACTATTTCCAGTTTGTGCTTTCCCAGAACACGGTGCGCGTAACGCCCGAGCCTTTCCGGTAGCTCGGGAAGAATGCATGGCCCGTTGTGAATAATGTGCAGCTTGATTTCAGCTCTCTTGATATTCGGGTAAAAAGGCAGAGCCTTTTCAAGCATTTCTGCCAGCTCCCCTGCTGTTTCGACTCCAGAAAAACCGCCTCCCGCAACCACGAAAGTCAGAAGCCGGCGTTTGAAACTTGGGTGCTCGGTAACGTCTGCGCTTTCCAGGCAGTCCAGGACATGGTTACGTAAAATGTAGGCGTCCGCCAAATTTTTCATGGAAAAAGCGTGCTCGGTGAAGCCGGGCAACATGCTGAGGTTGGTTTCACGGCCGAAAGCAATCACCAACTGATCGTATTTCAGATCAACCAAGCGTCTTTTTCTTCCCTGAAGTACCGTTACTTTTTCTGCCTCCAGGTCAATACTGCGCACTTCTGCCATGCGAAAACTCGTGTCTTTCAGAATGGCGCGAAGAGGCACAACCGCGTCCTGTGCGTTCAGCGTGCCGGAAGCAACCTCAGGCAGAAGTGGTTGAAAAACAAAATAGTTGTTTTTGTCTATGAGGCTTACTTTCGCCCGCTCGGCAATGGTTTTGCGCAGGTAGCGAGCCAGATAGGTTCCCGCAAACCCCCCGCCAAGGATGAGGATTTCACGACCGGAACTGGCTTTAGAGCTCTTGTGAGTTTCGGGCATATCTGTGCCAGTTTCCTAAGTTGAAGACGAGCAACCCCTAAGCTTTGTTGGTTGATGTTCCATGATTCTGTGAGGAGCAAAGTTTCTCGATAGACGGGCCGCTTCCAATTTTTACCTGTTCTGCCAAGATAGCGAACTCTGAGCCAGATAATAGCAAATGAATGACGCAATTTTCTTGCGTGTGTCAGAAACGAAGATCATCGGACAGGGGTGGGGAAGGCTCAGTTGCCTGCTTCACAGATCAAAGTCCGCCCCATCAACAAGGCCGGCAATAAAAGCGCTGAGCCGATAAAAGATAAGGCGAGAGCAGATGTCACGCGCAAGGCGAGCAGTTCAACGACCGGATAACGCCGGGAGATTCTGGCTCCGCAAAAACCGCACCCAAGACGCAGAAACAAAAAACTGAATACGGGAACCAAATGTTTGAACTCAAGCCGCATGTGACATGTCGTGCAATGCGACCCCTGCCTCAACAGCGTCAATAATTTTCGTATTCCGTGACAACCTCATCATCTTGGGGAGGGTGAGCCTGCCTGTGCGTCACCACGTGTGCGTTCAGGCAGATGTACCAAGGCTTCCCGCCGCCGCCCTTTCGAATCAGGAGCCGGCAGGTCATTCAACATAGGTCAGGGATTGCCGTCTGTGCTCGCTGACTTAATTTTCTTGCGTGTGTCTGAAACGAAGGTCATCAGACAGGGATGGTGGGGAGACTCAGTCCCTTGCTTCACAGATCAAAGTACGCCCCATCAACAAGACCGGCAATAAAAATGCTGAGCCGATAAAAGATAAGGCGAGAGCGGATGTCACGCACAAGGCGAGCAGTTCAACGACCGGATAACGCCGGGAAATTCAGGTTCTGGAAAAACCGTACCCGCGACGCAGAAACAAAAAACTGAATACGGGAACCAAATGTTTGAACTCAAGCCGCATGCGACATGTCGTGCAATGCGACCCCTGCCTTGACAGCGTCAATGACTTTTCGTATTCCGTGACGATCTCATCATCTTGGGGAAGGTAAGCCCGCCTGCGTGTCACCAAGCGTGCGCTCTGGTAGGTGCACCAAGGCTTCCCGCCGCCGCCCTTTCGAACTAGGAGCCGGCAGGTCATTCAACATGAGCCAGGGATTGCTGCCTGTGAGCGTTGACGGGAGTGCCGGTTTCGGGTCGAGACTTGTTGTCAGGCAAAAAGGTGGCTAAATGCCAAGTCGGAGGGTTTCGGTTTCTTGTGTTTTAGTTGCATAAGCCAGGCATTGCCGTCTGTGAGCGTTGACGCAATTTTCTTACGTGTGTCTGAATCGAAGGTCATCAGACAGGGATGGTGGGGAGACTCAGTCCCTTGCTTCACAGATCAAAGTACGCCCCATCAACAAGTCCGGCAATAAAAGCGCTGAGCCGATAAAAGATAAGGCGAGAGCAGACGTCACGCGCAAGGCGAGCAGTTCAACGACCGGATAACGCCGGGAGATTCTGGCTCCGCAAAAACCGCACCCGCGACGCAGAAACAAAAAACTGAATACGGGAACCAAATGTTCGAACTCAGGCCGCATGCGACATGTCGTGCAATGCGACCCCTGTCTCGAGCGTCAATGATTTTTCGTATTCCGTGACAACCTCATCATCTTGGAGAAGGTAAGCCCGCCTGCGCGTCACCATGAGGCACTGGGCAGATGCACCAAGGCTTCCCGTTGCCGCCCTTTCGAACTCAGAAGCCGCAGGTCATTCAACATGATCCATGGATTGCCGTCTGTGCGCGTTGACGGGAGTGCCTGGTTTCGGGTCGAGACTTGTTGTCAGGCAAAAAGGTGGCTAAAAGCCAAGTGGAGGGGGGGCGGGCTTTGTGTTTTAGGCACCTGTTTTTCTTTGCCCACGCTTTTTTCTTCGGCTTCCAGGAAAGTGTTAAAAGCACTCTCATTCATGATAGGGATGTTCAGTTTTTTGGCTCGGTCGCATTTTTTTGACTTGGCCTTGTCGCCCACGATCAAAGCGGTGGTGCTTGCAGTGGGGATGTTCAGTTCTTCGGTTCGGTCGCATTTTTTCTCCCCGGCCTTGTCGCCCACGATCAAAGCGGTGGTGCTTGCAGTGGGGATGTTCAGTTCTTCGGTTCGGTCGTGATTTTTCTCCCCGACCTTGTCGCCCACGATCAAAGCGGTGGTGCTTGCAGTGGGGACGTTCAGTTCTTCGGTTCGGTCGCATTTTTTCTCCCCGACCTTGTCGCCCACGATCAAAGCGGTGGTGCTTACAGTGACTGAGTTGCTTACAGTCGCGCCCAGCCTTTCCAGTCGGGCCACGGCTTCTCTTCGCGGTATTTGCATGCGTCCGGTAAATACGTATGAGTTCCCGACCAGCCTGCCATCTCGTTGCGTCTCTTTCGGTCGCACGTGCCTCAACAGTTGTTTGAGTAAAGCGCGGTTGTGCTCCTGCTTGAAGTAGTTGGCGATACTTTCTGCGGTCTCTGAGCCGATGCCGGACAGCTTGACCAGATTCTCCTGTTTTGCAGCAAGCAAGGAATCAAGGTTGCAAAAAAATCCCGCCAGAAGTTTCGCGGTAGCTGACCATGAGACGGCCAGTCTTGAGAAGGAGCTGAGTGATCGCCTGGTTTCGGGTCGAGGCTTGTTGTCAGGCAAAAAGATGGCTAAAAGCCAAGTGGAGGGGGGGCGGGGTTTGTGTTTTAGGAGCCTGTTTTTCTTTGCCCACGCCTTTTTCTGTGGCTTCCAGGAAAGTGTTAAAAGTATTCTCATTCATGATGGTGGTGTTCAGTTTTTTGGCTCGGGTGAGTTTTTTCTCCCCGACCTTGTCGCCCACGATAAAAGCGGTGGTGCTTACAGTGACTGAGTTGCTTACAGTCGCGCCCAGCCTTTCCAGTCGGGCCACGGCTTCTCTTCGCGGTATTTGCATGCGTCCGGTAAATACGTATGAGTTCCCGACCAGCCTGCCATCTCGTTGCGTCTCTTTCGGTCGCACGTGCCTCAACAGTTGTTTGAGTAAAGCGCGGTTGTGCTCCTGCTTGAAGTAGTTGGCGATACTTTCTGCGGTCTCTGAGCCGATGCCGGACAGCTTGACCAGATTCTCCTGTTTTGCAGCAAGCAAGGAATCAAGGTTGCAAAAAAATCCCGCCAGAAGTTTCGCGTTATCTTCTCCGACTGCAGGGATCCCCAAGGCGTAAATGAATTGATTCAGCGGAGGTTCCGTGCGCTTGTGAATAGCTTCTATAAGGACACCGGCTCGCTTTTCGGCCACAAGATCCAGCGTGCAGAGTTCTTCTGGCGTGAGCTCATACAGATCCGCAGCGTTCCCGATCAGTTTATTTACTACCATCTGTTCCACCAGCTTGCCGCCCAGCCCCTTAAAGTTCATCGCCTGGCGGGAGCAAAAATGAGCGATGGCACTTATTTGCTGGCTCACGCACGCGTTCCCGTTTTCGCAACGCGCCAGTTTGTTGTCAGCTGTCAGGAATACTCTCCCTTGGCAGCCCGGGCACTTGTCCGGAACCACAATTTTGCGCGAATTTTCCAAGTGCTCTTTGCTGATCACTTGGGTGATTTGCGGGATCACGTCTCCGCTCCGCCTCACTTCCACGGTGTCCCCGATGCGCAAGTCCAGCTTCTCGATGATTGCCATATTGTGCAGGGAGATTCTGCGGACAGTGACGCCGCTGACAAACACGGGCACCACCTTGGCAACGGGTGTCAAAGTTCCCGCCCGCCCTACCTGGAAATGCACGTCCACCACTTGGGTTCGGGTTAGTGCTGCCGGGAATTTACGGGCAACGGCCCAATGGGGTGAGCGACCCCTTTGCCCGAGCATTCGCTGCTGCGAGTGGCTGTCAACCTTGAACACCGCGCCGTCAATGTCAAACTGAATGGCGTAGCGCGTGGCAAGCAATTCCCGGTAATAAGTCGTACACGCTTCCAGGCTGCTCAAACGCTTCATGTTAGGGCTGAGAGTGAAGCCAAGCTCGCCCAGGTATTGCATGGTGTCGTAGTGGTTGTCGGGCAGCAGGCCCGATTCTGCGAAGGCTGCGTAAGCAATAAAATGCAGCCCCCGGCTTGCGACTACCCCTGTTTCCAGCTGTCTGAGGCTCCCGGCTGCCGCATTGCGTGGATTGGCGTAAGTCTTTTCTCCGTTTTGGTGTCCCCGCGCATTCAAAGACGTAAAGTTTCTCCATGGCAAATACACTTCACCGCGAATCTCGATTTCTGCTGCAGGAGAATCAGCTTTGATTGTCAGGGGCAGGTTCCGGATTTCTCTGGCGTTTGCGGTCACATTTTCTCCGGTCGTCCCGTCGCCGCGTGTTACCGCCCTGAGCAAGCGGCGATTGCGGTAGACCAGACTGAGTGCCAGGCCGTCAACTTTCAGTTCCCCGGTGTAAGTAATGGTTTCCTCTGTACCGGCGGAAAGCATTCTTCGGACACGCAGGTCAAACTTCGCCAAATCCTCATCGTTGTAGGCATTTGCCAAAGACAGCATCGGTCTCTTGTGCTCAACAGCTGAAAATTTTTCGGACGGACGCCCGCCGATTTTGTTCAGAGGAGAATCTTCCGTGCGTAAATGCGGATGTTCCGCTTCAAGCGTCTCCAGTTCGCGCCTCAATTCGTTGTATTGGGCATCGGTAACCAGGGGATTGTCTTCTTCGAAGTAGGCGCGGTTGTGTCCCCCGATCTGCTCTCGTAAGTCTTTTGCCCGTTGCTGCAACTCTTCAGGTTTCATGCTGTACATCTCTAACTGTGGCTTCTCTCTCATCAGCCATGCCTCCTGTCCGCTTCACTCTGATCGCGAGTGGTGTCTGCGAGGATTCGCACAGCTAGCTGCAAGCCTATTGCCTGTTGCTGCAACTTTTCAGTTTTCGCGATGAATGGTTTTAACGGAGCCCAGTTGTGCATCAGCTGTGCCGCTTGTCCGCTTCATCTTGGTTTTGGGCGGCATCTGCGAGGACTCGCACAGCCAGTTGCAAGTCTTCCCACGCGCCGCGTTTTTGTCCTGGTTGTCGTAACAGGTAGGCTGGATGATACGTGACCACCACTGGAATCCCGGTGTCTTCAAAAGTGTGTACGGTGCCGCGCAATCCCTTAAGTGGCCCGTCGTAGGTGAGGAGCACGTTTGCGGCCACTTTGCCAAGAGCGAGCAAAATGCGAGGTGACACCAGTTGCACCTGACGTAGCAGGTGGCCATGGCAGGCTTGTAACTCATCGTCTTCAGGGTTGCGGTTCTGAGGCGGGCGACACTTTACCGTGTTGGTGATATATACATTTTCCCGGTCAAGGCCGATCGCTTTCAGCATCTTGTCTAGCAGCTGTCCGGCACGACCCACAAAGGGCTCCCCACGCCGATCTTCCTCACTACCCGGCGCCTCTCCCACAATCATCCATGTGGCATCCCGGTTGCCAACTCCTGGCACGACATTGGTGCGTGTGCTGTGGAGCTTACAATCACGGCAGCCGTTCATTTTTTCAAGCAGCGGCTCCCATGCCGTCATCTGTCCTCCAGCCTTGGCAACAGGATGTGCGGGGTCGGGAACAGGGGTGCCGGTGGCGGCAGGGACGGTGACTGCCTGGCTTTTGGAGCTGGTGGCGGCAGGGACGGTGACTGCCTGGCGTTTGGTGCCGGTGGCGGTATGGACGGTGACTGCTTTGCGTTTGGTGCTGGTGGTGGTATGGACGGTGACTGCCTGGCGTTTGGTGCTGGTGGCGGCAGGGACGGTGGCTGCTTTGCGTTTGGTGCCGGTGGTGGCAGGGACGGTGGCTGCTTTGCGTTTGGTGCTGGTGGCGGCAGGGACAGTGGCTGCCTGGCGTTTTACGTACACGTTGGTATCCATGGCGGTGAGATAGCGTAAAAGTTTTTGATTGGGTGCGTCGCTCATGCGTGGCTCATAAAGGTAGTGGCCGGCAAGTGGGAAAACATGCAAAGAGGCAGCAACGCCGCCCTCTGGTATTCGCTTTTGATCAGGGGCACCGGCTTGATTTTCACACGCTCAAACACGCTCGAAAATATAGCACAAGGTCGCTTGCTGGGCTTGGCGCATCATGGATATTCGGCGCATTCAGACGGGTGAGTTGCTTTGGTGGTAATGCTTTTTTGGCAACAGTTCTTGGCCGACATGGACTTTGCGGGCAGCCCGGCTCGCGTCAAAGACAGACGAAGGTGGTACAAAAGTGGCGGTGCAGGGAGCAGGCTTGGATTGCGGGTGACTCGATCCAAGCGCGCCAGCATGGTGCGTTCTGGAAACCACAGCATTCATGGCCATAAGGAATCTGGGTGCCAATATTGGAAAGCTGATTGCCATAAAAAAGGTTAGACTACGGGCGTTCATTTAAGCTTGGTTGTTTTCTTATTTATTGAGTGCTTGGCGGGATTCGCGTCAGGCATGGTGATTTTTGGGAGAATTGTAATGGGGGATGAGAGGGAACAAACATTTCAGGATTTAATGGCTGCCCGAGGGCTGACCTGGGTAAAAAGATCCGGACAAACGAAACTGCCCGTTGATCCAGTCACGACAGGCCGTGGGGACGCTGCGAGTGTTCCATTAAAGGCTCAAGTAAAACAGGTAAGCGCATCATCTGTCAGGCGTAGCTCCCGCACAAGCCTGGGCGGAGATTTCGAAGCAATCCCTGGCGGCTCAAGACCTGTTCTGGTTGCTCCCGAGTCCGCAACAGGCTACGAAGAAGGCGATGAATATTTTTGTATCCATGGTCTCCGGGGGAAAACATGGAAAAAAATAAAGCGGAACGCGTTTCCGCACGCAGAACTGCTTGATTTGCACGGTTATGCCAGTAGCAAAGCGGAGAGAAAGCTACATAACTACATCTTGATGTGCGTGAGGCAACAGGAGCGGTACGCGATGATTGTTCACGGCAAAGGTAACCGTTCACAGTCAGGAGCGGCGGTGTTGAGAAAATTGACACATCGTTTTCTGGCGAGCCATCCGCAAGTGCAGGCCTTTTGCCCGGCGGTTATGGCCAAGGGTGGCACTGGAGCCACGTACGTGAGAATAAAACTGTGACTGACGTTGGTCAAAACCCCGGAACTGACACGCCCTTGGCTGTCAGCTGCCAAGGCGAATACGACCCGGAATCCATTTCGGCAGCAGAAGCCGCAAAGTGACCAAAGCGAACTCAAGCGAGTGGGAAGTTCCTACGCCGGGGTGCCTTGGTTGGGAAGGCAGTCGAGAGGGAGTTGTGTGCGGATTATGACTGGCGGAGATTTGCCTGCCGGTGCTGACGCTGTTGTTATTCAGGAGCAGGTGCGCGTAAGTGGCAAAGCGGTTACTGCCAAGGGTGGCGCTGGAGCCACGTACGTGAGAATAGGACTGTGACTGATGCTGGTCAAAACCCCGGAAACTGACGCGTCCTTGGCTGTCAGCTGCCAGGACGAATACGACCCGGAATCCATTTCGGTAGCAGAAGCTGCAAAGCGTATTGATGCTGCTATTTCTGCCATCACAGAAAGTGAAAGCGTAAATTTGCGCGCCGCGCTTGGCCGCATACTGAGCGACGACATACATGCACAGTACGACGTTCCGGGGCAAGCGAATTCGGCCATGGACGGCTACGCCATAACTTCGCTGGATATACCGGAGAGTGGTCAAAGCGAACTCAAGCGAGTGGGAAGTTCCTACGCCGGAGTGCCATGGTCGGGGAGGCTGTTGAGAGGTAGTTGTGTGCGGATTACGACTGGCGGAGTTTTGCCTGCCGGTGCTGACACTATCGTCATTCAGGAGCAGGTGCGCGTAAGTGGCAAAAGCGTTTTTATCGGTGCTGGCCATACCGTTGGTCAAAATGTGCGGGCAGCCGGAGAAGATTTGGCAGCCGGGGAGACTGCGCTCACCCGGGGAACCAGGCTGACTCCTTCACACTTGGGGTTGCTGGCTTCCATTGGCGTGGATCAGTTGCGCGTATTCAGAAAATGTAAATGCGTGTTTTTTTCAACTGGAGATGAGCTTTGCCCTTTGGGAGGCACTCAGATTCCAGGTCCCGGACAGCTGTACGACAGCAATCGTTACAGTTTGTTTGGCATGTTGAAAAAGCTGGATTGCGAAAGCCATGACTTGGGCATCGTCAAAGACAGCAAGGCAGAGCTCAGAAAAAAGTTCTGTGAGGCCATGGAGCTGGCTCCGGACGCGATTATTTGCTCAGGAGGTGTGTCAGTGGGTGATGCTGATTACACGCGCAGTGTCATCGCGGAACTGGGGAAGCTGGATTTCTGGAAAGTCGCAGTCAAGCCTGGGCGACCTTTCACTTTCGGCAGCATAGACAAAACGCTTTGTTTCGGATTGCCCGGCAACCCGGTTTCTGTAGTGGTCACTTTCTGCATCCTGGTTAAGCCGGCCTTAAACAAAAAAATGGGAAACGGCGAATGGGAGCCGTTGAGGCTACAGGCGCACTGCACATCCAGGCTGCGCAAAAGAAAAGGGCGAATGGAGTACCAGCGCGGCATTCTGGAGACCAAGCCGGGTGGCGGCTTCCTGGTTCACAAAAGCGGAGCCCAAGGTTCCGGCATCCTCAGTTCGCTAAGCAGTGCCAACTGCCTGATTGAATTGGATGTTGATCTTGATGGCGTGGCGGCTGGTCAAGCTGTCGAGGTGCTGCTATTCCCGGATCTGCTTCAATGAGGGCACTTTAGGGTGACTGTAGAAAAACCATTCTGAAGTTGACCGGAATCACAGTGGGAATATAGATAACTAACTTAGCGAGCATTCGCCGGTTTTCCTGTGCCACGACGCCAAGTGCCGCCTTTCCAAGTGCCACCTTCCCAAGTGCCATCGTGCCAAGTGCCGTCTTCCCAAGTGCCATCTTCCCAAGTGCCGCCTTCCCAAGTGCCATCGTGCCAAGTGCCGTCTTCCCAAGTGCCATCTTCCCAAGTGCCCCTGCTCCAAGCACCACCGTACCAAGTGCCATCGTGCCAGGCACCACCTTTCCAAGTGCCACTTTCCCAAGTGCCATCGTTCCAAGTGCCACCTTTCCAAGTGCCGTTTTTCCGAGTGCCATCGTACCAAGTGCCACCTTTCCAAGTGCCATCCTCCCAAGTACCATCTTCCCAAGAACCATCTTCCCAAATGCCTTTCTTCCAGGTGCCGTTTTTCCAAGTGCCATCTTTCCAAGTGCCATCTTCCCAAATGCCATTTTTCCAAGTGCCATTTTTCCATGTCCCGCTATGCCAGACGACTATTATTGAATGAGGAGACCCTTCCAGTAACTCCACCGTTTCATCTTCGACTTCGACGTTTGTACGTATCCAAAGAGGTATTCTTACATCCAGGGGACATCTTTTCTTCAATTCGTTCACAGATCCTTTGCACAGAGACTCTCCTTCAGAAGCGATAACAAATAGAGGGAAAAAGAATAAAAAAAGAATGTACTTCATATCTATAATCTCTGCTATATAGTCTTCACATTACTTCCATACAAATCATTTTTTCGGTTGTTTTTGCGTTGAAATGAATGTTTAACAGGATAGAGTTCGTAGAAAGTACTTGTTTCCATTTTTGTCAGAAGACACAAAATGATTTTTCGTGGATCCGGTTCGGCGGTAAATGCTTGTTTGAAAAAGCCCCCCCTTGGTCTGTTTGCTTCTTCTTGGCACTGGCTTCTTCCCATGTCTTTATTAAGGAAAGTGCCCCCAATACCCCCCTTGTAGAGCGAAGTGAACTTTATGGAAAATAATGCACTCCTCATGACGATGATAATCTTGAAAAAAAGCACAGAAGCATGAAATCAATCATGTACATTTAGTGGGTGGGAAAACCTTGATGAACTTCGTGAGTGCCATTTGATTGCTCGTTTTTATTAACACAGTATCTACTTGTAAGCATGATAACTCCCTTTGGTAAGCCCTTATAGATTATTTCCAGGGATTTACAAATTCTGCCATTAGGTCTGCTTCAATGAGGGCACTTTAGGGTGATTGCAGAAAAACCATTCTGAAGCTGACCGGAATCACAGTGGGAATGTTGAAAAGGTTAACGAGCTCCCGAAGTGTTTCAAAACCTTCTGACATACCGAATGCGGTGCCGTCCACGAAGACTGGTTCAACGGTTTGTATCGCGAAGCCTTGGTTTGCCAGCTTCGTAATGCTGATTTTCGGAGTGATTTCTCGCGACTAGCAGCTACCTATGACACAGGTGTCTCGGTCAATTGATTCGAATGCAGGGTTATGAAAACGACAGAACTCGCAGGCGACAGGTTCATTCAACACCGGGTTTACCAAGCAAAAGCCACACCCGGGGTGCGGGATTTATATACAAGAACCCCGCCCACGCCGCAGGGTTAAAAGAAACAACCAGTTGACCGTGCCGGGTGCAAGAGCACCGCAGTCTTTATACCAAAGGAAGCGAGCCGGCAACAAGCTAACCGTTACCTTACTAAAGGAAACGAGCAAAGACACCGTCGTTGTGGGCGTTTTGAATATGGTCTTTGCGGCTAATGGACTGACCGGGTTAGCCGGTCAAATTGAGGGCTTCTCCAGCTTATGATTTATGGCCAGATTTACAGCAATGTGAACATCCATCCACCTTCCACTGCTTATGCAGCGATTTAGCCACTCCGACAGCGCAATCGTAATCACCATGCAACCCCAAGTCTACCTGATTAGCCTCTTTAGGCAAAAACGGGCAGGGGGGAATTATTGATGGATAATGGCGTTCAGTAATATGAATTTCGTGATCGCCATTTGCTTGCGCGTTTTTATTAACACAGTATCTATCTATCTGCATAACAAACTCCTTTGTTGTAAATATGATGAACCCATTATCATTATTTTTTTGGAATTCGCAAGTTCCGCCATTAAATTGCGGACTTGCTAAAACTAGGGGCTTAGTGAAATTAGTAAAAAGAATACCTAAAACTAGCAGACTGACATACCGAATGCGGCACCGTCCATGAGGACTGGCTCAATGGTTTGTATCGCGAAGCCTTGGTTTGCCAGCTTCGTAATGCTGATTTTCGGAGTTATTTCTCGCGACTAGCAGCTACCTATGACACAGGTGTCTCGGTCAATTGATTCGAATGCAGGGTTATGAAAACGACAGAACTCGCAGGCGACAGGTTCATTCAACACCGGGTTTACCAAGCAAAAGCCACACCCGGGGTGCGGGATTTATATACAAGCCCCCCCACGCCGCAGGGTTAAAAGAAACAACCAGTTGACCGTGCCGGGTGCAAGCGCACCGCAGTCTTTATATCAAAGGAAGCGAGCCGGCAACTAGCTAACCGTTACCTTGACAAGTCGTAATGCCGTCGTGCTTCATTATTACAAGGCTCGCAGCAACAGGGGCATCCATCCACCTCCCACTGCGGACGGCGCTTTTTAGCTTCTCTGACAGCGGAAAGGCAACCCGGACGGTCTTTTAAGTCCACCCGATCTTTTTCGTCAGGCAAACGCTTACAGGTAGAAGTTCGATGAACTTCATGGTGACCATCGGCTCTCTCTCTTTCGTTAACACAGTATGTTGGCATAACAGCCTCCTTTTTTGTAAATAGGGTAAGTACTTTATAGATTATTTCCAGGAATTTACAAATTCTGCCATTTGGTTAGCTTCAATGAGGGCACTTTAGGGCGATTGCAGAAAAACCATTCTGAAGCTGACCGGAATCACGGTGGGAATGTTGAAAAGGTTAACGAGTTCCCGAAGTGTTTCAAAACCTTCTGACATACCGAATGCGGTGCCGTCCACGAGGACTGGCTCAATGGTTTGTATCGCGAAGCCTTGGTTTGCCAGCTTCGTAATGCTGATTTTCGGAGTGATTTCTCGCGACACGCCGCGCATCTCCAGCGTAATTTTTGGTGACTCCACTAGCGTTTCGCCAACTGCCAAGTCGGTGATCCCGACCAGAGAAATTTTGCCGCGCAAGCTTGCTCGGGGATATTTGTCAGTCAGAAAAACATGCTTTCTGATGCGATCATCGCGAATCGGTACTCCCGTGTCTACGCTGTTCAAGTCCACGTCAAGCTGTAAGGCGCCAGCCGCAGTTACTCTCGCCGAGAAATTTCGAAAGCGGTTGTGCTCGTACACCGCTTTGTGGCTTTTCTGAACCAGTTTGCTCGACAACCAGTTCAGCGAAGACTGTTTGTCGTCAAGAACCCAGTCTGCGATCACCCCTTGGGAAAAGACCAGGAAGCAAAGCCCCGCAATCCCGTAAAAAAACTGTTTAATCAAAATCATTTCCTCCTTTAGTCGGGAGCTGTTGCTCCGGGTGTGTTTTTTTCAACCCAGCGAGAGCGATCCCTGAGTTGTTCTTTTTTCCAAAAGGGCGCGTGCCCCTTCAACGCTTCCAGCATTTGCCTCTCAGCTTCGCAGGCCGCTTTCCTGTGGCTGGCCCAGTTTGCCAGCAAGAGAATTGCCTGACCCGGAAAAATTTCCCCGACTCGGTGTACCACCAGCATGTCCAGTAACTCGAAGCGTCTGCTTGCTTCCGTGGCAAGTCCGAGAATATAAGATTCAGTCATTCCCGGGTAGTGCTCAATCTGCATGGATAAAATCGCTTCGCCCGCGTTGCTGTCACGCATTGTTCCGATAAAAACGCTAGTGGCACCTGCCTGCTCCTTCAGGTGTTTCGCTTGTTCCTTCTGGTACTCGGCCAAACGCTCAAGTGGAACGAAGGGGGTGTTGATGATTTCTACTTTCAAGATCCTGGTCGGGAGTTCCGAGGTGCCTCGCCTTGGTTATAATTGCCACGCCCACCATGATGCCACAGGACTCACCAGCATTGAAAATTGCCGTTTTGACGGTGTCCGACACGCGTAACCAAGACACCGACAAGTCCGGGCCTCTGCTGGTAAAACGCTTATGCGATGCTGGCCATGAGTGCTTTGCGTCCGCCATTGTAAAAGATGACCTTTATCAGATCCGCGCCATGGTCTCGCAGTGGCTCATACAGGATGGGCTGGATGTCATTATCACGACCGGTGGTACCGGTTTCGCGGCACGTGACGTGACGCCGGAAGCGATTGCCCCCTTGCTTGATAAAAGAATTAACGGCTTTGGCGAGATGTTCCGGGTACTTTCTTTCAAAACCATCGCCACCTCATCCTTACAATCGCGGGCGTTGGCCGGAGTGGCAAACCGGAAGTACATTTTCTGCCTGCCCGGTTCCCGAGGAGCCTGTGCTCAGGCGTGGGATGAGCTGATTCGCAAGCAGTTGGACAGAGAGACCAAGCCCTGTAACTTGGTTGAGTTGCTGCCGAGATTGTGATGACTTCCGTGGCGAAGTCTCTTGCGCTTTTAACTTTCGGTGACCATGATGGTGTGTTCAAGTCGTATTTATGTATGGAGGGTTAGGGTTCGTGTTCAAAAATTGTCAAAAATGGATGTTGCTGGCGTGTGTCTTATTTTTGTTTGCCTGCGCTACTGACAGGAAACCTGAATGGGAGGTAATCTCGGAAGGACTGGCTGTCCCTGAGTCCGCTGTCTACGATCAGAACAGGGATGTTTATCTGGTTTCAAACATCAATGGCTCTCCGAGCGAGGCGGATAATAATGGCTACATCCTTGTCGTTGATCCTGCCAATGACTTCGAAGCGAAACGCTGGGCTAGCGGTGAGGATGATGACGGTGTCACCTTGAACGCACCGAAAGGGATGGCGATTAGTAATGGTGTGTTATGGGTGGCAGACATTGATACCATGCGCCGTTTTTATTCCGCCACGGGCAAGCCGCTTGGGCGTCCGATCCCCATTCCCGGAAGTGCTGCTTTGAACGATGTTTGTGCGGCGCCAGATGGCACTGTCATCGTGTCTGACAGCGGCACCAACTCGTATATTCCCCCATTTAACGATGCGATTTATCGAGTCTTCCCTGACGGAACAGTTGAAACCGTAGTGGTGCCCCCTGATTCCAGGTTTCCCAACGGGGTATTTTGTGAGAGCGACGGCAACGTGTTGGTTGTGAACCTTCTTCCTTGGCCTTGGGCAAAAGTCTCCAGAGTGTCCGGGGATGGCGAGACAACTCCAGTGGCCAGTCTTCCCAAAGGGGTTCTGGATGGTATCGAAAAAGATGATGACGGCTCACTGTACGTTTCCAGCTTGTGTCTTGATGGGGTATACAGAATTAAGCCGGACAATACAATTGAGGTAGTGGCCGAGGGCATCGACTCACCAGCGGATTTTGCTTTGGACAAGAATCGGGATGTTATGGTTTTGCCTTCATTTGATAAAAACGAGTTGCACATTATTCCTTTGCCGGGTTCTTGAGCAAAGGTCTGCGCGCGCAGAGAAATTTCCAACGTAAAAGCTGGGCACCGGGCGCGTTTCTTGCACCCGGTGCTTGGCAAGGAAGGTGCCTCCCAATCAGGTGTTTCTCGGTTTGACGGTATCGGACACGCGTAACCAGGACACTGGCAAGTCCGGGTCTGCTGGTAAAACGCTTGTGCGATGCCGGCCATGAGTGCTTTGCGTCCGCCATTGTAAAAGATGACCTTTATCAGATCCGCGCCATGGTCTCGCAGTGGCTCATACAGGATGGGCTGGATGTCATTATCACGACCGGTGGTACCGGTTTCGCAGCACGTGACGTGACGCCGGAAGCGATTGCCCCCTTGCTTGATAAAAGAATTAACGGCTTTGGCGAGATGTTCCGGGTACTTTCTTTCAAAACCATCGCCACCTCATCCTTACAATCGCGGGCGTTGGCCGGAGTGGCAAACCGGAAGTACATTTTCTGCCTGCCCGGTTCCCGAGGAGCCTGTGCTCAGGCGTGGGATGAGCTGATTCGCAAGCAGTTGGACAGAGAGACCAAGCCCTGTAACTTGGTTGAGTTGCTGCCGAGATTGTGATGACTTCCGTGGCGAAGTCTCTTGCGCTTTTAACTTTCGGTGACCATGATGGCGTGTTCAAGTCGTATTTATGTATGGAGGGTTAGGGTTCGTGTTCAAAAATTGTCAAAAATGGATGTTGCTGGCGTGTGTCTTGTTTTTGTTTGCCTGCGCTACTGACAGGAAACCTGAATGGGAGGTAATTTCAGAAGGACTGGCTGTCCCTGAGTCCGCTGTCTACGATCAGAACAGGGATGTTTATCTGGTTTCAAACATCAATGGCTCTCCGAGCGAGGCGGATAATAATGGCTACATCCTTGTCGTTGATCCTGCCAATGACTTCGAAGCGACACGCTGGGCTAGCGGTGGGGAAAACGGTGTCACCTTGAACGCACCGAAAGGGATGGCGATTAGTAATGGTGTGTTATGGGTGGCAGACATTGATACCATGCGCCGTTTTTATTCCGCCAAGGGCAAGCCGCTTGGGCGTCCGATCCCCATTCCCGGAAGTGCTGCTTTGAACGATGTTTGTGCGGCGCCAGATGGCACTGTCATCGTGTCTGACAGCGGAACCAACTCGTATATTCCCCCATTTAACGATGCGATTTATCGAGTCTTCCCTGACGGAACAGTTGAAACCGTAGTGGTGCCCCCTGATTCCAGGTTTCCCAACGGGGTATTTTGTGAGAGCGACGGCAACGTGCTGGTTGTGAACCTTCTTCCTTGGCCTTGGGCAAAAGTCTCCAGAGTGTCCGGGGATGGCGAGACAACTCCAGTGGCCAGTCTTCCCAAAGGGGTTCTGGATGGTATCGAAAAAGATGATGACGGCTCACTGTACGTTTCCAGCTTGTGTCTTGATGGGGTATACAGAATTAAGCCGGACAATACAATTGAGGTAGTGGCCGAGGGCATCGACTCACCAGCGGATTTTGCTTTGGACAAGAATCGGGATGTTATGGTTTTGCCTTCATTTGATAAAAACGAGTTGCACATTATTCCTTTGCCGGGTTCTTGAGCAAAGGTCTGCGCGCGCAGAGAAATTTCCAACGTAAAAGCTGGGCACCCGGTGCCTGGCAAGGAAGGTGCCTCCCAATCAGGTGTTTCTCGGTTTGACGGTATCGGACACGCGTAACCGGGACACTGACAAGTCCGGGCCTCTGCTGGTAAAACGCTTGTGCGATGCCGGCCATGAGTGCTTTGCGTCCGCCATTGTAAAAGATGACCTTTATCAGATCCGCGCCATGATCTCGCAGTGGCTCATACAGGATGGGCTGGATGTCATTATCACGACCGGTGGTACCGGTTTCGCGGCACGTGACGTGACGCCGGAAGCGATTGCCCCCTTGCTTGATAAAAGAATTAACGGCTTTGGCGAGATGTTCCGGGCACTTTCTTTCAGAACCATCGCCACCTCATCCTTACAATCGCGGGCGTTGGCCGGTGTGGCAAACCGGAAGTACATTTTCTGCCTGCCCGGTTCCCGAGGAGCCTGTGCTCAGGCGTGGGATGAGCTGATTCGCAAGCAGTTGGACAGAGAGACCAAGCCCTGTAACTTGGTTGAATTGCTGCCGAGATTGTGATGACTTCCGTGGCGAAGTCTCTTGCGCTTTTAACTTTCGGTGACCATGATGGTGTGTTCAAGTCGTATTTATGTATAGAGGGTTAGGGTTCGTGTTCAAAAATTGTCAAAAATGGATGTTGCTGGCGTGTGTCTTGTTTTTGTTTGCCTGCGCTACTGACAGGAAACCTGAATGGGTGGTAATTTCAGAAGGACTGGACGCCCCTGAGTCCGCTGTCTACGATCAGAACAGGGATGTTTATCTGGTTTCAAACATCGGTGGCTCTTCGGGCGTGGCGGATAACAACGGCTACATCCTTGTTGTTGATCCTGCCAATGATAACGAAGCGAAACGCTGGGCTAGCGGTGAGGGTGATGACGGAGTCACTTTGAACTCTCCGAAAGGGATGGCGATTAGTAATGGTGTGTTATGGGTGGCAGACATTGATACCATGCGCCGTTTTTATTCCGCCACGGGCAAGCCGCTTGGGGATCCGATCCACATTGCCGGAAGCACTGCTTTGAACGATGTTTGCGCGGCACCAGATGGTACTGTCATCGTGTCTGACAGCGGCATCGGCTCGTATTTTATTCCCACATTTAACGATGCGATTTATCGAGTCTTCCCTGACGGAACAGTCGAAACCGTAGTGGCACCTCCTGACTCCAGGCTTCCCAACGGGGTATTTTGTGAGAGCGACGGCAACGTGCTGGTTGTGAACCTTCTTCCTTGGCCTTGGGCAAAAGTCTCCAGAGTGTCCGGGGATGGCGAGACAACTCCAGTGGCCAGCCTTCCCAAAGGGGTTCTGGATGGTATCGAAAAAGATGATGACGGCTCACTGTACGTTTCCAGCTTGTGTCTTGATGGGGTGTACAGAATTAAGCCGGACAATAAAATTGAGGTAGTGGCCGAGGGCATCGACTCACCAGCTGATTTCGCTTTGGACAAGAATCGGGATTTAATGATTTTGCCTTCCAAAGATAGAAACGAGTTGCACATTATTCCTTTGCCGGGTTCTTAGGCAAAGGTCTGAGCACGAAGAGAAGTTTCCAACGTAAAAGCTAGGCATTGGGTGCGTTTCTTGCACCCGGTGCCTGGCAAGGAAGGTGCCTCCCAATCAGGTGTTTCCCGTTTTGACGGTGCCCGATACGCGTAACCAGGACACCGACAAGTCCGGGCCTCTGCTGGTAAAACGCTTGTGCGATGCTGGCCATGAGTGCTTTGCGTCCGCCATTGTAAAAGATGACCTTTATCAGATCCGCGCCATGGTCTCGCAGCGGCTCATACAGGATGGGCTGGATGTCATTATCACGACCGGTGGTACCGGTTTCGCAGCACGTGACGTGACGCCGGAAGCGATTGCCCCCTTGCTTGATAAAAGAATTAACGGCTTTGGCGAGATGTTCCGGGCACTTTCTTTCAAAACCATCGCCACCTCATCCTTACAATCGCGGGCGTTGGCCGGGGTAGCAAACCGGAAATACATTTTCTGCCTGCCCGGTTCCCGAGGAGCCTGCGCTCAGGCGTGGGATGAGCTGATTCGCAAGCAGTTGGACAGAGAGACCAAACCATGCAATCTGGCTGAGTTGCTGCCGAGATTGTGATGACTTCCGTGGCGAAGTCTCTTGCGCTTTTAACTTTCGGTGACCATGATAGTGCGTCCGGGTCGTATTTATGTATGGAGGGCTAGGGTTCGTGTTCAAAAATTGTGGAAGATGGATGTGGCGGGTGTGTGCCTTGTTTTCCTTTACCCGCATTACTTGTAGGAAACCTGAGTGGAGGGTAATTTCAGAAGGACTGGATGGTCCTGAGTCCGTTGTCCACGATCAGGACAGGGATGTTTATCTGGTTTCAAACACCGGTGGCTTTTCGTGCAAGGGGGGTAGCGACGGCTACATTCTTGTTGTTGATCCTTCCGATGACTTCAAGATGAAGCGCTTGGTTAGCGGTGGGGTAGACGGAGTCACTTTGAACGCTCCGAAAGGGATGGCGCTCAGCAATGATGTGTTGTGGGTGGCAGATATTAATACCATGCGCCGTTTCCATCCCGCTACGGGCAAGCCGATTGGGGATCCGATCCCCATTACCGGAAGCACTGCTTTGAACGATGTTTGCGCGGCACCAGATGGCACTGTCATCGTGTCTGACACCGCCTTAAACTTGCTTTCACTTCCCACATTTAACGATGCGATTTATCGAGTCTTTCCTGACGGAACATTCGAAACCGTAGTGGCATCTCTTGGTCTCGGACATCCCAACGGGGTATTTTGTGAGGGAGACGGCAACGTGCTGGTTGTGAACCTTTGTACCTGGCCTTGGGCAAAAGTCTCCAGAGTGTCCGGGGATGGCAAGACAATTCCAGTGGCCAGTCTTCCAAAAGGGGTTCTGGATGGTATCGAAAAAGATGATGATGGTTCACTGTACGTTTCCAGCTGGTGGCTTGGCGGGGTGTTCAGGATTAAGCCGGACAAAAAAATTGAGGTAGTGGTCAAGGGCATCACCTCACCAGCGGATTTCACTTTGGACAAGAAGCGGGATTTTATGATTTTGCCTTCGTTTTTAAAAAACGAGGTACACATTATTCCTTTGCAGGATCTTAGGCAAAGGTCTGAGCACTAAGAGAAGTTTCCAACGTAAAAGCTGGGCATTGGGTACGTTTTTTGTGCCCGGTGCCTGGCAAGGAAGGTGCCTCCCAATCAGGTGTTGTCCGTGTTGCCGGTATGGAAGTTCTTGTGGTATCGATCGCCGTTTTGACGGTGTCCGACACGCGTAACCAAGACACCGACAAGTCCGGGCCTCTGCTGGTAAAACGCTTATGCGATGCTGGCCATGAGTGCTTTGCGTCCGCCATTGTAAAAGATGACCTTTATCAGATCCGCGCCATGGTCTCGCAGTGGCTCATACAGGATGGGCTGGATGTCATTATCACGACCGGTGGTACCGGTTTCGCAGCACGCGACGTGACGCCGGAAGCGATTGCCCCCTTGCTTGATAAAAGAATTAACGGCTTTGGCGAGATGTTCCGGGCACTTTCTTTCAAAACCATCGCCACCTCATCCTTGCAATCGCGGGCGTTGGCCGGATTGGCAAACCGGAAATACATTTTCTGCCTGCCCGGTTCCCGAGGAGCCTGCGCTCAGGCGTGGGATGAGCTGATTCGCAAGCAGTTGGACAGAGAGACCAAGCCCTGCAACCTGGCTGAGTTGCTGCCGAGATTGTGATGACTTCCGTGGCGAAGTCTCTTGCGTTTTTAACTTTCGGTGACCATGATAGTGCGTCCGGGTTGTATGTACATAATGGAGGACTAAGGACTATGTTCAAAAATTGTCAAAAATGGATGTTGCTGGCGTGTGTCTTATTTTTGTTTGCCTGCGCTGCTGAGGAGGAAGCCGAGAAGCCAGAAGCTATGGCCGATGCTACGGCTGATGCCGCAGCCGACGCTATGGCCGATGCCGGTGCTCCGGCTGTTGCCAGGACGGTAATCTCGGAAGGACTGGCTGTCCCTGAGTCCGTTGTCTACGATCAGAACAGGGATGTTTATCTGGTTTCAAACATCAATGGCTCTCCGAGCGAGGCGGATAACAACGGCTACATCCTTGTTGTTGATCCTTCCAATGATAACGAAGCGAAACGCTGGGCTAGCGGTGGGGAAAACGGAGTCACCTTGAACGCACCGAAAGGGATGGCACTCAGTAATGGTGTGTTATGGGTGGCAGACATTGATACCATGCGCCGCTTTTACTCCGCCACGGGCAAGCCGTTTGGGCGTCCGATCCCCATTCCCGGAAGTGCTTTTTTGAACGATGTTTGTGCGGCTCCCGATGGGTCTGTCATCGTGTCTGACAGTGGCTTCAACCCGGATTTTTCCGACTCGATGAGCGATGCGATTTATCGGGTCTTTCCTGACGGAACAGTCAAGCCCGTAGTGGCATCACCCGATCTCAGGCATCCCAACGGAGTCTTTTGTGAGAGCGACGGCAACGTGTTGGTTGTGAACTTTCATTCCGATGCGGAACTCTACAGAGTGACCAGGGGGGGTGAGAAAACTCCGCTGAGCAATCTTCCCAAAGGGAATCTGGACGGGATTGAAAAAGATGATGATGGCTCACTGTACATTTCCAGTTGGGGACTTGGTGGGGTGTACAGGATTGAGCAGGGCAAAGAAGCTGAGGTAGTGGTCGATGGTGTCGACTCACCAGCGGATTTTGCTTTGGACAAGAATCGGGATGTTATGGTTTTGCCTTCATTTGATAAAAACGAGTTGCACATTATTCCTTTGCCGGGTTCTTGAGCAAAGGTCTGTGCGCGCAGAGAAACTCCAACGTAAAAGCCGGGCATTCGGGTGCATTTTTGTGTCCGGTGCCGGGCAAGGAAGGTTCCTCCCAATCAGGTGTTGGCCGTGTTCCCGGTGTGGAAGTTTTTGCGGCTTTGTTCCATAATGTTCACCCGTGCATACGTGGTGTAGGCAAGGGTAGATGGTTTGTTTGAGGTCAATCGTTTATGGCGAAGATAATTGAATCCAAGTCCCCTGTTTATCTGGATTACAACTCGACTACGCCTGTTGATGATCGGGTGGCAGAAAAGATGATGCAGTGCATGACCCGCAGAGGGGCTTATGGTAACCCTGCATCGCGTAGCCATGAGTTCGGGTGGAAGGCCGAAAAGCTTGTGCATACAGCTCGTGAACAGGTGGCAGAGCTGATTGGTGCTGATCCTCGGGAAGTTGTCTGGACGAGTGGTGCCACGGAGTCGGACAACTTGGCGATTAAAGGTGCGGCGCACTTTTACTGCAAGAAAGGGAAGCATATCGTGACTGTGAAAACAGAGCACAAGGCTGTGCTGGATACTTGTCGGCAACTGGAGCGCCAGGGCTACGACGTGGATTACATTGAGCCGATGCCAAATGGGTTGCTGGATATCGAAGGCTTGGAAGGGGCGTTGCGTGATGACACGGTTCTGGTCTCAGTCATGCACGTGAATAATGAAATCGGGGTGATCCAGGATATTGGCAAGATCGGGCAGATGTTGCGAGAACGTAACATTTTGTTTCATGTGGATGCGGCTCAAAGTGCCGGAAAAGTGCCGATCAATCTCGCTGAAACCCCGGTAGATTTTATGAGCTTTTCCGGGCATAAGGTGTATGCCCCCAAGGGGATTGGTGCCTTGTATGTTCGTCGCAAGCCCCGCGCACGTATTGAAGCCCAGATGCACGGGGGTGGCCATGAACGCGGCATGCGTTCCGGAACTTTGCCGACTCACCAGATTGTGGGAATAGGAGAAGCGTTTCGTATTGCCCACGAGGAAATGTCGACCGAACCTGAACGTTTCGCAAGTTTGCGCGACCGTTTGTGGGATGGTCTGAAGGGGATGGAGGAAGTGTATCTCAATGGGGATATGGAACACCGGGTTTCCAATAACCTGAACGTGAGTTTCAACCATGTTGAGGGAGAGTCGCTGATCATGGCACTGAAAGGCATTGCAGTGTCCAGTGGTTCCGCGTGTACTTCGGCTTCACTGGAACCGAGTTATGTATTACGAGCTTTGGGCAGAAACGATGAGTTGGCGCATAGCTCCATTCGTTTTTCAGTTGGTCGCTACACAACTGTCGGGGAGATCGACTATACCGTCTCGCTGGTCAGGGAATCTGTGGAAAAATTGCGGTCAATGTCTCCTTTGTGGGAGATGTATGAAGATGGTGTAGATTTAAGTACGATTGACTGGGCTGCTCACTAATGTGCGCGGTCTGCGAGTCGTACCTGTTTTTGAGGAATGAATAATCATGTCTTATGGAAAAAAAGTTTTGGATCATTACGAAAACCCGCGCAATGTTGGGTCTTTTGACGCATCGGAGCCGACCATCGGAACCGGGATGGTCGGGGCTCCTGCCTGTGGTGACGTTATGAAGTTGCAAATCAAAGTGGGTTCTGACGGTGTTATAGAGGACGCTCGTTTCAAGACTTACGGCTGCGGCTCTGCGATAGCATCGTCGAGCTTGTTGACGGAGTGGGTGCGAGGCAGAACTTTGGAACAGGCGGGACAGATAAAGAACCACGAAATTGTTGAGGAGCTGGCTTTGCCGCCGGTGAAAATTCACTGCTCTGTTCTGGCTGAGGATGCCATCAAGGCGGCGATCAGTGATTACAAGCGCAAGCAGAAGGGTCTTGGCGAACAAAGTGGCTGATTCAGCGGGCATCACTTTAAGTGTTGCGGCGGCTGAAAGGGTCAGTCGCTTCGTAGAAAAGCGCGGGAGTGGCCTTGGCGTCCGCCTCGGTGTTCGAACGACCGGTTGCTCGGGACTTTCCTATACTCTTGAGTATGTGGACAAGCTTGGTGTCGGTGACGCGGTGTTTGAAGATCGCGGTGTGAAAATCGTGGTGGACGAAAAAAGTCTGGTGTATCTGGAAGGAACCACGCTGGATTTTGCCCGAGAAGGGTTAAACGAGGGATTTCGGTTTATTAACCCGAATGAGAAGGCTCGTTGTGGCTGTGGAGAGAGTTTCAGCACTTAATCTGATCTTGCACAGGTGCTTTCTCGCAACTTTCGGAGCATGGCTTCCCGGTTGGCTGTTTGGATAAAGAGGTGCTTCCTCAAAGTCTTTTTGACGGCGACTACTTTTCCTTGCTTGGCTGTGATCGCAGTATTCGCTTGGACACCCCCCGTTTGGAGAGTACGTATCACAAGCTGTTGTTGCTAGTACACCCGGATCGCTTCGCGGCAGCCGGGCCGAGAGAACGACGCATGGCTCTGCAGGCAACCGCGCACCTTAACAGGGCGTATCAGATACTCAATGATGAAGCTGAGCGAGCTGCGTATCTGTTGGAACTTGAAGGGGTGGTGTCAGACGGGGAGCAGACAGTGTCGGATGTGAGCTTCCTTGCCGAGCAAATGGATTTACGCGAACAGTTGCAATTATGCAAGCAGTCTTCGGAGCCTGTGACAGCCTTGAAGAAGCTTGATGATTGTGTCAATGCGAGCGTTGCCAAGATGGTGTCCAGATTCGAAAGCGAATATAAGGAGAAACGATTTTTGGAAGCCGAAGTTGCGGTGCAGAAAATGCAATTTCTTAAAAAGTTGAAAAAGGAAATTAAATCCGGTCTACGGAGCATTCAAGGTGGCACTGCCAGAGATTAGCGAACCCGAGTTCTCCAGCCACCGCGTCGCCATGGGAATTGATTTGGGAACCACGAACACTCTGGTTGCTGTTGTCAGAAATGGTGTGCCTGTCACTTTGAAAGATGCACAAGGCGGGCATTCACTGCCTTCGGTTGTGCGGTTTTTGGAAGCCGAGGCTGCGGTCAGCCACCGCATCGCTGTTGGAATTGATTTGGGAACCACGAACACTCTGGTTGCTGTCGTCAGAAATGGTGTGCCTGTCACTTTGAAAGATGCACAAGGCGGGCATTCACTGCCTTCGGTTGTGCGGTTTTTGGAAGCCGAGGCTGCGATCAGCCACCGCATCGCTGTGGGAATTGATTTGGGAACCACGAACACTCTGGTTGCTGTCGTCAGAAATGGTGTGCCTGTTACTTTGAAAGATGCACAAGGCGGGCATTCACTGCCTTCGGTTGTGCGATTTTCGGAAGACGAGGCTGCGGTCAGTCACTGCATCGCTGTGGGAATTGATTTGGGAACCACGAACACTCTGGTTGCTGTTATCAGAAATGGTGTGCCTGTTACTTTGAAAGATGCACAAGGCGGGCATTCACTGCCTTCGGTTGTGCGGTTTTCGGAAGACGAGGCTGCGGTCAGTCACCGCGTCGCCGTGGGAATTGATTTGGGAACCACGAACACTCTGGTTGCTGTCGTCAGAAATGGTGTGCCCGTTACTTTGAAAGATGCACAAGGCGGGCATTCACTGCCTTCGGTTGTGCGGTTTTCGGAAGACGAGGCTGCGGTCAGCCACCGCATCGCTGTGGGAATTGATTTGGGAACCACGAGCACTCTGGTTGCTGTCGTCAGAAATGGTGTGCCTGTTACTTTGAAAGATGCACAAGGCGGGCATTCACTGCCTTCGGTTGTGCGGTCTTTGAAAGACGAGGCTGTGGTCAGTCACCGCATCGCTGTGGGAATTGATTTGGGAACCACGAACACTCTGGTTGCTGTTGTCAGAAATGGTGTGCCTGTTACTTTGAAAGATGTACAAGGCGGGTATTCACTGCCTTCGGTTGTGCGGTCTTTGAAAGACGAGGCTGCGGGGCAGAAAATGCAATTTCTTGAAAAATTGAAAAAGGAAATTAAATCCGGACTACGGAGCATCCAAGGTGGCACTGCTAGAGATTAGCGAACCCGAGTCCTCCAGCCACCGCATCGCTGTGGGAATTGATTTGGGAACCACGAACACTCTGGTTGCTGTTGTCAGAAATGGTGTGCCTGTTACTTTGAAAGATGCACAAGGCGGGCATTCACTGCCTTCGGTTGTGCGGTTTTTGAAAGACGGGACGAGCCTGGTAGGTGAGGGGGCAGTTGTCGGGATAGTGGAGGATCCGGAAAACACGATTTTTTCGGCAAAGCGTCTGCTTGGACGTGCCCCGGAAGAAGTGAAAACGCTTCGTTCGCGCTTTCCCTGGAAGCTGGAAGAAAATTCCGGGAAAGTCATTCGCTTGTCCACCGACGTTGGTTCGAGGACTGCAACGGATGTTTCCGCGGAAATCCTGGGAGCAGTCAAGAGCCGGGCTGAGGATCATTTTAGGGGTGAGCCGCTCGCCGGTGCTGTGATTACTGTGCCTGCGTATTTCAATGACGCGCAACGGCAAGCGACCAAAGATGCCGCCAGGCTCGCCGGGATCAATGTGCTGCGCTTGTTGAACGAGCCCACTTCGGCGGCAATGGCATACGGTCTTGACACGAAAGCGCAGGGAACCGTGCTGGTTTATGACCTGGGCGGCGGGACTTTTGATGTTTCCATTCTGCGCCTGGAGAAAGGGGTGTTTCGTGTGCTGGCGACTGGAGGAGACACAGCGCTTGGCGGAGATGATATTGATCGCCTGCTTGCCGAGCACTTGCTGACCGAATCCGGGATCGGGCATGGCGATGATCAGTCGTTGCTGAGAGCCGTGGAGCGCGAGGCCAGAAAAATGAAAGAACTGTTAAGTGATGCAGAAGAAGCGCAGGGGCTAATCAGTTTTCCGGCAGCAGCGGCCAGCAGCGAATTTCACATTGATCGTAAGGAATTGAATGCGCTGGTCGAACCGCTGATACGGACGACAGTTGATATTTGCCTGGAAACGATTGTGGATGCCGGTCTGGAAGCGAAAGACATTGATGAACTCATCCTTGTGGGGGGTTCGACCAGAATTCCCCTGCTCAGGCAGCGTGTGTCCGAAGCATTGGGGAAAGAACCTTTGCAGGGGATTGATCCTGACCAGGTTGTTTCGTACGGAGCGGCGATTCATGCCGACGTCCTGATTGGCAACCGTCAAGACGAGAAAGCCCCTCTTCTGCTTGATGTGATTCCGCTTTCTCTGGGGCTGGAAACGATGGGTGGCTTGACAGAAAAGCTGATCATGCGTAACTCCACAATCCCCTGTTTGCAGATACGGGAATATACGACGCAGAAGGATGGTCAAACCGCCATGTCATTTCATGTTGTACAAGGGGATCGCGAGCTTGCCAGTGATTGTCGTTCGCTTGCCCGTTTCGAATTGCGAGGTATTCCTCCCTTGGGTCGTGGGCAGGCGCGTGTTCGGATCACTTTTCAGGTGGATGCGGACGCTTTGTTGAGCGTGCTTGCGGAGGAAAAAACCAGGAAAGTGAAAGCAGAAATAGAAGTGATTCCCAGCTATGGGCTCAACGAAGCGGAGATTGAAACAATGTTGAAAGATTCTTTTTCGCATTCCCGCACTGATGCCCAAAAGCGCAAATTGGTCGAGCAGCGCGTAGAGGCGACACGTGTGCTCGAAGCGCTTGCCTCAGGAATACAGGAAGATGGGGAGCTGTTGCTGTCCCCTGAGGAAAGGGAAAATATTTTTTCTGCCCGAGATGATTTGCAGGAAGCTGTGAATGGAAATGACCCGGATAAAATTCGCGAAAACCTCGAAACCCTTGAGCTAAGCAGCGAAGCCTTCGTTGCAAGAAGAATGAACCGTGCCATCTGCCAGGTTCTGAAAGGCAAGTCTCCGGATGCTGTCAAGAATCATTCCTGATGCCGAAAGTCACTTTTTTGCCACACGACAAACTGTGTCCCGAAGGTTTGTCGGTACAAGCGGAGGAAGGCGTGAGCATCTGTGATGTTGCTTTGCAAAACAATATTGAAATTGAGCATGCTTGCGAAAAATCCTGTGCCTGCACAACCTGCCATGTGTATATACGCAAAGGCTTGGAGACCCTTGAGGACGCTTCCGAACGGGAGGAGGACTACCTTGACAAGGCATGGGGTCTGGATCCGGATTCGCGGCTGAGCTGCCAGACCAAAGTCCAACATGACGACTTGGTGGTGGAAATTCCAAAGTACACTGTAAACTTGGTTTCCGAGCGCAACTAGCTTTGACGACAAAAACACAAGAGGAAATACGCTTTTGAGCCTGAAGTGGACTGACAGTTACGAGATTGCCATCGCTTTGGAAGAAGCGTACGGCGACCGGGATCCGCAACTGGTCCGGTTTACAGACCTTCGTGACTGGGTTTGTGCTTTGGAAGAATTTGATGACGACCCCCAGCATTGCGGGGAACGGATACTCGAAGCAATTCAGGCCGCCTGGATTGAAGAACATGACTGAGCTGTTGTCATTGTGGTGCATTGGGGAGAATGGTTTCCGGGATTGCTTTTTGCCGCCAGAAGGCGGTGTTTTCAGTTCATCCATGGCGCGCCGTGGGTGGGCGTTTGTAAATTCGCATTCGGATGAATGCAGAATATGGGTCTTCTGATGAGCAGAAAACGAATGAAAGAGGAATAAAGTGGCTATAGAAAGGACATTATCCATCATCAAGCCGGAAGCTGTGGCAGCTGGTCTGTCTGGCAAGGTGCTCGCGAAACTGGAAGGGTCGGGCTTACGCATTGTCGAAGCGTGCATGCGGAGATTGAGTCAGTCCGAGGCGGGCACGTTTTACGGCGTACACAAAGACCGGCCGTTTTTTAGTGATTTGGTGGTGTATATGAGTTCAGGGTTGATCATGGTGACGGTTCTGGAGGGTGAAAACGCGATCTTGAGAAACCGGGAAGTTATGGGAGCCACTGATCCTGCTCATGCGGCACCGGGTACGATACGTGCGGTTTATGGCAAAAGCATTTCCGAAAATGTGGTACATGGTTCCGATGGGCCGGAAACAGCAGCCGTCGAGATTGCTTACTTTTTCCCCACAGCAAAAAGCGCATGAAAATTATGTGCTGTCTTGACACGGCTTTTTTTCATGTCGGCTTTTCTGAACGCTGATCCTTGATCCAAAGTAGTTACAATTGCGCGTGTATCGGTGAGCACAAGATGTCAACAAAAAGATTGTCGCCAGTCTGGTCTTGTGCCTGACCTGTCTTCGAGGTGAGTTTTATGATATTTCACGATATTTTTGTTCGCAGTTTCAGTTTTGCACGGTGTTCATACAACCGGGAAAGCTTGAGACCAAAAGTAGCTTCTACGTACCGCGTGGATTTCGTCCGACCTTAGTGAAAATGCCAGGATAATGACCGAACCAGATCATAAAACACCTAACTCGTTGCTGACGGCTCGTCGCCAGGAGTTGAACCTGGACATCAAGACCGTCGCTGATGAGCTGCAACTTTCCGTGGCAACCATTCTTGCTCTTGAGTCTGGTGACTACGAGGGCTTGCCTGTCAGGGTTTTTGTTCGTGGTTACATCAATTCTTATAGCCGCCTGCTTGGTGTTGATCCCGAACCCATTCTGGAAACGCTGGAGAGTTATAAGGAACAGGAGGAAAACAAGAACGCCCAGCCGATTGTCGGAAATACGCGTCAGCTCAGGCTTATCAGATATTTTGGCACCTTTGCGGTGGCGGTATTTGTCGTTAGTCTGATTTTTTGGGACTCTTTTTTTGATACCAAAGTCGTACAGAAGGGAAGTGTTTCCGAACAGCCACCTGTGGAGTCCGTTGCAAAGCCAGGGGAAGAGGCTTCCGCCCGGACAGATCCGCCAGCAGTTGAATTTATTGAGATTGACCTGCAGGAGGCTCTTATGGCGTCTCCACTTTCGTCCACAAGTGATGACGATGTGGAAGATCAGGAGTCGCCAAGCTTCAGTGAATCGCTCATAAGCTCACCCCGGGATGAGCGGTCTTACGAGCCACGTTCCACCAACTTGGATTCTGCGGAAAAAGCGTCTTTGACAGATGTTTCGGTGATCCCCACTTTGGCGGTGCCGGGGTCAGATGAAGGCGGTTTGTCTTCAGCCACGACAGGCACCGAAGTCACTATTCTCGTTCGCTCTTCCCGAAGGTGCTGGGCGCGAATCGTGGATGGTGCCGGAAAACACTTGTTGGAGCGAGAACTGCCGCCAGGTTATGAACGTTCTCTTCGTGGAGTGACCCCCTTTCGTGTCAGGCTGGGAAACGCCGAGCATGTGACGTTGCTAATCGATGGCACAACAATCCGCGCTGTTGACTATATGCGCGACTCGGGCACAGCGAAATTCGAGATTTTTTCTGCGGACAAAATTATTTTGCAATGAGCGGCCAATTCCGTTCTGTACGAGGGATGCGTGACCTGTTGGCACCACTCAGCGAAGAGTTCAGCCTTTGTGAGACGTCAATAAAGAAAGTTTTGATGGCTTTTGGCTTCCAGGAAATACGGCTGCCAGTCTTGGAAAAAACCGAATTGTTTTCTCATTCTCTAGGTGAAAACAGCGATGTGGTGGAAAAAGAGATGTACACTTTTGTGGATAAAGGCGGCGATTCCTTGTGTTTGCGACCCGAAGGTACGGCAGCTTGCGTACGGGCAGCCTTGGAGAACAGTTTGCTGGAAACGGGGGGAATGCAACGCCTTTTTTACAGTGGTCCGTTCTTCCGGCGAGAACGTCCGCAAAAAATGCGCTACAGGCAGTTTTACCAGATGGGGGCAGAATGCTTTGGATCAGCTGGCCCGGAGGTGGAGGCCGAACTGTTGATGACAACGGCTCTTGCCTGGGAAAGTTTGGGGATCAGCAAGCGTCTGACTTTGAAATTGAACACCGTCGGAGACTTGGAAGCCAGACGCGCATATCGCAGTGAGCTCGCCGATTTCTTTTCCGGAAACCCGGACTGCCTGCCAGAAGGGGAGCAGCAAAGAACAAAAAAAGATCCTTTACGGCTACTTGACAGCAAGGATCCTGAAGCTGCCCGGAAATTCCGGAACGCGCCCAAGCTGCAGGATTACATTTCCAAACCCTGCGCTGACCATTTTGCCAGGCTCCTTGGATTGCTGGATGATCTTGCCATTGAATACGAAATTGCTCCACGCCTGGTACGCGGACTTGATTATTATTCGCGTACGGTTTTCGAGTGGGTGCTTGATGAAAATGAGGGTCAGGTGACGGTTTGCGCCGGCGGTCGCTTCGATGGATTATTTGAATTGCTCGGTGGTTCCCCGACCCCGGCTGCCGGTTTGGCTATCGGCATTGATCGATTGGTCACTCTGATCTCGGAAGGGCTTCGGAAAAGCGATAGCCAGGCTGATGTGTTTCTGGTGTCGCAAGGAGATGCGGCAGTAGGGATGCTGCAAAAAACCGCACAGCGCATTCACAGGGAGCTTCCCGGATTGGTGATGATTTCTGACTTTGAACGCAGCTTCAAGTCGCAGTTGCGGCGCGCGAATAAATTGGGTGCCCGATTTGCATTGATAGTTGGGGAATCGGAACTGCAGAACCAGAAAGTCGGCGTGAAATATTTGCGGGAAGACCGGAGTCAGATGAATCTCAACTGCGAAGAGATTCCACAATTTTTACGCCACAGCTTGAGTCAGACTGCGGTCTCTTCAGGCTAATATCAATTTTAATACACGATCTTTTACTATGAATATAAGAAAGAACCTCACGGAAAGTGAAGAGGAAAGTTTTGCCAAGCTACAGGGCTGGTGGAGCGAAAATGGCCGCTACATCATTTTTGGTGGCATTTTGGGTATTGCCTCTGTAAGCGGGTGGAAAGGCTGGGGATATTGGACTGAGCAACACCAGGCTACGGCGGCCG
This sequence comes from uncultured candidatus Poriferisulfidus sp., assembly GCA_965215765.1. Taxonomy (GTDB): domain Bacteria; phylum Pseudomonadota; class Gammaproteobacteria; order Poriferisulfidales; family Oxydemutatoraceae. The sequence goes on along the minus strand of OZ244118.1, from coordinate 51,431 downwards.
AACTTTTTTTTGAATATCGGCAAGAGCTGCAAACAGAAAGCGGCGGTTCTGGAAACGAGCATGCTGCTTCGCTGATAGAGCTGCTGGAGTTGAAATACAGTGATACCCCTTATGCATCTCTGGCTTATGAGCAACTTGCCAAAACTCATGTGGAAGCTGCCGAGAACGAGGAAGCCTTCGAGGCGATGGAAAAGGCGGTGGAACTGGTTAACGACCCCGTACGACTGGCTCTGATAACTTTAAGGCAGGCTCGTGTCTTGCTTGCCTTGGACAAGCCGAAGGAAGTGCTCAAACTGGTTGAGGAGTTTCGTTCTCAACCCGGCATGACGTCACTGGCCGAGGAGTTGCGTGGCGACGCGTTTACCAGAACCGGTGATCTTGAGGCGGCAAGAGGTGCTTACGAAGCTGCTATTAAAAACACCAGGGTTCGATCGGATTTTCTGCGCATGAAGTTGGAAAATCTGGGCGAATGACCGCCGTTACCTGGGGTATTCCCGGGAAGACCTTTCTGATTTATGTGTTGCTTCTCGCACTCGCACCTGTGCTTTCGTCTTGCGGCTGGGTCGACAGGAAAATGCAAGTCTGGTTTGGTGACAGTTTTATTGAGCCGCAGGATGATCCGGTGGTGGCGGTTTTTGATGACTTCAACCCTGCCTTGCACATCAAAGAAAGCTGGAGAAATTCAATAGGGACTGTAGACGGTGAATTTTTCAAATCCATTCCCGGGGTTGAGGGGAACGCACTGTTCGTCAGTAGCGAAGATGAAGTCACCGCTTATGAGGCACTAAGCGGCAAACCGTTGTGGAGCACTGCTCTTCCAAGTGCGGTGTCTTTTGGTGTCGGGATTGCAGACTCACAGGTTCTTGTCGGTACCGCAAATGGCAGAGTGATCAGCCTTGACGCGCACGATGGCGAAAAACTTTGGGATGTTCGTGTGTCTGATCAACGCATCACGGCTGTGTCTTCTGGTCATAAAGGGTATATCGCTGCTCGGGCTGAGGAAGGAACCATCGTTCTGCTTGAAAGCGATGACGGGAATGAGCAATGGCGGGTCGCTGTTGATTTGCCGATAGTGACGCTGAGCGGCATGAGTGTTCCGCTGTTTTTTGCGAATACCGTGGTTGTCGGACTCGACGATGGTCGGGTCGTGGGGCTTTATTTGACTGATGGCTCCTTGGCTTTTGAATTCCAGGTTGGGAAAGGGGCACGGCAGACAAACATGAGTGAGTTTGCCGATGTGGATGGACCGATGGTCATCCGTGATGGTATTGCCTACGCATCCAGTGCGCTTGGTCGCACCGTGGCTTTCGATCTTGCCAGGCAAAGTCTTGTCTGGGTCTACGCAGATGGCTCGCACCACGGCGTTGCCTTGGGAGATGAGCTTCTTTATATGGTAGGTCGAAACGGGCAACTCCGGGCATTGAACTCGGTCAGTGGTGTGGAGCTATGGGCAACTGAGCTGTTCTCCCGCCGCAAGCTGACAACGCCTCTCGCGATATATCCTTTTGTCGTAATTGGCGATGATCTTGGGTATCTGTACTGGTTTTCGGAAAAAAGCGGCACCGTTCTGGCTCGCGAACGAGTGACGAGACATCCTTTACAGGTGTTGCTGGGTCTTGCCGATGAGGTTCATGTTTCCAGTCTGGGTGAAAACGGGAACCTGGCCATGTCTTACGCGAAAAAACTGAAAGCAAAACAATAGCCTGCTTCACACACAGCGGGTTCCTGAAGTGTTTAAAATTGTATTGGCGGGCAGACCCAACGTCGGCAAATCGACATTGTTCAACGCGCTGACCGGAAGTTGGGACGCCTTGGTAGACGGCGAAGCCGGACTGACCAGAGATCGCATATATCGCCGGATGTCCACAGCTGGTAAGGAATGGTTGTTGGTGGATACCGGGGGCATTTTACAGAATCCGGACTCCATGCAGGAAGTCGTTTCTGCCCAGACAGAGATCGCCATTGGGGAAGCTGATCTGATATGCCTGGTCGTGGATGCGCACGTTGGTCTGCACCCGGATGATCAAGAGCTGGCTTCGAAATTGCGCCGAAGCAACCAGCCTTTGTGGCTTGTGATCAACAAAATGGACGGCGTAGATGAGCGTATGTTGCTCGCCGAATACGCGCCACTGGGCTTGGATCCGGTATTTCTTGTTTCTGCAAAGCGTCGGCGCGGCATTATAAAGCTGCGTGGTGCGATGGCTGAGGCTTGCCCGGAAGGGGAGAAGCCTGGGCCGGCTGACGAGCTCCGGATCGCTTTCCTCGGTCGTCCCAACGTTGGAAAGTCCACGTTGGTGAATTGTTTGCTGGGCGAGGAGCGCATGTTGGCTGCAGAAATTCCAGGGACGACCAGAGACTCAGTTGCCGTCCGGTTCACTTTTTTCGGAAAGAATTTCGTCTTGGTTGATACTGCCGGGATCAAACGTCGTTCAAAACACGGGAGCCGGGTGGAAATAATCAGCGTCCTGAAAGCTTTGGAAAGCATGACCAATGTGGATGTTGTCGTCCTGGTTTGTGATGTGACCGAGGCTCCTGTTTATCAGGATGCCTCACTGGCTGCGCGGGTGATCGAAAGTGGACGCGCCTTGGTCGTGGCCTTGAACAAGTGCGACCGGATTGACGTCCGAGAGTTGCGCGAAGCCCGAGCGGAATTCGCTGATCGAATGAAGTTGGGTGAAGGCATTGTGCAATGCTCAATTTCGGCCTTGCACAACGAAGGCATTCGAAAGTTGCTTCGCGCTGCATTGCGCGCCTGGTCTTCGACAAGCACCAAGGTCTCTACATCAAAATGTAATCAAGTGCTCCGCTCAGCACTTGCCCATCAGCCTCCCCCGCGGGTCAAAGGCAAGCAGCCACGACTGCGCCACGCGCACCAAGGCGGTTCCTGTCCGCCGCGCTTTGTGATTCATGGAAGTCATCTGGATTTATTGCCGCAGAGTTATCGGCGCTTCTTGATGGGGTTTTTTCGCCGTTCCATGTTCCTGGAGGGAACGGAAATAGCCCTGGACTTTCGTACGTACAAGAGGTGAGATGATTACAGCGGGTGGTTGTCCCGGGCTGTTAAGACGACCATAAACAGTAACGTGGCGATCGCTGATGCGCTCTACCTTGAGATGTGACAGGCCAGCGACTGCGCCATGCGCACCAAGGCGGCGTCTGTCTGCCGCGCTTTGTGATTCATGGAAGCCATCTGGATTTGTTGCCGCAGAGTTATCGGCGCTTCTTGATGGGGTTTTTTCGCCGTTCCATGTTCCTGGAGGGAACGGAAATAGTCCTGGACTTTCGTACGTACAAGAGGTGAGATGACTAAACAGGTGGTTGTCCCGGGCTGTTAAGACGACCATACACAGTAACGTGGCGATCGCTGATGCGCTTCACTTTGAGATGTGACAGGCCAGCGACTGCGCCATGCGCACCAAGGCGGCGTCTGCCTGCCGCGCTTTGTGATCCATGGAAGTCATCTGGATTTATTGCCGCAGAGTTATCGGTGCTTCTTGATGGGGTTTTTTCGCTGTTCCATGTTCCTGGAGGGAACGGAAATAGTCTTGGACTTTCGTACGTACAAGAGGTGAGATGATTAAACGGGTGGTTGTCCCGGGCTGTTAAGACGACCATACACAGTAACGTGGCGAACGCTGATGTGCTTCACTTTGAGATGTGACAGGCCAGCGACTGCGCCACGCTCACTAAGGCGGTTCCTGTCCGCCGCGCTTTGTGATTCATGGAAGTCACCTGGATTTGTTGCCGCAGAGCTATCGGCACTTCTTGATGGGGTTTTTTCGCCGTTCCATGTTCCTGGAGGGAACGGAAATAGTCTTGGACTTTCGTACGTACAAGAAGTGAGATGATTAAACGGGTGGTTGTCCCGAGCCGTTAAGACGGCCATACACAGTAACGTGGCGATCGCTGATGTGCTCTACCTTGAGATGTGACAGGCCAGCGACTGCGCCACGCTCACCAAGGCGGTTCCTGTCTGCCGCGCTTTGTGATTCATGGAAGCCATCTGGATTTATTGCCGCAGAGTTATCGGCACTTCTTGATGAGGTTTTTTCGCCGTTCCATGTTCCTGGAGGGAACGGAAATAGTCTTGGACTTTCGTACGTACAAGAGGTGAGATAATTAAACGGGTGGTTGTCCCGGGCTGTTAAGACGACCATACACAGTAACGTGGCGATCGCTGATGCACCTCACTTTGAGATGTGACAGGCCAGCGACTGCGCATGCGCACCAAGGCGGTTCCTGTCCGCCGCGCTTTGAGACCCATGGAAGTCACCTGGATTTGTTGCCGCAGAGTTATCGGCACTTCTTGATGAGGTTTTTTCGCCGTTCCATGTTCCTGGAGGGAACGGAAATAGTCTTGGACTTTCGTACGTACAAGAAGTGAGATGATTACACGGGTGGTTGTCCCGGGCTGTTAAGACGACCATAAACAGTAACGTGGCGATCGCTGATGCGCTTCACTTTGAGATGTGACAGGCCAGCGACTGCGCTACGTTCACCAGGCCGGTGCCTGTCCGCCGCGCTTTGTGATCCATGGAAGTCATCTGGATTTGTTGCCGCAGAGTTATCGTCGCTTCTTGATGGGTTTTTTCGCCGTTCCATGTTCCTGGAGGGAACGGAAATAGTCTTGGACTTTCGTACGTACAAGAGGTGAGATGATTACACGGGTGGTTGTCCCGAGCCGTTAAGACGGCCATAAACAGTAACGTGGCGATCGCTGATGCGCTTCACTTTGAGATGTGACAGGCCAGCGACTGCAAGCTGGATTTTTATTTCTTCTGGCGTGAACGCCGCAAGCAGGGAGTTGTAAAAATCCCTGCGCAAAATTTCCGGCGCAGTGGAAGCGTATAGCTCGACCAGTTTCCTGGCTTGAGCCTCGTCTGGGGGGCGTAACAGGTCGCACACGAAAAGAGAAGCACCGCTTGAGGCAAGTTGTTTGCAGCTTTCCCACAGAACTTGTGGCTTGTACAGGTGGTGAAGCAGGCTGTTGGAAAAAATCAACTGGTAAGAATGGGGGGTCAGTGCCTTGCTTGGCAACACGCAGTGGAGTAGCCGCGCGCGGTGCTGCTGGCCACTCGCTTCCAGGCTTGCTCTTGCCTTGGCAAGCATGGCGAGGGAGCCGTCAAGCGCGTCAACCTGGCAATGCTCGCAGGATTGCAAAAGACGGAAAGTGAAGTCACCGCTCCCACACCCCAAATCCAAGGCGCGAAAACTGCTATGCGGCACGCTGAAGTGTTCCTGAAAGCAGCTCATGATGTGAGCATGGGCTGCTTCAAAATCGGCTGCAGCATAGGCGTTGACTTGTGCTTCTTCACTCATGAGTTCCGTCGGTTCTTCGCGACGGGGCATTTGTGTTTGCAGCTTCGTCATTGAGACTGTCAGTAGTTTATGGCCTCCCCATCCAGGCTACGCCACAGATACCACGTCGCTACTGTGCGCCAGGGTATCCAGGTTGCGGCGATGTCGCCAAGCTGCTCGGGTGTTCCCGGCGCGCATGAATAGAGTTTGCGCATGGCTCGTACCAGTCCATTGTCGCCAAGTGGCAGTATGTCCGGATGGCGAAGGAAGAAAATCGCGAACATGTTGAAGGACCACATTCCGATGCCACGTAGCGATAACAGTTCCTGGCGAATTTTTTCCAGGTCTTTTGTCTGCCAGTATTCGGGGTCGTTCCCGATTTTGACAAAATAGCTGGCAATGCCTTGGAGGTATTCCACTTTTCGCCATGACAGGCCGCAGTTTCGAAGGGCTTCGGGAGAAGTCCGGGAAATTTTCAATGGCGAAATATCCTGCTCACAACAACGCTCAATCTGTTCGCTTATTCGGCTTGCCACGGTGACCGAAATTTGTTGCCCGACTACGGCGCGGTGAAGGGTCAGGTAGGGATCCCCACTGCTGCGCAGGTATTCTTCGCGGTGCCGGTCAATGATTTCTTTGATGCGCTCGTCCCTGCTTGAGAGTTCCTGGCAGGCGTGTTCCCAATACTCCGGAGCGTCAGGTTTCGGCACAAGGCTATTTGTCGGGCGCAAAGTACTGCTGTATTGCCATTGAGCGGTCAGTGACTTCTCAGCGTAACTGGCACTCGCCGGGATCCCCAATTGCCTGGGGCAGATTCAAATATCCCCGCGCATGTTGCCCCGCAGGATTTGCATTTGCCGTTTGCCCGTAAATTCCAGGTGCCCAACTTGTACCAGTCCCGCTCAATGAGTTGGATGCCGCAATTGTGACACCAGGTGCTACCGCCGACCGGGTCGTACACATTGCCTGTGTAGACGTAACGCAAGCCACACTCGAGCGCGATTTCACGCGCGAGCTGTAAGGTTTCTGGTGGTGTGGGAGGTTTGTCCAGCATTTTCCAGTCAGGGTGGAAGGCAGAGAAATGCAGGGGTACGTTTTCGCCGAGATTTTTCTGTATCCACCTTGCGAGCGATTCGAGCTCTTCAGGGGATTCATTTTCACCGGGAATCAGCAGAGTAGTAATTTCCAGCCAGAGATCTGTTTCGTGCCTGAGATATAGCAGAGTGTCCAAAACCGGCTGCAAGGAGGCCGCGCACACTTTCTTGTAAAAGCGATTGCTGAATGACTTCAAGTCAATATTGACCGCGTCCACGTAACGATAGAATTCTTCCCGTGGAGCCGGCAACACGTATCCGGCGCTCACTGCTACGACCTTTAATCCCTGCTGGCGGCACGCGCGTGCCACGTCAATTGCGTACTCATGAAAGACAACTGGATCGTTGTAAGTGAAAGCGATGCTGCGACATCCGGTCGAGAAGGCTGCCTTTGCTATTGCGTCCGGGGATGCGCTGTCTGCCAGGGTGTCCATTTCCCGTGACTTGGTGATGTCCCAGTTTTGGCAAAATTTACAGGCAAGGTTGCAGCCGGCAGTGCCGAACGAGAAGACCGCAGTGCCAGGCAAAAAGTGATTGAGCGGTTTTTTCTCAATCGGATCAACGCAAAATCCGCTGGAACGTCCCCATGTAGTCAGGACGATCTCCTCTCCTTCACATTTGCGTACAAAGCACAACCCGCGTTGACCTTCGTGGAGTTTGCAGAGTCTCGGACATATGTCACATTGATAGCGACCATCCGGGGTTTTGTGCCAGTGCCTCGTTGCGCAACTTGTCATCCATCTATTATGGACAATTCCTGAATCGGGGTGCAAATGTAAAGCCGGGACGCGCTCATCCCGTTGCGATATTCGCTGAGACTTTTTTAGTGCCAGCTTCACGTGGGTACTTCTTGTGTTGCCCGGCTCTCCTTCTGTGCCTGGAGCATACGGCATCTTGGCAAGGGTGTCCCTGATTGTTCTGCGAATAAGCTTGGCAAGCGGGTGCCAAGCCTGGCAGCTTGCTTTGTGTATCCGAAAGTGGTGGCCAGAGGTGGAATTGAACCACCGACACAAGGATTTTCAGTCCTCTGCTCTACCGACTGAGCTATCTGGCCTTCGTCTTTTGCTAAAAAGCAGCGTCGTCCGGGACGGGAAGGGTTACTCCGGCGGCTGGAACTCCTTTGGTCTTTCCGAGCCTTCCCCAAAGAAAAATTTTTCCATTTCGTCTTCCAGAAATTTCCTTGCTTTCGGCTCAATGGGAGTCAGGCGGTATTCGTTGATCAGCATGGTTTGGTGTCCCAGCCACTCCTTCCAGGCTACCTGGCTGACATTTTCGTAGATGCGCTTTCCCAGCTCACCTGGATATGTCACATATTTAAGCCCTGGGAGATCACGCCCCAGCTTCACGCACCAAACCTGTCTTTCCAAAATTTGAAGCCTCCTTATTAAAGATTCAGCAGTATTCTTTTGACCGGCGCGGGCACCGCCACAACGGAGTGCAGTTTATACCACAGCATGTCTTTTTCGACCTTCGGTTTGTGCTTTGTGTCTGGCAGCTTCAGAACAAAAGGGTGAATACAAAATCGTAAATGTGTCAGTGCGTGGAAAAAGGAATCAAGTGCTACCGGTGTCGCTTTTGGCGTCAAATGCTCACGACACCAATGCTGCAGAGTCGAGCTGCTGGGGAATTCCGGCAGGCTGTACAGACCGCCCCACACACCATGCGGAGGCCGTCTCTGTAATAGCACTTTGTTGGCTTGTTGTGCGACGACGACGAATTTGTGCAGCGTTGGCCGTTTCTTTTTGCTCAGCAACACCTGCGCCTGCACTTGCGACTGAGTGCTTCCCTGTGTCTCACAGTTGGGTGCCAGTGGGCATTTCAGACAGAGTGGATGGGGTGTGCAGACTGTGGCTCCAAAGTCCATAAGTGCCTGGGTGTAATCAGCTATACGAGTGGGCGGAAGCAATTTTTCTGCCAGTTGCCAGAGCTTTTTCAGCGTTGCTGCGCGGTTCAGACTCGCAGGTGCCTTGAAATATCTTTCCAGGATTCGTTTGACGTTCGCGTCAAGTATGGGGTAGCGTTGTTCTGCCGAGAGTGCCAGTATGGCTCCTGCAGTTGAGCGACCTATACCAGGCAAGGCAACGAGTTCATCGTAAGTTGTCGGTAATTTCTCGCCTACCAGGCACGCGGTTTTATGCAGGTTACGGGCTCTGGCGTAATAGCCCAAGCCTGCCCAATGGGCAAGGACGGTCTCGATTTTGGCGCGTGAGAGCCGTTTAAGTGTCGGGAAGCTTTTCATAAAGGCAGGAAAGTAGCGCAACACTGTTTTGACCTGTGTTTGTTGCAGCATGATCTCTGCTACCCATACCCGATAGCTTGTTCGGCTTTTGTTCCAAGGCAGGTCTTTGCGTCCTGCTGCATCAAACCACCTCAACAGGGCTGCGCTGAAATTCTCCTGGATAGCCAGTTCGTTCCGCGGCATTCTAGAAATTCAGTTTTCCCTTCAGATCTTGAATTGTTTTACCGACACCTTCCTTTATTTTTTCCTCTATCTTTTCCTGCACAGCTTCCTTTACTTTCTTTTCCGCTTCTTTTTTCAGAATGTCTTTGACATCCAGAGAGTAAGCCGGGTCACTTATGTCTCCATGTATTCTGATGGGAATAGTCTGGTCAAATTGCAGCAGTTTTTTGGGGTGTAGGGACACGCGCAAATCCAGAAGGTTTTGCTTGAGATCAATGTTGCCTGTGCCACCGATGTTAAAAAGTGCTGTGTTTCCTTTCAGTTTGGAGACGGTGCCAATTCCGTCTACAAAAGTGACAGCCCCAGCCAGGGAATGGATAACTTCGAGGTTTTCTGTAACGGCTTTCCCTCCGTTGAGCAAGAGCACGGCAGTTTCCAGTTTCTTTATAAATTTCTTGTCAAGGAAGGTGGCGTTTTCCAGAAGCACATCAGCCTTGCCGCCCAGACTTCCTGGTATTTTTGCCACTTCAGCACCTTTTGCCGACAGCTCCCACTTGGAGTTCAGTTGTCCTTTTACGCGCGCCAGCCATGCTTCTTCGCCCAGAAATGCTTTCAAGGCTTCTTGTAGTTCAATGTTTTTCAAGCGCCCTTTGGAGCGTGAGGCTTTTGCCCCTTCGTTCAGGATTCCGTCGGCTTTCAGCTCGCCTTTGAAAGCCTTTGCCTGGAAATCCTGCAGATAAAACATCTTTTTGCTGGCGGTTATCTTGGCGTGGACTTCGTCAGCCTCAGTTGCGTTGTAGCGTAGCTTCCCGATATCCAAAGTCAGCGAAACAGGAAACGGGAAAACATCGGAGAGAGACGCAGGATCTTCCTCCCCCTCTTCCTCCTCTTCGTCAGCAGGTGGCAGATAGTCGTCAAGGACTATGTGATCCACTTTTATTTTTCCCTTGAGGTTCTGGGTGGGGCTCCAGTTGTATCTCCCTTGTCCGGTCAAATTGGTGTCACCCAGGGTGATATTGCTTTCATGTATGGCGAGCCCGTTTGAGTCGAAACCAAGCTTTGCATCCAGGCGTGCTTTATTTGGAGCCTTTTCCGGCAGTTCCAGCCCAAGTGTCCGTGCCAGCTTTTGTGGATCAAAGCTCCCGGTTTGCAGGGAAAAGCTCCCCTGCGGTTTTGTGTTCAGGGCAACGACGCTCAAAGCGCCTTTGTAGTGGGCTTTCCCTACGGCGCCGTTTATGTTCCCCAACTCAAGCTTTCCCGCTTTTAAATCTGCTGTCCCGTCTGCCGCCAGAGAAAGTGCCAAGACTTCCTGGAGTTCCGGGTTTTTTATGACAACACTCGCGTTCAGTGCTCGCATTGCGATCATCTGTCCATCTGGTTTCGCTGAAATGTTCCCGCCGACTTTCATTTTTTCCAGTGAAATTACTGCGCCGCCCTGAGCTTGCCACGTGCCGCTTCCAGTGATGGCAAGATTTTTAACTTCAAGCTGTTCATTGTCTTTTGGCAGCAAGGTCTCAGCGACCAGGGAAACGCTACCTGAAAAGGGATACACATCACTGCGAAGGTTGCTTGTCAGCTGTAAATCCACTGGGTTGCCAATCTCGATACTGCCGGTTTCAAAATCCAGCTTGCTGAAATCTGCCACTATTCTCCCCTTCGCGTCGTGCCAAAGAACCCGGGATTCTTTCAGGCTTATTCCCGCCACGCTTAACGTCTCGGCCCATGGCTTCTCAGTTTGTGTTGTGCTGGTGTCACCTTGCGGAGTCGGGCTTGTTTTTGCATCGACGAGAGTTGACCAGTTCAGTTGCCCTGCTGAATTTTCGTAAATATGGATTTCTGTGCCTACCAAAACCAGATGTTCCACTTTGATTTCCCCGGACAGAAAGGCAATCAAGTCCACACCAACGCTCAATTTCTCAAAAGCAAACATTTGTCCGACAGGGAAGCCCGGCGGGTTCGCAATTTGACCGGAACCAATGTCCAGTGACAGTGGCGGGAAAAGCTCCAGTGCCATTTCTCCGCCCAACTCCACCGGCTGGCCAACCAGGCTTGCCAGTTGTTCCTCAATTTCGGGCTTGAAGCGATTCACATCAACATTCGTAACGATAAGAAAGGCCGTGACGATAAGCACGACTGTGAAGAGAGAAAGAATTTTGATGATGCGCATCAGCTTGCCGGGCAGATCCACTCACCCGACTTGCCGCCGGTTTTTTTGAGCAAATGAATGTTTGTGATGGGCATGTTTTTTGCTATGGATTTTGTCATATCATAAATGGTCAGCAGGGAAATATGAACTGCGGTCAAGGCCTCCATTTCGACGCCGGTGCGGTCGACTGCTTCGACAACGCTCTGGCATCTCACTTGGTGTGTGCTTTCCAACATTTCAAATGTGACTTGTGCTTTGCTCAGGCGCACTGGGTGGCAAAGCGGCACAAGCTCGGAAGTTTTTTTTGTAGCTGTAATCCCGGCGACCCGGGCCACGGCAAGGACATCCCCCTTTGTGTGGCTGCCCTCCCTGAGCATGTCAAAAGCTGTTTCTCCCATGGAAATAAAACCTTCTGCCATGGCTAGCCGTCTGGTTTGAGCCTTTCCCCCGACGTCAACCATGAACGCCTCACCGGATTTGTTAATATGGGTAAATGCCAAGAGGGAGTACGAGTAGAGTTGTGGGAAAATCGGTCACGGTCAAGTATTTTGCCAGTCTGCGTGATGTTTTGGGGAAATCAGAGGAAGCGATTTCAATTGCGGGTATTCGTAGTGCCAGAGATGTCTGGGACACTGTTGCAAAGCCGGAATCGGTGCAAAGTCAGTCGGTGCTTTGTGCGGTGAACAGAACCTACGCATCTTTTGATGCTCCGGTAAGAGCTGGGGACGAAGTCGCTTTTTTTCCGCCGGTTACCGGGGGGTAGCGCAAGAGACCTAAGCCGGCCATGAACTTGCCTACAGGCTCACTTCATTGCTTCGCTGAGTTCACGCTAGCGCATGGCCAGGAACAAAAAATTGTTCCCGCGCTTCAAGCGTAATAGCAGGGAGTCATTTTTCCGTATTGCCGCGCGCATTTCATCAAAATTTCTGACCGGGCGCTGATTGACACCCAGAATCAAGTCTTCTGCGAGTAGCCCGCTGCGGTTGGCCGGAGAGCCCGCCTTGACTTCTTTAACCTTGATGGTTGTTTCTCCTGCATCGTCTCGCACAACTTCCAGAGTCGCGCCTTTGAGAAACTTGCTGAGTGCCTCGCCCGATTTATTTCGGTATTTGGTCTCCTCAATAGTTGCAGTAAGAGAGATTTTTTTCGAATCGCGCAGCACTTCCAGGGAGATGCGAGCGCCAACTCTTACCAGGCCGATAAAATTGCGCATATCAGCAGAGCTTTCCATTCTTTCGCCGTTCACTGAAAGTACGATGTCACCAGGCATAAGACCTGCATCTGCTGCGGGAGTGTCCTCCTCAACTTCTACGATGATGGTTCCTTTATTGCGATCCAGGTTAAACGCTTTCGCCAAGGCTGGCGTCAAGGTTTGAATGACGACCCCAAGCCTGCCGCGTTTTACTTCTCCGTGCTCAATGAGCTGCGAAAAAATTTCCATCACCATGTTGATGGGAATGGCAAATCCGATGCCCACGTTGCCTCTGTTAGGGCCGTATATTGCGGTGTTGATCCCTACCAGTTTCCCTTTCAGATTGATGAGGGCACCACCAGAATTGCCCGGATTTATGGAAGCATCTGTTTGAATGAAGTCCTCGTAGGATTCAATGCCGAGCCCGCTTCTGCCCAAGGCGCTGACTATTCCGGAGGTTACGGTCTGCTGCAAGCCGAAAGGATTGCCAATCGCCAAAACGAAATCGCCTGGTTCCAAAAGCGAAGAGTCGCCGGGTTTCATTTCGATCAGATCCTCTGCCTCAATTTGTACAACTGCAATATCGGCGGCCTTGTCGTCGCCGATCAGCTTCGCCTCAAATTCTCTTCCGTCTCCAAGCGTAACTTTGATGTTGTCAGCTTTTGAGACTACGTGGCTATTGGTCACGATGTAGCCATTTTTGCTGTCAATCACTACTCCGGAGCCAAAAGAACCTTGTCTTCTCTGCGCTGGCGGACCCCCGTTTTGAGGTAATTCAAAGAACCATTTGAAAGCATCCGGGATTCTTGTTTGTGGTCTGATCTGAACCATGGACTCCGTCCCTATGTGTACCACGGCAGGCATGGTGTCTTTGAGGATGGGCGCGAAAGAAGGTATGGGAGGTGTTGCCGTGCCTTGCAACGCCGGGGCGGCACCTATAGAAAGCATGAAAACCAGTGCGGTTAATCCACTCGTCAACGTTCGTTTCAGGCTTGTTTTGCCACCTGAACCCGGGTTTTTGATTTTCGTATATTTCATGCTGAACTCTTTTGGTTTTTAAGCGGTGTATTCTAATGACTACCCGGAAATTTTACATATCCGGAAATTGGCAACCAGCCCTCGCTTTGCGAAAGCGGACTTAATAACCGGCACTGAATTCCGCGACCACCGCCACGGCACTTTTCTCAGTCTACCCGACTTTATCCTGGTCTGTCTTGACAGGGATCAGGCGTGCCTTGCGGCTTGGCTCCTCCAGCACACGCACATGCAGGACTCCATTGCTTAAATCCGCGCTTACGGTTTGGGCATCCGTGCTTTCCGGGAGCTTATAACGCCGACTCAGGCTGCCAGAGAATCGTTCGCGATACACGGTGCCATCTTGCTGTTTGCTTGGCTTTGCCGCGAAAGCCGCCGTGATTTCCAAGTACGCATTTTTGACTTCGACCTTGATGTCCGAGGCTTTTACCCCCGGCAGTTCGATCAGGAAATCCCAGCCAGCGTCTGTTTTAATGACATCTGTTGCCGGAAAGCAAGAACGTGGTTCGTAAAGTTCCCTTGAAAGGGGGTTCCACAGAAAATCTGGTATTCCGGATAATTTGCCCGAATTTGAATCGTTGCGCGTTAGTTGAAGCATTGTCTCTTCCTCCTTGGTTTGTGAGTAGCCAATTACGCTTTTAAGTTGGGGTGGGTGTGCAAAAAAACAAGTGGGCTGATTTCTGTTTTCTGCAAGGCATTGTTTCCGGGGAATCCGGAGGCGGACGGTTTTGCTTTTGTTCTGGCCGCAGACCTCGTGTTGCTTGCCATGCCGCAGGGGTTTTTGCCGAAAGTATGTAAATTCTGGCTCTCTGACTCCAAGTTCCCGGACAGGCAAATACAGGGCGTGGCTCATTGACAAGCCTGAGTGGCCACGTACAATACCCGAACCCACCGCAGGCAGTTTCAGACCTTGAAGAGCTGTTCCCGACTGTCGGGGTGGGTATGGTGTCGTGCTTCGGCTTGACGAGTTGATGTGGCTCCTGCTTTTGGCAGGGTCAGAAGGTATTGTTGCTGGTTCTCAATTTTGTTTTTTTTCTGCGTGGCAGGCGAGGTTCGTCTGAGTTCTTTAGTGGGAGAAAAATAGTTGGGCCAACAAAATTGGAGTAAAAAAATGAGTGTGAAATTACGCCCATTGCATGATCGTGTTGTGGTCAAGCGAGTGGCAGAAGAAAAGACCAGTCCTGGTGGCATTGTCATTCCTGACAGTGCTGCGGAGAAGCCTATGAAAGGAGAGATTCTTGCCGTAGGTGAAGGGAAAGTGCTTGATGACGGCAAGAGATTGCCGATGGATGTCAAAGTAGGTGAGACCATCATGTTTGGGAAATACTCAGGCACGGAAGTCACGTTGGATGGTGATGATCTTGTCGTGATGCGCGAAAGCGACATCATGGCGATTTTGGACTAGAGCTGTAAGGAGAACAGAAAAATGAGTGCTAAAGAAGTCAAATTTGGTCATAGCGCATTGCACCGCATGGTAACGGGCGTCAATGTGCTTGCCAATGCGGTGAAAGTGACGTTGGGTCCGAAAGGCAGGAACGTGGTATTGGAGAAATCATTTGGTGCACCGACGGTGACCAAAGATGGGGTTTCCGTCGCCAAGGAAGTGGAATTGCAGGACAAGTTCGAGAACATGGGAGCCCAGATGTTAAAGGAAGTTGCTTCCCAGACATCGGACATTGCCGGTGATGGTACGACCACGGCGACCGTGCTGGCTCAAGGGATTATTCGTGAGGGGATGAAGGCGGTCGCTGCGGGGATGAACCCGATGGATCTCAAGCGCGGTCTGGACAGGGCAACCGAGCATGCGGTAAAGGCGGTCAGGAGTTTTTCGAAGCCGTGTTCGGACAGCCGTGCCATAGAGCAGGTTGGGAGCATATCTGCCAATTCTGATCCACAGATAGGGAAGATCATCGCTGAGGCGATGGAGAAAGTTGGCAAGGAAGGGGTGATCACGATTGAGGAAGGCACGACGCTTGAGAATGAGCTGGAAGTCGTTGAGGGCATGCAAATTGATCGTGGGTATCTTTCCCCGTATTTTGTCAACAACCAGGCCAACATGAGTGCCGAGCTTGAGAATCCGCTGATTCTTTTGCACGACAAGAAGATTTCCGGGATACGGGATATGTTGCCGGTACTGGAAGCGGTTGCGAAAAGTGGCAAGCCGTTACTGATCATGTCTGAGGATGTAGAAGGTGAGGCGCTGGCGACATTGGTGGTAAATTCGATACGCGGTGTTGTGAAAGTGGCAGCGGTCAAGGCTCCCGGATTTGGGGATCGCCGCAAAGCGATGCTTGAAGACATTGCGATATTGACGGGTGCGACGGTCATATCCGAGGAGACAGGTTTGTCACTGGAGAAGTGTACGCTTGACAGTCTCGGGAATGCCAAGCGCGTCACGATATCCAAGGAAGACACGGTAATCGTTGACGGTGCAGGCAGTTCTGACCGGATCAAGTCGAGGGTTACGCAGATTCGGCGGCAGATTGAGGAAGCAACGTCTGACTATGACAAGGAGAAGTTGCAGGAAAGGATGGCGAAGCTGGCTGGCGGGGTTGCGGTCATTCGCGTAGGCGCGGCGACTGAGGTTGAGATGAAGGAAAAGAAAGCGCGGGTTGAGGATGCATTGCATGCAACACGGGCTGCTGTTGAGGAAGGGGTGGTAGCTGGTGGCGGGGTTGCTTTGATTCGTGCGATTGAAGGGATCCGTGATCTCAAGGGTGACAACGCTGATCAGGATGTTGGCATCGGGATTATGCGTCGTGCCATGGAAGACCCGTTTCGGCAGATTGTTGCCAACACTGGTGAGGAAGGTTCTGTCATTTTGTCCAACGTCAGAGGCAAAGAGAGGGATTACGGGTATGACGCTGCGAAAGGGGTATACGGGAATTTGCCGGAACTTGGCATCATTGACCCGGCCAAAGTGGTTCGGATTGCCTTGCAGAACGCGTGCTCGATTGCCGGTCTGATGATCACTACGGAGGCAATGGTTGCCGAGCTTCCGAAGAAAGAGGAACCCATGCCCGGCGGTGGCGGCGGTGGCATGGGCGGCATGGGCGGCATGGGCGGCATGGACGGGATGATGTAAGCAAAGACGCAGGCTCTTGCCACAGAGTTATTTGTGGCACACAGACAAAGGCCTCGCTTGATGGTGAGGTCTTTGTCGTTTGGGGGACTTTCACGACCTCACCTGCCTTGTTGCTTTTCAATCTTTTGGACTACAGGTCTTTCCCGGTTTGCACAGCCTTCGTTTCTTGTACGGTGCGTCATTTTGTTACTCCGCACAGATGGTGGCAGGGAAATCATGATCTGAAAAAGCACGCCTCTTTACGAAATGCAGTTTGTCATGTAAACTGGAAACCGCTAGGCAGATGGCGATATAAGGGATTTTGAAGTTGATGAAACATACGTTGTCCCTCTTTGAGGAGAGCCTGCAAAGCTTGCAGGAAGAGATATCCGAAATGGGCAGGGTGGTAAAAGAACGGCTGGAGAGAGTTGTTGAAGCCATGGATCCTTGGGATCCTAATCGGGTACGGGAAATTATTGGGACTGATGATCTCGTAAATGCTTACGAGCACAAAATAGGGGAAAAATGTGCTGACATTTTAACCGTACACCACCCGATGGCCAGGGATCTCCGGCTTGTGGTTGCTTCGCTCAGGATTGCCACGGATTTGGAGAGAGTTGGGGATGAAACGGAAAAAATTGCCGTAACGGTCATAGGACAAAGTCTCACAGATATCGAGAAAGAAACTTATACGGGGCTCGTAAAACTTGCCAAAAACGTCAAACAGAAGCTAGTCTTGGCGATGCATTTTTTTTCAGAGGCCGATGCCAGTGTATTTAAGAAATTATCTAAAGAAGATCGCAAAACTTACACTATAAGCAAGAGAGTTCTCTATAAATTTATTGGGAAAAAGGAAAAAATGAATATGCAGCACATACTGAACATCGTGCTTTTTACGCGTTCCCTTGAACGGATTGGTGACCATGCGAAAAATATAGCTGAACACGTAATATATATGTCTGAGGGGCGTGATATAAGAAGCGCAGAAACCCGGGCTTCTGATGATCCATGAGTCGAGTCATGCAATTTCCGAAGTCACCTGAAGGGCACAAAACCTTCCTTGGCTGTCAGGCAATGGTGGTGGTTGCTGTTTTATTATTTTTAATCCCTGGCCTGGTGCTTGCCGACATCAATAAATTTCCGTGGAACCCCACACAAAAACTATGCACTCTTAAAGTCGCCCAGAAGAGTGGCGTGCGGTATGATTATGACAGAGATGGAGTAGCGAGCCCCACAGAATGCGTCAAGTACGGAGTGAGCGCTGCGAACCGCCTCTGTAGAAAAAATGGCCAGCTGGCTCCAAAAAGGCAACAACCTTACAACCCTATGACGACGCTTGCTTACTCGTGTAACAGTCCTCTTAATGGTCAACTTCGCGGCTGTAAACAGAATCCCGGCGGGTCAGCTATATGTCGTATTCGCGCAATTTGTAAAACTTTGTCAGCAGGAGCAGAGGCAACAGTTGCCAAGGTGATACCACTTTACGGGAGAGCCTTGGGTCACTACACGGGAGGCTTGACATACGTAGTTACCCCGGTTCCAAAAAACCAGATTGATATAGATGTATTCTTAACTTCAGGTATTTCAGCTAACACTATATGCGGTTCTTATACTGTCAATCGAATTATTGAATATCCTCTGTACACAATTGAAATTTCCGCGGCGGGTCTTTCAGAGCCACAAGCCGGTGACATGGCTGATTCTTTCAGATCTTGGGCTGGCTCAGGTGCCCTGAGCAGTAGCGTGACTGGCTGGAAGGTTGATGTCATAAAAGACCAACTCTATCCTTATCGTGACCTCAAAGGAAAGCATTTATATGACTTGAATGTGGCGAGGATTACTATTGATCTGAAAACTGAGCATGTGCACGGTACCTCGCCGAACAGACCGAGCGTAAAGGCTCTTCGGGGCATTGTGGACTCCTTCACTTACGGGTTTTTGACACAGCCATTCAGCACATTCACCAATGCTGGTGATGCAGCCACCTGGCCGGGGAGGATGCTGATTGTAAAGCTTATGACACCCAGTAATCCCGGTTATGAATTTTTTGGTCAGCTTTCTTTTGCCATTGAAGTTACCGCTTCACCTTACGGAAAGCACCCGCTTCAGTTCATGAACTATCCTGACAAGATCTACCTGGATTTGCCAGACCCCGCGAACCCGGGAGAGAATTGTGCGCCAGTACGTGATGCGCTGGGAGGAGCCATTCCTGATGATACGGTTTGTTTTCCTTTTACTGTGAGCGTTGGAAAAGGGAACGGTAGAAATCGCACAGTTGAAGTAGATGTGTTCAGTCAGGCAGAAGAGCAACAAAAGTTTTTCCGTGTCGTTGCTGTGGTTTCTGACGCAGATATTTCGAGGGATTTTAGAACAGCAACGATTGCTTTGGTTCTGAACCCGGAGGGGAAACTGAGTGTTACTGATGGTACGGCAATTAATTTGCATTTGAGGTTTATTAACAGACCTTTAGCGTTGGGCAATGACCAAGGGCCGGGTGTACTTTATGTTAAAAACACACAGATCAATTTGACAGGTAGCGAGGCCCCCATGATCCTGACAAATAACGGATCTCCCGTGACGACTATGGTCGCGCCCGGTTCAGATCCGGTTGTTGTCAGCCTGACTGCAAAAGTTGTGACTTTAGATGGTGCAGACCCAAGCTGGAGTTCTTCACCACAGGATACCAGGTTTTACTTAGGCCAGGGAAGTGGAGCTGAAGATGCAACTTTCAACCCAGGGTCGGAATGGACTAAAGACTCACAAGCGTCTTTTGTGGTAGAGGTCTCTAATGGATTCCAGTCTGATTCGATTACCTTGAATTTTGTCGGGGCTTCTGATCCGGGTGGCGGAGGCGGAGGCGGAGGCGGCGGAGGCGGCGGTGGCGGCGGCGGCGGCGGCGGTGGCGGCGGCGGCGGTGGCGGTGAAGGCTTTGTGCATGACCTTATTTCGACGACCGTGCATACGCAAGCCAGTATCCAGTTGACTGCTGCAATGGAATACGGGTCGAAAATCCTGTCCTGGGAAACTGTCGGGGCAGCATCCGGTGCCATAACATGGAAAACCGGAACCGCTATTGCACCTTATGGAGTGGGTCAAAATACCGGTAATTTTTCTTACTATCGACCGTACGGGAAAGCGTCTGGCTCAGAAAACGATTTCAAAGTACAAATCTCTGATGTCTTCGGGAATGTTTTGGAAACCTTCCCAATCGACATAAGCTTCAACTAGAATGCGTCTGCCGTGTCAGGGCAGGTCATGAAAAACCACGTTTACGAGATCGGCAAAGCACTCGTCAGGATTAAGGGCAAGCACGTAGACATCAAGCCCTATGCCCCTGCGATCTCACCTGCCTTGCGGCTTTTCAATTTTTTGGATTGCAGCTTTCGTTTCTCGTGCAACGCGACATTATGTTTTTCCGGCGCAGGTAATCGTCGGGAAACCATGATCTGGAAATGCACGTTTCTTTACACAATGCAGTTTGCCATGTAGACTGCAAGCCTGTAGACAGATGGTCGAATGAGGGGTTTTGAAGTTGATGAAACACACATTGTCCCTCTTTGATGAGCGTCTGCAAAGCTTGCAGGAAGAAGTATCTGAAATGGGCGGGGTGGCAAAAGAACGCAGGAGGGAGTTGTTGAAGCAATAGATCCTTGGGATCCCAAATGGGTGGGGGAATTTATTGGGGCTGATGATCTCGTAAAACTTGCCAAAAACGTCAAACAGAAGCTTGTTCTGGCGATGCGTTTTTTTTCAGAGACCGATGCCAGTATATTTAAGAAATTATCTAAAGAAGATCGCAAAACTTACACTATAAGCAAGAGAGTTCTCTATAAGTTTATTGGGAAAAAGGAAAAAATGAATATGCAGCACATACTGAACATCGTGCTTTTTACGCGTTCCCTTGAACGGATTGGTGACCATGCGAAAAATATAGCTGAACACGTAATATATATGTCTGAGGGGCGTGATATAAGAAGCGCAGAACCCCGGGCTTCTGATGATCCATGAGTTGAGTCATGCAATTTCCGAAGCCACCTGAAGGGCACAAAACCTTCCTTGGCTGTCAGGCAATGGTGGTGGTTGCTGTTTTATTATTTTTGATTCCTGGCCTGGTGCTTGCCGCCAGCACTCAAATTCCGTGGAACCCTTCAAAAAAAAGATGCACTCTCACAACCTTCCAGAACAGCCCGCATATATATGATTATGACAGAGATGGAATAGCGAACCCCAGAGAATGCGTCAAGTACGGAGTGCTAATTACGGATCGTACCTGTCCAGCAAAGGGCAAGCCGCCCGCAAATAAGCAAAGAACTTACAACCCCATGACGACGCTGGCTTACTCGTGTACCGATATTCCAAATACAGATTTGGCCGCCTGTGCAAAGAAAGAGGGATACGCTGTGTGTCGTATTCACGCATCTTGTAAAACTTTGTCAGCAGGATCAGCGGCAAAAGTTGCCAAGGTGGTACCATTTTACGGGAGAGCCTTGGGTGACTACACGGGAGGCTTGTCATACGTAATGGTTCCGGATCCGAATAACCGGATAGATATAGATACATTCATAACTTCCGGTGTTTTGCCTTACACTGAATGCCTTTCCTATACCCCCAATCGACTTGTTGAATATCCCAAGTACACACTTGAGATTTCCGTGGCGGGTCTTTCAGAGCCACAAGCCGGTGACATGGCTGATTCTTTCAGAGCTTGGGCTGGTTCAGGTAACCTGAGTAGCAACGTGACCGGCTGGAAGGTTGATGTCATAAAAGACCAGTTCTACCCATATCGTGACCGCAAAGGAAAGCCTTTATATGACTTGAGTGTGGCGAGGATTACTATTGACCTGGAAACTGAGATTAGGGCGGGCCCCAACTTGTTGGGGGGTACGATAAAGAGTGAAGAGGCTCTTGAGGACGTTTTGAATTCTTTCACTTACGGGTTTTTGTCACTGCCAATCAGCGCATTTACCCAGCCTGTCAATTCAGCCACCTGGCCGGGGAGAATGCTGATTGTGAGGCTTGTGTCCCCCAGTAATCGCAGGAATCGATTTTTTGCTCAGCTTTCTTTTGCCATTGAAGTTACCGCATCACCTTATGGAAATTACCCGCTTCAGTTCACAAACTATCCTGACAAGGTTACCCTGGATTTGGCAGACCCCTCGAACCCGGGAGAGAATTGCGGGCCAATAAGTGATGCGCTGGGAGGAACCATTCCTGAAGGTACGGTTTGTTTTCCTTTTGATGTGAGCGTTGGAAAAGGGAACGGTAAAAATCGCTCAGTTGATGTAGAGGTGGTCAGTCAGACAGAAGAGCAGCAAAAGTTTTTCAATGTCAATGCTGTGGTTTCTGACGCTGATGTTGCGAAGGATGTGAGAACAGCAACGCTTGCTTTGGTTCCGAACCCGCAGGGGAAACTGAATGTTTTTGATGGTACGGCGATTAATTTGCATTTGAGGTTTATTAACAGACCTTTAGCGTTGGACGCTGACCAGATGAGAAATGCACTTTTTGTCAAAAACACACAGATCACTTTGACAGGTAGCGAAGCCCCCATGATCCAGACAAATAACGGAGCTCCCGTGACGACTATGGTCGCGCCCGGTTCAGATCCGGTTGTTATTGGTCTGACTGCAAGAGTTGTGACTGTAGGTGGCGCAGACCCAAGCTGGAATTTCTCACCACAGGATCTCAGGTTTTCCTTAGACCAGGGAAGTGGAGTTGAAGATGCAACTTTCAGCCCAGGGTCGGAATGGACTGAAGACTCACAAGTGTCTTTTGTGGTAGAGGTCTCTAATGGATTCCAGTCTGATTCGATTACCTTGAATTTTGTCGGGGCTCCTGATCCGGGCGGCGGCGGAGGAGGAGGCGGCGGCGGAGGCGATGAAGGCTTTGTGCATGACCTTATTTCGATGACCGTGCATACGCAAGCCAGTATCCAGTTGGCTGCTGCAATGGGATACGGGTCGAAAATCCTGTCCTGGGAAACTGTCGGGGCAGCATCCGGTGCCATAACATGGAAAACCGAAACCGGTACTGCACCTTATGGGGTGGGTCAAAATGCCGGTGATTTTTCTTACTATCGGCCGTACGGGAAAGCGCCTGGCTCAGAAAACGATTTTAAAGTACAAATCTCTGATATCTTCGGGAATGTTTTGGAAACCTTCCCAATCGACATAAGCTTCAACTAGAACGCGCCTGCCGTGTCGGGGCATGCCATGAAAAATTACGTTTTCGAGATCAGCAAAGCACCCGTCAAGATTAAGGGACCCACGTAGACATCATGGCCAGTGCCCCCGCAATCTCACCTGCCTTGCGGCTTTTCAATCTTTTGGACTACAGCTTTCGTTTCTCGTGCAACGCGACATTTTGTTTTTCTGGCACAGATAATCGTCGGGAAATCATGAGCTGAAAATGTACGTCTCTTTACACAATGCGGTTGGCCATGTAGACTGTAAGCCTGCAGACAGATGGTCGAATGAGGGGTTTTGAGGTTGATGAAACACACATTGTCCCTCTTTGATGAGGGTCTGCAAAGCTTGCAGGAAGAAGTATCTGAAATGGACGGGGTGGCAAAAGAACGGCAGGAGAGAGTTGTTGAAGCAATGGATCCTTGGGACCCCAAATGGGTGGGGGAATTTATTGGGGCTGATGATCTCGTAAAACTGGCCAAAAACGTCAAACAGAAGCTAGTCTTGGCGATGCGTTTTTTTTCAGAGACCGATGCCAGTATATTTAAGAAATTATCTAAAGAAGATCGCAAAACTTACACTATAAGCAAGAGAGTTCTCTATAAGTTTATTGGGAAGAAGGAAAAAATAAACATGCAGCACATACTGAACATCGTGCTTTTTACGCGTTCCCTTGAACGGATTGGTGACCATGCGAAAAATATAGCTGAACACGTAATATATATGTCTGAGAGGCGTGATATAAGAAGCGCAGAAAATCGGGCTTCTGTTGATCCATGAGTCGAGTCATGCAATTTCCGGAGCCACCTGAAGGGCACAAAACCTTCCTTGGCTGTCAGGCAATGGTGGTGGTTTCTGTTTTATTATTTTTGATTCCTGGCCTGGTGCTTGCCGCCAGCACTCAAATTCCGTGGAACCCTTCACAAAAAACATGCACTCTTAAAACCGCCCAGAAGAGTGGCGTGCGGTATGATTATGACAGAGATGGAGTAGCGAACTCCACAGAATGCGTCAAGTACGGAGTGCTGATTACGGATCGTACCTGTCCAGCAAAGGGCAAGCCGCCCGCAAATAAGCAAAGAACTTACAATCCCATGACGACGATTGCTTACTCGTGTACCGATATTCCAAATACAGATTTGGCCGCCTGTGCAAAGAAAGAGGGATACGCTGTGTGTCGTATTCACGCATCCTGTAAAACTTTGTCAGCAGGATCAGAGGCAAAAGTTGCCAAGGTGATACCATTTTACGGGAGAGCCTTGGGTGACTACACGGCAGGCATGCCATACGTAGTTACCCCGGCTCTGAATAACCAGATAGGTATAGATACATTCATAACTTCCGGTGTTTTGCCTAACACTGAATGCCTTTCTTTTACTCCCAATCGACTTGTTGAATATCCCAAGTACACAATTGAGATTTCCGTGGCGGGTCTTTCAGAGCCACAAGCCGTTGACATGGCTGATTCTTTCAGAGCTTGGGCTGGCTCAGGCAAGCTTGGCAGCAATGTGACCGGCTCGAAGGTTGATGTTATAAAAGACCAGTCCTATCCATATCGTGACCGCAAAGGAAAGCCTTTATATGACTTGAGTGTGGCGAGGATTACTATTGACCTCGAAACTGAGCTTAGGGCGGGCCCCAACTTGTTGGGGGGTACGATACAGAGTGAAGAGGCTCTTGAAGACGTTTTGAATTCCTTCACTTACGGGTTTTTGTCACTGCCACTCAGTACTTTCACCCAGCCTGTCAGTTCAGCCACCTGGCCGGGGAGAATGCTGATTGTAAGGCTTCTGTCACCCAGTAATCCCAGTAATCAATTTTTTGCTCAGCTTTCTTTTGCCATAGCAGTTACCGGATCACCTTATGGAAATTACCCGCTTCAGTTCACAAACTATCCTGACAAGGTCACCCTGGATTTGGCGGACCCTGTGAACCCGGGCGAGAATTGCGGGCCAGTACGTGATGAACTGGGAGGGGTTGTTCCTGAAGGTACGGTTTGTTTTCCTTTTGATGTGAGCGTTGGAAAAGGGAACGGTAAAAATCGCTCAGTTGATGTAGAGGTGGTCAGTCAGACAGAAGAGCAGCAAAAGTTTTTCAGTGTCAATGCTGTGGTTTCTGACGCTGATGTTGCGAAGGATGTGAGAACAGTAACGCTTGCTTTGGTTCCGAACCCGCAGGGGAAACTGAGTGTTACTGGTGGTACAGCGATTAATTTGCATTTGAGGTTTATTAACAGACCTTTAGCGTTAGACGCTGACCAGATGAGAAGCTCACTTCTTATCAAAAACACACAGATCACTTTGACAGGTAGCGAAGCCCCCATGATCCAAACAAATAACGGATCTCCCGTGACGACTATGGTCGCGCCCGGTTCAGATCCGGTTGTTGTCAGCCTGACTGCAAAAGTTGTGACTATAGGTGGTGCAGACCCAAGCTGGAGTTCTTCACCACAGGATCTCAGGTTTTCCTTAGACCAGGGGGGTGGAGTTGAAGATGCAACTTTCAGCCCAGGGTCGGAATGGACAAAAGACTCACAAGTGTCTTTTGTGGTAGAGGTCTCTAATGGATTCCAGTCAGATTCGATTACCTTGAATTTTGTCGGGGCTTCTGATCCGGGCGGCGGCGGTGGCGGCGGAGATGATGGCGGCGGTGGCGGCGGCGGTGGCGGTGGCGGAGATGATGGCGGCGGCGGCGGTGGCGGAGATGATGGCGGCGGCGGCGGTGGCGGCGGCGGCGGTGATGATGGCTTTGTGCATGACCTTATTTCGACGACCGTACAGACGCAAGTCAGTATCGAGTTGGATACTGCAATGGAATACGGGTCGAAAATCCTGTCCTGGGAATCTGTCGGGGCAGCATCCGGTGCCATAACATGGAAAACCGGAACCGGTATTGCACCTTATGGAGTGGGTCAAAATACCGGTAATTTTTCTTACTATCGGCCGTACGGGAAAGCGTCTGGCTCAGAAAACGATTTCAAAGTGGAAATCTCTGATATCTTCGGGAATGTTTTGGAAACCTTCCCGATCGACATAAGCTTCAACTAGTACTGCTTGCCAGGGTAGAAGTCCGGGAAAACCCCACTGGGAGTTAGTTGCGGCTTGGGCAGTAGCCAGCCATGTTCAGGTGATTTGGTCTCGGGGTCGTTTGCCGTCAAGCCAGGCGCGTAAATTTTCCAGAACGCGCATCCCCATCGCGTTGCGGGTTTCGTGAGTAGCACTACCCAAATGCGGTAGCAGTACCGCATTTTCGAGACTACCAAAGCACTCGTCAAGATCGGGCTCACCCTCGTAGACATCAAGACCTGCTTGCCAGGGCAGAAGTCAGGGAAAACCCCACTTGGAGTTAGCTGCGGCTTGGGCAGTAGACAGCCATGTTCAGGTGATTAGATCTCGGGGTCGTTTGCCGTCAAGCCAGGCGCGTAAATTTTCCAGAACGCGCATACCTATCGCGTTGCGGGTTTCGTGAGTAGCACTACCCAAATGCGGTAGCAGCACCGCATTTTCGAGACTACCAAAGTGCTCATCAAGATCGGGCTCACCCTCGTAGACATCAAGACCTGCGCCCCTGATCGTTCCTGTTTTCAAGGCAGCAATAAGGCTGTTATTGTCAACCACGTCGCCTCGCGCGGTGTTAATGAGAAAAGCTTCGGGCTTCATGGATTGCAATTCCTGCTCGGAAATCAAATGGTGTGTCGCATCTCCACCCGGGCAGTGCAAGGACACGAAGTCTGAGTCGCCAAGTAAGTCGCTGAGGGGATCACACTTTTCGGCACCCAAGTGCTTTGGGACATCAGGATCCCCGGCGTAGAAGGGATCATGATAGATAATTTTCATTCCGAACCCAAAATGTGCTTTTTGCGCGACGGCCACAGCGATTCGCCCAAAACCTACGAGCCCTAGTGTTTTACCGGTAACTTTAGTGCCCATTCGAGACTACCAAAGTGCTCATCAAGATCGGGCTCACCCTCGTAGACATCAAGACCTGCCTGCCAGGGCAGAAGTCCGGGAAACCCCCACTTGGAGTTAGTTGCGGCTTGGGCAGTAGACAGCCGCCTTGTTCAGGTGATTAGGTCTCGGGGTCGTTTGCCGTCAAGCCAGGCGCGTAAATTTTCCAGAACGCGCATACCCATTGCGTTGCGGGTTTCGTGGGTAGCACGACCCAAATGCGGTAGCAGCACCGAGTTTTCGAGACTACCAAAGTGCTCATCAAGATCGGGCTCACCCTCGTAGACATCAAGACCTGCCTGCCAGGGCAGAAGTCCGGGAAAACCCCACTGGGAGTTAGTTGCGGCGTGGGCAGTAGTCAGCTGCCTTGTTCAGGTGATTTGGTCTCGGGGTCGTTTGCCGTCAAGCCAGGCGCGTAAATTTTCCAGAACGCGCATACCCATCGCGTTGCGGGTTTCGTGAGTAGCACTACCCAAATGCGGTAGCAGCACCGCATTTTCGAGACTACCAAAGCACTCGTCAAGATCGGACTCACCCTCGTAGACATAAAGACCTGCTTGCCAGGGCAGAAGTTTGGAGTTAGTTGCGGCTTGGGCAGTAGCCAGCTTTGTTCAGGTGATTTGGTCTCGGGGTCGTTTGCCGTCAAGCCGGGCGCGTAAATTTTCCAGAACGCGCATCCCCATCGCGTTGCGGGTTTCGTGAGTTGCACTACCCAAATGCGGTAGCAGTACCGCATTTTCTAGACTACCAAAGCACTCGTCAAGATCGGGCTCACCCTCGTAGACATCAAGACCTGCTAGCCAGGGCAGAAGTCCGGGAAAACCCCACTTGGAGTTAGCTGCGGCGTGGGCAGTAGTCAGCCGCCTTGTTCAGGTGATTTGGTCTCGGGGTCGTTTGCCGTCAAGCCAGGCGCGTAAATTTTCCAGAACGCGCATCCCCATCGCGTTGCGGGTTTCGTGAGTAGCACTACCCAAATGCGGTAGCAGTACCGCATTTTCTAGACTACCAAAGCGCTCGTCAAGATCGGGCTCACCCTCGTAGACATCAAGACCTGCGCCCCTGATCGTTCCTGATTTCAAGGCAGCGATAAGGCTGTTATTGTCAACCACGTCGCCTCGCGCGGTGTTAATGAGAAAAGCTTCGGGCTTCATGGATTGCAATTCCTGCTCGGAAATCAAATGGTGTGTCGCATCTCCACCCGGGCAGTGCAAGGACACGAAGTCTGAGTCGCCAAGTAAGTCGCTGAGGGAATCACACACTTCGGCACCCAAGCGCTTTGGGACATCAGGATCCCCGGCGTAGAAGGGATCATGATAGATAATCTTCATTCCGAACCCAAAATGTGCTTTTTGCGCGACTGCCACAGCGATTCGCCCAAAACCTACGAGCCCCAGTGTTTTACCGGTAACTTTAGTGCCCATCATGTGTGTTGGTCTCCAACCGGTCCAGGCGCGTTCACGAACGTGTCTTTCTCCTTCACCGCCTCGCCTCGCTACCATAAGCATAAGCAGCATTGCAGTATCTGCCGTGCAGTCGGTCAGCACTTCCGGTGTGTTGGTTACCACGATGCCAAGTTCTTTTGCTGCAGCAACATCAATGTGGTTAAACCCCACTCCGAAGTTGCCAAGAAACTTACAGAGACGACCTTTAACTGCCAATACATCCTGCCCGAGTGGGTCTGTCACCGTCGGTAACACGCAGTCTGCTTCGCACAGTGCGGCTTTCAGGCCGTCTTTACCCATGGCTTGGTCTTCTTCGTTGAGTTGCACTTGCGGACACATTTCCCGTAGCTTTCGCTCAACAGCTTCGGGCCAGCGCCTCGTAACAATTACTTTTGGATTATTCATTACACAAGCTCCTGTAGTACTTTCTGAATGCCTGAACCAAGTTCAGCCGGACTGAGTGCGATATGCGCTCCTGCTTTTTTTAGCGTCTCTATTTTTTCGTGTGCGCTTTCGCCTTTCGAGGTAACGATGGCTCCTGCATGTCCCATGCGTCGTCCTTTTGGTGCCGTCATTCCTGCAATGTATGCCACTACTGGCTTGCTCATGCTCGTGCGGATGAATTCGGCGGCCTCATCTTCCTGCGGACCGCCGATTTCCCCGATCATTAACACTGCGCGGGTTTCCTCGTCTTGCTCAAACATTTCCAGGATGTCGCGATGGGAACTACCATTGATCGGATCCCCGCCAATGCCAACGCTGGTACTAATGCCGATACCTAGTGCCTTCATTTGGGAAGCCCCTTCGTACCCCAAGGTACCTGATCGGCCTACGACGCCTACGACTCCCGGAATATAAATATGTCCTGGCATGATGCCCATCATGGCTTTTCCCGGGCTAATACTTCCAGCACAATTCGGACCGGTCAGAATCATTTTCTTTTCTTTTTTGTAACGACGCATGAAACGTTTTACGCGCATCATGTCGAGCGTCGGTATGCCATCGGTAATTGCCACGCAGTAGCGTATCCCGGCGTCCGCTGCTTCCATGATGGAGTCTGCTGCTGCTGCTGCCGGCACGAAAACAATGCTGGCTGTGGCACCCACTTCGGAAACCGCTTCCCTTACTGTGTTGAAAACCGGTTTGTTCAAATGTGACAGACCGCCTTTTCCGGGGGTGACCCCGCCCACCACTTTGGTTCCGTAGTCAATCATTTCCTTGGCATGGAATGAACCGATGCGGCCGGTGAAGCCTTGCACAATTACGCGGGTTTCGCTGTCTAGCAATATGCTCATTGTTCTGTCCTCTCAGCTCAAGAAAGCATCGCGGCTTGCACGGCGCATTCTGCCGCTTCACCAATGGTGTTGACCGAAATAATGTCGTGCGAACTGTCGGCGATCATTTTTCGACCAACATCCACGTTTGTCCCGGAAAGCCTGACCACCAAGGGGACGTCAATTTTTATGATCTCCAAGGCGTTGATAATTCCTTCTGCTATCCAGTCACAACGATTGATACCAGCATAAATATTGACTAGCATCGCTTTAACCCCTTTGTCTTCAAGAACCAACTCGAATGCTTTTGCAACGCGTTCGGGTGATGCGCCACCACCAATATCAAGAAAGTTTGCCGGCTCACCGCCAGCGAGCTTGATCATGTCCATGGTTGCCATGGCGAGACCGGCACCGTTAATCATGCACCCAATGTTTCCGTCCAGCCCCACATAGCTCAGGTCATGGTCTGAAGCACGAGTTTCCCTCTGATCTTCCTGTGACTTATCACGCATTTCCACGACGTCGGGATGCCGAAACAAGGCATTATCATCAAAGCTTATTTTTGCATCCAGCGCGACCAGTCGCTTGTCACCACTAATGACCAGAGGGTTTATTTCTACAAGCTCGGCATCCAGTTCCATTAAAACGTCATAACATCCCAGGAAGGTATTTACGGCTTGTTTCAGCAAGGAGCCGGTAAGCCCCAGCCCAAAAGCGAGTTCACGAGCCTGGAAGGGTTGCATTCTGACTGCCGGGTCAATAGACACACGCAAGATGCTTTCGGGAGCTTTTTCCGCCAACTGCTCAATTTCCATACCGCCCTGCGCAGAAGCTACGGCGATAACACGCTCGCTGGCGCGGTCAATGACCAAAGCGAAGAAGATTTCCAGTTTGATATCCGTCGCTGCTTCTACGTACACTTTTTCAACTTTCTTGCCTTGCGAGCCAGTTTGCGCAGTTACAAGGGTCTTTCCAATAATGCCTTGACAAAAAACGCTCACTTCCTCTTCTTTGTGGCACATCTTTACCCCTCCCGCCTTGCCACGTGCGCCGGAATGGATCTGCGCTTTGACCATGCAGTTGTCAGTTGCCAAGTTGCGAAAGATGTTGACTGCCTGTTGGGGGCTATAGGCAAGCGCACCATCAGGAACAATGACACCGTTGCGCCGCAGTATCTCTTTCGCCTGGTACTCGTGTATATTCATTTTCCTAACCCTCTTTTTTACGAACCATTTCTGCACATGCCACTACATTTTCAGCCATGCGGGCTGAGGCGGCATCAATCATTTTGCCATCCAGAGACGCCGCACCGAGACCTGCTTTTGCTGCCTTGTCCAGCTCCTCCAGAATGCGCACTGCCTTCGCCTCTTCAGCTTCAGGTGGAGAAAACACTTCGTTTGCCAAGCCGATTTGCCTGGGGTGAATGGCCCATTTTCCTTCGATCCCCAAAGCAGCAGCTCGGCGTGCTGCCTGAAGGTAGCCCTCATTGTCACTGAAGTCTCCGTAGGGACCATCAATGGGGCGCAGGCCGTAAGCACGGCACGCCACCGTCATTCTGCTTAATGCCGCATGCCACTGGTCTCCGGGATAATCCGGGTTCAGCCCACCGATGTTTACAGTCCGCGCACGATTACTGGCAGCATAATCTGCAACGCCAAAATGTAGTGCTTCAAGCCTGGGACAGGCCTGAGAGGCAATTGCCTCCACGTTTGCCATGCCCAATGCCGTTTCGATCAAAGCCTCAATGCCGATTCGATGGGTAAAATCCATGTTGGTCTCAATTTGATTGAGCATGGCATCCACCATGTAAATGTCAGCCACGACCCCAACTTTGGGAACGAGGATCGTGTCCAATTGCTTTCCACCTTGTTCAACAACTTCAACAACATCCCGGTACATGTAGTGTGTATCCAGGCCATTGATGCGCACCGAAATGGTTTTCCCGTGTCCGCGCCAGTCGTAATTCTGCAATGCCTCTATGATGTGTTTTCGTGCCGGGATTTTGTCAGCAGGAGCGACAGCGTCTTCCAGATCCAAAAATACGTAATCAGCATCCGACTTGAGCGCTTTGCGAATCATCCCGGGGTTGGATCCAGGAACTGCAAGCTCACTGCGCTGCAGTCTCCGCGTCTTCGGGCTGTATAGTGTGTGGCTCAAGACTTTTTAGCTCTGGTTGCTGGGCTTGCGGCAGCGCAAAACAGGTTCTGCGCGGCAGCTACTCCTGATCCCAGCCTAAGCGTCTTATACCCGGCATCGCGAAGAGCCATTTCTGTTCCTGCCAAGACCGTCAGTATTGACAACTCGTTGTGGTCGCCCAAGTGACCGATGCGAAATACCTTCCCCGCGAGCCTGTCCAGGCCGGCACCAAGGGAGAGGTTGTAGCGCGTATACGCATTACCGATCACGTCACGTGCGTCTATTGATTTTGGTACCGAGATGGCGGTGACAGTATCCGAATGTAATTCATCACGTTTTGCCACCAGCTTTAACTTCCATGCTTTCACCGCTGCCCGTACGCCTTCAGCGAGGTGATGGTGGCGCTTGAATACATTTTCCAGGCCTTCCTCCAAAAGCAGATCGATCGTGTGGCGCAGGCCGTACAACATAGGTATGGACGGGGTGTAGGGAAAAAATCCATCCTTATTCGTTTTGGCATGGTCGGCGATGTCCAAAAAGCACCGGCGGCAACGTGCCTTAAGAGACGCCTTCAAAGCTTTTTTGCTCATACAGACCATTGCCAAACCAGCGGGCAACATCATGCCTTTTTGCGAACCGGTAATCCCGACATCCACCTTCCATTCATCCATTCTGAAATCAATGCTGGCTATCGAGCTGACTCCATCCACGTGTAACAAGGCAGGATGCGACTCCGCATCAAGTGCTTCGCGAGCACCGGAAACGCTACTGGTTACCCCTGTGGTGGTTTCGTTCTGGCATACCATCACGCACTTGATCTCGTGTTTCTGGTCGGTGTGCAGCCGGGCGCGCAGGCGTTCCAGGGGAAAGCCGTCACCCCACTCCATATCGAATACTTCAACATCCAGACCTAGCCGCTCAGCCATATCTATCCAGAGGTGGCTGAAAACACCAATCCTTGCCGCAATTACCTTGTCTCCCGGAGACAGGGTATTGCTCAGCCCGATTTCCCAGCCTGCAGTACCGGTCGCCGGAATAATAAAAGTCTGCCCCTTCCTTGATTTAAAAATCTTTTTCAAATCGGTAAACAGTGGCTTGGTAAGCTTGTGAAAGTCGGGTCGTCTGTGGTCTTCCTGGGGCACATTCATGGCAGCGTACACGGACGCTGGTACGTTTGTAGGTCCCGGGACATACAGGAAATTTTTCCCTGGCATCGGTAGCCTCCTCGTTAAAATTCGCTAAAACGCGACGTTGTTGAAATCTTCAGGTAATGCATTACCTGAGAGAGAGCGAGGGATTATGCAGTAGTACCGCTTTTTTTCCAACCCATCCCCGAAACGACCCGGGTTGAGCGGTTGCTGGTGGCGCTTTTTCGCGAGTCCCCTTGGCTGGCTTGCTCAGCCATCCTTGTCAGCGGTCTTGCCAGTCCTGAAATTGTTTCAAAAGCCCGTTAGTGGAGTCGTCAAATTCCTGCGTATTTCCAGTCCCCATTTTTTTCAACACCTTCTCGGCTATTTTCTTGCCAAGTTCCACGCCCCACTGGTCAAAAGGATTGATTTGCCAAATCACGGATTGCGTAAAGATCTTGTGCTCGTAAAGTGCAATCAACATGCCCAAAGTTCTTGGCGTCAATTGTTTCAGCATGATGGTGTTGCTGGGTCGGTTGCCAGGATTGTTCCGTGCGGGATCGGCGGCAGACTGACCTGACATGAGTGCGTGTGACTGCGCAAAACAGTTTGCCGCAAGAAACGCACTGTCTGGATCATTTTTCTGGGGGAGCGCCGCACATATAAAGTCAACCGGAGTTGCTTGCGACCCTTGATGCAAAGCCTGGCCATAACTGTGCTGAACGGCAATTCCGTTTGCGCCCCACACTGCCGGCGAAGTTGCATAATCAACATTGATCCCATCGCGGTTCACTCCCTTGCCGTTGCTTTCCATGTGCAATTGCTGCAGAAAATCGGGAAACAAAGCCAGTGCCGGTTCGTATGCCAAGATGGCGTGTCCGCATAGTCCGAAAAAATTTCCATTCAAGATTCCCAGCAGAGCCAGAACGACAGGCATGCTTTCAAGCAGAGGAGCGTTGGCGAAATGCTGATCCATCGCACGCGCTCCTTCATGCATTTGTATGTAGTTCCTGGTCCCGATTTGCATGGCAACCACCAGCCCCGCGGCGGACCATAGGGAAAAGCGCCCTCCTATGGTGTCCCATATTTCCAGGCAGGATTCGGCGGGGATGCCAAAAGCCATAGCCCGATCCTGTTGAGCGGTGACTGCCAAAAAATGCTTTTGCCATGCTTGGGCGTCAGCAAAATGCTCGCCAAGAAAACGTTTTGCATGTTGGGCAACTATCAGCGTTTCCCGGGTAGCAAAGCTTTTTGAGGTGACGATGAATAGTGTGCGCGCAGGGTTCAGTGTGGAAAACAGGGCATCGCGTGCGTATGCGTCAAGCGTTGACAGAAAATGTATTTTCAGGTTTTTGCTGGCAAAGGCTCTGAGCGCGCCACACGCCATTGCGACACCCAGGTGAGACCCCCCCACGCCAATATGAACGACGTCTGAAAAGTGCTGTCCATCGAAGCCGGTCTTTTCCCGGTTTCGAACGGAGGAACTGATTTTCAGCATTCGGTGTATCTGTCTGGCCGCCTCTGTACTCATTCCTGCGGCGGCAGCCGGGCCGACGCCGTAATCACGCATTACGGCATGAAGCGCCGCTTTTTTTTCACTCGTGTTGACTGCCTCACCTGAGAAAAAGCGATTCCGCCACGCAGGCAAGTCCGAGGCCTCTGCCAGTGCTGCAAGCAATGCCAGCGTTTCGGTAGTGAAAAGGTTTTTTGAAAAATCCAGCAGCAGACCATCCAGTTCAATGCTGTGCCAATGGTGGCGGTTTTTCTCTGCGGCAAACAGCTCGCACAAGCGAGTGTCCGCCAGCTTTTCTACGTGCGCCAGCAATTGCTTCCAAGGCTTGGATTGGGAGATCATGAGTTCAAAACATTATTGGCCTAGTACGCCCACTCCTGTTCCGGAACGGGCACGGTTTCACATTGTAACGTCTGCTTCCGTCCGTCCGTCCCCCTCTGATATTCGGCATCTTGATGTTTGTTACAATCAATGCGTCACACAGGGTCACGAACCGTTTGCCGCTTTCCTTGGCAGAGGGAGTCTTTAATTTGCGTGTTCCCGAAACAGTGCAAAAACTTCCCCGCTGCATGACTGAAAATTTGCACTTGTATGGCGGTGTATGAACAAAAGAAACCATGAACATTGAAGAATCGAACGGCTTGATGGCAGATGAGGACGACCGCGCGCTTCGCGACAACGTCAGATTGCTTGGCAAAATGTTGGGTGCGATTATCCGGCATGAAAACGATCCGAAGATTTATGCGTCAGTGGAGGTCTTGCGTAAAAGTTTTGCCAGACTGCATCGCCATGAGTCGGAAATAACTCGCCAAAAAATAGCCAATTACCTGGAAAAACTGGACGTGAGCCTGGTGGATCAGGTCGTTCGCTGCTTCTCAACTTTTTTCAGCCTCGTAAACGTGTCAGAGGATGCGCATCGCTACAAACTGAACAGTCTCATAGAAAACGAACCCGCTTACAGTGGCTTCGCTTACACGCTGAACTTTCTGAAAAAACGGGGCGCAACACCGGAACGCATGCAGAGTCTGCTGGACAAGCTGTGCTATTACCCCGTTTTTACAGCGCACCCCACCGAGTCCAAGAGGCGCGTCAACTTACAGATCTGCCAGCGAATTTTAATGGTTTTGCGTAAGCTTGACGCAGGAAGGCTGGGGCACCACGAAAGATTTCGCCTTCACAATGAATTGAAGAAAGAAATCAAAGTGCTGTTCAAGACCGATGAGGTTCGTGCCAATAAACCGACAGTCGAATCGGAAGTGGGGAACGGTCTCTACTACTATCGCAGTTCCATTTTTGAAGCCGTTCCCAAGGTCTATCGGAAGCTGGAAAAGGATTTGCAAGAAATTTTCCCGAACGATGATCTGCGAGTGCCCAGTTTTCTTCTGTTCGGCTCATGGATTGGCGGAGATCGCGATGGAAACCCCTTCGTCACCCCGCAAGTTACAACCCGCACCACGATTTTGCATTCAGTCGAAATCATCCGGGAGTACATCCGGCGTGTCGACTTTCTGACCGACCGTCTTACGCACGCCTCTTCCCTGATTACGCCAAGCCCCGAGTTTCTGGAGCATGTTTCGAAAGACGGAGCATGCGAAAAACACGCCTTTCGCCGCAACCCGGAACTGTTTGGCAGCGAGCCCTACCGCCGCCACTTGGGAGTCATCATCTACCGCCTGCGGTGCAAGCTGACAGCCATTAACAAAAGATCATCTGTCCCGGGCACACAAGCCCGGTTTGCATATCCTGACGAGGAAAGCTTTCTCAATGACCTGAAAATAGTGGATCACTCCTTGCGCAGCCATGACGACGCTGACCTTGCCGACTGCGAGTTGAAGGATCTGATCCGCATGGTGGAGACTTTTGGTTTCTACCTGTCGCGACTGGATGTCAGGGAAGAGTCTTCGCAACACGGGATTGCCTTGGCTTCCATCCTGGCGCATTTGGATCTCCATGGTGATTACCAGAGTCTGAACGATGACGGGAAATACCGGCTACTCGTGGCCTTGTTGGAACGAGAAGACTTGCCCAAGCTCAAAATATCCGATTTGTCTGCGTTTCCCAGAAAGCTGGCGCGGGTATTTTCAGTCATGAAGATCGCACGCGAAAAAATCAGTTCCCGCATCATTGGCAATTACGTAATTTCCATGACCCATGCGGCGCACCACGTTCTGGAAGTCCTTGTGCTTGCCAGACTCACCGGGGTGGTTGCTAAAAACGCGAACGAGGAACCGGGGTGCAATCTGCCTGTCACTCCCCTGTTTGAGACTGTTGACGATTTACAACGTGCTCCGGCTATATTGCAGCAGCTTTTTCAGGAACCGGTCTATAGAGAACTGTTGAGCATGTCCGGCGATTTACAGGAAGTCATGCTGGGCTATTCGGACTCCTGCAAGGATGGCGGCATCCTGGCCTCGGCATGGAGTTTGTACCAGGCGCAGCGTGACATTATTTCCGTTGCCAGAGCCTCCGGAGTCGAGTTGCGTTTTTTCCACGGACGCGGGGGAACTATCGGCCGGGGTGGCGGACCAACCCGGGAAGCGATAATTGCGCAACCGCCATCAACCGTAGACGGCAGCATAAAAGTGACTGAACAAGGCGAGGTGATTTCTCTGAAATATATGAACTCAGAGGCCGCCATACACGAAATTACAACCGCCTGCTGTGGATTGATCAGAGCCAGCCGGCATCTGGCACTTCCGGTGGCTCATAAAGACGAGGTTGTTCATCTGAAAATAGCTGAAGTCCTGGCGAAACAGGGTGAAGAATCCTATCGCGATCTGGTGGACTCGGACATTGGGCTTTTTGAGTACTTTTACCGGGCTACCCCGGTGATAGAAATCCGCGATTTGCACATTGGTTCACGACCGACACACAGAAAAACGTCGGATCAATCCAAATCGTCCATAAGGGCAATCCCCTGGGTGTTTGGCTGGTCTCTGTCGCGCCACACTTTACCGGCCTGGTATGGTATCGGCCATGCTCTGGAAGACTTTATAAATCAGGCTCCCGGTAATCTGGAGCAACTGCAAAAGCTGTATCGGGAATGGCCGTTTTTCGAAACTCTTTTGAACAATACCCAAGTGGCTCTGTCCAAAGCGAACATGTTCATCGCCAGAGACTACTCGGCTTTGTGTTCCAGAAGAGTCAATGCCAAATTGATTTACGACACTATTTCCGAGGAATATGAGTCGACAGTCAAATCAGTCATGAAGGTTTGTCAGCAAGACAGTTTGCTGGATTGTTATCCTGCGCAAAAACTATCCATTCAGAGACGCGCTCCCTACCTGGATCCGTTGAATTACATTCAGATTATGCTGCTGAGAAAGCACCGCACCAACTATTTCATGGCACACGAGCGCAACTACTATTTGAAAGCGCTGCTGCGAACCATCAATGGTATCGCGCTCGGGATGAGGAATACCGGCTAACCGTGATTTTCTGGCTGAGCGAGCAGGCTTTTTTCCGGCTGTAATTGCCTATTTGTTAGTGCTGCGGTACAGTTAGCGGCTTGATTTTTTACAGTTTTGTTACCAGGAAACAAGGTGTCCGCTTGCGTTCCTGGTGCTTGTTCACATTCCGGGGGAATTTATGGCAGAAAACGCATCATCTCTTGAGTTGCAGATAGAGCGCAAAAATAAAATGCGCCGCCAAGCGTATGACGCGCGTGCAGCCCAGGCAAACAAAGACGAGGTCAGCTCCAGAGCCTGCGCTCGTTTTGTGGCACTGGAAGCTTACAAAAAAGCGAAAGTTGCTATGTGGTACATGGAATGTCGAACGGAAACCCGTACGCGCCCGGAACTGGCAGAGGCAATTAAAGACTCGGACAAGCGCGTTATTGTCCCTTACTGCACTGTTGACGAAGCAGGGGAAAACAAGCTGGGGCTGTGGCACCTGGAAAGCTTTGATGAACTCGTGGTTGGGAAATGGAAAATTCTTGAGCCACCACGGGAACGCTGGGCAGAAGCGGCTAAAAACGCTACGGCTGAGGAGTTGGACATCGTGCTGGTTCCCGGCGTGGGTTTTGACCGCAGTGGCGGCAGGATGGGCAACGGGCAAGGCTATTATGACCGTCTGCTGGAAAAAGTCCGACCCGACTGTCTGTTGGTTGCCCTGTGCTACGAATCGCAGTTGTTTGATGAGATACAGATGAGTTCGCACGACGTGTTCATGGATCTGGTGATTACCGAGAACGCCGTATATGAAGGCAAAGGGAGGAATTGATGGCGGCAAAGATCGACGACACTTATGCCGAGGCGTTCCTGTCTTTTTATACAGAATTTCTGGTTACCGCAAAAAACTTCAAGTGGGTTGATCACGCTGTCAATGCGGTTACAGGCAATGCCGCAAGCACCATCCTTTGTGATTGCGAAGCAGGCCTGGATCGCCATGTTGACAGCAGTGACACCCCTGATGGTCGACCAGGTGCGGTTGTACAACTGCATGTTCCCAAGTTCTGGAAAGACCGGCTTTCCCGTCTGGAGAAGACCGCCTTGGTACGCATCAGCCAAAACATTATGACTTGCCCCACGGCCTCTTGTTTTAACCAAATCGATGGTTCTGATTATTTTCAGATGGGACGCAAAGTGGCTTATTTCGGCAACGGATTTCAGCTTCGGGAACGCCGGCACGGCCATCGCGTTTGGGTGGTTCCCACATTGGGCGGTGAGTTTGTGATTGACAGGCGTCTCGGCTACGCGCAAGGCTTGATGGGAGGCAATCTCTGGTTTTTTGGCGACAGCGTTGGCAGCGCTTTGTCTGCGGCAGAGCGTGCAGTAGAGGCGGTCGTTGCGATCCCGGGTGTTGTGTGCGCTTTTCCCGGAGGAGTCGCGGGTAGTGGCTCCAAAGCCGGGAGCAAATACAGCTTCAGCGTCGCCAGCACTTACGAGAAGTATTGCCCCACCTTGCAAGATCATCCGGATGTTGAAGGGGTTTTGCCTCCTGGCGTGACTTCAGTCATGGAAATCATCATGAATGGCCGGGGAATGCCGGAGGTCATCGCCGCGACACAGGCAGCCATCACAGCTGCGCGCGATCAGGAGGGCCTCATCATGATTTCCGCCGGAAATTACAAGGGGCGGCTGGGTAAAAGCCTGATTTATTTACACCCAGACAAGCAGCCCGCGCTTGCCTGATATCGAGGAATACGCTCTTGCTACTACTGGACGGACATCAATCGGCAGCCAAAATTTACCAGACAACAGCCTCGGAAATCGCTGACATAGGTGGCAATGGTGTGACGCTTGCCACCGTAGTGGTCGGCACCTACGCACCCAGTCGGCTTTACGTGAAACTGAAGCTGAAAAAAGCGAAAGCAGTTGGGTTGAAGTCGCGCATGATTGAACTGCCGGAAACCGTTTCGCAATCCGAACTTGAGGGCGAGTTGCGCAGTCTCGCGGCAGACCCGGATGTGAACGGCATTTTATTGCAGTTGCCTCTGCCCGACGGACTGGACGTACGCAGTGCCTTGGGTTGTATTCCTGCACAAAAAGACGTGGATGGCCTGACCATCGGGAACCTGGGCAAACTGTTAAGCGGAGAGGAAAGCCTGATCCCGTGTACGCCACTCGGCGTCATGCGCATGCTTGAGCACTATGAGATTGGCACCCACGGCAAACAGGTTGTCATCATTGGTCGCTCCACCTTGGTCGGCTTGCCTTTGGCGCTTTTGCTGTCGCGCAAAGGAGTGGACGCAACCGTCAAAGTTTGTCATTCACGCACCCCCAATCTGGCAGGTCAATGCCGAGAAGCTGATATTCTGATTCCTGCTGCTGGCACTCCGGCCATGGTGAAATCCGAGTGGGTGAAGCCAGGTGCGAGCGTGGTTGATGTCGGGGTCAGCGAAAGCGACCAAGGCATTCAAGGAGACGTGGATTTTGACGATGTGAGCAAAGTGGCTGGTGCGCTCAGCCCCATGCCGGGAGGGACGGGGCCGATGACAGTGGCCTGCCTGATAGAAAACACCTTGCGCGCCTACCGTTTGCAACACGGCTGACTTTACGGTCATCCGTTTGTTTGCAGCGGATAATTTGAAATTCCTGTTTCGCTCTGTGTACGTTCTGTCCGCAAATTAAAGCAGTGAGGGCACAGTGCCTTTTTATGGTCAAACGTGTACAAGGTCAGTACAATGCGGAACAGTATTCCCGGTTCCTGTTAGTACGGACATTGATAGCCGTGCGCCAAAATTAGTGAGGCTATTATGGAAATTCAAATTGGGCTTTCGAAGGAGCAACGCGAAGAAATAGCCGGTGGCCTTTCGCGCGTGCTGGCAGACAGCTATTCACTCTATCTGAAAACGCATAATTTTCACTGGAACGTGACTGGTCCCATGTTCACAACGCTGCATACACTTTTTGAGCAAGAGTACACAGAAATGGCAATCGCAGTGGATGAAATCGCTGAACGCATACGCGCACTGGGCGAGTTCGCTCCGGGTGCTTTCAGCACTTACGCCAGCTTGTCTTCCATCCCTGAGGAGACCGGAGTTCCTGATGCCAGGAATATGATCAAGCAGCTGAAGGAAGGGCAGGAAGCTGTTGTCAGAACCGCACGCAGTGTTTTTCCGATAGCCGAAAATGCCGGAGATGGGCCGACAGCGGATTTGCTGATTCGCCGGATGGAAGTACACGAAAAAAACGCCTGGATGTTGCGTAGTCTGCTGGCTTCTTGACGGAAGGGTCGGAAGCTGTTGTCAGAATCGCACGCAGTGTTTTTCCGATAGCCGAAAGTGCCGGAGATGGGCCGACAGCGGATCTGTTGGTTCGCCGGATGGCGAGTACACGAAAAAAACGCCTGGATGTTGCGTAGTCTGCTGGACTGACGTCTTCTTGATGAAGGGTCGGAAGCTGTTGTCAGAACCGCACGCAGTGTTTTTCCGATAGCCGAAAGTGCCGGAGATGGGCCGACAGCGGATTTGCTGATTCGCCGGATGGAAGTACACGAAAAAAACGCTTGGATGTTGCGTAGTCTGCCGGACTGACATCTTCTTGACGGAAGGGTCGGAAGCTGTTGTCAGAATCGCGCGCAGCGTTTTTCCGATAGCCGAAAATGCCGGAGATGAGCCGACAGCTGATTTGCTGGTTCGCCGGATGGAAGTACACGATAAAAGCACTTGGATGTTGCGTAGTCTGCCGGACTGACATCTTCTTGACGAAGGGCAGGAAGCTGTTGTCAGAACCGCGCGCAGTGTTTTTCCGATAGCCGAAAACACCGGAGATGGGCCGACAGCGGATTTGCTGGTTCGCCGGATGGCGAGTACACGATAAAAGCACCTGGATGTTGCGTAGTCTGCTGGACTGACATTTTCTGGCGTGTTTCAGCAGGAAGCTGTTGTCAGAATCGCACGTAGCGTTTTTCCGATAGCCGAAAATGCCGGAGATGGGCCGACAGCGGATTTGCTGGTTCGCCGGATGGAAGTACACGATAAAAGCACC
Source organism: uncultured candidatus Poriferisulfidus sp. (assembly GCA_965215765.1). Lineage (GTDB taxonomy): Bacteria > Pseudomonadota > Gammaproteobacteria > Poriferisulfidales > Oxydemutatoraceae. The sequence goes on along the minus strand of OZ244118.1, from coordinate 10,147 downwards.
TGGATGTTGCGTAGTCTGCTGGACTGACATCTTCTTGACGGAAGGGTCGGAAGCTGTTGTCAGAACCGCACGCAGTGTTTTTCCGATAGCCGAAAATGCCGGAGATGGACCGACAGCGGATTTGCTGATTCGCCGGATGGAAGTACACGAAAAAAACGCCTGGATGTTGCGTAGTCTGCTGGACTGACATTTTCTTGAAGGAAGGGTCGGAAGCTGTTGTCAGAATCGCACGCAGTGTTTTTCCGATAGCCGAAAGTGCCGGAGATGGGCCGACAGCGGATTTGCTGATTCGCCGGATGGCGAGTACACGATAAAAGCACCTGGATGTTGCGTAGTTTGCTGGCTTCTTGACGGAAGGGCAGGAAGCTGTTGTCAGAACCGCGTGCAGCGTTTTTCCGATAGCCGAAAGTGCCGGAGATGGGCCGACAGCGGATTTGCTGGTTCGCCGGATGGCGAGTACATGATAAAAGCACCTGGATGTTGCGTAGTCTGCTGGACTGACATCTTCTTGACGGAAGGGTCGGAAGCTGTTGTCAGAACCGCACGCAGCGTTTTTCCGATAGCCGAAAGTGCCGGAGATGGGCCGACAGCGGATTTGCTGATTCGCCGGATGGCGAGTACACGAAAAAACGCCTGGATGTTGCGTAGTCTGCCGGACTGACATCTTCTTGATGCAAGGGTCGGAAGCTGTTGTCAGAATCGCGCGCAGCGTTTTTCCGATAGCCGAAAATGCCGGAGATGAGCCGACAGCTGATTTGCTGGTTCGCCGGATGGCGAGTACACGATAAAAGCACCTGGATGTTGCGTAGTCTGCCGGACTGACATTTTCTGGCGTGTTTCAGCAGGAAGCTGTTGTCAGAACCGTACGCAGCGTTTTTCCGATAGCGGAAAACGCCGGAGATGGGCCGACAGCTGATTTGCTGGTTCGCCGGATGGCGAGTACACGAAAAAAACGCTTGGATATTGCGTAGTCTGCTGGACTGACGTCTTCTTGACGGAAGGGCAGGAAGCTGTTGTCAGAACCGCACACAGTGTTTTTCCGATAGCCGAAAATGCCGGAGATGGGTCGACAACTGATTTGCTGGTTCGCCGGATGGCGAGTACACGAAAAAAGCACTTGGATGTTGCGTAGTCTTCCGGACTGATGTCTTCTTGATGGAAGGGCAGGAAGCTGTTGTCAGAACCGCACGCAGCGTTTTTCCGACAGCCGAAAACGCCGGAGATGAGCCGACAGCGGATTTGCTGGTTCGCCGGATGGCGAGTACACGATAAAAGCACCTGGATATTGCGTAGTCGCCGGACTGACATTTTCTTGATGCAAGGGTCGGAAGCTGTTGTCAGAACCGCGCGCAGCGTTTTTCCGATAGCCGAAAATGCCGGAGATGGGTCGACAGCTGATTTGCTGGGGCGCCAGATGGCGAGTACACGAAAAAAACGCCTGGATGTTGCGTAGTCTGCCGGACTGACGTCTTCTTGATGGAAGGGTCGGAAGCTGTTGTCAGAACCGCACGCAACCCGATTACGCTTATACAATTGCCTTGCCGGCGGCTCGTTGTCTGATGGACTTGACCCGTGTTGCGTGAAGGCTTTGGGACAAAGCGACCCTGACCCATGTTGACACAACCCTAAAAAGTAGCGTAAAGTACGTACCGAATTCAGCGACGCACCTTAATTCTTGGGTGTGTGGTTTTGTCAAAACCTTCAAGGAGGATAGTTTATGAAGACATGGAATACCCCCGTTCTACGGGAAAGCGCAGTTGGCATGGAAATCAACTGCTACGCTTGCGCCGAACTTTCCTAACAGAAAGCTAAAGCGAAGCCGGCATTAACCCCATTCTGCATGAAGCATGCGGATTGTAGTACTGGGGTCAGCAGCTGGCGGCGGGTTCCCTCAGTGGAACTGCAAGTGTTTGAATTGCCAGTCCGTCAGGGCTGGCAATTCTTTTTTTACCCCCCGAACTCAAGCCTCCGTTGCCGTCAGTAGCAACGGTAAAGATTACGTACTTTTAAATTGCTCTCCTGACGTCAGGCAACAAATTGCTGACAACCAGGAGTTGCATCCGCGTGGCGAAGGTCTCAGACACAGCCCGATAAAATCCATAGTTTTAACAAACGGTGATATTGACCACATCGCCGGGTTGCTGACTTTGCGTGAAAGCCAGCCTTTTTCTCTTTATTCCACAGAGCGTGTGCAGACCATTCTGCAAAGCAATTCGGTGTTTCGCGTGCTGAATGAAAAATTCGTCAAACAACGAAGCGTGCAGATTCCGGGGCAAATTGCGTTGAAAGACGTTGATGGAAAGGAGCTTGGTTTACACATTGATATGTTTCCGGTTCCGGGAAAAGTTGCGCTTTATCTGGAAAACGAAGGCCAGGGTTCAAATTTCGGGACTGAAGAAGGCGATACAGTGGGTCTGTACATACGGGATGAGACCGGCGCATCGTTTTATTACCTGTCCGGCTGTGCCTACTTGAGCGAGGAAATAAAAAGCCGGCTGAGCGGCGCGGAACTGGTTTTTTTCGATGGCACGGTCTATCAGAACGAAGAAATGCTCGAAACGGGTGTGGGCGTCAAGACCGGCGCGAGAATGGGGCACATAGACAATGAAAAGGCCATGGAGGGATTTGCCGAATTGAACGTGAAAAGAAAAGTCTTCATCCACATCAATAACACGAACCCGATACTCGCGGAGAATTCAGAGGAGCGAAAAACTGTAGAGGCAGCGGGATGGGAAATTGCTTACGACGGTCAGGGTATAACACTATGATCCCCGAGGCTGTTGAGATCATGAAAGAGCACGAACTGGAGCAGGCGTTGAGAGACATCGGGGCAGAGCGGTATCACAATCACCATCCCTTTCACAAGCTTTTACACAGCGGAAAACTGAACAAAGGACAGATTCAGGCATGGGCACTGAATCGATACTGTTATCAGGCTGCGATTCCCATCAAGGATTTAAGCCTGATGGCAAAAATAGAAGATCGGGAAATCCGGCGAAAGTGGCGAGAACGTGTTGAAGATCACGACGGAAATTTGAAGAGTGACGGTGGCATTGTGCGTTGGCTTAAATTGACCGGAAGCCTCGGCGTGGATCAGGATTACGTGATTTCTCGTGAAGGGGCGTTACCGGCGACCCGATTCGCAGTACAGGCTTATGTGCAGTTTGTTCGCGAAATGCCTTTACTGGACGCGATTGCCTCATCTCTGACGGAATTGTTTTCGCCACAGATCATCGCAGAAAGAATGGCCGGCATGCTGGAAAATTACGACTTCATTGACGAAGACACACTGGCTTACTTCAAGCCCAGACTGACGCAAGCGCGCAGGGATGTGGACTTCGCTTTGGCTTATGTTCTTAAAAATGCGCGCACCGAGCGTGAACAAAAAGCGGTTTGCAAGGCTTTGCTTTTCAAGTGCGACGTGCTGTGGGCGCAGCTTGACGCGCTGTACTTTGCCTACGTGTCCCCGGGGCTGATTCCCCCCGGCTGCTTTATTCCGGACGCGAGCACCCCTTGACGGCTCAAGGACAGCGTGGCCGTCAAATTGTCAGTTCGGCATCCCGCCCATTGCTTGCCAAACACGTCAAGTTGCAACACAACAAGGTGCGCGACCAGTGGGTCTTGCTTGCCCCTGAGCGTCTGCTTGAGCCTGACGAGCCTGCGCTGGAGACGATCCGCCGTTGTGACGGGGAAGCCACAGTGGACGAAATCGCACAAAGCCTGGCGAACGAATACAATGCTTCAGCAGAAGACATCAAAAGAGATATTTTGCCCTTGCTGCAAGACCTCACAGACAAACGCTTCATGACGATAAAACAGGATCATGACTGACTCGAACCCGAATCTCGGAAAACCGCTTGCCATCCTTTGCGAGCTGACGCACCGTTGCCCATTGCAGTGCCCCTACTGTTCCAACCCGTTGGAGCTGGAAAAAGCGGCGACTGAGCTGAGCACCGAAAAGTGGATTGACGTGCTGGAACAAGCCGCCAAGCTCGGCGTCTTTCAAGCGCATTTTTCAGGCGGTGAACCGGGACTGAGACCCGACTTGGAACGGCTGGTGGAAAAGGCAAGCGAGTTCGGCATTTACACCAACCTCATTACGTCTGCCGTGACCTTTGACAAGCAGCGCATAGAAGCTCTTACCGAGCTGGGTCTTGAGCATGTGCAAATCAGCATCCAGGATTACGAGGAAAAAAACGCGAATTTTATTGGTGGTAACAAACAGGGGTACGCGAAAAAAATGGAGGTCGCAAAAGCAGTCGTCGGAGCCGGGCTGCCGTTGACCGTCAATGCTCCGATACACCGGATGAACATTGAGCATCTGCCACAGATTATTGATCTTGCGGTGGAAATGGAGGGCTCACGCATGGAGATCGCGCACGTCCAGTACTACGGATGGGCATATCACAATCGCTCCACATTGATGCCAACGATTACGCAACTGGAAAAAGCGAATGCCGTAGTTGCCGAGGCCATTGAGCGGCTCAAGGGTATTATGGTCATCGACTTCGTGGTTCCCGACTACTACGCGAAGCGTCCCAAAGCCTGCATGAGCGGCTGGGGGCGTCAGTTTCTGAACGTCACCCCGTCAGGAAAAGTCCTGCCCTGCCACGCTGCTGAAAGCATTAATACCTTGCGCTTTGATAATGTGCTTGAGCATTCTTTGGAAGAAATCTGGGAGCACTCGGAAGCTTTTGAACAGTTTCGGGGCACTTCCTGGATGCCTGCCAAGTGCCGTAGCTGCGAGCGGCATACCATCGACTGGGGTGGTTGCCGATGTCAGGCTTTTGCCATTACCGGTGACGCAGCCAACATGGATCCCGCCTGCGAATTCTCAGATCACCACGAGGCAATGCTCAGCATCGCCCAGACTGCATCGCACAAGACAGATTCCCGCTTTGATTACCGGCGCATTGGTTTTTTCAATCGTGAAAAAACTGGAGCCTTACGTGCCGTAAGTGATGCGGAAAACAGAAAGAACCCAAACTAGACTCGCAGTATCCGCGCTGCACACAGTGCGCGTCGTTGATAGCGGTGAAAAAGCCTTGCAGTGCGCGGTGGTTTTGCATGGTGACCCGGGAAGCGGTTGCCACCCGGGACATCTCCGTCTTTTTCCCTGCTCAGCATCGCCCAGACTGCATCGCACAAGACAGATTCCCGCTTTGATTACCGGCGCATTGGTTTTTTCAATCGTGAAAAACCCGGAACCTTAGGTGCCGTAAGTGATGCGGAAAACAGAAAGAGCCCAAACTAGACTCGCAGTATCTGCGCTGCATACAGTACACGTCTCTGATAGCGGTGAAAAAGCCTTGCCGTGCGCGGTGCTTTTGCATGGTGGCCCGGGAAGCGGTTGTCACCCGGAATATCGCCCAGACTGCATCGCACAAGACAGATTCCCGCTTTGATTACCGGCGCATTGGTTTTTTCAATCGTGAAAAACCCGGAACCTTAGGTGCCGTAAGTGATGCGGAAAACAGAAAGAACCCAAACTAAACTCGCAGTGTCCGCGCTGCACACAGTACACGTCTCTGATAGCGGTGAAAAAGCCTTGCCGTGCGCGGTGCTTTTGCACGGTGGCCCGGGAAGCGGTTGCCACCCGGGACATCTCCGTCTTTTTCCTTCAGGACGGTGCCGAGTGATTCTTCCTGATCAGAGAGGCAGCGGGCAGAGTGAACCTCTTGGCTTGCTGGAGGAAAATACAACCGAAGCACTTTTGGAAGACCTGGAGACGGTGCGCAGGCATTTTGCCATTGAGAAGTGGCTTCTGGTTGGCGGCTCCTGGGGGTCAACGCTGGCACTGCTTTACGCCCAGAAACATCCTGAGCGGGTACTCGGGCTGGTTTTGCGTTCACTGTTTTTCGGCACGGACGCTGAGCTTAAGCGCGCTTTTCTGAGCCTACCTGCCGTTTTCTATCCCGAAGCGTTCGCACGCTTCGTTGCGCTTGTTGATGATATGGAACGCTCGGACGTGCTGAGTGCCTGGTACCGTCTCCTGCTTGACGAGGATCCGGAAATTTCCCGTGCTGCGTCTTTTGTCTGGCATGACTACGAAAGATGCCTGTCAGAGCTAGTCGGGACAGTGCCTGTTTTTCCACCTGATCTCAGCCCCCAGAATGCACCTGCCGACAGAAAGACCCCACGAACCCCGAGAGTGGAGGCGCACTATTTCTCCCAGCACTGCTTTCTGGAACCCAACCAGATTCTTGACGGTATGGATCGCATGAAAGACATCCCGGGAATTGTTGTGCAGTCCCGCTACGACTTGCTGTGTCCACCCAGCAATGCCCGGAGACTGCTTGAGAAGTGGCCCGCCGGGAAAAAGCTTGACGTGGAAAGCGCAGGGCACAGCCAATCGGAGGCCGGGGTAGCGGATGCCATGCGTGTTGCCATCGAGGAGCTGTTGGGGTGAACGGAGACTGCTTGAGAAGTGGCCGGCCGGGAAAAAGCTTGACGTGGAAAGCGCAGGGCACAGCCAATCGGAGATCGGGGTAGCGGATGCCATGCGTGCTGCCATCGAGGAGCTGTTGGGGTGAACGGAGACTGCTTGAGAAGTGGCCGGCCGGGAAAAAGCTTGACGTGGAAAGCGCAGGGCACAGCCAATCGGAGATCGGGGTAGCGGATGCCATGCGTGCTGCCATCAAGGAGCTGTTGGGGTGAACGGTTCCTGCTTGAAGTGGAGCCCTTGCGCCTTGGTGGCGGGTTCTGTTGTTTATGTCGCCCACAGCATCACGAGGTACGACTATGAATTTTCTGTTTTGTTTTAATTCTCCGGCACACACTTTCAGCACTTTCTTTGCGGTGCTTTTACTCTGCGGGATAACGTCTCATGCCGCCGCAGAAAGCTTCAGTTTCAGGGTATCGTCCAACTCCGCATACCATATAGAAAGCTTCACTTACGGCAACGACAGGTGGTCGGTGTCGGTTCCGGATGGCTACGAACTGAAATTCCTGGCATCGATGGACAAACCCAGGCTGTTTGCGTTTTATGAAGACGAAATGATCGTCGGATCCCGGAATGGCTATATCTACCGCCTGAAAGCTCCTTATGTTCAAGCTGAAAAGCTGCTCAAGACCTATGGCTATCCGGGCAGTATCGCGTTTCGTGACGACAAAATGCTGGTTGCCAAAACCAGCGGACTGTACAGCGTGACTTACCGAAAAAACCGGAAAATGTCGTGGACTGACTTTGCTCTCGTGGCGAAGCTCCCCGGCGGCTGGGGTCACACAAGCCGAACAGTCAAAGTCGGACCGGACGGAAAAATTTACCTGAGCCTTGGCATCAGCGGCAATTGCTCAAACGAGTACCTGGACGAAAGCTATTCTTTTTCCAACCGGCGAGGTGGTGTCATGGTTCTGGATGAGCAGCCGAAAAAAGCTGTCTGGAAAGTTTATTCCTCTGGACTGCGCAATCCGATCGGTATGGCGTGGCACCCAGTAAGCGGCGAACTGTATGCCAGCAACAACGGCCCTGACCACCACGGATATGAACAACCTCGGGAATATTTCAGCCGCTTGAAGTCGGGGTCATTTCACGGCATGCCTTGGTTTCAGTTCAAGGGCAAGCGACTGGTGCGTGACGACTGCGTATCTGCTTCTCCTCCTCGCGATGACGTTACCAAGCCGGTTGCAACTTTCCCCGCCCGTAACGCGCCTATGGGCGTGGCGTTCATTCCCACCACCTTTTCCGACACTTGGCGCAACAACGCAGTCGTCGCCTTGCATGGCTCTTGGGCCACATTGCCAGATGGCGGTGCCTCAGGGAAAGACTCGAGCAGGCGTCCCCCATGGATAGCGCGGGTTGTTCTGGGCACGGAGCCCGCCAAGGTTTCCCCTTTGCTTGAAGGATTTCAAAACGAGGATGGAAAACGCCTGGCAAGACCGATAGGTGTTGGTTTTGCCCCGGATGGAAGCCTGTATTTCACGAGTGACGGTGGAGCTTTTGAAGGGCTCTTTCGACTGCAAAAAGCCGGCTCAAAATAAGAAAGCAGGTCGCGTCAGCTCAAAAACCATGACGCACGACAAGATGGGCAGCAGGCGCACGGCGGCTGAGTAAAAAAGCACGATGTTTTTCACCTGGCCACCGACCGGGGTGGGCGAAAGTCAGAGGTAACGAGGGGTAGCGGTATAGCGAAAGGTTGCGAGCCTGGCTGTTCAGCAAGTCACGAGTGATGGCGGAGCTTTTGAAGGGCTCTTTCGACTGCAAAAAGTTGCCTCAAAATAAGAAAGCAGGCTGCGTCAGCTCAAAACCCATGACGCACGACAAGACGGGCAGCAAGCGCACGGCGGCTGAGTAAAAAAGCACGATGTTTTTCACCTGGCCACCGACCGGGGTGGGTGAAAGTCAGAGGTAGCGAGGGGTAGCCGTAGAGAGAAAGGCTGCGAGCCTGGCTGTTCAGCAAATCACGAGTGACGGCGGAGCTTTTGAAGGGCTCTTTCGACTACAGAAAGTTGCCTCAAAATAAGAATGCAGGCTGCGTCAGCTCAAAAACCATGACGCACGACAAGACGGGCAGCAGGCGCACGGCGTCTGAGTAAAAAAGCACGATGTTTTTCACCTGGCCACCGACCGGGGTGGGCGAAAGTCAGAGGTAACGAGGGGTAGCGGTATAGCGAAAGGTTGCGAGCCTGGCTGTTCAGCAAGTCACGAGTGACGGCGGAGCTTTTGAAGAGCTCTTTCGACTACAGAAAGTCAGCTCAAAATAGGAAAGCAGGCTGCGTCAGCTCAAAAACCATGACGCACGACAAGACGGGCAGCAAGCGCACGGCGGCTGAATAAAAAAGCGCGATGTCTTCACTTGGCCACCGACCGGGGTGGCAGACAGACAGAGGTAGCGAGGGGTAGCCGTAGAGAGAAAGGTTGCGAGCCTGGTTGTTCAGTAAATCACGAGTGACGGCGGAGCTTTTGAAGGGCTCTTTTCGACTACAGAAAGTTGTCTCAAAATAAGAAAGCAGGCGCACGGCGGCTGAATAAAAAAGCACGATGTCTTTCACTTGGCCACCGACCGGGGTGGGTGAAAGTCAGAGGTAGCGAGAGGTAGCCGTAGAGAGAAAGGCTGCGAGCTTGGCTGTTCAGCAAGTCACGAGTGATAGCGGAGCTTTTGAAGGGCTCTTTCGACTACAGAAAGTTGCCTCAAAATAAGAATGCAGGCTGCGTCAGCTCAAAAACCATGACGCACGACAAGACGGGTAGCAGGTGCACGGCGGCTGAATAAAAAAGCGCGATGTTCTTCACCTAGCCACCGACCGGGGTGGGCGAAAGTCAGAGGCAACGAGGGGTAGCCGTAGAGAGAAAGGCTACGAGCCTGGCTGTTCAGCAAATCACGAGTGATGGCGGAGCTTTTGAAGGGCTCTTCCGACTACAGAAAGTCAGCTCAAAATAAGAAAGCAGGTCGCGCCAGATCAAAAACCATGACGTACGACAAGACGGGCAGCAGGCGCACGGCGGCTGAGTAAAAAAGCACGATGTTTTTCACCTGGCCACCGACCGGGGTGGGCGAAAGTCAGAGGTAGCGAGGGATAGCCGTAGAGAGAAAGGCTGCGAGCCTGGCTGTTCAACAAATCACGAGTGACGGCGGAGCTTTTGAAGGGCTCTTTCGACTGCAAAAAGTCAGCTCAAAATAAGAAAGCAGGTCGCGTCAGATCAAAAACCATGACGCACGACAAGACGGGCAGCAAGCGCACGGCGGCTGAATAAAAAAGCGCGATGTCTTCACTTGGCCACCGACCGGGGTGGACGAAAGTCAGAGGTAGCGAGGAGTAGCGAGAGGTAGCCGTAGAGAGAAAGGCTGCGAGCCAGGCTGTTCAGCAAGTCACGAGTGACGGCGGAGCTTTTGAAGGGCTATTGCGACTGCAGAAAGTCAGCTCAAAATAAGAAAGCAGGCTGCGTCAACTCAAACACCATGACGCACGACAAGACGGGCAACAAGCGTACGGCGGCTGAGTAAAAAAGCACGATGTTTTTCACCTGGCCACCGACCGGGGTGGGTGAAAGTCAGAGGTAGCGAGGGGTAGCGGTAGAGAGAAAGGTTGCGAGCCTGGTTGTTCAGTAAATCACGAGTGACGGCGGAGCTTTTGAAGGGCTCTTTCGACTACAGAAAGTCAGCTCAAAATAAGAAAGCAGGCTGCGTCAGCTCAAACACCATGACGC